>NZ_CP072156.1:477500-3577500 GCF_019355735.1 Rhizobium sp. B230/85
CGACATTCTTGCCGCCGACCTCGTGGACGACGTCGGCAAGGACCGTGAAGCTTGCAACGACATCCAGCGTCTTTGCCGAAGCCGTTGAGGCCATGGCCGTCAACGCCATCAGCGCTGTGCTGGCGTATGCGATAGTGCGAAGATATGTCACGCTTTCACTCCTGTGTTGGCATCATCAGATGCGGCTCGGAAACAGGCGCCGGACGGCGCCCGAGGGGCAGAACAACAGCGACAGGCAATAGAGGGAGGCGGCGACCAGGATGATCGTCGGTCCCGATGCCAGGCCGAAGTGGAAGGAGACGATCAGTCCGACCAGTCCCGAAAGCGCGGCAACGCATGCCGAAATAGTGAGCATCACCGGCAGGGTTTTCGCCCAGAGCTGTGCGATCGAGGCTGGCAGCATCATCAGGCCGACGGCCATCAGCGTGCCCAGCGCCTGAAAGCCGGCGACAAGGTTGAGGACGACAAGAAACAGGAACAGCACGTGGTAAAACGACCCGTGGCCACGCACCGAGCGTAGGAAACCGGGATCGAAGCACTCGGCCACCAGCGGTCGGTAGACGATTGCAAGCACAATGGCTGTGAATGTTGCGATTCCGCCGACGAAGTAGAGAGCCGTGGCATCGATTGCGAGGATAGTGCCGAACAGCACATGCAGCAGATCGATGTTCGAGCCGCGGAGTGAAACGATCAATACGCCAAGGGCCAGCGATGTGAGGTAGAAGCTGGCAAAACTGGCATCTTCCTTGAGGACAGTGGTGCGGCTGACCAGTCCCGACAGAAGCGCGACAACGAGGCCTGCAACGATGCCGCCGAGACCCATGGCCGGCAGTGACAGGCCACCGGCAATGAGGAAGCCGATGGCCGCTCCTGGCAGGACGGCGTGGCTCATGGCGTCGCCGACAAGGCTCATACGGCGCAGCATCAGCAGGACGCCGACGGGCCCGGAGCCTAGCCCAAGGGCTACGCAGGCGATCAGCGCGCGGCGCATGAAGCCGTATTCGATAAAGGGATGGACAAGGGCTTCGTAGAGCATCACAGGGCTACCGGCTCCGGCTGTTCGATGGAGGCGTTTTCGGCCATGGCGCGCGCTTTCTGCAGGTTTCCGGTTGTCATGGTGCTTTCTGTAGGCCCCCAGCTTACGGCTTCACGGGCCATCAGCAGCGTTTGCGGGAAATGGCTGCGGACCTGCTCGAAATCGTGAAGCACCGCTATGATGGTGCGACCGTCATCGTTCCACTGGTGGATGATCTGCAGCAGGTCACGCGTGGTAGCGGCATCGATAGCGGTGAACGGCTCGTCGAGCACGATCACCTTGGCATCCTGCAGCAGCAATCGCGCAAACAGGACGCGCTGGAACTGGCCGGCAGACAGCGAACCGATATGCTGTCGCTCGAAACCGCCAAGACCGACCGCTTCGAGCGCTGCCCGTCCACGCTCGGCAGTCTCACGCGAAATGCCGCGGAAAGCGCCGCTGCGGTTCCAGGCACCAAGCATGACGGTATCCGCGACGCTCAGGGGAAAATGCCGATCGATCTCGGCCGCCTGCGGCAGGTAACCGAAATCCTTCGGTCGCAGGGCATCGAGATGGATGGCGCCCGACTTGAGCTTGAGGTCGCCCATCAGGCCTTTCAGAAGCGTCGATTTCCCGGCCCCGTTCGGGCCCGCGATGGCGGTCAGGCTTCCCTCTTCGAAGGTCCCGGAGATATTCTTGACCGCCAGGTTCTTTGCATAGGCAATCGAAACGTTTTCAAGGCGGATACGCTGCATCGTCATGGGAGACTTACCGCCCATGCAATAGCCAGCCAGAGCATGGCAAGCAAAATCGCCACGACTAGCAGCCGAGCGACGGAAGAGCGGCCCATCAGCGACCGGCGAAAGGGATCTGAGTTTGGTGACATCGCGATATCCACTGGCATCGATGGTTTGTTATAACATATCATTTTTTCTGTCGACTATAATTTTGGCATCCGAACCGTTTAGCGTGAGCATGCCCGCAAGGTGCGCGTCAGCATTTCATTTCCAGCCGCGTTGCGACGAGCTGCGAGAAGTTCGTGCCCATTGGGTCGTTGAAGAACAGGCTGGTCAGGGTCGCCTGGTTCTGCGCGATGATCTCGTCCGGGTTTGGCCGGACGACCTTGCGGCTGCAGTGGGAAAAGCCGGCGCCCGATGTCGCCATGTCGTTATCGCTGGCGAAATCGACTGCGGTATAAAGTGTCTGGTCGTAGATCCCGAAGATAGCCGTGCCCACCAGCTTGGTCTTGGTCACGGGCTTGAGAGAAAAGGTCAGTATCAGCGCGCCGTCCTTGTAATCGGCCTGTATGGACTCCGGCTTGGCCATGGGGACCGCTTTGCCGTTAACGGTGACGTTGGTGTAGTATTTGTATTGCTCGAGCGAGTTTCGCACCGTCTTGCCGACGGCCAGCAACTCTGATTTGTCGAGCGTGTTGTTTTCGTTCTTGTCGAAGTCCAGAAGCACCGAAGACGAGAAGACATCGTCGAATTTCCAGACGTTGCGAAGCTCAGTCAGTGTTCCGTCCGCCGAGGCGACGGCCTCGAACCTGGCGTCGATAAAGATATGCGGATGGGCAAAGGCTTGGGCGGGTACGCATGCGGCAAATGCTGCCATCAAGATCGTCAAGCGGACCACGAGGTCTCTCCGGGCTAACAGGATAGCGAATGACCGTCGCCGTCTTTTCAATGTTGCGATTTCGACGCGACCGTTGAGCGTTTCAACACTGCAATGGTGGCGACAAGGAGACGACATGGCCTCCCACGCGAAAAGCATTCTGTGCGACTAAGCAGGTCAGAGAGGGCATCTTCTGCGTCAAGCTCCTCCCAGCACGCGGGAAATTGCCCTTCCGCCGAATTTTCGTTTTCGCGCGCCGTCGGGATTTTCGAGTTCCGGCACGAAAATCTTGGCGACGGTTACCGGCATTTCCGGGCCGGATAGAGTAACGGCAACGGCTCTCCCTATCCCCGCCCGCCTCAGCCCGTCGAGTGAAATGGAGAGCAAAACTGCTGGACCACCCGATATCGCTACAGCTTCGATTGGGCGCAGGGCAGGGTCGATCGCAAAGCACTCCAGCGTTTCAACCGGCAGGGGCTGGGTAAAGCAACCGGGATCGATATCGTCGCGGGCGCCGCTGATAAACGTCAAGCGCGATTGCGCGGCTTCGGTAATGGCCCTGATTGCAGCGCGGATCGGATCTGGGTGTGCGCCACTGCCATGGCTGACATCGCGATAAAGCGGCTGGCGTCGCATCGTGATGTCTGCCGGGCCCAAAAGGGCCGAGTAGCAGGGAATTCCGATGTCGCTGGTGATATCGAACATGACGAGTTTCAGCCCGGCTTCGGTGATCTGCCTCTCAAGGCCGGCAATGACGGGGTCGCGGAAGGCGCTGGCGGCGATGCAGCGTCCATGGCGACGCTCGCGGCTTGTCACTTGCCATAAAACATAGGCATCGCGTTCGATCCTTTCCAACAATCCATGCAGCACGGCTTCATCACCGGTGTTGCCGGAGGCAAGGCCGTCCGATGACTGCCAGAACCGGCCCGACTTGGTTCGGTCGAGCACTGCGGCTTCGTAAGGGACATAGGTTGGCTCTCCTGACAGAAGATCGACGCCGGCGATCCATTCGACCGGCTCATCCGGCGCAATGTCGGCTTGTCCGGTGGCAACGAGACCGTCAAGCCGATCAGCCAATGCGCCAGCAGCGGTGAGCGAATTCCAGCTTCCCACGGATTTCTTAACGTCCGGCATGCCGGCGATGGCTCGCTCCAATGCTTCCATGGCAGCCGAGACCTTGGCATCAATATCCGTGATGCCCTTGCCCTGGTTGATGACAATCGAGCGGGCATTGGGTGAGACTGCATTCCAGACGGGAATGCCGATGTTGTCCAGGCCGGTCAGCCTGGAAAGCCGGGTGATGCCGTAGCGCAGCAGCAGCGGCGCAATTCTGCGCAGCGTTTCCTCAGGCGCGCAGCTGCGGTCGGAATAGAGCGATCGCAGGCTTTCGATGTCAATTGAGCTCGATACCAAGGCAACTCCCGTCAGGTCAGCAGGGCTGCGCCCAGAGGCTGCATGGCAGACATTATCGAAAGTTGATGCTACCAGACACCGTCGTGCAATGCGCTGGCTTCCTCGCAAAGAAGAGGCCCGACGACTACAACTTTCCGCTGGCCGGCCGCAAAGACGGTGCGGCAAGGGAGATCAAGCGTTGGGTTTTCCGGATGGTTTCCGGTGATATCCTTCAGCTGACTTTCGCTGAGGCCATAGACGACACGGCCGACGCCTGCCCAATAGGCCGCACCGGAACACATGGCGCAGGGCTCAGCGGAGGTATACATCGTGCAGTCTGCCAGAAACTGGGGCCGGTAGGCCTGCGACGCCCGTGTCATCAGAACGCGCTCGGCATGGCCGGTCATGTCCTGCGTCGGATTATAGGCGTTCTCCTGTTCCAACAGCACCGTGCCATCAGGCCCGGCGAGGATTGCCCCGAACGGATGGTTTCCATTGCTCCGGGCCCGGCTTGCAACCGCAAAGGCATGCCGCAGCAGGCGCTCGTCATTGGCTGCCCAGAAGGCTTGGTCTGTCATGCGATATTCCTTCACGAACGATGAAGATACTTTCGGTGATCGTCCACTGGCTGACAAGAACCCATTTTCGATGCTATCGTGCGAATAAACGCAACGCTCCTGAGGGGGATATCCGCATGCAGCTTATCTCCCAGGCCGCGTTGCTGCTGGACGCGGTGGCGCGTGCAGGCTCTTTCAGACGGGCCGCCGAACGTCTCAACCTTTCTGCATCGGCGATCAACCGGCAGATCCTCCGGCTTGAGGAAGACATCGGGCTTCCACTGTTCGAGCGGCTGCCGCGAGGGATCCGGCCAACGGCTGCTGGCGAGCGCCTGCTGGCCGACATCCGGCGATGGCGGCGGGAACAGGAGCGTGCGGAAGGACAATTGCGTGACCTTAAGGGCCAGCGTCGCGGCTCCATCGCAATCGGGGCAATGGAGTGCTTCGGCAATACACTTCTTCCGGACGTGATCAAGAAGCTCCACAGCGTCAATCCGCTTATTGAAGTCAGCGTACTGATCGGCGGCACAGACGAACTGCTGCGCAAGCTCAATCTCAAGGAACTCGATTTCGCGCTGCTGTTCAATCCGCCGCACAGGATAGCCTCGGATGCCGTTCGGCTGCTAAATGCACGTCCTGGGCTGGTCATGGCGGCAAACCATCCGCTTGCGCTGTCTCAAAGCCTCCGATTGGCTGACTGCTTGCAGTATGGCTTTGTCTTGCCAGACCAGTCTCTTGGCATCCGCGAATTCATCGACAAGGCTTTCGTCGACCTCGGGGTCGAGTTTGCCGGCATGGTCAGCACCAACTCGATCGCCCTGATCAAGTCTATGGTCAAGCTGGGGCAAACCATGGCTGTGCTGAGCATTTTCGATGTCTACGGAGAGCTGGTGCGCGGAGAGCTGGCTTTCGCCACTATCGAGGACCGCAACATCGAAGACGAGATTCTCGCCATCTGTGCTCCGGTCAATCGACCAACCTCGGCAGCGGCCCAGATGATGATCGATCTGGTCGACGAAAGCCTGCGTTCTATCCGCCAGCCCAGTCGGGCGGGCTCGCAGATCTGAGCGTTGCGTTTTTTCGCACGGTGCATGCGCAAATCAATTCTTGTTCAGCACGTGCACCGGTGAAATTCTCTTGCTCGCAAGAGTATCCATCGCATCGGAAACACGCGTGCCCCTGAATTTCAGAACTTTGCCCAAGGCAGAGATCCACATTCATCTTGAAGGCTGTTTTGACACGGCGACGATTGTCAGTCTGGCCGCTGAAAACAACGTGCCTTTACCGCGCCCCGAAGCCGAACTGCTTAAGTTCGACGGCCTCTCCGACTTTCTAGACTTTCTCGATTTCATCTGTGGCCTTTGCCGTACGCAAGAGCAGCTGGCGAGGGCGGCCTACGCCTTTTGCGAGCGAATGCGGGATGCAGGCACCGGATATGCCGATGTCATTGTCAATCCGACCCACTGGAGTGCGTGGAAGGGAAACCTCGGTGGCATGATCCACGGGCTTGACGCGGGCTTTGCTGCTGCTGAAGCGGATGGCCTGCCGCCCGTCGGCCTGTGCATCAGCCTGCTGCGCCAGCAGAGTGCGGCGGAGGCTGTCGAAGTGGTCGAGGAACTTGGCCGCTTGCGCCACCCTCGGGTCGTAGCGCTTTCGGTCGATGGCAACGAGGCTGCAGCGGGCAGGACCGGCGAGAAATTTGCCGAAGCTTTCCGGCTCGCCGGCAGGATCGGCCTGAAGCGCACAGCGCATGCGGGTGAATCCAGCGGCCCTGATGGCGTCAGGGATGCCATTTTCCTGCTTGAGGCCGACCGTATCGACCACGGGGTCCGCGCTATCGAAGATGCGGAACTGATGACGATCCTCGTCGACCGGCAGATCGCGCTGGGCGTTTGCCCAACATCCAACCTGACGCTCGGGCTCTATCCCGATCTTGGCGCCCACCCGCTCGAACGGCTGCGCAAGGCGGGCGTCCCCGTCTCTGTCAACACCGACGATCCCGCATTGCTGGCGACAGATCTTCCGGATGAGATAGCTGGCTGTGCGGCGGCCTACAGCTGGGACAAGGAAACCTGCCGGGCCGTGGCTGCAACCTCCATCAATGCTTCCTTCGCCAATCCCGACATCAAGGCCCGCCTGCTGAAGGATCTCGGCGCATGGTAGCCCGCGGCGCGGTATTCGGCTTCCTGCTGGCATTTAGCTGCGGACAGGCGCAGGCGGCCGAACTCGATCTTGCCGCATGGGCAAGGGCGCTGCCGCAGCATTTTACGGTGTCGGGTGTAAAGAACGAGCCGACCTATCTCGCCGCCATCGATATCGCCCGCGCCGGTGATATTTTCACCATCCGGGGTGGAGCGCCCGCGTGGATGGAGCGTTCTGTCGAGGCGGTCCGTGTCTCTGACGATGGCGCCATAACTCATGACATCTGCCCGGTCGGCATGGATTGCCGTCAAGTGAGCCGGCCAGCCGGCTTCCTCTCCGGCGCTGCACTGCTGTCGGCATCGAGACGCGGCCTGCTGCACGGCACCGCCATGCCAGAGGCCTACGGAGTATTTGAGGTCGTCTGCATTCCGGGCGAGCAACTGTCGATCAAGGATCCGATCCTCGATCCCTGTTTCGAAATCCGAAGCGGTGCAGCGATTGCCGAGAAACATCGCACCAGTCACCGTTTCGACGGTCCGTCTCTCGATCCTGTCTCTTTGCGCATCCAGATCACGTCCTCCGAGCCTGCAGCCTCACCATCCTCTCTCCTCCCAAAGGATAACGCTTCATGATTTCCCTTCGCACTCTCGGCCTCGCCGCAGCCCTGACTGTCTCCGGGCTTTTTGCCTCCACCGCCTTTGCCGATCCGCTGAAAGTCGTGTTGCTGGTTCCGGGCCACGCCAATGATGGCTCGTTCAACCAGGTGGCGCGCGAGGCGGCTGAGAAGCTGCAGAAGAGCGGCGACATCAAGTTCGAGTTGCGTGAAGCGATGGCCGATCCGAGCCAGTCCGAGCCGGTGATCCGTCAATACGCCGCGAAGGGCTACGACCTCATCATCGGCCACGGCATCGAGCTCTCCGAGCCGATCCTGAAGATAGCCAAGGATTACCCGAAGGTGCATTTTGCCGCCTCTGGAGGTCCCGATCTCGCCGATCGCCTTTTGCCGAATGCCGATGGCTGGACTTACGACTTCGGCCAGCAGGGTTATCTCGGAGGCTTCATTGCCGGCAAGATGGCCGGCGTCGAGACCGTCGGAATGGTCGGCGGACCGGAGCTCGCTTTCGTCAAGGCGTCGCATAACGGCTTCAAGCAGGGACTGAAGGAAGGTAATCCGGCTGCAAAGACGATCGAAACCTACACGGGCTCGTTCGACGATGCGCAGAAGGCCGCCGAGGTCACCCGCGGCATGATCGCCCAAGGCGCAAAGCTCGTCTGGACGTCCGGCGACGGGATCGGCAATGGCGTGGCTGCCGCCGCCGTGCAGGACGGGGCCGTGACCATCGGCGTCACCGGCGAAGCCGGCGGAAATGCCGCCAAGGTCAATGTCGCCAGCATCGTGCTCGATATGTACCCGACCTACAAGACCTATGTCGACGACATCAAGGCAGGCACTTTCGGAAAGAAATTCCTGGTTTCCGGCATCGCCAACAAGGGCCTGGTCA
Organism: Rhizobium sp. B230/85; assembly: GCF_019355735.1. Classification (NCBI taxonomy): domain Bacteria; kingdom Pseudomonadati; phylum Pseudomonadota; class Alphaproteobacteria; order Hyphomicrobiales; family Rhizobiaceae; genus Rhizobium; species Rhizobium sp. B230/85. Next base: position 485,723 of record NZ_CP072156.1, read on the forward strand.
TGACGAAGATCAACGCTGTCGGCGAAAAGCTGCCGGACGACCTCAACAAGCAGGTCGACGCGCTTGTTGCCGATCTTGCCTCCGGCAAGGTGAAGCTGCCGAACTTCTTCCAGTAGGACCGATGCGTTTGACCTCTGCCCCGATCATAGCCAACGCCGTCACCAAGCGCTTCGGCGCGCTGACGGCGCTCGACCAGGCCTCGATCACGCTCCGGCGTGGCGAGGTTTCGGCGATTGTCGGCGAAAACGGGGCAGGCAAATCTACCCTTGCCAAGATCATCGCGGGCATCCTTCCGGCAGACCAGGCAGCTATCATCAGCAATGGTGTGCCGGTTGCCACATGGTCGCGGCGGGAGGCGGTCGGTGCGGGCATTGCGTTCGTGCCGCAGAACCTGTCTTTCATTCCGACATTGACGATCGTTGAAAACCATCTGCTGGCCGAAAAGGGCTGGCGTCTGCAGCGAAAGTCGGCCGCTTACGCGCTTGGGCGCGCAGCCGAGGAAATGGGCGTCTCGCTCAATCTCACTGTCCCGGTCGAGTCATTGAGCCTTGCCGAGCGGCAGATGGGAGAGATCGTCTCTGCCGTTGCCGGCGGTGCAAAGATACTGTTGCTCGACGAGCCGACATCTTCTCTCGGTCCCGTGGAGGTCAGGCAACTCATTGCCACCATCCGTCGTCTCTGTTCAGGTGGAACGACGATTGGCCTGGTGACCCACCGTATCTCGGAGGTCATGGAAGGCGCCGATCATATCACCGTGCTGCGCGCCGGAAGGGTCGTTCTCGACGGCATCACCGCAGGGCTGAATTCCGATGCGATCGCCCGACTGATGGTAGGCGATCGGGATCGTCGTCCTCCGGCACGCAAGCCTGTGACATCGGACTGGAAGCGCCTTGAAGTCTCGGGTCTCGGCGTCAGGGGAGAGAGCCAGCCCATCCTGACCGAGCTCTCTTTTTCAGTGCGCCAGGGTGAAGTCCTGGCGGTTGCCGGCGTCTCGGGGGCAATGCAGCCGGCATTGGCGCAATGCCTTGCCGGGTTGCGAAAACCCGATGCCGGGACGATCCGCCTCGATGGCAGGGACACCACCGGCGATGCCGCGCGTGCTGCGGCATCTGGGCTTGCCTACATCCAGGAAGACCGTCTGGAAGGCGTTGCGCCCGATCTGGCGAATTCTGAAAATGCCAGTCTGTTCCGCCTCGGGCAGCCCGGCTTCCGCCGCTTTGCGATGCGCAACCGCGCTGCCGAGCGCGCGCTTGGCGAGGCCATCATTGCCGATTTCAACGTCCAGCCGCCCAATCCGGATCTCGCATCGGGAGGGCTGTCCGGCGGCAATCTGCAGAAATTGCTGGTTGGACGCGAACTCGAGTGCAAGCCGGGCATCATCATCGCCCACGGCCCGACGCAGGGGCTCGATCTTGCCGCCGCCGCGTCGATCCGGACGGCAATCGTCAGGGCCGCAGCCGAAGGTGCCGCTGTCGTCGTGATTTCGGCCGATCTCGATGAGCTTCTGGAAATGGGCCATCGCATGATCGTGCTTGCCAATGGCCGCATCACCGCCGAATTCGATCTCGACACTCAGGTGGACATGACTGCGCTCGGGCAGGCGATGATCGACAATAAAACTCTGGAGACCGCCGTATGAGTGATGTGAAGATCGATTTTCCGGCGACCGGAGCTGGCCTTGCCCCGACCGTTGCCGAGCTGATGAGGATGCGCCTTGTCGCCGCCGGCAAGGAAAGGCCGGACATGATCATTCGCGGCGGCAAGGTGCTGGCGCTGCATATTGGCGAAGTCATGGAGCGCGACGTCGTCATTTCCGGCCGTCACATCGCCGCTGTGACGCCGGTCGGCTATTTCGATGCCGACGAGATCGTTGATGCATCAGGCTATTTCGTCGCGCCGACCTTTATCGATACGCATCTGCACATAGAGTATACCAAGCTGGTGCCGGGCGAGCTGGCCCGCCTGTCGGTGCCGCGTGGCACGACGCTGGTTCTGGCCGATGCCAATTGTATTGCCAATGTGCTGGGCGAGGAAGGCCTCGACTTCATGGGCGAGACCAGCACGCCGCTGCGGATCCTCCGCCAAGTCTCCCACAAGGTGCCGCAGGCGCCCGATCTCGAGCTTGGCGGCGCTCATCTGACGACAGAGCAGATCGCCGCCCGCGTCCAGCGTCCGGATGCCGCAACGCTCGGCGAATCCAATCCGTTCAATCTCGATGAGAGTTCCGCGCGGAAGGCCGTTGCAGCGATTACCGCCGGCAAGCGCATCACCGGCCATACGGCACTGCTGGAAAACGAGCCTCTATGGAGCTATCTCGCCGGCGGCGTCAGCGACGACCACAATGCCCATATGACCAAGGATGTCGTCGAGCGCTTGCGCCTCGGCACCATGCTGACCGTCATGGCCGGCAGCATGAACGACAACGTTCCTCACGTCTTCGCCGATATCCCGGCCCTGAAGGACGGGCTCTTCCACATTTCGTTCTGCGCCGACGACAAGCTGGTCGAGGACCTCGATCGTGAGGGACATATCGACCATCACGTTCGCCAGGCGATTGCCTGCGGCGTCGAGCCGCTGAAGGCCTGGCGCATGGCCACCCTTTCTGCCGCTTCCTACTACCGGCTCGATCACCTGCTAGGGTCGATCACGCCCAGTCGCCTCGCCGATATCCAACTCGTCGACGATCTCGCCGAAGCACGGCCTCATCTCGTGATCGTCGGCGGCAAGATCGTGGCTCGCGACGGTCAGCCGCTTTTCGAAAATACCGACCCGGTGCCGGCTTTCACGCGCAACACCGTCTATCTGCATCCGGATATCGATGCCCAATCCTTTGCGACGGAAGCAAAGGGCGACAAGGCCTGGGTGCAGGCCATGGAAATGTACGACGGCTACTTCAAGCGTGCCTTTCACGCGGAGCTTGATGTGATCGACGGCATCGTCCAGTGCGATGTCGAGCGGGATATCCTGAAAGTCGCAATTGTCGACCGCCACCACGCCACCGAGACGGTCGGCGTCGGTTTCGTCAAGGGGTTTGGCCTCAAGCGGGGCGCGATTGCCGCCACTACCAATTGCGAAAACCAGAATCTCGTGATTGTCGGCACCTCCGACGAGGAGATGGAGCTTGCGACCCGCGCCATCGAGCGGATCGGCGGTGGTTACGTGACCGTTGCCGAGGGCCAGGTCCTGGCCAGCGTGCCGCTGGCGGTGGCCGGTTGCATGAGCGACCAGCCTTGGGAGAAGGTGCGGGACCAGTCACTCGCCTGCGACGCGGCAACGCGCACCATCGGCTGCACGATGCGGGCCCCGTTCCTGATCATGTCGTTTATCGGTCTTGTCGGCGTTCCAGATCTGGGGCTGACCGAGCGCGGCCTGGTCGAAACGAAAACGCAGACGTTCACAGATCTGGTCCTGGGTCTCGAGGGCGGCATGGTATGCTGCCGTTGCCCAAGCCATGCTCACGAGGTTCACAGGATGATGGATGCCGTCGGCTTCCAGGCCGTGGAGGTCTAAGGCGCCGTATGCAAAAAGCACCCACAAATCTCCCGCCGCTGCTCGGCGCCGCCTTTCCGCCAAACGGCATCGCGGTGGAATACATCTCCGACCTTCTTACCCTGCAGGCGGTGCTGGACGACGAGATCGCACCCCTGGCCGCCGAAACCGACCGGGTAGGCCGGTACCCGACAAAATCCATCGCAGCCTTGAAACGTTCGGGATTTTTGAAATCCGCCGTCCCCGTCGCTTTCGGGGGACGCGCCGTGCCCCATCGCGTCTCCATGGAGGCGCAGTTGCGTATCGCCATCGCCGATTCCGCAGTCGCCCAAATCTACAAGGTGCATGACGAGATCGTCCGCGAAATCCTGACCTACTGCCCGGCGGATCTGAAGCCACGCCTGTCACGCGCCATCGTCGAGGATAACGCCATTATCGGGCTTGCCGTTGCGGAGGCCGGCCGCAAGGTCGACGACCCCATGACGACGACGGCAACGCCAGCGACCGACGGCGGATTTATCGTTCACGGACGCAAGATATACACGACTGGCGCGGCTGGAGCCGACTACATCGCAACCTGGGCCTACAATGCGGCAGCTCCGGGCGTTGCCGCCAATCCTCTGGCCGGCATGCAGCTCAACCTGATCCCGCCAACGGCTCCGGGCATTACCATCCACCGCGATTGGGATGCCCTCGGCCAGCGCGGCACCGATTCGGGCACGATCACCTTCGACAACGTCAAGACTGACCCTCTTTGGAACGCTACCATTCCCGGCCTGTTTTCTCCGTCCCACCCATCGCTTCGCTATCAGGTCGGCTTTGCAGCCATCATGATCGGAATTGGGATTGCCGCCTTGCGCGAGGCGGCGGGCTTTGTGGCCTCAAGCAGTCGCCCGTGGCCATCGGCCGGCGTCGACAATGCTGCCGACGATCCGCACACGCGCAAGATCATGGGCGAATTGACTGCAGGCCTCTCTGCAGCCTACGCACTTATGCTGATGTCGGCGGATCTGCTCGATGCCTTCGAGCGCGGGGAGGTCAGCCGGGCGGAACTTGCCATCCCGGTCTATGCGGCAAAGGCCGCCGCCAACAAGGCGGCACTCGAGGCAACATCAGAAATCTTCACGCTGATGGGGACGCGCGCGGCAGGCCGCAAAAACGGTTTCGATCGCCATTGGCGCAATGCCCGCATCCTGTCCCTGCACGACCCGGTATCCTGGAAATATGCCGAGATCGGGCGCCACGTGCTGACCGGGTGGGAACCCGATCCGGGCCTTTACCAATGATCTCGCAACTGCTGAAACCGGCAACGCTTCAGATGCGGGCGATCCTTGCTATCGTGCTGGTCGCGGTTGCCCTGGCGCTGTTGATTACGCTCGCCGGTGCCAATCCGCTCGATGCGATCGCGGCCCTCTTCAGTGGGGCTTTCGGCGAACCCTATGTCCTTGCCGAAACGCTGGTGACGGCCACGCCGCTTGCCATCGTCGCCCTCGGCGTCATGCCGGCGCTCCGATCCGGCTTGTTCACCATCGGCTCGCAGGGCCAACTGGTGGCAGGTGCCGCACTCTCCACGGCGGTCATCCAGGCCAATGCCGGTGCAAGTGCGCCCGTGCTTTTGATCCTGGGCTGCCTGTCCGGCATGGCTGGAGGTTTGCTTTTTGCCCTATTGCCCGCTCTCCTGCGCGCCTACATGCACGTCAACGAAATCCTGTCGACACTGCTGTTAAATTACATTGCCGGCTATGGGCTTGTCTGGGTGCTGAAAGGGCCGTTGCGTTCATCGATGCAGACCGCGACGCCGCGCAGCGATGCGTTGCCGGACACTGCGCTGATCGGCACTCTTGTCGATGGCACGCGGCTGCACCTCGGCGTTTTCGCTGTCCTGGTTCTGGCGGTCGCCCTGTGGTTCTGGACCCGAACGCGTTCCGGCCTTGTCTATTCCCTCTTCGCCAGCCGACCACACCTCGCCGCGCGCCTTGGCCTGTCGCCGGCAAGGGCCGTGGTCAGGCCGATGCTGTTTTCGGGCGCCGCCGCCGGGCTTGCCGGCTGGATCCAGGTGGCGGGCGTCGCCCACACACTGTATCCGAGCGTCGATGGCGGGCTCGGATTTTCCGGTATTCTCGTGGCCGTCCTTGGCGGCCTCAACCCACTCGGCATCGTCATTGCGGCAATCCTCTTCGGCGCTTTGTCGACGGGCGCGCAGGGCATGCAGATTGGCACGTCGGTGCCGGCGGCGATTGCTATCGTCGCCCAAGGTTTCGTCCTGCTGGCCGTGACCCTCGCTGTCGGTAAAAATGTCGGTACAGCGAGCGCGGCGCCGCCCATGGAAAAGAGACCGGCGTCCGAAGCCGCAGGAGCCAATCCATGAGCTGGTCCGATCTGGTCTTCTGGCAAATCGTCCTTGGCGGCACCCTTCGGCTGGCGACGCCTATCTTCCTCGCGGCGCTCGGCGAGATGATTACTGAACGAAGCGGCACGATCAATCTTGGCATCGATGGCATCATGACTGCCGGCGCCTTCAGCGCGGTGGTCTGCGCCAGTATCGCCGGCTGGCAGGGCGGGCTGCTCGGAGCCGTTATTACGGGCACCCTCTACGGGTCGGTGATCGCCTTGTCAGTGGTCAAAGGTGGGGCCAACCAGATCATCACTGGCATCGCGATTTCGCTGATAGGCTCTGGGCTCACTTCATTTCTGTTCCAGCTTTGGCAGCCTTCAGGCCAGAGCATGATGTTCGTGCCGCTGGCGCCTAATATCACCATACCTTTCCTCAGCGACCTGCCCTTTATCGGCCCCATCCTGTTCAAGCAGAACCTCATAACCTACGCTGCACTGGTCCTTCTCATGGCTGCCATATGGCTGATGAATTTCACGCGCGTCGGCCTCGTCCTTCGAGCTGTCGGCGACGGGGCGGCTGCTTCCGCTGTTCGCGGCATCGATACCGATCGCGTGCGAATGGTTGCCATCATCGTCGGTGCCGCCCTCATGGGGCTCGGTGGCGCAGCGATCACCATCGGCTTTCTCGGCTCTTTCAACGATGGCCTCACCAATGGCCGGGGCTATGTCGCCCTGGCAGTCGTGATCATCGGTCGCTGGTCGCCGGTTGGCGCCGTTCTCGGTGCATTCCTGTTTGCCTTCTTCGATAGCCTTGGCCTCAGGGCCCAGAGCGGCATGGGTTTCCTGCCAAACGAGGTCTTTTCGATCCTGCCATACGCGATGACGCTTCTGGTGCTGATCTTCACGGCCCGCTCGAAGATTGCCCCGCGCGAACTCGGTAGATGATTGGCAGCCTCTGGTGCCGGTCAGAAAACCAAGGTGCTACCTCGCCGGGAGAGTCGTGGCTTTCGCACATCGGGCGTCGATCAAAAATGTGTTAGATCGGCTTGGCGTGAGGGTGCGGCCTTTGAAAATGGGATTTCTTCGGTATAGGAATTGATCGCAAGCGATGCAGGACCGAGGACGATGAAAAGATGACATTTGCGCCCGAGACTGCCGCGACCGAGATGGACCGAAAAGCGCATGGCTTGATCTATACGACGATCTCCAGCCTGCTGTGGCCGTCCTTTTTCATCGGCGGTCTGATCGGCTCCTATTTCGCCTTCAAGACCTCGGTTCCGCTGTTATGGTTCAACGTCGTTTATCTGACGGTCGTCATTCTCATCAGTCTTTCCGAACGCTTGATGCCCTACGAGCAGACCTGGCTGCGCCGGGACGGCGAGACTTTCAACGATTTCGCCCATACGCTGCTCAACAAGGGTGGTGTCCAGATCGTCGCAGCCATCGGCACCTCCTTTCCAATGGCCGTCGCCACCGTCGCCCAGCCTTTGTTCAGTCCGCCGACGTTTCTCTGGCCCCATAATGCACCATTGTTTCTGCAGGTCATTCTCGGGCTGATTGTTGCCGAATTCGGCCTCTACATCGCCCACCGGGTTGCCCACGAAAACCTGTCGCTCTGGCGTTTCCACGCACTGCACCACAGCGTTGAGCGCCTCTGGGTGATCAATACCGGCCGCTTTCATTTCATCGATTCGCTGCTGAAGATCGCGCTCAGCCAGATCCCGCTCTACCTGCTCGGCGCGCCACTGCCTGTCTTCCTGTGGATCGGTGCGGTCACCGCCTTTGTCGGGCTGCTGACCCACTGCAACATCGATGTCAGGACCGGTCCGCTCGACTGGATACTCAGCACGCCGCGCCTGCATCGCTGGCACCATTCCAGGCTGCTCGCCGAAGGCAACACGAATTATGGTGAAAACCTTGTTCTCTGGGACCAGATCTTCGGCACCTACTATAACCCGCCCCGCCCGTCCTCTGTGAACATCGGAATCAGCGGCAAGGTCGCCAAGGGGTTTCGTGCGCAACTCGCCCAGCCCTTTTCCGCTAAGGGGCGCCGGCAGATCATCGGCAAGGCCCCGAAGCCGACCGACGTCGTGCCGCCCGTTCTGCAAAGCGACTTTGCCAGGCTGGCAAGAAGGCTGCGACTGACCGGCCGCAAATGAATGGCTGACCGGCAGGATGCGGGTGACGCATTTCTGAATTATTTTAGATCTGATGCCCTCTAAATAGGCATATTAAGGTCCAGATACAGCGGCTCTACATTTTATGCATATCAGCCCCGCATATGGCAGTCTTTCCCTTGGCCTAGGGTGGACGCTACTGTCGGCTCAAATCTTGATAGAAGTCCGGGGCGCGAACTTATGGCTTATACGATGACGGCCGGCGGCCAGCGCTTTCGGTTCGACGATCTGAAAGATGTTTTGGCCGTGGCGTCGCCGGCCCGGTCTGGTGATGCTCTTGCGGGGATAGCGGCGCAGTCGGATGTCCAGCGCTTCGCGGCCAAGATGTGCCTCGCCGACCTGCCGCTCTCCACCTTCCTGAACGAGGCCGTCATTGCTTATGAGAATGACGAGATCACGCGGCTGATTATCGACAGCCACGATGCTGATGCCTTTCGACCGATCGCCAGCCTGACGGTGGGCGATTTCAGAAACTGGCTCCTGTCCGAACAGGCGACCCCGGCAGCCTTGAAGGCCATCGCGCCTGCCGTGACGCCGGAGATGGCAGCGGCAGTCTCGAAGCTGATGCGCAATCAGGATCTGATCCTCGCCGCAAAGAAATGCAACACGCCGACGGCTTTCCGCAACACGCTGGGACTTCCCGGCAGGATGGCAGTGCGCCTTCAGCCCAATCATCCAACGGACGACCTCAAAGGAATCCTCGCCTCGACCATCGACGGGCTCCTTTACGGCTGTGGGGATGCCGTGATCGGCATCAATCCCGCCAGCGACAATCCCGCAGTCCTCTCCGGCATCCTGCGGATGCTCGCCGAATTGATCGAGCGCTTCTTGATCCCGACGCAGACCTGCGTCCTGACGCATGTGACCTCTTCGATAGAGATGATCAATGCCGGCGCGCCGGTCGACCTAATCTTCCAGTCGGTGGCCGGTAGCCAGAAGGCCAACAGCTCGTTCGGCATAGATTTGAAAGTTCTGCAGGAGGGGCTGGATGCCGGGCGATCCCTGAACCGAGGCACTGTCGGCAACAATTGCATGTACTTCGAGACCGGCCAGGGGTCGGCTTTGTCTGCAGATGCCCATTTCGGCGTCGACCAGCAGACGATGGAGGCCCGCGCCTATGCCGTCTGCCGGCAGTTCGAGCCACTTTTGGTCAACACGGTGGTCGGTTTTATCGGCCCTGAATATCTCTACAACGGGAAGCAGATCATTCGCGCCGGGCTGGAAGACCATTTCTGCGGCAAGTTGATGGGCCTGCCGATCGGTGCCGACATCTGCTACACCAACCATGCCGATGCCGATCAGGACGACATGGACACGCTGCTGACCCTGCTGGCGACGGCCGGCGTAAATTTCGTCATCGGTGTTCCCGGTGCCGACGATATCATGTTGAACTATCAGTCGACGTCGTTTCACGATCAGCTTTATGTACGCGAACTTCTGGGCCTCAAACGGGCTCCTGAATTCGAGTCATGGCTGCAAAGCAGCGGTATCAGCGATGCCGATGGCCGGCTTCTGCCGCAAAGCGCTTCGAATAACGCGTTGATGTCGCTTGCCGAAGATACGATGATGGGAGCGGCAGCATGAGCAACGGTGACATCCCGGCCGGACGTCGCGCCTCGCTTGCAAACACCGATGGTTGGACCGGGTTGAAGAGCCACACCACCGCCCGCATAGCGCTCGGCCGCGCCGGCGCGTCGTTGCCGACATCGGAAGTCCTGAATTTCGGCCTGGCCCATGCACAGGCAAAGGACGCGGTGCATCTGGCATTCGACGCCGCTGCCATAGCGGCGATTGTCAAGTCGATGGGGCTCGAGCCGTTGCTCGTGGAAAGCGCAGCACCCAGCCGCGAAAGTTATCTGCGGCGGCCGGACCTCGGACGACGGCTTGCAGACGAAAGTCGGGCCAGGCTTTTCGCCGATCGGCAAGAAGGAGCGGATATCGGCATTGTCATCGGCGATGGTTTGTCGGCCACTGCAATCCACCGCAATGTTGAACCTTTGCTGAGGGCATTGACGCCGATATTGCGCGTTAAACATCTGGCGGTTTCGCCGGTTACCATCGCGCGCAATGCCCGCGTTGCTCTTGCCGACGAGGTCGGGGTGGCGCTCGGTGTCCGCTGCGTGCTGATGCTGATCGGCGAGCGGCCTGGCTTGTCGTCTCCCGACAGCATCGGCGCCTATCTGACCTTCGATCCGCGCGTCGGAAAGAACGATGCCGACCGAAACTGCGTCTCTAACATCCGGCCCGGCGGTCTGTCTTTCGGGGAAGCGGCCCACAAGCTGGTCTGGTTGATCGAGGAAGCGTTCCGCGTGCAGGCGACAGGGGTACAATTGAAAGACAACAGTCCGACATTTGTTCTGCTGGGATAGACCGCGTGCCCCTACGGAGTGTGTGAACGACGCTAGGCTTCCATCAATTGTGCGCTGGCTCCGTGATGGCGCGGAAAGGGAATTTGCGGCCACAATGGCAGCGGATGATCGAGCTTTCCTGAAATTTCGAGGCACGTTGCTCGTAGAAGCCACGCGGCATCACATCGATCGCAAAACCAGGGTTTTTCCGGTTGCGGTCGTCGTCCTCGGATGCTTCGGCAAAACCGGAATGTCCGCATTGAGGACAGATGAGCTTTTTTGAAAAGCGGTCGCGCGCGGCCATGTTAGTCTCCGATGTCGCCCCCGGCAGCTCGCACCTCACCGGGGTATCGACAATGCCATCAATCGAAGGGATGGCGGACAAGGTGGGATTCGAACCCACGGTACGCTTTCACGCACACACGCGTTCCAGGCGTGCGCCTTAAACCACTCGGCCACCTGTCCATCTGCACTTCGCATCCGGTAAAGGAGCAATCGTGGGAACGGCGCGATATATACCGAGGAACGCGCGGGGATCAACCCCATAAGCAAGAGTATTTTCGACTTCTCTGCACAAACCGTCCTCCAATGCTCATTGCGCAGATAGCGGCTCTGACATATCCATGGCAGGGGGTGGCCAAGTCGGAGGCAGTAGGCCATTGACCGCTGGATCCGGGCCATTGGAGGAATGGAATGCTTTTTCTGTTGCGCTTGGGAAGCCTCGTCTGCCTGGTCATGGCAACGATCGCGGGAACGATCGATTCCATCCGCTCGGTCGCCTCTTCGTCCGTAGTCATCACATCCTTCGCCGATCTCTGGAAGAGCTTCAGCCCTTCCACCTTCGAGCATCTGCAATCGGCAATGCCAGCCGGGGACGGCGGTAGAAAATTCTATCTGCCAGCCGTAGAGTGGTCTTTGTCGCAGCCGGCCTTCGCCGTGCTCCTGGCGGCATCGTTGCTGCTGTGGATGGTGGGCTACAGGCGGGTCCCGGCCACGGGCCGGTATTTGGCTTAAACCGTCCAGAGTAAGCCCGATAAGGCCAAAATCCTCGTTTCATGGATGGCATATCGAAGGCTATGGTCCAGCGCGTTTGGCGTGGAATAGCATCCCGATGACTAGAAAAGCCGCATATTAGCGTCCTCTGAGGTCAAAAATCAGCCAGCCAAGCTGCCTTTTCGGCAGTTCTCACAAATCTTTACCAACTGAAAAATTTCTGATGAATTTTAGATGTCAGCATGCAAGGATGCGCCCAAGCCAGGCCTCGGGGGAGGTCGGCGGTTCCGCAGACATGTCCCGGAAAACGGGCTTGCGGGAGGACCCCATCATAGCAACAACAGGGCTGCGCTAATGAAAAAATCTGTTTTGACCCTTTTTGCCTTGGCCGCGATGTCGGCGTCGGCTCTCGCTGCGGATATCAAGCCGGCAATCGTTTATGGCACAGGCGGCAAGTTCGATAAATCCTTCAATGAAGCGGCCTACAATGGCGCCGAGAAGTTCAAGAAGGAAACCGGCATCGCTTACCGTGACTTCGAGCCAAGCGGCGATACGCAGGGTGAACAGGCATTGCGCAACTTTGCCAGCAAGGGCTTCAATCCGGTTATCGCAGTTTCCTTTGCCTGGTCATCGGCACTGCAGAAGGTCGGCGCAGAATTTCCAAAGACCCAGTTCGTCCTGATCGACGACCAGGTCGACCTGCCGAACGTCCGTTCAGTTATGTACAAGGAAAATGAAGGCTCGTACCTTGCCGGCGTCATGGCTGCCATGTCTTCGAAGACAGGCAAGATCGGCTTCATCGGCGGCATGGATATTCCGCTGATTCGCAAGTTCGAATGTGGCTACGAGCAGGGCGCGCGTGCGACCAATCCGAAGATCGAAGTGTTGCAGAACATGACCGGCACGACAGGCGCAGCCTGGAACGATCCGGTGCGCGGCGGCGAACTGACCAAGAACCAGATCGACCAGGGTGCGGACGTTGTCTACGCGGCTGCCGGTGCCACCGGTCTCGGCGTCCTGCAGACGGCTGCCGACAACAAGAAGCTTTCGATCGGCGTCGACTCGAACCAGAACTACCTGCATCCCGGTTCGGTTCTGACATCGGTCGTCAAGCGCGTCGACCTCGCAGTCTACGACGCCTTCATGGACTCCAAGAACGGCAAGTTCACGCCCGGTGCCCAGCATCTTGGCCTGAAGGAAGACGGCGTCGCCGTTGCCATGGATGACAACAACAAGCCGCTGGTAACCGCTGAAATGCTGGCTGCCGTCGACAAGGCCAAGGCCGATGTCGTATCCGGCAAGGTCACCGTTCACGACTACACGGCCGACAACACCTGCCCGAAATGAGTTGACGGAAGGGCGTATGGCGAGCCGCCATACGCCCTTTTCATATCCGGACGTGCCGTTTCTGGAGCAGTATAGTGAGCCAACCGCCTGCCATCGAGCTTGTGGGTATCGACAAGAAGTTCGGTGCCGTACACGCCAATAAAAACATAGACCTGACCGTCGCCAAGGGCACCATCCACGGGATCATCGGCGAAAACGGGGCAGGGAAATCGACGCTCATGTCGATCCTATACGGATTCTATCAAGCCGATAGCGGCGAGATCCGTGTCAACGGCAAATCGGTCACCATCCGCGACAGCCAAGCCGCCATCGATGTCGGCATCGGAATGGTGCATCAGCATTTCATGCTGGTCGAAAATTTTACGGTCCTCGAGAACGTCATGCTCGGCGCCGAGGGCGGCGCCTTGCTTGCCAAGGGCGTGGCAGCGTCGCGCGCCGAATTGAAGCGGCTGGAGACGGACTATGGCCTTGATGTCGATCCGGATGCGCTGATCGAGGAGCTCCCCGTCGGGCTGCAGCAGCGCGTCGAGATCCTCAAGGCCATGTATCGCGGTGCCGAGATCCTCATTCTCGACGAGCCGACCGGTGTTCTGACGCCGGCAGAGGCTGACCACCTGTTTAGAATTCTCCGCGTCCTGCGCGACCAGGGCAAGACGGTGCTCCTGATCACCCATAAGCTGCGAGAAATCATGGCGATCACTGATACGGTGTCGGTCATGCGTCGCGGCGAGATGGTTGCGACGCGCACGACTGCCGACACCACCGTCGAGGAGCTGGCTGAACTGATGGTCGGCCGCCGTGTCCTCCTGCGGGTCGAGAAAGGCGCCGCCAACCCGGGCGAGATCGTCATGTCGGTGCGCAATCTCACCGTCAAGGACGGTCGTGGCGTCACGATGGTCGACAATGTTTCATTCGATGTCCGTGCCGGTGAGATCGTCGGTATCGCTGGCGTTGCCGGCAACGGCCAGTCGGAGTTGCTGGAGGCGCTGGCGGGGATCCGCAAGCCGACTTCGGGCGAAATCCTGCTGCATGGCAAGACCATCGACAAGGTCGATCCGGCCCATCTTAGGGCATTGGGACTGGCGCATATTCCGGAAGACCGCCATCACATGGGCCTGGTGCTGCCGTTCGAGGAGTACCAGAATTCCATCCTGGGGTATCATCGGGACCCGGCCTACAGCACCGGTCCCTTCATGAACCTCGAGGCGATCCGCAAGGACGCGGCGCTGAAGATCGAGAAATACGACATCCGACCGCCAAATCCCCGGCTGCGCACCGCCAATTTCTCCGGCGGCAACCAGCAGAAGATCGTGGTCGCCCGCGAGATCGAGCGTGATCCGAAGATGCTCCTGATCGGCCAACCGACACGTGGCGTCGATATCGGCGCCATCGAGTTCATCCATCGCCGCATCATCGAGATGCGCGATGCGGGCAAGGGCGTCTTGCTGGTCTCGGTCGAACTGGATGAAGTCCGCGCACTGTCGGATCGTATCCTGGTGATGTTCGCCGGCCATGTGGTCGGCGAGAAGACGGCTGATGCCGGTGAACAGACCCTCGGCCTGATGATGGCCGGTATTGCCGCGTGAGGCCTGAATGAGTACTGCATCCGTCCGCCTCCCCAGTTGGATCACCTACGGGTTGATTCCAGTCATGAACCTGTTGCTTGCTTTCCTGATTTCCGGGATTGTGGTTTGGATCATCGGCGAAGACCCTGTACAAGCCCTTGTGCTGCTGCTCCAAGGTGCGCTTGGAAACGGCGAGGGCATCGGCTTCACGCTTTTCTATGCGACCAGCTTCATTTTCACAGGGCTGTCCGTCGCCGTTGCTGTGCACACTGGCTTGTTCAATATCGGCTCCGAGGGTCAGGCCTATTTCGGCGGCCTTGGCTGTGCGCTGGTGGCATTGGCGCTCGACCGCTATGTGCCGTGGTACGTAACCATGCCGTTCGCGGTGGTGGGTGCTGCAATTTTCGGCGCAGCCTGGGCCCTCATTCCTGCCTGGCTGCAGGCCAAGCGTGGCAGCCACATCGTCATCACGACCATCATGTTCAACTACATTTGTTCGGCGCTTATGGTCTATCTGCTCGCGCATATTCTTATCGTGCCCGGAAAGATGGCGCCGGAAACGCGCACCTTCCTCGAAGGGGGACAGTTACCGAAGCTCGGATGGCTGATCGAGATGTTCGGCTCGACCATCGGCGCGGCACCCTTCAATGTCTCCTTCCTGATCGCACTGGTGATGTGCGTTCTCGTCTGGCTGCTGATCTGGCGCACAAAGCTTGGCTACGAGATGCAGACCCTCGGCATCAGCCCGTCGGCTGCCATCTACGCCGGCATTCCCTATGCCCGTACGGTCATCATCGCCATGCTGATCTCGGGCGGTCTCGCCGGCATGATGGCGCTCAATCCGGTGATGGGAGCTTCCGCACGCCTGCAGGTCGAGTTCGTCGGTGGCGCCGGCTTCGTCGGTATTGCCGTGTCGCTGATGGGGCGCAATCATCCCGTCGGCATCATCCTGGCAGCCCTGCTGTTCGGCATCCTCTACCAGGGTGGGGATGCGCTTTCTTTCGACATGCCGAACATCACACGCGAAATGATCCTGGTAATCCAGGGTCTTGTCATCCTGTTTGCCGGTGCTCTGGAATATATGTTCCGCCCGGCACTGGTGCGCATCTATCAAAAAATCGCCAGGACGGGAGGATAGCATCATGGATTATTACGACGTCCTCATCAGCATCATCGGGTCCACCGTCCGTCTCTCGGTTCCCCTGATCTTCACGGCACTGGCAGGTCTTTTCTCCGAACGGGCCGGCGTGTTCGATATCGGGCTTGAGGGAAAGATGCTGGCCTCTGCCTTTGCGGCCGCCTGTATTGCCTATCTTACCGGCTCGGCCTGGGCCGGCCTGGCCGGCGGCATCACCGCCTCGGTCGCGCTTAGTCTCGTGCACGGCTTTGCCTCGATCACCAACCGGGGCAATCAGATCGTGTCGGGCGTCGCCCTCAACTTCTTTGTCGCAGGTATCACTATCGTCCTAGGCCAGGCATGGTTCGGCCAGGGCGGCCGCACGCCCCAGGTTTCCGGCGACGGCCGTTTCTCGCCGATCATCCTGCCCGGTGCCGATCAGATCCGCAGCGTACCGGTTATCGGCCCTCTCTATGCCGATGTCCTGTCCGGCAACAACAGCCTGACCTACCTCGCCTTCGTCGCCGTGCCGGTCTCCTGGTGGATCCTCTATCGCACTCGGTTCGGATTGCGGCTGCGCGCCGTCGGTGAAAATCCCGGCGCCGTCGATACGGCCGGTATTTCGGTGAGCTGGCTGCGCTACCGCGCTGTCATCTGCGCCGGTATTCTCTGCGGCTTCTCCGGCACCTATCTGTCGATTGCCCAGTCAGCGGCCTTCATCAAGGACATGTCGGCCGGCAAGGGTTACATCGCCTTGGCAGCGCTGATCTTCGCCAAGTGGAAGCCTGTGCCTGTCATGTTTGCCTGCCTGCTGTTCGGCTTCCTCGATGCTTTCGCCAACTTCATGCAGGGCAAGTCCGTGCCGCTGATCGGCCAGGTGCCGGTACAGATTTTCCAGGCCTTGCCCTACGTCCTCACCTGCATCCTGCTTGCCGGCTTCATTGGCGTCGCGCGTCCGCCGAAGGCTGGCGGCGTGCCCTATACCAAGGAGCGATAGACATGTCGCACGATCTGTTCGAAGCCGCCCGCGCGGCAATGGCCCACGCTCATGTGCCCTATTCGAAGTTCCCTGTCGGCGCTGCCATCCTCGCAGATGACGGCAAGGTCTATGCCGGCGCCAATATCGAGAACATCTCCTTTCCGCAAGGCTGGTGCGCCGAGCCGACTGCCATCAGCATGATGATCATGGGCGGAGGCAGAAAGATCGTCGAGATGGCGGTGATCGCCGAGAAACTGGCGCTCTGCCCGCCCTGCGGCGGTTGCCGCCAGAAGATTGCCGAGTTTGCCGGCAAGGGGACGAAAATCTACCTCTGCGACGAGGCCGGCGTCCAGAAGACCATGACGATGGAGGAGCTCCTACCCTTCAGCTTCGAGACCGATATCCTCGGATGACCGGCGCCCTTATCAGTCTCTTGCGCGACCGGCTGGGTGGCCAGACACCGCGTACCGGTATCATCCTTGGTTCCGGCCTCGGAGCCCTCGTGGAGGAGCTGGATGATGTCGTGCGGATTGCTTATGGCGATCTGCCGGGTTTCCCGGTTAGCGGTGTCTCAGGCCATGCCGGGGAAGTCGTTGCGGGCTCGCTTGGCGGCGAGCCTGTGATCATGCTTTCCGGGCGTGTCCACTACTACGAAAAGGGCGACGCAAACGCCATGCGCGTGCCCATCGAGGTCCTTGCAGGTCTCGGCGTCGAGGAGTTGATCCTCACAAATTCTGCCGGCTCGCTGCGGCAGGATCTTCCGCCGGGCGCGGTTATGCAGATCACCGACCACATCAATTATTCCGGCATGAACCCGCTCATCGGTGTCGACAGCGACAAGCGATTCGTCGGCATGACCAGCGCTTATGACGCCGAACTGGCGTTGCGCATGCACAGCGCAGCCAAAAAATGCCGTATCCCGTTGGGGCAGGGCGTCTACATGTGGTTCTCCGGGCCGAGCTTCGAAACACCTGCAGAGATCCGCATGGCTAGGGTTTTGGGCGCCGATGCAGTCGGAATGTCGACGGTGCCGGAAGTCATTCTTGCGCGTTTCTTCGGTCTGCGGGTTGCGGCGGCATCCGTCATCACCAATTATGGGGCCGGCATGACCGGAGGCGAACTCAGTCATGAAGAGACGAAGGATATGGCGCCGATCGGCGGCGCCCGTCTCGCGGCGATCCTGAAGCAGATGATCGCCGGCGGAGGAGATGAGATATGACGGACCACACGCATCGGGAAACGGCCGCTTTCGCACTTTCCCTGCTCGATCTGACCAACCTGAAAGACGATTGCACCGATACGCAGATCGTCACGCTTTGCGCGCGCGCCCAGACGCCCTTTGGTCATAGTGCTGCAATCTGCATCTGGCCCCGTTTCGTCACCCGCGCGCGCAGTATTCTTGGCACCAACCATGCCGTGAAAATCGCCACCGTCGTTAATTTTCCGGCAGGCGACATGGAGGTTGCCGACGTGGCCGCCGAGACGCGGGAGGCCATCGCCGATGGCGCAGACGAGATCGACCTCGTCATTCCCTATCGCAAGCTGATTGCTGGCGACGAGCAGGCGGTGACCGCAATGGTCGCGGCAATCCGTGCCGAATGTGCGAGCCCCATTCTCCTCAAGGTTATCCTCGAAACTGGCGAACTGAAGGACACGGGCCTGATACGGCGCGCCGGCGAGCTGGCGATCGCTGCCGGCGCCGACTTCATCAAGACATCGACCGGCAAGGTCGCCGTCAATGCGACGCTGGAGACGGAGGATGTCATGCTGCGAACCATCCGTGACAGCGGCCGGAAGGTCGGTTTCAAGCCCGCCGGCGGCATCGGCTCGGTTGCCGAGGCAGCCCTTTACCTCCGTCTTGCCGAGACCATCATGGCACCGGACTGGGCCATGCCGTCGACGTTCCGCTTCGGTGCATCCGGTCTGCTGGATGATATTCTGTCGGTCCTTAGTGGCGGTCCGCCGATCACGCTCGCTGCCGGCTATTAGCAGATGATGCCGCAGGAGTTCATCCGGCGGAAACGTGACGGCGAAGCCCTGCGCGCCGCCGATATCGACAGCTTTATTGGTGCACTTGTCCGTGGCGAACTTTCGGAAGGCCAGATCGGCGCTTTCGCGATGGCGGTGTGGTTCAAGGGCATGTCGCGGGACGAGACGGTGGCACTGACGCTGGCGATGGCCCACTCAGGCGATAGCCTGAGCTGGAAGGGCCTCGATAAGCCGGTAGCCGACAAACATTCGACCGGCGGCATCGGTGACAACGTCTCGCTGGTGCTGGCGCCGGTTGCCGCTGCCTGCGGCTTGGCCGTGCCGATGATTTCCGGTCGTGGCCTCGGCCACACTGGCGGCACGCTGGATAAGCTGGAATCGATCCCCGGATACGACATCACGCCGGATGCGGCGCGTTTTCGCAAGGTGGTCGACGACGCAGGCTGCGCGATCATCGGCCAGACCGCTTCGCTCGCTCCGGCCGACCGGCGCCTCTATGCAATCAGGGATGTGACTGCCACCGTCGATTCGGTACCGCTCATCACGGCCTCGATCCTGTCGAAGAAGCTTGCGGCCGGACTTCAGACACTGGTCCTCGACGTGAAGATCGGCAATGGCGCCTTCATGACATCCCGGGAAGAGGCGGAAGTGCTGGCTCGCTCGCTTGTAGAAGTCGCCAACGGCGCCGGCTTGCGGACATCGGCATTGATCACCGACATGAACGAACCCTTGGCCGACGCTGCTGGAAACGTGTTGGAACTGCGCAATGCGATCGAATGCCTGAAAGGCGATAAACCAGGGACCAGACTTGAAACACTGGTACTGGCTTTCGCCGCCGAGATGCTGCTCGGTGCGAAAATGGCGGCCAGCCTCGAGCTCGGCGAGGAGCTGGCGCGTCAAGCGCTGGCATCTGGTGCAGCCGCAGAAGCATTTTCACGCATGGTTGCGGGTCTCGGCGGACCGGCCGATCTCATGGAGCGGCCAGACGCCTATCTCATTGGCTCGCCTGTCCAGAAAGCCGTTCTTTCCACTTCCGATGGCTGGCTTGCGGGCTGCGACGCACGCGCCATCGGTATGGAGGTCATCGCGCTCGGCGCCGGTCGTCTTCGGCCGGAGGATAAAATCGATCATCGCGTCGGTTTCAGCGATTTTCTGCCGCTAGGGTCATTCGTCCGGAAGGGTGACCGCATCGCCACCGTCCACGCAGCAGAGATGTCCGCCGCCGAAAGGGCGGCTTCCATTGTTTCGGCGACATACACAATCACCGAGGAGCGGCCCGATCAGGAACCGCTCATCGTCGCGCGCATTTCAGGATGACGAGGCTTATTGTTCCAGACGGAGCGCGCCATCCTCGACGCTGTAGGAAGCCAGCTTCTTCAGAAAGCTGACGCCGATCAAGGTTGAACTCAATGCTTCATCCTTCAGGACCAGCGCATCGACGTCGCGCACACGGATACCACCGATATCGATATGGTCGAGGCGCACATAGGCAGCCTTCGTCTGGCCATTGGCGGTGTTGACCGCATTGCGGAAATCGAGCGATGTCATCGCATAGCCAAGATGGCGGGCCGTCGTCTCGTTCAGGGCCACATAGGTAGCGCCCGTGTCGATCAGGCCCTGCACGGACTTGCCGTTGATCTTGAAATTTCCGCTGTAGTGACCTTGCGCATCTGCCCTGAGCTGTACATTGCCGTGGGCATCGACTGCCAGCGCCTGTTGTGAAGGTGCGGAGATGCTGAGAAGGGATGGTACCGGATTTTGGGCCGCGCCACTCGTTTGGAAGAACGAGGGCACCTGGGTGGCGAGCGTCGCGAAAACGCCAGCAAATACGAGGCTCCGTACAAGCATCGACAAGAATCCTTCCTGTATAAACCTGGCGTCATGCGAGGCGTGATGTGTTGCAACCCATATCTTAAGATTACTGCCAAGTTACTAATGCCGCGCGGCAGAATCGAGCAGATTTGAGAAACGAAATGCACAACTACAGGCATAGGTTAAGGAAGTATGAAGCCTATTTGGTCCCATACATCCTGTCGCCGGCGTCGCCGAGGCCAGGGACGATATAGCCCTTTTCGTTAAGGTGACTGTCGATCGACGCAGTGTAGACAGGCACATCGGGATGGGCGTCGGTGAAATTCTTCAGACCTTCCGGTGCGGCCAGCAGGCAGAGGAAACGGATGTTGTGAGCGCCGCGTTCCTTCAGCTTGTCGATAGCTGCAATCGATGAATTACCGGTCGCCAGCATCGGATCGACAACAATGATCAGTCGTTCGGCAATATCTTCCGGCGCCTTGAAGTAATACTCCACCGGCTGCAGCGTCTCATGGTCACGATAGACGCCGATATGTGAGACACGTGCTGAAGGCACGAGGTCGAGCATACCCTCGAGCAAGCCATTGCCGGCACGCAGGATCGACGCGAAGACGAGCTTCTTGCCTTCGAGGATCGGCGATTCCATCTCCTGCAATGGCGTCTCGATGGTTTCCATCGTCAGTTCGAGGTCGCGTGTGACTTCATAGCAGAGCAGTGTCGAAATCTCGCGCAGCAGGCGTCGAAAGCTGCCGGTCGAGGTGTCCTTGCGCCGCATGATGGTGAGTTTGTGCTGCACAAGCGGGTGATTGATAACCGTAACGCCGTCCATGATTTCAGCCTTCCGCTTGGATTCCAGAATAAAGCCTGTTCTTCCACGGAAGTTGCCCTCACCGCAAGAGAACGTGGCGATTCGGTTCCAAGCATCCCCAGTCTCTGATCGCCGACGGTCAAATCATCGCTAGCAGCCTTGAACGTGTCTCATCGTCTACAAAGGCTGCTTCCAGACCGGTGCGGGTCATCGCGTTGATCTCGGCCTCGCTGAAGCCGAATGCCAAACTCGCCAGCGCATATTCGCGTTCCAGCGACGTCTTGAAAAACGGTGGATCGTCGGAGCTGATTGTGACGCGGACCCCCGCTTCCTTCAGACGGCGTAGCGGATGCGATTTGAAGTCGGGAAAGACATTCAGAGCGATGTTGGAGCCGGGGCAGACTTCGAGGACAGTGCCGAGATCTGCGAGGCGCCTGACAAGCTCGCTATCCTCGATCGCGCGAACGCCGTGGCCGATGCGGCTCGGGCGAACGAGATCGAGGGCATCCGACACGCTGAAGGCCCCACAGACTTCGCCGGCATGGATCGTCAGGCCAAGGCCCGCGTCGCGCGCGATATCGAACGCCCGGGCGTAATCGGCAACACGCCCCATGCGCTCTTCACCTGCCATGTTGAAACCGGTAATCAGCGGATTGTCGCTCCGGGCGGCATATTCAGCAGCCTTGATGACGCGCTCAGGGCCGAAATGCCGTTCCCCGGTGACAATCAGCCGGGCCTCGATCCCGGTTCTCGCCTTTGCCGCGTGAATGCCGGCCGATACTCCGGCAATATAGGCATCGGCACCAAGGCCTATGCGGTCGCCGTGGTCCGGAGATACGATCAACTCGCTGTAAATCGTTCCGATAGCCGCCAACTCCTCGAGATAGGTCTCGGTCAGGAGGGCATAGTCTTCCTCTGTGCGGTAGACTGACGCAACCTGGTCGTAGGCGACGATAAATTCCGCGAAATCATTCCAGAGATAAGTACCATCGCGCAGGAAGCCGCTGGTATCGACACCGTATTTCAGCGCTTGCTCTGCCGTCAGGCTCGGCGGGGCGGCACCCTCGAGGTGGCAATGAAGCTCGATCTTTTTCAGGTGCGATGTCACAGAAAGCTCCTCCCGTAGGGTCCAGCGGCAATGCCGAGATGGGCAGCGACGGTCTCGCCGATATCGGCAAAGCTTTGACGAATGCCGATGGCACGCGAGCGGAGGCCGGGTCCGTAGGCGATGATCGGGACGCGCTCGCGGGTATGGTCGGTGCCGCGCCAGGTGGGGTCGCAGCCATGGTCGGCGGTCAGGATCACCAGATCGCCCGCCTTGAGCTTGCGATGCACCTCCGGAAGGCGCGCATCGAATGCCTCGAGTGCGGCAGCATACCCGGCTACATCGCGACGGTGACCATAGACCATGTCGAAATCGACGAAATTGGTGAACACAAGATCGCCGTCCTCGGCATATTCCATGGCCTTCAGCGATGCGTCCATCAAAGCGTCGTTGCCGTTTGCCTTGACCTCCGTCGAGATACCCTGATGGGCAAAGATATCGCCGATCTTGCCGATCGCATGGACTTTTCGGCCCCCGGCGACCAGCCGATCCAGCAGCGTCGGCTCCGGCGGCAGGACGGAAAAATCACGACGGTTACCGGTGCGCTCGAAATTTGCAGCCGTATTGCCGACGAACGGTCTGGCAATGACACGCCCGATATTGAATTCATCGAGCAGCGCCCGGGCGATGCGGCACACATGCAGCAGGCGATCGAGCCCGAAACTAACCTCGTGCGCGGCTATCTGGAATACTGAATCCGAGGACGTGTAGCAGATAGGCCTGCCGGTCCGCATATGCTCTTCGCCATGGCGGGCAATGATGTCGGTTCCCGATGCGTGGCAATTGCCGAGGATGCCGGGGATTTCGGCAGCACGGCAGAAGCTCGCCACGAATTCCGGGGGGAAGGCGTCGCCCTCCGCTGGAAAATAGCCCCAGTCGAAGGTTACGGGCGTACCGGCGATTTCCCAATGACCGGAGGGTGTGTCCTTGCCGCGCGACACTTCATTGGCGCATCCATAGAGACCATAAATGCGCTCCGGCATCGTCATTCCGGCGGGGTAGGCACCAGCCGCACTCTTGGCGATCTGCATCAGCCCCAGCGCCGACATGTTAGGGAGCATCAGCGGACCCGCGCGAAGGCCTGCACGGTCTGCCGCTCCTGCGGCGCAAAACTCGGCAATATGGCCAAGCGTATCGGCGCCCTGGTCGCCGTAGGATGCTGCGTCCGGGCCACCGCCGACGCCGAAGGAATCAAGAACGAAGAGAAAAGCGCGCGCCATGAGCTACCCGACAAAGACGATCAGTATCCGCAACGGATCTTCCGGCGGCTTGCAGGCGAGTACCCATATAGTGGCAGTAGGCACTTGGCAATTTCAGCGGGTGTCGTCGTCCTGCGTCAGTGCTTTAGCAATCGTCGCACTTGATCGAAGTTCCGGTGCGCTGACGGTAGAAATATTGCCGCTGCATAGTGATCGAATTCATGCCCGCCGGTAGGAAGTCCGGTCCAAAGCTGATGAGCTTGTAAGGCACCCCAAGCTCGGTTCTGACCAGGAACGAATTTGGTTTGTTGAGTGCTGTCGGCACCCCTGTCACAGCACTGTTGACCGCATAGGCAGTCGTCCCGTCCTGCTCCCACGACCAAAGCACCGTAGCCTTGCTGCTGGCATCGATCTGGATGCCGGTGATCTTCAGCGTCATGCCGGTAGTGGCGTAAGGCACAAAGATTGCATTGACGACGGATGGCATGGTCGAGAGGATAGATTTCGATACCGTCGACTGCTGCGTAACAATATCTGCGACAGTTCCTGCCGCGCGGCTCGTTCGCTGGGCAACGCTGAGCGCGACCGTCGTCTGCAGCGCGCCGAGGTACAGAAGCAGCAGGACCGGAACGAGTATGGCGAATTCGATGGCGCCAACACCGCCCTTGTCGCGCACCAGACGCAAACCGAGGCGCGCAATACGGCTATCGAGCGCCCGTTGCAGCCTCCGGCGAATCCCGTAACTGTGTAGATCCGGGGCGCTCAAGGGTATTTCTCGTTTTGAAAGGCCGTTGTGGCGATAATCAGGAAGTCGGTCGGCATCGAACCGTTGGCCGGTCGGATTGTGGTGATATAGGGCCGCACGATATCGGTTGTAATCTTCCAACGATAATAAGCTCGCACCATGTTGATGGAACTTGGGCCGCCTGGCGCAAATTTGAAGCCCGACGGATCTATGTCGGCGTACGCGGCAGTGGAGACGCGAGGAATTTTCACTGGAATGTCGGCGAAGGACGTGTAGGTCTCAACATCAAGATACAATTTCGCCGGTGTGGCGATCTCGCTCGGGGAGCAGCTGATCATGATGGCAATCTCGGCGCAGAATGCGGTCCGAAACTTCGTTTGATCCATGTCGGTCGCGGTGCGTCCCATCGCGTAGGTAATCTGTCCGGTGCGAAGCTTTCTCGACAGCGTATCCGTGGCATTGACCACCAGTTGTTCGGCAGTGAAGGCGACGAATGTCTCGATGATCGCAAAGATTATGATGAAATAGGGGACCGCCAGCAGGGCAAACTCAATTGCCGTCGCCCCATCTTTCGAGCGGACGATGAGTCTGAGGCGCTTCAGGATAGGATGCCGGACTAGCGCGGTGTCACCTTCGTCCTGCCCATCCACCGTCATCATGATTTCCACGCTTCTATCAACGCGCGGACCCTATGCGGACTTCATTGATATTCCGTTGCGTTTTCTCTTAAACTTCCGATGCCAAGACATCGTCTATGGCGTGGCGGCAACTGGTGCGGCAGCGCTGCTTTGCTGAGCGTGAACCTCGCAGTTCGGTGTGCAGGAAAGAACGGAGCGCTCCGTCTGGCGATAGACGCGAACCGTATTGCCTTCGTCGATCGATACAAGAATACGCTCGTCGACAATCGCGTTGCCGTCGGAGTCGAGAAGAACGATGTTCGTCGTGCCGAAACTGCGACCTGTCAAAACAATCGTCTTCGGATCCGCGACAGTCGCATCGGCCACCTGCGAGTTTCCGATGATCACTTTGCTGACCGGGCGATCTAGCCTCAGGATGCGCGCATGATCCATGAACACCCGCAGCATGTTGTCCCCGGCCACGGAGATCCCTGGCAAGAGTCCTGTCGCTGCGACGATGCAGCCGAATAAAACGGATCTGCCTTGCTGGAACATGAAGGGGGGCCTCTCGGGCGAATTCTCGGTGCTCGTACGCAACAGAATGAAAAGTATTAGTAAACTAAGCGTTAATATGCCGAATAATGCGTCGATTGATGAAGGTTGACGGCATCATATGCGTAGAAATGGGATTTTGAAGGTGAAATCTATGTATCGTAAGGAGCCGTCTGATTTACTCTGTGACATGTCTGTCGCTGCTGCGGCCGTGCAAAAGATGACTCGAAACAA
The DNA here is from genome assembly GCF_019355735.1 of Rhizobium sp. B230/85. Classification (NCBI taxonomy): domain Bacteria; kingdom Pseudomonadati; phylum Pseudomonadota; class Alphaproteobacteria; order Hyphomicrobiales; family Rhizobiaceae; genus Rhizobium; species Rhizobium sp. B230/85. The sequence continues at coordinate 511,133 of NZ_CP072156.1, forward strand.
TACTATACGTTAATCACTCTCTTCGTTAACTACCATGATCGCGAAAGCCTATTATCATTTTGTTTACTACTTTTTTTAAGTCGATTGAAACAGCCGTTCGATAATTTCCCCTCATCCGATCAACGGCAAACAGTTGGCGGACTTGCTGTCAACATGTGGAGTAGGAGTTTCCATGACCAAGCTTTTCGCGCGTTTCTTGAAAGACGAATCCGGTGCGACTGCAATTGAATACGGCTTGATCGCTGCTCTGATCTCCGTAGCCCTGATCGCCGGTGCAACCACGCTCGGCACTGCCTTGAACAACCAGTTCAAGAATATTGCCCTCAAGTTGAACTACGCAGGCTGATAAGTCTCGCCGATAAATTTGAATGAAAAGCCGCATCCCCTCAGGGCAGCGGCTTTTTGCCATTTACGGCGTCGTAGACCGGTCATTCTTCCTTAGGCAATGGCTGTTACCATCATAGCGACTTTATGGAGATAAGCATGATCGGGGCCGCAATTTTCTTGATTTTTCCGCTTTGCATGGCGGTTGCTGCATTCTCCGATCTTTTCACCATGACCATCCCCAATCGGGTTTCCGTCATCCTCGTCGGGGCATTTCTGCTGGTCGCCCCCTTCACGGGCCTACCGCTGGCAGTAATCGGAATGCATTTTCTGGGTGCACTGATTGTCTTTGCCGTTTGCTTCGGCTTCTTCGCGCTCAACATTATGGGCGGTGGCGATGCCAAGCTCCTGAGCGCCGCCGCATTGTGGTTCGGGTTCGACCAGTCTCTTCTGGAATTCGTCGTGTATGTCAGCGTCGTCGGCGGCATTATGACATTGCTGATCTTCGCCATGCGCGCCCGCGCCGACATCCTTTCCGTCATCGGTATGTCGATACCCCAATCCCTAACACATGCTAAGAAGATACCGTACGGCATCGCGATCGGCATTGGCGGGTTTATCGCTTTCCCGTCGTCTCCCCTGTTTCTGGCTGCTCTCAATCAGTCATGATCTCGGGGTTGGAACGAAGTCTGTATTCATGACTTCTTAAGCTAAGTTGTAAGTCATTCATTAACCATAAGTATACCAATTGCGGTGCATCCTTGCTGGCGAACAGTCTTGTTCCCAAGGATGAATAATGAAACCCGCTCGCCTGATCATTCTCGTTGTTGCAGTTGGCGCGGCAGGTCTTGCCGGCATACTGGCAATGCGCCTTGCGGGCGGTCGCAATGTCGTTCCGGAAGTTGCAACGGTGATGCAGAGGGAACCTTCCGTCAAGGTTCTGGTCGCAGCCGCCAATTTGCCCATCGGCTCACGCTTGAACGATAGCTCGATACGCTGGATGGACTGGCCGGAAGCGGGTGTCGTCAAGGGCGTCATCACCGAGACGGACCGTCCGGATGCGTTGAAAGACATGCTCGGCGCAGTGGTTCGCCTGCCGATCTTCGAAGGCGAACCGATCCGCGAGGAAAAGGTCGCCGATTCCAACAGCCGCATCCTTTCCTCGCTGCTGCCCGCCGGCAAGCGGGCCGTGGCCACGGAAATCTCGGTCGCGACAGGCGCGGGTGGCTTCATTCTTCCCAACGACCGCGTCGATATTTTGATGGTTCGCAAGGGCGATTCTGCCAAGTTTCAGACAGAGACGATTCTGAGCAACGTGCGCGTGCTCGCTATCGACCAGCAGATCGAGCAGAAGCCTGATGGCTCGAAGTCAGCCGTCGGTGCGACCGCGACGCTGGAACTGACCCCCGACCAGGCGAAGGTGCTGGCGACGGCACAGCAGATGGCTGACAAATTGTCCATGGCACTGCGCTCGGTCGCAGATGCGCAGGAGCCCGACACAGGCGCTGCCGACTACCTGTTGTCTGGAGACAGTGGTGCATCTGTCGTGCAGGTCATCAAATCCGGCGCCATCGTCCCAAGCGGCGCGGCGATCAAGGTACAATGAAAAAGGGCGCGACCATGCGGATGACTAAACCAGGGACTAGCCGTTCGCTCTCGGCGCTGCTCGCATTCTCTGTCGCCTTCGGCGGTCTGCCCCTGCAGATCGTGCCGCACTTCCTGTCGGTAGACGAAGCTCTGGCCGAGACGTCCGACAGTATCGTGACCATCGCCGGGATCGGTAACCACAAGCGGCTGAATCTCGGTCTCAACAAGGCATTGGTCGTCGATCTGCCTGCCGATGCCCATGACATCCTCGTCTCCGACCCGACGATGGCCGATGCGGTGACACGGACCTCGCGCCGCATCTACCTGTTCGGCAAGACGGTCGGCCAGACCAACATCTTCGTATTCGGCGCCAATGGCGAGGAAGTCGCGACCCTCGACATCTCCATCGAGCGCGACATCACAGGTCTGCAGGCCAATCTCAAGCGCTTCATTCCAGACTCTGATATCCATGTCGAAATCGTCTCCGACAACATCGTCCTGACCGGCACCGTCCGCACGCCGATGGATTCGTCGCGCGCCGTCGACCTTGCGCAGGCGTTCCTCAAGGGTGGCGAAGCAACGACCCGAAACACGACCGCCAGCGGCAGCGGATCCAGCAGCGCAGTGGCGATTTTCGCTGAAAACCGGCAGACGTCCTCCATCAAGAACTTTTTGCAGATCGATGGCGAAGACCAGGTAACGCTGAAAGTCACCGTTGCTGAGATCAAGCGGAGCGTCCTGAAGCAGATTGGCTTCGATAACCTTGTCGGAAATTCGTCCGGCCTGACGGTCGCCCAACTTGGAAACATCAACACAAATTCCACCACAGGCCTGATTGGCGGTGATCCTGCTGTCGCGGCCGGCAATGGTGGCTTGGCTGCCCTTTTCAAATTTGCGGTCGGCAAGTACGACATCCACAGCTACATGAACGCATTGGAGCAGGCCAAGGCCATTCGCACCTTGGCGGAGCCGACGCTGACGGCAATTTCCGGGCAGGCGGCCACCTTCAATTCCGGTGGCCAGACCCTCTATTCCTCGACCGACAGCGATGGCAAGGTCACGATCACCCCTTACACCTACGGCATCAGCCTCTCGTTCACGCCCGTGGTGCTCTCTGCCGGTCGCATCAGCTTGCACATCAACACACAGGTTTCCGAACCGGTCGGAACGGCCGGTACGGCGACCTACAATCAGCGCGCTGCCGACACGTCTGTAGAGTTGCCATCCGGCGGCTCCATCGCGCTTGCCGGCTTGCTAAGCGACAACATCCAGCAGACCACCAACGGCACTCCGGGTGCATCCAAGATTCCGATCCTCGGCGCCCTGTTCCGGCAGAAAAGCGTCGAGCGAGACGAAAGCGAACTGGTGATCATCGCCACGCCCTATCTCGTGCGCCCCGTTGCTCGCAATGCGCTGTCACGTCCGGACGATAATTTCTCGCCCGCCAACGATGCAGGCGCCTTCTTCCTCAACCGTGTCAACAAGGTCTATGGCCGCCGTGACACTCCCGTCGCGGATGCTGAGTTTCATGGCTCCGTCGGCTTCATCTACAAGTAGGGGCGCGTGATGACGATCCGCCAGTCAACCAACGCCGAGAGAGATGTCGCCATGTCCCGCACCCGAATGCATGTTTTGAACGTAAGCGGCTTGAGGGTAGCGTCTGCAGCAATGCTGGTCGCTGTCCTCGCCGGCTGCGCCAACCACGACGACATGACGACCGGCTCTGTCCACGACGATTACCGCCAACGTCATCCCATCGTCCTGACGCAGGCCGAACATAACGTCGACATTCCGGTTGCCGCCAGCGATCGTCGCCTCACCCAAGGCACGCGGGATATGATCCGGGGCTTCGTCCAGGACTACAAGGCCCACGCGACCGGCACTGTCGAAATCATGACGCCGCAGGGTGCGATGAACAGCCAGGCGATTGCCGACGTGCGCCATCAGGTTCGCCAGGAACTGGTGGCCAGCGGCATCCCGTCCCGGCGCATCGCTGATAGCTTCTATCCTGCGGGTGGAGCAGGCGACGCGGCGCCGATCCGGCTGCATTTCATGGCCACCACCGCGGTTACGAACGCTTGCGGGCAGTGGCCTGAAGATCTGGCGGACAAACCCTTCGACAACCAGAATTACTATAACTTCGGCTGTGCGTCTCAAAGCAACCTGGCGGCACAGGTAGCCAACCCTACCGATCTCGTCGCGCCAAGGGCGCAGACACCGATCGATGCGGAACAGCGCGGCAAGGTGATCGAGAGCTATCGCAGCGGCTCCACCCCGACGAGTTCATCGTCGATAGGCGGGTTCAGCGGCAGCGGCGGATGATCTTCAGGCTGGAGGCTCTGACCGGGAAACACGACAGGACACGACCATGAGCGCGATCGATTACGATATCCAGATGGAAAAGGCGGATGCGGCCAGTCCCCGCATCGGCGATCTCGAGAGCATGCGTCCTCTTCCGCGCATCTCCGTGCATGCCTTTTGCGAGAGCGAATCGCTGCAGCAGTTGATGGAGCGTTTTGGCAACGACCGGCGCATGGCAAAGGTCAGCCTGCGCATCACCAGCGGCGGCGCTGCGGCTGCGGCGAACATGTTTTCCAGCGCCCCGACGCCGAACCTGATCATTATCGAGACTCGCTCTCCGCCGGCATCCATCCTGACCGATCTCGCCCCGGTTGCTGCGGTCTGCGACCCCAGCACCAAGGTCGTTATCGTCGGCTACCACAACGACATCACGCTCTATCGCGAACTGATGCGCAACGGCATCTCGGAATACATGGTCCAGCCGGTAGCAATGTCCGACCTTATGGCGGCGATGTCGACGATCTTCATCGATCCGGATGCCGAGCCGATCGGCCGCAGCATCGCATTCATTGGCGCCAAGGGCGGCGTCGGGGCTTCGACGATTGCTCACAACTGCGCTTTCGGCATCTCCAACCTGTTTTCCACCGAGACTATACTTGCAGACTTGGATCTCCCTTTCGGCACGGCAAATATCGATTTCGACCAGGATCCGGCCCAGGGGATAGCCGAGGCAGTCTTTGCGCCGGACCGTCTGGACGAGGTCTTTCTCGATCGCCTGCTGACGAAGTGCTCGAAGCACCTGTCGCTGCTGGCCGCTCCGTCGATGCTCGACCGCGCCTATGATTTTGAAGGCCATGCCTTCCAGCCCGTGCTGGACGTGTTGCAGCGAAGCGCGCCAGTGACAGTGCTGGACGTGCCGCATATGTGGTCGGAATGGACCCGGGCTGTACTTTCGAGCGTCGACGACGTGGTGATTTGCGCCATGCCCGACCTCGCAAATCTTCGCAACGCCAAGAACATGCTGGATGCTTTGCGCAAGATGCGGCCGAACGACAAGGTCCCGCATTTGATCCTCAACCAGGTGGGTATGCCGAAAAGACCGGAAATTGGTATCTCGGAATTCTGCGAGCCACTGGAAGTCGATCCGATCGCTATCATTCCATTCGACGTAGCCCTGTTCGGCAACGCGGCGAACAGTGGCCGGATGATTTCGGAGGTCGACGCGAAGTCGCCGATCGCCGAGACATTCTCCCAGATCTCCCACATCGTTACCGGCCGCATCGCAATGAAGAAGTCCCGCAAGGGAGGCCTGATGGGTCTTCTGAAGCGGAAATAAGACGACGACCGAGAAGAATTGGAACGACCATGTTTGGTAAGCGCGGAAACGATGGGTTTGGAAAAGGCGACGGCGCACCCGCGCCGCTGCAGCCGCGTACGTCGACCGCCGCAGTCTCGGCCTCCACGGTGTTGATGGAGCCCTCCCGCGAAAATACCCAGCGCCAGCAGGTCGCCTCACCACCGATCCAGACGCCGCAGCGCCGGCGCCCGCAGCGTACCGAGGAATATTACGATACCAAGGCGCAGGTCTTCGGTGCTCTGATCGATACCATAGACCTGTCCCAGCTTTCCAAGCTCGATGGCGAAAGCGCGCGTGAGGAAATTCGCGACATCGTCAACGACATCATCACGATCAAGAATTTCGCGATGTCGATCTCCGAGCAGGAAGAGCTGCTCGATGACATCTGCAACGACGTACTGGGGTACGGTCCGCTCGAGCCGCTGCTGGCCCGCGACGATATTTCCGACATCATGGTCAACGGCTCCGGCCAGACCTTTATCGAAGTTGGCGGCAAGACGATCGAATCGGAAATCCGCTTTCGCGACAATAGCCAGCTGCTGTCGATCTGCCAGCGCATCGTCAGCCAGGTCGGCCGTCGCGTCGACGAATCCAGCCCCATCTGCGATGCGCGCCTGCCGGATGGCTCGCGTGTCAACGTCATCGCGCCGCCACTGGCGATCGATGGCCCGGCTCTGACAATCCGTAAATTCAAGAAGGACAAGCTGACTCTCGACCAGCTCGTCCGCTTCGGCGCGATCACGCCGGAAGGCGCCATCATCCTGCAGATCATCGGTCGGGTCCGCTGCAATGTGGTTATCTCTGGCGGTACCGGCTCGGGCAAGACGACGCTGCTCAATTGCCTGACGCGTTATATCGACGAAGACGAGCGGATCATCACCTGCGAAGACACAGCAGAACTGCAATTGCAACAGCCGCACGTAGTACGTCTCGAAACACGCCCGCCGAATATCGAAGGTGAGGGCGAGATCACCATGCGCGACCTCGTCAAGAACTGCCTGCGCATGCGCCCTGAGCGGATCATCGTCGGCGAAGTGCGCGGGCCCGAAGTGTTCGACCTTTTGCAGGCGATGAACACTGGCCATGACGGATCCATGGGAACGATCCACTCGAATACGCCTCGTGAATGTTTGAGCCGTATCGAGTCGATGATCGCGATGGGCGGTTTTACCTTGCCTGCAAAGACTGTGCGCGAAATCATCGCCGGCTCCGTCGACGTCATCATCCAGGCTGCACGCTTGAGAGACGGATCCCGCCGCATCACCCAGATCACCGAGGTCATCGGGATGGAAGGTGATGTCATCATCACCCAGGATCTGATGCGCTACGAAATCGAAGGCGAAGACGCCAATGGCCGCATCGTCGGTCGCCACGTGTCGACCGGCATCGGTAAGCCGCATTTCTGGGATCGCGCCCGTTACTACAATGAGGAAAAGCGATTGGCAGCGGTGCTGGACGAGATGGACAAACAATCGAAGTAGGGTTTGACCGATGTTCGGCATTGATTCCACCATCCTCCTCATCGTGCTGCTAGCAGCCATATCTGCGGCTGCGTTGAGCTACAGCTTCCTGTTTTCGAGTATGGAAACCGACAAGAAGACGGCCAGTCGCGTCAGTCGCGTCAAGGCGACAGAAAGCGAGCTGAACAAGGTCAGTGCGGCGCGGGACCGCGTCCAGGAGTTGTCGAAGCGTCGGAGGTCCGTGCAGGATTCGCTGAAAGACCTCGAAAAGCGGAATCTGGAAAAAAGCAAGAAATCACAGTCCCTGAAGGCCCGACTGGCTCAAACAGGCCTGCCGATCACCATCGGTCGCTTCTATCTGTTCAGCGCTCTTTTTGCTCTTGTCGTCATGCTTGCCGCCTTCATCCTGGGCGCGCCGCTGGCGATCGTCCTGGGATTGCCGTTTACCGCCGGTGTCGGTCTCCCCCGGTGGATCATAGGTTTTCTCGTCAAGCGCCGGCAGAACAAGTTCCTCAACGAGTTTCCGAATGCGCTCGATGTGATCACCCGCTCGCTGCGCTCCGGCCTGCCGCTCAACGACGCGATCCGCCTTGTGTCAGCCGATGCGCGCGAGCCGGTCAAGACGGAGTTTCGCCAATTGGTGGAGGCCCAGCAGGTCGGTCTCAGCATGGCGGATGCCTGCGCCCGCATGGCTGTCGGACTTCCGCTGCAGGAGGTCAACTTCTTCGCCATTGTGATTGCAATCCAGTCGCAGTCCGGCGGCAACCTGTCGGAAGCGCTCGGAAATCTCGCGCGTGTCCTTCGTGAGCGCAAGAAGATGAAGGCGAAGGTGCAGGCCCTGTCGATGGAAGCCAAGGCATCGGCCTGCATCATTGGCGCCCTGCCGTTCATCGTCGCCACGCTCGTCTATCTGACGTCGCCACAATATATCATGGCCCTCTTTACCGATCCGCGCGGCCATCTCATCCTGATGTTTGCCGGAGTTTGGATGGCTCTCGGTATGTTCGTCATGCGCCAAATGATCAATTTCGACATCTGACCGAAGGTTGCCACCATGTCCGACATTGCCAGCCAGTTGACCGATCCCAGCCTGATCCTTGCGGTCGTGGTTTCGATCGCTGTGTTCGCAACGTTCTACACGCTGGCCATTCCCTATTTCGACCGCGGCGATCTGAACAAGCGCATGAAGGCAGTCTCGACCGAGCGCGACCAGATCCGCGCCCGCGAAAGAGCGCGGATGAACGACGGCGGCAAGGCGACGCTGCGCAACCAGAACAACCAGTCGGTCCGCAATATCGCCGAGCGCTTCAATCTGAAAGAGGCGCTGGTCGACGCCAACACCGTCAACCGACTGCGGGCGGCAGGGCTACGATCCGAAAATGCCTTGAACACTTTCCTGGTTGCGCGCTTCCTGCTGCCATTTTTGTTCCTCGCCCTTGCTGGCTTCTGGGTCTTCGGTCTCGGCAATCTCGAAAGCAAGGGCTTCATGATCCGCGTTCTCGCGGTGCTAGGCGTTGGATATCTCGGTTTTTACGCGCCAAATATTTATGTGTCGAACCGCATGGGAAAGCGCCAGAAGTCCATCAAGCGGGCGTGGCCGGATGCTCTGGATCTGATGCTGATCTGCGTCGAGTCGGGAATTTCGGTGGAAGCCGGCATGCGCCGTGTCTCGGAAGAGCTAGCCGAGCAATCCCCGGAACTCGCAGAAGAAATGGTGCTGACCAACGCGGAACTGTCGTTCCTTCAAGACCGCCGTACCGCACTCGATAACCTGGCTGTCCGCACGCAGTTGGAGAATGTCAAATCGGTCACCCAGGCGCTGATCCAGGCCGAGCGTTACGGCACTCCCGTTGCCCAGGCCTTGCGCGTGCTTGCCCAGGAGGGGCGTGACGACCGGATGAACGATGCCGAAAAGAAGGCTGCGGCTCTGCCGCCGAAACTGACCGTGCCGATGATCGTATTTTTCCTGCCGGTGCTGATCGCCGTCATCCTCGGACCGGCCATCCTCCAGGTCATGGACCGGTTCCACAACTGACGTTTCAGGATCAACCGGTGCAAGGGCCTATCGTGTCACACCTGGAGGCCGGATAAGGGCTTCCGTCAGTTGACAGGTCTCGGCGCGCCGTCCTTGCTGGCAAGCTTCTGCCAGGAATTCTGCTGGGCCAGCATGGTGCGCAGATAATTGACGTTGGCATTGGCCTGCTGCTGCGTCAGTTCCGACCGGGCGATCTGCTCGGCCTCGGGAAAGCGCCCCTGGAGGCCGACGACAAGCGCCAGGTTTTGTCGGACGCGACTGTCGGCAGTCGGCTGGGCGACGGCTGAGCGCAGGTAGGTCTCGGCCGTCTTCAGATCTCCGGTCAGGACATAGGACATGCCGAGATTGGATAGGATCGAGGGCTCGTTCGGTTGCAGGTCCAGTGCGTCGCGATATTTACCCCTTGCTTCGGTGGCGCGGCCGAGCTGATCGAGGATAGCGCCCTGCGCTGAGACCAGCCGCCAGTCTGGCCGGTCAGGTGTCTGGGCGCGCTCGATTGTGGCGAGAGCCTCATTCAATTGTCCTGCCGCCGCCTGTGCCTTGCCGTAGGCAGCCAGAACGCCACGGTCGTTGGGATTGGCGATTGCCACCTGCTGCATGACAGCGAGGGACTGGGCATTGCGACCGCTGGCGCGCAGTGCATTGGCGTAATTGACGCCGACAACGGGGTTCCGCGGGTTTGCGTCGTATGCCTTGCCGAGCGCTGCCGTGCTGCCGGAGAGCTCGCCGGGGCTCATGTCGTCGGCAGACTTCGACATTTTCGGGATTGAGCCTGTGGTAGTCTTGTCCGTCGTCGTCGCGCAGCCGGCAAGCAGTAGTGCTGCCAGCAGGGCGACGCTGGCCTGAAGGCTGCGGATTGTCGAAAAAGAGGGTGCCGAAGCGGTCATGGCGCGATCCGTGAAATCGATTGGTCCTGCGCCAGATCCATAAAGACAGCAGATAATAGTGTGGCGCAATCTTCGCTCCAGCAATAATCTGTTAACCCTAACAGATCGTTAATTTACCGACTCAGGCGGATCGAAGGATCATCATGGCCCCCTACCAGTATATCGACCGAGCCACACCCTTTAATACCAAGGGTGGCAAGACCCTCCCGGTCTTCGCAGTCACGCCCGCGCATATCGAAACAGGCACCATCGATCCTATCGCTCTCGATTGGGCTCGAAAGACCGGCTACAAGGCGGATAGCGGCACTTTGCTACTTATCCCGACGGAGGAGGGGCACCTCGGCGGCGCCTTGTTCGGCCTCGGGGCCAACCCCTCGGAACAGCCCTATCTCACCGGCCGTCTTGCCCGCTCGCTGCCGCCCGGCGACTGGCACATCGAGACCGCCCCGCTTACCGCCCATCGGCTGGCACTGGGATTCGGCCTCGGCAGCTATCGTTTCGACCGCTACAAGGCGGACAAGACGGTTGCACCGACGCTGATGATCCCGCGTGATGCCGATGCTGCCGATATCAGGCGGCAGCTGGCGGGTGTGTTTCTTGCCCGCGATCTGATCAACACGCCCACCAACGATATGGGCCCGGGCCATCTGGAAGAAGTCTTCCGGGCGCTCGCCGCCCACTACAATGCTCAATGCACCGTCATTACAGGCGACGACCTGCTGACGCAGAACTTTCCGCTGGTCCATGTCGTCGGCCGCGCCAGCGCCGACGCGCCGCGGTTACTTGAGCTGCGCTGGGGGAAGAAAGGCCATCGTCGCATCACGCTCGTCGGCAAGGGCGTGTGCTTCGATACCGGCGGCCTTGACATCAAGCCGTCCGCCTCGATGCTTCTGATGAAGAAGGACATGGGCGGTGCCGCCAATATCCTCGGTCTGGCGCTGATGATCATGGATGCAAAACTCAAGGTCGACCTGCGCGTCATCATACCGGTTGTTGAAAATTCGATTTCCGCCAACGCTTTCCGACCCGGCGACATTTACAAGAGCCGCAAGGGCCTGACTGTCCAGATCGACAATACCGATGCGGAAGGCCGCCTCATCCTGGCCGACGCACTGGCCTACGCCGATGAGGAGTCGCCCGATCTCATGATCGACATGGCCACATTGACGGGGGCTGCGCGCGTCGCACTCGGCCCCGACCTGCCGCCGCTCTTTACCGATGACGAAGGCCTTGCAGATGACCTCGCCGAAGCAAGCCTGGAGACGGACGATCCCCTGTGGCGGATGCCGCTCTACATGGGCTACGACAAGGATATCCGGACCAAGTTTGCCGATATCACCAATGCTCCGGCCGGCGGCATGGCAGGCGCCATCACGGCCGCACTGTTTCTCAAGCGCTTCGTCACCAATACCAAAAGCTGGGCGCATCTCGATATCTATGGCTGGGCACCAAGCGAGCGCCCGCATTCGCCGGGCGGCGGCGAGGCACAGGCTATCCGAGCCCTTTACCATTATATACGGCAGAAAGTCCGGTAAGGGGCGGGATCCGGAAACGCCTCTTGAAATGGTCACGAACTCGCAGGACAATGAAACGGCTGCGTAACGGACCCCGGAGTGCGTCTTGTCCCTTGAACTGACCGCTTCCCAGGCATTGGGGCTGTGGCATGGCGTTACCATGGAGCAGGTTCATCTCGACAAGCGGGATCTCACCTTGCGACAGATGGCGATCCTGCTGCAGATCTATCTGGTGCCGCCGCCCCACACGGTTCGTGGACTGGCGGCGACTTTGGGTGTCAGCAAGCCGGTCATCACCCGCGCCCTCGATACGATGGGGGCGATGGGCCTTGTCGACCGCGTGCGGGACGCCAAGGATCGCCGCAATGTCATCATCAAGCGCACAGTCACGGGCGCGCTTTATCTGGAAAAACTCGGCGATCTGGTCATCGGCCAGAGCCGCCGGCTCACCTCCTGAAGGATAAAAAGATGAAACTTGACCGCCGCCTCAATGCCTATCGTCCGGATCTCGCCGACATTGCGCTCGAGGGGATGGTGAATGCCGAGCGCTTTGTCACCGGAAACCCGGCGCTGATCAGCGTACCGGTCATCGGCCTGCGTCCCAGGGCGGACATGGCGGCGGGCATCGACACTGAATTTCTACGCGGCGAGGCGGTGACTGTGTTCGAGCGCAAGGACGGGTGGTGCTGGGTAAAGGCAGCGTCTGACGGGTATGTCGGCTATCTGCCGGAGGATGCCCTGTCGGTCGCCGGAGCCAATCCGACGCATGTCGTCTGGCCCCAACGCAGCCCGCTTTATCCGAAGCCGGAGCTTCGCAAGCCGCACGTCGCCGTGTTGTCCATGGGAAGCCGGGTCTGCGTGACGGAGGAGGCGGAAGTTCGGGGAAATCGATACGTCGTTCTGGACGATGGTACTGCGCTCTATGCCAAGCATGTACGACCGATCGGCGACGCGGTAGAAAGTGACTACGTCACCGTCGCTGGCCGCTTTATCGAGACGCCCTATCTCTGGGGCGGCCGCTCCGGGCTGGGCATCGATTGCTCCGGGCTGGTCCAGTTGGCGATGGCCATGGTGGGTAAAGCTGCGCCCCGCGATGCCGACATGCAGGCGGCTGGCCTCGGCGAACCGATCGAGCGGGGCGACCTTCGCCGCGGCGACCTCGTGTTCTGGAAAGGGCACGTCGCAATCATGGAGGATGCCGAGACGATCATCCATGCCAACGGCCTTACGATGACGGTTGCCCGCGAGAACTTCGCCGACGCCGTGGAGCGGATCGGCTGGCTCTACGAGCAGCCGACGGGATACCGTCGTCCCACTGCCTGAAGGTAGTATCAGGCAGGTTTGCGCACCGCGCCCTGCCTTGCCACGGCGGGGCCAATGGCCTATCTATAATGTTATAGAGATGGTTCGAAGACATTGGTTCAGCGAACTGCCGTCATTGTTTTCAACGTTTCAATAATGGCTTCCGAGCGGAGCCTTCGTCCCGACCATCTCCGGCTTGCCTCGATCGGTTAGCCTTCTTTCTATGACAGACGAATGCGGCGTCATTGTTCCATCAGGTGATGACGACGCGTATTCGCCCGCCGCTCCAACTCACATCAACGAAGGACACGCGGCATGCCGAAAACTGCAAAAGACTCATTTTTCAAGACGGACAAGACCGGCAAGCGCGATAAGAACGCCGCCGATGCGCCTCCCTTTCGCACCATCGCCCACGAGGAGTCCGCCGCGCGTTTGCGCAAAACCGCGCGCCTCAAGGAGCAGCGCCTGTTGAAGGAAGCCGAAGACGCCAAGCTGGAGCCTGTCGAAAAGGTGAAGAAGGCAGCTCCGAAGAGCGTCTGATCGAACAGGCGACCTATCGATAGGTCGTGTTCGATGAACGGAAAGCTCTCGTTCAATTCAGTCCCGGTTAAGGCGCGGAAGCGTAATTTACCGGGGATGGTTCGAACGAAAGGTCATCAGATATGCGATACTCTTTGATAGCTTCCGCCGTAGTTTGGACGGGTCTCGCCGTCTCCGCAGCCCAGGCAATGCCCGTTGGCCCGTCTACGTTCAACACGGATAACGCGCCGATCGTTCAAGTCGATTACGCCTGCGGTCGGGGATGGCACGAATCGTGGAATGGCGAATGCCGGCCGAATGAATGGCGTCGCGGTCCGCCGCCTTTCTGGGACCGCGACCGCTGGGCCCCGCATCATCACCATCATTGGGACGAGTATGGCGGAGGCGATGGAGACTGGGGCCGTCCTCCACCGCCCCGCTGGTAAAGTCCACCGTTAAAAAGGGATTGCCGTTGCGAGATGGCAGTACCTTTTTTCACGATATCTTCCGTTTGCGTTCGAGGAAAACAAGATAGCCGGTCATGCCGAACGACATGATCGCCATCCCGAACCACGTGAAGGCATAGACCAGATGGCTGTTCGGGAAAACGATCTGTGTCAGCCCGCCGACGGGTAATCCGCCTGGATTGGGCTCGGAATCCGCATCGATGAAATAGGGCGCAACGTCCGTCAGGCCCCGGGCAGCGGCCATCGCCGCCACGTCGCGGGAATACCAGCGCTCGTCTTGCGGCACGTTCGACCGCAGCAAAGTGCCCTTCGGTTCGTTGATGCGCAGAAGGCCGGTGATGGTGGTGGGTGTCGAGATTTCTCCTTCCGGCCTCGTTTTCGGATTGCGCTTGTCCGTCGGAACGAAGCCACGATTGATCCAAGTTATCGTTCCGTCCGCGGATTTCATCGGGGCCAGCACCCAGAAACCGGGACCGAGGTTCGTCACCGCGTAGACCTGGGTCTCCTTGTCGTTCATCAAGGTTCCGGCAATGCGTACATGGCGATATTCGTCGTCATTGGCGTTTATCGAAGACCATGTCGAAGGGCCGGGTGCGGGCTGCGGCGGAGCGTGCACCCGAGCATCGACGCGGGCAATCAGGTCCAGCTTCCAGTGCAGCCGTTTAACCTGCCAGGTTCCAAGCCCGATGAAGACAGCAGTCAACAGCAGCAGGCAGATAACCCACATTACCAAGGCAAATCTTGACCGGTGGGACGTCGAAGGGGGCGCGGAAACAGGTGTCATGGCGCGAGGCTCCATCGGAGGCGCGTAACCGGCGAGCAGGTGCTCAAGCCGGAGAGGCCGGGCGATCCTGGACCGCCCGGCAGTGCTTTACGGCATGTTGCGCATCATGTCCGGGGACATCGGCATCATGTTGACGTTTAGGTTGTGCATGACCCAGAGCGAACCGCTGAGCGCAATCACGACGATCACCACGGTGAAAGTCAGCGCCAGTGCGTTCCAGCCGCCTTCAGACTTGGTGTTCATGTGCAGGAAATAGACCATGTGGACGACGATCTGTACGGCGCCGAGTGCCATGACGATGCCGGCGGTCGTTACCGGGCTTTCGATGACCTTTGCCATCACCAGCCAGAACGGGATGACGGTCAGGATTACCGAGAGGACAAACCCGGTCATGTAGCTCTTGAACGTACCGTGAGCCGCTTCGTGCCCGCCATGGCCATGGCCATCGTGCCCGTGTGTCGCGTGTCCGTGATCGCTGCCTGCAGTGTGTGGAGTGTGCGTGTTCGAGCTCATCCGAGAACCCCCATGAGATAGACGAAGGAGAAAACGCCGATCCAGACGACGTCGAGGAAGTGCCAGAACATGCTGAGGCACATCAGGCGGCGCTTGTTCTCGTGGATAAGGCCATGTTTGGCGACCTGAACCATGAGGGTGACGAGCCAGACGATACCGCAGGTGACGTGCAGTCCGTGGGTGCCGACAAGCGTGAAGAATGCCGACAGGAATGCACTGCGCTGCGGGCCGGCACCCTCGAGGATCAGGTGGTAGAATTCGTTGAGCTCGAGCGCAACGAAGGCGATCCCGAAGAGGCCGGTGATCCCCAGCCACAGCAGGGTCGACCGGGTGTTGTTCTTCTCCATGCTCAGCATGGCAAAGCCATACGTGATCGAGGAGAGCAGCAGCATCGTGGTATTGATCGCCACGGTCGACAGCTCGAACAGGTCGGCTGGCGAAGGGCCGGCCGCATAGGAGCGGCCGAGCACGGCGTAGGTTGCGAAGAGCACTGCGAAGATCAGGCAGTCGCTCATGATGTAGATCCAGAAGCCGAGCATCGTGCTCTCTTCCGGGTGGTGCTCTTCCTTCAGGTAGAAGGCAGGCGTTTTGCCATTTGCGGCAGCGTCTGCATGCATTGCTGTCATTGTCTTATACCCGTTCTGCAAGCAGCTTGGTCCGCGCGTTTTCGGTTCTGATCACTTCTTCGACCGGAATGTAGAAGTCACGCTTGTAGTTGAAGGTATGGGCGATAGTAACGACCACCATGGCGACGAAGCCAAGTGCTGCCATCCACCAGATATGCCACACCATGCCGAAACCGAAGACGATGCTGAGGATACCGAGGATAATGCCGGCGCTCGTGCTTTTCGGCATGTGGATCGGCAGGAAGCCTTCCGTCGGACGAACATGACCGCGAGCCTTCATGTCCCACCACGAGTCGTGATCGTAAACGATCGGGGTGAGGGCGAAGTTGTAGCTCGGGGGTGGCGACGAAGTCGACCATTCCAGGGTACGACCGCCCCAGGGGTCGCCTGTGAAGTCGGCAAGAGCTTCGCGGTTCTTGATGCTGACGAAGATCTGGATCAGGAACGAAGCAATACCGATGGCAATCAGGCCGGCACCGAAGGCTGCAATAACGAAGTAGATCTGCAGCGACGGATCCTCGAACTGGCTGAGGCGGCGGGTGACGCCCATCAGGCCAAGGATGTAGAGCGGCATGAAGGCGAAGTAGAAGCCGACCAGCCAGAACCAGAAGGACATCTTGCCCCAGAACGGATCGAGCTTGAAGCCGAATGCCTTCGGGAACCAGTAGTTAATGCCTGCGAACGCGCCGAACACCACGCCGCCAATGATGACATTATGGAAGTGGGCGATGAGGAACAGCGAGTTGTGCAGCACGAAGTCGGCCGGCGGAACTGCGAGCATGACGCCCGTCATGCCACCGATGACGAAGGTCACCATGAAGCCCATGGCCCACAGCATCGGAACCTCGAAGCGAATGCGACCACGATACATGGTGAAGAGCCAGTTGAAGATCTTCGCCCCTGTCGGGATCGAGATGATCATCGTGGTGATGCCGAAGAACGAGTTTACGCTGGCGCCCGAGCCCATCGTGAAGAAGTGGTGCAGCCAGACGAGGTAGGAAAGGATGGTGATGACGACGGTGGCGTAGACCATCGACGCGTAACCAAACAGGCGCTTGCTGCAGAATGTCGCAACGACTTCCGAAAACACGCCGAATGCCGGCAGGATGAGGATGTAAACTTCCGGGTGACCCCAGATCCAGATGAGGTTGACATACATCATCGGGTTGCCGCCGAGGTCATTGGTAAAGAAGTTTGTTCCGGCGTAGCGGTCGAGCGACAGCAGGGCGAGAACGGCGGTCAGTACCGGGAAGGCGGCGACGATCAGGACGTTGGTGCAGAGAGCCGTCCAGGTGAAGATTGGCATCTTCATCATGGTCATGCCCGGCGCACGCATCTTGACGATGGTGGCAATCAGGTTGACGCCCGACAAAAGGGTACCAATACCCGCGATTTGCAGACCCCAGATATAGTAATCGACACCGACATCGGGACTATAGGCGCTTTCCGACAGCGGCGGGTAGGCCAGCCAGCCAGTACGTGCGAACTCGCCGATGAACAACGAGATCATGATCAGCATTGAGCCGGCCGTGGTCATCCAGAAGCTGAAGTTGTTCAGGAACGGGAACGACACGTCGCGCGCGCCGATCTGGAGCGGAACCGCAAAGTTCATCAGGCCGGTTACCAGCGGCATTGCCACGAAAAAGATCATGATCACGCCGTGCGCGGTAAAGATCTGGTCGTAGTGATGCGGCGGCAGATAGCCTTCGGATCCGTTGAATGCCATTGCCTGCTGCGTGCGCATCAGGAGGGCATCTGAGAAGCCACGCAACAGCATGATGATCGCGAGCACCATGTACATGATGCCGATCTTCTTGTGGTCGATGCTGGTGAACCATTCGTTCCACAGATAGCCCCACAGCTTGAAGTAGGTCAGCAAGCCTAGAACGGTGGCGCCGCCGATTGCCACGACGATGAACGTCACGATCAGGATCGGTTCGTGATAGGGGATCGAGTCGAGGGTCAGTCGACCGAAGATGAACTTCAAGAGGTCCGGGTTTGAGAACATGGATTGCCTCTGTCCTTATGAATGTCTTGTTCTGAATACGCAGTCACGGAGATCATTTGCTCGGCGTGGCAGGGGCGGCGGAACTGTTGCCCATGTCCATGCCCGGCATCGATGTGTCGCCGTGGTCCATAGTGGCCGGCGCGACGTCATTGGCGGCATCGCGATTGTCGTGAATCAGTTTTTCGCGGTTTTCATGGCTTTCCTTACCCGCACCACCGCTGGCATCGATATGCATCATCTCGTTCATGCACATTTTGCCGGGAGTAGCGCACATGTTGAGGATGGAATTGTAGAGACCGTCGCCAACAGAGGAAAAGTACTGAACCGGGTCCTTGATGCTCGGCTTGGCGAGCTCGGCGTAGCTGGTCGTATCCAGCGCCTTGCCTTCGCTCTTGGCCTTCTGGACCCATTGGTCGAAAGCCGCCTGGTCGAGGCCATGGAATTTGAAGCGCATGTTCGAGAAGCCAGCGCCGCTGTAGTTGGCGGAGATGCCCTCGAATTCGCCCGGCTTGTTGATCACGGCGTGCAGTTTCGTTTCCATTCCCGCCATGGCGTAGATCTGGCCAGCCAGCGCCGGGATGTAAAACGAGTTCATGACCGTGCCGGACGTGATCTTGAAGTTGATTGGCGTATTGACCGGTGCTGCCAGCTCGTTGACTGTCGCAATTCCGAGGTCAGGGTAGAAGAACAGCCATTTCCAGTCGAGCGCCACGACCTCGACGGTCATCGGCTTCACGTCCTTGGCAAGCGGCGTTGCGCTGTCAATGCGGTCTAGCGGCCGGTAAGGGTCGAGCTTATGGGTGCTGATCCACGTGACGGCGCCAAGAGCGATGATGATCACCAGCGGAGCCGACCAGATCATGACCTCGAGACGCGTCGAATGATGCCAATCGGGATCATACTTGGCATCCGTGTTCGACTGACGGTATTTCCAGCCGAAAAAGAAGATCAGGAAGATCACCGGAATGATGATGAGGAGCATCAGCACCGTGGAAATCACGATGAGGTCGCGCTGCTGAACGGCGATGTCGCCGGATGGCGCCATGACCACCATGTTACAGCCCGCTAGCAGGACCAGCATGGAAAGGGCGGATAAACGGCTGAAGATTTTCGATGCTCTGTGCACGTCGCAAGCTCTTTTTGTTTCGACACTGCCGTGACTTAATTGACGGAGGTCATGAACGATATGAGGTGTTTCGTCGCAGCGCAGCAAGCTTACTGCGTCGCGGCAACGTCGGTATTGCACCTACCGGCAAAAGGTCGAGAAATCCAGACAGATTTACATGCCGAAAGCGTTTCTCGGAAGTGAATATATCCCACCCGTGACAAATCTCCATCGGTTGGTCGAAACAAAGCCTCTGGATCTTCGAAATGGCGTAAATCGTGCGATTTTAACGTCTCGATGATCAGATTAGCAGTTTCTGACTTGATAACGGGCAGAGTTAGGCCGAACATCGCTTTCGGGGCGAGTTCGTGGAGGAGCGAGCCCAGGGGCAGGGAGGTTTCACTATGGCTAATTTTACGCATGTGAGCGCAGAACCGACATCATCCGGACTGGAGCGGGATGCCCGCAAGATACACTCGGACAGACCAGTCGCGGCCGGCAATATCGCCATCGGAGTGATCATTGGTCGCACGTCTGAATTCTTCGATTTCTTCATCTACGGCATCGCCTCGGTGCTGGTCTTTCCGAAGCTGTTCTTTCCGTTCGCCGATGCCCTGCAAGGCACGCTTTATTCGTTCCTCATTTTCTCGCTGGCCTTCATTGCCCGACCAATCGGCTCGGTCATCTTCATGGCGGTCGATCGGACCTACGGGCGCGGCGTGAAGCTGACGATCGCGCTTTTCCTGCTCGGAGGATCGACTGTCTCCATCAGCTTCCTGTCCGGCTATGATGAGATCGGCGTCGCGGCCATCTGGCTGCTGGCCGCATTTCGCATCGGCCAAGGTCTTGCGTTGGGGGGAGCCTGGGATGGCTTGGCATCGCTGCTTGCGCTGAATGCGCCAGCCAATCGCCGTGGCTGGTATGCGATGATCCCCCAGCTTGGAGCCCCCATCGGCTTCATGATTGCCAGCGCGCTGTTTGCCTATTTCGTCTTCAGCCTGTCGACCGAGGATTTCCTTTCCTGGGGCTGGCGCTATCCGTTCTTCTGCGCTTTCGCCGTCAATGTCGTTGCGTTGTTTGCCCGGTTGCGGCTGGTGGCGACGCCGGAGTTCGGCTCGCTGCTGGAGCGGCACGAGCTTGAAGCAACCAAGGTCGTCGACATGCTGAGTGCTCATGGACGCGATGTCGTCATCGGTGCCTTTGCACCGCTCGCAAGTTTCGCGCTGTTTCACCTGATGACGGTCTTCCCGCTCGGCTGGGTGACGCTTTACAGCGAGCAGGCGCCGGCCTCCTTCCTGATGGTCGAGTTCGTCGGAGCGATCTTTGCCATTGTCGGCATCGTCTGTTCCGGGCTGATTGCCGATCGCATCGGTCGTCGCGGACAACTGGCCGTCTGCGCAGTGCTGATCGCGATCTTCAGCTTTATCGCCCCGCACCTGCTCGATGGTGGCCAGACCGGCCGCTACACCTTCGTCATCATCGGCTACTCATTGCTCGGCTTGTCCTTCGGCCAGGCGGCCGGTGCTCTCGCCTCGCGCTTCCGCCAAACCTACCGCTACACGGGCGCTGCAATCACCTCGGACCTCTCCTGGCTGATCGGCGCCGGCTTTGCGCCCTTCGTGGCGCTCAGCCTGTCCAGCCAGTTCGGCATTGCATTTGCCGGCTACTACCTGCTGTCCGGCGCGCTCTGCACGCTCGCTGCCCTGGCGTTCAGCCGCCGCCTGGAAACGCTGGATACCTGATAGGTACTGGCTAATTGCAAAGGCCGCGGCGTCAGAGATGCCGCGGTATTTCTCTGCTGGTCGCAGCTTAGGGTGTGATCGTCACGCTAGCAGTTCGTCCCGCCACCAGCGCAGTGCCTGCAGGCACGTCCGAGAGGGCGACGCGCACCGGCACGCGCTGGGCGAGGCGAACCCAGGTGAAGGTCGGCGTGACGTTGGCCAGCAGGCTGCTCGTTTCCGTGCGCTCCCGGTCCTCGATGCCTCCCGCGATGCCGACAACGCGGCCCTTCAGGGCGTCCTTCGTTCCCATCAGATGCACGACGGCGCCATCGCCGACCTTGATCCGATCCAGCTTGTTTTCCTCGAAATAGCCATCGATGTAATAGGAATCTGCGTCGATCAGCGCGGTGACGGCACTCCCGGCGGTCACATAGTTGCCAGGCTGGAGCGAGAAGTTGCTGAGAATCCCGTTGACGGGTGCCCGCACGGTCGAGCGGTCGATATTCAGCTGTGCGGTGTCGCGGCTGACCACCGCTTCCTCCAGCGCGGCCTGATCCTGTGCGACGGTGGCCTGCGTCTGTTGGATCTTCTGGCGCGTTACCGACCCGTCGCCAAGGCGCTGGTAGAGTTCGAGGTCGCTCTTGGCCATGCCGAGCGCCGCCTGAGCACTGGTGATTTGCGCTTCGGCCTGCCGCAGGGCAAGCGAGAAGCGCGCCTGGTCGATGCGGAAGATAACATCGCCCTTCTTGATGCTCTGGTTGTCCTTGACGTCGACCTCGGTCACGAAGCCCGAGACATCGGCAGCCACCCGCACGACGTCGGCGCGTACCTTGCCATCCCGCGTCCAGGGCGCGTTCATATAATAATCCCAGAGGTGCCACCCAAGGACGCCAGCCAGAACGACGACAACGGCGGTGAGCAGGAAACGACCTGAAAATGCCAGGAACTTCATAGGGGTATCCGATTGATTGTCAGCACGAGGGCGCCGAGCAGGCAGAAATAGAGGGCGGTATCGAACAACGGCCGATGCCAGACGAGGCGATAGAAGCCGGTTGTTGCCAGCGCCCGCCTGAGGATTGCGTTAATAAAGAAGGCGATGACGGCCATCGCGCCCAGTGTCGGGATATAGACCCCGTAAATGTCGACCTCCGGTCTCATGCCGCTTTCTCCGCTGTGGTCACATCCGGGGCGGCCCGGTTTTCGTTGGCCGCAAAGATCGGTGCGTCGGGAAAGAGGTTGTATCGCAGCCCGGTCATCGCACGCCGGGCGCCGGCGGCTTCCGTCGATATCGCGTCTGCGCCGAGGATGGCGAGCGAGCGATCGAGCGTTGCCAGAAGGTTGCCGGATGGATCGTCTGCTGCATCTCGCTTCGCCCGGTAGTGGTCCGCCACCGAGACGAGGACAGCATCCACGGCCGCGCTGTCGGTTGCCGACAGCGACGGCCTGAGCCGCTGCAGGTCGACCGTATTAAGGCCGTTGCGCAGATCCTTCAGGACATCGTTCGGCGTCAATGCGGCGCTTGCCGGCAATGAGGCAAGACGTGGCGCTGCAAGGCCGAGGCGATCGACCATGCGATGCAGGAGCCCGGTAACATCACCGTCCTTTTGCCGCCGTGTCGCAGCGGCTATGTCCGCCCAGCCGGCTTGGAGAAGGCGGCGGGCGCTCCACTCCGCTCCAACGCTGCGCACCAGTGCTGTCGTGCAGCAGGCAATGACGAGCCCGATAATCAAAGCCGTATTCGAGTTGAGAAATGTCTGCAGGTCGAGGCTCAGTCGTCCCTGTAGCGACAGCATGTTCGGCAGGTTGACGCCGAAGCCGAGGCCGAGAAGCATCGTCTTCGGCTGCGCCATCAGGACACCGGCAGGAATGAGGAAGAGGCCGAGCGCGGCCGAGAGCGCCCAGTAGCTGTAGACCATCGGGAATACGCCGAACTCGAGGACGAAGGCTGCCACGACGGCGGCAAGGCTCGCCGTGATGAAGCCCCGGATTGCCGGTGTCGGATCGTCCATGGCGGCAAACAAGCAGCAGATGACGCCGGCCATCATCGCCGCCGTACTTCCCTGCGGCCAGCCTGTGAGGATCCAGGCGGCGGTCGCAATGCAGGTCGAAAGCATCGCCACGAGTGCCGAATAGATCGCCATGCCGTAGTCCTTGTGCATCGGCTGTGTATCGAGCGACGGGCCGAAGCGGTTCCATCTCAAGGCGTGCCGCGATCCCGAGGCGATGTCCGACTTGAGGTCGATGCAGTCGCTCCAGATCTGGATGAGATCCCGCATGCGCGCGACGACATTCTGGACCAGCAGTTGGGCCCAGGGCGGCCGGTCGTCAGTGTCGTTTTCCGCCTCCTCCATCAGCGTCAGAAAAGTCTGCCGCTGGTCGGGCGAGAGTGGCTGGCCGCTCTCGAGCCAGTCGGACACAGCATCGATCAGCCGGATCATGGCCGGCGTATATGTGGTCACACGCGACAGGGTAGCGAGCACGTCTGCAAGACCGGAGGTCACGGGAAGCAGCACGATCATGCGGCGTTGCAGCGCGCGAGCGCAGTCCACCATGTCTCGATGGCTGGAGGTGTCGTAGGAAACATGGGTCGTGAACGCATGCAGATCGACGGCATCGGCTGAAAGGCGTCCGACCAGCGCTGTGTTGGCGGGATCGCTGTAGCGGCCACGGAGTGTTCCGAGGGCAAGGGCCGCGCCGTCCTTCAGCCAGGCATCGATGCGCGTGGCAAGGACAGGGCCGGCGTGGCGGGGCAAAAGCACGCGGCTGACAACCGCCGCGCAGACGATAGCCACTGCAATCTCGATGACCCGGGCCGCCGCGTAGGTGAAGGCAATCTCCGGCGTTGCAACGATCGGAAATGCCGTCAGCGCCGTCGTATAGCCGGCAAGCATGAAGACATAGCTGCGCGGTGTCCGGTCGAGCAGCGCTAAGGCGAGACAGAGCCCCATCCACAAGGAGATGGCGAGCGTCAGGACTTCGGGTGAATTGACCAGATTGGGAAGCAGGATGACGGTCATTGTGCCGCCGATCGCCGTCCCGAGCAGGCGATAGACGGCCTTCGACGTGCTTGCACCCGACAGGGGATGCGAAACGATATAGACAGTGCCCACAGCCCAGTAGGGATTCTGAAGGTCGAAACAGAGGGCAATCGCCAACGCCAGCATCGCCGCGATAAAGGTCTTCAGCGAAAAGACGACGTCGCCCAGCTCCGGAAAACGGCTTGCATTACTGGTCATCGTCGGATGCCCCGGTAAAGGAAGAAGCCTTTGTGGAAATGATCCTGAGGACGTCGAGCGCCGCCAGCATCTGCTCTGGTGGAATGTCGCCGAGCATCGTTTCACGCAGCTTCGCGGCACATTTCTCACAGCGTTCGGCGACGATTTTTCCGGCTGGGGTCAGTTCCACCAGCTTGATGCGACGATCCGTATCGTCGGGTACGCGGCAGATCAGGCCGTCGCTTTCCAGTCCATCGAGCACGCGCACCAGCGTCGGGCCTTCTATTCCAACCCTGTCGGCCAGTACGCCCTGAGGAATGCGGTCGCCCAGCCGAAGAAGGGTGATCAGCGGTGCGGCAGTCGCGTCCGACAGATTGTGTTCCACCAGCATGATGTTGAGAGCCCGCCGCCAGCCGCGCCCGGAGACGAGCAGAAGCGGGGCGAACTCGGCCCATAAACTCTTCAAATTAGTTTTCATGCTTATCGGTAGCATTCAACTGATTTGAGTGCAATCGGATTTTAGGCAGGGAAGAAGGCTGCAAGTCCGGAAGATCTCAAGATCGGGGCCCAAAGCAGCATTCGGATGCCATTTTCAATATTTTGTGACCCTGCCCGCATCGTCTAAACTTGAAATGGCTACTCATGTTAAATATAGGGCTGGGGGAGAAATCTGTCCGCCCACCCAATCGAGGATGCCATGAAGTTTTCCCGCTCATTTTTTGCCGGCCTGACACTTGCCTGCGCTACCGCAGCAGGCCCGTTGGCTGTTTCCCTGGCGCACGCGCAGGATGATGGCATCGTCGTCTACAATGCCCAGCATGAGACACTGACCCAGGCATGGGCCGAAGGGTTCACCAAAGACACCGGCATCAAGGTTACGGTTCGCAATGGCAGCGACATGCAGTTCGCCAATCAGATCATCGAGGAAGGCGCAGCATCGCCAGCCGACGTGTTCCTGACCGAAAATTCCCCGGCGATGGTCCTGGTCGATGCCGCCGGCCTTTTCGCCCCGATCGACGCGGATACGCTGGCCCAGCTTCCTGAGACCTTCAAGGCGGCAGACGGCAAATGGACGGGCGTTGCCGCCCGGACCACCGTCTTTGCCTATGACAAGACGAAGCTGAAGGAAGCCGATCTGCCGAAATCCATGATGGATCTTGCCGATCCGAAGTGGAAGGGACGCTGGGGCGCCTCGCCGGGCGGCGCGGATTTCCAGGCAATCGTCAGCGCCTTTCTGGAATTGAAGGGCGAGGCGGAGACCGCCAAATGGCTGAAGGCGCTGAAAGAGAATGCAACGAGCTACAAGGGTAACAGCGTTGCGATGAAAGCCGTCAATGCCGGCGAGATCGAAGGCGCGCTGATCTATCACTATTACTGGTTCGGCGATCAGGCGAAGACCGGCGAAAACAGCAAGAATGTCGCCCTGCATTACTTCAAGAACCAGGATCCGGGCGCGTTCGTCAGCATTTCCGGCGGCGCTGTGCTTGCCTCCAGCCAGCATCAGAAAGAAGCCCAGGCCTTCATCAAGTGGATCACCGGCAAGGGTGGCCAGACGGTGCTGCGCGATGGCAATTCATTCGAGTATGCGGTTGGCAACGGTGCGCAGTCCAATCCCAAGCTGGTGCCGCTTGCCGAGTTGCAGGCCCCCAAGATCGAGCCGTCCAAGCTGAACAGCAAGAAGGTGACCGATCTGATGACGGCCGCCGGCCTCATCTGATACCTCTTGCGCAAGGCTCGCCTGCCCTGCTAGGGCCTTGGCAACAGCGTCACGCATTATCATCGGCAATCGCCCACTGGCGGTTGCCGTGCTGTATTCAGAAATGAGGGCAGCCGTCATGCTGCAAAAGAACAGCCAAGCCGCACCCGGCTATCCGGCCGATGCCCTGCGCCTGACACGGCCGGCGGCATCTCGCGGCCGCGTGCCGAACGTGCCGGTTTTCGTTGTTGCTGCCCTCGTGTCGTTGCTCAGCCTCCTGCCGCTAGGCTTCATAGTCTGGATTACTATCCAGACCGGCTGGCAGCAGGTGATCGCGCTGGTCTTTCGAAATCGCGTCGGCGAGCTGCTGATCAACACTGTGCTGCTCGAAGTCTGCACGCTGCCGCTCTGCATCATCCTTGCGGTCACGCTCGCCTGGCTTACCGAACGCACCGACATTTTCGGCGCGCGGATATGGTCGTGGCTCTCGGCAGCACCGCTCGCAGTTCCTGCCTTCGTACACAGCTACGCCTGGGTCAGCCTGGTTCCCGGTATGCGTGGCCTGTCGAGCGGCGTGCTTGTTTCGGTTCTCGCCTACTATCCATTTCTCTACCTCCCGGTCGCAGCCGCCTTGCGCCGTCTCGATCCGGCCATCGAAGATGCGGCCGCCTCTCTCGGGCTGGGCCCCTGGCGTGTCTTTTTCCGCGCCGTACTGCCGCAGCTGCGACTGGCGATTTGCGGCGGCTCTCTGTTGATCGGCCTCCATCTCCTGGCCGAATACGGCCTGTTCATCATGATCCGCTTCGATACGTTCGCGACCGCCATCGTCGACCAGTTCCAGTCTGCCTACAACAGCCCGGCCGCCAATATGCTCGGCGGCGTGCTGGTGCTGTGCTGCCTGCTGATGCTTGGCCTCGATGCGCTGATCCGCGGCAATGAACGCTACGCCCGTGTCGGCTCCGGTGCCGCCCGTCCGGCAGATTGCCGCCGTCTCGGCCGCCTCGCGCTCCCCTGCATCCTGTTGCCGGTCATCACCGCAGCGCTGGCTCTGGGCGTGCCCTTCGTGACGCTGGCGCGCTGGCTGGTGATCGGCGGCGCTGACATCTGGCGGATGGATATGCTCGGATCGGCTTTCGCGCAGACAATGGTGCTGGCAATCGCCGGCGGCATCCTGGCAACGGTCGCTGCAGCGCCGATGGCCTGGCTCTCCGTGCGTGCGCCGGGCAGGCTGCAACGGCTGCTCGAAGCCTGCCACTATTATGTGGGCTCGCTGCCGGGCGTTGTCGTGGCGCTGGCGCTCGTCTCGATCACCGTGCGAATGATCCTGCCGCTCTATCAGACATTTGCGACGCTGCTGGTTGCCTACATGCTACTGTTTCTGCCGCGTGCCATGGTCGGCCTCAGGGCCAGCATCGCCCAGGCGCCGGTCGAATTGGAGCGGGCAGCCATGGCCCTTGGCCGCACGCCAGGTCAGGCGGTCCGCCAGATTACCATGCGGCTTGCGGCCCCCGGCGCCGCGGCAAGCGTTGCACTTGTCGCGCTCGGCATCACCAACGAGCTGACTGCAACGCTGATGCTCTCGCCAAACGGCACCGTAACGCTGGCGACAAAATTCTGGTCGCTGACCAGCGAGATCGACTATGTCTCGGCTGCCCCTTATGCCCTGATGATGGTCGTCCTGTCGTTGCCGCTCACCCTTCTTCTTCACATGCAATCCAAGCGAACGGCCGGGCAATGACCTTCCTGACGATCCAAGATATCAGCAAGCGCTACGGCCCCGTCCTGGCGCTCGACAGCATCGACCTGCAGGTGGAAGTTGGCAGCCGCACCGCTATCGTCGGCCCGTCGGGCTCCGGCAAGACAACCCTGCTGCGTATCATCGCGGGGTTCGAACAGCCGGATCATGGCCGCGTCGTCTTGCAGGGCGAGACACTGGCCGATGGACCTTCCATCGTGCCGGCGCATCGTCGTGGCATTGGCATAGTCTCCCAGGACGGCGCTCTATTTCCACATCTGAGCGTTGCCGAAAACATCGGCTTCGGCATCGAGCGCAGCGTCGCTGATCGCAGCAAGATCATTCGCGACCTCGTGGATATGGTCGAGCTCGATCATGCTATGCTCGACAGACGCCCGCATCAGCTGTCCGGCGGCCAACAGCAGCGTGTCGCACTGGCCCGCGCACTTGCCCGCAAGCCGAAGCTGATGCTGCTCGACGAGCCCTTTTCGGCACTCGACACCGGGCTTCGCGAAAACATGCGCAAGGCCGTAGCGAGAGTTTTACAGACGGCCGGTATCACCGCAATTCTCGTTACCCACGATCAGGCCGAGGCCTTGTCTTTCGCAGATCAGGTTGCCGTGTTGCGCGGTGGACAACTGGTCCAGGCCGGCCCGCCCCAGTCGCTTTACCTCCGCCCTGTCGATCGTGAAACGGCAACGTTTCTCGGAGATGCATTGCTTTTGCCTGCCGATCTCGAAGGGGGCTTTGCCGATTGCGTGCTGGGCCGGATCGTAACGGACGCGCCAGCGCAAAGTGGCCGATCCGAAATCATGTTGCGCCCCGAGCAGCTTCATCTCTCCCTTGCCGAAGGCGCGCCGGACGGAACGGGATGCCGGGGAACCGTGGACGACATCGAGTTCGGCGGCGCGCTTTGCACCGTCACCCTGCGTCTCGCCGAACAGAACGGCGGCTCCACACTGATGGTCAAATGCTCCGGGATAGGCCTTCCCGCCATTGGCAGCGCGGTCGAGGTGACCGTGCGCGGTAGCGCCCATGTCTTTGCCACGCTTTAGGCATGGCAAAGGTTAGGCCGACAACTCTCTCAGAGAACCGGACTTTCCAGCAGCTGGCCGGTTGTCACGTCGGCAATGCCACGGTCGGTCTGGTGCGGCCCGATGTTGCAAGCGAGCGCCGCGCCGAAACACGCCTTGAACACCAGATAGGGCGGCTTCCAGTCGACAACCCGCGTCATGGCCTTGCGTATGGCGCCAAACCCCGCCGCGATTTCCTCCAGCCCAGCCTCGCTGACAAGGCCGGAGAGCGGTAGCGGCAAGATGGCATCGAGCCTGCCGTTCGAGGCCACCGCCATACCGCCGCCCGCAGCGATCACGGCATTTGCAGCCAGCGTCATGTCGCGCACATTGCCACCGAACACAGTCAGGTTGTGGCTGTCATGCGATACAGTCGTACAGAAAGCACCTCGCCATTCACCCCAACCGGTGAGAAAGCCGATTCGCGGCCGGTCATCGACGCGGCCATGTCGGTGCGCGATCGCGAGCAGGGTCGTCCCCGGCGGCGGAACGACGAAGCCACCTGCAACATCGGCAGTCATCTCGCCCCAGGCCGTAAATCGTGGCTGGTCTATGGTGGCGATGCGTACCCTGTCTCCGTCCGCCAATACGCGAAAATCGCCTTCGGAAAGCGGTTCCAGCTTGACGGAATGCCGCAATGGCTCCGGATCGAGCCTCGCCGCTGTAAACAGCGCTTTGCCGTTACGGGCAACGGGCTTGCCATCGGCGAGGACAAGCCTTGCCCGGAAATCCTCGAGATCGTCGAATAGCACGATGTCGGCTCGACGACCGGCGGCAATCAGGCCTAGGTCAGGCCGGTTCAAGCGCATTGCGGCGTTCAGGGTTGCTGCGCGCAAAGCCCACTCTGGACGTAGGCCATCGCGCACCAGCCGCCGCACGAAATCGTCAAGACCGCCATCCCGGTGGAGTTCGTCGGGAAAAACATCGTCGGTGCATAGCGTGATGGTCTGCGGCATATGGCCGAGATTTTTGATTTCGTTCACGAATTGCGTCAGGAGGTAATCATGTGAACCGCGCAGTTCGATCGTCATTCCGGCCGAGAGTTTTGCTAGGAAGTCGGCGCCGGAGGTGAGCTCATGGTCCGATGTCACGCCGGCTGCCATAAAGGCGTTGAGATCGGCTCCCTCAAGCCCCCGCGCGTGGCCTGCAACGATCTTGCCTGAAGCGAGACCGGCGTTGACGATGCCGGTCATGCGCGGATCGCCGTCGATGACGCCGCGCATGTTCATCACCTCGGCGACGCCACCGATCTCAGGCCAGGACAGGATCTCGGCAATCACGGCCGCGTCGAAGTCCGCGCCGGCGCATTCCAGTCCCGGTGCCGAGGGAACGCTGGAAGGCGCAAGGGTGATCACTCGCAAAGGCAGGGGCCGCGTGGCCTCCACAGCCCAGCGCACGGCTGCCAGCCCGTGGACATTGCCGAATTCATGGGGATCCCAGACAATTGTCGTAACGCCGCGCGGCATGACGCATTCCGCATAGGCCGCAGGCGTGATCATCGAGCTTTCGATGTGCATATGCGTGTCGATGAGCCCCGGCGACAGGAATGCGCCGGCCGCATCGATGATTTCGCTCGCGTCGGTTCTGCTGCCAGCCGGATGCACGCTGGCAATCAGGGCTCCCGTCAGTCCGATATCGCAGTTGTCGATTTGCCCTGTGACCATGTTGACGAGTCGACCGCCGGTAATCAGCACATCAAACGATGTATCGCCCCGCGCTGCGGAGGAGGCACGGGCCCTGAGAGCCGGATGGTTGAGGTCTGCGGGATCGCGCGCGCGAGTTTCGGTCATCGGCTTGCCTCGTCGGCAAGGGCACGCATGACGATGACGCGAGCCCTGGCTGCATCGATCCCGGCCACATAATGTGCGTTGAAAATGCCACGCGAGGCGCGCGTTTCCACGACCGTCCGTCCCCGCGTGTGGGATCCCTGCAACTCCACATCGATGCGGGCAGGTCGAAAGTCGGCGATATCTGGCGCAACGAAGATGGCAGCAGCGGTCGGATCGTAGAGCGCCATGCCGGCACGGCCGCGGCTGGTTCCAATCGTCACGTAGCCGCCAAGAAGATCGGCCAGCAACGTGGCTTTTTCGCTGGCTACCAGACGAAGAGCATCGACGTCCTCCGGGGTTGCGATCACCTTGCGACAGATATCGAGATCGACCATGCGCAGCGGCAGGCCGTGGGCAAGGACGATAGCGAGCGCCTCAGGATCGGCAAAGGCATTGAATTCGGCCGATGCCGTATGATTGCCCGATGTAACGCCACCGCCCATCCAGACCAGTTCCGTCACGCGGATTGCAAGATCGGGCCGCGCCAGCGCCAGCGCCGCGATATTGGTGAGAGGCCCGAGCGCTAGGATCCGGCAGGGACCCTGGTTGGTCTCAAGCCATTGGCAAAGCGCGGCAAAGGCATTGCCCGGAGGCAGCCGCTCTGCTGCCGGCAGCGTCCTTCCCAGCGTGGGAATTCCGCTTGAGCCAAGGATCGCCTCGGCTGTTTCCAGCTGGCATAGTACCGGCATCGCCCGCCCGCTGTGGATTTGAAAGCGCCAACCGAAAAATGCCGCCGCACTGGCTGCGTTGGCTCTCACCTGGTCGAGCGGGGTATTCCCCATGATCAGCGAGACGCCGTCGATCTCAAGCCCCGAATGCGCCACCACCAGAATGGCGGCGATGTCGTCGAAGCCCATGTCGGTATCGATCCAGACCCCCATGTTTCACCCGAACCTTTCCAGCACCGCTGCCGCATCGACCGGCAGATCGAATGCAAGCTCGCTGCCCATCGGCTGCGCAGCCAGGGCTGCTCCGACTTCGGCCTTGATGGGACCGAGCGGCGTGTCGAGCAGGTACTCGCGTGTGTTTCCGGCAAAGGACGTGCCCCGGACGATGCCTTGAAACGGACCGACGCCGAGCGTGACCGCACGCGGACGCCAGGCGAGCCCCGCAGCACCTCGTGGCACGGGTTGAGACAGCGGCACGGCGCCACCGGCCGCTTTCATCCCGGTGCTCTCGGTGGGAAAGATGTTCTCGAATCCGACGAAGTCGGCAACGAAGGCGGAGACTGGTCGGTTATAGATCTCCTCCGGCGTACCGATCTGCTCGATTGCGCCATTCCGCATGACCACGATCCTGTCGGCTAGCGCCAGCGCCTCCACTTGGTCATGGGTGACGAAAATCATCGTCACGCCGGTCTCCTTCTGGACCCGCTGCAGTTCGGTGCGCATTTCCAACCTGAGACGTGCATCGAGGTTGGAGAGCGGCTCGTCGAGCAGCAGCACTTTAGGCTCCATCACCATCGAGCGTGCCAACGCTACGCGCTGTTGCTGGCCGCCCGACAGTTCCCCTGGTTTCCGGCGCGAGAAATCGCCAAGGCCCACAGACGTCAGGCCAGCGCCTACGCGCGCATCTAGGTCGCCGCCGCGCAGGCCCTTGAGGCGCAATCCGAAGGCGATGTTCTCGTAGACGGAAAGATGCGGAAAGAGGGCATAGGACTGGAAGACCAGGCCGACTGCCCGTTTATTGGCGGAAACACGGGTGATGTCGACACCGTCTAGGCTGATCTTGCCTGAGGAGGGCGTCAGCAGTCCGGCGATTGCGCGCATCGTCGTCGTCTTGCCGCAGCCGGACGGGCCGAGCAGCGCCACCAGTTCCCCCCGACCGATCGTCAGGTCCAGATCCCTGACGGCAACGGTGCTGCCGTAGGCAAGCGTCAGCTTCTGGAGCGTGAGATAGGAGGCGTCAGACATAGCGGGAAAATCCTAGAAAGCGCTCGGCCAGAAAGACGATGCCGATCGACAGGAAGGCGAGCAGCGCCGAAAGAGCGGCCACGGAGGGATCGTAGGTCGTCTCCATGTAGCCGAGCATGTTGATCGGCAGGGTCTGGATTCCGGGGCCCGACAGAAACAGCGACACCGGCACCTGATTGAAGCTGGTAACAAACCCGAGGATAAACGCCGCCAGCACGCCACCGCGTATATTCGGCAGCACAACGCGGAAGAAGGCGCCCGGCCGCGAAGAACCGAGCAGCACTGCGGCTTCCTCGATGTCGGACCGCAGGTTGTCGAGGCTGGCCGAGACGACGCGCACGGCATAGGGCAGCACCAGCGCCGTATGGGCGCAGAACAGCGCGGCGGTAATGCTGAAGCCGAAGGGCACGACGAGATACCGTAGGATGGAGAGCCCGACGATGATGCCTGGTACGATGATGGGCGCTGACACGACCGTGCGGATGGTCTCGGCAAACGGCAGCCTGTAGCGGGAGAGCGCATAGGCGGCCGGCACGCCCAGGACCAGCGCACACAGGGTGCCGCCGACCGCAAGCAGCATGGACATGGCAAAGCTGGCGCGAAAGCTGTCAACGGTGAAGACTTTTTCCACCCAACGCAGCGAGAGGCCCTGCGGCGGAAAAGCCAGCGTCTCGCCGGCTGAAAGCGAGGCGGCAACAATGATGACGAACGGCCCGATCAGGAAGACCAGCAGCAAAGACAGGGCAATCGGTGAAAACAGCCGGCGGCTCATATGCGGCTCCTCGCGGTTGCCACGCGCTTCAGCAGCAGATTGGCGCCGAAGCTCATGACGATGAGGATGAAGGCGATGACGCTCGCCGAGACGAAATCGCTGGAAACCGTGACCCGCTGGTAGAGCAGCGTTTCCAGCATCAGCACCTTGGAGCCACCAAGGATCGCAGGCGTGATATAGGCCGTCAGCGAACCGGTGAAAACCAGCGTGCCGCCGATCACCAGTCCCTCGCGGGTGAGCGGCAGGATAACTTTCCAGAACACCTGCAGCCAGTTTGCACCGAGCACTCGCGCCGCGGCGATCGCATCTTTCGGCATGTTTTCAAGCGCACTGATCAGCGACAGGATCATCAGGGGCAGGAACAATTGCAGCAGGCCGAGAAAAACTGCGGTCTCGCTGAAGAGAATGCGGAACGGGGTGTCTATCACATGCAGCCCGATCAGCGCCTCGTTGACGATGCCGGTGCGCCCGAGGATGACGATCCAGGCATAGGTGCGGGCAACCGGTGAAATCATCAATGGCAGCACGACAAGGCCGACCATGCGACCCTTGCTCTTCGGCGGTAGGTTGACGATGGCAAATGCGCCGGCATAGCCGATGACCGCAGAAACGGCCGTGACCTCGAGCCCGAGGCGTAGCGTGCGCAGGAAGACGGTACGATTGAGCGCCTCGGAGAAAAATGCCGTGTAGGCGCCGATCGACCACGCCCCATCGGGCGCGTGAAACCCCTCAGACAAAAGCAGGATGACCGGCACCAGGAAAACCACTGCCGCAAACAGTGCTGCCGGAAGCGCCAGCGCGAGGCCCTCGGTTCTATTCTGGAACATGCAGATCTTTCCCGCAGGCAGTGTCGTCTGAACGATATCCGCGGTGCTGGATTCGGATATTCCGCACCGGCAGCTTACTGGCCAACCGTCTCGTTCCATTCCTTCACCCAGGCCTCTCGCTCGTCGAGCGCCAGAGCGGAGGGGATGAGCTTGAGGCTCCTGGCGGTGTCTTCGCCAAAGGTCAGGTTGCTGGTGATGTCAGCCGGCAGCTTGACCTCCTTGTTGGCAGGGCTGTCGACCAGCTTCTGGCCAAGCGCGGTCTGCACATCCGTCGAAAGCCAGAAATCCATGAACTGCAACGCTAGATCCCGGTTCTTCGAACCTTTGGTCAGGATCATGACATTCATGCCACCTGTTTGGCCCTCCTTGGGGTCGGCCCAGGCAACGGGGACATCGAGCTTGGTAAAGCCGGCCCAGGAAAAGCGACCGATCGGCGCTGCCCAGATTTCCTCCTGCTGCATAAGTTGCACCAGTTGCGAGGACTTTTCGTAGAAGGTAACGATGTCGTCTTTATTTTCACCGATCGCAGCAATCGGCGCTTTGAGATCCGGCGTGTTCTTGCCCATTGCCTCGCCCAGCATGTAGAGCGCTGGCGGTCCCTGGTTGGTCGTCACATTCGGGAAGGCAATATGGCCCACATATTCGGGCTTCAGGAGATCGGCCCAGGACGTGATCTTCATTTTATCGGGGCGATAGGCGATGGACGTGGCGTAGAAGGTGTAGCCGACGCTCATACTGTCGCCGTTCGGGTCCTTGGCGATGTCGTAGAGCTTGTCGAAATTGGAAAGCCTTGACGTATCGATCTTGTCTGTGAGACCTGCGCGAGACGCCTGTAGCGCATCGGCCATCGAGACGACTGCCATGTCGATCACCGGATGGGCCTTGTTCGCCTCCATTTTTGCCAGCCGCTCGACGCTGTTGCCGGTCTCCACGACCAGCTTGCAGCCGCATTTCGCTTCGAATGGATCGTAGACCAGCTTCCTGTAGTCGTCCTGGGCAAACGCATAGACGGAGATCGTCAGCGTCTTGTCCGCAGCGCCTGCTGTCAGTGGAAAAAGGCAACAAACCGCGATGGACGTGCTCAGCAGCCAATTCATGGGACGGGATCTCCACCGGGTTCCTGCATCGCCGGTCCGGGAGGACCGGAGGACTGACGTGCTATAAGCCGCATCGGTACCCGTGAAACCGCCGCGGTGACGATGCGGCTGGCGTGCGGGGTCTCTTCTGCCAAAGATTGGTCGCGGGCGCCCATTTCGATGACGTCGACGAGCGCGCCGACGGCAATTTTTGCGATAGCCGGCATGTCCATACGCATCGTCGTTATGCCGGGCGTGACAACCGAGGACCAGATCAGGTCGTCGAAGCCGGTGACGCTGACGCTATCCGGCACGGATATGCCTGCCTGCTGCAATTCCGTCAGGGCCCGCAGCGCAGCGAGATCCGAGATGGCGGCAAAGGCGGTGAACCCTTGTCTGACTTTTTCCGCAAGCCCCAGCATGCAGCCTGCGCCATGCTCGGCTTCGATCTTTTCGATCCACATGACGCCCGTGGTGACGCTCGCGTCGAATGCCGATTTCAGGCCGCCGATGCGGTCGTTCTGGACGTTGGAGGCGGGGTTGTTACCCAGCAATATGATCTTGCGATGCCCGAGTTCATACAGATGTTGCGCCACCTGTACTCCGCCCTGCCAGTGATCAGCAGAGACGGTGTTGCCCGGCGTCGATGGCGTATCGATGACGGCTACCGGACAGCCGATGTCCGCAATCCGGGTGCCGCGCCGGGGGACAATGATCATGCCATCCACGCCGCGCTCCAGCAGACGATTGATAGCGTCGGTCTGGTGGCCGATATCGCCACGTGAATCGGCGATCAGCATGCCGTAGCCGGCAACCGAGGCAGCGTATTCCATAGCCTGGGCGATTTGCGGGAAGAGCGGATTGGCGATATCGGGCAGGACAAGGCCGAGCACCGCGCTTCTGCCGGTCCGCAACGCCCGCCCTGCCTGGCTCGGCACATAACCGAGGGCCGCTGCGGTCGCCCGTATACGGTCGCCGAGTTCGGCAGACACCCGGCCTTTGCCGGAAAGAGCATTGGAGACGCTGGCGACGGAAACACCGAGCGATGCCGCGATGCGGCTGAGATTAGGTCCGGAACGGTTGATAGCCAATGACATCACAATAAATGGTTAATCGTTTAATCAATCGATATACCACCTGATTTGATTTGTCGAATCGAATCTTGGCCCTGCAGTCATTTATGATGGTCGTGACGCCGGCAAGCAAGCCGCGAAGTGGTCGCATCCTGCTTGCCGGCTTTATTGTTATGCCGCCAGGGCGTCGAGGATCCGGATCCAGGAGCGTATGCCCTTGTGATAGGAGGCGAGCTCATACTTCTCGTTCGGCGAATGAATACGGTCGTCGTTCAGGCCGAACCCGACCAGCAACGACTCCATGCCGAGCATCTTCTGGAAATCGCCGACGATGGGAATGGAGCCGCCCATGCCGATGACGACAGCAGGCTTCGGCCACTCGTCAGAGAGGGCTGCCTTCGCCTTGTTGAGCAGCGCCGATTCATAAGATAGTTGAATGCCCGGAGACCCGCCGTGACCGTGAAATTCAACGGAGCAATCGGCCGGGATCTTCGACTTTACATAAGCGCGGAAACTGTCGCGGATGGCTGCCGGGTTCTGGTCGCCGACCAGCCGGAAGGATATCTTGGCGGATGCCTTCGAGGCGATGACGGTCTTGAAGCCGTCGCCCGTATAGCCACCGGTGATGCCGTTGACCTCTGCTGTCGGACGCGCCCAGGTCAGTTCCAGAGCGGAGCGCCCCTTTTCGCCTGATGGGATCGACAGTCCGATTTCACCGAGCAGCTTTTCCGCCGAGGCGTCGAGCTTTTCCCAGCTTGCCTTGATATCGGCAGGCGTCTCGTTGACGCCGTCGTAGAAGCCCGGAAGCGTGACCCTGCCGGTTGCGTCATGCAGGCCGGCGACGATGTCGGCGAGGATATGGATCGGATTTGCGGCAAGTCCGCCGAACATGCCGGAATGCAGATCGCGGTCTGCTGCCGTTACGACGATCTCATCGCCGACCAATCCGCGAAGGCCGGCGGCAATTGCC
Organism: Rhizobium sp. B230/85; assembly: GCF_019355735.1. Classification (NCBI taxonomy): domain Bacteria; kingdom Pseudomonadati; phylum Pseudomonadota; class Alphaproteobacteria; order Hyphomicrobiales; family Rhizobiaceae; genus Rhizobium; species Rhizobium sp. B230/85. Next base: position 547,822 of record NZ_CP072156.1, read on the forward strand.
GGCGTTTCAGCATCCCACATGCCGGTATCACAGACGAGCGCGTAGTCTGCCGTCAGTTCTGCGGCATTGGCCTCGAGGAAAGGTTTCAGCGATGGCGAGCCTGATTCCTCTTCGCCTTCGAACAGGATGGTGATGCGGCATGGAAGCGCGCCGTTGATGTCCTTGTACGCCCGGCAGGCTTCAACGAAGGTCATCAGCTGGCCTTTGTCGTCCGACGTGCCACGACCGGTGATGACCTTGCGACCATTGCCGATCTCCTTGATGGCTGGCGAGAAAGGGTCGTTCTCCCAGAGCTCGATCGGATCGACTGGCTGCACGTCGTAGTGACCGTAGAACAGCAGGTGCGGCGCATCGGCACTGGCGCCTGCATGGTGCGCGACGACCATCGGATGGCCGGGAGTATCGCGAACCGAGGCTTCGAAGCCGATCGATACCAGATAGGCCGTCAGCCACTCTGCCGCCTTGCGGCATTCCGGCTTGAAGGCAGGATCGGTGGAAATCGACTTGATCCTGAGCAGTTCGAACAGCTTGTCGAGGCTGGTGGGCAGGTTCTGGTCGGCGCGGTCGAGAATGGGGGATATGGCAGTCATGGATGGTCCTTCTTCCGATTTGGAGAGACGATAGACCAAAGCGGGGGGTGTTTCGAGCCGAAATCGGCTGTGTGTTAGATCGTGGCGGTCGGTGAAATGTTAAAGAACTGCGATCGCCGCTAGAGGCGCTTGGCATTGTCGAGGACGCGCCGAATATATTCCAGCAGCAACTCACGCTCGAAGACCCTGAAACCTTTGAAGAGATCCTGGTCTGCAGCCATGGCTGCATCGACCGCGTCTTGCTGCATGGCAGATCCCTTTTCCGTCAGGTAGACGAGCTGAGCCCGCTTGTCGGAAGGATGAGGCTTGCGCTCGATCAGTTGATCGCGCTCCATCCGCGAAAGCGTGTTTGCCATCGTGGCCTGTTCGATGTCGACGCGCTCCAGCAGTTGCTTCTGCGTCAGGCCATCCTCGGCCCACAATTCGACCAGGATTGGAAACTGTCCGGGAGAGAAGCCGATTCCTGCCGCTCGCTGTTGCAAGGAGCGACTGAAACCCTTTGCAAGCCGGCTCGCAAGGTAGGCTGCGGAGTCTGTTCGACTATATCCCATGACGTGTGCTTATGCGCTATTTCAAGCCGAAACAACGCGTAATTCGCGTGCGACGGGCCATAGACGGGCGGGTTGCTGCACTACCTGCTTTGATGGAAAAAGCCGCCATGGCCTGGAGGGAAACCATGGCGGCTAAAAATAGGGACAAAGGCCCGGAGAGGGGGTAAGGCCTTTGTCCAAGTCTGATGCGGCAGGGGACATGCCAGCGACCAGACCCGCGACGTTTGTTAAGCGCCGGTGAGAGAGAAATGCTAATTCAAATGCGGCTTTTCAAGGGAATGGTCTCGCCGGGGCCGTTACAAATCGGTAACGTTTCGGTGACGCCGGGCACTGCATCCCTTAGCGAAAAGCAGGCAACGCGGTCTGGACCTCGGGCATGCCGCAGGCTATCCATTTCGGCATGAAAAATGGTGATCATCTCTTCCTCGTCGATGGCTCGGGCTTCATTTTCCGCGCCTTCCACGCCATTCCGCCGCTCAACCGCAAATCCGATGGTTTGCCGGTGAATGCCGTGTCGGGATTTTGCAACATGCTGTGGAAGTTGCTGCGTGACGCGCGCAACACCGATGTCGGGGTAACGCCCACCCATTTTGCCGTTATCTTTGACTATTCCTCAAAGACGTTCCGCAACGATCTATACCATCTCTACAAAGCCAACCGCTCGGCGCCGCCCGAGGACCTGGTGCCGCAGTTCGGTCTGATCCGCGAGGCGACCCGCGCCTTTAATCTTCCGTGCATCGAAACTGAAGGTTTCGAAGCCGACGACATTATCGCCACCTATGCGCGGCTGGCAGAAGCCACCGGCGCCGATGTCACCATCATCTCGTCCGACAAGGACCTGATGCAGTTGGTGACGCCCAACGTGCATATGTACGATGCCATGAAGGACAAGCAGATCGGCATTCCCGATGTCGTCGAGAAATGGGGCGTCGCGCCTGAAAAGATGATCGACCTGCAGGCGCTGACCGGTGATTCCACCGACAACGTGCCGGGCATTCCGGGGATCGGTCCGAAGACCGCAGCCCAGCTTCTGGAAGAATTCGGCGATCTCGAAACGCTGCTGTCGCGGGCCGGCGAGATCAAGCAGCAGAAACGCCGCGAAAGTATCATTGCCAATGCCGATCTCGCACGGCTGTCGCGCCAGCTGGTCGAACTGCGCACCGACGTACCGCTCGACGTACCCCTCGAGGATCTGACACTCGAGCCCCAGGATGGCCCGAAACTCATCGCCTTCCTGAAGGCCATGGAATTCACCTCGCTGACCCGCCGCGTCGCCGATGCGACCGGCGCGAATGCTGCTGGCATCGAGGCGGCGGTCGTCGCGGTCGAGCTCGTTGCCGAGGCTCACGGCCCCGACATGGACACGCTCGCCTCCGCCACCGAGGGGGAGCGCTCCGAGGAGACGATCAAGTCGTCGCCGACCGATCCGCTGGCAGTCGAGGCGCCGCATCGGGGTGCAACGCCTACCGATCTTGCCAGGAGCCGGGCAGAAAGTTTCGCCGCCGCCAAACTCGATGCCTCTGCCTATGTCACCATCCGAGACCTCCCAACGCTCTCGAACAGGATTGCCGCCTGTCGCGAAACCGGCCTGGTCGCCTTCGATACCGAGACCACCTCGATCGATGTCATGCAGGCGGATCTGGTCGGTTTCTCGCTTGCCTACGCCGATCCCGCCGATGCGTCGGGCCTCACCATCCACGCCGCGTATGTGCCGCTTGCCCACAAGACCGGCAGCGAGGATCTGTTCAGCGACGGCGTCAAGCTGGCGCCGGACCAGATACCCATGGACGATGCACTGGCCCTGCTGAAGGGACTGCTGGAGGACCCGTCCGTCCTCAAGGTAGCCCAGAACCTCAAATACGATTACCTGCTGATGAAGCGCTATGGCATCATCACCCGGGGGTTTGACGACACCATGCTGATGTCCTACGTGCTCGATGCCGGTGCCACGACCCATGGCATGGACACGCTGTCCGAGCGCTGGCTCGGGCACAAGCCCATCGCCTTCAAGGATGTCGCCGGCAGCGGCAAGTCGCTCGTCACCTTCGACCGTGTCGCCATCGACAAGGCCACGGCCTATGCCGCCGAGGATGCCGATGTGACGCTGCGGCTGTGGATGGTGCTGAAGCCGCGCCTCGCCGCGCAGAAACTGACCTCGGTCTATGAGCGCCTGGAGCGGCCGCTCGTGCCGGTGCTCGCCCGCATGGAAGAGCGCGGCATCACCGTCGATCGCCAGATCCTGTCACGGCTCTCCGGCGAACTTGCCCAGAAGGCGGCAGCCTTCGAGGACGAGATCTATGAACTGGCCGGCGAGCGCTTCAACATCGGCTCGCCCAAGCAGCTCGGCGATATCCTGTTCGGGAAGATGGGCCTTGCCGGTGGCGGCAAGACCAAGACCGGACAGTGGTCCACCTCGGCAAGCGTGCTCGAGGATCTGGCCGCCGAGGGCCTGCCGCTGCCGCGCAAGATTGTCGACTGGCGCCAGTTGACCAAGCTGAAGTCGACCTACACCGACGCGCTGCCAGGCTACATCCACCCCCTGACCAAACGCGTCCACACATCCTACTCGCTGGCCGCGACCACCACCGGCCGGCTATCCTCGTCCGAGCCGAACCTGCAAAATATTCCGGTGCGCACCGTCGAAGGCCGCAAGATCCGCACGGCTTTCGTTTCGACACCCGGCCACAAGCTGCTGTCGGCCGATTACAGCCAGATCGAGCTGCGTGTGTTGGCCCATGTCGCCAACATTCCGCAGCTGACCCAGGCGTTTTCCGACGGCGTGGACATCCATGCGATGACGGCCTCGGAGATGTTCGGTGTGCCGGTCGAGGGCATGCCGTCGGACGTGCGCCGTCGCGCCAAGGCGATCAACTTCGGCATCATTTACGGCATCTCGGCCTTCGGCCTTGCCAACCAGCTTTCAATCGAGCGCTCCGAGGCCGGTGAATACATCAAGCGCTACTTCGAGCGCTTCCCCGGCATCAAGGACTATATGGAGGCCACCAAGGCCTATGCCCGTGACAAGGGCTATGTCGAGACCATCTTCGGCCGCCGCATCCATTATCCGGAAATTCGCTCGTCCAATCCTTCGATGCGCGCTTTCAACGAACGCGCCGCCATCAACGCGCCAATCCAGGGCTCGGCCGCAGACGTTATCAGGCGTGCTATGATCCAGATTGAGCCGGCATTGGCTGAAGCCGGGCTCGGCGAGCGCGTCCGCATGCTGCTGCAGGTCCATGACGAATTGATTTTCGAAGTGGAGGATGGCGATGTCGAGCGGACCCAGCCGGTCATCGTCTCCGTCATGGAAAATGCTGCCATGCCGGCTGTCGAGATGAGCGTGCCGCTTAAGGTCGATGCGCGTGCTGCCGACAACTGGGACGAAGCCCACTAGTAGAACCGGACCCGCCGTCAGCCGCGGAGTATCGCCTCGAGCGCATCGATCATCGCATGCGTCGCTGAATCCAGCGTGCCGCTGTTGTCGATGGTGACGACATCGAAGTCGCCTTGTACGGTCAGCGATCCGCGTTCCAGGCGCTTCAGGATGTCCGCACGGGTTTCACGTCCCCGCGCTTCCAGACGCTCTGCCAGTACCTCCGGCCGGGCTGTGACGTTGATGATCGTCAGTCTCGGGAAGGCCGCCTTGAAGCGATCGAGTACCGACCGCGAGCCGTTGGCGATGACGATGTTGCCCTGTGCCAGTTCCTGGCGAACGGCGGCCGGGATCCCGTATTTCAGGCCGTGTGCATCCCAGGATATGGCAAAGCTGCCGGCCCTTTCCATCGCGTCGAACCCGCCCTCGGAGACGCTGACATGGTCCTCGCCACCCGCGTCGGCGCCGCGTGTGATGACGCGTCTCGCAAAGTGCACATCCGTCCGTCCGTCAAAATATTCTGCGGCGCGGCCGATCAGCGTGTCCTTGCCGGCGCCGCTTGGGCCGACCACCACCACCATCATGCCTGTTGCGGTCGGCGCGGCATTTCCGGTCTGCGGATTGGCCTCAAGCTCGGCCATCAGGCGACCCTTCGTCCTTCGCGCCAAATCGCGCGTGTCACAGGCACGCCGGTATCGCGGCGCACTCGCACGAGGTCTGCGCGCAGTCCGACCGCGATGCGGCCCCGGTCGTCGAGGCTGACGGTGCGGGCAGGGGTTGCCGTCACCATCGCAATCGCCTTCGGCAGCGAGATCGACTCGACCTCGTCGGCCAGTATGAACGGTGCATGCAGCAGGCTGAACGGCACGTAATCCGACGACAGCACGTCGAGTACGCCGAGTTCTGCCAGGTCCCGTGCGGCGATATTGCCGGAATGCGACATGCCGCGGACGATATTCGGCGCTCCCATCAACACGCTCATGCCGGCAGCATGCGAGGCCTTGGCGGCCTCGACGCTGGTCGGAAACTCTGCCAGACGGACACCATAGGCAACGGCTTCATCGACATGCTCGAGCGTCGCATCATCATGGCTGGCAATGGTGATGCCGCGCTCGTGGCAGATCTTGGTGATGGCGTCGCGGTGCGGCGTCGAATACTTGGCCGACTCCTCGAGGCGCTTTGCAATGAACACCGCAAAGGCCTCATCGGTCAGGCCGCGCTTCTTCTGGTAGTAGAAGATGTACTTGTCCATCGTCTGGAACTGTCGCTGGCCGGGCGCATGATCCATCAGCGACACAAGGCGAACCGCGTTGTCTTGCTGGAAGTCGGCAAAATGCTCGAGTACGTTTTGCGAAGACACCTCGCAGCGCAGATGGATCAGATGGTCGGCGCGCAGCCGGCCGTCGTTCTGTGCCGCCTCGATGGCATCGGCCATGTCGCGCATCTCGCCGTGGTCGAAGCCGTCATCCTCGTCGGAGCCCATGCGCAGGCAGTCGAACACGGTGGTTATGCCCGAGGTGACGATCTGCGCATCGTGCGCCTGTATGGCCGCCGTCTTGTTCCAGCGCACGCCGGGCCGCGGCGAGTAATGGGACTCCAGATGGTCGGTATGCAGTTCCACAAGGCCTGGCATCAGATAATCGCCCTCGAAATCCTCTCCGACAGCGGACGCTCCCTCGGAGATCTCGGCGATCTTGCCGTCGCGGATGATCACTGTGCCCGACACGATCTGGTCTTCGAGAATGATGCGGGCATTGGAGAGGATGGTTTCCTGGGACATGTCAGACGGTCTTTCAGCTTGCAGCGTGGGCGAGGGGTAACCAGGCGCGGACGGTAAATGGTGCGCCGCGCGTCTCTTCGACGAAGATGGCGAGGCCGGAGATAGGAAGGGGGCGGCCGACATAATCGGCAAATTTATTCTGAAGCACGGTTCTGAACGCATCCTGGCGCTCGGGCGACACCTGGCCGGTCAGGGTCATGTGGAAACGAAACTGCTCCATGACATAGGGATAGCCCCAGCGAAGCAGATTGGCGCGGTGGGCGTCATCGAGCTGTTCAGGCGTGCGGCGGGCAATATCTGCCTCCGACAACGCGGCGCGGAAGGGCTCGAACGAGCGCACGACGTCGGCGGAGAAATCCTGCAGCGTCGGATACAGATCGCCCGGCACCAGCGCAAAGAAACGCCCAAGCTGGCCGAGAACAAGCTCCGGCAGAGTGAACGCCGGCGTTTTCGCAGCAAATTCGGCAGCCACTTCCAGAAGATCGCGCTCGGTGACAGAGCTGGCAAGCTCGAAAGGCGCCTTCAGCGTGGCATGAAAACCGTAGCGGCGCGGATCTTCCGTTATCGCCAGTCGCTCGTCCGCGTGGATATCACCGGCATCTGCTGCAGGAAACGTCTCGCCGGTAAACGCATCGCGGCCAAGCCAGCGGCTGGCAGCCGTCGTCAGCGGATCGTCATGCGGCGGCGTGAAGTAGAGGGCGTAGCGCAAGTGGCCATCCTTGGGTCATGCGGGGAGCGCACAGTGACGTGATTTCTCGACCGACGGCAAGATGGTTCTGCGCTAAAAGATTTCCGTGACAGAATGATGATCAAACGCGCGGTATGCCGTCTTTATCGCTCGTTCCGGGTTCCCATGAGCCGGCTCCGCAAGGCGTTGGAGGCGGCATCGAAGATCATGACTACGGCAAGCGTCAGAAGCACCATGTAAGCGACGTTTTCCCAGTTCTTGTTGGTGCGCATCGCCTCCCAGAGCTTGAGGCCGATACCGCCGGCACCGACCGCCCCGATGATCGTCGCACCGCGTACATTCGATTCCCACTGGTAGAGCGTCTGGCTGACGATGATCGGCACGATCTGCGGCATCACGCCGTAGCGCTGCACCAGCATTTCAGATGCGCCGGTCGACTGGATGCCTTCGCGTGGCTTGTCGTCGATGTTCTCCAGCGCTTCGGCGTAGATCTTGCCGAGCGTACCGGTCTCGGTAAAGAAGATCGCCGCGCTGCCTGCCAGCGGCCCCGGTCCGAAGGCCCGCGTGAAAAACAGCGCCCAGATCAGCATGTCCATAGACCGCAGGAAGTCGAAGAAACGCTTGAATATGTGGTTGACGATGCGGCTCGATGTGATGTTGCGCGCCGCCAGAAAAGCCAGCGGAAAGGAAACGATGGCGCCGAGCAGCGTGCCCAGGAATGCCATGACGATCGTCTGCAGCAGCTTCGTCAGCACATCGCCGTGCTGCCACTGGTTGTTGTTCCAGAAATCGTCGAATGCCAGCGACCAGTTGGACTGGCCTTTGACCAGCGGCGGACCGCTGAACAACAGGGTTGCGACTTCGGAAGGTGATTTCTCGAAAAACTTCGAGCTCGTGTCGAAGATGAAGTTCGGCCAGCCTAGAAAGCGCTTCCGGATCTTGACCCGGTCGTTGTCGATGCTGACGTCACCGGCAAAGCCGAGGTCGGCAAGCACGTTGTCGTCATAGACGGTCATCCAGGCAGGCACAGGGCCAATAACCTTCGGCTGGCCGCTTACAAGCGATACTGCGACCCGTTCGCCGTTGGCAACGACTGTCACCTCCGTCTTGGTAATCTCGATCATCTTGGCCTTGCCGGCAACCTCTACCGTCGTGCTGCCGTCGGCGTTGGCCTTTACCCAATCCGGATGCGGATCGTCGCCGAGCGGCGAAAAGCGCGGATAATGCGGCGCCACCTGATCTCCGGAGAGCCGAAACTCCGGCTGCACGTCGTAGCTGACCCACTGGCTGAGAAAGATGCCGACCCGGTCCCAGTGAGCGTCGCCGAGGATCTTCGGCAGCTGGAAGAACCAGACGGAATAGAGGGCGTAGAGCAGCAGCCCGATCACCACCAGGAGGCCGCCGAAGCGCTTGCGGAAGGGCGGGTTGAAGGCTTGCGGAAAGCGCTCTTCTATGGATGCCGCATGGCTTGCGTCGGTCAGCGTCATGGGAGCCTCAGTGATGCAGCAGGAAGGCGTGTTCGCCAACAAGCCGCTTGCGCAGCCAGGCGGAGAACTGGTCGACGGCGAGAATGGTGACGAAGAGCAGCAGGATCAGCGCCATCGTCTTGGCGCCGAAGCCGCGCGAGATGGAGAGCTTCAGCTCCTCGCCGATGCCGCCGCCGCCGACGGCGCCGATGATCGTCGAGGCCCGGACGTTAATCTCCACCCGCAGCAGGGTATAGGACATGAAGTTAGGCAGGACCTGCGGCAGGGTCGCAAACCGTACCCGCTCGCTCCAGCTGGCACCGACCGAGCGGATGCCTTCATCGGCCCGCATGTCGGCGTTTTCGATTGTCTCATAGAACAGCTTGCCCAGCGCGCCAATCGAGTGAAGGCCGACGGCGATGATGGCCGAGACCGGCCCTATCGAGATGATTGCGGCAAACAGCCCGGCAATGACAATTTCCGGAAAGGCCCTGAGCACCTCCATGACGCGCTTGACGACGATCCGCAAAGGCTTCGACGGCGTCAGGTTGCGTGATGCGATGAACGACAGTGGCAGGGCAAAGATGAAGCCGATGATCGTCGACACCAGCGCCACGTTGATGGTGATGAGCATCAGTTCGAAGTATTCGGGGATATAGAAATCGCCGAAGACATAGACGCGACCGCGCGGGAAATTGAACTCCTCGCCGCCCGTTCCCGGATCGTTGGGGCTGGCTATGTCGAAGAGGGCGCGCCAGACGTCGTTCCAGTCTTTCGGAACCAGCCAGCTGACGAAGTCGAAGAGATGCGGCAGGCGCTCGAAGAAGTGTCCGGCATTGCTGTCATTGGCAAATTGCATCGACGAGACGAAGGCCGCCAGCAGCACCAGAAGTCCGAAAATCGTGTAGACCCGCCGGCGCGCGACCTGCCTCGCCCAGCTGTCGCCGATCTGCTGCGCCGTTGGCATCTGCGAATGGGTGTCGGCTAGGGTCATGAAACGCTGCTCGTCGGACGGAGTTCAGGCACGTCAAAAAGGCGGCCGGTGGGACCGGCCGCCTTCAGTGATCTCGGATCAGCCGCCGATAGCTGCTTTGCGGACTTCAACGATTGCGTTGTAGAAGTCGGCCTTGACAGGAACGTAGCCCTTGAAGTCGCCGCCTTCGATGGCGTCGAAGCACTTCTTGTCCTTGGTCGGGAGCTGGGTGAAGAAGTCGGCCAGCTTGGTCTGCCATTCAGTGCCGAGCTTGTTGGAAACGACCAGCGGGCCGTTCGGGATCAGCGGCGAACGCCAGACTTCAACCAGCTTGTTCGGGTCGACAGCGCCCTTGTTGACTTCCTTGCGGAAGGTGCCGGAGGTGTAGCCGTCCTTGAAGTTGCCAATGCCGGAGGAATCGTCGACTGCAACATCGACCTTACCGTCATAGGCTGCGAGCAGGTTGTTCTCGTGGCCGCCGTTGAACTGCGTCGAACCGAAGAACTTGTCGTTCGGAACGCCCGTGGTCTTCGGGATCTGTGTCAGCGGAACGAGGTAGCCGGAGGTGGAGTCCGGGTCGGCGTAGCCGAGCTTCTTGCCCTTGGCGTCCATGATGGTCTTGATGCCGGAGGACTTCAGGGCCAGACCGATGGAGTAGTAGCCGGTCGCGCCGTCGGCCTGCTGAGTCGTCAGGATAGGGGTGACGGCCTTCGGATCCTTGATGAAGGTCGCGGCATAACCGGAGGCGCCGAGTTCTGCGAAATCGAGCGTGCCGCCCAGCAGGCCTTGGATAACGCCGTCATAATCGGCAGCCGGGAACAGCGAGACCTTTTCAAAACCGAAGGTTTCCTTGAGATGGTCGGCAAGGCAGGCGTAGTTGCGTAGACGGTCGGCTTCGTTCTCGCCGCCGAGAATGCCGACGCGGAATTCCTTGAGGTCGGCTGCGGATGCTGCCTGGCCGACGAGCGAAAGGATCGCCGTGGCTGCAAGAAGTGTCTTCTTCAACATGGGTTTCGTCTCCTGATTAACCGGTGTCCCCGGATGTTCGGTCTGAATGGATGCACCCGTGACGTGGGCCTTCGATCCCGGTCTCTCCCTCAGAGACCGGCCAGTGCCAGCGGCGAGGCGCCGGCAGATTGCTGAGCCACGCTTGCAGCAGGCAAGCTGGCAGTATTGATGCTCGTCGACGTCATCGTCTCGTCGATGCCCGCGCCATCCCGATCGGTGCCGTAGATGGCATTGACCGCGTCGGCGGTCAGCGCTGAAGGCGGACCGTCGAAGACGACGCGGCCGGACGCCATGCCGATGATGCGCTCACAATAATTGCGGGCTGTATCCAGCGTATGCAGGTTGGTGATGACCGTAATACCGTCGCGCTCGTTGATGTCGCGCAGCGCATCCATGACGATCTTCGCATTCAGAGGATCGAGGGAAGCGATCGGCTCGTCGGCAAGCAGCATCTTGGGCTTCTGCATCAGTGCCCGGGCAATTGCCACACGCTGCTGCTGGCCGCCGGAAAGGGTGCCTGCCATCTGCATTGCCGTCTGCTCGATACCGAGACGCTCTAGCGCCATGATGGCATCGATGCGCTCTTCGCGGGTGAAGATATTGAGCAGGCTGAGTGCCGTCGGCCGGTGGTTGAGCCGCCCGAGCATGACGTTGGTGAGTACATCGAGGCGGGGCACGAGATTGAACTGCTGGAAGATCATCGCGCAGTCGCGCTGCCAGTTGCGCAGGGCCTTGCCGCGAAATGCCGAAACCTCGGCGCCGGCGAAATGGATGGAGCCCGACGAGGGAAGTGCGAGATGGTTTATCATGCGCAGCAGCGTCGACTTGCCGGCGCCCGATCGACCGATGATGCCGACCATTTGGCCCTGCGGGATGTCCAGCGTCACGGAATCGACAGCGATCTTGTTTCCGAAAGTGCGGGTTACATCCCTGAGTTCGAACATCTGGTCTCTCTTTTCGCGACGACACACGTCATGTGTGAAGCTTTCAAAAAAGGCGCGTCTGAACGCGCCTATCGGTTGAAATGCTTACCGAAGGTTGATGAACCTCCGATGTCAGATTTGTGTAACTGCTGTCACAAATCCCGTCGGAGGCGTCCTTCAGCCACCGTAGCGGCTAAGAAAATCCTCGCCTGAAAGGGCACGGAAATCCTCCAGCGCAGTGCGCAGCCGGTTGTGGTCCCAATCCCACCAGGCCAAGGCATCCATCCGCTCGCCGACAGCCTTTGAAAATCGCTCGCGGATCAGTTTGGCGGGCACCCCACCGACGATTGTGTAGGGCGCGACGTCTTTCGAAACCACTGCTCCGGCGCCGATCACGGCACCGTTTCCGACCTTCACGCCGGGAAGCACAGTCGCGCCATGGCCGATCCAGACGTCGTTGCCGATGACGACGCGGTTCTCACGGCGCCAGGCGAAGAAGTCGGTTTCCAGGTCGGCATCCGGCCAGTAGTCCTTGGCACGGTAGGTGAAATGGTGAAGGGTGGCGCGCCATGTCGGATGGTTGGTCGCGTTGATGCGCACGGCGGCGGCGATATTGACGAATTTGCCAATGGTCGTGCACCAGACTGCACCATCCTGCATGATATAGGAATAGTCGCCCATATCGACCTCATCGAGCCGGCAGCGCTCGGACACCTCGGTATAGCGTCCGAGGGTCGACTGGCTGACGCGCGCCGTCGGATCGATAGAGGGCTGCTCGCCAATTTTCCTGGTCATCTCAATGTCTCCGGGCGCAGTTTCACCTTCACGCCGCAGGTCTGCGGCGCCATAGGTTTCTCGTTGGATTGGCAAAGTTCAGGCCTCGGCCGGAACGCGGGATATGCGTGGCGAGAACGCACTGACATCGAGGATGCGGTCGGCGACAGCAGCCCGAACCTCATCGTCATGGAAGATGCCGAGCAAGGCCACGCCGGCCTTCTTCTTGGCGGCGATCAACTCCACGACGACAGCGCGGTTGCGCGCGTCGAGCGATGCCGTCGGCTCATCGAGCAACAGGATCGCGTGATCGGTGATGAAGCCGCGGGCAACGTTGACGCGCTGTTGCTCGCCACCGGAAAATGTCGCCGGCGGCAGCTGCCATAGTTCCTCGGGCAGGTTGAGCCGCGATAGCAGTTCTGCGGCCCGTTCCCGGGCCACGATGTGGCTTTCGCCACGCGCCGTCAGCGGTTCCGCGACGACATCGATGGCGGCGACGCGTGGTACGGTGCGCAAGAACTGGCTGACATAACCCATCGTGTGGCGGCGCACGTCGATGACGGTGCGGGGATCCGCGGTCGCAAGGTCGACGATGCGGCCCTTGTGGACGACGAGGATCTGGCCACCATCGACGGCGTAGTTGCCGTAGGTCATTTTCAGCAGCGAGCTTTTGCCGATGCCCGATGGACCGCCGAGCACGACGCACTCCCCGGCGGCGACCGAGAACGAGACGTCGGCGACAACAGGCAGGCGAATGCCGTCGCGCAGATGCATGACGAAGCTTTTGAAAACTTCGGAGACGACGAGAGGGGTTGCCATGACGTTCTTTCCCTAGACTTGCAGGATCGAGGATACGAGCAGTTGCGTGTAGGGCTCCTGCGGATCGTCCAGCACGCGGTCGGTCAGGCCGTGCTCGATGACATTGCCGTCCTTCATCACCATCATCCGGTGCGAGAGCAGCCGCGCGACGGCGAGATCGTGGGTGACTACGATTGCAGAGAGGCCGAGATCCTGGACGAGGCCGCGCACGAGATCGAGCAGGCGGGCCTGCACGGAGACGTCCAGACCACCGGTCGGCTCGTCCATGAAGACCAGGCGGGGCGAGGTCACCAAGTTACGGGCAATCTGCAGGCGCTGGCGCATGCCGCCGGAAAAAGCGCGCGGCTGGTCGTCGATGCGGTCGGCATTGATCTCGACGCGTCCGAGCCAGTCAATGGCGGTCGCGCGGATATTGCCGTAGTGGCGATCGCCGACGGCCATCAGCCGCTCGCCGACATTAGCCCCGGCTGAAACCGTCATGCGAAGTCCATCGGCCGGGTTCTGGTGCACAAAACCCCAGTCGGTGCGCATCAGGAAGCGCCGCTCGGCCTCGTTCATATGGAAGAGCTCGCGGTATTGCCCGTCGCGCATGTGGTACTCGATGCTACCGGTGGTCGGCATCAGTCGGGTCGATAGGCAGTTCAGCAACGTCGTCTTGCCGGAACCGGATTCCCCGACGATGGCAAGCACTTCGCCCGGCCAGAGGTCGAACGAGACATTGCGGCAGCCGATGCGGCTCCCATAGAATTTCGAGATGTCCTTTACCCTGAGGAGTGGCGTCTCGGTCATGGCTTTACCTCCGCAGCGTCGCTTCTATGTGCAGGGAAAAGAGAGTGCCTCATTCCGCGGCCTCCTTGGCGGGTGCCAGCATCTCGCCGACATGCCCATGGGCCCGGCGATCCTCGCAATGGTCGGTGTCGGAGCAGACGAACATCCGCCCGCCCTTGTCGTCGAGGATGACCTCGTCAAGGTAAACGTCCTCCGCGCCGCACAGTGCGCAGGGCTTGTCGAAGCTCTGGATCTCGAAGGGATGATCCTCGAAGTCGAGGCTGACCACGTCGGTATAGGGCGGCACGGCATAGATCCGCTTCTCGCGACCGGCGCCGAATAGCTGCAAGGCTTCCGACTGGTGCATTTTCGGGTTGTCGAACTTCGGCGTCGGCGACGGGTCCATGACATAGCGGCCCTGAACCTTGACCGGATAGGCATAGGTCGTGGCAATCCGGCCGTTTCGGGCGATGTCCTCGTAGAGCTTGACGTGCATCAGGCCGTATTCTTCCAGCGCATGCATCTTGCGCGTCTCGGTCTCGCGCGGCTCCAGGAAGCGCAATGGCTCCGGCTGCGGCACCTGGTAGACCAGCACCTGATTGGGTCCGAGTTTCTCTTCAGGAATGCGGTGGCGGGTCTGGATGATCGTCGCTTCGCTGGTGCGGGTAGTGACGGCAACATTGGCGACCTTCTGGAAGAAGGCTCGGATCGACACGGCATTGGTCGTGTCGTCTGCGCCCTGGTCGATGACCTTGAGAACGTCGTCAGGGCCGATGATCGACGCCGTCACCTGCACGCCGCCGGTGCCCCAGCCATAGGGCATCGGCATTTCGCGCGAGGCGAACGGCACCTGGTAGCCGGGGATCGCAATCGCCTTGAGGATGGCGCGGCGGATCATCCGTTTGGTCTGTTCGTCGAGATAGGCAAAGTTGTACGTTGCAAGTGCGCTCATTCGGCAGCCTCCTGAAGGGGTTCCTGGCCGGCCTTGCGTGCCTTTTCAAAATCGCTGCGCATGCGGCGGACGAGATCGAGCTCAGCCTGGAAGTCGACATAGTGCGGCAGCTTGAGATGCTCGACGAAGCCGGTAGCCTGGACATTGTCGGAATGCGAGATGACGAATTCCTCGTCCTGCGCCGGTGCGGTCACGTCCTCGCCGAGTTCCTCGGCCCTCAGCGCCCGGTCGACCAGCGACATGGCCATCGCCTTGCGCTCGCTCTGGCCGAACACGAGGCCGTACCCGCGCGTAAACTGCGGCGGCGCCTTGGCCGATCCCTTGAACTGGTTGACCATCTGGCATTCCGTGACCTGGATGGTGCCGAGCGAGACCGCGAAGCCGAGTTCCGGCACGTCGAGTTCGACCTCGACCTCGCCGATGCGGATCTCGCCGGTGAACGGATGGTTGCGGCCATATCCACGCTGGGTGGAATAGCCGAGCGCCAGCAGAAAGCCCTCGTCGCCGCGTGCCAGGGCCTGCAGCCGAAGGTCGCGCGTCATCGGGAATTCCATGGGCTCGCGCGTCAGGTCGCCGGTCTCGTGGTCTTCCGGCATGTCGCCATCTGCTTCGATCAGGCCTTCTTCCGCAAGGATTTCCGATACCCGCATGACGCGGTCATCTTCGGCCTGGCGCTGCGCGCCTTGCTCGACTGCTTCGTCTCCCAGCAGCGAGGGATCGAGCAGGCGATGGGTGTAGTCGAAGGTAGGCCCGAGCAACTGGCCGCCCGGCAGATCCTTGTAGGTCGCCGAAATACGCCGCTCTATCTTCATCGCGGCGGTATCGATCGGCTGTGAATAGCCAAAACGCGGCAGCGTCGTGCGGTAGGCGCGCAGGATGAAGATCGCCTCGATCATGTCGCCGCGCGACTGGCGGACGGCCAGCGCTGCCAGGGTCCGGTCGTAGAGCGAGGCTTCGGCCATGACGCGATCGACGGCGAGCGAAAGCTGCGCGACGATCTGGTCTATGCCGATGGCCGGCAGCGTGCGGTCACCTCGACGGCGGTCGGCGAGCAGCCGGTGGGCATTGGCGATGGCGGCTTCGCCACCCTTGACGGCAACATACATCGGTCAGATCTCCGTTGCAGTGATTTTGGTCGTACGCGGCAGGCAGACGAAATGCTTGCCCGCTGTCAGGACGATATCGGCGCCGCGCGGGAAAATGGCGCGGTTGTCATTCCAGAGCCGCAGGAAGCTCTCGGGAAGACCGATAGGTGCAATCGTCGCGATTCCCCTGATGCCTGGCCCGGAAAGAGCGAGCGGTCGTCCGCCCTCCAGAGCCTTGACTTCCAGCACGATGGTTGCCGAGCGATCCGGATATTCCTGGCTGCCCGATGCGAACTGGCTGAAAGACGACAGCATCGTGCCGTCCTCCAGGAAGACAAAGCGCGCTTCCAGCTTGTCTCCGAGCGAAGCGCCCGTGTTGAAGGCCAGCCAGGCTGGCAGCGCAGACCGTGCGAGGGATGCCGACAGCCAGACGGGCGTCTCGTGATCGCAGAGCGTCAGCGCAATTGCGCCCGCAGCAATACCAAGCGGAGCGGGTGGGGCAATCTCCGGGCCGATCGTCTGGATCGTGCCGGGGCGCGCCATGCCGTCCATGATCGCCTTGAAGACGCTCTGGCTTTCGAAAACCGGGTTGGCAAAGCCGCCGCTGAATGTGTCGGGATTGACGCTCATTGATCTTCTCCGCGCACCATGGTGAAGAAATCGACGCGCGTTGCTGCAGTTTCCGCCGCCTTTTGGTGGTCGGCCGCTGCAATTCGCTCCGCAACAGGCGTCAGGATCGCCTGCTCGACGAAATCCCTCGTATCGGGCTCCTGCCACAAGGCGTCGAAGATCGCTGCCAGCCGCGCCCGCTCCATGTCGGTGCCGAGCGCCTGTGCATGACCGACGGTCCCGGAGGGGAGCCTGAACGTCGCCCGCGTGACGGTTACTTCGCCAAGGTTGAACATGGCGCCGCCGCCGCCGATGCGACCGCGGACCATCACAAGCCCGGTTTCGGGCCCGCGCACTGCAGTTGCCACCGGCTTTTGGGCCAGTGTTTCCCAGACGGCTTCCAGCTCTTCGCCTTCCGCCTTGGCCAGCAGGTCCGTGACGCGCTTGCGGGTGCGGAGTTCCCGGGCGGCCGCCTCGTGTCTTTGCGCCGAATTCATCTCTCGTCTCCAAATGTCTATTGATATAGACAACCATACAAGCTATTTGTAGCTTTAAGGGCGCGGGATGACAAGCGTGTGACGGGATGGGGAAGAATGGCAGTTCAGAAACAGGTGCAGCGGCAGACCGGAGTGGCCCTTTGGCGGCAGATTGCCGATCGCATCAGAGCGTCGATCAATCACGGAGATTTCGATGATTCCGGCATGGTGCCGGCGGAAACGGCGTTGGCCTTGCAGTTTGGTGTCAACCGCCACACGGTGAGAAGCGCGCTTGCGGCGCTGGCGCAGGAGGGTGTTGTGCGCGCCGTGCAGGGACGCGGTACGATGGTCGAGCGCAAGGAAAAGCTGAAATTCCCGATATCCCGCCGCACCCGATTCTCGCAAGGGGTTGGAAATCAGGCAAAGGAAGCGCGCGGCGTGCTGATCGACGTGGCCTGCGAGACCGCCGGCGCCGACATCGCGGGCTGGCTGAAAATTAAGCCGGGGACCCCCGTTGTTCGGCTGGAAACGCTGGGCACCGTGGACAAGCGGCCCGTATCGCGCTCCACAAGCTGGTTTCCTGCGGATCGTTTTGCCAATATCGGCGAAGCCTATCGCCGGACGGGCTCGGTTACGCGATCATTTGCGGAGATGGGCCTGGAGGACTACGTCCGTGCCATCACCGAAATCACCGCCATGCATGCAGAAACAGCCGATGTCGCCGATCTCGAATTGTCGCCGGGCGCAATCGTCATGATAACGCGAGCCCTCAATACAGAACTCGGCGGCGCGCCGGTCCAGTATTCCATCACCCGCTTCGCAGCAGATCGTGTCCAGTTCACCATAGAAAACTAGGGTTCTGCGGCGTTGAGTCGGGTTTTCAGGCATCCCCCGATGGGGACGCCTGGTTTTTAACTGACTTTAGTGAGCGGCAGACATATCGCCGAGAACTTCTTTCGACGCGACCGTCGAGTCGGCCTTCAGCTTGTAGACCATAGGGACCCCGGTCGCGAGGTTGAGCGCCAGGATCTGCTCCTTGCTGAGGCGATCGAGCACCATCACCAGCGAACGTAGCGAATTGCCGTGGGCAGCAACCAGCACCTTCTGGCCAGCCAGCACGCGCGGCAGGATTTCGGTGAGATAATAGGGCCAGACGCGTGCGCCGGTGTCACGAAGGCTTTCGCCACCGGGTGGCGGGATGTCATAGGAACGGCGCCAGATATGCACCTGCTCTTCGCCCCACTTGGCGCGCGCATCGTCCTTGTTGAGGCCGGAGAGATCGCCGTAGTCGCGCTCGTTCAGGGCCTGGTCGCGGATCGTTTCCAGGCTGGGCTGGCCGACCTTGTCGAGAATGAGCTTCAGTGTGTGCTGGGCGCGGGTGAGGGCCGAGGTGAAGGCGACGTCGAAGGTGATGCCATAATCGGCCAGCGCCTGTCCCCCAGCCGTGGCTTCCTCGATGCCGAGCGCCGTCAGATCGGGGTCTTTCCAGCCGGTGAAAAGGTTCTTCAGGTTCCAGTCGCTCTGGCCATGGCGAACGAGGACGAGGGTACCGCTCATATTTTATTCCTCCGTAACAGTATCAGCGTGAAGAAAGCCCGAGCACGTCGAGCATGGAATAGAGATCAGGTTTCTGGTCGCGCGCCCACAGCGCCGCCTTGACGGCGCCGCGCGCAAAGATGGAGCGATCCCCCGCGGAATGCGACAGGGTGACCATTTCGCCTTCCCCGGCGAGGATGACGGAGTGGTCGCCGATGACCGAGCCGCCGCGCAGCGTCGCAAAGCCGATGCTGCCACTCGCCCGCGCTCCGGTGTGCCCGTCGCGAACCCGGACGGAATTGTCGGCAAGATCAATCCCGCGCCCGTTGGCGGCCGCCTTGCCGAGCAGCATCGCTGTGCCTGAGGGAGCGTCGACCTTATGCTTGTGGTGCATCTCGAGGACCTCGATGTCCCACTCGTCGGCCGGCAAGGCATGCGCCGCCTGTTCGACGAGAACACTGAGAAGATTGACGCCGAGGCTCATATTGCCGGACTTGACGATCCGGGCGTGACGCGCAGCAGCTGAAATCTTTGCCTCGTCGTCCAGAGAACAACCGGTGGTGCCGATAACATGGACGACGCGCGCCTGCGCGGCGAGACCAGCGTAGACGATCGTCGTTTCCGGCCGTGTAAAGTCGATGACGCCGTCGGCGTGCAGGAAGGCGGTTAGCGGATCGTCGGTCAGCAACACGCCGACCGGACCGAGCCCGGCGATCTCGCCGGCGTCCTTGCCGAGAAATGGAGACCCCTCGCGCCCGACGGCCGCGTGCAGCGTTGCACCTTCGGTGGCATGGATGATGCGGATCAGCGCCTGGCCCATTCGGCCTGACGCCCCCACCACAACCAGTTTCATGGCCTGTTCGCTCATAGGATCGATTTGCTCTGCGTCTTGCGGGTCCGTGTCCGCACCGGTGCTTTCACAGGCGCCTGGAGATTGTTGAGGCGAGCGTAAAGGCCCTCCGGCGATTTTGCCAGTGTCTCGTGATTACCTTCCTCGACGACGCGGCCCTGCTGCATGACCACGATTTTTGCGGCCCGCACGACAGTCGAAAGCCGGTGAGCGATCACCACCACGGTGCGCCCGCTCATCGCTTCATCCAGCGCCCTTTGGACAGCCGCCTCGGACTCGGTATCGAGTGCGGAGGTAGCCTCGTCGAGCAGGAGGATCGGAGCATTGCGCACGAGCGCGCGGGCAATCGAGACGCGCTGGCGCTGGCCGCCGGACAATGTCACGCCGTTTTCACCGACCGGCGTATCGTAGCCCTGAGGCTGCGCCATGATGAAATCGTGCGCGTAGGCAAGCCGTGCCGCCTGTTCGACCTCGGCATCGGTCGATTCCGGCCGGCCGTAACGGATGTTGTCGCGGATTGTACCCTCGAAAAGGTAGGGCTGTTGGGAGACGTAGGCGAGGTGCTGGCGCAGCGACTGCTTGGTGATGTGGCTGATATCCTGCCCATCGATGAAGATTTGCCCGGCAGCGGGGTCGTAGAAGCGCGGAATGAGATTGATGACCGTCGATTTGCCAGCCCCGGAAGGACCGACCAGCGCCGTCGTCTTGCCACCCTCGGCCACGAAGTTAACCTTGTCGAGAACAGGCTTGCCATTCGCATAACCGAACGTCACATCGCGAAACTCGATCCGCGCCTCGGTGATCGTCAGTTGCTTGGCGTCGGGCAGGTCCCGCTGGCGGGTCTCCATGTCGAGCAGTTCGTAGATCATGCTCGCATTGACTACGGCACGCTCCATCTGCACCTGCAGCTTGGCCAACCGGCGCGCCGGATCATAGGCCATGAGCAAGGATACAACGAAGGAGAAAAATGCGCCTGGAGGGACGTTATAGTAGATCGCTCGATAGGCCGCATAGGCGAAGATGCTGCCGACTGCCACACCGGCAAAGGTCTCCGTCAGTGGTCCGTTGCGCTCCGAAAGCCGGGCAATGCGGTTCTGACGATGTTCGGCCGTAGTGATGAGCTTCTGGATCTTGCGTTCCAGTTGCTCCTCCATGGTGAATGCCTTGACGATGGCAATCCCCTGGATCGTCTCCTGCATGGCGCCGAGCACGTGGCTGTTGAGATTCACAGCCTCTCGCGTTGCCGACCGCAACCGCTTTGACACGTAACGAAGAGCGTAGAGAAGCGGCGGTGCCATGACAAACACGGCAAGACTGAGGATCGGGTCCTGGTAGACCATATTGGCGAGCAGGGCGACGAATGTCAGCAGGTCGCGCGCTGTCGACGTGATCGTCAGGTTCATGACGTCGCGGATGCCGGACACGTTCTGGCTGACCTGCGCCGCAACCTTGGCAGACCTCGCCTCGCTGAAATAGCCGACCGAGAGCGTCATCAGGTGCGCGTAGATCCGACGCTGGTATCGGGCAATGATGTTATTGCCGATCTTGCTCAGAATGACCGACTGGAAATAGCCGGCGAAACCGCGCACCAGGAACGCTGCAAAAATGCCGACGCAGACAAGCCAGACGATATCGGCGTTGCGATCGACAAATGCCTGGTCGATGATGATCTTCATGATGAAGGCGATAAAGCCCGTGGATACAGCGACCAGGATCAGGCAGATGATCGCGATCGTGTAGCCCTTGATATGATCCCGACCGTTTTCTGCGATCACCCGCTTGAGAACGCCGGTCACAGTCTCGCTGTTAACAACAACTTTTTTGGTCTCGGGCGATTTCAAAAATCGACTTCCTGTCTGAACCGAGCGAGCGGCTGATGCCCGCACTTCGGGCGGTTCTATAAAGCGTTCGGCTGGGTTTGGCTAGCGCACTCAGCGGCGCCAGCGACGCCCTTCCGTCGAGAGGCCGAACTTCTGGGGCATGCGGGCATAGGAGGAAAGGCCCTCGAGGGCGGCCAGCGGATGGGTTACGACATAGGTCGGTATGGAGCGAAGCATGGCGCTGTGCGGCGCCTTGTCCTCGAAGGCTGCACGGAATTCCGGCTTCTTCAGCGCCGGAATGATCTTCTGGGAAATGCCGCCCGACAGATAGACGCCACCGCGTGCCATGAACAGCAGCGCGATGTCGCCAGCCAGCCTGCCGAGGTAGGTGACGAACAACGTCAGCGTCTCCACAGCCAGCCGATCGCTGCCGGCAAGGCCGTGGTTGGTGATATCGGCCGGTTCCTTCAGCGTCGGCTCGACGCCCTCGACATGGCAGAGTGCCCTGTAGAGGTTCTGCAGGCCACGACCGCAGATGATCTGCTCTGCCGAAATGCGGCCTTCGATGGCCTCGAGATGCGGCCAGATCTGCAGGTCGCGCTTGCTGCGGGGCCCGATATCGATATGGCCGCCTTCGCCAGGCGCTGGGATCCAGGAGTTCTTGGCGTGGATAAGGCCCGCGACACCGAGGCCGGTGCCCGGTCCAAGCACGGCGCGTGACGCAATCAACCCGTCGCGGGCGGCGCCGATAGGCTCGCGGCCGTCGTCTGCGAGGTTGGAGATGGCCAGCGCCTGGGCTTCGAAGTCGTTGATGATCAGCACGTCTTCCATGCCGAGATCGGTGATCATTGTCCGAGGGCGAACGATCCAGTCGGAATTCGTGAGCGGAATTTCGTCGCCATTGATCGGGCCGGCAACGGCAAGGATCGCCGAGCGTGGAACGACGGTGCTCTTCGATAAAACACCCTCACGGATGGCATCGTCGATCGTTGCGTAATCGGCGGCATGCATGATCGGAAACGGCTTCGCCTCGCTGTAAGCATCCACCTGAATGGAGAAACGAGCATTGGTGCCGCCGATATCGCCCATCAGAACGGGAAAGGGCAGGGGAACATCACTATGGTTGAGCTTAGGCATGGGCCCTATCCGTGGTCAGCCGCCGGCAGGCGGATTGGTCAAAGGGTGGCTATCAGTCGTTCGGCGGTGGCTTCGTTGAGTGCCATCGGAATGTCGTAGACGATGGCAAGGCGCATCAGCGCTTTCACATCGACATCATGCGGCATCGGCGTCAACGGGTCGACGAAGAAAATCAGCGCGTCCACCTCAGCCGT
This sequence comes from Rhizobium sp. B230/85, assembly GCF_019355735.1. Taxonomy (NCBI): domain Bacteria; kingdom Pseudomonadati; phylum Pseudomonadota; class Alphaproteobacteria; order Hyphomicrobiales; family Rhizobiaceae; genus Rhizobium; species Rhizobium sp. B230/85. The sequence continues at coordinate 570,194 of NZ_CP072156.1, forward strand.
TGCGATCATGGCGCCGATCTGCTGGTCGCCGCCGAGCGGACCGCTTTTCAGGCGGATGACATCGAGGTCAGGACAGGCCGCCAGCACGCGCGCTCCGGTCGTGCCGGTGGCAAAGATCTGCCATTTTGCCAGCATCGATTCGAACCGCCGGGCGAAGTCTGCCATGGCCGTTTTTTTCTCGTCATGCGCAATCAGCGCGATGCGTTTAACTTCTGCCATGACATGCCTCCCGCCACGCCTTAAATCGATTTGCAGCTTTCCTATACCATGCCAGTGCTCATTGAAAGTCTTGGCGAAAGACGTTGCCCGCAGATTTTCCCGGTAGTCATTGTGCAGCCGGCAAGGCGTCCGGCTCGGCCCCACTGGGCGCTGCACTGCCGGGGGCGGTGGTCCGTGCGGAAGACACCGGCGGCGCCGCCAACGTCGCTTTGCAGGCGGCCGGCAGGTCTGCCACCATGATTTCGCGCGGCTTCACCGGCACTGCATTGGGCTTCGGGACAGGCTTCGCCCACGGTGCCGGCGTGAACCACCAGGCAAGGCTCTTGTCGCAACCGTCCCCCGCCTTCACCGGTGCCTGCGCCGTGCAGCCGATATCCCCGGCGGGGCAGCGCAATCGTATATGAAAATGCGCATCGTGGCCGTATTCCGGCCGCAGCTTGCCGAGTGCGGTTCGGTCGCCGGTCCAGGTCTCGCACATCTTCTTCTTGATCGCCGGATTGACGAAGATCCGCTCGACCTCGGGGTAGCTTGCGGCGCGCATCAATAGTCGTACACGGGCCTGCGTCCAAAGGCCGGGATCGACCGTCAGGAACTTGTCCTTGGCCAGCATGCTGGTGAACGGCATGGTTTCGCGCTCGGCTGCTGTCAATGTCCGCTTCGGCATCGGCATCAGCCAGATATCGGCGTCAAGGCCGATCTGGTGCGAGGCGTGGCCGCTGAACATCGGTCCGCCGCGAGGCTGCGAGATATCGCCCACCAGAAGCCCGGGCCATCCGTCGAGCCTTGCTGCGTCCTGGGACAGCCGTTCGATCACGGAGATGGTCTCGGGCCTCCCCCAGCGTCTGTTGCGCGAAGGCCGCATTACCTGCCAGGTCGGACCATCCGTCGGCAGGGCGACTGCCCCGGCCAGGCAGCCCTTCGCATAAAACCCAATCGACTGCGGCGGGCCCAGTGTCGGCAGCGCGACGGCGCCGAAGAGAGCCTTGGCACTGCCGGGCGTCGGAACTGCTGGCTCTGCGGCAGCGCCGCCGAGTGTAGCGGCAATGGCGATCGTTGCGACCATGACGGCGCTGCAGAAGGTACGAAGTGTCCGGGCCGGGCGAAAAGTCATGCAGTTCCTTGGGTTGGGTCGGCCGATGCCGATGTGATTTGCGATTGAGCCTAGCGCGAAAAGCCCGCTTGGTGAATCGATCTTTGCGCAGAGGCATTCCCATATCGAAAGGTTCGTACAGCAACCACCAACGGGACTTGCGGATGGTACGACCACGACGAAATCTCTCAGCACCTATATTTCGCCTGTATTTCGCCTATCCTGCGGTCATCGCGAATCTTGGGGTATGTGAATGGCATTGTCGTTGTCGAAGACGGGTTCGGTTTTTCTATTGATTTCCCTGCTGGCCTTGCCGGTTGTCTCCCGCGCCGAAGACGCCCAGTTCCGGATCGGCACCGCCATTCTCGGCGACCTGAAATACGCCCCGGGCTTCAAGCATTTCGACTACGTCAATCCCGATGCGCCCAAAGGCGGCGATCTGAAGCTGTCGGCAGACGGCACCTTCGACACGTTCAACCCGCTGTTGAAGAAAGGCGAGACGGCCGCAGGGCTCTCGCTGGTCTTCGATACGCTGCTGAAACATTCGAGCGACGAAACTGGCTCGGCGTACGGCTTGCTGGCAGAAGGCGTCTCCTATCCGGACGATATGTCTAGCGCGACCTTCAGGCTGCGGGCCGAGGCTAAATGGGCCGACGGGACACCGGTAACACCGGATGACGTGATTTTTAGCTTCGACAAGGCCAAAGAGTTGGACCCACTAAACATGAGCTACTACGCCCATGTCACGAAGGCTGAAAAAACCGGCGATCGCGACGTGACGTTTTCGTTCGATGAAAAGAACAATCGCGAACTGCCGCAGATTCTTGGAGATTTTGCGATCGTCCCGAAGCTTTGGTGGCAGGCGAACGGCGCCGACGGAAAACCGCGCGATATCTCGCGCACGACCCTCGAACCGGTCATGGGGTCTGGACCCTACAAAATAGCGGCCTTTTCGCCGGGCTCGACGATCCGCTACGAACTGCGTGACGATTATTGGGGCAAGAATCTCCCAGTCAACGTCGGCCAGGACAACTTCCGGACCATCACCTACACCTATTACGGCGACCGAGATGTCGAGTTTGAGGGTTTCCGCGCCGGCAACGTCGATTACTGGCAGGACAACCAAGCCAGCCGCTGGGCGACCGGCTACAATTTTCCAGCCGCCAAGGATGGCCGCGTCAAGCGGGAGGATCTCCCGAACCCACTGCGCGCCGTCGGTATCATGCAGGCATTGGTGCCGAACATGAGGCGCGAGCAGTTCAAGAGCCCCTATGTCCGCGAGGCGCTGAATTACGCCTATGACTTCGAAGAACTGAACCGCACCGTATTCTTCAACCAATACAAGCGGATAAACAGCTATTTCTTCGGCACGGAACTGGCATCTTCGGGGTTGCCGGAGGGCCGGGAGCTGCAAATCCTGGATGGCGTCAGGGACAGGCTGTCGCCCACGGTCTTCACCACACCCTATACAAATCCGGTGAACGGCGACCCACAGAAGTTTCGCGATAACCTTCGCCATGCCATCGAACTCTTCAAGCAGGGCGGATACGTCCTGAAGGGCAACCAGATGGTCGACGCCAAGACCGGCCGGCCCTTTGCATTCGAAATCCTCCTGAGTAGTCCGATGCTGGAAAAGGCTGTACTGCCTTACGCGCAGAACCTGAAAAAGATCGGCATCGATGTCCGCGTCCGCACTGTCGACCCGTCGCAATACAGTAACCGCGTCCGAAGCTTCGACTACGACATGATCTGGAATGTCTGGGGCCAGACCCTCAACCCGGGCAACGAGCAGGGGAATTTCTGGGGATCCGCCTCGGCCGATCGACAGGGTTCGCAGAACTTTGCGGGAATAGCCGATCCCGCGATCGATACGCTGATCAAGCAAGTCGTCCTTGCCAAGGACCGGGAAGAAAAGAACGTCGCCACCAGAGCGCTCGACCGGACGCTGCTGGCGGGCCATTACGTGATCCCGCTCTACTACGCGTCCAGCGTTCACATAGCCTATTGGGACAAGTTCGACCGGCCCGCCAGCCTGCCGGAATATTCGGTCGGCTTTCCGGACGTCTGGTGGTCGAAGTCGGCCGCAAAATGAGCGGCTCTTGCATTGGCGGAGCGGCTGGGGTCCAAATGGCCCTGACCGAATCAGCAGGATTTATGCTTGGCGATGACGGGTTTCGACCGGCGGAGCGCCGGTCGCGAAGGGACGATGCCTTGATCGAGATAGCAGCGCAGGACAGTCAGAAAAACGCCGGCAGAACCGGGGTTGTGGCCTGATGGGCGCCTATATCCTGCGCCGGCTTCTGCTGATGATTCCGACCGTCATCGGCATCATGGCGATCTCCTTTACCGTCGTGCAATTTGCCCCCGGCGGACCCGTCGAGCAGGTCGTGGCTCAACTCACCGGACAGAGCGACAGCGCCTCCGACCGCCTCTCCGGCGGTGGCGACCAGATGGCTCAGCAATCCTTCGATGACGGCAATTCCCGCTATCGCGGCGCGCAGGGGCTCGATCCGGAACTGATCGCCAAATTGGAGAAACAGTTCGGTTTCGACAAGCCACCGCTTACCCGCTTCCTCGACATGATGTGGAACTACATCCGCTTCGATTTCGGCGAAAGTTTCTTCCGCAACACATCGGTGATCGACCTCATCATCGACAAGATGCCGGTGTCGATTTCTCTGGGCCTCTGGATCATGTTGTTTTCCTACACGATCTCTATCCCGCTCGGCATCCGCAAGGCGGTGAAAGACGGCTCCAGTTTCGACGTCTGGACCTCTGGCATCATCATCGTCGGCTACGCAGTCCCGAGCTTCCTGTTCGGCATCCTCTTGATCGTCGTTTTTGCCGGTGGTTCGTTCTTCGACTGGTTTCCCCTGCGCGGCCTCGTCTCCGACAATTTCGCCGATCTTCCCTGGTGGCAGAAGCCGCTCGACTATTTCTGGCACCTGCTGCTGCCATTGGTTTCCCTGTCGCTCGCTGCCTTTGCCACGACGACGCTGCTCACCAAGAATTCCTTCATCGAGGAAATCAAGAAGCAATATGTGACGACGGCGCGCGCAAAGGGTCTCACAGAACATCGCGTGCTCTATGGCCATGTGTTCCGCAACGCCATGCTGATCGTCATTGCCGGTTTTCCCGGTGCCTTTATCTCCGCCTTTTTCACCGGCTCGCTGCTCATCGAAAACATATTCTCGCTCGATGGCTTGGGCCGTCTCGGCTACCTTTCCGTCGTCAATCGCGACTATCCGATCGTCTTTGCGACGCTCTATATCTTTTCACTGATGGGCCTATTCGTCGGACTTATTTCCGATCTTCTCTACACCTGGATCGATCCTCGCATCGATTTCGATCGGAGGGATATCTGAGATGGATACACCGATCTCCACTGCCGCAGCCACTCCCGTCAGGCCGCCGCGCAAGGGCCTATTGTCGCCGCCGAACCTGCGCCGATGGGAAAATTTCAAGGCAAACCGGCGCGGCTACTGGTCGTTCTGGCTGTTCCTGCTGTTGTTCGTTCTGAGCATGGGCGCTGAATTCCTTGCGAACGATCGCCCGATCGTCGCTTCCTACAAAGGCGAGATTCTGTTTCCGATCTTCGTCAACTATCCGGAGGACAAGTTCGGCGGGTTCCTGGCCCAGACCGACTATCGCTCCTCCTTCATCACAGACGAAATCGAGGCACACGGCTGGATGCTCTGGCCGCCCATTCGCTATTCCTATCAGACGGTCAATTCCAATATACCGCGCTCGGCGCCGACGCCGCCTTTTTGGCTGATGAGCAAAGATGAGCGCTGCGCCGCCTATCCGCAGAAGGCTGCCGATCCCGATTGCCGGCTTGGCAACATGAACTGGCTCGGCACCGACGACCAGGCCCGCGACGTCATGGCGCGGATGATCTACGGCTTCCGTGTTTCCGTGCTGTTCGGCCTCGCATTGACCATCTGCTCGGCAATTGTTGGGGTCACGGCCGGCGCCGTCCAGGGCTATTTCGGCGGCTGGACCGATCTGCTGCTGCAGCGTTTCATCGAGATCTGGTCGTCGATGCCGGTGCTCTACATCCTGCTGATCATTGCCGCCATCCTGCCGCCCGGCTTCTTCGTGCTGCTTGGCATCATGCTGCTGTTTTCCTGGGTCGGCTTCGTCGGCATCGTCAGGGCTGAATTCCTGCGCGCCCGCAATTTCGAATATGTCCGGGCCGCCCGCGCGCTCGGCGTCAACAACCGCACGATCATGGTCCGCCACCTGTTACCGAACGCGATGGTGGCGACGCTGACCTTCCTGCCCTTTATTCTCTCCGGCTCGATCACGACGCTCACGTCACTCGATTTCCTCGGCTTCGGCATGCCGCCCGGTTCGCCGTCGCTCGGCGAAATGATCGCGCAGGGCAAATCCAACCTCCAGGCCCCGTGGCTCGGCCTGACGGCTTTCTTCACGATGTCGATCATGCTGTCATTGCTGATCTTCGTCGGCGAAGCCGTGCGCGATGCCTTCGATCCGAGGAAGACGTTCAGGTGAAGGCTTTGGGCTCGTCATCACGCTCCGATCGGGTTAGGATCTTGTGTCCACTGCATGGAAAGGTTGAACCATGAACAAGCTCGTGCGTGACCATTATCCTGTATCGAAACTGCCGGAAGATCTGCGAGAGGGCTTCAATCCGGTAGGGACTGTCCGCGTGGTCATAGAGGTTGAAGATCGCGTTCCCGCTCTGCACGTCGAAACAAAGCCGATGACCGGCAAAGACGTTGCCGAAGCCATCAGAAGTTATAAAGCGCTCGGTAGGCCATCCGTGACGACCGAGGAGGCCGTCGCACGTATCCGCGCATTGCGCGACGAGTGGGATGATTGATGGCGTTCGGGACGATCTATCTGGATACCAATATTTTCGTCATAGCTTTCGAAGCTGAAGATGAAATCAGTGAAAAGCTGTCAGAGATTTTTGGCAATATCGACAGCCGGCCGGGTGCGCGCTTTGCTACCAGCGAGCTCACATTGTCCGAACTTCTTGTTCGGCCCATGAGAGACAACGACCCTCAAGCAGTCTTGCGCTATGAAGCACTCATCAGACCAAGTGCTTGGATGGAGGTGATCCCCGTTCGAAGGACCGTTCTTACCTCCGCGGCTTTTCTTCGCGCCCATAGCACTTATCTGAAGCTGCCGGACGCGATCCATGTTGCGACGGCCATGGAAGCAAACTGTTCGCATATCCTCACCAATGATCATGGTATCCAGGGTCAGTACGCACTTCCTGGCAGCGAAAACGTACTGGGCCAAGCTGCACCGCTGCTCGACATTCTCCGCCCGGACGAACCCACCTTGACATCCCTCCTGCAAAGCCTGGCCTCATGACCGAACCGCTCCTGTCCGTCCGCAATCTCTCCGTCGCTTTCCATCAGGGTGGACGAACCACGACGGCTGTCGATGGCATATCCTTTGATATCCGGAAGGGCGAGGTGCTGGCGCTGGTCGGGGAATCGGGCTCCGGCAAGTCGGTCTCGGCCAATTCGATATTGCGCTTGCTGCCCTACCCGTCGGCAAGCCACCCCTCCGGAGAGATCCTGTTCAAGGGCATGGACCTTTTGAAAGCCACGGATAACCAGCTGCGCGCTGTGCGTGGCAACGACATCACCATGATCTTCCAGGAGCCGATGACGTCGCTCAATCCGCTGCATTCGATCGAGAAGCAGATCGGCGAGGTTCTGGCACTTCACCAGGGCCTGACGGGGCAGGCGGCCCGCGTCCGCATTCTCGAATTGCTCGATCAGGTCGGCATTCGCGATGCCGAAAAGCGGCTGAAAGCCTACCCTCATGAGTTATCCGGTGGTCAGCGCCAGCGCGTGATGATCGCCATGGCGCTCGCCAATCGGCCGGAACTGCTGATCGCCGACGAGCCGACGACGGCGCTCGACGTCACCGTCCAGGCGCAGATCCTAAAGCTGCTGCGCGATCTCAAGGGGCAGCACGGCATGTCGATGCTGTTCATCACCCATGACCTCGGCATTGTCCGAAAGTTTGCCGACCGGGTCTGTGTCATGACCAATGGGCAGATCGTCGAAACCGGGAGTGTCGAAGATGTCTTCAGCCGCCCGCAGCATGACTATACGCGCCATCTTCTGGCAGCCGAGCCACGCGGCGAGCCGCCCTTGGCGGATGCCAGCAAGCCGGTGGTCATGCAGGGGTCGGATATCCGGGTCTGGTTTCCGATCAAGTCAGGACTGATGCGCAAGGTCGTCGATCACGTCAAGGCGGTGGATGGCATCGACCTGACCTTGCGCGCCGGCCAGACGCTTGGCGTCGTCGGCGAGTCCGGTTCCGGCAAGACGACGCTCGGCCTCGCACTGGCGCGGCTGATTTCCTCGAAGGGTCGTATCAGCTTCGTCGGTCGTGATATCGAGGCCTATTCCTTCACGGAGATGCGACCGCTGCGCAACCAGTTGCAGGTCGTCTTCCAGGATCCCTATGGCTCGCTCAGTCCGCGAATGTCGGTCGGCGACATCATCGCCGAGGGATTGAAGGTGCATGAGCGCGGCCTCAGCTCAGATGAACGGGATCAGCGCGTCTGCTGGGCGTTGGAGGAGGTCGGTCTCGACCCGCTAACCCGCTGGCGTTTCCCGCACGAGTTTTCCGGCGGCCAGCGGCAACGTATCGCCATCGCCCGCGCTATGGTGCTGAAGCCCCGCTTCGTCATGCTGGACGAACCAACATCGGCACTCGACATGAGCGTCCAAGCCCAGGTGGTCGATCTCCTCCGCGATCTCCAGCGCAAGCACGACCTGGCTTACCTGTTCATCAGCCACGATCTGAAGGTGGTCAAGGCGCTGGCCAACGATCTTATCGTCATGCGCTCCGGCAAGGTGGTGGAGCAGGGCGCATCGGCAGATGTATTCCGCAATCCGCAGCACGAATATACACGTGCGCTGCTCGCCGCTGCATTCGATATCGAGGCTGTGCCGACGCCAGCTTTGCAGCACTAGGGCCGGCCGATCCTTGCACGGGTGGAACCTTCGGCAGGAACGTCCGTTCTGTGTTGTTTAGGGCAGCGCAGGGCGGCAGCGCTTCGTCAACTAAAGGAGGAGAGAATGGCAACCATCGATCCAAAGAACCGCTGGCAGGAGCCGGAAAGCTCAAGCGTACCCGAAGGCGGGCTTCCCGCCACAAAGGCGCGGCAGGGTCGCGTCGGGCGCCGAGTTCTGACTGTTCTCGTGGCAGCTCTCGTCCTCTCCTTCATCGTCTGGATCCCCGTCGAGATCTGGGGCAGCCACAAGGCCGAACAGGCATCTCCTACAACGACAACAGAGACCCAGTCACCCACCGCCCCGGCTAAACCGGCACCATAGCCGCGCTACGAGCAGGAGCTTGGCACGGTCGGTTGGTCAAAACTTCAGCAGCCCTGCACGCGAGAAAAGCGGCAGGGCACGAATTTGCATCAATCTTTGTTCTGCGACTGGACTCTTCCGCAGCATTTTTTGATAAGAATAGCCGCGACCCCGACCTGCTTTGCTTAACGCCTGCAGCGGGGACGTGCAGAGCAGCATGCAGTGATACGGGACGAGCAGCATGACCAAGACGGATATCGCCAACCGCGTCTACAATCACGCCTGGAAACTCGATCCGATCATCCGCAGCCTGATCGATACCGACTTCTACAAATTGCTGATGCTGCAGATGATCTGGAAGCTTTATCCGGATGTTGATGCCACGTTTTCGCTCATCAACCGTACCCGCACAGTGCGCCTCGCCGACGAGATCGATGAGAACGATCTGCGTGAGCAGCTCGATCATGCGCGCACCCTGCGCCTCTCCAAGAAAGAGATGATCTGGCTCGCCGGTAACTCGTTCTACGGTCGCGCGCAGATCTTCGAGCCCGAATTTCTGACCTGGCTGTCGCACTTTCAGCTTCCTGAGTACGAGCTGACGAAAAAGGACGGCCAATACGTCCTGAATTTCCACGGTTCGTGGAAAGAGACGACGATGTGGGAAATCCCGGCGCTCGCCATCATCAACGAACTGCGCTCGCGTGCAGCCATGAAGGCGCTTGGGCCCTTCACGCTCGATGTTCTCTACGCGCGCGCCAAGGCCAAGATGTGGGGCAAGGTCGAGCGCCTGCGCGAGTTGCCAAACCTGCGGATTTCCGACTTCGGGACGCGGCGGCGTCACAGCTTCCTGTGGCAGCGTTGGTGTGTAGAGGCCTTGAAGGAAGGTGTGGGGCAAGCTTTTACCGGCACTAGCAATGTGCTTTTGGCCATGGACTCGGACCTGGAAGCCGTTGGCACGAATGCCCACGAATTGCCGATGGTGGCGGCAGCACTTGCGCAAACCGACCAGGAGCTGGCGAATGCGCCCTACAAGGTACTGCGCGACTGGAACCGGCTCTATGGCGGAAATCTTCTGATTGTCCTTCCCGATGCCTTCGGCACGGCCGCGTTCCTTCGCGATGCCCCTGAATGGGTGGCGGACTGGACCGGCTTTCGTCCGGATAGCGCCCCTCCCATCGAAGGCGGCGAGAAGATCATTGCCTGGTGGGAAAAGATGGGCCGCGATCCGCGCCAGAAGCTGCTGATCTTTTCAGACGGCATGGATGTCGATGCGATCATCGACACCTATCGCCATTTCGATGGACGGGCACGCATGGGCTTCGGCTGGGGCACCAACCTCACAAACGACTTCGCCGGCTGCGCCCCGACAGAGATCCGCGGCCTTGCGCCCATTTCTGTCGTCTGCAAGGTGATCGAGGCCAATGGCCGCCCCGCCGTAAAACTCTCCGACAATCCGCAAAAGGCGACCGGCGAACCTTCCGAAGTCGAGAGATACCTGAAATTCTTCGGAACTGAGGAGAGGGTCGAGCAGCCGGTCCTCGTCTGAAGCTACATGGCTGTAAAGCCGTTGTCGACGAACAGATGGGCGCCATTGACGAAGTTGGAGTCGTCGCTCGCAAGGTATAGCGCTGCCCGAGCGACATCCTCGGGCTCGCCGATGCGGCCCTGCTGGGCAGCGATTGCCGCATCCGAGACATCGACGCCGAGGGCCTGCAATTCGGCAACTTCCTTCAAGCCATGGGGGGTGCGGATGAAACCGGGGCAAACAGCATTGCAGCGGATATTTCGGTCGCGAAACTCCACCGCAATCGCTCTTGCAAACATGTGCACAGCCCCCTTCGTCGTATCGTAAAGTACCTCCATAGGCGTCGCTGCCACGGCAGAAATCGAGGAGGTGCAGACGATGGAGCCGCCGCCGGCTGCGAGCATCTGCGGCAGCACGGCTTTCGTCATCAGAAACATCGAGCGGACGTTGACGGCATGCAGCCATTCCCAGTCCTCGAGCGTCGTTTCCAGAAACGGTTTGATGACGATGGTGCCGGCATGGTTGAAAAGGACCGTCGTCGGCCCGAAGGCTTTTTCCACGGCTGCGACGGCAGCGTTAACCTCTGCCTCCTGAGAGACGTCGGCAGTCCAGTGATCCGCGATGCCTCCCCGTCTCCGGATATCTGCGACGGTTTCCGCTGCGGCATCGCCATTGCGGTCGATGATCGCCACTTTGGCGCCCTCTGCAGCAAAGAGCCTCGAGGACGCTCCGCCCATGCCGGTCGCGCCTCCCGAAATGATCGCAACCTTGTCCTTCAGCCTGCCCGCCATTCTTGCTCTCCACCATTCGAGATGTCCTAGACGACTACGATAGTGATCCCACCTGGCTTGGCAACGCAATCGAACGCCGGAGAACGTTTATTGGTTCACATATCGGGGGGAGCGCGAGTTAGCTCAACGAGAGCCAACCGCTAAGCGCATAGCGCATAGCTGCCCTGCGAATTTCTGCCTAGGTTTTGAGCAAAATGTCGGTATAGTCATTTTTATCGAAGCAATGCACCTCCTCCCGCAAAGCTTCGATGGTACGGAAAGCCTACTCCTCCTCCCAGGGTTTTCCGTAGGATCGGCAACACTCCTCCTCCCAGTTGTCGATCGGTTCTTTTCGAAAGCCTGCCGCACCTCCTCCCGCGGCAGGCTTTTTCGTTTTGGGATGATCAATTTTCGCTAGGCAACTGCCTTCTCAGGCAAAAAGATCAAAGACGTATCGAGCGGCTTTACGTCTGTCTTGGGGTCTCCGGGATGACCCAGAAATACGTAGCCAGCCGCGACGATGCAGGCCACGGCAAAAATCACTGCAACAAAGACCTTGAACCGGCCACGAACCATATTGCCACGAACCATGATGTACTCCTTGTAAGGTTATGCCCGTCAAACCGTTTGAGCGGCTAATCGGTTCCCGTTTACGCGGCATTGTTTTCGTTCGCTTCTTTCCATTGCGCCTGCGTGGATCAACATTCGTGCCTGTCCTCCTTCTTGCGCAGGCGCTGCCGGCACCCCCGGCGAGCGGGCGGCCCGGCCTTGGGTCTCGGAACAAATTTCGCTCTCAGCCAGTTAGGCGACCACACCTTCCTGATGCGTTTGTATGTCTTGAGAGAAAGTACGCCTGTGAGCCTCGCCCATTTCGGCCCCGTCTTTACCGCCAGCGGCATGCTTTTCCGTCTATGGGCGCCCCGCCAACAGGCTGTATCCCTGCGAATAGGCGATGTGGCGCCGGTCCCCATGGCTGCCGGTGTCGATGGCTGGTTCAGCGTCAACATAGATGGCGCCGGGGACGGCACCGCTTACAAGTTCGTTCTCGAGGATGGCCTGGAAGTTCCTGACCCCGCGTCCCGGTTTCAGCCTGACGGCCCGCATGGCCCGAGTGAGGTGGTCGACCCCAAATCTTATGTGTGGAGATCAACGGGTTGGGCCGGGCTGGCGTGGGAAGAGGCGGTTGTCTATGAACTGCATGTCGGCACATTCACGCAGGAAGGCACGTTTCGAGCTGTCATTGATCGTCTGGACCACCTTCAGTCACTCGGCGTAACGGCGTTGCAGCTGATGCCGGTCAATGATTTTCCGGGCGAACGGGGCTGGGGCTATGACGGCGTCCTTCCCTATGCGCCGCATGGAAGCTATGGACGCCCGGAGGATCTGAAGGCGCTGATCGATGCCGCCCACGAGCGCGGCATCTGCGTTTTTCTCGACGTGATCTACAATCACTTCGGCCCGGACGGAAACTATCTCCCGTCCTACGCGCCGCTCTTCACCGACAAGCACAAATCGCCATGGGGGCAGGGCATCAATTATGATGGCGAGGGATCGCAGTTCATTCGCGAATTCGTCATCCAGAATGCGCTCTACTGGCTCCAGGAGTTTCGCGTCGATGGTCTCCGATTCGATGCCGTTCACGCGATTGTCGACGACAGCCGCGAGCATCTCCTGAAGGAAATGGCGCGTCGCATCCGCAGCGAAATCTCCGGCCGGCACATCCACCTCATTGTCGAGAACGAGGACAACAACAGCGCGCTGCTGTTTCGCAACAACTATGGCAAGCCGGAGCTCTATACCGCTCAGTGGAATGATGACATGCACCACGTGATGCACGTCGCGGCGTCGGGCGAGGATTTTGGCTACTACGCAGACTACGCCGACGATCCCGCCAAGATCGGACGCGGACTGGCCGAGGGCTTCGTATTTCAAGGCGAGCACATGCCCTACCGTGGGGCGGCGCGAGGCCAGCCCAGTGCAGCACTGCCGCCGACAGCCTTCATATCCTTCATCCAGAACCATGATCAGATCGGCAATCGTGCCTTCGGGGATCGTCTCAACGAGACAGCGTCGCCAGAGGCTATCGAAGCCATGGCCTCGATCTACCTCTTGGCACCGCAGATCCCGATGCTGTTCATGGGTGAGGAATGGGACGCAAGGCAGCCCTTCCCGTATTTCTGCGACTTCAACGACGAACTGAACGAGATCGTCCGGAAGGGTCGAAGGGAGGAGCTCTCGCGGCTGCCCGGCTTCGACGATGACGTTGCGGATGTGCCGGACCCGACGCGGCGTGAAACGTTCCTGTCTGCGAAACTCGACTGGCAGGATGTGGAAAAAGAAGCGGGCGCCGCGCGGCTGGCTCTCTACCGCGACCTCCTTGAGGTAAGGCGTCAGGAAATCATTCCCCGCCTTTCGAGCATTGTCAGTGCTGGCGGCGCGCACAGTGTCGAAGGCAAGCTGGTGGCGGTCAGTTGGTCGCTCGTCGATGGCACCTCGCTACGGCTGCTTGCAAACGTCGGTGCCGAGGAGCTGCGCCATGGAGAGGCGTTGCAAGGCCGGGTCATCTGGAACCAGGGCAGGTTTGCCGATGGTATCTTGGCGCCTTGGTCGGTCATCTGGTCGATAGGTTAGGCCTCGGAAGGCTCGCCATCCCTCACATCCACAGTCTTAGGCCGGCGCCGGAACGACCAGCGGCGGTGCAGCTTGGCGAGCATGATGTAGATGATCGGCGTTGTATAGAGCGTCAGGACCTGCGAGATCACCAGGCCGCCGACGATGGTAATGCCCAGCGGCCGGCGCAGTTCGGAGCCCGGCCCGGTGGCGATGATCAACGGCACGGCACCCATGATGGCGGCCAGTGTCGTCATCAGAATGGGCCGGAATCGCTGCAGACAGGCCTGGAATATGGCTTCTTCCGATGAGAGACCGCGCGTTCGCTCTGCTTCCAGGGCAAAATCCACCAGCATGATGCCGTTCTTCTTGACGATGCCGATCAGGAGCACAATGCCGATAAAGGCAATGATGCTCAGCTCCGTTCCGCTGATTTCCAGCGCCAACAAGGCGCCAAGCCCTGCCGATGGCAGCGTCGAGATGATGGTCAGCGGATGCGCTAGGCTCTCGTACAAAACCCCCAGCACGATATAGACGGCGACCAACGCGGCCAAAAGCAGGAGTGGCTGGCCACCGGACGATTGCGCGGCGCTTGCAGCATCCCCGGCGAAGTCGGCATGCAGCGAATCCGGAAGGTGCAGATCGGCGACGGCGCGTATCACGCTGTCATTGGCGGCTTGCAGCGTGCCCCCGGGCGCAAGGTTGTATGAAATGGTGACGGCTGGAAATTGCCCCTGGTGGTTGACAACCAATGGCGCCAGTGTGCGCTGCACCTTGGCAACGCTGCTGAGGGGTACCTGGGTGCCATCCGCAGCCGGTACGTAGAGATTGGTGATCGCTTCCGGATCAAGCGCATAGGTCGGATCGGCTTCGAGAACGACGCGATACTGGTTGCGCTGGGTGTAGATCGTCGAGATCTGCCGCTGGGCAAAAGCATTGTTGAGAGCGCTGTCTATCGACTGGATGCTGACGCCAAGCCGTGCCGCCTCGCTGCGGTCGATGTTGACGGTCGCCTGAAGCCCGTTCGGCTGGCGGTCGGTGGCGACATCCGCAAGCGCCGGTTCTGCCTGCAGCGCCGTCAGCACCTTTGGTGCCCAGGCAACGAGTTCGTCGTAATTGGAGTCCCAAAGGGTAAACTGGTACTGCGATTGTGACGACCGCGCGCCGACGCGAATGTCACTGGGGGAGAAAAGGAAGGTGCTGAGCCCCGGCACCTTGGCCAGTTGCGTCCGCAGCCGGGCGATGACCTCGTCGGTCGAAACGCGTTCCGCCGCAGGCTTCAGCGACATCAGCAATTGCCCCCTGTTGATCGAGCTCGAAAAACCGCCGCCACCAACGGATGATCCAACGCCGGAAACGGCTGGATCGGCGCTGGCAATCGCTGCCGCCTTCTGCTGCAACAGCACCATGGCGGGATATGAGATGTCCGTGGAGGCTTCGGTGCCGCCCTGAATGAAGCCGGTATCGTCCTGCGGAATGAAGCCCTTCGGCACTTTCACATACAGAAGCGCCGTGACGGCGATGCAGCCGAAAATAACGACAATAGCCATCGCGCGGTGGTGGAGAACAGCCTTCAATGTGCGCCCGTAGAAGCAGACAACGGCGTCCAGCGTCCTTTCGACTGTGCGGGCGAAGAAATTCGGCGGCGCTTCGTTGTCGTGAGCCCGCAGCCAGTGGCCACAGATCATCGGTGTTACAGTTAGGGAGACGACGGTCGAGACGACGATCGCAAACCCGAGCGTCAGCGAAAATGCCTGGAAGAACCGGCCGATGATCCCGCCGAGGAAGAACAGCGGTATGAAGGCTGCCAGCAGCGACAGGCTGATCGAGATGACTGTGAAGCCGATCTGTCGCGCGCCTTCTTTTGCCGCCTCCATCGGTCGCATGCCTTTTTCGAGGTTTGCGTAGATGTTCTCGATCATGACGATGGCGTCGTCGACCACGAAGCCGACGGAAACGACCAGCGCCATCAGCGACAGGTTGTCGATCGACAGCCCCCA
The DNA here is from genome assembly GCF_019355735.1 of Rhizobium sp. B230/85. Lineage (NCBI taxonomy): Bacteria > Pseudomonadati > Pseudomonadota > Alphaproteobacteria > Hyphomicrobiales > Rhizobiaceae > Rhizobium > Rhizobium sp. B230/85. The sequence continues at coordinate 585,721 of NZ_CP072156.1, forward strand.
GGCCCACATCAGCGCGAAGGTGCCTGCCAGCGACAGCGGCACGGTCACCCCGGCGGCCAGGGTCGGCGTCGTCCGTTGCAGGAAAACGAAGACCACCGCCATGACGAGGAAGACGGTTGCGAGCAACGTCCACTGCATGTCATCGACGCTGGCGTTGATGGTGGTTGTCCGGTCGGAAAGAATTGCGATGTTGATGCCGGCGGGAATGGTTTTCTGCAGTTCGGGGATCAACGCCTTTACCGCGTCGACGGTTGAAATGACGTTGGCGTCCGCTTGCCTTGTGATATTCAGCAGCACCGAAGGCTTGCCGTTGTACCAGGCATCGGAGCGGCTGTTGCGGACGCCGGGCTCGACGGTGGCTATATCGGACAGGCGAACCGACGTGCCATCGCCGCTTCGGATGATGATGCGGCCGAAAGCCTCCGGCGTCTTCAACTGTGCATTCATGCTGATGGCGAAGGCTGCATCCTTGCCATCGATGGAGCCGATGGGTCCAAGCGTATTGGCATTGACGATGGCGGTGCGTACTGCATCGAGTGAAAGCCCGATGGCCGATAGCCGGTCGGGGTTAAGCCGAACGCGTGCCGCTGGTTGGTCGGCGCCGCTGGCGGTCACTTCGCCGACACCATCGACCTGTGAAATCTGCTGCACCACCACCGTGTCGGCAGCATCGTAAACGGCACTCGGTGCCAGATTGTCGGAGGTCATTGCCAGGATGAGCACAGGTGCTGCGGCCGGATTGACCTTGCGGAACGACGGCAGTGTCGGCAAGTCAGCCGGGAGGTCGATGGCAGCAGCGTTGAGTGCCGCCTGCACGTCCTGCCCGGCGCCATCGATACTGCGGGAAAGGTCGAACTGTATAGCAATGCTGGTCGAGCCGAGCGAACTCACAGACGTCAGTTCGGTGACGCCGGCAATCGTGCCGAGATGCCGCTCGAGCGGTGCTGCGACGCTGGCCGCCATGCTGGCAGGATCGGCGCCCGGCCGGCTGGCCGACACGATGATGGTGGGCAGATCGACGGCCGGAAGACTGGCGACCGGCAGGAAGAAATAGGAGACGAAGCCGAGGATCATCAGCCCGATCGACAGGAGCACCGTGCCGACAGGCCGCTTGATGAACGGCTCGGAGATGTTCATGCCCGGCCTCCCGCTCCGCTCGCCTCTGGTGCCGGGGTGCCTGTCGGCCGGCCGACGATGCGGCTGCGCAGCCGCTCGAAGGCGAGGTAGATCACTGGCGTGGTGTAGAGTGTCAGCAACTGGCTGAGCACAAGTCCGCCGACGATACTGATACCGAGTGGTGTGCGCAATTCCGAACCCGTGCCGGTTGCCAGCGCCAGTGGCAGCGCGCCGAAGAGAGCTGCCAGCGTCGTCATCATGATCGGCCGGAAACGCAGGATCGACGCTTGTAGGATCGCCTCGCGCGGTGGCAGCCCGCCGCTGCGCTCTGCCTCCAGCGCGAAGTCGATCATCATGATGGCGTTCTTCTTGACGATCCCCATCAAAAGCACGATGCCGATCAATGCGATCAGCGACAGGTCCTGGCCGAACAGCATCAGCGCCAGAAGCGCTCCGACACCGGCCGACGGCAGGGTGGACAGGATGGTGATCGGGTGGATGGCACTTTCATAGAGCAGTCCAAGAACGATGTAGATGGTCACGACCGCCGCCAGGATGAGCCAGGGCTCGCCGGCAAGCGATGACGAAAACTCCTCAGCATCCCCCGAATAAGCCCTCTGGATGCTGTTAGGCACGCCGATTTCGTTTTCGGCTGCCGTTACCGCGCTGACGGCATCGCTGAGCGACGCGCCGGGTGCGAGATCGAAGCTGAGCGTCACCGATGGAAACTGCGCGTCGTGACTGATGACCAGCGGCGCAGTGGTGAAGGTCGCGGTTGAGAAGGCATTAAGTGGTACCTGGACATCGCCGGTGCCGGCTACATAGAGCTTGTCGAGCGATTTCGGGTCCGCCTGAAACTGCGGTGCCGCCTCGACGATGACGCGATACTGGTTCGACTGCCCGTAGATCGTGGCAATCTGGCGCTGTCCGAAGGCATCGTTCAGCGTGTCGCTGACCGCTTGCATCGAGACACCGAGGCGCGACGCCGTTTCCCGGTCGACATCGACAAAGATGCGTCCGCCGCCCGTCTGAACTTCCGAGGAGACATCCACCAGGGTCGGCGCCTTCTGCAATTGGGTCGCCAGTTTCTGCGCCCAGTCGACGACGACAGCGGTATCGGTGCCGGTCAAAGTGTACTGGTAGGGCGCACGGCTCGACCGGGTGCTGATGCTGATGTCCCGCACGCTCTGGAAGGTCACATGAACCCCCGGCATTCCGGCGACCTCGTTGCGCAACCGGTCGATGATCTCTGTCGAGGACGCGGCGCGATCGCTGCGCTGGCGGAGCACAAGGCTGAGAGTACCGGTGTTGAGCGTCAGGTTGTTGGCGCTGGCCCCGACCACCGAGACGATGCCGGTGACGTCCTTATCGCCACGAAGCCGCTCCGTCACCAGCGCCTGCGTCCGCTTCATGGATTCGAAGGACGTCGTCGGCTCCGTTTCAATGACTGCGGTAATGAGGCCAGTATCCTGCGGCGGCAGGAAACCCTTTGGAATGAAGATGTAGAGGCCGATGGTCGCAACCAGCGTCACTACGGTCAGAAGCAGCATCAACGGGCTGCGATCGATGGCCCAGACGAGGCTGCGGCGATAGCCGCCAATCAGGCGGTCCATCATCCGGTCGGCGCCGGCGAGCATGCCGCGGCGACCCTCTGCCGGCTTGCGCAGGATACGGGCGCACATCATCGGCGTCAGCGTCAGCGAGATGATTGCCGACACGACGACGGCAATTGTCAGCGTCAGCGCGAACTTGCGAAACATCCGCCCGACGATCCCGGTCATGAACAGCAGTGGAATGAAAACCGCGACCAGCGAGAAGGTCAGAGAGATGATCGTAAAGCTGATTTCGCCTGCGCCCTTCAGCGCCGCGTGCATCGGGTCGTCACCTTCCTCGATGTGGCGGGCGATGTTTTCGATCATGACGATGGCGTCGTCGACAACGAAGCCGGTGCCGATCGTGAGTGCCATCAGCGAAAGGTTATCGAGACTGAATCCGGCAAACCACATGACGCCGAAAGTGGCGATCAGCGAAAGCGGCAACGCCACAGCAGCGATGATGGTGGCTGTGATAGTGCGCAGGAAGACGAAGACAACGAGAATGACCAGCCCGACGCTCAGCGCCAGCGTCCATTGCACGTCGTGGATCGAAGCGCGGATGGTTTCCGTCCGGTCATTGACGATATCGAGGGCAATGCCGGCCGGCAGAGCTTCCTTCAGTTGTGGCAGCTGTTTGAGGACATCGCCGACTGTCTTGATGACGTTTGCGCCGGGTTGGCGCATGACATCGATGATGACCGCCGGCTTGCCCTGGTAACAGGCGCCAACGCGCGTATTCTCAAGTCCCTGCACCACATCCGCAACATCCTTCAGCAGGATGGGCGCGTTGTTGCGGTAGGCGACGATCACTGATTTGTAGGCCTCAGGATCGACGATCTGGTCGTTCGCGGCAAGCGTGAAGGACTGGTGCGTGCCGTCGAGCGCACCCTTCGCACCGGCAACGCTGGCAGCGACGATGGCGCTGCGGATGTCCTCGAGCGCAAGCCCGTAGGAGGCGAGGCGAGGCAGGTTTGCCTGGATACGGATCGCCGGCTTGACGCCGCCCTGGATCGTGACATTGCCGACGCCACTGACCTGGCTCAGTTTCTGGGCCATCATCGTATCGGCGAAATCGCTGAGATCGCGGATCGAATAGCTAGAGGAACGCAGCGCCAGCGTGATGATGGGCGTGTCCGCTGGGTTCACCTTGGAATAGGTCGGCGGATACGGAAGGGTTTTCGGCAATGTCGACCCGGCGGCATTGATAGCAGCCTGCACGTCCTGCGCAGCACCGTCGATATCGCGGCCGAGGTCGAACTGCAGGGTGATCTGGCTGATGCCGAAGGCGCTCGACGAGGTCATCGAGGCAAGCGAGGGGATCTGGCCGAGCGGTCGCTCGAGCGGTGCCGTCACCAGCGACGCCATTGTATCCGGATCGGCGCCGGGAAGCTGCGTCGTCACCCGGATCGTCGGGAAATCGACTTGCGGCAGCGGCGCCACCGGCAGCTGCGCATAGCCGAGCAACCCTCCCAGCAGTACGGCTACTGCCAGCAGGGATGTCGCAATCGGGCGGTTGATGAAGAGCGAGGAGACGCTCATTGCGCCGCTGCCGGCGGGTTGGCCGGCGCCGCTCCATCGTTTGCGGGCTTGTCGCCGCCGTCGCTGTTGTGATGCCGGCGCGGCTTTCCATCGGCTCCGGTTGTTGTCGCCGGTTTATCGACAGCCGGCTTCGAAGGATCGGAGACCTCGACCTTGGAGCCCGTCTGCAGCCTTGCAAATCCTGTCGTCACGACGATGTCGCCGGCGGCGATACCGTCGGTGATCACGGCCTGGACATCGTCCTGCTGTCCGACCTTGATCGGTTTCATAAGCACGGTCTGGTCGGGCTGGAGGAGATAGGCGAAGGTTCCGTTCGGGCCGCGCTGGACGGCTGCGGTCGGCACGACGATTACGCCCTTCATCGTCTCGATCAGCAGGCGTGCGTTGACGAAAGCGCCGGGCCAGAGCGCCAGTTTTTCGTTCGGGAAATTGGCTTTGAGCTTAACCGTGCCGGTGGTCACGTCGACCTGGTTGTCGACGACTGCCAGCGTGCCGGTATCGACAACCGCCTGGTCGCCACCCGCAAGGGCCTGGACGCTGAGCGTGCCTGCTGCACTGGCCGCATTGACCTTGGCCAGCTGCTGCTGCGGCACGGAAAAGACGACGGAGATTGGCCGGATCTGGGAAAGCGTGACGATGCCAGTCGTATCGGTCGAGCTGACGATGTTGCCGATGTCGACATTGCGGATACCGGTGCGCCCGTCGATCGGTGCCTTTATGGTCGTATAGTCGAGCGTCGCCTGCGCACTCTCGATGGCCGCCTGGTCGGATTGCACCTGCGCCTGGTACTGGGCAACCTGAAATTTTGCCGTATCGACCTGCTGCTGCGTGCCGGAATTCGATTGCAGCAGCCGCTGGTAGCGCTCGAAGTCGTTCTGGGCACTCTGCAGCAGTGCCTGGTCCTGGGCTTTCTTGCCGACAGCCTGGTCAAGCGTGGCCTTGTAGACGGCATCGTCGATACGGGCGATCACGTCGCCCTTCTTGATGTCCTGGCCTTCCTCGAAATGGATTTCTACCAGCTCGCCGCTGACCTGAGGCCGCACGGTGACGGTGTTCAACGGCTTCACCGAGCCGACACCGTCGATATAGACAGGCACATCCGCCGCCTTCGCCACGGCTGTCAGCACTGCCGTCGGGCCCGTCGATTGCGCCGCCCCGCGTCGTCGGCCGCCGCCGCGCGTTCCGCTTGCCTGCTGGGTGTTTGCAGCTTGACCTACGCCAAGCATGCGCTCGGCCGGTTCCAGCCAGCTGTCGCGAAGGACGTAGGCTCCGACGCCGATGGCGGCGACCATTACGACCGATATCAAGACCCGAGAAGTCCGAGCCATTTATTCACCTTCTTTCGCGATTCCAGACAAGAGCCGTCGGTCACGACCTTATCGTGCAGCGGGCGCAGAAGGAATTTGTAGCGGAATTAAATTTTGTCCACGTGGACGGGCAAAACAGCAGTGCTCGCAGCAGTTTAAGGCGTGACAACCGCCGGTGCGACCGGCTCATTGGCAAACCCGGCTGAATCGAGTGCGCGGCGGACCAGTCCCGATCGCTTGGCTTTCTCCATGAACTCGCTGACAATCGAGAGAGCCATGGGTTTCTCGCGGCCGACAGCAATGGCGATGCCCGTTGACTGGAAGCCGCCATCGAGAATGCGCGCGCCGGGGAGCAGCGGCAGCAGCGTTTGGAAGGCATCCCGCGACAACGCCAAAGCATCGGCATTTCCCGATCGCAGGCGTTCGACGGCCTCCGCAATCGTCGAAACGGCAACGGGCGCCGTATGACAAAGGGTCCGCGCCGCACTGCGAATGGTCGTCGTATTGGCAATGCCGACGACCCGCACTCGGTCGTGGTCGACGCCGGTCAAATCGACGATGCCTGAGGCATGGCTGACGAGATAGGTGCTTTCCAGGATGTAATAGGCCGGCCCGAAAGCGACGCGCCTGCTTCGCTCATCATCAACCGGCATGAAGCTAACGTCGATCCTGCCGGTTTCGAGGGCTTGCGTACAATCACCGGAGTTTGCAAATCCGGTGATCTCCAACGGGCTGTGCATTTGCCGGGCGAGTTCGGTGACGAGATCCACCGTAACACCCTTATATATTCGGCTAGCCTCGTCGAGTGTCACGAACAGTGCCGATGGCGCAGGTGCTGCTACGACGCCGGCCCTGAGGGTGCCGGTGGGAAGAAGTTCGCGCCTTCCGGCATCGTCGGCGCTGCCGTATGTTCTCGAGCCTTCCAAAATCTAGGACCTGATGACGCGCGATGGCGCTTGCCGGTCTTCCAGCGCCGCCTGCGCCGCCGCGTCTATCACAGCAAATTTTTCGGCCTGATAATTCCAGTATTCTGCCACGAAACTGCGCGACAGCCAGAAGCTGCTCTTGCCGGGCGCCCCGGCCCAGCCGACGCTTCCCATGCCGGCGGCCTGTTTCAGAAGGCGTTTGAGGTGCGCATTTGAAATCATGAACTGCTGGTGGATATCGCGCATGGAAATAGGGCCGATCAGGATCTGGTCCGTATCTCCCTCCATCGTCTGTATACGGGAGATCAGGTAATCCATCACCACGCCACCGGAGTTGACCCAGTTGAAGAGCGCGAAACTCGGTCCGGGATTGCGGACCGCATCGCTGTTGATGATTTGCCTGGCAATCATCGGCTGCATGACCGCAATTGCGTCCGGATTGGCCATCATCTGTTCGATCCGCGAGCCACCGTCGAGACTATCGAGGATGAAGAGGTGCGTCTGCAGCCATCGGCCGAGATAGTCGACAGCGGTTGGTGTTGGCTCCAGCAGTCGTGTCCGCCGGTCTGCGCGGTCGGGAACAGCGGCCAGAAATCGGTAGGCCAGCATCTCCTGGAGAAAGGCGACGGCGGTGTTGCGACTGGCAATCTGATGCTTCAGCACGAGATCGACATAACGCGCCGCATAGAGGCCCGATCCGGGCTCGTCACGGTATCCGTAATGAAGCGCGAAACCCGCATGGGCAAGAAGCCAGCGTTGCTGCGCAGCGAAAATAGAAGCAATGCGTGGATTTTCACGATAGATTGCAATAAGCTCGGCGGCACAGCGAAGGATTGCGGTCAGAAAATGCTGGTTAGCGCTAAGGTCTTTGGCTTTAAACGTCATGAATTTTGCCTAAGTAATAAAGTGCCGGTGCGCCGCAACCGGATGCGTTTGCCTATCGTCTCGTTGGTCCCCTGAGCTCCGACTGAACAAAGAGCTTCGAGATTCTCAGTTTATTTTTATCGTCTCGCATCCAAAAGCCTATCGATGCGTTTTAATTCTATTACAAGGAGAACGTTATGATAAATGCTTCGACAATAAAAGAACACGCAGAAGTTATTGGCGCCGATGGCGTCCACGTCGGCACCGTCGACCATGTCGTCGGCAGCCGCATCAAGCTGACCAAGAAGGACAGCGGTGAAGGTTCGCACAAAGGCCATCACCACTTCATCGACCTGAGCCTCGTTGCCGAAGTCGAAGGCGAACGCGTGCGCCTGTCGGCAAACGCCGATGTCGCTGTGACATTCGAGGAAGAAGAAGGCGGCCAGCAGGCCTGATCCTTCACAGCTTCACAATCGGAGCCCCGCTAAATGCGGGGCTTTTTTGTGAGTTATAAACTCTAGCGCCAGATCAGCAGCCGAGCGCGATGCCGTCCTTGCGATGGTCGGAACCACCGAGCAATATGCCCCGCTCATAGTCGATGAGGATTGCTTGGGCGCCGCCGATCGGCTCGTCGGCCCACTCCGTGACGTGCCCTCGTCGATCGAGATCGGCCTTGACCTCTGGCGAAATGGTCGGCTCTAGCGACAGGGTGCCACCGAAATAAAAGCTGCGCGGCTGGTCGCTGGCCTGCTGCGGATCGAGATCTCGGTCGAGGATTTGGCTCAGCAGATGCGCGTGCCCGCAGGCCTGATATTGGCCGCCCATTACGCCGAAACTCATGCGCGGCCGTCCGCTTTCCATCAGCATGCCCGGAATAATGGTATGGAAAGGTAATTTGTTCGGACCGATTGCATTCGAGTGGCCCTCCGTCAGCACGAAACCAGCACCGCGATTTTGCAGCAATACGCCGCTGCGCGGGGCGTAGATGCCGCTGCCGAAGGGGAAGAAGACAGAGTTTATCAGCGAAACCGCATTGCCGTCGCGGTCGACCACCGAGACGTAGACGGTATCCTTGTGGGTCGGCCCTTCCCACGTGGAGGCAGCAGACGCACGATCGAGACTGATCTCGCGGCGCATGGCATCCACAGAACGATCCGACAGCAGTTCGTCGATATCGAATGTCAGGTGGTCGGGGTCGCTGATCAGTTGATCGCGGCGGGCATAGCCGGCCTTCGTTGCTTCGGCGAGCAGATGGATGCGGTCGGCCTCCGTCAGCTTCGGGTCGCGCAGGTCGAAGCCGTCGAGGATGCGGGTAATCAGCAGCGCTGCCAATCCCTGGCCGTTAGGCGGGCATTCCAGCAGGTCGAGCCCCCGGTATCGGCCCGAGATTGGCTTGGTCTCGAAGGCCTTGTAGTTCGCGAAATCGCTTTCTTCATGCAGTCCGCCAAGCGATTGCAGCAGCGTGGCGATCTCCTCAGCGACAGCATCCCGGTAAAACCCGTCGCGACCGCTCTTGGCTATCGCACGAAGGGTTGCTCCGAGTGCGGGATTGGTCATCCGCTCACCGGTTCGCGGCGCCCGGCCATTGCGCAGGAAGTAAGCGGCTGAGTCTGGAAATTTGGCAACGCGATCTGCGTAGCGCGTCCAGTCCAGTTCGACCCGGGGCGTGATGACATAGCCGCCTTCTGCTGCCGCGATAGCCGGCGCCAGCACGCGATCTAACCCGAAGGCTCCGTACCGCTCGATCAACTGGCACCAGGCATCGACCGCGCCCGGAATGGTTACCGCATGCGGGCTGTCGTCGGGAATGCTTGTCAGGCCCTTCTCGAGCAGGTGGCCAAGGTTTGCCTTCTGCGGCGAGCGGCCGGATCCATTGAGGGCAACAGGCGTTCCGCCGGCAGGGCAATACAGCGCGAAGCAATCGCCGCCGATGCCCGTCATCAGCGGATCGATGACCGATTGCAGTGCGACAGCGGCAACCGCGGCATCGACGGCACTGCCGCCAGCACGCAGGATATCGACGGCAGCAAGGCTTGCCTGCGGGTGCGATGTCGCCGCCATGCCACGGTCCGAAATTGCCACCGAACGGCCTGGCTTGAAGAAATCACGGGATTGCATGCTGTTTTCCTTATGCTTTACGGCAGTTTGCTGAAAATCATCGGCTATTGATGCGCGACAAGGGCGGCGCGATCAAGCCCCGCCGCTTCCCAGCCGTGTCAGCAGCATCGCCCAGGCGGTCAGCCCGATGCGGAAGTTTGCAAGCCGGAAGAACTCGTTCGGGGCATGATAATCCTCATCCGATGTCGAGAACGAGAAGAAGATCGCTTCCCGGTCCAGATGCTTGCGGAACGAGGCGCCAATCGGGATCGTGGCGCCCATCGCAACGCGCAGGGGCTTCTGGCCCAGCAGTTCCTCGAGCACGCCCTCGGCCACCGCCAGTGCGGGCAATTCGGGATCGACGAAGAATGCTTCGCTCCCGGGCCCGTGCCGGTGAATGTCGAGGATAAAGCCCGGCGGTAGCCGCGCCTGCAGATGCCGCGATACCGCCGAGAGGACGTGGTCCGGCTTCTGCCCGGCAATCAGCCGGCAGGTGATCTTGGCGCTCGCCGATGCGGGAATGACGGTTTTCGTGCCCTGGCCCTGGTACCCTCCGGAAATTCCGTTGAATTCCAGCGTCGGCTCTAGCCACTGGCGGATCAGCAGATCCCGGCCGTCGGCGATCGGCGCCTGTCCCTGAACCCCGATGTCGCGATAATATCCGCCGGCGTCGAAGTCTGCTGCTTCGATGGCGGCGATAATCGTCGGATCAGCCGGCGTGGTGCCGTCGAGAAAGCCGTCGACGGACACTCGCCCGTCATCCCCGTGCAGCGACGCAAGCAGGATGGCGAGCGCCCGGATCGGATTGGGAGCGCTGCCTCCGTGCCGGCCGGAATGTAGATCCTTCGAGGCGCCGGTGACGGAGATATCCATGGCCACCAGACCACGACTGGCAACGGTCATCGACGGCCGGTCGGGCCGCCACATCGCACCATCGGCCGAAATGACCAGATCGCAATCGAGCCTGTCGCGGTAAGTCTGCAACGTCGCTTCGAAATTCGGACTGCCTGACTCCTCCTCGCCCTCGATCAGCACCTTGAGATTGACCGGCAGGCGGCCCGCAGTCTTCATGAAAGCTTCGGCGACAAGGATGGGGATCAGCAGAGGCCCCTTGTCGTCGGAGACGCCCCGCGCATAGAGCCGCCCGTCTCGTTCGCTCGGCTCGAAGGGCGGTGTCTGCCACTTTTCCAGCGGATCCGGCGGCTGCACGTCGTAATGGCCATAGACCAGGAATGTCGGGAGCGAGGGATCGCTGATCAGTTCTCCGTAGACTGCCGGATGGCCGCCGGTTTCGAGCAGTTCGACGGCAGCAAAGCCGGCCTGCGTCATGCGTCCGGCAACGAACCGGGCCGCCTCGGCGATACCATAGGCATAGGCCGGATCGGTGCTGACGCTCGGGATACGGCAGAAGGCCTTGAGGTCTTCCAGCGCCTCAGCAAAATGCGCGTCGAGGTAGCTCTCCATTTCGCTCATTTGCCACCATCCACGCTGATGACCTGTCCGCTAATCCAGTTGGCAAAATCCGAAGCGAAAAACATGACCATCGCGGCGATGTCATCCGGCACGCCGAGCCGTTTGAGGGCGATGTTCTGCAGGAGCTTGGCTTGCCCCTCGTCGCCCATCGCATCCCATTGTCGTTCCGTCGTCGGATTGGAGCGCACGAAGCCGGGCGCCACATTGTTGACGGTGATACCCCACGCTCCGAGCTCGTGGGCAAGCTGTCGCGTCAGGCCGATCTGGCCGGCCTTGGCGCTGGCATAGGCCTGGATACCGGTCAGCGATATGCCGAGGCCAGCACCACTGGAGATGTTGACGATCCGGCCGTAGTTCTGCCTCTTCATGCCGGGCGCCACGGCCTGTGCCATGAAGAAGGCGCCGGAGAGGTTCACGTCGAAGATCGATTGCCAGTCCTGTTCGGAAATCTCCTCGATCGGCCGTCCAGTCTGGCCACGCACGCCGCCGGCGTTGTTGACGAGGATATCCACCGTCGCACCGTCTGTTTCGATGGCGGCGATCAGCCGCTGGCAAGCACTGCGGTCGCCGACATCGAGCCGGTGGGTCCTGACGGCGTCGCTGAGCGCAGCCGTGTCCGCAAGCCCGGCTTCGTTGACATCGCATGCGTGGACGATGGCTCCCCGGCTGGCGAAGGCCAAGGCGATCGCCCGGCCAAAGCCATGGGCGGCACCCGTGACGACAACGGTCTTTCCGGCAAAGTCGATATTCACGCCACGCTCTCCAGTTCGTCGAGATTTCTCAGCGAAAGAGGACGCTTGCCATCCTCGATCTCGTGGATCATTTCCACCAGCCGCGTGGCGATCGGGGTCGGGACGCCGAGCGAGCGACCGACATCGACCACCGGCTGGACCTGTGCGTCCACCTCGGTCTTGCGCTTGCGCACCGCCAGGTCCCGCCAGATGCCGGAGTGGGACTTCAGCGAGGTGCGGTTATGCGCAACCATCTCGTCGAACGACCGCTCGGTGTCGGCAGCGGTTGCCGTCGGCGAGAAGGCGGCGGGATCGAAGCCATTGAAAGCCTCTGGCTTGATGTTGTTGGCGCTGGCGACACGGCCGACTTCCAGCGCCAGCTTGGTCAGCACGGGCCGGTAGCGCGGATTGGCCAGCACATCGACGATGCTGTCGTCAGTCAGCGCCGTGCCGAACAGCAGCGCGCCGTAGACCAGCTTGCCCCACAGGAAGCCCCAGATATTGTCGGTAAGGATAGCCTTGGAATCGAATTCGTGCAGCAGACGGTGGATTGTTTCGATTCGCTCTGTCGTCTTGCCATCGAGTTCCCCGACCACGACCGCGCCGCGCCCGCTGTAGTGCACCACGCTCGGCGACAGATAATCGGCACCGAAATTGACGAAGCAGCCGATCACCCGCTGGATGCCGACGACCGGCGCGATGACCTGTTCGTTGAGGCCGTTCTGTGCCGAAACGACGTAACCGTCGGAGGCGAGATGATCCACAAGCGCATGGCTCGCCGCCTCGGTGTGGTGGGCCTTGACGCAAAGATAGATGCGCTCGTAGACGCCCTCCAGTTGCTCCGGGAGGTAGGCCTTTGCCTTGACGGTATCCTCAAAAATCGGCCCTTCGATCGTCAAGCCCCTGTCGTTTATGGCGGACACATGGTCTGCGGCATTGTCGACGAAAATGACCTCATGGCCGGCGCGGATGAAAGCGGCGCCCAAGGTTCCCCCGATGGCGCCGGCGCCCCAGATGACAATAGGCGTGCTCATGCCCAGCCTCCTTCGAGAAGCTCACGTGTTTCCGTCACCGCCACATCCCAGATCGCCTGCATTTCCTCATCCGGCCGCTCGTAGTAGCCGCCGAAGTTGCCGTCGCCGAGCAGGGCTTTGACACCTGCGGGGTTCATCGCTCGCATGTGGGCGAGATCGACCATCGGCTTCTGTTGGGTCGATTGGACGACGCCCGGCAGGCGCGTCCAGGGAAAATTCTCCATCCACGACGCATGCGAGGCGACGGTGTCGATCTCCTGCACCTTGGCAAAGGTCTTGGGTGCGTTCCACCAGTTGTGGAACTTGACCGATGTGTCGGGATTGTCGGCCATCCATTCGACCGCCAGGCTGCCTGCCGGCTGGTTGCCGCCATGGCCGTTGACGATGAGGATGCGCCGAAAACCCTGCAAGCGCAGTCCATCGAGGATATCGCGGACGATGCGGATGTAGGTCTCCTGGCGCAGGCTGATCGTACCGGGATAGGCCAGAAAATAAGGTGTAATGCCGTAGGCAAGCACCGGAAACACCGGAATACCCAGCGGCTCGGCCGCATCGAGGGCAGTTTTCTCGGCCAGGATCGAGTCGACCGACAGCGACAGATGAGCATGCTGCTCGGTGCTGCCAAGCGGCAGGATCGCCCGGTCGTCGGTCTTCAGGTAGGCCTCGATCTGCTGCCAGTTGGTGTCGGAGATCTTCATGGTTATTCCTCTTTAGCTCTGAACGATCGGCGCCGGTGCGATGACGGGGGCTGGCGGGACTTCTGTCGGCGGCTGCGCGACGCCTGCGGTACGGATGATGGGCACGATGACCCGCTCGATATCAGCGGTATCGGGTGCATGGCGGTATTCGATTGCCTGTATGCCGCCCGGCGCGCGGCCGACGACACCCTCGGCACCAGAGGCGTAGATCACAACGCTGGAACGGCCAAGGAGCTCATCGAGCCCCGTCGTTTCCAGTGTCGCCGCAGCGATTTCTCCGACATGGGGCGCAAAGCGCTGCACGCCGCTCTTCATGATCGGCAGGAAATCGGGAAAACGGGAGACCACGGCAACCGATGCCAGCGAATCCAGCGCGGCGAGGGAGAGGCGCGTCTCCTCTGATGGCGTGAAGCTGATCGAAACCACCTTGGTGTTCGGCAAGAGGCCTGCGACTTCCCGATGTCGGTTGGCAAAGGTGATGGCGAGATCGGCAGAATTGGCGCGTGCCTTGGCACCCGTCTCCCGCTCGATGGCAGAAATGGTGAGCGGCTCGACAGTCACGCCGCGCCCCAGCCGCGCTGCGATGAAACGTGCATAGCTCGCCGTCGCCTCCGGAAAAAGCCCGACCATGACGATGCGCATCCGAGGGCCGATACTGTCTCGGTAGAAGATGCGCGAACTGATCATCGACACGAGTTCCGTCGCCCTGATGCCCAGCGAGTGGCTTTCGTCGATCAGCTGTTCGATCTGGCGATGCAGGTTGGCTGTGTCGTTGCGGCCTGCAAGACGCGACTGGCGGCTTTCAGTGACAAAGGTGCCCGAGCCCGGTCGCGCGTCGATCAGACCGGCGACCTTCAGGTCGGCGTACACCTGGCTCACCGTCATCGGCGCAACGCCGATTTTCTCTGCAAGCTCGCGCACGGACGGCAAGGTCTCTCCAGGCGTCAGCTCGCCACAGGCAATGCCATATTCGATAAGGCCGTGGAGTTGCGTCCTCAGCGGGACGGGCAACTCGCGATCGATGAAGAACTCCATGTCAAGGCACAATCTGGCTGTTATAGTGAACTATGACGATTATCCTGCTCCGGCGAAATTGCTGTGTCAACCGGCTGCTTTGCAATAGTTGAACCCTATAAGAAAGCGATTGACTCCGCAGAAAACGCATGAAATCGTTATACCCTATAAGAACACTTCATGCGTTTATCAGAGCAAGGGGAATTCAATGAAAACGATCGCCAAGGCGGCCCTCGCCGCCGGACTTCTTCTGGGCACCAGCTTGTCGGCCCATGCCGTCGAGCGCGGCGGCACCCTGAACTATGGCCGTTATGCCGACAGCCTTTTCCTGGAACCCGTGCTCAACGACGCCAATGTCGATATCTGGGTCCTGTCCAATCTCTATGACACGCTGCTGTTGCCGACCGACGACGGCAAGGGCGTTCAGGCCGGTCTTGCGTCCACCTGGAAGCTTGCCGATGACGGCCTCAGCGTCACACTGACGCTGCGCGACGGGATCAAGTTTTCCGATGGCACGCCGATCACCCCCCAGGACGTGGCCTGGTCGCTGAAGCGCGCCGCCAAGCCTGACAATGGCGAGTGGACCTTCATCGTCGGCTCCATCGGCGACGTGACGACGGAGGGCGACAAGACAGTTGTCATCAAGCTGAAGAACACCGATCCGGCGATCCTGACGGCGCTGACCGTCTTCAACACAGGCATCATGCCGCAAAAGGCATTCGAAGCCGCTGCCGGCACGACTGAGGCAGAAAAGGCGAAGGCCTTTGCCGAGCATCCGATCGGTTCCGGCCCGTTCATGCTGAAGTCCTGGGATCGCGGCTCGACCATGAAGCTGGTGCGAAACCCTTATTACTGGGGCATGGGCGAAGACGGTAAGCCGCTGCCTTATCTCGACGGCATCAACTTCGAAGTCATCCCGGACGATGCGACCCGCATCCTCAAGCTCAGCTCCGGCGAACTTGATGGCGCCGAGTTCATTCCCTATTCGCGTGTTGACGAGCTGAAGTCCGCCGGCAACCTGAACATGGAACTCTACCCTTCGACCCGCGTCGAGTACATCACGCTGAACACGCGGCCGCAGTTGAATGGTAAAGACAACCCGTTGTCGAACGCCAAGGTGCGCGAGGCAATGAACTATGCCGCCAACAAGGAAGCGATCATCCAGATCGTTACCCACGGCGTCGGCAAGCCGATGACTTCCTACATGTCATCAGCGACGCCGCTGCACACCGGCGACAAGCCGCTGTTCCCCTACGACATCGACAAGGCCAAGAGCCTGATGAAGGAAGCCGGCTTCGAAAGCGGCTTCTCGACGAGCCTGCTGGTTCTGGCCGGTAACCAGGATGAAATCGGCATCGCCACGGCCCTGCAGCAGATGTGGGCGCAGATCGGCATCAAGCTCGAGCTGCAGCAGGTCGACAATGCCAGCCGCACGGCGCAGTACCGGGCCGGCACGTTCGCCATGCGTGAATCCGCCTGGACCGACGATATCGCCGATCCGAACGAGATCACCTCCTACTTCGTCTACTCTCCGAATATTGGCGCGCTGCACACCGGCTGGAAGAGCGAAGAGGCCGACAAGCTGTTCGAGACTTCGCAGAAGGAAATCGACGTGACCAAGCGTGCGGCCGACTATGCCCGCATCCAGGCGATCTACAATGCCGAAGGTCCGATTGTGCCGCTCTACGAGACGCCTTATCCGGTGGCGCTCAGCAAGAAGGTCCATGGCTTCCTGCAGATCCCGCTGGGCAACAACATCTTCACCAAGACCTGGCTCGATAAGTGAGATTGCGATTGTCGCAGACTGCCCCGGCAGTCTGCGACATCCCTGATGTCACCTGGAATACGAGGGCGGCTCTTTGCCACTGTTCAGTTATATAGTCCGTCGCATTCTACAGATGATCCCGACCGTCGTGTTCATTCTGATCGTGACCTTCGTGTTGATCCGCCTCTTGCCCGGTGATCCCGCCAGCGCCATGCTCGGCGACCGCGCCCGGGATGCCGATGTCCTGCGCATCAATGCCAGCCTCGGCCTCGACAAGCCGGTTGTCGTTCAATTTTTCTACTTCGTCCGCCGCGTTTTCACAGGTGACCTCGGTGACTCCATCACGTTGAAGACGCCGGTGGTCGACCTGATCGCGCAGCGAATGCCCGTCACGCTGATGCTGATCGGCATGGCTGCGGTCATCGCACTGCTGCTCGCCGTACCGCTTGCCTTCGTCGCCGCCCTTCGCCGCGAGAAGACCGCCGATACCGTCATCCGCGGCACCTTCCAGGTCGGCCTCTCCATGCCGGTCTTCTATATCGGCATTCTGCTGCTGACGCTGTTTGCCGCAAATCTCAAATGGTTTCCGGTCGGCGGCTATGGCGACACGCTCAGTAGCAAGCTCTATCATCTTTTCCTGCCTGCCCTGACGCTGGCCCTGAGCTTCGCCGCCGTGCTGATGCGCAACCTGCGCACGGCGATCATCGGCGTCATCAATGCCGAGTATGTCGATTTTGCCCGCTCCAAGGGTCTAAGATCGCGCGTCATCCTCATCCGTCACGTGCTGCGCAACGCGCTGATCTCGACAATCACACTGTTCGGCCTGCAGATCGGCTCGCTGCTTGGCGGCGGCGTCATCACCGAGACGGTGTTTGCGGTTCCGGGTGCGGGACGCCTGATGATCGACAGCATCTACGGCCGCGATTATCCGGTGCTGCAAGGCCTCACCATCGCGCTCGCCGTGCTGGTGTCGCTGACCTTCCTGGTGACCGATATCGTCCAGGCCTGGCTCGATCCGAGGGTGGCCCAATGAGTGCCGTCACCGATGCCCCGCGCGCAAAGTGGCGATTGAAACCCCGCGCATGGCCGAAGACGCTGGTTTTTGGCGGCCTGATCCTGCTGATCAGCCTGCTTCTCGCATTCTTCCCATCGTGGTTCGCGCCCTACGATCCCATTGCATTCGACTACAACGCGCTGCTGAAAGGCCCGAGCTGGGCTAATCCCTTCGGCACCGACAGTTTCGGCCGCGATGTGCTGTCGCGCGTTATCCATGCCTATACGATCGACATGCAGATCGCCGTCTTTGCTACCACCGGCCCCTTCATCTTCGGGACCCTAGTCGGCGCCTTCGTAGGCTATGCCGGCGGGATAACCGAGATCATCTTCGGACGCATCGTCGATGCCGTCCTGACATTTCCGTTTCTGGTTCTGGTCATTGCCGTGGTTTCTGTCCTGGGGCCGGGGCTCGGCAACATGTATGTGGCGATCGGCGTCGTTGGCTGGGTGTTCTATGCCCGCATCGTCGCTGCCGAGGTCAAGGTTCAGAAGCGGCTGGATTACGCCGATGCCGGCCGGGTCATGGGCTACACGCCGACGCGCATCGTCTTCCGCCACCTGCTGCCGAACGCCATCACGCCGGCCATCGTCTACTGGATGACAGACATGGCGCTCGCCATCCTGCTCGGCTCCAGCCTCGGATATCTCGGTCTTGGTGCGCAGCCGCCGGCCTCCGAATGGGGCGTGCAGATCGCCGATGGCAAGAACTACATGACGACGGCCTGGTGGATCTCTGTTTTCCCGGGTGTTTCCATCGTCCTGACCGGCCTGGGATTCAGCCTCGCAGGCGATGGCGTCGCCGAACTTTTGAGGATACGCCGATGATGCCGGCAAGCGACAACAGCGGCCTGGTCGTCCGTGGACTGACCACCACATTCGACACCGCGCGTGGCACGGCAATCGCGGCAGCCGATGTCGATTTCGATGTCGCTCCCGGCGAGGTCGTCGGTCTGGTCGGCGAATCCGGCTCAGGAAAGAGCGTGACGCTCCGCTCCGTCATGCGGCTGATCCGTGAGCCGGGCAAGGTGACGGGACGCGTCGAATGGGGCGGTCGCGACCTGATGGCTATGTCCGACGAAGATCTGCGACGGGTTCGCGGCAGCGAAATTGCCATGATTTTCCAGGAGCCAATGACCGCGCTCAATCCGGTGCTGCCGGTCGGCCTGCAGATCGAGGAGAACCTGAGCGCTCATACCGGCCTCGACCGCCGCGCGCGGCGTGCCCGGGCGCTGGAGTTGATGACCATCGTCGGCATCCCAGACGCCGAACGGCGGCTGAACGAATATCCCCATCAATTCTCCGGCGGCATGCGCCAGCGAGCGATGATTGCTATTGCGCTCGCCTGTTCGCCGAAGCTGCTCCTGGCCGATGAGCCGACGACGGCGCTTGATGTGACGATCCAGGACCAGATCCTGAAACTGCTTCTCGACCTGCGCGACCGGCTCGCCATGAGCGTCGTGCTGGTTACCCACGACCTCGGCGTCGTGGCAGCCACTTGTGACCGGATGGCTGTCATGTATGCCGGACGGATCGTCGAAACCGGCACCGTTGTGGATGTGTTTGCCCAGCCGCGCCATCCCTATACCCGCGGCCTCCTCGGCTCCGTCCCACGCGGCCGTGCGGTGCGCACCATGCTGTCTTCCATCGATGGTACGCCGCCGAGCCTCACGGACCTGCCCGACGGCTGTGCCTTTCATCCACGCTGCAGCTTCGCCACGGAACAATGTCGACGCGAGCGTCCGCCTTTGGCACCGGTCGCGCCCGGCAGAATGGCCGCCTGCTTCCACCATGACCGGGTCGCAGCCTCGGAGGCCATCCTATGAACACGGCTAGGCCGATCATATCCATCGATGGCGTCACCAAGCGCTTTGCAGGCCCCCATTCGCTCGCGCGTCGACTGGCGGGCAAGCCGGCGCTTGCGGTTCATGCTCTCAGCGATGTGAACCTCGAGGTCAACAGCGGCGAGACGCTGGGGATCGTCGGCGAATCCGGCTGCGGAAAGTCGACGCTGGCGCGCTGCATGGTGCGCCTGCTCGATCCGGACGGCGGCGCTATCCGCTTCGAGGGCAAGGATATTGCTGACCTGAAACCGTCGGAACGGCGTGGTTTTAACCGCCGCGTCCAGATGATCTTTCAGGATCCCTACAGCTCCCTCAACCCGCGCATGACCGTCGCCCAGATCATCGGCGAGGCGCTCGGGGTTCACAAGATGCGGCCGAAGGCTGACATACCGGGTCGTATTGCCGAATTGCTCGAACTTGTGCGTCTACCGCAAGACGCCGCCGGGCGTTATCCGCACGAATTCTCCGGCGGACAACGCCAGCGCATCGGCATTGCCCGCGCGCTCGCGGTCGAGCCCGAGGTCATCGTTGCCGACGAGCTGGTCTCGGCTCTCGACGTCTCCGTCCAGGCGCAGGTGGTCAACCTCTTGCTGCAACTGCAGGAACAGCTGCAGCTCACCGTGGTTTTCGTGGCCCACGACCTGAGGCTTGTGCGTCACATCTCGCATCGCGTCGCCGTCATGTACCTCGGTCAGGTCATGGAGGTGAGCCCGTCTGAGGCGCTGTTCACCTCGCCTCGCCACCCCTATTCCAAGGCCTTGCTGGATGCGGCGCCCGAGCTAGACCCGACCCGCCGTACGCGTACGGCTGCCACCCGTGGCGAACTGCCGAGCCCGATGAACCTGCCTGTCGGCTGCCCCTTTGCCGGCCGCTGTCCCCATGTCTTCGAGCGCTGCCTCGTCGAGCGACCCGTGCTGACGCCTCGCGGCAACGGCCAGTATGCCGCCTGCCACCTGACCGGGTTCGGGGCTCCCCAAACGCTATCCAACGCCTAGAGGCATTCCCATGAGCTTTGCTGTCTTCGAGACCGAAATTGCCAGGATCAACGATATCCTCTGCGCCGTGAACCTGCTCACCTGGGATTCCCGCACGATGATGCCGGCCGGTGGCGTGGAAGCGCGCGGCCGGCAGATCGCCACGCTGGTTGGACTTGCGCGCGATATGGCGACAGGCGACGGTCTGCAGCGCGCCATCGAGACGGCGCGCGCGGAGCTGAGAGGTGCCTCATCCGATGACTTGCGACTCGTCGCTGTCGAGCAGGCGGCAGCCTCTATCGCCAAGCTGTCGCGCATTCCGGCAAAGCTCGTGGCTGCCTCGACGACCCTGAAGACGCAGGCCCAGGCGGCCTGGGTCAAGGCCCGTGCCGCCAACGATTTTGCAGGCTTCGCGCCCGTCCTCGAGCGCACCATGGAAATGCAACGAGAGATCGCCGGCGCCCTTGGCTACGAGGAGCATCCGTATGACGCTCTCGTCGATACCTACGAGCCCGGCATGCGCTGGTCGAAGCTGCAGACGCTTTACGGCCAGCTTCAGCAATCGCTGATACCGCTGCTGGCACAGGCGAAAGAGGCGCGGGTGCGCAGCGAAATCCTGGATAGATCCTATCCTGTCGAGACGCAGCGCCAGTTTTCGAGCATGATGGCTACGCGGCTCGGCTACGATTTCGGTCGCGGCCGGCTTGATGACGCCGTGCATCCGTTCGAAATATCCTTCACCCGCTCCGATGTCCGCATCACCGGCCGTTTCCGCGAAACCTGGCTGCCGGGCGGCCTGTTTGCGGTCTGGCACGAGGGAGGCCACGGTCTCTACGAGCAGGGCATCTCGGAGCAGTTTTCGCGCTCGACCTTCACCACGGATTTCGTCAATCTCTACGCTGTCGGCGGCGCCAGCTTCGGCATGCACGAATCCCAGTCTCGACTGCTGGAAAACCGTGTCGGCCGCTCACGCCGGTTCTGGGACCTGCATTTCCATGAACTCAAGGCCGTTTTCCCTGAGCAGCTGTCGGATGTCTCGGTCGATGATTTCTGGCGTGTGATCAATGCCGCCCGCCCGAGCCTCATCCGCGTCGAGGCCGACGAACTGACCTACGATTTCCACATTATGCTGCGCTCGGAAATTGAGGCAGGCCTGATTGCCAGCGAGACAAGGGTCGCCGATCTGCCGGAAATCTGGCGCGACAAGGTAAAGTCCTATCTCGGTCTCGATGTCTCCACGGATACGCTCGGCGTGCTGCAGGACGTGCACTGGTCATCCGGAATGGTCGGCTCCTTCCCGACCTACACAGTTGGCAACATCATGTCTTCGCAGCTGTTTTCCACGGCGCGGAAGGAGGCTGCCGTAGAAAAAGGCCTGGAAAGCGGTGACTACATGCCGCTGAAATCCTGGCTCCAGCACAATGTCCATCAACACGGGCGCTCGAAGAGCCCGGGCGATATCCTGGTGGCGGCCACCGGCTCGGACCTGTCGGCAGATGCCTATATTGCAGACCTGACCGCCAAGGTCGCCGACCTCACGGCCTGATCATCCAGAGGGGCGCCACGCATCAGGCGCTTTTCGCCAGTTCTTTGTCGAGCATGGAGAGCAGGCGCGGATCGTCCGGCGTGACATCCGGCGCAAAGCGCGCAACGACGCTACCATGCCGGCCGATCAGGAATTTCTCGAAATTCCAGAGGACGTCGCTGGCAGCGCCCGTGTCGACGCCGTAGCCCTTCAGCCTTTCGCGCATCGGGCCATCGCCGGTAGTCGGCACGGGGGAGGCTGTCAGCATTTTGTAGAGCGGGTGCTTGGCCGCACCCTTGACTGAGATCTTGGAGAAAACCGGGAATTGCACGTCGTAGGTCGATTGGCAGAAGGTCATGATCTCGGCGTCCGAACCCGGCTCCTGCTCCTTGAAATCATTGGCAGGAAAGGCCGCAATGGTAAATCCACGGTCGCGCTTCGCCTCATATAGTTTTTCCAGCGCTTCGTATTGGACGGTCAGGCCACATTTCGAAGCGACGTTGACGACCAGCAAGACCTGTCCGCGGTAGTCGTTCAGTGTTGCAGCACGGCCATCGGCTCGCTTGAGCGGGATATCGAACAGGGTTTCGGGCACTGGTCTCTCCATAAAGGATTCGTTCCGTCTTGCCCGCGATATGAGGGCGGCGACGGGGCGCTGTCAATCGCGGGCATCGATGTCCAAGAGGTCCCGCGACCTGTCGTCGGAAGCTGAAAATATGAAGTCTCCCTTGCTTTTGTCCGGCTTGCGATCTTGACTTCGAGACCAGGAAATATTCAATGCCCTACACGTTCTGGCAGGCCTGTTGACGAGGAGATTCGCCTGCCTATCCTCCTATTAAACTACCGAAAAATCCATTGTGAACGCGATGCCGTAGACAGGCTGACCGCCTTGTTCATCCGGACGTATGCGTGAGAAAGGAATGTCGATGAGCGACTTCGTCGATCCATCGAAACGGCCGCTGGTTGTCGGCGCCATCGTGCTTGCGACTTTCATGGTGGCGATCGAAGCGACCATCGTCGCCACCGCGATGCCGCGCATCGTCGGCGAGTTGGGCGGCTTCACCTACTACAGCTGGGTATTTTCGGCCTTCCTGCTCGCCCAGTCCACGACAACGATGATCTATGGCAAGCTGTCGGATATTTTTGGCCGCAAGCCGATCCTGATCGTTGGTATCCTGATCTTCCTCCTTGGCTCCGCGCTTGCCGGTTTCGCCTGGTCGATGACTTCGCTGATCGTCTTCCGGCTTGTCCAGGGTATCGGTGCCGGCGCCATCCAGCCCGTGACCACGACAGTTGTCGGCGATCTCTACAAGCTCGAGGAGCGTGCCAAGGTCCAGGGCGTGCTTGCCAGCGTCTGGGCGATCTCGGCTGTGGTCGGACCTCTTGCCGGTGGGCTCATCGTCGATCATCTCTCCTGGGCTTGGATCTTCTGGATTAACCTGCCGCTCGGCGTGCTGACAATTGCCGGGTTCGTGCTTTTCCTGAAGGAGAAGATCGAGCCTCGCGTGGTCCACATCGATTATCTCGGCACGGTGCTGTTTTCTGTTTCCATCGTTTCGTTGCTGTTTATCCTGACGGAAACCGATGCCAGCGCCGCCGTCCTCGGCGGCTTCGGCCTGCTGTTCCTTGTCTCTGGCGTGCTGTTCCTGCTCCAGGAGGGACGGGCGCCTGAGCCGTTGATTTCGATCGCCCTGTGGAGCCGGCGACTGATCGCCACCAGCAATGCCGCGACGCTGCTGGCCGGCATGGCGTTGATCGGGCTCACGACGGTGCTGCCGATATACGTCCAGGGTGTGCTCGGCCGCTCTTCACTTGAGGCAGGTTTCACGCTGACGATGCTGATCGTCGGCTGGCCCCTGGCGGTGGTGATGTCGCCAAAACTGTTTCGCGCTTTCGGTATCCGCCGCACCTTGAGAGTCGGCAGCCTGCTGTTTCCGTTCGGGGCGATATTCCTGCTGTTCCTGACCCCCGAAAGCACCCCCATACCCGCCGGTGTCGGCGCTTTTTTCATGGGCTTCGGAATGGGATTGATCAGCCTCACCAGCATCGTTCTGGTGCAGGACAGCGTCGACTGGTCGGAGCGCGGCAGTGCAACGGCCTCGATCCTGTTTTCACGCAGCCTCGGCAATACGCTTGGCGCCACCGCGCTAGGTTCGATTCTCAATCTCGGCATTGCCCACTTCGGCAGCGGAGCGCTGGCCGAGAAGCTTCATGACGTCTTGAACCAGCCAACCGGCCTCTCCGATCTTTCCTCCAATCCTGCCATCAGGGCCGTTTTCAATTCGGCGCTGCACTGGAGTTTCTGGGGGGTCTTCGTGGTCGCTGCTTTGACATTTCTAACCACCTGGCTCATTCCGGTCAGCCATCGCGCCGGTGGCGCAGCGGCGAAGGTCGATGCGAAGGAAGCGATGTCACACTGATCGGCAAAGCCGGCCCGGAGTTGTTGAATGGCAGACGTATCGACGCGGCAAAAGACCGATCTCGCAGAAGCACCGAAAGCACGGTCGCTGCTGCTTGCACTGCTGGTCGCCGGCGCGTTCTTCATGGAAAACCTCGATGGCACGGTGATCGCCACTGCCCTGCCGCAGATGGCCACGTCCTTTGGCGTACGGCCCGTCGATCTCAATATCGGCATGAGCGCCTACCTGTTGACGCTCGGCATCTTCATTCCCATCAGCGGCTGGATCAGCGACCGATTTGGCGCGCGGCTGGTGTTCTCATCCGCCGTGGTCGTCTTCACGCTGGCATCCGTTCTCTGCGGATTTGCGGAGGGCATCGGGACCTTCGTTGCCATGCGGATCCTGCAAGGTATCGGCGGTGCGATGATGGTGCCGGTGGGCCGGTTGCTCGTGCTCAATAACACGCCGAAAGAAAAGCTGATTTCGGCCATCGCGACGATTACCTGGCCTGCGCTGGTGGCCCCCGTGCTCGGCCCGCCGCTTGGCGGGTTCCTCACCGATCATGCCAGCTGGCGCTGGATCTTCTTCCTCAATCTGCCGCTCGGCATCCTTGCCTTCGTCTTTGCCTTGATTCTGATCCCCAAGGGGCAGCATCAGGAGAAGCGGCCCTTCGACTGGACCGGCTTCGTCGCCAGCGGTTTTGGCCTGGCGTCTGTGATGTATGGTCTGGAACTGATTGGACGCGCAGAGCCGGAATGGCTGTCTGCAGGCACTTATCTGGCGGTAGGACTCATTCTGCTGACCGTGGCAATTGTCCATTTCCGTCGGAGCGCCCATCCGCTGATCGATTTTTCAGGCCTGAGCAAACCGACATTTGCGGTCGCGTTGTGGGGCGGTTCTTTGTTTCGCATGGCCATCGGCGCGGTTCCGTTTCTGCTGCCGCTGATGTTCCAGGTCGGGTTCGGGCTTGGCGCCTTCGAGGCGGGGATGATGACACTTGCGGTCTTTGCCGGCAATCTCCTGATAAAGCCCGCAACGACGCCGATCCTGCGACAATACGGCTTCCGCCGTGTGCTGCTGGTCAACGGTGTGCTCAATGCGCTCTTCATCGCCGCCTGCGCGCTGTTCTCGCCGACATCGTCGTTGGTGTTTATCATCCCCGTCCTGTTTATCGGCGGGATGTGCCGCTCGATGCATTTCTCGGCTCTCAATACTATCGCCTTCGCAGATATTCCCAAGCCGCAGATGACTGGCGCCAACACGCTGTTCAGCACCGCCTTCCAGCTGACGATGGGCATGGGCATTGCACTCGGTGCCATCGGTATTCGCATCGGTCAGGTCCTGGCACCTCCGCTGGGTCTGGCCCTGCCGGCCATCGAGTTTCGCCTTGCCTTCGTCCTGCTTGGTCTCGTGGCGCTATCGGCCACCGTCGACTGCTGGCGTCTCGCTCCTGATGCCGGGGCAAATGTTTCCAGGAAACCGGCGCCGGGCAAGTGACGATCGATCTTGCACTGTCTTTGCGGGGCATAGGCAGATAATCGGATGATAATTGCTGCGCCGTCGCTCGGAACAAGCCTGCGGCAAGCTTGCGGGCGATAGGGTCCGCCACCGATCAGTTCACGCCGAAATCTCTGGACGCATGATGAAAAGCCACCACCGTCTGCTCGCCATCTTGAGCGTTGCCATCTCCTTGTCCGCCTGCGTAGATCATATCGGCAAACCCCTCCTGCTGCCGGTCGGTACCCCGGCGCAGTTTCCCGGGGTGGTGCATGTCATGTGCGTTGGCGATGCCGACGCTGCCTACGACCGGCAGAAGGAAGAATTTGCCTACCGCGCCCGCATGAATGGCCCAGGAGTGTTGCCAAGCGAGGTGCCGGCCCAGGAAAGCCAGGCAGAGGCTGCGGCACGCATGAAATATATGTCCTGCGTCTCGAGCCAGGGATACCGCGCCGTCTTTAACTGACGCCTGTGGCTGGAGGCACGCTCAGGTTCACGAGAGTGGATTTGCCGGAAAGCGCATGGTGAATGCGGTTCCGTTCGCATTCTCATAGGAAAAAGTACCATTGATCTGGGCAACGAAACCAGTGATCAGCCGGCTGCCCATGCCCTTGTGCGTCAGTTCCGGATCGATGCCGGGCCCATCGTCACGCACTGTCAGAACTGCCATACCGTCGCTTTCGCTTTCCAGTTCCACAACGAGATGCCCGTCGGAGCGGCCGATAAAGGCGTATTTGAAGGCGTTTGAGACCACCTCGTTGATGATCATGCCGATAGGGAGAGCCTGGTCACGGTCCACGGAAATTGAGGTAAGCCGTGTTTCGATCGTGACCGCCGCGTCGTAGGAGGCGGCGATCTCCCCGACCAGTCG
The DNA here is from genome assembly GCF_019355735.1 of Rhizobium sp. B230/85. Taxonomy (NCBI): domain Bacteria; kingdom Pseudomonadati; phylum Pseudomonadota; class Alphaproteobacteria; order Hyphomicrobiales; family Rhizobiaceae; genus Rhizobium; species Rhizobium sp. B230/85. The sequence goes on from NZ_CP072156.1 coordinate 612,043, forward strand.
CTCCGTATAGGGGGCGACATCGACACGGTCGAACTGGTCCGTCTGGTAGATCTGTTCGTGAACCGCAATCATGGCTGCGATCCGCCGTTCCATATCGCCGCGCGCCTCCTTGGAGATAGGCTGAAGGCGGATCAGCGCCGATACGGCCTGCAGGTTGTTCTTCACGCGATGATGAATTTCCCGGAACAGAAACTGGTTGCGCTCCAGCAGCCGCTCGAGAACGGCGTTGCGTTCGGCGAAGGCATTCAGCAAGGCGACAATCCAGATGGCGCTCGCGATGATCATCAGGATGATCGGCAGCCCGAATATGAGTTGCGTGTCGAGGCCTGACCAGAACATCTGCAACGTCTGCGCGGTATCTATACCCGCAGTGGCGATCAGCGGCCATCCATCCACATGCCAATAACCGACGATCCGCGCCACGCCATCCACCGGCGAGGCGTCGCTGCGATAATAGCCTTGCGGACTTTTCGGGAGGTGGACCATGAAAAGCGGAGTCTGGCTGAAATCCATCGGCTTGTCGAAGGTCGGGTGGCGCGCCACCAGCCATCCGTCGGAGCGGATCACGCCGACGCTCGATTTCGGTCCGAGTTCCATGGAGTTCCAGAACTCGTCAAGCTTCTCGGTCGGAATGGCAATGCTCGCCACGCCGTGGAACTGCCCGTTGCGCTCGATGCGTCTTGCAATGATGAAAACCTGCTTCCCACTCAGCCGCTCCTGCAACTGCTCGGAAATGACGACTTCCCGACCGGCCTTCAACTGCTGGAAATAGTCGCGGTCGGCCACCGTGATGCCCGTTGCCTGCCTTACGCTCGAAAGACGCAGCGCGCCGTTTTGATCGTAGACGGAATATTGAAATCCGGAGGGCAGATCACCAACCGCCTGCGAGATGTCGGAAATCGTATTGGCGTTGGACTCGATCGGTTGCTCGTCGAGCTTTGCATCGATGCGCCTCAGCGCCTGGTCGCTGGCTTCAATCATCCATTGCAGATGAGCGGCAACCACGTGGGCAGAGGATTGCGCCCGAGCTTCGCCGGCCGCTATCGTGGCCTTGTAGTTTTGCCAGATCATGAGGCCGGAGAGGCTCAGGACGGCAACAAGAAACAGGCTGACGAGCACTACGGCCGACTTTGACGTCAACCGAGCTATCCGTCGCTCAGGACCATCCACTCCGCGAAATCTCCCCGTGCAAATCGCTTGCTGGAACGTTCTAACACGCGACGTCACAGGGCTGGAAGAGCAAGTTAAGTTGAAACATGTTTGAAGTTCTGGCCGCCTTTGCCAACCTGGCGATGACGCCACGCCTTGGCAGACGCCAAGGTTAGAAAGCGGAAAATCGACCGGCGGCGGGCACCTCTTCGAAGCGCGAATGCGGCGAAGGATATCATGACGATGTACCAGCAAAGGATAATGGCAAACAGATCGAAATGCTCGTTGAGGGCGATTGCAATGCCCGCGAAGCCGACGAACCCGCAGGCGAGGAAACCGATACCAATGAACGGGAGGTTTGACAAAGTCATAATGAGCACTCCTCAAGACTGTAATAATGCAACGCTTGCATCCTGAGGTAGTTCGATGTGGTCTGCTTTCTTGGTAAGTAAAGAGTAAACAGGCGAGCATCCAAAGCTGCGTCTTTGGTTGTCAAGTTGCCACCAGAGAAGGGCCAATTTTGGATACTGGCCCTTTCTGAATCAGCGGATTCCGTGGGGCAACCTAGTTCCTCAGATACGCTTCGAGGCTGTCGTCCATGGCCTCGATCCAGGGCGTGTGGTGCTTCGGGGCCATATTTCCGGTCATCAGCGAGCGATAGCCGTTGTCACGGAAGCCCATGATGCTTTCTGCCTTGTGATGCTCCCATTCCATGAAAGTCCGGTTGACGCCCTCGATATCGAAATCGGGGTAATCTGTGGCGGCAAGCAGCTCCTTGACGTAGTCGCCCTGGAACCAGATCATCTGCTCGGCGTCCTCGAGCCCTTCCTCGCGGGCACGCCATGTGTCGAAATGCGCTTTCATCCCGTCTGCGTCCGGCAATGCGATGCGGCCGAGGATAACGTCGCGAGCGTACCAAGCCTGCGCGTCGAACATGTTGAACGTGTAGAACTGGTCCTGCATGCCTATGTAAAAGAGTTGCGGGTTCTTCTCATAGACGATGCCGTTGTAGAGATCGTCGGCCCACAGGCGGTTTGCAGTCTTCAGGCGCAGGCTGTCGGGCAGGAACGGAAAATGGTGAAGGTAGCCGGTGCATAGGATCAGCGCGTCGACTTCCTTCGTGGTGCCGTCCTTGAAATGTGCTGTCTTGCCGTCCAGCCTCTGTAGCAGCGGCCTCTCTTCGAAACGCTCCGGCCACGCAAAGCCGATGGGCTTGCTGCGATAGCTGACGGTGACCGATTTGGCGCCATATTTCCAGCACTGCGAGCCGATGTCCTCGGCCGAATAGCTGCGACCGACGATGAGGATATCCTTGTCCTTGAACTCCAGCGCATCGCGAAAGTCATGGGCGTGCATGACACGACCACCGAAGCTGGCGACGCCCTCGAAATAGGGGACGTTAGGCGTCGAGAAATGGCCCGACGCCACCACGACATAGTCGAAGACCTCGTCATACATCCGGTCGTTGACGCGGTCATGGGCTGTCACCGTGAATTTTTTACTCGCCTCGTCGAAGGTCACCATCCGCACGGGCGTGCTGAAACGCACCCAGTCGCGGACACCGGCCTTCTCGACGCGACCCTTGATATAGTCCCAGAGCACGGCGCGCGGCGGGTATGAGGCGATAGGCTTGCCGAAGTGTTCCTCGAAGGAATAATCGGCAAACTCCAGGCATTCCTTCGGGCCGTTCGACCATAGATAGCGGTACATGCTGCCGTGCACCGGTTCGCCATATTCGTCGAGCCCGGTGCGCCAGGTGTAATTCCACAAGCCGCCCCAATCCGCTTGCTTCTCGAAGCAGACGACTTCGGGGATTTCTGCGCCTTTCGCTGCGGCCGACTGGAACGCTCTCAGTTGCGCCAGTCCCGATGGTCCGGCGCCGATCACGGCAACTCTCGTCATGTCAGTTCCCTCGTTTTTATTGATCTGCTTGGTATGATCGGCCGGTCAGTCCGGAAAAATGCCGGGGCTGGTCGGCGCTCCGTCATCGTAGGTGCTGAGCCAGTCGATCATGATCGGGCGATTGCGCGTCAGACCCTTGTAGTCGATGATCTCGGGCGGCAGGCTCGCCAGCACACGCGGCAGGCGGCGTGCCCATTTAGGCACGGTGACCAGTTCATCGAGGCTGATGAGATAGCAGCGAATCACGAACAGGATTGCGTTGGAGCGGGGCAGGCGCCAGAGGCTCTGCAGCTCGACGCGAAGATGCATTTTCCAGCCGACGTTTTCCGGCGTGACCGTCAGGCGGTCAGGCCCCCATTTGTGGTAATTCTCCGGGCTGGTGTCGAGGCGCGGGTTGACCGTCATCGTCCAGTTCAGCCGCCGCGTCGGCTTGCCCTGCTGCAGGTTCAGGAGGAACTTCAGCGCCCGCTCGAAGACGCCGATCTGGTGGGCCAGCGGCACCGGGCCATGCCATTCCATGAAGTTCATGCCGATGTCGAAATCGAGCGACCAGTCGGCCTGCGTCGTGACCATGCCGGCATCCATCCAGAGATTGCCGTCGCGCTGATCGACAATGCAGAAATCGCCCTGCGCCTGGCGGGTGATATATTCCATCGGCTGATAGGGGAGGGTCGAGGCATCGCCGAAGGTGAAGCTGTCATCGATGCCGAGCGGCCGATTTATCCAGCGCCACTTGTCACCGTCTTTGGTGAGGGAGAAATGCTCCGGATAATCGGAGGCCTGGTGCTCCATGATCAGTTCCAGCGTATCCCACTGGGCCGTCATCATATGCGGCAGTGCCTGGCACCGCAGCGGATCCTCCTTCAGCACCAGCGCCCGGTCATGCATCTCGGCGACGTAATGTTCGTCGACGTCGATCAGGTTTTCAAAGACGCTATTGGCCGGCCCTCGCACGTGCGGTTCCATGTTGACCGCGTACATGTAGGCGTCCCGGTCGAAGGGAAATGGAAATCGGCGAATGTTTTCCGGGCTGTTGCGAAAGGTGAAATCGTCCCGGAATGTTTCCTGCCTGAACTTGATGGTCATCCGTCCGATCCTTCCTCGAGGCTAAAGTTGAAGCAACAGTTGCTGGCCCTTGAAGCGCGACACGCAGATCATGATTTTCCGCCCCTCGGCCTTTTCCGCGTCCGAGAGGTAGACGTCGTTGTGCTCGAGTTCGCCATCGCTGGAGAGGACGACGGTTTCGCACTGCCCGCAGGCCCCGCCGCGGCACATGTAGGGCGCCTCGCAGCCAGCAGCCTCCACCGCCTCGAGGATGCTCTGATGCTCACCGACCGTGATCGCCCGATCCGCCTTCGCCAGCATCACCTGGAACGGCAGGCCGGCAGGAGGTGCAAGAAAGCGTTCCGCATGCAGGTTTTCCTTCGGCCAGCCGGCCTCCAGCGCCGTCAGCAGCACACCGTCGATCATGCCGGAGGGTCCGCAGACATAGAGATGCGTGCCGAGAGGCTGGTTATCGACGATCGTCTCCACCGGAATGAGTCTTTTCTTGTCGTCGAAGTAGAGTTTGACCTTGCGTGGTCCGTAGCGCTCAAGCAGTTGCTGCCAGTAGGCACCGTGTTCGCGGGAGCGCATGGCATAGTGCAGTTCGAAGGCGGCGTCATCGCGCGTAAACTGCTCCATCATCGCCAGAAACGGCGTGATGCCGATGCCGCCGGCAAACAGGATATGCTTGCGGCCGCGATGATCGACGGGAAAGAGGTTGACCGGCTGGCTGATCGTGAGCTGGTCGCCTACACGAAGCCTGTCGTGGAGAAACGCCGAGCCGCCGCGCGAATTGGCTACCCGCAGCACGCTTATTTCATACCCCGATGTATCGTCCGGTGACGACATCAGCGAATAGGGATTGCGCCGCAGCTGCTCGCCGTCGTTCATCGAGACGACGATATGCGAACCGCCCGAAAACACCGGCAAAGGGGCGCCGTCGGGCCGCGCCAGTCGGAAGGTTTTGACCGCTGCCGCCACTTGGGTCACAGCCGTCACTCGGACGGTCATCTCTGTATTGATGCTCACAGGAAAATCTCCTCCGGCTCCGGCGCAGTGCCCGGCTCTTCGGCATCGACGTTGACGCCTTGGAAAGCGCCGAGCCGTCGCGAATAATGGTCGCGAACGAGAAGCTTCAGGCCGCAGTGCGAGCAGACGAAGGGTGTCGTGGTGACGTTGTCGGTCACGCCCTTGCAATGGACGCACTGCACACGCCGGGCCAGCGATCCCCGATGCTCCGTCCTCAGCGAGTTGAAGTCGACGCCGAAATCGAGGGTCACCTGGATCGCCTGGCCGATAAAGCCTTCGGTCCCGGCGATGTAGATCCGCATCCCCATGGTCGCATTGTCGAGGCAGACGCGAAGACGCCCCAGCAGCGGCTGCAGGCCGGCGGCCGTCCAGGTGATATCGGCGCCAAGTGCTGCGAGATCGGCGACGTGGCTCTGGCCAGCCGAGCCACCCGGCAGATAAAGGATTTCGGCCCTCGGTAGAAATGCGCCGCCATCGCTCCCGGCGCGATCGAGAAGAGCCAATGCGCCTTCGCCCTCAAGCACAAAGAGGTGGCGCTTCGCATGGGGGTCGATGTCGAGCCCCTTATATTCCGGTCTGCTCTTGATCCCTGCAACCAGCATCGGGCTTGCCCCTCAATCTTTCGCCGTCCGCTTCTTTTTCTCCGGATCGTCGAAGGTGATGGTGTGGGCAATCGCCGGCGCATTGACAGTCTTGCCCTTGACCTCGAGCTTGACGCCTTGCGACGCGTAAGGCACTTCGACGCGCATGATCGCCATGGATCGGTTGGTCAGCTTGGAATAGCTGGGGCAGGTTATGACCCCGACCTTGCGACCGTCGGCCCAGACCTCGTCGCCGAGATCGGTCGGGCCATCTGCATCGACCAGCAGGCCGAAAATCTTGAACCTCTCCTTGCCCTTGAGACGCGCATGCTCCTCGGCGCCTCGAAACCCCACCTTGCCGGGGCTGACGGTGAAATCGAGCCCCAGCTCCCACAGGCTGTCGCCCGGCTGCTCGTTGTCGAACGGGTACATCTGCGAATTGTCGTAGGGGAAGAACAGCAGGTAGCTTTCGACACGCAGCATGTCGAGAACACTAAAGCAGCAGGGGATGATGCCCATCTCCTTGCCCTCGTCGACGATCCGGTCCCAGATCATCCCGGCATCCTGTCCGCGAACGAAAAGCTCATAGCCCCGCTCGCCTGTATAGCCGGTGCGAGAGATCATCACGGGCGCCCCGAACAGCGTCGTCTGCATGTGGTGGAAGTATTTGAGCTCGCGGATGCCCGGCACATATTTCGACAGGTAGTCGACGGCAAGCGGCCCCTGCAGCGACAGGTCGTGGAGGTCGTCGTCGAACAGCACAGCGCAATTGCGGCCTGCGGCCTGTTTCGTGATCTCTTCGTGACCGGTTCCCGAACCGTGCACCAGCATCCAGGAGTTCGGGCCGGTGCGATAGACGATACAGTCGTCTGTGAAATGGCCGCGATCGTTGAGCATGCAGGCATAGACCGAGCGGCCCGGATAGATTTTGCTCATGTCGCGGGTGGTGATGTATTCTAGCACTGCAATCGCGTGCGGACCGACGAGGTGGACCTTCTTCAGTCCCGACACATCCATGAGGCCCGCCTTTGTGCGGATGGCGATGTGTTCCTCGTAGATATCCTTGTCGTAGGTCCAGGCGGTTCCCATGCCGCTCCAGTCCTCGAGCTTGGATCCGAGCGCCCTATGCCGGTCCGCGAGCGCAGAAAATCGCCAACTCAAAGCCATGCCAGTCCCCTTCGATATTTCACTATGTGGAAATAATTATTCCTGATTATATGTGTGTGAAGGCGAACGGCAAGCGTAATCTGGACACCGCGCGAGACAATGTTCGAGCTGTGGCGGGGAACCACCTGCTGGCGGATTGCTGTCGCGCTCAGGCGATCTCAACTTTTTTGGCTGGCATAAAGTGCTATGGAGGATTGATCGCGGATTGGATGGGAACGAGCGCATGCGCAAACTGCCGGCATTGTCCGCCATGAAGGTGTTCGAGGTCGTAGGCCAGACGCGCAGTTTCACCAAAGCGGCCGCAAGGCTCAATCTCACCCAGAGCGCCGTCAGCCGCCAGGTGCGAAACCTGGAGGACCAACTCGGCGAACCGCTCCTCATCCGGCGTCATCATGACCTGGAACTGACGCCGGCGGGCGTTGCGCTGTTTTCCACCCTGCAGCATGCCTTTCACAGCGTCGAACTGGCCGTGCGCGGCATCGTCGACAAGAGCGCCGGCAATCGTCTGCGCATCAATGTGCCACCGACCTTTGCCAAGCGTTGGCTGATGCCGCGGATGGGACGGTTGCGCGTGGCACTTCCGGACGTCGGGATCAGCATCGGCACGGAACTGCGCGACAGCCTTGCCGAGCGCAGTCTGCTCGACTGCGCGATCCGCTTCGGCGATGGCGAGTGGCCGATGCTGAATGCCCATCTCCTGATGACCGAACGCCATATCGCCGTCTGCGCACCGACATTGCTGAACGGGCGGCGCGACACGTCCCCCATGGACTTCTCCGGCCTCACCTTTCTGCACGTCCTCGCCTCCCCAGACCGGCGCTATATGACCTGGCAGCACTGGCTGGATGCCGCAGGCCTTGCGGATATCGACACGAGCGGCGGCCTCGAATTCGATTTGCTGGATCTGGTGATCGAAGCCGCCTGCAACGGCCTCGGCGTCGCCGTGGTTGATCGCTTCATGGTCGGCGAATATCTCGCAGACGGCAGGCTCGTGCAATTGTCCGATGTCGAGATCGAGGGCCATGAATCCTACTGGCTTGTCGAGAGGGCAGGCGTCGCCGGAGGCAACCATCTCAAGGCCTTCAGGCAGTGGCTGTTCGACGAACTCTCGCTGACTGGCGCCAGGGTCTGACTGTTGCCGTTGGAAGCATTCCATTTTGGAATGCTTTGCCCGACAATAACACGCTTGCGCGCGTCCTAACCTGCCGGTCGAATGGCGAGGATGGCGTCGACCTCCGACGCTTTGTCGCGATATCGGGGACTGAAGATGCAGCACTACCGCAATTTCATCGGGGGCCAATTTTGCGAGCCGGCGACGGCCTCGCGGATCGAGGTCCGCAATCCTGCCGATGGCGCCGTTTTTGCAGCTGTAGCCGAAGCCGACGAAGAGACTGTCGTCGATGCCGTTGCACAGGCAGCGGTAGCACAGAAGCTGTGGCGGGTCTTGCCGGCGATCCAGCGCGGCGACGCCCTGCGCCGTCTGGCCGATGCGATCGAGAAACACGCAAGGCAGATCGGCGAAGCCCTGGCACGCGAATCCGGCAAAAGTCTTGCCGATGCGACCGGCGAGGCGATCTACGGTGCCGAGCTTATGCGCTACCACGCCGAGTGGGCGCGCCGCGTCGAAGGCGAGATCATCGAAAGCGATACGCCCAACGAGACCCTGCTGCTGAAGCGCGAGCCGATCGGTGTCGTCGCCTGCCTTATCCCGTTCAATTTTCCGATCTACACGCTGGTGCGCAAGATAGCGCCCGCGCTGATCACCGGAAACGCCGTGGTTGTTCGCCCCAGCAACACCACGCCGACCTCCGCCTTTGCGTTTGCCGACGCGATACTTGACGCCGACCTGCCGCCCGGCCTGGTCAACATCATGGCCATGAGCCATGATGTCTGCCGGACGCTCTGCACCCAGCCTGCCGTCGGCATGATCACACTGACCGGCAGCGTCGCTGCTGGCCAGGCGGTGCTCGATTTCTGCAAGACCAATATCGCCAAACCGTCTCTGGAGCTCGGTGGCAAGACACCTGTCATCGTCGAACCTGATGCCGATCTCGACGCTGTGGCAGCTGCGATCATCGCCGCCAAGACCGCCCATTGCGGCCAGATCTGCACTGCGGCCGAGCGGCTCTATATCCATGCGTCGGTGTACGACGCACTTCTTGAAAAGCTGCGCGTGGGTTTTGCGGCCCGCAGCTTCGGCAATCGCGCCGTCGATGCCGGCTCAATCGGGCCGCTGGCGACAGCCGCCGCCCGTGAAAAACTACATGCAATGGTCGAACGGGCGCAGGTCGAGGGCGCGACGCTGGAGACGGGTGGCGTGCTGCCGGAAGGCCCGGGCTTCTTTTATCCTGCGACACTGCTGTCTGGATGCACCCAGCAAATGGAAATCGTCCGCGACGAGGTTTTCGGCCCGGTTCTGGCGGTGCTCAGATATGAGACCTTCGAACAAGCGCTTGCGTTGGCCAGCGATCACCAGTTCGGTCTTTCATCGGTATTGTTCACCGAGAACTACCGCAAGGTGATGCAGGCGGCAGGCGAGATCGAAGCCGGCGAACTTTATATCAATCGGTTCCCGGCCGATCCCTATCAGGGCTACCACGCCGGCTGGAAGAAATCCGGCCTTGGCGGCGACGACGGCAAGCACGGCATGCTCGAATTCACCCAGACCCGCCTCGTCATCCTGAAGCACTGACGCCGCGCCATCCCGGCGCTGGATCGTTGAGGAAACCGCCATGAAGATCGCCTCGCTCAAGACCCATATCGTTGCCGTACCGCCGCCCCATGTCGGCGGCATGTACTGGATTTTCGTCCGGCTCGAGACGGCGTGCGGCATCGAGGGCGTCGGCGAGATCTACGCGACGTCCTTCCACCCCTCGGCCATGGTTCCGCTGATCGACGACGTCTTCCAGCGCTATCTGCTGGATCACGATCCCCACCGTATCGAGCGTTTCTGGCGGGCGGCCTATTCCAGCGGTTTCACCCAGCGGCCGGACCCGACGATGATGGGCATCGTCTCAGGCCTCGAAATCGCCTGCTGGGATATCATCGGCAAGGCGGCGGGTCGCCCGGTGTCCGATCTACTGGGCGGCACGGTCAACGAGAAGCTGCGGGCCTATACCTATCTCTATCCGAAGAACGCCGCCGGCGAGTTCGATTTCAACGACCCCGATCTTGCTGCCGAATGCGCCGTGGACATGGTCGACCAGGGCTTCACGGCTGTCAAATTCGATCCGGCCGGCCCCTACACCAACTATTCGGGCCATCAGTTGTCCATGGGCGTCATGGCTCGTTGCGAGACTTTTTGCGCAAGGATCCGGGAAGCCGTCGGCGACAGCGCCGACATCCTGTTCGGAACCCATGGCCAGATGGTGCCATCCTCCGCCATCCGCCTTGCCCGGCGGCTGGAGAAATACGATCCGCTATGGTTCGAGGAGCCGGTGCCGCCCGGCCAGGAGGCCGCGATGGCGGAAGTGGCCCGTGCCACGTCGATCCCGATTTCGACCGGCGAGCGCTTGACCACGAAGTATGAGTTTCAGCGCGTCCTGCAGCTGGGTGCGGCCTCTATCCTGCAGATGAACGTGGCACGCGTCGGCGGATTGTTGGAAGCCAAGAAGATCGCCGGCATGGCAGAGGCCTATTACGCACAGATCGCTCCGCATCTCTACAACGGTCCCGTTGGTGCTGCCGCCAGTATCCAGCTATCGGCGGCCACCCCGAATTTCCTCATTCACGAGGCGATCATGGATTTCGGCGGCTTCCACGCCGAGGTGCTGAAGACCAAGCTGCAGTTCGATGACGGCTATCTCATTCCGTCGCGCGAGCCCGGCCTTGGCATCGAGCTCGATCTCGACGTGATCGAGCGTCATTCGCCCTACACTGGCGACCGTCTGCATTTGCAGATGGCTGCCGAACCCGCCGATATCAAAGCCTTTGCCCCCGCCCGTGGCTGATCACGATAGAGACAAACCATGATCTACGACTTCGTCATCGTCGGCGCGGGTTCGGCCGGCTGCATCCTGGCTAGCCGCCTCAGCGAAAACGGAAAGTATAGCGTGCTGCTCATCGAGGCAGGCGGCAAGGATGATTCCTTCTGGTTCAAGATCCCCGTCGGTTACGCCAAGAGCTTCTACAATCCCGATGTCAACTGGATGTATTCGACGGAACCGGAGCCCGAACTGAATGGACGCCGGATCTATGTCCCGCGCGGCAAGGTGCAAGGGGGCTCCGGCTCGATCAACGCCATGATCTTCGTGCGTGGCGCTGCAGCCGATTTCGACGACTGGCAGGCGGCAGGCAATCCCGGCTGGGGCGCAAGTGACGTGCTCCCCTATTTCCGCAAGCTGGAAACCCACGCACAGGGGGCGTCCCGGTGGCATGGAGGCGAAGGACCGATCCACGTCACGCCGATGCGCGGAATGACCCACGGGATCAGCGATGCCTTTCTCAAAGCCTGCGGCGAAGTGAATTTGCCCGCCAACCCGGATTTCAACGGCGCTTCGATCGAAGGCGCCGGTGTCTACGACATCAACACCCGCAACGGCCAGCGTTCCCACTCCAGCGCTGAATATCTGCGTCCCGCCCTGAGACGACCGAACCTGACGATCGAGCGCCATGCCTTTGCACAGCGGCTGCTCTTCGATGCCGATGGAAAGGTCGAGGGCGTCGAAGTGGTGCAGAACGGTCGGTCTCGACGTTTCATGGCCCGCCGGGAGGTGATCCTTGCGGCCGGCGCCATCGATAGCCCGAAGCTCTTGCAGATGTCGGGCGTTGGCGACGCCGCTTCCTTGACGCAACTCGGAATTCAGATGCGGCATCATCTGCCGGGGGTCGGAGCAAACCTGCAGGACCATCTCTGCGCCAGCTTCTACTATCGCGCCAACCGCCCGACGCTGAACGGCGTCTTCGGCAGTAAATTCGGCCAGGCGGCACTCGGTCTGCGCTATGTTCTGACGCGCAAAGGCCCCTTCGCCATGAGCGTCAATCAGGCGGGCGGTTTCTTTCGTGGCAGTCCGCACGAGGAGAAGCCCAACATTCAGCTCTATTTCAATCCGCTTTCTTATCGGATTCCTGCCAATTCCAAGTCTGGGCTCATGCCGGAGCCCTATCCGGGCTTCCTGATTGCCTTCAACGCCTGCCGCCCCACCAGCCGGGGGAAGGTGCAGATCGCCTCTAACGATCCCTCGAGGGCGCCTCTGATCCAGCCGAACTACCTGTCGACGGAGCGCGACGTCGCCGAAGTCCTGCAGGGCAGCCGCCTTGTGCGTCGCATAGCCTCGGCGCCGTCCTTTTCCGAGATCACCGAAACGGAAATCTCGCCGTCGGCAGCTGTCGATAGCGATGCGGATCTGCTCGCCTATTTCCGCGCCAATAGCGGCTCTATCTATCACCCCTGTGGCACCTGCGCGATGGGGCCGGATAGCGATAGATCGGTGGTCGATGCGCGTCTGCGGGTGCACGGCCTCAGGGGCCTGCGGGTTGTCGATGCCTCGATTTTCCCGACGATCACCGCCGGCAATATCAACGCGCCGACGATGATGGTGGCAGAAAAGGGAGCCGCCATGATTCTTGAGGATATCCGAGGCTAGACGCAGGCCGTCGAGAAGGCGAACACGTCGATGGGATCGCCCAGACCGCGCAGCGGATAGGAGCCGAGGTTCTCCAGCACGCCAGAGCAGCTAGCCATCTCCACGAAGGCGCGCGACAACAGGACAGGGCGTTTGATTTCCTTGGTCAGGCTTTCCAACCGCGAGGCGACGTTGACGGCTGGCCCGATCACGGTGAAATCGAGACGCCGTTTGGAGCCGATATTGCCATACATGACATCGCCGACATGGACCCCGATGCCGTAGCCAAGGGCTTCATAGCCGCGTGCCATATTGTGGACGTTGAGCGCCGTCATGGCGGATTGCGCTTCCGCAATAGCCCGCATGAGGTTGCGGCAGGCGTCGGGGTTGCTCAGCGGAAAGATTGCCAGCAGCCCGTCACCCATGAATTTGAGAATTTCGCCCCCAAACTTCTCGATGGGCTCGGACATGGCGTCGAAATAGCCATTGAGTAGCTCGATCACATCGTCGCGCGGCCAGATATCGGAGAGTTTGGTGAAATCCCTGAGATCGCAGATCATGATCGCCGCACCGACGGTGACGCCGCTGCCCCGCGTGGTGGCACCCGCCAGGATTTGCTCGCTGGCATGCGGACCGACATAGGTCTCGAGCAGCGTCCGCGCCAGGCGATTTTTCAACCGGATTTCGCTTACAAGCGCCAGCACCGGTATAAGACCTTTGAGCACGGCGATGTCGGCGTCGCTGAAGCCGCCGGGCTTTTTGGTCGCAAAGCTTGTGACGTGACGTTTTCCGTGCGTGTGGTCGATCGGCCAGGCCACGTACTCTGTGTATCCCTCCAGCTTCAGATCGTCGTAGATCGGATGCCAGACGCCCTTACCATCCTTGCCCTCCAGCAGCTGGCGCGCCTGGTCGGCACCTTCACTGATGGCATACATCGGGCTACCGAGATATTGCGTAGTCAATTCGACGCCATAGTCGAAAGTCCGGATTTCCGCTTCGGTCATGCCGGTCTCCCAGAGGATGCGGGCGCCCAGCCATTGCGGATTGCGGGTGCTGAAATGCAGGGTCGCGCGGGCCACCGGCACACCCTCCGCCACCAGCCGATCGCACATCTCGACAAAGATATTATCGATGTAGGGCTGCGTCCGGGTCTCCATAATCAGCCATTCGAGTATTTTCCCATGCGCGAGCGAAAGGTGGCCGGCCGGCGGCTTCGAATCGAGACCAGCGTTTTGCGGCGATGACATGGCGGCACTCCATTGGGTCATTGGCTTGCATGCCCACATGGAGCAAAGCCGCATCGATTTACTGTCCAGTGTGGACTTTGCACATGCAATTGAAAAGCCGGCTGAACGAAAGCGGCCCTATCCTTCTTCGCGCACAAGGGCTTCCGCTGCAAGACCGACGCCTAACAGGTGATCGTCTGTGCGCGGCATGCCCGAGAGAAGCAGCCCCACGGGCATGCCGGCATCGCCCGTCCCGCAGGGAATGGAAATGCCGCAGCCATCCAGAAAATTGCCGATCAGCGTATTGCGCAACGTCTTGCCGTTCGTCTGGAAAAACAGATCGTCGTCATTGAGAACAGATGCGATGGGTGGCGCAACATGCGGAAGCGTCGGGAAAACGAGGATATCCTTCGGTCCGACCAGAGCCGCCATTGCGGCAATCAGCCTCTCGCGGGCACTGAGCAGGTCGATATAGCCGGTCATGCTGATATTGGCACCGAGACGGGCGCGCGCAACGACGCGGCGGTCCATACGGTCGGTGTCGGCTCCCGCTAGGCGGTGACGGTGCAGTGCGAAGGCCTCCGCGGTGACTAACGGGCCATGCTGCTGCTGCAGATCGAAAATCTCCGAAAAGATCGGGAAAGCCTGGCGCCTGACGACGGCGCCCGCCTTGACCAGCCGCGCCAGTGCGGCCTCGAACGCCGCCAGAACTCCATCCTCAATGCCGTCGAAGACGACTGTTTCCGGAACGATCAACACCAGCCCGTCGATCGACCCGCGCGTGATTATAGGTGCTGTCAGACCGCGCATCGCTGCATCGATCCAGACTGCGTCCTGGACTGTGCGGCAGAGAGGGCCGAGCGAATCCAGGCTCGTTGCCAGGGGAAAGACGCCCTTCATCGAATATCGCCCGCGTGTCGCCTTGTAGCCGACGATGCCGTTGAAAGCGGCCGGAATGCGGATGGAGCCGCCAGTGTCGGTGCCTATCGCAACGGGCACGAGCCCTGCTGCTACCGCCACTGCGGAACCGGATGACGAACCTCCGGGCAGGCGCGGAACGTCTCTCGATGCCGGGTTGTAAGGAGTGCCGTAATGCGGATTGATGCCGAGGCCGGAAAAGGCAAACTCGCTCATGTTGACGCGGCCGACACTGACTATCCCGGCTGCGGCAAGTGCCGTGACGACATCGGCGTCATTAGTCTCGGGGGAAGCATCTTTCAACACGACTGAGCCAGCAGTGGTTGCAAGGCCTTCGACGGCAAACAGATCCTTCCAGGCAATAGGTACGCCGTCGAGCAGGCCGAGCGAGCGACCTTCGCGGATGCGACGCGAGGCGGCGGCGGCCTCTGCCTTGGCCCGGGCCTCGCTCAGGCTGACAAAGATCGCCTGGTCCGGGTAGGTTCGGATCGCATCGAACGTCTGCTCGACGAGTGTCTGCGGG
Organism: Rhizobium sp. B230/85; assembly: GCF_019355735.1. Classification (NCBI taxonomy): domain Bacteria; kingdom Pseudomonadati; phylum Pseudomonadota; class Alphaproteobacteria; order Hyphomicrobiales; family Rhizobiaceae; genus Rhizobium; species Rhizobium sp. B230/85. The sequence goes on from NZ_CP072156.1 coordinate 627,146, forward strand.
TCAAGCACACCGGCTTGCAGCAGCGCAGACAACTGGGACACGGATTTTCCGGCAGTGGCATCGCTCATGATCTATCCTCGAGGCTGGGCTTGCCGATTGGGGCAGCAAATTGTCAGCTGTCAAACTAGAGGGGTTTTCACAGGCGGTCGAGCAGTTCGCGTTTCTTGGCGTGGAATTCCTCGTCACCCAGAATGCCTTTGGCATGAAGCGCTGCCAGGCGCTCGATCTTGGTGAATATGTCGTGCTCCGGAGAAACCGAAAGCGCATCGGTGGATTGCTGCGGGGCCGGACCAGTTGACGGTGCAGGTTCAGAAGCCGATTTCGAGACGCCTGCTTCAATCTCTCCGCCCGCGTGAACTTCCTGTAGCTCCTTGACGCTCACCGGCCCGTGTTGGGAGGTAAATGAGAGGGACTGGTCGTAGCCCTGCTGCTGGGAAAAGCCGGTAATCCGGTGATCGCCGGTGTCGTAGATCGTCACCTGACCGTCCTTGCGGATCGCAAGCCGGTTGGTTGCGGGAAATATTGCGTAACGCATATCGTTCTGCGACCCGGTCGAGCCGGCGGCGCCGAGCCCGTGCGGCCACCAATGCCCGCCGCCCGTAGATGACTGATTGCCCGCGTGGTCCGGGTGGGTCTGGCCCTGTTGCGAAACATGCGCGACGTCGGGTTGTTGAAGCCTGCCGTCGCGGCTGAGTTCGGCAAGGTCGCGGCAGACATCGGCCACCTGGGCCTTGAGGCGGTTGTTGAACATGTCGCCGATCATCGTCATGCCGCCCGTAGACCATTGCCCCATGCCGCCGAGTTCCGGATGGTTGAACTGTGCCTGATACCCTCCGCCAGACACGACCGCAGCCAACAGATGTTCGGCTGCGCCTCGGCTGATGCCATGGCGCCCGGCGATGTCGGCCAGGGCGCGGTTTCCCTCTTCGGTCAGCTTCATCAAGACGCGCCTCCTAGAGCGATGCTGCGGAGGCGTATCTCTGCTCGCGAAAGGCGCTGCCGCTGCCAGCGAGCGGCTCGGCAGCCAGACCCTTTCCGGCTTCGGCAATTATCTCGTAGGAGCGCAGGCGTGCCTTATGGTCGAAGATATCAGAGACGATCATCAGTTCATCCGCACCGGTCTCGGCCACCAGCTTCTGTAGGCCCGCGCGGACAGTTTCGGGAGAGCCGACGATCGACCGGCCCAGCATCTGCATAGCCTGCGCCTTCTCCCTCGGCGACCAGTAAGTCTCGATATCGTCGATCGGCGGTTGGCTGAGGCCACGCGTTCCGCGAAACATGTTTGTGAACGACATCTGTTGCGTTGTTGCCAGACGCTTTGCCTCGGCATCCGTCTCGGCGCCGATGATGTTCACGCCCACCATGGCGTGCGGCGTTGCAAGCTGTTCCGATGGCTTGAAGCGGGTGCGATAGATCTGCAGGGCCTGCATCAGCATGTCAGGCGCAAAATGCGAGGCGAAGGCATAGGGAAGGCCGAATTCTGCAGCGAGCATCGCGCCGAAATTGCTTGAGCCGAGAATCCACAGCGGGACGTTGGTGCCCGCCGCCGGTACTGCCTGTATCCGCTGGTTATCACCGGCGGGCGCAAGAAAGGCCTGCAGCTCGAGCACATCCTGTGGGAAGTTTTCGGACGCCTCGTTGGTGCGTCGCAGGGCGCGCAGTGTCATCTGGTCTGTGCCGGGTGCGCGCCCGAGGCCGAGGTCGATGCGGCCTGGAAACAGCCGGGCGAGCGTGCCGAATTGTTCGGCGATGACGTAGGGCGAGTGGTTGGGAAGCATGATGCCCCCGGCGCCGACCCGGATGGTCTTGCTGCCAGCAGCGATGTGGCCAATTACGACGGACGTGGCTGCACTGGCGATACCGATCATGTTGTGGTGCTCGGCAACCCAGAAGCGCTCATAGCCCCACGTCTCGGCATGCGCTGCGAGATCGCGCGCGTTGTCGAGAGCGCCGCGGGCATCTGTGTCCTCGGTGACGCGGACAAGATCGAGAATGGACAAGGCGGTCATGGCGCTGCTCCTGGTTTGAGACGCAATCCGGCGATCGTTGGCCGATCGCAAGGCAGGCTTGCTATATCACATATGGAGGCGACACCGGGTCGAGACAAGGCGCCGGATGCAGGCATTGGCCGCGCATCGTAAAATCTAGACGGCGGAGTTCTGGTTTACTTGCGGCTGATGAGAGAGACGTTTTGTGCCAGTCGTTCGCCGCCCCGCATCTTCAATAGCCTTGCCGGAACGCCGCCGTAGACGCCAAATGGCAATGTCTTGCCCTTGACCACTGCATTGGCGCCGATCACGCAACCCTTGGCGATATGGGCCCCGGCGAGAATCTTGGCACCCGCGCCGATCCATACGTCGTCTTCGATGATGACGGCCTTGTTGGTATTGCCTTGCGTCCTGATCGGGCGCGTCGGATCGTCGAAATTGTGCTCGAAAGACGTAATCAGCACCTGCGCGGCAATTCTCACATCATGGCCGATATGCACCCCACCGTGGCCAAGAACGATTGTATAGTCGTTAAAGGAGACATTGTTGCCGATCTCGATGCTGCCGTGCTGGGCATCGAGGATCACTCCGTCCCTGATGGCACTATGGGTGCCGACTGAAACCGCACCGTGTTTCCAGATGATTTTCGCAGTCCATGGCAACCGAATGTCAGCCGCCAGAAAAAGCGAACCGCGCGAGAACAGCGCCTTGAGCCTGTAGAAGAATGCCAAATTGCGCATGCGAAACCCTTTGAAACTTCCCGACAGGATTGCACTAGGGCAAGATTGTGTCGGCCTTTCGGCTCGGGGGTTTCCGAAGGTTGACCACGGAGCGTGCGGTGCAGATGGTGATCGGGTTGGCGATGCGCAAGTCTGCTGCTGGCGGGTCCGCTACCGGATCGAGAGGCTGGGATCGGCCGCAGTTACGCTTGGCCAAGTGGCAAGCGAACGTCGCTGTTCGGCTGATCCAAGCGAGGAAGACCCGTCCGGCGTGTTAACGAGGTGTGCTGTGGGATGCAGCACAGGCTCCTTGCGCCTGAGGCCGAAGGCTTTCAGCACCTCGAGATAGCTGGAATATACATAGCCGTCGTTCATCTGCCGCCATTCCTCGCGCCGTTCGCGGTAGAGGCGCGGCAATCTATACCATGCCGCCGTTGGTTGCTTGTGGTGCACCAGATGGAGGTTGTTGTTGAGGAACAGTAGCCCGAGAACGGATTTTTCGATGATCACGGTCCGGCCGTCCGGATGTTCCGACCACTGGTGCTCGCAATAGGAGCGGATGGCGAGGATCGACAGCGAGGCATAGGCCAGCAGCCCATAGAGCCAAAGCGGCATGCCGAACAGGAAATGAACAATCGTCAGAACCGGTACCAGGCCTGCCAGGTGCAGCACCCAGGCGAGACGCTGCGCCCTGCTGCCTGCCGAGAGGAGTTTGATTTCTGTCAGAGCGAAGCCGATAACCCCGATCGCGGGTCCGATCAGCACCCGGCCAAGCAGCGCGTTGTTGGCGTGGAGCATGCTCTTCAACCAGGCGGGAAATCTTTTCCACTCAGTCAGCCCCCGATAATAGCTCTCCGGATCGTCGTAGGGATCCGTCAGTCGCTCGTCTGCGTGGTGTCGCAGGTGCAGGTTCTTGTAGCGCCTGAAGGGATAGAACAGCGCGATCGGAAGGAAAACCAGGGCCTCGTTTATTAGCGCATTGCGCGTCGGGTGACCGTGAAGAGCTTCGTGCTGCAGTGACGAATGAAATGTCGCCATGACGGGAATCGCGAGGACCCCTATCCACGGCAGTGACTGGTACATCATGCCGGCAGCAAACCATATGAGGTAGCAACCTGCAATCATTCCGAGTGTCACCCACTCGATCCTAAGTCGCCGGTTTCGCCGCTTTGAACGCTCACCAGTTCTCAATTTTATGATCATGCCCTTGATCTCGCTGCGATTCGTTGCCCCCGTATCAGCTTCCGCGCAAGTTGCATTTTGTGCAACGCGATAATGGTGACGATGCGTTGACATTGCGCACGGAATTGCCATGATGGTGATAATTGTCACCAAACGGAACGATATGATGGATAAACGCAAGCTGGCAGTCCTGTTTCAGCAGCGTCTCCGCTTGCTTTTCGACCGCTCCCAGGAGAGCCAATCGGCGTTCGCGGATAATGTCGGCATCGACCGGTCGGCATTATCGCAATTGCTGTCGGGGAAAACCGCCCGGCTTCCAAGGGTGGAAACCCTGCTGAGCATCGCCGAGCGCCATCAGGTTTCGCTGGACTGGCTGCTCGGCATTTCGCAGGACGAGGGCCTGATGGGCGCGCTTCTGCCAAGCCTCGAAATTGAGACCAGCGACGACGAAGGGGCGGGGCTCCTGATCAAATGGCATGCCGAGGCCACCGGCTCTAAAATCCGCTATGTGCCGGCTCGCATTCCCGATCTCCTGCGGACACCCGAAGTTATTGCCTATGAGGCGTCGGAGGCGCACCAGAGCGCCGCGACGCAGGTGGCGGGAACGGCGTTCCGGCTGGATTACAATCGCGAGCCCGGCACCGACATGGAGTCCTGCATGCCGCTGCAGACGCTGGAGGCTTTTGCCGCTGGGCAAGGCATCTGGCAGGGGCTTCCGAAGGCTGCGCGTCAGGGGCAATTGCTGCATATGGCAGACCTTATCGACGATCTTTATCCATCATTCCGGCTGTTTCTTTTCGACGGTCGGGCCCGCTTTTCGGTGCCCTACACCGTCTTCGGCTCCCTGCGGGCAGCGGTATTCGTCGGGCGGATGTATCTCGTCCTGCACAATGTCGATTCGGTCCGCATGATGCAGCGGCATTTCGACGATCTCGTCCGCGATACCAGGATCCATGCGCATGAAGTAGCCGCCTATATCCGCTTGCTCACGGTGGTATGAGCAAGTGCTTCCCGGTGCGGTAGTGGACAGGAACATCCGCGTCTCTCTTGCGTTGTCCTCGCTCTGGTCAGACGGGTCTCTCCGGTTGTATGGAGCCGATGTCTGACTTCGGATTGGAGCCCTATGGAAAAGAAGCAGAACGACGCAAGCCGCGACAACGCAACCCTGATCACCCACGGGTCGGCGAGCCTGCCCTCGGTGACGATCGACGGCTATAATCTAGAGTTGCGCGACAAGAACGGCTTTATCGGCGACCGGGCTAGCAAGTCCGCTTTCCAGGCAAAGCTCAACGAGTGGCGCCAGCGCATCCGCAACGGTGGGGATGACCCGCTCGGCGATGTCGCAACGAAAGACATGTCGAAGAAGCAGATCGACGCATTGCTGACTGGAGACAACAAGGAAGCAGCTGCGCTGGTCATGGGCGCCGTCGAGGACTTTGCTGGCGAACTCGGCCATGTGCTCGGGAAGTTCTTGAAACAAGATAGCTGGAAGGGTACCGAGCGGATCGTCGTCGGTGGCGGCCTCAAGGAGAGCGGCTTCGGCGAACTGGCGATTGCCCGCGCCATGGTGCTGCTGAAAAGTGAGGGTTTCAAGGTCGAGCTCACCCCGATCGCCCACCACCCTGACGAAGCCGGTCTGATAGGCGCTGCGCACCTGATGCCGGGATGGATGCTCGAAGGCTATGATGCGATCCTCGCGGTCGATATCGGCGGCACCAACATCCGGGCCGGCATCGTGGAAATGCGTCTCAAGGAGCATGCGGATTTATCCAGGGCCAGTGTCTGGAAGTTCGACCTCTGGCGGCACGCCGACGAGGCACCGAAGCGCAGTGCCACGGTTGAGAGGTTGGCCCGCATGCTGGAAAGTCTCATCAGGAAGGCTGAAAAGGCCAACCTTACACTGGCGCCCGTGATTGGCATTGCGTGCCCAGGGGTTATAGAAAGTGACGGCTCCATTGCGCGTGGCGGGCAGAACCTCCCCGGCGGCAACTGGGAGAGCGAGAAATTCAATCTGGGCGAGGCCCTGACCAAGGCTATCCCGCAGATCGGCAGCCACGATACTCTGGTGGTTATCCACAACGACGCCGTCGTGCAGGGTCTTTCGCAAACGCCTTTCATGCAGGATACAAAAAAATGGGGTGTGGTGACCATCGGCACTGGGCTCGGAAATGCGCGCTTTACCAACAAGGCGCCGAAGGAAAATTCTGACAAAAGCAAGACTTGACGTTAGACAGAAGGTCAGAGAACTATCAGACTGCGGCGCCATTCTTTGGACATTGGCTTAGAGAGACATATCAATGGCGCATGATCATCATGACCACGACCACTCCCATGGTCACGCGCACGACAGCCATTCGCATGCCTCAGGCCTCGGCCACAGTCATGCGCCGGCAAACTTCGGCAAGGCATTTGCGATAGGCGTCGGCTTGAATATCGCCTTCGTGCTGGTCGAAGTAATCTACGGTATCGCCAGCAATTCTGTGTCGTTGCTGGCCGATGCCGGGCACAATCTTTCCGATGCGCTCGGGCTCTGCGTCGCCTGGGCGGCGGTTATTCTTGCCAAGCGCAATCCCACCCAGCGTTTCACATTCGGGCTCGGCGGCAGCTCCATCCTTGCCGCGCTTTTCAACGCAGTCTTCCTGCTTGTCGTGGTCGGCGGTCTCAGCTGGGAGGCGATCGGCCGTATATTCGAGCCGCAGCCTGTCGCCGGAAAGACGGTGATGATCGTCGCAGCCTGCGGAATTGCGATTAACGGCTTCTGCGCCTGGTTGTTCTCCTCCGGCGGCGGCGATCTCAATGTCCGCGGCGCCTTCATGCATATGGCAGCGGATGCCCTGGTTTCGCTCGGCGTGGTGATCGGCGGACTGCTGATCCTCCTGACCGGCTGGCACTGGATAGATCCCGTCATGAGCGTGGCGATTAATATCGTCATTATCGTCGGCACTTGGAGCCTGCTTACCGGCTCGATCACCATGACATTGAATGCCGTTCCTGCTGGCATCGACATGGTCGAGGTCCGCGCGTTCTTGAGCAAGCTGCCCGGCGTGGCTTCCGTACACGACCTGCATGTCTGGTCGCTGAGCACGACCGATACGGCGCTCACCTGCCATCTCGTCACGCCTGCCGGCCATCCCGGCGACGAGGTGCTGGAGGAGGCGGCCAAGGGCCTGCAGCGTCGCTTCGGTATTGGCCACGCGACTTTCCAGCCCGAACTTGACCGTTGTTCCCTTGAAAATACGCCGCACCAACACATCTAAAGGCGCCTGACGGTTATCATGTGGGTCCCATCGAGTGGCCCCGGCTGGCGCAATGACGCAAAAATTCGCCTCAGCTGCTTTTTTCTATGGCGAAAACGCCATGATATGATAGGACGCCGTTGGCAAAGCGATCGCGTCAGTATATGACGCGTCGTCGCCGACCTTTATTGAAAGGGCCGGCCGAGAATTACGACAGCGCAGCGGCCTTGCGAAATAGGGAATATTTCCTTTCGCATGCCGATCTGCTGCCGAATGCGAATAAACAAGCGCAGGTCACGCGCCAGCAGCGACCGCGAATGTCATCAAAAGGATAGAAGTTTGCAAGTTCTAGTTAGAGACAACAACGTCGATCAGGCTCTCCGCGTCCTCAAGAAGAGAATGCAGCGCGAAGGTCTCTTCCGCGAAATCAAGGCACGCATGGCTTACGAAAAGCCATCGGAAAAGCGCGCTCGCGAAAAGGCTGAAGGTATTGCACGTCACCGCAAGCTTGCCCGCAAGAAGCTGCAGCGCGAAGGCCTGATCCCAGGTCCTAAGAAGGCTGTATACACACGCGGCGGCGAAGCCGGCGCTGGCGCCAACAAGGCTTAATTGCCTGACGATTGGATCTCGGCCCGACTGAACGGTTTGCACCTCTGTGCAGCTATGCGTCGGGCACGAACCCAGTCGTTGACGTCCTTCTTCCTTTTGCCAATAGAATTGAGACGCTTGTCGTGCGCGCGACAAGCGTTTTTCTGCGTTTCGCTTGCCTTCGCCTTTACGAGATAGTAGGTCTTTTCCGTGGAGGAGGCGCCTCGGACAAGTCGTATTTGCTGTCGAGAAATAACCGTCGGCCTTGGCTGCGTGGGTGATCGCAGTGTCAGAGGTTTTCGACCCGCCAGACTATCCTTCCGATAGGTCACCCAGGCACAACAGACGGAGATGACGATGGCTAAAGGTCAGATGAAGAGCAATCGCGAAACGCGCAAGCCAAAGAAGGACAAGGCGGATGTCAAGTCGGCCACACCTGTCGGCTCGCAGGTCAAGCAGGCGGAAAGCAGCCTGAAGCTCGGCAAGAAAGACAAGTAACTCCGACAACACGACGTCAAGGCAAAGCGTCGGCCTGCGATCCTCGAGATAGGCAGGCCGCAGCGACGCTGATAAACACACAATATTCTGCCGGACTTCACAGCTCCCCCACACTGATCCTGTATTGTCGCAAGATAATCTGGAACACCGGCTATCAGCACTGGAAAATCTTCGGTTCATGGCCCAAAGTCAGCGTCGCGAAGACTGGTTCCAGGCATCTCCCTGGCTTACTGGCAGGGCAACGCTCCCTTTGTCGCACTTGCCCACCGAGGTTCCATGGCCCGCGTGCTCGTTCTGTTTGCTCATCCCGGCCAGCGCCATTCGAAGATCAACGTCGCAATGGCGAAGACCGCGCGGTCCATCGAAGGCATCACCTTCGTTGATCTCTATGCCGAATACCCGACCTTCAATATCGATATAGACCTGGAACAGGCGCGGCTGCTGGAGCATGATGTCCTGGTGCTGCAGTTCCCGATCTACTGGTATTCGACGCCGTCTCTTCTGAAGGAATGGCAGGATCTGGTGCTGGAATACGGTTTTGCCTATGGGCACGACGGAGATCGACTGAAGGGCAAGCGCTTCCTGGTGGCCGCAACGGCCGGCGGGGATGAACAGGCCTATCATCCGCAGGGAAGCAATCATTTCGGCTTCCGTACTCTCCTGTCTCCACTCGAGCAGACAGCCAACCTTTGCCAGATGGAGTTCGTCGCACCATTCGTGCTGTTTTCGGCGGGTAAAGGTGCCTCCGACGGGCGAGGGGTGCAGCATGTCGCGGATTACCGCGCCCTGCTGGAATCGCTACGCGATGATCGGTTCGACTACGAGGCGGCGCGCCATGTCGATGTGCTGCACCACGATACTCTTCCCATTCAAGGTGGCGCACGATGAGCGGATTTGTCTTCCAGGCGTTCGTCTATCTCCTCGCCGCCGTCGTCTCGGTGCTGGTCGCCAAGCGTCTCGGCCTTGGTTCGGTGCTGGGTTACCTCATCGCCGGCGTGCTGATCGGGCCGGTCTTTCATCTGATCGGCAACGAGACGAAGGATCTGCAGCATTTTGCGGAGTTCGGCGTCGTCATGATGCTGTTCCTCGTCGGGCTCGAGCTGCAGCCGCGCGCGCTTTGGGAAATGCGGGCAAAGCTGGTCGGCCTCGGCGGTCTTCAGGTGGTGGGTACTGCGGCGATCGTTACGGCGATCGGCATGGCGTTCGGGCAGGTCTGGAGTGTGGCACTCACTGTGGGCTTCATTTTCTCCCTGTCGTCGACCGCAATCGTATTGCAGACCCTTGGAGAAAAAGGCCTTCTGAAATCCGACGGTGGCCAGGCAAGCTTTTCCGTCCTGCTGTTCCAGGATATCGCCGTAATCCCCATGCTGGCATTCATTCCGCTGTTGGCGCTGCCTGAACTCAGTCATCATGCGCAGGATGTCGCTGCAGCCTCCGGCGGCCACGAAAGCGTCAGTCTCCTCGACGGCCTGCCGGCATGGCAGGTGGCGATCATTACCCTTGCCGCCGTTGCCTTCGTGGTCGTCGCCGGGCATTACCTGTCGCGGCCCATCTTCAGGATCATCGCTGCCGCCAGGCTGCGCGAGATTTTCACGGCGGCAGCCTTGCTGCTGGTCATCGCCATCGCCCTGCTAATGTCTGTCGTCGGCCTGTCGCCGGCGCTCGGCACTTTTCTTGCCGGCGTGGTGCTGGCCAACAGCGAATTCCGCCACGAGCTGGAGAGCGACATCGAGCCCTTCAAGGGCCTGCTGCTCGGCCTCTTCTTCATCACCGTCGGTGCCAGTATCGATTTTGCGTTGCTATGGGCTCATCTTGGCGTCGTCCTGGGCCTGACGGTGGCGCTGATGGCAGTCAAGGTCGGCGTGCTCTATGGCCTGGCGCAGTCCTTCAAGCTGCGCGGCTCCGACAAATGGCTGTTCGCGCTCGGCCTGGCGCAGGCGGGCGAGTTCGGCTTCGTGCTCTTGTCCTTCACCGTGCAGAATGCCGTTCTTCCACCGGATATCGCTGCCGTTCTGCTGTTGGTGGTCGCGCTGTCCATGATGCTGACGCCGGCGTTGTTCATCATGCTCGATAAGGTCATCCTGCCGCGCTACAATCGGCAGCAGGCGGAAGAGGCCGACGAGATCACCGAGCCTGGCTCGGTTATCATTGCCGGCGTCGGGCGTTTTGGCCAGATCATCAATCGGCTGCTGCTGGCCAATGGCTACAAGACCGTAGTTCTCGACCATCGGGCCGATGTCGTCGAAGGCGTGCGCAAGTTCGGTGTGCGGTCGTTTTTCGGAGATGCCGGGCGTCCGGATCTGCTGCACGCTGCAGGTCTGTCGAGCGCCAAGCTGCTGATCGTCGCGATCGACGATGTCGAGCGGACAATAGAGATCGTCAAGCATGCGCGCCGGGAAAATCCGCAGTTGCACATCATTGCCCGCGCCTTTGACCGCGGACACGTCTACCGTCTCTACCAGGCCGGTGCGAACGACATTGTGCGGGAAATGTTCGACAGTTCGGTGCGGGCCGGCGGTTACGCGCTATCGGCGCTCGGCATGCACGCCTACGAAGTCGAGAAGAGCAAGGCCGTCTTCGTCAAGCAGGACCGATGGGGCCTTCGCCAGCTGGCGCCCCTGTGGCGAGAGGATATCGAGGTCTTCAACAACCCCGAATACATCGCCCGGTCAAAGGAGATCGGCGAAATCCTCGATGCCGCCATGCTGGGCGACCGTAGCGCCCTGCACGACAGGACGGAGCGCGGCTGGATGCCGCCCGGCGCGCGTGAGCGGCCGGACGAAGAAGACGCGCCCGCCGCCTAGACGCGTCAATCTCAGCGGTGGTCGAGCTTGGCGACCAGACGGTCCCCGAACCACTGCATGGCGCAGACGATGACAATCAGTACGGCAACCACGGCAACCATCACACTGGTTTCGAACCGCTGGTAGCCGTAGCGGATGGCAAGGTCTCCAAGCCCGCCAGCGCCAATCGCACCGGCCATGGCCGACGCACCAATCAGCGTAACCAGCGTCACCGTGAAGCCAGCAACCAGCCCCGGCATCGCTTCCGGCACCAGCACTTCGCGCACGATTGTCCAGCGGTTTCCGCCCATCGCACGCACGGCGTCGATCAGGCCGTGATCGACCTCGCGTAGCGAAACTTCTGCAATGCGCGCGTAATACGGGATAGCCGCGATGGCGAGCGGCACGATGGCAGCCGTTGTTCCGAGTGCCGTCCCGACAATCAGCCGTGTCAGAGGTATCAGTGCCACCAGCAGGATAATGAAAGGCACAGACCGGAAGCCGTTGATGATGGCGCCGAGAATGCTGTTGATCCAGCGGTGTTCGGCAATGCCGCCTTGCCCCGTCGTCACCAGCGCCAGCCCGAGCGGCAGGCCGACGATGAGGGAAATCAGCCCCGAGGCGACAGTCATGACGATCGTCTCCCAGATGGAGCGGCCGAGCAGTTCAAGCATGATCGGTGTCATAGCCAAGCACCTCCACCCGCGCGGAGCGGGTTTTTAAAAACTGTTGTACGTCGCCGGCAAGCGCCGGATTTCGGGTCGGCACGGCAATGAAGAACCGCGCCACCGGCTGGTTCTGGATATGGTCTATCCCGCCATGCACCAGCCGGTAGGAATTCGGCAGTGCCGTCGACAGGTCGTTGAAGACGGCTCCCTGCGCTGCGGGTCCGGCAACATCGACGCTGATGATCGCTTCCGTTCCCGATGTCGGAGAAAGGCGCTGCAGGATATGATCCGGCAACTGCGGGCGAATGCCTTCGAGCAGGCTCTGGGTGATCGGCTGCTGTGGATCCGAGAAGACAGACCAGACGCGGCCCTCCTCGACGATCCGGCCGGCATCGATGACGGCCACGCGGTCGGCAACCGAGCGGACAACCTCCATCTCGTGAGTGACCAGCAGGATTGTCAGGCCGAGCTTCTGATTGATGTCCTTGAGCAGCGCCAGGATGGCCCGGGTGGTTTCCGGATCGAGCGCCGAGGTGGCCTCGTCGGAGAGAAGCAGTGCCGGCCGCGCCGCCAGCGCCCGGGCGATCCCGACCCTCTGCTTCTGTCCGCCAGAGAGCTCCGACGGATATGCCTTTGCCTTGTCCGCCAGGCCGACGAGATCCAGAAGTTCGCCGGCGCGCTTCAGGCGCTCGGTCTTCCCTATGCCTTCGATCTTCAGCGGCAGCGCGACGTTTTCCGCGACGGTCTTTGCCGAAAGCAGGTTGAAATGCTGGAAGATCATGCCGATCCGCCGGCGCATCGGCTGCAGATCCTGCTCCGCCAGTCCGGTGATGTCGCGGCCTTCGATCTCGATCCGTCCACTGTCGGCTCGCTCCAGTCCGTTCAGGCAGCGGATCAGCGTCGACTTGCCGGCGCCGCTGCGACCGATGATGCCGAGGATCTCGCCGCGATGGACGGTGAGCGAAATGCCGTCCAGCGCCGGCGTGGTGCCGAAGCGACGGGCGACATCTGTCAGCCGGACAACCTCCTCTGTGGTTGCTAGCGACTGCGCCTCGGCTGCGGTCGGAATATCGTTCATTGTCTTTTCCTTCATGCCTTCACGTCAAGGCGGCCCGGAATGACCCGGGCCGCCTTGGTCGATAGCTGTTGTCGCGCAGATATCAATAGGCGCTGATGCCGGTGCCCTTGTAGACTTTGTCGAACTCGGCCTTGACGTCAGGGTTCTGGTAGGAGTCGACTAGCGTCTTCACCCATTCCTGGTTCTCGTTGCCCTGCTTGACGGCGATGAAATTGCGGTAGGGATTGTCGGAGACAGGCTCCTGGGTAATGCGGTCATCGGCCGACAGGCCGCTCTTTAGCGCCCAGTCGGTATTGACGACAGCGGCATCGAGATCGTCGATCGAGCGGCCGACGATGCCGGCGTCGAGTTCTTTGATCTCGATTTTCTTGGGGTTCTCGGAAACGTCGGCGACGGTGGCCAGAATCCCGGTGCCGTCCTTGAGCTTGATCAGGCCGGCGGTCTGCAGCACGCGCAGGGCGCGGCCCTCGTTCGACGGATCGTTCGGCACGCCGATCACGGCGCCATTCGGGATCTCGCCGACGGACTTGTATTTCTTGGTGTAGAGACCGATCGGCCAGACGCCGGTGTAGCCGACGCGGACGATGTGGTAGCCATGCGTCTTGATCTGGTTGTCGAGATAGGGCTGGTGCTGGAAGGCATTGGCATCGATCTCGCCGCGCTCAAGCGCCTCGTTCGGCTGGGTGTAGTCGTTGAAGGCTACGGTCTCGATCTTCAGGCCCTTCTTAGCTGCCTCGGCGGTCACAACACGCCAGACGTCCTCGTCCTCGCCACTCATGATGCCGACCTTGATCGACTTGTCGGCGGCCATGCTCGACTGCGGCAAGGCCGCAAAGCCAATGATGGCTGCCGCCGACGCAATCATCACGGCAAGGCCTGCGCGACGCGACAGGCTGGAGGTCAAAAGACTGAATTTGAATGTCTTGGTCATTGTTTCGTCCCGTCAAAATCGCGGGGCTTTCCGCCCCTTCACGCCGAGACAATCGCAAATGGGAGATCCCTATGCCAAGCACGATCATCTGTTGTTGGCGCAAGGACAGGAAAACCTGTGTTGTCGTGGAGCGATCGACGCCGCATTTATTTCAGCGCCACCACCACCACCGCCGTTGGCGCGCCGATGAAGACTACCCTTCAACACCGGCGATGGACCTTGCCACGTCCAGCGCCTGCATGCGGATATCGGGCACCGCCGTAATCTCCCAGAACTGTCCTGCTGTCAGCGCGCCTATTGCAAACAGTCCGTCCTGTTGACGACCGCCCGCATCGAGCACCCGCGAATGCCGGTCGACGACGATCCCCAGCCCCAGTTCATCGGCTGCGATCATGCCTTTCTCCAACATTTCGCGGAGCAGCGGCGAATGGGCAACGCCGGCCCGCTCCATGCCCGTGCAGTTGACGACCCAGTCTGCGCGCAAGCAGGCCTCTTCCTGGCGGCCGCGTGGCCGGTAGTGAATGTCCAGTCCGACCTCCGACTGGCGGATCGCCTGCAGAAACCCTGCATGCGCTGTCACCGTCCCGTCTTTCACCAATCCATCGAACTCGCTGAACACGGCGGGCGCGATGCGGTGGCGGTGAATATTCCACCAGGCAAGTGCGTGGCGTAGAAACCGCGCCCGCTGGTCTTTGTCCAGCCTCTGCCAAAGCGACTGGGTCTGCGAGCGCAGGCCGTCCATCACGTCGCGCCAGTCCGTTCCACCGCGCACTTGCCGTCGCAGCGCGTGCAGGACGGCACTCATCGCCATCGTGTCTGTCGGGAGGTCCGGTTTCGCCGGAGAATGATGCCCGGCGCGGTGCGAATGCGGCAGCAACCCGCGCCGCGAAAGCAGATGGATCGGCCCACGATGCCCATGCGCCCGGAGCGCAAGCACCTGGTCGATCATGGTGAGGCCCGAGCCGAGAATGCAGATCTCGTCCGAAGGCGCGACCTTCGAAAGCCAGCCCAGCCGCCATGGGTTGCGCACGATCCTGGGTTTTGCAGCAGCATCGAGGCTGCCCGATCCAAGCGGCAGCTCTGCATTTCCGACGCCGAGACAGAGGACGACGTTGCGTGCGGTCATTTCCGTCTGGTTGTCGAGATGGAAGATCACGCCTGAGGTCGCACACTCGACGCAGGCCCTCGCTTTCGCCTTGATGAAATCGACACCCGCACGGTTTGGTCTGTCGCGCAACAATGCAGCCAGCCGATCGCGCAGATAACGCCCGTAATCCCCCCGCGAGGCGAAGTCGTGGGTATCGACCAGCCGGTTCTCGGCGCGTAGCCACGCCACGAAATCGTCCGGTTCGTCCGGGAACACGCTCATGCGACCCGCCGGCACATTCAGGCGGTGTAGATAGAATTCCGTTCTGTAAGCAGTCCCACGCCCGAACCCCGGATCGTCTCCTACCACGGCGATACGTGCCGATGATGGCAGCAGCCTGAGCAGATTGATCGTAACGGCTATAGCCGAAAACCCCGAGCCAACGACAGCGACATCATACGCCATATAGGCCCTCACTTGTGTTCATACGGATACCAGCTGCTATCGCAACATAGCCACATCTGGTACCGATTGCCGCGCAAGTCACTGAAATCGCGCGATAAAAATCGCAAATTTCAGTCAGATCTCGATTGTCGTCGGTTCCAAACTTACAGGAAATCGAAGCTGTGGCCAAGATGCCAGCCTCAGAACTAGCCGAGTTCGATGCCATGTCGCGCGATGAAATCGACCATTGCCCGGTCTTCGACGGCGTCTTTTTCGATTGCCTCGACGACGCCGAAGACTTTGCGCTCGTACTTCGTTCGCTCCGCATCATAGGACCACCCGCGCGTCACCTTCGCCTGAAGTTCGGCGCGTGATTTGCTGTAGTAGTGGTTGAGCTGCAAGAAACGATTGGAATAGAAGGCCGGCGACTTGCGGCCGGAGCGGGTGAATTGCTGGCCCGCATCGTTGACGGTGAGCTCTCCATGCTGGCGCGTCCTGAATTGGTGGACGCTGACTTCGACCACTTCGCAGGGATCGACGATGCATTTGAAGTTGGAAACGTTTTCCTGCCGTGTCAGCGGATCTGCACCGCGCATAGTGTAGTTGGAAAGCAGCGGTCCCTCAGGCTTTACGGCATGACCTGATGTGCCGAACATATGCCAGGGCAGAGATACATTCGGAAAGCCGCCAGCGCCTTCCAGGGCCTGCTCTACGGTTGACCCCTGTTTGGGCAACAGAAATTCATCGACATCGACGAATGCCATGCGGCTGTAAAGGCTGCCAAAGTTGAGAATAGCGTGAGCAAAAGCAATCGTCTGGCCATTCAGCAGTTGGCCACTTGCCGCGTCCGACATGCGTGCGATCCACGGAACGATCGTCAGGGCATCGGCGGCAAGGAGATCCGATAGAAGCGCCTGCGTGCCATCCGTAGAACCGTCGTCATAGATATAGAAATGGCGCACGCCAACGGCACGGTGGAAGCGGATCCACTCTTCGATATAGGCTGCCTCGTTCTTGACGCAGGCCATGATCGCGATGCCGTGGCGGCCGGAAGCAGGCGCCGGTGGTATGATCGAAAGCTTTCGTGTAAGCGGCTTTGCCGACTTGAACCAACCCATTTAGGCCTCTTTTTCTACGACTGGGACTGTCGAATCGGAGCGTAGTCGCGACAGCATATCTGCCCGTCGGGCCCTCGGGGCAAGTTGCGCTGCCTATAATGCCTGCTAACAAAGCCGATGATGCCTACCAACAAAATAGCGTCGCAATTCTGTCGACAAATGCGATCGCCGTCCTATTTCGCGTCGAAGCTGCAACTTGACTTTCGAAAGCGGGAGTTACAAGCATCAGGCCGTAGTTTTGATAACGGTGGCTACTGTACAATATCTGTTGCTTTGCGAGGTGACGGCTTTTTGGCCTAGCACCTGGCACATGGACGATAGCGGAGAGATCATGATCGATAATTTAGCGCGTATTTTCGTCGGCTTCGATTCCAAGGAAGTCGTAGCCTACCACGTTCTCACGCAGAGCATCATCGAACATTCATCCATTCCGGTGGCGTTCTCGCCGATCGTGCTGAGCAATCTCGGCGACCTCTTTACCCGCGAACGCAATGCCCTTCAGTCCACCGAGTTTTCCTTCTCGCGCTTTCTGGTCCCGCACCTTTGCAACTACGAAGGCTGGAGCATCTTCATGGATTGCGACATGCTGGCGCGTACCGACATCGCCGAGCTCTGGAACCTGCGCGACGACCGGTATGCAGCGATGTGCGTCAAGCACGATTACCAGCCCAAGGTTGAAACCAAGTTTCTCGGCCAGACCCAGACCAAGTACCAGAAGAAAAACTGGTCCAGCCTGATCATGTTCAACAACGCCAAGTGCCGCGCGCTGACGAAGGAATTCGTCAACACAGCAACTGGCCTCGAACTGCACCAGTTCAAATGGCTGGAAAGCGACGACCAGATCGGGGGACTGCCGGTAACCTGGAATTACCTGGTCAACGAATACGATCACCGCCCTGACGCGAAGATTGTCCACTTCACCGACGGCGGCCCCTATTTCGACGAATACCGCAACGACGATTACTCGGAAGAATGGTTCGCGATGCGCGACCGCGTCCTCTCCGTTCAGCAGAAATAAGCATTCGTGGAACCCGTTTCAGGCAATGAACAAGCGCCTGGCAGTTCTCTGCCAGCGGCCGGCTCTCTTTCAGGCATCACCGAGGTCAAGGATTGGCAAGCGATTTTCGCGGCCTTCTCCCATGTCGTTCTCGTTGCCAACAGCGATACGGTCGATATCGCCGGGCTTCAGAAGCAATATCCGCCCAGCACCCTCTTCGTGTTTTTCAACAAGGTCTACAAGGTGCTGGACGCGCCCTTTCAAGGCAACGCGCTGCTGATATCGCGCGGCAGCTCCAAAGGTGCCAACATTGTCTACCGGCGGGAAGTTGGCGACGTCGTCAAGTTCTTCCCTCGGGATCGTTTCCTTGGCATCATGAACATTCGGCTTAACGCCGAGGAAAAATTCAATACCGCCGCCGAATTTGAAAACACGCCTACTGGCCATCTCGATCTGAGCGGGTTCTGCAACGACTTCTATCCCGAGGACAAGGTGCCGACCAGCGGCTTTGCCATTGCCCTGTGGCTCAGCGACCTGAAATTGCCCGGCACCATTATCCTTGCCGGGTTTTCCGCGCGTCGCAGTCAGCAATGGAAGGTCGTTTCCGTCCACGACTGGAGTTTCGAGCAAGTCTTCTTGCGCCTTTTTGCGCGCATGGGGAAAATCTCTGTCCATGGCGGCGTCTCGCAAAATGCCTACGCAGCCTTGGCAAAACGTTTCCCGGATATTCCGTCGTCGGAAATTTCAATGGCGATTGCCGATGTCTTGTCCGAGCGTCTCGGCAACGCCAATGCCGAGATCGACAAGCTGATATCCCTCACCAATGTCATTCGCGACATCGATAATTTCTTCCGTCGCCTGCGGCCGCGTTTTCTAAAGCGACGCTGAGACGGTATCCCTCCCGAAAAAGATGGCTATGCCCGGCTCATTTTCCGACCTCAAAAAACTTCTTTACCGGAACATCAAATACCGGCTGACGCGCCCGTCGCCGCCGACAGTTACACCGCGCTTCGAAGGCCCCGTGCTTGTCGTCGGTTCTGCGCCGGTTTCCCATAAACCGGCCGATTTCGACGACAGGTTCCGCGTCGTGACGATCAACGGTTCGCAGGCGGTGACCGAGGCCTGGGGCATCGAGGAGCCGGATGTTACCTTCGTGCAATTCAACCAGATCGAGGGCACCAACACCAACGCTGTAGAGGTTCGTCGCGTGCTCAACGGCAAGCGGACTGGAGCTTTGTTCGTCCTGCTCTGGCGCAAGGATGAGCGCGAACGGCTCGAAAGGGGTTTGCAGGCGTTCAATTACAAGCCGCGCACGCTGACGATCGTCGATCGGTACGAGCGAATGGCTCTGCTGGACCGCGTTGTCGGCCGCAAGAGTTTCGAGATGGATACCGATTCCAAGTGTTCCAATGGTATCAACGCCGTGCTCTTTGCCCTATACAACGGCGCCACGGCAGTGATCATCACCGGCATCAACCCCAACTCGGGCGGGCACGCCTACAATCAGGTGAATTTATCGCGTCAGCATGTTCGAATGGATCAGGAGATTCTTGTGAGACTGATGCAGCAGGGTTATCCCGTTTTTACCACTGACCCATCGGTGTCGGAGTCTATCGGCCTGCCGCTGTGGCAGGGCATTGAAAATGTCCAGCATGCAGGATTGTCTGGCGAGCGGAGCAATTCATGAACCCTCTTAAACCCGTCGTTGCGCTCTGTCGTCATGTTGAGCAGCGCTTTGTGCCATGGCCATTGCTGCTCATTATCCTACTGACGATTGCCGCCTTTTTATTCGGCTATCTCGCACCCTGAAGGAGCGGTCGCATCTATGTCGCGACTGCCCTTAATTTTTGGCGTAAAAGCAAATGACGTCGCCGGCTGCGGCCTCTTATCTGCCGAAAAATGCGTTGCTCACGAGCGCGGCTTAAGCTTCTGCGGATCGTAATGGGCGAAAGGCACGATCACGGCTGGAAGGCGCTTCTGCTGGCCATCCAGCTTGCCGATCTCGACCTCGGTTCCGATCCCGGCATGCACTACGTCCATCCGCGCCAAGGCAATGGTCTTCCTCAACAGCGGCGAGCGGGTCGCACTGGTGACGACACCCACCTGCGCCCGCCCGATATGCACGGTGTCTCCATGGCCAACCGTCTCGTTGGCATCGATATCGAGGCCGACCAGCCGGTAGCGGGGATTTTCCTTGCGGGCGAGCAGTGCGGTGCGGCCGATGAAATCCTCCGTCTTCGACTTCAGTGGCACGGTAAAGCCGATGCCGGCTTCAAAGGGATCGGTCTGGTCTGAAAATTCGTAATGCGCGAAGATCAGTCCGGCCTCGATGCGCACCATATCGAGTGCCTCGAGCCCCATCGGCTTGATGCCATGCTTCTGGCCGGCCTCCCACACGGCGTCGAACACGGAGATGGCATCCTTCGGATGACAAAAAATTTCGTAGCCGAGTTCGCCGGTATAGCCGGTTCGTGACACCACCACCGGTGCGCCTTCGAAATGACCGATCCGGCCGACTGCAAAGCGGAACCAGTCGAGCTCGGAGATCGCCGGCTGCGTCGGCGCGGTCCAGACGATTTCCGCAACGATGTCCCTGCTTTTCGGTCCCTGCACGGCGATATTGTGCATCTGGTCGGTGGACGAGCGCACCCAGGCTTTGAAGCCCATCTTTTCCGCTTGCTCGCGCAGCCAGACACCGGAGAAATCGTCGCCGCCGATAAAGCGGAAATTGTTCTCCGCCAGCCGGAAGACGGTGCCGTCGTCGATCATCCCGCCGTTTTCGTAGCACATGGCGGTGTACACGACTTGGCCGGGAGACAGCTTTCTGATGTCGCGGGTCATGCAATATTGCAGCAGAGCTTCGGCATCCGGCCCGGTGATCTCGAATTTCCGCAGTGGCGACAGATCGATCACCACAGCCCGTTCGCGGCAGGCCCAGTATTCCTCGATCGGTCCGTCATTGTTGAAGCGGTTGGGTAGCCAATAGCCGCGATATTCGGCGTAATTGCGCGTCATCGCCGAAAGGCGGGGATGGAAGGCAGTTTCCTGGGTCATTTCCGGCTCTGCATCGGGAGTCATTCTGGTCGCCACGGCTCGAGAGAATTTTCGGTCAGCGGAGTAGGTACGGACATGGATATCTGTGGGGTCCCAGCCGTTGGCGGCATCGATATCGTCGGGACATGACGAGGAGACGCAAACGAGATCGGTCAGTGCCCGCATCAGCACATAGTCGCCCGGCCGAGACCAGGGCTCGTCGAGGTAGAGCTGGTTCTGGTGGTCTATGTTGGTGTTGTAGAAATAGTTGATCGCCTCCCAGCCTTTGCGGGGAGCAATGCCAAAGGGCGACAATGCATCGTTGAAATTGTCGGTGCAATTGGCATGGCCGGGATAGCCCATGTCGTCATAGTAGCGGGAATTGCAGGCGGTGGCGAAGGCGTCGTGCCTTCCGACCGTGTCCTGGACGATTTCGACAAGCGGTTCGAAGTCTCGGTCGAAACATTTTGAGGGAAGACCGGGTGTCGGATAGCTGCGGCTGAGCAGCGTCCGTGTGACCGTGGCGTCGATGGCCCGGTCGAGCCCCTTGTCGACCTTGCGGGCGGCAAAAGCCTGGAAGTCGGTACATTGGCGGCCGGCGACATCGATGATCTGGATGAATTCGCCGGCGCGGACAAAATATGCTGATGCCGATGCCGCCGCGATGCGCAGGTCCTGCAGCGGATCGGCCATAGGCTCCGGCAGCGTCTCCTCGTAGCTGCGCGACAGGCGTGCGCGCTGTACCATGATAGAGATTGCCGTCGATGTGTCCTGCCGATCGAAATCCATGGGAGCGCCGGGTGCGACGACGACCAGCAATCCATCCATTGTCATTGTCAGTGCGGCCGAAGACCCTGGTGCAGAGCCGCCACCGAAAACTGTCAGCGCAGCGGCCTTGCTGAGGTCTGCGCCGCGTCGCCTCAGCGCTGCGAGCGTTCGGCTGGCGCTATCGCCACCTTCGGAGAGGATATCCTGCAGGCCTGATGCAGTTCGCGAAAACGCCACGCCAAGTCCCGCCGCATTGAACTGGCCTGCCGCGTCGATGAACGTGATCTCGCAGAGCTGGCCGCCTTCGGTATCGGTGACGACAACTGTGTCGCCAGCGCTGACCCTGATCACGGTCGAGCCGCGCCCCTTCACGCGGTAGCGCTCGCCGCCGGGCCCAAGTGCCGGCATTCCGGGCCTGATGATCCGGCTGGCGCGGGGCGGCTGCAATACGTTGGCGGAATGGGGCATTCGAACCTCCGGCGAGCATCGGCCGCCTAATCTGCATATTCTTATATATCCAAATTTTGGGATGGAACACAAAGAGAGACTTGACCCTCATGAAAAAAAATTCACTATGAGAAATAAGTGACGCGACCGCTTGAGACTGGGATCGATCAGGAGATGCTGTAAAAGCGCCCTGCCGAACAAAAGCGCCGCCACGATCCAACAAAAATACAAGGGAACGCGCATACCGCGCGACGCAAAAACTGGTCGAGGAGACTGCTATGGTAGCTTTCGTTGAAACCGAAGGGTCCGAAGCCGCGTCAAGCGGCGGGCTGATCCGATCCCTGGATTGGAAGGGCGCCTTCTGGGTTGCCGCCGGCGTCCCGCCGCTTGTGCTGTTCTCGATCGGCGGCATTGCCGGCACAACCGGAAAGCTGGCCTTTGTCGTCTGGATCATCTCCATGGTGATGGGCTTCCTGCAATCCTTCACCTACGCCGAAATCGCCGGCATGTTCGCCAACAAGTCCGGCGGCGCATCCGTTTATGGCGCCACCGCCTGGCTGCGTTATTCGAAGTTCATCGCGCCGCTATCCGTCTGGTGCAACTGGTTTGCCTGGTCGCCGGTGCTGTCGCTCGGCTGCGCCATTGCTGCGGGCTACATCCTCAATGCGCTCTTCCCGATCCCTGGCGCCGATTCGCAACTTGTCGTCTCCTGGATCGCCGCCCATGCCGGCAGTATCACGGCCGATAGCCCGAGAGTTGCCGAATGGCTGGCGACCAATACCGGTAAGACCCAGGCAGACGCGATTACCGCGCTGATGTCCGCCGATGGCATCGCTGCCTATACGCCATGGATCAGAAGCTGGTCGCTGGTGACTTTCAACATTCCGTTCCTCGCCAAGGCCAGCCTCAACGCCACCTTTGTCATCGGCGGCATTCTGATGCTGATCATCTTCGCCATCCAGCACCGCGGAATTCTTGGCACTGCCAGCGTTCAGAAGTGGCTGGCCATCATCGTTCTCCTCCCGCTGCTGATCATCGGCCTCTACCCGATCTTCAGCGGTCAGATCGACACGCTCAACGTCACCGGCCTGCTGCCGCCCACGGCTGCCTATTCCGGCGTCGATGGCACCTGGAGCAATGGCGGCTGGACACTGTTCCTTGGCGGTCTCTATATCGCCGCTTGGTCGACCTACGGCTTCGAGACCGCCGTCTGCTACACGCGCGAACTGAAAAACCCGAAGACAGATACGTTCAAGGCGATCTTCTACTCCGGCCTGCTCTGCTGCCTGTTCTTTTTCCTCATTCCATTCACCTTCCAGGCCGTACTTGGCCAGACCGGCATGCTGGCACCGGGGATTGTCGATGGAACGGGCGTCGGCGAGGCGCTTGGTGGGCTTGTGCATGGCGGCAAGATCGTCACGCAGTTACTGGTTATCCTGATGATCATGGCGCTCTTCCTGGCCATCATGACAGCAATGGCCGGCTCCTCGCGCACGCTCTATCAAGGCTCGAAGGACGGCTGGCTGCCGAAGTATCTCGATCACGTCAACGAGCACGGGGCACCAACACGCGCCATGTGGACGGATTTTGCCTTCAACCTGTTCCTGCTGGCGATCGCCTCTGACACGGCCGGGTACTTCTTCGTACTGGCGGTATCCAACGTCGGTTACATCATCTTCAATTTTCTCAATCTCAATGCCGGCTGGATCCACCGCATGGATAGCGGCCATATCGAGCGCCCCTGGAAGGCGCCGACATGGCTGATTGGCCTCAACACGATACTGGCGTTCGTCAACGCATTGTTTCTTGGTGCCGGCGCCAAGGTCTGGGGATATTCCAATGCGCTCTGGGTCGGCTTCATCTTTGCAGCCCTGATCCTGCCGGTCTTTGCCTACCGCCATTTCGTCAGGGACGGCGGAAAATTTCCGGAAGGCGCGATGGAGGACCTCGGTCTTGTTGGCCAGGACCTCGGTGTGAAGAAGGCCGGTATCCTGCCATATGTGGCGCTGGCGGCAGGGCTTGCGGTTGTCCTCGCAGCAAATGTTATCTTCCAGCTTCCGGCCTGAGCTTTGCAGACGATACGCGGCCTATGCCGCGTGTCTGAACTATCCGCATGCCTCACGCTGAGGTGAGACGTCCGCCCAGTTTCTCAAGGCCAGCACTAAAATGAACATACCTAAGGCTGTGATAACCCGGGTCGAGGATCGGCCAAGAGAGGAATGGGACGATCCCGTGCGCGGCAGCGTCGCCTTCTACACACTGCTCAGCAGCGACATCACCCCCCACCGACAGCATGTGCGCCGGCGTCGCCGAAATCGCGCCGGGCGGCGGTTCGAGGCAACTGCATCGCCACGCCGAACCGGAGATCTACTATATGCTCGAAGGCACTGGCGTCATGAGCATCGACGGGACCGAGACGGTCGTCGCTGCGGGTGATGTGATCTTTATTCCCGGCAATGCGGAGCACGGATTGCGGAATGAGACGGATGCGCCGGTCAGACTATTTTATGTATTCCCGACTGGACGTTTCGGTGACGTCGTCTATCGCTTTCCGGATTGATTGCCCGTCAGTAGTCGACGAAAATATCTGCATCCTTGGCTGCAGCAATGAAGGCTTCGCGTGACGCGCTGGTCGGCTTATCGTTGTCGAGCACTGCAAGACAGATGTTGATAGCCATGCGATGGGTATCTCCCTGTGGGCCTGGCCAGCAGGAATAGAGGCAGTCTACGGCATCGAGCGCGCTTCCAACGTGCCTGAATTCACCAGCTTTAGGAGCCTCGACGGTCACCATGACGTCCCAGATTTTCATATCCATACAACACAACGAATGAGTGATCGAAATGGTTGCATACAATTATTAATAGAATTAGAGAGTATGAAAATTCAACACAGGTAATATGCGCTCCTCGCGGGCATCAGGGACTCGAGGATCCGAACAGGTCACGCCAGGCTGGCTGTGCGCCGTCGAAGGGCAGGGCAGTTGCTTGATGGACGCCACGTGCAATAGCGCGTGCCATCACCGTCGTCGAGAGTTGGCAGAGTTCGAGAAAGTCGATCATGCCGTCCATCGGCCGGGCGCCGGTCGATGCTGCAAAGACTGTGTCGCCGTCGAATGGCAGATGGGCCGGCAACAGGGCACGAGCCAGTCCGTCCTGTGCCATGATCGACAACCGGTGTGCCTCCGCCTTGGTGACGATGGCATCCGTGATGACGACGCCGATGGTGGTTGCTGTGATATTGACCCCCTTCAACCGCGTCGTCCGGTCTGCCGTGGAAATGGCGGGAGGCATGCCAAGACCTCCGAATTCGTTGTTCTCCTCGAACGGCGCGGCCCAGAAATGCGGACCGTCTCCGATGGTAGGCGTGCCCAGCGCATTGACTGCGACCAGCGCGGCAATTCGGTGTCCGCTGCTTGTGACCGCGCTCGCCGAGCCAAGGCCTCCCTTGACCGTTGCCGTCGTCGCTCCCGTGCCGGCTCCAACGCTGCCGAGCGGGAATTCACCCTTGGCCGCTGCGAGGAACGCCTGATAGCCCATGTCCCGATAGGGGGAATGCAGGCCCCAGTCCTTGTCTCCTCCGTTCAGCAGATCCATCAGGATCGCCTGCGGCACGATCGGCACGCGGGTGGTGCCGACCTGCAATCCGCGTCCAATCTCGCGCAGCCCCGCCTGTACGCCGCCCGCCGCATCCAGCCCGAATGCCGAGCCTCCTGACAGCACGAGCGCATCCACTGCGCCCACCGACATTGACGGATCGAGCAGCGCCGTATCCCGTCCGCCGGGCGCGCCGCCCATCACCGTGCCGGAAGCTACGGCCGGTGCATCGAAGACGATGACGGTGACACCGGACCCGAGCTTGAGGTCGGTGCAGTGGCCGACGGAAACACCCTCTATGTCAGTCAGCAGATTGCGGGAAACGGTCACGGGAATATCCTGTCGCTATGGTCGGATGGCGATAGGATCGCAAGGCATTGGAAAAGACAAGACCGGCACGGCTTCCGCTGAACCGGTCTTGCTTGGCAGGTTTTGGGCGACGATGCCGGCTCTGGCCCGCAGCGGAGCCTATACGTGGATGGGCTTTGCAGGGCTGCGTGCCAAGAGGTCGCGAATGGCGAGCCTGACTTCGTCAGCGCTGCCGAAGCGGCGCTCATCCAGATCATGGACATGGTATTTCACGGCAATGAACCGCAATTGGTCGTCGTCAGGAACGACGATACCGACAGGCACGCCTGCATACTCGATAACTTGCTTCTTCATGCGATACTCCCACCGCGCTGTGCACGGTTATGGAAAAATGACGATGTTGTTCCGAAAGGGACGAACGTCACATTCGACAGCGCGGGCCGGAGCGGAAGCCCGAGCAGTCTTGGTCCAGCACAAGCTCCCAAGGCGGGCATGCGATAAGTGTGTCTTTTCTCATGTCACTTCCCTTGCGTTGGCGTTGCACTTTGGAGGTCCCCGCGATATCCGGGGCGCCGGAAGATGGAACCAAGTTTGTCTACTCAGTTAGTAGATTATAGCCTGGTTTCCACCGCAAACATATTCTTGTCGATGTCAAAAATTTGCCTGTCGTCGAAATATCGTTCCAGCTATCGAGCATATCTGCGAAAGATAATTCGTTCTTCCGTAGATGCCTGATGCCGGGATTCGCGTCTTCTCCGACGACCCAGAGATAGGAATTTGGGATCAGCCGGACAATCCCCCAACGGTTGAAAATCAGATTGGTCGCCAAATGACCCTAATGGTTAACGGCCAAACCCAGCTTCTCCGAAGCCTCGATGAGCGACTTTTCCAGGGCTTGCAGGAAAAACTCGGCGCTCTCCCTGCTGATGCAAAGTGGCGGCTTGATCTTCAACACGTTGAGGTGATCGCCGGTCGGCTGCACGATGACGCCGAGTTCCAGCAGCCTATCGCAGAGCGCCGCCGTCTCCATGGTTGCAGGCGCGAGCGAATCACGGTCGGTGATCAGTTCCAGGCCGAGATAGAGCCCCATGCCATGTACCGCGCCGATCAGGGGAAAGCGCTCCATCATCGACACCATCCGGGCCTTCAGATGTTCACCGACAACTCGAGCATTGTTCTGCAGCGCCTCGTCCTTCAGGATGTCGAGCACGGTCATGCCGACGACCGAGCTCACCGGACTTCCACCTGTCGATGAGAAGAAATAGCCTTGCCGTTCCAGCGCATCGGCAATCGGCCTGCTGGTGATGACGGCACCGAGAGGGTGGCCGTTGCCCATGCCCTTGGCGATCGTAATGATATCGGGGACCACGCCCTGCTGCTCGAACCCCCAGAAAAAATCCCCGAGCCGGCCATAGCCGATCTGCACCTCGTCGGCGATGCAGAGGCCACCGGCGTCGCGCACGAGCGCATAGATCTGGCTGAGGTAGCCGTCGGGCAGCACGATTCCGCCGGCATTGCCGCAGAGTGATTCTGCAATCACGCCAGCCAGGCCCTCGCCACTTTCACGGACGGCATCGATCAATGGCCTCGTTGCTTCGACATAGGCGTTGCCTGCGTCGGGTCCGCGAAACTGCCCACGAAAGCTGTTCGGCGCCGGTGCTGCATGCACCCAGTCTGGCCGCGTTGTCAGGGCTTGCGGGTTGTCGGCAAGCGAAGTCGAGACCGCGTCGCTGGCGACCGACCAGCCATGATAGCCCTCCTTAAGGCAGAGCATGTTGCGGGCGCCGGTATAGGCCCAGGCAAGCCGCAGGGCGAGGTCGTTCGCCTCTGAACCGCTGTTGACCAGGAACACGCAGTCGAGGCCCCTCGGCGCAAGTGCGGCCAGTCGCTCCGAAAAATCCGCGATTCCCGCATAGTGAAAACGCGAGTTGGTATTGAGCAGCGACCACTGCCGGCCAATCGCCGCGTTGAGGCGTGGATGGGCATGGCCGAGGATCGTGACGTTGTTGATCATGTCGAGATAGGTACGGCCTTCGACGTCGAAGAGATATTCGCGCCAGCCTCGCTCGATCTGCGGCGGGTTTGCGTAATAGTGCTTCTGCGAGGCCGCCAGATGGGTCATCCGGCGGGCCAGCCGTTCGCCGCTGCTTGCCTTGGGGGCGTCAACCGCGGGGCCAAGCAACGCCGACGGTGACGGGCAAAGCGCCGACCAGGCCGGGGCCGCATGGCGGGCACACAGCAGCGGCGGCACCAGCGCGGGACTGCGGCAAAGCTGCACCCGCAACCCGCCGACCGCGCCCTCTTCTCCGGCTATCGATCCGAGAGCGTGGCCGGCAGCAATCTCGGCACCGTCTTCCAGGCTGCAGGCGATGCCGTCGAGGTGCAGGCAGACATCCAGTCCTACCAGCACCAGATGCTGGGCGTCGTTGATGATGCTGCCGGCAAAGGGTGCGTTGACGATGGTGCCGGCGGGCAGGCAGACGTCGCAGTGCAGGGCAAAATTCTTTGGCGGCTGCAGGGCAAGCGGTTCTGTTAGCGACAGGCGGAACTCTCCGTACCGCGTCGCTGCCAATCCGGTTTCGCGGGCTGCTTTCGCCAGCAGTCGCCAATCGATATCAGGCTCCAGCCAGTTGCCATCGTCCAGCAGCGGGCTCGTTGTCGACAGGTCGAGTGAAAGAATATCCGCAGTGTCGATGCCTTCAAGCAGCGGCATCCACGCCGAGGTGTCGATCGGCGCCGGACCGATGCCGACCGCCCTCAGAATGGCAGCGTCCATGAAATCGGCATTGGTGGACGTCGCGACCTCGAAGATCTCGCGCTCGAGGATGATGTTGTCACGGACATAACTATTGTCGGGATCGATCGCCAGCTGCTGCTCGCTGCTCGCCACCAGGATCACGGCGCGCGCGACGATCAGCGGCCACAGAGCCTGTAACTCGACCCCGCTCAGCGGCATCACGGCATGGTAGGCCGCAATCGCCGGCAGGATAAACAGCGGATCGCCATCCGCATGATGCAGAAGCGAGGCGCATGTCACGGCGAGGTCGCCGACCACCCAGCCCTTGATGATGTCGCCGAAGTCGATCACCCCATCGGGAATGAGATTGCCATGACCATCCGGCCGCGCCACGACATTGTCGCCGGTGACGTCGTGGTGCACCGGCTGCACGCGCAGATGCGCCGCCAGCGGCTGGATACGCTTGACTGCCGTCACCATTGCCTTGGCGATGCGGTCGCGGGCCTCGTGATTTGTGATCGCAGACAGCAAATGCACCGCCACCGGGCCGGCCCGGCGCAGATCCCACTGCAGGGTACGGTCGAGCCCGTGATGGTCGAAACCGGAAAGCGACTTTGCCAATCCGGCGCAAAGGGACCCGAGAGCCGCCACCGTCTCTGTCGGCAGATGCTTGCTGCGCGTCAGGCCCTGGCCTTCGACATAGCTCAGGAGCCGGATCTGGAGGTCCTGGTCGTTGATACCCAAAGCGACGATCTCGGCACCGTCGATTGTCGGGATGATCTCCGGAACGCGCGGTGCCCCGTCCATCGCGCGAAGATAGCGAAGCGCGGCATTCTGTGCTTCGAGCTCGACGGTGGCATAGTCCGCGTGGCAAATTTTCAGCACATAGCGCGCCTCGCCGGTATCGAGCCGGAAGTTCCGGTCCTGCTGGCTGCCGAGTTCGATGAACTCGCCCGAGAGACCATAATGGGTCGCGGCAATTTCGGCAGCGTCTGCCGCCGTGACTTCGGGCCTCGGCAATTGCATGCGGTTGACGAGCGCTTGGTCGGTCATGACACCCCCCGGATCACTTACTGCAAGAAGCAGATACGGCAAATCCTGGCAGCCACAAGACAAAGATGCAATCCGGCGGGGCGCAAACGTAGCGAATGTCGATTTTGCTCGCCGTTATGTCCGGCTAACCCATGCGCTCCGAGGCATAGCTGCCGGGGCTCGCCGGGAAGACGACTGTTCTGTTGCCGTTGATGAAGGTCCGGTGATGGATATGGGCGTGGATGGCGCGGGCGAGCACCTGGCTCTCGACGTCGCGACCAATGGAGACATAGTCCTCGGCGCTCTGCGCGTGGGTAACCCGTGCGGTATCCTGCTCGATGATCGGGCCTTCGTCGAGATCGGCGGTAACATAATGCGCCGTTGCGCCGATCAGCTTGACGCCGCGCTCATAGGCTTGCTTGTAGGGATTGGCCCCTTTGAAGCTCGGCAGGAAGGAGTGGTGGATATTGATGATCCGCCCCGACATCTTGCGGCACATGTCATCCGACAGGATCTGCATATAGCGGGCAAGCACGATCAGCTCCGTGCCGGTCTGTTCGGCTACGTCCATGATCTCCGCTTCGGCCTTCACCTTGTTTTCCTTGGTCACCTTGATGTGGTGAAAGGGAATGTCATGGTTGACGACGACCTTCTGGTATTCGAAATGATTGGATACGACGCCAACGATGTCGATCGGCAGCGCGCCGATCTTCCAGCGATAGAGCAGGTCGTTGAGACAATGGCCGAAGCGCGACACCATCAGCAGTACTTTCATGCGCTTCGTCGCATCGTGGATTTCGGCATCCATCTTGAAGGTCTCGGCTATAGGCTTAAATCCCTCGACCAGCGCCTCCTGCGCGATGCCTTCCTCAGACATGAAGCTGACGCGCATGAAGAACTTGCCGGTATCGAGGTCGTCGAATTGCGACGAATCGACGATGTTGCAACCCTGGACGGCCAGATAGGTTGAAATGGCAGCAACGATCCCGCGCGTTGATTGGCAGGATACCGTCAGCACGTAGCTCTTCATGTCTGTTCCCTCATTCGCAGGTTTTGGACCTGCATAAATCAAAGCATGGGCGCCGGATAGCCGGATGCGCAGCGCAATCCGCAAAGCCAGGGCCTATTGGCGCGTAGATCGCCTTGCAGGCCCGCAGCCCATTCGCTTGCAGATTACGGCAGGCAAGCGAAAATCCCGTTCCCATTGCGTCGTCGGAACGCGTATCCCCGCCGTTGGCAGGGAAGTGCTTGCGCGGGATTTCGAAATGCCGCCGTCCTAGATGTCCAGCGTCGTATCGCGCTCCCACTGCGTGAAGTGCGAGGCATAGCTATTCCATTCCTGGTGCTTGAGCTTGACAAAGGCGGCGGAGAATTCGAGGCCCATCGCCTGCTTCAGTCCCTCGTCCTTGTCGTACTCGCGCAAGGCATCGAGAAGGTTCAGCGGCAGGCGCGGCGCGTCCTTCACGAGATGGCCTTCCGCATACATGTCGATGTCGTAATGCCGGCCGGGATCGGCATTGGTGTTCAGCCCATCGAGGCCGGCAGCGATGATTACCGCCTGCAGCAGGTACGGATTGACCGCGCCATCGGGCAGCCGCAGCTCGAAGCGGCCCGGCCCGGGTACGCGCACCATGTGGGTGCGGTTGTTGCCGGTCCATGTCACCGTGTTCGGCGACCAGGTGGCGCCGGAGGTCGTACGCGGCGCATTGATGCGCTTGTAGGAATTCACGGTCGGATTGGTGATCGCCGCCAGCGCCGAGGCATGCTTCATGATACCGCCGAGAAACTGGCGGCCCTCGGACGATAGCCCGAAATCCATGATCTTGTCGGCAAAGACGTTGGTCTTTCCGTCGGTATCCCAGACCGAGATGTGGCAATGGCAGCCGTTGCCGGTCAGGCCCTTGAAGGGCTTGGGCATGAACGTAGCGCGCAGCCCGTGCTTTTCAGCAACGGACTTGACCATGAACTTGAAGAAGGAATGCTTGTCGGCGGTGATAAGCGCGTCGTCGAACTCCCAGTTCATCTCGAACTGGCCGTTGGCATCCTCGTGGTCGTTCTGGTACGGGCCCCAGCCGAGCTCCAGCATGTAGTCGCAGATCTCGGTGATGACGTCATAGCGGCGCATGACCGCCTGCTGGTCGTAGCACGGCTTGTCGGCGGTGTCGTATTTATCGGAGATCTGTTCGCCGTCCCCGGTGATAAGGAAGAACTCGGCCTCGACACCCGTCTTGACGCGCTTGCCGAGCGCCTCGGCCTCGGCAATCAGCTTCTTCAGCACGTTGCGCGGCGCCTGCTCGACCAGCTTGCCCTCCATCACACAATCGGCTGCAACCCAGGCAACATCCTTCTTCCACGGCAGCTGGATGGCTGATGCGGCATCGGGCACTGCAAACAGATCCGGATGCGCCGGGGTCATGTCGAGCCAGGTGGCAAAGCCAGCGAAACCGGCACCATCGGCCTGCATGCCTGCAATCGCCTGGCTTGGTACGAGCTTTGCCCGCTGGCCGCCGAACAGGTCGGTGTAGCTGATCATGAAGTATTTGACGCCGCGTTCCTTCGCCCAAGTCTCGAGATTGATCGTCATCGTTCAGTTCCCCATTTGGTTTTTGCTGCGGCCTTTCCGGCCTGTCAGTCTACGGGTTCGCAGGACACCTCCGTGCGCACCGAATTCGCGATAAAGCATTCGTCATGGGCCAGGTGATGCAGTTCGGCAGCCGCCTTCGCGTTCGGACCATTGCCCTCCCAGACAATGCGCGGACGCAGCACGACTTTGGCGACCCACATGCGACCGCTCTCATTCTTTGCCATCACGCCTTCGGCGACATCTTCGTAGCGGTCGACCACGAAGCCGCGCTTGGCCACAAGGTAGAGAAACGTCAGCATATGGCAGGAAGAAAGGCTGGCAATAAAGGCTTCCTCCGGATCGATGCCGGATGGATCAGAGTAGCGCGGTACCACGTGCGGCGAGGATGAGGCGCGAACGCTGATACCGCCGTCGAACGACCAGGAATGTCCGCGACCATAGCGATTGTCGGTGAACGGCTCTGCCGCCCCCCGCTCCCACAAAATGGTCGCAGTATAGACGGCCATGTCAGAAGCCGCCCTTGCCGGGGATCCAGGAGGTACCGGCAAGCGGCACCTGCGCCATGGCTGACGCCTCGATCGTCAGCGCGCAAAGATCTTCCGGCTCCAGATTGTGCACATGGTTCTTGCCGCAGGCTCTGGCGATCGTCTGCGCCTCCAGCGTCATCACCTTCAGATAATTGGCAAGCCGGCGTCCGGCAGCAACCGGGTCGACGCGCTTCATCAGTTCCGGATCCTGGGTGGTGATCCCCGCCGGGTCCTTGCCTTCGTGCCAATCGTCATAGGCTTCGGCGGTCGTGCCGAGCGCTGCATATTCTGCTGCCCAGCGCGGATCGTTTTCGCCAATGGCAACCAGCGCTGCAGTACCGATCGACACGGCATCGGCGCCGAGCGCCAGAGCCTTGGCAACATCGGCGCCGTTGCGGATACCACCTGAAATGATCAGTTGCACCTTGCGATGCATGCGGAGATCCTGGAGCGCCTGTACTGCGGGGCGGATGCAGGCGAGCGTTGGCATACCGACATTCTCGATGAACACTTCCTGCGTCGCCGCCGTGCCGCCCTGCATGCCGTCGAGGACCACGACATCGGCGCCCGCTTTCACCGCAAGTGCCGTGTCATAGTAGGGACGGGCGCCGCCGACCTTCACATAGATCGGCTTTTCCCAGTTGGTGATTTCGCGCAACTCCATGATCTTGATCTCAAGATCGTCGGGCCCGGTCCAATCGGGGTGGCGCGAGGCAGAGCGCTGGTCGATGCCCTTCGGAAGGGTGCGCATGTCCGCGACCCGGTCCGATATCTTCTGGCCAAGCAGCATGCCGCCGCCACCGGGCTTGGCACCCTGGCCGATGACGATCTCGATAGCGTCGGCGCGGCGCAGGTCCTTGGGGTTCATGCCGTAGCGCGATGGCAGGTACTGGTAGACGAGGATCTGCGAATGGCCACGCTCCTCCTCCGTCATGCCGCCGTCGCCCGTGGTGGTCGAAGTACCGGCGATCGTCGCGCCACGTCCGAGCGCCTCCTTGGCCGGACCGGAGAGCGATCCGAAGCTCATGCCGGCAATGGTGATCGGGATCTTCAGTTCGATCGGCCTCTTGGCGAAGCGGCTGCCAAGCACGACATTGGTCTCGCACTTTTCACGGTAGCCTTCCAGCGGATAGCGCGAGATCGAAGCGCCGAGAAACAGGAGGTCGTCGAAATGCGGCAGCTTGCGCTTGGCGCCGCCGCCTCTGATATCATAGATGCCGGTTGCCGCAGCCCGGCGGATTTCCGACATCGTATATTCGTCGAAGGTTGCCGAGGAACGTGGCGTGGTCGGCGGGTTCTGGTAGCTCATGGCAGACCTCGATTGATCGCATTGTTTTTTTGTCGCAGCGGAAAGTCCCCGCTGACTGCCTTGGTCTGACGCTCAATAGGCGTCCGCATTGTCGACATTGAAAGTATAGAGCTTGCGCGCCGAGCCGTAGCGGTTGAATTCCTCCGGCTTGACGTCCGTGATGCCGGCCTTTTCGAGCAGTTCGGCCAGCAACCTCAGGTGTTCTGGCTTCATCTCCTTGGCGATGCAGTCCGCGCCCAGGCTTTTCACCGTACCGCGCACGAAAATCTTCGCTTCGTAGAGCGAGTCGCCCAAGGCATCGCCGGCATCGCCGAGCACCACCAGGTTACCCGCCTGCGCCATGAAGGCCGACATATGGCCGATGCTGCCGCGCACGACGATATCGACGCCCTTCATCGAGATGCCGCAGCGCGACGAGGCGTTACCCTCGATGACCAGCATGCCGCCGCAGGCCGTCGCGCCGGCATATTGCGAAGCGTCGCCTTTGACGACAATCGTCCCGGACATCATGTTTTCGCCGACACCGGGGCCGGCCGATCCGTGGATGGTGATGGTTGCGTCTTCGTTCATGCCGCCGCAATAATAGCCGACATTGCCCTGCACATCGATGGCAACCGGCGCATGCACGCCGCAAGCGACGGCATGGCTGCCGCGCGGGTTGATCACCTCGAAATGCAGATCGTTGGATCCCGGCGCAATGTCATGCAGGGCCTGATTGAGATCGCGGAGCGGCGTGATCGCCAGATCGAAGGTGGGCATGTTCTGTCCTGCAATTGGTAACTTGGAAGGGGATAGAAGCATCCGGCGTAGAGCCAGTTTAGTGCTCCCAGAAATAAACGGTCGCCGGCTCCGGCTCCCAGACACGCGCAGCCTCGATACCGGGCAGGCTAACCAGCGCGCGGTATTCCGAACCGAAGGCGACATACTGCTCGGTCTCGGCCATGACTGCAGGCTTGCAGGCGATGGCATCGCGCAGCACGCCGAAACCGGACTTGGTGCCGACGACAAATGTGAAGAAACCGTCGAGATCGTCGACAGCACCTTCCAGTGCTGCTCCGAGATTCTTGCCCTTGGCCATTTCAGCCGTCAGATAGGCGGCCGCGACTTCGGAATCGTTCTCTGTCTCGAAGCGCATGCCCTGATGCTTCAGCGAGCGGCGCAGGTTGTTGTGGTTGGAGAGCGAGCCGTTGTGCACCAGGCACTGATCCGAGCCTGTGGAAAACGGATGGGCGCCGAGCGTGGTGACCGCAGACTCCGTCGCCATGCGTGTGTGGCCGATGCCGTGCGTGCCGGACATGTCGGCGACGCCGAAGCGCGCCACGACATCGCGCGGCAGGCCGGTTTCCTTATAAATCTCGATCGAATCGCCGCTGCTCATGACGCGGATATCCGGGCGAATTTCGCCTAGCGCCGAGCGGGCATCATCCAGCTTGTCTTTCGGGAGCGTAATGACGGCATGGCTGCTTTTGATCTCGACCGCAATCGTCTGTCCCAGCGCCTCTTCCAGCTCTGCCTGAAGTCCGGCAAAATCCTTCGCAGGCGTCGCGGATTGCACGGTGATCTTGGCGTCGCGCCCTTGAGAGCCCCCATAGATCGCGATACCAGCCGAATCCGGCCCACGGTCGGTCATCGTCACCAGCATCGTGGACAGCATCGCGCCCAATTGGGGTTCCAGGCTTTTGTCCTTGAGGAACAGGCCGACAATGCCGCACATGATGAAATCCTCCGAATGATCGTTGCGAAAGAGGCCTAGCAAGAATCTTGGAGCACTTCAACTAGGAAGAAAATAAATTTCCCTTAAAGAAAGATTGTCTGATCGTGTCAATTTGTTTTACGGGCAGTTTTCGGAGGTCCGCCATAAGCCTGCCGATAGCAGCGAGAAAAATGTCCGGGGTTGGAGAAGCCGCAGGCAAAGGCGATTTCGGAGATGGATAGGCTGCTTTGCTGCAGCAGCTTTCGCGCATGGGCCAGCCTTATTCGGCGGTATTCTGCCAGGAATGTCGAGTTTAGCCTGGTTGCAAACAGCCGGTCGAGATGGCGTGGTGTGATCCGTGCGAAGATTGCCATCGCCTTGCGATCGAGCGGCTGCTCTATCGTCGTCTCCATCTTCTCGATCACCGCAAGCAGGATGGGATGGTGCGTGCCATGGCGCTCGGCCTCGGAAGCCCGCTGCGGCTCGGCGGCCGAACTCACATGCCGGTGCAGGTACCAGTCGCTGACCCGGCGGGCAAAATCCGCGCCCATGCGGGCCGCAATGATCGCGTGCAGCATGTCCAGTGGCGCAACGCCACCGCCGCAGGTGAGCCGCTTGCCGTCGATGATGTAGCGCGCCTGCAGCGGCGTCATGCCGGGAAAATCCTCGATCAGCGCCGGGGCATGTTCCCAATGGATAGTGAAGCGCTCGCCGGAGAGAAGGCCGGCTGCGGCCAGCAGGTATGGCCCGCCTGAGATGCCGCCGATGCGTACCCCGTCGCGATCGAGGGCCCGGAGCGCGCTATAGACGCCCGGCCAGTTCCATTCGTCCGGATGGCCGCCGGCAACCACGAAGACCGTGTGCAGCCGCTCACCGCGACCCGGCAAAGGTTCCGCGGGAACCTGCACGCCATTCGAGGCGACTGCGAATACACCTTGCGGTGAGAACACGCGAAAGCGATAGATTTCCCGACCGGCAAGGAGATTGGCCGCCCTCAGCGGCTCCACCGCCGAGGCGTAGCACATCAGCGCGAAGCCTGGGATCAGGATGAAGCCAATTTCCTGCACATTGCTGTTTTCGCTATCGCGCATCACGTTTGCCCCAAGCCGGTAGCCCATGGCGATGCGGAGTGGAAGCGCGGTCCCTGAAAGACAAGTCGTGGCCCTGCAGACCATCGCCGGTCTTTGCTCTCGCTTATTTTACGGTCGCGCTGCATGCTTTCGCCATACGCTGGTTCTTGGCCGCAGTTGCCAGCAGCGCCATCTGCGGCCGGTCCGGTGTCTTGCGCGGTTGCACGTTGAGCGGCTCGCTCTCCGGCCACCAGTCGCCCGCCGCCCAGTAGCTCCAGCCGAGCCAGACATCGCTGTTCTTGCCGAGGATGTCGAGCATACTCTGAAGCCCGTCGAGGCAGGGCTGATTGCCGGCGGCGC
Source organism: Rhizobium sp. B230/85 (assembly GCF_019355735.1). NCBI lineage: Bacteria > Pseudomonadati > Pseudomonadota > Alphaproteobacteria > Hyphomicrobiales > Rhizobiaceae > Rhizobium > Rhizobium sp. B230/85. Next base: position 663,926 of record NZ_CP072156.1, read on the forward strand.
CGAACTCGCCCAGAAATCCCCGCTTGTGGTTCTGCCGCAGCCAGTTGGTGACGTCCGCAATACCGGTGCGTGCCTTGTCGGTGCCTTCGCAGAGAGCATGGGTTCCCGACCAGTCGGCATCGAGGTACTGGTGAAATTCATAGGCGTAGAAATCGAGCGGGTCTGTTACGCCAAGCATGATCTCGGCGTTCGAGCCGCCGCCGAGCCTGACCTCGCTCCATGAGTGGGCGCCGGTCCAGATCGTCCCGGGAACGAGGATGAGATTACGGGCACCGATCGCGCGGATCCTGCCGATCGCGGTATTCGCCGCTTTAAGCCAATCCGGTGCCTTGATATCGTTCGGCTCGTTCATCAGGCCGAAGACTGTGCTTGGCTGGTTGGCGAAGGCGCCGGCAAGCCGCGACCAGAAATCACCGAATGCATCGTCGGTGACCGGATCCTGCGAAATCGTCACCTTGTCGTAACGGGCGTAATTGTGCGGGTCGAGAACAACCGTCATGCCGTTTTTGTGGATCCGGTCGACGGCTGCCTTCAGGCGGGAAAGTTCTTCGTCATCGAGTTTCTCGTTCAGCTCGGGCTGCAGCCGCTCCCAGAGGAAGGGCAGGCGGACGACATTCATGCCCTTGCCGGCAAAGTAATGCACGGTTGCTTCCGTAGGGTAGATGTAGTCCGTACCTGCGACGCCATCGCGATCACCGTACTCAGCGCCCGAAAGATTGATCCCGCGATAGCAAAGCCCCGCTGCCTCGCCGCTGCCGGCGAAGGTCACGAGCCCTATGAGGGTCGTCGAAAGCATCGCAAACCTGCGCGCCATGCCAGCGATCGAGATTTTCATATCAGTCGCCCACGGGTTAGCGGTCTCGCCGCGTCTATACTCTCTGCATACAGACAGGTTCACGGCAGGTCCAGAGATAGGCAGCCGCAGATCTGCCACCCGTTTAAGGACTTGGGATTATCCCTTTCAAAACAATAATCGCGCCAGAGGTTTTCCTTTTGCCGCGAGTGGTGAATTTGCGCTATAGCGTTGCGAAAGACGCAGCGCGGCTGTCGCGCGCAATTGCCTTTTGCTGTCGGAAGCAGCAAGACATACTTGGTGTGCTGGAGACGGGCGAATACGCCCGAAAGAAATGCAATTGCGGACTGGGATGACCGGCGCCTGAGGAAATTGTTGATGGTACCTGCCGATCGGCTCGTTATGCCCTTTTTGGCTTTGCCGCGCGTGACAAAGCGCGCCTTTGCCCTCCTGGTCGATTCCAGCCTCTGTGTCCTCACGGTGTGGTTTGCCTATTGCCTGCGGCTCGACGGGTGGGTGATCCTCGAGGGTGTCGAATGGGTACCCGCCTTCGTTTCGCTCCTGCTCGCGATCCCGATCTTCATCGTGCTGGGGCTTTACCGCGCGATCTTCCGCTATGCCGGGCTCTCGGCGTTCATGACCGTGGTCAAGGCGGTGGCGATATACGGCCTGGCCTTCATGACGATCTTCACCGCGATCAGCATTCCAGGCGTGCCGCGCACCGTCGGCATATTGCAGCCGTTGCTGCTTCTGATCGCCGTCGGGCTGTCGCGCATGTGGACACGCTACTGGCTCGGCAACGCTTACCAGCGGCTTCTGAACCGCAATTCGCTGGCAAAAGTGTTGATCTATGGCGCTGGTGCTTCTGGAAGGCAGCTCGCCGCAGCTCTGTCTAATAGCTCTGAGTTGAATGTCGTAGGCTTTCTTGACGACGACAGGCACCTGCATGGCAGTATCATGGCCGGGCTGCCGATCTACGATCCCGCCGACCTGCCGGCACTCGTTGCTACCGGCGAAACACGCGACGTATTGCTGGCGCTGCCGAATGCCACAAGGCAACGCCGCAACGAAATCCTGGAGGCGATTCGCAAGGCCCGCGTCACCGTCCGCACCATGCCCGACCTGACCGCCTTGGCGCAGGGACGTGTGGCCGTGTCCGACTTGCGTGAACTCGATATCGAGGACCTACTTGGCCGCGATGTCATTGCGCCCGACCAGGCTTTGCTCGACCGCAACATCCGAGGAAAGGTCGTCATGGTGACCGGTGCCGGAGGCTCGATCGGCAGCGAGTTGTGCCGCCAGATCGTCAAGAACCGCCCCTCGAGCCTGCTGCTGGTGGAGCAGAACGAATTCGGCCTCTATCTTATCCTGGGCGAACTCGAGAAGGCGGCGCTGGCGATCCAGGATGCCGAGATCCGCATCATCCCTTTTCTTGCCTCCGTTCGCGACGGACCGCGTCTGGAGCAGATCATGACGGCATGGAAGCCGAGCACCGTCTACCACGCTGCCGCCTACAAGCACGTGCCGCTCGTCGAGTATAACCCCGCCGAAGGTATCAAGAACAACGTCACCGGGACCGTCGCCGCAGCCACGGCAGCGCAAAAGGCGGGCGTCGAGAATTTCGTCCTCATCAGCACGGACAAGGCGGTTCGCCCGACCAATATCATGGGCGCGAGCAAGCGACTTGCGGAGATGGTGCTGCAGGCCCTCGACGCCGATCGCGTCACCAGCGGCACGACCACGAGTTTTTCGATGGTCCGCTTCGGCAACGTGCTGGGCTCATCAGGTTCCGTTGTGCCGCTGTTTCGCCAGCAGATCCGTGACGGTGGCCCGGTTACGCTCACCCATCCGGAGATCACCCGCTATTTCATGACAATCCCGGAAGCCTCGCAGCTGGTCATCCAGGCCGGCGCCATGGCATCGGGCGGGGATGTCTTTCTGCTCGACATGGGAGAGCCGGTTCGCATCGTCGATCTCGCCCGCCGTATGGTTGAGCTATCCGGCTTCAGTGTTCTGGACGACGATAATCCCGAGGGCGATATCGAGTTGCGGATTACCGGCCTGCGTCCCGGCGAAAAACTCTTCGAGGAACTGCTGATCGGCGATAACCCGCAGCCGACGCCGCATCCGCGCATCATGCGGGCTCGCGAGGATTTTCTCAGGTGGCCGGAATTGTCCGAGCGCCTGGCGGCGCTGGAGAAGGCTTTGGATGAAAATGACATTCCGCTCGCCCAGAGCATCCTGAAGATGCTGGTCTCCGGCTATGCCCCGAATGGAAATGTGGTGGACCTGGTGTTTCGCGAACGCGAGGGAGAGGCCGCCGCTTAGACCGGCTCGCGGTCTTTTGTGTTTGAGCGCCTGAAAGCTTCTAGCGGCTGATCCGCTGGCATCCCCATGTCGCATAGAACCACCGTCGCAGTTGGTCGTGAGCACGGAACCAGTGGGTTGTCATGCGCAGCATGAAGTGTCGCTTGGCAGCCCTGTAATGCGACCTCTTGCCGATCGTCGTATCTCTTCGATGCGGACTGAATGTTACGAGATTGTCTTCTGTCGAAAACGTCTGGACACCAGTCGACCAGCCGCGTTCGAGAGCGACATCGTAGGGCAACAGAACCGTATTCAACCTCTTTACCAACTTCAACGCCGCTTCGCGCGTGACGATGTAGCATGCAGCCGAGCCCTGGGGACCGTGCAGGCAGCGGCCGACGACATCGCCGAGGGTGGTCATAGCGACGGGTCTGAAACCGACCTTTCGGTGATTTGCGAGCTTGATGACGCTGCCCTCGGTGCCAGGCACGGCCGCCACGGCCGCCATGGCCCGCGGGATAAGTGCCGCGTTGAGGTCGACATCATCCTCTATGATGATGGCCATCGCGTCGCCACTGGCAACGAAGGTTTCAAGAGCCACCAGGTGGCTTCGATAACAGCCGTATTCGCCGGCGAGGATCGTGCGGCCGTTGTGATAACTGAAGGAGCGGGGATGAAAGCCGACCCGCTCCTCCGCGAGCACAGATTGGCCGTCTACGGCTGCGACCCGAACGAGGTTCAGGCCGTGCTGGACAGCCTGGGTGCGGAGGCGATCCCAGCGCTCGATGCAGCGATCCAGATTGATAACGTAAATGAGGAGCGGAGACGCGGGGACTGCCCTGTTAATTCCGCGACAGGCATCCTTTCGCTCGACCCGTTCAAGCATTCACTCAACTCCCGACAGATCAGCACGACTTAAACGTCATAAAACCGGAAAAGATTGGACAGATGCAGTACAGCGATCGCAACTTTGTTCCCGCTCTAACTAATGCCATGTCGTCCGAGCGAGTTCAAGCGCGTCCGGGATCGCCATTTGTGACAGGCTGTTACGTTGGGACATCGGTTTCAGCAAGATGTGATGAGGCCACGCTGCCTTTTGCAAGCCGCTCAGGCTTTCCCTCGGTTCCTGTAATGACTATATGCGGATAGCACGGGGTGTTGCGTAATGCTCCGCCCAGCAGAAGGGTTGGCGTTCATGTGGATAATGAGAGTTGCTCTGGTCGGAGCCACGCTGCTTGCCCTGACACCCTACAACGGCTTTGCCGAAGGTGAGGGCAAACTCACATGGAATAAGCCGATCTATCCCTACAAGGATTTGCCAGGCGTCACGGCACCACAGGCATTTCAGGAAAAGTTTAAGTGCTGGACGCGCTTGGCCGACCTCGATTTCGGCTATCGCAGCTTCTACCGCGACTACCCGCGCCTGGTCTACGTTTGCGACCAGAACGGCGTCATTTCCGAAAGCACCCGCCCACCCAACTACAGTTACTGGCAATACAACAACCGTAATCGCTGACCCGTCCGACACCGCGTTTTCGCACAGCGTAACGACAGCAAAAGACACCCCCGAAGGGGCGTCCGCTAACAATATTATGAAAGCTAAGCTGTTGATCTGGCAGAGATCAAAAATGGAATGGTGCCCAGAAGAGGACTCGAACCTCCACACCCTTTCGGGTACCAGCACCTGAAGCTGGCGCGTCTACCAATTCCGCCATCTGGGCGACGGTCAGGCATGTAAGGGGGTCGTCCGCTACTGTCAACAGCGTTTTTGAAGTTTTGATGTCATTCCCCCAAAAAGCGACTTATTGCGCTGTTCGGGCAAAGGCGCGGACCAGATCAAGTCCTTGGACCAAAAGCGACTTTGCCTCGCTTTCGCTGGCCGCCTCGACATAGCAGCGCATTTCCGGGGCGTTGCCCGAGGGACGGAAATGGATCATCCGGCCGTCCTCCAGCATGACTTGCAAGCCGTCTATGTCGCTCGTTAAGGCTACCGATCCAACAGGTGCCAGAAACGCAGCCAGATTGCTTTCCGAGGCGCGCAGATGCGCCATCAGCGCGCCGCTGGTCTCGAGTGCAAAATTCTCCAGCCGGTCGGCTGCGGCAAAGGGCAGGCTGTAGCCGGCGGCGACCTTAGACAGGGTCTTCTTCGAAGCCGCTGCCGCATGGAGCGTCGCAAGGATCGGCAGAAAACTATCGCGCGTCGGCAGGGGCTGGATGGACGTGCCGTTGACGGTAAAGGCGCTTGCCGTCAACGTGCCGCCATTGGCCTCGAAACCCATGACGCCCGGCCGTCCGTCCGCAAGCGCGGCGTTCATGCCAGCGATCACATAGGGCGAGCCGACGCGGGTGCGGGTGACGCTGTAGCGGCCGGCGGTCTCGATGCCGGAATTGGAGGTGACAGGCGTAACGAGCACGCCGGCACCGAGGAAATTGGCGGCGATGAGACCGAGGAGGTCGCCGCGCAGCGGCTCGCCGTGTTCGTCCGAGACCAGTGGTCTGTCGCCGTCGCCATCGGCGGAGACGATGGCATCGAGCCGGTGTTCGTTCGTCCATCCGCGGAGCAGTTCGACGGTCTGGGCAGAAACGGCTTCGGTATCGACCGGGATGAAGCTGTCGGAGCGACCGAGCGGCACGACGCGGGCGCCGTAATGAGCTAGGACTTGCCCCAGCAGGTCGCGGGCGACCGTGCTGTGCTCGTACACGCCGACGGTCAGGCCCACAAGGCTGCCTGCTGGCAGGAGTGCGGCGTTGCGGCTCAAGAACTGTGCCTCAGCCTGCTCGCCGCGCTTCTCCGCGCTGGCAGGCGAGGCGTCGATGGCGCTGTCGCCGATGGTGGCCGCTTCCGTTGTAATGGCTTCTTCGTCCTGCTTGTCGATTTCGCCATCCGGGCGGTAGAATTTGATGCCGTTGCGATCGGCCGGAATATGAGAGCCGGTCACCATCAGGCTGGCGGCTCCGAGTTCCAGGCCATAGAGCGCCAGCGCTGGCGTGGCGATGGCGCCGCAATCGATCGGTACGAGGCCGGCGCGCCCCAGCGCCCCGATGCAGGTCGCAGCAACTGATGGGCTCGACTCGCGGAAATCGCGACCGACGAGAACGGGGTCGCCAGGTTTGGCATGGCCGCTCTTCAGGAGATGACGGGCAAACGCCGTTGAATAGAGAGCCGAGGCGCGGCCTTCGAGATCGACAGAAAGGCCGCGAAGGCCGCTCGTTCCAAATTTCAGACTGCTCACGCGATAACTCCCGACATTGATAAGGCTTTATGGCGCAGGACCGAAGATCGATCAACCGACGCAAACGGTCGGACGCACCAGGTTTGGCCCTGCGCACTTGGGCAGGACATGATGGTGACCTATATAGCCTACCATATGACGCGCGAAAGAAAGCGGCACGGGAAATGATGAAATTTACCGCAAGGAGCCCCGGCGCTCCATGGGGAGGTGGTGCCGCATGGTTTCGCAACCTCGTTCTGTTGGCTGTTGTAGTCATGGCTTCGCTGACTGCACTGTCAGCTCAAGCCTTGCCTCTCACAGCCGTCGCCAAGATAGAGCCTCCGGCAGCTTTGATCGAGATCTCGACGGTGTGCGATACGCGCGGTTGCTTCACATTTGGGCCGCGCCAGAGCTATCAGCGGCCAAACTATCGTCCGCTCGGCCAGACGGGACCCCGATATTATAGTCCCGGCGCACGGCCGCCTCGCTTTATCTTCCGACCCCAGCCCCCGAGGCTACCGGCGCAGGTCCGCGTGCCTGCCGCCGATCCGAGCTTTCACCGCCAAAGCTGCATGAACCGTTACCGCTCCTACGACCCGTTGACCGACAGCTACAAGGCGCCGGGCGGCAGGCCGGTGCGCTGCGTTCTGCCGGAGCGCCGCTGATCGCTTCAGCTCTCGCTGCGCTCCCGGTCGGTGTGGCCGAGATCGCGCTCGGGTTCGATGATGTCGCGGACCCGCTGCTTTAATTCCTTCGGGCCCGGAAAACCACCGTCGCGCTTGCGTTCCCAGATCAGCTCACCGTCCACCCGGATCTCGAAATTGCCGCCGGTGCCGGGCAGGAGGGCCACCTCGCCGAGACTGTCGCCAAATGTTTGGAGCAGTTCCTGCGCCATCCACGCGGCGCGCAGCAGCCAGTTGCACTGGGTGCAGTAGAGGATGCTGATGCGGGGTTTTGCGGTCATGTCGGCTTTTCCTGTGCGACCCGCAGTCTAGGGCTGACGGTTGCGCACAGAAATCCACTGTATGCACCATCGTTTGCCGATGCTGCGCATCATGATGGTGTGTTAACGTACTTTTTCGCGGTTAAGCGAAGACGCTCGCTATGGTCATAAATCTGATCCAGACTATCGATTATGATCCGCTCTTCGTTTTCGCCGTCGAATAACCCGATGTATTTTACTGCGCGATTGAACCACAGGCGCGCGAGCGGCTTACGATTGTTATTGTCCACCAAGACGCCACAATAGGTCTTTTGATCACGCATAATCACTCGTTTTGGAGCGATTGTGTCGCGAACAATTGCTTTCACTATCATATAGCCCTCGCGCTCCTCGTCCGTCGTAACAACTTCCGGATCTTCAGCTATTGGCTCATCGATCTTTTCAATGACCTCCTGCGTGTCAGCCAACGCGTTCGAAAGGCGACTCTTAACAGTATCCATGATCACTTCACGAAACGCAGCCCGCACGACAACGGTCAGCATTTCTCGAACTGCGGCCGTCCTGGTACCTTCGTAGAAGCCTGCAGATATCAGTTTTACAAACTCCTCAGATGGATCTTCGATAAGCTTGGAGATGACCTGCTTCGCGCCGGATGTGTATTTAAGCCGTTCGGCAGTCGCTAGAATAGCGTTTACATCAAACCCACCTTTCTCAAACTTTCGCAGTTCGGAAATGATGCCGGCGTTAAAATCAGTGACATCGAATATAAAGAACGGACGCATATCGAGCTTATTTACCGCGTCCAAATCGGTGTAAAAGTTGAAAGTACGTCCGTTCGTGAGAATGGCGAACTTTGCATTTGTGACACTGAAGTACCGATACAGTTGATCGAGATGCTTCTTTTCCAAAGCCACCGAGATCGGTTTGCACTCGATGAGAATCCGGATGTCGCCATCAATTTTGATCGCGTAGTCAACTTTCTCGCCCTTTTTCCCAACAGCGTCCGCCGTAAATTCGGGAATGACTTCGGAAGGGTCGAAAACGTCGTATCCCAAAGCGCGAAGGAATGGCAGAACCACCGCTGTCTTGACAGCCTCTTCCGTTATCATGGTGCTGGAATGCGACTTAACACGCTCGGAAATGGCGCGCAGGCTTTCTTCGATCGTATTCATGCTTCCCCCACTCGTTATGAGGGAAGCATTCACTAAGTACCCGTCTGCGTCAATGGGCCTGCTCGGTAGTCGAAAACACTGCGGAGCTATGGCGCCAGGCTTCCCCTCACTCGTCGCTCATCTTCAGCGCCGCAATAAACGCTTCCTGTGGAATGTCGACCTTGCCGAACTGGCGCATGCGCTTCTTGCCGGCCTTCTGCTTGTCGAGCAGCTTGCGCTTGCGGGAGGCGTCGCCGCCGTAGCACTTGGCGGTCACGTCCTTGCGCATTGCCGAGATCGTCTCGCGGGCAATGACGTTGCCACCGATAGCTGCCTGGATAGGGATCTTGAACATGTGCCGCGGGATCAGGTCCTTCAGCTTTTCGCACATGTCGCGGCCGCGCTTTTCGGCGGCGGTCCGGTGTACCAGCATCGACAGCGCGTCGACCGGCTCGCCGTTGACCATGATCGACATTTTCACAAGGTTGCCTTCTTTGTACCCGTCGAGATGGTAGTCGAAGGAGGCATAGCCCTTGGAAATCGATTTCAGCCGGTCGTAGAAGTCGAACACGACTTCGTTGAGCGGCAATTCGTAGGTCAGCATGGCGCGCTTGCCGACATAGGTAAGCTCGGTCTGGACGCCACGGCGATCCTGGCAGAGCTTGAGGATGCCACCGAGGTAGTCGTCCGGGGTCAGGATGGTCGCCTTGATCCACGGCTCGTGGATTTCCGAGATGCGCACGACATCCGGCATGTCGGCCGGATTGTGCAGCTCGCGTTCGCTGCCGTCGGTCATGTTGAGCTTGTAGACCACAGACGGCGCGGTGGCGATGAGGTCGAGATCGAACTCGCGCTCGAGGCGTTCCTGGATGATTTCGAGATGCAGCAACCCGAGGAAGCCGCAGCGGAAACCGAAGCCGAGAGCTGCGGACGATTCCATTTCGAACGAGAACGAGGCGTCGTTGAGGCGCAGCTTGCCCATGGCAGCGCGTAGATCCTCGAAGTCGGCCGCATCGACGGGAAACAGGCCGCAGAAGACGACCGGCTGGGCCGGTTTGAAGCCCGGCAGCGCCTTGGCCGTCGGCTTCTTGTCTTCGGTAATGGTGTCGCCGACGCGGGTGTCTGCCACTTCCTTGATCGAGCCGGTGAAGAAGCCGATCTCGCCCGGGCCGAGGCTGTCGACGGTCAGCATCTTTGGCGTCAGCACGCCGACGCGTTCGACCTGGTATTTTGCGTCGGTGCCCATCATGCGGATGGTCTGGCCTTTGGTCAGCACGCCGTCGAGGATACGCACCAGAACCATGACCCCGAGATAGGTGTCGTACCAGCTGTCGACCAAGAGCGCCTTCAGCGGGCCTTTTTCGCCCATCTCGCTTTTCGGCGCCGGCAGCTGGTGGACGATGGCTTCCAGAACCTCGGGGATGCCGAAGCCGGTCTTGGCCGAAATCAGCACGGCCTGGCTGGCGTCGATGCCGATGACTTCCTCGATCTGCTCGCGGATGCGGTCGGGTTCTGCAGCCGGAAGGTCGATCTTGTTGAGAACGGTGACGATCTCGTGATTGTTGTCGATGGCCTGGTAGACGTTGGCCAGGGTCTGGGCCTCGACTCCCTGTGACGCGTCGACCACCAGCAGCGATCCTTCGCAGGCCGAAAGCGAGCGCGACACTTCATAGGCGAAGTCGACATGGCCGGGTGTGTCGATCAGGTTGAGGACATATTTCTCACCATTGTTCGCCTGGTAGTGCAGGCGCACCGTCTGAGCCTTGATGGTGATGCCGCGTTCGCGCTCGATGTCCATGCTGTCGAGCACCTGCTCCGACATGTCGCGTTCGGCAAGGCCGCCCGTCGACTGGATCAGCCGGTCGGCAAGCGTCGATTTGCCATGGTCGATATGGGCGACAATGGAAAAGTTGCGGATATGGTCGAGTGGGATGCGGTTCGGATCGGTGCTCATGCGCGCCATATAGCAGCGCCGTCCTCAGCCGCAAAGCGGAAAACGGGTGCAGTGCAGGGCTTTGCGGCAATTCGCAAAGCACCTGAGGCGCCAAATCTCCGCGCATGACGGGGGTTGATTCCACGATATGACCACGATATTCTCTGATAGTAGAAAAAGAGAGTGTCATGGAACAGGAATTGGACATTGCAGTTGGCGCCCGGATCCGACAGTTGCGAATCGATAAGGCGCTGACGCTGGATGAGCTGGCCCGGTCCTCGGGCGTCAGCCGTGCCATGATCTCGCGGATCGAGCGCGCCGAGGCGAGCCCGACTGCGTCACTGCTGGCGCGCCTTTGCGCGGCTCTCGGTCTGTCTCTTTCCGCCTTTTTTGCCGACGAGGGCAGGGCTGCGTCGCCCTTGGCGAGGCGCGAGGAGCAGCCGGTCTGGCGGGATCCGGAGACGGGCTATGTCAGGCGCGCAGTCTCGCCGGCGCGCACCGCTTCGCCCGTCGAAATCGTCGAGATTTCGTTTCCGCCCGGCGCCCGCGTCAGTTTTCCACCGCATGCCGCCGGCCGTGGCATCACCCAACACTTCTGGCTGTTCGAGGGCGAGATGGAGGTGATTACCGCCGATTGTGTCCAGCGGCTACAGCCGGGCGATTGCCTGTTCATGCCCATTGGCGAGGGCCACGTCTTTCACAATCCGACCGAACGCCCCGCGCGCTATTGCATCGTGCTCGACCAGAGCGGCCGATGACCAACATCTGGAGAAAACAATGATCGATATCCGCATGCTCGATGCCGACCAGGCTCGCAGTGCAGGGCAGAAGCTTGCCGAAATCCTGGTGGATTGCGTCGAAGACGGCGCCTCCCTCGGTTTCATGCACCCCTTCGGCGTCTCGGATGCGCTGCCCTTCTGGGCTGGCGTCGCCGATGACGTGGCATCCGGCAAGACGCTTCTGTTTGTCGCCGAAATCGACGGTGAGATGGTCGGTACGGTGCAGATCGGCTTTGCCAGCATGCCAAACCAAGCCCATCGCGGCGACCTAAAGAAGCTGCTCGTCCACCGCTCGGCGCGGGGCAAGGGCGTATCCCGGCTGCTCACGGAAGCCGCCGAGCAGGAGGCGGCACGGCACGGTAAGAGCCTGCTGGTGCTCGATACCGCAACTGGCAGCCCGGCAGAAGCCATCTACCCCCGCCTCGGATGGAACAGGGTAGGCATCATTCCGGACTATGCCGCCTGGCCACAAGGTGGCCTCGGCGATGTGACGCTTTTCTACAAGCGGATAGGGCTTCCTGCTGCTTGACAGCGGTGGCCTCGTCCCCGTTCTATCCTCCCGGACGACAATCGGGGACCTCCAATGCGCATTTTCTATTCCGAAGACCACAAGCTGCGCGATGCAAAGACGGAACTCCATGGCGGCTTGCTGGTGACCCCGTTCGAGGGGCCGTTCCGCGCAGAGTGGATTCTGGCGGCGGTCCGGGACGCCGGCTTTTCCGACGTGGTATCGCCGCGACCGCAGGGGCTTGAAACGGCACTGAAAGTTCATGACGCCGGCTATCTCGATTTTCTGTCGAAGGTCTGGCGCCTGTGGAAGGCAAGCGGGGCGGAAGGTGAGGCGATCGCGACCTCGCTGCCGGTGCGCCGCTCCACCCTGCGCATTCCCAACGATATCGACGGCATGCTTGGTTATTACGCCAATGCGACGGAGACATCGATCACCGACGGCACCTACGAGGCTGCGCTTTCCGCCATGCATTGCGCCCTCGATGGCGCGGATTGGCTGAATGCCGGTAACCGCTTTGCCTTTGCGCTCTGCCGCCCGCCCGGTCATCATGCCGGTATCGATCTTTTCGGCGGCTATTGCTTCATCAACAACGCCGCCGTCGCCGCCGAGCGGCTGATCGAGCATGGCGCGAAAAAGGTCGCCATCCTCGACGTCGATTTTCACCACGGCAACGGCACGCAGGACATCACCTACCAGCGCAGCGATATCTTCTTTGCTTCGCTGCACGGCGAGCCGGCCAATGCCTTCCCCTATTTCTGGGGTTACGCCGACGAAATCGGGGCAGGCGCCGGCGAAGGGTGCAACGCCAATTATCCGCTGCCGCGCGACACTGCCTGGCCGGCCTGGTCTGCAGCGCTCGGCGACGCGCTCGCCCGCATCCAGGCGTCAGGCGCCGAGGCGATCGTTCTGTCGCTCGGCGTCGATACGTTCGAGCGCGACCCGATCTCCTTCTTCAGGCTGACCTCCGAGGATTTCAGCCGCATGGGGGCGATGATCGCGGCGGCCGGCCTGCCGGTGATCACCTGCATGGAGGGCGGCTACGGCGTTCCGGAAATCGGCCTCAACGTCGCCAATGTTCTGATGGGCCTGGAAGCCTGATCCGCAGCCATCGATTTTCCTGATGTCAGTATGACAATTTCGCGTTTGCCGCCATGCCCGCCGCCCGCTAGGAGCGGTGGCAAAGGGGGAGTGGCATGGATCAGAACGCAGCGACGATGGGAAGCGATGGCGGTGCGCCGTTGATGCCAGTACCGCACAAGGCGCCGCAGGGCGGCATGGCCGCAGGCGCGCTGATGTGCCTGCTGTCGATGACGTCGATCCAGTTCGGCGCGGCTTTTTCGTCGCCGGCCATCGGGCTCTATGGGGCAGCCGGCGCCAGCTGGCTGCGGCTTGGCTTTGCAGCCCTTATTCTTGTCGCCATCGTCCGCCCTCCGATCTTTCGCTACAGCCGCCGGCAATGGTTGGGCGCCTTGCTGCTGGGCACGGTAACGGCCTGTATGACGATGTCGTTCTTCGCGGCAATCCAGCGCATCCCGCTCGGGCTGCTCGTTGCGATCGACTTCCTGGGGCCGCTTTCCGTGGCAGCCTTCGGTTATGGCATCGGCTGGCGGCTGGCCTGGCCCCTGGTGGCGGGCATCGGCGTGTTGTTTCTGGCACGCGACGGACAGGGCTGGGTGGGCAACCTGCCGGGCGTCATGTTTGCGCTCGCCTCGGCCGTCGGATGGGCGATCTACATTATCCTCACAAAGAAAGTCGGCGCCGCCTTCAAGGGTTTCGAGGGTCTGGCAATGTCGCTGATGGTGGCGGCCCTGGTGGCCACACCCTTCGGCCTGCCGGCCTCGATCGGGTCTCTCTCGTGGGAAGGTCTAGGCGAAATGCTCGGCCTCGCCATCCTCGTGCCGCTGTTGCCCTATGCGTTGGAAATGGTGGCGCTGCGGCGCATGCCGACAGCCTCCTTCGGCATCCTGATGAGCCTGGAGCCAGCGCTGGGCGCGCTCGCAGGCTTCCTGGTGCTGTCTCAGCCGATGACACTGCTGCAGATGCTGGGCACGGCCTTTGTCGTCGCAGCCAGCGTCGGCGCCACTCTCGCGCCCTAGGCTGGAGGAGGACCGGCCGGGGCGTCGTTGGCCGGACTGTAGAAAAGCGCCAGGAACATGCTCTTGGCGATCCGCTCGGCCGTCGTCATGAACCAGTCGCGGGCCTCTGGCGTCGGTGCTATATCTTCGAGCGTCGCAGCAAATAGCCCCAGCCATTCCGGAAACATCTCCGGCACCAGCCCCTCCACCGATGCATGCGCCTGCATGGGCTTGCCGCCATAGGCGCCGGTCTTCAAGGCGATCGACGACCAGAAGCGCTTCATTTTTTCCATATGCTCCGGCCAGCGACCGGAAAGGCGTGTCTCGAAGACAGGCCCAAGTCTCGGGTGCACCTGAATCCGTTGGTAAAACGCTTCGACGAGCTGGTCTATGAATGCGGCATCGATGCCGATGCGAAGCATGTCCTCCTCGGCACGCTCGCGCATCGCGGCGATCTGGGCGGCGCGGCCCTGCAACTCGTTGGTCATTCGGTTTCGCTCCTGCCGCAGCCGCTCCTGCAGCCATGGGGGCCGCGTAAGAACAGCCGGTATAGCCGCGTTGCAGACGATACAGAAGGCCATGCTCGGCAGCTTTGCTCAAATTGCACGATTGCCCTTGCCAAGATATTGACCCGTGCCATATCGCACTTTAGATTTAGATTAATTCTAAAGTGGAGAAACCCATGCTGACCCGCCTGTTCCGATCGTCCAAGCGCCCGTTCAAGTCCCTGACGGAGCAGGAAGTCCTTGCCGTGGCAATCGCGGCCGAAGAGGACGATTCCCGCATCTACCTCGCCTATGCCGACACCCTGAGGCCGAAGTATCCCGCGTCTGCCAAGGTCTTCGAGGACATGGCCGAAGTCGAAAGCACGCACCGCAAGATGCTGATCGAGATGCATCGCAAGCGGTTCGGCGAGCGCATCCCGCTTATTCGCCGCGAACATGTACAGGGCTTCTACGAGCGCAAGCCGGATTGGCTGCGCAACACGCTGTCTCTGGAAGCCATGCGCCAAGAGGCTGAGACGATGGAGGGCCAGGCATATCGCTTCTATCTCCAGGCCGCCAAGCAGACCTCCGATGCCGGCACGCGTCAACTGCTCGACGATCTCGCCATGGCCGAGCAGGGCCACGAAGACGTCGCCGCAATGCTGAGCGAGAAGCATACGCCGGAGGACGTCAAGAAGAACGAAAATGCCGATGCCCGTCGGCAGATGGTGCTCACCTATGTACAGCCGGGACTGGCAGGCCTCATGGACGGCTCCGTCTCGACGCTGGCGCCGATTTTCGCCGCAGCGTTCGCCACCCAGGACACCTGGCAGACCTTCCTGGTTGGCCTTTCAGCGTCCGTCGGTGCCGGCATTTCGATGGGCTTCACAGAGGCTGCCCATGACGATGGCAAGATTTCTGGTCGTGGCTCGCCGATCAAGCGCGGTCTGGCCTGCGGCATCATGACGGCACTCGGTGGCCTCGGACATGCCTTGCCCTACCTTATCCCGGATTTCTGGACGGCCACCATCACCGCTGGCGTCGTTGTCTTCTTCGAGCTTTGGGCGATTGCCTTTATCCAGAACAAGTTCATGGAAACACCATTCCTGCGTGCCGCTTTCCAGGTCGTCCTCGGTGGCGGTCTCGTCCTGGCGGCAGGTATTCTGATCGGCAATGTCTGACGGATATTTCGCTCCGGCAGATCCTACCTGAACCAGCAATGCAAATGGGACCGAAGCCATTCGGCTTCGGTCCCATTTTTATATTCGGAAATCACCTGACGGCGGGCGGCGGGCTCAGTTTCCGCCGCGGCTGAACATGGGGCCGCGCGGCGAGTCCGGATTAGGCACGATGATCTGGTTGTTGTCGGGGCGGTCGCGGTTGTAGTCTCTTCTTGGGCCGTCGGGCCTGCCGTCACCGCGTCCTGGACCGCGGGGCCTGTCGTTATCCCGGCGACGATCTGCATAATCGCGCCTGTGATATCCGCCGTCGCGACGATAGCCCGGGTAACCGCGGTAGTAGCCGCCGTCACGGTAGCCACCATAATAGCCCCCACCGTAATAAGGCGCGTCGTAGGTGGTGACGTAGGCGCCGCTGTAGCCTCCGCCTTCCACGCAACCGGCAAGAGTGAGGGTCCCGAGACCCATAACGGCCGTTAACAGCAATGATCTGATTTTCATTTGTTTCTCCCCACACTCGGATCCGGGAATGAAAACAGGTTTTCCATTCGCAGCCGAGCCAATTTGTATTTCTGAACGTTCTAATGCAGCTGACCCGCCGAAGTTCCATCCGCGTGCACGGAATGCTTCGATGCGCTTGTGAGGCGGTATGAACAAACGGGTCATGGCGACGAAATATCTTGCCCGGCTCCGGTCGAGCCGCTGCATCCGCAAGCTTCCGGATGCAGTCCCGCCTTACTTCAAGGCGCCGACCAGTACGTCACGGCCATTCTCGATCGTCACCCAGCGGCCTGCATTATAGCTGGCCTGGCGTTTGATGTAGGAATAAGGCGTCTGGTACCAGATCTTCACTTCATCGGTGAGGTTGTCGAGCTCGTAATCGCCCTGGGCGGTGCGCAGCGTCAGAATCGCGTGACCTTCGCCATCCGGCTTGCGGACGACGGTCATGAGAAGGTTGGACGGAGAAAAGCCGCGCTGGATCAGGATACGGCGCTTCAGCAGTGCAAAGTCTTCGCAATCGCCAGCGGTGACCGGATAGGCCCAGTATTCTTCCTTGCCATAAACTTCCATGTCCGTGGCCGGGATGATGGTGGTGTTGACCTGCAGATTGATTTGCTTGACCGTTGCCCAGTTTGCATCGGTCATCTTGACGGGCATGAGATCCGAATTGGGGCCGCATTCGCTGCGATAGCGCTGGCAGAAATCATAATGGCCGATCGGCTGCGAGGTGGTGCCACCGACTACCATCGAAGGCCCACTCTGGGACGCCGGCATTGCCGATGTCGACATGGCAAATATCGCCACTAAGGCTAGAAAGATGCCCTTGAAATCCACGCCAGCAACCTCGTACCGTCCCTAATTCTTAACAAATTGTTAATGGACGCGAGGCCGCATGGTCAATCGTTACTTAAACGTTAACAGGGTGAACCGTGCAACATGGTTAAAATGCAACAGAAGTCGGCGGCGGCTCAAGGGCGGCCGATGAGCATCTAGAGCGTTGCGAACGCCGCGATCACCTCCAGCATCCTTTCAAGATCCTGCGGGCGGGAGAGGCGATGGTCGCCATCGCGGATGAGCGTCAGCACCACGTCGTCGGCAGGCAGGTGCTCCACCAGTTTCATCGCGTGGGCGTGGGGTACGTCCTGGTCCTGCATACCCTGCAAGATATGGACCGGGCAGCCAGTCTCGATCATGCCTGACAGCACCTGGTTCGCCCGGCCGTCCTCGATCAGCTTCCGCGTATAGATATTGGGGATAGGGCTGTAGGCAGACGGCTCCTCGAAAAACCCTTTCTCCGCCAGAGCCTGGCGCTCGACATCTTTCAGGTTTGGTTCGATCAGGTCGATCGTAAAGTCCGGTGCCGGGGCGATCAGCACCAGGCCCTTTATATCTGGCCCGCTCTTCCGGGCGCGCAACTCCTGGATCAGCCTTAGCGCGATCCAGCCGCCCATAGACGAGCCGACGATCACGAGGCGTTGCGGATTGGCGTGATCGACAACCGCCAGCGTTTCCTCCAGCCAACGCGAGATCGTGCCATCGCGAAATTCGCCGCCCGAGACGCCGTGACCGGAATAGTCGAACCGGATGCATCCAAGACCCAGCCGCTCGGCCAGCGCATCGACCTCGACTGCCTTGGAGCCCGCCATGTCGGAGCGATAGCCGGACAGCCAGAGAACTGTCGCCTGCTTTTCGGGGTTCGAGGTCTCGCGAAGTCGCATGGCAATCGGACGGGCACCATCGCCGCTGCCGACAGTGATGGTCTCGAGCGGAAGGGCATTTGCGGTTTCGGACATAGGCTGAGCTCCTGTTTGGCCGCTTTTAAAACAGATTCGCTTCCGGGCTGACAGGAGGTGATTTCTGCCATACACTGTGCTATTGACATCGCTGCCGCTTTGAGCACATTGCCGCCAACTGCGCCGACGGGAGCTTGGGGCCGCAAACACTTTAAACAATTCGTGGAGAATACGACCATTCGCAGACCTTTTAAAACCGACGCTCCCGTTAAGGACGGGCCGCGTTCAAACCGGGAAATTCGCATCCCGAAAGTCCAGCTCATCGGAGCGGACGGCGCAAACCTGGGCATTGTCCCGACAGACGAAGCAATGAAGATGGCGGAAGACTCAGGTCTCGACCTGGTGGAAATTTCCCCTAACGCAGAGCCGCCCGTCTGCAAGATTCTCGATCTCGGCAAGCTGAAATACGCCAACCAGAAGAAGGCGGCCGAAGCCCGCAAGAAGCAGAAGATCGTCGAAATCAAAGAAATCAAGATGCGTCCGAACATCGACACCCATGACTACGAGGTGAAGATGAAGGCCATGAGCCGCTTTTTCGATGAAGGCGACAAGGTCAAGGTTACCCTGAAGTTCCGCGGCCGCGAAATGGCCCACCAGGAACTCGGCATGAAGCTGCTGCAGCAGGTCAAGGTCGACACGATCGAGTTTGCCAAGGTCGAAGCCGAACCGAAGCTCGAAGGTCGCCAGATGATGATGGTGCTCGCGCCGAAGTAAGGTGCGGACCGTCACACTGGAAGTCGAAGCCGTCCGTCCGGGCGGCTTTTTCTTTTGTCAGGGCTGCGTTTGAAAGATTCAGCTGCGGCCCCGTTGCACTTTGGCGGGACTGCGGTTATAGGACCCCGTCCGAACTGACCGGCAGGGCATGCCGTGGCAGTTCAGAATGCTTGCAGAACGGTTCGTCACCGCACCTGCAGTTCAACAACCAAGCCACCCGCACTTTGTGCAAGCCCGGCATGCCGGACCTGCGAGAGGCGCCTTTTTCAAAAAGAGCGCGACCGGGGGCATAGAAGGAGTAGCAAAATGCCCAAGATGAAGACGAAGTCCTCTGCCAAGAAGCGGTTCAAGATCACCGCAACCGGCAAGGTAAAGGCCGCCGCTGCTGGCAAGCGCCACGGCATGATCAAGCGTAGCAACAAGTTCATTCGCGATGCACGCGGCACCATGGTTCTTTCCGAGCCAGATGGTCGCAAGGTCATCAAGAATTACTTGCCGAACGGTCGCTAAGACCCTTCGCCCGCTATTATTAAGGAGATCATGACATGGCACGTGTCAAAAGAGGCGTCACCTCGCACGCCAAGCATAAGAAGGTTCTGAAGCAGGCCAAGGGTTTCTACGGCCGCCGCAAGAACACAATCCGCGCCGCCAAGGCAGCGGTCGATCGCTCCAAGCAGTACGCTTACCGCGACCGCAAGGTAAACAAGCGCAATTTCCGCGCCCTCTGGATCCAGCGTATCAACGCTGCCGTCCGCGAGCACGGCCTGACCTACGGCCGCTTCATCGATGGCCTCACCAAGGCTGGCATCGAAGTCGACCGCAAGGTTCTGTCTGACATGGCGATCCATGAAGTCGAAGCATTCGGCGCCCTGGTTGCTGCCTCGAAGAAGGCGCTGGACTATCTGAAGGATGCCGGCACGAAGAACGAATTCGAAGCGGTCGTTAAATAACGGCGCGACGAACCCTTTGTGTTCCAGGTTGGAAACCCGCGCCGGCAAGCTGGCGCGGGTTTCGCGTTTTCGTCACCCCGTTTTTTCATCAACCCAGTCTCTGAGCGGCGCGCCAGGCCCGCAAGACAGGATCGCAAAGTGGAAGACCAGCAAGATTACCTGCGTTCTCTACCGGATCTGACCGCCAGCGACATCGAGACGCTGCTTGCGGTGCTGGTTTCTGGCAAGAAGCGCGTTCAGCGGGTCGTCCTGTCGAAGCGGACTGTCTGGATCAAGCGCTACGGCACGGAGAAGCCGACATGGTGGCGTCACCTGCAGGCTTTTGTCTCACGATTGATCCCCGTCGATTACCTCAGGCCCTCACCCTATCTGACACCACGAGAGATGGCAGAGCGCGAACAGCGGCGCATCCGGTTGTTTGCCGCAAGCGGCATCGCCGCTCCCCAGATCCTCTATGCCTCCAGGAGCGCCATCGTGCTGACCCATGTCGGCGAGACGGTGCAAGCGCGCCTGCGCAAGTCGGATGACGATGCGGTCCGCGACGGGCTGCTGGTTGCCTGCGCCGAGGAACTCGGGCGTCTCCATGCCGCCGGTCTCTGCCATGGAAGGCCTTACCCGCGCGACATGTTCTTTGCCGGCGACAGGCTCGGTTTCATGGATTTCGAGGAGGAGCCGCAAAGCGTAATGCCGCTTCCGGTTGCCCAGGCGCGCGACATATGGCTGCTGTTCCTGCAGATCGCTAGCACGGCCCGGCGCGGTACCGACACCTTCGACGCTGCCTACAACGCGTGGTCGGCGCGGGCGCCAGCGGCAGCGATTGCCGAATTGCGACGCATGACCGGCTTCCTCGGGCATTTTTTGTCCTTTGCCCGGTTGATTGGCCGCGTCCGCATGGGTAGTGATCTGCGGCGCTTCATTGTCGCCACGAGCTATCTGGCGACGGTGCCGTCCGATAGTCGCTCCAGCACGACCCACGAAGAACGCCCGCAAGGCAGGACACCATGACCGAACTCGATACATTGCAACAGCAGCTGCTTTCCGACGTCCATGCCGCATCCGACGAGGCGGCGATCGAAGCCGTCCGGCTTTCAGCGCTCGGCAAGAAGGGCTCGGTCTCGGAACTGCTGAAGACGCTGGGCGGAATGTCGCCGGAGGAACGCCAGACGCGCGGTGCCGCCATCAATGCGTTGAAAACCGTCGTGACCGAGGCCATCGTCAGCCGCAAGGCGGAGCTGAAGGACGCCGCGATCACGGAGAAGCTCAAGGCGGAGACCGTCGATGTCAGCCTGCCGGTGCGCTCCTCGCCGGCCGAGCGCGGTCGAATCCATCCGATCAGCCAGATCGTCGACGAGATCACGGCCATCTTCGGCGATATGGGCTTCTCGATTGCCGAAGGTCCCGACGTAGAGACCGATCATTACAATTTCACGGCGCTGAATTTCCCGGAAGGCCACCCGGCCCGCGAAATGCATGACACGTTCTTCTTCCAGCCGGACGAGAACGGCGAGCGGAAGGTGCTGCGCACTCACACCTCGCCGGTGCAGATCCGCACCATGGAAGCCCAGAAGCCGCCGATCCGCATCATCATTCCTGGCAAGACCTACCGCCAGGACTCGGATGCCACCCATTCGCCGATGTTCCATCAGGTCGAAGGCCTGGTGGTCGACAAAAAGGCGAATGTCGGCAACATGCGCTGGGTTCTCGAAGAGTTCTGCAAGGCCTTCTTCGAGGTCGACAGCGTCACCATGCGCTTCCGCCCGTCGTTCTTCCCGTTCACCGAGCCGTCCTTCGAAGTCGACATCCAGTGCGACCGCTCCGGCCCGAGCGTCAAGTTCGGCGAAGGCACCGACTGGATGGAGATTTTGGGCTGCGGCATGGTGCACCCGAACGTGCTGCGCCACGGCGGGCTCGATCCGGACGAATATCAGGGCTTTGCCTGGGGTATGGGCCTCGACCGCATCGCCATGCTGAAATACGGCATGCCGGACCTGCGTGACTTCTTCAACGCCGACGTCCGCTGGATCTCCCACTACGGTTTCCGCCCCCTCGACATGCCGACGCTGTTTGGGGGCTTGAGCGTTTAAGGCGATGCCGACGGTCCTCCGGAAATATGGCTTTCGTTTCCATTTCTACTCGGGCGACAGGCATGAGCCACCTCATATCCACGTGGACGGAAACGGCGGCGAAGCCAAGGTCTGGCTGACCGAGGTCAGATTGGCCGAGGCCGGGGGCTTTAGCCAAAGAGACCTTGCGCGTATATTGGAAGTCGTCGAGGAACACAGGCAGCAGATGCTGGAGGCGTGGCATGACTATTTCGCATGATGCATATCCGGAAGCCGACCGCCCAGTCGAAGCATGGTGCGACCTGCATGACGTTCATGTCCGCCTTGCCGATGGGCGGCATGTTTCGACACCATTGTGGTGGTACCCGCGCCTCCTGAACGCGACGCCGTCACAGCGCAACAATGTTCATCTCATGCTGGCGGGGGTTCATTGGCCGGATGTCGACGAGGACTTGTCGGTTCGGGGCATGCTTGCTGGATGGAAGGCGCCAGGTGCTGCGGCGCCGGAGAAGGCAGCGTAGATTATGGAGATTTGGCCAGCTATCGTAGCTCTAGTTTTTAGCGGAATGGCACTTTTTGTCTCCGCAATAACGGCTTGGCTGACATTCTTTCGTCGTGGGCGTCTAAAAATGACGAGACCTACGACGATTTACCTTGGTCCAGATGGCGAGCCGCATACAAACAGACCCAAGATCTACATGCCAAGCTTGCTGTACTCGACATCAAAAAAGGGGCAGCTAGTTGAAAATCTTTATGCTCGGCTCTCGCGAGGAGAGATGGCTCGCAACTTTTATGTCTGGGTGCATGGAGAAGGCAGGCCACTCAAAAGGGGAAGTGGGCTTTTTGTCGGGCCGGATGGAGTGGTGGCAAACCACCATTTTCTCCTCGCTCCCGATGAGATCGATTTTTCATTTAAAATGGGAACCTATCGGCTCGAAATCTTCGCAAACCTGATCGGCAGCGGCAATGCGACGAGGCTTTTTGAAACAGAGTTGGTTGTTGCCGCCTCAGACGAGTTATCTATGGATCAAGAAAAAATTGGTTTGTATTTCGACTGGGGCCCCGAAACGCGCACGTATTATACTTACATCGACAAAAGGCCTGAACGAACGTCTACAAAAGAATTGCCGCCAATGAATGCCCGCCCGGAAGCGGCAAGTACTGTTGAGGACCATAAATAATGAAATTCACGCTCTCCTGGCTGAAAGATCACCTCGACACCGAGGCGACGCTTGATGAGATCTGTACGCGCCTGACCGAGATCGGGCTTGAGGTCGATGCTGTCGACGACAAGGCGGCGTTCAAGCCCTTCGTCATCGCCAAGGTGCTGTCGGCTGAAAAGCATCCGCAGGCCGACCGGTTGAAGGTGCTGATGGTCGATACCGGCGCGGACAAGCCCGTGCAGGTCGTCTGTGGCGCGCCGAATGCTCGGGCCGGGATGATCGGCGCCTTCGCCCCCGCAGGCACCTATGTGCCCGGCATCGATGTGACGCTGACGGTCGGCAACATCCGCGGCGTCGAAAGCCATGGTATGATGTGCTCCGAGAAGGAGCTGCAGATTTCCGACAGCCATGACGGCATCATCGACTTGGCAGAAGATGCACCGGTCGGTTCGAGCTATGCCACTTACGCCGGCCTCGACGATGCCATGATCGACGTCAACCTGACGCCGAACCGGCCGGATTGCACCTCGATCTACGGCATTGCACGCGATCTCGCCGCTTCCGGTCTCGGTACGCTGAGGACCCGCCCGGCGCCTGTGTTCCCCATTGAGGGCGAAACGCCGGTGAAGGTGACGCTCGATCTCGATGACCCCAGGCTCTGCCCCGGCTTCGCGCTCCGCCTGGTGCGTGGCGTGAAGAACGGCCCGAGCCCGGCCTGGATGCAGCAGCGGCTGATGGCGATCGGCCTCAGGCCGATCAGCGCGCTGGTCGACATCACCAATTACATGACCTTCGACCAAGGCCGTCCGATGCACGTTTTCGACGCTGCCAAGGTCAAGGGCGACCTGACCGTGCGCCGTGCCCGCGACGGAGAATCCGTCCTCGCGCTGGATACCCGAGAATACAAGCTTTCCGGCAACAACGTCGTCATCGCTGACGACACCGGTATCGAGTCCATCGGTGGCATCATGGGCGGCGAGCACTCGGGCTGCGACGAGAACACCACCGACGTGCTGATCGAATCCGCACTGTGGGATGCCATGAACATCGCCAAGTCCGGCCGCAGCCTCGGCATCATCACCGATGCCCGCTATCGTTTCGAGCGCGGCGTCGATCCCGAATACATGCTGCCCGGTCTCGAGCGCACCACGGAACTGGTGCTGGATATCTGCGGCGGCACTGCTGCCAAGGCCAATGTCGTCGGCTACACGCCCTACGAGCCCAAGATCGTCGATTTCCCCTTCGCCGAAATCAAGCGGCTGACCGGCCTCGAGGTCTCCACCACCGAGAGCACCGAAATCCTGAAGCGCCTCGGCTTCAATGTCTCGGGCTCCGGCGAGCGCGTCTCGGTTGCCGTCCCCTCCTGGCGCCCGGATGTCGATGGCAAGGCTGATCTCGTCGAGGAGGTCATGCGTATCCACGGCGTCGATAATATCAAGCCAGCGCCTCTCGAAAGCCATGCCGCCGTCAACGGCAAGATCCTGACGACGCTGCAGATCCGCACCCGCACCGCCAAGCGTGCGCTAGCCTCGCGCGGCATGCTGGAAGCGGTCATGTGGTCGTTCATCTCGACGGACCAGGCGAAGCTTTTCGGTGGCGGTTCCGATACCCTGAGGCTCGCTAATCCTATTGCCGCCGATATGTCCGACATGCGCCCGTCGCTGTTGCCGGGCCTGCTGAGTGCTGCTCAGAGAAATGCCGACAAGGGCTACGGCGACGTTGCGCTGTTCGAAGTCTCCGGCACCTACGAGAACGACCGGCCGGAAGGCCAGCGGCGGGTCGCCGGCGGCATCCGTCGCGGCACGGCGACGCTTTCTGGCGCCGGTCGCCTTTGGTCCAACGCTACCAAGGGCGGTGGCAAGGCGGTCGATGTGTTCGATGCCAAGGCCGATGCCCTGGCAGTCATCGAGGCTTGCGGGCTGCCGATGGGCAATATCCAGATCGAGCATGGCGGGCCGGAGTGGTATCACCCTGGTCGCTCCGGTACGATCAAGATGGGCCCTAAGGTCGTGCTCGGTTATTTCGGCGAGTTCCATCCGAAGACGCTGGAGGCACTCGATGTCTCGGGAGCGCTCTGTGGCTTCGAGGTGTTCCTCGACGTCATGCCCGAGCCGAAGCGCAAGCCGACGCGGACCAAGCCGGCACTTGAGCTTTCGCCCTTGCAGGTGGTCAAGCGTGACTTCGCCTTTGTCGTTGACAAGACGGTGGAAGCTGGAGCGATCATCCGGGCGGCATCCGGCGCAGATCGCAAGCTGGTAACGTCGGTCAACGTCTTCGACGTGTTCGAAGGGGCTTCGCTCGGCGATGGCAAGAAATCCGTTGCCATCGAAGTGCAGATTCAGCCGGCTGAGCGCACGTTGACCGATCAGGATTTCGACGCGCTGACCCAGAAGATCGTCGCCAACGTCACCAAGACGACCGGTGGCGTCTTGCGCGGCTGATACAGTCAACCCGCAAGCACCTCACCCGCCAGCACGTTCTGACGGCGGGTGAGGGCGCGTTTGGTGCATTGCATCATATTTTTGCGATGCACCAAACCTCGACCCCTTGTCCATGAGCGCATTTGCGCATAGCGAGGAATGGTGCTGGCCATCACGGCCGCTCGAGGGCAGCGAAGTGTCGAAGCGCAGTTTTTCCTTCCCCAGTGCCGAGATTCGCGCAAAGGCGATCGGTGAGATCCATTCGAGGCCCTATACGCTGCTCGCACTTCCGCGCGTTGTCTTCCAGATTGCCTTCCTGACGGAAGCAAATTTTACCGCAGACCATGCCATTCTCACGGACCTGTCGCTGGGGCAGGGTGTTCCGGCTCCGGCTGCCGATTCCAGCCATCATACGATGACCTGGGGTGGCGGCACGTTGCGCTGGGAGCGTCATACGGAATTCTCGACCTATTTCTGGGACACCCCGGCTCCCGCGAAATTCGGCGGCGATATCCCGATCAATCCCTTTGGATCCCGCTTTGTCGCGCCGGGTCCGTTCATCTCCGGTGTCCGCATCGAGATCCGGCCTGCCACAGAAGTATCGGTTGATGTGATCGAGAATTTCGACCTGACCAGTCTCTGCCAGAGCACCGTGGCGGACGGCAAGGCGACGATAGTGACCGACTTCCGCCAGGATGGTGATGGCCTCACCAAGTTCCTGATCCTCGACCGCGGCATGACGGATGCCGCCCGTGGCATGCTCACCCAGCGTATCCTCGATATCGAGACCTATCGCACGCTGGCGATGATGGGTTTGCCGCTTGCGCAGACGCTTTCCCCCGAGATCCGCCAGATCGAGAACAGCTTCACCGCCATCACCCAGGGCATGAAGCAGCACGCGCGTGACGAAGCCGATGCGATGCTCGCCGAGATCACCCGCCTTGCTGCCGAACTGGAGGCAAATGCGGCGCTGAGCCTCTATCGATTCGGCGCCAGCCGCGCCTATTACGACATCGTCCTTGATCGTGTCGCCATGCTGGCGGAAAAGGGATTGCCCGGCAACGAGACGCTCGGCGCTTTCCTGCAGCGGCGCCTGGCGCCGGCCATGCGAACATGCCAGTCCGTTGAAGTGCGGCAGGCCAACCTCTCGAGCAAACTGGCGCGCGCTAGCGGCCTGCTGCGCAGCTGGATCGACGTCGACCTGCAGAAGTTCAACACCGAAATTCTGGCATCGATGGACAAGCGGGCGCATCTGCAGCTGCGCTTGCAGCAAACTGTGGAGGGACTGTCGGTAGCTGCCATTTCCTATTATGTCATCGGCCTGGTCGGCTATCTCGCCAAGGTCATCCACGCCATCGGTCTCGACATTTCGTCCGATACGCTGACGGGTGCCTCGGTGCCGTTCGTGATTGTCGGTGTCTGGCTTACGGTCCGGCGCATCCGGAGCCGGCATAGCGATGACCCGGTGCGTGCATCAAACAAACCCCGCTCCATCAACTGAAGACACTCATTCTGGCGTTACTGCAGGAGCTGAATTTTCGATGCCGATGACCGGATCCGCAATGGAAAAGGCGGCGTCTGCTCTCGCTGACGTCGCCTCGTTGTATCGCGCTTTTCCATTGTATGCAGCGAACTGCTTCAGTGTTGTTTTTGCATCCGGCTCTTGATCTCGTCGATACGCTTGGACGCCTCCGCCTTGGAAAGGTTCTCGGAAAAAGCATCCGGCTCGTGCGCCTGCTCCGTCAACGTTTTCAAATAGGATTTCTGCGCTCCGGTCATCGGTTCGTCACCGGTCACCCAGTCGTCCGGATCCTTCTCCGTGTTGGAGGAAGGGTCCGGATCGGTCTTTGGATTGTGCTCGTCTATCATTGCTAGCCTCCTTGTTTGTTCTCTTAACGTTCTTGTAGAGGCCAGGTTCCGTCAGCGCTTTGCATTCCAGGCCGCAGGTTTGCCATAGCGCGCCCCGGCGATCTTGTCGGGCGAGAGCATGTCGTCCAGTCTCGTCACGTCGTCCGCCGTCAGAACGAGATCGGCGGCAGCCGCGTTCTGCTCGAGATGGGTGATCTTGCGGGCGCCGGGAATGGGCACGATGAAATCGCCCTTGGCCAGAACCCAGGCGAGCGCCAGCTGCGCGGCAGTGGCTCCCTTTTCAGCCGCCATCTCCTCCACGAGCTTCACGAGCGCCAGGTTGGCAGCCATGTTCTCGGCTTCGAAGCGCGGCAGGTTCTTGCGGAAGTCGCCTTCCCCGAACTCGGAGGTGTTTTGGATCTTGCCTGTCAGGAAGCCGCGTCCAAGCGGGCTGAACGGTACGAAACCGATGTTGAGTTCGCGGCACGTATCGAGGATCTCCCCTTCCGGATCGCGGGTCCAGAGCGAATACTCGCTCTGCAGCGCTGCGACCGGCTGCACGGCATGGGCGCGGCGAATATGCTCGGCGCTCGCTTCCGAAAGGCCGAAGGCGCGCACCTTGCCGGCCTTGATGAGATCGGCCACGGCACCGGCGGTGTCCTCGATCGGCACTTCCGGGTCGGGGCGGTGCTGGTAGAACAGATCGATCACTTCGACGCCGAGGCGCTTCAACGAAGCCTCCGCCACCTCGCGCACATGCTCCGGCCGGCTGTCGAGTCCGGACATGGCCTGCGAATCTGTCTTCGCCGGATCGATCCTGAAGCCGAATTTGGTGGCGATGGTCACCTTGTCGCGGAAGCTCTTCAGGCCTTTGCCAACGAGGATTTCGTTGGCAAAGGGGCCATAGACCTCGGCCGTGTCGAAAAAGGTGACGCCGATGTCGACGGCGCGATGCAGGGTGCGGATGGCATCTTGCTCGTCCTGACCACCATAGGCGTGGCTCATGCCCATGCAGCCGAGGCCGATGGCCGAGACGGTGAGTTCGGTTCCGAGTTTGCGGGTCTTCATGAAATCTCTCCTTGGGAACGGTCAGCCCTGCAGGCGACACGATGCAACCTGCAAAATAGGGCAACCCAGCGCTTTTGAATATGGGTGCAAAAGGTAATGTGCTGTTCTATCATTTAGACCAATGAACAGGACTCAGCTTTCGCAATTGGCAGTTCTTGCTGCCGTCGCCGCGCACCGCAGCTTCCGGGCTGCGGCCAAGGAGCTGGCGATCGCGCCATCGGCTGTCAGCCATGCCATATCGAGCCTGGAGGCGAGCCTCGGCGTCCGCCTGCTGGCCCGCACCACCCGCAGCGTCGCGCCGACGGAGGAGGGGCAACGCCTGCTGGAACGTCTGCGGCCGGCGCTCGACGAGATCGGCATTGCGCTGGAGGCGGCCATCGACGCGCGCGACCGGCCCGCCGGCAACCTGCGCATCACCGCGCCCCGGTTCGCCTCGGACATCCTGCTTGGACCCCGCATCGGCGATTTCCTCAATGCCTATCCCGATATCACGCTGGAAATCGCCAACGAGGACGGCTTCATCGACATCGTCGACCAGGGCTATGACGCGGGCATCCGGATGGAGGAAAGCCTCGATGCCGACATGATCGCTGTGCGCATCTCGCCTGAGATGCGCACAGTCATCGCCGCCTCGCCCGGTTATTTCGCAAAGCATCCGATCCCCGTCCATCCCCGCGACCTCGTCGCACACCGCTGCATCAAGCGCCGCTTTTCGAACGGCTCGATCTATCGCTGGGAGTTCGACAAGGACGGCGAGTCTCTCGTGGTCTCGGTCGACGGGCCGCTCATCGTCGGCGAGGACAGGCTGGCGCTGCTGGCAGCTCTGAACGGTGCCGGTCTGGCCTATCTCTTCAATATCCGCGTCGAGGACGAGGTGGCCGGCGGGCGGCTGGTCAGAGTGCTGGAGGACTGGTGCCAGCCCTATCCCGGTCCCTTCCTTTATTACCCGAGCCGCCGGCAGCTGCGTCCGGCGTTGCGCGCCTTCATCGATTTCTTCAAGGTCGGCGGCTGAGATGCAGCATTTCGGGTGGCCGGCATGAAAATGCTGCTTACCCTGGCGGGGAGGAGAGCGGCATGAAGAAACCGGCATCGATGCGCGGATTGGAAGATCTCGGCCGGGTGCGGCTGTCCGAAAACTTCTTCCTTCGCGACTTCCTGTATTCCGAAATAGGCAGCCTTTACGGCATCCCCAATATCCCTGATGACCCCGCCCTTGCCATCGCGGCCGGCAGTCGGCTTTGCGCCGACCTGCTGGAGCCCCTGCAGGCGACCTTCGGAAGGCTACATCTTCGCTCCGGCTACCGCTCGCAGGCGCTTAACCGGTTCGGAAACGACAACAATCTGAATTGCGCTCGCAATGACGCCGCCGGCCATGTCTGGGACCTCAGGGATGCCGATGGCTATATGGGCGCGACGGCCTGCGTCGTCGTCCCCTGGGTGTGGGATCGCTATCAGGCACCGGGCGACTGGCAAAAGCTGGCATGGTGGATCCACGACCATCTGCCATACGCCTCCTTGCAATTTTTCCCGAAGCTCTGGGCCGTCAACATTTCCTGGCATGAGCGCCCGAAGCGATCGATCAGCAGCTATGCCGAGCCGCGCGGCATCCTGACCCGAGAGGGTATGGCCAACTGGGCGGACGATCATTCGCGGTCGTATGAAGGCTTTCCGCGGCTCAGAGTGTGATGCGATAGCGTATGTGGCCGTCGCTCTGGACGAAGCGGTCGTATAGCTTGCGCGCAGTGCTGTTGGTCTCGTCCGTGTGCCAATAGAGCCTCGTCCAGCCGCTGGCTTTGGAAAGTGCCACGAGGTCGTCGAGCAGTGCCTGACCTAAGCCCCTGCCACGCACTTCCGCGTCGACGAACAGGTCTTCGAGGTAGCAATCGAGACCTGAGGTCCACGTACCTTCGTGGGTCAGGCAAAGGGCGAAGCCCATCACCACGTCATCGACAACGGCCACTCGCATGAAGATCGCCGACGCCGGGTCGAAAACCCGGCGCCAAGTGAGATCGGTGATGTCGTCCGAGATGCCAACGCCATAGAAAGCGAGGTAGTCGGCCCAGAGTGCGCGCCAGCGGGCCTCGTCGTCACGTCTGGCTTCTCGGATCGTCACCGTCATTTCGTCGTCCTCGTTATGCGCCTGCCTTGTCGAGGAGGGCCATCGCCTCAGGCGACAATGTCAGCTGCGCAGACTTCACCAAAGCCTCCAGCTGCGCAAGGCTGGTCGCTGAAGCAATCGGCGCCGTCACGGCCTTTTTCTGCTGCAGCCAGGCGAGCGAAATCTCGGCGGGAGCTGCCCCTGTCTCCTTGGCGACGGTATCGAGTGCCGACAGGATTCGAAGTCCCTTGTCGTCCAGATACTTCGCCACCCTGTCCTGGCGTGCCTTGCCCTCGGTGTCGGCCTTGCTGCGGTATTTGCCGGAGAGGAAGCCCGACGCCAGGCTGAAATAGGTGATGACGCCAATGTCTTCACGCATGCAGAGGTCGGCAAGCGGGCCTTCGAAACTCCCGCGATCATAGAGATTGTATTCCGGCTGCAGCACGTCGTAGCGCTGGACGCCGGCCTTTTCTGCGGCATCCAGCGAGGCCTGCAATTGCGCCGCGTCGAGATTGGAGCAGCCGACCGCGCCGATCTTGCCCTGCTGGCGCAGCTTGGCATAGGCACCCAGAGTTTCCTCGTACGGCGTCTCCGGGTCGGCCCAATGGGATAGATAGAGATCGATGTAGTCGGTCTGCAGCCGCCTCAGCGAATCTTCCACCGCCTTCAGGATGTAGCTTTCCTTCAGGCCCTTTTTGCCGGGGCCCATTTCTGAGCCCACCTTGGTGATGATGATCGCCTTGTCGCGCGCCACATGCCCCTGTTTGAGCCACTTGCCGATGATCTCTTCAGAATCGCCACCTTTGTTGGTGGGCACCCAGCGTGAATAGACGTCGGCCGTATCGATGGTGTTGAAGCCGGCGCCGAAGAAGGCGTCGAGAATATCGAAGGACGTCTTCTCATCGGCAGTCCAGCCGAAGACATTGCCGCCGAAGACGATTGGCGAAATTGAAAGTCCTGTTTTACCGAGTGGGCGCATCTGCATGCCGCTCTCCTGAATGAAGTGGGACGCTGAAAAATTGGCGCAGCGCTAAGCCGCCCTGTCTATGTAGGGCCCGGACCTCGTTAAGGAAACCGGACGTCGGTGAATTGCCCCGCCGGCGTTGCGCGCTACCTCAACGCTGCCTATGATCAGGCAAAAGAGGATGAGGAGATATCGATGTTGCGTTTTGGAATTCTGTCGACGGCCAAGATCGGTCGCGAACTCGTGGTGCCGGCCATTCAGGATGCGGAGAACTGCGTGGTCACCGCTGTTGCCAGCCGCGAACTCGCCCGCGCGCGCGAAATGGCGGACCGCTTCTCCATTCCGCACGCCTTCGGCTCCTACGAGGAGATGCTCGCCTCCGACAAGATTGACGCCGTCTACATTCCGCTTCCGACATCGCAGCATGTCGAGTGGTCGATCAAGGCCGCCGATGCCGGCAAGCACGTGCTCTGCGAAAAGCCGATCGCCCTGAAGGCCGCCGAGATCGACAGCCTGATAGCCGCCCGCGATCGCAACAAGGTGCTGGTCAGCGAAGCTTACATGGTCGTCTACACGCCGGTCTGGAAGAAGGTGCGGGAACTGCTTGCCGAGGGCGCTATCGGCCGCCTGCGGCATGTGCAGGGCGCTTTCACCTATTTCAACCGCGATGCCGGCAACATGCGCAACATTCCAGCACTCGGCGGCGGCGGCCTCCCTGATATCGGCGTCTACCCGTCTATCACCACCCGCTTTGCCACGGGCAAGGAGCCACAGCGCATCCAGGCGGTCACCGAGCGCGATCCCGAGTTCGGCACTGACATGTACTCCAGCGTCAAGGCCGATTTCGGCGACTTCGAGATGAGCTTCTACATCTCGACGCAGATGGCCAGCCGGCAGATCATGGTCTTCCACGGCACGGACGGGTTCATCGAGGTGAAATCGCCGTTCAATGCTGACCGCTACGGCGCTGAAGAGGTCGAGCTTGCCAATCGCAGCCACGGTCAGTCGCAGATCTTCCGCTTTCCCGACAGCCGCCAGTACAAGCTGGAGGCAGAGGCCTTTGCCGACGCTGCTACCGGTGGGGCTTCAGAGGTGGTGACGCTGGAAAGCTCGAAGAAGAACCAGGCGATGATCGACGCGATCTACCGCGCCAGCGAAAGAGACGGGTGGGAAACAGTCTGATCCATCGGTAGCTCAGCGGCGGAAGACGAAGCGGGAATAGCCGAAAAAGCTGAACGCCGTCGCCGCCGCCGAGGCCATTACCAGGGCAAATGTCGGACGCAGTATCGGGATCGTGATCAGCAGCCCGGAATAGATGCCGTAATTGATCAGCGCCGAAACAACTCCTACCGAGCCGTACCTAAACCCCTCGACGGCCAGCGACTGGCTGGATTTTTCGAAGGTAAAGCTGTGGTTGAAGAACCAGGTCGCCAGCATCGCCGACGGAATGCTGATGGCACGGGCGCCAAAAGGCCCAATCGGGGTGAAATGCAGGAGCAGCATCAGCAGGCCACCATCGACGACGAAGCCGATACTGCCGGCGATGGCAAACCAAAACAGTTTTTTCATGCTGCACCGCTGCAGCTGAAATCGGGTGCCGGGCGAGGGTTGGTGATATCGGTGGTCAACGGCTGGAGCATCGGCTTGGTCGCTCATTCATAACGTCGTTGGTGCGGTGGCCGATACAAAGCGTCTCGGCAACCAGTGTCTCCCCTGACCATCCCACCAATTTGTCAATATTTCCTGACGGATGATGGCCGGCAACTTTACGCTTTCTTGAGGCTGGAACGGTAGTTTCGTCTCTGCAGCAAGTAAGGGTACGGGATCACGACATGACTGGTGTGACGGATATGCGGCCGATCGAAGGCATCGACGGAAAAACAGCAACCGCGTCGCTCTGGTCGAGCGCCTGGTTCGTGACGCTGGCCTACAGTCTGGTGGTTATTCTCGTCCTGCTGTTCCTCAACCGCAATGCCGTCGATTATATCGGTGCCGACAACGACGATGCCATGCGCCTCGTCGAAGTCCGCGACCTGCTTGGCGGCCAGGGCTGGTTCGACATGATGCAATACCGGCTAGGCCTCGACGGTGGGACGCTGATGCACTGGTCCCGCTTCATAGACTTGCCGATTGCGAGCCTGATCGTTTTATTCCGTCTGTTTGTATCCCCGGAGCGGGCAGAGGTGCTCGCCGTCACTGTCTGGCCGTTGTTCCTTGTGTTGCCGTTCATGGGCAGCATGGCGCTTCTCGGGCGTCGGCTGGGCGGACTGCCAGGCCTGCACGTCACGCTCGTCCAGACCGCATTTTTGATCATCACCTCCGTTCGCTACCTGCCGGGGTCGATCGATCACGACAACGTCCAACTTGGCCTTGTCGCACTGATCGTCGCCATGCTGGTCGACGAGCGGTTTCGAGCCTCGAGCTTCGCCATTGCTGCCCTGGCCTCAGCCCTCGCCATCGGCATAGGCGCCGAAACGACGCCTTTCGTTGCCGTCGCCTGCATCGTGGTCGCAACGCTCTGGGCCTGGGAGGGAAAGGTTTTCGCACCGGCCGCCGCAGCCTTTGCGCTGACCCTGACCGTCGCCATCAGCGCTGCGTTCTTTGCAACGGTGCCACCGCATTTCTATTCCATGGTCACCTGCGACAATCTTTCGCTCGGCTTTTACGGCATTACTGCTGTCGGCGGGGTGGGTCTGCTGCTCTCAGCGCTCTTTGCCAGCCACCTGCCACGCCGGGCACGGTTTGCAGTTTTGGTTGCGAACGGTGTTGCCGTCGCGGTCGCCGCAGTGCTGCTTGCCCCGCAGTGCCTGGGCAACCCGCTGGGTGGCCTCGATCCGATGCTGGTTGAACTCTGGCTCAACAGCGTCAGCGAGGCACAGTCCATCGTGTCGCTCAGCGTCACGGAACCGACAGCGCTTGGCGCGTTCTATGCCGTTGGACTGCTCGCAATCGCGGTCTGCGTCCTGCGAATTGTCCGCCATGAGAGGCCGCAACTGCACGCTGTTTTGCTGGCGCTGCTCGCGGTCAACTGGATCATTGCGCTGGTGCAGGTGCGCGGCGCAGTCTTTGCCAATCTGCTCGCCATTCCGCCGCTGACGCTTTTCGTCCTCGACCTCAGGCGCGTCTCCAATGCCGATTCCGAGGACATTCGCGCAGCATTCTTTTACGTAGTCGGAGTGTTGATCTCCGTACCTGCGGTCTGGGCGGTCGGCGGTGGCCTTGCCGATAGCAATGTCGGCAACATCTTCTCGAAGACGCCGGCCATTGCCGATGTCGAAGCCGACCAGAGCAAGTGCTCCTCGAAGGACGCCCTCGCTCCGCTCGCAGCGCTCGATCCGGGCGTGGTCGTCGCGGCCTCCAACCTGGGCTCACCGATCCTGCGCTTTACGCGGCATCGTACCCTGTCGGGTCCCTACCATCGGGACGCCGATGGGATGCTGGCGGAAATGAAGATCGGCCTTGCCACGCCGAAGGATGCGCAGGCCCTGTTGCAGCAGGCCGGTGTGACGCTGCTTGCCTATTGCGCAATTGATCCGCAAGTCGAAAAGCTGTCGCAGCGGAGCCCGGACGGCCTCTATGCGCAACTCGCAAAGGGTAACGTGCCCGCCTATCTGGAGCCAATCTCGGTAAAACAGGGTCCGGACATAAAGTTCTTTCGCGTCAGGCAGCCCTGAAGTCCGGTTTTCCGATGGCGTCTTCCCGGCCTAGGCGACGCGGGGCTTCTGCAGCAGAAGAAGCAGGGCAACCTGCCCTGCAAAGGCTGAATTGAAGCCTGCAATCGCCAGCAACAGTGAAACAACGGAAGCTCCCGCCGGAGACAGCAATGCCGCGGCAGCGAAGGCGAAGCCGATGAGGGCGGCCGAAAGCACTATGCTTGCAACGGACCGCGTCAGGGACACGGCAACGCCGATTGCCAAGGCAACCACGAAGACCATCTGGGAAACTCCTGTAGAAGATAGTCCCGGATATACCCGGATCTCACTAAGAAACGCTGAAACAGCTCGTTCAAAGTGTTTGCAACGGCTGAAAACTGCGTCGTTCTATAACAGGACAAACTCAATCTTCTGATCTTGTTAATGGCTTGCCGGATGGCTGAAAACTGCGGGTGAAGGCGGTCGGATGGCTGATCTTGGCGCACAGTTGCGCTAAAAGAATGCATGAGCAGCTTATTCGAAAATGATTCGCCATCGAACCTCGCGGAATATTCGGTCTCCGAATTGTCCGGCTCGATCAAGCGCACGGTCGAAAATGCCTTCGACCAGGTGCGGGTTCGCGGCGAGATCTCCGGCTATCGCGGTCCACATTCTTCCGGACACGCCTATTTTTCGCTGAAGGACGACCGTTCACGCATAGACGCGGTCATCTGGAAGGGAAGCTTCTCCAAACTCAAGTTCCGCCCGGAAGAGGGTATGGAAGTCATTGCCACCGGCAAGGTCACCACCTTCCCAGGATCCTCGAAATACCAGATCGTCATCGAGACCCTGGAGCCGGCCGGCGCCGGCGCCCTGATGGCGCTGATCGAGGAACGCAAGCGCAAGCTCGGCGCCGAAGGCCTCTTCGACGCCGATCGCAAGAAGCCGGTACCTTTCATGCCGAAGGTGATCGGCGTTGTCACCTCGCCGACCGGCGCTGTCATCCGCGATATTCTGCACCGCATCGCCGATCGCTTTCCGGTGCGTGTGCTCGTCTGGCCTGTAAAGGTCCAGGGCGAGGGATCCGGGTCTGAAGTCGCCAACGCCATCCGTGGGTTCAATGCGTTTGAGCGCGGCGGCGACATGCCGCGTCCGGATGTGTTGATCGTTGCGCGGGGCGGAGGCAGCCTCGAGGATCTCTGGAGTTTCAACGACGAGATGGTCGTGCGCGCCGCAGCTGAAAGCATCATCCCGCTAATCTCCGCTGTCGGCCACGAGACCGACTGGACGTTGATCGACTATGCGGCCGATGTGCGGGCGCCGACCCCGACAGGCGCTGCCGAGATGGCTGTTCCGGTGAAAGCCGACCTCGAGGCGCAGGCAGCAGGCCTTTCCGCCCGCCTGCAGACCGGCATCCGTCGCCATATGGATCATCACGGCCAGGCGGTGCGGGCGCTGGTGCGCGCGTTGCCGTCGCTCGATCAGCTGCTGGCATTGCCGCGCCGCCGCTTCGACGAGACGGCCGCAGGCCTTGGACGCGGTCTCGAACTGAATACCCTCAACAAACGCCGTAGTTTCGAGCGCGCCGCCGCGCACCTGCGCCCCGAGGTTTTGTCGACCCGGATTGCCGAGAAGCGCCAGAAGCTCAACGAGCGGATGGTGCGCGCCGAGCGTCGCGTCGAGCGCCTTCTCCTCGACGGCCACAAGCGTATTTCCAACGCCGACGTTGCGATGCGCGGCGTGCCGGCGCGGTTGACCGCCCAGAGCCGCAGCTTTCGCGACCGTCTGTCCAATCTCGGCCGGTACTCCGATACAGCGATCTTGCACAGGCTCAGCATGGCCAAGGGTGCCATCGCCGCTCAGGACCGCATGCTGCAGTCGCTGTCCTACAAGAATGTCCTGAAGCGCGGCTATGCTGTCGTGCGCGATGAGGAGGATCGCCCGCTCTCGTCGGCAGCGCTTATCTCGGCCGGCCAGGCGATCTCACTGGAGTTTGCAGACGGCCGTGTGGCTGCCACCGCAGGGGAGGGGATGGATACGATGCCGCCGCACGCCGCGCCTGTTCCTCCGACGAAGAAGCGCGCCGCAAAACCGGCGGCGATACCTGCCGATGGTGAGAAACAGGGTACCTTGTTCTGAGATTTGCGTCGCTACTCCACAGCGGCCCTTTCGAAATGCGCGAGATAGCGAGCAAGAAGTCCGTCCAGCGCTGCAAACTCCTCCGCGCTAAGGCATGCGGTGATCCTCTGCTGGTTCGCCACATGCGCCGTCACGGCATCCTCGATTACCGACAGTCCCTTGTCCGTCAGGCCTATCAGCACGCTTCGGCCGTCCTGCGGGTTGGAAAGGCGAGCGACAAGCCCCTGTTTCTCCAGCTGGTCGATGCGGTTGGTCATGGTTCCTGAGGTCACCATGGTGGCGGCGATCAGGTCTCCCGGAGAAAGACGATAGGGCGCACCGGTTCTCCTGAGCGTTGCCATCACGTCGAAGCTCGCAGGTGTCAGCCCATGTTCGGCAAGGGTCGTCTCGACCTCGCGCATGAGATGGGTGTGAAGGCGACCGAGCCTGCCGAGCAGGCCCATGGGCGCGGTGTCCAGATCCGGCCGCTCTCGGCTCCACTGCTCCAGAATTCTATCGACATGATCCATGCAGCCACTATGGCAAAATTTATCTTGACGTCAAGATTTAGGGATCTATCTTGAAGTCAAGATAAATGGAGATATGCAGTGTCCCGCCTCCGCGATATTGGCCTGACGGCGCTTGCTCCCGCCATCTGGGGCTCGACCTACATCGTCACGACTCAACTGCTGCCGGCAGGCGTGCCGCTGACGGTGGCGACGCTGCGTGCCTTGCCGGCAGGGCTTCTGCTGCTGGTAATGGTGAGGGAATTGCCGCAGGGCGCATGGTGGTGGAAAAACCTCGTGCTCGGTCTGCTCAATTTCTCGCTGTTCTGGGCTTTTCTCTTCGTCTCCGCCTACCGCTTGCCCGGCGGCGTGGCCGCGACCGTGGGAGCGGTGCAGCCATTGATCGTCATTGCCCTCTCGCGCGTCGTCATGGGCACCTCGGTGCGCCCTTTTGCTGTCGTGGCCGGCATGGCGGGACTTTGCGGCGTCGCACTGCTGGTGCTACGCCCGGGTGCGTCGCTCGATCCTATCGGCATTGCTGCGGGACTTGCCGGCGCTCTCTCAATGGCTTTCGGCACGGTCCTCAGTCGCCACTGGAAGCCGCCTGTATCACCGCTGACCTTCACGGCCTGGCAACTCACGGCTGGCGGTCTGATGCTGGCACCTGCAGCACTTCTGCTGGAGCCGGGTTTGCCGCCGCTGACGATCGCAAATCTTGCCGGGTTTCTCTATCTCGGGCTGGTCGGCGCGGCCTTCACTTATATCCTGTGGTTTCGCGGCCTCCGCCTGATCGGCGCGCCGGCGGCATCAGCGCTAGGCTTCCTGAGCCCTCTCGTTGCAGTCCTTCTCGGCTGGAGCCTGCTGGGACAAGCACTCGATGCGGTGCAACTGGCCGGCGTTGCCGTCGTGCTGGCCAGCGTCTGGGCAAGCCAGCGCGCGTCTCTTGCCCAAAGGCCGAATTGACGCGCGCAACGCTCTTAAATCAGGCCCATTCGCCCTTGCGCATCACTGGTACGCGCGTGCCGTCCGGCTTCACCCCGTCGATATCGACCTTGTCCGAGCCGATCATCCAGTCGATGTGGATCAGGCTGGAATTTCCGCCCTGCGCCTTGATCTGTTCCTGCGTCAGCGACGCGCCGTCGAGGAAGCATTTCGAGTAGCACTGGCCAAGCGCGATATGGCAGGACGCGTTCTCGTCGAACAGCGTGTTGTAGAATAGGATGCCGCTGGCAGAAATCGGCGACGAATGCGGCACAAGCGCCACTTCACCCAGCCGTCGCGCGCCGTCGTCGGTGTCGAGCACTTTATTGAGCACTTCCTCGCCGCGACTGGCCTTGGCCTCGATGATCCGGCCCGCTTCGAATTTCACCTGGATATTGTCGATCAGCGTGCCGCCATGCGACAGCGGCTTGGTGCTCGAGACGTAGCCGTCCACTCGCAGGGCATGCGGCGTGGTGAAAACCTCTTCCGTCGGGATGTTCGGGTTGCACGTTACGCCGTTCTTCGCCGTCGAGGCGCCGCCATGCCATTCATGGCCGTCGGCAAGGCCGATGGTGACATCGGTGCCCGGGCCAACGAAATGCAGGCTTGCAAAGCGCTGGTCGTTCAGCCAGCTGGAGCGGACGCGCAAATTGGCGTTGTGCTCCGCCCACGCGGCAATCGGATCCTCGACATCGACGCGCGAGGCGG
This sequence comes from Rhizobium sp. B230/85, assembly GCF_019355735.1. Classification (NCBI taxonomy): domain Bacteria; kingdom Pseudomonadati; phylum Pseudomonadota; class Alphaproteobacteria; order Hyphomicrobiales; family Rhizobiaceae; genus Rhizobium; species Rhizobium sp. B230/85. The sequence goes on from NZ_CP072156.1 coordinate 702,820, forward strand.
CAAAGATCGCCCGCGCGAGCTTGGCAACCGCGATCGGCTCGGGATCATTCGGGAACACCAGTCGTGCCCAGGATGGGTTCGGGTAGGACACGATGTTCCAGTTGATGTCAAAATTGGAGATCTTCTCCAGCGCCGGCTTGTACGCCGTCGAATTGGCGCGGTTCGCACGGGCCACCTTGGCCGGGTCTTGGCCGGAAAGCAGCATCGGGTTGTCGCCGGAGACGGCGAGCCGGGCTGCACCGTTGGCGAAGGCATTGGCCATGCCGTCGTAGAGCCAGCCGGCGGCGCGGTCGAAGCTTTCGTCGCTGCCGTTTTCATAGCGGGCAAGTGTTGCTTCCTCGTCGGCATAGAAGGATGTCACCAGACCGGCGCCTTCGATATAGGCGTGCCGCGTGATGCGGCGGACCAGCGGCATAGCGGCGACCGGCGCGGTGATGACCAGATCCTGGCCCTTCTGCAGCTGCAACCCGACCTTGATGGCCACTTCGGCAAGCTTGTCGAGCTTGACGGGATCGATGGTGTGAGTGCTCTGGGAAACGGATGTCATGGGAACCTGCCTGCTGGGTAATGCGAAGGAAGAAGACTTAAACCCCATTGCGGCGAAAATGAAGCTTGCTAGCAGCCAAATCGCCAGCGGTATCGGCGGAACGAAATCAGGCGACTAGCGGCACCGCGACTGCTTTCAAAACCGCGAGAGCGTCTTTCGGATCGAGCCGAACTTGCAGTCCGCGTTGTCCGCCGTTCATGAAAACATAGGCCTCGTCCATGGCACTGACTTCGATGGCCGTCGGCACGACCTTCTTCTGGCCGAAAGGGCTTATCCCGCCGACATGGTAGCCAGTCAGCCGCTCCGCATCGACAGGCTTCATCATATGGGCCGACTTGCCGCCAAAAGCGGCGGCCAGCTTCTTCATGCTGACTTCGTGATCCGAGGGCACGACAACGCAAACCGGCTTGCCATCGACTTCCGCCATCAGCGTCTTCAGAACCCGATGCGGCTCCTCACCCAAGGCCTCTGCCGCCTGCAGTCCGATACGCTCGGCGTTCGGATCGTAGTCGTAAACATGGGTGGTAAAAACGATCTTTGCCTGGCTAAGGATCTGCGTCGCGCGGGTGGTTTTCGACATGCATCAAACTTTGAAAAGGGCTTCGTATTCGGCAGGCTTGAATCCCACCAGCAATTTGCCCTCAGCTTCCAGCACCGGCCGCTTGATCATCGAGGGCTTGGCCAGCATCAGCGCAGTGGCTCTTTCGGCGTCGAGATTAGTCCTGTCGGCCTCGTCGAGCTTGCGAAAGGTGGTACCGGCGCGGTTGAGCACCGTCTCCCAGCCCGCTTGCCCGATCCACCCTTGCAGGTGCTCGCGGTCGATGCCTTCCGCCTTATAGTCGTGAAAACGGTACGGGATGCTGTGGGCGTCCAGCCAACTGCGCGCCTTCTTCATCGTGTCGCAGTTCTTGATGCCGTAGATCGTGACGCTCACGCTCAGTCCTCCAGTGTGCCGGGCTTGCGAACGACGCTGCTCGGAGCGTCGCAGCCGATCTTCATCAGGTCCGCGCCGCGCCGCACCAGGCGGTCGGAGGCGCGGGTGACGATCAGCCCGGCCTGCGGCGCGACGATATCCAGCGTGCTGTCGGGCATGCCGGGTGCAGTGATGATCGTCGCGATAATGTCTCCCTTTTCGACGCGTTCGCCGATATTGCGGTGGAAAAGCACGGTGCCAGCGACAGGGGTTCGGATCATCTCGATATTGTCGAGCGGAACGGCCGGCCCTGTAAACGCGGAAAGACGGAGATCGTCGTCGCGGACTATGCCGCGGGCGGCAAGGAAATTCCACAGGCCATCGGCGTCTTTTCTCGCCATCCCGGGATAGACGTCTCGGGTACCGCGCAGCTCCACGGTCACCGACAGTTTGCCTGGCAGCCGCTGCTTCTTTTCGCCTGGAACCTCGTACTTCCAGGCATAGCTGACAGCCTCCTCGAAGGCGGAGCTCTCCCCGTCGGACAAAAGCACCGCCTCCATCTCGAGCGCTGCGGCAAGGTCTGAAGCCTCCGGCCAGAAGGCGCTGTCGATGTAGGCGTATTGCAGCGATTCATCGTCGCAATGAAGATCGATGACCAGGTGCGCGCCGAGCGCCATGTGGATAAGCTGGCGCTTCAGACGCACCACAGCCGGCAGGCGATCGAGGTTTTCCAGCAACTTGTGCCGGTCCCCAAGTGCGATAAGCGGGAAGTCACGGTTGAAATTGGTGCGCGAGCCGAGCTCGAAGCGCCCTTCCATGCCGCCGAAGAGCGATTGTGCCGCACCGATGGGATTGGCATGCGGGACGACGACGATGTCGCTCTGGATACCGCCACTGGCCTCCGCCGCCCGCAGTTTCTCGCAGAGAAAATGCAACAGCGCGGTTCCTGGCAATTCGCCAGCATGCAGCGCCGCCTGGATGTAGACCTTTGGCGCCGAAGCATCGGAGCCTGCAAAAAGCAGCACAGGCAGCTTCCAGGCGATGCCCGGCGTATCGCCGTCGATGACGATCTCGGTAACGTCCATAGATGCGGCTCCCTCATTGATGACGAGAGGTTCCATAGCAATCAGGCTCCCCCGCCGACAAGCGCTTTCGCTATGAATCGGGCAGGTGGGGTGAGGTAGCGCTGCCGAACTGGAATAAATATGAGCGCGTAACTCTTGTTTTTATCCCGGCGGAATGGTTATACCGCGCAGACAATCTCACATTGCCGCAGGGCCAAGAGCAGGATGTTTTCCGTGACCGTATTCAGATCTTTTCTGACCGCCATTGGCGTTTGCCTCGTGCAGGTTTTCGTGAGCCAAGCTGCACTCGCCGCGGCAACGAAATATCCGCTTACGATCGACAATTGCGGTGCAAAGATCACAATCAGCAAAGCCCCGCAGCGTGCTATCGGGCTCGGGCAGAACAGCGCCGAGATCATGCTGTTGCTCGGCCTGCAGGACAGGATGGCAGCTACCGCGTTCTGGCCGAGCAAGGTCCTTCCCCAGCTTGCCGAGGCCAACGCCAAGGTGAAACTCCTGACGGTGGAGTTCCCGACCTTTGAAACAATCCTCGCCGAAAATCCCGATTTTGTCGCTGCCGCCCTGCCGAGCCTCGTCGGACCGAGCAGCAAGGTTGCCAAGCGCGAGGATTTCGACAAGGTTGGCGTCCCCACATACCTCTCGCCGAGCACCTGCCTCAGCACCGAGAAGATCAAGAACGAATATGGCAGCCGCGACCAACTGTGGAACATGGATCAGCTCTACAAGGAGATCGACGAGCTCTCCCAGATCTTCGATGTCGCAGATCGTGGCCAGGCGCTGATTGCCGATCTAAAGACGCGTGAAGCAGCCCTGCGCGCCAGCGTTTCAAAGGACGGAAAAAAGCTGTCCTATGTCTTCTGGTTCTCCAGCCCCAGCCCGTCGGCAGATGCCTATGTCGGCGGCAAGAACAGCGCATCCGGCTTCATTGCCGATGCGCTGGGCGGCCGAAACGCAATCGAGGCGGAAGCCGAATGGCCAACGCTTGGCTGGGAGAGCATCATCGCTGCCAACCCGGACGTCATCGTCGTTGCCAATCTCGACCGTAATCGCTGGGAACTCGACAAGCCGGAAGCGAAGATCAAGTTCCTCACCACCGACCCTGCCGTCAGCCAGATCGCAGCCGTCAGGAACAAGGCCATCGTTGTCATGGACGGTCAGGCGATGAACCCGACAATCCGCACCATCTATGGTGCCGAACAGGTGGCGACCCAGCTGAAAGCCGTCGGCCTGCTGAAGTGACCGTGACGCGCCGGTCTCTAAGACAACTGGCGACGGTCAGCATGGTGGTGATTGCGTCGCTTGCTGCAATCGGTCTGGTGGTCGGCATCAGCGTCGGCATTGGCGACCTGCCGATCCCGCTCGCGACGACGTTTGCCGCTGTCACCAACCGCCTCGGCCTGACGGCGATCGAACTGAACCGCATCCATGAAACCGTGATCTGGGATTACCGCCTCAGCCGGGCGCTGGTGGCGGCATTCTGCGGTGCGGGGCTGGCTCTGTCAGGGGCCATCATGCAGTCGCTGCTGCGCAATCCGCTGGCAGAACCTTATGTGCTCGGGATTTCGGCCGGCGCCTCCACAGGCGCGGTTGCCATCGTCATTCTCGGCATCGGATCGGGCGCGGTGTCGCTTTCTTCGGGTGCCTTTGCCGGCGCTTTCGCGGCATTCCTGTTCGTGGCGCTTCTATCGAACGGCGCGCGCGGCGGCGCCGACCGGACTATCCTTGCAGGCGTCGCTGCATCGCAGCTTTTCAATGCCACCACCTCCTACATCGTCACCACCTCGGGCAATGCGCAGCAGGCGCGCGACGTGATGTTCTGGTTGCTGGGCAGTTTCGGCGGAGTGCGCTGGCCGGAACTGACGCTGGTCTCGATCGTCATCGGCATCTCGCTAGTTGCCTGCCTTGCCTATGCGCGCGTGCTGGATGCCTTCGCCTTCGGCGACGAGACAGCCTCATCGTTGGGAGTGAACGTCGGTCGCGCCCGGATCGTCCTGTTTGCCCTGACGGCGGTCATGACGGCAACGATCGTCAGCATGGTCGGCTCGATCGGTTTCGTCGGCCTCGTGGTGCCCCACGCTGCGCGCTTCATAGTCGGGCCGCTGCATATCCGGCTGCTGCCAGCCTGCGCCATCTTCGGTGCGATTTTCATGGTGCTGGCGGATATCGCTTCGCGTGTGCTGATCCCCCATCAGGTGCTACCGATCGGCGTCGTCACCGCGCTCGTCGGCGTGCCCGTATTTTCCTTCATTCTCTACCGGTTCCAGCGGGCATCATGAGCATTGCAGCTGAAAATCTCATCTGGAGCATTGGCAGGAAGACGATCCTGGACGGGATCTCTTTCAGTGCCCGATCAGGCAAGATGCTCGGCCTGCTCGGCCCCAACGGCTCCGGCAAGACATCCCTCCTGCGCCTGCTGGCGGGCCTCAAGAAACCGGATACGGGGCAAGTCACACTCGGCGGGCAGGACATCGGCACGGTCAGCCGTCGCAACATCGCCCAGCGCGTCGCCTTCGTGGAGCAGCATGCCACCACCAATGCCGGTCTTCGGGTCATCGATGTGGTCAAGCTCGGCCGCTTTCCCCACCGGTCGATGTTTTCGGGCTGGTCGATCGCAGACGAGGAGGCGGTCGAAGCGGCCCTAGCGCGCACAGGCATGGGGGAGAAGCGCCAGGACCGTTGGCATAGCCTCTCCGGCGGTGAACGGCAGCGCACCCAGATCGCCAGGGCGCTGGCACAATCGCCGAAAGAACTCATCCTCGACGAGCCGACGAACCACCTGGATATCCAGCACCAGATCGGCCTGCTCAGGCTCGTCTCCAGCCTGCCGATGACCAGCATCATCGCACTCCACGACTTGAACCACGCCGCCATGTTCTGCGACGAACTGATCGTCTTGGAGCGCGGAAAGGTCGTGGCCTCAGGCACTCCCGAGGAGGTGCTGACGGAGACGCTGCTGCGCGACGTATTCTCCGTCGATGCCAGGGTGGAACTGTCGTCGCACACCCAGAGGCCGCACATCCACTATCTCGGGTAGAGATCTCTCGATGGTGGCCATCCAACGACTTTTGCAAATTCGCCCGAAGGATCTTGTTGGTAATGTATATTTGCATTACAATAAGGCTGATACGATAATAGAGAATGTAGTGATGGCATCGGTGTCGCAGGCGGTCACGATAAAAGGTCAGGTCACCCTGAAACGGGACTTGCTGAACCATCTCGGCATTAAGCCGGGTGAGCGGGTCGATTTCGAAAAATTGCCAGGCGGCGAACTGCGGGTGCGGGCTGCGCGCCCGTCTGGCACGATCGACGACTTCCTTCATTCGCTCGACGGCAAACTAAAGCTGAAGAAGCCGATTTCGATTGAGGAAATGAATGAGATTGCGGCGGCGGGTTGGGCCGGCCAACTAGACAAAAAATGAAGATCACGGCCGATACCAACGTCCTTGCGCGTGCGATCCTGCGCGACGATCCAGCCCAAGCCGATACGGCCCGCAAGCTGCTCAGAGAGGCGACGTTGATCGCGGTTTCGGTGCCGTCGCTGTGCGAACTGGTTTGGATACTGCGGCAGGGAGCCAAATTGCCGAAAGAGGATGTTGCGGCCGCGATCCGGGCGCTAATGGACGCCGATAATGTTGTGCTGAACCGCCCCGCCGTTGAAGCAGGCCTTGCGCTGCTTCAGGCCGGCGGCGACTTCGCCGATGGAATCATGGCGCACGAAGGCAAATGGCTTGGCGGTGAAACCTTCGTGTCGTTCGACAAGCAAGCGGTTGCCCTGCTTTCCAAGCAAGGCGACGCCGTACAACTTCTCACTTGAGGGCAGGGCGACTATTTTATGCGCGATCAAGCCGGCATCCGCGTCCAGTCACTGCTCGAGGCATGAACAGGGGTCGAACGAGTTGTAGAAGCGACCGGCGGCGAACAAAATTAGCCAGATAGGCTTGCGCGTATTTGCACCGCTCTGCTTGCCCGATCCCATGATGGGACCGGCATTTTTTCAATTGTACGCCATCCAACTACCATAAAAAGTCCAATTGATGACGCGGGTAAAATAGTTCAAGATTCTTATTTAAATCAATAAAATCAATGGGTATTTGTTGATTTTATTCCCACTCGATGGTCCCGGGTGGCTTGCTGGTCACGTCATAGACGACGCGGTTGATGCCGCGGACTTCGTTGATGATGCGGGTGGCGGCGCGGGCGAGGAATTCCATGTCGTAGTGGTAAAAATCGGCAGTCATGCCGTCGACAGAGGTGACGGCGCGTAGCGCGCAGACAAATTCGTAGGTGCGGCCATCGCCCATGACGCCGACGGTCTGTACCGGCAGCAGCACGGCAAAGGCCTGCCAGATGGCGTCGTAGAGGCTGGCCTTGCGGATCTCGTCGAGGTAGATTGCGTCGGCTTCCCGCAGGATTTCGAGCTTTTCGCGTGTGATGCCACCGGGGCAGCGGATCGCGAGACCGGGGCCGGGGAAGGGGTGACGGCCAATGAAACTGTCGGGAAGGCCGAGCTCCTTGCCGAGCACCCGGACTTCGTCCTTGAACAGTTCGCGCAGCGGTTCGACCAACTGCATGTTCATCCGGGCGGGCAATCCGCCGACATTGTGGTGAGACTTGATGGTGACCGATGGGCCGCCAGAGAAGGAGACGCTCTCGATGACATCAGGATAAAGCGTGCCTTGGGCGAGGAAATCGGCGCCACCGAGCTTCTTTGCCTCGGCCTCGAAGACGTCGATGAACAGCCGGCCAATCGTCTTGCGCTTGGTCTCCGGGTCGCTTTCGCCCTCCAGCGCGTCGATAAACATGTCGGACGCATCCACATGCACCAGGTGCAGGTTATAGTGCTCCTTGAACATGGCGACGACATCGGCCGCCTCGTTCTTGCGCATCAGGCCGTGGTCGACGAGGATGCAGGTCAGCTGGTCGCCGACGGCCTCGTGGATCAGCAGCGCCGCAACCGATGAGTCGACGCCGCCGGAGAGACCGCAGATTACCTTGCTGCTGCCGACCTGGGCGCGGATCGCCTCGACCGCCTTGGCGCGGTAGGCCGACATCGTCCAGTCGCCCTTGAGGCCGGCAATGTTGTGGATGAAGTTGGCGATGAGCTTGGCGCCATCTGGCGTGTGGACCACTTCCGGATGGAACTGCACACCGTAATATTTGCGCTTCTCGTCGGCGATGAAAGCATAAGGCGCGTTCGACGATGTGGCGATGACCTCGAAGCCTTCCGGCAGCGCCGTTACGCGGTCGCCGTGGCTCATCCAGACCTGGTGGCGCGAGCCGGAAGACCAGAGGCCTTCGAACAGCTTGCAATCCTGGTTTACCTCAAGGAAGGCGCGGCCGAATTCGCGGTGATGGCCGCTCTCTACCATGCCGCCGAGCTGCATGCACATCACCTGCTGGCCGTAGCAGATACCGAAGACCGGAAGGCCGCTGTCGAAAATAATCTGCGGTGCCCGAGGCGAGCCTTCGTCGACCGTCGATGCCGGGCTGCCGGACAGGATGACCGCCTTCGGGTTCAGCCGGTGAAAGGCTGCTTCGGCGGACTGGAAAGGGGCGATCTCGCAATAGACGCCGGTTTCGCGGACGCGCCGAGCGATTAGCTGGGTTACCTGGCTGCCGAAATCGACGATGAGAACGGTATCTGGATGAACTGTCTGGGTCATGGCGAGCCTTTAGAGAAAAGCCTTGCTTCATGCAATCGGGCAATGCCGGCAAGCGTTAAAAATATTGTCCCGATTGTCCTTGGCAGCAGGGCTTTCAGAACCAGAAGACACCGTCCTCAAGCGCCGCAAACAGGCTGTCGACGGCATAGGAAAGTTTGCGGTCGACGATGTGCAGGTATTCCGTCCAGCCGCTGATATGCTGCAGCTCGACTATGCCGTCCGATATGCCGCGCAGCCCGATGAGCGGCAGGCTGTAGGTCTGGCAGGCGCGCAGCACCGCGAAGGTCTCCATGTCGACCATATCGGTGCCGATGGCGGCATAGGCTTCCGCCCCGGAAATGACGTTGCCGCCGGTCGAAAGGCTGGCCGTCGGCACTGCCGGGATACGCAGCGGCAGTTCGACTGAGGCAGGCAGATCGAGGAATGGCGTGCGTCCGCGCTCGAAGCCGAGTGGCGAGGCATCCATGTCGCGGTAGGAAACGGAGCTGACCTGGTAGACCTCGGTCTGTTCCAGCGTTGCAGAGCCGGCTGAGCCAAGCGAGACGACGAGATCTGGCAGTTCGTCGCGGGCGTCGAGCTGCGTAAGCGTCCGGGTGAGCGCAATCGCTGCCTCGACCGGACCGACGCCGGTCATCAGCGGCTCGATGCGGGAGCGCAGGAACGGCCCGTATTCCGCTTCTGCCGCCATCACGAACAGGATCGTCTTGCCGGAAACGGATTTCAGTTCGAAGCTCATCCCGAAATTCCTTCCCTGCCACGGATCACCATCATCGTGCCGGTCATCGAGGCGATCAGCTTGGCCGGTCCGTCGCCGATGGCGTAGCCCCGACCGTCAGCGACGATAATCGTCGTGCCCGGCTTGGTGACTTCGCCGCGAAAAAGGAAGCGCTCGCCGCGGCCCGGCGACATCAGGTTGACCTTAAATTCGATGGTCAGGATGGAAGCCTCCGGATCGATGACGCTGTAGGCGGCAAACCCACAGGCCGAATCCAAGGCCGCAGAGATGATGCCGGCGTGCAGTATGCCGTGCTGCTGCGTCAACTTGATGTCGAAGGGTAGCTCGATCTCGACCATGCCGTGCTGGACACGCGTGAGCTCGGCACCGATGGTTTCCATCGCTGCCTGCTTTTCGAAGCTGTCGCGGATTCGCTGCCTGAAATCGCCGCTGCTGCCATCGTTCATGCCATGCCCTCGTTGGTCACGGGAAAGTGGCATGGCTGCCGGTGCCAGACAAGCGGCGACAGGGCAATTTCAGTTGAGATAGGCGATGGAAGCGTTCAGCACCATCGCAAAGGCAACCCAGGCGGCATAGGGGATGAACAGCAGCGCCGCAATCCTGTCGCGCTGCCAGCGGTTGGCGATGAAGGCGAGGATGACGATCAGCATCCCGAGGATGATGACGAGCGCGATCAGCGGCTTCTCCAGACCGAAGAAAAATGGCGACCAGAGAAAGTTGAGCGCCATCTGGACGAACCAGAGCTTCATGCCTTCCGTCTTTGGCCCCATGAGCCATGTGCGTGCACCGGCAATGCCGATGAGGACGTAAAGCGTGGTCCAGGCAGGGCCGAACAACCAGTTCGGCGGATTGAACGGCGGCTTGACCAATGACTGGTACCAGACGCCGGGCAGATTGAATAAACCGATCGCCAGTCCTATCCCAAGGACGGCGACGATGAAGACGATATAGGTCGATGCTTTGTTCATGGTGACCAACATAAGGTAGCGCCGCTTGTCCGCCAAGCGTCATCCCTTGCCAGTATGCATTCCCGGCTGCACGGTTGCGTGTGGCTCCGAAAATTGACCGACGTTAGAATGGAAAGTGTGATGGCTAGCATCTTGCAGTCGACTGAATCCTACGAGACGTGGCTGCGGACGGCGCTGCCGGGAGAAATTGTGGAGGCCGATCTCGCCCTGAAGCACCAGAAGATGAAGAGCGGCAGCTTCGCGTTCCTTCGCGCCACCTACTGGCGCTGGGCTGAAACCATCCTCGACCTCTGCCCCGAACTGGCGTCGGCGCCCGAGGTGCTGGCGATCGGCGATACCCATCTTGAAAACTTCGGAACGTGGCGCGATTGCGAGGGCCGGTTGGTATGGGGAGCCAACGATTTCGATGATGCAGCGACCATGCCCTATGTGCTCGATCTCGTTCGCTTGACGACGAGTGCCATTCTTGCCCGCAAAGCAAGCTCGCCCTCTACCACGGCCATTGCCGCCGCTATCCTTGCCGGCTACCGACGCGGACTGGGTAGGCCGATGCCCGTTATCCTCGAGCGGGACTACAAGTGGCTGCGAAAGGCCGTCATGTTGTCCAATGGCGAGCGTAAGGATTTCTGGGAGAAATTCACAGAATTGCCGGCCTGCACCGCACCGCCGCGGCAAAAGTACCTTGAAGTGCTCCGTGGTTCGCTGCCGGAGCATACGCGTGACTTTGTTATCAAGCCCCGCACTGCCGGCACGGGAAGCCTTGGCCGTCCACGCTTCGTGGCGATGGTGGATTACTGGCGCGGTGGCCCGGTCCTCAGGGAAGTCAAGGCGCTCGCCATGTCCGCCTGGTCGCTGCGCCACGACCCCGCCAACACCGCCATTCATGCCGGAATTATCGCTGACGGCCGGGCCCGTTCTCCCGATCCGCAATACAGGATCACCGGAGACCTCCTTGTTCGCCGCCTTTCGCCGAACAGCCGCAAGATCGAGGTCGATGGCGATCTCGACACGCTGCTTTCGCCGGACATGCTCGACCTCATGGGTTTCGAGATCGCCAATTGCCATTCGAACGACGCGTCCGTTATCCCGGCCATCCTCGCCGATCTCGATGCGCGTGGCGACGCGTGGCTGCGTGCGGCGGCGAAGACGGCGGCAGCCGCAGTTGCTGCAGAGCAGGCCGAGTATGCGGCAGCTGGCTGAGTTTGGGGCAACTCGTTTGCCCGGGGCAACGGCTACACCGGCTGGCCGATCCCCACGATATGCTGGTCCCAGGCAACATCGCTACGGGCAACACCGAAAGTGCCGTCGTAGGAGGAGACTGCAAAGCCATCCGCCCCGGGCGCAATACCGGCGGCGTTGTCGATGCTTTCGACTTTCAATACGGCACCCGTGCGGCCATCGAGTGTGACAGCCGTGCCTTTGACCGGCGAGGTGACGCCGACCAGATGTTCGTGCCGGTTGACGGCAATGGCGCCGACATAGTTGCCGAGTGCCCGCGTCGTGTCGTCGGGCAGCGTCACGAATGTCAGATCCTCGCCCTTTGCGAAGTGACCGACGAGAGGCGGCAGCGAATTGCGCGGGCCCTCGTACTGGCAGGCAAACCAGATCCTGCCACTGGCATCTATATCCACGTGACGCGTCGATACCTGGGCATATTCCGCCGGCAGGCCGTGTTTTTCGACCAATGCTCCGGTGGCCGCGTCAATCAGCGTCAGCGACGGTTCCATGTGGTCGAGATTGAGCTTCGTGCGGCCAAATTCCGGATGGGTCTCGATTCCGCCGTTGGCGACGACGATGAGACGGCCGTCGTCCGACACCGTCATGTCGTGCGGCCCGGTGCCGAAGGTCTGGTATTCGCTAATGCGGGAGAACCGATTGTGGGCGTCGTAGAGGCCGATGACGCCGCGATTGTTGTCGAAGTCGTTCTCGCTGGCATAGAGCAACCGGCCGTCCGGAGAAAATGTCCCATGGCCGTAGAAATGGCGCCCCTGAGCTGCGGCGATGACGATCGGCTCGGTCTTGCCGAAAGGATCGAAAATCATCGCATAGGTGCCGGGGCGGCGGGCGAAGGCAACGGTATGGCCGGTCGCATTCGAAAAGGCCATGCCGTGGGCGCGGGCGGGAAGCGCCACGCGATCGACGATCTCGCCGCGCTCGGTCACGGTCGCCACGGCAAAGGAGCCGTCGGCCGCGCGGATGCCCGATGCATAGACCGCATCGGCCCGCTCCAGTGCCATCAGCGCGCCCGGTCGCAGGCAGGCGAGGAAACCGATTCCGGCAGCCTTGACGAAGTTTCGGCGATCGATGAGCGCGCTGCGCAAGGCCTCAGTCTCCGTCAGCAAACGAAAAGCCGGCCGACAGACCGATGTCCACGCCATAGCCGTCGGAGAGATCGGTCGCCAGCAAGCGGGCTTCGGCAAGCAGAGTATCGATCTTGCCGCGCTCGGAGGGGTCGGCGATGGCGGCTTCGATATCCGGATTGATCGAGCCTGCGGTGGCGATCAACTGGCTCAGTCTCGTGTCTATCTTCGCTGCGATATCGTGTTTGCCCGGCGGCAGGAGGTCGGTCATGCCAGCTTTCTGCCACAGAGCCTGCAAGCCTTCGAGGTTGGCCTTCACCGAGGGCCAGGTGTTTCGGGAGCGCCAGTAGATGGCCATGTGCGGTCGGGCCGCCGCAGGGTCGCCCTTGTAGAATGTCTCCAGCCGCTGGTCGCGGACGTTCTCAGCCCCGTGGACAAGGATGCCGAGCAGCGCGGTGATGGCTTCCTTGTTGTCCATGAAATCGTCGCTGGTCTTGCCGGGTGTCTTCCAGGAGGCCTGTACGCCCTTCGGGTCGTCCCATTCGGCTGAAATATCGCCGGAGACCTCCGCGATATTGCCGGCGATGGCCGCGCCATAGCGGCATCGGAAGCCGTTTTTATCGGTGGCAAGCGTCTCGGAGCCATTGCCATACAACACGTATTCCAGCGCCGTCAGGCTCTGCAGCGCAACGCTCTTGGCGGCAACATCGGCAACTGTGGTGTCCTTCTCTTCGGCCTTGGCGATGAGCGCTTGCACCTGCTTCATGCCGATGCCCTTGCGGTCGGGGTAAAACAGGATGTGCTCGAAGCGGTTCTTGTCGAGAACCGGGCCAACCTGGACAATCTCGATCATGGACCAGGCTGTGATGGTGTCGGTGAAGGCAGCTTTGGCGCTCGTCTCCGCCTGCGCCGAGGGATTTTTGCAAAGACCTGTCATCGCGATCGAAAGCGCCTCTGCGGACGCGTGCATCCTGGCATAGCCGGGGCGGATGACATCATCCACCGCCTTCTGCATGACGCCGGGGACAGCCGCGTCGTTCATGGGACCAGGCGCCGGCGTCTCCGCAAGGGCCGGCATAGCAGCGCTTGTCAACAGCAGGGCAGCAGCTAGAAATTTCCAGGGGTGCATCACAGGGACTCCACAAAGGTGATCAGGGCTTGCCTATCGTCTTTCGACAGGGATGCAAATGCGTCGCGCGCTTTTGTCGCCTCGCCGCCATGCCAGAGTATGGCTTCGGTCAGGCTGCGCGCACGGCCGTCGTGCAGGAAGAAGGTATGGCCGCTGACGGTTTTCGTCAGGCCGATGCCCCACAGCGGAGGGGTGCGCCAGTCCTTGCCGCTCGCCACGCCGACCGGTTGGCCGTCGGCGAGACCGTCGCCCATGTCGTGGAGGAGGAAATCGGAATAGGGCCAGATAAGTTGAAAGGACTGCGCCTCGGTGCCGGCATCGCTGCGGGTGACGAATTTCGGCGTGTGGCAGGCAATGCAGCCGGACTCGTAGAACATCTCCTTGCCGTGCAGCACGGTCGGATCGCTGGGCTTGCGGCGCGCCGGCACGGCGAGGTTCTCGGAATAGAACGTCATGAGATCGAGCACTGCCTCCGGGGCTTCCGTCGGGCCGAGGCGCTTCTGCACGCCATCAGGCATGGCCAGACATTGCGGCTCCCGGGCGGTACAATCGCCATAGGCGTTCGGCCTGTCGGGGTTGGAGATGCCGATATCGCCTTCGAGGGCAGCCGAGGACTGGTCGCGCACCGTGGCATTCTGCGCCTTCCAGCCGAAGCGTCCGAGCGCAAGCTTGCCGGTCCTGTTGTCGCGCACGATCGCAGCCTTGCCAGCAATGCCATCATGGTCGCGGTCGTCGGGGTCGGCATGCTCTAGGATATCGGCATCCGGAATGGCCTCGATCAGCCCAAGCCCGAGCATGGCCGGGGCGACGCGCGCCGAAAGCGTTGTGTCCGGCCCGAGCGGGCCATAGGCGAGATCGGTGGCGGAATAGCGCGGCTGGCGGAGCGATACCGTCTCGCCACCTGCAAGGGTGACGGCATGTTCGGTGTAGTCGACAGCGACCTGACCCTCGCCTGCAAGCCCCGGCACTGCCGTGTCCTGAAGCTGGGTGCCATAGGTTGCGTCCGGAAAATTGACGACACGGGCGTCCGCCAAGGCCTGGCGCTCCTCGGCTGTTCTTGCCGGCCGCGCCAGCCGGAGGAACATGGTGGCAGCTCTGCCCGAAGTCTCCGGCGGGTGGCCGCGGCCGTCATTGATGTGACAGCTTTGGCAGGAGCGGGCATTGAACAGCGGCCCGAGGCCATCGGTCGCCTGCGTCGATGACGGCGAGGAGACCCAGAGCTGGCGGAACAGCGCGTTGCCGAGATGAAAGTCGAGCGCGCGTGCCGGATCGAGATTGGTCGGAGGCTGGGAGAAGGCCTGATCGTTGACGGCAGCAGTCGACGTCCCGGCGCCGCTTTCCATCGTCTCATAGGTCTCCGCCCGGGAGAAGTCCGTCGTCGGGCGGGTCACGGCCTGCACGCGCTTCAATTGCGCCGGCGTCAGGTCGGTGCGGACCGCAGGTGCATCGATCCCGTCGGCAGCCACCGGCAATCCGCTGCAGCCAAGCGCAGCAGCCAGCAGTGCGAGGGTGAAAATGCGACGGCCAGGATGGTCTGTCATATTGGACGAAAGGGCGGCGGCATCGTGCCACCGCCCTTCTTCATCACTTCTTGAAGACGGAGCCGGGGTTGTCGAGGCTGTCAGAACCTTCAAGCTTGACCGTTCCGACGTCGAGCGCAGCGATAACCCGCTGGATGCTTTTGGTCTGGTCCAGCAACCCGTCGATGACGCTCTGGACAACGGCGTTGCCCTTGGAGTTGCCTTCGCCGATCATCTGGTCGTACTTCTCGACGGTCTCGCCACGCTTGACCATGGCATCGGCCGCCTTCTGGGTGAGGGCGAACTTGGCCATCATTTCCTTATCGACGGCCTTGTCCTTCTCGGCCACCAGCTCGTGTAGCGAGGGACCCTTCATCTTGGTGCCGTCGATGCGCGTGTAGTTGCCGGTGTAGGCCGACTGGATGCCGACGATGTCGTTGTTATAGGTGTTGTAGGTATTGTCCGAGAAGCAATCATGCTCCTGCTCCGGATCGTGTAGCAGCAGGCCGAGCTTCATGCGTTCGCCAGCCAGCTCGCCATAGGAGAGCGAGCCCATGCCGGTCAGGATGGCAACGATACCGGCTTTCGGGTCCTTCTCGTCTTCCTTGGTGGCAGCACCATCGGGCGCCCAGTCGTCGGTCATGGTCTGGAGATCGGCAACCAGCTTGGTCGATGCCGACTTCAGATACTCGGCGCGGCGATCGCAATTGCCGCCGGTGCAGTTCTTCACGTCGTAGTCCGTGGCTGGACGTTCGCCGGCACCCGGGCCGGTGCCGTGCAGGTCCTGGCCCCACAGCAGAAATTCGATGGCGTGGTAGCCGGTGCCGACATTCGCGTCGACCTTGCCTGCGCTGTTCAGCGAGGTGATGAACTCAGGCGTCAGATGCGACGCGTCGACGTCCTTGCCATCGATCTTGATCGTCTTGTTGGCGATGACGTTGGCGACATAAAGGGCATTTTCGTCGCTTTCCGTGCCGTAGGACTTGTCGACATAGTCGATCAGACCTTCGTCCAGCGGCCAGGAGTTCACGTCGCCTTCCCAGTCGTCAACGATCTTGTTGCCGAAGCGGTAGACTTCCGACTGCGAATACGGAACGCGGGCCTTGATCCATGCGGCGCGGGCAGCGTCGAGCGTCTTCTTGCTCGGCGTCGCGATCAGCGCATCGATGGCCTTGTCGAGCGCCTTTGCGAGCGTCAGCGAATCCTCGTACTTCGCATGGGCGACGTCTGCATAATGCTTGACGATGGCAGCCTCATCGACGGCAGCGCGGGCCGGAAGAGCGTAGGCGGTCATGGAGGTAGCGGCGAGCGCCAAGGCGGCGTAAAATCTGATTTTCAATATCGTAATCCTCTACAGCGACTGTCTGCGCCATCGGAAACTGGGGCGATGGCTTCATGGCCGAAAAATAAAGTGGTGTCAAACACTCTAGTTTGGAATGAATTTAAGCGCGGCCTGTCCCTGGGATGCCCAAAATGCGAAACGCCTTTGCTTGCAAAGCAGGGCGTTGCGGCGCAAAACGCTGTTCAAACCGAAACTTTAGAAGTTCGCCATGATCCATCGCCATTTAAGACACTTCATTCACCGCCACGAGCCCACGGGCCACTGGCACGGGCAGTTAAAGGCCGGTATCGGCGCCTGCGTCGGCATGCTTGCCGTCGGGGCGTTGGCGATCATGACGGGAATTCCGCTGCTGATCGCACCGTTCGGCGCCACGGCCGTGCTGATATTCGGACAGCCGAAGAGCCCGCTGGCACAGCCTGCCAATGTGTTCGGCGGCTATCTCATTGCCGCCGCCATCGGCAGCCTCGCCATGGCCGTTGCGCCCGGCCTCTGGTGGACGGCGGCCATCGCTGTGGGCGTAGCGATCGGAGCCATGCAATTGCTGCGCGTTACCCATCCGCCGGCCGGCGCGGTGCCGTTGGTGACCTTCGCCTCCCACCTTTCGGCGGGTCTGTTATTCACCGTCGTCGTGGTCGGCGCGCTGGCATTGATCGCCATTGCCGTTCTGCATCATGCCATCCCGCCGAAACATCAATATCCGCTGCGGGTGGATTGAATTACGGATTGCGACGCATCCGGCAGAAGAAGAAGCCGTCTGTATCGGTGGAGGCGGGCGTCAGCGTGATCGTCTTGCCATCCGACGAGCGCGGCTGCTGTGCGTCCGCACCGAACAGCGCTGTCCACGAACTCAGCGACTCGATGATCTCAAATTGCGGGTTGTCGGTGGTAAAACGCTGAACTTGAGCCTCGTTTTCTTCCGGAAGTACGGAGCAGGTCACATAAATAAGAATACCGCCCGGCCTGACATATTCGGATGCCTGCAGTAGGGCGTCGTGCTGCTGGCCGATCCGCTCATCGAGGTTCTTTTGCGTCAACCGCCATTTGGTGTCCGGCCGCCGCCGCCAGGTGCCGGTTCCGGTGCAGGGAGCATCGACCAATACCTTGTCGAAGCGACCGACGAGCGCGGCTAGGCTGGTCTTGTCGTCGTGGACCTGAACGTTGCGGGTGCCTGCGCGCTTGAGACGCTCGATGATGGGCGCCAGTCGCTTCCGATCGGAATCGTAGGCATGCACCTGGCCCTTGTTGTTCATCGCCGCAGCCATAGCGAGCGTCTTGCCGCCTCCGCCGGCGCAATAGTCGAGAACTTGATCGCCTTCCGCCGGCATGACCAGATCTGCAACGATTTGCGAGCCTTCGTCCTGGACTTCGAACCAACCTTTTTGGAACGAAAGCTCAGCCGTGACGTTAGGGAGACGGGAAGCACCTTCGCCTGCGGCAATTCGGATGCCGTATCGGGCGATCTTCGCGGGGTGAGCGCCCACCCGTTCAAGCGCCTTGGCAGCCTTTTCCCGGGAAGACTTGAGTGCATTGGCGCGAAG
The DNA here is from genome assembly GCF_019355735.1 of Rhizobium sp. B230/85. Taxonomy (NCBI): domain Bacteria; kingdom Pseudomonadati; phylum Pseudomonadota; class Alphaproteobacteria; order Hyphomicrobiales; family Rhizobiaceae; genus Rhizobium; species Rhizobium sp. B230/85. Next base: position 720,561 of record NZ_CP072156.1, read on the forward strand.
ATCGAGCGTGGGACGCTCGGCCAGCGATTTTGCCTCGGCCAGCCAGTCGGAACCAAATGCCGTTTCGAAAGACGCCTGCGTCCATTCCGGGATGTCGCCCTGGATATAGCCTTCGGCATCGGCGAGTGAGCGGCTTGCAAATGCGGCAACCGAGGCATCGCTCAGCGGTTCGGGCGCAAAGCGGTCGCCCTCCGTATCTGACGCCAGGCTTTCGGGCGTAACGCCCCATTGGCGAAACAAAACGGCATGGGCAAGAGCGGCAGGGCCGTCATCGTCCATGAGGTAGGCATGGGATAGACGCATGCGAAGTGCGTCGTAGACGATATTTCCGATTGCAGCCCGATCGCCCGATCCGGCGAAACGGTGACCCAATCCCCAGTCCTTTAGCGCGTCGGCGACAGGTCGCTTGCGGGCCTCGATATCGGCAAGGATCTCAATGGCCCCTTGAAGCCTGCCGCCCAGACGCATGTACTCTTCTCCCGGATATCTTTAGGTCCCCGTGACGTACTCGACCAACGTCGGGTTGCCAGCAAGGGGCTGTCTCAAGCGGCTAGGTAGCCGCGATTGACGCGGAGAGCAAGCTTTGGAGCAGACATGTGGCTCAGGTGACGACCGAATAGCAGATGCTGGCGGTGCCTGAAGCAACCATGCCGATGTCCTGTGCGGCAGCGCGGGAGAGGTCGAGAACGCGTCCGCGGATGAATGGACCGCGATCGTTGACGCGGACGACAACCGTCTTGCCGTTGTTCTTGTTGGTAACGCGGATACGGGTCCCGAAGGCCAGCGAGCGATGGGCAGCGGTCAGCGTCGAAGCATTCATGCGTTCGCCGGAAGCGGTCTTGGAATGTGCTGCATACCAGGATGCGCCTCCACAGCCCGTTGCTGCCGATGCTGTAATAGGATTGATAACAACGCAAGCTGATATAGTTGCGGTGATCGCTAGAATGCGGGAGATAATATTCAAAACAGATTTACCCTCGACGTTGTTGAGCGCCGTGCTTGAACGACGAGGGGCTTAAATCCGGCGAAAAATGGCGAAAAAGTGCTGCACTCGATCACGGAATATTACAGTCAGTAATATTCGTTGTGAAGCCGACAAAAGAAGATGTGAATCAAATTGTCTGTTTTTTGGAAAAAAATGAATGGAATCAGCGAGAAATCAGATGATTATTCTGCCGGCTCAGGCGCGGGCCGGGAGTTCACGATATTTCTGAAATTTCTTTTGCGCGAGCGTCATATTCATTGCCTTAGTTGCGCAAATTTAGAGGCCGTTAACCTTTGCTGTCAGCACTTTTCATCCAGAAAAGCTTCTAAGTAGGAAAATTCAACCCTTTGATCGCATGCGATCCATGGCTTTTCCAGCGATGTCGAGTGCGGTGCGCTTGGGAGAAAATGCGGGTCTCGTCAATCATGACGCGAAAAAATGCATTCGCTCACCCATGGACGAACACGATTTCAGCCGCGCCAGCGACCGGATGACCAGAGTTCGGCAAGCGATGCGCGGTACTCGGGATGGCTGAAATGGAAGCCCAGCGCCTTCAGCCGGCTATTCGATACACGCTTGTTCTCCCCATAGAAGGATCTCGCCATCGGGGATAGTTCGGCCGTCTCGAACGGTGTTTCCGGCGGCGGGGCAATGCCCATGAGCTTTGCCGCTTCCGCCACGATGTCCTGCGGTGGGGCGGGTTCGTCGTCGGTGACATTGAAGATGCCGCCAATGGCGCGATCTGCGAGGAAACGGCTGGCGGCGCCGATGTCTTCAACGCGAATGCGATTGAATACCTGGCCCGGTTTCACGAGCCTGCGTGCCGTACCCTTTTCGAGATTACAGAAGGCGTTGCGGCGCGGACCATAGATACCGGAGAGCCGCAGCACGGCTGTCGGCACCCCGAGTTTGTCGCCGATGGACATCCATCCGTCCTCTGCGGCCACCCGCTCGACGGATCGGTCGGAAACGGGCCTTATCGATGTATCCTCGTCGATCCATGCACCCTTGTGGTCACCATAGACGCCGACGGTCGAAAGGTAGCCGATCCATTGCAACTCGGGCATCAGCGTCGCGATGCGCTCGCCCGCCAGCCGGATCAGTGGATCCCCCGCCTGCCCGGGAGCAATCGACTGCACGAGGTGGGTTGTCTTCCGCATTTCGTCGAGAAGGCGCGGATCCAGCGTTTCGCCGTCGAACAACAGTCCCAAAACTCCTTGCCGTTCAAGCGCCAAACGCTTTTCCTCGGCGCGGGTCGTACCCACGACGGTGTTTTGCGGGCCCGAAAAACTTTTGGCGATGGCTGTGCCGGAATAGCCGCAGCCGAAAATCATTGTGTGCATGACATCATCCTTGCAGCGCGCCACTCCTCGCGCACCTCTTCGTCGAGATCGTCCGGCCTTTCTGCAGCAAATAGCGCAAACTCGCCAGCCGTCATCAGTCGACCCAGGGCCCAGGCCGCCATGCCGCGCACGATGGGCGCGCTGTCGTCGGCAAGCCGCCGGCATGGCTCGATCAATGTCCCGTCGCGCGAATTGCCGGCAGCGATCAGGACGTTACGCGTAAACCTGTCGCGGCCGATACGCTTGATGGGCGAGCCGCTGAAAAAGCTGCGGAAGCTTGCGTCGTCAAGGCCGAGCAGGAGGGCGATCGACGGCTCCCGCAGATCCTCCCGTGCCACCAGCTTCATCTCGGAGGCGCTTGCTGCAAACTTGTTCCAGGGGCAGGCGGCGAGGCAATCGTCGCAGCCGTAGATGCGGTTGCCGATGAGTGGCCGCAGTTGTCGGTCGATCGGCCCCTTGTGCTCGATCGTCAGGTAGGAAATGCAGCGGCGCGCATCGAGTTGGTAGGGAGCTGGAAAGGCATCGGTGGGGCAAGCCGTAAGACAGGCGGTACAGGAACCGCAATGGTCGCTCTCCGGCTCGTCGCTGCCAAGGTCTGCCGTGGTGAACATTGACCCTAGAAACAGCCAGGAGCCATGCGTGCGACTGACGAGGTTGGTGTGTTTTCCCTGCCAGCCCAGCCCGGCTGCGGCCGCCAGCGGCTTTTCCATGACCGGTGCGGTGTCGACGAAGACCTTGACGTCTTCCTTCGAGCGCGCCGCGAAACGGGTGGCAATCTCCTTCAGCCGCCCCTTGATGACATCGTGATAATCGCGGTTGCGGGCATAGACCGAAATCGCAGCCTTGTCCGGCTTGCCAAGGATGCCGCGTGGATCTTCGTCCGGCCCGTAGTTCAGCCCGAATACGACGACCGAGCGCACGTCTGACCAGAGGGCAACCGGACTGGCGCGACGCTCCCGTGTCTCCGCCATCCAGTCCATCGTTCCGTGGAAACCCTCGTCGAGGTAAATACCGAGCCGCGGGCCGGCCTCCTGAATGGAGTCCGGACCGGTAATCCGACAGAGATCGAAGCCCAGTCGCAGGGCTTCCTGCTGGAGGAATGTCTTCAGGCTCCGGCTTCGGGCCGCCGCCTTGTCGGGCCTTGTCGTTGGATCTTCGGTCGCCTCAGGCATGGCGCGCCCCGTTAGAAATCCAGGTCGGTATAATGGGAGACCGGCGACAGGCCACGGACGCGCTCGGTGAGCAGAGGCCGGAAGGAAGGCCGCGATTTCAGGCGTTGATACCAGTCCTTGACGATCGGCACCTCGGCCCAGGCGATCTCGCCCATGTAATCGAGCACGGAGATCGAAGACGCCGCCGCAAGGTCGGCGTAGCTCATCCGCTCGCCGGCCAGCCACTGGCGCGAACCGGCAAGCCAGGTCACGTATTTCAGATGCTGGCGAATATTGGCGCGGGCTGTGCGCATCATCTTCGAATCGGGAGCGCCGCCGCCCTGGGCAGCCGTCATCTGCAGTTTGTAGACCCGTTCGCGCGCGAGAGGCCGTGTTACGTCCTGCTCCATCTTCAGGAGGAACCATTCAGTCAGCCGGCGGATCTCGGCGCGCTGGAAAGGATCTTCGGCAAGCAGGCGCCGATCGCGTTTCAGCACACCATGCGTCTCGTCGAGATATTCCGAAATGACAGTAGCGCCGCACAATGCCCGCATGCTGTCGTCGACATAGACCGGCAGTGTCCCGGCCGGGTTGAGCGCCAGGAAATCATGACGCTTTTCCCAGGTCTGTTCTTCGATCAGATCGGCGTGGAACCCGTATTCCGACAGGATCAGTCGTACGAAGCGAGACGCGGATGACATGGAATGATGATAGAGAGTCGGCATGTAAACTCTGAACTATGGGATTGATGAAGGGCTTGGGCGTGGCTTGTCGTGTGGCTGCCCTAGTCATGACCTGTTTGTTGCAGCTATAGAAGTTTGGTCCCGGCAACACAAGCCAATCGGACCACCCGCCCTTTGACATAGGACACAAGATGGCTGAAGAAACTATCAAGGGCCGATAGGCGGCCCTATCGACAGCGCATCATATCGATAAAAACGGATCCCGTTTTTGCCCCCGCCCACCCCTCCAATCGAGCGAATCCCAACTGGAGACTATTCATGGACTACATCAATGCTGCGCTTCTTGGCATTATAGAGGGTATCACCGAGTTTCTGCCGATCTCGAGCACCGGCCACCTGATCATCGCCGAGCAATGGCTCGGCGCCCGGTCGGAACTTTTCAATATCGTCATCCAGGCTGGCGCCATTCTCGCCGTGACCTTCATCTACTGGCGCCGGTTGATGGATCTGGTGCTCGGTTGGCGGGATCCACGCAACCGATCCTATGCCGCCAAGCTGATCGTCGCCTTCCTGATCACTGCGGTGCTCGGGCTGATCGTCAAGAAGCTGGGCTTCGAATTGCCTGAAACAGTTACGCCAATCGCCTGGGCGCTGATCGTCGGCGGCATCTGGATGATCTTTGCCGAGTGGGCTGCAGCCCGTCGGCCACAATACAAGAGCATCACCTGGTATGTGGCGATCCTCGTCGGCATCGCCCAGATCGTCGCTGGCATCTTTCCCGGCACGTCGCGCTCGGGTGCAACGATCTTCGTTGCCATGCTGGCCGGTACCGGCAATCGTGCCGCCGCGACCGAATTCGCCTTCCTGGTCGGTATTCCGACGATGTATGCGGCCAGTGGCTATGAGTTGCTGAAGACATTCAAGGACGGCGGAGCGGCAGGCGAGGACTGGGGCGCTCTGGCGATTGCCTTCATCGTCTCGACGGTCGTTGCCTTTGTCGCCGTCAAGTGGTTGCTCTCCTATATCCAGAGCAACCGGTTCACGGTGTTTGCCGTGTATCGCATCATTCTCGGCGCGATCCTGCTCGGTCTGGTGGCAGGTGGCATCGTTCGCTGATCAAAGACTTCCAGCATTCGCGCCTGATGGCGCGGATGCGATAGGGCGATTGCTTTGATTTAGCTATTTCCGGGGGGTAGAAGTCAGGAAGCCGGTGGTCATGCGCCGGCTTCTTTTCGTTATCAGTGGGCGATCGATGCGGAATCGATGGAGCCGGTGCTGCATGGATCGACGCCATAAGCAGGCGAGCACTCCCCCTTGAGTGCGGCAACACTGTTCGGTGCCATGAATGAACCGGCAACGATAACCAGAGCCGCACAGACGAAGAGAAGTGCGATTGACTTGCCCATCTAAAAATACCTTTCCGCAATGAATAGCGCGCGTTGAGACCCTTGGGGACGTCGTCCGTCGCGCGGTTTTGTTAATCAGTGGAATGGAAATTAGCAATAAAGGTTCCTGCTGAATTTCCCGTTAATTCGAGTATTCCGGCGCTGCGTCTTTTGGGCAACGCTGCGCGGTGGACAACCGCTCGAAAAGCCCGAAAGAGGCCGTTTTCCGGCCACAAACTAAAGGCGCCGTCTGCGAAATCGCAAACGGCGTCGAGGGCATTTAAAATTTATTTTATGAACCTCAGGCGGCTTTGCCTGTTCCGGAGAACTGCCCGTGAGGACGAAAGCGCACCAGATAGGAGGGGAGCACCGAGGTCAGCATGGTCGGGCGGATGCCCATTGCAGCCAATGTCCGGCCTTCAGCCTCTGCCTCCGGCGACACGATATTGTCGACCTTCAGCAGCGTCACCTGGTCCGGTGTGATCGGTGGCGTGATCAACGGTATCATCGAGGCGACGCTGCCGATCATCGAGGCGACGCCGAACGGGATCGACACAAGCGGCCGCTTGCGGTTTACGACCTTGAGGATGGTCTCGAGACATTCGCGGAAGCTCAGCACTTCGGGACCGCCCAGTTCGTAGATCGTACCCGGTGTCAGCTTGCCATCGACCGCGCGGCCGACGGCCTCGGCAACATCCTCGACATAGACCGGCTGGAACTTCGTCTTGCCGCCGCCAATAAGGGGCAGGGCAGGAGCCAGGCGCGACATATCGGCAAACTTGTTGAAGAAGCCGTCTTCCGGTCCGAAGACGATCGACGGCCGAAGGATGATCGCATCCGGCACGATCGACAGCACTGCGGCTTCCGCCTTGCCCTTGGTACGACCATAGGAGGAGGCCGAGCCACCGTTGGCTCCGATCGCCGAGATATGGGTGAGCTTGGCACCGACTGCGCGGGTGGCCTCGGCAATCGCCCGGCCGCCGAATTCCTGCACGGCGTCGAAGGTGTTGCGACCGCTCTCCGACAGGATGCCAACGCAGTTGACGACGAACTGCGCGCCTTCGACGGCGCGGTCGACAGAGTCGCGATAGCGCAGGTTGGCCTGTACGGCAGAAATCTGTCCGACATTGCCGGCAGTCAGCAGGAAGCCTGCAAGATCCGGCCGCCTGACGGCGACGCGGATGCGATAACCGCGTTTCGCCAACACCCGCACGACATGCCGTCCGACGAAACCGGACCCTCCGAACACGGTGACAAGCGGCGGCAGGTTGGACAGTGTCATGGCAAATTCCTCGAAAGGCTATGGTGCTGATCGCAAAGGTCTTAGCCGAATCGCCACGCGAGGTGAAGGGCCTGCCGTGCCATCAGCGCTGCTGTTTTCTACCCGATGTCGACGGCAAGGCCCTCAACAAGGCTTGGTGACTCACGGGTGAGGCACGAGAGGCTTCAGGTCGCCGTGAGCGCCAGCCATTCAGCGCCCGCATGTGGCCTCCACCGATACCGATCTTTGCCTAACCCGGCGACCCGACCGCGCTTATGCCAAAAGGCGGCAACTCTACGTTTCCGGTACCCGCTTCGACCGTCTGGACGTACGGCGTGAGGTTTGCAATCCATAACAGCCTCTTGCCATCTGGGGCACTGACGTCAAGCCCTAGGACCTTGTCCGGTGCGCTTGAAATGCATTGGATCCAGCGGCTGCCAAAGAGCGCCGCCAGGCCCTGTACGACCCTGTGCAGCGGTCGCATGCCGCCCTCGGCAACAGGTTCGCCCCGGCCGGCGATCAGCCCGAATGGACCTGTCAGCGCCGAAAGGGTCAGGCACTCGAGCCCGGCTTCCACCACCCGCGCCGCATATCCAAGCGCAAAAGCCGCAGCGAAATCGGCATTGTGGCGCGGGTCGCTGTTGGCCATCGCCATCCGGGCGCCAGATGGATTATCCATCGTCCGGCTTCCATAGGGGTTCTGGCGCATGGGAATGGTCGACGGGCCGATACGGTATGGTTTGTCCCCATAGATCGCCCGAACCGACCGGGTGATGAAGGGCAGCGCTTCGAGCGTCTGCATGACGCTGAGATCGTCTGCGGCATGAACGATCGGATTGGTGCAATGCGTGATGAAGTCGAGTTGTTCGGCCGGTACACGCTTGCGGTTGAGTTCTGTGAAATAGCTGAGCATGCCTCCGCCAAGACGGACTCCGGGAAACTCGGCGCGGGCGGCGCTGTAAACCGCCTCCAGCGGCGGGCAAGCCGGCCAAGGGCTTCCCGGAGGCGTCGACTGCCGGTCGATGGAGGGCGAGACGACGACGGCGTCCGGCGAAAAGCCGGCATCGCGCATCCATCCCGCAATCTCTGACAGCTCGTCTGACACGGCCGCACGGCAAGGAGCCGCGATCTCCAGCGTAGTCCGGCCGTGGTGCAGGTTTGTAATGTCGGCAAAATCTGCAAACGCGCCTCTGCCGTGACCTGCGAGCGGATCGAAGTGGAACAGCAACTCCTGCGCTCCGACAGCATTGAGTTGTACGCCCGCCCCGAGCGTCGCAGCCGCTTCCTCGGGCGTCACGACCAGTCCGACGGCAGGCATTTTGCCGAACGCAGGACCGGAAATCAGTCGGATGACGGCAGCCGGTGATACGCTTTTGACCGGAGCCGCTTTTCTGAGATCCGTGACCGTCAGCACGACGCGCTGATGCACCGGGTCGCCGGCCTCGATCCGGTACGGCCATGGCAGCGCAAGCGGCCGCACATAGGTCTTATACGAGGCGTCCGACCAGTTGCGCTGGTCTTCCATCTCGAATGTGTCGCCTTCCATCCGGCATTCAGCGGTCACATCTGGCATAACCTCATGAGTGATGGCGCGCATTTCCAGGAAGGGTTGCCAGGGCTCGATGAGGTCGGGAAAGGTCGACGTCTCCATGCTGCCGTCGACATGGGTGACAGTCACCGGTCGACCGGCAAGGCCGACAATGGGATGGAGGATGCAGAAGCCGCAGCGGCAGGTCTCGAAGCCGCTCTTCGAGACAGCCTCGGCATCAAATCGTAGCTGTCCGCCGGCATTGGCTGAGATGGTCACGAGAATGCGGAGGTCGGTATCATCAGGACCGTCGCATGTGGCTAAATAGCTGACTGAAAAACCGTCGGTTTGCTGATCGATGACGAGGTTGTCGATACGGGGATCGTAGGTCCCCCAGTCGCGGTCGCGCACCAGGAAGGCGACACCCCTGAGCACTTCTACGCCGTCGTAGCGGACTGCGCGAAGATTGCCGCTGGCCAGATCCACCGTCAGACGCCCGGCCAATAGGCGAACGGGCGGAGCCTCACTCCGGTCGGTGCCGTAGAGGGCAAAGGCATCGTCCTGCCTCCTGTCGCCGGTCATTTCAGCATCGCTCCGACATCGACGGTCCTGCCGCTGGCGGCGCTTTCATAGGCAGCTTCGACGAGCGCGAAAGTCTTCAGATTGTCGGCTCCCGAGGTAGATGTCTCCTCGCCTGTCGCCAGTTGCGCGACCCAGTGCTGTTGGAGAGCCAGCACGCTTTCCTGGATATTGTGCCAGGGCCGCGATGCCCAGGAGAGCAGGTTCGGCGAGACATCGCTGACCTCTGTGCCATCGGCGCCGGTGACTTCGAGCCGGTAGCCCTGCAAAAGCCTCAGAGAACCCGCGCTGCCGTCTATCTCGACCAGCGTTTCCGGGAACGGCTCGACTGACTGCTTCGTCGCATAGCTGACGTCGACGATCGAGGTGACGCCGCTTTCGTGGTCGAGCAGCATGGTGGCGACATCCTCCCCCCTGATCGCGGGATTGACGCGCTGCGTGCGCGCCGTCATCGCCTTGACGTCGCCCAGCAGGAAGCGGGCAATATCGAGCGTGTGGATGCCGAGATCCTCGATAATGAAACGCTCGCCTTCTGCCAGGTAGGGCTGCCCGGAAAAGACGTCATAGCCGGATCGAAACGAAAGTCGTCCCCAGAACGGCGTGCCGATCACGCCCGTATCGAGCACCTTGCGCACCGCCTGGATAGGTGTCTGCCAGCGAAAGTTCTCGTGCACCATTAGCGGGACGCCGGCCCGTCCGCAGGCTGCGACCATAGCCTTGGCATCGTCGAGTGTTTTAGCAAACGGCTTCTGGCAGATCGCCGGCACCCTGTGGCTTGCCGCCATTTCCACCAGCGCCCGGTGGCTGGACACGGTAGTGGCGATATCGACGAAATCGAAACCGCCATCGGCAAACAATGCAGCCGCATCGCTATAGCGCCGCGAAATGCCAAACTGGTCACCGACAACTCGGAGCCGCTCCGGATCGCGGTCGCAGATGGTTACGATACGGGCACCGGCCACATCACCCCAGGCATGCATCTGGTTCACCGCGAAGAAGCCGCAACCGATCAGGGCACCGCGCAATTCCGTCATCTCTCAGCCCGCCTTTGCCATCTGCATCAGGGTCACCCGCTGCTGCAATTTCCGCTGCGCCTGGTCGACGACCACGGCGATGATGATGACCAGCCCCTTGATGACCATCTGCCAGAAGGACGAAACGCCCATCATCACCAGGCCGTCAGAAAGGATACCGATGACAAAGGCACCAACAATGGTGCCGCCGATCGTGCCCCGTCCGCCCGACATCGACGTCCCGCCCAGAACCGCCGCTGCAATGGCATTCAACTCGAAGCTCTCGCCGGTCGCCGGATGCGCCGCCATCAGCTCCGACGATATGACGATACCGACGATAGCGGCGCAGAGGCCGGAAAACATGTAAACGAAGATCTTGACGAGATCGACCCGCACACCGGACATCCGAGCGGCGCGCTCGTTGCCGCCGACTGCGAAGATGTGGCGTCCGATGGGCGTCGAGCGCGAGACGTAGGCAGCTGCCAGTGCCAGCACGATCAGGATCCAGATCGAGACAGGCAGGCCGAGAATACGACCGGCGCCGAAAAAGTCGAAGCCGGTGGTGGCGTATTCAGGTCGACCAGTGAGGTTCGGAAATGTCTGGCCATCAGACGAGAGCAGCGCCAGTCCGCGGGCAACATAGAGTGTGCCAAGCGTGGCGATGAACGGCGCGACATTCAGCTTGGTGATCAGCAATCCGTTAATCAGGCCGATGCCGATGCCGACGGCAAGCGTGATCAGCACGATCTCGAACAGGTTGAAATAGACGGTGTAGCCCATCGGCAGGTCGACGCCATTGAGGATCAGCGCACCTGCCACCATCCCGCAGAGCCCGACGATGGAACCAACCGACAGGTCGATGCCGCCCGTGATGATGACGAAGGTCATCCCCATCGCCAGGAAGGCGTTGAGGGCCACATGCTTCGACATCAGGATCATGTTGGCGGTGGATGTGAAATTCGGGGCCGCGAAGGCGAAGAAGATCAACACTGCAAACAGCGCGATGAAGGTGCGCAGTTTCATGATTGTCAGCAGAGCCGAGCCGCTCGAGCGCTTGACAGCCGGTGTAGAAGAGGAGGTGTCCGCTGTCATGATGCGAGTTCCCTTGTATGTCCGTGTCCCTTGGCCGAAGCGGCGATGATGGCCTCTTCCGTTGCGTCGTCACGATTGAAGATTGCAACCAGCTTGCCGTTGCTGAGCACTGCAATGCGGTCGGAAAGCGCCATGACCTCTTCGAGGTCGGAGGTCGAAAACAGGATGGCCAGCCCTTCGCCAGCCAGCCGCCGCATGGTGCGGAAGACGTCCGCCTTGGCGCCGACATCGATGCCGCGGCTCGGCTCGTCCATCAGCAGCACTTTCGGGTTGGTCATCAGCGCCTTGCCGATCACCACCTTCTGCTGGTTCCCGCCTGACATCGAGGTCACCTCGAAATCCGGATTGGGTGCCTTTATCGAAAGCTCCCGGATGCTTTCGCGGATCGCCCGCTTCTCTGCACTGGCATTGATATGGAAGAATTTTGAGAAACGCCCGAGGCTTGCCAGTGTCAGGTTGCTGGCTATCGACAGTATCTGGACCAGGCCCTCGCGCTGCCGGTCCTCCGGGATCAGCGCCAGTCCGCGCCGGATACGTCGCGTGGTGTCGCGCTCGCGCACTTCGTTGCCATCAATATGGATCCTGCCGGTCGATTGCGGGTGGCGCCCCATGATGCATTCGAAGAACTCGCTGCGGCCGGCCCCCATCAGCCCGTAGATGCCCAGAATTTCGCCGGCCTGGACGCTGAGCGAAACATTGTCGACGGCAAGTCCACCGGTGGCGCGTGGCATGGTGATGCCGTCGGCGCGAAACATCTCCTTGCCCATCGCGTGGCCATCGGCCTTGGCAAAGTCCTTTGCGTCCGAACCGATCATCGACCGGACGATCCATTTGGTGTCGATGTCCTTCACCATCGCCTGGCCGGTAATCTGGCCGTCGCGCAGCACGGTGATGTAATCGCCGATGCGCATCAGTTCTTCCAGCCGATGGGAGATATAGACGATGGCCACGCCCTCTGCCTTCAGTTCGGCGATGACCTTGAACAGGATATCGACTTCAGCCGCAGACAGCGCCGAGGTTGGCTCATCCATGATCAGGATGCGGGCATTGAGCGAGATCGCCTTGGCGATTTCCACCAGCTGCTGCTGGCCGATCGGCAAGTCCTCGACCATCGTTTCCGCATCGATCCCGGCGTCCAGCTTCTTCAGGTACTGGTTGGCCTTGGCGACCTGCGCCTTGTGGTCGATGCCGAAGATGCCGCGGGTGATCTCGCGCGTGGCAAAGATGTTTTCGGCGACCGTGAGGTTGGCAAAAAGATTGAGTTCCTGGAAGATCATCCCGATGCCGTTCGCCTGGGCATCGGCCGGACTGTCGAAATGGATCGCCTTGCCGTCCAGGATGATGCGGCCGATGGTCGGCTTCTCGACGCCGGCGATGATCTTCATCAGCGTCGATTTGCCGGCGCCGTTCTCTCCAACCAGCACATTAACGGCGCCGCGCCTGAGTTCCAGGTTGGCGCGCTTGACGGCAACGATGCCGGAATAGACCTTCGTCACATCGTCAAGCCGCAGGATGATATCGTCCGGGGTGAGCGCTTCCATGCTATTGGCCGATAGCAAGTGTTGCGGGTGTCACCAGCGGCAGCTGGCCCGACGTCGGCAGCGGGAAGGCGCCGGTGACCTTCACGGTCTTGCCGGGTAGAGCATCGCGCGGCAGCGCCGAGAGAACGGTAGCATTGACCTTTTCATTGAACGACTTGCCGAACTGCGCCCATTTGATCTGGTTCTTGAACTCGTTGAAATTAACGATGTCGAGACTGTCGCGCAGCGCGGTGCCGCGGATGGCCGGGCCGATCTGTACCTTGAGATCCGCCTTGCCGTCGCCATCGATGTCGACATCGATCGTGGCTGCCCGAGATGTGGTTTCGGCCGCGCTGATCTTGCCTTCGAACTTGACCACGTAGGTCCAGGGCGCATTGCCTTCCTTCTCGCGGTGACCGAACTTGACACCGGCGTCGTCCGGGTTGGCGGCCATAAGTGTCATCACCTGCTTGAAGTCGCCGGCCCGCTTCTCGATGGAGGGCAGGGCCTTGCTCTGCCAGATCGCCTCGACCCTGTCGCCAGGATTGAAGTCGGTCTTCGCAGCTTCGGCAGCTTTTTCAGCGGCTGTCTGCGTCTTGACGATCTTGCAGCCCGGCAAGGCTGCCGCAGCCAGCATCGCCATCAGCAACGCGCCCTTGATCCTCACCATTGGCATGCACTCCACCCGCATCGAATACTGTCTATCAAGGTGACGGAGAGCGGCGCTCGTCGCTCTCCGTCGATGTCAGTCCTGTGAGATCAGTTTTCCAGCGCGAAGGTTTCGAGCTTGTCGGCATTTGCAGCGTTGATCAGCACGCAGTCCATCAACTGCTTTTCTTCTTTTGGCGCCGTCTTGTCCTTGATGTAGGCTGCGGCCTGATCGACGGCCATCTGGGCCTGCGCGTAAGCCGGCTGCATGACGGTTGCCTTGATGCCGCCTGCCTTGATGGAGTCGCGCACGTCATTAGAGCCGTCAAAGCCGACGACGATGACGTCCTTGCGGCCGGCAGCCTGCAGCGCTGCGATCGCGCCCATGGCCATCGTATCGTTGCCGGCGATGACGCCCTGGATTTTCGGATTGGCCTGCAGGATGGTTTCCATCTTGGAATAGCCTTCCGTCTGGCTCCAGTTGGCCGACTGCTGGGCGACCATCTTCATGTCCGGATAATCGTCGATGACATCGTGGTAGCCTTTGGAGCGGATGCCGGCGTTGAGATCGGCTTCACGGCCGAGCAGTTCGACATAGCTGCCCTTTTCGCCCATCAGCTTGACGAACTCTTCGGCACCGAGCTGCGCGCCCTGATAGTTGTTGGAGACGATCTGCGACACGGCAATGCCCGTGGCGTTGATTTCGCGGTCGATCAGGAAGGAGGGAATACCGGCGTCCTTGGCCTTCTTGACGGCAGCGATCGAGGCTTCGGAGCCGGCATTGTCGAGGATGATCGCCTTGGCGCCGCGGCCGATGGCGGTATCGATCAGCTGCGACTGCTTGTTGGCGTCGTCGTCGTGGCTGAGGACCAGCGTGTCGAAGCCGAGCTCCTTGGCGCGGGCTTCTGCACCGACGGATTCTGCCTTGAAGAACGGGTTGTCGAAGGCCGGCGTGATGATGGCGATGAGGTCTGCCGAAAACGCGGGTAAGGCTGTGCCGAGTGCCAGAGCGCCGGCAAAGCCCGCGATGATGAGCTTACGTGTCAGTTTCATGATTATCCTCCCAGATGTGAAAATCAGCCCCGTTTCCCGGACAGGGCTGTCGAAGAAGGGAGAGCGGGTGCTCTCCCTGGTATCAGGTGATGCGCTGAATGCTGTCAGCGATCTCCTTGGGTTCGAAAACCTTCTTCCAGTCGTCGCGCATCAGCGCCGGAATGCCAAACTCGATGGCCTTGTTGCAGGCATCGGAGAACACGCCCTGCACTTCGCCGAAGATCACAGCGCCGAGCACGTTGAGGTGGCCAAGCAGGAAGTCGCGGGCCGCTTCTTCCGGAACGCCGCGCTTGACGCATTCGTCCATCGCCTGCTTCATGACGACGAGCAGCGAAGCTGCCACCGTTTCCGACAGGCCCGGCTCCAGCATTGCCATCTGGTCGACGGTGACGCGGTGCGAGCGCATGACGGGCGCCCAGATCGTCTTGGCGATTTCCTCGCCGAGGCCATAGGCTTCGTCCGGACCCTGCATCAGGGCGGAGACAATGTGCTGCTTTGCGAAAAGGCCGCCGAAGTGATCTTTCTTTGCCTGCATCTCAGTCTCGTCGTTGAAGATCGGCGGATGGCAGGGGTGGGTGACGAAATAGGTGAGATCCGGCCGCTCGGGGAAGTGACCGGCGAAAGGCGCTGCAGCGTCGAGCGCAACCACCATCGTACCAGGCTTCAGCTTGTCTGCGATGCCGGCGGCAACCTTGCCGATATGCGTGTCCGGAACCGCCAGGATGACGACATCTGCGCCATCGAGGGCGGCGTCGACATCAAGGCAGGTGAGGCCGAGATCATCCTTCAGCCGCGCCTTGCCGGCGTCGCTGATCTCGACGTGACGCACGTCGAACCGCGAACCTTTGAGATTTTTGGCCAGCCGGTAACCCATTTTGCCGCCGGCGCCGAAGAGTGCAATCGAAGTCATGTTTTTCACCCAATCTGTTTGGTGAGGCGACTATATCCAACTGGTATAATGAGTCAATGAGTATATCAGTGGGTGAGCGATATGGCGGCAGATCAGGCCGCGAGCCCATCGCGGATCTGGGCGAAGTAACCGTCAGAACCAACCTGGCCACCCTTAAGCGCGATCTGCAGGCCGTTTGTCGCCGTGTCGTTGCCATGCGCCACACAAAGTGGAGAACCCGGGGTCTGCGGCAGAGGAAGCAGCGTCGTCAGCGCGTCCACATGTAGCTCCTTCAGCGCGTGGCTCGACGTGTCGCCTCCGGCGATTACGGCCCGACCGAGTTTTTCCTCGGTGACCAGCCGATGCAGGATGCCGCCGAGGATGCGTCCGAGCCGATGGCGGCTTCCGGCAATCCGGTCGATATCGCCGCCACGATCGGCCGATGGTCCGAGGGCGGTGTTGAGAATGACACTGTGGCCGCTCTTCAGGCTGGCTAGACCGCTCTGTACCGCGCGCTCGATGGCGCCACTGCCACCTTCGCCGAGCAATTCCAGTGGGTCCAGGTCGATCCCGTCAAAACCGTTGGCCGTTGCATGGCGGATTTGCCGCTCCGTCGTCGGAGAAACGCTACCGGAGACGACTGCGAGCCGGTCAGCTGTGCCGGGAAGCGGAAAGACGCTCGTCCCTGTCGTCAGACCCGTCTTTTTCCAGGCGGCGAGCAACGCGTATTCGATGCCCGAGGAACCGGCGACGAACCAGCCTCCGTCCCTTTTGATCCGCCAAAGCTGGTTCCCGGCCTGCGCCTGGCTCTCGGCGCTGTCGACGTCGAACAGCAGCATGCCGCTGCAATCGCTGGCGAGCGTATCGATCCGGCGGTCGGCATCGACCGACGATAGCACTGCAAGATCGGCTAGCGCTGTTGAAAGCTTCGTTTGAGCCTTGAGATGAATCTGGAGATCAGCCTCCCGCATCGGCGTCACCGGATGCCGGCTCATGACAGGATGGCGGTCTATGCGGAACACCTCGCCTTGGTAGGCGGCAAACAGGTTGCCGAACGCGGTAAACCGCTTCAACTGCGGTGCGCCGACGACAAGGGGAACGAAGGGCTGATCGAAGACTGATTTGCCGATTTCGACCGCCCTGCCAATGCTACCGACTTGGGGGCTGGAATCGAAGGTCGAGCAGACCTTGTAGTGGCAAATGGCGGCATCGAGGCTTTTCAGCCACCTGAATGCAGGCGTCAGATGAGCCTCCATCCATTCCGGCGTCTCGCTGCGGCTGGTGCCGGCAAGGCCGATGGCACGGCAATGACTGAATCGGGAAAGCAACGCCTCGTCGGGCTGGTCCATGAACAGCACCGTATCGACACCGTTGGAAGCCAGCGCTTCCATGACGTCGGTCGAGCCTGTCAGGTCGTCGCCATAGTAGGAGAGCAGCAGATCGCTTCGAGCAGGCACGGTCATTCCCCTTCGCCCCCGAATTTCTTCAGCGAGGCGGCAAGTTCCGGATGGCCCGTGGCATAGGTCGCAAGCGGGATATCGCGGACTGCTGCCTGCCATGCCTGCTGAACGGCCCGCACGCCGGCCGCCGGGCCGCCGGGGTGGCTGACGATTCCACCGCCGCAAAGATACATGAGGTCAGTGGTGCGCCCAGTGCGCTGATAGGTTTCAGGCGCCTGGCCACCCCACTGGCCGGAGCCGGCGACGGGAAGCGCGCAATCGACCTCTGAAAACATCGGCGTGGTCACGGCCGCAAAGGATTCGACGAAGCTCTCGTCCGGCTCCCAGTATTTGACCTTGATGCCGTTGATCTGGAACTGGTCGACGCCGAGCAGCCGCCAGAATTTCTGCCACACCTTGAAATCCAGGCCGATGCCCGGGTGGCGGGTCAGCACGTCCCAGCCGTTGCGATGGGCGTGTAGCACGAGGCCGGAGCGCTTGCGCAGGAACAGCATGCCGCCCATGCCGATCGAATTGATGTTGATGACGGCGCAATTGCCCCCGGCTTCAAGAACCATGTCGTGATTGCGCATCATCTCGTCAGGGTCGGTGTGCGAGATGCCAAAGGCGTACATCACTTTCTTGCCGGTCTTCTGCTCGTGATCGAGGATTAGCGGCATGATGGCCGCGACCCGCTCCTTCAGCGGCGAGTAGGCCGGGCTCATCAGCTTCTCGTCATCCTTGATGAAGTCGACGCCGGATTCGATCAGCTCGCCGACCAAGGCTGCGGTCTCCATCGGACGAAGGCCCAGCGCCGGCTTGACGATGGTGCCGATGATCGGCCTGTCGTAAACGCCGGTGAGCCGGCGGCTGCCGGCCACGCCGAACTGCGGGCCGGGATAGGCATCCCGATAGGGCTCCGGCAGATCGACATCGACGACCCGCAGGCCGGTCATCCCGCGTATCGAAAAGATGCCGCCGATGGCAATGGTCATCAGCGCCGAGAGGTCGGTGCCGACAGCGTCCAGCGGAAATGCGATGTCGACATCGGCGCGGCGGATCGGGCCATGTCCGGCAGCCGCTTCCGGCCAGCTAGGAAACGCGGCATCCTCGAGCGGCCGGATGGCCAGCACGCGGGCAGCAACGCGCGCCTTCAGCTCTTCGGTTTCGCCGGGAACAGCAACAAACGTGCCTGTCGATTGGTCGCTGGCGATCTTTTCCGCCATGGCTTCGATGCTGCCCGGCGTTTCGATGCGGTAGGTGACTTTTATCTGCATGAAATCTCGGTTGCTCCTCTCGCCAATCCCGGAAAAGACTGACGTCAACCGCTCAACTGGTATAATGAGTATTCCATTGAGGCAACAGAAACTTTTGTGAGCGGTCGGGATGAACGCCTATGCATTCCGCGATTGACGTTTTCCCAAACGATGGGAAATGTGCATAAGGGAGGGTCTTGATGAGCCGGAAAGAATCCATGGACCAACCGAACGAACCCATCGTCCGCCGCAAGCTGTCCGACGAGGTCTTTGCCCGTCTGGAAAGGATGATCACCAGTGGTGAACTGGCTCCCGGCGACGAAATGCCGTCGGAGCGCGATCTGATGGAGCGCTTTGGCGTCGGCCGGCCGGCTATCCGCGAGGCCATGCAGTCGCTGGCGAGCATGGGACTTGTGGTGATTTCGCACGGCGAACGGGCCCGCGTGCTGCAATTGACGGCAAAGACGATCTTCAAGCAGGTCGATTTGACCGCCAAGATCATGCTGTCGCAATCATCGGCGACGCTCGAATATCTGAAAAGCGCCCGCATCTTCTTCGAGCGCGGAATGGCTCGCCAGGCCGCGACCGAGGCGACGCCGGAGGATATTGCCGATCTTCAGGCCATTATCGATCGCCAGCGCGCCAGCCTCGGCAATGCCGATGCCTTCATCGCGGCCGATATGGAGTTTCATACGCGGATCGCCCGCATCTCGGCCAATCCGATCTTCGTGGCTGTGAGCGAGGCCATGCTCGCATGGCTGAAGGAATATCACACCGACATGCTGATCTGGACCGGCAAGGAGAAATTCACCCTCGTCGAGCACGAGGAAATCCTCCAGTGTCTCGCCGCCAACGATGCCGACGCGGCCGAAACCTCGGTGCTGAAGCATCTGGAGCGGTCGCGTGGCCTTTATCTGAACAACGGCCAGCGCGATGCGCCGGACCATCGGTAACTGCAAGGCATCGAAGTTCTGTGCCGCGCAATCAATTCGTCAGATTGCGAGGGCACGCCTTTTCGCCCAAGCCTTGGCTGGCTAAACGCCTTCGACCACGACCATCTCTGCGGTGGCAATTTCCTGGCGGATCTTGGCTGCGACCTGATACTCCGGTGAGTTGTAGCAATCGACCGCGTGCTGCAGCGATGGAAATTCGATGACCACGTTGCGACCGCGTGCCGTCCCCTCCAATTCGACGAATTTTCCGCCGCGCGCTATGAAATTCGCCTCGTAACGCTCAAACGCCGGCTTTGCGGCCGCAATGTATTCGCCGTAGCGCTCCGGCGTATGGACGTCGACGCGGGCGATCCAATATCCCTTGGCCATGGTTTTCCTCCTCGTTGAAATCTCAGTGGTTGGCGGGCCAGAGCGCCGTCAGCATCTCGTCGAGAATGGCGCGGGCCGCAGCCTTCGGATCGGGCGCCTTGACGATTGGCCGGCCGACGACGAGATGGCTGGAGCCGGCGCGTATTGCATCGGCGGGCGTCATCACCCGCTTCTGGTCGCCGGCGTCGCTGCCTATGGGGCGAATGCCAGGGGTTACCAGCGCCATGTCCGGTCCGATGATGGCGCGAACTGCAGTGGATTCCTCGGCCGAGCAGACAATACCGCCCATGCCAGCATCACGGGCCTGTTCGGCGCGCCGCATCACCAGCGCATGCGGATCGGACGAATAGCCGGCCTCCAGCATGTCGTCGCCATCCATCGAGGTCAGGACGGTAACGCCGAGCAGGCAGAGGCCTGAGCCTTCCGCAGCCTTGACAGCCGCCCGCATTGCCTTCGGATAGGCGTGCAGCGTCAACATCGACATGCCCATTTTGGCGATGTTCTCGACGCCGGATGCAACGGTGTTGTCGATGTCGAGCAGCTTCATGTCGAGAAAAATCTTCTTGCCGCTCTGTGCGAGCTCGCGCGCAAACTCGAGGCCGCCGGCAAATACCAGCTGATAGCCGATCTTGTAGAACAGGATGTCGTCGCCGAGCGTCGAGACCAGCGCCTCGGCCTCTTTCAGGTTCGGTACATCCAGACCGACGATCAGCCGGTCGCGCGCTGTTTCCGTTGTCATCGTCCCACCCATCCCTGCCAGTCTTCCATTGGCGTCCAGTCGCATGCGACAGACCTGTTCGCAAGATCGAAGGCGAAAAGATTACCTCCACCTGCCGGCTGGTCGCCGTCACGGCCGATTGCCCGGCCCATCAGATGGCACTTCAGCAGGGTTCCCACCCCGCCATGGCCGACGAACGCAATCGGCGTGCTGGGATCGTGAGCGTCAAGCACCGCATCGACTGCCCCGACAATCCTTGCCTGCGCATCGGTAGCCCGTTCCCAGCCGCGAAAACTCTCATCCGGATGGGCGAAGAACCAGTCGGCCGCTTCCTCGAAAGCCTTCGGTGGCAGGAAGCCGGTGGCAGACCGGTCGTTCTCGTGCATGCCGCCGACGATCTCGACCGTGAGACTGGCCGCGGTTGCCAGCAGGTCTGCGGTTTCTATGGCCTTGGTTTCATCGCTGGACACCATGCGCCCGAGCGTTGCTGCCCATGGTTGGCCAGCCGCTTGCCCGGTACGCGCACGACCAAGATCCGAAAGTCCCCATTGCGGCACCGGAACATCGGGGTCTATCTGCACCTGCGGATGCGTAATGTAGAGACCAAACATCTGACGCTCCCGGGATCAGCCGCGGCTATAGATCCAGAGCTGCGCCGGCGGAATGTTTCGGACGATGAAATCGAAATGCTTGATGTGGTAGCGGTCGGGCCGGGCTATGATCGGCGAGACGGCACCATAGGAGATTTGTACCACCGGTCGGCCCGGCGGCATCCTGTCGAGCAGGCTCTCCAGTAGCGCAACGCGCGCCTGCATCGGGAAATTCAGCAACGGGATACCGGAAACGACGCAATCGAACGTCTGTCCGTTGAGCACTCCGAGCGTCTTGTCGAGATCGAAGGCGTCGCCGTTGATGAAATGCACGCCGGCGTAGCGCTTGACCAGATGGTTGAAGAAGTCGGTCGAGTATTCGATCGCGATCAGTTTTTCGGGCTCGACGCCGCGCGCCAGAATTGCCTTGGTGATGGCACCGGTGCCAGGTCCCAGTTCGAGAACGGGCAGCCCGGAGTGCGGATTGATGACGCTTGCCATCTTGCGGGCGGTGATCGTCGAGGTCGGGGCGATCGAGCCGACGGTTCGCGGCCCCTGCATCATTCCCTTGAAGAAACGGATTTCCTCGTCGAATTTCTTTCCCAGACGTTCCTTCAGGCGTAGCGCCATAGGTATTCTCCACGAGCATTTAAAAGCGGAGAGGGGCACTCTGCCCGCCTCGATCTCGTAGACCCGTCACGAAAAGGGGGGGCGAAGCATCGCTCGGCCCATCCTCGCGCCGGTGCCTGCTTGCCTAGACCCGCATCGGCATCAGGACATAGATCGCATCGTCACCGGCCGTATCGCGAATAAGGGTAGGCGAGCCTGCATCCGCCAGCAGGAAGATCGCTTCGTCGCCGGAGAGCTGCGCGGTGATGTCGAGCAGGTATTTGGCATTGAAGCCGATTTCCATCGGTTCCGTTTCATAGCCGACGGCAACTTCTTCGGTGGCGCTGCCGGAATCCGGGTTGTTGACGGTGAGCAGCAGCTGCCCCTCCGTCAGCGCCAGCTTCACGGCGCGGCCGCGTTCGGAAGAGATCGTCGAGACGCGGTCTACAGCCTGTGCGAAGGTCTGGCAATCGACGCGCATTTCCTTGTCGTTGTTGGCCGGAATGACGCGCTGGTAATCGGGAAAGGTGCCGTCGATCAGCTTCGACGTCATCACGATGTTGCCGACCGACAGGCGGATCTTGGCGTCGGACACTTCCAGCGTGACGATCACGTCGGGATTGTCCATCAACTTCTGGAGTTCGCCGACCGTCTTTCGGGGAATGATGATGCCGGGCATACCCTCGGAGCCGGAAGGCGCATCGACATCGGCCCTCGCCAGGCGGTGACCGTCGGTCGCAACGGCGCGCAGCTTCAGCCCACCGCCGCTTTCGATGGTGTGGAAGAAGATGCCGTTCAGGTAATAGCGGGTTTCTTCGGTGGAGATTGCAAATTGCGTCCGGTCGATCAGCATCTTGAGTTCTGCCGCCTTCAGCGGAAACTTGTGGCTGAACGTGCCGGCAGTCAGGTCCGGAAAGTCCGATTGCGGCAGGCACTGCAGGGTGAACTTCGAGCGTCCGGAGGCGACCGTCATGGACCCGCCATCGGCATTGGTCGACAACGATACCTCGGAGCCGTCGGAAAGCTTGCGGACGATGTCGTAGAGAAGGTGCGCGGGAACGGTCGTCGCGCCGGGCTGCTCGACATTGGCTGGCGTCGCCTCGGTGATTTCGAGATCGAGGTCGGTCGCCTTCATGTCCAGCGTCGAGCCTTCTGCCTTCAAAAGCACGTTCGACAGGATCGGAATAGTGTTGCGGCGCTCCACCACGCGATGGACGTGGTTCAGCGATTTCAAAAGGTGGGACCGCTCAATAGTAATACGCATGGATGCTACCGCTTTCGACCGTGACTGTCCGGGCGTCGAGACGATGCCCAAAAAATTCTCGCCCGGGTCCGGCCCGGAGGAGTGGACCGGCAAAGTGGCAGAAATCCGCATGTGAAAGCAAGAGGTATAGCGCCGACGCCGGGTTCATTTCCCCCATTTCGTCTTCAAAGCACACAGGATTCCACGCTCCCTTGCCGAAGCCGTGCGCCTCGCCCATAAAGACCCAACTTCAGGAAGGGCATATCAGGGCATGGACGACGAGATTTCGAGCGAAGTCGCCAAGGGGCGTAGTTTCAGGTTGCACAACGTGACCGTGCCGGCCCGCCCGCTCGAGCCAATGCTTTATCTCGTCGCCACGCCGATCGGCAATCTCGGCGATATCACGCTGCGGGCGCTGGAAACGCTGGCCGGAGCCGACGTGCTCGCCTGCGAGGATACCCGCGTCACCCGGGTGCTGCTCGATCGCTACGGTATCCACAATCGCCCCTACGCGTACCATGAATACAATGCCGATGAGGCGGGTCCGAAATTGCTGGCAGCACTGGCCGGCGGTCGGTCCGTGGCGCTGGTGTCGGATGCCGGTACGCCGCTGGTCTCCGATCCCGGCTACCGGCTGGCGCTGCAGGCGATCGATGCCGGCTACCGCGTCGTGCCTATTCCGGGCGCCTCGGCCCCCCTCGCGGCCCTGGTTGGCTCCGGTCTTCCGAACGACGCCTTCTTCTTTGCGGGCTTCCTGCCGGTCAAGGACAAGGCCCGCCGTGACCGGTTGGCAGCACTCTCCTCGGTTCCGGCTACTCTGCTGTTCTTCGAATCTCCCCATCGCATCGCCGCAACCCTGACTGCTGCCGCCGATGTGCTAGGTGTCGACCGCAAAGCCTCTGTCTGCCGCGAACTGACAAAGACCTTCGAGGAATTTCGTCGCGGCACGCTCTCCGAACTGGCAGCGCATTATCATTCCGTTGACAACGTCAAGGGCGAGATCGTCCTGGTGATCGGGCCGCCGCCGGAGATCGCCACGCCGGAGGCCGATGTCGAGGCAATCCTTCTCGATCTCTCCCGTGAGATGCCGACCGCCAAGGCGGCCGCCGAAGCGGCCCGGATCACCGGCCTTCCGCGCCGGGATCTCTACCGGAGGCTGCTCGCCATGAAGGCGAGGGTCGATGGACGATAGCGGCGAGCGCCGGAAACGGCGCAAGGCCTGGCGCCGGGGGCATCTCTCGGAATACCTCGCCGCGCTCTATCTCGCCTGCAAAGGCTACAGCATCGTCGCCATCCGCCACAAGACAGTCCTTGGCGAAATCGATATCGTTGCCCGTAAGGGCGATCTTGCTGTGTTCGTGGAGGTCAAGGCAAGGCACGGCGAACAGGCGGCGATCGACGCCGTCTCATTTTCCTCTCAGCGCCGCATCCGTGCCGCCAGCGACCTGTGGCTTGCCCAGCAGCCGGATTTCGGGCGCCTGTCGCAGCGCTACGATATTGTTGCGATCCTGCCCGGCCGCTGGCCGAGGCATTTCCGCGACGCTTTCTGAACCCGGCCCATCATGCAACTGTCATATATTGCCTCTAAGGCGCGGCGACCCCCACCATGCGCCGAGGACAGCCCGATCATGATCCGCACTACCGTTTCCGCCTTCGAGGTACCGTCCGAAGAGCAGCGTCAGCACTTTCTGACACTGCAGAAGACGCCGGCAGTTTGCGAGGCGACGATCGCATCGCTGCCCTGCATGAACGCTGCGCGCACCGGCGGAAAGAGCCCGGCTGCGCCATTGGCTTTTCCGTTTACGGTCGCGGCATGGAACATGGAGCGCTGCCTCTTCCCGCAGGCCTCCGCCGAGAAACTGAAGGCGCTGGGGGCACCGCTGGTCCTGTTATCGGAGATGGACGATGGCATGGCTCGCACCGCGCAGGCCGATCCGACTGCGCTGATTGCGACCGAACTCGGCATGGCCTATGCCTACGGTCTCGAATTTCTGGAACTCAGTCTCGGTTCCGAGATCGAGCGCTCCTATTGCACCGACAGCACCAACGCGAGAGGCTTTCACGGCAACGCAATCCTGGGTGCCACGCCGCTTCGGGATGTTTTCGTCTTTCGGCTGCCCGGGAAATCGCTCTGGTTTTCCGATGCGAAGGAGCAGCCGCGTATCGGCGAGCGCTGCGCAGTCGGCGCGACGATCGATACGGAGGTCGGGCCCTTCGTCGCCGTTTCGGTTCATCTCGAAAGTGTCGGAGACGGTGCCTATCGCGAACGCCAGGTGGCGGCGCTGATCGATGCCGTCGAGGCCTATGCGCCTGGCCTGCCGATCCTCATCGGCGGCGACCTGAACACCGGCAACCACACTGGCGGTAACTTCGAGACCGACACGCTGTTTGCCATGGCAGCGGCCCGTGGCTTCGAGCGCCATGGCGGCCCGCTCGACCAGGCCAGCACCCGGCCAAGCCTCATCACCCGTTTTCCCGACCGGGCTATGAAACTCGACTGGTTCCTCAGCCGCGGTCTTGCAATATCCGGCAGCCGGCTGGTGACGTCGCTCGATGCTGACGGCAAGCCGCTTTCCGACCACGACATCATCGCCTGTGACATATCAGGTTTTCTCTGGAGCTGCCGATGAGGCGGACGCTGAGACGGATGCGTGGTCCGACGGCTGCCTGATTAGCCGTTGCCTTCGAAAGCCCGCCGACTTACATCTGTCGGGAAATCGAGCAAGGAATAGCGATAGTGACGATCAGGAATGTGGCGGTCCAGATGGACCACGTGTCGGGCATCAACATTGCAGGCGACAGCACCTTCGCCATGAGCCTCGAGGCGCAGGCGCGCGGCTACAAGCTGTTCCACTACACGCCGGAGCGCATGAGCATGCGCGACGGCAAGGTCTACGCAACAGCGGAGCCGATGGTGCTGCGCGACATCAAGGGCGACCATTTCGACCTCGGCGCGCCCGAGCGCATCGATCTCTCGACGATGGACGTGGTGCTGCTGCGCCAGGATCCGCCCTTCGACATGGGTTATATCACCTCCACACACATGCTGGAGCGCATCCATCCGAAGACCCTCGTGGTCAACGATCCCGCCTGGGTCCGCAATTCGCCGGAAAAAATCTTCGTCACCGAATTCGAAGATCTGATGCCGAAGACGCTGATCACCCGCGATGCCGATGAAATCCGGCGCTTCCGCGAAGAAATGGGCGACATTATCTTGAAACCGCTCTACGGAAACGGCGGCGCCGGCGTCTTCCACTCGACCCGCGACGACCGCAACCTGTCTTCGCTGCTGGAAATGTTCGGCCAGTTGTTCCGCGAGCCCTTCATCGCCCAGCAATATCTGCCTGATGTCCGCAAGGGCGACAAGCGCATCATCCTCGTCGACGGTGAGCCGGTGGGCGCCATCAACCGTGTGCCTGCCGAGCACGACAGCCGCTCCAACATGCATGCCGGCGGCCGCGCCGAGGCGACCGATCTGACCAGGCGCGAAGAAGAGATCTGCGCCCGCATCGGCCCGGCCCTGAAAGCCCGCGGCTTCCTGCTCGTCGGCATCGACGTCATCGGCGACTACATGACGGAGATCAACGTCACCTCGCCGACCGGCATTCGTGAGGTCAAGCGTTTCGGCGGTGCCGATATCGCCAGCCTCCTCTGGGACGCCATCGAGCGCAAGCGCGCTTAAAACACGCCCGGCTTTCAATCGCCAGCCGTAATATGTTCTGCCCCCACAACCCGCTGCAACCTGACTGCAGCGGGAGGCTGTGCTTGTTCATTAATTGTTCTTGTTTCATTCCGTCTTCTATGCCAGATTGCATTTAGCCTGCTGCAATCGCTGCGGGTCTTTACGAAAAGACTGCGGCATAGGGGATTGCGCATGATAGCGCGGGTCAGCACGGTTGCATTTCAGGGCATAGAAGGGATTCCGGTCGAGGTCCAGGTGATGATCGCGCCGGGCAAGATCGGCATCAACATTGTCGGGCTGCCGGACAAGGCGGTTGCAGAGAGCCGCGAGCGCGTTCAGGCGGCCCTGCATGCCTCGGGCTTGGCGCTGCCGCCGAAAAAGGTGACGGTCAACCTTGCTCCGGCGGATTTGCCAAAAGAGGGGTCGCATTTCGATCTGGCCATCGCGCTCGGTCTGATGGCGGCACTGGGAGCCATTCCCGGCGATGCGCTGGCGGACTTCATGGTGATCGGCGAGCTCAATCTCGACGGCACGATTGCGGCGGTATCCGGGGCATTGCCGGCGGCTATCAGCGCCAATGCCATGGGCAAGGGGCTGATCTGCCCTGCCGACAGCGGCCCGGAGGCGGCGTGGGCGGGCGCCGACATCGAACTGCTGGCGCCCCGCAGCCTCATTGCCCTCGCCAATCATTTTCGCGGTACGCAGATCCTGTCGCGCCCCGAACCTGCCATCCGCGCCGCCCCGGCCAATCTCGGCGACCTTGCCGAGATCAAGGGGCAGGAGAGCGCCAAGCGTGCTCTCGAGGTGGTGGCTGCCGGCGGCCATAACTTGCTCATAGTGAATACAAAAGACCCATCATTTTTCTATAGGTCGGCCCAATGTTTTCCAAGCGGTGTCTTGCCCTCTACCGCGTGGGGGGTACGAACATCCAATCGAAAGACCGCAAGTCAGCAGCGCGGTCCCAATGGAGGGCGCATATCCTCCCGAAGGCGTTCGCCTCAAAGAACACAGAGCCAAAGGATAATTCAATTTCGAGGCGGCGTGTTTTGATGAGCATTTGCTAGTCCCCGTGCGACACCTGCATGATTGCGGTGGTCACACGCTGCTAAGTGCTTCGCGGTTCAAGGGCAAGTGAAAATACCGTTGTAAATCAAATATTTAGTTGCACTACTGCAAGCTTCCCACTATCGGGAATATCATGCGCAGTTGGGAGTGCGGTCAGAGGGTCAGAGCGGCGTACCTCAAGCCTAGCTCGCTTTTTTTGTTCAGGCCTCCCCGCCGACGGTCAAATTGTGACAGCCACTGCAGAGCTACTCGGCAATCGATACGCAACTCAAAAGTATATCGATAATTGCCTGAGCCTTCGCCTTCTCAGCGGATAGTCGATCCACCCTGCGCGTCATCATTTCAACGACCTTCAAGATCAATTCGTCATCCGTCGGGTTACTGGTGCTGACAGCCTCCGCGGCGGCAATCGATACCTGGGCAGTCTTGATTACTGGCATCACAACCCGACTGATCCAGTTAAGTAATGGCTTTGCCTCTGGGCTGCTTGAACGCCTAAGTATTTTGTACAGGCTGTCTTTCGAGATAAGTGTAGCTGATTGAGATTTCGAGTTTGAGAACAACTCTGGATCAGACTTACGAAACACCGGCTTTTTTTTGATGGGCCCGTGTCCCAGAAGCCAACGACCGGAGCCGGAACCTGTAGGCAAACCCAGCGCTGCGCATAGGTCGCCTGCGATGAACCACGGTTCACTGTCGATCATCATAGTTCTTATCTCGTGGCCTTTGAAGCCGAAGACCGACGTCTCGTTGTTCATGCAACTGTCTTTCGCGCCAAATGGGAGGAGGGAGATGATTGTTGTCGAGATGAGATAGTGAAGGCGGGGCCACCTGAGCCCCACCCTCGATATCGTCAGTCTTCAGAGAGACCGTGTTGTTGTCTGCGATCCACCTTGGGCTGCATCGGCCCGTGATCAATGCGTTGAAGTTGCGACGTGCTAAATCATCTGACGACTAGGCCATTGCGGCCCCTCACCAACCTCTTAACGGGCTTGTCATCTGCCGTAGGCGTGGGGCGCTTGATACCATCTCCAGCATACCCAGGCTTCGCTGATGCTGCCTTTGCGGCAAGCGTAGCGGCGGCACGGGCCTTAGCCTTCTGAAGTCGGTCGCTCAGTGTGTCGGCAGCGTCGGCGGCGTCGGTAGCCTCTGTGGTGGCTGGTTGTGCGGGTGCGGGTTTTGGTGCTGCACCGGGCCGTTTGATGCCGTCACCAGCGTAGCCTGATGCCGTCACCGGGGTTGCGGTAGGTGTTGGTCGCTTGACGCCGTCTCCGGCATAGCCAGCCTTCGATGGGACTGGTGTCGCAGCCTTGCTAGTCTTGCTTTCTGTGGTTGACGAGGTGGCACTCGGGGCGACGGAAGGTTTACGGTCTGAAGGCCGGGGCGTTGGCATAGGACCCATCTTGGGTGTCTTGGCTGCGCTGTTGACCTCGGACTTCAGCTTTGTAGTGTAGGACTTGCCGTTGAAGGTGAAGGTCTTCGCGCCAGAATTGCGGGCGGCTCTGAATGCATTGCCAAAGTTGGACATGGTATCTCTTTCGATTTTGGGATTGCGAAGTGGGGCGAAGGCGCGACGAGTTGTCCGCTCAGGCCCCTTGGCTAGAACGTTGAAGTTGGGTTGGAGATGGTGATGGTTGTGGCCTCGCTACGGGCCGTTTTGATCGAGATTGACATCGTTGGGGATGCTTCCGCGTTGCTTCCCGTGGAAAAGCGCCCACCGAACTTGAGGCACAGCTTTCTCCATCGCCGTGGCAAGCTGCTCGATAGTTCTGAAGTTGCCGGTAGCCAGCAGGCCCTGTATTTCTAGAATGCGTGCTGCGAGGGTCCTTTCTCTTGCTATGGCTGCATTCAGCTGGCGGTCTGCAGCGTTATGGACGACGTCGGCGCGGCGGTTGGCCTTGGTGGGTGTCTGCTTAGTGGCCTCCTCCTTCATCATCTTGCGGAGGTCGGCAGCTCGCTTTGTCAATAGTTGTAGCTCTGTTGGCATCGGTCTCCTTTAGTCGCGTCTTCCGGGGTTCGAGGGTATGCTCATCGTGATTTCAGGCGATATTCCGTATTCCCAGCTAGTAAGAAAGGAATAGGGAATAGGGTTGTGAGTGTAGCGGAGGGGCTAGAGCCTCCCCCGCAGTGCCACCCGAGGTATCCCTAAAAGTCGTTGGCGGCTTCCTTGGTTACTAAGGTGTCCTCTTGTTCCGCCGGGTCCTGAGCCCCACCAGACAGCGAGCGTGCATTGATGAACAGTCTGTCGATCTCATCCTGCTTCGCCGTGTTAAGAATGACGCAACGCTTCAGTGCCTTCGACACAGAGCCCTGAGACATGCCGAGCGCCTTCGCCACTTGAAGCTGATTGACGAACTTCAGTGACTTCACGGCATTTAGAACGCGCTCGTCGTTGCTACCCGTGTCGTCCTGAACGTCCCATCCGGCCTCCCTGAGGGTCCACACTCGCGGCCTGATGCTGTCGTTCCCCCGGCCTCGGAACTTGCCGAACTGCGTGATGAACGATGCTTCCCCGGGTTTTTCCACGGGAGGCCTTTCGAGACCCAACTTGACTTCGAAGGTTGCCTCAAGTGCCGTCGAGCCACGAGCATCCTTGCCGGACTTGTTGGCGTGGTGGACGACAATGGCGGTCTTTCCCGCCTGCTTCATCATCAGCAAGAACCCCATGATGGACCTGAAAGCCGTGGCGTCGTTTTCGTCTGCGAGGCCGTCAGCACAGGTGGTGAGATTGTCGATGATGATGACCTCCGCCCCACTGTTTTCCATCTCAGCAAGAATACGCTCCTGAGACGCGGCGTCGGTAATGTCGTAGAACTGAGCGCGAGGGTCTTGGAATTGGCGCGGCATCAGCAGAAGGTTCGCCCCCATTGCCTGTCGATCCAAGCCATCAACCGCGCCGCTGCCTATGAGGTGATTGATACGCTCTTGTAGGTCTTGCACGTTCATCTCGCCGTCGAGGATCAACACCTTGCGCGGCTTAGGGGCTGCCCATTCCCACACACGGCCACCCCCGGCCATCGCTAGTGCCAAGGAAAGGGTAAGCCATGTTTTCCCCACTCCAGTCGCGGCCCAGATCAAGGCGCTCTCACCTGTCCGCAGCCAAGGGTCGATAGCAAACTCCCTTGGTGGAAAGTTCCTCTGGAGCAACTGTGCTGCCGTGATGCCCTTCAATGGGGGCTTCGGTACGCCCTCGGAAACCAGTGCCCCACTCATGCTGCACCTCCGGTCAACTCTGGTCCAAGGATGGCGTCCCGCTCTGCACGGACCTTGCTTCTGGCTGCATCAAGGGCCTTTGCCTTCCGTCTGGCGATCTCCGCCCCGTAGGACACCAGTTTGGTGGCATCGATAATCGACCAGAGTGCCTCAGTCGTCCTCGGTGGGACCTCCTTGAAGGTGCTGCGGGTCATGGTATTGCCAGACCACTTGTAGACCGCCTCGCGTGGGTTGAGGCGTAGCAGCATGCGCACGGTCTGGAACCGGAAACCGTCGTCATGTTTCCAGTGGCGCTTGTCGTCCTCGTACCAGAAGCCCATGGCCATCACCAGTTTCACGATGGTGACGCTATCGACCTCCTCAGACAACGAGACGATTGCCCCGGATGCCTGGAGCCGCTGCACGTTGAACGGAACGCCCCGGTTTGCCGCCGCGATGTCGGCCTGTGCTGCTGCGACGGTGCGGTTCCAGATGTCATTCATGCTGTCGTGGGCGGTGTCTGCTGAAACGGTGTTCAGGTAGCTCTCGACTTCTCGAATGTAGGGTTTAATGTCGGTCTTCTTGACGCCAACCTGAAGGGGATGACCATGGCGGGCCTTGGCCCTCTTGTGGCGTTCGCATAGGGAGCTATAGCCATCGACCGGCTTGGTGCATCCGTCAGCCTTGCATGTTCTCATGTATATTTGGGTGCTCTTATGTTGGATTGGTCAAGGCGAGGAGCATGGCTCCCCGTTCATGCAGTACACGCTGCACGGCCACTCCGTACCGGGACCCTGAGGCACGGGGGCAGGACGTATTTGAGTAGTCTTATGTTCTAATGTGTGGTGCCCGTAGGCTCTATGCTGGTCTCGTAACGCTGGTGACGGCAGGTGCCGCTTTTGTGGAATGATGGTGATCTATGGGGCGCTGTGGTTCATCTTAGGGGGCTCGGGTTCCTCCCGGCCAATCCCTACACCGCTCTGTTCAACGTCCGGGCCACTGCCGTCCGCCTTGCCACTGCTTACGGCCTCGACCGTTCCAGATTTGGTGTCTTTGGTTCCGCTGTACGGGGCCGCTGTCCGCTTCCCCTGCGCCGTGGGTGTGTCCACAGACCTGTCAGGCGGGGTCCATATGACGGCACAATATGTACCCGTCAACAAGGAAATTCAACGAAATCATGCACTTGGTAGACACGTAGGATTGTAGTTCTGGTGTGGCGTGAGGAGGTTCAAGGGGTTGAGTAGAGCTTGGGAAAAACAATTGTCGCAGAATGGGATAATCTTTTTTGGGATTGAAACTTCGAGACGAGAGGGGTGATTGCCACTGCTTTGCGCTCGCTTGGAATTGCAGCGCGGCGCGAAAAATGTATGGCTGGTCACCTATAGACGGAAGGCGATAGGAAGCTGCTGAGGCCTTCAGGGAAAACGACGATTTTGTGAAGGTAGCTGATGGACTGCTATCGTTCCTCAAGCCTCGTCAATAGGCCAGACATGCTGGCTGTGGGTGATGACAGACGAAGCTTAATCCCAGGCTCAGCCAGCAATCGCCTTGTTGACAGCTCTCAGAGGGAAATAGAGTGGTATGATCAGCGAGAGAGCGACCCAATCACTGTCTGTATAGTATACAATTGGGATGCAGAATACCATGTACACCACAGTCCATAGCACTGCCCACTTGGCCTTCTTCACGTTTTCTTTTCGTGAGGAAGCTCGATCTGATTTCAATTCATGCACCTGTTGCAATTGAACGCATTAATTTCGAAAACCATACAACCCGCTTCATTTCCCGTCTATCCCAATTCAGTCCACCAGAAGGTAGGCGTGGGTTGAAGCCGCTGGGTTGCTATAGCAGGCCCTCCCTAATCCTCTTGGCCACCTTAGCCACCGTCATGCGACTAACGCCCGTCAAGGTCTGCACGTCGGTCCAGCTCTTGCCACCCTTCAGCAACTCCGCGACGTGGGCGTTTCGTCGGGTGTCCTCAGCCTTGTCCCTGAAGTTGACGGCCTTCTCAGCGGGGTCTGCACATGATCTTGGCGATGCCTTGAGCCTGCCTCTTGCGCCTGTTCTAAGCCATGGCTCAATCGCTAACTCCGCTCTGGGTATCTCTTCTCTAGCAATTCCCCTGCTCTGATCCTCTTCGTGGCGGTTTTTTTTAAGGTGTCTGTCCTCGGGCTGTTCAATCATAGATGACGAGAAACACGTCCCCGACATCTCAGCTAAATCTGCGCATGGAAATGCACACGGCAGCGCTCAAGCCGGTCTTCCCCGTGAGGAGCAGGTTCGACAGACGAGCGCTAGCGTGTGGATTTCGGAGCAGAATTAAGAGATGTGTCGGCGGTCGGGGATCAAAACCTGCTTGGTAGTGCTATTGGTGGACCAATTCCCACGAGGAAGGAAACGCCAGACGTTAAGCCTCGTTATCTCAAGCCACCAAGAGCTTATGCCTTAGCCGGGGTAAGGTAGGTGACAAACGCCGAGCAGACGCCGAGCATGAATAGAGCATCCTGCTCGGTGACGTTACTATCTCCCTTGTCAAGCAGGGGGTGCCGGATACCTTGCTCGTCTGAGCTATAGCCATAGAGATTGAGCAGCGCCTGCCTGAAGGAGCCGTGGAGGTTACGGTCAGCCGCAATCTGGGAAACAGCGGTAGCGAACTTCGACTGACCGGTAAGGTTTCTTACGAAAGCCTCAACGCTGTGTATGCTCTCCCTCACGCTGTCCGCGAAATGGCCTTGAGATACGTGGGACGCAGCATCTAGAAGGTGTTTTCGTGCTCCTGGCTGCATTGCATTTTCCAAGGTTCCAAGCGCCTGCCGGAAGGTTGCAGCTTCTTCTTCGCTAGAAACTGGCATAATCGTATCGCCATCTACTAATCGATAGGCACAGCGCGTCTCTACTAGCACGCGTTCTACAGCTTCGCCGATATTGGTGCGCCCATTGTCAGCCCTCACTAGCCACTCAGTGAAACCTAAGGTTTCGCCATATGTGGCCTCCTCCCGAAAATAGAATTTCCACGATAGCAGTACATCCTTAGGCGTATCCTTGAATTCGTCGATGTAACCGTTCTGCTCCGTGACGAAGTGCCTCTTAGCAATTGCTGCCAGCTGATCTCCTAGATAATGGCCCCCGTAATCGCCTCGGAAGCTGCAAGCTTCGATGAAGTCGGCGACTACGAACCATAGTCCGGCCTTAACGGCTCGGTCCACCTCACCGAGTGCAAGTTGCCTTGGTAGTTCGACAAGACCCTCACGCTGTTCGAAAGATAATTGGGTGATGGACATAGCCGCTTTCTCCTGCTTGTTCGCATCAAATAGCACGGCGTCTTTGTCGGCAGCAAAAAAATGCGATTATCCGACGCACTTTGGTATTCTACCATGCGGCTTTCCGGCGTTTCTTGCCTTCGATACGCATATCTTCGGCTCGTTTCCATGAGGCAACCTGCTCTGCGGCCTTGGCGGGATCGGCACGGATACGGATGACTGTCTGTCTCACCAGACCCGTCTGCCTAGCGATCTCGCTGTTGCTGGTCTCCATACCCGCTAACCGCATGACCTCGTCCAACTGCTTGGCATCAAAGGTCGGCTTGCGGCCTAAGAACTTCTCTGGTTCCTTGGCCTGTGCGTGGGCTATCCCTGCCGTTTGGGCATCCTTGGTGGCCTCTAGCTGAGCCTGGGCCATACCTGCCATGAAGGTCATCATAGCATCTCTGAGGGCCATTCCCATGGGATCGGTGCGAGATCCATCGAACTCCATGTCGTTGATCATGGTCTTGACGATGATACCTTGCCGCATGAATGCCCTGAGGTTGTCGTTCACGTCGTTGTAGTCACGACCAAGCCGGTCAATCCACCGGACCACCAGCGTGTCACCACGGCGAAGGATATCGAACAAGCGCTTGCCTTCCTTACGGTCCTTCAGGGGCAGCGTCCCCGAAACGCCTTCGTCCACCACGATAGCATCGAAGGTATATCCCTTGGCCTCCGCGGTGATCTGCTGGTGGGCTACGGTTTGGTCAGTAGTCGATACACGGGCATAAAGAACGGTCTTGGTCATCACTCTTCCTGTCCATAAGGGCTATGTAAACGAAACTAGGGTGTCCACAAAGTCAAGTCAACCCTAGTGGACAGAAAAAGGCCACAGAATGTGAGTGTCCACTATCCTATACCCTTGCGGACAGCTTACTTCACCGGCTTTATGCGGCAGCAGCTAATCGTCTGCTAGCATAATGTATCTACAAGAGCTTGGAAGGTACTGCCACGCTACGCTCAAATAGGTATCTAGCCGCCAAGATCGAGTTTCTTGGGACTTAGCGGGGTAACCCTCTCACAGCTGTAGTGTCGCGCCCCCCAAACCTTGATTTGGATGGGGCGAGAACATATCTTCCAGCCACCACCGGAGGATGTTGTTTGAACGAACGGATTGAAGTGCCGATTGCGAACTTAAGCAACATTGCGATCTTCCCCGAATATCCCGGGCAGGACGTACTTGAAGAAATCAGGCAGCACATCAGGGATACCAGCTGTCCCCATACGTGGCGAGGGCACTCGCATACCAAACCTCCTCCGGGCGGGACGCCACCACAATACTGTGATGAATATGATGTACCGGCTCCCGACAGGGTGGCGAAAATTGCGCCTTGTCCCTGCTGCAACCCATTTCATCGCCAATACAAGAAGAAAGGGAAAGTTGCTTGGTTCCCAGATGAGAGTGTCATCCGCCTCATCGGACCTGTGTGCTACGCTAAAATCAATCCGACTGGCCACGAGAGTGCGTTGATTGATCTCCGAAGGAACCTTCTGGTTAGGGAGCAGCTTGCTACTATCAAACTGCACGCTCCACACATCGAAAATCTCATTGCGGTGATTGATAGCCTGTCCCCTATCGCGAGCGCTCTCGATGCGCTCAAGACGAACCTCCACCAAGCCCTTGAGAATGACTTGGCTCTGTTCTGGTCTAGGACTGTAAGGGGAGGGGTACTCACCACTGAAGAAAGCAGGCAGGTTTCCATCCAGAAGTCCGATGGGACCTATGGGTCAAAACGCGAAACAACTATTGTCACTTTCGCTACAATCAGCGGGCATGCAATGATTGACCACTCGGGGCAGATATCTGCTGGGAAGAAGTTGTTGGCGCTCCGGTCAGGGCTGACTACCATAGCCAAACGTTTACAAGATGTGGGCGATCTTACAGAGCTGAGTGAAGCGGAACGAAGAACTTTCCATGAGAACCTACCAGCAGCGCGGAAACAGGTCAGCGCGGTACTGGAAGATGCCCGCCGCAGGCAGCTGTTCCTGACCTCTGATGCTCTCGATACCTTGGCGCGTTGGGGCAAGCATCAGAACCAACCCCGCCCCTTCAACATCCAACGTAAGACCGGCGTGATTGTTTTGACTTCCGGTGGCCAGAAGCAGCCGCCGCCTGTGATTGTTGACATCCCCTCCAATGCGTCAAACGCACTGCCTGACCTCCCTGTAATTGGAGAAATGTAGGATCGTTTGAACCTAAACACTGGAAGTTTCCACATGCCCCTAGTGGTTTCGACGGGGGGCACCGGGGGTTTGGCGCGTGATCCACTATCATTATGCCGCCTGAGAGATTTTCACCATGAAAATAGCCGGTTTCCACCAGCGCAACAATCGTCCCGCCTCGGGCCCCTGTGGTGGTAGAGCCGCCGCAACCTGAGGAAAGCGGTCCGGGCTTCTTGGGCGGGGTGGTGGCCATTCTCGGTGTCCGGGGGGCGACTTGTTCAAGCTCCCCGCCCGCAACCGCAAGTGATGACCTAGCGCGTCGGTAGATGGTCCTTCAGCTTCCACACGGCGCTTTCGACGTCGTTAATTCTATAGCCAGTCTTTTCAAGTTGGTTGGTCAGGGTGTGAAAGTGTTCGTCCAGAAGCTCTTTCGTCTGCCTCTGGATGTCCGTACGCATCCGAGCTGAACCGCATTGCGGATTTGAGTGATCGTGTGGATGCTCTGTCTATATAGACGGCAATATAGACGGTGCTTTCATGGACATCACAAGCGATCACTCGGGGCGTTTCAGCCGGATGGAGATTGTCGATAGCGGGCGTCGGCGGCGTTTCACGGATGAAGCGAAGCTGGCGATCGTGGCTGAGAGTTATGCTGGCCCGCGGCAGGTAACAGTTACGGCGCAGCGTCACGGGATCACGCGTTGGCAGTTGAATGCCTGGCGCAGGGCCGTGCGGGAAGGACGCCTTGTCCACCGCTCGACGAACGAGTTTGTTCCGGCGATTGTCGTTGCTGCCGAGCCTGTTTTTGCGAGCACGCCTCCTGCGGAAACTGTCGCGGTGCCGTCTCCCATCACCGACCGGGGTCGCATAGAGGTGGTGAGTGCGAACGGCCGGCGTGTGATCATGGGCCAGGATATCGATGTGGACGTTTTGCTACGGATCATGCGTGGTTTGGAGACATTGCGATGAATCCGTTTCCGATGGGGGC
Organism: Rhizobium sp. B230/85; assembly: GCF_019355735.1. Lineage (NCBI taxonomy): Bacteria > Pseudomonadati > Pseudomonadota > Alphaproteobacteria > Hyphomicrobiales > Rhizobiaceae > Rhizobium > Rhizobium sp. B230/85. The sequence goes on from NZ_CP072156.1 coordinate 757,263, forward strand.
GGAGATCAAGGTGTGGCTGTCGACCGGACATACCGACATGCGGTGTGGCTTTCCATCCTTGGCCCTTCGGGTGCAGGAAGTTTTAAAGCATGATCCGCTGGGCGGTCATTTGTTCTGCTTCAGGGGCCGCCGCGGTGACCTGATAAAGTTGATCTGGCATGATGGCCAGGGCGCATGGCTGTTCACGAAAAAATTAGAACGCGGCCGGTTTATCTGGCCGAATGTGCAGGGTGGCGCGGTGGCGATCACACCGGCGCAGCTTTCCTATTTGCTCTCTGGAATTGACTGGCGAGCTCCTCAGGAAACTTGGCGTCCAACACGCGTTTGAGTTTCTTCATCATTGAATTTGTTGAAGAAATATGCTCTTATTCTGGCATGTCGTTACCACCGCTTTCCTTTCCTGACGATCTTGCCAGCGCCCACGCCGCGCTGCTGATAGAACGCGAGTCACGGTTGCGGGCCGAGGCGGAAGCCACCAGCGCCAAGGCAAAACTTTCCAGCATCGAGGCGCTCAACGCCCATCTGCAATTGCTGATCGCCAAGCTGGAACGCGACAAACATGGTCCAAGCCGGGAGCGCACCCAGCGGCTGATCGACCAGATGGAATTGCAGCTCGAGGAGCTGGTTGCCGATGCCACCGAGGACGAGCTCGCTTCAGAAGCGGCGGCGGCCAGAACCCAAGTCGTGCGTGCCTTCACCCGCAAGCGGCCAGTGCGCAAGCCTTGGCCAGAGACTATCGAGCGCGAGCGCGTCGTCATCGACGCGCCCAGTGCCTGCGATCACTGCGGCAGCGAACGCCTGTCGAAGCTCGGTGAGGACACCACCGAGACGCTGGAGGAGATCCCGCGCCGCTTCAAGGTCATCGAGACCGTGCGGGAGAAGTTCACGTGCCGGGACTGCGGCTGCATCAGCCAATCGCCCGCACCCTTCCATGCAACGCCACGTGGCTTTCTCGGCCCCAAGCTACTCGCCACCATCGTCTTCGACAAATTCTCTGAGCATCAGCCGCTCAACCGCCAGAGCCGTCGCTTTCGCAGTGAAGGGATCGATCTGTCCACCCAGACGCTTGCCGACCAGGTTGGCTACGTCAGCGCCGCCGTCACACCGCTGTTCGATCTCATTGAGACCCATGTGTTTGCGGCCGAGCGGTTGCACGGCGACGACACCACCATCCCGATCCTCGCCAAGGGCCAGTGCACGACGGGGCGCATATGGACCTACGTTTGCGACGACAGGCCGTTTGGTGGGCTATCACCGCCGGCGGCCGTCTTCTACGCCTCCAGTGATAGGCGGGGTGAGCATCCGCAACGACACCTGGCCGAGTTCACCGGTATCCTGCAGGCTGATTGCTACAATGGCTTCAATCCGCTCTTCGATCGGACCAAGAAACAGATCCCGGTGACGCCGGCCTTCTGTTTTGCCCACGCGCGCCGAAAGTTCTTCGAGTTGGCAGATGTCTCGCGAAGTGCCCGGCGGGGCAAAGGGGCAAAGCCTGTCTCTGCGACGGCGTTGGAGGCGGTCAAGCGTATCGATGCGCTGTTTGACATCGAGCGCGACATTAACGGCCAGAGCGCCGGTGAGCGACTTGCCGTGCGCCAGGAAATGAGCAAACCGCTGCTCGAAGAGCTGGAGACCTGGTTGCGGCAGGAGCGCGAAGGTTTGTCGCGATCCTCACCGGTGCTTGAGCCGATCAACTACATGCTGTCGCGCTGGCAGGACTTTGCCAGATACGCCGATGACGGCAGGATCTGCATGACGAACAACGCGGCGGAAAGAGCTCTGCGCGGCGTGGCTTGCGGAAGGAAAAACTGGAACTTCGCCGGGTCCGATCGCGGCGCAGACCGGGCTGCCATCATGCTGACCCTTATCACCACGGCCCGTCTCAACGATATCGATCCGAAGGCCTGGCTGGCGGACGTGCTGGCTCGCATCGCCGATCTGCCCGTCTCCCACCTGCACGAATTGTTGCCATGGGAATGGAAGAGGATCAAGGCGGCGGAGATTGCGGTTGCTGCGTAAATAACTGCCGGAAAAGCTCTTCCGATCGGCGTAGACCCTCATCCGTCAGCACCAGCGACTTCGACTTGTTCACCGGATCGCCAATCAAGCCTTTCTGATGCAACCGATCCGTCGTAGCCCAGTCAAAACCCTTCCAGGCGCAACGCTCGTTGTGAAGCGTCAGCCATAGCAGCGCCAGCACAGCATCGTCGATTTTGCCTTCGTCGATCTCCATCCCGCCAATTTACCACGAGCAAAAGCAAAAATCCTGCGGTTCACCTCGGATGGATACGGATGTCCCTCTGTAATTGCTCACCAGTTCGAAAGCTCAGCTTCTGTAGCTGTGCCCAGAACAGCAGTGCCAAGTAGGCCAATACCACTGTCATTCCCACGACTATCAGCCCCGAGGGTGTTTGGTACAACCAAACAAGTCCGCTCATATTGATCTGTAGGGCTAGCAAAAAAACGAACCCGAAGGTGCCTATTACTGTGTAGGCCATCAATATCGATAGAAACATTTATTCCCTCCCCCACGATTGCATTACAAAGGAGCCACTGTTGACACCATACGAAGGCCAAATCCAACTTGAAATCGAGATGATTGGCCTCGGTAAAGAACGTTTCCTCAGTCACCGTATCCGTACTGCTCCATGACCTTAGAAACGGCCTGATACCAGAGGGCCTTTGCGGTCAACCAGCAACTGAGGCCGGTATCCGCCCATTCGTCGGCAACGAATTGTCTTGCGTCTTCGGAGGTAGCGTTGTCGAAATCGAATTTGATCTGATCAACGATCTCGCGCACCTTAGGTTGGACCTCGGTCATCCTATAGAAGGCCTTCGCGGCTAGACGGCGCTCTCGTTGTTCTGGGGTCTCGCTGGCATAGTACTCTGCCCACTTAAGTTGCTTCTTGGCCGACCATTTAGCCTTTTGTGCCGCTGAAGGTTCGGGACGGACGTAGCTCTCTCGGTAGTCCTGCTGCCGCTGCCGACGCTCCTCCTCAGTCAATTTAGGCTTCAATGGTCCGTTTAGCCGCACGTATCGCGCCCGATGGTAGGCGCTTCGATCCTCTAGCCATTTCTGATCCTGCTTTTGTCGCTCGTACCAGCGACGCTGTGCCGCCTTCAGCGCCGCCTTTCTTTCCTCTTCCGGGGCCAGGGCCTTACGGGGGGCCTTGCCAGCGGCCTCCTGTCGCTTACGATAGGCTTTTTTCTGTAGAGCCTGCTTGTGCGCTTTGAGTTCTTCGGGTGTCAGTAGGGTTCGTTTGATGTTTGCCATTTCACTCCGTTGTTATGGTTCTCGGCATGGTAATCCCTGTGGCGCATAGGTCCGGACGTCCGGTAGCCTAGACTATCGTGTAGAAGACTTTCACCTCGGCATCATCAGCATGTCGCCAGTGCATACGCAGGAAGCCGGTCTTGTAATCGACAACAACGTCGTTGAAGAGTTGCCGTAGGATAGCGTTGACCCGAGCTAGGTCAGGGGGGTCGGTCTCATTCGCTGTGGCTCTGCAGAACTCCTCTACAGTGTTTCCAATCCGGTTCGTGATCAGCGCCGCAGCGCGTTGTGCAAGCTCGGCTTCCTCCCGTCGTAACTTGACGAGGAGGGCTTCCCGTGAGGCAATAGCGCTTAGGACGGCCTTCGGTGGCTCACCAAGCGCCAGGGTGCTAACAAGCCGCTGTACCTCATCCTCAACCAGTTCCACTTGCTCCCTCGCAGCTTGATACTTGTCCTCGTATTCGGCGTCAGGGGAGGGGGTCAGATCATGGAGGTAGGTGCCAAGCGATAAGACGGCACGTTCTATCCATTCCAGCTTGACCTGTCTGTAATCGCAACCCGCCCCTGCCTTTGCCTTAGTACAGACCAAGTGCGGTTTTCCCCCCTTACGGCCCTTGTTCACTCGGGTCATTGTCGCCCCGCACGTCGGGCACTTCGCGAGGCCAGCTAGGATGTTTGCCGGACCTGATGTTTGCGATGGGGCTACGCCGGTCAACGTGAGGCCACGTTTGCTGGACATAGCCGCCACCTTATCGAAGTCCTCAGGGCTCACTACCGCTGGATAGTAATTCTCTAGTGGCTCTAGTGGCACTCTGGTCTTGCGCCCATCAACAACATCCAACTTGTGAGGAATGTACGTCCCAATCACAGCGGGGTTCTCCAAGATTTTCTTGACGTAAGATCGCTGCCACATCTCCGAGCCCTTGAACGTGGCAGTACCCGAGCTATTCAGCCTCGCCGCAATGGAGTGTTGTCCCATGCCCGCCAGACACATTGCAAAGATACTACGGATCACCTCCCCCCTGTCTGGGATAACTTCGTATCGCTGCCTGTCTGCGCTCAGCACCATCCAACCGGGGCAAATTGCAGTGAGCGGTCTCGTCGCTGCCGTAAGGCGCTTGCCTTCCCAAGCAGTCTTCAGCCGTCTGGATTTGGTGGCGCTTTCCTCGTTTGCGCGAGAGAATAGCATCAGCGTTACGATGAGGTTCGTGAAGTCGTTGTTGATGTTTTCAGTAGTGTACGCCCGCTCGTTGTCCAATGTAACAACAGTGATGCCTTCTCGCATGATGGCGCGAAGAGTATCCAGAGCATCCAAAGGGCTTTGGCGAGACAGACGATCCAGCGCTTCAATCAGCAACAGCGATCCTGCAGGGACATCACCGGACCTCACGTGTTCGAGGAAAAAGTTAAGTGCGCCGGTCTTTGCGTTCTGACCACGAAAGGCCGAAATACCTAAGTCCGTTAGCGATAGGCTTTCATCTAGCCACAGGCCATGCTTGGCGGCGTACGTTTGCGCCATCGTGTACTGACGTCGGAAGCTATCCCCTTTCATCTGATCGGGGGTAGAAAAGCGGATATATGAATAGGCTTTGACTTTTTGGGACTGAGGCATATCGATCGAATGCCTAAAGAGAGGTCTCTTGTCAACACCATGTTGATGGTCGGCCCTCCAGGGTCGGGAAAATCGATGCTGGCTGCCCGTTTGCCATCGATCCTGCCGCCGCTGTCGGCTGCCGAATTGCTGGAAGTCTCGATGATCCATTCCATTGCCGGGCAACTGTCGGGTGGCAAGCTCTCCGACCGCCGGCCATTCCGGACCCCGCATCACTCGGCCACCATGGCGGCGATGGTCGGTGGCGGGATACGCGCCCGGCCCGGGGAGGCTTCGCTCGCCCACCACGGCATCCTCTTCCTTGACGAGTTTCCGGAGTTTTCGCCGCAGGCACTCGATGCGCTGCGCCAGCCGCTGGAAACCGGAGAATGCATCATAGCTCGCGCCAATCACCGCGTCTGCTACCCGGCTGTGATCCAGCTGATAGCCGCGATGAACCCTTGCCGCTGCGGCATGGCCGGCGAACCCGGCCACAGCTGCGCCCGGGGACCGCGGTGCATGACAGACTATCAGAACAGAATTTCCGGACCGCTGATGGATCGCATCGACATCCGTATCGATGTGCCGGCCGTATCCGCCGCCGACCTTATCCGGCCGATGCCGGCCGAGAAGAGTGCCGATATCGCCAGACGTGTCGCAAGGGCGCGGGAATGGCAGCAGGAGCGGTTCTCGCAAGCCGGCATGCGCGGCGTGTCGACCAATGCGCGCTGCTCGACATCGATGATCGAGGTTCTGGCCGAGCCCGATGCCGGTGGCCTTCAATTGCTGCGCGACGCCGCCGAGAAGCTGAAGTTCTCCGCCCGAGGCTACCATCGCGTCCTGAAAGTGGCGCGCACGCTCGCCGATCTCGACGGTAAGCAGACTGTCGGCCGGATCCATCTGGCCGAAGCGATTTCCTACCGCATAGCCGGCACCCGCCTGTCAGCCGTCGCCTGAGCCGCAGATACTGAGAAGGGCGCCTCCGCCCTTCTGTTCTTTGAAAAGTGAAGAAAGTTAGCCGCCGAGGCCTTCGAACAGCGCTGTCGACAGGTAGCGCTCGGCAAAGGACGGAATGATCACGACGATCGTCTTGCCGGCATTCTCTTCGCGTTTACCGATCTCGATGGCCGCAAACAGCGCAGCACCGGAGGAGATGCCGACCGGCACGCCTTCGAGGCGGGCGACGTGCCGGGCGGTCTCGAGGGCTTCCGCGCTGGCGACGGTGATGATCTCGTCATAGATTTCGGTGTCGAGAATGGCTGGCGCGAAGCCGGCGCCGATCCCCTGGATCTTGTGCGGGCCGGGAGCGCCGCCGGACAGCACCGGCGATTCCGCCGGCTCGACGGCGATAACCTTGAGGCTGGACTTCTTGGATTTCAGCACTTGGCCGACACCGGTGATCGTACCGCCTGTGCCGATGCCTGCGACCAGGATATCGATGCTGCCCTCGGTGTCGTTCCAGATCTCCTCTGCCGTCGTCTTGCGGTGGATCTCGGGGTTTGCCGGGTTTTCGAACTGCTGCGGAATGACCGCGTTCTCGATGCTTTCTGCCAGTTCCGTCGCCTTGGCGATGGCGCCCTTCATGCCCTTGGCGCCTTCGGTCAGCACCAGTTCGGCGCCCAGCAGCGCCAGCATCTTGCGGCGTTCCACCGACATCGTCTCCGGCATGGTGAGGATCAGCTTGTAGCCCTTGGCGGCGGCGGCAAAGGCCAGCGCGATGCCGGTGTTGCCGGAGGTCGGCTCGATCAGCGTCGTCTTGCCGGGCGTGATCTTCCCCTGGGCCTCGAGGCTCTCGATCATCGCCACGCCGATACGGTCCTTGACCGAGGCAATCGGGTTGAAGAACTCCAGCTTGGCGAGCAGGTGGGCCTTTACGCCGTTCTCCCTGGCCAGCTTGTCGAGGCGAACGATGGGCGTGTCGCCAATGGTGTCGGTGATCGACGCATAGATGCGACCGCGGCCTGGCTTACGGGTGTCGGACATAGAACTCTCCCTTGGTATTTATTGGCGGGAGAATAGGATCAAACATGGCACTAGGCCAGAGTGCGTTTGTCCAACCAAGGCCACGAAGTTGGCATAAAAATCTCCGCCAAAGGCTTTTGGTAAAACGCAGCACAGTACCATTGGCAGGATGCCTGTCGCTGCAGCACGGAAAAACACTCATGGATGCAAAAATGCTATCGTTCTGTCGACCAGTGCCGCAACTGCGGGCACTCGTTCCGTTGCTCCTGATGATAACTATGACCCCAGCCGGTCCCGTCAGCGCTGCCTCTCCGCCGGGAGAGGAGACGATCGTCTTCCTGCGCCACGGTGAAAAACCTGTAGCAGGGCTCGGCCAATTGAGCTGCAAGGGCCTCAACAGGTCGCTGGCGTTACCCGCCGTGCTTTCCCGTCAATTCGGCAGGCCGGACGCCGTCTTTGCGCCCGATCCGTCGAAGCAGAAGGTCGATGACGGCATTCTCTATAGCTATGTCAGGCCGCTTGCGACGATCGAGCCAACGGCGATCGCCGCTGGACTGCCTGTCGATACCACGTTCGGCTACGACGAGATTACCAAGCTGCAGGCAGCACTGACGGCGCCGAAATATCGCTCGGCACTGGTCTTTGTCGCTTGGGAGCACAACGAGATTCAGGATCTCGTTGCCGCATTGCTGAAAGACAATGGCGGCGATCCGGCGGCTATGCCGAAGAAGTGGAAGGGCAAGGATTTCGACAGCCTCTACGTCGTCCGGATCAGGACCAGCGGGGCCGGGCCATCTGCGACATTCGAGGCAAAGGCTGAAGGCCTCGATCATGTCGCCGACGGTTGCCCGGTCAAATAGCGATCAACAGACGGGCATCGTGGTATCAGACACCGGTGGAGCCGAAGCCGCCGGCGCCCCGCGTGGTTTCACCGACATCCGTTGTTTCGACGATTAGAACCTGCGTGACCGGCGCGATCACCATTTGCGCGATGCGCATGCCGCGCGTCACGACGAAATCCTCGTTGCCATGGTTGATCAGCAGAACCTTCACTTCGCCGCGGTAGTCGCTGTCGATGGTTCCCGGCGTATTCAGGCAGGTGACGCCGTTCTTGAACGCCAGGCCGGAGCGCGGTCGGATCTGCGCCTCATAGCCATCAGGCACAGCAAACACGAAGCCCGTCGGCACCAGCGCGCGCATGCCCGGCGACAGCACCAGCGGCTCGCCTTCGCCGACCGCAGCCCTCAGGTCCATGCCGGCGGCACCGGATGTTTCGTAGGACGGAAGCGCGAGGCCATGGCCGTTGGCAAGGCGAACGATGGATAAGCTCGGACGGTTGTCTGTGTGAATATTCATGCCCTTATTAGCAATTCGGCGACGGTTCGGGTCAATCCGATTTGCAAGTTATCCACGGAGTCGCTAGATACGCGGCAATTCACAGGATCCGACATCATGGCCGAAAGTCTCGCCGAGGCGGTCTCCCGCCGCCGCACATTTGCTATTATCTCCCACCCGGACGCCGGCAAGACGACGCTGACCGAAAAGCTGCTGCTGTTCGGCGGCGCCATCCAGCTGGCCGGCGAGGTCAAGGCGAAGAAGGATCGCATCCAGACGCGCTCCGACTGGATGAAGATCGAGCGCGAACGCGGGATCTCGGTCGTCACCTCGGTGATGACCTTCGAATATGACGATGTCGTCTTCAACCTGCTGGACACGCCGGGCCACGAAGACTTCGCCGACGACACCTATCGCACGCTGACTGCCGTCGATGCCGCCGTCATGGTCATCGATGCTGCCAAGGGTATCGAGCCCAGAACCCTGAAGCTGTTCGAGGTCTGCCGTCTTCGCGACATCCCCATCATCACCTTCGTCAACAAGATGGACCGCGAAAGCCGCGATATCTTCGAGATTCTCGACGAGATCGAGGTGAAGCTGGCGCTCGATACCGCTCCAATCACCTGGCCCATCGGCCGCGCCAAGAGCTTCTGCGGCTCCTATCACCTTGCCAAGAACGAGGTTCGCGGCAACGACAAGGAGGCCGATACCACGCCCGTCAACGGCCCGCAGGCGGTGGCCGAGCGGCTGCCGGAAAACGAGCGCCAGGCATTCATCGACGAACTGGATCTCGCGCGTGATGCCTGTCGGCCGTTCGAGCGCGAGGCCTTTCTCGAAGGTCACCTGACACCGGTATTCTTCGGCTCGGCGCTGCGCAATTACGGTGTGCGAGACCTGATCAATGCCTTGGCCGAGATGGCGCCGCCGCCGCGCGACCAGGTCGCCGATATCAAGACGGTGCATGCCACCGATCCGAAGATGACCGCCTTTGTCTTCAAGATCCAGGCGAACATGGACCCGAACCATCGCGACCGTATTGCCTTCGTGCGCGTCTGCTCGGGTACGCTTGCGCGTGGCATGAAGGCGCGCCTGTCGCGCACCGGAAAGCAGATGAGCCTGTCCGCGCCGCAGTTCTTCTTCGCCTCGCAGCGCCACATCGCCGACACCGCCTTTGCTGGCGACGTCGTCGGCATTCCGAACCACGGCACCCTGCGCATTGGCGATACGCTGACAGAAGGCGAGGATCTGGTGTTCCAGGGCGTGCCGAATTTCGCCCCGGAAATCCTGCGACGCGTCCGTCTCGAGGATGCGATGAAGGCCAAGAAGCTGAAGGAAGCGCTGCAGCAGATGGCCGAAGAAGGCGTTGTGCAGCTGTTTTCCCCGGAAGATGGTTCGCCGGCTATCGTCGGCGTCGTCGGCGCGCTGCAGCTCGACGTCCTGAAGGAGCGGCTGCAGGGGGAATATGGCCTGCCGGTCTCCTTCGAAATGTCGCGCTTTTCAGTATGTCGCTGGGTGTCTGCCGATGCACCCGCCGACATGGACAAGTTCGTCACCGCCAAGCGTGGCGACATCGCCCGCGATCTCGACGGCGACCCCGTCTTCCTCGCACAGGACGGTTTCTCGTTGCGATACGAATCCGAACGCTATCCGGCCATCAAGATGGTCGCCATCAAGGAATATCACGCCATCAAGGCGGCGTGATTTTTCGATCGCCAGAGCGTCGGGCTGGTTCCTGTGATGCGCAGGAATTCGCGGTTGAAGTTCGATTTGCTGAGAAATCCGGCATCGAACATGATGGATGTCACCGGCGCGTCGGTTTCTGACAGCAACCGGCACGCCTCAGCGATGCGGAAGTTGTTGACATATTGCGACACGCTGGCGCCGTGCACGCGGTTGATCGCTATCGAGACGCTGCGGGCAGGGCAATTCAGCTTCCGCGCCAGCCGCCCGAGATTGAGTTCCGTATCCCTGTAGAGCGCCTTCGTCCGCATCAGGGCGTCGACAGCGGCAGCGGTTGCCGCAACGTCTTCCGGCGCTGACCCGGCTATGGCGGCCGTCGGTTCGGTTTCGCCGCGGTCGTGCACTGTGGCGCCGGAGCTTGCAACCGATGCTGCGGCGCCGAGCGCCAGCAATGCAAGCACATTTCCCACCGCCACCACTTCGCCGGCATGGCTGCCATCGCTCCAGGAGAAATCAAGGCTGATGGCGATGTCGGCAACCGCGGACATGAGCACGGCTGCTGCGGTGAGCTGCAGGGAGCGATAGGACCTGAGCGCGCCGTCTAGGCGGGAGGAGACGAGACCGTCCGGCCCCGTCAGGCACAGCCATGTCAGCGCAGCGCCATAGCCGAGAAAAACGAGGATAATGACGAGGCCCACCGGCTCCGGCCATACGATCCGCAGCAGGACAACTGTGGCTGTCGGCAGGCAATGTCGCCACGTCGTCCATGTTCGAAAGATCGATCCTTCGCTCGCCAGATCGTAGAAACTCAAGAAAGCCAGGGTCGCGATCACGGTGGCCAGCACGGCCTGGAACGGCAGCACCGCGGAAATCCCGTATCCCCAGCGCAGGCCGATCAGCACCGATTGCATTGCGTAGGCTCCGATCAGCAATGCAAACAGGGGCTGGTCGCGCAGGCCGTCGTCGCTCCGCCTATGCATCTGCAGCAGCAGTGTGAGGAGAAAGAGCGTCTCGACAAAGGGCAACGGGATAAAAATCATGGTGCGTTGTTCTGGCTGCTGAAACTGGATCAAAACGTCAGAATGCCCCGGATGGCGATCGAGGTCGACCCGCATCGCGTTCGAGGTCGCGACGGACAGTGATTTTCGCGAATTTGCGCTCAGCCCGATGACGGGACAGGAGCACATCATGAAACGAATTCTTTTGACAGGCATCGCGCTTTTCGCAGCGGCGACCGTCTGCAATGCGAGCCAGCCGCAGGGTCTGCCGTTGGATATTTCCGGTATCACGGCCGTGGCCATTGGCGGCGAGGCCAGTTCCATCGACATCACCACCGCGCCGGATCGACCCTATCAGGCAACTCTCATGCGCCATCGCTCGGGCTGGTTTGCGCGATGGAATTCGATCTGGTCCTACGATGACTGCAGTTCTTCCAGCCGAATGTGGATCGAGGGAACGCTGTTGCACATCGATGTAGGCCCATCCACCTGGTTCGGAGTGTCCGATTGCAGCTACGACATTAATCTGAATGTCAAAAAGGATGCGGCAGTCGCGATCCATCAGCAGGCATTGCGAGTCCGACTTACCGGGCAGTTCTCGGAGGTGACGATAGAATCGAAGGCCGCAGACGTCGCCCTGTCCGGCCACGTAGAAACGATTTCCGTGAACAGCGATGCGTTACGACTGGGGATCGTCCTTCATTCGCCCGGCAGGGCGGAAGCTGTTACCGTCAATGCCCGCATGCTAGAGGCCGATCTCGACTTCTCAGCGGTACCGCAGCTTGCCTACGCCGTAACGGCAAAGGCATCCTTCGTCGACACGTCAAGACTATCCACGCCGGGAGCGCCGGTCTCGCTGACGATTGCCGGCGAGTTGGTGCACGCGACGATCCGATGATGCATGCCTCTGCCCGCCGGCGCTCTCGCGCTGCCGAACTCAGGCGGCTTCGTCTTGCTCGGTAAGATCCTTCAGGAAATCGTCGCACCAGCGCACGACGTCGTGCTCGAGCAGATGCGTCATCATGCCTTTCCAGCGCTGGCGACGTTCCTCGAGCGGCATCTCCAGGGCCCTCGCTATGGCATTGGCTGTCGCCTCGACGTCGTAGGGGTTGACGATGATTGCACCGTAGAGTTCCCGCGCGGCTCCGGCAAAGCGGGACAACACCAGAACACCGGGATTTTCAGGGTCCTGCGCGGCGACGTATTCCTTGGCAACGAGGTTCATCCCGTCGCGCAGCGGCGTCACGAGGCCGATCTTTGCAAGCCGATAGAGGCCGGCTAGCACTGTGCGCGGGATCGAACGGTTGATGTAGCGGATCGGCACCCAGTCCACCGTGCTGATGGCACCGTTTACCCGGCCAGCCTGCTCGGCGACCATGCGCTGCATCTGCTCGTATTCAGGCACTTCCGAGCGCGATTTCGGGGTGATCTGCAGATAGGTGACCTTGCCCTGATGAGCGGCGTCGGCGGTGATGAAGCGTTCGAATGCGTCGATACGCTGGGTAATGCCCTTCGAGTAGTCCAGCCGGTCAACGCCGATGATGAGGTCGCGGCCCTCGACGCTTTGCCGCGCCTTGCGAACCATGACGTTGGTTGCCGCCTTGGTCGCGAATTCGGCAAAGGCCGCAGTCTCGATGCCGATCGAGTAATATCCGCCCTTGAATGTCCGTCCGTGTGCGCTGAACAGGCCTTTGCCGAGTTCGTCGCCAATGCCTTCCCGACGCAGGCAGCCGGCGAAGTTCTCGAGGTCATGGTCGGTCTGGAAGCCGACAAGATCGTAGTGAGAGAGCCCGCGCATGATTTCCTCATGCACCGGCATGGTGAAAATCACATCGGCCGGCGGCCATGGGATGTGCAGGAAGAAGCCGATCTTATTCTTGAACCCCATCTGGCGCAGCTCTGCAGCCAGCGGGATAAGATGGTAATCGTGGACCCAGATGATGTCGTCCGGCTGGATCAGCGGCGCCAGCCGATGCGCAAAGAAGCGGTTGACGCGGAAATACCCGGCCATCTCCTTGCGTCCGTATTCGGCCAGATCGAGCCGATAATGGCAGATCGGCCAAAGAACACGATTGGCAAAGCCGTGATAATATTCCTCGACGTCGGTATCAGTGAGATCTGTAAGCGCGTAGGTGATTTTGCCCTGCTCGTTCATGGTCAGAGGGCCTGGCTCGGCATCGCCGCTGGAATTGCCGGACCAGCCCATCCAAACGCCACCCTGTGCTTCGAGCGCAATCTTCAGGGCAACCGCGAGGCCGCCTGCCGGTGCGGCGCCGCCCTTTTCGGGCACGGGAACACGGTTGGAGACAATGATAAGACGGCCCATGGGAAAATCCCTTCAGAAGTTCGGTCGGGTATTGTGTGGTCAGGACGCAAGCTGTGCCAGAATCTGGCGAAGAATGGCCGGAGAGGCGACGCGGTTGCGTGCCTGGGTCTCGACGCTGTCGAGGCCGATGAACAGCGATTGCCCGCCGATGCGATTGACGGTGCGAAACATTGCCTCGTCGGTAAAATCGTCGCCGGCCGCAAAGGCGCGCCTTCCCTTGAAAGGCGCCTCGCTCAGGAACGCGGTGACGGCATCGCCCTTGCCGGCGCGCGCCGGGCGGATTTCAACGACCATCTTGCCGCGCTGCAGCGACCACTCAGGCCCGGCTTCCCGGAAGTAGCGCTCCATCATGGCTTCAACCAGATGCTGGCATTCCGGCGCAAGCCGGTAGTGTGCAGCCACCGCAGCACCCTTGTCCTCGACGAGGACGCCGGGCCACTGGCTTGCCTCTTCGGTCATGCAGCGCTTCATTTCGGTAAAGGCCGGGGTGACGGTGACCCGCTGGACATTGCCGGCAGCGTCGCGCCGCTCCGCTCCGTGGAGGCCGGCAACGGGGAACTGGAATGGATAGAACAGCGGATCGACGAACGACAGCGATCTGCCGGTTACCAGTGCCAGCGCGCCGCCAAGTTTTTTCGACAGCGCATCGAGATCGTAAGGGAGGGAGGAGGGGACGGTGATCGAGCTCGGCGTCTCCGCCAGATCGACAAGCGTGCCGTCGATATCGAGAAAAAGCGCCCATTCGGAGGGATGGGCTGCCAAAGCCGAAAGGGCTGTGCTTTCCATCACCGCCGCAACGGTCGCTTCGGTTGCGGGTTGTATTTGCTCAGACATGGCTACCTATTTATGGCGCGTTCGCCTCAAGGCAAGGCCGAATTGTGGTGAACGACCATTCTTTTGTTGCGCTGCAGCATCGTGTTGATGGCTCGTACAGCATAGCACTTAACCGCCGGAGCGCCACAGTGTCCATCGATGAGCGCGCGCTCCGGGATCTGAAAGGTGACTATCACGTAGCCAGCGGCACGCTCTTCGATCGCACATATTTCGACCTGCCGGCACCCCAGCCGTTGACGGCCGCGATGAGCCCGATAGCCACGAACAGGATAGCGCAGGGGCCGAAACTTCCGGTCCAGCTGCGGATCAGGCCGACGATCAGAGGCCCGATAGCGGCGAGCAGATAGCCGACGCATTGCGCCATGCCGGAGAGATGGGCGGCGATGTGGGCATCCGGCGATCGAAGAACGATAACCGTCATGGCAACCGCAATCAGTCCGCCCTGACCGATACCCTGCAGCACAGCCCAGAGCCAGACGGTCGACAGCGGCGCGAACAAGAGCCCGAGCAATCCGCCGACCGCAAAAAGGCAAAGTGCAACGTTGATGATCCGCTGGTCTTTGCCGCGTACAGCCAGATGCGGCATGAAAAGGCATGAAGCAGCTTGCACCATGACCGATGCCGAAACGATACCCCCGGCAGTGATGCCATCCAGGCCGCGTTCCCGCAGGATGGGGGCCAGCCAGCCGAATACGCTGTAGGCCAGCGCCGACTGCAGACCCATGAACAACGTCACCTGCCACGCTAGCGGATCGCGCCAGAGCCCCTCGACGCGAAACGCCGTCTTGCGCGCCCGGCTCTTCGTCGAGATCGCCTGCGGCAACCACAGCAGAGCGGTCGCCAGCGCCGGCACGGCCCAGACGGCAAGAGCAGCGCCTGTGGATCCGCCGAAAAGGCGTTCGGCCGGTAGGCTGAGGCCTGCGCCACAGGCTGCACTGGCGCAGAGCGCCATGGTATAAAGGCCGGTCATCAGCGCCGCCTTGTCCGCGAAGTCGCGCTTGACAAGGCCCGGCAGGAGAACGTTGCCAACGGCGATGCAGGCACCGGCCAGCCCCGTGCCGATAAACATGAGCGGGATCGAGCCCAGTCCGCGAAGGGCAATGCCGAGCGTCAGCAGGAAAAGGATAGCGAGCAGCGCCCGTTCGGCGCCCATGCGTTGCGCCAGTCTCGGCGCCAACGGGGAAAACAGGCCGAGGCAGAGGACCGGCACGGTGGTCAGCAGGCTGGCGCCTGTTGCCGACAGGTCGAATGTACTGCGGATCTCCGGCAGCAGCGCCGACGCGCTCGAAAACAGCCCGCGCAGATTGAAGGCGATCAGTACCAGGCTGATGCCAAGCACCAGACGCGAGCCCTTGGCGCTTGCGGCCGGCTGCGGAGCATCGTCGATTTCGGCGTCAACCAGCATTGCAGTTTCGGCGGCCAGCGTGTCACGTGAGAGGGAGACGGTCACGCGAACAGGCTCCGATCGAGAGCGGCAATGACGGGTGCCATGAAACTCCGCACCGCCGCATCGGCCTTGTCGGGGTCGCCTGTCTCGATGGCGTCGACAATCGCTGCATGGGCCAGATGATCGGGTTCCGGCACGTCGTCGCCTATGCTGGCCTCGATGGTCTGCTGGATCGAGGCCGAGAAGAAGGCATAGATGTCGATCATC
Source organism: Rhizobium sp. B230/85 (assembly GCF_019355735.1). NCBI lineage: Bacteria > Pseudomonadati > Pseudomonadota > Alphaproteobacteria > Hyphomicrobiales > Rhizobiaceae > Rhizobium > Rhizobium sp. B230/85. Next base: position 772,917 of record NZ_CP072156.1, read on the forward strand.
GCATCATTGCCGGAGGCGGCGATGACAGCCTGGTGAAAGGCGAGGTCACGGGCGATAAATCCGGTATCGCCTCTTCCCTGATGGGTGCCGCGCAAAGCCAGCAATTCGCGCAGCTTGGCAATGACTGCCGGCGTATGCCGGAGTGCTGCCAGCCGCGCACCTTCGACATCCAGCGCGCATCGCGCCTCGAACCGGTCGCGCAGGCTCGCGCGCCGTGCCATGTCGAGACTATCGGTCCTGTCGACGGCCGAGCGCAGGTAAGTGCCGGATCCCTGCCGCGTTTCGAGGTATCCCTGGGAGACCAGAACGCGCACCGCCTCGCGGATCGTACCGCGGCTGACCGACAGCATCGCCGAAAGCGCGGCCTCGTTTGGCAGCTTTTCGCCCACAGACCAACGATTGGCCCGGATTTCACCGCGTATGATGTTGGCCGCGGTCTCGGCGAGGTTGCTTCGGGGGAGAGGTTGCATGATCGCACCAGTCATAAAGTCATCGGATGACTTTATGACTAATATGCGTACGGCCGGCCGTCAAGCCTGTAGGTCGTTTCAGTGCGCGGCCTTGATGAACGTGCCGTTTTGCAGTTCCTTCATCGCCTGCATGATTTCCTCACGGCTGTTCATGACGATCGGCCCATGCCAGGCGACGGGTTCCTGTATTGGTTTGCCGGAAACCAGCAGGAAGCGGATGCCCTCGTCACCTGCCTGCACGGTAACTTCATCGCCGCTGTCGAACACCACCAGCGTTCTATTGCCGGACATGTCGCGAATGTTCAGTTCTTCGCCGTCGACTTCCTTTTCAATGCGGACGCCAAACGGCCTGGAGGCATCCCTGAAGGTGCCCGAACCGGCAAAAATATAGGCAAATGCGTTGCGATAGGTGTCCACCGGCAGACGTTTCCTGACGCCGGGCGGGACGGAGACATCAAGATAGATCGGCTCGGCTGCAACGCCATCGACCGGTCCGGCCTTGCCCCAGAAGTTTCCGCAGATGATCCGGACAGCCGTGCCGTCATTGTCGATCACGAGGGGAATGTCCGTCGATTTGACGTCCTGATAACGCGGCGCGGTCATTTTCAACACCGACGGCAGGTTCGCCCAGAGCTGGAAACCGTGCATGCGCCCGGCAAAGTCGCCCTTCGGCATTTCCTGATGCATGATGCCGCTACCGGCCGTCATCCACTGGATGTCGCCGGCATTGAGGTCGCCGCGATTTCCGAGGCTGTCACCGTGCTCCACCGTGCCCGCCAGCACGTAGGTGATCGTCTCGATGCCGCGATGCGGATGCCAGGGAAAGCCCCTGATGTAATCGCTCGGCACATCGTTGCGGAAGTCGTCCATCATCAGGAACGGGTCGGTGAGCGAAGGATCTCCGAAGCCGAAGACGCGGTGCAGCTTGACACCCGCGCCTTCCATGGTCGGCGTGGCCACGCTTTCATACTTGACGGGACGGATGGACATCGCAGGCTCCTCATTTGGTTGACCATGCTGTCATACAACCAACCCACCGATGCCGCGAGCTTGGGCTCAAGAACGCACCGTTCACAAAAAGAAATTGCTGCGTTGCAAAATCGTGATCTGACTTGCGTCAAAAATATGTCATGCTCAACGGCAAGCTGCGGAATCATTAAGGTTTTGTTATCCATTCCGCTCAACAATCGTCCTTGATTTCGACTTTCTTCCGCCGGAGTAAATACAGGCGAGAATCGGAGCAAAAAGCATGTGTCGCTGGGCAGCCTATTGTGGAGACCCCCTCTATCTGGAGGAGCTCGTCTCGTCACCGGCCCACTCTCTAATCGAGCAATCGCACTGCGCTACCCGCGCCAAGACAGCGACAAATGGCGATGGTTTTGGCATAGCCTGGTATGGCGACAGGCCTGAACCCGGCCGATATCGCGACATTCTTCCAGCCTGGTCCGACTGCAATCTGAAGAGCATGGCGCGGCAGATCCGCTCTCCATTGTTTCTGGCCCATGTTCGCGCCTCAACCGGCGGCGGCACGCGGCGCGACAACTGTCATCCGTTCGTGTGGGACAACTGGTCCTTCATGCACAACGGCCAGATCAACGACTTCGAGCGTTTGCGTCGTCCGATGGAAGCCATGCTCGACGACGAGCTTTTCAATGCCCGCTCCGGTACGACGGATTCCGAGCTGATGTTTCTGCTGGCGCTGCAGTTCGGCCTTTGCCAGACACCGATGTCGGCTATGGCCGATACGATCAGCTTCGTCGAAGGCCTCGCCGAGCACATCACCGGTACGGCTCTTGTTCGCTTCACCGCCGCCTTTTCCGATGGCAAGTCGCTCTATGCCATCCGCTATGCCACGGATCGCAAGGCGCCGACGCTCTATGCCGCTCCGCTCGGCGCCGGCAAGGGCTATTGCCTTGTGTCTGAGCCGCTGAACGACGACATCGACAGCTGGGCCGAGATCCCGAACGGCAGCGCTGTGACGATCACACCTGCCGGTGTCGATGTTGCTGTTTTCCAGCCCGAACGGCGCGAAGTGGCACAATCGGTCGCGTTGGCTATTCCGGCCTAAACCGCTCGGCGATCAGTGCCGCCAGCCTTGCCGCCACTTCGTCCTTGCTCATCTCCGGCCACGCTTCCGTGCCTTCAGCGCGGATCAGCGTCACGCTGTTGCGATCTCCGCCCATGATGCCGGTGCCCGGCGAGACATCGTTCGCCACGATCAGGTCGGCACCTTTGCGGGCAAGCTTGGCCTTGCCATTGGCCAGTACATCTTGCGTCTCAGCCGCAAAACCCATGACGAACGTGGGGCGCATAGGGTGATGGCCGATCGTCTTGAGGATGTCGGGGTTTTCGACCAGCGACAGGCTCGGCAGCGGTTGGCCCGCCACCTTCTTGAGTTTCTGGCCAGAGGCATTTTCAACGCGCCAATCTGCCACAGCGGCGACCATGACAGCAATATCGGCCGGCAATGTCTTCACCACAGCCGCAAGCATGTCCTCTGCGCGCTCGACATGGACCGTCTGCACGCCCGATGGATCGGGGATCGATACCGGGCCGGACACCAGCGTCACGTCGGCGCCGAGATCAGCCAGAGCTGCGGCGATGGCGTGTCCCTGGCGGCCTGAGGAGCGGTTGGCAATATAGCGCACGGGATCGATGGGCTCATGCGTCGGGCCGGACGTGACGATTGCGGTGCGGCCTGCAAGCGGCAGTGGCCGGTCCTGGAACAATGCTTCGACGGCGGCGACGATCTGCAGCGGTTCCGCCATGCGGCCGGTGCCGGCCTCACGGCTTTCAGCCATTTCTCCCGCCATCGGTCCGATGAAGCGAATTCCGTCGCCCTGAAGGGTAGCCACATTGCGCGTCGTTGCCGCGTGCGACCACATCTTCGGGTTCATCGCCGGCGCCACGAGCACAGGCCTGTCTGTGGCGAGCAAGATTGTGGAGGCGAGGTCGTCGGCAAGGCCGTGAGCCATCTTGGCCATCAGGTCGGCGGTGGCCGGCGCCACGAGCACGAGGTCGCATTCGCGCGCCAGACGTATGTGGCCGACATCCTGTTCGTCCTGGCGGGAAAACAGGTCGGTGTAGACGTGGTCTGCGGCAAGCGCTCCGACGGCAAGCGGCGTGATGAACTGCTGCGCTCCCGCCGTCATCACCGGGCGCACGGACGCGCCGCGTTCACGCAAGCGACGGATAAGGTCGAGGCTTTTATAGGCCGCGATACCACCGGAAATGATGAGAAGGATGCGTTTGCCCGAAAGAACCATCGCCTGAACCTGTCGCCTGGGTTATTCAGAACACCTAGGGCTTCGACAGGCAACATGCAATCTCCGCCACGGATGGAGAAAAGACCGGTAGCGTCAAAGCTCCCGGGGTCGTATCAGCAGAAACCGTTCAGCTTCAGGATCTTGTGGGCCTCGATAGCGGCCTGCAGGTATGTCTCCGAGCCGCGATCGCCCTCGTTGGCGTCGGGGTGGTGGAGCTTCAGTTGTTCCTTGTACTTGGCCTTGATCTCTGCAGCCGTTGCCGTCTGCGGCAGGCCGAGCGTCTCGAATGCCTTGGCCTCGAGCGTCTTCAGCTTGCGACCGCGCACCTGCGGCTCGTATCGGTCGGCACTGTTGCGCTTTGCTGCGGGGCGTTTGAACTTGTAGGCCTGTGCCGCGCCCGATTTCACCTCGGACTGCGCCGGCGCGTCCTGCGCACCCTTGTTGACGCCCATGCTCCATGTCGGCCGCCCGCCGGTCGCGGCTTCCCGCTGATACCGGGCTATCTCCGCGTCGGAGAGGCCGGACATGAAGTTGTAGCCCTTGTTGTATTCCTTGACGTGCTCGAGACAGAACAGAAAGAATTCTCCTTCTGCCTCGCGGCCGACCGGTGCGCGATGAGTGCCCTTTTTGTCGCAACCGTCCCAATGGCATTTCGGCCCGGAATCGTCCGGTTGCGAGGCAGGCCGCTTGCGTTTTGTCCGGATGCTGTCGAATATTTTTGAATCAAGTCCCATGCCTCCTTATGCAGGCAAGAGCCGTTTCCGGCAAGAACCGCAGAAAAAAATCGTCTGAAATCCGGAGATCAATTCTTATCGGTCAGACATTGCCGCCTCCGATAGGCGTGGCTGCCAGATGACGTCGAGGGTTCGCTCAGGCCAAGGGCTGGCAGAATACGGCTCGTCTACAGAGCCGGCAGCAGGCTCATCAGATTGTCGGTCACGGGCGATCGCTGGCTCTTCAGCATGGCCAGGCCCAGTCGTGCCACCAGAGGCGGGCCGTCGATTTCGCGGTAGACGACGCCGTCGAGCTTGATCTGGGCGATAGAGGCCGGAACGATCGAGACGCCGAGATCGGCCGCCACCAGGTTGACCACCGACGGGATTTGCGGTGCCTCCTGGCTGACCACGAGTTCGAACCCCGCTTCGCGGCAGGCAGCGGCGATGTCGTCGTAAAGGCTGAGGCCCGCGACGCGTGGAAAGAGAATGAACTGTTCCTCGGCAAGCGCCGAAAGCGGCAGACGCGGGGCGGCGGCCAGTCGATGCCCGGTCGGCAATGCGATGACCATGCTCTCGACGGCAAGCATCCGGAGACGCACCTCACGCGGGTTTTCGAGGCCGGGCCGGATGAACGCGGCATCGATCTCGCCGCGCATCAGCCGCTCCATCAGCCCCTTGCTGTTCATCTCCGTCAGCGACAGGCGCACCTCGGGCCAGCGTTTGCGAAACTGGCGTATTGCGCCGCTGACATGGGTATTGAAGGCGGAGGACGCGGTGAAACCGAGCGCCAGGCGGCCGGTTTCACCTCGGTTTGCGCGCTGCGCCGAGAGCTTTGCCCTCTCGGCCGCATCGATCGCCGCCTGCGCCTCCGGCAGGAAGGCCTCCCCGGCGGCGGTCAATTCTGCGCCGTGCGGCACACGGTGAAACAATTGCACGCCGATTTCGGTTTCCAGATCGCGGATCTGCTGGCTGAGCGGTGGCTGGCCGATGCCGAGTTTCCCAGCTGCACGTGTGAAGTTGCCTTCATCCGCCAATGCCAGAAAGTAGCGCAGGTGACGCAACTCCATCGCTATCTCCAAAACAGATTGAAAACGTCTCTTTCATATATTGGACACATGAAGGCGGTTTGACTAGATCAGGGACAAGAAAAGGTTGGTGCTCATGTCCCTTGCCACTCCCCTAAAACCTCTCGCTGCCACACGCCCCGCACTGAAGATCGTTGCAACTTCCGAGGCGCCGCAGTTTCTCATTCGTGGTACGCCCGAATACAAGCGCGCCAGCCTTGCGCTTTTCCTGTCGGGCTTCTCGACCTTCTCGTTGCTTTATTGCGTGCAGCCGCTGATGCCCGTTTTCGCCAACGATTTCGGCGTTACTCCTGCTGCAAGCTCTCTGTCGCTGTCGCTGTCGACAGGCTTTCTCGCCTTCGCCATCTTCATCGCTGCGGCCATCTCCGAAGGCGTCGGCCGCCGCAGCCTGATGTTTGCCTCGCTGCTCGGTGCAGCGCTCTGCACACTCGGCTGTGCGCTCGCGCCCAATTGGCAGACCCTGCTGGTGATCCGTGCCCTGGAAGGTTTTTTGTTGGGCGGTGTTCCGGCCGTCGCCATGGCATACCTGGCGGAAGAGATCGATCCGCGCGGTCTTGGCGCTTCCATGGGCCTCTACATTGCCGGCAATGCGTTCGGCGGCATGGCAGGTCGCGTGGTGACGGGGATGATTGCCGAAAACTTCTCCTGGCGCCCGGCACTGGCAACGGTCGGCATGCTGGGCCTTGCTGCTGCGGTCGGATTTCTCCTGCTGTTACCAGCCTCGCGTAATTTTACGCCCCGTAAGGGCTTCAATGCGGCGTTCCATATGAGCGCCTGGCTCGGCCATCTCCGCAACCCGGCGCTTCCTTGCCTGTTTGCCATCGGCTTCCTGATCATGGGATCCTTCGTCACGGTCTACAACTACGCCGGCTTCCGCCTAGTCGCCGCTCCATTCAATCTCAACCAGACGGAGCTTGGCCTGATCTTCACGGCCTACTTGTTCGGCATAGCCGCCTCCTGGGCAGCTGGATTGCTGGGCGACCGATTCGGGCACTTCCGCGTCATGCCGGTCGGCATCCTGATTGCCGCAATCGGTGGCCTCGTGACGTTGTCATCATCGCTTCCGCTGATCATCTTCGGAATCGTAATGGTGACCATCGGCTTCTTCGGAGCCCATTCGGTCGCCAGTGCGCTCGTCGGACGGCTGGCACGCGACACCAAGGGCCACGCCTCGTCGCTCTACCTGCTGTCCTACTATTTGGGTTCCAGCATTGCCGGTTCGCTTGGCGGTTATTTCTGGCTGGCAGACGGCTGGTCGGGCGTAATCAGTTTCAACCTGCTGCTGCTCGTCGCCTGCATGACGGCGGCGCTCGCGGCGGCGAGGTTTGCCCGCCGCTAGTCCGATACCTGTTGCAGATACAACATCAAAACGGCTGGCCGGCCCGGGCAACGGCTGCCTTGCGCGCTGCCGAGTTTCGAAGGCCGCTCCACAGATACCATGCCACTGCCACCAGTATCAGGCTGGCGCCTGCAATCGTCGAATTGCCTGGCCATTCGGAAAAGGCAAGCCATACCCAGAGCGGGCCGAGAACGACGTCCATCAATCCGATCAAACCGGCTTCGCCCGACGGAATATAGCGGCCGCCGGTCATGTAAAGCAGGTAGGCGATCCCTGAGGTCGTCGATCCAAACAGGGCGAGGATCGCGAGATCCGACGGGCTCGGTAATGCATGCGACATCAGCGGCAGGCAGAGCAGCACGCAGAGGCCGGAGCCTAGGGCGTTGACCGGTGCCATCCGCAACGAGGGGTGTTTGCGCGCCATGACCAGGAGGATGCTGAAGGTGACCGTCATCAGCAGGGCGAGTGCGTTGCCTGCGAGATCTGTCAGTCGCGCCGCAAAGCCCGCGACCACGAGAACGCCGAGGAAAGCGACGCAACTGGCACTCAGAACGCGCCGCTCCACTTTTTCGCCGATCAGCAGATAGGCAAGCCCTGCTGCGATGAAAGGCACCGTGGCGTAGATCGACAGGACATTGGCAACGGTCGTCAGTTTCAGCGATGCCACGTAACCAAACATCGACAGCGCCGAAAACAGCCCGAGCAGGGCGTATATTCCATAAGGCGTGGCTGCGGTCGGCGGCGCGGCGCGCCGTCCGAACAAGGAAATTATGACCAGCGTCAGCCCGCCGAAGAAGGAACGCCAGCCCAGCGTTGTCCAGACATCCATATCGAGCATGCGGACAAAAAGTCCGGCGCTGCTCCACATCACCGTCGCAACGGTGACGAGCACGAGTCCGTAGGTACGGGGTTTCATTGATTCTCCGCATGTCTGGAGCTTAATGATCTGAAAAATATGTAGAAATATATCGTGTCTGTACCGGTCGCGCGCCTGGGCCAACCACCTTGCAGATAGCCTAGCAGATGTCGGCCCGAACGCAGGATATTGCTGGCGACAATCGATTTCGCAATTGGGACCGTTGCGACATGATGGCGTCGCTCATAAACAGGGCGGGAGCCGACGCACCAGGCAGGTCGGCGGCAGGAGCATGTCTTGAGACATCTGTATCTGATCGGGATCGGCACCGGTAATCCGGAGCATATGACCGTTCAGGGCATCAACGCCCTGAACGCCGCAGACGTCGTGTTCATAGCCGAAAAGGGAGACGCCAAGAGCGGGCTCGCCGATGCTCGCCGTGAAATCTGTGCCCGCTACCTGACACGTCCGGAAACACCCGTGATCGCCTACGATGTGCCCGTGCGCCAGACGAAAGACCGATCCTACCGCGAGGGCGTCGATGCCTGGCACGCCGACATCGCCCTGGTCTATGAGAAAATGCTGTCGGAGGCGATGACAGAGGATGGCTGCGCTGCACTTCTAGTCTGGGGAGACCCGGGCCTCTACGACAGTACCATCCGCATCCTGCAGCGCGTGATGGCCCGGGGCAATGTCGCCCTCGACTACAGCGTCGTTCCCGGCATTACGAGCATTCAGGCCTTGACGGCCAGGCACCGTATCCCCCTCAATCTGGTCGGCAAGCCGGTCGAGATCACCACCGGGCGACGACTGGCAGCGCGCTTTCCGGAACTGGAAGGCACAGCGGTCGTCATGCTTGACGGCGAGCAGGCCTTTGCCAGGCTCGACGACCCCGATGCCTATATCTATTGGGGTGCCTATCTCGGGAGCAAGGACGAGATCGTCCTTTCCGGTCGTCTTCACGAAGTGGCGCAGACGATTGTCGAGACCCGCGCTGCGGCCCGTGCCCGGCACGGCTGGATCATGGATATCTACCTGCTCCGCAAGGGGCAGGATTTCGACGACTGAGCAGGCCCAGCCGTGCCTGCCAAATTGTTTGCCTCAAGGACGGGATGATGTAAGGAGACAACAGGAAAGGGTGTGGATATGGCGATAGATGGGCAAACGATGGCCGAAACGGGTCTCGCTGTGCCGCGCGTCGGTCTTGGCCATGACGTGTCGTTGCCGTCCCGCCTCGTCCGCGGTGCCTGCCCCTCGCTGGCCACCCCCATGCAGACCGGCGACGGCCTGCTCGTCCGGCTCCGGCCGTCGACTGCGGGCCTGACTGTCTCCCAGTTTCGCCAGCTCGCCAGCGCCGCCGCAAGACATGGAAACGGCCTGATCGAGGTCACCGCCCGTGGAAACCTGCAATTGCGTGGCCTCGCCTGGGAGACGGTGCCGCGCCTCGAAGCCGACATAGCCGCTGCCGGCATCGTGCCCGTTACCGGCCTGACAATCGAAACGCCACCGCTGTCCGGCCTCGATCCCGATGAAATCGCCGATGCGCGCAGCATGGCCGCACGCCTCGGCGAGGCCGTTGCGAGTCTTCCCGCGCAACTGGTGCTAGCCCCAAAATTGTCGATCATCGTCGATGGCGGCGGCCAATTGGTTCTCGATCATGTCACCGCCGATATCCGCCTCTCGGCAATACCGAGCGTCGATGCAACGCCGCTCTGGCAGGTGGCCGTGGGAGGAACGCGTGCCACGGCGCTCCCGGTGTTGCTCGGTTCAGACGAGCAGGCCCTGTCGGCGGTCCTCGATCTGCTGAAGAGCCTAGATGCACGTGGCCCCCGCGCGCGCGGCCGTGACTTGGCCGAAAGCTATCGTGGCGAAAAGGAGAGGCTCGCCAATGCCTCTTTGGATATTCAATCTTCAAAGTCCTGTGTCGGCATCCATCCGCTGGGTCCGACGTCGGTCGCACTTGGCCTGCAACTGGCTTTCGGTCAGATCCACGCCGTCGAGCTGACTGCCTTTCTCGATGTCGCAAAGGCGAAGGGCATTACTGAAATCCGGACGGCACCCGACCACGCGCTTCTGCTCTTGGGCGCGTCGGCCGATGTCATGGCCGAGATACAAGCACAGGCTGCGGACTTCGGCTTCTGGACCGACGCCAATACTCCGGCCGGCTCCATTGCCACCTGCGCCGGCGCCGGCGGGTGCGCTTCGGGCACATACCGTACCAAACATCTGGCGGCCAAGGTGGTAGGCTGGGTCCCCGAATTGCTGGATGGCTCAGTCGTGCTCCACCTTTCTGGCTGTCCAAAAGGCTGCGCCCACCCCGCCGCGAGTGCCCTTGCGGTCGTCGGCATGCATTCCGGTTTCGGCATCGGCGTCAATGAGAAAGCCTCGGGCGTCCCAGCCGTTTTCGTCGACGAATACGGACTGCAAACCGCCCTGGAGAGTCTGGCACGAATGGTCGCAGCTACGAAAGCGGCTGGCGAATCGGTCGGGGACTGCCTTACACGGCTTGGCAGCGACGCGACCGTCGCCGCGTTGAGACAGGAATAGGCATGGTTGACTACGATTATATCCATCAGGGCGACGCGATCTACGAAAAATCCTTCGCGATTATCCGGAGCGAGGCGGACCTGTCACGCTTCTCGGAAGACGAAGCCGATGTCGCCGTTCGGATGATCCATGCCTGTGGCCTCGTCGAAGCGGCCGCCCATTTCCAGTTTTCTCCCGATTTCGTGACCTCGGCCCGTGCAGCGCTTGCTGCCGGCGCTCCGATCTTCTGCGACGCCGAGATGGTGGCGCAGGGCGTCACCCGCGCCCGGCTGCCCGCCAAGAACGATGTCATCTGCACGCTTCGCGATCCGCGCACGCCTGGCCTCGCGAAGGATAGCGGCAACACCCGTTCGGCTGCCGCCATGCATCTCTGGGGCGAACGCTTGGGCGGCTCCGTGGTGGCCATTGGCAACGCGCCGACGGCTCTTTTCCATCTGCTCGAAATGCTGCGCGACGGCGCCCCGAGGCCGGCGGCGATCATCGGCATGCCGGTCGGCTTTGTCGGCGCTGCGGAATCGAAGGATGCGCTGGCGGAATATTCCTATGGCGTTCCCTATGGCATTGTCCGTGGTCGGCTTGGCGGCAGCGCCATGACTGCGGCAGCCGTCAACGCCCTGGCGCGAGGCGGCCTATGACCCTTGTTTCGACCGGTTGCCTGATCGGCGTCGGCACCGGTCCCGGCGATCCCGACCTACTGACCGTCAAGGCCGTCAAGGCTCTGGAGCGGGCAGATGTCGTCGCCTATTTTGCCAAGGCCGGTCGCCATGGCAACGGACGCACGGTTGTCGATGATCTCCTGCGGGCGGACGTTACGATGCTGCCGCTCTACTATCCCGTCACCACAGAGATCGACCGACACCACGAGGATTACAAGCGGCAGATTACCGCGTTCTACGATCTCTCGGCCGAGGCGGTCGCCGCACATCTCGACGCCGGACGCACCGTTGCCGTCCTCAGCGAAGGCGACCCGATGTTCTATGGCTCCTACATGCACCTGCATGTCAGGCTTGCGCACCGTTACCCGACAGAGGTTATCCCCGGCATCACGGCGATGTCCGGCTGCTGGTCGCTGGCCGGCATGCCCATCGTCCAGGGCGACGATGTGATGTCCGTGCTGCCTGGCACTATGGAGGAGGCCGAGCTGGCCCGCCGTCTGGTGGACACGGAGGCCGCAGTTATCATGAAAGTCGGCCGCAACCTGCCCAAGATCCGCCGTGCGCTTGCCGCCTCCGGTCGGCTTCACCATGCCGTTTACGTCGAGCGCGGTACGATGAGAAATCAGTCGGTGACGCAGATGATCGAGCGCGACGACAGCGAGGCGCCGTATTTTTCGCTGATTTTGGTGCCCGGCTGGGAACGCGGTTCATGACCGGCCGCCTTTATGTAATCGGCACGGGGCCGGGCAATCCCGAGCAGATGACGCCGGAGGCCATGGCAGCCGTCGAGGCCTCGACCGAGTTCTTCGGCTACGGCCCTTATCTTGACCGGCTCTCGCTGAGGCCGGACCAGTTGCGGATCGCGTCTGACAACCGCGAGGAAATCGATCGCGCCAAGGCATCGCTGGAGCGGGCTGCGGCAGGTTCGACAGTCTGTGTCGTCTCCGGCGGCGATCCCGGCGTATTCGCCATGGCCGCCGCCGTCTGCGAGGCGATCGACAATGGGCCGGAACACTGGCGCAATATCGACCTTGTCATCGTTCCAGGCATCACTGCGATGCTGGCGGTGGCAGCGCGTCTTGGAGCGCCGCTCGGCCATGATTTCTGTGCTATGTCGCTGTCCGACAACCTCAAGCCATGGGATCTGATCGAGCGGCGGCTGATGCTTGCAGCGCAGGCCGGTTTCGTCATCGCGCTCTACAATCCGATCAGCAAGGCACGTCCCTGGCAGCTGGGTCGCGCTTTCGAGATTTTGCGCCTGGCCCTGCGGCCGACGACACCCGTGATTTTCGGCCGTGCGGCAGGACGCCCGGACGAGAGGCTGGCCATTGTCCCGCTGTCGGATGCCGATGCGTCGGTCGCAGACATGGCGACCTGCGTCATCATCGGATCGCCGGAAACGAAGATCGTCAGACGGCCGGTCCTGCCGGACCTGGTTTACACGCCGCGTTTTGCTTCGCCGGAGACAAAATGATCGATCCGTGCCAGCGCAGTCTCGAGCGAAAAGACCGATGCCACGTTGGTGGCCGCGCTGCGGGCAATCATCAGCACGGGAATGCCGAGCAGCCTTGCCGCCTCGATCTTGGCATAGGTGGCGCTTCCACCGCTGTTCTTGGCAATGACGCAATCGATCAGGTGCAGCTTCATGAGGCGCAGTTCGGCGTGAAGGTCAAAGGGCCCGCGTTCCAGGATGCTGACGACATCGGGTGCGAGCAGAGGCGGATCGACGGGATCGACGCTGCGCACAAGATAGAAGTGCTGCGGGAAGAGATCAGCCCTATGCGCCTCCTGCCGGCCGACGGCCAGAAATACGCGGCGTGGTATGGGTCCGAGCGCGGAAAGGGCGGCCGTCACATCCGCTACCTCGTGCCAATGGTCGCCGGCAACGCGCTGCCAGGCTTCGCGGCTGAGGGCAAAGATCGGAGTGCCCGATATCGTCGCGGCGGTAGCGGCGTTTGCGGATATCTGGGTGGCAAAGGGGTGTGTGGCATCGACCACGAGATCGATGGCTTCAGCCTTCAGAAACGCGGCCAGGCCTTCGCTGCCGCCAAACCCGCCGGTGCGAACCGGAGCGTTCTGGGGGAGGGGATCCTTCGTCCGTCCGGCCAGCGACAGCAGCACGTCGATGCCATCGCGTTTCGCCAGCGTCTCCGCCAGCAGCCGCGCCTCCGTCGTGCCACCCAGAATAAGGATGCGAGTCCTGCCCATGTCTGAGACGCTTTCTTCGTTGCCAACGCAATGGCTCACCCTTATCGGCCTCGGCGAGGACGGTCCAGCCGGCTTGACCGAGGAAACCAGGCAACGGATTGCCTCTGCACCGATCGTCTACGGTGGGGCCCGCCACCTGGAGCTGGTGGCGCCACTGATCGGCGGCGACACCCACAGCTGGCTCAGCCCGTTCGAGCGCTCGATAGATCACCTGCTTGCCCGGCGTGGACGGCCTACCGTCGTCCTGGCATCGGGCGACCCCTTCTGGTTCGGGATCGGCGCCACCCTCTCGCGCTTCATTCCGCCCGAAGAAATGTACGTCATCCCGGCGCCGTCGGCTTTCAGCCTGGCAGCAGCAAGGCTGGGCTGGCCGATGCAATCGGCGACGCTCCTGTCTCTGCATGGCCGTCCCATCGATCTTCTCCGGCCCCATCTCCATCCCGGCCGAAAGATCATCGCGCTGACCTCTGATGCCACCAGTCCGGAAGCGATAGCCGCACTTCTGACAAGGCTCGGCTTCGGTCGCTCGACGCTGACGCTGCTGGAGGCGATGGGCGGACCCCGCGAGCGGGTAACCCTGCACCAGGCATCAAGCTTTTTACTCGAGGATATCGACGCCTTGAATGTGATGGCGGTCGAGGTCGTCGCCGACCGGGATGCACGGCTGTTGCCGCTGGCGCAAGGCCTGGACGACGCCCTGTTCAGCCATGATGGCCAGATCACCAAGCGGGAGGTCCGGGCGATGACGCTGTCGGCGCTGGCCCCCCGTCACGGCGATCTACTCTGGGATATAGGCGCCGGCTCTGGCTCGGTCTCCATCGAATGGTTGCTGGCCGATCCGAGCCTGCGGGCAATCGCCATCGAGGCGGTGCGGGAACGCGCCGCGCGTATCCGCCGGAATGCCGACGATTTCGGCGTGCCGATGCTGCAGCTGGTCGAAGGCATGGCGCCTGAAGCCTTGACCGGGTTGGCCCAGCCAGATGCGATCTTCATCGGCGGCGGCGGCAGTGAGCCCGGGGTGATGGAGGCTGCAAAGGCAGCCTTGAAACCGGGAGGCCGGCTCGTTGCCAATGGGGTAACCACCGAAATGGAAGCCGTGCTGCTTGCTCAATATGCCCGTCACGGCGGATCGCTGACAAGGATCGACATCTCACGTGTCACAGCCATCGGCACGATGCATGGATGGCGTCCGGCGATGCCGGTGACGCAATGGTGCTGGACCAAGCCTGAAACCACAGAGATTGCCCAATGACAGTCCATTTCATCGGCGCCGGACCTGGCGCCGCCGACCTCATCACCGTGCGCGGCCGCGACCTCATCGCAAAGTGCCCGGTCTGCCTCTATGCCGGCTCGCTGGTGTCGAAGGACCTGCTTGCCTACTGCCCGCCGGACGTGCGCATTATCGATACGGCGCCGCTATCGCTCGATGAAATCGAGACGGAATTCCGGCGCGCCAATGAGGCAGGCGAGGATGTTGCGCGCCTGCATTCCGGCGATCTGTCGGTCTGGAGCGCGGTCGCCGAGCAGATCCGCCGGCTGAACGCATGCGGTATCGACTACACGATGACCCCCGGCGTTCCGGCATTTGCTGCGGCAGCCTCGGCGCTCGGTCGCGAGCTGACCATACCGGCCGTGGCGCAGAGCTTGGTGCTGACCCGCGTCTCCGGCCGTGCCTCACCGATGCCATCGGGCGAGACATTGCAGGCTTTTGCCGTGACGGGGTCGACGCTTGCCATTCACCTGGCCATCCATGCCTTGCCTAAGGTGGTCGAGGAACTGATGCCGCACTACGGCGCCGATTGCCCCGTTGCCATCGTCGTCAAGGCGTCCTGGCCCGACGAGCGCATCCTGTGCGGCCGGCTGGATAATATCGAAGCAAAAGTTGCGGCCGAGCCGATAGAGCGCACCGCGCTGATTTTTGTCGGGCGGTCGCTTGCATCCGACGACTTTCGCGAAAGCGCGCTGTACGACCCTGCCTACCAGAGACGGTTTCGCGACCGGGAGTAGCGCAATCCCCTATCTCCCGACTGGCGCAAATAACTATGAACCAGAACGGATCTCGCTTAAACTCCAGCGTGGAAATCGGTTCTGTAGCGGCCGATTTTCTCCCCACTGCTATTTCCAATGTTTGCCGCGAGTAATCATGAACGTCACCAAGAGCGGCTATATCTTCACGATCGTCGCTATCACGCTTTTTTCCATCCAGGACGGCATATCGAAGCATCTGGCCGGCGCCTATCCTCCCTTTCTGGTGGCAATGATCCGCTACTGGACATTCGCCCTGTTCGCCATCGCCCTTGCCGCCCGTTCACGCGGCGGTCTCGCGGTGACGGTGCGCACCAAGCGCCCGTGGCTGCAGATCCTCCGCGGCCTGCTTCTTGCGGCGCAGATCGTCATCGTCATCCAGTCCTTTGCGATGGTGGGGCTTGCCCGTTCCCAGGCGATTTTCTCGTCCGGCCCGTTGATCGTTGCGCTGCTATCGGTGCCGATCCTCGGAGAAAAAGTGGGCTGGAGGCGCTGGACGGCGATTTTCGTCGGTTTTCTCGGCGTATTGCTGATCCTCAAGCCGGAAAGCGGATTTTTCGACGTCCGGTTTCTGGTTCCGTTGTCCTCGGCCCTTCTGTTCTCGTTCTACGTCATCGTTACCCGCCTGGTCAGCCGGCAGGACACGTCGATGACCAGTTTCTTCTACACCGGAGTGGTTGGCGCAATCGCCATGAGCTGCATCGGGCCGTTCTTCTGGATGCCGCTGACGCCCCATGACTGGATCTGGATGGGGCTGCTCTGCCTGACGGGCATGTCAAGCCATTACTGCCTGATCCGCGCCTATGACCTGCTGGATGCCGTCGTTATCCAACCGCTGACCTATCTGCAGCTGGTCTACGCCGCCATCATCGGGGTCGTCGTGTTCGGGGAGGTCTTGACGGCAAACATGGTGGTTGGCGCCGCAATCGTGGTCGGTGCCGGGATGTTTACCGTGTGGCGGGAGAATGTCCTCGCCAAACGAAGGGCCGGGCACTGAGGCCCGGCCGCGCAAGGATCAGTTTTCGTGGTAGTATGATGTGTAGCGCGAGTAGTAATATTCGCTCGAGCCGTGGGCACGATAGAGCTTCATCTTCTCCGTATCGACCTTGTTGAGGATAACGCCTGCGCACTTGCTGGCGATTGCCGGTTCCGAGGTGAACATGCTGCGGACAACCTTGCGCGATGTCTTGCCCCACTCGACGACGAACAGGAAGGCATCGATGTTGGGGCTGATTGCCCGCGCATCGACGACGGGTCCGAGCGGCGGAAGGTCGATGACGATATAGTCGAAGTTCGCCCTCGCCATGTCGAGCATCGCGTTCATCGCCGGTGACGACAGCAGTTCTGACGAGTGTGGCACCCGCCGCTTGACGATGGCAGGCAGGAAGGCGAGCTTGGTCTTTTGGTCGATCAGCAGCAGATCCTGGATCGGTCGGCGTTCCAGAAGTGCTTCCAGCAGGCCGGCCTCCGCATGCCGGCCGATGCTCCGGGTGGCACCAGGATTGCGCAAGTCGGCGTCGATCAGCAGTGTTCGCGCACCTTGCATCGCAAGCAATTGCGCAAAGTTCATAGAGATCGTCGATTTCCCTTCGCCCGGCAGGCTGGACACGATGCCAACGACCTTGGCCATCCGCTCGCCGCTTTCGACATCGATGGCGATCTTGGCGCTGCGCATCGTCTCGGCGAAAGCTGAAAGCGGATGCTCGGCAACATAGTTCGAAACGCCGTTCACCTGCCTGATACTGCGCGGATGATCCTGTACGATCTCGGCGGCCGTTACCGGTTTGACGATCGGCGCGATACCGAGATACTCCTGATGCAGGCTGTCGCGTACCTGGTCGCCGGTGCGGAAGAAGCGGTCGCGGAATTCCCTGAACACCCCGATGCCGCCACCGACGATACCGCCAAGGATGATCGACAGTGCAAGCACGATGATCTTCTTCGGCTTGCTGGCGCCGATCGGGAAAGTCGCCTTGGTGATCACGCGGGCTTCGGTGATCGGAAACGACTCCTGCTGGGAAGCCTGCTGGTAGCGGGTGAGGAAGCTCTGATAGAGATCGCGGTAGGTATCGCGCGTCCGCTCCAGTTCGCGCAATTGCACCTGCGCATCGCTGGCCGTCGCCGAAACCGTCGTCGCCGAGGCAACGCTGTCGGCCAACGACTTCTCGCGCGCCTTGGCGACATCGAGGTCGTTGCGATAGCTCTGGGCAATACGACCGAGCTCCTCGAACATCAGGCGCTGGTATTCCTGCATTTCACCACGCAGACGCACCGCCTGCTCGTGATCAGGCCCGAGCCGGCGGGCAATGTCCGCCTGCATCTTCGAGGCGTCGAGATACTTCTTGCGCAAGTCGTTGATCGTCGTGCTTCCCAGCACATCGGAAACCACGGCATCCATGTTCTTGGACTGGATGATGGATTCGACGCGGTCATATTTTGCCTGCGCCGCTGCCGTGTCTCCCTGGGCCGTTGTCAACGCAGTATTCAGCTGTGACAGCTGCTGGTCGCTGACAAGCTGGCCACTGGTCTCCACCAGTCCGTTGTCGGACCGGAATTTCTGGACGGCCAGGTCGGATGCGAGCGACTTCTTGCGCAGTTCCTCGATGCGGTCCTGCAGCCAGTCGCTGGCACGCCGGGTCGCGTCGTATTTCGAATTCAGCTTGTCGACTAGGTAGGCATCCGCGATGCCGTCCGCGATCTGCTGGGCGAGCTTGGGCGAGGGGGATGTGTAGCTGATCGAGAGCACGAAGGAGCGGTTGACGCGCTCGACAAGCATGTTCCGCTCGATCTGGGCTGCAGCATTCTCAAGTTTTACTTCGGCTTCGTCGACAGGAACTGGAGGCGTTCCAAGCCCAAGCCAGGATTTGATCTTGATAGACCCGATGAGCTTGCTGATCCAGGAGGGGCCCTTGCCGACGAAATCGGGATTGTTCAAGAGGTCGAGCTTCTGGATAACGGCAACCGCAATCGTGTCCGATCGAAGCACTTCGACCTGGGTGAGGATGTTGCCTTCTTCGTCCACGGACCCCGGTGGCACGGTCGTGTCCGTCATCTGGTTGACGATGGTGGACGTGCCATGGTCGATCAGCACGCTGGTGTTTGCCGTATACTGCGGCGTGGCCAGCAGCAGGTAGACGATACCCAGCACGATAAAGGCGCCGATGGCAGCGGCAACGACCTTCCATTGCCGCCGGGCGGCAGCAAGGATGCGGTCGAGATCGATGATCTCGGAAATCTCGTCGTGGTCGAAGCCGGCCCAGCTGTCGGTGTTGGACTTTTTGGGTGATAGCAAAGAGCGATCTCCTACTCTCGGTGGCTGAGCGTTTCATCCTCCGGCCACGCCGGAGGAGCACATAAAAGAGGCAAAAGCCCTGGGTCTGGCCGGTCTTGCCGAACCGCGTTTCAGGCGGTCCGGCAAATTTGTCGGTCTATAGTTCGCGTATCGATTTGCGCGTCGTAACGGCATCGCTTGTCGTTCCCGCCGCCGTCGATGTGACGGAGTTGGCGATGTCGAGGAACTTCAACAGTTCGACGGAGTCGGAGTTGGAGATGTAGATGACATCCTTGTCCTCCATCGCGAACTTCTGAGCAGCAAAGAAGCCGGCTGGATCACGCAAGTTGGCACGGAAAACGACAGGCACCAGTTCGTCGCGGAAGTGCGTGGTGTCGACTCCCATTTGACGCAGCAACGTCTTGTCGACCAGGCGGTACAGCAGCACCTGCGCCGGATTTGCCTGCGTATCGAGCGCGCCTCCGGCCTTGCCCAGACCATCCGCCAGGGTCAGGTTTTCATCGTCGAAGGTGTAGCGTCCGTTGGCGCCGGTCGCACCGAAGGCGACGTAGCTACGCGGATGATGATCGGCAATGACGGTGTCCATCGGCGACACGAAGATGTTTTCCGACGGGTTCTTCAGCAGTGTCTCGTAAGGAACGGTGACGGTCTTGCCCCGGCGCTGCAGGGTGATGTTTGTTTCCATCGCCGCAGTCGACAGGCCACCGGCCTGAGAAATGGCATCAAGGACGCGTTCACCGGCCGGGCTGAGTTCTACCTTTGCCGGTGCGTTTACGTCACCGAGAACGGAGACCTGGCTTGAGTTGCTGGTGACCGTCGTGATCACCACCTGAGGCTCGATTGCCCGGCTGGAGAGCTTCTTGACGATATCCGCCTCGACCTGCTCCTTGCGCTTGCCGGCAGCGACGATGCGTCCGGCATAAGGAACGCTGATCGTTCCGCCACGGTCGATCGTCTGACTTGGAATGGTCACAAAATTGCCGGCGCGGCTGCCGGCATCTGCAGGAATGAACAGGCCGCCTGCCTGGGATTCAAAGATCGTCACCTGCACCACGTCGCCATAGCCAAGCGGGATGTCAGGAGCAGAGGAACGCGAAGTGCCGAAGGTTGCCTTCAGCGATGCACTCGCCTTCCCGTCGAAGTATTTCAATGTGTTCTGGTTGAGGTCGACCAGCGCGTAGTCGATGCCAACCTTGCGGTCTTTCGACGAAACCTTGACGAGCGCCTGGGTGTCGATCAGGCCGGCATCCGGTCCCGAGCGAGGGAGCGAGGTGCAGCTGGACAGCATGACCATCAGCGCAACAACGGAGCCTCGACGTATACGGATAGTGGTCTTCATGCCCAATCCCATCTTCATCCCCCCGTAAGCAGCCCCCTGGGCAGATCGATAGCAGGCTTTATTTATAAATTCGATGAGCAACCGGCCGCGCCACTTCAGGTTTTTGCCAGTGGCACCATGGAAGACGATCGGCGGAGTGGGATTTGGCGTGGAGAATGACAATCCTGCTTTCGACTGGATGGTGGAAGACGTCCAGTCCTTCATCGCAGGTACGCTGTCGGTTACAAACAAAGCATTCATAGATCGCGGTACTCTTTATTCGCCTGCATCAGGCTCGGGATAACGAAAACACATGGCAGCTCGATGTCAGTTGGCATCAGACGAACCTCCTCAGGATAGTCTTGCGGAACGGGATCTCGATAAATCGGCAGGTGAGCCAGCCCAGGATCACGGCAGCGACGATCGCCGCCAGGAAGCATAGCCAGCTTGCAACGGGCTTTGTCGGATCGATGCCCAGGACGAGCGGTGCCAGTTTCATCCACAAGCTGATCCCCACGACGCTGACCAGGGCGTGCGTCATATACAGGCTGTAGGAAATCTTGCCCAGAAACAGGGCAGGTCGGTTTGTGAACACAAGCGCGGACCCCGGAGATTGCAGGACGGCGAGGACGAGAACCGGCGCCAGCAGCACTGAAAACGAGGCGATGGACGGAGCGCTCAAGATGACAAGAAGCGCGGCGATGACTGCCCAGACGGTCCATCGGGCGGACAAAAAGTGACTATAGGAGAGATTGAGGCGAAACAGCGCCATCCCGGCAACAAATAGCGGCAGCACGCGCAGCAGGACCACGGGCGAGTTGGTCGGATACTGATCGGTGTGCATGTCGATGTTGTAGAGCGCGAACGCGCCGAGGCAGCAGAGCGTCAAGATCACCACGGAAAAACGCGCGCTCCACCGGCTGGCAAGAACTGCCACGAACGGAAAGATCACATAGGCATGCCATTCGGCACTGATCGACCAGGATGGGAAATTCCATGTCCGATGATCGATCCACGGACCATGCAGCATGAAAAATGCCGCGAGCGCAGAATTCCATGAGTAGCGCCCGTCGATCGAGGTGAAATCCGGTTTGGCGTGAATGAACGGCAGCAGCGCCAGTATCAGGATGCCCATGGCAAACAGGTGCACGGGATAGAGGCGCGCGATGCGGGCCGCAAAGAAGTCGCGAAAGTCTGCCCAGCGCACTTTATCTGAGAATGCCGTTCCATAGACGTACATCATCACAAAGCCGCTCATGATGAAGAACACGTCTACCGAAAACCAGGCCTGCGACAGGATCGGCAGATAGGCCGTCAGGGTGCCTGCGACCTGCGCGAACGGATCCTGCAGGTGATACACCACGACGAAAAGTGCTAGGATGCCGCGAAGGCCATCCAGTTGCTCCAGTCGTGCACGGCGCTGCTTCGGCGCGTTTCCCCCGCGAACGTCGGTCGCTGGTGCCGCGTCTGCATTGGCTACGGCTATCGCTGCTGCTTGCGAGGTCATGCAGAAAATCCTCCTGTCAGAGGATCAGTAAAGCAAGCGGCGTGCCGTGTGCGGATAAGGGAGACGTTATCGCTCAAGCGGCGTTCTCCTCGGCTGTCGCGGCGAACTCGGGCGTCGCCTTGTCCTCGACCAGGAAGGCTGCCAGCCACATCGCTCCCGCAAGGCAGGCGTGACTTGCAAGGAACGCCATCACCAGGCCGGGAACGCCGGCAATGTTCACCCCGAGTGCCATCAACAGTCCGAAACCGAAAGTGGCGCAGAGCGAGATGAAGGCGCGAATGCCCTGCTTTCCCGCACCGGTGAGCGCGTCGGCCGGCGGATATTGCAAGGCGATCAGCGGTAGGGCAAGCCCGAGCATAGCAGAGATATTCGCCATGCTGGCAAAGTCCTTGCCGAGCGCAAAGGGCGCAAGGTAGCCGGCGGCAGCGACTGCGATACTGGAGGCAATGCCCACTCCGAAGAGCATGGGCGTAATCTTCAGCGCATAGCTGCGGCTCGCAGCAAGTCCGCTTTTGCCGTGAACGAAGAAATTGGGATAGGTGATGCGGGTGACCACCTGGAGGGGGAACAGCCCGAGCGCCAGCACGCGCGAGGCGGCGCCGTAGATCCCGACGCTGGCCGCATCGGCGAACCGGCCGAGAATGATGCGGTCGAAGTTTCCCTGCGATGCACGGGCCGCCTGGTTGACGCAGAATGCGCCGCCGGCCTTCCACTCCTGTCGCTTCAGCATGAAATCCGGCCGCCCGTAGAGCTTCACCACGAGCGCGATGTAGACAAGCGAAGTCACTGCGCATTGTGCAAACGCGACTTCTATCCAGCCGCCGAGATCGGTCAGCCCCAGAAGGCCGAAATAAACGAGTGCAAGCAGCATCCGCACGGAGGCTGTGGTCAGCCGTATCCAGCCCGCCCTTACGGTATGGCGATGCGCAACCATGATCAGCTCGACGGACGCGGCAATTCTGTTGAGCGCCACTTCGCCGACAATGATTGCCAGCACATGCCAAATCTCGATCTGCGTCTGCATGAAACTGACCGCAACGACCACACCCGCGGCAACGACGACAGGGAACGTGGCTGCAGCAAGAATCAGGAGGTTGCCGAAATAGGAAGAGAATTTCTGAGGCTCGCGCGACACCGCCCGCACCAGCAGGTCGGCGCCACCGAAGCCGACCAGTTCGACGCTGACGACCGTGACGGCAAGGATCGCAGTGTATGAGCCGAAAGCCTCGACGCCCAGGCCGCGTGCCGTTACCGCAAAGGCCACAAGCTGTACGGCAAGCGCTGACACCGTCGGCATCAGGGCGCCAACGAAGGTCATCAGTTTGAAGCGGCTCTCGAGATGACGGACAAACGTCATCAGTCGTTTCAGCATGCCTTCCCGGCTCCTTGCTTGGTC
This sequence comes from Rhizobium sp. B230/85, assembly GCF_019355735.1. NCBI lineage: Bacteria > Pseudomonadati > Pseudomonadota > Alphaproteobacteria > Hyphomicrobiales > Rhizobiaceae > Rhizobium > Rhizobium sp. B230/85. The sequence goes on from NZ_CP072156.1 coordinate 795,598, forward strand.
CTAAAACAGGCGGGCGTGGCAGCCCGTCCTCGCTGCATCAGCGGCAAACCCTGCCGCTGTCTTCCGGTTTCTGGGTGTCGGACGGCTTGGCTTCGTCGGGCTTCGGCCTGGCATATTCTACAAAGACATCACCGAAATGTGCATTGTAGCGACCGCGAACCTTGTCGTATTCCAGCATCCAGCCGAGCATTCGAGATTCAGGCTCGCGCTGCAGGAGAGGATAGAGAACCAGCCGCGCTGTCAGCCCGAGTGTCTTCGCCAGGCTCTTGCGCCCGCCGCCACCGAGGCTCTCCCAGCGAACGGCATGGTTGCCGACGCGAAAACGTCGCTGCCGCATCCAGGCGATGGAAGCGCGAGATTGCGGCACTTCCTCATAGACGAAGGCTTCTTCCGACCAGGCCATCTTCATGCCGGCAAAGAACAGGCCACGGAAGAACACCGTGTCGCCGCCGCCCGAAAGTCCGAATTCCTCATCGAAAAGCGGCCTCGGGATGGCCGCAACAGCTTGCAGGTCGATCAGGAAGTTGCAGGTGCAGAACACGAACGGCTTGCCGTTCAGGAACTGCTTATCCACTGACCAGTAGCGGGAATATTTGCGCAGATGGGCTGCGTTGTCCGGGAATACCGGGCGCACCGGACCGCCGACCACGGCAGCGCCCTCGGACGCTTGTGCCTTCAGCATTTCGCTGAGCCACTCCGGCGACGGCCATTCGTCGTCGTCGATCATAGCGACGAACCGCAGGTTCAGCTTTTCGGCTTCGTCAAAAACGGCGTTTCGGGCTGCCGAGATGCCCGGATGTGTCTCGATCCGGTAGTGGACCTTCAGTCCCGATTGCTCGGAAAAAGCGGCAACGCTCGCAGCAACAGCGGGATCCTGCCCGTCGTTGTCGGCGATGATGATCTGCGGCGGCGACGACAGTGCCTTGGCGCTAATGGCAATGTGATCGAGAAGCCTCATCAGCGATGGCAGGCGCTTATAGGTGCACAGGCCAACCGCCAGACCCTCGCGGGGCCCCTTCGTACTCACATGTGTGTCAGGTGTCGTCACGGTCTCTCCTTGACGTTAAGTGTATCGCGCGGTGCTTCCGCCGAGCAGGCCGACGGCCCGTCCTGCGTAATGCGCCGTTGAAAGCATTCCCTGTGCGACCGCGTTCCGGTCGCGGCGAAACCCGGCGCCGATCGTTCGCAGCAACGAAGAGGCAAAGCCCTTGAACGCTGTGGTGTATGTCTTGCGCGGCCCGTCGTAGAAGCGATCGATCTGCGACATGTAGATCCCGGTCGTATAATATCGCGAGAGCACGCTGCCATGCGACAGCCTGTTTTCAGGCGTCGGCTCGAAGACCACAGCCTCGTCGCACCAGACGATCCTGCCACCGCTCTGCCTTACCCTGCGGAACAGATCGTAGTCCTCGCCCCCGGACGCACTGTATTCGTTGCGAAACAGCGGTGCCGGGGCAAGCGCCAACAGTTTTCGCGAGATCAGCAGGTTTTGTGTTGTGTTCAGTGAATCAACCAGGCCGGTCTTCCAGCGCCGGCGCCGGGCAAAAATGCTGTTGCGGGCGAGAATATTTGCGCCCTCGGGCAGCACCCCCTCGACCGGTCCGCCGGTGAGATGGGCATCATAGGTTTCGCCGCACGCGACGATACGAGCCAGCCAGCCTTCGGACACGTAGCCGTCATCGTCGAGCATCGCCAGCCAGCGCCAATCCGGCACAAGATCGGTCACCGCGCTCACCAGCCCGTTACGCACTGGAGCCAGCCCGCGTTCCGGAATTGGGACATAAAAACAACGCGGAAAATTCGCCGCAAAGGCAGTGACAACTGCCTTCGTATCGTCGGAACATCCATTGTCCGCTACAACCAGCCATACGCTCTGGTTAATTTCGTTAACCAAACTCGACAGAAGTTTTTGCAGCAGTTCCGGCCGCTTAAAAGTGGGAATGCCGATCACAATATCAGCCATCTAGTGCAATCTCGTTTGTCAAGGTTGTCGTCCTAGCCTGGGTCCAGTCTATAGTGCAATGCAGCATTAGGCTATGGCAAATCGGTAAATTTTCCTCTACAGTCCGCTTCTAAGTGCGGGTCTTTGGCCGGTTATTCAATGAATACGCTATTATTATCAATGGCATATATCTCGGTGTAGGCCTGTCGAAGATGTCGATGCGTAAGCCCTCGGAACACCACCTGAGAAACCAAGCGGGATGGGAATTTAGATGGTTCGAAGTGTTTTGGTTGCTATTCCGACGCTGAACGAAGCTGCTCATATAGAGGCTGTCCTGGATCAGCTTTACGTCGATCTTCCCGACTGCAATATACAATTTGTAATTGCAGATGGCGGAAGCACCGATGGCACCGTGGATGTCGTTCGGCGCCTCGAAAAGCAGCGTGATCACCTTTCGCTCGTTCACAATCCGCAGCGTCTCCAGAGTGCCGGTGTAAACCTCGTCGTGCGCCAGTTTGGGCAGGATAAGGACGTGTTGGTTCGTTGCGATGCACATGCGTCTTACCCGAGGGGCTTTCTCCGCTCACTGGTCAATAGCCTGCACGGGGTCGAAGCAGACTCCGTCGTCGTGCCGATGGATTCGGTCGGAAACGGCTGCCTGCAGCGCGCTGTCGCCTGGGTTTCGGACTCACCGATAGGCTCCGGCGGATCTGCGCACCGGGGCGGTCGCCAGAGCCGTTTCGTCGATCACGGCCATCATGCCGCTATGCTGATGGAAAGTTTTCGCCGCGCAGGCGGATATGAAGAGACGTTCACCCACAACGAGGACGCGGAATTCGATTGCAGGCTGCGCGCGCTCGGCGGCAAGATCTATCTCGATACCGATATCCGCATCGAGTACCAGCCGCGCGCAACATTCGCCAAACTTGCCAGGCAGTATTTCAATTACGGCAAGGGTCGCTCCCGCACTGTTCGCCGTCACCCGACATCGTTCAAGATCCGCCAGTTCGCCGTTCCGGCTTTCATGAGTGCCTGTGCTGCGGCAATCGTTCTGAGCCCGCTGTTTCCCCTGCTGCTGATGGTGCCGGCCTTCTATGTCTTCGTACTGGCGGTGACCTCGGTTGCCATCGCCTTCAACAAGCGATCTGCCTGCGGCCTGCTGGCCGGGCCTGCCGCTTTTACAATGCATGCCTCATGGGCGCTTGGCTTCATCACCGGGATCCTGACGCTGCGGGAAGCCCAGTGGCAGCCGGACAAATCCTATAGTGGCCTGGGAGAAGCTGTTTGAATTCCGTAACGGAAAAAACGCCCATGCGGGCCTTGCTGATCGACCCCTCGCTGTTCACTCCGGCCTACGACGCCGGATTGACGCGTGGGCTGCGCGCCGTCGGTGTGGCGCCCTATTGGGCAGCGCGGCCGTTGCGCAAGGGGGAGCAATCCGAGATCACGGTCGCCGATATCGGCATCACCTTCTATCGCGGCGTCGAAGCTATCCCCGCGAAATGGAACAAGCTGCGCGGTCTGGCCAAAGGCCTGTCGCACATCGTCGATCTGGTTCGCTTGGTAGCCCATGTCCACCGTCGCCGCCCGGCGGTCATGCACGTGCAATGGGCCGTCCTGCCTTTGTTCGATGCCTTGGCGATGCGCCTTGTGCGCCGTGTTTGCCCGGTCATCATGACCGTCCACGACACGGTACCATTCAATGGCGAGAAGATCTCCTTTCTGCAGAACTCTGGCTTCGACATGCCGATTGCTGCTGCAGACCACGTCATCGTCCACACTCGCGGCGCTCGCCAGAACCTGATTGCGCGCGGCATCGCCGAAAGCAAGGTCTCCATCGTCCCGCATGGTCCGCTGACGCTCAATGTCGAGCCTGCCCCTCTCGCGCCCGGTGCGATCCGCGATCCGCGCTGGACGTTCGTCATGTTCGGCCAGATCAAGCCGTACAAGGGACTTGATGTGTTGATCGAGGCGCTCGGCCAAGTGCCGCAGGCACTCCGCCAGCGTGCCCGCGTCGTCATTGCCGGTGCAGCCCACATGGACATGGCGCCGATCAAGGAGCGCATTGCAGCCCTCGGTCTGGAGGATGTCGTCGAATTGCGCCTTGGCCGGCTGGACGAAACCCAGATGGCATCGCTTTTCGAGGAAGCCGACAGCTTCCTCTTTCCCTACCGGCAGATCGACGCCAGCGGCGTCTACTTCCTCTTGAAACCGACCGGCAAATGGATGATTGCATCCGACGTCGGTATCTTTGCCGAAGACATGCAGGAGGCCAACGGCGCGCTGGTGCCACCGGCGGATGCCAATGCGCTGGCAGCAGCCCTTGCCGATGCCATCGAGCGTCGTCCGGAGATCAGGATCACCGCCGGCGGCGATTGGACCAGCATCGGCGAGCGCACCTTGGAAATTTATCACGAGGCGATGCGCCAGCGCGGCGCCGTCGTGGCTGGCCTGCCGTCGCCGGCCCGTTCCTCCGTTCTCTAGTCCCAGAAGGGTTCTTCCCACTTGCAGCAGCCCCAGAAGAAGCAAATCCAGGAAATTCAGGTGCTTCGCCTCGTGGCGTCGATGATGGTGCTGATCAGCCATCTCCAGCACGAAGTGATGGATCAGTCATTTGTCGATACGGCAAACTTCAAGCCATTCGATCCGGTCTTCTGGGCCGGGGGTGTCGACCTGTTCTTCATCATCAGCGGCTTCATCATGTACCACCTGTCGCGCAACAGCTTTGGAAAGCCGGGCGCGCCGCTTCAGTTCATCCTGCGCCGCATCGTCCGCGTCGCGCCGCCCTACTGGTTCTTCACCATCGCCATGCTATGCGCCATGGTGGTGTTTGCAAGCTCGATCCGCTACGGCAGCCCGTCACTCGAGCAGATCGTCGGCTCTTTCCTATTCATTCCGCTGCCTGATCCATATGGCCATTTCTATCCGGTCCTCATCCTGGGCTGGACGCTGAATTTCGAGATGTTGTTCTACGTCGTCTTCGCGATCGGCCTTTTCTTCAGCAAGGGCTGGGGCATGACCTGGGTCATCGCGGCGCTCCTGGTACTCGGCGGCTTGCCGTATTTTCACGTTGTCCAGACGCCACCGTTTGCCTTCTGGGCCAATCCTATCGTCTTCGAGTTCTTGTTCGGCATCGCGCTGGCGCATCTGCGCGACCGCGGCGTCCGCCTCGGCGCGTTGGCCGGCTGGTCGCTGTTCGTCGCCGGCATGCTGCTGATGGTGGTCTTCAAGTCGACAGGCCTGACGGAACTCGGCGGTCTCTGGCGGCCGCTCTGGATGGGGCTTCCCGCCTTCGTCGCCTGCGCCGGACCTGCCTTGCTCGATGAAAAGCTCGACAACGCCCTGAAGCCGTTGATGCGCGTTCTGGTGTTTGGTGGCAATGCGTCCTTCGCGCTCTATCTGTCGCATCCATTCTCGATCAACCTGGTGGCGCTTGTCGCCCCGCGCATCGGCATCCACAGCCCCTGGCTTTACATCTTCGTCGCCGGTGGCTTTGCCATGTTCGTGGCAGCCTTCGTCTACCTGTTGCTCGAACGGCCAATGACCGGCTGGCTGCACCGGCGCTTCTGGGGGCCGAAGGTTCCCAAGAGTTTCGACGTTCCGGCGGTGGGTCCAAGATGACGTGCGCTCGCTATCTTCATACGGCCACGACCCACACGCTATCGGGAGCCATCCATGACTAACGCCAAGGTCGCCATCATCACGCCGTCCTATCGCAACGATTTCGAGAACGCCGTCGACCTCTGCCGCAGCATCGATACTTTCTGCCAGTTCGACTTCGAGCATCTGGTCATCGTGCCCCAAAGCGACATGAAGCTGTTCGCCTCGCTGCAAGGGCCGCGTCGCCGGGTCATGGCGCGCGAAAGCATCCTGCGGCCACACGGGTTTATTAGGCTTCCCGTGCCGACTATCATCAAGCTGCCGTTCGGCAAGACGCTGCGCCTCCGCGAGCAGTATTATCTGCCCGGCGTCGGGCGGATCAGCGGTTGGCTGGTGCAGCAGATCGTCAAGCTCTGCGCGGGCGATCTTACCAAGGCCGACATCTTCATCTTTGCCGACAGCGATGTCTTCCTGGTCCGCCCATTCTCGCTCGAAGCGCTGCAAAGCGGTGGCCAGCTCATCCTGCAGCAGCATGTCAGGGGTCGCGATCTCGATACGCACCGGCTCTGGAGAAAGACGGCGCACGAGCTTCTCGGCGTCGGCAAGCCCCGGGAGACCGAGCATTTCAACTATATCGGCCAGCTGATCCCTTGGGATCGCGCTACCCTCGATGGGCTCATTAGACGCATCCAGTCGGTGAAGGGCCCGGACTGGCAGCGCGCCATAGCCAAGGCCAAGACCGTCTCGGAATACATTCTCTACGGCGAATACGTCGTCGAGATCGCCGCCGTCGCCGAACCGCGCCCGATCAAGGACATGAAGCTCGCAAACTCCGTCTGGTCGCCGGATGCCGTGATCGACGTCGAGGCGATCATTGCGGCCATGGAGCCGGAAAATATCGCCGTCCACATCCAGTCGACGAACCCGCTGCCCATCGCGGAAAGACGTGCAGCCATCGCGACAATCAGCGGCCGGGTCCTGGATCCGCAAGTTGCCTAGTTTCAAGGAAACAGCATGAACCGATCCCGCAAGATTCTCGCCATGCTCATCTCGCGCTTGCCTCACAAGGCTTTGCGCGCGGGAGCATACCGTATGCTGATGGGTTACAGCCTGGGCCGGGGGGCAAGCATCGGCTTCGGCGTGATCATCGCTGTCGACCGCTTTTCTTGCGGACCCGATGTCATCATTCGCCGCGGCACAAGCTTCATGGGCCCCATTTCGGTGACGCTTGGCGAAGGCACGTTTATCGGCCGGTGGAACCGCTTCGAATGCGGTGACGCCGCTGCCGATCCGCGCCAGGCGCATATGGGCTATGCCCGCAGCTTCGAGACCGGGCGCGATTGCCTGATCAACGAAAGCCACCTGTTCGATATTCTCGGCAGCATCTCCATCGGCGACGGCACCTGGGTCGCAGGCTTTGCCTCGCAATTCCTGACGCACGGCGCGGGCACGATGAACCGTGACATCGTCATCGGCGAAAAGAGCTTCCTCGGCACCGCCGTACGCTTCGCCCCAGGCAGCGGTGTGGCCGACCGGGTGATCGTCGGCATGGGTGCGGTGGTCACGAAAAGACTTCCGGAGAGCGACGTCATTGTCGGCGGCTTGCCGGCCAAGGTGCTGCGCGTACGCAGCGAAGCCGATGTCTATTCATTCGAGCGGACGTGGTGAAGGTAAGCGCGCGATCGTGAGATCGGGCCCTGGGCAACGTCAAGGAACGAGTGCGGAATGAGCAATGTGAAATATCGCGGCGATATCGATGGCCTGCGTGCCGTCGCTGTCTTGTCGGTGATCCTCTACCATTTTCAGTCAGGGATTTTTCGCGGCGGCTTCGTCGGGGTCGATGTATTCTTCGTCATCTCCGGCTATCTGATCACCAGCATCATCAGCCGCGAGATGCTGGCCGGCCAGTTCTCCTTCATCAAATTCTATGAGCGGCGCGTGCGGCGCATCTTTCCAGCACTTGCCTTCATGCTGGTGGCGTCGGCCATCGCCGCCTTCGTGCTGCTTTACCCGTCGGAACTGATCGACTACTCGAAAAGCATCATTTCGACGCTGACCTTCACCTCCAACTTCTACTTCTACGGTTTTCGCGGCTATTTCCTCAGCGATGTCGAGACCAAGCCGCTGCTGCACACCTGGTCGCTGGCGGTCGAAGAACAATATTACATTTTCTTTCCGCTGCTGCTGCTCGGCCTCTATCGCTTTTTGCCGCGCTTCGTCACTGCAGCTATCGCCGTCCTGGCCGTCCTTTCCTTCGGCCTCGCGCTCTGGCTGATGCACACGCAGCAGCCAGCGGCATTCTATTTCTCTCCGCCGCGATTTTGGGAGATGCTGGCCGGCTCGCTGCTGGCGCTGGCAAAGATCCCCGTCTTTCCGCAGCGCATCCTGCGCGAGGGTGCCGGCGCGGCGGGTCTGTTTCTAATCCTTGCCGCCGGTCTCCTCTACAAGCCGACGACGGCCTTTCCGGGCATGACCGCTCTTGCTCCGGTGCTCGGGGCGACGCTGGTCATCTATTCCGGCTCCGGTCCCGCAACCCTTGTCAGCCGGCTCCTGTCGCTCCGGCCCATCGTCTTCATCGGCCTGCTCTCCTATTCGCTCTATCTCTGGCACTGGCCGGTTGCCGTCTTCTATCATCTGTTTGTCGAGCGGCCGCTCGAGCCGAAGGACATCGTCATCGTCGCGCCGATTACGGCGGTTCTTTCCTATGTGTCCTGGCGTTTCGTCGAGCAGCCTGCCCGTGATCGTGTTGCCGTGCCGCCAAGGCGGCTGTGGATCGCGAATTTCGCGATCTCGGCGCTCGGTATCGTCTTCGGCCTCTGGTGCATCGTGGCGTCCGGCCTGCCGCTGCGCTTTTCGCCCGAGGTCGCCCGGCTGGCGACCTACCTGCAATACGATGATCGTGCTGCCTACCGCCGTGGTACCTGTTTCCTCGATGGCGAATTGCAGACGCCGGCCGATTACGACACGCAGTCCTGCCTTCGCTTTTCGGACACAAAGCCGAATTACGTTCTGATCGGTGACAGCCACGGTGCCCACTGGTGGAGCGGTCTCAGCAAGACGATGACCGACGTCAATCTGATGCAGGCGACGTCGTCGGGCTGCAAGCCGCTGATCTCGGGCAACGGGCTTAAAAATTGTCGCGCCTTTATGGAAGGTATCTATGACACGCTCGGCAAACAGCATCCTCAGGCCGTGATCATCTCGGCACGCTGGGTGGCAACCGACCTGCCGGACCTGCTTGCGACCATAGATCGGCTCAAGTCTTTCGGCAGCCGGGTCTACGTTCTCGGGCCGATCCCGGAATACAAGATCGGACTGGCGCGCCTTCTGGCCACGCAGGCGCTCTGGGGATCGGCAGACCTTGCCCAGGAGAGGCGGGTGCCCGCCATGAAGACTATCGACGAACAGTTCGCCGCCGCTCTGAAGACAACAGGTGCGACCTACGTTTCGATTTATGACCTGCTCTGCCCGCCCGGCACAGCCACATGTCAGACGACCACCGACTCCGGCGTGCCGATGCAGTGGGACTATGGCCATCTGACTGCGTCGGGATCCGTTGTCCTTGCCCGCCGTGTTGCACCGGAATTGATGCCTCACTGAAGTCGAAAATCACCGAGGATTACCCCATGAGCCACAGCCCTCTGAAAGCTTTCGCCACCGGTTTGCTCTTCGTCTCTTTTGGCGCCCAGGCATGGGCCGCGGAGGAGACGATAACCTTGCCCCTTTTCTCCAAGCCGGCGACCGCGACATGCCAGCCGGCGACCGCCACCGGCGACGTGCCGGACGTTCACCTCACCCGCACGTTCTTCGACAATTTCGACAAGCTGGACCTTTCCGACAAGAAATGGACGCCGCACTACGATGGCGACTACAGCTGGATGACAAAGCGCACGTTGCAGGGCAACAAGGAGCAGGAAATCTACGTCGATCCGGGCTACAAGGGGCAGGGACAGACGCCGGTCGGTATCAATCCTTTCAAGATCAAGGACGGCGTGCTCTCGATCATAGGCGACCGTACCCCCGATCAGTTCAAGCAGGCGCTCTACAATTACCAGTTCACGTCGGGTGTGCTGACGACCCGCCAGTCGTTCTCCCAGACCTACGGCTATTTCGAGATGCGCGCCAAGATCCCGGCTGGTAAGGGGCTCTGGCCGGCCTTCTGGCTGCTGCCGACCGACAAGAACAAATGGCCGCCTGAGCTGGATATTCTCGAGGTTGTCGGCCAGCAGTCCGACAAGATGGTGATGACCGCCCACTGGAAGGCCGGCGGTACCGGCGCCTATCAGCATTCCGGCTGCCGTGTGCCTTTTGCGCAGGCGACCACGGGTTTCCATACCTTCGGTGTGCTCTGGCAGCCGGATCGCCTCACCTGGTATATCGATCGCAAGCCCGTGCAGGTCCTGACAACACCACCCGGCTATGACATACCGATGTACATGATCGTCAACCTGGCAATCGGCGGCAAGATGGTCGGCGTGGCAGATGCAGAAACGCCGCTGCCTGCCGCCTTCCAGATCGACAAGATTGCTGCCTACCAGATCGACGGGTTGCCACACCCGGGAGCGAATAAATGACGCAGGCCTACATGGCTGAGGACGTCTACACACCGGTCTCGATGAAAGAGCGCGACTTGCCCGTGCTGGTAAGGCTCGGGCTGGTCGTGCTGCTCGTTCTCTGCCTGATCCAGTTCTCCGGTGCCTGGTACTGGGGCGGGGTGGATCTGACGCAGGAAGACCTGGAGGGCGTTCAGCCCTTCGGCGTGCCCTTCCGCTATGGCGTATGGTTGTCGATCAGCATCGCCATCTTCTATTATTTCACTTCCCATTCCTACAAAGCCGTCGGCACGGCACTGATGCCGTTCCTGCCTTTTGTCGGTATGGGCTTCATATCCGGCGTGCATGGCTACTCGTTCATCAACTCGTTTCGCATCGAGATCTTCTGGCTGTTGATGGCGCTCAGCGGCACCATTATCGGCCTGCTTTTGCCTGCCAACCTCATGGCCCGGGTGATGTCACGCTATCTGACCGTGATCCTCATCCTGTCGATCGTGCTGGTCATCGCTATCCCGAAAGCCGGCACGGAGGTCTACGGCGGCGCCAGCGTCTGGAAGGGAGCGTTCCAGCAGAAGAACTATCTCGGCGCCCTTGCCATGTGGGCGGCCGTCTTCGCCTTTTTCTTCTCGAAGGCCGTCGGCCGCTGGAAAAGCCTGCTGTTGTTTCTGGTTGCCGCCATATGCCTGGTCGGCTCGGACTCGAAGGGGTCGCTTGCCGTCGCCTTTGCCGCCATCGGCTACTATGTGCTGCTGATGTCCATGTCGAGGTCGCGGCTGTCGCCCTTTATCGGATCGGCGGCACTGATCGGCACGGTCCTGCTCCTGGCGGTGGGCGTCTATTTCCTTTGGGTCCCGATTACCGGCGCATTCGGTCGCGATGCCACGCTGACGGGAAGAACGGATATCTGGATGGCCTATCTCGCCCGCGTGGTGGACCACTGGTTCCTGGGGCAAGGTCCGGGGGCCTTTACCTCCGTGTCTCCGGTGACGGAAGACCTGTTCTACCAACTGGCCGCGCTTGGCTCCATTCGCCAGCCGCATAACATTTTCATCGCGGTAGTTGGCGACGGCGGCGTGGTCGGGCTGTTTCTATTCGTGTCCGCGCTCTTTTACGTGGCTTTCGTCCTGCCGTTCCAGAAGAGGACGTTCGAAGCGCGGCTCTGCGCAATCGGCGCCTTCCTCATCATCGTCGGCGGTATGGTGGAGGGCCGGGTCGGATACAATGCCAGCCTCGACAGCTTCTTCCTCTCGTTGCTGCTTGCCGCCAGGGTCCGGGCAGAGCGTGCAGTGTTGCGGCGCCAGCGGCAATCCCAGGTCGCGACCGACGAGGATGCCCTGCTGGCGCCCTAAGTCTCAGGACGGCCCGGGAATTAACCCCGACGCCGGCGCAGCTGGTCGAAATAGACGATCAGGATGATCAGGAAACCGGTGATGACGCGCTGCCAGAAGGAATTCAGGTTGAGCAGGTTGGCACCGTTGTTGATGGTGGCAAGGATGAAGGCGCCGATAAGCGGACCGTAGGCTGTACCCACGGCTCCAAACAGGCTGGTGCCGCCGATAACGCTCGAGGCAATGGCCTGCAGTTCCCAACCGTCGGCCTGGGTGGCATTGCCGATAGCGATACGCGAGGCAAGCAGAATGCCCACGAAGGCCGCAAAAGTGCCTGAGAGGATGTAGGCAAGGTAGATCATGCCCCTGACATTGACGCCTGAAAGGCGTGCCGCCTCCGGATTGGAGCCGACGGCAAAGAGATAGCGGCCCCAGCGGCTGAGATGCAGGAAGACAAAGGCCGGCACGGCCATGATGATGACCATCCAGAACAGGCTGGGCACGCCCAGGAAATCGGCGCGGGCAAAGTTGCTGAAGGCTTCGTTGGTGATGTTGATCGAAGAGCCGTTGGTGATGAGCAGGCCGATGCCGCGCAACGAAGTGAGCGTCGCCAGCGTGATAATGAACGGCGGCAAGCCCATGCGGACGATCCCGAAGCCGTGGAAGGCGCCGATCGCCGTGCCGAACAGCAGCGTGATGATGATCGACACCCAGACCGGAAAACCAGCCTGCAACAGCCAGGCGATGATGACGCCGGCGAAGCCGACGATGGCGCCGACCGAGAGATCGATGCCGGAGGTGATGATCACGAATGTCTGGCCGAGTGCCAGGATGGCGGTCATCGAGCCCTGACGCAGCAGGTTGCTGATATTCAGCGACGTCCAGAAGCTGTCAGTCGCAAAGGCCAGTACCAGCCAGAGGAAAAATAGCAATCCGATCAGCGTCAGGCTGAAGAGCATATTCATCCGCTTGCGGGGGACGGGCGCTACGGTTTCTGTAGGAGTGACTGTCATCGAATTCTTCCCTTAATCTTTATGTCTCACGCGCCGATGGCTTCGCCGAGGACTTCCTCGTGCGATGCGGCATGGAAATCATGGCTTGCCACCAGTTGGCCGCTACGGAAGACGTGCAGCCTGTCTGCGAGCTCGTAGACTTCCGGCAGGTATGAGGAAATCAGGATGATGCCCGCTCCCTGTTTCAGAAGCGTCGCGAACAGCCGGTAGATTTCCGCTTTGGTGCCGACATCGACGCCGACGGTCGGTTCGTCGAAGATGAAGAGCTTGGCACCGTGGCTCAGCCATTTGCCGATCACCACCTTTTGCTGGTTGCCGCCCGACATGCTGGCGGCGGGCACGCGCCGGGTAGGCGTCTTGATGCTGAGGTCGCGGATCTGCTTGTCGGCATTGGCAGCCTCCTTGCTGCGGTTGATGACAGGCCCCATGCTCAGGCGCTGGAACACCGGCAGGTTGATGTTGAGGCCAATCGGCAGATTGAGGCACAGGCCCTGGTCGCGCCGGCTCTCTGGGGCAAGCGCAATGCCGAGCGCCATGGCGCTCCGCTCGTTCTTGATGTCGACCTTGCTGCCCTTCCAGTGGATTTCACCGGCAGTTGTCTTCTCGCGGCCATAGAGGCCGAGTACGAATTCACTGCGGCCAGCGCCGATCAGCCCGTAGAGGCCGACGATCTGGCCCTCCTTGACTGTCAGCGAAACATCCTTGAAGCCCGGCCCGGACAGGCCACGAACGTCTAGGATCGTCTCGCCGATCGGGATCTCTTCCTTGTGGTAGATCTGCTCGATGGAGCGGTTGATCATCATGGTGATCAGCTCTTCGTCGTTCGTCTCGCCGATCAGGCGCGTGCCGACGTGGGTCCCGTCGCGCAGTACCGATACGCGGTCGGCCAGCTCGAACACCTCTTCCATGCGATGGCTGATATAGACGATGGTGACGCCCTCGGCCTGCAAGCGGCGGATGAGCTTGAAAAGCTGGGCCGATTCCTGCCGCGTCAGATAGGCGGTAGGTTCGTCGAAGATCAGGAATTGCGTGCCACGCATCGCCGCGCGCGCCGTGGCAACGAGCTGTTGCTGGCCGATCGTCAGTGAATTCAGCGGCGCTGCGGCGGGCAGTCCGAAGCCGAGGTCGTTCAGCACCGTCTGCGCCATTGTCTCCATCTGCTTCTTGCGCATCACGCCGAAGCGACTGACCTCGTCGCCGAGAAACAGGTTGGCTGCAACGGAAAGATGCTGGCACAACACGACTTCCTGATGGACGGCATTGATGCCACGCTCTATCGCCTCGTTCGGCGTCGCCAGCGCGACTGGATGTCCGCACCACACGATTTCGCCCGACGTCCTGCCGATGACGCCGGTCAGAAGCTTGATGAGCGTCGATTTGCCGGCGCCGTTTTCACCGACGATGGCGTGGATTTCGCCGGCGAGGAATGTCAGCGTCGCAGGCTTCAGGGCCTGGACCGAGCCGTAATTCTTTTGAAGCGCCTTCAGTTCGAGAATGGGTGATCCCGGCGGAACACGGTTTGCTTCCTTGAGGGCGGCGTTGTCATCGTGGCGATGACTGACCTCTTCCAATCCGGCCATGGGCCTATCCTCTCCACTGCATCAAACGCCTTTCAAAAGCGCTTTCGCATTTCTTCAAAGTCGGTTTGTCTTTGGGTGGAAAGGCCGCGCGGGTGTCCGCACGGCCTCCGGCGATGGCTGTTACTTCAGCTTCGGGTTCAGGAGCGCATCGATCTTCGGATCGCTCATGTTTGCCTTGGTGACGAGGTTGGCACCTGTGTCGACCGTAGCGGGGACCTTTTCACCCTTGGAGACGGCGAGTGCGGTCTTGATGCCGTCATAGCCCATCCGGTAGGGGTCCTGAACGACGAGGCCTGCAATGGCGCCGTCCTTGAGGAAGCCGATCGTCTTGTCGTCGCTGTCGAAGCCGATGACCTTGACCTTGTCGCCGAGCTTGTTTTCAGCGATTGCCTGGCCGACGCCCTGCGCCATGATCAGGTTGGAGGCGAAGACGCCAACGATCTTCGGGTTAGACGTGATCAGGTCGGTCATGATGTTGAGACCGGTGGTCGCCTGACCGTCGGCATACTTGTCAGCAACAACCTTGAGGCCCGGATACTTGGTCTTGATTTCATCCAGGAAGCCCGCGCGGCGCTGCTCGAGAGAGCCAGCACCAGGTGTGTTGGTGATGATGACGACGTCGCCTTCTTCCTTGCCGGTCATGCCTTTGATGGCAGCGGCAAGACCGTCGGCAGCAATGCGGCCGCCCTGGGTGTTGTCTGTCGTCAGGAACGACTTGAACGCCTTGGAGTCGGCACCGGAATCGATACCGATGATCGGAACCGACTTGGCGGCTTCATCGACGGGCTTGCCGAGTGCCTTGGATTCAGTGGGCGAGATCACGATTGCAGCCGGTTTGCCGGCAACGGCATTTTCCAGGATGCTGATCTGGCCGTTGACGTCTGTCTCAGCCTGGGCGCCGAGTTCCGGCACCTTGACGCCGAGGTCCTTGCCGGCCTTGCGGGCGCCGGCGAGCACGATCTGCCAGTAGAAAGACGTGGTGTCCTTGACGATGATCGGGATCGTCACTTCGGCGGCGAAGGACGTGACAGGTATCGCTGTGGCAAGGACGGCAGCGCCGGCCAGGGCGGCAAATGCACGGCGGGAAAGAATGGATTTCATGATGTGAGTTCTCCTCTCAGGTGCGTTCTCCTCCAGATAAATCGTGCCGCTGAACGCATGCGGACGACCTTTGTCGATAGTCTCTTGATTGTTCGGCGCGAAAGGGAGCCCGCGTCTGGCGTATCAGCCAATGGTGGCTCGAATTGTTTTGAAAAACGGACGGCGTCCGTGGCTTCCCCTCCCTCTCCAAGGCCGTCTCCCCACGGCCAGTTGTCTCAACGAAACATAAATTCCACAAAGGTGTCAAGATGGAATATATGTTCCAAATAGCGGTTGCGGCGCTTTCGGCCCGGTAATCCGTGCAGCGTTAGACGCGCACAGCATCTTCTCCCAAAGGTGGTGCTACCAGCACGTAGGGCTCAAATTGCGGATAGACGCTTTCCGGAACCGGCTGCGCGAAGTTTTCCATGTTGCGATACAGACTTGCAGCCTTTCCCGTGCCGATCAGCACCGAGGCAACAAGCGGGTCTTGCAGCGGAAACTGCAGCGCCGGTGCCGCCAGAGGAACCCCGCTTTTCGAGGCTATGGCTTCCATCGCAGCGACCTTCTCGAGCACCTCTTCCGTTGCCGGCATATAGTCGAAATTTGCACCGGCAACCGGTCCTGTTGCCAGGATGCCGGAGTTGAACACTCCGCCGATGACAAGCGAGGTTTGCGCTGCCCGGCAAAGCGGCATCAGTTCTGCTACCGCCGAGCGATCAAGCAGCGTGTAGCGTCCGGCCAGAAGAATGCAGTCGAGCGGGGCGGCGCGCATGACGTCGAGGCAGACCGGAACTTCGTTGACGCCGAGACCGTAGGCAGAGATGGCGCCCGAAGATTTCAGCTGCTCCAGCGCCTTCAGTCCGGAGCCGAGCAACTGTCCGAGGTAATGTTCGTTCGCTGCCCGCCCGTGGGTGTAGGCGCCGATATCGTGGACGTAGAGGATGTCCATATGGTTGAGGCCGAGGCGTGCATAGCTGAAGTCGACCGAGCGCATGATGGCGTCGTAGGAATAGTCGTAGTCGGCATCGAAGGAGAGCGGGTCAACATAGCTGTAGTCGGGGACCGTCCCGGTCGGCACCGGCCGGAGCAATCGGCCGACCTTGGTCGACAATACGTAGCTGCCATCCGGCTTGTCGCGCAGGAAATCCCCGACATAGCGCTCGGCAAGGCCGAGGCCATACCACGGTGCGACGTCGAAATAGCGGATGCCGCTATCCCATGCCGCCTGCAATGTCTCCATAGCCTGATCGCGTGGGCAGGTGCGGTACAGACCGCCGAGCGCCGCGGCACCGAAACTGATTTCGGTGACTTCGAGCGCCGTCCTGCCGATTTTCCTCCTGTTCATCATCTCTCCTCAGACGATTGCAGATCTTCAGTCTTAAAGCGTCGCACCCAAATGCCAAGGCACAAACTCGTTGTCGCCATAGCCGAAGGCTTCGCTCTTGGTTTTCTTGCCCGATGCCGTTTCGATGATCAGCTCGAAGATCTCGCGGCCCTTGGCCTCGATGGTCGTCTCGCCGGTGGCAATCGTGCCGCAGTCGATATCCATGTCCTCTTCCATCGCCTTGTAGAGCGCGGAGTTGCTGGACAGTTTGAATGACGGAGCAGGTCGCGATCCGAAGCAGCTGCCACGTCCAGTGGTAAACGCGATCATGTTGGCGCCACCGGCAACCTGTCCGGTTGCCGATACGGGGTCGTAACCGGGCGTATCCATGAACACCAAGCCGCGTCCGGTGACCCGTTCGGCATAGCCATACACGTCTGTTAGCGGTGACCGGCCACCCTTGGCGACGGCGCCAAGCGACTTTTCGAGGATAGTCGTCAGGCCGCCGCGCTTGTTGCCGGGCGACGGATTGTTATCGAGCGATGCGCCGTGCAAGGCGACATACTTTTCCCACCATGTGATCTTGGCATCGAGCTTGGCAGCGACCTCTTCGCTCACCGCCCGGCTGCGCAGCAGGTGTTCTGCGCCGTAGATTTCCGAGGTTTCCGACAGAATGGCGGTGCCGCCGGCAGCAGCCAGGATATCTGCCGCAGCCCCCAGTGCAGGATTGGCGGTGATGCCGGAAAAGCCGTCCGAGCCGCCGCACTGCAGGCCGATGATGATCTCGCTGACGGAGATCGGCTCGCGGCGAGCGGTGCCCACTTCCTCGCAGATTTCCTTGAGCACGCCCATGGCAAGATTGACGGCACGGCGCGAACCACCGGCATCCTGAATGTTGAAATGACGCTTGCTGGCACCGGCACCGCTCTGACCGTAGAGCGTCAGCTGATTGACCTCGCATCCAAGCCCGATCATCAGCACGCCACCGAAATTGACGTGACGCGCGTAGCCGGCCAGTGTCCGGTGCAGGATATGCATGCCATCGCCGGTCGAGCTCATTCCGCAGCCCTGATCGTGGACGATCGGTACGAACCCGTCGATACCATCATAGTGCGGCAGCAGCGTCCGGTTTGCCTCTTCTGCGATGGCGCGGCAGACCGTGGTGGAACAGTTTACGCTGGCAAGGATACCGATATAGTTCCGCGTTGCCGCGCGTCCGTCGGCGCGACGATAGCCCTGGAACGTCCGGGCCTTTTCAGCCTCGGTGGCCGGCTCCGGCGCGGCTGCTGCCGTCACGGAAAGCCGGTCGTTCTCGAAATGGAGGTTATGGCTGTGCACATGATCGCCGGCCTTGATCTCTGCCGTCGTGCGGCCGATCGCCTGTCCATATTTGACCACAGCTTCGCCCAAGCCAAGATCCTTCAGCGCGAACTTGTGGCCTGGGTCGATCTTTTCGCGCGTCGTCAGCAGTCCGCTAAACGCAGTTCCGGCTGCGATCGGTGCAGTCGCAACGGCGACGTTGTCACCGTTGGACAAGATGATCCAAGGCTGGTTGTTCAACTTCGTCTCCCTGTCCAGGCGCCTGCTGCATTGGCAATCGCGCATTGATTTTGTTTTTTATCTACAATAAACATTTTGAAGTCAACGGGGAATATCGCCGCTGACGAGGGAGAATGCGCCAACAACAAGCGCTTGTGAAAAGGCGCGCTACACTGGCCACGCAAGCTTTGCCGCCTTAAGAGGTGGCCGGGTTGCGCGGGGTCGTGCAGGCAGCAGGGGGTCGGCATGGCCAGACAAAATACAGTGTTCAAGGAGGCGTTCAATCGCTATGCGGCGACGCTTGTCCCGCATGCAGCCTTGCCGTCCGAGCCTGATATCGCGGCCCAGCTCGGCATCAGTCGCAGCACCGCGCGCGCAATTCTCCTGCGGCTAAGCGATGTCGGGATCATCCAGTGGAACAAGCGCGAGAAGACAGTGCTCCGGCCGCCTGTGGCAGCCGACCTGTTTCCCGAGCAGGAAACCAATTCGCTGCACGACATCATCGAGCGCAGCTTCATGCTGCGCATATTATCGGACGAGGCCCAGCCGGGCATGCAGATCAACGAGCTGGAACTCGCCCGCGAAATAGGCACCGGCACGACCAGCGTGCGCGAGTTCCTCATTCGCTTCTCGCGATTCGGCTTGATAGAGAAACGCCCCAACAGCCATTGGACGCTGAAGGGTTTTACGCGCGAGTTCGCGTTGGAACTGGCTGACGTCCGCGAAATGTTCGAGCTGCACTCGGCAGCGGAGTTCGGGCGGCTGCCGGCCGATCATCCGGCCTGGGCAAGCCTTGCCGCCATTCGCAAGGAGCACGACGAGTTGCTTGCCGACTTCGACGAACGATATCGTAACTTTTCACAACTCGACGAGAAATTTCACCTGCTGATCCAGCGCGCCTCGAACAACCGTTTCATCGCCGATTTCTACGACGTCATCGCCATCGTTTTCCACTACCACTACCAGTGGAACAAGGCACAGGCCCGGCAGCGGAATGCCAGGGCGATCGCCGAGCACCTGGCCTATATCGACGCCCTGCAATCGCGCGACATCGGTCGTATCGATGAGGCTTGCCGTCATCACCTGAGGTCTGCCCGGCAGACATTGCTGCAATCGATACCGCAGGCCCCGAGCGAGGAAGGAAACCCAAAGTGAAGACCCCCATAATGCAGTTCGGCACCAGCCGCTTTCTCCAGGCCCATGCCGATCTCTTCGTCAGCGAGGCGATGGAGAAAGGCGAAGCCCTCGGGCCCATTACCGTCGTGCAGACGACAGGTGCAAGCGAGCGCGCCGAGCGCCTCAAGGGGCTCGCCGTCGAAAGCGGCTTTCCTGTCCATATCCGTGGCATTGAAGACGGCCGCCCGGTGGACCGCGTACAGCAGGTGACCAGCGTCAGGCGGGCACTCTCCGCATCTGCAGATTGGGCAGAGGTCGAGCGCGTGTTTGTCGAGCAAGTCCAACTGGTCCTCTGCAACACCGCAGACCGGGGATACGATATTTCCCTGGAGCCCGCGACGCTCCCGGCGGATCTGCCGGTGTCCTTCCCCGGAAAACTGACGGTTTTGCTGCATCGTCGGTTCGGGTCAGGGCGGGCAGGTCTGACAATCCTGCCTTGCGAGCTGATCAGCAGGAATGGAGAGGCACTGCGAGCCATTGTGACCGGCCTTGCCTCCAGCTGGTATGCGGACGACACCTTCAATGCGTGGCTCTCGACGAAAGTGATCTTCTGCAACACGCTGGTCGACCGTATCGTCTCCGAACCGCTGGCGCCGGCCGGCGCGGTTGCCGAGCCCTATGCTCTCTGGGCGATACAAAGGATGCCGGGGCAGGCCTTGCCCTGCATCCATCCGGATATCGTCGTGGCCGATGACATCGAGCCCTACGAGAAACTCAAACTCTTCATCCTCAACCTCGGCCATACCTATCTTGCCAATCGCTGGATCGAGCAGGGTCGCACGGAAGCGATGACCGTGCGCGAAATGCTCGGCGATCCGGCAACCCGAGGCGCCCTCCTGTCGCTCTACGACACTGAAGTCGTTCCGGGTTTTGCACGAAGGAAGATGCAGGCCGAGGCGGAGGCCTATGTGGCCGCGACATTGCAACGCTTCGACAATCCGTTTCTCGACCACAAGCTTTCCGACATCGCCCAGAACCATGGCGAAAAAATTCGGCGACGTTTCCAGGGTTTCGTGGAGTGGTCGGGCATCACCGCGCCGACATTGCAAGCCATCATCCGCTCCAACGCCGAAGCGTAGCTGCTTCCCGGCGTGTCCAGGGTGGCCGGCAACGGTTTCCTCTGGTCAAGGGCTTCGAACGGCGTGTATCACATTCGCTCCTGAAGCCGTCGGATCGATGCACCATGCGCCTTGCAAGCCTAGCCATGTACACCACGCCAGCCCCGGTTGCTGCTGCCAACGACGCACTATGGGCTTATCTCCGAAATCGGTTGCGCCAGCTAGGGCTCGATGGTGTCCCGGACGATCTGGGCAGGCTTGTGGTCTACGATCAGGCGTGGCTACGTCCAGACCTGCTGTTGGCGCAGACCTGCGGCTTCCCCTTCGTGACGAAGCTGCTTGATCGTGTTCGCTTGCTCGCAACCCCCGTTTATGATCTGCCGGGCTGCAACGGGCCTCTCAACCGCAGCAAGATCATCGTCGCCGGAACTAGTCCTGCCACGGGCCTCGAAGATCTGCGCGGATTGACGGCGGCCATCAACGAGCCCGGCTCGAACTCCGGCAGCAATCTTTTTCGCGCAGCTATCGCACCGCTTGCGCGAGACGGCAGATTTTTCGGCTCGGTGATAGAGACCGGTGGCCACCTCGCCAGCATCGAAGCCGTCGCCTCCGGCAAGGCCGACGTGGCCGCTATCGACTGCGTTACCTTCGGCAACACGCTCCGCTTCGATCCGGATCGGCTTGCCAATGTACGCATCCTTGCCGAGACCCCGGAGGGCCCCGGCCTGCCTTTGATCACGTCGGTCAGGACGACGGACGACGAGATAGCGGCAATCAGGCTCGTTCTGGATGAGGTCGCTTTGGCAACGGAACTCGTTGAAGTCAGGGAAGTCCTGTCGCTTCGACGTTTCGAGGTCCTGCCCGAAAGCGCCTACCAGCGTCTCGCCGAACTGGCACGCGATGCCGTGTCTCTCGGCTATCCCGTCATCGCCTGATCTCGAGTAGGTCTCACCCGACGACGATCAGTTCGAGGGATGCGCCTGTTCGTTTCGGGCATTGGTCAGGCCGGTGATGGCATCACGGTCGCCGGTGGCGGCTGCAGCCTCGAAGATGCGGATGGCATCGGAATAGCGCTTGAGGTTCAGGTAGGCGTAGCCGCGCAGCACCATCAGGCCGATCTGTTCGGGCTGGATCTGGTTGAGCTGGTCGAGATACAGAATTGCCTCGCGATACCGTTTTTCGTCGTAGGCGGACGAGGCGCGTTTGGTGAGGATTGCGACTTGCAGGCTCAGCGCCCGCTCGCGGCTCTGTGGCGCCTTGATTGCCGAGACTGCGGCGTTGCTGGCGAGATTGAGCTGCAGATAGGCGAGGCTCTGGCCATAAGCAGCGTCCTGGCGATCCTTCGGCAACGGGCTCCGCAGCGCAATTTCAAAAGTTGCGGCGGCCTCGACCGGCCGCTTCTTGCTCATCAGGCACCAGGCGCGGGGGAGTGCGGCCTCTGGCGATAGCATGGCGGGATCGATGGTCGTCGTGCAGCCGGCGCTGGCAGGCCTACGGGCTTCCCGTACCCTTACGACCTGAGCCTCCTGTCGTGGAGCAGACGAGAGATAGCTTGTCTCGCGAACCGGTGCCGGTGGCTGCCGTCGGGTGCCCTGGGGTGCAGCTTCGATCGCCTGCGTCTCGCCACCATCGACACGGGCCTGCCGCGGGGCTGCACCGGTGTCGCGGAGCGTGGCGATCCGCTCGGATCGCCCGGCCCACTGACGCTGGATATCCGTGACGCCGGCCTTGTCGTTCAATTGGGCAAGGGTGATGGTCAGGCCGTAGGCTGAAGGCTCATCGTCTGCCTTCCACCCGAGCGCCGTCCGGAACCACTGTGCCGCCGTCTGCGGCTGGTTGAGGCCGCGCGCATACCAGCCGAACTGCTGTGCGCTGGGCACATCGCGGGCCTTGAGGACCGCACCAGCGATCCGCTGTAGGACGTCGACCTTGAGGATAACCGGGGGGTCGATTGCCAAGAGGTTCGCCGCCGCCGCGAGGTAGGTGGCATTTGCGTCCTTGGAGTCGTCACGCCACTTGAACATGACCTCCTCGGCCTCCTCCGGAGACTTGCGGGCAATGAGGGTCAGGGCAAGCCCCTGCGATGCCGACGCGGTGTCCTCCTTGGTGCGCGCAAGACGAAACCACTTTTCCGCGTTCGTCAGGTCGCCGCGCGGATAGTTGTACCAGCCGAGCAGCAGCGCGTCGGACGCCAGTCCTTGCGTCTCGCTCAGGCGCTCGAGGCGGCTCAGATATTCGGGGGCAATCACGAGTTTGGGGTCGGCATTGGCCTCGGCCACGAAACGGCGGGCGAGATCGTCGCGGATGCTCTCGAACTCCCGCGTCCCGTCGGCCATGGGCTTTTCCTGCGCCATCAGGTCCTGCATGGTGCTGTAGGGCAGCAGCGCCGAGGCTTTCTGGATCGTCGCCAGCCGCTCGGCAGCATTGGTGCAGTTTTTCATGACGTACATGTAAGCGTCGCGCGCACGGGTCAGGCGGTCGGTGTGACCGAAGGCATCCGCCACCCGCCACAGCACGTCGACTTCGCTGCAGGTCAGCAAGCTCGGAGTTTCTGAGGCCACGCTGACAACGGTCTCGTATTGCTTCAGATCTGAAGCGTTGATGAGGCGGGTGCGTGCCTCCGCGACATTCAAGCGCTCGGTAAGGTCCGTAGGTGGCTGCCAGCCGGGCTCGGCGGCCTGACGGTCGGAGATTGCCTTGCGCACTTCCGCATAACGAGCCTCCGAATAGAGCTGCCACATCGATTCCAGCTGCTTGTCCTGGTTCTGGGGCACGGCCAGCGGATCGGTCGGCGGGGTCCATGTCGGATAGAGGGCCTGCAGCCTGGAGATTTCGGCCTGCAGCCGCGCCTTGTCGCCGCGGCTGGCAAAATACCGTAGGGCGCTCTCGTCGACGGCCGGTTGGGCAGCGGCAGGTGGGCTGGATGGCGGAGGTGCTGTCTGAGAAACCGCGGCAGGCTGGTCGGCGGCAGTAGCCGGCGTCGTCGCGTCGGGAGCTGCCATATTCTGGGCGAGGTCCACGGCCGGTGCCGTATCCACATCGCGCGCCAGGCCCGGCTCCGTCGTCTGCCTGTCGAAGGGATGGAAGTCAGGGCCGCTGATACGCCCCATGCGCATCAGCTGGGGTATCTCACCAGGCGTGTTGGTGCCCAACAGGTCTGACACCCTGTCGGCTATCTGCGAGCGGTCCTTGAGTGCGGCTATGCCCACCGTCATGATGAGCGTCGCCGACAAAAGGACTAGGGACGGTCTCATAGGCACTCCGGATGCTTTTCCGTAACAAAGGCAAGCCCCAGCAAGTGGAGCGTGGACGGGAAATACAAAGTCGGAACAAATGATTTGGCCGACGCTGGGAGTTTCGTCCCCGCAAGCATACAGGCCATAATATGGTTAATAATCTGATAACCGGGGTCGTCCAGCGTCGTCTTGACGCTGTCGTTGCTGAGGTCGATGAGCCGGATGGAGCCGTCGGCAGCGCTCATTCCAGACTGCAGCCGACCCAGCAGATCCCTGTCGTCGATGCCGCCGCGCATCAGGTAGAGCGGAATCCGGATTGCGTTGTAGCCGAACTCCGGAACGAAGCCTTCAGCGGGCTTTGCCTGCCTCTTCAGGCTGACCCAATCTGCCGGAAGTTTTTCTTTTCCGAACTGCATCTGAGATATCAGAACGTGGCCATCATCGGAAAGCTGCTGCCACTTCGGCGATGGCAGCAGTGAATTCATCACCGGGAAGGCCTCAAAGATCCAGTAGGACGGGTTGATCACCGGTCCATCTGCACGGTCGGCCGCCGCAAAGCCTGAGACGCCCGGCAGCAGCAATGTCCGGCCGCCGCTTTCAACGATAGCCTTGTCGAGCAGCGTCGCCGCAATCTTCGTTGCCGCCTGCGTATAGTCTGCCCGGCCCCAGGCCGCGCCAGCGCGCGCCAAGGCGTAGGCAATCAAGAGGTCGCCATCGGTGGCATCGTTGATGTCGTCGACATGCGGGGTCTTGTCGGGGCTCCAGCTCCAGGCGGCGAGCCCGTCATCGCGGATCAGCAGTTCGGTTCGCGTGAAATACCAGATCTGCTCGAAATCGGCGGGGCTTTCGGAGAGATAGGCGAGCAGCAGTCCGTAGCCTTGTCCCTCGCTGTGGCTGATCCCGCCGTTTCCGTCGTCCACGATGCGGCCGGAGGGATCTAGAAACTTCGCCTTGTACGCCTGCCAGGACTGCGTCTGTATCATCGGCTCCTGTGCTCCGGCCGGGTTTTCGCAGACAAAGAAGAACAGCACTCCGATGACGCAGGCGGTGACCTGCCTCAAAGTCATCGGCGCCGTCCAAGATTGGATAGAAGCGCGGCAGTCGCAAGTCCCATCAGCATCGTCAGGGCTGCAAAGAGCAAGGCGTAGGAGAGGATGTTGGTCGACAGCCAGTTGGCGGCAACGAGCCGGTAGTTGGAGAAGGAGAAATCCTGCGTCGGCACAAAGGCAAACCGTGCGACCGGCACCGTCTCGATTTTCTTGGTTCCTGCCGCATAAGTCGTGATGCGACCGGAAAGCTCCGGCCACGTGTCTTCTGCGGACAGAGCCGTCAGGCCGGATCTGAGGTCGCCAGCCGTTGGTGACGTGACGATGGTCCAGGTTCCGTTGCCGTCCGGGCTGGCGCCCTGCGCGACCATGATTGTCGCAGCGTTGCTCGGCATGAACGTTGCCTCGGCACTCGGTGCGAACCGCAGGGAGCTGAAGGAAATATCGAAATTGCGCCGCATCCATTCCTCGAACGCGGAGATCTGCCCGGTCCAACTTCCGCCACTGACCATGGACCGCCATTGCTCGAATGTTGCGCCGGTATCCACATCTGCCGGCTTTCCAGCCGTATTCGGTCTCCAGCTGACCTGGCTTGCCGGCGCAATGTTCAATTGCGTGAGTGCTGTCGGCGGGATCTGCGAAATGGGGCCAATGAACAGCGCGTTGCGATCGCCGATCCCGGCGGGCGAGGTTGCGACCTCGATGGGAATGGGTCGGCCAGCCATCAGGGCCAGCCTCGCGAGGAAGGTCGCCGATGCGGACAGCGTATCGGCGTCCACCCGGTCGAGATAGACCGGGAGAACATTCTCGATAAGGCCGTAGGGGTAGCCGGTGCCGCCGGTTGCCGCGAGATTGGGACGTTGGCCGACGCGGGCGAAGTCAGGCATGCGGAATTCGGATGTATCGAACAGCGCGAAATGGGGCGTTGCCGATGCGTTCGAGCCCGGAGCGCAGGCGGCGTCGGCGCTCGTCAGAAGGGCGGCCTCCACCGCAACGTGGTTCAGCCCGGGCTTGAAGTGTCGGAGCGTAACACGGATCGGCAGGTGCCGGAAAATGCCACCGCCCTTGTTGGTGATCGGCACGGTCGAAGCAACGCTTCCGTTGACGAATACGTCGATATGGCTGCCGGGCAAGACGTCGGGGGAATAGGCAGCGTCAAGCAGTATGGTCGCCTCGCCGTAGGCGTTGGCATAGAAATCGGCCGGTACGCCGATCCCGAAATCTGTCCGGAATCGGCGTCCGGTAAATTGTGTCGTGGAGACGCCAAGCTGCGAAAACGGCAGGACAGTATTGCTGAAAATCAGTGGCACATCGGGTGCCTGCCATCGCTGCGTCGCCAGCACGTCGCGGCGGTTGTCTACTGCCCGGTCAGTGGATGTGACCAGGCTGTCGATGGCGGTGTCTATCGATTGCCACGAAGGACCCGTGACCAGCAGAACCGGTCCGCCGCTACGGGGATCGTTGACGAACGTTGCCACAGGGGCCACTTGTGCCGCCGGTGGCAGTGACGGAAAGAGTGGCTGCAGTTCGCTTGCCGTCCCGACAAGAACAGTGAGCTTGCCCGGTGCCAAGGCTGGCAGGCCGGCGGTCTGGAAGTTGAAGGACTGGTTGGGCATGCCGCTCAGTACCGAAAGGCCCTGCGCCAGTCGCATGAGCGGTTTCGTGGTGCCAGGCTGGGCAAGCCCAGGCACGACGAAGTCGAATTCAGTCGCGCCCTTTTCGTCGACGCCCACCGCGCGGACACCATCGGTGCTCACCAGCCGCGCGGCTTCCGTACCGCCAAAACTCAGATAAGTGCGGCTCGGGTCGATATCCGTCCAGAGTTCGTAGGTCGAGGAGATGCTGCAGTCCGTCCGGTGGCGCTGTTGCGTCTCGAAGCTCACCAGGTTGGAGCCTGCCTGCAACAGCCCGGGCGGCACGTCGAAGCTGAGCTCTTCCGGCTTTTCGGAAGAATGTATGGGCGTCGATCCGACCGAACGGCTGTTGATGAGAACAGTCAGTTGAGACGCTTCGGGCGCGACGACGATAGCGTTCTGATAGGCGAGGTTGAGCTTGACCGGAGCGGCCGCTTGCGCCGGCGTCAGATAGATCGACCACGTCTTCTTGTCGATTTCGCCGTTCAGGCCAAGATCCGAAGCCGGGACGAGGAAGCGCCTGAAGCGCTCTGTCGTGACAGGCTTGCCAACCGGAGTACCTGCGCTTTTTTGCGGGGCCGCGGCGGCCGGCACGGGTGGTGGCTTTGCGGCGGTCGGCACCGGTGTAAAGGGCGGTATGGCCGGCTGCGCGGCAGGTGCCGGCTGAACCGATGGGCTCGCGGGTGCTGCACCCTTCGGCCGCTCAGGCGTCATGTCGAAGGGCGTCGTCTGCGCGAGGGCAAATGGCGCGAGCCATGTTGTAGCGAGCGCGGCTACGACCGCGATACGACCCGGCCTCATTGTGCGCCCGCCTTCACTGGCTGGATCTGCTCCTCGGGCTTGCCTCTGAAACTGCGGAAGAAATACACAAGCCCGCGGCTCGTCTGGTAGGCCGATACACCGAGAAACCAGATCGTTCCCCTGATCAGCCCGGGATTGCGGCGACGGGAGAGCTGGAATTGCGTCCACTGGTCTGAGTTTGCAAAGATCAGATCCGCGATCAGGCGGTGATCCAGCGCGCTTTGTGGATTGTAGAGGCAGCCGATCGCCGTGATTTCGCCGCTAGGCTGGGTGTTGCGCACGGTGACGATCAATGTCTCTTCCTGGGCGCCGCTGTAGGGCCTGAACTTGATCGTCGCGCGAGTGTCCACTCCCAGCGGATCGAAGGTCTTGCTGAAGACGTGCAGCCTCGCACCATGAACGGATACGTCCTCGATAGAAGCCGGATACCAGCGCCCGTCGACGCCGAATTCGCACCGTCGGTTAACACGCACCCGCCGCGACGAAGACCGCTCGCCGCGCTCGGAGACAACGCCGAGAGCGCAGCCGGCCATGATCAGGTTGAGCAAGGTCCAGCCGGCAACGACCAGCGTCACGTCTGCCTTGTAGGGCTCGGCGTAAAGGCGGTAGATCGCCATTCCGAAAGCTACCAGCAGAACCCCAAAGATGACGAAGAACGGTCGGCTGATTTCGGAAAGGCGCGCGACGGCAATGGATTCGTCCTTGGCCGTCACCTTGAATGTCGGCTTGCGCGGATTGAGGATGACCGAGATCACCGCCGGCAGCAGATGCACCGTCTGCACATATTCATAAAGCTCTGAGATCCAAGGCCAGCGGAACGAGCCGTAGAGATAGTTCTGCATCATCATGTTCACGACCATGTAGGCGAGCGAATAGGCCAGGAACTCGCCGCCCGACGAGGTGAAGATCTCGAGATTGAAGAAAAGATAGAACAGCGGCGCGAACAGGAACATCGTCCGTGGGAACGGGAAGAGCCAGAACAGCGTCGACGACATGTAGCAAAGCCGCTGCGGCAGGGAGAGCCCGCGCTTGAAGAGCGGGAAGCGGAAACGCAGGATCTGCATCATGCCCTGCGCCCAGCGGCTGCGCTGACCGATGAAGCTGGCAAAGGTCGCCGGCTGGAGGCCCGCGATCAGCGGCTTGTCGACATAGATGCTGTTCCAGCCTCGCGAGTGCAGCTCGATCGCCGTTTCGCAGTCTTCGGTGATGCTGACGCCACTGAACCCGTTGGTTTCAGCCAGCGCCTTGCGCCTGAGGACGGCAGCGGAGCCGCAGAAAAACGAGGCATTCCACTTATCGAGACCGCGCTGGATAATGCCGTAGAACATCTCGTTCTCGCTCGGCATATGGTCGAACGTCTGCAGATTGCGCTCGATCGGGTCAGGGTTAAGAAAGAAATGCGGTGTCTGGCACAGGAAGAGCTTCGGATCGTCGTCGAAGTAGCCAACGGTTTCGAGCAGGAAATCACGTGCCGGCGCGTGATCGGCATCGAAGACGGCGATGAGCTCGCCCGTCGAGTGCTGCATGCCGTTGTTGAGATTGCCGGCCTTGGCATGCTCGTTGCGATCGCGGGTCATGTAGCGAACGCTGAGTTGCTCGCACAGTTCCTGAAGCTGGATGTGGCGGAGGGAGGCGGCTTGCGCATCTAATATGTTGTTGGCATTGCGCTTCTGCAGTGTACTACCGTCGTCAAGCAGCCAGACGGTGACCTTCTCGGGTGGATAGTCCATCGCCTTGGCCGCCGCCAGCGTATTGCCGAGCAGCGCCGCATCCTCGTTATAGGTCGGCACGAAGACATCGACATGCGGAAACTTGCCTTCGGTGGCGGCACGAGACGGTCGTGGCGGCAACGGCATGGCAACGACAAACAGGCTGAGCGCGCCCATCATCACGCTGTACATTTCGGCGAGATAGACGAGGAAGCCCGGAATGAAGTTTTCAGGCTGATTGATTGGCGGCAAGGTGCTGGTCGTCCGCCAGAACACGTAGCGCAGGATGATCGAGCTTCCGAAGGCGAGCGCTACGAGGCGCCATTTTCCCTCGCCCTTGAACAGCTTGATCAGCGCCATGATGATGACCACCGTGACGCTGACGATCAATTGCGTCTGGAGGCTGATCGGCAGGGTGATGAGGGTAATTACGCATACCGCGACGATCATCCAGATCAGGATACTGGCGGCTTTGCGCATGGTTATTCCTTTACCTCAAGTCAACACTTAAGCACGACGCGATCATGGCGACGACACCAAGCACCGTGACACCGGATGGTTGACAAACCGTTCATGCTACTCGTCTCTTGATCGATATAATCGCAAGACCTTAGTTAGGAGCAGGCACAATGACCGCCGGAGCCGCTGTCGTGCTGCTTTTGTCGTCGCCGATCGGCGACGGAACGACCGGCCCCCTGGGCGCCGGCGCGGGTGCCTGCTGTTGCGCGACCGGACGCGGTGCTGCGCGCGGTTCTACGCTGCGCGGGCTTTGCGGTGGGATGCCAGGTGACGTCGCCGGCAATTGGAAAGCGGCTGGCAACTGGCCGGCGCTCGTAGGCGATACCACCGGGTAGATGGGGTTGCCGGTGCGGCCAAGCGTCGGATCGACCGGTGGAGCGCTGTCATACGGGTTCCAGCCGGGTGCCGGGAAAGTGCCTGTGATGGTGTAGCCATACATGACACGAAGCAGTTGCTCGGCGGTTGCATGGGTGTCGCAGAGTCGCAGCCGGACCTGCACGGTACCGCGATTCTGAAAAGCACCACGAGCATTGTCGCTGGAGCGCACCTGCTGCCAGGCATAGAGGCAGGTGTCGCCTTGTGCACTTTTGCCCGTGGCATAGCCGAACGGTCCGTAGTTGTTCTGGACGTAGATGCCGGACCGAACCATCGCCACGCCAGGCAACGCACGACGCATATCCCTGTCGACCGTGCTGTCGCGGATCGAGGCATAGCCGAGGCCCTTGCGGTTGTCGTAGTCGAGACCGACCGGCCCGAAGAACGTCACCTGCAGATCGTTCTGCCCCGAGGTTGCGGCTGAGGTAAAGAGGTAGATGTCCTGCTGGACGGCGTTGTTGTAGGAGTGCTGCACGACATTGACGATCGAGGGACCGCCCGGAGGTGGCAGCGCGAAAGCCTTGTCGCTCGTCACCGTCTCCGCGGGACCGGGAACCCGGATCCCATCCTTCGACGCGCAGCCGGATATCGCCAGCGCCGCCGTGAGCCACAGCGCGCCATAGACACCTTTTGTCATGCGTGACGGCGCGACATGCCGAATCAGAGAACGAGGGACCATGCGCATGAAATAGCCAAATGCGCTACATAAGCAACATGAACATCGTTTTGCGGGTATTGGTGGGTGCGCTGAAGGGCCCCGTCGCGAATGAAATCTTCTGCCACGCGTGCCTTTCCGGCGACAATTGACAAGCCAGCGTGGATGAAGAACATGCCCTCGAGATTGCGTGATGCCCGGGAGTGCAGCGCGCCATTCAGAAAAATCAGGGCAGGAGACGGCAAAATGGCAGGCGATATCGGCATGTTCGAAGCGGGAAGCTTCATCGGGCGCATCTGGGATGCGGCCAAGGACGGTCCATCCGTTGTCGTTATCCGCGACGGCACTGTCTACGACGTCACGTCACGAGATATTCCGACCGTCTCCGCCCTTCTGGAAATGGACGATCCCGTCGCTTTTCTAAGCACGCAGGTGGGCGAAGCTGTCGGCAGCCTCGAGGCGCTGTTTTCGGCGGACGCCAAATCGCCCCACAGCTTGCTGGCGCCGATCGACCTGCAGGCCGTCAAAGCTTGCGGCGTCACGTTCGCGCGCTCGATGCTGGAGAGGGTAATCGAGGAGCGCGCTGCCGGTAATCCGGATCTAGCGAACAGCATTCGCGGCCGCATCACGTCCATCATCGGCGACAGCCTTCGCAATCTGAAGGCGGGATCGCCGGAGGCCGCAAAGGTCAAGGCGGCGCTGATCGAGGATGGCGTCTGGTCGCAATATCTGGAAGTCGGCATCGGCCCGGATGCCGAGGTCTTCTCCAAGGCGCAGGTGCTCTCCTCCGTCGGTCACGGTGCCGATGTCGGCTTGCACCCCATTTCCAAATGGAACAACCCAGAGCCGGAAATCGTGCTGGTCGTCGATAGCCAGGGGCGCGTCAAGGGCGCAACGCTCGGTAACGACGTCAACCTGCGTGACGTCGAGGGCCGCTCTGCCCTGCTGCTCGGCAAGGCCAAGGACAACAATGCTTCCTGCTCGATCGGGCCGTTCATCCGGCTGTTCGACGATACTTATTCCATCGACGACGTCCGCAATGCCGACCTCGATCTCACAATCGAGGGAGAGGACGGCTACGTGCTGCACGGCAAGAGTTCGATGAAGGAGATCAGCCGTGATCCGCTCGATCTTGTCTCCCAGACAATCGGGCGGCATCACCAGTATCCCGACGGAATGGTGCTGTTCATGGGGACGCTTTTCGCGCCGGTCGAGGACCGCGACGTGCCGGGGCAGGGCTTTACCCACAAGATCGGCGATGTCGTGACGATTTCGAACGACAAGCTGGGCGCACTGCGTAACCGCGTCATGCTGTCGACCGATTGCCCGCCCTGGACTTCAGGCATTACAAAACTCATGCGCAATCTGGCGTCGAGGGGCCTGCTTTAGGAAGCCGCTCGCTCGCTGCGGCTACTCGGAGACGAGCAGCGCCACTGGTGAAGTGGCCAGCAGAGCTGCCAGTTTCAGCGGCTGGCCTGTCTCGTGGACCGTACCGTCGATGAAATTTCGCACTCTGCCGACAGCGCGCTCGGGCAAGGCGATCGCACTGTCTCGCCAGTAATCGCCGCACGGCCATTCGCTTTCGCCCAGTCCGAAAACAAGCCGAGGAGCAATGGCGACGACCATTTTGTTCTCGTGGCTGCGCAGGAATGCGATGGCGTTGGCGGCGCGTTCACCGGTGACGGCCAATGGCTGATAATCGCCTTTAGCAAACAGCGTTGGCTCTGCGTTGCGGAGCGCAAGGCCCTTCTGGACGAGGCGCTGCTTGAAGAGTCCCCGGGCAAGCGCGCTCTCATCGCGTATCTGGAGGGGCACGGCCAGGTCCTCACCCAGGCGTGCAAAGTCCGGCAGGCGGCGATTGTCGGGGTCGACGAGGCTGAGATCCAGTTGCTCTGCGCCCTGGTAAATGTCGGGTATGCCTGGAGCTGCCAGCTTGATGAGCGTCTGTGTCAGGCCGTTAAACAGGCCCGCCCGCACGAACGGCTGCAGCGTCTTGCGGAAGTCCTGCAGAAAAGCCGCATTGTCGCTTGCAAGCAGATTGGCCGCGAAAGCCTTTACGGCGTCCTCGTAGGCACCATCCTCCTCGCCCCAGTTGGTGCGCTGCTTGGCCTCGCGCAGCGCTTTCTCGACATAGGCAAGGAAACGGTCGGGCAAGTCGGCCGGAGCAGGCGCTTCGAGCGCGAGGTCGGCCGGCCAGGCACCGGCGAGTGCCTGATAGAGCATCCATTCGAGCCGTGGTTCCGGCGCGGCGCCACCCGGCAGGGAAGCGCCGGTGGCGGCATTGATCTTGCGCCAGCGCTCCACGCCATCCAGCCATGCCTCCGGCGCTTCGGTAAGCGCATAAAGCCTCGCCCGCCCGTCCTCGCCGCGTTTCGTGTCATGTGTCGATGTTGCGGAGAGGCCGGCCGGCTGCGTCTCCATCCGCTTGGCCATCTCATTGTGGAAGCGCTCGAGTGCAAATTCACTGGCGGCAGGTTCGCCGCCGACCTCGTTCAGGCCGATCAGGCGGTTATATCGATAGAACATCGTGTCTTCGATAGACTTCGCCGTCAAAGGCCCCGTCAATTGCTGGAAGCGCCGTCGGAATTCGAGCGCATCCGCCTTGGCCTCCGGTGGCACATTGCCTTGAAATACCTTGTCGACGAAGGACAACGCGGCGTGGTCCGGCTTTTCGGATGAGCCGCCCGCAGTTTCCACGATAGTCCTCCACATCGCGCCATCGGCCGCGTCGAGGGCGCCATCCGTCCCGTAGGTCCGATACACCGGGCAGGCGACAAGCAGAGACACCAGCGCCTGTTCCAGTGCCGCTTGCTCGGGCACGTCGCCATTGATCGTTCCGACACTCAGAGGCAGCTTCAGCAAATTGTTGGTTTCAACAGCGAAGTTTTTCCGGGCAAGCATCGCCTTGACAGCCAGCGCGCCCTCGGCAAATTCCGGCTCACCATCGGCAATTTCCCGATAGGTCTCGGTGATTGCCTTCATTCCAGACGTGTTCACCAGAACGTCGGGCAAGGTGGTGATAAATTCATAGCCTGTGGTTCCGGAGATCGGCCACGCCTCCGGCAGCGTCTCTCCTTCGGCGAGGATTTTCTCGACGACGATATAGGTATCCTCACCGACGGCACTCCGCAGACGCTCGAGATAGCCGGCCGGATCTGCCAGCCCGTCGATATGATCCAGCCGCAGTCCATCGACTGCACCGCTGCGCACCAGTTCGAGTGTCAATCGATGTGCATCGTCGAAAACAGCCGGGTCTTCGACGCGCAAGCCTACAAGGCCAGTCACCTCGAAAAAGCGACGATAGCTGAGCTCGCGCGGTGCGTCCTTCCAATAGATCAGCCGCCAGGGCTGCTCATCCAGCACGGCCTGAAGCGAAGCCGGGTCGCTGAACTTTTGCTCGAGCGCCTTGTTTATGTCTGCCGCCTCGCCAGAGAGCATGTCGCGCATGCTTTGGTGAAATTCCGTCTCCCGCCGTGGATCTGCATCAGACGCCAGAGTGCACATTGCAGCGACGACCGGGAGATCAAGTCGCGACAGCACGGCGGCATAGGTGCTCGGCGACAGTGGCAGCCGCTGCTCGTAGTAAGCAACAGTGAGCGTGCCGGCATCCGCGTCCATCGTCAGCTTCAGTTCGCCTGCCCCCAACGCATCCTGCAGCGGCTTTCCGAGGATAGGCAACGTCAGCTTTCGGCTCCAGTCGATGTCGAAATGCTGGCTGAAGGGGCTTTCCTCACCCCACTCGACGACGCTGCGCCACCACGAATTTTCCAGCGAGGCGGCCATATGGTTTGGAACGATGTCGACCAGCAGGCCGATGTCGGCTTCCCGAAGTGCCTCCGACAACTTGTCGAACCCCTCGCGGCCGCCAATCGCGGGATCGATCTCGTTGGTGTCGGTGACGTCGTAGCCGTGGGTGGAACCCTTGGTCGCGGTGAAGATCGGTGACGCGTAGAGGTGACTGATGCCCAATTGGCGAAGGTAAGGAACCATTTTCCGGGCATGGTCGAAAGTCATGCCGTCGCGAAACTGGATGCGGTAGGTAGAATTGGGCAAAGTCATGGGGATACCTGGCAGAGTGGGAAGGCCGTCGGGTAGCGTGGTCAGCAAGTTACGCTCCCAGGAGCCAATTTCAGGCCGCATGGAAACGAATTAACCGGCAACGCAATGCCCTTAGCCTCTCGGTGAAGCCTCGACCTGCAAACTTGCGGAAGCAAAATAAGTTCCGTCCACTGACGATGCGGGGTGGCGCAGGCGCCTCGGTCTAGTGGGTCGGTGCCGGTTGCAATGCCGGCTGGCTGCGCGCAGCAGTCAGTTCTGCGGTGGTGTGGTTGAGGCGGTCGGCTAGCACCCTCATGATATCCACGGCCATTTCGGGGAAGTCGGAGAGCAGCTTGAGGAAGTGCTCTTTGCTGATCCGCAGTGCCTCGACATTCGAGGTGGCCTTGACGGTCGCAGTACGGGAGACGTCGCAGAGGATGGCGATTTCTCCGACAATCGAATTGACATCGACATCGGCGACCTTGATCTCACCGGTCGGCGTAT
The DNA here is from genome assembly GCF_019355735.1 of Rhizobium sp. B230/85. Taxonomy (NCBI): domain Bacteria; kingdom Pseudomonadati; phylum Pseudomonadota; class Alphaproteobacteria; order Hyphomicrobiales; family Rhizobiaceae; genus Rhizobium; species Rhizobium sp. B230/85. The sequence goes on from NZ_CP072156.1 coordinate 830,311, forward strand.
CGACCAGGATATCGGCGGTTCCTGCCAGCACGACATAGGCAGCGTCGCCAAGATCGCCCTGGTGGAAAAGTATTTGGCCAGCACGGTAGCTGACACGATCGGAGGTGAAGGCAAGCAGTTTCAGCTTCGCCGGCGCAATGCGTGCGAAAATCGGCACTCGCCGCAACATTTCGACTTCATCTCTTAACAGCATGCGCGTTCAACCCCGGGATCACCGCCGCCAGATAGCCTATAACGATAAAAGTTCTTTGAACATCCCGTCGTGCTGCAAAAGATCTTCGGTTGTGCCGCTTTCGGCCAGCGTGCCGCCCTGAAATACCAGGACGCGGTGGAACTGCTCCGCTAGCGCGACATTCGACAGAACCCAGATGATAGCCGGGTTGTGGTCGCTGTTTTCGATGTCGCGTAGAACGGTGCGGACGATCTGGTCCTGGATGCGATGGTCGAGCGCAACCAGCGGCCTGTTGAAGATCAGGTAGTCGGCGCGCTTCAGCAGCGCGCGGGCAAGGTTCAGCTTCTGGCGCTGGACGTTGGTCAGGCGCTTGCCGCCGGAGCCGACGTCGAAATCGAGGCCGATTGCCAATACGCTGTCCTGCAGGCCCAGCCTGTCGAAAAGATCGCGCATGATCACATGGATCTGCTCAGGCGCATCGGCCTGCTGGTGGGCGATACGCCCAAACAGCACGTTGTCCATCAATGTGGCCGAAGCCGTGAAGCGCTCGGGGTCATAGCGTTCGATGACAGCGTTCAGATCGGCCGGGATATGCTTGTGAAACTCCGTACGTGCCTCGACGATCTTGTTCATCAACTGCTTGGTGAGCAGACCGAAGCGGTGGCGTGGCTCGATGTAGGAGAAACTGAGACGAATGATCGATGCCCGCTCTTCGGGCGTCGCCGTCTCGAAGTTGCGGCCGCCCCGCTTCTGCAGCAGCGCCTGATAGTCGGGAATGTCGTCCGCCGTCATGAAGGTGAGCTGCTGGAAGAAAGGGTGGTCCGGCGGCAGGTCGTTGAACAACTCGACTGTATTTTCGGCGATCTCGATGCCCATGTCGTAGAGTTCGCTGTTCAGGCCGCTGTCCTGGAAGAGCTTGATGAAATAGGGATGTGCAGCGAGCTTCCTGTTGGTCATCAGCGGACGCTTAAGCGTGCCGAACAGCAGGTTTTCACCCACCGTCGCCTGCGTATTGTAGGCGGTGAATTCGAACGGCACGACCAGCCCGTCGAGATCCTGCTCCTTCAGCCGCTCGATCAGCGCATGGCGCAGTTCGACGATCCGTTCGGTCAGGTCCTTGTGCGTCTCAGTATCGACTGTGGAGCGCAGCGCCATGTCGAGAATATCCTGCGACATCAGCACCGAATCGAGCACTGGTCGGATGACGCTGTAAAGGTCGTCCGGCCCGGTCGCCCCGGCAGATGTGTAGTCGACCCAGTCGCTGTCGAGGCTGAGAGACGGGTTGCCGGCGCGTTTGGCCTCCGAAATCGCCCACTTGTTGCGCACCGCGGCCTCGCCCTCATAGGTGACGGTCGTCAGCGGGGCATGCTTCAAGCCGTAGAGAATGTTGTCGCGCAACGTTCCGTGGAAGAAGTAGGTGTCCGAGCCGGCATAGGCGATCCGTCGGCCGGTCACCGATTCCGGTAATTCCAGGATGTCGTGCCCATCGACGGTCACCTTGCCGCTGTCCGGCCAGACCAGCCGTCCGAAGGCCTCGGCCAGATACTCGCCCCCACTGCCGCTCTCGCCTACGATCGCCACGGTTTCACCGGGCTGGATCTCGAGCGAGACATGGTCGAGAACACGGGCGCCGCTGTCGTCGCTGATTGTCAGGTTGGTGGCGACAAGCGCATGCTCCAGCCGTGCCGGAGATTTGGGGTCCATGACCTGGATGCGCGGGTCGATCAGCCGGTCAACGCTGAATTGCTCGACCACCTGATTGTATTTTACCTGGACATCCTGACGCGACTGGTCCCAGTCGATCAGTTCCTTGAGCGGTCCCGGCAGATCCTTGTAGGCGTTGATGACCGCGACCAGCTGGCCGATGTCCAGGCGCCCCTGCAAGGCGAGAAACCCGCCGATCGAATAGAACAGGAACGGCGTGACCTGGGCCAGGAAGTTGTTGATGAACTTGACAAGGAATTTCCACTGATAGAGGTCGTAGCGGATCGAGAAGATCAGCCCCAGCCGGGCAGCAATATCGGCCCGCTCGAAGTTGGACGTGTCGTTGCCATGGATGGTGCCGATGCCATCGACGATCTCGCCAACTCGGCCAGAAAGTTCGCGCGCCGTCAGTTGGCGCTGGCGGCCAAGCTCAAGCAGTCGCTTGCGCATGCGGGGAATAACGACCGCCTGCACCGCGACGATGCTGGCGGCGATCATACCGAGCCAGAAATTCTGCATGATGATGAAGATGAGAGCGGTGACCGCCTGCCCGCCGAGCAGCGCGGGCTGGACGAATGCGTCTCCGGTAAACCCGCCGAGAGGCTCCACCTCGTCCTTGATCATCGTCGCGATTTCAGCCGCCTTGACGCGCTTGAAATGCGAAGGCGGAAAGCGCAGCACCCGATCGACAAGCTCGAAGCGGATGCGACGCAGCATCCGCTCGCCAAGCCTACCCTTGTAGGTATTGATGTAGAGTTTGAAGAGGCCGTTCAGCACCACCAGGGCCAGAAACACCAGGCTGAGAGCGATCAGCATCTCGAAACGGTCGAGCTTCAGGCCTTTGAATACCTCGATATGGCCAACAAAGGGGATGTCGTAGGCGATATGCATGAAGGACTGCGTGGCGCCTTCGCCCTCGAAGCCCTTGCCCTGGATCGGGCCGTTGACGATCTGCTTTGGCAGGTCGAAGGACAGGAAGTAAGGCACCATGGACGCAGCAACGACGAGCAGGATCCATATCTGCTCGAGGCGCGTGTTCGACCAGATATATTTGGCGAGGCTTTTTTCCATTGCTTACCGCATGCTTCTAAATTCGGGGGTCGCCACGCTCGTCTTCCTCTCGCATGCCGCTTTTCCCTGTCGCTCGAAATGCGAAATGCCATGGCGGCGATCCATTCCGATTCCCCGCCTTCGAGCTTATATCACAACAGTCTGCAAAACGAGGTCAAAGCTGCAACGGTCAGGCAGCATCTTGAACGATAACGGCCGTCTTTTCGGCGCCATCCAGGTCGATAGAATGCGAAGCCGGCTTTGGTTTCTGCAGTGCTGTTGCAACTGACTGTTCCAGCATCTCGGCCGTAAGCCCTGCCTCCGGCAAAGCTGTCGCCAGACCGAGTGCTTCCAGCCGTTCGGCGCGGACGGATTGCTCCGTTTCACCACCGGCGGTGAACGGTACGAGGATAGAGCGGCAGCCGGTCACGAGCAGGTCGCAGACCGTATTGTACCCCGCCTGCGAGATCGATAGCTCGGCCCCACGCAGCAGCGACGGGAAATCGCTGCGAAAACGAACCAGTTGCGTATTGGCCGGAGCTTCGTTCTGAAGGGCCATGAAGTCCGCCTCGGGCATGTTCGGCCCCGCGATCAGGCACCAGCGCCGGTCGGTCGCCACGCGTCTCGCCGCGTCGAGAGAGGCGCGGACGAGATCGCGCCCAACCGCGCCGCCGCCGGCGGACACGACGATATCGAACACCTCGGCCGGCTCCGGTGGCATCGCCGGTGCCACAAGTCCGGTGTAGCGTATCTTGCCAGCGATATCGGCGGCCAATGGAAACGTTTCCTCAAGACGTACGAAACGGGGGTCGCCATGGACCAGCACGCCGTCGAAATGGGCGTCGAGCGTGGCAACGGTTTCAGCGTCGCGCCCCGCCTTCTTCTGCTGCTGCAGGATGTCGCGCACCGAGGTGAAAAGCTTTGGCCGCGGCTTTGCCGTCTCGATGGCGTCGAGCAGCGGCAGCAATTCGAACCGCATTTGCCGACGGCCGAAGGGAAAGGCCTCGATGACGACGACGTCCGGTCGCGTCGCATGAAAGGTCGCAAGCAGCCGGTCGCGGCGGTCGTCCAGGAATGCCTGGTCAACCGGCGTGCCATCCTTGTGGGCAAGTCCTGAAAATCCCGATGTCGCAGCCACCACCGGAGGCAGGGCAATTGAGGTGACGTCGTCGCCCGGAAATCCAGCGACCGGCAAACCGCCGGTCACCAGCGTAACGCTGCAGCCGCGACGCGCGAGCGCGCTCGCAATGCGGCTTGCACGGGCGATATGGCCGATGCCGAGCAGATGCTGAACGTAGAAGAATACCTTTGGTCCACTCACGCCGATTGCTTCCGGTTGTCGTCTTTTTGCCATTCCTCTTCGAACAGCCGGCTGAGGTGTCGGATGCTGGAATGATAGTCGAAGTTCTCGCGCACCCGCCGCTCGGCAGCCAAACCCAGACGGTCGCGAAGGGCAGGGTCGCGGATTGCGGTTTCCAGAGCCCGGGCCAGGCCGGTTGGGTCTTCGGAAGACACCAGCAGCCCATTCTCGCCGTCGATCAAAAGTTCCGGAACGCCGGAAACCCGCGTCGAGATGCAGGCGAGACGCTGGCTGGAGGCCTCGACCAGCACGTTTGGCAGCCCATCGCGGTCGCCGTCGGCAGCAACGCGGCAGGCAAGCGCGAACACATCGGCACGTCGATAGTGTGCCAGCACCTCTTCCTGCGCCATCGCACCCTTCCAGATGATGCGGTCGGCAATACCGAGACTGTCCGCCAGTGCTTTCAGGTCAGCCAACCGGTCACCGCCGCCGATATGCTCGAAGCGCCAGTGGAGCGTCTCAGGCAACAGCGCCAGCGCCCGCAGCAGCACGTCGTAGCCCTTTTTCTCGACGGCGCGGCCGACGCTGAGCAGCAACACGGGTGCAGCGGGATCGCTGCCGTTGCGGTTGGAATGTTCAACTTCGGAAGGGCTGAAACGGGCGAGGTCGAGACCGTGGTAGCTTAGGTACACACGCTCCTTGAATGGCGTCAAAGTTCGCATGTGGTCAAAACCGCTATGGGTGCAGGTCACCGCCCATCGCGCCTGTCCGAGCTTTTCGGTCAGTTCCCAGTCGGGTGACGTCCAGATATCCTTGGCATGCGCAGAGCAGGTCCAGGGGGTGCCGGTGAGAATGCTTGCATAGGCGGTGACGGAGGCGGGGGTGTGAATGAAATGGGCATGCAGCCACTCGGCTCCGTCAGGCCATTCATGCGCCAGCACCATCGCCTGGCCGAGACGGCGAAATCGGTTGCGCGTCGGGTCACGCTTCAGGTCGGCCCAGAATTGGCGCAGCAGCTGCCGAAAGCCGGGTCGGTGCCTGACCGATAGTAGCGCCTTGACGACGCGCAACGGCTCTTCGTGCAGATATTCCGGCAGGTAGACGACACGCGCCTTGATCTCGTCGTGGACCGGGTGCCGCTTCTTGTCGGTGGGACGGCGCATCGAGATCAGCGTCAGGTCGAAGCCCGCCTGCTCCAGCCCAAGCAGCTCCTGGGCGATAAACGTTTCCGACAGCCGGGGATAGCCCTTGAGGACGACCAGTATTTTCTTTCGGATAGGCAATGGCTGCGCTCTACTCACCGACGACGGAAAGCGAGGGATAGCTCTCCCGCCCGTCGAGCCACTCGCCGACGATCTGCGAGATGTTGACGAGACCCTCGAGCCGCATGTTCTTCTCACCGCTCTTGGATGGAGGTGCACGATTGACCAGCTTCTTCAAGGCTGCCGATAACTGCAATGCGTCCTCGGACTCCTCGGGCAGCAGCATGTCGACCAGTCCCATTGCACTCGCCCGCTGGGCGCGGATCAGTTGTTCCTCGCGCGGCCGCGTCCGCGGGATGATAAGCGCCGGCTTGTCGAAAGACAGGATTTCGCAATAGGTGTTGTAGCCACCCATGGCGACCACGGCCGTCGCACCATCGATCAGTTCTTCCATGCGCTTGTCGAACTCGATCACCTCGAGACAGCTGATCTTGTTGGCACGCTCGACAAGTTCGGTCCGCTCACGGGCCGGCATGTAGGGTCCGAGCACGATCAGCGTCTTGTACTGCAGCGAGCGATCCTGTTCGTAGGCATTGACGATATCTCGCACGAGATCCGCGCCATCGCCGCCGCCGCCTGTTGTCACCAGAATGTAGTCCTCATCCGGCACGTGCTCGGATTTCTTGCCTTGCGGAACGCTGCGCTGCAGGAAGCCGACAAAGTCCATTTTCCGCCTTACGCCGGCGGGAACGTCGAGGCCGAGAAGCGGATCGTAGAAATCGGGCGGCCCGTAGACCCATACCCGGTCGTAGTACTGGTCGATCTTTTCCAGCATGTTGCTCTTCTTCCACTCGGCATCGAGCAGATGCGGTGCATCCATCACATCGCGCATGCCGAGCACCAGCGTCGTGCCGCGTGCCTTCAGGTATTGCAGCGTTTCCTCGACCTCGCCCTTGAGGCCGAGCGGTTCCTTGTCGACGATGAAGATGTCCGGCTGGAAGTTTTCGGCCGTCTGGCGGATGATCGCCTGGCGCATCTTCAGCGTGTCTTTCAGGTCGACGTCGCCGGCCATGGAGGTGTATTCGCCGTCCTTGAGCTTGATGACGCTCGGCACCTGGACGAAATCGACGCGGGCACGGTAGTCGAAGGCACCGGCGATGGTTGCGCCCGAAATAATGAGGACGTTCAGCCCGCGATAGTCGCCGACCAGCGAATGCGCGATCGTCCGGCAGCGGCGCAGGTGTCCGAGCCCGAACGTGTCATGGCTGTACATGAGTATGCGTGCATCTTCAACGCGCCGTTTCATGGGCAAAACCTCAAGTCCAAACGTCTTTCGCAGTTAGTTTGCAAGAGGGAGCCAATGCCGTCATGCGCCGTGCGCGCTGTTTTGCGTCCGCACCACACGCTATTTGTAGGGATCGGCAGCATCGCGCAAGCCATCTCCCAGAAAATTGAAGGCAAGTATCACAAGAATTACTGGAATCATCGGGAACAGAAGCCAAGGATAAAACGCGATAACGCTGACGCTTCGGGCCTCTGTCAGCAGGATACCCCAGCTGGTGATGGGGGGTCGCAGGCCAAGGCCCAGAAAGCTCAGCGCGGTTTCTCCGAGGATCATGCTCGGGATCGAAATCGTCGCGGTAGCGATCAGGTGCGACATGAAGCCCGGTACGAGATGGCGGCCGATGATGCGTCGCGATTTGGCGCCCATCAACTGTGCCGCCAGCACATAATCCTCTTCGCGCAAGGACAGGAGTTTTGAGCGGACGGCGCGCGCAAGCCCGGTCCAGTCGAGAATGCCGAGAATGATGGTGATCCCGAAGTAGACCAGGATCGGGCTCCAGGTCACCGGCATGATCGCCGCCAGCGCCATCCACAGCGGCAGGCTCGGTAACGATTGCAGGACTTCGATAACCCGCTGCACAAGGAGATCGAACCAGCCACCGTGATAACCGGCAAGTCCGCCGAGCACGATGCCGAGGATGAAGCTGATGGATATGCCGATCAGGCCGATGGTGAGCGAAATGCGTGCACCGTAGATGATCCGCGAGAACACGTCCCGCCCGAGCCTGTCCGTTCCCAGCAGATACATCTGCCCGCCCACAGCCGGGCAGACCAGATGGATGTTGGAGGGAATGGCGCCCCAGAAATTATAGGCATCCCCACGGCAGAGGAAGCGGATCGGCTGCACGTCGTCAGGCTTGTCCGTATAGGACCTGCGCAGCGTCTCGATATCGAGCGACATGGTGCGACCGTAGACAAAAGGCGCCACGAGCTTTCCGTCATGGAAGATGTGGACCGCCTGGGGCGGTGCATGGATGAAGTCGACATTGCGTGTGTGTAGGCCGTAGGGCGCAATGAACTCGGCGATGATAACGACGCCGTAGAGGAAAAGCAGGAATATGCCGGAGGCGACAGCCACCCGGTGGCGCTTGAATTTCCACCACATAAGCTGCTTTTGCGACGCCATGTGATAGCGCGTCTGGCCGGCCGACATCGCCTCGAACTGCATCGGGTCGAATGGCGCTGTCGAGACGTAATGCTGCATCGGCGCCCCGGGTTCTGGCAAGGATGAGGTCAACGGATGCTCCTGCCCTGCAAGCGGATACGGGGGTCGAGAAAGCCAAGGGCTATGTCGGAAATCAGCACGCCGATGACATTGAGGACGGCGAGGAACATCAGGAACGATCCGGCAAGATACATGTCCTGGCTCTGCAACGCCTTGATCAGCATAGGCCCGGTGGTCTCCAGCGACAGCACGATCGCTGTTATTTCAGCGCCCGAGATGATCGACGGCAGGATCGAACCGATATCGGCGACGAAAAAGTTAAGAGCCATACGCAGCGGGTATTTGATCAGCGCACGCAGCGGGTGAAGACCCTTGGCCCGCGCCGTGATGACGTATTGCTTCTGCATCTCGTCAAGCAGGTTGGCGCGCAGCCTCCGGATCATGCCGGCGGTACCGGCCGTGCCGACGATGACGACGGGGATCCACAGATGCGAGAGGATGGAACTCGCCTTCTCCCAGCTCATCGGTTGGGATAGATATTTCTGATCCATAAGGTGGCCGATGGAGACGCCGAACCAGACATTGGCGAAATACATCAGGATGAGCGCCAGCATGAAGTTCGGAATGGCGATCCCGAGCAGCCCAAGAAACGTCAGGCTGTAGTCGCTCCAGCTGTACTGATGCGTCGCCGAATAGATGCCGATGGGAAACGCGATCAGCCATGTCAGCAGGATGGTGGTGAACGACACGAGGATGGTCAGCCAAAGTCGGTCGCCGACCACCTGAGAGACGGGTAGCTGATACTCGAAGGAGTAGCCAAAATTGCCGTGCAGCATGCCGGCCACCCAGTAGACATACTGGACCGCCACTGGCTTATCCAGGCCGTATTCCTTGCGAAGCTCCTGTATTTCCTGAAGGTTGGCGGTCTCGCCCTGGGCTTGCAGTTCGGCAATCTGGCTTTCGAAGAAGTCGCCCGGAGGCAGCTGGATGATGGTGAACACCAGCATCGAGATAACCAGCAGCGTCGGGACCATGACGGCAATACGCCAGACGATATATCTAAGCACCGGGACGGTCCTCCGTCAGCCAGAAGGTATCGGGCATATAGATGCCGAGGAAGCATGTCGGGTCAAAGCCGTAGAGTGCCTTTTCGGGCACGTTCTGCAGCCGCCTGGAGTGCAGGATGGGCTGCAGGGTGCCATTGATCAACCCGATCGAAAAGACCTGCTCGGTATAGATCGCCAGCATCTTTTGCCAGATTTCCGTCCGCTCCTCGAATGAGGCCGCGATACCCCATTGTGCCAGGAGCTCGTTCAACTGCGCAGCCTCGGGAACATCGGGGGCGACCCCCTGGCTTCCGCCGGACAGGTAATACATGCCCCAGAGCGGCCATTGAAGCTGGTCGTCCATCGTCGGTGCCAGTTCGCCGGGGTTCATGTCTGCCGTCGGTACGCCGTTGTCGAGCCCGTACCAGATGGACATCATGATGCGCCCGCCCATCGCCCGGCTGCGGAAGATGTCGCGCTGCGACGAGCGCGTGAAGGCCGCAATGCCGATCTTCCGCCAATGGTCGGTGACCAGCTCCATCACATCGGTGTCGAGCGTGCTTTCGCCCGCTGTCTCAACGGTGATTTCCATCGGCCGCCCGTCGGGCAGCAGGCGCAGGCCATCTGCGTTGCGCTTGTCGAGGCCAGCAGCATCGAGCAGGGCATTGGCCTGGGCCGGGTCATGGTTCACCCAGGCCTTGGCGTATTCCGGCTTGAAAAGCGGGCTTTCGGGCAGCACGGTGTCGGCACTTTCAGCACCGAGGCCATAGAAAGCCGCCATGTTGATCTCGTGACGGTCGATCGCCATGGACAGCGCCCGGCGTACCCTGACGTCGCGGAATACATCGCGCCAGACCTTGTCGGCACAATTGAGGTTCGGCAGCAGCGCCACGCGCGATCCGCGCGCCATTTTCCAGAGGTTGACCTTCACCGGGTAGCGCTTTTCGGCGTCTTTCAGGAACGCATAATCGTCGAAATCGATGCCGGTCGCCTGCAGGTCGCTTTCGCCGGCACCGGTTTTGGCGGCAATGATCGACGACGAACTGACGTTCAGAACGAAGCGATCGATATAGGGAAGCTGCCGCCCGTTCTCGTCGACGCGGTGAAAATACGGGTTGCGCTCGAAAACGAACTGCTCGGCCGGTGGCGCGGTGGTGTTATGCCAAGGATCCAGCACCGGCAGGGCCGGATTTTCCGGACGGTAGGCGCGACCCATCTTGATGTGCATCTCCTGCCACTTGCGCGCATGATTTTCCTTCATGAGCGAAGACAGCCTGATCTCGTCCTGATATTTCTTGTGGAACTGCTTCAGGTAGTGGGCAGGCCCGGCAAGCACCAGCGGCTGCGGGGCAGCAATGATCGGCAGAAAATTGGGGTTCGGTTTGTCCCAGGAGTAGCGCACAGTCAGGGAATCGATCACCTCGAACTTCGGCAGGCTGCCATGCGGCCTCAGTTCCAGAGCACCGCCGCCCGGAGTGAGCTGCTTGTTGAGGATGACGTCTTCCCACCAGTAGCGAAAATCGTCGACGGTGAACGGTGCGCCGTCCGACCATTTATGGCCGGGCCTGAGGTGGAACGTAAATACACGGTCGTCTTCGACGTCGTAGGATTCGAGGATGTCCGGCTGCATCTGCAACTTTTCGTCATAGCCGATCAGTCGCGCGTAGCCGTAGATCGTCATGAACCGGAGATCGCTCTGCCCACCGATGATGGTCCGCACCGAGCCGCCATATTGGCCGGGCTGGCGCCCCATCGCCTTCAGTTGGACAACCCGAGGGCGGTCCGGCAGGCGGTCGGCCATAGCTGGCATCTGGGCTGCATCGAGCCATGGCCGAAGATATTCCGGCTCGATATCGCGATCTGCAGCGCGCGCCGAAAACGTCGGCAGCATGGTCGAGGCGATTGCACCAAGGAACGTCCGACGGGTTACCACGTGCGCAATTCCTGGATGTTGGCGTCGCGATGGGCGCGAACGAAATGGCCATCGCCGAGATCTGCGTAGGCAAGTTCCTCGCCTTCGGCCTCGGCGAAGTTAGGCCCCCAGTCTCGCTTCGAGCTCGGGCCGACTGCTTGCAGCCCGGCAAAATCCAGAGGACGGTCGAGGTCGGGGAAGGGGACGGCGGAAAGCAGCGAACGTGTATAGGGATGCACCGGGTCGCGCAGGATGATGCCCCGGGGCGCGATCTCGACGATGCGTCCGCGATACATCACGGCAATGCGGTCGGCCATGTAGTCAACGACGGCGAGATTGTGCGAGATGAACAGGTATGTGAGCCCGAGTTCCTTCTGCAGGTCCTTCAACAGGTTGAGAATCTGCGCCTGCACGGAGACATCGAGCGCCGAGACCGGTTCGTCCAGGATCAGCAGCTTCGGACCGAGAGCCAGTGCCCGGGCGATGCCGATACGCTGGCGCTGCCCGCCGGAAAAGCTGTGTGGATAGCGGCTGAGGTAGCGTTCGTCCAGGCCGATGGCGCGCATAAGCGCCGAGACCTTCTGTTTGCGGTCTGCGCTGTCGCCGCGCCCATGTATCTCCAGAGGCTCGCTGAGAATATTGCGCACCGTCATGCGCGGCGAGAGCGACGAAACCGGATCTTGGAATACCATCTGGATGTTGGTGCGCATTTCCATCAACTCGTCGCCACTCGCCGACAGCACATCGACATCGCCGTGGCCGTCGTTGAAAACGACGGTACCGCTGTCCGGCTGGACGGCGCGCATCAATATCTTGCTGACCGTTGTCTTGCCGCAGCCGCTTTCGCCAACCAGTCCCAGGCATTCGCCCCGACGAATATCGAAGCTGACATTGTCGACAGCGCGCATCTCGGACCCGGTACCCCTGTCGAAAAGGCCGCGCCTTTTTGTTTTGTAAGTCTTGGCAAGATTGCGGACCGTCAGCAGCACTTCTGGTCCTGCCGGCTCGCTCTTGCGCTTTGCGGAGAATGTATCGATGTTGACAGGCACGTCGCGCAGCGATTTCAGCCGCTCGCCGGGCTTCATGTCAAAATGCGGTACGGCAGACATCAGTCCTTTCAGGTAGGGATGTTGCGGGTTCCTGAAGATTGTCTCTACGGGACCGGCCTCCATCACCTCGCCGTGGTAGATGACAACCACTTCGTCGGCCATGTTCGCGACCACGCCGAGATCGTGGGTGATCAGCAGCATCGCCATCTGCATCTTGCTTTGCAGATCGCGGAGCAGGGTGAGGATTTGCGCCTGGATGGTCACGTCGAGCGCCGTCGTCGGCTCGTCGGCGATCAGCAGCGCCGGGCTGCAGATCAGCGCCATGGCGATCATCGCTCGCTGGCGCATCCCACCGGAAAGCTCGAACGGATACATGTTGAAGGTACGCTTGGGGTCCTGAAAGCCCACGAGCTCCAGCATTTCCTCGGTCTTGAGGCGCTGTTCTTCTTTGGTCGCGGTGCTGTGTATCCGAAGCGCTTCGCTGATCTGGTTTCCAACCGTGTGAAGCGGGGACAGCGACGTCATCGGCTCCTGGAAAATGGTCGCCATCCTCCCGCCGCGAAGAGCCCGCATGGGGGCGCTGTCGCGCGACAGGCTCAAGATGTCGGTGGTGACGCCGTTTTTTGGGTCGGTGAACAAAATCCTGCCGGATGCAACAGCCGGAGTGGGCAGAATGCCCATGATTGCCTGGCTTATGATCGACTTTCCGGACCCGGATTCGCCGACCAGTGCGGTCACCTTGCCCGGTAGGATCCGAAGGCTGGCGCCTTTGACGACGGAGAGCTTGTCGCCGTAAAGCGAAAACGATACGTCGAGATTTTCGATACGCAGCAAGTCCGTCTCAGGCGCCATGCAAAAGAATTTCCCCGTATCACCTGTGACCCGCGCCGGCACACTAACGTAGGCTATAACGGGTGTCCAGTTCGCCGGTTCCAGTCTCCCGACAGAAATCTGCTTCGTCTTCAGATACCTATCAGAATGGCGCGAAGGAGCTTATGCTTGGCTCTACTGGACGATTTTTCCGGGTTGCCGCCGGATATCCTGTTTCTTGGCGTCGCGATGCAGAAGAATAACTTGCTCTGCCTCGGATAACCCGTCCGTCGCGGCATCGTAGAAAACATCCTGATCACCCTGCGATGTAACGACCGGCTTCGGGTGAAGTACAGTCAGTTTCTGGCGTACGCCGCGAAGCTTTTCTTCGCCGAGCGTTACCCAATCGCCGCCGCTATAGCCAACGAATGCCTTGCTGGCGACCACTTCGCGGGAATACTTCTTGGTCAGCGATTGCAGTCGTTGCACTTCGTTGACGGCGGAGCCGAAGGCGGAGAACGTCAGCCGGTCCCTGAGGCCGACGTTGCCGAACATAACATTGCCGACATGCAAGCCGATGCCATAGCTGATCGGGTTTAGCTTCCTGGACAGGCGATCCTCGTTCAGTTGCGCGACACGCATCTGCGCCTGCGCTACCGCGGCAAGCGCTGCCCGGCAGGCAACCTTCGACGGGTCCCTGTGCCTGTCGCAGGGATACACCGCCAGAAATCCGTCCCCGAGAAAACTCATGATTTCGCCACCGTTCCGGTTGAACGGCGCGGCTATCGCGTCGAAGAACGCGTTTAGCGTGTCGATATACGCCTGGCGCCCCTCTTTCTCGGCAAATACCGTCGATTGACGCATGTCTCCCATCACCAAGGCGGCGCGGATAGTCTCGCCGTCGCCGCGCCGGATCTGGCCGTTCAGCACGCGTCTGCCCGCATCGCCTCCGAGATAGGTGGTCAGCATATTGTTGGCGAGCTTGCCGAGCACCGCCATCTTGGCTGCCAGCGCCAGATGGTTCTGCATCCGCAGCAGGGCGCCGATCATCTCTTCGCTGAAGCCGCTTGCGCCATCTGTCGCCCACGAACCCATCATGCCTTGCGCCGAGCCGTCACCGAAGGTCTGCACGAAGGCAATGTAGTCGGTAACTTTCTCCTTGCGAAGTTCCTCGAAGATCGGGAAGTCAAGCGGCCCGTCGCCGTCGATGCGGCGGCGCATATAGTCGAGATTGCTGGTCAGCAGATGGTAGTAGGGGCTTTGCAGGAACCGCTCCGGCTTCTCGCCGGAATGGCGATAGCCTTCGATCGTCAGCCCGCTGGCGCGACGCCAGGTGAAGCCCAGCGCATCATAAAGCGGATGCAGCATCGAAAACGTCAGATGCACACGGGCAATCGGTAGGCCGGATGCGGAAATCCGGTCGCAGAAACCGCGCACGACGTTCTCGAGGTTTTCACCTGTCAGCGCCGCCTGCGTCAGCCACTCCGCCACCTTGTCGAGAAAAATGTCGGAGACGCTGGGAAAGGAGTTCGTCATGCAAGCGGTTCTCTGGAGTGGCGTCGGTTGCCGGGTGCAAGGGGCAACTGTTACGGAGGCAGATAAGAACATTTCAGGTTGAGGCAATGGGCACGGCAAAGCCTGTCGCGTAAAACACTATTCCTCCTGACGAACAGTGTCAGACCGGGCCCGATGCATTAGTCGGCCAGCTTCCGGCGGGCATGTCGGCACCAGACTGCGGCTTGGCACGAAGATCCGCGGCAGCCATGGCGTAGCCGCCATTGGCGCCATCGATGAAATGCATGTGGTCGCGCGACAGGGGTGTCGGCACGAAGCAGGTCATCAGCGCCGAGGCCTGCCGGTGCAATCCGTAGCGGCATATGCCTTTTGCTTCCGCTTCCTTCAAGATTTTCTCCAGTCGCGCCAAGCGGTCGGCATCGAGGTCGATCGTCATTTTCAGGCCGTCGTCGAATTTCCGGAAGTCGGAATTGGCCGCGACGTCCCGCTTGTAGCGGCGTGCATCGAAGGACCCCAGCGTGAGCCGAAGCTTGTGTAGGGCGATGGTCAGGCCGATCTGTGCGGCGATGGCGAGCTTGCGGCGCAGGATCCGTCCGTCCAAGGCCGTCGCGCGCGCTTCGTCCGCCACCCCGCCAAGCGCCAGACCCAGTTCGGGGCCGTCGACCGGCACCGGATGGCCGTCGCGACCCTGCTCGGCGGCGATTGCAATGATGCCGGCGACGAGGCTCTGGAACTCCAAACCATGGCCGCGCACATCCGGTACCGCGATGACGGAGACGATTTCGCCGTTGCGCGCCTCGATCGGGTTCCAGCGACAGGAAAGACCGGTCAGGTCCGGACGCATCTGCGTCTGGTCGGCTTCGACACCGTAGTTGCCAGCCTTCATCTGCGCCTCGGCCCAGGTCGTGCCGCCGCCAGCGAACATGGCGTATGAGACAAAATCCGTTGGGCTGAAGCGCGCCACCCGAACGTCCATTCCCTGTGCCCGGATGTCGGCCATCGGCACGAGCGCGCATCGCAGGCTCAGGTGCAGGTCGGCGGCCACGAAGGATTGCACGGAGGCCAGCGCCTGGCGTGTGCGGTCCAGGCCGCCCGACGGAATGGCGATGCACGCTCCGTCTCCGCCGAATACGAAAGGGTAGTCGGCGCGTCCGAGTGCGTTGAGAACGGCGGAGATAACGCTGGCTCCGGCCATGTTGACGGCCTTGTAGCGACCGGCTGCAATCGCTTCCGTCGAGGAGACAATATCGGCAAGAGCCAGATACCAGTCGTCGGGCAGGGGACGATAGTTGCCGTCGTCAGTCACCCCTTCGAAGCGGGTGAAGACCGGCAGGGCACTGAAGAACGCATCATGTGTCAAATCGTCCATAATCCATCCCTAGCATATCCCTTTATGTTGAACGAGTGCAGTGACGGATGAGTTGCACGCGACGCGACAGACCGAAAACGTTGTTGTCCTGTCGACGGGGCCGTCCTGACCTGCTAGGCGGACACACTCAATTGCCAACCCTGGAAACTCCCGACCATGAGCCGCCTCGACAGTTTCATTCGACGCCTGAGCGCCCAGCGCGACATACTCGATCATCTGACCAGAGATATCGCCGCTCTCGAGGGCCCGATCCTCGAATTGGGACTGGGCAACGGTCGCACCTTCGATCATCTGAGGGAGCGTTTTCCCGGCCGTCGGATCATTGCCTTCGACCGCGCCGCCAATGCCTCCGCCCATTCAATGCCGGCGCCGGAAGATCTGGTCCTTGGCGAAATCCAGCAGACGGCCCAGGCATTTCTCGGTGTGGATGCGGCACTCGCCCACGCCGATATCGGCACCGGCTACCCTGACAAGGACGAGATCACGCTGCGCTGGCTGCCCCAGTTGATGGCCGGTGTGCTGAGATCGGGTGGCGTGGCAGTCAGCGGCCTGCCGGTTGTCCACGCCGACCTGCAGCCGCTTCCGCTGCCGGATGGCATCCACGAGGATCGCTATTTTATCTATCGCCGCAGATAAGACTCAGCCGTAAAAGAGCACGTCGAACTGGTCGCCGGTAACCGGCAATTCGTCGACCTGCATGTCGATCTGACGATCTTCGCTGAACATGATGCAGGTCTGGTAGAAGCCTGCCAGCTGCCGCTTGAAGTCGGCAGCCTGCTCGCGCCCATAGAATGCCGGCGTGAACTCCATGTAAAGCGGCACGCGACGAGCCATCAGGGCGTGCATCGAGCGACAGGCCACCGGCTCGTAGCCTTCTATGTCCATCCAGATCAGCCCGACCTGACCGACCGCCACGCCGGCCTCTTCGAGAATCTGCGCCACCGGCCTGACCGGAACGGAGATCTTCAGGGATCCGCCGGCCTTGCTGATTGCGCTGCTTTTGCCATGGTTACTGTGATGCTGGAAGAATTCGAGGTTGCCCGTGCGGTCGCCCGCAGCACAATTGACCAGCGTGACGCGGTCTTCGAGCTGGTTTTGCTGGATATTGCAGCTGAGCAGCCTGACATTGCGCGGATCTGGCTCGACCGTGACGATCCGGCGATAGGCCTGGCTCAGGGCAAAGTAGATGGTCTGCGTGCCGATATTTCCGCCGAGTTCGAGCAGCACGTCACCGCGGCGCTGCAATCCGCGCTCACGCAATACAGCCAGCAGGCGGTCTACATGGTCGCGCTCGAAATGCCCCTTCCGGAACACCTTGCGGCCGATATAGTCCGATGGCGAAACGCTCATGATGTGATCGCCGCAGTCGACCGTCAGCGTCAAAACCCGCGACCCTATCCCGCCGATCAGCAGTTTGCGGCCGAACGGCATGTCGAACAGGCGCGTCGCCAGACGGTCGCGTAGCTTGCGCAGGCGTCGCTTGTAGTTTTTGCGTATCCAAAGGAGAGGGCTCATCATCGCCTTCCCTACACCGGCCGCCGGCTCATGCAAAGCGGCGGCACTCGTTCTTCGGCACGATATAGACCTGCAGAGGCTGCGCACGACCGCGCACGGCGATCTCACGGCTTTCGATGCCTGCAGTGTCGACGCCGGAGAGCAGCGCGACCGGCTCCGAGAATACAAGCGCGGTCTCGAACTCCTTGGCAGCGCTCTCGAGCCTGCTCGCGACGTTGACCGTATCGCCGATTGCCGTCAGAGATTTCACGTTGCCATAGCCCATCGATCCGACAACGGCCCGCCCGGTGTGGATGCCGATGGCGATCTGAAGGGGCGCCGAGAGTTCATCCGCCAGTTCCGCCGCCAGCTTGTCGAGCTCGACCACGATCGCAGCCGCAGCCTTCAGCGCCTGCCGGCAGGCAATCTCCGGCGTGGTGCCAAGGCCGAACAGCGCCATCACTCCATCGCCGATGAATTTGTCGATACGGCCGCCTTGCTCCTCGATGACGCGTCCGACAATGGAGAAATAGCGGTTGAGCAGAAACACGATATCGAACGGCAGGCGCGATTCGGTGAGCGTTGTGAAATGGCGGATATCGCAGAACAAAACGACGATCTCACGCTCCCGACCCGGGCTTGCCGCCTGGCTGAAAGTGGGAATGGCCGTCTCGGCGAGAGGCACGAGCATCGGCACGACGGTGACGTTATGGGGCGGCCGCAGCTGGCAGGCGAGCCTGACTTCAGGTGCCGCACCAATCCTGGTCAGGGTTTTCTGCTCAAGGGAATCAGGTGGCGGCAGGTTCTTGCCACCTTCGATCACCTGGACGCGGCAGGTCGAACATTGGCCCTTGCCCCCACAGATCGAATAATGCGGAATGCCCCCGAGGCGGCTGGCTTCGAGCACTGTAAAGCCACGCGGAACCTCGATGGTTTCGCCGCCGGGATAGCGAATGGTAATCTGGTGCGCCCGCTCGCTCCACCGACGTCTGGCCCGTAGCAGGAACAGTCCAACTATCGAGACAGCGAGGATTCCGTAGAGCGCCAAGCGGTATGGGGCAAGCGCCTCCGACACGCCGCGGGGTGCAGAGCCTGCGACGCTCGCAGCCTCCCGGGCTCCGTAGTAGCCGCCGGGATAGCCGTTGGGGACCTCATGGGCGATCTGGTAGGCAATATTGCGGCCCATTGCCGCAAATCCCAGCAAACCCAGCACCGGCAGGAGGATTGCGAACGCCAGCAGGGCAGGTGCAAGGCGGCTGTACCATGGGCGATATCGCAGCCAGAAATGCAGCCCGATGCATCCATGCACCCAGACGACGACCAACGCGATCGCCTGGCGCAAGCCAACATAGGGCGAGTTGACCCATAGGGACCGGACGGTGGAATGGTAGGTGTCGGCAAAGCCGTAGAGGCTGTAGACGACCCGCGTGGCGACGACATGGTCGATCAGGAGCAGCGGCACCAGCAACCCGGTGATAATCTGGAATGCCTCGCCGACAGGCATCCGGAGCGTCCTGCGAAGATACAGCGCCCGGAACACCAGAAGGACATGAATGACGACCGCACCGTAGAAAAGGCCGGTGCCGATCGGATTGCGCCATATCAGCAGGAAGATGAGGCGACCTTTTTCCGCTGCATGAACTGAAATCAGCCCGAGCGCATGGTTGCTGATATGCATCAGCACAAACAGGAACACGACCAGACCCGAGCCCAGTCTGGCTCTCCGGATGGATCGGTCGGAAAGCAGGGTATGTCGCGCCGCTATGGTTTCAATCCGCCTCTGGATGGCTGTTCACAAATGCGCTCGGATAGGCTAACCAAAACCGGCCATGAATATCGACATGCCACATTTGTCTATGGTTTATCTAGCGAATAACCGGGAAGCTGTCGAGGATCACCCCGCAATACAAGGTCGCATCATCCTGTCGTTCACGAAGGCTTTATGGGTTTTCCACGCCGTTCGACGGCAACGCGACAGGGGAGACGTCAACAAACTGGCGATGCCATGAAAATTGCCTTCTATGCGCCGCTAAAATCGCCCCACCATGCCGTCCCCTCTGGCGACCGCCTGATGGCGAGGCAGCTGATCGCAGCGCTCGAAATGGCAGGCCATAGCGTCGAGGTCGTGTCTGAACTACGCAGCTTCACGGCAACGCCGGATCCGGATTTGCGCGCGCAAATGACGACAATGGCAGGCGAGGAGATCGCGCGCCTGCTGGCAATGCCGACGTCTACCAAGCCACAGCTCTGGTTCACCTACCACCCTTATTACAAGACGCCGGACCAGATCGGCCCTGCTGTCGCAAGTGTGTTTGGTATTCCCTATGTTACCGCCGAAGCCTCATACTCCGGGCGTCGCGATCAGCAGGGCTGGCACGAAAACCAGCGTCTGGTGGCTGACGCCGTCCGACAGGCTGCCGTCAATTTTTGCTTCACCAAGCGCGATCGGTGCGGCCTGATGAAAGCCATCCCCGAGGGTGTCTATGCTCACCTTCCCCCGTTCATCGACCCGGCGCAGTTTGCGTCGCCTGCCGCAGAGGCGCCGCACCGGCTGATAACTGTCGCGATGATGCGCGATGGCGACAAGCTCGACAGCTACGCGATGCTGGCGCGCGCGCTCGATCTGATCCGCGAGAAGGACTGGACGCTGACGATCATTGGCGATGGCCCCAAACGTCCGGACGTCGAGGCAATGTTCGCACCGTTCGGAGACCAGCGCATCGATTGGCTCGGCCAGAAAAATGCTGATGAACTCGCCATCGAGCTTTCGCGCGGCGGCATCTATGTCTGGCCGGGGTGCGGCGAGGCCTACGGTCTCGCCTATCTCGAAGCCCAGGCAGCGGGCCTTCCCGTCGTTGCCCAGGCAACAGCCGGCGTTCCGGAAGTCGTCGTGAACGGCAAAACGGGCATCCTGACGCCGGATGGCAATTTAGAGGCATTTGCGGCAGCGATTGCCGAGCTTCTCGACGATCCCCAGCGCAGTGGGGAGATGGGGGCCGCTGCGCGTCAATTCATTTTTGCCGAACGGTCGCTGGAGGCCGCATCGAGCCGGCTGGACGCGCTCTTGCACCAGCATCTGGGAGAACGACATGCGCGATGAGCCGCACTGGAAAAAATTGGGTGACATGCTCGAGAGGCTGTCCGATACAAATCGCGGTGTTCGGCTGTGGCTGCGCGATGACGATGCTATCGAACCGACGCCGGCCCTCGAGCGCCTGCTGGACATGACAAGGCATGCCTCGGTGCCGCTAAGCCTTGCCGTCATTCCCGCCTTCACCGGCCAGCCGCTGGCAGACAGGTTGGAGGGCGAGCCCCACGCCGCCGTGACCGTTCACGGCTGGAGCCACGAAAACCATGCCGGCAGCGGTGGCAAGAAGTGCGAACTCGGTTTGGATCGCCCGGCCGACGTCGTGCTTGGAGAACTCGGTGACGGTCTGGCCAAACTCCGAGCGCTCTATGCCGCCCGGCTCGATCCAGTGCTCGTCCCGCCATGGAACCGCATCGACAAGACACTGCTGCCCGAACTGAAGCCTCTCGGCTTTCGCGCCGCATCCGTCTATGGCAAGGCAGACATCGCCAGCCCTATCGAATTGATCAATACCCATGTCGACATCATGGATTGGTCAGCAGGCCGTTGCCGCCCTCACGCGGACCTCGTGGATCTGCTGGTCGCCGAACTCGCACGTCGCATGGACGGCAGCGATGAGCCGATCGGAATTCTGACCCATCATCTCGTGCACGACGAAGCCTGTTGGGATTTCATGGAAAAGCTGTTCGAAGTGACGGCTACCAGCGACGCCGCGCGCTGGCATTCGCTGCGCGATCTATTGGGTTAAACAGCCACCGTCTGGCCATCGAAAGCGGCAAATGCGCCGGGCAGACGTTCGCGAGCTTTTGCCTGCATGGCGTCCAGTTCATCGTCCGTGCGCGATGGAGCGTGATGAAAGAGGGCCATGCGCTCGACACCGGCCATCTTTGCGAGCTTGACGCCTTCTTCCCAGGTCGAATGGCCGAACCCGCGATATTTCGTCATTTCCGGTTCTGTATAGGTCGTGTCGTAGACCACCAGATCGGCCCCCTGCATCAGGGCCAGAGCCGCTTCGTTGATCTGGTCGTCGCGGTGCTCGGTGTCATAGACAAGGGCGATGATCCGGCCGGCCCATTCGATGCGGTAGCCGACGGCCCCGCCTGGATGATTGAGCAGCGCGGTGTGGATGACGATCCCCGCATGGGGCTCGATCACGTCGCCGGGTTTGAAATCGCGAAAGCCGAGTGTCGCCCGGCAGATATCAGGCTCGACTGGAAACCATGGCGGCCGCATGAACTGGTCGATCATGCCTCTCGTGGTCGTCTTGCCGGCGAGATGTCCCGACCACAGGTTGACGGTGACGTTTGGATTGTAGATGGGCTCGAAGAAGGGCAGGCCTATGATGTGGTCGTAGTGGGAATGGGTGAAAAACAGGTCGATGTCCGTGACTCCGCCCTGTCGCAGCGCAGCCGACGCTTCGCGCACGCCTGTGCCAGCGTCGAACAGCAGGTGCCTGTCGCCAAATTTGATTTCGATGCAGGACGTGTTGCCGCCGTAACGCTCGAATTCCGGGCCGGAAACCGGGATACTTCCCCGGACGCCCCAGAATTTGAGTTCAAGCAGATCGCTTTTCATGCTCGTTTTTATACCAATTCCCCATTGCCGACAACGTAACCACACTTTTTCCTCCGTGCGAAGCCAGCAATTTCCATAAAAGTTTCCATCAGGCGAAAACCAAATCACCGAAAACCCGGCCCCGACCTTCGGCGCGCGCGCGTAAGGTCGGCTTTGTGCGTTTTCGCGGGAACCTAAGCATCTTCTTAACGTTTAAATTGTCGGCATCGTAATGCCTGCCGATCCAGAAATTTTGCAAACGGTGCATCATCTCCTTGTCGATATTCCTTCGCATAATGCCAGCAGGCCTGTGCTCGACAAAGCGATGGGCGCGTTCGCCTGAACTGACAACCAACCCAAGAACGGACATATCCTTATGAGTTTTTCATTCTCGGAACTGGACTTCATGAAGCCGGAACTCGGCGCCGAATACACCGGCGCCGGAACGCATTTTGCGGTGTTTTCGGCCAATGCCGAGAAGATTGAACTTTGCCTCTACACGGATGACGGCAAGACAGAAACAGCCCGCATGGCGCTGCCAAAGCGGGAAGGCGATATTTGGTCGGGTTATATCGCCGGCCTCGGTCCCGGCACAGTCTACGGCTACCGCGCGCACGGGCCCTACGATCCAGCCAACGGCCACCGCTTCAACCCCAACAAGCTGCTTCTCGACCCATACGCCAAGCAGATCATTGGCGACATCAAGTGGGATGACGCACTTTACGGATATACGATTGGCGCTGAGGATGGCGATCTCTCGTTCGACGAGCGTGACAGCGGTCCGTTCATGGTCAAGGGCGTTGTCCAGGATTCCGATTTCGACTGGGATGGAGACAAGGCAATCCGGCGCCCCTGGACGGAAACCGTTATCTACGAAGCCCATGTCCGCGGCATGACGATGACCCACCCGGACGTTCCGGACGCCCTGCGCGGCACCTTTCTCGGCATGTGCAGCGATCCGATTATCGAGCACCTGACCAAGCTCGGTATTTCTGCCATCGAGCTCTTGCCGATCCAGTCCTTCGTCGATGACCGCTACCTCGAGGAAAAGAACCTGCGCAACTACTGGGGCTACCAGACCCTTGGCTTCTTCGCGCCGATGAACCGCTTCATGTCGAGCAACAAGATCACCGAAATCAAGACGATGGTGCGCAAGTTCCACGCCGCCGGCATCGAAGTGATCATGGACGTCGTCTATAATCACACGGCCGAAGGTTCCGAACGCGGACCGACAATGAGCTTCAGGGGGCTGGACAACCAAAGCTATTACCGCCTGTCGCCGGACGACCAGCGCCACACCTTCGATACAACCGGCACAGGCAACACCCTGAACGTGTCGCATCCGATGGTGCTGCGCATGGTGCTCGACAGCCTTCGCTACTGGGTTGGCGTCATGCACATCGACGGTTTCCGCTTCGATCTGGCGAGCACGCTCGGCCGCGAGGAAATGGATTTCGACCGCCAGGGCGGCTTCTTCGACGCCATTCGCCAGGACCCGATCCTGGCCGGCGTCAAGCTGATTGCCGAGCCGTGGGACATCGGCGAGGGCGGTTATCAGGTTGGCGGCTTCCCCTATCCCTTCCGCGAATGGAACGACAAGTTCCGTGACACCGTCCGGACCTACTGGACAGGCGAGGGCGGTCAGATTTCAAAGCTTGCGACGCGTCTCGCCGGCTCGGCAAGGCAGTTCAACCACTCCGACCGTGGCGCCACCACGTCTATCAACCTGCTGAGCGCCCATGACGGCTTCACATTGATGGACACCGTGTCGTTCAACGAGAAGCACAATGAGGCCAACGGCGAAAACAACAATGACGGCCATTCCGACAATCACTCGGACAACATGGGCGTGGAGGGCGCGACAGACGATCCCGAGATCAACGCTGCCCGCGCCCGTCGCCGTCGCAACATGATCATGACGCTGATGCTGAGCCAGGGCGTGCCGATGATTGTCGGTGGCGATGAAGTCGGCAATAGCCAGGGCGGCAACAACAACGCCTATTGCCAGGACAATGAGATCGGCTGGACTGACTGGAGCGGCCTGAAAGATCCCTTTCTCGAATTCTGCCAGAAGGCCGTCGCCTTCAGGAAGGCTCACCCCGTCCTCCGCCAGGAGCGCTTTCTGACCGGTGACACCTCGGAAGACGGTCGCGCTGAGATCGCCTGGTTCAAGCCCGACGGCAACCAGATGGACGACGGCGCCTGGGATGATGGCGAATTGCGCGTCCTGGGTGTCTACATCGGCAAGAGTGTCCACGCTACCGATAGCGAAGTCCTCGACGACCTGTTCATGGTGTTCAATGCGGGCGGCGACTGTGAATTCCATCTTCCTGAATTGGGGGAAGGTGAAAAATGGTGCCGCGTCGTGGACACTGGAACGGAAGAAACCTTCACAACCCATGAGGTCGAAAACACGGTTGTCGTCTACGCCGCGAGTGTCGCGGTATTCGCACCGAAAGCCGACGAGCCGGATCAGCCGAAGACTGCCGAGCGCAAGCGTTGGTTCCACTTTGGTCGTCAGGCTCAACCCGACAGGAAATAGCAGGCAGCTTCGATGAGCGAAATATCGATCACAGATCTTGGTCTTGTGTATGTGAACGACAGCGAACCTGGTATTCGCCGCCATCGAAGAGGCACAGGCTTTTCCTACAGGCTGCCGGACGGCAGCGTGCTCAACGACGCGGTCCATCGCAAGCGGATCGCGTCGCTCGGTCTTCCGCCCGCCTATGACAATGTCTGGATCTGCCTGCAGGAAAACGGCCACCTGCAGGCAACCGGCATGGATGCGCGCGGACGCAAGCAATATCGCTACCACAAGGAGTGGCAGTCGCACCGGAGCGTGGAGAAATTCCACCAGCTTATCGAGTTCGGTCAGGCGCTGCCGAAAATGCGCCGCGCCGTCCTGCGTCACCTCGATGGTGGCATGGACGACATCCATGGCGTCCTTGCCGCTCTGGCCACGTTGCTCGACGAGGCGCACCTGCGCGTTGGCAATCAGAGCTATGCGCGCGAAAACGGCACCTATGGCGCCACCACCCTGCTGAAACGCCACCTTAAGCTTAACGGTGGGCGTATCGAGCTTCGCTTCATCGCCAAGGGTGGCAAGAGGGTGCAGCGAAGCCTGAAGCATCCGCGTCTGCAAAGGATGCTGGAAGAGATCGCCGATCTGCCCGGTCGCCAGTTGTTTGCTTGGAAAGACGAACACGGGTTGCTGAGACCAATCGATTCGGGCCGCCTCAATCTTTACCTCGGAGAAATCTCCGGCCTTTCAGTCTCGGCAAAGACATTTCGAACCTGGGGCGGCTCGCTCGCCGCCTTCACCTCCGCCCGCAATGCGCTGGAAAAAGGCATGCGGCCGACGGTCAAGGAAATGTCCGAGGCGTCTGCCGAGGTGCTCCACAACACCCCGGCAATTTCACGGTCGAGCTATATACATCCGTCGATCATTGCTCTCGCAGACAAGCAGCATTCTCTCGACGAAGAGGTCTTCGCGCCCCTCGTCGAACCCCTGCGTGGTCTTCGGGCTGACGAAAACCGATTGCTCGATTTTCTGATCAGGCGCAGTGAAGAGAGCAGTCCATCCGCATAGTAGGTCTTGGCTCCAGGAACCATTTGCCCCTGCAGCAGTTGCACCTGAATGATGCGTTGTGGAGGTAGTGATGAAAGACGTCCAAGACAGCAAGGCCTCCAGGCAGCCGGATCCCCGCGACCGTCTGATCGTCGCGCTCTACGCGCAGCTGAAGGCGGAACGTGAAACCCGCGAGGCGCTGGAATGGCTCATCCATAACGGCACCTTGTCGAGCGCGGTTTTGGAGGCGGTCGCTGGCGATGCCGTGCCCGCTGCCAGCAGTGACGAACTGGCTGCTGTCGAAAAGATCGTCGCCTTAGACAACCGTCGTCGCGGACACTGATCATGACAGCACGAGCAAGCTGGAAGGGGCAGTTGACCATCGGCGCACTAAGCTGCTCGGTAGGGCTTTACACTGCAGTATCGTCCTCCGAACGTCTTTCATTCCACATCATCAATCGCAAGACCGGCAATCGCGTCGAGCGCCAGTTCGTAGACAGCGAGACCGGAAAGCCCGTGGAGCGGGACGATCAGGTCAAAGGCTACCTGCTGGACGATGGTGAGTACCTCGTCATGGAGGGCGACGAGCTCGCCTCGATAGTCCCCGAAAGCGATAAGGTCCTGTCGATCGAGAGCTTTATTGGCTGGGACGATATCGACAGGCTGTATTTCGACCGTCCCTACTTCCTCATGCCGGTCAGCGACGATGATCGCGAGGTCCTGGCGCTTGTCATCGAAGCGATGAACCGCGAAAAGGTCGCGGCTCTCGCCCACGCTGTCCTGTTCCGCCGGTACCGGACGTTGCTGGTCCGTCCCTATGAAAAGGGTCTCGTCGCCACAATGCTCAATTTCGACTACGAGGTCCGTTCCGAGGCCGATGCCTTCGAGGATATACCCGAGCTCGAGGTGACAGGGGAAATGCTGGAGCTGGCAAGCCACATCATCGATACCAAGAAGGGCACCTTCGACGCCTCGGCCTTTGACGACCGATACGAAGAGGCATTGGTGGAACTGGTCAAGGCGAAGGTGGAGGGCAAGCCTCTGCCGAAGAAGCCGCCGGTGAAAGAAGAGAAGGTCGTCGATCTCATGCAGGCCTTGCGCGAGAGCGCGGGCATGGCGAAGCCAAAGCCCGGGGCAAAGACAAAGAAAGCGCCAGCGCAGACGAAGAAAGCCGGCTAATCAGTTTTTCGGCGCGCGTTATCGCCCCTTGGTTGTCTGGTTTGCTTCGATGCTCTTCTTCAGCGCATCCATGATGTTGATGACGTTGCCTGATGTCGCGGGAGCTTCTTTGCGAGTAGCTGCCGGCTTCTTGCCGCGTCCCCTCTTCTTGGCCTTGATCAACGCTGCGAGTTTGTCCTGGATAGGGTCCAGCGTCAGCTCGGGAGACCATTCCACCTTGCGCTTGTCGATCAGCGTCTTCATCAGGGCAAGCGCCTCCGCTTGCGGCTTTTCTGCCACCGCAAAGGATTTGTCCGGCTCGCGCACCTCGTCGCCATAGCGCAACGTCCAGAGGATAATGCCGTTGCCATTTGGCTCCAGCAAGACAGCACGCTCGCGCCTGTTCAGCACAAGCCGCGCGATGCCGACCACCGCGCTTGCCTTCATGGCCTCCCGGATAACGCAGAAGGCTTCCAGGCCCACCTTGTCCTCAGGCGCCAGAAAATGTGGAGTGTCGTAGTAGATCCAGTCGATCGAGTTTTTCGGCACGAAGGTGTCGATACTGATGGCACGATTGCTTTCGAGGGCCACCGCCTCGATCTCCTCGTCCTCGAGGAAGATGTAATCGTCGTCGCCGCGCTCGTAACCCTTCACCTGCTGATCGTCCGGCACAGGCTTGCCCGTGCCGGAATCGATGTAGTGGCTTTCCAGCCGGTTTCCACTCTTCCGATTGATGACATTGAACCGGATTTTGGCGTTGTCCGTCGTCGCCGGCGTCAGCGATACCTGGCAGGTCACCAGGGAGAGTTTCAAATAGCCTTTCCAGTATCGGGGCTGTTTTGCCAAAATTTGTCTCCTTGCCTTCCGCGACTACGCGATGTCCTGATCCAGCTCGGGGTAGTGTCGGAATATGCCGTCCTCGTTGAACGGGAGGCGCCTCTCGGATTGCAGGTAACGTGCGATGTTGGGTCTCTGTGCAACAGCATCGCGAAGCGCGATCAGCAAAGGATATCGAGGGGCGTAGCCTTTCATGGCGCGCGGAAACGCATAAGTCAGGCCTTCGACGACCTGGAACAGAGACAGGTCCACATAACTCAGCGATGGCCCCACGCTGTATGTGGGGCCGGAAGTATTCGCCTTCAGGATACGCTCGAAATAGCCGAGGTACTTCGGAATGCGTTCCTGGATGAAAGCTTCCGCCCGCAGCTTTGCCGCGTCTTTCTGGTCTTCGTAATATTGCGATGTGGAGATTGGGTGGTGCGTGTCGTGAACCTCGGACACGAGGTCCGTGATCGTCAGCTGCAAGCCGTTGGCAACAAACCGTTGCTCGTCTCCCGCCGGCGCCAGGCCGAGCTTCGGCCCCAGATAAAGAAGGATATTGGCAACATGCGACACGAAGAGCTCGCCATCCTTCAGGAACGGCGGTGAGAATGGAATCAGGGGGCGCTTTTCACGCTTCATAATCTCCAGCATGGCACCCGTTCCCCGGCCGGGACCGTCGGCGCGGGTCACATCGACGTAGTCAGCGCCAGCTTCTTCCAAGGCGAGGCGGACAAACTCACCGCGGCCCTGCAGTCCGTCCCAGTAATACAACTCATAAGTCATCGAATCTCACCATTGCCATTGGGTCGTTGGGGTCGCCGCTGCAGACCTTCGGACCCGCTGAAAGACTAGTGCTTAACGGATGACCGTGCAGTTTACGGAGGTGGTGCTACGCTTTCGCGCTCACATCCTTCTTGGTCGACCGCTTCGGCGAAATGGCTGGCGGTGGTGTTGACCCATTGGCTTTTGCCGCCTTGGAAGAGGGGGTCTTTGCTTTCGGCTTCACAGCCAGGCCATGTGGCGCCGTCGTTTCCATGACGGCCCGTTCCTTGGTCGCCTGCTCCCAGTGGATTGAGTCTCTCCCTGTTGGATAGCCTTCCTCTTCCCAGAGTGCGTAAGCGCGTTTCATAATCCATTCGTCTCGGGATTCCGTCATCGCTTTTCTCCTTGGCAGCTTGGAAAGTTTAACTTCTTGGGAAATGCAAAGTTCCAGCTCCGCTGACACGTCTGTTCGATATCGGGTCGCAGCGTCGGGACGGCGCTGCCAGAACTGGGGCGATATTGGGACCAGGGAAACCCGCTCGTCGCGAACATCAGGTCGCATCAACATTGCCGCAAAATCAATATGAGCCGGCAATGGCGCTTGTTCAATTCAAAAACGTAATCCCTCGTTTTTTGCAGTGCAAAACCGCCCCTCTACACCCCTCTCCTCTCAACCCTTCGATTGCGCACAATTCCGGCACCGTTATAGTCGCCCGATGTTCAGTCTTATCATTGCCTACTGGCCCCATATCCTTCTCATTTTGTCGGTTGTCATGGGGGCAACTGCGGCTATTCATGCCGCCATGACGAAGGAAGACGTGCGTGCCGCCATCGGATGGGTCGCTCTCATCGTGCTGTCTCCCATCGTCGGTGCGCTTCTATACGCCGTCGCGGGCATCAACCGCATCCGGCGGGCGGCGCTGACGTCCCAGCGAGACATGCTTTTCAGGCAGGAAACGCGCAGTGAACTGGCGATCTTCGAAGCTGACAGCGAGGCGCTGCGGATTGCCTATGGGCAGCGTTTTGGCGCGATGAAGGTGCTGGGAGACCGCGTCACCCGCCATCCCATGACCAGTGGCAATTCCATAAAGATGCTGGAGGGCGGCGATATCGCCTATCCGGCGATGCTGGAGGAAATCAATGCCGCGGAGCGCAGCATCATCCTCGAGACCTACATCTTCGATCGCGATCCCATCGGGCTGAGGGTCGCCGATGCGCTGATTGCTGCCGTCCGGCGCGGGATCACTGTTCGCGTGCTGATCGATGCCGTCGGCGCCCGCTATTCGGTGCCGAGCATCATGGGGCACCTGAAGGAGGGTGGGGTTACCGTCGATGTCTTCAACGGCAATGTCATCATCGGCCTCCGGCTGCCCTATGCCAACCTTAGAACCCACCGAAAGATCCTGATCGTCGACGGCCGTGTTGCGTTGACCGGCGGAATGAACATCCGGAAGGGCTTCACGACAGAGTTTGCCGGTGAGCAGGCCGCCCACGATGCGCATTTCCGCGTCACCGGTCCGGCCGTAGCAGACCTGTTCCACACCGCTTCCGAAGACTGGCGTTTCGCCACCGGGGAAATCCTGCAGGGCGATGAATGGCGGATGGCAGAGCAGCAGAGGGATCCGGATGCACCGATCCTGATGCGTATCGTCTCATCCGGTCCAGACCGTAGCCTTGAGACAAACCACAAGATGCTGATTGGCGCCTTTTCAGTCGCCCGCAGCTCGATCCTGATCATGTCACCCTATTTTCTGCCGGATCGCGAATTGATCAGCGCCCTGATCACAGCGGCGCGACGCGGCGTAACGGTCGATATCGTCGTGCCTGCGGCCAATAATCTGGTGCTCGTCGACCGCGCCATGACGGCGCAGTTCGATCAGATGCTGAAGAACTACTGCCGCATCTGGCGCGCCAAAGGCGCTTTCAATCATTCGAAGCTGCTGTCGATCGACGATGTCTGGGCCTATGTCGGCTCGTCCAACCTAGATCCTCGCTCTATGCGGCTGAACTTCGAGGTCGATATGGAGGTCATCGACCGGGGTTTCGCGAAGAAGATCGGCGATCACATCCGCGAAGTCCTGTCGACTTCGGAGCAGGTCGAGCAGCATGCGCTTCGCAAGAGACCGTTCCTGGTGCGATTGCTGGAAAAGGTGCTCTGGCTCGGATCACCTTTTCTTTAGCGCCAAACGCC
Source organism: Rhizobium sp. B230/85 (assembly GCF_019355735.1). Taxonomy (NCBI): domain Bacteria; kingdom Pseudomonadati; phylum Pseudomonadota; class Alphaproteobacteria; order Hyphomicrobiales; family Rhizobiaceae; genus Rhizobium; species Rhizobium sp. B230/85. Next base: position 860,586 of record NZ_CP072156.1, read on the forward strand.
ATCGAGGGCTGGCAGTCGCGTCGGCCGGCCCTATAGTCGGCAGAAGCGACATCGCGGTCGCCAGCAAGTGGTCGAGTGAAATGCATACCAAGAACCACCAAAGCCTGCGCAGAAGCATTTTGCATTCCATCCGCAACCGGAAGATCCATCGCGCGCACGCCCATGCGGACGACCATGAACGCATGCCCGGCACCGTGATTGCCTCCTACAATGTTCATAAATGCGTCGGCTCGGATCGCCGTTTCGATCCCGATCGCATTCTGCGGGTCATCCAGGAAATCGATGCCGACATCATGGCCTTGCAGGAGGCCGATAGCCGGTTCGGAGAACGCACCGGCCTGCTCGATCTTTCCAGGCTCGAGCGCGAGACAGGGTTGGTCGCCGTGCCGGTCGAAGGGGTCGCGAAGGCTCATGGATGGCATGGTAACGTGGTGCTGTTCAAGCAGGGAACGGTCCGCGATGTCCATCAGATCAAGCTGCCAGGCCTCGAGCCCCGTGGCGCGCTGGTGGCGGAGATCGAGTTGTCCAACGGCAGTGCCTTGCGCATCATCGCCGCCCATTTCGGCCTTCTGCGTCGGTCGCGCGCCCAGCAGGCGCGTGTCCTCGTCGATATCATGACCAGGGACGATGAAACGCCGACCATCCTGCTGGGCGATCTCAACGAGTGGCGCCTGGGTAACCGCTCGTCTCTGCACACGTTTCACGCGGCGTTCGGTCCGCAGCCGGCTGCGGTGCCGAGCTTTCCCGCCAATATGCCGATCCTTGCGCTCGATCGCATGATCGCCAACAAAAGCGGCCTGATCTCGGCAATAGAGGTCCATAACACGCCTCTGGCGCGTATGGCCTCCGACCATCTGCCCATCAAGACAACGCTGGTTACAGAGCCGCTGGTCGCCGCAAGCGTCTGATCGTCGGCTTCAAGCCTTGTCGCGAAACAGTTTCCAGCGTGTCGGCCTGAAGGCGATGCGGCTGCGGTCGAGCTCGCCGACTTTTTCGGGTGGTAATTCGATCTCGACCCGGGGATGACCGGCGCCGATATCGATTTCGATATGACGCGTGCCGGCAACGCGCCGGCTTGCGGTAAGCAGCCCCGCTATGCAACCGCCGCATCCATCGCGCAGTTCGACATCGTGAGGCCGGAAATAGAGATTGGCTGGACCGTTCGGCTCGCCTGCCGCTGTCAGTCCGAGCGGACGATCCTCGAACCAGATCTCGCCGTCGGTAACCTGCACCTTCAGGCAGTTCGACTGGCCGATGAAGCCGAAGACGAAGGGCGAATTCGGGGTGTCGTAGATATCGTCGGGCGTGCCGATCTGCTCGATGGCGCCCTGGCTCATGACGACGACCCGGTCGGCGAGCTCCAGCGCCTCGTCCTGGTCATGGGTGACGAAGACAGTCGTGTGGCCCGTCCGATCGTGAATTTCCCGCAGCCATTTGCGCAGATCCTTGCGAACCTGCGCATCGAGTGCCCCGAAGGGCTCGTCGAGCAGAAGCACGTTGGGCTCGACAGCCATGGCGCGGGCAAGCGCCACGCGCTGCCGCTGGCCGCCTGAAAGCTGCGCCGGATAGCGTTTCTCAAGGCCCGAAAGCTGCACGAGATCGAGCAGTTCGAGCGCCCGCCGACGGATCTCCGATCGCGCCGGGCGGCGGGCCGAAGGGCGGACCTTGAGGCCGAAGGAGATGTTGTCGAGCACCGTCATGTGGCGGAACAGCGCGTAATGCTGGAACACGAAGCCGATATTGCGTTGCTGCACGGTCTTCATCGAGGCGTCTTCGTTGCCGAAATAGATCTCGCCTTCCGTCGGCGTCTCTAGCCCGGCGATCAGCCGCAGCAAGGTCGTCTTGCCGGAGCCGGAGGGGCCCAGCAACGCAATCAACTCGCCGGAGCGGATGTCCAGCGTAACGTCGTGCAGGGCCGGAAAGCGGCCGAAATCCTTGCGGATGTTTTGAACGCGAACTTCCATCAGTCTTCCTTAGTGACGCCGGCTCGCAGCGATTTCCTCGCTGAAGCGCATTTCCAGCAACGTCTTGAGAATAAGCGTCACCAAGGCGAGCAGCGCAAGCAGAGTTGCCACGGCGAAAGCGCCGGAGAAATTGTAGTCGTTGTAGAGAATTTCGATCTGCAGCGGCATGGTGTTGGTCTCGCCGCGGATATGACCTGACACCACCGAGACTGCGCCGAATTCGCCCATGGCGCGGGCGTTGCAGAGCAGCACGCCGTAGAGCAGCCCCCATTTGATATTCGGCAGCGTCACGTACCAGAAGGTCTGGAAACCGCTGGCGCCGAGCGAAAGGGCGGCCTCTTCATCGGCCGTGCCCTGTTCCTGCATCAGCGGGATCAGTTCGCGGGCGACAAACGGAAAGGTGACGAACATCGTCGCCAGTACGAGCCCCGGCACCGCGAACAGGATCTTGATGTTGTTTGCCTCCAGCCATGGGCCGAGCAGGCTGTTGGAGCCGAACAGCAACACGAACACCAGTCCGGCGATGACCGGGGATACCGAGAAGGGCAGGTCGATGAGCGTCGTCAGGAACGCCTTGCCTTTGAATTCGAACTTGGCGATCGCCCAGGCCGCACCCACGCCGAAAACCAGGTTGAGCGGCACGCTGATGGCCGCGACAATCAGCGTCAGCTTGATGGCGGAAAATGTCTCCTCGTCCTGCAGCGCCTCGAAAAATGCGCCAGCGCCCTTGCGAAACGCTTCGACGAAAACGGCTGCCATCGGTAGCAGCAGGATCAGCGCCAGGAAAACCAGCGAGATTGCGATCAGCGTCCAGCGGGCGAACCGACTCTCGGTAACGGCAGACGTCACCTCATGAGGCGGCACTGTTGGATCATGCGCCATAGCCGTACCTCCGCCTGCTCCAGGTCTGGATGAGGTTGATCACCAGCAGCATCACGAAGGAGATGATCAGCATGATCGCGGCGATGCCGGTCGCTGCGGCATAATTATATTCCTCGAGCCGTATGACGATCAGTAACGGTGCAATTTCCGACACGTAGGGCAGGTTGCCGGCGATGAAGATAACCGATCCGTATTCCCCGACCGCGCGTGCAAAGGAAAGCGCGAAGCCGGTGAGCACGGCAGGAGCTAGCCCCGGCAGCAGCACCCGGGTGATGGTCTGGAAGCGGTTAGCGCCGAGCGTTGCTGCAGCCTCTTCGACCTCGCGGTCGATTTCTTCCATGATCGGCTGTACCGTGCGCACCACGAAGGGCAGGCCGACGAAAATCAGTGCAATCACTACGCCCACGGGCGTGAAAGCGACCTTGATGCCGAGCGGCGAGAGAAACTGGCCGATCCAGCCATTCGGCGAATAGAGTGTGGTCAGCGCGATACCGGCGACGGCCGTCGGCAGCGCGAAGGGCAGGTCAACGACGGCATCGATGATCCGCTTTCCGGGGAAATTGTAGCGGACCAGCACCCAGGCCAGAATGACGCCGAAAATTGCATTGACGACGGCAGCGACCAGGGCGCCGCCAAAGCTCATTCGCAACGCCGCGAGAACCCGAGGGTCTGACGCGATAGACCAGAAGGCTCCCCAGCCGAGCGAACTCGTCTTCAGCAGCAGGCCTGAAATCGGAATGAGAACGATGAGGATAAGCCATATCAAGGTAAAACCGAGCGCCATTCCAAATCCTGGAATGACGCTCGGTTGCCTGAATTGCCACCGTCTACGGGTTGGTGCCTGCATCTAGTCTTACTGTCCCGGCTTGTAGATCTTGTCGAAGATACCACCATCCGCGAAGAATTTAGGCTGCGCCACCTTCCATCCGCCAAAATCGTCGATCGAGGCGAGCTTGAGGTTGGGGAAGCGGGCAATGTTTTTCGGGTCGGCGGCTGCAGGCTTGATCGGACGGTAATAATGCGCAGCCGCAATCTTTTGTCCATCGTCCGAATAGAGATAGTTCAGATAAGCCTCGGCCAGCCTGCGCGTGCCCTTCTTGTCGACATTGCCGTCGACAACGGCAACCGGTGGATCGGCCCGGATCGATACCGACGGGGTGACGATCTCGAACTTGTCCGGCCCGAGTTCCTCGAGCGACAGGTAGGCTTCGTTCTCCCAGGCAAGCAAGACGTCGCCGAGGCCGCGTTGCACGAATGTCGTCGTCGCGCCACGGGCGCCGCTGTCGAGAACCGGCACGTGCTTTAGCAGCTTCGAGAGGTATTCCTCCGCCTTGGCATCGTCGCCGCCATTGGCTTCCTTTGCCCAGGCATAGGCTGCAAGAATGTTCCAGCGCGCGCCACCCGAGGTCTTGGGGTTCGGAGTGATGACCTGGACGCCGTCCTTGATGAGATCGGGCCAGTCCTTGATAGCCTTGGGGTTCCCCTTGCGGACGAGGAAGACGATCGTCGAGGTGTAGGGCACGCTCTTGTTGGGAAACTTGGTGTTCCAGTCCGCCGGGATCTTGTTGGTCGCCTTGGAGATCGCATCGATATCGCCTTCGAGCGCCAGCGTCACTACATCGGCGTTCAGGCCGTCGATGACCGAGCGAGCCTGGGCCCCCGAACCGCCGTGCGAAGCCTTGAGCTCGACGGTCTCGCCGGTATCCTTCTTCCACTTGGCAGCGAAGGCGGCGTTGAAATCCTTGTAGAGTTCGCGCGTCGGATCGTAGGACACGTTGAGCAGCGTCTGTTCGGCTGCAAAAACGGGTGCCAGTTCGGAGAGCGAAAAGCTGCCGATCAGCACTGCGGTGGCAAGAAGTCTGGATAGCCGTAGCGTCTGCATGAACACCTCCCTGATTGTGCCTCAACTCTACCAATCTGGTCGTATAATGTAACGGCGATTGTTCCCGCGACGCCCGCCAACGTGGAATTTCATCCCATAGACTCGCGGAAAATGAAATCACATTGCTGAGCGAAGCCGCAGAGACTGGATCTCATCGATCCCGATCATGATTTAAGCTGACATTGCCGGTCCCTTTGCGTTAATTGCTCGAAATGCCTGAGGAATAAGTTCGTGAGCGAAAAAATTGCAGTGATAGGGCTGGGCTATGTCGGCCTGCCGGTCGCCATGGCCCTGGCCGACAAATACGCCGGGGTCATCGGTTTCGATATCAACGACGCGCGGGTCGAAGACCTGAAAAATGGCCGGGACTCGACCCGGGAAGTTTCGCCAGACCGCCTTCGCGAGACTTCGCTGCGCCTGTCGAGCGGCCTGGAAGACCTTGGCGATCGCACGGTATTCATCGTCGCGGTGCCGACGCCGATCGACAAGAACCGCCAGCCGGACCTGCGGCCGCTGATCGCCGCCTCGCGCACCGTCGGCAAGGTGCTGAAGCCGGGCGCAATCGTCGTCTACGAATCGACGGTCTTTCCCGGTGTCACGGAGGAAATCTGCGGCCCGGTGCTGGCTGAAGTCTCCGGCCTGAAACAGGGCGAAGGCTTCCATCTCGGCTATTCGCCGGAGCGCATCAACCCCGGCGACCGCGAACACACGTTCGAGCGCATCGTCAAGGTGGTGTCCGGCGATACGCCGGAAACGCTCGAACGGGTCGCGGCGATCTACAGCAGCGTTGTCGATGCCGGCATCCACCGCGCGACCAGCATCCGTGTTGCCGAGGCTGCCAAGGTCATCGAGAACACCCAGCGCGACCTCAACATCGCGCTGATGAACGAGCTGTCGATCATCTTCGAAAAGATGGACATCCGCACCGCCGACGTTCTTGAGGCAGCGCGGACCAAGTGGAATTTCCTGCCCTTCACGCCAGGGCTGGTCGGTGGCCACTGCATCGGCGTCGATCCCTATTACCTGACGGCCAAGGCCGAGGAACTTGGCTACCATCCCGAAGTCATCCTGTCCGGCAGGCGGATCAACGACGGCATGGGGGCTTTTATAGCCCAGAAGCTCATCAAGATGCTGGTGTCGGCGGAAAAGCCGATCAACGGTGCGCGGATCGGCATCTTCGGCCTGACATTCAAGGAGAATGTCCCCGATCTGCGCAACAGCCGCGTGCCAGACATCATCCGCGAGTTGCACCAGTTCGGACTCAAGCCCCTTATCCACGACCCGATGGCCGATGCTGACGAGGCCGAACATGAATATGACGTTCGCTTCACCGCCCTCGATGCATTCCCGCCACTCGATGCTATCGTCCTTGCCGTCCCGCACCGCCAGTATCTCGTCGACGATGCCGGAGCCCTGCTAGACCTGCTGAAACCCGGCGGCGTCGTGGTCGATGTCAAATCGGCGCTCCAACTCGACAATCCAGGCCTTGTGGGCCATGCCGTCTGGAGCCTCTAGCCTGGGAAGGCCTGCACCGTCAGCGCCAGACCCTGTTCGCTTGAAAACGGTGGCGTCCAGCCGGTAATGCGTCGGGTCTCGCCGATATCGACTTGCAGCGAACCCAGCAGCCGTCTCGCCGCCGAACCCTTGCCCAGCATTGCCGCAGCCGCTTCGATGAGGCGGGGTGGCACGGGCAGCAGCCAGGTCTTGCGACCCATTGCGCCAGAAATGCCGGCGATCAACTGCCCGATGGAAAGGTCCTCGCCGTCGCTGACGAGAAATGTGCGGTTGGCAGCGTCCGGGTGAGCGACGCAGAGGATGATGAAATCCGTCAGGTTGCCGACGAACAGCAGCGACCTTTTGTTGGAGATGAGGCCGAACGGCAGGGGCAGGCCGCGCCGCGCAAGGCGCATCAGGCTCGCAAAGTTGGCTTTGACACCCGGACCGTAGATAAGTGGCGGACGAATCACGACGATGTCCATCCCCGTCTGCCTGCCGAGGTCAAACAGCGCCTGTTCTGCCTCCCATTTCGAAAGCCCGTAGGGATCCCTGGGCTCCGGCACGTCTGCGGCGGTGAAAGGCCGGCCTGGGGCCGTCTCCTCGCCGTTTACCTTGATCGAACTCACGAAAATGAAGCGCCGAGCGCCGGCCGCTGCGGCCTGGTGTGCCAGATTGAGCGTGGCGTCGACATTCGCGGCACGAAACGCAGCCAGCGGATCTGCCGCCGTATCATCCATGACATGCACGCGAGCGGCTAGATGAACCACGCAATCGATGCCGGCCAGCGCTTCGGTCCAGTCCGTGCGGGCGTCGATCGCGCCCACCGGATGAAACCCTGACGTAGGCAGGCGACTGGCCGGACGAGAGGCAATCCCGCGCGCAGTAAGGTCCGCACAGAGCGCTGTGCCAACGAACCCGGTTGCCCCGGTCACCAATATCATGCGCCGGCCCCTGTGGTAGTTTCAAGCATTCGATCATCCCGCGTTTCTGTCTGCTATTAGCGCTATCAGCACTCAGGCGATAGACGTCGGGATGCGATCCGAAACCGGGAAAACAGGGTGCAAACGACAATCTGATTGTGAAATCGCCCGGGATATGAGATTCACGCCGAAATTTCTCTCCGGCAGTTCCAGATGTTGTACACCGTCTCCAAACGCAGTTTCGACCTGTTCGCAGCCCTTGCGGCAGCGATCCTGTTTTCGATTCCGATCCTGGTCGTGGCAATCTGTGTCCGTGCAACCTCGAAGGGGCCAGTGCTGTACTGGTCCGATCGGGTCGGCCGGGACAATCGCATTTTCCGGATGCCGAAATTTCGCAGCATGCGCGTCGATACGCCAGCCGTTGCGACCCATCTGCTTTCCGACCCGACACGTTACCTGACGCCGATCGGCTCCTTCCTGCGCCGCTCCAGCCTCGACGAGTTGCCGCAGCTCTGGTGCATCCTCAAGGGCGAGATGAGCCTTGTCGGTCCGCGTCCAGCCCTCTTCAACCAGCAGGACCTGATCGAGCTTCGCACTGCCAGCGGCGTCCACGCTCTGGTGCCGGGCCTGACCGGCTGGGCCCAGATCAACGGCCGCGATGAGCTGCCCATTCCCGACAAAGTACGGCTCGACGCCGAGTATCTGAAGCGTCGATCCTTCGCGTTTGATCTATGGATCATTCTCCTCACCGCCATGAAGGTGCTGGGGCGGGATGGCGTAACGCATTGAGCCGAGTGCGATCTTCTTGCCATGACGGCGTGAATTTCGAGCCCTGCTGCAGCTGAAACCCCGATCCCCTCTTTACAGCCAGCCGGCACCTCGGGATAAGCGTCAGGAGATTGTCCGGTCGGACACCCGAAGACCTCGGCGAGGCCGGGGTCAATGCCCACCTACCTATCGGAGCGGTCAAGGGATATGATGACTACATCGACTGCAGCGAAGCCGAATGCCCTTCTGACGGTTATCATTAGTATCGCCTGGCTTTTCGCTGCCTCCGCGGTGTTCGTCGAAACGGATGCCTATCGCTATGCATCGGCAGTTCTCGCCATCATTGCTCTGGTCCATTTCCTGAAGATGCCGAACCGGCCCGCTACAAACTGGCTTGGCTGGCTCTGCATGGCGTGGGGCATCTATGTCGCGGTCCGCTTCCTTCGCTTCTACATCATGACGCATCCGCACGAGAGCGGCGCATCCGAGTGGCTCTACGCTTTCCCGTTTTTCTTCCCGATCCTGGGTGTTGCCTTTTCGATGACGGAAGGGCGGATCGAGCGCATCGTCGCAGCGTTTTTCGCGGTCGCCCTAGTGATGCTCGCGACCACCACCGGATACGTGCGGATATTTGCCGGCGAAACGGTCAAGCCCCTGATCATGAACAACCAGATTCACGGGGCGGTCGCCTGCGGCCTCATCCTTTTGTCGGCCTATTTCTGGTGGCTTCACTACCTTTCCAACAGCGATGCGAAGCCGCTCCTGCGCCGATTTGGCCTTGTCGTCGCACCTGTTGTGATGGTCCTCTGTCTCATCGCTATCTATGGCGCAAAGTCCAAGGGCGTCTGGCTGGCGCTGACCTTGACGTTGCCGATCGCCGGCTTGTTGTCCCTGACCTATCTGCGTCTGCGTACCGGGCTGATCACCATTGTCGCCGCATCCATCCTTCTCGGTTGCGGTGCCTATGCCGTACGCCACAATCTCAACAAGACGGCCGGGCCGACTGTCGATGCGGCGATTTCCATGCTTGAGGGCTTTCACGCGCGTCGCGACTTCAACGGGGTCGTGCTCGGAACGATCGATTCACCGACGACACCTGTCTCGATGGATGAGCGTTTGCAGCTCTGGTACGACGCCGGCGAACTCATTTCCTCGGCGCCGGTGTTCGGCTGGGGAAGCAAATGGGTCGACCAGTTGAATGCCGCGCGCTATCCGAACGTCAGGTATACGCTGTTCCACAACGGCTATCTCGAAATCCTGGTGCGCTTCGGTATCTTCGGCGCGGTCATCATGTCTGTCATCCTCGGCGCGCTGTTCGTTTCGGTGTTTCGTGCCTTTCGTGCCGGCGTCATCCCGCGCGCCGCCTTCCACGTCTACACGGTCGGCCTGTTCTTCTTCGCCCTGACGCTACTCAGCAACTCGAACAACAGACTGGCGATCGGCGAAAGCCTGGCCCTCCTCAGTTCGGCCTTTGCCTGCTGGTGCAACATGCGAACGGCGCACGACTACGACGCATTGCGGGAAGAGCCCGGCGCGAGAGGCTGAAAGCGCAATGCGCAAGCGAAGGATTGTCGCTGTCGGGATGCGAATATTCGAAAACTCTGCCGTTTGCTTAAAAGGGCAACCGCCCGTTTAATCAAAACGCAATTGTTACCCGTCATGGTAAGAGCGTCCAGGCGCCGCCATCCGCCTGTCAACGTTCGGGTCATTCGCTGGCAACGCAGCCGCCTCGGCCGGCAGGAGTTTTGATGAACATCGTCAACAAGCAATCGCATTCGAGCGGCGATACCCTCGAAATCCTTTCCTTCCACCTCAATGGCCAGGAATTTTGCGTACGCACGACGGCCATTCGCGAGATCCGCGGCTGGGATGCCGCAACGCCGATCCCCCATTCGCCGGCTGAGGTCATGGGCGTGATGAACTTGCGCGGCACGGTGATCCCAATCATCGACCTTTCGCTCAAGCTCGGCATGAAAAGCACCGTGCCGACCGAGCGCAGCGCCATCGTGGTCGCCGAAATCAACGAAACATCGATGGGCCTGATCGTCGACAGCGTATCCGATATCCTCACCATCGATGCCGCCCTGCTGCAACCAGTTCCCGACATGAATGTCCCAGGCGGCACGAGCTATTCCGATGGCATCATTGCTCAGGATAGCGGCATGATCTGCTTTCTCAATCTTGAGCGCATGTTCGAAGCATCCGGACTGGAAAACCTGGCCGCCTGAGCCGGCGGCTGACCACATTTGTGTTCGGTGACTTGCCCTGGTTGCCCCGGCTGATGGTCGACAGGTTGACATCAGGGCCACCGAACCCTATCTAAAGGTTGTCGATATTGCTTGTCTGACTTTTGTTATTGCGCGCATCTTGCGTGCCCTGGACGAACTTCCTTTCAAAATCGGGACTTCACCTCGCGGCGCTTTTTGCGCGGCGATCCTTCAAATTACATGAAAGGGTTTCGTCATGGCCACTGGCACAGTTAAATGGTTTAATTCCACAAAGGGCTTCGGCTTCATTCAGCCTGACAACGGCGATGCCGATGTTTTCGTTCACATCTCGGCCGTCGAACGCGCTGGCATGCGCGAAATCGTCGAAGGCCAGAAGCTCTCCTACGAGCTTGAGCGCGACAACAAGTCGGGCAAGATGTCTGCCGCTCAGCTTCAGGCTGCTTAAAGGTCTTTCTGTCCCGGCAGCGGCAACGTAGCCGGGGCATGAACACCATCGGAAGGTCAGGCAATATGCCTGGCCTTTTTTGGTTGCAGTCGGTCTTCTCGCTGCAGGCAAACGCCTTCGTGTCAGGCATCTCGAGCCGACACGCGCCAGCCTCCCGATCTAACCAAACAATCTGTACCGGCAACTTCATCCGAAATGGGTGACGATTGCGGCATTGGAGATATCATGCGCCCTACACGATGGAGCGAAATCGTCACCCTGACGGTCAAGCCAGGCGAACTCATAACCCTCAAGAACCCTGCCGAAGCGCTCGAGTTTCTGGACGGCCCATGGCCGGGCAGTCCCGGTCCACGCCATGCCGCCGCGCGCCGCTTTTGCCGTGCTGCTCTTGCAGGCAACAAGGATTCGGAAGACGCCCGCAAGGTCTTCGTCGAGGCAGCCCAGGAGGCCAACCTCAAGCCTCGCTGATTTCCAGCCATATCCAGCGGATCGTCGCATGAAACAGGCGGCATCCCTAAAAAATACCAGTCCGGACACTTTTGGAAATATTCGGAAAAACGCCGTTCGCCGATGGATGTTATGCCCGGCGCAATGGAGAGTTTGATGATCCGATTGCTGCAGCCTGCCTGTCCCGCCTTTGACTTCGACGGGGAGAATTCCTGATGCACCGTGCACTTTTATTCGTGCTCCTGCCGCTGCTGGTCGTCGCTGCGGTAGTCTTTGTTTTTCGCGGCCGGCTGTTTGCGGCCGACGGACCGTCTTTCATCGCGGCAGCCGTCACGCGCGGCGATGTCGAGGAGACAGTTCTTGCTTCTGGCACCTTCAAGCCAGCGCAGATGGTAGCCGTCGGCGCGCAGGTTTCCGGCCGCATCACCGCCCTCAATGTCAAGCTTGGTGATACGGTCCAGAAAGGTGCGCTGGTTGCCGAGATCGATTCCGTCACCCAAAGAAACGAACTTCGCACGGCGCAGGCCTCCCTTGCCAACGTCAAGGCGCAGCGCGACGAGAGCGAAGCTGATCTCGAAAACGCCGAGATAACCCTTACGCGCCAGCAAGCGATATTTGCCAAGCAGGCCGGTCCTAAGTCGGACCTCGACAGCGCCGTAGCAACCGTCAAGAAAACGACCGCCGAGATCGCAGCTCTCGATGCCCAGATAACCTCTGCCCAAGTCGCCGTCGAGACAGCAGAAGCCAACCTTGCCTATACCCATATCACCGCGCCGATGGATGGCACCGTTCTGGCGATCGTCAATCAGCAGGGCCAGACAGTCAACGCTGCACAGTCGGCTCCGACCATTGTCATTCTCGGCCAATTGCAGACGATGACGGTGCGGGCCGAAATTTCGGAGGCCGATGTCGTCAAGGTCAAGGTCGGCCAGGCGATCGACTTTACTATCCTCGGCGATCCCGGAACGATCCACCGCACGGTACTGCAATCTATAGAGCCGGCTCCTGAATCGATCACCAGCGACAGCAGCATCAGTTCGTCGAGCACGACATCGAGTTCGTCCACCACTTCGTCGACATCGACCTCTGCGATCTACTACAACGGCATCTTTGATGTTCCCAATCCCGACGGCCGCTTCCGGACCTACATGTCCGCCGAGGTTCACATCGTGCTGGGCTCGGCGCGGGGCGTCCTCACCATACCTTCAGCAGCCTTGGGCGCCATAGGCGCGGATGGCCAGTACGATGTGCAGGTCGCCGCAGCCGACAATTCGACGTCGATGCGCAAGGTGAAGATCGGTCTCAACAACAATGTCAGCGCCGAGGTCCAGTCCGGGTTGTCGGAGGGCGAGCGGGTCGTCGTCGGCGAGAGAAGTGCCACCCAGGCGACGACGAAAATGGGCGGGCCGCCACCGATGGGACTTTAGGCCATGGCCGAGCCAATCATCCGGCTAACCGATCTCAGGCGTGACTACAGTTCGGGCGACAGCACGATCAGCGTCCTCAAGGAGATCAACCTGTCGATCGAAGAGGGCGAGATGATCGCCATTGTCGGTCCCTCGGGATCCGGCAAGTCGACGCTGATGAACATTCTGGGGCTGCTCGACAGGCCGACGTCGGGGACATATGCCGTCGCCGGCCAATCGACGCAAACGCTCGACAGCGATGCTCTGTCGAAGCTGCGCCGCGAGCATTTCGGGTTTATCTTCCAGCGCTATCACCTGCTGTCCGAACTGACCGCTCTCGGCAATGTCGAAGTCCCGGCCATCTACGCCGGCCAGTCATCTGCGCGCAGCATCCGCGCGCGGGAACTGCTTGTGCGGCTTGGTCTTGGAGATCGTCTCGGTCACAGGCCCGGCCAGCTTTCCGGCGGCCAGCAGCAGCGTGTCTCTATCGCGCGGGCGTTGATGAACAACGGCAACGTCATCCTCGCCGACGAGCCCACCGGCGCGCTCGACAGGCAGAGCGGTGAAGATGTCCTGCGCATTCTCAACGAGTTGAATGCCGAAGGACATACGGTCATCATCGTCACCCACGACATGTCGGTCGCGGCCCATGCCCACCGGATCATAGAAATATCCGACGGCTGCATCGTCGCCGATCGTCCTTCGGAAAAAGCCGCGTTGCCGACCGGCCCTGTATCCGCGATGGTGAGACCAGCGCCGCAATCCGGCCCGGGCTGGCGGGCTGGCCTCGCCAGTTTGCGCGAAGCCTTCATCATGGCGATCCTGGCGCTCAAGGCGCACCGCTTGCGGACTTTCCTGACTATGCTCGGCATCATCATCGGCATTGCCTCGGTCGTCTGCGTCGTCGCTCTGGGGCAGGGAACGCAGCAGAAGGTGCTTTCCAATATCAGTGGCCTCGGCACCAACACGCTGGAGATATTTCCGGGCAAGGGTTTTGGCGATCCCCGCGCAGGTCGCATCAAGACCCTGGTGGTCTCGGATGCCAACGCGTTGAAGCAGCTGAGCTATGTCGCAGCGGTGACGCCCACGGTTTCGACCAGCACCACCGTTCGGTTCGGCGCCAAGGAGGCCAATGCCCTGGTGAACGGCGTCGGCGACCAGTATTTTGTAGCCAAGGGCTCGAAGCTGACGAAAGGCCGGTTCTTCGATGACAGGGATGTGCGGGACATTACCCAGAACGCCGTCATCGACCAGAATACCGCATCGTCGCTGTTCGACAATACCGGGCTCGATCCGGTAGGCCAGATCATACTGGTCGGCAAGACGCCGATCCGCGTCATCGGCGTCATTGCCATGCAGCAGGGCGGGTTCGGCTCCAGCGACAACCTGTCGGTCTATCTGCCCTATACCAGCGTCCAGGCACGCTTCCTCGGCGATATGTCGCTGCGCAGCATCACCGTGCGGGTGTCCGACGATGCATCAAGCTCGGTTGCCGAGGATGCCATCACGCAATTTCTGAAACGTCGCCACGCGGCGCAGGACTTTTCCATTCTGAATACGGACGACATCCGCAAGACGATCACCGCCACGGCCGAGACCCTGACGCTGCTGGTGGCGGCCATCGCCGTCATTTCCCTGCTCGTCGGCGGTATCGGGGTAATGAATATCATGCTGGTGTCGGTGTCCGAGCGGGTGGGTGAAATCGGCGTGCGGATGGCCGTCGGCGCCCGGCGCAAGGATATTCTCCAGCAATTCCTGATCGAAGCCGTGATTGTCTGTGCGCTCGGCGGCGCGTTAGGCATTGCCACCGCGATGACCTTCGGCGCGGTCTTCAATGCGATCAGTACCAATTTCTCGCTGATCTATTCCGATGGCTCGATCCTGCTGGCGATCGGCTTTTCATGCCTGATCGGCGTGGTGTTCGGCTTCATGCCGGCGCGCAACGCCTCGCTGCTGGATCCTGTCGCGGCGCTGGCGCGCGATTGACGCGAAGTGTCTGTGGCTTTCAAGGGGAAAAGCCAGCTTCGCCAAGATGTGGGGCATGGTGACGAAGCTGGCCGATCGATGCTAATCAGGAAGCAGCGAACCACCAAAATTTACAGCACTGCGCGGCAGAAACATTTCCAAGCATTGCTGAAAGAAGGTCATTCTGCGGAAATTGGTGTCTCAATATGCCCGCCTCTTTTACTGTTGACCCGACATGCGTTCATGACAGCTATCTCAGTTGGTTAAGTAATTGATTTAAATTACTAATAATCAATATCCTGAGGCGCGTCGAAAGTGCGGTTGCAAAGGAGCCAAAACGGGCCGTTTACCACCGCTTAATTGAACGCGCGCGAACGTGATGTCTCAATTCATCACGGGGGTAGCATCATGGTCAGCGCGGTCTCGAGTTCCACAATCTCGCTCTTTACGGCATCAACGACGTCTTCTTCGTCTTCCTCCTCGTCTACCGGCGCGAGCGACGAGACGACCATCAAGGCGCAGATCGCGGCCAAGAAAACGGAGCTAGCCGATACCAAGGATGCCGACGATGCCAACGCGTTGAAAGCGGATATCGCGACATTGCAGGCAAAGCTCGACAAGATCGAGGCCGCAGCCACCGCAAGCGCGCAGTCCGGCACGGCTGCTGGCGGCAAATCTGGCGGCACACAGTCATCCGCTACTGCGGGTCCGGCTCAATCTGTTGCGTCCGCCAAGGCAACACCGTCCGATAGTGCAACGGCAAACAGCACCAGCGCGGATGACGAGGCATCGTCGCCGATGTCCGGCGAAAGCGACCGTATAGGCACCACCAACTTCACCGCCGATACAAGCTTCGGCCAGCGCACGGCCTACGTCTGAAATGGCAGTGTGTGGGGCAGCAAGCCCTAGGACTGCGCCTCCTGTAAGGCGGCCGCCTTGAATGTGATCACCTGAGCAAGGCCGCCTGTGGTTCTGTTGCGAACCGCAATCTCGCCATCGAAGCGGGAGATGATTTCCTTGGCGATTGCCATCCCGAGCCCCGCGCCAGGGAAGGATTTCTGCCGGGCGATGTCGATCCGGAAGAATGGCTCGAACACCTGGCTCAGTCGCTCCTCGGGAATGCCCGAGCCTGTATCGTTGATCTCGACCTTGGCAATGCCATTGGTCGCGGTCACCGAAACGGTGGCGGATTCACCGTGGGTAGCAGCATTGATCAGCAGGTTTCTTAGCGCCCGCGTCAGGGCCAGCGGCCCGACACGCACAATCGTCTGCTCTGTCGTTGCCACCGAGACATCCATGCCGATTGCCGCCAGTTCGTCGACGATATCCGTGACGACAAGATCCAGCCTGATGTCCTGAAGGCTGTCGTGATTGACTTCTTCCCGTACGAGGCCGATCGCGCTGTCGGCGATCTGGTCGAGTTCCTCCAGGTCGGCAAGCCATTTCCGGCGCTCGATATCGTCGGCGATGAACTCGGCACGCAAGCGCATCCGGGTCATCGGCGTTCTAAGGTCATGGCCGGCTGCAGCGACCAGCCGCATGCGGCTTTCCGTGGCGCGCTTGACCTTGGCCGACAACCGGTTCAGCACCTGCGCCGTCACGCGGATTTCGCCAGGACCTGTTTCCGGTACATGCGGCAGCGTTCCATCCGGGCCGATCTCGCCCAGCACTTTCTCCAGCAGGCGCAACGGTTTGATGATTTTCGAGGCGGCGACGATGGAGATCACGACGCTGCCGGCGACGATGAGGCTGAGCCAGCCGATGAGAATTTTCCAGCCGCCAGGCGGCGGGCCGAAATTCGGCATCGGCACCAGTAGCCATTTTCCGCTGGCAAGCTTGATCGATGCCGTTGTGCCGGCTGTCTCATCCTGTCTGGTGACGAAGGCTTCCAGCGGGTCGCCGGTACGGCTCAGTCCTTCCGTCAGGAAATTGGAAAAGCGCTCATCGCGCTCACCTGCGGCAGGTTCATCAGAGATCACCATGCCGCGGGATGCCGCTTCTTCGGCGTTATGCTCGGCGACATTGGCAAGCCAGTGCATCTGCCGCGCCACGGGGTCCATGGTCTCCTCAGGCCTGGGCCCACGCATGACAAGCGCTGCGGCCAGCGACGAGGTTATGACGACCAGCACGATGGCGGTTACCAGCAGCAGTGCAAGGCGCGTACCGAGCGATTTCATGCCTCGCCCTTTACGGCTGTCACCGGAACGACGAGCTGGTAGCCGCCGTTGCGGATCGTTCGGAAAATCGGCATGTCCGGCGTCTCGCCGAGTTTTCGCCTAAGGCGGCTCATCAAAACGTCGATCGACCGGTCGGCCGGATCGCGGTCACGGCCCTGGGTGACATCGAGCAGTTGGTCACGTGACAGAAGGCGCCCGGAACGCTCCAGGAATGCCTTCAGCAGGTCGAACTCGGCGCCGGTCAGGCCGATGATCTCGCCGGTGTCCCGGGTGACGCGCCGCAACTGCGGATCGAGCTTCATGCCTGCGAACTCGTAACTCTGGCGCTGGGGCTCGGTTTCTGCTTCGTCGTTGGAACGGCGCAACACGGCGCGGATGCGTGCGGCCAGCTCGCGTGGATTGAAAGGCTTGCCGAGATAGTCGTCGGCACCAATCTCCAGGCCGAGAATCCGGTCGATATCTTCCTTCAGCGCCGTCAGCAGGATTACCGGCACCCGCGGCCGTCGGCCCCAGAGATCGCGGCAAAGGTCGAGCCCAGAGCCATCCGGCAGCATGACGTCGAGAACCAGCAGATCGGGGGTGCGGCGGCTCATCGCCTCGTTACAGCCGCGCAGATCGCCGGCCGTCGATACCCTGAACCCCTGCTCTTCGAGATAACGGCTGAGCAGCGTCCGGATTTCATGGTCGTCGTCGACGATGAGGATGTCGGGGGAAGCATTGTTGTTCATGATCAAAAATCCAGTTCAGCAAAGCTTTATACAAACCGGGCGGTATGAGAAGGGCATCGACAACTGCGGCCAGCCAGAAAATAGCAGGGACGGCCAGGTTCACAAAAAATCCTTTTGCGAGAAAAGTTCAGACATCTAGGGAAAGGTGCCGTTCACACGCCATGGTTAGCGTCTGCACCATAGAAGCGAATCAAGGAGCGGAAATGCGCCATTCCCACGATCTTTCAGACACGTCACTTGGCCATGTCAGCCATGTTTCCAATGGCGACGCCGATCTCGTTGACCTCTGCTCCCGGATCCGGACGGCAAGCGGCTCCTCTGCCAGGGAGTTGCCGGCGTTGGTGCTGCGTTATCTGGCAAGCAGCCTGCATCGGATCGAAATCGACATCTATGTCGAGGAGTGCCTGCCGATGGTTTGCGACGCATCCCATGCTTTCGTTCGCGCTATGGGTACGTTCAGCCCGCGCAAAGCCGATGACAGCCTTGTGGAGCAGAGCCGTATGCGGCTGATAGAAGCTCTCGAGACGCTGGCCGACGAGATCAGGCTTTGCAAGATCCGCACGGCACCTTTTGCGCACATCGGGCAGCGGCCGATTGGCCAGCAGGACGTGGACGACCGGTCTCTGGCCTCGGCAAGGTAGGTTTTTTGTATCGCTCGTTGCCGGTCAGTGATCTGCGTATCCGGTCCTAAAACCGTTGATCCGGGAACTTCTTCCCGTCCTTTTGGTTTATCGCTGCCGAGAGGCAGTTTTTGCCAAGAGGAGGAAATGACTATGCAAGACGACCGCGAACAGCAGATCAGGGACCGCGCGTACAGCATCTGGGAAGAGCAGGGACGCCCCCAGGGTGAAGACATGCGCCACTGGCTACAGGCTTGGCAGGAAATCTCGAACGCAGATATCCCGGCGGAAGATGCCAACGCAATGACGCTTCCCGATAGCGCCGAAGCTACCATCAAAAAGCCAGCGGCCGCTAGTGCCCGCCACGGCAATGGCGCTACACAACCCAAAGCCAGCCGCAAAAAGAAGTCCTAAACAGGCGGCGATGAGGGGCTCCGGCGCCGTCGCGCCATGCGATTGAATGCCGGCTAATGATCTATCATTGCGCCTCTCCCGTCGAACCAGCTCCTACTGCGATTTGACGGCTATCCAGATCATATGGCGGGCGCCGCCACGTTTGCCGTTAGCGCGCGTGGCTACTTCTTCCGCAGAAAACCGCGCGTCCCGCAGCCGTTTGGTAAAACGCGTGTCGGGACCAGAGGACCACACTGCAAGAACACCGCCGGGGCGCAGGGCGTCACGGGCGGCGAGCAAGCCCTTCCTATTGTATAACCCGTCATTGGCCGCGTGAGTCAACCCATCCGGGCCGTTGTCGACGTCGAGCAGGATGGCGTCGTAGCTCTCGCGGCCGCTCTGGATAGCGGCGGCCACATCTCCCTCGTGGACCGCAACGCGTGGATCGTCGAGGCTTCCGGAGAAAATCTCTGCCATCGGGCCGCGTGCCCATGCGACCACGGCCGGCACAAGCTCCGCCACGGTCACCCGGGCATCGCTGCCGATCGCACCCAGTGCCGCCCGCAATGTGAACCCCATGCCGAGCCCGCCGATCAGCAGGTGCGGCGACGGCCGAGCGGCAATCCTCTCGCAGGCAAGTGTTGCCAGGGCTTCTTCGGAGCCGCTGAGCCTGCTGTTCATCAGTTCGTTGCTGCCGAGCATGATCGAGAACTCCCGGCCTCGTTGCTTCAGCCGCAGCTCGCCGCCACCGTTGGGGATGGATGCGGTATCAAGCAGGGTCCATGGGATCACAGGGCGGCTCTTCGATGTTGGTCGCGTTGATGGTCAGCGATGCCGGCGTCCGGCTACGGCGTCGCAGCTGCTCAGCCAGGCCGCTCGCTAGCTCAGTTTCCAGGCAATGTAGATCAGCGTCAGCGCGATCAGCCAGAGGGCCAGGCGACCAGACCGCGTGTGGCGCGCCTCAGCCTTGCCGATCGCCTCGGCGGTCTCGTTGTCGAAGCGCAATCCGTTCTGGCTCATGGCCAGCAGCTGCCGGTGGAACAGCTCGGTCTTGGCGGCGATTTCGGGCACGGCCTCGGCCAGTTTGACCCCGGCCTTCAAGGCATCCTGCAGGTCGCCGATAATGCGTTTCGGACCGAGATTGTTGCGGATCCATTCGCCGACGACGGGCTCCGACGCCTTCCACATATTGAAGCGCGGATTGAGCATGCGGGAGACGCCCTCGACCACGACCATGGTCTTCTGCAGCATCACCAGTTCGGGTCGCGTTTCCATGTCGAACAGCTCGGTCACCTCGAACAACAGGGTCAGCAGCTTGCCCATCGAGATCGTTTCTGCCGGCTGGCCATGGATAGGCTCGCCGATGGCTCGGATCGCCTGGGCGAAGCTCTCCGTGTTGTGGTGGGCCGGTACATAACCCGCCTCGAAATGCACTTCGGCGACGCGCAGGTAATCGCGGGTGATGAACCCGTAGAGGATTTCCGCGAGGAACCGCCGTTCCTTCTTGCCCAGACGACCGACGATTCCCATATCGACGGCAACGATGATGCCCTGCGGATCGACGAAGAGATTGCCTGGATGCATGTCGGCATGGAAAAAGCCATCGCGCAGCGTGTGGCGCAGGAACGACTGGATAAGCGTGTCTGCAAGGCGGTTGAGATCATGTCCGGAAGCGCGCAGCGCATCGACATCGGACATCTTGATGCCATCGATCCACTCCATGGTGATGACGTCGCGACCGGTGCGCTCCCAATCGACTTTCGGGACGCGGAAGCCTTCGTCGCCTGCGGTGTTCTCTGCAATTTCCGACAGTGCCGAGGCTTCCAGCCGGAGGTCCATCTCGACCCTGGTCGTCTGCTCCAGCGCCTTCGTCACCTCGACAGGGCGCAGCCGCCGGCTCGAGGGGACGAACCGTTCCTGCAAGCCTGCCACCAGATACATGACGGCGATATCGTTGGCGAAGCGCTGGCGCACGCCCGGCCGTATGACCTTGATCGCCACCTTGCGAAGGCCATCGGCCGTCCTCACCTCGGCCGGGTGCACCTGTGCGATCGAGGCTGCGGCAATCGGTTCGCCGACGCTGGCATAGAGATCGTCGAGCGACCGGCCCAGCGAGCCTTCGATATTGGCCTTGGCGGCGGCCATCGGAAAGAACGTCATGCTGTCCTGAAGCTGCGAAAGGTCATTGGCAAATTCGATACCGACGACATCCGGCCGCGTTGCCAGGAACTGGCCGATTTTCGCATAGGAAGGTCCGAGCCGCTCGACTGCCTTAGAAAGCCTGTCGCTGCGCGCCTTGGTTTTCGAGCGGCGGCGGGCAAACAGCGCCACGAAGGACTTGGCGAGGCTGACCGATGGCGGCAAGCCTTCGGAGGGTAGGGCCTCGACAACGCCTTCCCGCACCAGGACCCAGCCAACCCGGATCAGGCCAAAATATCCGCCGAAAGAGCTCATGCTGTTGTTTCTCTGTCTGCTGCGCCGGGCAGCGCCAGCTTCTGGACCTCTGTCCGCCCCATGCCTAGAGCTTCCAGCCGGAATGCAGTGCCGCAATGCCGCCGGTGTAGTTGGTAAAGGTGACGCGACTGAAGTCGGCCTGGCGGATCATCGTTGCAAAGTCCTGCTGGTTGGGAAACTTGCGGATCGACTCCACCAGGTACTGATAGGGCTCGGCCTCGCCGGTAATGGCCTTTCCAAAGCGCGGAATGGCGTTGAACGACCATGCGTCGTAGACTTTGTCGAGCAAGGGCAGGTCGACCTCGGAAAATTCCAGCACCAGCAACCGGCCGCCGCGCTTCAACACCCGGTGGGCTTCCTTCAACGCCACGTCGATGCGCGGCACGTTTCGGATGCCGAAGGCGATCGTATAGGCGTCAAAACTGTTGTCTTCGAACGGCAGGTCCTCGGCGTTGGCTTCGACGAAAGTCAGGTTCTCCGAAATCTTCTTTTTTTCGGCGCGGTCGGCGCCGACCGCCAGCATCGAGCCATTGATGTCGAGCACGGTAGCGTGGGCCAGCTTGCCGGATGCCTCAACGATACGCAAGGCGATATCGCCCGTGCCGCCAGCAACATCGAGCACCTTGTAGGTCGCGTCCTTGCGCGGATGAAGGGCTGAAATCATCGCGTCTTTCCAGGCGCGGTGCAGGCCCATAGACATGACATCGTTCATGACGTCGTAGCGTTTGGCGACCTTGTGGAACACGTCGTTGACGAGGGCTTGCTTTTCGCCTTCAGCCACGTCGCGAAATCCGTAGGATGTCTCCATGCCGCCATCGGCGGCGGTGCGGCTCTTTGCCATCACTCAACTCCCTTATCTAAATCGCCGCCGGCTGTGGCGAAAATGCTGGTGCCACGCTATCTGACTGGCTGATGCCACGGCACGTTGTCGTTGGTTTAGAACATGGCCGCTGGAAAGCAAAGCGCATTTGGTCGCGGTCCCTGCTGCTGCTGGTCACACCTGAAGATGGATTGTCATGCCCGAATTACCAGAGGTCGAAACCGTGCGGCGTGGCCTTGCCCCGGCGATGGAAGGGGCAGTGATAGAGCGGCTGGAGCTGCGCCGGGGCGACCTGCGCTTTCCGTTTCCGCTAGAATTTGCAGCATCCATAGCGGGCCAGCGGATCGCATCCCTTTCGCGCCGCGCCAAGTATCTGTTGATCGATCTTGACAACGGCATGACCGTCGTCGCCCATCTCGGCATGTCCGGCTCGTTCCGCATAGAGGCTGGGGAGGCGGCCGTTACGCCCGGCGACTTTCACCACCCGCGCTCCAAGAACGAGGTTCACGATCACGTCATCTTCCATCTGGCGCGCAATGGCGAAGCCATGCGTGTCGTCTACAACGATCCACGGCGTTTCGGGTTCATGGATATCGTTGCCCGGGCGGAGATGGCTGCACACCCTTTTTTCCGTGATCTCGGTCCCGAGCCGACGGGCAATGCGCTGAGCCCGGAAGGGCTGGCAAAGCGGTTTTCCGGCAAGGCCCAGCCGCTGAAAGGCGCGCTGCTCGACCAGAAAACGATTGCCGGCCTCGGCAATATCTATGTCTGCGAAGCTCTCTGGCGGGCTCACCTGTCGCCTTTGCGTGCCAGCGGAACATTGTCGACAAAGACCGGCAAGCCGCGCGAGACGCTGGTGCGGCTGGTGGCCTGCATACGTGACGTCATCGCCGATGCGATCGCTGCCGGAGGGTCGTCGCTGCGCGATCATATCCAAACGGACGGTTCGCTCGGCTATTTCCAGCATTCCTTTTCTGTCTACGACCGGGAAGGCGAGGCTTGCCGGACAGAGGGCTGCGGCGGTAAGGTCGGCCGAATAGTCCAGGCCGGCCGCTCTACCTTCTATTGTGCCACCTGCCAGAAATGATGCGAGGAGATGTCGATGGCCTATGAAACCCTGATCGTCGAAACCCACGACGCCGTCGGCCTGATCAGGCTCAATCGCCCGCAGGCGCTGAACGCGCTGAATTTGACCATGCTCTCGGAGTTGAAGACAGCCTATGCGGCTTTCCACGCGGACGACGCCATCGGTGCCATCGTCCTGACAGGCTCGGACAAGGCCTTCGCCGCCGGCGCCGATATCAAGGAGATGCAGTCGCTGGACTTCGTCGATGTCTACAAGAGCGACTTCCTGGGCGGCTGGGACGAGATCGCCAAGGCACGCAAGCCGGTGATCGCGGCCGTTGGCGGCTTTGCGCTGGGCGGAGGCTGCGAGCTCGCAATGATGTGCGATTTCATCATCGCCGCCGAGACTGCAAAATTCGGGCAGCCCGAGATCACGCTCGGCATCATCCCCGGCATGGGCGGCTCCCAGCGCCTGACGCGGGCTGTCGGCAAGGCCAAGGCCATGGACATGGTGTTGACCGGCCGGATGATGGATGCGGCTGAGGCCGAAAGGTCGGGGCTGGTGGCGCGCGTTGTACCGGCCGAGGCGCTCGTGGAAGAAGCGCTCAAAGCCGCTGCGAAGATTGCCTCGCATTCGCGTCCTTCCGTGCTGATGGCCAAGGAGGCTGTCGGCCGCGCCTTGGAAACGACACTGGAGGAAGGACTTCGCTTCGAGCGTCGCCTGTTCCAGAGCCTCTTTGCCACCGAAGACCAGAAGGAAGGCATGGCGGCTTTCGTTGCCAAGCGTAAGCCAATGTTCAAAAACCGCTGATGCTAAAAGCGCCGGTGGAAAACGCGCTGCTGATTGGTTTTTGGCGAAACCGCGTTGACGGACCTCCGCTTTAAGGCTATATGCCCGCCACAGTTTGGAAAGCCTATCTGGTTTTCCGCGATTGCTCCCGCATTGCTGGATGACAGGACCACACGGTCCGGCACGACGGTGACGGGACTTTGTTCGAATTCTAGAGAGGCATACATGGCCAATACAAGCTCGGCAAAAAAGGCGACCCGCAAGATCGCTCGCCGCACAGACGTCAACAAGGCGCGCCGTTCGCGCGTTCGTACTTTCGTTCGCCAGATCGAAGAAGCAATCGCTTCCGGCGACGTGGCTCTGGCAACTGCAGCCTTCAAGGCTGTCGAACCAGAACTGGCACGCGCTGCCAGCAAGGGCGTGGTACCGGCCAACACGGCATCGCGCAAAGTCTCGCGTCTTGCCAAGCGTGTTAAGGCTCTGTCGGCTCCTGCCGCTTAAATTACAGTAACGATTGCAGCGTTTAGCTCCAAGCCCGGTCCTTAGCCGGGCTTTTTGGATTCGGATTTTTTCCACCGCCTGATGACGGCAGCATGTCTGATTAATGTCTTTCCTGTGACACGAAAAGAAGTTGTAAATCAGAGGCTTGGCTCAATTGCATAAGGTGAATTGCGGCTTTTTCTGACAAATTCCGCCGCTCACTGAGTCAAGAACTTTATTATTTTTTTTGATTCCAGACGTGTCGAATTTGCATCAGAGGTGAATCCCCTTGATTCAAAAGCGATTCTTTTTTGACAGGGGCGTGACAGCCAAAATTGGCTCCCGGAGTCAATGGCAAACCCTCCGACAAGCGCAAAAATGCCCGTTGATCTTGGCAGCCGATCCTGCCTAAATGATTTCCAACAAGGGGCACGGCTTAATCCGAAACGGCTTTGGCGAACGCTGCCAGTTCAGGCAGGGTGGATAGTTTTGTTTCTTGTGGCGGAGCGTTAGTTTCCGTTTTTTCATAAAGTTGACGCGTTCGGACAAGATGACAGCAATGTCTCCTGACGGCCGACGTGTGTCCTGATGGCACGGTCCATATGCCGGATTGTCAGGAGCTGTGACAAGATTGAACAGCCACTCTGGCGGGTCGGTCGGTAAGCGAGGACCGAGAGACTGCGCTTGGGCGAGACGATCGAAGACGGGGGCCGCTTGAGTGCGGTGTTCGTCACAGGTCTTGCGCTGGCTCTATGAGGAGCTGTGGAGAATAAACGATGCGCGATGCGATGACTCAGTGCGAGCCGGACCCCGCCATCAGACGAGATAATATCGGGCGGCGTTCCTTCGCCCGACATGACGAGATTCTGGAAGGCGGCGAAATGCAGATGAATACGATGACGACCGGTGCACTGGCGAAAAGCGGCGACGGTGCGCAGCAGGCGTTGAGCTCGGTTTGCCTTGAAGTGGCGGGAGACAAAGCAGACATGAAGCATAGTGTACTGTTCGAGCGTGTGAGCGCACGTTTGAAGGCGCAGGTCGGTGCCGACGTTTATGCCAGCTGGTTTGCCCGTCTCAAGCTGCATTCGGTGTCGAAGAGTGTCGTCCGCCTGACGGTACCGACCACGTTTCTGAAGTCATGGATCAACAACCGCTACCTGGATATGATCACAAGCCTGTTCCAGGCTGAAGATGCCGAAATCCTCAAGGTCGAAATTCTTGTCCGTACCGCCCAGCGGCATGGCACAAAGGCCCCTGCGGCTGACGAGCAGGTCGTCGTGCCAGATACGGGCGCCGTGGCCCCGATGCGCCGCCAGACCGCCCAGGCGGCAGGCCAGGCCGTCGCCCAGGCTGTCAATGCCGCTGGCGCTGCCCGCACGCCGAGCTTCGGCACACCGCTCTTCGGTTCGCCGCTCGATCCTCGCTACACGTTTGACACCTTCGTCGAAGGCGGTTCCAACCGGATCGCGCTGGCCGCAGCCGAAACCATCGCGGAAGCCGGTGCCGGTGCCGTGCGCTTCAACCCGCTGTTCCTGCATTCGAGCGTCGGTCTCGGCAAGACCCACATGCTGCAGGCGATCGCCAACGCTGCCGTGCGCAATCCGCGCGCCCTCCGGGTCGTTTACCTGACGGCGGAATACTTCATGTGGCGCTTTGCCACCGCAATCCGCGACAATGATGCGCTGACCCTCAAGGATTCGCTGCGCAACATCGACCTTCTAATCATCGACGACATGCAGTTCCTGCAGGGCAAGATGATCCAGCACGAATTCTGCCATCTGCTGAATATGCTTCTCGACAGTGCCAAGCAGGTCGTCGTTGCCGCCGACCGCGCTCCCTGGGAACTTGAATCGCTCGATCCCCGCGTCCGTTCGCGCCTGCAGGGCGGCGTTGCCATCGAACTGGAAGCACCGGATTACGAGATGCGCCTCGAGATCCTCAATCGGCGGCTGGCCGCTGCCCAGGTCGAGGACCCGTCGCTTGAAATCCCGGCAGAACTGTTGTCGCACGTTGCCCGCAGCGTCACCGCCAGCGGCCGCGAGCTGGAAGGCGCCTTCAACCAGCTGGTTTTCCGCCGCTCCTTCGAGCCGAACCTGACTGTCGAGCGCGTCGACGAGCTTCTTGCTCACCTGGTAGGGTCCGGCGAGCCGCGTCGTGTGCGCATCGAAGACATCCAGCGCGTTGTCGCCCGTCATTACAATGTGTCGCGCCAGGAGCTGGTCTCCAATCGCCGTACCCGAGTCATCGTCAAGCCGCGCCAAATCGCCATGTATCTGGCAAAGACCCTGACACCTCGTTCATTCCCGGAAATCGGCCGTCGCTTCGGCGGACGCGATCACACGACCGTGCTGCACGCCGTGCGCAAGATCGAGGAACTGATCTCCGGCGACACCAAGCTGTCGCATGAGATCGAGCTGCTGAAGCGCCTGATCAACGAATAGTCATCTAGGCGGCATAAATCGAAACGGCCGGCGAAAGCCGGCCGTTCTGTTGTAAGATACGCTCTTGGACGTTGCCAAGCGTTCTCCGTCATCATTTCCAAACGTCCGCGGCGACCAGCACCGGAAGTTTTGAACCGAGCGCGTTGAGCGCGATACGGTGAACGGTTTCGGTGGGCGCGGTGCAGAGATCGCCGATCACCTTCACCACCATTCCGTCTGCAGCCCTCGACATCGCGGTGAAGACGACACAGTTCTGCGTCATCATTCCGCAGATCAGTAGCTCGTCAGTGCCGTCTAGATGTCCGGCAAGGTCGGTATCCTGAAAGGCATCTGCACTGCTTTTGATGACGACAGGCGCATTGTCTGCAGCCTTCAGGACATTGTCGCGAATGGCTGCTCCGGCCCCGTCCTTTGCAAAGAGACCGGCGCTCGCTGCCGAAATGTGCTGGACCAGCACCACCTTGTCGCCGGCAGCCCTGGCTTTCGCTATCGCCGAGAGAATGTTGCTTTCGGTTTCGTCCGCTTGCCACAGGGGCAGGGCACCTCCCGAAAAATAATCATTTTGAATGTCGATGACGAGAAGGGTGCGGTCCATCCTGGAATTCCTTTGCAGGTCTGGAGACATCCCTCGGGGATACCAGACGTTTCAGCAGCTTTGGTAGCGCGGGCGCGTAGCGTTCATGTCAAGGAGTGGAGAGATGGGTATCGACCTATCGGGCAAAGGGTTTCTTCTCCCGATCAGGCTTGGCTATCCCTTAGCACGCCAGATCGGCCACCACGGAATCCAGGATCAGCATGCCCGCCGGCGTGCAGCGCAGGCGCGAATTGCCGATGCGCTCGATAAAGCCGTGCTCGAGCAGGAACTCTTCGCGCTTGGGATCGGGATCGCGGCCCGAAAAATGCCGCCATCGAACGAGGTCGATGCCTTCCTTCAGCCTGAGCCCCATCAGCAGCAGTTCATCGGCCTGCTCGTCGTAGCCAAGCATTTCCTGCTCGAGGATGCCGTGGCCGTCGCGCTCGACCATGTCGAGCCAGCTTTCAGGCTTGCGCTCGGTCGCCGTCGCCAGCTTGTCGCGGCCTTGCGTCAGCCGCCCGTGGGCGCCGGGGCCTATGCCCGCATAGTCGCCATAGCGCCAGTAGGTCAGGTTGTGGCGGCTTTCGGCGCCGGGGCGGGCATGGTTGGATACCTCGTAGGCCGGCATCCCCTCGCGCTCGGTGATCTCCTGCGTCGCCTCGTAGAGCAGCGCCGACTGGTCGCCATCCGGCACTACCAGTTTGCCGGCCTTGTGCAGGCCAAAAAACGGCGTGCCTTCCTCGATCGTCAACTGATAGAGCGACAGGTGATCGACAGCGTACGACATCGCCTGTTTAAGTTCGCGCTCCCATTCCTCAACCGTCTGGTCGGGGCGGGCGTAGATGAGGTCGAACGACATGCGCGGAAAGATGTCCCGCGCGAGCCCGATGGCCTTCAGCGCATTCTCGGTGTTGTGCAGCCGGCCGAGAAATTTGAGGTCACGGTCGTTCAGCGCCTGCACGCCGAGCGAGACGCGGTTCACACCGGCAGCCCGATAGCCGCGAAAGCGCTCGGCCTCGACGCTCGATGGATTGGCTTCAAGCGTAATTTCGATCCCATCCGGCACGTGCCAATGGGTGGCAATGCCGTCGAGAATGGTGCCGACCGTTTCCGGCGTCATCAGCGATGGCGTGCCGCCGCCGAGAAAGATGCTGGTGACCGTCTTCGCGCCGCTGATCTGGCGCATCGATGCCATTTCCCTAAGAAAGGCGGCCGTAAAGCGCGGCTGGTCGACCGCCTGATGACGGACATGGCTGTTGAAGTCGCAATAGGGGCATTTGGCGGCACAGAACGGCCAATGCACGTAGACACCAAAACCGGGCTCGCCGGTATCGGGCAGGAGAGGGGCGTCACGCAAAAGCGCGCTATGCGAATCGACAATGTTCACCGGACGATCCTACGCTTCCAGCCCGGTTTCGACAAAGCGCTTGAAGGCGCGTGCCCGGTGCGACAGTGCTTCCGGGTCACCGGGCTTCCAGCCGTGCTTTTCCTGCGCCGTCATTTCGCCGAATGTCGCGTCATAGCCTGATGGCTGGAAGATCGGATCGTAGCCGAAGCCGGCCTCGCCACGCGGCGGCCAGACGATCGTGCCCTCGACTTCGCCGCGGAAAAGCTCGGTGTGTCCATCCGGCCAGGCGAGGCAGAGCACGCTGACGAAATGCGCGCTGCGCTTGTCCGCCGTCGTTGCGCCAACCTTCTGCAGGGCCGTCTCGACCTTCTGCATCGCCATCGCAAAATCGCGGCTGCCGTCGGCTGTTTCGGCCCAGTTGGCGGTGTAGACGCCGGGATCGCCGCCGAGCGCATCGATCACCAGGCCGCTGTCGTCGGAGAGCGCCGGAAGGCCGGAGGTCTTGGCCGATGCCAGAGCCTTGATGCGGGCATTTTCCTCAAATGTCGTGCCGGTTTCGTCGGGTTCGATGAAGCCAAGTTCGGCAGCAGATTTGGCAACAAACCCCATCGGGCCGATCAGGTCGGCGATTTCGCGGATCTTGCCGGCATTATGGCTGGCAACGACGATGGTCTTTGTTTCGAGCTTGCGCATGCACTATTCCTGTCAGATCGCCCAGAGGCCGGGTTCGGCGCATTCCAGACTGTTGCCCGCGGGGTCGCGGAAGTAAATCGACCGCGCTCCGTTCGGCCAGAGAAAATCGGCTTCGATGGCGACGGCAGCGGCTGTCAGGCTTTGCACCATCCCGTCAAGCTGGTCGGCAGCGACGCGAAAGCATGCATGTCCGCTT
This sequence comes from Rhizobium sp. B230/85, assembly GCF_019355735.1. NCBI lineage: Bacteria > Pseudomonadati > Pseudomonadota > Alphaproteobacteria > Hyphomicrobiales > Rhizobiaceae > Rhizobium > Rhizobium sp. B230/85. The sequence goes on from NZ_CP072156.1 coordinate 889,769, forward strand.
CCTGCTGTCCCGTGGGATGGCACCGGCAAGGCCCCCGCCGGCGCAGGCTTTACCGTTTCCGCGCGATTGAAGATCAAAAGCACGCCGGGTCCGCAGCGAAAGAAGACATGCCGATCACCCTGACGGGTAATCCTGGGCAATCCCAGGATCGTCCCGTAAAAGCTATCCGCCTCGTCGAGATCGTCCACGTAGAGCGCCGTTTCGAGAATGCCGTCTATTGCAACGGGCATCTGGTATCTCCGTCGATCAGCCGATCGCCTGCTTTTGCATCGCGACGAGCTCGGTGCAGCCATTCTTGGCGAGGCCGAGTAGCGTCAGGAATTCTTCTTCCGAGAATGGCTTGCCTTCGGCCGTGCCCTGGATCTCGACTATACCGCCGGAGCCAGTCATTACGAAGTTGGCGTCCGTCTCAGCCGAGGAATCCTCGAGGTAGTCGAGGTCGATGACCGGCTGGCTGGCAAAGATACCGCAGGAAATGGCAGCGACGTGATCCTTGAGGACCCGGTCGAGCTTGATCATGCTGCGGCCTTCCATCCACTTGAGGCAGTCGTGCAGCGCGATCCAGGCGCCGGTGATCGACGCGGTACGGGTCCCGCCATCCGCCTGGATGACATCGCAGTCGAGGCTGATCTGGCGTTCGCCGAGGGCCTGCAGATCGACAACGGCACGCAGCGAGCGGCCGATCAGGCGCTGGATTTCCTGAGTGCGACCGCTCTGCTTGCCGCTGGCGGCCTCGCGCTTCATACGTTCGCCAGTGGCGCGGGGCAGCATGCCGTATTCGGCGGTCACCCAGCCCTTGCCACTGTTGCGCAGCCATGGCGGTGTCTTTTCTTCAAGACTTGCCGTCACCAGAACATGGGTATCGCCGAACTTGACCAGGCACGAGCCTTCGGCGTGCTTGGAGAAGTTGCGCTCGAACGAGACCTTGCGCATCTGGTCGGTTTTTCTGCCTGAAGGCCGCATGTTATACTCCTGATGGTGTTGCACCGCTTCTACGATTGACGGCCCGCTTTTGCAAAGAAAAAGCGGCCTGCGCCGGCCGGCCGCCGATGATGGCATTTTCCTTTGTCATTGCGGGATGAGCAGCTATACTTGGAAAGGATCAATGTAGGGGCACCACGGCGAAATGGGATTTTTGACATCGTCGATTTCGGACGCCGTTTCGGCACTCGACGAAAGATCGAAGGAAGTTTTTCGTCGCATCGTCGAAAGCTACCTCGAGCATGGCGAGCCGCTCGGTTCGCGCAGCCTGTCGAAACTGCTCCCGATTTCGCTCTCGCCAGCCTCCATCCGCAACGTGATGAGCGATCTCGAAGAGCTCGGCCTTATCTATTCGCCGCATATCAGCGCCGGCCGGCTGCCGACCCAGATCGGCCTGCGGTTCTTCGTGGACGGTTTCATGCAGGTCGGCGATCTCTCGGCCGAAGACCGCGCCACGATCGACCGGCAGATCCGCGGCAGCAACCGCGACCAGCCGATGCAGTCGGTAATGTCGGGAGCCAGCCAGATGCTCTCGGGCATTTCGCGCGGTGCCGGTATCGTCATCACCAACAAGAGCGATCCGGTCCTGAAGCATGTCGAATTCATCCGCCTGGAGCCGACCAAGGCGCTGGCCGTGCTCGTCGGAGACCACGATCAGGTGGAAAACCGGATCATCGAGCTACCCGCCGGCATCACGTCGTCGCAGTTGACGGAGGCGGCCAATTTTCTGAACGCCCACATGACCGGTCAGACGCTGCCGACGTTGCGCAAGCAGCTCCAGACCCTGAAGAACGACGTGCGCCACGAACTCGACGTGCTTTCGCAGGATCTGGTCGAGCGTGGCATTGCTGTCTGGTCCGGCGACGACGACGCCAGCAAGCCGGGACAACTCATCGTCCGCGGCCGTGCCAATCTGCTGGATGGCCTCGCCGATGCGGCAGATCTCGACCGGCTGCGCATGCTCTTCGATGATCTAGAAAAGAAGGACAGCCTGATCGAACTGCTCGATCTGGCTGAAACCGGCCCGGGCGTGCGCATTTTCATCGGTTCTGAAAACAAGCTGTTTTCGCTGTCAGGCTCGTCGCTGATCGTTGCGCCGTACCGCGACGGCGACGATAAGATCGTTGGTGCCGTCGGCGTTATTGGCCCGACGCGACTGAACTACGCCAAGATCGTGCCGATGGTCGATTATACCGCCCAGCTGATTTCACGCCTTTCGCGCAACGGATTGTAGCGCCTCCCCATTCAATCGCGGCGATTGCCGGCAAATCGCCGCTTCTTCATCGGCAAGCCTTGATTTTTCGAAGTCAAACCTCGATATCGGGCACATCCTAGAGACCACGCAATTCGGAGACCGTCATGATCGTCGACACGACCAATGATACACACGACGCAACGCCCAACGAGAACCTCGAAGAGTTCGCGCCTGATGTGGACGATGCTGCCGAGACAGCGCCGTCGGAGCCGGATCCCGTCGAGGTCCTGAAGGGCGAAAATGCCGAGCTTCGTGACCGCTACCTGCGGCTTGCTGCAGAGATGGACAACCTGCGTCGTCGCACCGAGCGGGAAGTCAAGGATGCCAAATCCTATTCCGTCGCAGGCTTTGCGCGCGATATGCTGGCTGTCTCGGACAACTTGCGCCGCGCTATCGATGCTATCCCGGCCGACGTCCGCGAAAATGCCGATGCGGGCCTGTCGACGCTGATCGAAGGCGTCGAGATGACCGAACGCTCGATGCTGTCCACCCTCGAGCGCCATGGCGTCCGCAAGCTCGAGCCGGTCGGCCAGAAATTCGATCCGAATTTCCACCAGGCAATGTTTGAGATCCCCAACACGGAAGTGCCGAACAACACTGTCGTGCAGGTCGTACAGGATGGCTACAGCATCGGCGAACGCATCTTGCGCCCGGCAATGGTAGGCGTCGCCAAGGGGGGTCCGAAGGCCGTAGATGTGGAAGTCGGCGCCAACAGCCCGTTCGACGAAAAAGACGCCTGATTTGCAGCAGCCTGAATGCCAGATTTCAATGGCAATTGGCTGCTTTCCAGTCCTTCTCATCCCCGCCCTCGCGGCGGGGATCGACAATGCCTTTAGGCGACGCGGGCATCTCTTGCCATCTCAACGCTCTACAACCGCGCAGCTGCACGATTGCTTATGGCCTGTGGCAGGCAAAAAACTGAGGTTGGGATGCGCCTACCGAGATGCATTTCAGCCGTAGGGATTGGCGCGAGCCTTTGGTTCAGGCCCGCGCAGTTTTGCGCGGCACGAGAAACGTCACGCCGCGTTAGAGGCCTGTTCCTCGTTGAGGAACGCGTAGATCGCCGAGGCTGATTCGGTGGCCCTGAGCTTGGCGACGAGATCCTGGTCTCGCAGCACGCGGGCGATGCGCGAAAGCGCCTTCAAATGGTCGGCGCCGGCGCCCTCGGGTGCAAGCAGCAGGAAGACGAGATCGACCGGCTGGTCGTCCAGCGCTTCGAAGTCGACGGCTGAATCCAGCCGCGCGAAGACGCCGGTGATGGTCTTGACGCTTGGCAGCTTGCCGTGCGGGATGGCAATGCCATTGCCCACGCCCGTTGAACCGAGACGTTCACGCTGCAAGATTACTTCGAAGATATCCCGTTCCGACAGTCCCGTCAGCTTGGCGGCCTTGGCCGCCATTTCCTGAAGCAACTGTTTCTTGGAATTTGCCTTCAAGGCAGGGATGATCGCATCTTGCTGCAGCAAATCTGCCAAAGCCATTCTTTTTTCCTCGTGTGCCGGGATGCTCCCGAAGAGCGGCGGCGGAACCGCCGCTCTCCGTGCTGTCTCAGCCCTTGATGCTGGCTGCGTCTATCCAGCCGATGTTGCCGTCATGACGACGATAGACGATGTTCAGTTCCTTGCCGGTGCTCCGAAACATCAGCACCGGTTCGTCGGTCATGTCGAGCGCCATAACGGCCGACGCAACCGACATCGTCTTCAATTGCTTCGAGCTCTCGGCGATGATTGCGGGCGCGAAATCCTCGGCGACCTCATGGTCTTCATCCGGCATGCCGTCCATCACGGTGTAAGCGACTTCACCAAAAGCATCGTCTGCCGGATTGGTAGCGTGGTGATCCTTCAGGCGGCGCTTGTAGCGGCGCAGGCGCTTCTCGATCCGCTGCTGTGCGGCATCGAAGGCCAACTGCGGATCCATCGCTTCGCCGGCCGCGTGCAGGATGACGCCGCTGTCGAGATGAAGCTTGCAATCCGCCGCGAAGCGCGAGCTGGACTTTTGCACCGTGACCTGCCCCGAATACCCTCCGTCAAAGTATTTGGTGACTGCCATATCGATCTGCTCTTCGATCCGCTGACGGAAGGATTCGCCGATTTCCATATGTTTACCGGATACACGCACACTCATGGAGTTTCCCTTTTTGTAGTGGTTGCGCCTGTCAGCTTACGCCAAGCGTCCTTCTCATCCAAGCACTTCGCACGATCTTTGACAAAAAGCCTGGGTCGCCGACATGCGCTTAAAAGCGAGATTCCTGTGTGTGGTGATGCCTTGCACCGATTGCGGCGGGCTTCTAGCGCTGCCGCATGGAAGAGTCAACAGGCTCGCCGCGAACCCAAGCAGATGAACACCTAAAGGTTGAAATTCGAGGCTCTAGAAGCCTGCAACCCTGGCCAGTGCACGCTTTTCGCGGCGACGCTGCACGGAGGAGGGGATGTTCATGGCCTCCCGGTATTTTGCCACCGTACGCCGTGCGAGCTCGACGCCATTCTTCTTGAGGTTGTCGACAATGTCGTCGTCCGACAGCACGCTGTCGGGAGCCTCCTGGACAATCAACTGCCGGATGCGATGACGCACGGCCTCCGCAGAATGGCTGTCGCCGCCCTCGACGGCGCTGATCGAGACGGTGAAGAAATATTTCAGCTCGAACAGTCCGCGCGGCGTTAGCATGTATTTGTTGGAGGTGACGCGGCTCACCGTCGATTCGTGCATCTTGATGGCATCCGCAACGGTCTTGAGGTTCAGCGGCCGCAGCTGGCTGACACCGTTCACCAGAAATGCGTCCTGCTGCCGGACGATTTCCGTCGCCACCTTCATGATCGTCTTGGCACGCTGGTCGAGGCTGCGCGTCAACCAGTTCGCGGTCTGCAGGCATTCGGACAGGAAAGAGTAGTCGTCACCCGTCTTCGAAATCTTGGCGAAGTAGGACTGGTTGACCAGTACCCGCGGCAGGGTGTCCGGATTGAGCTCGACCTGCCAGCTTCCGTCCTGGGCCGCACGGACGACGATGTCGGGCGTAATGGCTTCGGACATGCCGGTCTCGAAGCTGCTGCCGGGCTTCGGGTTAAGCTGGCGGATCTCGGCCATCATGTCGAGAAGATCTTCCTCGTCCACGCCGCAGAGCCGTTTCAGCGTTGCAAAGTCGCGCCGGCCGAGGAGCTCCAGATGCTGCAGAAGCTGAGCCATTGCCGGATCCAGCCGGTCCTTCTGTCGAAGCTGTATCGCCAGGCATTCCGAAAGCGACCGCGCAAAGACGCCGGGCGGGTCGAGGGTTTGCAGGCAGGCCAGCACGCGCTCGACCTCCGCGCATGCGGTTCCGACGCGCGCAGCCGTCTCTGCGACTTCGCCGCGGAAATAACCGGCATCGTCCAGCTGATCGACCAGATGCTCGGCCAGCATCCGGTCGGCGCTGGCTGGCAAAGCGAAGGGTATCTGCTGGTTGAGATGGTCGCGGAGCGAAATCTGGCCGGCGACGAAGTCGTCGAGATCGTAGCGTTCGGCTGCCTCGGTGTTGCCGGGCATCGACTTCCACTGGCTGACGAGTTCGGGCGCGTCCAGGCGCTGCGGCTGTCCGTCGTCGGGAAAGACATTGCTGAAATTGCTGTCGAGCTCGTCGTTCAGCCGTTCGGCATGGCCGGTGTTGCTGCTCTCGTACCAGTCGCTTGCAAGCTCGCCAGAGTTCCGCTCGGCGCCATCTTCACTCCGGCCATCCTCGGAGACGCCGCGTGCCTCTTCTTCAGGCTCGCGGCTGTTACCGCTGCCCAATTCGCCGTCATTCGATGAAAATTCGAGCAGCGGATTCTTTTCGACTTCCAGTGCGATGAACTGGTTGAGCTCCAGATGTGTCATCTGGAGCAGCTGAATGGATTGCATCAGCTGCGGCGTCATGACCAGACTTTGGCTCTGGCGCAGGAAAAGATTGGCGGACAAGGCCATGACGGACGCAAAACTCCCCTTCAATCCCTCCTGGAAAACGCTGTTATCGCTTAAAAGCGGTCAGCCTTTTCCAACTGGCCCAAAAATTGCTTTTTTATTGGGTTTGGTCAAGGGCATGTCGGGGGCAGAGGCTAATTTCTGTGCCAGAATAATCTATCAGAGGCTGAAATTGTCGCCAAGGTAGAGCCGGCGAACCTCAGGATTATTAACGATGTCGTGGGCTCGCCCATGCGTCAGCACTTCTCCCGCATGAATGATGTAGGCGCGGTCGATAAGTCCCAGCGTCTCACGGACGTTATGGTCGGTGATCAGTACGCCAATGCCGCGCGCAGTTAGATGGTGCACCAAGTTCTGAATGTCCGAAACCGAGATCGGATCGACGCCTGCGAAAGGCTCGTCGAGCAGCATGAACGTCGGGTCGGTGGCGACAGCGCGAGCAATTTCCAGGCGCCTGCGCTCACCCCCGGAAAGGGCTATGGCCGGCATGGTGCGCAGGTTGCGGATGTGGAATTCCTCGAGCAGGTCGTCGAGCTTGCTTTCGCGCTCGTCCTTGCTCTTGATATGCACTTCGAGCACGGCGCGGATGTTTTCCTCGACGCTCAGTCCGCGAAAAATCGAGGCTTCCTGCGGCAGATAGCCGACGCCGAGCCGCGAGCGGCGGTACATCGGCATCGTCGTCACATCGTTGCCATCGATTTCGATGGTGCCTTCATCGACCGGAACCAGTCCGGTGATCATATAGAAACAGGTCGTCTTGCCGGCCCCGTTCGGGCCGAGCAGGCCAACGGCCTCGCCGCGCCGGACGACGAGCGAAACGCCGTTGACGACACGCCGCGTCCGGTAGGTCTTGGTCAGTCCGCGGGCAATCAGCGTGCCCTGATAGCGGGCCTTGTCGCCTGAAGGGGCTTGCGTCGAGGCCGACGGCTCGGAGGTGCCGAAGTTAGTGGTCATGTCTGGCGCTGTCACTCGAAGTCGCGATCAGTTCGTCTTGGCAGCGGCAGGCTGCTTTGACTTCGGATCGAGCTGGATCTGTACTCGGCCGCCGCAGCTGTCGAGCTGAGCTTCGCCGGTGTCCATGTGAACTGTCAGCATGCAGCCGGTGAACACATTGGGACCGTCTGTCAGGATGACCTTGTCGCCCTTGAGGATGGCGAGCTGGGCTGCCATGTCGAAGGATCCGTTGTCGGCCGTCGCGGTCTGGGTGCCGGAGGTCAGGTAGACCTTCTCGGATACCAGGATGTGGTCGATATCGGTATCTCCGGAAACGACCGAGTTGCCCGCAGCTGGCTTCTTCGTTTCGGCCACGGGTGCCGGCTTGCCGTTGGCATCCGGCTGCGGCTTCTTCTTGTAGAAGACGATCATCTTCCCGGCCTTCATCGTCGTCGTGCCCTGGACGACGTTGACCTTGCCGGTGAACACGGCGTTGCTTTCCGAATCATGGATTTCCAGCTTGTCGCTTTCGATCTGGATCGGTTGGTCCTTGTTGAGGTTCAGGCCAGTCATCTTGGTGGTGGTCGACTGCTGGGCGCTGGCGCCTACCGCTGTCATCAACGCGAAAATGCCAATCGCGCCGGCCAGAGCGGCTTGACGGAGACCAGTGTTGGAAAAGTGCATGCGACAATCGTTTGTCATGGTCCGCCCGGCGGTTAGCTGCCCGTATTGTGGATGGTGGAAGCATCGATATGCATTTTCACCTGTCCGTCGAATTCGATTACATTTCCCTTATCCGTCATCTTGAGCGACTGTGCAACAATTGACGCGAGGCCTTTGAAGATTGCGACGGGCTGTTGCGTAACGAGCGATCCGCCCTTGATATCGAGGAAGGCGCCCTTGAATTCCGCACGCAGGCCGTTGTCGAGCGTGACGGTAAAGGGCTCCGTCAGCTTCATGGTATCGGCAGCACGGTCGAAGTCGCCGCTAAGGGCGGTGACATGCGCGACACCGTCGCTGACGGGCATGGCTGCCTTGATGTTTTTCAGCGTTATCAAGTTCGGGTTCTTGATGTCCTGCAGCGCTTTTTCCGCAAGCATGGAGTAGTTGATGCCGTCGGAGTTGCGCCCGGCAATCGCCGGTCTCTGCATGACGATCTTGCCGTCCTCGATGGATGCGCCCTGGATCGAGATGTTTTCCGGCATGTAGGCGCGCACCACCGAAACGGTAATGAAAATCAGCGAGATGATGACGGCTGCGATCGGCAGCAGGATTTTCAGTCGGCGGACACGTCCCGAGTTGGCGACCGCGGCGTCGTAGGCGCGCAGTTCGGGCGTCAATTGGCGGCCCGGGCCGGTTGATTCGGCAGTGTTTGACATCGGCGGTCCGTCTCTCTGGTTCCGGCAGCGCAGTTTGTGCAGCGCACTTACAGGATTGCAATCACATTTCGCACGCTTGCATTAGCTTGCCAATACGCATTTTTTTCGGCAACAAAAGGCATCGGGTGCAAACGACGACGTCATCTGTCCGTCGACCATATGCTGCTTTAAGTTAACAACGCCGCGCTCTCGGCGATTATCTGGTTATTGTCATAAAAGGAAATAGGACCTCATGGAGAGTTCTGCAATTGCGGACCGTCGACAATTACGCCGCAAGTTAAGCTTCTGGCGCATCGTTGCAGTCCTCCTGCTGGTCGGTCTCGGCTTTGCGCTTTATCGTTTTGCCGGTGGCGAACTCGGTGCCGGCCGCAAGCCGCAGATCGCTCGCGTCGCAATCACCGGCGTCATCCAGGATGACAAGGAACTTCTGGAGCGCCTGAAGACGATCGAGGACGACAACCAGGTCAAGGCACTGATCGTGTCGATTTCATCGCCGGGTGGCACCACTTATGGCGGTGAGCGCATATTCAAGGCTATCCGCGCGGTGGCCACCAAGAAGCCGGTCGTGTCCGATATCCGGACGATGGCCGCATCCGCCGGCTACCTCGTCGCCGCTGCCGGAGACACGATCGTTGCCGGCGATACCTCGATCACAGGCTCGATCGGCGTGCTCCTCCAATATCCTCAGGTCAAGGATCTGCTCGACAAACTCGGTGTCTCCATGGAGGCGATCAAGTCGTCGCCGATGAAGGCCGAGCCTTCGCCGTTTCATCCGCCGAGCGACGAGGCCAAGGCGATGATCAACAATATGGTGATGGACAGCTATGGCTGGTTCGTCGATCTCGTTGCGGATCGCCGTAAATTGCCGCGCGATCAGGTCCTGAAGCTGGCCGATGGCAGCATCTTCACCGGTCGTCAGGCGCTGGCAAACAAGCTGGTCGACAGTCTCGGCGGCGACGATGACATCCGCGCCTATCTCGAAACGCGAAAGGTCGCCAAGGACTTGCCTGTCGTCGATTGGGATGCGCCACGCCGCACATCGCCATTCTTCCTGCCCGGCGCTGCGGCCGATCTCATCACATTGCTCGGTTATGGCGATTTTATTAAGGGTGATGGCGCGCAGAAGCTGTTGTCCGAGAAGTTGTTTCTTGACGGCCTGCTTTCTGTTTGGCAGGGTGATGCGCATTGATAAATCAATGATTTAGGGGGCCACCGTGATCAAATCGGAATTGGTGCAGATCGTTGCGGCGCGAAATCCGCATCTTTATCACCGTGACGTCGAGAATATCGTCAATGCGGTCCTCGACGAGATCACGGATGCCCTGGCTGGCGGTAACCGGGTCGAGCTGCGTGGTTTCGGCGCTTTTTCGGTTAAAAACCGCCCGTCGCGCTCCGGCCGCAACCCGCGCACCGGCGATACGGTCTTCGTCGAGGAAAAATGGGTACCGTTCTTCAAGACTGGAAAGGAGCTCCGCGAGCGCCTCAATCCTGGCAGCCATGACGAAGACGACGACAGCTGAGACCGCTATCCAAGCCGTTGCCTCTTGAAGTTGCCCCAATCGTTCTTATCCTGTCGCCGGGATGAAGAGGAACTTCAGAAAGCCGGTATGGCGCCTAATAACGGTAGCGCTAGATTGCCTGTCGTCGACAAGGAGACTGTGAATGGCAAAGAAGATCGTCAACCTGTTGGTGCTGCTGCCAATCGGCATCATCCTCATCATCTTCTGCGTCGCCAACCGGCAGCTCGTGACGATGGCGTTCAATCCGTTTCGCCCCGAAGATCAGGTCCTGTCTCTTAGCGCACCGTTGTTCGTGTTCCTTTTCGTGACACTGATTCTCGGCATGGTGATTGGCTCGGCAGCGACGTGGTTCACGCAGGGGCGTTATCGTAAACGTGCCCGCACGGAAGCCCGCGAGGCCGTCCGTTGGCAGGCCGAGGCTGACCGCCATCGCAATCGCGCCGAACAGATCGCCGGCCATCTGCCGGTAAAGTGAATTACAAATTCCAGTCTGTAACCGGCCTGAACACCATGTCGTTGTAGTCGCCCTCGGCGGACGTACCGAGGCCGGTCACGACAAACCCTCTTTGCTCGTAAAAGCTCCGGGCAGCCTTGTTCTTCACCAGGCATTTCAGGCGGTAACGCCGCCGTGGCCATCCGGGCAATGCCTGCAGCAAGGCCGTTCCCGCTCCGGCGCCCTGCCATTCCGCGCGGATGTAGAGCATGTGGATGAACGCGTCCGCATCGAGAATAGCGATAAACCCTGCAATCGTCCCATCAGCATCCTCACAGACGAAAATGCTTTCGCCCTTCGAGTGAGTGGCGAAGTCTTCGAGGAGGAAGCGGGCGGGATCGACCCAGGTAAATGTCGCGCGCCGAGCCTTCAGATAGATATCTGAAAGCATCGGCTGATCGCCATCGACCGCCGGTCGGATATTCCATTGTCGTGTCGTCAAGCGGATGCCTTGGGATAGAGCCTGTCTTTAAGCTTCGATCTTGCCATTGATTGCAGCGTTGAAGTCATCGAAGAATTGCTGGGCCAGTTTCTTGGCGCTGGAATCGATCAGTCGCGAGCCCATATGGGCGATCCGGCCGCCGATCTCGCCGCGCGCTGTATAGTGCAGGATTGTCTCCGCGCCGTCTGCCTCGAGCACGACGTCGGCGCCGCCCTTGGCAAAGCCGGCGATGCCGCCCCTGCCTTCGCCCTCGATGGTGTAGCTGTCGGGTGCATTGATGTCGGAGAGCTTAACATCCCCATGAAACGAGGCGGACAGCGGGCCGATGCGGAATTTGATCAGCGCGACAAACTCCGTCGGCGACACGCGTTCGAAGCTTTCACAGCGTGGAATGCATTGCTTGATGATCTGGGGGTCGTTGAGCGCGGCCCACACGGCATCTCTTGATGCGGAAATCCGCACTTCGCCGGTCATGTCCATCGTTCATCTCCCTTTAGGCCTGCACTTCGGCCGACAATTGCAGATCGGAAAGCGCTTTGCCAAGAGCCGCCCAGATGCTATTTGCACGCCGACGTCAATATCGAGACAACAATGGTGAAACAAAAGGAACGCCGGCCTGGACAACGGTCGAGCGCTGGCCCGGGTGGCAAAGCCCCGCGCACGGACGCCCCGAGCGGCCGCGCCAAGCCCTATCCCCAACCGGCGCGTGACACGAGGCCGGTGCGCGACGAGCGCCCCCGCGAAGCGCCGCCCCGTGCGGAAGCCGCGCGCAGTGAACGCATCGCCGAAACTCAAGGTGGACCCGCCGCTGCCGAGCGTCCATTGCTGGTGCGCAGCGGCGAGCGACCGCCGGAGCGCGTGCCGATCATCCTGGAATCCTCGGGCGCTGGCGATTTCCATCTCATCGACATGGGCAATGGCCTGAAGCTCGAGCAATACGGCCCTTACCGGATCGTTCGCCCGGAGGCCCAGGCGCTTTGGCCGCCGACTTTGCCTGCGTCGGTCTGGGAGAATGCCGACGCCATCTTCACCGGGGATACGGAAGAAGACGGCATGGGCCGCTGGCGCTTTCCGCGCGCAGCGCTCGGCGAAACCTGGCCGCTGCAACTGCTCGACGTGGATTTCCACGGCCGCTTCACATCGTTTCGCCATGTCGGCGTTTTCCCGGAGCAGATCGTTCACTGGGAATGGATGAAACAGCAGATCGAGGCGTCGAAACGGCCGTTGAAGGTGCTGAACCTGTTCGGCTACACCGGCGTTGCCTCGCTGGTGGCTGCCCGTGCCGGTGCAGAGGTCACCCATGTAGATGCCTCCAAGAAGGCGATCGGCTGGGGTCGCGAGAACCAGGCCCTCGGTCATATGGAGAAGCTGCCGATCCGCTGGATCTGCGAGGATGCCATGAAGTTCATCCTGCGCGAGGAACGGCGCGGCAATACCTACGACATCATCCTGACCGATCCACCGAAATTTGGTCGCGGCCCGAATGGCGAAGTCTGGCACCTGTTCGAGCATCTGCCGATGATGCTGGATATCTGCCGGCAAATCCTGTCGCCCGACGCCCTCGGCCTCGTGCTGACCGCCTATTCGATCCGTGCAAGCTTCTACTCGATCCATGAGCTGATGCGCGAAACCATGCGCGGTGCCGCCGGCGTTGTTGAATCCGGCGAACTGGTCATCCGCGAGACCGGCCTCGACGGCAAGCAGCCGGGCAGGGCGCTCTCCACTTCTCTTTTCAGCCGCTGGGTGCCGCAATGAACGACGATTTTCGCGACACGGGCGCGCGCCGGGTCGGCCAGGTCAAGGAAGTGACCTCGCTTGCCAATCCCATCATCAAGGACATCAAGGCGCTGACCGACAAGAAGGCGCGTCAGGAAACCGGTACCTTCATGGCCGAAGGCCTGAAGCTGGTGATCGACGCCATCGAGCTCGGCTGGACCATCCGCACGCTGGTTTATGCCAAGGCCGCCAAGGGCAAGCCGCTTGTCGACAAGATGGCAGCCCGCACGGTGGCCTCCGGCGGGCTCGTGCTGGAGGTCAACGAAAAGGTGCTGTCCAGCATCACCCGACGCGACAATCCGCAAATGGTCGTTGGTATCTTCGATCAGCGCTGGCGGGCCCTGAAGGACATCCGGCCTAAGGCGGGCGAGACCTATGTGGCGCTCGACCGCGTCCGCGATCCCGGCAACCTCGGCACGATCATCAGGACAGCCGATGCTGCCGGCGCTGCCGGTGTCATCCTTGTCGGCGAGACGACCGACCCGTTCTCGCTGGAAACCGTGCGCGCCACCATGGGCTCGGTGTTCGCCGTGCCCGTCACCCACGCATCGGTCGATGAGTTCCTCGCCTGGAAGAAGAATGCCGGCGTATCTGTCGTCGCCACCCATCTCGCCGGTGCCGTCGATTACCGCACCATCGACTACAAGAAGAAGCCCGTCGTGCTGCTGATGGGCAACGAGCAATCCGGCCTGCCGGAAGCTCTCGCGACCCAGGCGGATGCCTTGGCGCGGATTCCTCAACAGGGACGTGCCGATTCTCTCAACCTTGCGGTGGCGACAGCCGTGATGCTGTTTGAGGCCCGCCGACATGTCCTGACGCTCAGCGAGGCAAGATGACCGAAGTCAGCTCCACCGCACCGCAGCGGCAAGCACTGTTCTCCAGGCCGCTGCCGATCCTGATCTTCATCGTCATCGCCGTCATACTCGATCAGGCGATCAAGATCGCCGTAGACCATTACCTGCCGCTGCAGCAGGCCGTCCCCGTCATTCCGATGCTGGATCTCTATCGCACCTACAATCTCGGCGTCGCCTTCTCCATGCTTTCGGGCCTGGACGGCTGGCTGATCGTCGGCATGCGGTTGATCATCGTGGTCTTCGTGCTCTATCTCTGGCGCCATGCCGCCAAGGATCGCTGGCTTGCCCATCTCGGTTTCGCGCTGATCATATCGGGCGCGCTTGGTAATCTGGTCGACCGTTTTCTCTACGGCCACGTCATCGACTACATCCTGTTCCACACCGAAACGTGGTCCTTTGCCGTCTTCAACCTGGCCGACAGTTTTATTACGGTTGGCGCCGGGGCGGTAATTCTCGATGAACTGCTGCTTCCGAAAAAGCCCAAAACCTAAAATTTGAAAGGTTTCCGGAAGGCGTTGAGAACGGTGGTCATGGTAATTCGAGACCATGAACACACCGGCAGATCTCCAGAAACGTCTGTCTTCGGCCTTCGGGCAGGCCCTGAGCGAGCCGCCGGGTAACCCTGCCGTGACGCCGGTGGACAATGCCGGATTCACTGCTCCCGACGCATGGCTCTCCTCAAGCCGTTTAGGCCGCTTATGGCTCGGCGGCGCCGGTGTTGTCGCCGGTGGACTGTTGCTTGCCGCAGGCTATGTGGCAGGCGCCGCAGCCCTGGCAGGTGTCGTCGGCATCTTTGGTCTCGCGGTTTTGTCTGCGGCCGTCATCGGCCGGTCGGTCACCAGATCAGCACCGTTGGCGTCAGCTGAACCGCACGCAAGCGCAACTGCGATCAATCACCAGCCTGCACAGCCGCTAAATTTCTTGTCGGATATCCACGACGCCCTCGGTGATATCGCCGTTACGCGCGGTTTGAACCGGCGCATTCTCCACGCCAATGCGACGTTCCGGCTGGTGACGGGCAAGGCGCGGCCCGAAGGCATGACCTGCGACGAGATCGGTATTGCCTTCCGACCGGACGACCGGCCCGATCATTACGATGTGGAGATCGCCACGCCGCAGGGGCAGCGCATCTATTCCTGGCGCGATGTTATGATGCGCGATCCAGCCTCCGGCCAGTTGCGCATCGAGAGCATTGCTCGCGACATCACCGACCAACGCCTTGCCACGCGCGAACGCGAACAGGCCCGCCTGAAGGCGGAGCATGAGAGCGCGGCAAAATCCCAGCTCCTCGCCACCGTCAGCCATGAAATCCGCACGCCGCTGTCGGGAATCATGGGCATGAGCCACTTGATCGGCCAAACGGGATTGACCCCCGCGCAGGAAAGCTACCTGGATGGAATACGTCAATCCGGCCAGGCGCTGGTGCAACTGGTCGAGGACCTGCTGGATTTTTCGACGCTCGAAAGCGGCCGTTTCCAGATCCATCCGCGCGCCGAATCACTGCGCCGGCTGATCGAGAGCGTCGTCGAGATGCTGGCCCACCGTGCCCACGAGAAGGGCATCGAGATCGGCGCGACCGTTCATTCTGACATTCCCGAGCTGATGAGCTTCGACCCCGCGCGGTTGCGCCAGGTTTTGTTCAATGTCATCGGCAATGCGGTCAAATTTACCCAAAGAGGCGGCGTATTGGTGCGCGCGGCCTACGACGACGGAGACTTGGTCATTACAGTTCAAGACAGCGGCCCGGGCATGACGCCCGAAGAACAAACCCGCGTTTTCGGCGCATTCGAGCAGGCCGGCGACGCTTCGGAAAAGAGCGGCGGCACGGGCCTCGGCTTGACTATTTCCGCCCGCATAGTCGAAGAATTCGGCGGCAGGATGTCGGTCGTCAGCGAAAGAGGCGTCGGTAGCCAGTTCATAGTGCGGTTCCCGGTCGAGCTGCCCGCCGACCAGCGCAGTCGGAACCATCGTGCCACGATGCTGAAATCCTCCCGCGTGCTGCTGATTGCCCCGGACGGTCCCGCCGCCACGGCCACAGCAGAGACCATCCGCATGCTTGGCGGCACCTGCCGGCTGATCGAGGCCGGCGATGCCGGGAATTTCACGCTGGATACGCTGATGGAGGCCGAGGGGCCTCCGACGGACGTCATCGTCGACAATCGCATGGCGCCGCAGTTTCTCTCCCAGTTTGCCGATCGTCTCGGTGTCATTGCGCCCGGCCTGCGCCGCATTTTCCTGGTGACGCCGGAGCAGCGCAACGCAGAGGAATTCGACATGTTCGATGCCTGGCTGATCAGGCCGTTGCGCGAGCAGTCGCTGATCGACGTCCTGCGCGGCCGTATGCGCGGTATGGAGCGACGCGATGCCATCAATGACAACCAGCCCGGGTTCATGACCTTGCCCGAGCTTCCCGAGGGTACTGGAATTTCCATCGTCTTGGCTGAGGACGACCCGGTCAATGCCATGCTGGTGCGCGCCGTACTCACCAAGGCGGGACACGCCGTCGATGTCGTGCAGGATGTCGAGAGCCTGCTCGACCGGGCCTGGCATGCCGGCCACAGTCGCCCCGACATCATCGTCACCGATCTGTCGATGCCTGGTGGCGACGGGGTCGAAATGCTGGGACGGCTGCGCGCCCACGAGCGCCGGCAGGGATTGTCGCCGGTGCCCGTCATCGTCCTGACAGCTGATAGCCGCGATGAAACCCGCCGCGCCGCGCTTTTGAACGGTGCCAGCATCGTGCTTGCCAAGCCCGCCGATCCACAGCGGCTGATCCAGGAGGTCGAGACGCTGGCTGCAATGACGGTCGACTTCGCACGACTGTCGTAAAGCTGCCAATTAGCGCTTCCGATGCTGCTGCGTCGCCTTGCATTTGGCGACGCAGCATGTCACTTTCTTGTCGCAAGAATTTGCTTTATGGCGATCAAACAACCCAAAGTCGGGAAACGCCATGTCCATCGAAATGTTAAATCGCGAAGTTCAGGGCGACACTGTTCAAAATATCAAAAAAACGAGCGCCCCAGTGACTGGGGACGTGTTCGGCCGAATCGGTAATCTGGAAACGCGCCTTGCCCGTAACGAGCGCGAAATCGACGCTGCCCAGGCGGTGCGCTATCGCGTATTCGTCGAGGAGATGCACGCCCAGTTGCCAGCCGAGGCGATGCGCCTGAAGCGCGACGTCGATAGCTGGGACGCCATCTGCGATCATCTGCTGGTGCTCGATCACTCCATCGAAGGCGATACCGAGGACCAGATCGTCGGCACGTACCGGCTGTTGCGCCAGGAAGTCGCCATGGCCCACGGTGGTTTCTACTCCGCTTCGGAATTTGCCACCGATGCCCTGATCGCCCGTCATCCGGACAAGCAGTTCATGGAACTCGGCCGCTCCTGCGTGCTGCCGGCCTATCGCACAAAACGGATCGTCGAGCTTTTGTGGCAGGGCAACTGGGCTTACGCGCTGAAACACGGCATGGGCGCCATGTTCGGCTGCGCTTCCTTCCCAGGCATACGGCCGGAAGAGCATGCGCTGGCTTTGTCTTTCCTCTACCACAACGTGCGTGCCCAAGGCGAATGGGCGGCCGATGCTCTTCCGGCGCTTGCCCGCACAATGGACCTGATGCCGGCCGAGGCGATCAATGCACGCAAGGCGCTGATGGCGATGCCGCCGCTGATCAAGGGATATCTTCGCCTCGGTGCGATGGTGGGCACGCAGGCCGTGGTCGATCATGCCTTCAATACCACCGATGTACTGATCGTGCTGCCGATCGCCAGCATTTCCGATCGCTATGTCAACCACTACGGCGCGCAGGCGGATCGCTTCCTGAGCTAGGCGCCGGCCTGGCGCTTCTGTCCATCTTCAGGAAATCAACACCTTGATCGATGCAATACCTTGCCTTGGCGGCCAGGCATCCTAAACTTCAACGCAAGCGTGAATTGTCGCGATGAGGGGGAGGGGTCGCAAGCGCCATGAGAACTGTAGTCGCCGGCGTTCTGGACATCGCCTATTACGAAACGGGCCGCGTCGACGGAGCGCCCGTCATACTCCTCCACGGATTTCCCTACGACGCCCATGCCTATGAGGCTGTCGCCGAGCGGCTGGCGGCAGCCGGAAAGCGCTGTATCGTCCCCTTTTTACGCGGCTACGGCGCCACCCGCTTTCTCGATCCGGACACGCCGCGCTCAGGCGAACAGGCAGCGCTCGGTGCCGATCTGCTTGCCTTGATGGATGCGCTGTCGATCCCTTCGGCAGTTCTCGCGGGCTATGACTGGGGCGGTCGCGCAGCTTGCATCGTCGCGGCACTTTGGCCCGACCGGGTGCGGGGACTGGTCAGCGGCGGTGCCGGATACAACATCCAGAACATCGCCAGATCTGTGGAACCGGATACGCCGGAGGCGGAATACCGTTTCTGGTACCAGTATTACTTTCACAGCGAACGCGGCAGGATTGGGCTGGCCGCCGACCGGCGAGGTCTCTGCCGGCTGCTTTGGCGCCTGTGGTCGCCGACTTGGTCCTTCGACGAGGAGACGTTCGCCCGCAGCGCTTCCGCCTTCGATAATCCCGATTTTGTCGCCACCGTGATCCATTCCTATCGCCACCGTTTCGGCCTCGTTGCGGGCGATCCCGCCTATGCGGAGATCGAGCGGTATCTGGCGGCCCAACCGACCATCGCGACGCCCACCATCGTACTGCAAGGCGGCGACGATGGAGTAGACCCGCCGGGTCCCGCTGATACGGCACATGCTCACTTCACCGGGCCGTACGAGCGATTGGCCGTGCCGGGCGCCGGCCACAACCTGCCGCAGGAGGCGCCTGAGGCTTTTGCGGACGCGGTGCTGGCAGTGGGCTGAGAGCAACCGGGCTGCAAACCGCAAAACGTCCTGTGGGCGATCCGTAGTGGCGTCCCGATTGCTGTTGTCTTGCCCGCCTCCGCGCGGATAGGGTGCCGGCTTGTTTTGGGACAGAAAAATCACAGTGAACGAACGCATCGCACCTAGGATCGAGCCTTACTCGGCAACCGAGCTTGCCACTGACGCAAGCCGCGCGTCGGCAACGCCGATGATGGAGCAGTACATAGAGATCAAGGCGAACAATCCCGGTTCGCTGCTGTTCTATCGCATGGGCGATTTCTACGAGTTGTTCTTCGAGGATGCCGTCGAGGCGTCGCGTGCGTTGGGCATCACGCTGACGAAACGCGGCCAGCACATGGGGCAGGATATCCCGATGTGCGGCGTGCCCGTTCACGCCTCCGACGACTACCTGCAGAAGCTGATCTCGTTGGGTTTCCGTGTCGCCGTCTGCGAGCAGATCGAAGACCCGGCCGAGGCAAAGAAGCGCGGTGGCAAATCCGTTGTCAGGCGGGATGTCGTGCGGCTGGTGACGCCAGGCACGATCACCGAGGAAAAGCTGCTTTCGCCGTCCGAATCCAATTATCTGATGGCACTGACCCGCATCCGGGGCGGCAGCGAGCCGCAACTGGCGCTTGCCTGGATCGACATCTCGACCGGCATTTTCCGGCTGGCCGAGACGGATCAGTCGCGTCTGCTCTCCGACATCATCCGCATCGAGCCGCGCGAGTTGATCCTGCCCGACACGATGTTTCACGATCCGGAGCTCAAACCCGTGTTCGATGTGCTCGGGCGAGTGGCGGTGCCGCAGCCATCGGTGCTGTTCGACAGCGCTAGTGCCGAAGGACGTATCACCCGCTATTTTGGCGTCGCGACGCTCGACGGCTTTGGCAGCTTTACCCGCGCCGAGCTTGCAGCTGCGGCTGCAGCGGTTGCCTATGTCGAAAAAACCCAGATCGCCGAGCGCCCGCCACTCGGCCGGCCGGAGCGCGAAAGCGGCGCCTCGACGCTGTTCATCGATCCCGCCACCCGCGCCAATCTGGAACTGGTACGGACCCAGTCTGGAGACCGCAACGGCACGCTGCTGAAAGCCGTCGATCGCACCGTGACAGGCGGCGGTGCTCGGTTGCTGGCCGAACGGCTGATGTCACCGCTGACGGATCCCGCGCGTATCAATGCCCGGCTTGATTCGATAGGCTTCCTGCTCGAGGAGCCCTCCCTCTGCAGCGATCTGCGGTCAGCCTTGAAGCACGTGCCGGATATGCCCCGCGCCCTCTCGCGACTGGCGCTCGACCGGGGCGGACCACGCGACCTGTTTGCGATTGCCAAGGGGCTGGGCGCGGCTTTCGCGATTGCCGAGATGCTGGGCGCAGCGCTGCTGCCGGGCGAACTCGACGATGCTCTTGCCGGGCTGAAGACGCTGCCGAAAGAGCTCGAATCGCTGCTCACCGGCACGCTCGCCGATGAGCTGCCGCTGTTGAAGCGTGATGGCGGCTTTCTGCGACAGGGTGCCGATGCTGATCTCGATGCGGTCCGGGCCCTGCGCGATCAGTCGCGCCGGGTGATCGCCGGGCTGCAGCTGCAATATGCCGAGGAAACCGGCATCAAGTCACTGAAGATCAAGCACAACAATGTGCTCGGCTATTTCATCGAAGTCACCGCCGGCAGTGCCGGCCCGATGATCGATACACCAGAGGCCAAGGGACGCTTCATCCATCGCCAGTCGATGGCGAATGCCATGCGATTCACGACGCCGGAACTGGCCGATCTCGAAAGCCGTATTGCCAATGCCGGCGGCCAGGCGCTGGCGATCGAACTGAAGGCTTTCGACGAAATGGTGGCAGCCGTGGTTCGCAAGGCCGAGGCGATCAAGGCAGGTGCCCGGGCGCTCGCCGTCATCGATGTCGCCGCCGGCCTGGCGTTGCTGGCCGAAGAGCAGGCCTACTGCCGGCCAACGGTGGACGATTCGAAAATGTTTGCCATCGGTGGCGGCCGCCATCCCGTGGTCGAGCAGGCCCTGCGTCGCCAGTCGGCAGGTCCTTTCGTCGCCAACAACTGTGATCTCTCACCGCGCGACGGCGGGCGGGACGGCGCCATCTGGCTGCTGACTGGCCCGAACATGGGCGGCAAGTCGACCTTCCTGCGCCAGAATGCGCTGATTGCCATCCTCGCCCAGATGGGCTGCTTCGTGCCGGCAACGTCGGCCCATATCGGTATCGTCGACCGCTTGTTTTCGCGCGTCGGAGCATCTGACGATCTTGCCCGCGGGCGCTCGACCTTCATGGTCGAAATGGTCGAGACAGCGGCCATCCTCAACCAGGCCAGCGACCGTTCGCTGGTCATTCTGGACGAGATCGGCCGTGGCACAGCCACCTTCGATGGCCTGTCGATCGCATGGGCGGCGGTCGAGCACCTGCATGAGGGCAATCGTTGCCGGGGCCTGTTTGCCACCCATTTCCACGAACTGACCGCACTGTCGGAAAAACTCGGGCGTCTGGCCAACGCCACGATGCGGGTCCGGGAGTGGGATGGCGAGGTTATCTTCCTCCACGAGGTCGGACCGGGTGCCGCCGATCGCTCCTACGGAATCCAGGTGGCGCGACTGGCCGGCCTGCCGGCTTCCGTCGTTGAGCGCGCCCGCGATGTCCTGACGAGGCTCGAGGACGCCGACCGCAAGAACCCGGCATCCTCGCTGATCGACGACCTGCCGCTATTCCAGGTGGCGGTCCGCCGCGACGAGGCGTACCGCGCACGGGGAACGTCCAAGGTCGAAGAGGCGTTGAGGGCCATCGACCTCGATGACCTGACACCGCGCGCGGCGCTTGACGCGCTCTACGAATTGAAGAAGAAGCTCAGTGAGGCCGGCTGAAGTCGGAAACGGGATCGCGTCATGCATATCGAAAAACTGCTCACCGAAGTTCGAAATCTCTCCGACCGTTTTGTCATGCCCGAAGCGCGACCGAAGCCGGAAGCGCCCATCGAGTGGCATTCCGCCCGTGGCCTGCTCGACATCGTGCTTGCCTGCGGCCGCATCTCGGATATTTCCACCCGCATTTCGGCTGCCGGTTATTGGGAGTGCGACCGCGAACTGCTGGCACAGATCGGTGCGCAGTCTCGACAGATCCTCTATCATATCAATGACATGAAGGCTATCGAGGCAAAGAATATCGCTGAAGGCCGCAGTGAAGCCTAGGCGGGACATCAGGTGTGCACGAATGCTACCCGCGACCGGCTTCGTCAACCTTCGTCAAATATAAACACTCTGGTTTTTATGATGCCTGTCATCGGCGGGTCAGAAGGGCTATAGCGCATGGCGACGAAGAGTGAGGCGCTCCAGCAGAGGATGGCCGACAACGAGAAGCACCTCGGTCGGCGCAGGATGGCTGTCATCGATTATCCCGGCATTCTGGACGTGACCGCCGTCAGAGCCGAATGCGACGCCGTTATCGCCGCCCACAAGGGCACCCGGATAGACCTGCGAAACGCGCTGTTGCCGCCGCTGAAAAGGGCAAGCCAAGAGGCACGCGAGCGCGCCCGGTTACGGTTTTTCGCCCATGGCAGCGGACTTGATTGCGCACACGAGATTTCCTGGCTGCAGGACCAGCTGATCACTATCCTCTATGATGTCGCGGTCACGCAGGTCTACCCCGGCCAGAAGGACAAATTTGCCGTCGCAGCGGTCGGTGGCTATGGTCGCGATACGCTGGCACCGGGATCCGATATCGACCTGCTGTTCCTGTTCCAGCCAAAGCCCGAGGACGATACCCACAAGGCCGTCGAGTTCGTGCTCTACGTTCTCTGGGACATGGGCTTCAAGGTCGGTCACGCCACCCGCACCATCGAAGAGTGCATCCGCCTGTCGAAGTCGGACATGACGATCCGCACCGCCATTCTTGAAACCCGCTTCATCTGCGGTTATCGGCCTCTGGCGACCGAACTCGAGGGCCGCTTCGACAAGGAAATCGTCATCGGCACCGGGCCGGAATTCGTTGCTGCCAAACTGGCCGAACGCGACGAGCGTCATCGCAAGGCCGGCGACACCCGCTATCTGGTCGAACCCAACGTCAAGGAAGGCAAAGGCGGTCTGCGCGACCTGCACACGCTGTTCTGGATCTCGAAATACTATTATCACGTCCGCAACACGATCGAACTCGTCAAGCTTGGCGTACTCTCGAAGAGCGAATACCGGCTGTTCGAAAAGGCCGACGATTTTCTCTGGGCGGTGCGCTGCCACATGCATTTCCTCACCAACAAGGCTGAGGAGCGGCTGTCATTCGACATCCAGCGCGAAATCGCCGAGGCGCTCGGCTACCACGCCCGTCCCGGTCTTTCGGCCGTCGAACGTTTTATGAAGCACTATTTCCTGGTGACCAAGGATGTCGGCGACCTCACGCGCATCCTCTGCGCCGCACTGGAGGACGAGCAGGCCAAGGCGACCCCGGGGCTGTCCGGCGTGCTCAGCCGCTTCACTCACCGCTCGCGCAAGATCGCCGGCTCTATCGAGTTCGTGGAGGATCGGGGCCGCATCGCGCTTGCTAATCCCGATGTTTTCAAGCGTGATCCTGTCAGCCTGATCCGACTGTTCCATGTCGCTGACATCAACAACCTGGAATTCCACCCCGATGCGCTGAAGCTGGTGACGCGCTCGCTGTCGCTGATCGATATCCGGCTGCGCGAGGACGAGGAAGCCAACCGGCTGTTCCTGTCGATCCTGACCTCGCCCCGCGATCCGGCGCTGATCCTGCGCCGGATGAACGAGGCCGGCGTGCTCGGCCGCTTCATTCCCGAGTTCGGCAAGATCGTCGCGATGATGCAGTTCAGCATGTATCACCACTATACGGTCGACGAGCACCTGATCCGCGCCGTCGCCATCCTGTCGGAGATCGACAAGGGCAAGGCCGAGGAAATTCATCCGCTCGTCAACAAGCTGATGCCCCACGTAGAGGATCGCGAGGCCCTCTACGTCGCCGTGCTGCTGCACGATGTCGCCAAGGGTCGGCTCGAGGATCACTCGATTGCCGGCGCAAGGGTCGCCCGCAAACTGGCGGCGCGCTTCGGCCTGTCGCCGAAGCAGACCGAACTCGTCGTCTGGCTGATCGAGGAACATCTGACGATGTCGATGGTAGCCCAGACCCGCGACCTCAACGACCGCAAGACGATCATCGATTTTGCCGACCGTGTGCAGTCGCTCGAGCGGTTGAAGATGCTGGTCATCCTGACCGTCTGCGACATCCGCGCCGTTGGCCCCGGGGTCTGGAACGGCTGGAAGGGCCAGCTGCTGCGCACGCTCTACTACGAGACAGAGCTGCTCCTGGCTGGCGGCTTTTCGGAAGTGTCGCGAAACGAACGCGCCAAATACGCTGCCGAGGCCTTGTTCAATGCGCTGTCCGACTGGAGCGAGCACGACCGCGAAGCCTACGTCAAGCTACACTACCAACCCTATCTGCTGTCCGTCTCGCTGGAAGACCAGATCCGCCATACCGGGTTCATTCGCCAGACAGACAAGGCCGGACAGGTGCTGGCGACCATGGTCCGGACAGATAGTTTCCACGCCATTACCGAGATCACGGTCCTGTCGCCCGACCATCCGCGCCTGCTGGCGGTGATTGCCGGTGCCTGTGCGGCGTCCGGTGCCAACATCGTCAACGCGCAGATTTTCACCACAGCTGACGGCCGCGCGCTCGACACGATCCATGTCAGTCGCGAGTTTCCGGACGATGCCGACGAGCTGCGTCGTGCGGCCACCATCGGCAAGATGATCGAGGACGTTTTGTCCGGTCGCAAGCTTCTTCCCGAAGTGATCGCCAATCGCACCAAGCTCAAGCGCAAGAGCAAGGCGTTCGTCGTCTCGCCGTCGGCAACGATCTCCAACAGCCTGTCGAACAAGTTCACCGTCGTCGAGGTCGAGGGTCTCGACCGGACCGGACTTTTGTCGGAGGTGACGGCGGTACTTTCCGATCTGTCGCTGGACATCCAGTCGGCCCGCATCACGACCTTCGGTGAAAAGGTCATCGATACGTTCTACGTTACCGATCTCGTCGGCCAGAAGATTTCCAACGAGAACAAGCGCGGCAACATCATCGCCCGGCTGAAGGCTGTGATGGCTGGCGAGGAGGACGAGCTGCGCCAGCGCATGCCGTCGGGCATTATCGCCCCCTCGGAGACGCCGCTCGACGATCATGAAGAAAAGGCCGGTTCCGCAGCATGAGTCTCGTACGTAAATTTGCGACCGTCGGTGGCGCGACGCTCGGCAGCCGCATGTTCGGTTTCGCCCGCGAAACGCTGATGGCGGCAGCGCTCGGTACCGGGCCGATGGCCGACGTCTTCTACGCCGCCTTCCGATTTCCCAATCTGTTTCGCCGGCTTTTTGCCGAGGGCGCTTTCAATGCTGCCTTCGTGCCGCTGTTTGCCAAGGAGATCGAGGCGAACGGCATCGACGGTGCAAAGCGCTTTTCCGAGGAAGTCTTCGGCGTGCTGTTTTCCGTGCTGTTCCTGATCACGGTGGTGATGGAACTCTGCATGCCGCTGCTGGTTCGATTTGTCATTGCGCCGGGCTTTGCCGACGACGCCGACAAGATGTCGATCACGGTGCGCATGGCGGCGGTTATGTTTCCCTATCTGATGTGCATGTCGCTGACGGCAATGATGAGCGGCATGCTGAATTCGCTCCATCATTTCTTCGCTGCCGCCATCGCGCCGGTTTTCCTCAACGTGGTGATGATCGGCGCGCTGCTCTACGCGCTCTATGTCGGCGCGCCACCGCTTTCGACTGCCTGGTACATGTCCTGGGGTGTGCTGGTCGCCGGCATCCTGCAGCTGGCTGTCGTCTATTTTGGCGTGCTGCATGCCGGCATCTCGATCGGTATTCGCTTTCCGAAAATTACGCCTAACGTCAAGCGGCTGCTCATTCTGGCAGTTCCTGCCGCGATTACTGGCGGCATCACCCAGATCAACCAGATGATCGGCCAGGCCATCGCCTCCAGCCAGGAAGGCGCCATTGCCGCCCTGCAATATGCCGACCGGATCTACCAGCTGCCGCTCGGTGTCGTCGGCGTCGCAGTTGGCGTCGTGCTGCTGCCGGAACTTGCGCGTTCGCTGAAGGGCGGCAACCTGCGCGAGGCGGGCAACCTGCAGAACCGCTCGATCGAATTCGTGCTGTTTATGACCATTCCCGCCGCCTTCGCGTTGTGGATCCTCTCCGACGAGATCATCCGGCTGCTCTACGAGCGGGGCGCTTTCCACGCGCAGAACACCGCGGTCGTCGGCGCTATCCTTGCCATCTACGGCATCGGCCTGCCTGCCTTCGTCATGATCAAGGCGCTGCAGCCGGGCTTTTACGCCCGCGAGGATACGAAAACGCCGATGCGCTTTTCCGCTGTCGCCGTCGCTGTCAATTGCGCCACCGCGCTGACCCTATTCCCGCATATGGGCGCTCCCGGCATTGCTGTGGCCGAGGCGACGGCAGGCTGGATCAGCACGGTACTGCTGTTTGGCACGCTCCTGCGTCGCGGCCACCTCGTGTGGGAATGGGCGCTGGCCCGCCGTGCAGCGCTGCTGGTCGTGGCCGCCTGCGTCATGGGTGCCGTCATCTTTTATCTGAAGCAGCGCTGGGCACCCGAACTGGCGTCCAGTGCATCGCTGCCGACCAAGCTCGGCACTCTCGGCTTGTTGATCGCCATTTCGATGGTCGTCTATTTCGCGACCGCATTCCTTATCGGCGGCGCAAATCTTGGCATGATCCGTCGAAACCTCAATCGCAAGCCGGTGGCAAAGGATGAGGGGCCAACAGCGTGACGACTGCCTGGGGCGACAGGGGTGTCTCGCGGATTTCTTCGAATGCCTGCCTTGCGGCGGGGCTGAGATAAGGACGGAAAAGCGCGGATACCTGGTTAATACCCCAGTCCAGGTGCTCCTCTCCGAGCGCCGATACCCGCTGCTGCAGGTTGAGATACACGGCCCAGTAGGTGGCGACGATCCACACATTTGCCAGCAGAGGCGCCCTGTCGTCGGCTGGTACGTTGATCAGGGCCTCGCTTTCCATACGCTTGAGGATTTCGTCCAGCGCGTGGCCCATCAGCGTGCTGACACTCCGGATCGCCTCGGCGAGCGATGGAGCAACCGCAAGCAGGTCGACAAGGTCGCGAAACAGGAAGCGATAGTCCCAAACGAGCGAAAACCACTGGCGCAGAAGGCCGGGATAGCTCGCCGGATCGTTGGCAGGAGCGGAGTGCGCGCTTGCGACAAAGCCGGCCGCCGCCGTCTCGAACCCTGAAAACAGGCTGGTGATCAGCGATTCTTTGGTGCGGAAGTGGTAATAGAGGTTTCCCTCGTTGATCCCGACCATGCCGGCAATCTCGGCTGTAGTCACACGACCGGGGCTCTTTTCATTGAACAGTGAAAGCGCTGCTACCAGGATCCTGTCGCGCGTGGGCATGCGTTTCTTCGACTTTCCTGCCGGCAAATCACCATCGACCATATCCGCCCCTTGCAAATATAAGGTATTCACCTTATTTCTCTTTAAGGTAATCACCTTAGGCAGACGCTACCGCAGTTTCTGCGTTCGAACAAGGAGCCAGACATGCAAGCCGCAACCGCAGTGCCCTCATCGTCCAACTTGCCGTTTATTCCCCGCCGGTCCACCGCCGCAGCAATTGTCGCGGTGATCAGAAATCCGCTGCAGGCCTTGCCCCCGCAAGTGTTCACGGAACGCGTGGTTTTCGCCAAGCGCGCCGGCAAGACCCACGTCTATCTCACCGATCCCGTCCTTATTCACGAAGCTCTCGTTGGCAATGCGGATGCGCTGAGCAAGGGCGAGAATGTGCGCAGGGCGCTGGGTCCGGCCCTCGGCGAAGGGCTTCTCACCGCCGATGGGTCGCACTGGAAATGGCAGCGACAGGCAGTCGCCGGCGCATTTCGCCATGATCGGCTCGTCGAACTGCAACCCGCCATGATCGCAGCGGCGGAAACCACCCGGGACCGGCTTCTGGCAGCCGAGGGCAGCACCGTTGATATCGGCCACGAAATGATGCGCACCACCTTCGACATCATCGTCGAGACCATGATGTCGGGCGGCCATGGAATCGATGTGGCGCGGGTCGAGCAAGGGATCACCGACTACCTGAAACCGAGCGGTTGGACATTCGCACTCGCCATGCTCGGCGCTCCGGAATGGGTTCCCTTTCCCGGTCGCGGCAAGGCGCGGGAGGCAGTGGCGTTTCTTCGCTCAAGCCTCGCCAGGGTCATCGCCGAGCGCCGGGTTGCGCCCGATGCCCGTTACGACCTCGTATCGATGCTGCTCTCCGCCTCCGATCCGGAGAGCGGCCGTAGCATGAGCGACGGCGAAATCGTCGATAACCTCATGACCTTCATCACGGCCGGACACGAGACGACGGCGCTGGGCCTTGCCTGGACACTCCATCTCCTGGCAAAGCACCCCGAACATGAAGCCGCTGTCCTCGCGGAAATCGCAACGGTGACCGGGGGAGGCCCGCTGCGCCCGGAACACGTCGCGAGGCTCGGCTACACCAGGCAAGTCTTCTCGGAGGCCATGCGGCTCTATCCGCCGGCCCCCATCATCACCCGGACGGCCGTGCGTGAGTTCGCACTGGGCGAATTCAGGATCCCGGCAGGCGCGGATATCTACGTGCCGATCTACGCACTCCATCGTCATCCGTCGCTCTGGTCCGATCCCGAGACATTCGATCCCGCCCGGTTTGCCCCGGATGCCGCCAAGGCCCGCCACCGCTACGCCTACATGCCGTTCGGGGCAGGGCCACGGGTCTGTATCGGCAATGCTTTCGCCGTCATGGAGGCCGTCGCTATCCTCGCTGTACTCTTGCCAGCGGTGAGGCTCGGCAATCATGGTGCGGCAGATAAGAAGGCCATCATGAAAGTCACGCTGCGTCCCAAGGAAAACCTGATGATGGTCGTGCGTAAACGTGCCGCCCCATCTCGGTCTTCCTAGGCGTTGCGAAGCTGAAAGCGGTACAAATGCTATACGCAAGTTTCGTAATATACCAAGCTCAGGCGAGGATGCGGCTCGCTGCTGCCGCGCTCCATGGCAATGATTGCTGAGGACGCGATAAGGAGAGGGCTGCTTGATGCAGTACGATTGGACAGGTGTCCGCACAAAAAGGGTAAGACGGTTTAAACAGGTCTCGCTGACACTCCTTAGCATGCTGATGCTCTATTGGGTGAGCCTGCAGATACGCTGATGTTCCCGCTTTCGTGCAGCGCTCGGTAATCCATGATGCCATGCAGGCGGGCGCTGTCATTGTTCACGGTGCCGCACAGCCTGTGCGGATTGCGGTTATTTCCAGATGGGGTAGCGAGCCCTATTTCTACCTCCTGCTTCACAGGAGAAAGCCATGTCCGCTACCCATCAGCCAGACACATTCACCCTCGGCAGTCACAGCGTCAAACGCATGGGCTACGGCGCCATGCAGCTTGCCGGACCCGGCGTTTTCGGGCCGCCCCGTGATCGCGACGCCGCCATCGCTGTGCTCCGCGCCGCTGTCGAGGCCGGGGTCGATCACATCGACACCAGCGACTTCTACGGTCCGCATATCACCAACCAATTGATCCGCGAGGCGCTTCACCCCTATGCCGACGATCTGGTGATCGTCACCAAGATCGGTGCCAAGCGTGGCCCGGACGCATCGTGGAACCCGGCCTTCTCTGCCGCCGAGTTGACTGAGGCCGTTCACGACAATCTGCGCAACCTCGGCCTCGATGTGCTCGATGTCGTCAACCTGCGCCTGATGTTCAGCGCCCATGGGCCGGCCGAAGGCTCGCTCGAGGCGCCCATGACCGTATTGGCCGACCTGCAGCGCCAGGGCCTCGTACGCCACATAGGGCTCAGCAATGCCACCCCGACGCAGATTGCCGAAGGCCGGCGTATCGCCGACATCGTCTGCATCCAGAACATGTACAATCTTGCCAATCGCAGCGACGACGCGCTGATCGACGATCTCGCCCGCGATGGCATCGCCTATGTGCCGTTCTTTCCGCTTGGTGGTTTCAGCCCGCTGCAGTCCTCGGCTCTCGACAGCGTCGCTGCGAGCCTTGGTGCGACGCCGATGCAGGTTGCCCTTGCCTGGCTCCTCCGCCGCTCTCCCAATATCCTGCTCATTCCAGGCACCTCGTCCGTCGGGCATCTCAAGGAAAATCTGGCTGCTGCCGACCTTCAGCTTACCGAAGATGTCCTCAGGGCCCTCGACGGCGTGTCTGCTGGCTAAGGCAAACGCGGGGCGCCGCACTGCAATGGTGCGGTGCCCTCTAGCTGGATAGCCTCGCCCACCGCTCATGGTCGCGCCATTCGCCGGCGATCTTGAGGTATCTTTCGGAAAAGCCTTCGCGCTGAAATCCGGCTCGCCGCACCAGGGCCAGTGACGCAACATTATCCGGCTGGATGTTTGCTTCCAGCCGATGCAAACCAATTTCGGCGAAAGTGTGTTTGCAGACGCTATCGACCGCCTCGGTCATAAAGCCTTTCCGCGAAAGCCCGGAAATGCCGTAATAGCTGAGGTATCCGCTTCGGAACGCGCCCCAAACAATCTCGCTGATATTCACCACGCCGACGATGGAACCGCTTGCTCGCTCGCGTGCGACGAAGTCGAGGTTGGGTCCGGTTATCGTCCTGGCGTACCACGCGTCGAAGCCATCCATATCCGTGAATGGAGCAATCCAGGGCGCATGAAAAGCTCTGCTCTTCCTGTTTGCCTCGATGAGGTCTTCAGCATCCGAAATATGGACGCGATCGATTTGAATGTTCGGCATATGCTTCCTTTAGTTCCGCCGACAACGCCCGTAAAGTATGGTTGCTGTCGATATGCCGACGACCTTTGCCTAACTCGACGGTGGGCGTCCGCCCTAAGTAACCCACGACACCATCGCCCAGATAATTGAGAGCCCGACATGTCCGACCGATCCGTCTTCCTCGTCACGCTCGTCGTCGACGACTACGATGCTGCAAAGGCATTTTACTGCGACGCGCTTGGATTTGATTGCCAGCAGGATGAGGTCCAGGACGATGGCAAGCGCTGGGTCGTGGTGCGGCCTCCGGGGACGGATGGGGCGGCGTTGCTGCTGGCGAGGGCGGAGGGCGAAGATCAGCGTGCGGCAATCGGCAACCAGACCGGCGGCCGCGTCGGCTTTTTCCTGAAGACCAGCGATTTCGCCCGCGATCATGCAGTCATGGTGGTCCGTGGCGTCGCCTTCCTGGAGGCGCCCCGGCGCGAAATCTATGGCACGGTCGCGGTGTTTGCTGATCCCTATGGCAATCGCTGGGATCTGATCGAGCATTCTGCCTGAGATCCCTCTTGCTCGGCAGGTTATCGCCGTGCATAAGCCGCGATGTTGCAACATGGGCGGAAAAGCCCTGGGGCCTTCCACAAGCCTATTGAGGACGACATGACCGAATTCAAGAAACTCGTATTTTCCGGCGTCCAGCCGACCGGCAACCTGCATCTCGGTAATTATCTCGGCGCCATCAAGAAATTCGTGGCTCTGCAGGACAACAACGACTGCATCTACTGCGTCGTCGACATGCACGCATTGACCGCGCAGCTCGTCCACGACGACATGCCCGGCCAGATCCGCTCGATTACCGCAGCTTTCCTCGCTGCCGGCATCGACCCCGAAAAGCATATCGTCTTCGCTCAGTCGTCCGTGCCCCAGCACGCCGAACTCGCCTGGATCTTCAATTGCGTTGCCCGCATCGGCTGGATGAACCGCATGACGCAGTTCAAGGACAAGGCTGGCAAGGATCGTGAAAATGCCTCGCTCGGGCTCTACGCCTATCCAAGCCTGATGGCGGCCGATATTCTCGTCTATCGCGGCACGCATGTGCCCGTCGGCGATGACCAGAAGCAGCATCTGGAGCTTGCCCGCGACATCGCCATGAAGTTCAACATCGACTACGCCGAGCACATCCGCCGCGCTGGCACCGGGCTTGATATCGTCGTTGGCGAACAGCCGGTGCATGCCTTCTTCCCGCTGGTGGAACCGCTGATCGATGGCCCTGCGCCGCGTGTCATGTCGCTGAAGGATGGCTCCAAGAAGATGTCGAAGTCGGATCCATCGGACCTGTCGCGCATCAACCTGATGGACGACGAGGAGACCATCTCCAAGAAGATCCGCAAGGCGAAGACCGATCCGGATGGCTTGCCGAGCGAGATCGCCGGACTTGCCGGGCGCCCGGAAGCCGACAATCTCGTCGGCATCTACGCAGCACTTGCCGACAAGACCAAGGCG
This sequence comes from Rhizobium sp. B230/85, assembly GCF_019355735.1. Taxonomy (NCBI): domain Bacteria; kingdom Pseudomonadati; phylum Pseudomonadota; class Alphaproteobacteria; order Hyphomicrobiales; family Rhizobiaceae; genus Rhizobium; species Rhizobium sp. B230/85. The sequence goes on from NZ_CP072156.1 coordinate 921,428, forward strand.
GAGGTCCTTGCCGAATTCGGCGGCCAGCAGTTCTCGGTTTTCAAGCCGGCGCTGGTCGATGTTGCGGTTGCTACCCTGGCGCCTATCACCGGCGAAATGCGCCGGCTGATGGCCGACCCCGGTCATATCGATGCCGTCCTGCGCGATGGTGGAGCAAGGGCCCGTGCCCGTGCCGAAGTCACCATGCAGCAGGTCCGCGATATCGTCGGCTTCATCTCCTAGGTCACGTGTCCAATCTCCTTCTCCCTGCTGGGGAGAAGGAGAAGACGGGGGCTTGCAAAAATCGGCCATCACGTGTCAGAGTCCGGGCATGGTATCACAGCGACTTTCACGGCTAGAAGGCCATCGCCGCAAGTTCATGGCGGTGATCGACGGCACTCCCGAATGCCAGCGTGCCGTGCACTATGCCGGCCGGCGGGCGAAGAATTCCAATGGCGGTCTGCTGCTGCTTTACGTTATTCCCGATGGTGATTTCCAGCAATGGCTGGGGGTCGAGGAAATCATGCGCGCAGAAGCGCGTGAGGAGGCCGAGGCTGTTGTCGCCAAGGCTGCCCAGCTTGTGCGGGAGACCATCGGCATCGAGCCCGAAACGGTCATCCGCGAGGGCGATGTTGCGGAACAGCTGAATGCAGTGATCGACGAGGACCGCGACGTCGCTATTCTTGTTCTGGCAGCGGGATCGAACAAGGAAGGTCCGGGGCCGCTGGTATCGTCCGTCGCCGGTCGCTCCGCAGCCTTCCCGATCCCGGTCACGGTGCTGCCGGATTCGCTGACAAACGAGGAAATCGACGCTCTTTGCTGATCCCGTTGCCGATTTGTTGAGTGTGGCGGTCTTGATTGGTTGGCCGAAAAGGCCTATTTTCTTTTGAAGAGTTCTAAACGACGGACAGGCTCATGCCGCCGTCATGGAGATGACGATGTTCATTCAGACCGAGTCCACGCCGAACCCCTCAACGCTGAAATTCCTGCCTGGCAAGGTTGTCATGGAAAATGGTACGGCCGAGTTCCGCAGCGCAGCCGACGCGCAGGTTTCGCCACTCGCGGCCCGCCTGTTCACCGTGCCCGGAGTCACCGGCGTCTATTTCGGCTATGATTTCATCAGCGTCTCCAAGGACGATCAGGAATGGCAGCATCTGAAGCCAGCCATCCTAGGCTCGATCATGGAGCATTTCATGTCCGGCAAGCCCGTCATGGGCACTTCCTCGGCATTGTCGGAAGTCACGGATGCCGATGGCGAATTCTTCGCCGAGGGCGATGAGTCCATCGTCTTGACGATAAAGGAACTGCTGGAGACCCGTGTCCGTCCGGCCGTCGCCCAGGATGGCGGCGACATCACTTTCCGCGGCTTCCGGGATGGCACCGTCTTTCTCAACATGAAAGGCTCATGCGCAGGCTGCCCTTCGTCCACCGCCACGCTGAAGCACGGCGTCCAGAACCTCCTCCGCCATTTCGTGCCCGAAGTGCTGGAAGTCGAGGCGGTCTGATCGGGATTTTCCGGAAACGTCGAAAATGATCGTACTGGCGCTGGATACCGCAGGCACGGATTGCGCCGCCGCCGTCTATGACAGCGACGGCGACCGCGTGTTCGCCGAAATTACCGAAACCATCGGCAAGGGCCATGCCGAACATCTCATCGCACTGGTCGATCGTGTGCTCGACAAGGCTGGCCTGAAGCTCGATGCAGTCGAGCGGATCGCCGTGACCGTCGGTCCCGGCTCCTTCACCGGCATCCGGGTCGGCGTCGCTGCCGCCCGTGGTTTTGCCCTTGCGCTCGGCATCCCGGCTGTCGGCGTCACGACACTCGAGGTGATCGCGGCCGCCCATCGCCCGAAGGCTGCGGGCCGGCCGATGCTGGTGGCAATGGACGCCAAGCGGGGCGAAGTCTACCTGCAAACATTCGGCGTCGACGGAATGCCTCTTAGCGAGTCTGCGGCGGTGCTTGTGGAGGATGCTCGAGCGCTGGCCGCCGAGTTCGATGGCCTGTTGGCCGGCTCGGCCGTGCCGCTTTTGAGCTCCACGGCGGAGGATGTGCCGGCAGACGCGGCTGGCAATGCCTTTCCGATCTCGGATGTTGCGCGGCTCGGTGCAAAAATGCTTGTCGGCGAGAAGCCGAAGCCGCTTTATCTGCGCGGCCCCGATGCCAAGCCGCAGCTCGGCTTCGCCGTCGCGAGGCAATAGGCGATGCTGCCGTCATTCCTTAGAAGTAAGCCCGATTACGAGATCGTCGCCATGGTCTCGCGCGACTGCGCCGACGTATCCGCGCTGCACAGCGCCCGCTTTCCGAAAGCCTGGGGCACAGGCGAATTCCACAGCCTGCTGTCGCAGGAGCCGGTGTTCGGCTTTGTTGCCCGCCAGACCAACGGCAAGCCGGCGCTTTGCGGTTTCGTGCTCGCTCGCCATGTCGCCGACGAGGCGGAGATCCTCACGGTTGCGGTGCAGCCGAAGCTCGGTCGCGCCGGTCTAGGCTGGCGGTTGATGCAGGCAGCGATGCGCGAGGCGCACCGGCGCGGCGGGGAAAGCATGTTTCTGGAGGTCGATGCCGGCAATGTTGCGGCAGTCGGGCTCTACCGCAAGCTGGGCTTCGCCACGGTTGGCGAGCGCAAGGCCTATTACACGGATGCATCCGGTACAAAATCGACGGCGCTTGTCATGCGCCGCGATCTTCGCTAGTCCCTAGGGTCGGATCCACGGGCCAGAAGACGACATCGATGACAGATATTGCCAAATCGCTCGAGGAGCTCTGTGCCGAACGCGGCATGCGCATGACCGAGCAGCGGCGCGTCATCGCTCGAATCATTGCAGATGCCGAGGATCACCCCGATGTCGAGGAACTGCATCGCCGCTCGGTGAAGATCGATTCGAAAATCTCCATCTCCACGGTCTACCGCACGGTAAAGCTGTTCGAGGACGCCGGCATTATTACCCGCCATGATTTTCGCGACGGGCGTTCGCGCTACGAGACGGTTCCGGAAGAGCACCACGACCACCTGATCGACCTGAAAACCGGCGACGTCGTCGAGTTCCATTCGCCGGAAATCGAGGCTCTGCAGGAACGTATCGCCCGCGAGCACGGCTTCCGCCTTGTCGGCCACCGGCTGGAGCTCTATGGGGTGCCGATCAAGAAGGACGAGCACTGAGTGCCTGATGTCTGCGACAGGGCCGGACGAAGCTTCTGCATTCGGAAACCGCAGCTTTGCGGTAAGGGTATTATGGGGGAGGCGGTGGTAGGTACGCACCCCAAAACACTTTATGAGGCACGGCCTTGATCCACCGCTTGCGCCTTGTTTTCGGTGGATTTCTTGTGCTGGTCGCCAGCGTTTTCCTGCTGCCGCTGCAATGTGTCTGCCTCTATTTTGACTGGAGGCTGCGTCGCTACCTGCCGCGCCTCTGGCACCGCCTCGTCTGCTATGCCTTCGGGCTACACATCCGCGTTCACGGCGCGCCGGATCGTCGAAGGCCGTTGATGCTGGCATCGAACCATTCGTCCTGGCTGGATATCCTGGTGCTGTCGGCGGTGGCCGATGTTGCCTTCATTGCGAAGATCGAGGTGCGCGGCTGGCCTATCTTTGGGCTTTTCGCGCGCTTGCAAAAGACGGTGTTCGTTGTCCGAGAGCAGAAGCGCAAGACGGGCGAACAGGTGAACGAGATTGCCGAGCGCATGGCCGGCGGCGAGATCGTCGTTCTGTTTCCGGAAGGCACAACGTCGGACGGCAACCGCCTGCTGGAGGTGAAGTCCTCGCTGTTCGGGGCGGCGGCGGCTGCTCTTCCGGCCGCACCCGAAGGCGTGGTGCACGTCCAGCCGGTCGCGGTCGCTTATACAGGCATCCACGGCATGCCGATGGGGCGTTATCACCGGCCCGTTGCCACATGGCCGGGAGACATCGAGATGCTGCCGTCGCTGAAGGGCGTGCTTGCCTGCGGCGCAATCGATGTCGACGTGCATTTCGGCGAGACGGTCGATTATCGCGCCGACAGCAACCGCAAGCAGGTCGCAGCGGAAGTCACCGAGCGCATTCGTGCCCTGCTTTCGGGCCTGCTGCTCGGTCGCCACAAGACCTGATACTCAAGATTGTCTTTTCACACCGTCAAAAAACCACTAGATAGCCGCCATGACCCAGGACAGCGCCCTTCTGATCGCCCCGGAAACCCGTGATGGCAACAACAGCCGCAAGGTCTTCATCAAGACCTACGGCTGCCAGATGAACGTCTACGACTCCACGCGGATGAGCGACGCGCTGGCCAAGGACGGCTACGAGCAGACCGACGATATGGAAGAGGCCGACCTCGTCCTCCTCAACACCTGCCATATCCGCGAGAAGGCGGCCGAAAAGGTCTATTCTGCCCTTGGCCGGCTGCGCGACATGAAAAAGCGCAAGGCCGCAGACGGTCGCGAGATGATGATCGGCGTCACCGGCTGCGTCGCCCAGGCCGAAGGTGAGGAAATCCTGCGCCGGGCGCCGGCCGTCGATGTCGTTATCGGCCCGCAGACCTATCATCGCCTGCCGGAGGCGCTGCGTCGCGCCAAGCAAGGCCAGCGCGTCGTCGATACGGAATACGCCATCGAAGACAAGTTCCTGCATCTGCCGATGGCCGAAAGCGCGAAGATCCGTGCCCGCGGCGTCACGGCCTTCCTCACGGTGCAGGAGGGCTGCGACAAGTTTTGCACCTTCTGTGTCGTGCCTTACACACGCGGTTCCGAAGTTTCCCGGCCAGTGTCGCAGATCATCGACGAGGCGGAGAAGCTGGTCGCCGGCGGCGTGCGCGAAGTGACGCTGCTTGGCCAGAACGTCAACGCCTGGCACGGCAAGGGACCGGATGGCGAGGAGTGGAGCCTTGGCGACCTGCTATATCGGCTTGCCGACATTCCGGGTCTGGCGCGGCTGCGCTATACCACAAGCCATCCGCGCGACATGGATGACAGGCTGATCAATGCCCACCGCGACCTCCGCATGCTGATGCCCTATCTGCATCTGCCGGTGCAGGCCGGTTCCAACCGCATCCTAAAAGCGATGAACCGCCGCCACAGTACGGCCGACTACCTGGCCCTGGTCGAGCGCATCCGGGCCGCGCGCCCGGATATCGCGCTGTCCGGAGATTTCATCGTCGGCTTTCCGGGGGAGACAGACAAGGATTTTGAGGATACGCTCACCCTCGTCAAGGCCGTGCGCTATGCACAGGCCTACTCGTTCAAATATTCGACGCGTCCCGGCACCCCCGGCGCGGACTTGAAGGATCAGGTGCCCGAAGGGATCAAGGCTGAACGGCTGGAACGGTTGCAAGCGCTTCTCATGCGCCAGCAGCAGGAATTTGCCGAAGCCTGCGTCGGCCGCGTGGTCGATGTGTTGCTCGAAAAGCCCGGTCGCATGCCAGGACAGTTGATAGGTCGCTCTCCGTGGCTGCAATCCGTGAATGTTGATGCAAAGGCATCGCAAATCGGTGACATTATCAATGTACGAATCACCGGGACAAGCACCAACAGTCTCTTTGCAGAGCAGGTGTAGGTCCGAGATTGGCAAAGGAGCTTGACCGCTTGAACGCACAAGAATTGGTTTCCTCTACTCCGCGCCAGTCCCCTGCCGCGACCGACGCCAATCACTTCGTTCTGACTTTCGAAAACAACAGGTTCGCCAGCGAGCTGTTCGGTCAGTTCGAACAGAACCTGAAGCTGCTCGAGGAGCGGCTGAAGATCAACGTCCGCGCTCGCGGCAACTCCGTCGTCATCACCGGCGATGTGCTGGCCACCAATCAGGCCCGGCGCACCCTCGATTACCTCTACGAAAAATTGCAGAAGGGTGGCAGCGTCGAGCCGTCCGATGTCGAGGGCGCCATCCGCATGGCGCTGGCGGCCGATGACCAGCTGATCCTGCCGACCATGGAGCGCAAGGCCAAGCTGACCATGGCCCAGGTTTCGACCCGCAAGAAGACCATCGTCGCGCGCACGCCGACGCAGGATGCTTATCTCCGTGCACTCGAGCGCTCGGAACTTGTCTTCGGCTGCGGCCCTGCTGGTACCGGCAAGACCTATCTTGCCGTGGCCCAGGCCTGCCAGCTGCTGGAACGGGGCGCGGTCGAAAAGATCATCCTGTCGCGCCCGGCTGTGGAAGCTGGCGAACGACTGGGCTTCCTGCCCGGCGACATGAAAGAGAAGGTCGATCCCTATCTGCGGCCGCTCTATGACGCGCTTTACGACATGATGCCAGGCGACAAGGTCGAGAGGGCCATTATCGCCGGTGTCATCGAAATCGCGCCGCTCGCCTTCATGCGCGGCCGTACGCTGGCCAACTCCGCCGTCATCCTCGACGAGGCGCAGAATACGACCTCGATGCAGATGAAGATGTTCCTTACCCGTCTCGGCGAAAACTCGCGGATGATCGTCACCGGCGACCCGAGCCAGATCGATCTGCCGCGCGGCGTCAAATCCGGGCTCGTCGAGGCTTTGCAGCTGTTGACCGGCGTCGAGGGCATTTCGGTGATCCGCTTCAAGGATACCGACATCGTCCGCCATCCGCTCGTCGGCCGCATCGTGCGCGCCTACGATACGATGTACGCGACGCCCGAAAGCGAAGAGGCCGATCGGCAGAGCTGATGCCGGCATGACGCCATGACCCGACTGGACATACAGATCAGCATCGAGGAGGGCCGCTGGCCCTCCGAGGAAACACTTCAGGCGATGGCCGAGCGCGTGCTTGGCGATGCCGCAGATTTTCTGCAGACGGAGGTCCATCAGCCTTTTCCATCGATGGAGCCCGAACTCTCGCTGGTTTTCACCGACGATGCCTCAATCCGGGCGATCAACGCCGAATGGCGGCAGCAGGACAAGCCGACCAATGTCCTGTCGTTCCCTGCTTTTCCGCTTGCTCCCGGCGGCATGCCAGGCCCCATGCTGGGCGATATCATCATCGCTCGCGAGACGGTGGAGCGCGAGGCGGTTGATCTCGACAAGGGTGTCGACGAGCATCTCACCCATCTGATGGTGCATGGATTGTTGCATCTGTTTGGCTACGACCATATGAATGATGAAGACGCCGAACTGATGGAAGGCCTTGAGACTCGTATTTTGGCGAGACTTGGCCTATCAGATCCCTATGCGGGTCAAGACCCGATCTGATTGGAACCATGAGCGACTTTACAGCAAAACCGGCCACTGACGCCAAAGAGCAGGACGCAGCCTCCGAAGAGGCGGCGAGTAGCAACGGCAGGGCGGGGCACAGATCCCAATCCACCTTCTGGAGCCGAGCGGCGCGCGTGCTGCGTCCGGCCCAGGGCTCGCGCCTGCGCGAGGACCTCACCGACGCCCTGATGGTGAACGGCACCGATGATGACGGTTTTTCGGCCGACGAACGGGCGATGCTGCACAATATCCTGCGCTTCCGGGAGGTGCGTGTGGCCGACGTCATGGTGCCGCGTGCCGATATCGAGGCGGTCGACCAGAGCCTGACCATCGGGGAACTGATGATCCTGTTCGAGGAAAGCGGACGTTCGCGCATGCCCGTCTATTGCGATACGCTCGACGATCCGCGCGGTATGGTGCACATCCGAGACCTGCTTTCCTATGTGGCCAAGCAGGCGCGCAACAAGCGCCGGGTCGGCGCCAAGGCTGCGGCAATCGATCCGCAGGTCGCCGCTGTTGCTGCCGAGAAGGCCGAAAAGGCACCGCGTTCCGCCAAGCCGAACTTCGATCTCGCCCGGGTCGATCTTCGCAAGACCGTTGCCGAAGCCGGCATCATCAGGAAGATCCTGTTCGTGCCGCCGTCGATGCTGGCCTCCGACCTGCTTCGGCGCATGCAGGTCAACCGCACCCAGATGGCGTTGGTCATCGACGAATATGGTGGAACCGACGGCCTCGCCTCGCATGAGGACATCGTCGAGATGGTCGTTGGCGATATCGACGACGAGCACGACGACGAAGAGGTCATGTTCAAGCAGGTATCGGAAGACGTCTTCGTCGCCGATGCCCGCGTTGAACTCGAAGATATCGCCCGGGCTATCGGCTCAGACTTCGATGTCAGCGAGGAAGTCGACGACGTCGATACGCTGGGTGGCCTTATCTTTTCGGCGCTCGGTCGCATTCCGGTTCGCGGAGAGCTTGTCCAGGGGCTTCCCGGGTTCGAGTTCCAGATCCTCGAGGCTGATCCGCGCCGCATCAAGCGCGTCCGCATCACCCGCAAGCGCCATCCGGTCCGTCGTCGCCCCGTCAAGGGTGAAGTGGAGGCATCCGGTAATGACAAAGACCATCCGGCTGTCGACGGGCCATCCGATGGCGGTGCCGTCAATCGCAACGCAGCCGGCTAGGGCCGCTGCTCTAAGCCTTCAAGGGACAAACCGCGCCTTTTTTGAAACACTGCGCAACGGGTTTGATTCGTGGTGTTTCAAGGGAGAGCGTGCATGGAATGGCTTGCGGACAGGGTCATTCTGGTCTGGGGTTTCAGGCGTGCCCTGCTTGCCATGGGTGCCGGCGCTATCGGCGTGCTGGCGCTCCCGCCCTTCGGCTTCTTTGCCGCGATGTTCGTCTCCTTCACCCTGCTTGTCTGGCTGCTTGACGGCGCCACTGCCGCTCCAGGCAGCGGCATCCTCCGCCGTCTATGGCCAGCTTTCGTTACCGGCTGGCTGTTCGGTTTCGGCTATTTCGTCGCCGGCCTGTGGTGGCTAGGCCATGCGCTGATGATCGATGCGGAGCAGTTCGCGTGGGCCCTGCCTCTGGCGATCCTCGGCCTGCCGGCATTTCTCGCGATCTTCTACGGGCTCGCCGCCGCGCTGGCGAGGCTCGTATGGTCCGACGGTCTGGGACGGATCGCAGCACTGGCCTTCGCATTCGGTTTTATCGAATGGCTGCGCAGTTTCGTCTTCACCGGCTTTCCCTGGAATGCCATCGGCTATGGCATGATGCCGACGCCGCTGATGATGCAGTCGGCCCACATGATCGGCATGCTGGGGGTGACGGTGCTGTCCGTCTTCGTATTTGCGGCGCCGGCGCTGTTAGGCACCCGCAACGGCGCCATCCCCGGCATTACACTCGCGGCCCTCCTGTTCGCTGCCCATCTCGGCTACGGCTACTACGCGCTGAGCCAGCCGGAGCCTGCCTTCCGTGCAGATGCAAAGGCGCCGGTTGTGCGCGTCATCCAGCCCGATATCGACCAGGAGGCCAAGCAGGACAGCGACGGCGATCGCACCGCGATCTTCGAGAAGCATCTGGCGTTGTCGGCGGCGCCACCCAAGGATGGTGGCAAGCGGCCGGACATCATCGTCTGGCCGGAAACGGCACTACCCTTTCTCCTGACCGACAACCGGGACGCCCTGACCCGCATTGCCGACGTGCTCGCCGCCGACCAAATTCTCATCACCGGCGCCGTGCGGGCCGAGGACATGGGCCCCGGGACGCCGCCGCGCTATTACAATTCGATCTACGTGATCGATGGCCGCGGCCAGATCATTGGCGCTGCAGACAAGGTGCATCTGGTGCCGTTCGGCGAGTATGTGCCCTTCGAGAGCATCCTCCAGAATTTCGGCATAGCCAACATCGTCGAGATGCCGGGCGGTTTTTCCGCTGCCGCCCGTCGCTCGCTGTTGACCCTGCCATCGAGCATCCGGCTTTACCCGCTGCTCTGCTACGAGATCATCTTTCCCGACGAGATGACGCCCGATATCGCCAAGGCCGACGCTATCGTCAATGTCACCAACGACGCCTGGTTCGGCAATACCCCTGGACCCTACCAGCATTTTCAGCAGGCCCGTGTCCGCGCCGTCGAATACGGCCTGCCGCTCATCCGCAGCGCCAACAGCGGAATTTCTGCTCTGGTCGATTCTCATGGACGTCTCGTCGCCGGCCTCGATCTTGGTCAGCAGGGATTTGTCGACGCCACCTTGGGTAGCGTAGACCAAACTAAAATAGGCGAAAAACTGCGGGTTCTGTACTTTTGGTTGGCACTTGCGTGCATGGGCCTGATTGCAGTGATTTCACGCATGGGTTTTATTTCAGCCCTGAATTGACCTAAAACCCCTAAAAATGCATAGTGGTCCAGGACGCTAATCTGTACGTAAGATGGCGATCAAGCGAATATAGCTCTGCAACGTGGCGTTATATAAGCATGGTCGGGGGTAGTGGGGGCGAAGAAGCCGATTCAACCAGAGCTAGTTAGGGCATTATAATGATCGAAAATAAGAAGAAGCCGAATCCAATCGACATCCATGTCGGTAGCAGGATCCGTCTCCGTCGCACCATGCTGGGCATGAGCCAGGAAAAACTTGGCGAAAGCCTCGGCATCACGTTCCAGCAAATCCAGAAGTACGAAAAGGGCACCAACCGCGTTGGCGCCAGTCGTCTTCAGAATATTTCCAGCATCCTCAACGTGCCGGTCTCGTTTTTCTTTGAAGACGCACCGGGCGATCACTCGACGTCCGCCAGCGGCATGGCTGAAGCCTCGAGCTCCAACTATGTCGTGGACTTCCTCTCGTCCTCGGAAGGCCTGCAGCTCAATCGTGCTTTCGTCAAGATTTCCGATGCAAAGGTCCGCCGCAAGGTCGTCGAACTGGTCAAGGCATTGGCTGCCGAAGCCGACGCCGAGTAAGCGCCGGCTATACATGAAGACGCAAAGGCGGTCATTTTGGCCGCCTTTTGCATGTTTGGCGCAAAAATCTTAACCGGAAAGTGGGATATAAAGATATATCCATGTCCTTCTGTGCCTTGTCATTCGGCTTTGAACTGACTAACACAGACCCAGCTTTATTCTTTGAGGGGAATTCCCGCATGCGTGCCAACTACCTCTTTACCAGTGAGTCTGTTGCCGAAGGTCACCCGGACAAGGTCTGTGACCGCATCTCCGACGAAATCGTCGATCTGGTCTACCGTGAAGCCGCAAAGACCGGCATCGATCCCTGGAGTGTCCGCATTGCCTGCGAAACCCTGGCGACCACCAACCGGGTGGTTATCGCCGGCGAGGTCCGCCTGCCGCCGAGCCTGATGAAGAAGGACAAGGACGGCAAGGACGTCATCAATCCGGCCAAGTTCAAGACAGCCGCCCGCAAGGCGATCAAGGACATTGGCTACGAGCAGGAAGGCTTTCACTGGAAGACGGCGAAGATCGATGTCCTGCTGCACTCGCAGTCGGCCGACATCGCGCAAGGCGTCGACAACGCGTCCGACAAGCAGGGCGATGAAGGCGCTGGCGACCAGGGCATCATGTTTGGTTACGCCTGCCGCGAAACGCCGGACCTGATGCCGGCACCGATCTACTATTCGCACCTGATCCTGCAGCTGCTTGCCACCGCCCGCAAGAAGCATGAAGGCGAAGCCGGCAAGCTCGGCCCGGATGCAAAGAGCCAGGTCACCGTCCGCTACGTCGACGGCAAGCCTGCAGAAGTCACCTCGATCGTTCTGTCGACCCAGCATCTCGACGAAAGCTGGGATTCGAAGAAGGTCCGCTCGGTTGTCGAGCCCTACATCATGGAAGCATTCGGCGACCTGCCGGTCGCTGCCGATTGCGCCTGGTACATCAATCCAACCGGCAAGTTCGTCATCGGCGGTCCCGATGGCGACGCCGGCCTGACAGGCCGCAAGATCATCGTCGACACCTACGGCGGTGCTGCTCCGCACGGCGGCGGCGCCTTCTCCGGCAAGGACACCACCAAGGTTGACCGCTCTGCTGCCTATGCAGCCCGCTATCTCGCCAAGAACGTCGTTGCCGCCGGCCTCTCCGACCGCTGCACCATCCAGATCGCCTATGCGATCGGCATTGCCCAGCCGCTGTCGATCTATGTCGACCTGCACCAGACCGGCAAGTACACCGAGGACCAGGTCGAAGCTGCCATCCGCAAGGTGATGGACCTGTCGCCGACCGGCATCCGCCGCCATCTGGACCTCAACAAGCCGATCTACGCCAAGACCTCCGCCTATGGCCACTTCGGCCGCAAGGCAGGTCGCGACGGTTCCTTCTCCTGGGAAAAGCTCGACCTCGTCAAGCCGCTCAAGGAAGCCATCAAGGCCTGAATGTCATGAACGATACCGAGCGCCGATCGCGGGCAACGGAAGCCTTCTACGGTCGGCGCAAGGGCAAGCCCCTGCGTGGCCAGCAGGCCGGGCGGCTGGAAACCCTGCTGCCCGCCTTCATGGTTGATCTCGACACGCCTGTGCCTGCTTCTCTCCAGGCGCTGTTTCCAGTTCCGGTGGAACGACTGCGGCTCGAAATCGGCTTCGGCGGTGGCGAGCACCTGATCCACCGGGCCAAGGAAAACCCGACGACCGGTTTCATCGGTGTCGAGCCCTTCGTCAATTCGATGCAGAAGCTGCTTGCCCATGTCGAGGAAGCGGGTGTTCAGAACATCCGCGTCTACAACGACGATGCTACGCAGTTGCTCGATTGGCTGCCGGACGCCTGTCTCGACCAGATCGACCTGCTCTATCCGGATCCCTGGCCGAAAACACGCCACTGGAAACGCCGCTTCGTCTCCGCGGTCAATCTCGCCCGCTTTCACCGAGTCCTGAAGCCCGGCGCAATATTCTGCTTCGCATCCGACATCGACACCTACATCAACTGGACGCTACAGCACTGTAAGGCCCATGGCGGCTTCGAATGGACGGCGAAAAACGCCGCCGACTGGCTCACCCCTTATGACGGCTGGCCCGGCACGCGCTACGAAGCCAAAGCCAAACGCGAAGGCCGCTCCTCGGCCTATCTGACGTTTAAGCGGGTGTAGGACGATCTGGGCAGTTTGCCTTCGCAGGGTGGAATTGACGATTATCGGGCTATCGCAAAAGCGTCAGGCGCATTCAGCTCGATTGCTTCCACTCGAATAACACATCCGGCGCTTTTTCCTCGTTGGTCGCACCATCGGTTTCATCAATGATCGCAAAACCGTTTCGCTCATAGAAGGTGCGGGCCCGTTCGTTTTGCTGGAAAGTCCAGAGTTTCAGAGAAGGTGATCGTCCTTTTGCTATATCGAGCAGCGCCCGTCCGACACCGATGCGCTGAAAGTTGGGCAGAACGTAGAGTTGTTCGATCCACTCATCTGTGAAGGCTATGAAGCCGAGCATCACCTGGTCGAATGCGCCCCACATTTCGCATTGGGTAAAGAGATGCTCCCGAAAATAGAGTCTGTCCTCTTCGGCAGTATGAAGGCCGGACAATGCAGGCATCCGCTCGTCAAATGAGCGGCGTAGAACGACGGCAGCTTCATCCATATCTTCTATCGAGAGCTGTCTTGTCATGAACTTCATCTGCAAGGACACCCGGAGGGCAGACGCGCGCGCCCGCACTGGCTCTGAGGATACAATCCGGCGCGCGTACATTGAATCGGGATCGGCTGATCTGGAGGTCGTCCCCAGCTGCAAACTCAGTGCAGGCTGACGGTTTTCAACTCGTCTTCGGCAGCCTTGAAGAAGGTGCTGGAACGGTTGTCGGTCAATAGGATGGGGGTGCCGTCGGCGCCGAAAAGGGCCCACAGATCAACTGTGGGATCGATGTCCGGAGCTTCCGGGAAGCAACGGGACACTTCCTCCTGGCGGATCTTGCGGACATAGGCGACTTCGCCGCTGCCGAGCGATACGAGTTCGTTTTCGGTGAGGCGTGCGGTGGCTTCTTTGAGTAACATTTCCCGTTCCTCCAGCGTGGGGGACCAACGGCTCGGATTCGCCGTTGCCTTACTCTGGGACCGAAATGTTAATTTTCTTCACCCCACGCGGCGGTTCCGGTCTGATAAGATCGACCGAAAGCAAACCGTTTTTCAATGCCGCGCCAAGGACATGCATCCCTTCGGCCAATACGAAGACGCGCTGGAACTGCCGGGCGGCGATGCCCCGATAAAGATAGTCACGTGCCTCCTGCTCGATCTGCCGGCCGCGAATGATCAGCTGGTTTTCTTCCGTTGTGACTTCGAGTTCGTCCTCGCTGAAGCCGGCAACGGCAAGCGTGATGCGCAATCGCTCCGGTTCGCCAGTTGCCGGTTCGGCCTGCATTCGCTCGATATTATAGGGTGGGTATCCATCGCTGATCTTGGAAATCCGCTCGAGGGTCTTTTCCATGGCGTCGAAGCCCAACAGGAGAGGGCTGGCAAAAGGCGTCATACGGCTCATCTCTACAAGTCCTTGGTTGTCAAGCGACCCTGCCGGACCTGCATCTCAGCATCCGGATGGCCGCAATATGGGCATTGCCTGCTTTCGGCGCAAGCACGTCGCCTGACGCAATCGGAATCCAACGGCATATTCGCTGCCCCTATGGTTGCAGCGCTTGCTTGACAAAGGCAGTTCGAATGGCGTCAAAAAGGGGTGGAAGAGGCGCAGGGACGCCGCAGTGACAAGGGAAGAGGACGCGCGTTTGGCAAGGAAGATCATCATCGATACCGATCCGGGACAGGACGACGCAGCAGCCATCATGCTGGCGTTCGGCAGCCCGGAGGAGCTTGAAATTCTCGGTATCACCACCGTAGCCGGCAACGTGCCGCTGCCCATGACCAGCCGCAATGCGCGGATCGTCTGCGAGCTTTGCGATCGCCGCGATATCAAGGTCTTTGTCGGTTGCGACCGGCCGATTGCCCGGCCGCTGGTGACTGCGGAGCACGTGCACGGCAAGACGGGGCTGGATGGTCCGGAGCTTGCCGAGCCGACGATGGCGCTGCAGCCGCAACACAGCGTCGACTTCATCATCGAAACACTGTTGCACGAGCCCGCGGGCACGGTGACGCTTTGCACCCTCGGCCCGCTCACCAATATCGCCACGGCCTTCCGCAAGGCGCCGGGAATCGTCGGTCGCGTTCAGGAACTGGTGATGATGGGCGGCGGCTTCTTCGAGGGCGGCAACATTACGCCGGCCGCCGAGTTCAATATCTTCGTCGATCCCGAGGCGGCCGACATCGTTATGCGGTCGGGCGTGCCGGTGGTCATCATGCCGCTCGATGTCACCCATCAGCTGCTGACCCGCAAGGACAGGGTCCGCAAGATCGCCGACATCGGCACCGCGCCGGCCAAGGCCATGGCCGAGATGCTGGAATTCTTCGAGCGCTTCGATATCGAGAAATACGGCTCAGACGGCGGCCCGCTGCACGATCCGACCGTCATTGCCTACCTGCTGAAGCCAGAGCTTTTCGACGGCCGCACCTGCAATGTCGAGATCGAGGTCAGTTCGGAGCTGACGATCGGCATGATGGTCGTCGACTGGTGGCACGTGACAGATCGCAAGCGCAACGCCCGGTTCATGCGATCGGTCGACGCCGACGGATTTTTTGCGCTGCTTACGGAGCGCTTTGCGCGGATCTGAGAATTCGGAACAGAGTTTAAGGCCGCCGGATTGTCCCGGCGGCCTTTGGTCATTTAGGTGGAGTGCCACCTTTTATAGCACTGCTAAGTTCGTCATAAATTCCGGGCGGAACTACACCAGATTATCCGTGAGACACCGATCAGAGCCTCGCGGCGACCGATTCGGCCAGGGGTATCGATGGCTGAGCTCCGGCTGAAAGGCAGGCGAGGGAGCCGGCGACGGCGGCGCGACGGAGTGCGGCCTCGAAGTCGAGCCCTTGGTCGAGGCTGGCAGCGAAATAGCCGCAAAACGTGTCGCCGGCACCGACCGTGTCGACGGGCTCGATGACGAGGCCCTTGGCGCGCGACAGTACGCCGTCCCTTATGGCAACCACGCCATCGCCACCCAGAGTGACGATCAGCGTCTGCCCGGTTTCCCCATGCAGGCGGGTCATTGCCGCTTCACGATCGGTAGCCGTCATTCCGTCCTGGCCTGCCAGAAGCTCGAATTCCGTTTCGTTGGCGATGACGATGTCGGCTAGCCGCCCGAGCCGTTTGGCATCTGATGTCAGCGGCGCGAGGTTGAGGATCGTCCGGATACCGGCGGCCTTGGCAGCGCCAAGCGCCGCCTCCACCGCATTCCCGGGCACCTCGAGCTGCAGCATGAGGATATCGCCGGCCTTCAGTCCGGCCACCGCAGCAGTGGCGTCTTCGGCGGTGACGGCACCATTCGCAGCGGGCACCACAACAATCACGTTTTCACCGTCGCCGCCGACAAGGATGAGTGCCGTCCCGGTTGGGCCCTCGACATGCTTTACCGCGCCGAGATCGGTGCCGGCTTCTGCCAGCAGCGCCAACGCAGGCTCGGCAAAGCCATCGGTGCCGACAGCGCCGGCCATGCGCACCGTTGCGCCGGCGCGGCGGGCGGCCAGCGCCTGGTTTGCACCCTTGCCGCCGGCAGCCGTTGCAAAGCCGTTGCCGGCAACGGTTTCCCCGGGCTTCGGCAGCCGGTCCGTGGTTGCAACGAGGTCCATGTTGATGGAGCCGAATACTGTGATCATGGGAATGCCTGCTCTGCTGGAATATCGGCGCGACACTGCCGAAGCGCTTAGTCCTCGTCAACCACCCTCAGCTTCAGAAGTCCAGTACGGCTTTCGACTCCGCGTGATGGTTCTGCCGGCTCGCGTACCGCCTCGGAGTGCTCTGTCAGGTCCAGTGCCTCGATCTTCTGGCCGCGCCTCGCAAGCTTCGAGGAGGACGTGGCAATCATCTCGACATCTTTCTGGGCAGCGGAGAAATGTCCCTGGAGTTTGGTGACGCGCTCATCGAGACGACCGAGATCGGCCATCAGCAGCGCCACTTCGCCCTGGATGAGATGCGCCTGCTCACGCATCCGCTGGTCCTTCAGGACAGACTGGATCACCTGGATCGACAGCATCAGCAGGGACGGGGAGACGATGACGATCTGCGCGCGGTGCGCTTTCTGGATAACACCCTCGAACTTTTCGTGAATCTCGGCAAAGATCGATTCCGATGGTACGAAGAGAAAGGCAGTGTCCTGGGTCTCGCCCTGGATCAGATATTTTTCGGAGATATCGCGGATGTGGACTTCCATGTCGCGGCGAAACTGCTGGCCGGCGATGCGTACCATTTCCGGGCTGGAGGCCGCGCGGATGGCGTTCCAGGCTTCCAGCGGGAATTTTGCATCGACCACCAGCGGCGGCAGTCCGTTTGGCATATGGATGATGCAATCGGGCCGCGACCCGTTGGACAGCGTGTGCTGGAAGGCATAGGCGCCGAACGGCAGGCCGTCGGCAACGATGGTCTCCATCCGTGCCTGGCCGAAGGCGCCGCGCGTCTGCTTGTTGGACAGGATCGCCTGCAGCCCGACGACATCCTTTGCAAGCGACTGGATATTGGACTGTGCGGCATCGATGACCCCGAGCCGTTCCTGCAGTTTCTGCAGGTTTTCATGCGTCGATTTTGTCTGTTCGTTGAGCGTGCTGGTCACCCGGTGCGACATCCCGTCGAGACGCTGGTTGACGGCGTGGTTGAACTCCGCCTGGCGACTGCCGAACACCTCGGTCATCGTCGCCAGACGGCCCTGCATCTCGGCCTGCAGCCGCAGCATCTCCGCCATCCGTTGTTCCGCCTCTGCAGCGCGAAAATCCATCTCGTCGTCGCTCTGCCTTTTGCCGGCACTGCGGACCAGCAGGATCACGATGACAAGAACGAGCAGGCCGACCGCGCCGTACAGCAACTGCACCGTCTGGAAGTCGGAACCAAAAAGGGAGATCGTCATGGCATCCTGGCGATAGTTGGAGATCGCCGGACTATAACGCCAGTCAGGGTAAAAGCCAGATCAAAACGTGAACAATGTAAACTGTCCGTATCGGGCGAAATCTGGGTAACAAAGTTAACGGATGGTCAATGCAAATCGGTCAAGTCTGGCAGATTGCCTTTACCCTGCACGCTTGGCGTGCGGAAGCCTCATTCAGACCGAGATCAAGATGAAAGCTGCGCCCGATACATCCACCCTCAGACAACGCCTGGACTTCATCGAGATCGACGACGCCACCCGCGAGACCCTGCGCGAACTGCGCCCGACGCTGTCGGAGCTTCTCGGCGGCGCGCTCGACAAGCTCTATGCGAAGATGGGCAGGACACCCGCGATTTCCCATTTCTTCCGCGACAAAGCCCACATGGATGGCGCCAAGGCGCGCCAGGAGAGCCACTGGGGACATCTGTCGAATGGCCAATTCGATGCCAATTACGTGGCCGGCGTGACTGCTGTCGGCAAGACCCATGCGCGCATTGGCCTCGATCCCAGCTGGTACATCGGCGGCTACGCCCTGGTGCTGACGGAATTGATGCATGGCATCCTGCACAAGCATTGGCCATCGCGCTTCGGCAAACGCCACGCCCCAGGCTTGTCGAACAAGCTGGCGGCCGTCGTCAAGGCGACTTTCCTCGACATCGACTACGCGATCTCCGTCTATCTCGCCGAACTGGACGAGAAACGCCAGGTCCTGGAGCAGGATCGAACCCGCGCCGAAGCCGATCAGCGCATAGCCATGGAGCATTTGAGCCGCGGCCTCGAATCTCTGTCCAAGGGTGACTTCGAGGCGGTATTGCCGGAGAACCTCCCGGGCGCCTTTCAGAAGATGGCCAGCGACTACAACAACGCGGTAGCGGCTCTCCGCCATTCCATCGGTGGTGTCCGCGCTACGTCCGAAGGGGTGCTGAGCGGCACGGACCTTATGTCGAAGGCGACGGATGACCTTTCCATGCGCACGGCGCAGCAGGCCGCCGGCGTCGAGCAGAGTTCTGCAGCACTGCAGCAGCTGGCCGTCAGCGTCGGCCAGACGGCGTCTAATGCGGCCAGGGCCTCCGTCGCCGTAGGCGAAACCCAGCAGCAGGCGAAAAGCTCGGGCGATCTGGTCAACAGCGCCGTTGCCGCCATGGCTGAAATCGAGAAATCCTCCACCGAAATCTCGAAGATCATCGGCGTCATCGACGAGATCGCCTTCCAGACCAACCTTCTGGCGCTTAACGCCGGCGTCGAGGCAGCCCGGGCCGGCGATGCCGGAAAGGGCTTTGCCGTGGTGGCGCAGGAGGTGCGGCAGCTGGCGCAGCGCTCGGCCAGTGCCGCCAAGGAGATCAAGGACCTGATCTCGCAGAGCTCGACCCAGGTCCACGCCGGCGTCACCATCGTGTCCAGCACCGGCGTCGCTCTTGCGGACATGATCAGCCGGATCGACGGCGTCAACAAGTTTGTCGGCGACATTGCCGCTGCTGCCAAGGATCAGGCAATCGGCGTCGCCGAGGTCAGTGCCGCCGTGCGCAACATGGATACGATAACCCAGCAGAACGCAGCGATGGTCGAACGCACCTCTGCCGAGACACGGCACCTGCGCAATGAGGCGAATACTCTGGTCGCCCTTCTCAGCGGCTTCAAGACGCAAGCCGATATCCGCAATGGCAACATGCAGGGCGAGAAACGTCGGGCGGCCTGAGCGGTCATCAAACATGGCCGCAAAAAACCCGTTTTGCGGCCATGTTCATAATTCCCTCCCAAACAAAGATGGGCTATGGGAGACTTTATGACGATCAAGCCTCTTATCATTCTCCCCGATCCGCTGCTGCGCGTAGTCTCGAAGCCGTTCGAACGCTTCGACGCCGAGACGAAGCGGCTGGCGACCGATATGCTGGACACGATGTACGACGCGCCGGGCATTGGCCTTGCCGCCGTGCAGATGGGTGTCGACCGGCGCATGCTGGTCATCGACCTTTCGCGCGAGGGGGAGGAAAAGACGCCGCTGGTGTTCATCAACCCCGAGATTGTCGCGTCGTCGGAAGAGCGGTCGGTCTATGAGGAGGGCTGTCTCTCCATCCCCGACTACTACGCCGAAGTCGAGCGCCCGGCAGAGGTGACGGTCGAGTATTTCGATGTCGACGGCGTCAAGCAGACCGTCAAGGCCGACGGCCTGCTCGCGACGTGCCTGCAGCACGAGATCGACCACCTGAACGGCGTCCTCTTCATCGACCACATCTCGCGGCTGAAGCGCGAAATGGTCATCAAGAAGTTCACCAAGGCCGCCAAGACCAAGGCGGGCTGAAGCCCAGATTGAAAGTCTTGGCAGCCTCACCTATGATACAGGAGATATCAAGGAGGCGCCTATGGGTAACTTACTGCTGCGTGGCGTAGACCAAGCCTTGAAGATGAGGCTTGAGGAAACTGCGCGCCGCAACGGACGCAGCGTTTCCGAAGAAGCTATCGACCAACTGCAACGAGCATTGCCAACTCCCGACGATACCGGTACCTCCGCCGGTGGGCGTTTGCGAGCTATCCTTGGCGAAGAGCGTTTCGACGACGCCGACATCGAAGCTATTTCAGCTTTCCGCCATCAGCCTGATCGTGAGCCGCCCCGGTTCGACGGATGATCGTCCTCGACACGAACGTGATTTCCGAGTTGGAGGGGCGAACGCACAGCGAAAGGATCTTGGCCTGGCTGGATGACTACGCGATCGAGCGGATTTTCCTGACGACGATTACTGTCGGAGAAGTTCGGTACGGCATAGCACTGCTACCTGAAGGCAAGCGGCGCCAACAACTGGCATCGACTTTTGATCGCATTGAAGCTGCATTCTCCGGACGTATTCTCGATTTTTCGCTGGATGCGGCACACCTTTATGCAACGATCAGTGCCGCAAGAAAAAATGCAGGACGCTCCATCGAAACCAAGGACGCCATGATCGCCGCGATCTGCCTCTCGCATGGCGCAACGCTGGCGACGCGCAACACGAAAGACTTCGAGGGGCTTGATCTCGTGCTGATAAATCCGTTTGAAGGTGGCTAAATCGTAACGACGGACAATCGCATTTCGTGAGATGTGCAGAACAGGTTTCGGACGTGTCGAGAAAAAGGCTTTGTCATGGTGAGCATTTCGTCTCGGAACAACTATCAAACGGATACGACACGCTCGGACTTGGAAAAAGCCCGTATTTGCGCCGCGAACAATGCCGACCTCTATCAGGCAATGTTCCGTTCCCACGGACTGGCCGACCAGCGAACCACGGCATTCTGGTCCAGCGATGCGGTCGCGCCGCCGTATTATTCCAACATGACAACACTTGAGCCTCATTCGACCGAGGAGCAGCTGTTTGAAATTGCTCGGCTGACGGAGCGACTGGGAAGACGACCCGGCTTGAAGGATGGCTTTTCCAGGCTCGATTTGGTGAGAAGGGGGTTCAAGATGTTGTTTTCCGCCTCATGGATTTGGGCTGAACCCCACGACCTGCCGGCGGATATCCCTCATGGCTGGGGACGCATAGGCGACGGGGCGGCGCTGGCTCGCTGGGAACAATCCTGGAAAGAGTCTGGTAGCCCGACTGATGCCAATGTCTGCACACCCGCACTGCTTCTGGATCCCGACATACATATCTACGGTCGACTGGCCGGCGGCGGCTTTGATGCCGGATGCATCGTGAACCAATCGCCGAAGAGTGTCGGCGTCTCCAACATCTTCAGCCTGAATGGTACGCCAGATGCATTCCGAGACGCAGTTTCGCTGGCAGCGACAGCGTTTTCAGGCAATGCGCCGCTTGTTGGATATGACAGCGGCGACGCGCTCGGTGAAATGACTAAGCTTGGCTTCAGGGCGGTCGGCGAACTCAGAGTCTGGTTGCCCGACGAGAGTGCCTAAGCGGCGGAGATCTGAGGGTAAAAATGCCGGCCCCTCCGTCGAACCAAGAACGCGATGATCACCGGATCATGCCTCCCACACGGTGCGACATTGTCGACGCGCAAGACAAAAGACTGCGAGGGGCTTGATCTCACGCCGATAAAGCCGTTTGAAGGCGGTTAAATCGCAACGACGGACGATCGCATGTCTCTCAGCATCATCTTCATGGGAACTCCGGCCTTTTCGGTGCCGACCCTGCGCACCCTGGTCGACGCCGGTCATCGCATCGTCGCGGTCTACACGCAGCCGCCGCGCGCCGGCGGCAGGCGCGGGCTGGAACTGCAGAAGTCGCCCGTTCATCAGGCTGCCGAACTCCTGGGCCTGCCCGTCTACACGCCGGTCAACTTCAAGGACCCCGAAGAGCGCCAGCGCTTTATCGACCTCAAGGCAGATGTCGCCGTCGTCGTCGCCTACGGGCTGCTGCTTCCGCAGGCGATCCTCGATGGCACGGCGCTCGGCTGCTACAACGGCCATGCGTCGCTGCTGCCGCGCTGGCGCGGGGCGGCGCCGATCCAGCGGGCGATCATGGCAGGCGACACCAAGACCGGCATGATGGTGATGAAGATGGACAAGGGACTCGATACCGGCCCGGTGGCGCTCACCCGCGAGGTCGAGATTTCAGAGACGATGACGGCCGGCGAACTGCACGACAGGCTGAGCCAGGTCGGAGCCAAGGCGATGGGCGAGGCCATGGTCCGGCTGGAGATGAACGATCTGCCGCTGACGCCACAGCCAGCCGAGGGCGCGGTCTATGCCGCCAAGATCGACAAGGCCGAGACAAGGATCGACTTCCACAAATCCGCAGCCGATGTGCACAACCACATTCGCGGCCTGTCGCCGGCGCCCGGCGTCTGGTTCGAGATGGAGATCTCCGGCAAGCCGGAGCGCATCAAGGTGCTGGCATCCGAGGTGGTCGCAGGCGGCGAGGGCGTTGCCGGCATGGTAATGTCCGACGATCTCACCATTGCCTGCGAGGCCGGCGCGGTGCGGCTGACACGTTTGCAGAAGGCTGGCGGCAAGCCGCTGGCTGCCGTCGATTTCCTGCGCGGCACGCCGATCCCAAATGGCACGAGGCTCGCCTGATGCCGCGATACCGCATGACTGTCGAATATGACGGCACACCCTATGTCGGCTGGCAGAAGCAGGACAACGGCCATTCCGTCCAGTCGGCCATCGAGAACGCTATCCTGGCGCTGACGGGCGAGGCCGTTCTGGTGCGCGGCGCAGGCCGCACCGATTCCGGTGTGCATGCGATGGGGCAGGTGGTCCACGCCGACCTGTCGAAGACATGGCCGCCGCATACCCTGCGCAATGCCCTGAACGCCTATCTCGGCAAGGCCCGCGAGCGCGTCTCGATCATCGATGCCGCCGAGGTCGATGAACGCTTCGACGCGCGCTTTTCCGCCCATCGACGGCACTATCTCTATCGTATCATCAGTCGCAAGGCGCCGCTGGCGCTGGAGGCAAAGCGCGCTTGGTGGGTATCCAAGGATCTCGACCATGTGCCGATGCATGCGGCAGCCCAGACGCTGATCGGCTATCACGACTTCACCACCTTCCGCTCGATCCATTGCCAGGCCAACAGCCCGCTGCGCACCCTCGACCGGCTGGATGTCACCCGCAACGGCGATCTGATTGAAATCCGCGCCACGGCGCAGAGCTTCCTGCACAACCAGATCCGCTCCTTTGCCGGGACGCTGAAGATGGTCGGCGAGGGAAAGTGGTCGGTCGAGGATGTCCGCGCTGCGCTCGAGGCGCGCGACCGTAAGGCCTGCGGCCCGGTGGCGCCGCCGGAGGGACTGTATTTCCTGCAGGTCGACTATCCCGCAGATCCCGATGCCCGCCGCATTCGCCAGAGCGAGCAGCCACGCCCGGCCCGGGAATAGGCGTCAGGAGCCGGGCGGATAGATGCCGAGGAAATGCTGCAGGAAGTCCGTCAGCAGCATCGGCGGAACCATC
The DNA here is from genome assembly GCF_019355735.1 of Rhizobium sp. B230/85. Classification (NCBI taxonomy): domain Bacteria; kingdom Pseudomonadati; phylum Pseudomonadota; class Alphaproteobacteria; order Hyphomicrobiales; family Rhizobiaceae; genus Rhizobium; species Rhizobium sp. B230/85. Next base: position 944,855 of record NZ_CP072156.1, read on the forward strand.
ATCATCAGCGTCATCGCCGCGACGAACAGCGGATGCGGACCGCAGATCATCCGCAGGATGCGGGCAAGCGCGAAGATCAGCGCCATCATCAGCACCAGCCACAGGATGGCGGTGAGGCCGGCCGATCCCGGCACGAAGGCGATGAGCGCGATCAGCAGCGCGTTCAGGTAGGAAAGCGGCAGGCCCAGCCAGTTCATGGCGACGACGACAGGCTGGAATTTTTCGCCGCTCCTGAAAAGCAGCAGCAACAATCCCGCCATGACCGGCGGTACCAGCCAGTTTGCCGCCTCCACGAGGCCGAGGCGGAAGAAGAAGGCAGGCCCGGTGGCGCTGCCCGGCGGCATGGCCGACAGATAGGTCTGCTGCCACCAAAGCCAGGAAATGCCGATCGGCGGCAGGCACCAGAGGACGGCCCAGAAAGACCGTGTCAGGCCCCGATCGGAGATGTCGAGGTAGTTGAAACCGCGCGCGTCATTGCGCACCAGCAGCCAGAGCCCGGCCAGATAGTACTGGACTTCCCTATACGTCGGCATTCTGGAACCAGCGTTCGAGGAATGTCTCGTAGATTGCCGTCAGCGTTTCGAGATCGGCCACCGCAACGCGCTCGTCGACCATGTGCATGGTCTGGCCGACGAGGCCGAATTCTACGACCGGACAATAGTCCTTGATGAAACGCGCATCCGACGTGCCGCCGGTCGTGGACAGTCTGGCCGCCTGCCCGGTCACCGTCTCCACAGCTGACGAAAGCGAGGCGATCAACTCGTTGTTGCGGGTGAGGAACACATGGCTCGGCCGCTCCGCCCAGGCGATCTCGTAGGATGCCGGCGGACGACCCGGACGCAGCGTCTGGTCGGCTGCCGCCCGGTCGAGCCGTGCGACGATCTCGGCCTTCAGCGTATCTGCCGTCCAGGTATCGTTGAAGCGAATATTGAAGCTTGCCGTCGCCTTCGCCGGGATGACGTTGGTAGCGCCGTTGCCGACGTCGAGCGTCGTCACTTCGAGGTTGGATGGTTGGAAATTGTCAGTGCCCGCGTCGAACGGCGGATGCATCAGCGCCTGCGTCAGGGCCAGAATACTGCGTACCGGATTGTCGGCGAGGTCAGGATAGGCCGCGTGGCCCTGGACGCCTTTAACAGTGATTCTGCCCGACAGCGAACCGCGCCGACCTATCTTGATCATGTCGCCGAGCCTGTCGGGATTGGTCGGTTCGCCCACCAGGCAGGCGTCCCATGTCTCGCCCTTTTCGGCAGCCCATTTGAGTAGCTTGGTGGTGCCGTTGATCGCCGGCCCTTCCTCGTCGCCGGTAATCAGAAACGAGATCGAGCCCTTTGGCGCGCCGTGCCGGGCGATATAGCGGGCAACAGCAGCAGCAAAGCAGGCGATACCGCCTTTCATATCGACCGCGCCGCGCCCGAACATCTGGCCATCGGCGATTTCGGCGGCAAAGGGCGGATGGCTCCAGCTTGCTTCGTCGCCAACAGGCACGACGTCTGTATGGCCGGCAAACATCAAATGCGGCCTCTCATGGCCGAGCCGGGCATAGAGATTGTCGATGTCGGGGATGCCCGGTTCGCTGGCGGTCATCCGCTCGACGACGAAGCCGAGCGGCAGCAGCATGTCGGTCAGTGCCGAAAGGGCACCGGCGTCGGCGGGTGTTACCGACGGGCAGCGGATCAGGGTCTGGAGATTGGCGACGGGATCGGTGGTGTTCATGACAACGATGTATCCGGCGGGAAATGGCAAAGCGATGGCAATTGTCGGAACGGCGAGAAATACTCAGGCTCGAAATGGATCTTTTCCTGTTGGCGACGCTCCCGTTGCCGGGAGCGTCCATCCAATTGCCGCTCAGTCGCGCAAAAGTTCGTTGATACCGGTCTTCGAGCGCGTCTGTGCATCGACGCGCTTGACGATGACGGCGCAGTAGAGACCGGGGCCGGGCTGGCCGTTAGCCATCGGCTTGGCTGCCGGCAGTGATCCAGCGACGACGACTGAGTAGGGGGGCACTTCGCCATAGGTAATATCGCCGGTGGCGCGATCGACGATCTTCGTCGACTTGCCGATGAACACGCCCATGCCGAGAACCGAGCCCTCGCGGACGATGCAGCCCTCGACGACCTCCGAGCGGGCGCCGATGAAGCAGTTGTCCTCGATGATCGTCGGGCCGGCCTGCATGGGCTCCAGTACGCCGCCGATGCCGACGCCGCCGGAAAGATGCACATGTTTGCCGATCTGGGCGCAGGAGCCGACCGTCGCCCAGGCGTCGACCATGGTGCCTTCGCCCACATAGGCGCCGAGATTGACGAAGGACGGCATCAGGATGGCATTTGGGGCGATATAGGCCGAGCGCCGTACGACGCAGTTCGGTACGGCGCGGATGCCCGCTTCGCGGAAGCGGTTTTCGCCCCAGCCTTCGAACTTCGAGGGGACCTTGTCCCACCAGGTCGATCCGCCAGCACCGCCCTCGATGATCGTCATGTCGTTGAGGCGGAAGGACAGCAGCACCGCCTTCTTCAGCCATTGGTTGACCTTCCAGACACCGTCGTCACCGCGTTCGGCAACGCGCACCTTGCCGCCGTCAAGCAGTGTCAGCGCCGTGTCGACTGCATCGCGGATTTCGCCTGATGTCGAGAGGTTGACGCTGTCGCGCGCGTCGAACGCCGCTTCGATGGTCTTTTCAAGCGAGGCAAGATCGGTAGCGCTCATGACAATTCCTTGAACATCTGTGGATTTCGTCCCGGCCGGTGGATCATTCGCAGATGTGATCGCTTGGCCGGTGATCTGCTCTACAACAGCCGTCCCGGAAATGGAATGATCTTTCCTGCCGCATTGCATCTGGATCGGGCGCCCGATCGCGGCATATCTGGAGATGCGGAGGCTGCGCCGATTCGGGTTGCGGCCCCATCGGCTTATGGAAGGCATGACAATGGCTAAAGGCAGAAACGGCAAGCTGCGGCGCAAGGACGGCGTCTGGGATCCGCTGAAGACCAGCGGCGCCGACAAGACCCGCGCCGAAGCCATTCCGAAGACCCCGCAGTCGCTGTCGCCATCCTACAGGCTTGCCTATGCCGACGAGGATTTTCTCTGCCGCGAGGAATTGCGGCCGGTCCGGCTGCAGCTGGAGCTGATGAAGACCGAAATGGAGCTCACCGAACGCGGCATCAAGTCGACTGTGGTGATGTTCGGCGGCGCCCGCATTCCAGCACCCGGTCAGAGTGCCTGGGCCGCGCGCAACGATGTCCAGCGCGCCAATCTCGAGGCCGCCTCTGTCTATTACGAGGAGGCCCGCAAGTTCGCCCGGCTCTGCGCTCGCTATTCCGCAGCCTCAGGTTTTCACGAATATGTCGTCGTCACCGGCGGCGGCCCGGGGGTCATGGAAGCGGGAAACCGTGGCGCTTCGGAGGAGGGGGCGCCGTCGATCGGCCTCAACATCGTCCTGCCGCACGAGCAGGCCCCGAACGCCTATGTTACCCCGGAGCTGAGCTTCAATTTTCACTACTTTGCGATCCGGAAGATGCATTTCATGCTGCGTGCCAAGGCCATCGCCGTTTTTCCCGGCGGTTTCGGCACGCTCGACGAATTTTTCGAATGCCTGACCCTGATCCAGACCGGCCGCATGGCCCGCCTGCCGCTGATCCTTTTCGGCGAAGCCTTCTGGCGCAAGATCATCAATTTCGACGCACTCGCCGAGTTCGGTACAATCGCCCCCGACGACGTCAACCTGATCAGCTTCGTCGATACAGCCGAAGCCGCATGGAAGATTGTCAGCGATTTTTATGAGCATTGAAAAATGCGCGAAAGTCTCCATCGCGGCGCTCCAACCCGGTTGACACGCAATCACCCGTTCGCTTATCACAGCGAACGGTAATGGATTCTGCCGGACCAGAAAAGGTCGAACCGCTTCCTTGATGAAGCTGATGACTCCTACTCAACGCAATTATGCGAAGGAGTAGAGTCTTGCCTGATATCCAGAACCAATCCTCACATGTAGTGCATGCCGGAGCGACCTCCTGATGGTTTTCTCCGATATTCTTGGCATACGCCTGCAGCAAGCTCGCAGCCTTTTGAAATGGATTGCGGTCGTGACCCCGATGGCGGTCACCATCGGATCTCTCGTTGCACTGTTTCTCTGGAGCCTCGACCGGGCGACGGAGGCCCGGTTTGCCTATTCCTGGCTCATTTATGCTTTGCCGGTTGCGGGTTTCCTGATGGTTTTCGCGTATGGTCGCTTCGGCGTTTCTGCCGAGGGTGGAAATAACCTCATCGTCGACCAGATCCACGAGCCAGGCGGCGGGGTGCCGTTGCGGATGACGCCTTTCATCCTCGTCTCCACCGTTCTGACGCACTTGGTTGGCGGCTCCGCCGGTCGCGAAGGCACCGCAGTCCAGATGGGGGGTAGCCTTGCCAGCGCCTTCGGCAGGGCATTCCGGCTGGACCGAGCCGATGTCCGGATCCTGCTGATGGCAGGGATTGCGGCCGGATTCGGGGCTGTCTTCGGCACGCCGATTGCCGGAGCCGTCTTCGCGCTGGAGGTCTTGACGATAGGACGGATGCAGTACGAGGCGCTGCTGCCCGCACTGATGGCGTCGGTAATCGCCGACTGGACATGCCAGGCTTGGGGGATCACGCATGTCCGCTACGCAATTTCCTATCTGTCGGCTTCGGGGACCACGGGTAATTTCCATCTCGAGCCGCTTCTTCTCCTCAAAGTCGTTGCGGCGAGCGCGGCCTTCGGCATTATTGCGCATCTCTTCGCTGACGCCTCCCATCGCCTCTCCGCTCTCCTGAAGCGGCTGATACCCTATGCGCCGCTGCGCCCGGTGCTGGCAGGCTTGGTCATACTGGGCTTGGTGCACCTGCTTGGTACGCGGGAATACCTTGGCCTCGGCGTCTGGTCTCCTGATCGCGCCGACGCGACCATTCTCGGCTTTTTCCGCCCGGATCACATCGACAGCTGGAGTTGGCTCTGGAAAATGGTCTTCACGATCATAACGTTGAGCGCCGGTTTCAAGGGCGGCGAAGTCACCCCGCTATTTTTCATCGGGGCAGCGTTGGGAAATGCTCTGGCAGGTCTGATGGGCGCTCCCGTCGATCTGTTCGCAGCTTTGGGCTTCGTCGCCGTATTTGCTGGAGCGACGAACACGCCGCTTGCCTGCATGATCATGGGCATCGAGCTCTTTGGCGCAACACACGCTGTCTATATCGCGGTTGCCTGCTTCGTCGCCTATCTCTGCAGCGGCCATTCGAGCATCTATCTGTCCCAGCGGATTGCCATCCCCAAGACCTCGGCCGGCAGCCATATTCCTCCGGGCACGGCGGTTCGGCATCTTCGCGATTTGGAGAGGCGCGCTCCGGTCGGAATGAACGGCGGATCGATAGCTGCCCAAGCCTCCGATCATTCAGCCAGGAAGGACCAGCCATGACCCGGCATTCCATCTCACAGAAAGAAATCGGTATGGTGCGCATCTACATGAAGCCTCGCGAAAAGGTGCCTGGCAAGAGCGGCTGGCTTCGTGGATCCCTGCTCTATCGCGAACTGATCCTGCAGGCGAAGGCTGCGGGCATTCTGAACGCCGTCGCTCATTCCACCCACTTCGGATACAGCAATGGCGGCAGGGTGGCAGACGACGGATTCGAGATATCCAACCCCGATCTCACCATGTGCGTCGAGCTTATCGGAGACCGCCACGACCTTGAAAATTTCTGTCGGACGCATGGAGGCATGTTGAAAGGCAAAGTCATCATCTTCAAGCACATCGAGCACTGGGATATCACCGGGCACGGCGTCAAAGTTGAAGACGTCCTTAAACCGTCGGTGCCTTGATAACTGGTTCAGCTATTGGAGCAAAAGCCCGAGCCGGGCGAGCGTATAGCGTGACTGCTGGCACAGGGGCATATTATCTCGATTGCGATAGTAGCTGAGAGCGATCACCGCCCCATAGAGTGCCCAGCCTTTCGCGCGACACCATTCACTTTCATCCAGTTCCAGCGCCTCGCGGAATATTTGGCAGGCCGAGGGGTCCACCCAGGACCAGGCTGACGCATAGTCCGCCGCGGGGTCGCCAATTGCTGACAGACCCCAGTCGATAACGGCTGACAGCCTGCCGTTCTTCACAAGTAGGTTGTCGGCCTTGAGATCGCCGTGCAGCCACACCGGAGACGGGTGGCATCTTGCGGCGATTGCGGACGTCCACATATCCAACGCCGCGACAGTATCGATTTCGTCCGACAGTATCTCGATGGCGGCAACCGTGATACCGGTCATCTCCGCAAGAGGGACGCCGCGCCTGTTGTTCAGCGGTCCCGCGCGGGGAGCGCCGTCGGTCGCTTTCAGCTGGAGCGCTCTGAGGAATCCCGCCAGAGCCATGGCTGCCTCACGGGTATCGCTGACATTATCAGGCGTGGCGACCTTGCCCGCCATCCAGTCGTAGATACCAAATTCATAGCCGGCTCCAACGCCTCGGTACCGTATTGTCGGGGTTTCAAGGGGGAGGTTGGCAAGGTGAGGGAGCCAGTCCAGCTCCTTAGAGAGCAGCGGTACAGCGGCTTGTCTGATCGGGATTCTGAGGACCAAGCCGTCGCCAAGGCGAAAGAGTGCATTGTCCGTTCCGGATGAGTGAACGCGGGTGATGGGCAAATCGGCCCACTGTCCCGCCTGATCCGACAGCAGTTTACGGATCACCGTTTGATCGATCGCAAAATCCGGGCTGTTCATGACCGCATTATACGGCGGTGTTTGTGAAGCCGGAATGACGCGGGTAAGCGACGAACAAAAGTGTGACGGGGCCGATCTCTGCACAGTTGTTTCAGCTCAGCCCTGTACGAAAAAGCCCGCCATCGCAAGACTGCGAGGCGGGCTTCCGTTTGTCCTGCTAGGACGTGCCGTTCCTTACAGGAGCGGCATCTTCGGCATATCGTCGAGCGCGATGAAGCCGTCGTGGTTGCGGTCCATCCGGTCGAAGAGCTTGGCCATGGCGGCTTCGGCTTCGGCCTTGCTGATCTGGCCGTTCTGGTCGGTGTCGATGCGTTTGAACAGCATCTCGCCCATCATGCCGCCGCGCATGCCCTTGCCGTGGCGACCTTCGCCGCGCGGGCCGTCCTTGCCGTCACGCGGAGGCTTGCCGCCTTCGTCGTCATTCATCGCCTGGTCAGGCTTTGCCTTGTCCTTGTTGTCTTCCATCATCTTCTTGCGCTCTTCCCACATCGCCTTCATCTGGGTCTTGCGGTACTCGCGGTATTCACCGGGGGTGATGGAGCCATCCTTGTTGGTGTCAATGGCATCGAACAGCTTGTCGGCGCCGGCTGTCGCTTCGTCCTTGGAGATCTTCATGTCGCCGTTGGTGTCGAACTGCTGCAGCATGCGCACGAAGATGACTTCAGGGGGAATACGCGGGCCGTGCCGTCCACCCATGTGATGGCCGTTGGCTGCAAAAGTTGCCGCCGCGCCGCCAAGGAGGAGGGTCGCGGACATTGCTGTAATGAGAATTTTCTTCCCGATCATTGGGTGTTTCCTTTGGTTGCCGTGGTGATAACTCAAAGGTAGGGCGGCGGACCCGAAACACCCAATTAAACATCGGTAAGATGGATGAAACTTTTGTAATTAAAGCAGTTTTCGTCAGACGAGCGCCGACAGGAACGTTGTCAGATCGTCTGTGATGTAGTCGATATGCTGGTCGTCGTCGCTGTGGCGCTCCCACCATTCGGTGAAACTGCCTTCGATATTCTGAGGCACCAGCAGCACGGTTTTCATGCCCAGTGCCTTAGGTACGGTCAGGTTGCGCGGCAGGTCTTCGAACATGGCAGCGTTTTGCGTGTCGATCTTGTGCAGGCCGGCAAACTTGTCATAGGTGCCGGCAGCCGGCTTCGGCAGATAGTCTGCCGCGACGATATCGAATATTTCGTCGAAATGGTCGAGGATGCCAAGCGCTCCGGCCGTATCCTGCGCGTGCTTGACGCTGCCGTTGGTGAAGATGAACTTGCGGCCAGGCAGCGCCTTGATGGCGGCGGCAAGCGCCGGCTGCGGCGTAAGACTGGTATAATCGATCGCATGCGCCTTTTCGAGAAAGTCGTCGGGGTCTACGCCGTGATGCAGCATCAGCCCCTGCAGCGTGGTGCCGTGTTCCAGATAATACTGCTTCTGCAGTTTGCGCGCCGAAGCCCTGTCCGTCTGCAGCAGATCCGCGACATAGCTCGTCATGTTGACATCGACCTGCGAAAACAGGTCGACATTGTGCGGGTAGAGCGTGTTGTCGAGATCGAATACCCAATCACGGATATCAGCGAAATCGGCGGCGGCGGGCATGTTTCTTGGCTGTGTCATGGCCGCCCTTATGCCATGCGCCAGCCTGCCGGCAAACCGCATTTTATCGTGATCAGGGAATGATCAGCGTGCCCGCGCCATGCTCCGTGAAGATTTCGAGCAGCACCGAATGGGCAGTCTTGCCATTGAGGATGACGACGCCCTGGACGCCGGCCTGGATCGCCTCGATGCAGGTCTCCACCTTCGGGATCATGCCGCCGGAAATCGTGCCGTCCTTGATCAACGCCTGGGCCTGGGCCACCGTCAGTTCCTTGATCAGTTCCTTGTTCTTGTCCAGCACGCCCGGAACGTCGGTCAGGAACAGCAGGCGCGTCGCATTCAGCGCCCCGGCGATAGCGCCGGCAAAGGTATCCGCGTTGATGTTGTAGGTGGCGCCATCGCGACCGGGGGCGACCGGGGCGATGACCGGGATCATCTCCGACTTGGCGAGCAGGTCGAGCAGCGTCCGGTCGACTTCAACGACCTCGCCGACGAAGCCCAAATCCAGCACCCGCTCGATATGCGAATCCGGATCGACGATGGTCTTCTTGGCCTTTTCGGCAAACACCATGTTGCCGTCCTTGCCGCAAAGGCCGATTGCCCATTCGCCGGTCTGGTTGATGAGAGCGACGATTTCCTTGTTGATGGAACCGGCGAGCACCATTTCGACGATCTCGACCGTCTTCTGGTCGGTTACGCGCAGGCCGCCTTCGAATTTCGATTCGATGCCCATCTTGGTCAGCATCGCACCGATCTGCGGGCCGCCGCCGTGTACGACGATCGGGTTGACGCCGGACTGCTTGAGAAGGGCAATGTCTGCCGCGAATGCCTTGCCGAGTTCCGCATCGCCCATGGCATGGCCGCCATATTTCACCACGATCGTCTTGTTTTCGTAGCGCTGCATGAACGGCAGGGCTTTTGCCAGCAAGCGTGCCTGCAGTTCGTTTTCGGATTCGGCCATGACACACCCCGCTGAAATTGTTCGCGGGGTTTTATCTCAAGTTTTTGACAGAGGGAATAACGTCGAGACGATAAGTTTTGATCGGGAAATCCACCGCAAGGACGATGCCTGAAGTGTTATTCGTCTTGCCCGGCCGCTCAAACATCCTAATATGACGGTATTCGGAATGGGAGCGGGGATCATGGATGGCCACTGACGATATAGCCACCCTCGTCAGCCGCGTTGCAATGCGTGACCAGAGTGCGTTTTCCGAACTTTATAAGAAGACAAGCCCGAAACTATTTGCCGTATGTTTGCGTATCCTGAAAGACAGGACAGATGCGGAGGAAGTTCTTCAGGAAGTCTTCGTCCGGATATGGCAGCGTGCAGATCGTTTCGTCGCTTCGGAAAACCCGGCAATGGGATGGCTGACGTCTATTGCCCGCAACCGGGCCATCGACGCCATCCGGGCTCGCAAGCCCGTGGCGGACGAGATCGACGCGGTGTATGATCTGGCTGACGACGAGCCGGATCCGGAGACGCAGGCTGTCATCAAGGGCGAGGGCAGGCGCATCGATGTCTGCATGGAAACCCTGGAGGACGGCCGCGCTCAGGCAGTTCGCAGTGCCTACGTCGAGGGACTGAGCTATCAGGAACTCGCCGATCAATACGCAGTGCCTTTGAATACCATGCGCACATGGCTGCGCCGAAGCCTGATCAAACTGAGAGAGTGCATGGACCGATGAGTTCACCCGATCAAAGCAAGGGAGGCCGCTCCCGCGACGAGGTACTGGCCGGCGAATACGTGCTGGGTGTTCTGTCGCTGGAAGACCGGCAGAAGGTCGAGACGCGCATGCGCAGCGATCGCCCCTTTGCGGCGATCGTCAACCGCTGGGAACAGAACCTGTCGTCGTTCAACGACGAATACGAAGCGATCTTGCCGCCGGCATCGGTGTTTCCAAAGGTCGAAAAACGGATTTTCGGCGAACGCCCAAAGCGCCGCGGCGGCGTCTGGAACTCGCTCCCGGTCTGGCGCGGGCTGACGCTTGCCTCGCTCGTGCTGGCTGCCGGTGCGATTTTCTACGATGCAAACGGTGGTCTGAAGGTCGGGTCCGGCTCCAGGCCGATGGTGGCCGACCTCGCGGTCCCCGCCAGCGTCAACGGTGCCCTCAACCTTGTCGCGAGCTACGACGCTTCAAGCGGACGCCTGAAGATAACGCCGGTTGCAGCAGCGCAGACTGAAAAGAAATCGCTGGAGCTATGGTTGATCAAGGGCAGCGACCCAGCAAAAGCACTGGGCGTTCTGCCCCAGAGCGGCGAGGGCGAAATCGCCGTGCCAGCCAATATGCGCAGCCAGTTTGGCGAAGGCGCCACCATCGCCATCAGCGTCGAGCCCTTCGGTGGGTCACCATCCGGCGCGCCGACCGGACCCGTTATCGCTGCGGGTAAAACCCGTAGCCTTTAGTCATTTCCCCAGATTGTCGACACCATGCGCCGCGAACTCCAGTGTTTGCGGCGTTTTTCATGGTTTTTACGTTTTATTTGAATTTGTTAAAAATCAGCGAGCGGTTTGAAACTGTTTTCAGGAGCGTTCCGTACTACCAGTGTCCCCGGCGGATAGGGCACAAGCCCAGGTGAGTTGGATCGGGGATATAAGAGGAAGAGGAATCAGATCATGATGAAGACCACGCTTCGCATTGCCGCTCTGGCCGTCGCATTGTCCGCCGCCACCGGCGCAGCTTACGCCAAGGACCCTATGGTCGGCGGCGCAAAGATGTACGCCTCGAAGAACATCATCGAAAACGCCGTCAACTCGAAAGACCACACGACGCTTGTTGCCGCTGTAAAGGCTGCAGGCCTCGTCGAAACGCTGGAAGGCAAAGGCCCTTTCACCGTATTTGCCCCGACCAATGAAGCATTTGCAAAACTCCCGGCCGGCACGGTCGAAACCCTGCTGAAGCCTGAAAACAAGGCCAAGCTCGTCAAGATCCTCACCTGCCACGTCGTCTCCGGCGACATCATGGCATCCGCTGTCAAGAAGATGGTCAAGGACGCCGGTGGCGAATACGACATCAAGACTGTCGGCGGCTGCGTGATCAAGGCCATGACAAAGGGCAGCAAGGTTACGCTGACCGACGAAGCCGGCGGCACGGCCCATGTCACCATCGCCGACGTCAAGCAGTCCAACGGCGAAATTCACGTCATCGACGCAGTTCTGCTGCCGAAGATGTAATCAACATCGACTTCGAAGGCCGTCGCTCCGGTAATTCACCGCGCGGCGGCCTTTTTGCGTTCAGTCACGTCAGATAATCAGGCGCCGTAGCCGACGGTCTCGATGATCGCCTGGCGCAGATCATCCATACCTTCGTTCTCTTCGGAAGAGGTCGGTATGATGCCGGGGAAGCAGGCCGGGCGCTTGCGGGTCATCTCGGCTGCCTCGGCAACCACCCTCGGCACGCCGGCGTCCTTGATCTTGTCCGTCTTGGTGAGGACGATCTGGTAGGAAACAGCAGCCTTGTCGAGCAGGGCCATGACGTCTTCGTCGTTCTTCTTGATACCGTGGCGGGAATCGATCAGCACGTAGACGCGCTTCAGCGTCGCCCGGCCGCGCAGGTAGTCGAACACCAGCCTCGTCCAGGCATCGACATTGTCCTTCGGTGCCTTCGCATAGCCATAACCGGGCATGTCCACCAGAGCCATCGGCGGCAGGTCGCCGGCTTCCCCGGAGTAGCCGTCGGGCACGAAATAGTTGAGTTCCTGCGTCCGGCCCGGCGTGTTTGATGTCCGGGCAAGCCCATGGTGGCCGACGAGCGCATTGATCAGCGACGACTTGCCGACATTCGAGCGTCCCGCAAAAGCAATCTCCGGCGGGCCTTCCGGCGGCAGGAACTTCATCGAGGGCACGCCGCGAATGAAGATCCAGGGGCGGCCGAACAACGGCTTTTCGGTGGGTACGGGTGCTTCGGCCATGGCTCGCGATCGTTTGTTGATGGTTTGGCTTCACGGTTTTGGCAGCCGATGTCAAGACTTGCCGCTCTTGGGACAAAGGCCCCCCGCGTTGAAAAAGAAAACCCCGGACTAAGCCGGGGTTTTCAAGGCTATTTCGTTTCCGCCGGTTTCTTCCGCTTGAACAACCCGCGCATATTGTCGAACAGCTCCACCTTGGCGCCATGGCGGCGCATGATGATCGCCTGCTGGATGACCGACAGGGTGTTGTTCCAGGCCCAGTAGATGACCAGGCCGGCCGGGAAGCTCGACAGCATGAACATGAATACCAGCGGCATCCAGTTGAAAATCATTGCCTGCGTCGGATCGGGCGGCGTCGGGTTCATGCGCATCTGCAGGAACATGGTCACGCCCATGATCATCGGCCAGACGCCAAGATGCAGGATAGTCGGAGCCTCGAACGGCAGCAGGCCGAACAGGTTGACGATAGACGTCGGATCGGGTGCCGAAAGGTCGCGGATCCAGCCGAAGAACGGCGCATGCCGCATCTCGATGGTGATGTAGATGACCTTGTAGAGCGAGAAGAAGATCGGGATCTGCAGAGCAATCGGCCAGCAGCCGGCGACCGGATTGATCTTCTCTTCCTTGTAGAGCTTCATCGTGGCCTGCTGCAGGCCCATCTTGTCGTCGCCGAACTTTTCCTTCAGCTCGGCCATGCGCGGCTGCATCTTCTTCATGTTGGCCATCGACGCATATTGCTTGCTGGCCAGCGGGAAGAACAGGAGCTTGACGACGATGGTCGTGCAAAGGATGGCGACGCCGAAGTTGCCGAAGTAGCGGAAGAAGAAGTCCATCAGCTTGAACATCGGCTTGGTCAGGAAGTAGAACCAGCCCCAGTCGATCAGGCGGTCGAAGCGCGGGATCGAGTAGCTTTCCTCGTAGCGGTCGATGACCGGGACTTCCTTGGCGCCGGCAAATACCAGGTTCTTGAGATCGACGGACTGTCCGGCAGCGATGCTGATGGCATCCTGCTTGTAGTCAGCCTGGTAGCGGGGCTGGCCATCGGTAAAATGCGAGAAGCGGGCATCGTAGGGGGTCGTCTGCGGCGGCACGATGGTGGCTGCCCAGTACTTGTCGGTAAAGCCGAGCCAGCCGGTGGTTGCCTTTGCCGGGGTTGTCGGTTCCTTGTCGACAGCCGTGTACTTGGTTTCCAGCAGGCCGTCGTCGCCGATTACGCCGATGAAGCCTTCGTGCAGCACGTAGGCGGACGGCGTGGTCGGCAGGCTGTAGCGGATGACGCGACCGTAACTGGCAACCGAGACCGGCTGCTGGCTGGCATTGGTGATCTTGTCTGCAACCGTGAACATGTAGTGGTCGTCGACGGAGATCGTACGCGAGAAAGTCAGTCCCTTGTCATTGGTGTAGGTCAGCGTCACCGGCGTCTTGTCGGTGAGCTTTGCACCTTCAGGTGCCGTCCAGACGGTCGAAGGGCCAGGAACAGCGCCGGTCTTGTCGTCACCGATGTAGCCGAGTTCGGCGAAGTAGCCGTCCTTTGTTTCGGCCGGACTGAACAGCGTGATGATCGGGCTCATGTTGTCGACCGTCTCATGGTACGACTTGAGACGAAGGTCATCCAGGCGCCCGCCGGCCAGATTGATCGAGCCGAGAAGCGATGTGGTCTCGATGGCGACACGCGGCGTTTTTGCCAGCGCCTGCTGCAGCGTCATGGTGCCGATGGCGGCCTGGCCGGAAACGGGGGCGCCAGCAGTGGTGTTGGTGCCGGGGGTCGGTGCGGCTGCGGTGCCGTTCGGCTGAACCTGCTGCGTCGTCTGCTGCTGCGCCTTGAGAGCCGCATCGGCCTTGCGCTGCGCTTCGATGCGCGGGTTCATATAGAAGAACTGCCACCCGAGGACGATCACCACCGACAGGGCGATCGCGATGAAGTAATTGCGGTTCTTTTCCATCATTCTTTCCTGGAGCGGTCCGGTTGCGACCGGCGGTGTTTCGGCATGGCTTCAAAGCGGGCTGACAACTCCCGGGCCAGCGCTTCGAAGGGCGCAGTCAATACATCGCGGCGCGCGACAACCACATAGTCGTGTCCCGGCTGCATTGCAAACCCGGCCTTCAGCCGTACCGCTTCTTTCAGGCGGCGGCGCATGCGGTTGCGCTCGACGGCATTGCCATGTTTTTTGGTGACAGTGAAACCGACGCGTGGCGGCTCATCAGGCAGGGCGCGATCGAGCGCCTCGACCAGAAAGAAATTGCCCCGTCGTTTCTCTCCCACGCGCACGGCAAGAAACTGCGGCCGGCTTTTCAGCCGCCCGACAGTTTTGGTATTGGGTCGTTTATTCGTCATTCGCCCGCCATCGCGACAGGGCCTATTCGGCGATTAAGCCGAAAGACGCTTGCGACCGCGGCCACGCCGGGCGATGATGACCTTGCGGCCGCCCTTTGTTGCCATACGAGCACGAAAACCGTGGCGACGAGCGCGAACGAGCTTCGATGGTTGGTAGGTACGCTTCATTTATTTTAACACCGCGGAGTGCGGCCCTTCTTGGGTTTGCATAGTGCAAGGAGCGTTGTTGGACGCACGGAAGTAGCCCGCTAGGCAGGCTCCGAAACCGGACGTGCGGCGGCTTATAGGGATGAAGGCCGGAAAAGTCAATTATCGGGCCCGGGATTCACAGTTTGCCGCAACGCATGCCGCCAGTGTCGATTTCGCGCGCACTCCATACTTTGGGGGCGCCCCGGATTTTCCGCCAATGCTGCACACGCGAAGAGCTGATATAATCCGTTCGGCATGAAGCTGATGTGTAATGTCTTAACTTACCAATTGGCGCCAATAGAAGCAAGTTTATCTCGTATTTTATATTTCAATATAGGAAAGGCTACCTTAACGATTGGCCTCGATAATACAAAATGAATGGGCTCTCCTGTTTTGAAGCCCATATATTTTGGGGGGTATTTAGTTGAAAATCCGTGGCAAGATCAATTTGCTCGTTGCTGTCATGGCAGGCGCAGCAATGCTTATAGGCGCGACCGCGCTGTTTGCCATAAACCAGTATGACAGCCAACTGAGGATATATGAACGCGCTTCGACCCGCGCTTATCTCGGTGAGCGCCTCAACCGTTATGTCACGGCGGTCGTCATGGAAAGTCGCGGCATCTACGGCGCCCCCGATATCAAATCCGCCAAGGGCTTTGCCGACGGACTAACTGCCGATCTCGTCGAAATCGACAAGATCATCGCCAAGTGGGCGCCGCTGGTGCCGGAAGGTCAGAAGGCCGATTTCGCTAAGCTGCTCGATAAGTCCAAGGAGTTCAACGGGTTCCGTAGCGAGACCGTGCGTTTGCTTTTGGCGGAGGGGCCGCCTGCAGCCAACAAGCAAGGCAATAACGAAGACAATCGCGCCAATCGCAAGGCCTTTCAGGCCGACATCGACGCCGTCGTGAAGGCCGATACGCAGGAACTGACCGCTGTCCGTGCCGACATCGATTCGTTCGGCGACATGATTTTTTGGCTGGTGCTCGCGGCCACCGGCCTTGGTATCGTCAGCGGCATCGGCTTTGGGCTCTATATCGGCACAAACCATCTGACCCGCCCGATCAACAAGGTCACCGATACCATCAAGCAGGTGGCAGGTGGCGATTTCAACGTCGACGTTCCCTATGTCGGTCGCGGCGATGAGATCGGCGACATGGCAGCGGCCGTCGAGGTGTTCAAGCAGAGCGGCCTTGCGGTCCAGCGCATGCATTCCGACGAGGCAGTGCTGCGCGCCAAGAGCGACGATCTGCAGTCGGGCATGTCGCATGTGGTGGCCTCGGCTGCTGCCGGAGATTTCAGCCGCCGGATCGAAAAGACCTACAACGACGAAAATCTCGATCGCTTCGCCCGCAACGTCAACGAGCTTGTCGCCAGCGTCGATGCCGGGATTACGGAGACCCGACGCGTCATCGCCGAACTCGCTGCCGGCGACCTGACGCAGACCATGCGCGGTACCTATCAGGGTGCATTTGCCGAACTCCAGCAAAACGTCAACGCGACCCTGTTGACACTGCAGGACACCATGCGCGAGGTTCGCGATACGACGGGTTCGATCCATGGAAATGCCAACGAGCTGCGCGTTGCCGGCGACGATCTTGCCAAGCGCACCGAGCAGCAGGCTGCAGCCCTCGAGGAAACTTCGGCTGCGCTCGACGAGATCACTGCCGTGGTGCAGAACTCGACCACCCGCGCCCAGGAGGCTAGCGTCATGGCTACCGAGGCCAAGGACAACACTGCCAGGTCCGGCATTGTCGTGCGCAATGCAGTCGATGCGATGGGCCGCATCGAGCAGGCATCGCGTGAAATCAGCCAGATCATCAATGTCATCGATGAGATTGCCTTCCAGACCAACCTGCTGGCGCTCAATGCAGGGGTGGAAGCTGCCCGGGCAGGCGAGGCTGGCAAAGGCTTTGCCGTCGTCGCCCAGGAAGTGCGCGAACTGGCCCAGCGCTCCGCAAAGGCAGCCAAGGACATCAAGGGGTTGATCACCAAATCGGGCAGCGAGGTGCAGGCCGGCGTCAAGTTGGTGCAGGAAACCGGTGAAGCGCTCGGCGACATCGAAACCCGCGTGCTGGCGATCAACGACCATATCCATTCGATCGCCACCTCGGCGCGTGAACAGGCAACCGGTCTTGCCGAGGTCAACACCGCCGTCAACCAGATGGACCAGGTGACGCAGCAGAATGCTGCCATGGTCGAGGAAACGTCGGCGGCAACCCACAAGCTCACCGCCGAAGCCGATAGCCTCGTGCGGCTCGTTGCTGGCTTCAAGGTCACCGGCGCTCGCAATATTGCTCCGGCCGTTGCGCGTCTGGACACGCGCCGCCCGGCAGCCGCGCCGCCTCGCCAGATGGCTGTATCAGGTTCCCGCATGATGTCCGGAGGACGCGGCGGTGCGGCGGCCCAGCCCGCTTCTCAGGAATGGGAAGAGTTCTGAGAGTAGGCAGGCTTTAACGTTCGCCCAGGCGCGGCACCCGGTGCCGCGCCTTTTTTCATCGGTCTGCCAGCAGCATAAGGACGGCCGCGTTACGATGGCGCATTGAAGACACCGGCAAAAACTCTTATCGTATTGGCTAATTGACCAAGGCAATCTGCATTGCCGCTGAATGGGATGGCCGGAAATGAAATTTCCGCTGGGTACCAAAGCCGGCATGGGTACCAGGATATGCGCGTCGCGACCGACCGGTCTTTTTGGCGGCCTGTCCGGCAAGCTCCTGTCGCTGACCGTCGTTTTCGTCATGGTCGCGGAAATCCTGATCTTCGTGCCCTCTGTCGCTTATATGCGGCTGCGTTGGCTGCAGGACCGCCTCAACACAGCTGCGGCTGCGGCGATCGTTATCGACGGCCTGCAGCCCGTCGAGCTGCCGCGTTCGCTGCAGAAGGAAACCCTGATGGCGACCGGCACCCGGGCCATCATCTTGCGCAAGGACGGCACCTCGCGATTGCTTGCCACCGCCGATATGCCGACATCCGTCGACGACCAGTTCGACCTGACCGACGTCTCGCTGCCGACGGCTGTCCACGATGCGCTGAATACGTTGCTGTTCGGCGGCGAGCGGATCATGCGCGTCTACGGCCCGGTCGGGGAAACGAAAATGGGCGTAGAGGTCGTGCTCAAGGACGCCAGCCTGCGCAAGGCCATGCTGCGCTATTCGACAAACGTGCTGCTTCTTTCGCTCTTGCTTTCCTTCTTCACCGCAACCCTGATTTTCTTTGCCATCAACCGAATCATGATCAAGCCGATCCGCAAGCTGACCGACAGCATGCAGTCCTACTCCGACGATCCGGAGGATCCTGCGCGGGTTCTGGTGCCGGATGACGGGCGCGACGAACTCGCCGTTGCCGGCCGCCATCTGGCGACGATGCAGGCGCAGTTGCAGAAGACGCTGAAGCAGCAGAAGAACCTTGCCGCTCTCGGTCTTGCGGTGTCGAAGATCAACCACGACATGCGCAATATCCTCGCCTCCGCCCAGCTGATGTCCGACCGGCTTGCTGACATCGACGACCCGATGGTCAAGCGTTTCGCGCCGAAGCTGCTGCGTACCATCGACCGCGCCGTCGGTTATACCAACGAGGTGCTATCCTATGGCCAGGCATCCGAATCGGCGCCTCGCCGCCGTCGCCTTAAGCTCCACGATCTCACCGCCGAGGTGAGGGACATCATGGCGATCGATCCCGAAAGCGGCATCGAGTTCGTCGAGGTGGTGTCCCACGAGCTCGAGGTGGATGCCGACAGCGAGCAACTCTTCCGCGTTATCCACAACCTCTGCCGCAACGCCCATCAGGCACTCATCGCCTATGGAGAGCAGCAGCCGCAGAGCGTTCGCCGCATCACTGTCGCGGCCCACCGGATCGGTAGTGTCGTCGGGATCACCATCGACGACACCGGTCCGGGCATGGCTCCGAAGGCGCGGGAAAACCTGTTCACGGCCTTCCGTGGCTCGGCGCGCTCCGGTGGCACCGGTCTCGGCCTGACCATCGCCCGCGAGCTGGTGCTTGCCCATGGCGGCACCATCGCTCTTGTCGAAAAGCCGTCCCCTGGGACCCAGTTCCGTATAGAGATCCCGGACCGCCCGATTTCCCTCGAGGCCTATCGCGGCCGCAGCGCCACCGAAACCTGAGGAAGTTCGGCGCTTTCCACAGTCGCCAACCGAAAAACAGCAGATTTTCGAGAAATCCGCTTGCTTTCACTCTGCGGACGTTTTAGAGGATCGCCACGCAAGCGGCTCAGCCACTTGCTTCCGCACCCGTAGCTCAGCTGGATAGAGCACCAGACTACGAATCTGGGGGTCGGGCGTTCGAATCGCTCCGGGTGCGCCATTTTCTCCTAATGTTTGTGTATGCAAGTGTCGTGACAGAAGCCGCGTAAGATCGATATTTGATCGCCAGGCTCCTGAAACCCTGTCGTTTGTGTCGAACTCCTGCGCATCTCCACGCACGCGACACAGCCGAAAATGAACCGGCACTACCTACAGAACCATCGCGAAAGCGAGCTCCGGTTGAGCTACTCTCAGGGCTGTAAATGCCACTGTGATCCCGGAGGACGAGATGCTTTTTCGTACGCTGATGACTTCCTGCATATTGCTTGCTCTGCCTGCACTGGCGCTCGCCGACCCTACCGGAACGTTCGACGTGACCGGAAGCGGCGATGGGAGCGCTTATTCCGGGACCGTAAAAGTCAGCCGCACCGGCGGTACCTACGATGTGCAATGGACCATTGCCGGCGAAAAATTTGTCGGTACGGGGATCGGTGCGAAGTTTACCGGCGACCGCTTTGAGATGGGGCCGGCATCGTCAGACGACACGGCAATCTCGGTCGGATACGCATCGAAGAACAATTTTGGCATCGCCATGTATTTCGAACAGCCCGACGGAACGTGGCAGGGCGTCGGGACTTATGGTGGCGCTAAAAAGGTCAATATGGAGACCTGGACACGCAGATAGCGCCAACGATCACAACGGCGACCATAAAAAAACGCCCGTGCTGCGGCGGCAGAACGGGCGTTTTTCGGTATTGAGGACTTAGCTGGCGGATGCGAGCGTCATCGATGTGCCGGTGGCAGCGATGTTCAGGCCGAGCTGGCCGGTCACGCTGATTGTCTGCAGGTGGATTGCACCTGTCGTGCCGCCGAAGAGCACGTTGGCGCCGACGCCAGCGCCGACGGTGGCTTCAGCAGTGGCACCCTGGTAGAGGCCGGCAAGTGCGCCGTGGTGATAGCCTGCGGTTGGTGCGAACACAGCCCAGACCAGACGACTGCGTGTTGTGAAGCCGAGGTCGACACCAAACTTGCGGATGGCGCCAGTGTAGTGATCGACGCGGCCGCTACCGTTCGCAGATGTATAGGTGCAATCGACGCTCTTGGCCGAGCCGAGGACGTAGCCGACACCGCCAGCGATATCGCAGGTCAGGTAGCCGATCTTGACGCCGTTGCTGTTGTCCTGATCTTCATAGTTGGTGACCATGTCGGCAGCAGACACAGCCGGAGCAACGGCGAAGGTCAGCGATGCGGCGGCCAGCGCCATTGCAATTGTCTTTTTCATTTTTCTCTCCTGTTTATCGTCGTATCGGCGCCAAACGCCGGGTAGTCTTTAATGAATATCGCGATTGCTAACGGATGAGCCGCGAGCAGGTTCCCGATCAGAACGATGAAGCCGGTGTGTTCGCCAAAAATTGATTAACGGATCCCATGAGCCCAGGATCAGCGTTCATCCTTCATTAGGACATTTCGAAGGCGGGCGCGTTGCCGCTTCGAAATATTGCCGCCAGCAATTGTGCCAAGCAAGCGACGCCCTGGAATTTGATGTGCCGCCGGGTCTGCATTAGGCATGGGGCCGGAAAGAGCGGCCGTCAGGCGGTGGCAGCGTCTGTCGCAGGAGTGCCTGTGCTGGAAGTGCTGTTGGCGCCTGTCCAGCTCAGATAGTAGAACTGCGTGCCGACCTGGCCGAAATAGGCGGCGTTGCCGGTGGTTTTGTCGATGAAGCTGTTGTCGGCGGCGCGGCTGAGCGTGCCGTCGCCGTTGCGCTGCAGATGCGCCTTCAGATAGTCGTTCCAGTCGCTGGTCGGGATGGCTTTGGGGCTATTGGCTGTCGCGGTTGCGTCAGCGCTGCTGCTGGTTTTCGATTTTGGATCCCAGGCAGCGATCGATACTCCGTGTGTCGGATCGGAAACGCTGAGGGTGCCGGCGTTGAGCGCATCCAGCATCGCCTTCGCCTGTTTTGCGCCGTCGCTGGTTCCGGCTGCGGTCGCCGTCAGGTTCTGCTTCAGCAGTGCCATGAACGAGGTCGTAGTGATGTCGGTGCTCGCCGTGTCCGAGTTGTCTGTCGAGGATGTCGTCGCAGTTTCGTCGGACTGGCTGTTCGACAGGCTGTTGAGCATGCTGGCAAGCGATGCCTGAGCCGATGACGGCAGGCTCGAGACATTTTTTCCGACGCTCGATCCGTCTAGCAGCGAACTGTCGGACGTGCCGCTGCCGCTGCTGTCGCTGTTGGTATCCCCGGAGGTCAAAACCTTGAGTGCCAGTTGGGCGGCGATCAGTCGCGTGGAGGAGAGGGCGGTAACCATCTGGGGCTTTCCTGGGCGATGCCAGCCCGCCCGTTTGCGTGCTCGGCCTGGCGTGTGAACGCTGCCGCTTGCGAGGAGGTCGTTGCTAAAGGGCCACTGCGTGGTACCCCCGGACAACCCTCGCAGCGCCGGCAGCGCGACTGTCCCAAGGCTAGGCGAAAGGGCTTGCCCGGAGCTTGCCCGTCAATCGGCGCAGGTTGACGGGCCTCAGCTCAGCTGTTGTGAAAATCTCTCCGCTGCTCGATCTCGGCGATGAGGCGCTGTTGCACCTCGTCGCCTTGCGCCTTGATGCCATCGACCAGATCGCGAAGCGTGCCGCGCAGGCCGTGGACCTGGTCGACGAGTTCCATCACCACATCGACACCGGCCTCGTTGAGCCCCATCGTCTCGATCAGGTCGAGTATCAGCCTGCCGCGCGCGACATCGGCTTCGCGGAACGCTCTTCCCCCTTCGGTGGCATCGGGCACAAGCCATCCCTGCTCGATCCAGACGTCAAGAACCGAGACTTCGATATGCAGCGACTGGCGGAATTCACGATCGTCCATGGTTCAGCCTCCCATGCTGGCTCTGGGTTCGTGTTTCTCCCCGGCTGCCCAGTCTTTCACGAAGGCCGTCAGTTCGGCATCCGGTGTCTCGGGCAGCACGATCTTTAATGTGACATAGGCGTCGCCATGTTCGCCGCCACGCTTGGGAACGCCTTTTCCTTTCAGGCGCATCACTTTGCCCGTGTTCGAGTTCGGGGCGAGCGTGATGGCGACGGCGCCCGATGGCGTGGGTACACGCACCTTGCCGCCCAGCACCGCCTCACGCAGGCTGATCGGCATGTCGAAGCGGATGTCATCTCCGTCCCGCACATAAAATTTATGCGGCCGGACCTTGATGTCGATCATCGCGTCGCCGGCCGGAGCGCCGTTCAAGCCCGGATCGCCCTTGCCGCGCAGTCGCAGTGTCTGGCCATCGGCGGTGCCCGGCGGGATCTGCACGTCGAGCGACGGGCCGTTCGGCAATTTGACTTGCGTCTTGGTGCCGTTGACGGCGTCGAGAAAGTCGACCTCCATCGAAAAGCGTCTATCCTGGCCCTTCATTTGCTGGGCTCCCTGCCCACGGCGCGAAAAGAAACTGGAGAATATATCGTCAGCACCGCCAAAGTCGGCAAAACCGCCGCTGTTCTGGTAAGGCCCGCCGCGTCCTTCGTTCGAGGCATAGTCGCGGTAATACTGGCGCTGCTGAGCTTTTTCGCTGCCGCCGGCATCGATTTCTCCGCGATCGAAGCGCGCCCGCTGTTCCTCGTCGCCGAGGATCGCATAGGCGGCCGAAACCTCCTTGAATTTTTCTTCTGCCTGCTTGTTTCCCGGATTGAGGTCCGGATGAAGCTTCTTGGCGAGCTTGCGGTAGGCGCTCTGGATGTCCTTCTGCGCCGCGTCCCGCTTGACGCCGAGAAGCTGGTAGGGATCACCACTCATGGATTTCTCCGTCTCGTAAAGAATTTAGCCCGGCAGAAACTACCTCGTCGGCGCGCTTCCCGGGCCTATCGAATCACAGATAGGCATTGATGCCGCCGTTCACACCATTGGAAGCCTTTTTTCCGCAGAAGACCAGCGGCTTGGCATGGAAGCCCCCGGCCAATTCACACGATCGCTGCCGGTCCGACAGGGGACGACGGTACTGCATCCGGGGAGCGGTCAGTGACGACGATCGCGGAGGGCTAGAACCAGCCGTTTCGGCGTCGCTTGTTGTATCTTCGTCCCGCCTACCCATCTCCCTCTACGCCGGGCAGCGAATGGCCTTGCGCAGGACATGCCGCCGGCCTCGAAGAATTTCCGAAAGATAGATTGAGAAAGAGACGATCATGACCGAATTGAATGCATCCAAGTCCGGGACCTTCAAGATTGGCGGCGATCTCACCGTCAACCGTCTTGGTTTCGGCGCTATGCGCATCACAGGTAAAGGAATCTGGGGCGACCCCGCCGATCGCGAGGAAAGCATCCGCACCCTCAAGCGACTGCCCGAGCTTGGCGTCAACTTCATCGATACCGCCGATTCCTACGGCCCTGATGTCTCAGAGCAGCTAATCAAGGAGGCATTGCACCCCTACGGAAAGATGGTGATCGCCACCAAGGGCGGTCTGACGCGCACCGGTCCTGAGGTCTGGATACCCGTCGGTCGCCCCGAATATCTCATCCAGCAAGCCCACAAGAGCCTGCGTAATCTCGGTGTCGAACAGATCGACCTCTGGCAATTGCACCGCATCGATCCAAAGGTTCCGGCGAAGGAACAGTTCGATGCCATCAAGTCGTTGCTGGACGACAAGATCATCCGCCACGCCGGCCTGAGCGAGGTGTCCGTGGCCGAGATCGAAGCCGCCTCGAAGGTCTTCAAGGTATCGACGGTGCAGAACCGCTATAACCTCGTCGACCGCACCAGCGAAGACGTGCTCGATTACTGCGAGAAGCACGGAATAGGCTTCATTCCCTGGTACCCGCTCGCCGCCGGCGATCTCGCCAAGCCCGGTTCGCTGCTGGATACCATCGCCAAGCGCCACAACGCAGCCCCGAGCCAGATCGCGCTTGACTGGGTGTTGAAGCGCAGTCCCGTGATGCTGCCGATCCCCGGGACGTCAAAGGTCAAGCATCTGGAAGAGAACGTGGCGGCGGTGAACTTCACCCTGTCCGAGGATGAGTTCAAGGCCCTCGACGCGGAAGGCAGGAAGGTCTTCAAGGCCGCCTGAGTCAGAGCGGCGAAAGTGACAACAGCCGAAAGTGACAAAAGCAACGCCGTCACTTTCGGCATTATCTCACGAAACCCATAGACATACAGTCGTGCGAGCATTTGCCCGCCGCTCTGTCAATATCTCAAACGCTCACTTTCTCGGCTGCTAATTAGGCGAATTGTCGCAGAGGCATGCTCTAATGCAGGCGCTGGCTCAATAAGCCTGACTTACTCATGCATCAGGCGCATTGCTGCAATGCAATGTCAGTCATTTTAAAAAGCGGGCAGTGACTGTACCTATTGTTTCGAAGGCAGCGCACTCCTCCTCCCAGCGCTTCCTTCTTCGATCGGCAGCACTCCTCCTCCCAGTTGCCGATCTCTATTAAGAGCCCGACGCATCCTCCTCCCGCGTCGGGCTCTTTAAGTTTCCAGCTCAGCTAATATCAGTCTCCAATACGCGCCACGCCTGTCTGGCCGTTGTCGCGCGTCCATTTGACCTTGCCGGCGCCGTCCCGTTCGAGCACGAAGCACATCGGCGCGCCGTCGTACCAGGTTTTGAATTGCTGGCAGAGCCGGTCTGATTTGATCCACCATTTCCCGACGTCGTTCGGCTTGATGAACTTGCCAAGGCCGACCGCCTCGCCATTGCCGTCGACGGTTCCGGACTTGTGGTAGGTAAGGGGCATTTCGCCACCGAGCGGGGCTGCGAGATAGATCGTGCGGCCAATGATATCGCTGCGGATATCGTTGTCCGTCATAGCTTCGGCCCGGGCGGAGACTGGAAGGAGCGCTGCGAGCGCAAGGAGTGCAGGGAGCAACGGCTTCATCTTTGACCTCTGGTCGGTTGATACAAAGCCATTTACGTCGCAACCGGCAATTTGGTTTCACCATCTCCCGACAAAGCCATCGTTTCTACCGGCCATTCGCTCCATCGGACGTCTGGGATGGTGAGGTCCAGTCTTTCAAAAATCTATAGGCACCAGGGCAGCGCCTGATATATCTCTGCGATTGATTTGCTGCGCAGCGCAGCCGTGTTCGGATATGCAGGCCCATGACGGAAAACACCCGGAAGACCACCATCGTCATCGGCGCCGGCATTGTCGGCGCTGCCATCTCTTTCGAACTGCAACGACGTGGCCACCGGGTGACGCTTGTCGACAAGGGCGAGCCGGGGAGGGGCACGTCGTTTGGCAACATGGCCAGCATCGCGCTCGATTTTGCCGCCGGCTCCGGCCCCTCGACATGGCGCAAGATGCCGGGCTGGTTGCTCGATCCGGAAGGGCCCGTCTGGCTACGGCCTTCCTATGCGCCAAAGATATTGCCGTGGTTCCTGCGTTTCCTCGCCGCCGGCCGTCCATCGCGTCTGCGTCAGATCGAGGATGCCGGGATGGCCCTGTCGGCTCCTGCACTTGCCGATTTTCGCGCCATGCTCGATGCTGTAGGCGCACCCGAATTGATGACCGAGGACGGATGCCTTGCCATCTACGAAACCGAGGCTGAATTTGCGGGCGATCGCGGCCATTTGGAGATGATGCAGCGCTATGGTTTCGAGCATTCGGTCGTCAGCGGTGCCGACCTCCGCGCTCTCGAACCGGCCCTCTCTCCCCACATTGCCAAGGCGGTGCTGCTGCCGAACAACAAGTCCATCCGCAATCCCTATCATCTGGTTCTGAAGCTGGTCGATGCTGCGAAAGCGGCTGGTACAGGCTTCGTCTCCGGCGAAGCCACCATGATTGAGCGCCGGGCGGGCGGCGGTGTCACAGTCATGCTCGCCGATGGCCGCAGGCTCGATGCCGACGATGCGGTGGTTGCTGCCGGCGTGCCGACGCGGGTGATCGCCAAGGCTTTGGGCGAGCCTATCCCGCTCGAGACCGAACGGGGTTATCACACGCAGATCATGGCCCCCGGCATTTCCATGCGCCACTCGATCATCTGGCCGGCCCGCGCCTTCATGGTGACGCCGACCGCCGGCGGCATCCGCGTCGGCGGCAACGTCGAGCTTGCAGGCCTCGATGCGCCGCCGGATTATCGCCGTCCCCGCGTCCTCGTCCGCCATGCCCAGAGGGCGCTGCCCGGCCTCAAGGTAGAGGAGGCCACCGACTGGATGGGCCATCGCCCCTCGTTGCCGGATACCATCCCCATCATTTCCGCGTCCTCCCGACTACCGGGCGTCTGGTATGCAACCGGTCACGGTCATCTCGGTCTCACCTATTCCGCCACGACAGCCCGCCTGATGGCGGATATGATCGGTGGCATGAAACCGTCGATCGATATGACGCCGTTCCGCATCAACCGTTATTAGGAGAAAGCCGATGTCCGATACCCAAAAGCCAGTCGCTCTCATTACCGGCGGCGGCCGGGGCATGGGCGAGGCGATCGCCCGCGAACTGGTGGCCACCGGCTATCGTGTCGCGCTGATGTCGCCCTCCGAAAGCTGCGAGAAGCTGGCTGCCGAACTCGGCGGCGTCGCCTCGCGCGGCGTGGCGGAAAAGGCGGAAGACATCCAGGCAATCTTCGACCTGACCATGAAGACCTATGGTCGCATCGATGCGGTGGTCAACCATACCGGCCATCCGCCGAAGGGCGATCTCCTCGACATCTCCGACGAGAACTGGACGCTCGGCTCCGACATGATGGTGCTCAGCGTCGTGCGCATGGCGCGGTTGGTCACCCCGGTCATGCTGCGCCAAGGCAAGGGTGCCTTCGTCAACATCACCACCTTCGCCGCATACGAGCCCTCGCTAGTATTCCCGGTCTCCTGCGCCTACCGCGCCGCAGCCGGTGCCTTCACGAAGCTCTATGCCGATCGCTACGCTGCCGACAATATCCGCATGAATTGCCTGTTGCCGGGCTACATCGATAGCCTCGCCCACAAGCCTGAGACGGCCGAGAAGATCCCGATGAAGCGCATTGGCCAGATGCAGGAGGTCGCCAAGACCGCAGCCTTCCTGCTGTCCGATGGCGCCGGTTACATCACGGGGCAGAATATCCGCGTCGACGGCGGCGTCACCCGGCACGTCTGATTGGAGAAGATGATATGAGATGGAAGCGGACGATCCAGCTGCTGGATGTTCATTGCGAAGGTGAGATCGGCCGGGTCGCGATCGGCGGGGTGCCGAAGATCCCTGGCAATACGATAGCCGAGCAATTGCACTGGATGAACACCGATCCGAAAGGCGAAGAGCTCCGGCGCTTCCTGGTGCTCGAACCGCGCGGCGCGCCGATCGGCTCCGTCAACCTGCTGCTGCCGGCAAAGCACCCGGATGCAGATGCCGGCTTCATCATCCTGCAGCCCGACCAGGCCCATGCGAGCTCCGGCTCGAACTCGATCTGCGTCACCACGGCGCTGCTGGAATCCGGTATCGTCGAGATGCACGAGCCGGAAACCACAGTCACGCTCGACACCGCCGCAGGCCTCGTTCGGGCGGTTGCCACCTGCCGCGATGGCCGCTGCGAGAAAGTGCGGCTGACGATGGTGCCATCTTTCGTCCACCAACTCGACGTGCTGCTCGACACGCAGGAATGGGGCGCGATCAGCGTCGACATCTGCTATGGCGGCATTTTCTACGCCCTGGTCGATGTCGGACAGGTAGGCCTCACCATCGAGACGTCGAAGGCGGCCGAGCTGGTGAAAGTTGGCATGGTCCTGCGCGATCGTATCAACCGTACGATGGCCATCGTCCATCCGGAAATCCCGGCGATCTCGGGCGTTGCCTACGTGATGTTCCGCGATATCGATGCCGACGGTGCCATCCGCACTTGCACCACGATGTGGCCCGGCCGGGTCGACCGCTCGCCCTGCGGCACCGGCAACTCCGCCAATCTCGCGACACTGCACGCGCGCGGTAAGGCAAAGGTCGGCGACGTCTTCAAGTCGCGCTCGATCATCGGGTCGGAATTCGAAGTTGGCCTCTCCGCCGTTACGGAGGTAGCCGGCAAGCCCGCCATCATTCCGACAATCACCGGCCGAGGCTTCACCTTCGGCCTGTCGCAGGTGTCGCTGGACCCCTTCGATCCTCTGGCTCAAGGTTTCGCGCTGACGGACGTCTGGGGCCCCTCCGCCGGCGAGATCGGCGCAGGTAAATAACCTTCCCCTTCTCCCCTAGGGGAGAAGGTGCCCCAAGGACGGATGAGGGTATCTAGCCTTCTAAAGCCCGATTTCCCGTGCCCATGGCGGATTGGCGCCGGCGCGCGATACGGTGACGGCGGCGGCTTTGGCGCCGAGCGCCAGGGCATCGCGCAATGCCTTCTCGTCGAGCGAGGCAACCTGCGCCTTCGTCAGCAGATTGTTCATCTTCAGCGAGGCGAGAATGCCGGCATCGAAGGTGTCGCCGGCGCCGACTGTGTCGACCACCGTGACGCGTTCGCTCGGCACGGAAACCTTCTGCGACTTGGTGTATCCCGTCGCGCCCTCGGCTCCCTTGGTGATGACAACCAGCTTGGCGCCATGGTCGAGCCAATGGGAGGCCAGTTGGTCATGGTCGCCGGACATGCCGAACCATTCCAGATCCTCGTCCGAGAATTTGAGGATGTCCGACATAGCCGCCATGCGCTTGATACGCGCCATATGGGCCGGCTTGTCCTTGATGAAGCCCGGCCGGATATTCGGATCGAGCGAGATGACGCGGCGGGCCTGCTCGCGCGCCATCAAGGCCTCGTATGTTTCGCCGCAAGGGCTGGGGATGAGGCTGATGGCGCCGAAATGCAGCGCCTCGCAAGTGTCGCCGAGGTCCGGCAGATCGGCTTCGGTAATCATCCGGCCGGCGGTGCCTTCGTCGTAGAAGGCATAGGTCGCCTGGCCGTTGACCAGCTTCACGAAGGCGATGGTGCTGGGCCGCGAAACGATGGCGCAGGGGCTGGAATCGACGTTGCTCGCCTTCAGCGTCTCGATCAGGATTTCGCCCAGCATATCGTCGGCAAGGCCGGTGAAGAAGGCAGTCTCGACGCCAAGGCGACCGAGCGCGATAGCGGTGTTGAAGATCGCACCGCCGGCATAGGGCGCAAAGGCCTTCTCACCCAGCGTCGTTTCCCGGGGCAGCATGTCGATCAAAGCTTCGCCGCAGCACAATATCATTCCGGCCTCCCAGAGAGCGTGTCTCTATCTTGTACACTGTCAAAAACGGTTAGAGCGATTTCGAAGAAATGCAAAGCGTCACGTCGCCGAAAGCTGGGTGATGCCGCCGTGCGCGCCTGACCAGGCGAGCGGTGCATCGAGAAACGCCTCGACGGCGGACAGCGTCTTGTCGTCGAAAAGCTTCTGCGCCTTGGCGACGGCAAGCACGTTGCGCCATGTGGCGATATGATGGAAGCGCACCTTGCCGTCGGCAAACCGCAACGCTCCTTCGTCAAAAATGCCGTAGTAAAAAAGCGCGATCGCGTGGTCGACGATGCCGCCGGCAGCCCGGATCGCGTCGATGAATGTGAACATGCTGCCGCCGGCCGTCGTCAGGTCCTCAATGACCAGCACGCGCGCGCCAGCCGGCATGTCGCCTTCGATCTGGGCGTTGCGGCCATGGCCCTTCGGCTTCTTGCGGACATAGATCATCGGCAGGCCGAGGCGGTCCGCGAGCAGCGCTGCAAAGGGGATCCCCGCCGTCTCGCCGCCGGCAATGCAGTCGAACTGCTCGAAGCCTGCATCGCGCAACAGAACGCTGGCAGCAAAGTCCATGACCGTCGAGCGGACGCGCGGATAGGAAAGCAGTTTGCGGCAATCGATATAGACGGGGCTGGCCATGCCCGAGGCAAATTTGTAGGGCGTCTCGGCGTTGAAATGCACCGCCTTGATTTCCCAGAGCATCTTTGCCAGAAGTTCAGCCATCACGGCGCGGTCGGGAAATGTCGTCTGCATGATGCGGCTCTCCTCAGGCTTTGAACGTTGCCTGCGGCATAGCAGCAAGGCGCGGCGGTTTCCAGAAGGCGACCACGTTTACGGGCTTAAATTACGCGGGGCGCCTGTTAAAAATGAGGCCATCAGGGGAGGCTCAGACCTGTTCAAGCCGTGATGCGGCGCCATATGGGCAGCTTCGCCTCATCCACAGCGAAGTTTGTTATTAAGTAATATCTAAAAAATATATATCCTAGTCGTTTCCTTGCCATTATGGGTTGCGGTTGAAAAATTCATTAAAATGCTTGGTATTTGCTTAGGATTGAGGTTTCTAAATTACCCTTAGTTTCCACCCGCCAAATGGGGCATGCAAGGAGACCGGAATGCGCCTGCCACGATCTGCGGCACTGAAGAAATTTGGTTCGTCGCTTACGCTGAAGATCTTCTCGATCTGCTTCCTGGCGACGCATCTGCCGCTGCTCGCGCTGATCGCCTATCTCCTGACGGGCTATGAAGCGGCAGCGATGCCGATCCTCGCCACTGCACTGCTGGCGACGTTACTGGGCACGGGGCTCTGTTTTCTCTCGGTGTGGCTGTTGCTGCGTCCGCTGGAGGCCGTGACGAAAACAGTGCAGGCCTACCGGGAAACCGGTGCGGTATCGACGATCCGCAGCCAGCGCCGCGATGAAATCGGCGTCGTCGTCAACGCGGTGTCGACGCTGATTGCAGAACTGCATGCGACGCTATCCCAACTGCGCCGCCAGGCGACGACCGATGTGCTGACCGGCCTCGGCAACCGCCGCTGGCTGCGCGATATCGGCACTTCGGAACTCCAGCGCGCAGAACGCGAAAATGAGCCGCTTTGCGTCATTGTCTTCGATCTCGATCACTTCAAGACCATCAATGACGAGCATGGGCACGAGGTCGGTGATCAAGTGCTGACCGTCACCGGCGCGATCATCCAGCACAACATGCGGCCTTACGATATCGCAGCGCGGATCGGCGGCGAAGAGTTCTGCATCCTCTTGCCGCGCACTGACACGGCGCAGGCGATTGCCATTGCCGAACGTTTGCGAAGGGAGCTGGCAACCCGGGCGGTCGGCCCCGTGCCCGCCGGGCGGATTACCGCCAGCTTTGGCGTCTACTGCGGCGATCCGACCACCGAGACACTGAAAACGATGATGATGGCAGCCGACCGCAAATTGTATGCGGCCAAGAACGGCGGACGTAATGCCGTTCACTGGGATACCGCCAGGCCTGTCGCGGAAGTCGCAGTCAGGCAGTAGCGGATTCAGTTTCCGGTGGATTTTCCGTCTCGCTCGTGACGACATGAAGATACTCAGCGGTCTCCACGCGGTTTCGGCCGTTACGTTTTGCGGCATACAGCGCCCGGTCGGCAGCCTGGAGGACGCCTTCGAAATCGGCTCCCTCGTTCGAACCGAAGGCGATGCCGGCACTGACGGTACATTTGACGGTCTTGCCTTCGAAGGAAAAGTAGCGTGCCGCAAAACACTCGCGTATGCGGTCCGCGATCTGTTCGGCCCGGCCCGGCATGACATTGTCGAGCACCAGCGTGAATTCCTCGCCGCCGAGACGGGCCACGACGTCGTAGGCCCTGAGATTGGTGACGAGTTCTTCGGCGAACAATTTTAGAACGGCATCTCCAGCCGCATGGCCAAATTCGTCATTGACCGCCTTGAACCGATCGATGTCGAAGATGACAGCGGCCATCACCGTCGAAAAGCTCCTGTTTCCGCAACGATCGAACAGCGCCCTGCGGTTCATCAGACCCGTCAGCTGGTCCGTCATGGCATCCGACCGGTGACGGGTCGCCTGGCGCCACTGATGGAGGGCCAGCGACAGGGCGCCGATTCCCGTCATGGCCGCGATGGCAACGGCGATGCTGAGGTTTTCCGCCCAGTTTTGAGGCGCCTTGCCAATCACCATCTTGCCGTCGGAGATGAGGACGGCGGAGCAGAGGACGAAGGTGAACGCGGTCAGGAGGTAGAGGGTCGTGATCCCGTAGATCGGAGCGGGCGCTTCGGCGCGGCCGAGCCAATATTCATAAGCTGTGGCTGACAGCATCGCGGCGATGACGAGATTGTAGACGATGAAGGCCAGCCCGTCATAACCGAGCAACATCGGCGGCACGCTTATGGCCAGCCCCAGGACAGTACCGGCGACGATCCTGACGGGAGACAGGCGATCCTTCCTGAACTGGTAGCCTGCCGCCCAGATGACGGAGAAACCGGAGAGAGCGATGGTGAAGGAGACGATCGCGAGGCTCATCGTCGGATGAGCTACATAGAAGCTGTAACAGCAGATCGCGGCGACGACCAACAGCAACCCAATGGCGCAGGTCAGAAGGAATGTTTCAGGTCGGCGGTTGAGCCAGCTACCCAGCAACGTCACCGCAAGGCAAAACGTCGATGCACCGAGCGCGATCAGAAGAGAATTATAGTCGAGCATCATGCCGTCTCTCTACGGGTTCATTCCGCGATGCATGGTATCAGCGCGAGACTATTCTGACATAGGTATCCAATCGGTTACCATCATGCGCAAAAAGCCTGGTTTTGTCGCATGAAGGCATGTCCAATCACGGACATTATAGCTGCCTAAGGTTCGACGGCCCAATGCAGCGGGAACATCGGGTCGAAAACTGTCACTGGACCCGCTCCTGTCTCTATTTTCTCCGGAAACGCAATCGATTCGACCCGGCGGACCAGCGTCATCGTCTCCGTATTCGGCTGCAGTCCATACCATGCCGGTCCGTTCAGCGAGACGAAGGCCTCCAGCTTGTCGAGTGCGCCTTCCTGTTCGAAGACATGCGCAAGGCAGCTCATTGTGTTGATCGAGGTGTAGATGCCGGCGCAGCCGCAGGCACATTCCTTGAGCGGGTCGACATGGGGCGCGGAGTCGGTACCAAGGAAAAACCGATGGTCGCCGCTTGTCGCTGCCGCCCGCAAAGCCAGCCGATGGCTCTCGCGCTTGGCGACCGGCAGGCAATAATAGTGCGGCCGGATGCCGCCGACGAGGATGGCGTTGCGATTGATGATCAGGTGGTGGGTGGTGATCGTCCCGGCCAGGTTGGCGGTTGCCGACTTGATATAGTCGATCCCGTCGGAGGTGGTGACATGCTCCATCGTCACCTTCAGCTCGGGCAGGCGCTGGCGCAGCGGATCGAGAACTGTCTCGATGAACACCGCCTCACGATCGAAAATATCGACGTCGGCAGTCGTTACCTCTCCGTGGACGCAGAGCGGCAGGCCAATCTTCGCCATCCGCTCCAGTACCGGCATCGCCTTGTTGAAATCTCGTACGCCGCCGTGGGAGTTTGTCGTGGCACCCGCCGGGTAGAGTTTGACGGCGGTGATCAGGCCGGTGTTCTTGCCCTCCTCGACATCGTCGGGGCTGGTGTGTTCGGTGAGATAAAGCGTCATCAGTGGCTGGAAGCTGTCGCCCTCCGGCAACGCCGCCATGATCCGCTGCCGGTAGGCTATTGCATCGGCAGTGGTAACCACTGGCGGCACCAGATTGGGCATGATGATGGCGCGGGCGAAGTGGCGACTGCTGTCGCCGATCACGCCCTCCATCATTGGACCGTCGCGAAGGTGCAGATGCCAGTCGTCGGGGCGGCGGATGGTAAGCTTTTGCATCGATGTCTCCCGGCGGCGGGCTTATGGCGTCGCGCCGGGATAACATTCATGCACCGCCGATGACAACTGTCTTCGTCAAGGTGCTGCCAAGTAAGGGATCAGGCGATTTCCAGCGTCACGTCTGCCGGGCGCCTGTTGCCGAGGATCAGCCGGCCGTTCGGCAGGTCGTTGTCGTAGACCTTCGCGTGGGCTTCTTCCTCGCTCAGCTTGTAGCCGCGCCAGCGCGCCCAGAGGCGTTCCTCCAGCACTTCCATCGGCGGCGCCATCAGGATCGAAAAATCGAACATCCCCTCCAGTTCAGCCCATTTTCCCTGGCTGAACAGGAGATAGTTGCCCTCGACGATAATGAAGCGATGATCGGGTGAAACGACCCGGGCAGAAGCAATCGCCAGTTCGCGCGAACGGTCGAAAACCGGCACGAGAACTTCCTGGTCGCCAGGTCGTACGGCCTTGACGATGTCGAGGAAGGCGCGCACGTCGAAAGTTTCCGGCGTGCCTTTGCGGGCAAGCTGGCCCCGGGCGATCAGGATGGCGTTGTCCATGTGGAAACCGTCCATCGGCAGCACTTCGGCGCTTTCGCCGCGTGCTTTGAGTGCATCGGCCAGGTTATCGGCCAGCGTCGATTTGCCGGCCCCGGGAGGACCGGCAATCGCCACCATGAACCGCTTGACCGATCCAGCCCTGTCGATGATCTGACCGGCCATGTCCTCGACAGTCGGGCTCATGCAGCGACGGTCTCGGCGGGCACGCCCTTGGCGCCTGTCATGAAAGCAACGGCGTCGGACATCGAGTAGTCCTTCGGGTTGATGACAGTGAGGCGCTTGCCGAGCCTATGGATGTGGATGCGATCGGCCACTTCGAAGACATGTGGCATGTTGTGCGAGATCAGAACGATCGGAATGCCGCGTGACCGCACGTCGAGGATCAATTCGAGAACGCGACGGCTTTCCTTGACGCCGAGCGCTGCCGTCGGTTCATCGAGGATGATGACCTTCGATCCAAAAGCTGCAGCGCGTGCCACGGCCACGCCCTGGCGCTGGCCGCCGGAGAGGGTTTCGACGGTCTGGTTGATATTCTGGATCGTCATGAGCCCGAGTTCCGAAAGCTTGTCGCGGGCCTTGGTTTCCATGGCCGGCCGGTCAAGCATGCGAAATACGCTGCCGAGAATGCCAGGCTTGCGGATTTCCCGGCCGAGGAACATGTTGTCTGCGATCGACAGCGCCGGCGAAAGCGCCAGGTTCTGGTAGACCGTCTCGATGCCGGCTTCGCGGGCCTCGAGCGGCGACTTGAACTGAACCACACGGCCTTCCAGCTTGATCTCGCCTTCGTCGACGATAGTAGCCCCGGAAATAGCCTTGATGAGCGACGACTTGCCGGCGCCGTTGTCGCCGATGACCGCCAGGATCTCGCCCGGATAAAGGTCGAAGTCGGCATGGTCGAGGGCGGTTACGCGGCCGTAGCGCTTGACGAGGCCACGGGCGGTGAGAATGGGTTGAGCGGCCATGTTACACCGAAACCTTTCTGATCCACTGATCGATGGCGACAGCGGCGATGATGAGAACGCCGGTGAGCAGAACTTTCCATTGCGGATCGGCGCCGAGCATGTTGAGGCCCATCGATACGACGCCGACGATCATAGCGCCGAACAGCGTTCCGAGGATCGAGCCACGGCCGCCGAATAGCGAGATACCGCCGATAACCGTTGCCGTGATGGCCTGTAGGTTGAAGTCGGTGACGGCCGAAGACGGGGAAACCGAACCATTGCGGCCGATCGACACCCATGCTGCAAGCCCTGCGATGACGCCGGAGATTGCGTAGACTGTGAGGAGAACTTTCTTGGTCTGGATGCCGGCAAGCTTCGCAGCCTCGGGATCGTCGCCAACCGCATAGACATGGCGTCCCCAGGCCGTGTGGTTCAGCACATACCAGAGCAGGATAACCAGCAGCACCATGGCGACAACGCCAAGCGTCAGGACCGCGCTGCCGAGCTTGAAGCTGACGGCAAAGAGATGCAGCAGGGGCGCCTTGTCCTGGACATCGGTGTCGCGAATGGTCTCGTTGGCCGAATAGATGAAATTCGTCGCCATCACGATGTTCCAGGTGCCGAGCGTCACGATAAACGGCGGAAGCTTCATATAGGCGACGAGGAGGCCGTTGAGCAGTCCGCAGACGCCGCCGGCAAACATGCCTGCCACAACCGCAATCGGTGTTGGCAAGCCATAGGTAATGGCAAAATTACCCATGATGACCGAAGAGATGACCATGATGACGCCGATCGACAGGTCGATACCCGCCGTCAGGATCACCAGCGTCTGGGCGGCACCGAGAATGCCGACGATGGCGATCTGCTGCAGGATGAGCGTCAGCGTGTAGGACGAAAAGAACCGTCCGCCGATCGCCAGTCCGAAAACCACGATGGCAAGCACGAGAACGATCAGCGGCACCGCCGCAGGCGTCGAATGCAGGAAGTGCTGGGCGCGCTTCAAAAGGGAAAGTTTTTCGTTCTCGAAGGAGACGACATTCTTGTCGCTGTCGTCGAGAACACGTTCGAATTCCTGTGCTCCGGTCATATTTCCTCCTCTGCGCGCCAAACGGCGCAGAAAGCCTCACCAATGTCTCCGGGCGTGATGCCGGCAGGCGGCGAACGTTCGTTGGCTAGTTACGAAATTCCGGCCGGGGCTGACCCCGGCCGGATGAAGATGTCAGACGAGTATCAGCCCCAGCACTTCGCAGTGCCTTCCTTGACGTCGATCGACGGTACGCCGGTAACGGGCTTGTCCGTGACGAGCGAGACGCCAGTGTCGAAGAATACCTTGCCAGGTGTCGGCTTCGGCTTTTCGCCCGTGTCGGCGAACTTCTTGATGGCTTCGACGCCCATGGCTGCCATCATCAGCGGGTACTGCTGCGATGTCGCTCCGATGACGCCTTCCTTGACGGACTTGACGCCCGGGCAACCGCCGTCGACGGAAACGATCAGCACGTCTTTTTCCATGCCGACAGCCTTCAGTGCCTGGTAGGCGCCGACTGCAGCAGGCTCGTTGATCGTGTGGATGACGTTGATCCCTGGATCCTTCTGGAGAAGGTTTTCCATGGCTTTGCGGCCGCCTTCTTCATTGCCGTTGGTCACGTCGTGACCGACGATGCGCGGATCGGTTTCGTCGCCGATCTTGTTCGGGTCCTTGGGGTCGATGCCGAAGCCGATCATGAAGCCCTGGTCGCGCAGGACGTCGACGGAAGGCTGCGATGGCGTCAGGTCGAGGAAGCCTACCTTTGCGGTCTTGGCCTTGTCGCCCATGGTGCCCTTGGCCCATTCGCCAACGAGCTTGCCGGCAAGCAGGTTGTCGGTGGCAAAGGTTGCGTCGGCAGCATCTGCTGGCTCAAGCGGAGTGTCGAGCGCGATGACAACGAGCCCGGCGTCGCGGGCCTTCTTGACCGAGGAAACGATGCCCTTGGTGTCCGATGCAGTGATCAGGATGCCCTTTGCGCCGCTGGCAATGCAGCTCTCGATGGCAGCAACCTGGCTTTCGCTGTCGCCGTCGATCTTGCCGGCATAAGCCTTCAGGGTAACGCCGAGTTCCTTGGCCTTGGCCGTGGCGCCTTCCTTCATCTTGACGAAGAACGGATTGGTGTCGGTCTTGGTGATGAGGCAGACAGTCGTGTCGGCGGCATTTGCCGGCATGGCGAAGACGACGCCAAGAGCAAGTCCGGCGAGCGCTGCAGTGATAACGGATTTCTTCATGCGATCCTCCCAGGATGTGAACAGGCCGGCCCAAACAGGGTCCGGGATGCAGTTGCGGCAAATGCTTTAAATTTGATCTGCACGCTTCCTCCAAAGCCGTGCCGCGCCTCCATATCGGCGATTTAAAGCGGAAAGGTTGCGCCCTGTCAATAAATAAATCCAATTGAATTATTAATCGACTGTGGCATGATGCTGAAAAATGAGGCATGGCCATTACGGGAGGAGTCGGCCGATGTCATCCGTGGAAGATCCGGCAAGCACATTGCCGTCGTCATACAATCTGGAAGCCAGCGGCGGAGCCAATCAGGTTCGCGTCCGCGCCTACAATGAGCGGCTGGTGCTGTCGCTCGTGCGCCGCCACGGAGCACTTTCGAAGGCCGATATCGCCCGGCGGACAGGTTTGTCGGCCCAGACCGTATCGGTGATCATGCGGGTGCTGGAAAAGGAAGGCTTGCTCTTGCGTGACGAGCCGGTACGCGGCCGTGTCGGCCAGCCCTCGACGCCGATGCGTCTCAACGCCGACGCCGTTCTCTCCTTCGGCGTCAAGATCGGCCGGCGCAGTGCCGATCTCGTTTTGATGGATTTCGTCGGCAACATCCGCAAGCAACTCCACCAGACCTACGCCTATCCGCTGCCGCACGAGATAATCGAGTTCGTCACGCGCGGTATTCGCCAGATCGAAGGCGAGATGAGTGCCAAGGAACGCGGCAATATTGCCGGGATCGGCATAGCCGCACCCTTTGAACTCTGGAGCTGGGCCGAGGAAGTCGGGGCTCCCGATGGTGCGATGGAGGTCTGGCGCGGCTTCGACCTGCAGATCGAGGTCGGCGCGCGCGTGTCGCATCCGGTCTATCTGCAGAACGATGCCACCAGTGCCTGTGGAGCGGAACTGGTTTTCGGCGCCGGCGCCCGCTATCCGGATTTCGTCTACATGTTTATCGGCTCGTTCATCGGCGGCGGCATCGTCCTCAATTCGTCGATCTTCGTCGGTCGTACCGGCACAGCCGGCGCCATCGGACCGCTGCCCGTGCGCGATCGCCACGGGGAGACACGCCAGTTGCTGAAGATTGCTTCGATCTTCGTGCTCGAAAATCTCCTGCGCGAGCATGGCATCGATCCGCAGCCGCTGTGGTATTCCGCTAACGACTGGATCGACTTCGGGCCGCCGCTCGAGATCTGGATTCAGGATACGGCTGCAGCCCTGGCGCAGGCCATCGTCGCAGCGGCATCGATCATCGATTTCAGTGCTGCGGTGATCGACGGCGGGTTCCCCGATTGGGTCCGCCAGCGCGTTGTTCAGGCCACCATCAAGGCTGCTGCCGAACTCGACCTGCAGGGCGTCGTGATGCCCGAAATCGTCGAGGGGTCGGTCGGCACCCAGGCACGCGCCATTGGTGGCGCCAGTCTGCCGATCTTTGCCCGCTATCTCATAGACCAGAACATTCTCTTCAAGGAAATTGACAATGCTGAAGCACATTGACCCGCTGCTGAGCCCGGAACTTCTCTTCGCCCTCAGGGCCATGGGACATGGCGACGAAATCGCGCTGGTGGACGGCAACTATCCCGGCCTGACCGACGCCCGCCGCCTCATTCGGCTCGATGGTCATGGCGTGATTGCTGTGCTGAATGCTGTTCTGAGCGTCCTGCCGATCGACGAATTCGTAGACGAAGCCATCTTCCGCGCCACCGTCAAGCAGGACCGCGACACCCTCGATCCAGTCCACCGGGAGATGGTCGAATGCTGCGCCCGGCACGTGCCGGACATCAAGGTCGTGCCATTGCTGCCCGCCGATTTCTACGCTCGCGTCAAAGGCGCCCACGCCCTTATCCAGACAAGCGAGCCTCGGCTCTACGGCAATATCATCCTGCGCAAGGGCGTTATTTACCCGGCTTAAGAAATCTCATTATCGGCTCCAGGCGGCCTGCTGCAGAACGACGCGGTAGCCGTCCGGATCCTCGAACGTCTTTCCCCGGACGTCCCAATAGTCGTTATACGACGTCACCGGCACGCATCCCGCAGCTTGCATGCGATCCACGGCGGCTTGCCACTGTGCAGCGTCAGACAGGTACAACACCAGCAGGTTATCCTGCGTCGGAGCCCGGCCGACAATGTGGCCGCGGTGATGGGTGAATTCCAGGTGATAGGGCCAGTGCGGGTGACCTAGGACCAGCCCGTCAAAGCCGTTGTGACCCTCGAAGGCAACGAGAACCTCAAATCCCAGCCCCGCCTCGTAGAAGGGGCGGAGCCGGGCGATGTCGTCCGTCGGTCTTGCGACACGCAGGACAGGGACGGTCATGACTTGGCGCGGGCTTTCAGCGCGGCGACGAGACCGATGGTCGAGGAATCGTGGCCCTCGGCACTTTCCTTGCCTTCGACGACAGGTAGAAGGCCGGTCGCCAGTTCCTTGCCGAGTTCGACGCCCCACTGGTCGAAGGAGTTGATGCGGAACAGCACGCCTTCGACGAATACGCGGTGTTCGTAGAGCGCAATCAGCCTGCCGAGCGCAAACGGCGTCAGCTGGTCGTAGACGAAGGTGATTGACGGACGATTGCCGGTAAAGACGCGGTGCGGCGCGATGAAGTCGGCCTTCTTGTCTTCCATGCCCCTGTCGGTCAGCTGCTTCTTGGCTTCCTCGAAAGTGCGGCCCTTCATCAGCGCTTCCGACTGGGCAAGAACGTTGGCGATCAGCAGCTGGTGCTGGTGGCGCAGTTCCGGCTCGAAGGAGTTGGCGGCAATCATGAACTCCGCCGGGATGACGCTCGTGCCCTGATGGATCAGCTGGTAGAAAGCGTGCTGGCCGTTGGTCCCAGGCTCGCCCCAGACGACGGGGCCGGAATTGCCCTCAACCGGGGTGCCGTCGATGGTGACGCCCTTGCCGTTCGATTCCATGTCAAGCTGCTGCAAGTAGGCCGGAAAACGCGACAGGCGCTGGTCATAGGGAAGGATGGCGCGCGTCGCATAGCCGAGCACATTGCGGTCGTAGTAGCCGATGAGGCCCAGCAGCACCGGCAGGTTCTTCTCGATCGGTGCCGTACGGAAATGGTTGTCCATCGCATGTGCGCCATCGAGGAACTTGCCGAAGTTCTCAGGACCAACGGCGATCATCAGCGGCAGGCCGATGGCCGACCAGATCGAGTAGCGTCCGCCAACCCAGTCCCAGAAGCCGAAGACGCGGGCGCTGTCGATGCCGAAGGTCGCCACCTTGTCGAGCGCTGTCGAGACGGCGCAGAAGTGATGCTCCACGGCCGCTTCGCCGAGTGCCTTGGAAATGAAGTCGCGCGCCGTCTGCGCATTGGTCATCGTCTCGATGGTCGTGAACGTCTTCGAGGCGACGACGAACAGCGTGGTTTCCGGCTGCACCAGTTTCAGGATATCGGCGATATGGGCGCTGTCGATATTGGAGACGAAATGCGACTTCGGGCCATCGTGGAAAGGCGCCAGCGCCAGCGTCGCCATGACCGGGCCGAGATCCGAGCCGCCAATGCCGATGTTGATGACGTCGGTTATCGCCTTGCCCGTGGCGCCCTTGATGTTGCCGGAGCGGATACCATCGGCAAACTTGCCCATGGCGGCAAGCACGCCGTTGACGTCAGGCATGACATCCTTGCCGTCGACCATCACCGGCGTGTTCGAGCGGTTGCGGAGCGCGGTGTGCAGCACGGCGCGTCCCTCGGTGAAATTGATCGGCGCGCCCGAAAACATCTCGTCGCGCTTCTTCTCGACGCCACCCTCGGCGGCAAGCTTCAGCAGCAGCGCCATAATCTCGTCGTTGACCGCCGTCTTGGAGTAATCCATCAGCAGGTCGTCCAGCGAAGCGGTGTAGCGGGAGAAACGGCCGCTATCGGCGGCGAATGCCGCGCGAATGTCGGTGGCATTGGTGGCCGCAGCCGTGCTCTTCAATTGTTCGACGATCGCTTGCATGGGAAGCTCCTTAGGGGTTCGGAGAAGGTCGCGGAAACTATTCGCTTTGTGATGCCTAAATCAAGTTGGGTCACAAACTATTCGTAAAAAAGCGGAGAGGTGCCGGACTTGAAGAGCAGGCTCTTCCGGGATATGTTAAAGGAATGGCAGGCGGAGTTGGTCCTCCGCCTGCCTTCGCTAAGTTGTAATAAATGCGACCCGGACGGTGACTGACCAGTTCGTCCGGGTCTTTCTCACAACAAGCGTAATGCTAAGCGGCAAGAACCACATCGCATCACCTTCGTTTCAAAAGCAAGGCTCTTGCCAAAGTCGGTGCGGCCCATCCTCACCGATGTGCCGGCTGGTCGCGGCCCCTACTGCTTCTGCTGTGAAACAGGGTGATACAACCACTCTTTCTGGTTGCTTTCAATTGAAGTATTTCTACCCACGCAATTCCTTCCGCAAGATCTTACCGACATTCGATTTCGGCAGTTCGTTGCGGAATTCGATGAAGCGTGGGCGTTTGTAATTGGTGAGGTACTGGGCGCAGTGGGCCTTGATGTCAGCCTCGGTGAGTGCGGGATCGCGGCGGACCACGAAGAGCTTGACGGCCTCGCCGGAATGCTCGTCTGCTACGCCGACCGCAGCCGCCTCGACGATCCCTGCATGCATCGCGGCGACTTCCTCGATCTCGTTGGGATAGACGTTAAAGCCCGAAACGAGGATCATGTCCTTCTTGCGATCGACGATCTTGGTATAGCCGCGAGTATCCATGAAGCCCATGTCGCCGGAGCGAAAATAGCCGTCCGGTGTCATAGCCCGCGCAGTCTCTTCCGGCTGCATCCAGTAGCCGGCCATCACCTGCGGTCCGCGTATGCAGATTTCGCCGACGGTGCCGAGCGGTAGCGAATGGCCCTCGTCGTCGCGAATATCGATATCGGTCGATGACAGCGGCAGGCCTATGGTGCCTGAAAATTGTGTACTGTCGAAACGGTTGGCGCTGGCTACCGGAGAGGTCTCGGAGAGGCCGTAACCTTCGGTGATCCAAGCCCCAGTCAGCGTATGCCAGCGCTCCGCGATCGGCCGCTGCACCGCCATGCCGCCGGCAAGCGTGCTCACCTGCGACAGGTCCAGCTTGCCGAAATCCGGATTGTTCATCAGCGCGTTCAGGAGCGTGTTCAAAGCCGGGAAGATGTCGACGCGATGCTTGCCCAGTTCCTTGATGAAGCCCGGGATGTCCCTTGGATTGGCGATCAGCACGTTGTGTGCGCCAAGCGATACACCCATCAGGCAATTCACCGTCAGCGCAAAGATATGGTAGAGGGGCAGGGCGCAGACGAAGGTCAGGATCTCCGGCCGTGGCTTGGAAATATACGCCGAGTTCAGCCACAGCTGCAGCTGGAGCTGGTTGGCGAGTAGATTGGCGTGGGTGAGCGTCGCCGCCTTTGCAGTGCCAGTCGTCCCGCCAGTATATTGCAGGAACGCGGTGTCGCCTTGCGTAAGTGCCACCCGTTCCAGCTTCAGACCTTCGCCTTCGGCCAACACCTTCGAAAACGCTATGTGAGACGGGATGGACCAGGCCGGCACCAGCTTCTTGACATGTCGGACGATGAAATTGACGATATGCCCCTTGAGGCCGATCATCTCTCCGAACGAGCTGACGACCACATGGCGAAGCGCGGTGTGATCGAGCACTTGCTCCACCGTATGGGCGAAATTTTCGAGGACGAAGATCGCCTTGGCGCCGCAGTCGCGCAGCTGATGCTCGAGTTCGCGAGGCGTGTAGAGCGGGTTGACGTTGACGACGATCAGCCCCGCCCGAAGAATGCCGAAGGTCGCGACCGGGTTCTGCAGCACGTTCGGCATCATCACGGCGACACGGTCGCCTTTGACAAACCCACGGCTCTGAAGCCAGGCGGCGATCTTGCGTGTCTGCCGTTCCATCTCGCCATAGCTCATCGCCCGCCCCATGCTGGTAAAGGCCGGACGGGTGGCGTAGCGGGCGCAGCTGTCCTCGAAAAGTTCGCTCAGTGACTGATGCTCGAGTGGCGGCAAGTCTGCCGGCACGCAATCGGGATATGACGAAAGCCAGATCCGATCCTGTGCCGGTCCGGTGTAGGTGGGCGCTTCGCTCATGCCACTCTCCTCCCGCAGCTCAACCGCTGCAGTGATTTCGCCGGTGGTTGTGGTGGAAGCCTCCCGCTGCCACCACGCCGACGCCTGTCTCGCGTGAAACTAGGCCGACTGCACGCCGGGGGTCAATCGCTGCTGTCGCATTGGCCACCTGACAGGTCGGCCAAGGGGCACTTCATTTTACTGATACCGACCATGGCGCTGCAGTACCTCGATCTTGTAACCGTCAGGATCGGTCACGAAGAAAAACAGCGCGAGCAAGGTTCCGTCGCGGTTGAGCTCGGTGATCTTGCCGGGATTGAGGCCAAGTGCCGTGAAGCGTGCATGCTCCTCCTTGATGTCGTCGACCGACACCGCCAGGTGACCATAGGCCTCGCCGATGGCATAGGGCTCGACGCGCTGGAGGTTGATTGTCAGCTCCAGCTCGAAACCGGTCTCGCGATTGCTGAGATAGACCAGCGTGAACGTCTCGAACGCAATCCGGTCGGCCACTTCGAGGCCGAAGGCCTTTTCGTAGAATTCGACCGACCGCGCCTCGTCGAGCACGCGGATCATCGAATGAATCATCTTCGCCATGGCATTCTCCTCTGATGTGCCGAAATCTGCGGGCGTCCGGCAGGCCTTATGCCGTACGCTGGTCAGTTCGTCTGGCGAACAGCCGCTCGACCTGCGCCATCGCATCATAGATCAACACGGCCATCAACCCGACGATCAGCCCGCCCTGCAGGATGAAGGCGGTGTTGTCGGAAATTAGTCCGGCTATGATCACCTCGCCCAGCCCCTTGGCGGCGACAGTCGAGCCGATTGTCGCCGTACCGATGTTGATGACGGTAGCGACCTTCAATCCCTCGAGTATGAGAGGCATGGCCAACGGCAGCTCGACCGAAAA
Source organism: Rhizobium sp. B230/85 (assembly GCF_019355735.1). Classification (NCBI taxonomy): domain Bacteria; kingdom Pseudomonadati; phylum Pseudomonadota; class Alphaproteobacteria; order Hyphomicrobiales; family Rhizobiaceae; genus Rhizobium; species Rhizobium sp. B230/85. The sequence goes on from NZ_CP072156.1 coordinate 988,995, forward strand.
AAGCCGTTGGCGCGGGCTCATGCCCATCCCGTCTGCGGCCTCGAGCAGGGATGGCGGTACTTGCTGCAGCCCGGCTACGGTATTCTCGAAGATCGGCAACAAGCCGTAAAGAAAGAGCGCGATCAGTGTCGGCGCCATCCCGAAGCCCGTGGCCGGCACGGCCAGTGCCAGCACGGCGACGGGCGGGAAAGTCTGGCCGGCATTGGCGATGGCCCGGGTCAGCGGCAGGAAATCGGCGCCGCTCGCCCGCGTCACAAATATGCCGCCTAGAACGGCCAGCACCGCGCTGCCGGCAATGGAGATCGCCACAAGCTCGAGGTGGTTGGATGCCAGCAGTGCCAGACTGTTCTGCGTATAGACCGGCGGCGCGCCGTAGTTGGTAAGCGGCGCCAGCAGGAAGGTCAGCCACTCCGTCCTGAACAACAGGATGAGCAAAAGCGCGAGCGCGGCAAGCCTGAAGACGTTGGCGATGAAGAGCCTCATGCGCGCTTGCCCAGTTGCAAGAGCCGCTGCATCGAGATCGAGCCTACCGGGTTCTCGTTCTCGTCGCGGACGGAGGCCTCGTCTATCCCTTGCCAGATCATTTCCGACAGCGCGTCGCGCAAGTTCAGAGTCTCGGGAAGGTCGAAGCCAAGACCTGCCTTTGCCGGCTCCATGCCGACTTTCAACGGCAGCATGGCCATCAGCTTCAATGCCTTGTCGGAAGTCCCGGTGAGTTGCTCCACGAAGCTGTCGGCTGGCTCGGTCAGAATAGTCTCGGGTGAGGCGCACTGCAGCAGCTTGCCCTCGCTCATCACTGCGATGCGGTCGCCAAGATGGAACGCTTCGTCCATATCGTGGGTGACAAGAATGATGGTCGTGCCGAATTGTTTCTGGATCGCCAGGAGATCGTCCTGGGCCTTGCCGCGGATGACGGGGTCGAGAGCTCCGAACGGCTCGTCCATCAGCAGCACCTCCGGTTCTGCCGCAAGAGCGCGGGCGACGCCGACGCGCTGCTGCTGGCCGCCGGACAGCTGATGCGGATATTTGCCGTCGAAGGTCGCTGCGTCCAGGCGGAACAGCGACAGCAGTTCCTCAACCCGTCGATCGATGCGCGGCTTGTCCCAGCCAAGCAACTGCGGCACTGTCGCAATGTTCTGAGCCACCGTGCGGTGGGGAAACAGACCGTGGCCTTGAATAGCGTAGCCGATCCGTCGCCTGAGTTCGGTCACCGGCACGGTAACGATATCCCTGCCGCCAACCAGAATCTGTCCGCTTGTCATCGGCACCAGCCGGTTCACCATCCGCAGCAGTGTCGATTTGCCTGAGCCGGAGGTGCCGACGACGACGGTCACCGAGCCCTTGGTGACCGTCATGCTGACGTCGTCGACAACAGTAGCGTCGCCATATCGCTTCGTCACGTTGCGAAATTCGATCATCGTTTCCTGCTGTATCCCGGTCGAATTCATGCGCGGCGTCCCCGGATGGTGTCGATGACGGCGTCGAGAACGACGGCCGATGAAAATGCCAGAAAGACGGTCGGCACGGCGCCGAGCAGCACCAGATCCATCGCGGTCTGGCCCAGTCCCTGGAAGATGAACAGTCCGAAACCGCCACCGCCGATAAGCGCTGCCACGGTCACCAGTCCGATTGCCTGGACCAGAACGATGCGGATGCCGGTGAGGATGACGGGAAAGGCAAGCGGCAGGTCGATGCGGAACAGGATCTGCAGCCGCGTTAGTCCCATGCCTGCTGCCGCATCGCGCACGGCTGGATCGACTCCCTCGAGGCCAACGACCGTATTGGCGACAACCGGCAGCAAGGAATAGAGGATCAGCGCGATCAGCGCCGGCGCGGCACCTATACCGCGGATGCCGAGGTCAGCTGCGCCAGGCACGTGGGTGGCGATGTAGCCGAGCGGCAGCATCAGCAACCCGAACAGGGCGAGGCTGGGGATGGTCTGTACCATGCTCAGCACCTGCAGCACGATTGCCCTCAGCCTCGGCACCCAGAAGCAGAGGATGCCGAGCGGCAAGGCGAGGAGGATGGCGATGATGACCGAACCGAAGGCGAGAAAAACATGAACGACTGCCTCGCCCCAGAACTGTTCGGAGCGAATAGCAAATTCCTTCATGATGGACAGGCTGTCGAGACTGCCTGAAAAGAGAAACGCCGCGAGGAGCGCCGCATAGAACAGCAGCGATGCCACCCGCATCCAGGGCGTGAGCTGCAGCTTCACCAGCGCGTCCGAAATAACCAGCCCAACAACGGCGAGAAGCACCCAGAACGTGCCGCCGGGCGTGATGCGAGCGGACGCGCTGCCATTAGGCGTGGAAGCAGTCGACACAAGGCCGATGGCAAGCAGCAAGGTGGCAAGGCAGAGTGTCGCGATGGCAAGGCGCAGGGGTGCATTCCGGACAAAGACGGCTGCAATTCCGGTGGCCAGCAGCAATGCCATGAGAGCCAGCACAACGGGTTGGCCGAGAAGCTGGGTCAGGGCCAGCGGCTTGCCGGCAGCAATCCGGTTGGCTTTGGCAATGATAAGCGGCATCGTTGCCGTTGCCAGAAGGCCGACGGTTACAAGTACAATGCCGAGACGGTCCGCTCCACGGACCCTGTACCCATCATCCATCCACCGGCTCCAGTCGTCGAAAACGAACTATGGCCCCGCACAATGGGCGGGGCCATAGGAAAATGTCGGTTGCTTACTTCAGGAAGCCCTTGTCCTTCAGGTAGGACTGGGCAACGGCCTTGGCCGGCTCGCCGTCTACCTGGATCCGGCCGTTGAGGGTCCGCAGTTCCTCGGCCGTCAGGCTCTTGAAGATCGGGGCCAGCACTTCTTCGATCTTCGGGTTGGCCTTCAAGACTGCCTCGCGGATAATGGGCGTCGGTGCATAGACCGGTTGTACGCCCTTGTCGTCTTCCATGACGGTCAGTTCGGCAGCTTCGATAGCGCCGTCCGTGCCATAGACCATGGCGGTGTTGACGCCATTGGTCTGGTCGGCGGCAGCCTTGATGGTGGCCGCTGTATCGCCTCCGGAGAGAACGATCGTCTGGTCAGGGCTGATCTTGAAGCCGTAGGTCGTCTGGAAGGCTGGAAGCGCTGCGGCCGAATTGACGAACTCGGAAGATGCCGCCAGCTTTACCTTGCCGCCACCCGAGATCCACTTGCCGAAATCCGACATGGTCTTCAGCTTGTTGGGGCCCGCCACGTCGTTGCGCACGGCCACCGCCCAGGTGTTATTGGCAGGCGAGGGTGTCAGCCAGACGATCTTGTTGGCGTCGTAGTCGAGCTTCTTGGCAAGAGCGTAGCCAGCGTCGCTGCTCTTCCAGGCCGCGTCATCCGCCTTGTTGAAGAAAAAGCCGGCATTGCCGGTGTATTCGGCATAGATATCGATTTCGCCCGATGTGATCGCCTTGCGCAGAACCGGCGTGGTGCCGAGCGCGATGCGGTCCTGCGCCTTTATTCCGGCAGCGTTCAGCGACAACAGGATGATGTTGCCGAGCAGCGTGCCCTCGGTGTCGATCTTCGACGAGACGACGACATCTGCGGCACTGGCGCCAGTAGCGATGAAGGCCGCAAGCGAGGCGGCGACGGTAAGTGTTTTCAGCATGGTGTTCCCTTTACCCCAATGATCTCTGTCACGCCCCCAACGCTGACCGGATGGCACATGCGTTACTGGCCGTCATTTCGTCCGATAGTCAGTTGCGATGAATTAGCGCTTGTCTACGAAATATCGATAGGACTCGCCTGCCAATTGCGACCAGCCAGGCATTATCGCCGATGCTGCGGTAAAGGCGTGGAAATTCATGCTGAATTTTAGTCCGCGCGGCGTTGTTTTTACCAAACGTGCAAGCAACGTCGCGTCATGGTTTCAATAGACGCCAAAGTTGCAAGCGTGCCGCCGGCGCCTTAACCAGTGATTTTAGCCGATTTTTCTGCCGCGAAATGGGGTTGTTTGTGACAGTAGAATGACGAAAGGTAGCTCAGAAGTAATTTTTTATTGGTTCTGCACTTTAAAACGCGCAGTCGGAGAGCTGAAAAATTGGGCGAGAAGAAAAAAATCTATCATGCATTGGTTGATGGCGCGACCGCTGGTCTCAGCGACAAGGCCCTCTATGAATTCGTACAAAAGGAATGCGGCAAGACCAGCAGCAAGAAGATCGTGCGTGCTTCGTTGCTTGCCCTGAGCGACCCCGATCTGCGCGATGGCAATGTACTGAACACAATCTATGCGCTGGCTATCAAGCATCGCCTGGACCAGGTAACGCCTGAGGATTCCGAAGAAACCCATGAAGTAAGCGTCGCTCCGTCGATCGCGACCAAGGACAAGGCCGAGCCTGCGCCAAAGCGCGTCCGGGCGAGGCGCAAGCCTGCAGCGGCTGAATCCAGCCCTGAAGCCTGAGCTACTCGCGCATCTGCTGTTCCAGATGGCGCCCGGTGAAGGGCACTATCTGGAACTTGCTGCGTAAGTCCTCAGTAGATTTCCGGCACGTACATTTCCGGGGGCACCGGCGAACGACTGTAGTCTTCGTGGCGGATACGGCCGGGCAGTTCCACTTCTGCCTTTGGCACATCCTCGTAAAGAATCTGCTTCAGGAGATGGGCGATGCAGTTTAGGCGCGCCCTTTTCTTGTCCACGGCCTGTACGACCCACCAAGGCGCCGCATCGCTGTGGGTGCGCGCCAGCATGTCTTCCTTGGCCTTTGTATATTCTTCCCAGTGGATGCGGCTTTCCATGTCCATCGGCGAAAGCTTCCATTGCTTCAGCGGATCGTGGATGCGCATCTTGAACCGGAATTCCTGCTCCTCGTCGGTGATCGAGAACCAGTATTTGATGAGGATGATGCCCGAGCGGACCAGCATGCGCTCGAATTCGGGCACGGATCGGAAAAATTCCTCCAGTTCGTCTTCCGTACAAAAGCCCATGACGCGCTCTACGCCGGCCCGGTTATACCAGCTGCGGTCGAACAGCACCATTTCGCCGGCCGTCGGCAGATGCGCGACATAGCGCTGGAAGTACCATTGATTGCGCTCGCGCTCGGTCGGAGCAGGAAGGGCGACCGTGCGGCAGACGCGCGGGTTTAACCGCTGCGTGACGCGCTTGATGGCGCCGCCCTTGCCGGCAGAATCGCGCCCTTCGAAGATGACCGCAACCTTCAGCTTCTTGTACTGAACCCAGTCCTGCAGCCGGACCAGTTCGTGCTGCAGCCGGAACAGCTCCCGGAAATAGACCTTGCGCTCGAGCGTTGCTTCCGCCGGCTCGACCATGCCTTCGGCGACGAGCTCGTCGAGCCGGTCTTCCTCCATCTGCATCTCCAGCTCTTCGTCGAAGCTGTCGGCAATTTCATCCTTGATGCGGCGAAGCTGGTCTTCCTGATCGGACATTGGTGCGTTCCTTCGTTTTGCACACAGACAGGAGCAGGAGTTGGCGACAGGAATGTGACAAACCGGCATCCCGCAGCCATCGTTTCCCGTCCCGGCGCCTGCAAATGGCCGGGATGTCACCAGACCTTCACAGAGCCATTTTATTAACAATTGATAAGTTTGGATGAGGGAGCGATAAAATGGTCGATATGAGCGCTGAGCGGAGCAACGCCGGGATCGGCCACCCGCTGGATAAAACCGGGGGCTCCGGCAAGTGGTTCGTACCCCTTCTCGTTCTCGTGCTTCTCGGCGGACTTGGCTATATCGCTTATGCGTTGGACCGTGATCTCACCTCCGCCTCCGCTGTTCCGTGGATACTCCTCGGCCTTGCGCTTCTGATTGCTCTCGGATTTGAATTCGTCAACGGCTTCCACGACACGGCAAATGCGGTGGCGACTGTCATCTATACGCGCTCGATGCCTGCCGAATTCGCTGTCATCTGGTCCGGTTTCTTCAATTTCCTCGGCGTTCTCACCTCGTCGGGTGCCGTGGCTTTCGGCATCTTGGCCCTGCTTCCGGTAGAACTGATCCTGCAGGTCGGCTCCGGTTCGGTCTCGCCATGGTCTTCGCGCTGTTGATCGCCGCCATCGTCTGGAACCTCGGGACCTGGTATCTCGGCCTCCCCGTCGTCGAGTTCCCATACGCTGGTCGGCTCGATCATCGGCGTTGGCTTGGCCAACCAGTTCCTCGCGCCCGCCGGCAGCGCCACAAGCGGCGTCGACTGGTCGCAGGCAACCAACATCGGCCTTTCGTTGTTGATCTCGCCGCTGATCGGCTTCGGTTTCTCCGCCATCCTGCTTCTGGTCATGAAGGTCTTTATCAAGAACAAGGCGCTCTACGAGGAGCCGAAGACCAACGGTCCTCCGCCGCTATGGATCCGCGGCCTGCTGATCTTCACGTGCACCGGTGTCAGCTTTGCGCACGGCTCCAACGATGGCCAGAAAGGCATGGGCCTGATCATGCTCATCCTGATCGGTCTCGTGCCGACCGCCTTTGCGCTCAACCGGACCCCGGACGTCAATTATCTCGAAGCCTACAAGTCCGCCTCTGCACAGGTCGAGACCGCGCTCGGCAAGTATGTCAAGCCGGGCATCGTTGTCGCCGATGCGAAGGCCGCTGTATCGGATGCGGTCAAGACAAAGACATGGACCGACGCGACCACACCGGCGCTGCAGCAATATATCCACATCACCAGCCAGGAAGTCGCTGCCTTTCCGACCCTCGAAGCCGTGCCTCCGAACATGGTCGGCAACGTCCGCAACGACATCTATCTGATCGGCGAAGCGCTGAAGCTCATCGACAAGCAGAAGCTTCTGGCGATGGATGCGAAAGACCTTGCCGCTGTCACCGGCTATCACAAGGCCGTCGACAACGCGACGAAGTTCATCCCGACCTGGGTCAAGGTAGCCGTTGCGCTGGCACTCGGGCTCGGCACCATGATCGGCTGGAAACGCATCGTCATCACCGTCGGCGAAAAGATCGGCAAGACGCACCTGACCTACGGCCAGGGTGGCGCTGCCGAAGTCGTGGCGATGATCACCATCGGCGCCGCCGACCATTTCGGCCTGCCGGTTTCCACCACCCACGTGCTCTCGTCCGGGGTCGCAGGAACTATGGCGGCCAACGGCTCTGGCCTGCAATGGTCGACCATCCGCAACATGCTGACCGCCTGGGTTCTCACCCTGCCAGCCTCGATCGCCATCGCTTTCGTCCTCTACGTGATCCTGCGCCAGGTCTTCTGATCCGAGAGCGGATGCGGGGCCGCAGACGGCGCCCGCATCCGCTCGATGGCTTCGTATTGCGACCGTCGCTGCAATCTCGTCGTCTCGCACTCAGCCGCGCGACAGGCGCCACCACCCCGAACCATCAGGCCCGGACAAGGTCGCATCTCTATTCCTGCGGGTATTGCGGGGAGGCGGAGAGGTATTGGACGTTGCGCGTCCATCGCCAAAAGTTTTCGCTGCAGACGGCTTCCGCCAGATGGGTGTCCTACCCATCTTTTCGTCGGTGCCGGAGATTTCCGTTAAATGCAGGAACAGACCATGGCGCATCAGTTCGACGATTTTTCCCTCGAAATTCTGATGAAGAACAGGGCTTGGAGTTTCGGCAACCTTGATACGAAAGCGGTGGTCTCGCCAAGGCTTACCCTGCGATCCGGCGGCCATCTGCAGGACTACTCGCACCCAAACGAGAACGCCTGGAGAGTGAAGGCGGGCGCTGTCGAGTTTCTCAATCAGGACGGTGCTGTTTCCACCCGGTTCGATCGCATAAGCGAGAACGACGGCAAGTATACGATGGAAGGACGGTTTCGCCTCGGCGGTACAGGAGAAACCCACTATCTGCAGGACTGCGGAGAAATCGCACGGCCTTTGAACCGGACAGCACTCGTCGTTCCCATCCACGACGCCTATTTCATGTATGGCATCAACCTTCTCTACCAGAGCGTCGGTTCCGACTACGACATCGTCTTTGTGTTCTCGACCGATGCTGACCGTCGGGCTTTTGCAACGATGCACCAGCCATCGGCGTCCCTTTATTACCATGCGATCGTCCTCGACGATCATTTTACCGGCGGCGCAATCTCTGTCGTCGCCGATCGCAAGACGTGGCCGACGGTTAAGAAGTTTCTCGCTCTCTCGCTGGTTCACAAGTCCTACGACTACATCCTCTGCGTCGATGCCGAGACCTTCATTCTCCGGCCGACCGGATGGACGGCGGCGGCGGAGCAGGTCGTTTCGCAGGCCCGTTGGTATGCCGGATTGCTGACGCAAAAACACGCGGCTGAACGCAACATCATGCACGCCTCGTCGATGGCGCTATCGCCGCATGCAGAACACGCCGATATCCAGGCGATATCGCGCAACTGGGGATTCTATAGCTGGTGGTGGGATATTCCGGTCTACGCAGCCGGAAGCGTTTCCGGATTTCTGAACTGGATGGAGTGGGACACCAGCCTGCAATTCGTCGAAAGGTTTGCCCATAACCTCTACGATCACATCACCTACCAGTTCTACATGGGGCTGCACGGCGGCTTCTCGTTCGTCCCGGTGGAAGGGATCGCCCATTCGCTCGAGTTCAAGCCGGCTGCCATGGTCGGCAGGGTTCACCGCGAAATCAATCCCGTGCGGTGGGCAAATGCCTTTGCCTACGCGCAGGACCCGGATTTCTTCAGGGAAAACGACTATCTCGCGATCTACCACATTGATCGCAAATCCTTCCCGCAGTTCGAGCTGGCTTGAACGGCGGCTGGCGATCATGCCTGATCGGAGCCGGTCTGCTTAATCACCCCATCCCGGGAGCGGTCCTGAGTGCCATCAGTCGCGACCGGAGGCTGCCGTACTGGTAGACTGCCCGCAAAAGCTGCCTTGCCAGATAGATGGCGAGCTCGCTTTCTTCGGAGCTGACGCTGTAGGTCTCCCGCGCTTGTATCTCCGCGTCGTCGTTGATCACGATGCGGGCGCCGCCCGCTATGCCCGGGTGCTCGCCGTTCATGGGCGTGAATGTGTTGAGGGCAGCGATGCGGCTCTGCAGGCCTTCGCCGTCGGCGCCGATATCGTTGCAGAGATGCTCGAGCATGTGGCGGACCAGCACTGCCGAGGCCACGTAAAGCCCCACCGCATGACACTGGACCGCCTCCTCGATTGTCCCCATGAGGCTGGGCGGAAGAGTGTTCCCGGAGAACACAAGGACTTCCGGCCGGTGAACGGAACGGCCTCCCTCGCTGTCCGAAAACGCCGAGATGACAGCATGGCACTCAGGGTTGGGGCACTGTCGAAGTCCGGCATAATAGATGACGGCTCCCGGCTGCGAACCGCTGCTCTCGCCGTAGGACCACTGAAGATCCGGCACTCGGGAAAATCCCAGCATCACATTCCGATGGCCGCATGCAGGGCAGCATATGTCCGCAAGCCAGCTCCCGACCGGGGCTTGGACGCCTTCAACGAAATGCATGGGTGAACGATCTTTGTATAGTTTTAAAGACTGAGAAAATGGTGCCGCTTAGAGGACTCGAACCTCTGACCCCATCATTACGAATGATGTGCTCTACCACCTGAGCTAAAGCGGCAATCGCGGCGTCTGGGACAGCCTTCGATGTGCATGCGGCTGATACAGTCTCTGGAACGAGATTTCAAGCGCTCTGTTGGCAGATCGCCAAAAAACCGTCACAGGCCGTTTCACCGTAGCAGTCGGGCGCGCGCCTGCCGGTATTCCCGCTCCAGACGGTCGACGAGATCCCGCACGGGGACGACGGCATCGATTGCGCCGATGCCTTGTCCCGATCCCCAGATGTCCTTCCAGGCCTTGGCGCCCGAGCTTGCCTGTTCGAAGTCCATTGTCGCGGCATCCCCGGGCAGGTTGTCGGGATCAAGCCCGGCGGCGAGGATCGAGGCTTTTAGATAGTTGCCGCTGACCCCGGTAAAGTAGCTGGAGGTGACGATGTCGGCCGCTTTGCCATCGACAATTGCCTGCTTGTAGGTGCTGCTCGCCCGGGCCTCCTCGGTCGCGATGAAAGGCGAGCCGATATAGGCCATGTCGGCGCCCATCGCCTCGGCCGCGAGAATGCCGCCGCCTGTCGAGATGGCGCCGGCGAGAAGCAGCGGGCCGTTAAACCATTGCCGGATTTCCTGGATGAGCGCAAAGGGCGACAGCGACCCCGCGTGGCCGCCGGCACCCGCTGCCACCGCGATCAGGCCATCCGCGCCCTTGGCGATCGCCGAGCGGGCGTGGCGCAGGGTCGTGACATCGTGGAGCACGATGCCGCCATAGGAGTGGACGGCCGCATTGACCTCCGGCACCGCCCCCAGCGATGAGATGACGATGGGTGTCTTGTATTTCACGCAGAGCGAGAGGTCGTGCTCCAGCCGCCGGTTGGACTTATGGACGATCTGGTTGACGGCGTAGGGCGCGGCTAGCTGATCGGGATGGGCAGCGTCGTGTGCAGCCAGCGTCTCGGTGATTTCAGCCAGCCATTCGTCCAGAAGACTTTCCGGGCGGGCATTGAGGGCCGGAAAGCTGCCGACGACGCCTGCCTTGCACTGCGCAAGTGTCATCGTCGGGTGGGAAATGATGAAAAGCGGCGATGCCACGACCGGCAGGCGCAGGCCGCGCGTCAGGATCGGTGGAAGCGCCATTGGCAAGCTCCTGTGCTCACTGGCGCCGATAAATGCGCCACGTGTTTGCTATCAGGTTCGGATCAGCGGGAAAAGTCGCTTTCCGATCAGGGCGGCGATGCTGCCACCGCCCTTGATGATGGCTGAAGCGCCGCTATCTTTGAGCAAATACCGTGGTAACCTGTCTTATCCCCGGTCTAATGGCATCTGCATTGTGCCGACCCTTGCGTATCGCCGGACAGGGCATTACCGATTCCTGCCAGTCATTTGTCAGGATTGCATGGCGTCGCCAGTCAGAGTGAAGGACCGGATGTGAGCGGATTAGAAACGGCCATCAGAAGCGCCCTGGAGCGATCCGAGCGCGACAACCCCGAGGTCCGGGCTCGCGTTTACCAGTCTGCCCGCCAGGCGCTGGAAGCCGGCCTGCGCAAGCAGGACATAACCGACGTCGAAACGGTTGCCGCCCAGCGCCAGCGTCTGGAGCTGACCATCCGTGCGATCGAGGGCGAGGAACGGGCGAGACTTCGCGAGGCTGCCGTTGTACAGCCGGCTGCCGAGCCCATCCCGGCTGCCCCGCGACCCTCCGAGCCTGTGCCGGAGCCTGCAAGGCCGGTGGTGCAGCCGGCTTCACGGCCGGTCGCTGCCCAGTCCACTCCCGCGTCCATGGCAGCTCCCCGGCCTGCGCCGATTTCCCCAGCCGCAGCGCCACCGCTCGGCGCCGCAGTGCGGCCCGAGGCGACACAGCAGCCGGGACGCATGGAGCCCGGAATGGAGTTGCGCGGCGAGACGCGCGGTGCCGATACGTCTTCTTCCGGTCACTCGGACGAAGGTGACCTCGGCGGCATCCATGCCGGTCCCGGCGATCACCTGGCAGCCGAACCCGGCGCCTACGAGGAGTCGGCGATGGCGGCGCCGTCGCGCAGTATGGATTTCAAGCCGGAGCGGGCGGTCAGCCGTCGCAAGCCGCGCAAGTTCTTTTCCCGCCTGCTGGTGTTTTGCATCGTCGTTGCCTTTCTCGGCATCGGTGCCTGGTGGGTAAAAACCTCGGGCGTGCTGCTGACAGCAGCGCAGCGTGATACCAGCGTTCGCAACCAGCCAGCACAGATCACCCCCGAAGGCGAAGATGCCAACGACAACAACGCCGATCTCGACTCCGGCAGCAATGCCGGGCTGGCGACGATCGATCCGCAGGACCGGTTCTCGGCCGACTGGATACAGATCTTCGGGCCGACCGATGCCGCAAAGGCTGTCAGCGGCATACAGGCGAAGATCGAAAACGCCTCGGAAAATGAAGGTCCGACAGTCCGTCTGACCTCGCAGTCGCCCGACACGACCGGCAATGTCGCGATCCCCGTTCCATCGGCTACCTTGCAGAAGCTCTCAGGCAAGCCGGCAACGGTTGCCATGACGCTGCAGGCGATCTCGGATGCACCGACACAGATTACCGTCGAATGCAGTTTCGGTACCTATGGCGGTTGCGGCCGGCACCGGTTCGATGTGACGCGCCAGAAGTCCGATGCGCTGTTCCAGCTGCGTTTCAACAAGCCGCTGCCGGCTGATGCTTCCGGCAATCTCGTATTCAATACGGATGTCGACGGCAAGTCGACCGGCGTCAATATCTACGCCATCCGCGTGCTTCCTGGAAACGAGGCGCCCTGAGGCGCACTCTTAGTCATCATTTGAGAAAACCCGGTCCCGAGCCGAGGATCTTCCCATCGATTTCGCCGATAGCGTCGTTATCCTTGCCGGGATAGTCCAGCGTCGAAAGTATGTGCCGGATCAGGTTGAGACGGGCGCGACGCTTGTCGTTGGCGTGGAGAACGGTCCACGGCGAATAGTCCGTGTGGGTTTCCTTCAGCATCCGGTCGCGCTTTTCGCTGTAGTCGTCCCACTTGTCGAGGGCGGCGATATCCATGGATGACAGCTTCCAGACCTTGCGCGGATCGTGGCGCCGGTCGTGAAAGCGTTTCAGCTGCATTTCCCGGCCGATGTCGAGGTAGAACTTGAAGAACATGATGCCCTCATGCTCGACGATTTTCTCCATCTGCGGCGCCTGGTGAAGGAACTGCTCGTACTGCTCCGGCGTGCAAAACCCCATCACCGGCTCGACCCCGGCGCGGTTGTACCAGGAGCGGTCGAACAGGACGAATTCGCCCGATGTCGGGAATTGGTCCACGTAACGCTGGAAATACCATTGTCCGGCTTCGCGGTCGTTCGGCTTGCTGAGTGCCACGACCCGCGCGAGGCGTGGGTTCATGTGGGCGGAGGTCGCAAAGATCGCACCGCCCTTGCCGGCAGCATCCCTGCCTTCGAAAATCGCCATGATCCGCTTGCCCGTCGCCTGCAGCCAGAACTGTACCTTCACGAGTTCGATCTGAAGCGCTTTCAGATCGTCCATGTATTCGCTGCTTTTCAGCTTTTTCTTATAAGGAAAGTGGCCGGACGACAGCGCCTTGTCTGCAACCCAGTCGGGCAGAACGGGGTCGTCGACGTCGAAGATACGCCGTTTGCCGTGCAGCCCCAGCTCGACCACACGGCTTTCGACTTCGTCTCCCATAGATCCTCCTCGGGCCCTTGGCCTGTATTTGCCATTAGGGGCTCAGTTTGTAAAAATTATAAACCGGCTCAGAAGACACATATTTACCGTGTCATTTCAAGCCTTCCGCCGACTATGACTGGCGAGGGAGCCCAACGGTTCCACGACTGTGGATAGTGCTGAAAACTTCTGTCATGAATTTGCTATATCAGTCCGAGTCTTAGACGTGTGGACGTAGAATCGGACCGGCGGCGTTGGAAGAGAATACATCAATTTTAAATCGGCTCGGGCAGCGCTTGAGGCAGGAAAGAGCGATCCTGATTCTGGCCGTGCTGGTTGCCTTGCTGGCCATGGCGGAGGGTACCGACGTGGTGGCCATCCTCGCCGTGCTGCTGGTCGTGGTTGCCGTTGCCCTGCTGCGCGCACCCCTGGTGGCGCGCAGGGCGCAGCCGGCGAAAGTCGAGCCGGCGCCGGTAGATCTGGCGGCAGTCCTGAGGCCGATGACCGCAGGCCTGGCTGGTCTCGACATGCCAGTTCTGGTGCTGGATCGCGAGGCGTCGGTGTTCTATCAGAACCCTGCTGCAGAGCGGGCGCTCGACCTGTTCCCGATTGGCGCCCACCTGTCGGCAAAGCTGCGCTCGCCCGGCATTCTCGACATGGTGCGGGAAACGATTGCCACCGGCGTGCCCAACCAGATCGAGCATTCCGAGCGTCTGCCGTCGGAGCGTGTCTTCATCGTGCGGATTGCGCCTGTCGAGCTGGCGCTCTCCGATCTCGGCAACCAGACATTCTTCCTGCTGTCGTTCCGCGATGTCTCGGAGTTGCGTCATATCGACCGCATGCGGTCGGATTTCGTCGCCAACGCCAGCCATGAGTTGCGCACGCCATTGGCCTCGCTGCGCGGCTTCATCGAGACCATCCAGGGGCCAGCGCGCAACGATCCCAAGGCGCAGGAGCGCTTTCTGGCGATCATGTTCGATCAGGCGACCCGCATGAGCCGGCTGGTCGACGATCTCCTGTCGCTGTCGCGGCTCGAGTTGAAGTCCCATCTGGCGCCGGACCAGAAGGTCGATCTCGTGCCGCTGCTTGGCCATGTGCGCGATGCGCTGGTGCCGCTGGCGATGGATCTCGATGTTACTATCAACCTGCATATGCCATCAGGCAAGGCGGAGGTGACCGGTGATCGCGACGAGCTGGTGCAGGTGTTCGAAAACCTGATCGAGAACGCCTGCAAGTACGGTCAGGAGGGCAAGCGCGTCGACGTGACGTTGCGCAACAAGCCCGGCGAGCCTGTGGAGGTCACCGTGTCCGATAGCGGCGGCGGCATTCCGGCCGAACACGTGCCGCGCCTGACCGAGCGGTTTTATCGCGTCAGCGTCGAAAACAGCCGGTCCAAGAAGGGCACAGGCCTCGGGCTCGCCATCGTCAAGCACATCCTAACCCGTCACCGGGCCAGGCTGATCGTCAAATCCGAAGTCGGCCGCGGCACGGATTTCACGGTACGCTTCTGAATAACCTGGTGGCGCTTTGTTCGGGGCTGTGAAAATTGAATTAATTCAATGATTTCGATTGTCATAATTGTTTCATTGGCCTGACATAAAAGGGCGAGCATTAGGCCGATATCAAAAAGGGCCTCGAAAAGGCGAAACGCGTTGCCGTCGCCGCGCCGAGCAGACCTACGTTCCGTGACGCCTTTCAATTGAGGATAGAAAATGGTTTCGACACACATTCATTCCGCCTACGACGAAGATTTGAAATTCCTGACGCGGCGCATCTCCGAGATGGGCGGCCTTGCCGAGCAGATGGTCGGTGAATCCGTCCGCGCGCTGGTCAATGGCGATGTCGGGCTGGCTCAGAAGGTCATCTCCGACGATACGATCCTCGATCATGCCGAGCGCGAAGTCGGCGACAAGGCGATCCTGACGATTGCCCGCCGCCAGCCGATGGCTGCTGACCTGCGCGAAATCATGGGCTCGATCCGGATCGCCGCCGATCTGGAACGCGTCGGCGACCTCGGCAAGAACACGGCCAAGCGCGTTATCGCCGTGCAGGGCACCGGCGTACCGCGCAGCCTGGCGCGCGGCATCGAGCATCTGTCCGAGCTGGCGCTCGTCCAGTTGAAGGAAGTTCTCGACGTCTACACGACCCGCTCGCCTGACAAGGCGGTCTCCATCCGCGAGCGCGACGAGGAAATCGACGCGATGTACACCTCGCTGTTCCGCGAGATGCTGACCTACATGATGGAAGATCCGCGCAACATCACCACCTGCACGCATCTGCTGTTCTGCGCCAAGAACATCGAGCGCATCGGCGACCACGCCACCAACATCGCCGAGACGATTTTCTACATGGCGACCGGTGCATTGCCCGAGGGCGACCGCCCGAAGGACGATACTGCCAACACCGTCGGCGCCATGACGGAATAGGCCTGAAGGGTTTTTGAAGGAGAGCGGGCCCCATGGTTCCGAGAGTTGCCGTCGTAGAAGATGAAGAAGCGCTGAGCGTGCTGCTGCGCTATAACCTTGAAGCAGAAGGTTTCGAAGTCGATACGATCCTGAGGGGCGATGAAGCCGAGATGCGCTTGCAGGAGCGCATTCCGGATCTCCTGATCCTCGACTGGATGCTGCCGGGTGTGTCCGGCATCGAACTTTGCCGCCGCCTGCGCATGAAGCCGGAGACCGAACGTCTGCCGATCATCATGCTGACGGCGCGTGGCGAAGAGAGCGAGCGCGTCCGGGGTCTTTCCACCGGCGCAGACGACTATGTCGTCAAGCCGTTCTCGACGCCGGAACTGATGGCCCGCGTCCGCGCCATGCTGCGCCGCGCCCGCCCGGAAGTGCTGTCCAGCGTGCTTCGCTGCGGCGACATCGAACTCGACCGCGAGACGCACCGGGTTCATCGCAAGAGCCGCGAGGTCCGCCTCGGCCCGACAGAATTCCGGCTGCTGGAATTCCTGATGGCATCGCCAAGCCGTGTGTTTTCCCGCTCGCAGCTGCTCGACGGCGTCTGGGGCCATGACATCTACGTCGACGAACGCACCGTCGACGTGCATGTCGGCCGACTGCGCAAGGCCCTGAACTTCTCCAACATGCAGGACGTCATCCGCACCGTGCGCGGCGCCGGCTATTCCATGGAAGTCTGAGGCTGGAGTGCAGGCGCCGATGATCTGGTGCCGGTGCCATCCAGTCAGTGCATTTAGCGGGCTGACACTACTAGGGTTGGCAATCATGCATTGCCAGCCATCTGCCCGGGGTCATACCGAAGGCGGCCCGGAAATGGCGGGTAAAATGTGCCTGATCGGCAAACCCCGCTTCTGCCGCGGCTCCGGCAAGGCCATAGCCGGCACCTAGCAGGCGCTTGGCTCGGTCAAGGCGGCGCATGACGAGATAACGGTGCGGACTGGTGCCGAAGGCTCGCCGGAACTGCCGCGACAGTTCGTAACGGTCCAGACCGCTGATCGCCTCCAACGTTTCGGAACTGACACCCTCCTCGCAATGTTCGGTCAAAAAATCACGCGCCAGCAGAACAGCTGGACGATCGATTCTCGTGGGTGCTTTCCTCGGGTCGTCGGCCTGTTGGAAGAGTCCCGCCGTCAGCCGCGCAACCGCGTCGTCCATCGCCAGATCGTTCGGCGCATGGTCGAGATCCGAAAGGACGTCCGCCAGCGCAGACAATAGGCCAGCGTCAGTCACGACGGGATCGCGGACGAACGGCAGGGCCCGATTGCCCGCCTCGAGGAGGCCGACCAGCGCGGGCGGCAAATAGAGCATCCGGTAAATCAGTCCGTCGTCGGTGCCTGCCGCGCCATCGTGGACTTCATCGGGATGCAGCACGATCACGTTGCCGGGACGGCTGAAGCGCTCCGCGCCGCGATAGCGGAACGTCTGGACACCACGGAGGGTCAGACCCAGTGCATATGTGTCATGTCGGTGCGGCGAAAAGCCGTTGCCGTGGAAGCGCGCTTCCATGCGCTCGATGCCGTGGCTGGAGGCGGCGATGCTCAATCCGTCGCGAAAACCGCTCTTGCACGAACGTTCAAGACCGAGGGCATGGGCAGGCGCTATTCGATCGGTTCTTTCGATGCCTTCCATGGAGTTCTTGTACATGTTCGATACCAAAATCGCGATTGTCATCCGCCATGACCTCGCTACCTGGCAGAAGCTCAACGTCACGGCCTTCCTTGTGAGCGGGATCACTGCCCAGTCGCCGGAAATCATCGGCGAAACATACCGGGATGCTCTCGGCCATGTCTACAATCCCATGAGCGTTCAGCCGATGGTCGTGCTTGTGGCGGATCAGGACGTGCTAAGGACTATCCACAAGCGCGCGCTGGAACGCCAGGCGCGAGTATCGGCCTATATCGAAGAAATGTTCGCGACAGGTCACGATGCCGCCAACCGGGCTGTATTCCTCGAGTTCGGTCCCGATACCGCCAGGCTGGTCGGCATGGCGCTGCGGGCCGAAAAGAAGATCGTGGACAAGATCGTCAAAGGTGCGAGTTTGCATCCCTGACACGTTTCTGGGCCATCAAAACCTGAAACGCAAAACGGGCCTCGCGGCCCGTTCTTTGTTGTCGTTTTTACCCGGCTTAGCGGGCGGCGCGGCGGCGCTCGTGAACTGGCTGGTACGCCAACTTCTGGTGGTATGTGCAGTAGGGAGACTGATCTGGCGATTCATGACCGCAGAAGTGAAAGTCGTCCTTCAGTGGGTCGCCGACCGGCCACTTGCAGGTGCGTTCCGTCAGGTCCGTCAGACCAATGCGGCGGGCGACCGGCGCGATGGCATTCGAGGATGGGCGGAACTGCACGGGTGCCGTTGCGTCTAGCTCGGCATCTTCCTTGACCATCGTTGCGCCTTCGGCACGAACCGTCGAGCGCGGAGCGGCAGGGCGGGCGCCAAAGGTAGTTGGCCGGGCCGGAGCGACGTTACGCTTGGTGGAGCGCGCCGTGGACGATGTGCCGCCGGCCTTTGCTCGGCCTGGCAGGCAAAGTCGATGCACCTTGCCGATGACAGCGTTACGGCTGACGCCGCCGAGCTGCGCCGCGATCTGGCTGGCGCTCAATCCTTCGGCCCATAATTTCGTGAGCCTTTCGACGCGCTCGTCCGTCCAATTCATGCTTGTCTCCGACTGCGTTCATGATGGCGGAATCCTTCGCCATTGCCTCGAATGCTATCGAGGCACAAAACGCTCTTAAATTGTGGTGACTAGGTCCGCCGCATTGCAGTCTAGTAATCAAGATTTAACCTAGTGTGAGGCTGACTCCGTGACAAGAGTCGCGGGAATCGCGGGGAATCGATTTCCAAGTTTTCCCCAACTTGCTGCCTACTGTGGTATTTCTGCAATAGCCTTAGTGCCCTTCTCCAGACCCTCACGATATGGCTTTTGCCGCAAGGTTAAAATCAACTATTCGTTGACTAATCCACTGTTTGTTGACATGGTTCCGCGGAACGACAATAGTGCCCAGGCCGCCGCAAGGCGGCATTTTTCATTGCCGACGGCGGCGTTGCAGGACAACAGCCGTCACGTCCTGATCGATCGAAGGAATTGCGCCATGGCCGAAGCCGCGCCACTCTACGACACCTATATGCGCGCGCCCCTGCGGTTCGAGCGAGGCGAGGGCGTATGGCTGATCACGGAAACGGGCGAGCGCTATCTGGACTTCGGCGCCGGCGTCGCCGTGTCGTCGCTCGGTCATGGACATCCGCACCTTGTCGAAGCGCTGAAGACGCAGGCTGAAAAAGTCTGGCACCTGTCGAACCTCTATGAGGTCCCGGGCCAGGAAATGCTTGCCAGGCGGCTGACCGACGCGACCTTCGCCGACAAGGTGTTTTTCACCAATTCCGGTGCCGAGGCGCTCGAATGCGCCATCAAGACGGCACGCCGCTACCAGTATTCGAAGGGCCATCCGGAAAAATTCCACATCATCACCTTCGAAGGCGCCTTCCACGGCCGGACCCTGGCGACGATCGCTGCCGGCGGCCAGGAAAAATACCTCGAAGGCTTCGGCCCGAAGGCCCCCGGCTTCGATCAGGTTCCGTTCGGCGACCTCGAGGCCGTCAAGGCGGCGATCTCGGATGCCACTGCAGCGATCCTCATCGAGCCGGTGCAGGGCGAGGGCGGCGTTCGCCCGGTTGCCAAGGAGTTCATGCGTTCGCTTCGCGAACTCTGCGACGAGCACGGCCTGCTGCTGATCCTCGACGAGGTCCAGTCCGGCGTCGGTCGCTCCGGCAAATTCTTCTCCCACGAATGGTCTGGCATCACGCCTGACATAATGGCCGTGGCGAAGGGCATCGGTGGCGGCTTTCCGCTCGGTGCGTGCCTCGCCACCGCAGAAGCCGCCTCCGGCATGAAGGCGGGATCCCACGGCTCGACCTATGGCGGCAATCCGCTGGCGATGGCCGTCGGCGGCGCGGTGCTGGACGTCATCCTGGCTGAAGGCTTCCTGCAGCATGTCAACGACGTCTCCCTGGTCTTCCGCCAAGGGCTGGCATCGCTCAAGGACCGTTATCCCGACATCATCGAAGAGGTGCGCGGCCAGGGGCTGCTGCTCGGTATCAAGGCGGCGATCCCGGCTGGCGAACTGCTGCATGCCATCCGTGCCGAACACCTGCTGGGGGTTCCCGCCGGCGACAACGTCATTCGCCTGCTGCCGCCTCTCATCGCCACTGCCGAAGACGCCCGCGAAGGTCTCGCCCGCATCGAGCGTGCCGCAGAAGCATTGCGCGCCCAGAAATCCCGCAAATCGGCTTGAATTCTACGTCCGTGGGTTCCGGGCTTCGTGCCCGCCACGGGCGTTTTCATTTTTGGAGCAAAGCTAGACATGGCCTCCCCGAAACACTTCCTCGACCTCTCGACTGTTGCGTCGGGCGACCTGCGCAAGATCCTCGACGACGCCATCCTTCGCAAGAAGGCGACCAAGGACGGCACTGCCGGCCGGCCGCTGGAAGGCAAGATGCTGGCGATGATCTTCGAAAAACCCTCGACCCGCACCCGCGTCTCCTTCGATGTCGGCATGCGCCAGCTCGGCGGCGAAACGCTGTTTCTGTCCGGCACCGAAATGCAGCTTGGCCGGGCCGAGACCATCGGCGACACCGCCAAGGTGCTGTCGCGCTATGTCGATGCCATCATGATCCGCACCACCCAGCATTCGCGCATGCTTGAGATGGCCGAGCACGCCACCGTGCCCGTCATCAACGCGCTCACGGACGATACCCATCCCTGCCAGGTGATGGCCGATATAATGACCTTCGAGGAGCATCGCGGCCCGATCAAGGGCAAGACGGTCGCCTGGACGGGCGATGGCAACAACGTGCTGCATTCGCTGATTGAGGGCTCGGCCCGGTTCGGCTATCGCATGAATATGGCGGTGCCCCTTGGCTCGGAGCCGAGCGATCACTATTTGAACTGGGCCCGCAATCAGGGCGCCGAAGTCATGCTCACCCATGAAGCCGAACGTGCGGTTAATGGCGCCGATTGCGTGGTGACCGATACCTGGGTTTCCATGAACCAGGAGCACCGGGCCCGTGGTCACAACGTCTTCCAGCCCTACCAGGTCAATGCCGCTCTGATGGCAGAGGCCGGAAAGGATGCGTTGTTCATGCATTGCCTGCCTGCCCATCGCGGCGAGGAGGTGACGGATGACGTGATCGACGGCCCGCAATCCGTTGTGTTCGACGAGGCGGAAAACCGTCTCCATGCGCAGAAGTCCATTCTTGCGTGGTGCCTGGGCGCGATCTGAGATCAACCAAGCCGCCGTTGCAAACGGTGGCTGCCGTGGCGCGATCCGCCCGGCAGCAAGGAGTAGACCCATGGCAGACAGTGCAGCAGCGCTGGGAGAGTTCGGTTATGCCGGCGACGATCACGTTGTGCCGTTCCAGGTGGAGAGCCTGGATGTGCGCGGCCGTGCCGTCCAGCTCGGCCCGATGCTCGACACCATCCTGGAGCGCCACCATTATCCGGCCCCCGTGGCCCGGCTGCTGGCCGAAACCATCGTGCTAACGGTGCTGCTCGGCACGTCGCTGAAGTTCGAGGGCAAGTTCACCGTGCAGACCAAGGGCGATGGCCCGGTCGACCTGCTGGTGGCCGATTTCTCGACGCCTGAAAATGTCCGCGCCTACGCCCGCTACGACGAGGAGGCATTGGCCGCAGCGGTCAAGGCCGGCCAGACCGAGCCGGAGCAGCTGCTCGGCAAGGGCATCCTCGCCTTCACCATCGACCAGGGGCAATATTCGCAGCCCTATCAGGGCATCGTGCCGCTCGACGGCTCGTCGCTGGAGGATATCGCCGGGGTCTATTTCCGCCAGTCGGAGCAGATCCCGACCCGCGTGCGCCTGGGTGCTGCCGAACTGTTCGACCGCGACGAGGCCGGCAAGCCGCGCCATCGCTGGCGGGCCGGCGGCGTCATTGCCCAGTTCCTGCCCGATGCACCGGAGCGCATGCGCCTGCCGGACCTGCATGGCGGCGACGGCGACGAGAACGCGGTCGACCACACCGACGACGATGCCTGGGCCGAGGCCCGTTCGCTGCTGGAAACGGTGGATGCCGACGAGCTGACCGATCCGCTGGTTGGCACCGAGCGGCTGCTTTACCGGCTGTTCCACGAACGCGGTGCGCGGGTCTACGCGCCTCAGGCGGTCTTCGATCGCTGCAGCTGCTCGCGCGACAAGATCAAGGGCGTGCTGCAGGGGTTCTCCGCCCAGGAAATGGCCGAGAGCGAGGAAGACGGGCTGATTTCGGTGACCTGCGAGTTCTGCTCGACCACCTACCGCTACGAGGCGGCCGAGATCCTGGCAAAGAGCTGAGTGATGCCGGCGCCGTCTTCGGACGGCGTCAGTTCAGCGTCCGCATCAGGCCCGGCGAATCCAGCGAGAAGGCGGGGATATCGACTTCGAACGTCTCGCCCTCGTCGTTCTCCATCGAGTAATGGCCGAACATCATGCCGGAGGGCGTGTCGAGCGGGCAGCCGGAGGAGTATTCGTAGGTGTCGCCCGGATTGAGCTGCGGCTGCTCTCCAACGACGCCGGGACCGGTGACTTCGTCGACCTGTCCGTTCTGGTCTGTGATGTGCCAGTAGCGCGTGATCAGCCGCACCGCAGTGGCCGAGTGGTTGGAAATGACGATCCGATAACCCCAGACATAGCGGCTGTCTTCCGGGTCGGATTGCTCCTCCAGATAGAACGGCTCGACGATCACTTCGATATCTCGTGTAAGGGCGCGGTACATCCCAGCCACCTTGAATGAATTTGGTTACGATATCCTATAGGCTTCAACCTCGGTCAAGGAAGCGAAGGCGAATATGTGCCCAAATGGGAAGGCTGATGCGGCCTTTTGAATATTAAGGGTAATATCTTCAGTTAATAGCTTTCGGCGCAATGCGCAGAAGGCGCTGCCCGACTGGGCCGGGCAGCGTTGCAAGACATGCGATCAGGCCGATACCTTTGCCAGCGCCTGGGCAAAATCCTCGATCAGGTCGTCGGTGTCCTCGATGCCGGCCGAGAAGCGCACCGTGCCCGGCGAGATGCCGAGTTCGGCGCGAGCCTCGTCAGTGAGGTTCTTGTGGGTGGTGGTTGCCGGATGGGTGATCAGGCTCTTGGCATCGCCGAGATTGTTGGAGATCGTGATGATATCCAGCGCGTTCTGCAGCGCGAAGGCCGCCTCCTTGCCGCCCTTCAGCTCCAGGCAGACCAGCGTCGAGCCGCCGGTCATCTGCTTGGCAATGATATCGGCCTGCGGATGGTCCTTGCGACCGGGATAGATGACCTTGGCGACCTTGCTCTGGTCGGCGAGGAAGTCGGCGATACGGCTGGCATTTTCGGTCTGCTGCTTGACGCGCAGCGGCAGGGTCTCGATGCCCTTCAGCAGCGTCCAGGCGGTGAACGGCGACATGGCAGGGCCGGTGTGGCGGTAATAATCCTGCAGGTGCTCATCGACCCAGGCCTTGTCCGACAGGATGACGCCGCCGAGCGAGCGGCCCTGGCCGTCGATGTGCTTGGTGGCCGAGTAGACGACGATATGGGCACCGAGTTCCAACGGCTTCTGGAAAAGCGGTGTCGCAAAGACGTTGTCGACCACGACCTTGGCGCCGATCTGGTTGGCAAGCCTGGCGACGCCGGCAATGTCCACCACCTCGAGGGTTGGGTTTGTCGGGCTTTCCAGGAACAACACCTTGGTGTTCGGCCGGATGGCCTTTTCCCAGTTGGCGAGATCGCGACCGTCGACCAGCGTGCATTCGATGCCGTAGCGCGGCGCCAGCGTCTCGACGACCCAGCGGCAGGAGCCGAACAGCGCGCGGGCGGCCACGATATGGTCGCCGGCTTTCACCTGGCAGAGAATGGCGGCTGAAACGGCGGCCATGCCTGAAGCCGTCGAGCGTGCCTCCTCGGCACCTTCGAGCATGCACATGCGCTTTTCGAACATGTCGTTGGTCGGGCTGCCGTAGCGGGCGTAGATAAAGCCCTCGGTCTCGCCCTTGAAGCGGGCTTCGGCCGCTTCCGAGGTGTCGTAGACGAAGCCCTGTGTCAGATAGATTGCTTCGGATGTCTCGCCGAACTGCGAGCGCAGCGTGCCGCCGTGAACGAGTTGCGTTGCGGGGCGCCAAGTCTTGGTCATGCCATCACCACCTTCGTGATACAAAAAAACCGGTCGCACAAGCAGACCGGTTTTCAACCCGGTCTTTTTAGCTACTTATTTAACGTGGCTGCAAGCCGACCGGCCAAATCACCACGGGATAAGACTGCAATACTTCCGTTGGCCGCTTGCGTCAATTCCCTGCATTTGGTTTTGTCTGCGGCAAAACAAGGCCCGTATATGGTTTTGTCTGCGACAAGACAAGGATTGAGCAGATGGCTCGCGACACTGGAATCTTGGCGGATCGCGCCATTGCCGCCCTCTTCGAGGTCGGCCGGCTGAAGACGGAGAAGGATCTCGACTTCGATCAGATCCAACCGGCGAGCCTCGATCTCAGGCTCGGGGCCAAGGCCTTTCGCGTCCGCGCCAGCTTCATGCCTGGCCCAGCGAACCTCGTCTCCGACAAGCTCGACAGGCTCAGCCTTCACGTCATCGACCTGACCGAAAGCGCCGTCCTCGAGACCGGTTGCGTTTATATCGTGCCGCTGATGGAGCAACTTGACCTTCCCCAGGACATGTCGGCCTCGGCCAACCCGAAGAGCTCGACCGGCCGCCTCGACATCTTCACCCGCGTCATCACCGACTACGCCCAGGAGTTTGACAAGATACCGGCCGGTTATTCCGGCCCACTCTACCTCGAAATCTCGCCGCGTACCTTCCCGATCGTCGTGCGCCGCGGCTCGCGCCTGTCGCAGATCCGCTTCCGGATCGGCCATGCGATGCTGTCCGAGCCGGAACTGCTGGCGCTGCACGAGACCGAGACGCTGGTCGCCAGCAAGAAGCCGAACGTCACAGGCGGCGGCATTGCTCTGTCGATCGATCTCACCGGCGACCGGGACGGCCTGATCGGCTATCGCGGCAAGCACCACACGGCTGTCGTCGACGTCGACAAGAAGGCCCAGCACGACATCTTCGACTTCTGGGAACCGCTCTACAGCCGAGGCCGCACCGAACTCATCCTCGACCCGGACGAATTCTACATCCTCGTTTCGCGCGAGGCGGTGCATGTGCCGCCGGACTATGCCGCCGAGATGACCCCCTACGACCCGCTGGTCGGCGAATTCCGCGTCCACTATGCCGGCTTCTTCGATCCCGGCTTCGGCCATGCGCCGGCCGGCGGGCGCGGCAGCCGGGCGGTGCTCGAAGTCCGCAGCCACGAGGTGCCGTTCATCCTCGAGGACGGCCAGGTCGTCGGCCGCCTCGTCTACGAGCACATGCTGGAACTCCCGGCCAGCCTCTACGGCACCGGCGCCGGCTCCAACTATCAGGCGCAGGGCCTGAAACTCTCCAAGCATTTCCGCTTGTAACCAGCAATCCCGACCGGCCATTCCATCTTGACAGCCTGGCCGAACTGTTGGAAGGCTTCGCGCCGTGCGGGTGTAGCTCAATGGTAGAGCAGCAGCTTCCCAAGCTGAATACGAGGGTTCGATTCCCTTCACCCGCTCCAACTCCACGCTTCCATATAGTGATCGCCATTTAAGACGCCATATTTCTTCGGGCGGCATGGCAGAGCCATCAACCTTTGGCTTCTCCTACCTCCAGGGGCCGATCTCCAAATATTCGAGCTATCTTGTTGTTGAGAAATCGCGGGGTGCGAAGTTCATCCTCGGTGTGACCATGCGCCACGAGGTAGCGCCACCAATTGTTACAAAGGGATTGAAATGTATTTTGCGCTAACTTAGCGACATTGGTGCCGCTATGTACGTGCGAAAATTGCCAACCTGACGGGACATCTTCATTGCCTTCCACCCAATCAATTCGAACCTCTCCGCCTTGCCAATCCCGTGCCTCGTAACGTGAGTGCTTCGAAGTGTTTGCTATTGCGTCGCACATCGCTTGCTCAGGGATCATTTGATGAAGATTGGCCCAAAAGAGAGTGTCGGAGAATTCTTCCCTTTTATCTCTTGCCGCCCTCTTTTTTGCGCTTTGCACCCATTGGCCTAGGCTCCATGAAGCAATGCTTACATTTATAGCTGCGTAAGCGAGGGGCTGGCGTTCATCTGGATAGCTGCACTGTATATCTCTGAATACTTCGACATCCCATACCAACTTTTCCCACATAGAAACTGGGTCTTTGATCAGCGCAGTGTGTGTGGTGGGCGGAATACCCGCATCCTTTGGGCGAGATGGCGACAAGTGGAATTTTTCCTTTTGCAGTTACGATGATTTGATAACGCGCATGCTCTGCGGGTCTAGAGCAGAAATATCGGTTAGAGTAATGGCAGAATCAGCGTGGTTGTTAAGAGTGAGGTGCGGCGCCCAATCAATTATTTAAAGCGAGAATTTTGAGATGAATACTAAAATTTTAATTTGGTAGCGGGAAGAGACGCTTTATTAAACGGCCCTTATGCTCTGGACAGAGATTTTGGTCATACCGCTTTCACCGCAAAAAACCTTCTCAAACTTGACATCCCTGCTGCAATAAACTGTAGATACCAAGGATTTTATTCCTCTTGGCGTCTTTACGAATGTTAACACTTCGATTAACCTCGCGCGTGGACGGGGACGGGACGCCTCGATCTCAAGGCCAGGCGACGATGCTGTCACACGATCAGATATGGAGTGCAATCGACGGGCTTGCCGAGCGGCATGACCTGACGCCCTCCGGCCTCGCGCGTCGTGCAGGTCTCGACCCCACCTCGTTCAATAAATCCAAACGACTGAGTGCCGATGGCCGCCAGCGCTGGCCGTCGACGGAATCCATTGCCAAGGTGCTCGATGCAACAGGGGCCAGCGTCGAGCAGTTCATGGGATTGTTGCGGCCCGGGTCCGTACCATCAGGCATGCCGGACGGTGCCTTTCCGCCGCAGGCCGGCTCTATTCCGCTGCTGGGCTTTGCGCAGGCAGGAGCAGGCGGCTTTTTCGACGATGGCGGCTTTCCGGCCGGGCAGGGCTGGGATGTTGTCGAGTTCCCGGCGACCCCGGCGCAAAAAGCTGGCGTCTACGCGCTCGAAGTGCAGGGCGACAGCATGATGCCCCTTTATCGCGATGGCGACGTGCTGATCGTCGAGCCCGGTGCGCAGGTCCGGCGCAACGACCGCGTGGTTGTTAAAACGCGTGATGGAGAGGTCATGGCCAAGGTTTTGCTGCGCCAGAGCCCGAAGTCGATCGAGCTGCTGTCGCTCAATCCGGCCCATCCCAACAGAAGCATCGAGCTTGTCGATGTGGAGTGGATGGCGCGGATTATCTGGGCGAGCCAATAGGAAAGTTGTCTTGATGCGTTCCCCCACTCTGCTGACCGGTGTCACCGGCGCCGTGGCCGTCATGGTCCTGGTCTACGTCGGGCTGACGGCGATGAACCTGCAGCCGCACATCACCTTCGGCGATCCGGCAACGCGGGTGGCCAGCCTGGACAAGCCTCCGGAGAGGCCGTCAGCACCGCAGGCGGCGACATCGGCGCCTGAACCTTCGGCATCATCAACAGTCGCAGAGCCGCCTGCTACTCCCCTTGCGTCGGCGCCGACAGTGCAAAGTTCTGACAATTCCGCTGCGCGGGAGACGCCGGCCGCTTCTCCGCCGGCAGCCCCCGCCGAGTCCCCCGTGGCGCCAGCGCCTGTGTGGCCATCGATCCCGGCTCTACCTTCCGAAATGCCGTCGCCGCCCGCCGCTGCGGTGGTGCCGCCTGCTCCCCCGATCGTGGCGGCGACATCTCCGCAACCGACAAATCCTGAGCAGGGCGCGACCAACCAAATGCCTCCTTCGCCAGTGCCCGCGTCGCCCAGCGCTCCCGCTGTCGCATCATTGCCGCCCGCTGCCCCGGTAACCGCCACGCCGAAAGAGGTGACGAGCCCGGCGGCATTGCCGGACCGGACGCCGCCGGTTGCCATGGCCGAACCCCCGTCTTCACCGGTGGAAGATAGCGCTATTGCCGACAGAATGGCGCCGCCGCCGATGCCTCCGTCCTCTCCGACCCCGCCGACACCCCCGGTGCCGCTTGCAGCCTCGGTTCCGACGCCGCTGACGAGACCGCAGCCGCCGACGGAAAAACTTGCCAGCGCCGCGCCTCTGCCTTCGGATGACAAGGACGCGGCCGCATCTTCGGGCAAGCAGGCACCGCCGACGCAATCTGCCGCGCTGGCACCGCAGCCGGAGCGGCCGGGAGGCGACGCTGTCGGGGCTCCGCAATCGAATGCGGACCTGAAGCCGATCGATCTCTCCCGTCCTTTTGCCGAGCGCGCCGGCATCCTCACCGTCGGCGGCAGGAGCGTGCAGCTTGCCGGCATTGTGCCAACCGATCCGGCACGCAGCTGTACCGGCCCGAATGGCAAGGAATGGCCGTGCGGCACGCTGGCCCGTACTGCGCTCCGCTCCTTCTTGCTTGGCAGGACCATCACCTGCGACGTGCCCGACCCAGAGTGGAAAGGCTCGATCACGGCAGATTGCCGGTTTTCGAGGGTGAATATCGGCGACTGGCTGGCGCGCAATGGCTGGGCCGAAGTGGCCGCAGGCTCGCCGTTTGCCGGTGCCGCGGACGAAGCCCGCAAGGCCGGCCGTGGCGTCTATGGCAACGATCCGCGCAAAAAGCATCAGTCGACACTGGCGCCCGAGCCGCCGAAGGAAGATCCGCTCAATCCCATCTGACGCCGGAAGCTACTGTCGGCCATCAGGGATTTTATCCCAACCCTTGTTATCGCTGGCGTGACTTCCTACTCTCGGGGAAGCTTAGAGGGACACATATTATGAATGCACAGCTTTCCGCCCAGGACGCCCTGATCTACGTCATGGTCATGGCTTCAGCCGTCGACCGTACCATGAACGACCGGGAGCTGGGCCGGATCGGCGAGCTGATCGAGGCATTGCCGGTTTTCAAAGGCTTTGATGAGGATCGCTTGATCGCCGTATCGCGTGATTGCGCGACCTTGCTCTCGGGCGCCGAGGGGCTGGACATCGTGCTGGAGACGATCCGCGACGCCGTGCCGCCCCGCCTCTACGACACCGCATACGCGGTCGCAGTCGAGGTCGCCGCTGCTGATCTTTCGGTGACTGCCGAAGAGCTACGGTTGCTTGCGATGCTGCGCGACCGGTTGCAACTCGACAAGCTCACCTGCGCTGCAATCGAGCGCAGCGCCATTGCCCGCTACCGTAAGGCCTGATCCAAGCCTAATAGAGGCTGGTCGGGAAATAGCGTCGATAGATTTCCTGAAGCCGACCGTTGCGCGATAACGTCGCCAGCGCGTGGTTTATGGCTGCCGTCAGATCGGTATCCTGCTGACGCAGCATGACGGTCATCCCCTCGCCGAGAAACTGTTGCGAAAGATAGGGGCCGTCGAACAGGGTGCAGCATTTCTCTGCCGCAGGCGATGTTGTCCAGAAGGACAATTGCAGCCCGTCGGCAAAGGCCGCATCCACCGAACCGCTTTTCACGGCTGACAAAAGCTGCGCGCTGTCGTCGAATTCTACAGCCGTGATGGCCGGAAAGAAGGCCTTAAGCATCGCTGCATGCGCTGTTGCCTTGATCACGCCGACGCGCTTGCCCGAAAGCGCCGCCGCCGTAGTTCCGGGGAGGTCGGCTTTGAGATTGCGGACGAAGCGCGCCGGCAACATCAGATAGGGCCTCGAGAAAGCGAACTGGTTTCGCAGATCCGCTGTCACGGCGATGCCGGCGAGCACGGCGTCGCCCTGCGATGCGGCAAGCGCCTGGCGAAGTTCGCCGAACGGCAATGCCTGGATCTGGCATCTGTCGGCAATTGCCAATTCTGCGCAGATTTCGCGAGCGAGATCGACATGGAAGCCGGCAAGCTTTCCGGACTGGTCCAGAAAATTGAAAGGCGGGAAGTCGGTTGCCGTCAGAAAACGCAGGCGAACCAGCGACGAAAGATCGGGTTTTGGCAATCGCTCACGGGAATCGAACAGTATCGGCAGGTTGCCAACAGGCTTTTCGTCGGCAAAGGTTGACTGCTGCATGAGAAAAGATGAAAATATCGCGCATACCGTGTAAAAACCCCTTAAATTGAGGGGTGATTTAAACCTGCGCATGATTATCATCCAAGGCTAAGCGGCGTGGGGCGTTGCATTGCGTAAGGATGTATCACCTTGATGCGCTTCGGGGAATATCCACCACAAGCGGCAAGCACGGCGGCTGTGGCGCTATCAGACATCGTTGGTGAAATACTGCCGGCAGATGCAGCACTTCCCGTATTCTTCGGTCGATTGCAGGCAGAGGCCGGCGCACTGGAACGGATCGGCATAGGCCGGCCCTATGTCGCGACGGCAGCCGCAGCGGCGCTTCTCAACGGAACGCGTATCGAACAGGAGCTGTTGGCGGGAACGCTCGTCCGGGAGGATGCCTACTACGGCGCCATGGCCCGGGCTCTTCGAGTGCCGTTCACCGAAACAATCCCCGGTGGCAGCGTCATCGATATCGCCGGCCTCGACAGCCAGCTGTTGCGACCGACCACGCTGCGGGTTAATCATCCCCTTCGCCCACCACTCACCCTGATCGCGCCGCAGATCGACCGGCTGGAGGAGGTGGCCGTCCTGCTGAGACGTTACCCGGACCTGAAGCACAGTCTGGTGGTCACGACGCCTGGTGCCATTCGGGCTGCCGTCTGGCGGGCGGGTGCGGATCGTCGCGTCCGCAAGACCGTCGGCGACCTGTTTGAAAGCCAGCCGGCGTTTAGCGCCCGCGTTGTTTTCCATGGCTATCAGGGCTTTTATGCCGGCGTCGGGCTAAGCCTGCTGGCGGTCGGGCTGGTTTCGGATCCGAACACCCAGACTATTCTGCATGTGCTGCTGTCCTTTTCCTATCTCACCACTCTGATGCTGCGGGGTCGCGCCGTCGTCCAGCGTCGTCGGCGGCCAAGGCTAGCTGTCGATCCCTGTGGCCCGTGTCCCGTCTATACGGTGATGATCGCGGTCTACGGCGAGGCCGAAATCGTGCCGCAACTGGTGGCGACGCTGAAGCGGCTGGACTGGCCCGTCTCCAGGCTCGATATCAAATTCGTCTGCGAGGCGGACGATCGCGAAACGATTGCGGCCCTGCGCGCCCAGACGCTGGGACCGCAATTCGAGATCGTCGAGGTGCCGCCGATGCATCCGCGTACGAAACCGAAAGCGCTGACCTACGCACTCAACGGTGCGCGGGGCGCCTATGTTGCCGTCTACGACGCAGAGGACCGCCCACATCCCCAGCAATTGCGGGAAGCGTATGCCAAGTTTCGGAGTGCGCCGGCCGATGTGGCCTGCCTGCAGGCGCCGCTGGTGATCGGCAATGGCGGCGAGAACTGGATCAGCTCCATGTTCGCGCTGGAATATTCAGCGCTGTTCCGGGCGCTTTTGCCGATGCTGGCAAGGTATCGCATGCCGCTGCCGCTCGGGGGCACGTCTAATCATTTCCGCACCGATATCCTCCGGTCATCCGGCGCCTGGGATCCATTCAACGTCACGGAAGATGCCGATCTCGGCATGCGGCTCTATCGCCTCGGTTATCGCTCCGATGTCATCGATCGTCAGACCATCGAGGATGCACCGACCGGCATAGCCATCTGGTCCCGGCAGCGCACGCGCTGGTTCAAGGGCTGGCTGCAAACCTGGCTGGTGCTGATGCGAGACCCGCGGGGCCTGCAGCGCCAGATGGGCTTCAAAGCATTCGCCATATTCCAGCTGCTGATCGGCGGAATGTTGCTCTCGTCGCTCGGTCATCCGCTGATCATGCTGTTTCTGCTGCGGTCGCTGACGGCGATGCTGCATGTTCCAACGGAAGCAATTTCATCTTTCGATATGACGATGTTCGTCATCGATTTTTCCAACATCTTCGGGAGCTACGCCATCTTCCTGTTGCTCGGTACTGCGGCGATGATCGCGCCTGAAAAAAAGCGTATCCGCTGGCGATGGATGACGGTGCCGTTCTACTGGATGCTGGTCTCGATCGCCGCCTGGCGTGCGGTGATCGAGCTCCGGACCAACCCGTTCCATTGGCACAAGACTCCGCACCGGCCATCGACACCCGCTCTGTGATGGCTATTGCCGGGCAATCGGAGCCCTTGGAGGAATAGAAGGTATTCCGCGATAATTTACCGCCGGACCATGGACATACCTCCGCCTTTTCGGCAAATCCCTATGCGACTGTTTTCTCGCTGGGAGCGCCGCCATGGCCGTGATTTACAAGATCGTACCGGAACTCGCCTGGCAGGAAGCCCGGGAAGAGGGCATCTTCCACGGTGCGTCGATCGACCTTGCCGACGGCTACATCCATTTTTCGACTGCAGCCCAGGCGAAGGAAACGGCGGCACGCTATTTCGCTGGCCAGACGGACCTGCTGCTGGTTGCCGTCGATAGCGAGGTCCTCGGAGATGCTCTCAAATTCGAGCCGTCACGCGGTGGAGATCTGTTTCCCCATCTCTACGGACTTCTGTCGACAACCTCCGTCCTCTGGGCCACGCCGCTGCCTTTGGACAAGGACGGCGCCCATCAGTTTCCGGAGATGCTGCCATGATCGATCTCTTCAAGGCCGTCGCCCGTCGCGGCTTGTTCCTTATCGATCCCGAAACGGCCCATGGCCTGTCGATTACCGCTTTGAAGTCCGGACTTGTGCCGGCCTGCCAACTGCCCGCCGATCCGCGCCTGCGGCAGACGGTTGCCGGTCTCGACTTCGTCAATCCTCTCGGCATGGCCGCCGGCTTCGACAAGAATGCCGAGGTGCCCGAGGCGCTGCTGAAGCTCGGCTTCGGCTTCACCGAGATCGGGACGGTCACCCCGAAGCCGCAGCCAGGCAATCCGAAGCCACGCGTCTTCCGCCTGGTCGAGGATGAGGCGGTGATCAACCGCCTCGGTTTCAACAATGAGGGTCATGATGCCGCCTATGCCCGGCTGGCAACCATCCGCAATGCCGGCATCATCGGCGTCAACATCGGCGCCAACAAGGACAGCGTCGATCGAACAGCCGATTACGTCGCCGGCATCCGTCGGTTCTATTCATTAGCCGGCTATTTCACGGTGAACATCTCTTCGCCCAACACTCCCGGCCTGCGCGATCTGCAGGCCCGTGAAAGCCTTTCAACCCTGCTTTCCGCTGTCCTTGCCGCACGCGATGCCGAAGCAGCCAAGGCCAACAGGAAGATCCCGGTGTTCCTGAAGATCGCCCCCGATCTGACGGAAGAGGGCATGGACGACATCGCCGACGAAGCCCTGGCGCATGGGCTGGAGGGACTGATCGTTTCCAACACGACGCTCGCGCGCAACGGGCTTAAGGACCGGAGCCAGGCCGGCGAAGCTGGCGGATTATCAGGCAAGCCGCTTTTCGAACCATCGACGGCGGTGCTCGCCCGCATGCGCAAGCGGGTCGGCCCATCGATGGCCATCATCGGTGTCGGCGGCGTCTCCTCGGCGGAGACTGCGCTGGAAAAAATCCGCGCCGGCGCCGATCTGGTGCAGCTTTATTCCAGCATGGTCTATGAAGGCCCGGGTCTTGCCGGCAGCATCCTTGCCGGCCTGTCTAAGCTGCTGGATCGCGAACAGGTGACGTCGATCCGCGAACTCCGCGACAGCCGCCTTGACTACTGGGCCAGTTGGAAGGTCTGATCGGCCTTCGGTTTCAGGCGGGTGGCGAGAAAGAAGCCGCGAAACAGCAGGAAGCCGTTCAGCGACAGCCAGAGGCCGGCATTGCCAAACGATGGCACGAGGACGGCGAGTGCTGCGAGATAGCAGAGGAAAGACAGCAGCATGCGGTTGCGCATCTCGCCCGACCAGGTGGCGCCGATGAACACGCCGTCCATGAGATAGGCAAGCGCCCCGGTCAGTCCTGAAATCGCGGCGTAGGGCAGGTATTGCAGGGCCATCGTCCGCACATCGGGCGACGTGGTGAGCACACCGATGATCGAGGCTCCGAAGACGAGGAAGACCACGGCAGCAAGACCGGCAAGCCCGAAGGACCAGAGGATGGTCAGTTTCAGGCCGCGATCGAAGGCCGTCCTGTCGCCGGCGCCGATGGCCCTGCCGGTAATCTGTTCGGCGGCGTTGGCAAGGCCGTCGAGATAAAATGCGGAAATCAGCACGAAATTCATCAAAACCGCGTTGGCGGCCAGCGTCACCGCGCCAAAATGACCGCCGATACGGGTCATTAGTGTAAAAGCGCCGAGGAGCACGAAGGTACGGATCAGGATATCGCGATTGAGCCCGAACAGCTGGCCGAGCTTCTCCCGCGAGAGAATATCGGATCGCGATGGCCGGGGGACGCCGACAAACCCACGCAGCACGATCATCAGGCCAGCCACAGCGCCGATCGTCTCGCCGATCATCGTTCCACAGGCGACACCCGCAACGCCCCAGCCGAGCCATAGCCCGAGCACCAGCGCCAGAACGATGTTGATGCCGTTGATCAGCGTCTGCAGGAAAAGGCCGATGCTGCCCCGGCCGCGACCGAGCACGAAGCCGAGAATGGCGTAGTTGGCAAGTGCGGCCGGTCCGGACAGCATGCGGATCGAGAAATAGCTGCGCGTGGCGACAGCGACGCCACCCTCCGGCCCCATCAGCTTCAGGCCGGCCAAGAGCAAAAGCGGCGACAGAAGCAGGAGCACCGCTCCGCTGAGGAGCGACGATACAAGCGCCCGCCAGAAGATCGCCTGCTGCTCGGTCAGGTCGCCGCGCCCGAAGGCCTGGGCAGTGAGGCCCGTTGTCGAGGCCCGCAGGAAATTGAAGCTGGCAAAGATGAGGTCGAACAGCACCGCACCGATCGCCAGGCCTGCCAGTGCGTCTGGCTGCCCCAGTTGGCCCACCACGGCGGTGTCAGTCAGCCCTAGCAGCGGCGTCGTCATGAAGGCGAGCGTCATCGGCAGGGCGATGGAGAGAACGAGCCGGTGCGTTACCGCGAAGGCCGGGCCGCGCTTGCCGTTCAACGTGTGATCCATTGTCCTGCCTTGCGAGTCGAGCGGCCTAGAGGCGAGACAGTACCATAGACCAATAGGGCATCTGACCGGGAGCAAAACCTGGCGATACCGCAACGCCGAGACCGGTATAGGGGCCCAGCATGTTTTCGAGGTGATGCGGCGAATGTATCCAGGCATTGACCACCGCATTGACGCTGCGCTGGCCCTCGGCAATGTTTTCCGCAGCCGGCAGCTTGACGCCGCTGGCCTTCACCCGTCGGCCAAAATCGTCGCCAAAGCCGATCAGGTGCGCCATCTTCCTGAGGTTTGCCATGCGCTTGGCCTGGTAGAGCGCCGCATCGGTGGCTGCGGGATCGATGGCGAGAGGTGGCAGGCCATGTTGCGCACGAAGGGCATTCACCAGCGGCAGGGCTGCAGCCGTCTGGTCGGCACCGGGAAGGTTTCTGGCGACGGGCAGGGGCTTGGTGGCGCAGCTGGCAACACCGGCGACAAGCGCAATGCCGCCTAGGCGCAGTGCGTTGCGCCGGGTCAGGAGAGAATTTTGCAGGGTCATGATCAGTTTCGATAGTTGAAGATGCGAAAGAGGATGAAAAGCGGAATGACAATCGTCGCTCCCAGCAGCAGGTAATCGCCGATGCTACCAAGGGCCGCAAAGCCCGTATGCCAGAGTTCGAGGATGAAATGGCGGACATTTTCGATCAGATCCATCGGCCGCCAGCCGAAGATCTTCATCACGAATCCGACGATCAGCGATACGACGATGAGCTTGACGATCGTCCGCCCCAGCGAGTCTCCGAGAAACCTGTTCACCTGATCTGACATTGATCTCTCCTGTTCGCCCTGAAATAAGCCGGGCAATTCCGCGCTGCAAGCAGTTTTGATCCCTCGTAGCGGTCTTGCCTGAAATAGGACTTGAGTTTTTTTGTGGCCGCGCCCACAGCCTGTTGTGAACAGGGGTTGCCCAATATGCTGCCGAGCCAGCTTTCTTCCGGAGATGTCACGGCCGACCGGCGCGCCGACTACGCAAAAATGCTGGACGAGAACGGCGAGCCCGGGAGCGCGGCCGAGTTGATGGAGCAGGCGCTGGAGAGGGCACCGGGATGGGCCGCCGGCTGGTTCAACCTCGGCATATACCGAGAGAAGGCCGGCAATTTCGCGGGCGCCACCTCCGCCTTCGAACGGGTCGTGCCGCTCGACCGCGGCGACCTTTTTGGCGCACCTCTCATGCTGGCCTCGCTCGGCGCCGGCGCGATGCCCGATCACCCCTCGAGCCTCTATGTCGAGCGGCTCTTCGACGACTACGCAGAGCGTTTCGACCATGCGCTGATCAAAAAGCTCGCCTACAGCGTTCCCCGCAAGCTCGCGGCACTGATCGCCGAGACGGAAGGCCTGCCGCAGCACTTTCGCCTCGCCGTCGATCTCGGTTGCGGCACCGGCCTGCTGGGCCCGGAAATCCGCAATCGGATCGATCGCCTCGAGGGTTTCGATCTCTCGGGCAACATGCTGGCCAAGGCTGCGGAAAAGCATGTCTATGACCTGCTTGGCATCGCCGACCTCTCCTTGCCCGCCGCCGGCTCAGGGCTATTCGGCACTGACCTTTCCGACCATCGCGCCGATCTGATCACCGCCTCCGACGTCTTCATCTATCTCGGCGCCCTCGAAAACCTGTTTGCGTTGCTGGGTCTGCTTTCGGCGCCGCAGGCGGTGTTTGCGTTTTCCGTCGAGGATGGCGGGGAGGGCACGGGTTTCCGCCTCGGCCGCTCGCTGCGCTATGCCCATACCAGACATTATGTGCAGGAGATCTGCGAACAACACGGATTTGCGATTCGTGCGGAGACCCGCACGGTCATTCGCCTGGACGCCGGGCAACCGGTCTCAGGCCTGCTGTTTGTTGCGCAAATGGTCGCCTGAAATCCGGTTTATTGCAAAGACGAGATAGGTCAGCATTCCTTACGCTTTGACGCTTGATTGTCACCGCCTCTTTCCGCAACCTGCGGGAAAAAAGGGGATGCAGCATGTCGAAACTCAAAAGTACTTTGGGCGTCTGGAACACCAGCGCCACCCGTCATTCGCTGGTCGAGGATATTCAGGGCGTGCTGACCGGCAGCATCGTCTCCTCGCTCGGGCTCTTCATCCTTTCGGCTGCGGGGCTCCTGACCGGAAGCACGGCCGGTATCGCCTTCCTGCTGCACTATGCCACCGGCGTTAATTTCGGGCTGGCATTCTTCGTCGTCAATCTGCCGTTCTTCTATCTGTCATTGAAGCAACTCGGCCGCGCCTTCACCATCAAGACCTTCATCGCCATCGCGCTGACGTCGCTCCTCACTAATCTGCAGCCGCGCCTGTTCGAGATCGCCCATATCCATCCGCTCTGGTCGGCGATCCTCGGTGGGGTGCTCCTCGGTTTCGGCCTGCTGGCGCTCTATAGACACCGTGCCAGCCTCGGCGGCGTCGGCATTCTCGGCATCTATCTTCAGGAGCGTTTCGGTATCCGCGCCGGGCTGGTTCAGCTTGCCGTCGACATGGGCGTCCTTGCCGTCGCCTTTGCCGTTACCATGCCCTATATCGTGCTTTGCTCGGTGGCGGGGGCTGTCGTCCTCAATCTCTTTGTCGCCATCAACCATCGCTCCGACCGGTACATCGCCCTTTAATTTGGCAGCCCGACGAAAATCCGTGCAGTGGCGACACCCTGCCGCCATCGCCATTGTGACAATCCACACAAAGGCGGATCAAAGGGTTGACAGGCCGCCTGTCATGGCGGAACTTTCCGCCAAGGTTTACGAGAAGGTAAAAAACACAGGCGTTGTCATCCGCCTGTCGCAGAATTTACCCTACACGGGCAACGTCCCGGTGTCTGCCGAAGCTGCTCCTCCAGTCTTCGGGCAACCGAGCGAAGTCAAGCCGCACCGGAGAGGTGAAGGCGTGGTTCACGACAGCGGAAATGAGGGAAACGATGCCTAAAACCGAAGAACGTCTGCTCGACGCAATCAAGAGCGCCACGGGATTTCACGGACAGGTCTATCCGATGCGGCTCGCCGACCGCCAGATGGCTCGCAAGCTCGTCTCCGATGGCCGCATCGTCGAGGCTGCAGGGTCCTGGGGTACGACCATGTGCATCGGCTACCGCATCAACAAGTAGCATCCGGCACGTTGCAGGCCGCATGCCTGAGCGGATCCTGCTCCAATAGGGCACAAAAGGCGCCGCCAGTTGCTCGCACGTCCTCGGTTCTAAAGGCACGCCGATCGGTTTCGACGGTGGCTATTTCACGATGCTTTGCCGCAAAATGTCGAAATAGATAGTGGAAAGTCTGGCGTCCCGGGCGGCGGGAGGTTATCGCTTGGCCAAATGACTGGCGCGTACAGTCGCAAGCCAATTGGAAAAGACACAGGCATGAGCAGTTTCATCCCGTCACCCCTGATACAGGAAAATATCAATTCGGCCGTGGACTGGATGACTGCGGATGACGACTTCCTGGCGGAGGTGCATCTCAGCACCCCGACGGGGAGGACGGTGCTCAGTTTCGGCGACACGCAGATGCATGGCGGTGTCGCCAGGCTGAAGGCCCTCTTCAAGGCGATCTCAACGGGCAAGGACCATATCAAGTCGGTCCCTCTGAAACAGAGATTCCTCTTCAAACTCGACCATGCCGGTCGCGGCAACCACGCACTGGCAAAGGATCTGCGGGAGACATTGGCGTGGGCCGATGCCAACGGGCTGATAACTAGCGGCATGATCTTCAATCAGCTGCTCAGCAAGAACATTGCCGAGGGTTTTGTCTGGTTCGGTTTCCCCGACCCGCAAAAGGCAGTTCTGTTCAAGCAGTCCGGCTACGAGCCCGCCTCTATCTAGGCGGGATCGCAATTGTCGGTTGGCTCTCTTCAAGCAGCCGCAGCGACCTTGTCGATCGGGTGCTGGCCACGAAATCCGACGGCGAGACGGTTCCAGACGTTGATCGCGCCGATGGCCACGGTGATCTTGACCATTTCCTCATCGGAAAAGTGCTGGCGAAGATTGTCATAGGCGTCGTCCGGAATGCCGGTCTGGGCAATGTTGGTCACCGCATCCGTCCAGCCGAGCAGCGCCCGTTCACGCGCATCGTAGACGGGCGATTCACGCCAGACGCTCAAAAGATTGATCCATTGTTCGCCGAGGCCGTCATGGC
Source organism: Rhizobium sp. B230/85 (assembly GCF_019355735.1). NCBI lineage: Bacteria > Pseudomonadati > Pseudomonadota > Alphaproteobacteria > Hyphomicrobiales > Rhizobiaceae > Rhizobium > Rhizobium sp. B230/85. The sequence goes on from NZ_CP072156.1 coordinate 1,027,662, forward strand.
GCGCTTCCTTCACATGCATGTCCACACAGAAGGCGCAGCCGTTGATCATCGAGGCTCGCAGCTTGATCAGGTGGATGAGACGCTTTTCCAGGCCCGAGTTCTGCACATGCACTTCCAGGGCCGACACGGCCTTGTAGGACGACGGGGAGGCTTCAAAATAATTGAGGCGTGGTTGCATGATAGTCTCCTTGGGTTGGAGCCTCAGCGGCTCGTCTTGCGTTCATGGATCGCGAGAAAAGCACAGCCTCGGGCCGCAATGCTTCCGTCGTCGATGTCTGTCAGTTCCACGATAAGGTCGGCAATCGTGGTCTTGGCCAGCTCTGCCCGGTAGACGCGCTCTGCCCGCAACATCGCCGAAGAGATATTGCACGGCTGCGCGAAGAAGCGCGACGACACCGGGTTCGGTCCGCGCTGGCGTATTTCATTGCAGCGAAAGGCCGGCGCGGGGCCTTCGACTGCCAGAACGACATCGAGCAGGGTAATCTCGGACTTTGCTCTCGCCAGCCGGTAACCACCCTTCGGACCCGGCAGCGTGCTGACGATGCCGGCGTTCGAAAGCGCCTGCAGATGCTTCAACAGATAGCTGGTCGACACACCATGAAACTCGGCAAGCGCGGCCGCGGACAAAACGCCGCCTTCTGAAAGTCCAGCCAGCATCGCCACACAATGGAGTGCCTGCTCGACCCCGTCACCGAGTTTCATGATATGCTCCTTCAATCATGGATAAATTATATCCGCGAATAGGCGGTGTCAAGCGCGATGATTGGCTTTCTGGCTGAAGGTGGTGTGCTGACGCCTCTTGCCGCTAGGATTTAGCGTCATCTGAACTACATATGGTCACGTGGATCGCATCGAGACTGAGACGCTACTGGCCCTGCCCATTCCCTTCACCCGCTGGTTTGCGGAAAAGGGCTGGCAGCCCCGCGCCCATCAGCTCGAACTGCTGGCCCGCGCGGAAGCTGGCGAAAGCACGCTGCTGATCGCCCCGACAGGTGCCGGCAAGACGCTGGCCGGCTTTCTGCCGTCGCTTACGGACCTGACGCGGCGCGGCAAGATACCGCCGGGGTCGGCCTTCTCCGGCATCCACACGCTTTACATTTCGCCGCTCAAGGCGCTGGCCGTCGACATCGAGCGAAACCTGATGAAGCCCGTCGAGGAGATGGGCCTGCCGGTCACCGTCGAGAACCGCACGGGCGATACGCCGAGCGCCAAACGCCAGCGCCAGAAGCTCTCGCCACCCGACATCCTGCTGACCACACCGGAGCAGGTGGCGCTGCTGCTCGCCAATGGCCAGGCCCAGCGCTTCTTCGGCGATCTGAAATATATCGTCCTCGACGAGTTGCACTCGCTGGTCTCCTCGAAGCGCGGCCATATGCTGTCGCTGGGGCTGGCGCGGCTGCGGCGGCTGGCGCCCGGGCTGCAGACCATTGGCCTGTCCGCTACCGTCTCCGACCCCATGGAACTGCAGAAATGGCTGGTCGGCCAGCGCGAGGGCGAGGATCGTCACGCAGGCCTGGTGACTGTCGCCGGCGGCGCCAAGCCTGATATCTCGATCCTTGCCAGCGAAGAACGCATCCCCTGGGCCGGCCATTCGGCGAAATATGCCATCCCCGACGTCTACAGCCAGTTGCTCGACCACAAGACGACGCTGCTCTTCGTCAACACCCGCAGCCAGGCGGAAATGCTGTTCCAGGAACTCTGGACGGTCAACGACGACAATCTGCCGATCGCTCTGCATCATGGTTCGCTCGATGTCGGCCAGCGCCGCAAGGTCGAGGCGGCGATGGCGGCCAACAAATTGCGCGCCGTCGTCGCCACATCGACGCTCGACCTCGGGATCGACTGGGGCGATGTCGATCTCGTCATCCATGTCGGAGCACCCAAGGGTGCCTCGCGGCTGGCCCAGCGCATCGGCCGCTCCAACCACCGCATGGACGAGCCGTCGAAGGCGATCCTCGTGCCGGCCAATCGCTTCGAGGTGATGGAGTGCCAGGCTGCTCTCGATGCCAATTACATCGGCGCACAGGACACCCCGCCAGTCGGCCGGGGCACGCTCGACGTACTGGCCCAGCACGTGCTCGGCATGGCCTGCGCCGAGCCCTTCGATCCGCTCGAACTGTTCGACGAGATCACCAGCGCCTCTCCCTATGCGTATCTATCGTGGGAGACCTTCGAGCAGATCGTCGATTTCGTCGCCACCGGCGGCTACGCGCTGCGCGCCTATGAGCGCTATGCCCGCATCCGCAAGATGGAGGACGGCCGCTGGCGCATCTCCAATCCGGCCGTGGCGCAGCAATACCGCCTGAACTCCGGCACCATCGTCGAATCGCCGATGCTGAACCTGAAGATGGTCAAACGCGGCGCCGGCGGACGCATCGGCCGCGGCGGGGCAACGCTCGGCAAGATGGAGGAGTACTTCTTCGAGCAGCTTTCGCCGGGCGACACTTTCATCTTCTCGGGCAAGGTGCTGCGTTATGAGGGTATCCGCGAAAACGAGGCGCTGGCCAGCCAGGCCTATTCCAACGACCCGAAGATCCCTTCCTACAATGGCGGCAAGTTCCCGCTGTCGACCTATCTCGCTGACCAGGTCCGCTCGATGCTGGCCGATCCCGACCGCTGGCACGAGCTACCGGACCAGGTGCGCGACTGGCTAGCGTTGCAGCGGGAAAAGTCGATGGTGCCGAAACGCGACGAACTGCTGATCGAAACATTTCCGCGCGGCAGCCGCGCCTACATGGTGGCCTATCCCTTCGAAGGACGGCTTGCCCACCAGACGCTTGGCATGCTGCTGACCCGGCGGCTGGAGCGTGCCGGCGCCAAGCCGCTCGGCTTCGTCGCCACAGATTATTCGCTCGGCATCTGGGGGCTGGAGGACATGGGCCAGATGATCGCCACCGGCCGCCTCAGCCTGTCCACGCTGTTCGACGAGGACATGCTCGGCGACGATCTCGAGGAGTGGCTGGACGAGTCCTTCCTCCTGAAGCGCACCTTCCGCAATTGCGCTGTCATCTCCGGCCTGATCGAACGTCGCCATCCCGGCAAGGAAAAGTCTGGCCGCCAGGTGACTGTATCGGCCGATCTGATCTATGACGTGTTGCGCAGCCACGAACCCGATCACATCCTTCTTCAGGCGACGCGGCAGGATGCGGCAACGGGGCTTTTGGATATTGCCCGGCTTGGCGATATGCTGAGGCGAATCAAGGGCCACATCACCCACCGGGCGCTCGACCACATCTCGCCGCTGGCCGTACCGGTCATGCTCGAAATAGGCCGGGAATCCGTTCCAGGAGAGGCCCATGACGCCCTGCTGGCCGAAGCTGCCGACGATCTGATCGCCGAGGCGCTGAGCTGACGGGGGTTGGAATGGCGGTGGGAGAGTTTATCCTCCCGCGTCCCGACAGGCACCGGCATGAATGAAATTTGGAAAGCGGACTATTGATAACCCGACTGGCGCTCGCGCGCGACATGACCGGCCTTGCCACATCAGCCGGCGCGGAAACCAGCGTCCACGGCGTCGCAGCGGTGTGCGATCCCTTGGGTGGCCTCTACCTGCCGGATGCGGGTATCCTCCTCGTCTCTGACCTGCATCTCGAGAAGGGCGCAGCATTCGCCCGGCGCGGCATGATGCTGCCACCTTACGATACACTGGCGACGCTGACGGTGTTGTCCGCTGTCATCGCTCGCTACGATCCCAAGCTGGTGATCTCGCTCGGCGACAATTTCCATGATCGCAAGGGATCCGCCCTGATGCCGGAGGAATTCCGGACACTGATCTCGGGCATGGCCCGGGGTCGCGAATGGATATGGATCAACGGTAACCACGACCCAGATGGTACAACCGGTCTTCCAGGCCAGTCGCTCGACGAACTTGTCCACAGCGGCCTGACATTCCGGCACGAACCCAAGTCAGGAAGGCAGGCCGGAGAGATTGCCGGCCACCTCCACCCCTCGGCTACTGTGCGCAGACGGGAAAAGTCTATCCGCCGTCCTTGCTTTGCAACGGATGGCGGCCGGATGCTGATGCCGGCTTTCGGCCTGATGAGTGGCGGTCTCGATCTCGGTCACAAGGCGATGGCCGGACTGTTCGACCACCCGTTACTGGTTGCCCACCTGCTCGGTCGGGACCGTATCTATTCAGTCCGCTACGCAAGCCTGATCGGCTAATCGAGATCCTGCGGACTTCCCGTTGTCAGTGGTAAGCCTGGCTGGCCACAGCCGTCATATCGAGCTTCGGTCGTGCCAAGGCCATGAAGCGATCGAGCGGGCAGGCACCCTCGACGCTCTCGCTTTCGCAGCCGGGCATCGCTATCTTTGCCTGGAGCGGCGGCGAGGCTGCATCGATCGTGGAGGCGTCACGAATCTGATCCAGGGTCGGTGCAACGAAGCCGAGACGGACATAGGCCTTGCCCGCGCCATCGCGCAACCGCTCGAAGGTCAGCGCCCCGGTCGGCGGCGTTTCGTCGTCCAGATAGGGCGGAATGTGCCAGTGCAGACCAAGAAGCGCCGCGATTTCGGCCTGTTGGGTATCGCTGCCCATGAAGAGCAGGAAGTTGGCGTTCGGTGGTCCTTCCGCTGATTTCGCGTCCTTCGGGTCGGCAGCGATGGCGAGCAGTACCTGGTTGAGGAAATTCGAAACGTCGCGCGCAGCGAGGTAGGGTACACGGTTGCCAATGTCGTATTTGACCTGGCGCAGCTGCGACAGGCGGATGATGTCGGCAGCGCTCGATGCCTTCCCGAAGGCCACCTGGTCTGCAGGAAAACCATTGGCATATTGCAGCAGGAAAACCTGCACGATCGTGCCGGCTTCGACGATGGGTCCCTTCATGGAAACGCTTGCCGGCTTTCCGTCCTTTGCCGCCTTGGTCTCGATCGTCCAGGGCCGCTGTTCCATCGAGCAGGCAGGCGTCGCGCATCCGAGGATGGTGTCGAGCTCCTTCATCAAGGGCGCCGCCTTGGCCTTCATCGCATCGAAGCTGCCGCCGGCCGTGGCAAGGATGGCAGCTTCTGCCTTGGCCGGATCGACGGCCCCAAGGGAGGTTTCCGAGGCCGCGTAAAGCGCGTCGACATCCCTGGTCCCGTTGAACCCGACGGAAAGGCCGCAGCCGGGGAACATCGCCGATAACAGCACATTCCCGGTATCGATGGTGCGCTGGATGGCACCATTGGCCCAACCGAAGACGGAACCAGGGACAGGGCAACCGCTCTTGGGAACGAGGTTCTTGGCGCGCAGCATGGAAACCTCCCAGGCGGCGAGTTTCTCGGCCGCCACTTTTCCGTGCCCTGTCAGCATGCCGTCGGCGACGTCCCATGTCGGCCACTGCCGGGACGAATAATGCAGCAGCTCCCGGCTGCTGGTCTGCGGCCGGACGCCGTGACGCATGACTGCGATGTATTTGTCTGGGGAAAGCGCACCCGCGCCAGCGGGGCTCCCCGCAGCAGCAAACATCAGGCTGGCGATGACGAAGGATTTCAACGACATGGTTGCTCCATGGGAAAAGAGCGACCGGCCGCGTTATTGCAACGAAAAATGCCGCTCCGGTCGGAAGGTGACCGAAGCGGCATGTAATAGGATTACGTGAACATTGAGCGACAGTTTTGTGGCGGACATAGCCAAGCAAAGTTGTGGCAGATGCCGCCTCGGTGCCGAGGAAAGGACCGTCAGACTATGCGTTGTCGGTTCCGCGCAGGCAGTGCTGCCGGCACGGGCTCGATCAGTTGACGAATTCAACGACCACGCCGGGTTTGACCATGCCGGCCAGCTCTTCGGCATCCCAGTTCGTCAGGCGGACGCAACCGTGCGAGCCGACCTTTCCGATAAGGTCGGGCTCTGGCGTCCCGTGGATGCCGTAGGTCGGTTCGGTGAGGTCGATCCATACGCTGCCGACAGGGCCGTTCGGTCCCTTGGGTATCGTCAGGACCTTGTCGTTCTTGCCCTGCTTGAAGTTCTTGGCCGGGTCATAGCGATAGACCGGGTTGCGGGCGACGCCCTTGACCTTGTGCAGTCCCTTTGGCGATGGATTTTCCTCGCTGCCCACTGTCGCAGGATAGACGGCGATCGGCTTGCCTTCGGCGTTATACGCAAAAACCTGGCCACTCTTCTTATTGGCTTCGATGCGCTTGACCTGGCCCTGCATCGGCGGACCCGGCATCACCACCTGGATCGTCTTGCCAACCGCGAAATCGCTGCCTTCGTTGAGTTTTTCGAGCAGCGCCTGGGCCATGTGGAAACGCTCCGAAAGCTCCTCGGCGACGCTGGTGTAGCCCATGCTCTCCATCTTGGCTTTTTCGGCGTAGTCCGTCGGAATGTGATCGACGATGCCGGTGGCATCGTCAGCGGTGATCACGTAGCTCTCGATCACCGGAGCCTTGCCATCGAGACGGCTGGTGACATCAGGTCCAACCTTGCCGTCAGTCGCCAGCCCATTCATCGCTTCGAAGCCAGCGACCGCCTTGCTGACGTTCTCGCCATAGAAACCATCGATCACCCCCGGAGACGCGCCGGCGCGGTCGAGCAGCACCTGCAGGCGGACAATCGCCGGATCGGGATTGTCGGACGCTGTCGCCGGACGGTCCGCCGGGATCGACGCGAGCGACGAGGCATTGATTGCGTCGGGCTTCATCTCCTGAGCCGTGGCGGCAAAGGGGACGAGGAGGGCGAGGGTGGTGAGGAGCGCGGTTGTTTTCATGCTGCTCAATGGTCTCGAACCAAAGTTGTTCCGTCGCCGTAGCATATATCGTCGGTGCTCTCGTGCGACGCCCCATAGTCCCTTGCAAACCAACGCAATTTCCGTGCTTAGCGGCGGCAGCGAAGTGGCGAGTTCTCTAGCTCTTCCGGAATATGAAGCTGGCGGTCCAGCCCGTCACGACGGCGAGGAAAACTGCGAAGAAACCGTAGGCGATCGGTTGCTCATGGGCGGCGTCGGTGATGGTCTGTTCGATGCCGGTCTTGATGACCCGCAGCGGCAACGACTTTTCGGCGACGAACTTGCCGCTTTTGAAGAGATAGGCGCGCACAGTGTGTACGCCGTTGGGCACATTGGCCGGCAGGCGTAGCGTCGCCTTGAACAGGCTGGAGCTGACAAAGCGAACGCCGCTCGGATCGCGGTCGTAGAGGCCGCCGCTCTCTTGCAGCCTCCGGAACGCGTCGCGGAACTCACGCAGGTTTCCGACGTCGCCAACGAAGCCGACCGGGTTGAGCGGAATATGATCGAGGCCGATGCCGTGGTCGTTCAGTTCCAGCGGTGTCGTGACGCTGTCGACAGCACGCGTGCTCGATAGCGAATAGGCTTCCGGCACTCGCTCGAAGGTCATCGATCGCGTATTGACCCAGATACCGAACACCCGCTGCTTCTTGCGCACGGTGGCGTTCTCTCGTGGACCTTCCAGCACCACGACGATGTCATACTGGCCGATTGCCAGCAGCAGCTGGTCGGTGTTGCCGAGTGCGCCGAAAATCGTCAGGTCGGCGCCGGCGAAATCCGACGTGATGGCGATTTCGCTGGTCGAGGTACCGATCTCCATCGTCTCGGGCAGGGGCGTCGCCGGCGCGTCGAGCATCACCTGCGCCCGGGCGCCAAACGCTGCCAGCAGCAGGGCGGCGGCAAGGACAAGGGTACGTCCGATCATTGGCCGATGCCCTCCATGACGATGGAGTAGATATCGGTCGGCGTGACGATCAGCGCGATGGCAAGGCGCACGCCGACGGCGAGCACGAGAAGCCCGAGCAAGGCACGCAGCTGCTCGCCACGCAGCCGCTGGCCGACCCGCACGCCGTATTGCGCACCGATGACGCCGGCCACCATCAGCACGAAGGCGAGCACGATATCGACGGAATAGTTGGTGGCTGCCTGGACGATGGTCGTATAGCCGGTGACAAAGATGACCTGGAACAGCGATGTACCGACCACGACATTGGTCGGGATGCGCAGAAGGTAGATCATCGCTGGAACCAGGATAAAGCCGCCGCCGATCCCCATGGGGGTCAACACGCCGACGAAGAAACCGAGGCCGAAGACCGGAATGACACTGAGATAGAGCTTCGATTTCTTGAAACGCATTTTCAGCGGCAGCCGCTGCACCCAGTTATGGTGGCCGGGCCGCTTGGGCAGCGGCTTGCCCCTGCCGGCTGCGCGTCGCAGCGCATTGATGCTCTCCCACAGCATCAGCGTCCCGACCGTGCCGAGCAGGAACACGTAGAGAAGCGAGATGATCAGGTCGATCTGGCCGACGCGCCGCAGGATCACGAAGACCCAGAGGCCAAGCGTCGAGCCGACGAGGCCGCCGGCAAGCAGGATCGATCCGAGCTTCAGATCCAGTGAGCCGCGCCTGAAATGGCTGATGGCGCCGGAAACCGAGGAGGCAACGACCTGGTTGGAGCCTGTGGCGACGGCGACGATTGGGGGAATGTTGTAGAAGATCAGCAGTGGCGTGATCAAAAACCCGCCGCCGACGCCGAACATGCCCGAAAGGAAGCCGACCGCCGCGCCCATGCCGAGGATGATGAAGATATTGACCGATAATTCCGCTATCGGCAGGTAAATCGTCACGGCCGGACCCCAAATGAACTGCGCTCGTTCAGCAAACCCGGCGCCTAATGAAATTTCCCCTTTGAACGCGCGACGCTCATACGAAACCCTAGCCGGAACCCGTTAAGGAAAGTTTGGGTTTGGCGATGTTAAGTCAATCGCCATTCCTGGGCCGAAGCATTTTTCCGAAAGGTGTGGTAAATGCCACAACGCCCGATACCGCGCGGGAATGCTGTCGCTCATCGCGCCTTCTGGAACATCTCGAAAGACAACGAGAGAACAAACCCGACCAGAAACAGAATTCCAAACGATGATAGCGAGTATTTTACGCTGTCATCCGGAAATGCAATTCCCCAAAGATGCTGCGCCCCGACAATAGTCAGGCTGATGATCAACGACCTCAACGCGATGAGGGCAACATGACGCAAATCAGCACTCCGGATCAGGCTCCCCACTCACGGGGGGCGTTGATGCCGCCAGGACGAGGCTTCACGAGGAGAATATCTCCCGCCAGCGAGCCGCGTCAACGCTCGGGCAGACCTGGTTACCTGACGCCGATGAACGGCAAGGCGCCGCCGGGCGTCATCGAGGTAGGCAACTTGCCATCCCAACCATTGCCGATAGCCTGGTATTGAATAAGCGCGGGGTTGTCGCGGAGCGCCTCTCCCTTGGCCCGGATGGCGTTCGCATCGGCTTCGCCGCGAAGCGTGATGGCTTTGGCCTGGGCAGTCGCGAGTGCAAGCTGACTATCCGCATCGGCCTGCGCCTTGGTGACGGTGATCTGCGCCAGCTGCTTTTCGTTCTGCGCCTTCTGTGCCGATTTCTGAACCTCGACTTCCGCTGTCATGCGGGCTTCGATTGCTTCCTCGTATGGCTTCGAGAACTTGATGTTTTCCAGCTGTACGCCCTCGATCATGACCGGCCCCTTGACGGAGTCGCTGAGCGCCTGGCGGATATCGGTGTTTAGCTTGTCGCGCTGGCTGATGGCCGTTGCCGCCGTGTAGTGTCCAAAGACGTTTTTGACCTGCTGCTGGATGCGCGGACGGATCAGGCGGTCGGCAAGGCCCTCGGCGCTGCCGAACTGGCTATAGACATCGACGACCTGCGAAGGCGTAATGCTGTAATTGACGGAAAGCTGCATATGGGCAGGCTGCTGGTCCTGCGAGTAGGCTTCCGTGTCCTCGATCTTGATGATCTGTGTCTGGACTGGAAAGCGCGTAACGACCGTGACGAACGGCGTCTTGAAGCCAAGGCCCGGATCCGCCGTGCCAACGACTGCACCGAAGCGCGTGATCACACCGCGTTCGCCTTGATCGATGGTGTACCAGGAACCCAATATAACCGGCAGTCCGACCAGCGCGATGACTGCGACGCTGGCAATAAATTTGAGCGGTATGCGTGAGTCACTTTCGGTCATGGTACGTCTCACTGTCTGTTGCGGCGGACTTTCACTGGGCTAGAAGCGGCATAATCATATTATATGAAATAAACGAAGGCTCCACGGCAATGGCCAGACGCTCGGCTCTCATGACATCGATACTGCGCGCGGGGACGTTCGACGGAAACTTTCGTCCCAAAGGACCCGAACGACCGTCGTGCATCATGCCGGAGAGGCGGCCCCTGCCTTAAGCTCCGGATTGCTGTTTGCGCGCCGTTTTCCCAGCCTGTCGAGTAGCAGATAGATCACCGGGGTCGTGTAGAGCGTCAGGATCTGGCTGACGATCAGGCCGCCGACGATGGCGTAACCGAGGGGCTGGCGCAGTTCTGATCCCGTGCCATGTCCTATCGCCAAGGGAATTCCGCCGAGCAAGGCTGCCATGGTCGTCATCAGGATCGGCCTGAAACGCAGATGCGCCGCCTTGGTGATGGCCTGTTCGCTGGTCAGGCCCTCTTCTTTCTCTGCCTGGATAGCGAAATCCACCAGCATGATGCCGTTTTTCTTGACGATGCCGATCAGCAGGATGACGCCGATCATGGCGACGAGACCGAAGTCGAAGCCCGAAATCATCAGAGCCGCCAGCGCCCCGAGGCCTGCGGACGGCAATGTCGATAGGATCGTCAGCGGATGCAGCAGGCTTTCATAGAGCACGCCGAGGATGATGTAGACGACGATCAGCGACGCCAGGATCAGCAGCGGTACCGTCGCCAGCGACTCCTGGAAGGCCTTGGCGCTGCCGGAAAAGCTCGCCTGCAGCGATGCCGGTGGTTGCAACCCTTGTACCGCGGCCTCGATTGCCTGCGTTGCCTGTCCGAGTGCGACAGAGGGTGCCAGGTTGAACGAGATCGTCACTGCCGGCGATTGTCCCTGATGAGAGATCGAAACCGGCGACACCCCGTTCGTCGTCCACTTGGCAACAACTGACAGCGGAACCAGCGTGCCGCTGCTGGAGCGGACGGAAAGCTGGTCGAGCGTCGCGATCTTGCGCTGCAGGTCTGGTAGAACCTCGAGGATGACGTGGAAGGTGTCGGTCTGTGTGGAGTAGGAAGCCACCTGCCGCTGTCCGAAGGCATCGTAGAGTGTGTCGTCGATCGTTGCCGGAAGGACGCCGTAAAGCGAGGCAGCCGCCCGGTCGATATGGATCGACAGGTTGGGAGCCTCCGCCTGCTGGTCATTGCCGACGTCGCGCAGTTCCGGCAGGCTCTGCAGCTTGTTCGTCACCTTCGTTGCCCATTGCGAGAGCTCGCTGATGTTGCCGTCCTGAAGCGTATATTGATACTGGGTCTTGGCGGGCCGCGCGCCGATGTTGATATCCTGCGCGGACTGCATGAAGAGCTTGATGCCCTGCTGCTGGTTGAGCGCAATACCAAGCCGCTGGATGACCTCCTTGGCGCTTGCGTCGCGCTCCGACAGCGGTTTCAGCGTGATGTTGACATGGCCCTGGTTGAGCGCGTTGCCGCCATTGCCGCCGCCGATATCCATGAACACGCTATAGACAGCCGGGTCCTTCAGGATGATGGCGCTCACCCGCTCCTGCAGCTTGGCCATCTCGGTGTAGGAGATATCCGGCGAAGCCTGTGACTGGCCGGCAATGAAGCCCGTATCCTGCTCGGGGAAAAAGCCTTTGGGGATAATGAAGAAGAGGTAGCCGGTCAGCGCGACCGTGCCGAGGAAAACGGTCAAAGTCACATAAGGGTGGCGAAGCACTCGCGCCAGGCTGCGAGCGTAAAGCGACAGCAGCCAGTCGAAGAAGGCTTCTCCAGCGCGGTAGAGGCGACCGTGCTGCTCCTTTGGAACCGATTTGATGAAGCGCGATGCCAGCATAGGCGTCAGCGTCAGCGTCAGCGACACGAAAGCCGAAATTGCGATGGCTATCGTCAGTGTCACGGCGAACTCGCGGAACATCCGTCCGACGATGCCGCCCATAAGCAGGATGGGGATGAGAACGGCGATCAGCGAAAGGCTGATGGAAATGATCGTGAAGCCGATCTCCCGCGCGCCCTTCCGGGCCGCTTCTTTTGGCTCCAGACCCTCCTCGATCAGGCGGGTGATGTTTTCGAGCATGACGATAGCGTCGTCGACGACAAAGCCGACGGCCACCACCAGCGCCATGAGCGACAGGTTGTCGAGGCTGAAACCCAGCACCCACATCGGTGCGAGCGAGCCAACAAGGGCAATCGGCAGGGTAAGCGCCGGGATGATGGTAGCCCTGATATCCCGCAGGAACAGGAAGATCACCAGCACCACGAGCCCGATGGTCAGCATCAGCGTAAACTGGACATCCTCGACGGACGCCCGGATCGTCGATGTCCTGTCGGTCACGAGTTCCAGCTTGATAGCGCGTGGCAGCGATGCCTGCAGGGCGGGAAGCTGGGATTTGATTGCGTCAACGACGCCGATGACGTTTGCGCCCGGCTGCCTGAATACGTCGAGGGCGATCCCGCGCTCGCCGTTCGTCCAGTGTGCCATCTTCGAGTCTTCGGCGCCATCGACGGCGGCACCGATATCGCGGATACGCACCGGGCCGCCGTTGCGGTAGGCGATGACAGCATCGTTCCAGTCGGCCGACTTTGTGATCTGGTCGTTGGTGTAGATCGGAAAGGTCCGGGTCGGATCGTCGATGTTGCCCTTGGGGGCGCTGAGGCTGAGATTGCCGATGGCCGAGCGGACATCTTCTAGCGTCACATCTGATTGCGCGAGGCGGCCGGGATCGACACCGATGCGGATCGCTGGCTTCTGCTTGCCGCCGATATTGACATAGGCAACGCCGGAAACCTGGCCGATCTTGGTAGCGACATTCCGTTCAATGTACTCGTCGAGCTCCGGTAGCGTCAGCGTGTCCGAGGTCGCCGACAGCTGCATGACCGGCGCATCGGCGGGATTGACCTTCCGCACCGTTGGCAGGGACGGCATGTCCTTCGGAAGCGTTGCGGACGCCTCACTGATCGCCATCTGCACATCGCTCGCCGCGGTTTGTATGTCCTGGCTGAGTGCGAACTGGATGGTGATCGACGTGGTGCCGAGCGAGCTGCTCGACGTCATCTCGGTGATCCCGCTGACCCGGGAAAGCGCCTCCTCGATCGGCTGGGCAACGCTCGATGCCATCGTCTCCGGCGACGCGCCGGGAAGGCTTGCCGCGATCTGGATCGTTGGAAAGTCGATCTGCGGCAGCGCCGATACCGGCATCAGCGGATAGCAGATGGCACCGACGAGGAAGATACCGGCCATGATGAGACCGGTGGCGACGGGGTGATCGATAAAAAAGCTGAAGAAATTTGAGTCTTTAGGCTGAGCGGTCTGGGAGGGATCGATGCCGCTCATGGGGATTTCTTCTCCGCAAGTTCTCCGGTCGTGGAACCGGTCCAGGGGGTGACGCTGACCTTGACGCCGTCGCCGATGCGCGACTGGCCGTCCATGACGACCTGATCGCCTTCCGAAATACCCTTCGTTACCAAGGCTCGCGCATCGGTCACGAAGGCGGAGACGACATCGCGTTTCTCAACCTTGCCGTCTTTTCCGACGACATAGGCATAGAGACCCGACGGGCCGCGCGCCAAAGCCTTGTCGGGCACCACGACGCCGTCGCGAACCTCGACCGTCAAGCGCGTCGCAACCGGCAGGCCGGGCCACAGGCGGCTGTCGCCATTGTCGAAATCGGCACGAAGGTGGATCGACCCATTGCTCGCATCGACCGAATTGTCGATGACCGAGAGTTTGCCCTTGGCAAGTTGCCGGGTGCCATCTGTTGCCGATACCTCGACCTCGGCAATGCCCTGTTTCAGAGCATCCCGGATTTCCGCAAACCGATCGCCGGGAGCGACGAACGACACGCCGATGGGGTCCATCTGTGTGATAGTCACGATCCCCGTGGACGAACTTGCGCTGATAACGCTGCCCGTATCGACTTGGCGAAAACCGGTGCGGCCGGTGAAAGGGGCGACGATGGTCGCAAATCCGAGTTGGGTCTCGGCATTTTTGATTGCCGCATCGTCGTACTGGACGGCGGCGAAAAGCTGGTCGCTGGACGCATTTTTCTGCTCGACGGTTGCAGTGGACGCGATCCCCTTTTGCGCAAGGCCTGCATATCTCTCCGCATCCGCCTTGGCGCTGCGCAGCTGGGCCTCGTCCTGGGCTTTTTTCGCCCTGGCAGACGTCAGGTCGGATACCAGCTGGCGGTCATCCAGCCGCAGCAGGACGCTTCCTTTCTGGACGATCTCCCCCTCCGTGAAAGGGATTTCCATCACCTGCCCGTCTATGCGCGGACGCACCAGAACGGACTGGAGCGAAGACACCGTTCCAATACCGTTGATGACCCGGTGGATGGTTTCGCGCTTGGCGGTGATTGCCGTGACCGGGATGGGCGGCGCTTCCGTCGGTTCGCTATCGGCAGCAAAAGCACCACTGATGGGTTGGAGGATAAGAGCCGCGGCCAGGATGGCCATGCCACGAGACGCAGACGTCAGCGCAAAAAACTTCATTCGCCACCCTTGCTTGGATTTCGCTCTGTAACGCAGCAATCCGATTTTGGTTCATTCCGGTTAACTTTATGAGATTTGGGTAATCTATGCCGCCAGTGATGCGGGGCTGAAGAGACCTTTTTTCTCGACAATCTCGATACAAAAAAGCCCGACAGGATTTCTCCGGCCGGGCATTTGCGGATGAATGATCGATCTCAGGCGGGTTTGTTGCGGGCCAGCAGCTGCTTGACGACCTGATCGGTGATCTTGCCGTCTGGCGTCAGGCCGACCGATTTCTGGAAGCTTTTCAGCGCTGCAACTGTCTTGTCGCCCATGTTGCCATCAGGCGTGCCGGCGTCGAAGCCGTTGTTGTTGAGGATCGCCTGAATGTTGCGGACAGCCTTTTTCATATCGACCGAGCCGGTGTGGACGCTCTTGCCCGCCCATGCGTCGGGAATATCGGCCCGGTTGCTCTTGTCGTCCAGTGGCTGCTGCTTCCAGGCGTCGACCTTTTCCTTGGCGGCCTGCAGCTGGTCCGGCTTCAGGGAGTTGGCCACTTCATCGCGCTTCTGTGCCGCATCCTTGTCGCCGCCCTTTGCGGCAATAGCGAACCACTTGTAGGATTCTGTGAGATCCTGCTTCACGCCGTTGCCCCGTGCATAGAGGATGGCGAGGTTGAACTGGCTGTCGGAGACACCGAAATTGGCTGCTTTCGTAAACCAGTCGACGGCTGCGGCATAATCCTGCGCGCCGGCGGCTCCGGATGCGAACAGAACAGCCAGATTGTGCATGGAGCTGGCGTTACCCTGGTCGGCTGCCAGCTGGTAATATTGCTTGGCTTTTGCGAGGTCCCGGTCGAGGCCATTGCCCTTTTCATACATGCTGGCAAGACGGTACTGTGCCGGGGCAAAGCCCTTGTCGGCAGAGAGCTGGTACCAGCTTGCCGCCTGCTTCAGATCGGTCGGCAAACCACGGCCTTCGGTGAAGCGCGCGCCGATCTCGAAGAGTGCCAGAGGATCGCCCAGGCGGGCCGCATCTGCAAGTGCCGGTGGCTGGACGCTATCCGGAACGGCGATGACGGCAGCTGGAGTTGCCGGTGCCGTCGCATCGCCCGCGGTGTTGGCTGCAGCGACGTCCGGCGCGGTTGTCGCCGACGGCGTCGCATTTGCCATTCCGGGCGCCGGTGTGCCCGGCGAGGCCAGCGGCGGGCTGGCAGGATCGCTGCCGGCCGGAACGGGGGATGCCAAGGGGGCAGTCTGCGTCGCCATGCCAGGCTCTACTGGCGCAGCCTGTGTTGGGCCAGGGGCGGGCTGCGGCTGAACGGCGGCTGCAGGATCGGTTGCTGCCGGCGCCGGGGTCGCTGCCGAGGTCAAGGCGGACACTTCGGCGGGTGCCGGTGCCTGCTTGCCGGTCAACGAGTGGACCAGCGGAAACGCCATGAGCGCCAGCAATGCGGCGCCGACGGCGAGCAGAATCGGGCGGCGGTAGCGCGCGAAAGTTCCCGTCTTGCCGGGGCCCTTGACCGTGGGCGCTGTTCGCGATTGGTCGACTTCCATGGCAGCGGCCTGGGCAGCGCGGCGGGCGGCGGCGATGTAGTCGGCACGTTCGTTTTCGGTCTGCGGCTTGCCTGCGCCATTGCGGGCGGCATTCTGGCTGGCCCGCACCCTTTCGAGGATCTTCTTGATATCCGGCGCGCCGGAGCCGGGCTCCAGCAACTCGTTCGCCTCGTCGGCATGCATCATGTCGCCCGAATCGATCGACGGCGTCGGGTCGATCACCTGGCGGTCGGTCGAGGCCTCTGTGTCTGCCTTGCGGCCCGGTCGCAGACGCTTGCCGAGGGCTGCAAACAGGCTCGGCTTGCCGCCTTCGCTCTTGACCGCCGCCTTGATGCGCGCCTTGGTTTCGGCGTCCATCGGAATTGCGTCGGCGTTGGTGACATCAGCTACGCCCGGTACCGCAGTATCGGCAGCAGCTCGTGCCGCAGCGACGGTTGCCATCGGCACTGCAGCGGATGCGGTGCGGATCACCGGTCCGCTTTTCTGCGCAGGGGCGGCAGCACGGGCTTGCGGCGCATCGGCATATTCGAGCGGCGGCGGATTGAACTCGGCGGCCGGCATGCGGGCGGCGGGCTTGCTGCGCTCCATGTTGTCGAGACGGTCGGCGATCTGGACCAGCGTATTGTGCAGGGCTTCGAATGTGCGGTGCGTGCGCTCGTCGCTGCTGCGGCTGATGTCCTCGAGGTGACGAAGATCCTCGGCCAGCGCCGCCAATGCCGACATCTCGGCCGCAGGTGCCGCGCCGTTCATCGCGCCCTGCCGGGAATAGGCCTGCACGACAGTCTCGGCTGCCTGCCGAGCAGCTTCGATGACATATTCGTCGTTGGTGCTCATATAGTCTTCGATAGCGCTCATGCGCTGGTCGAATTCGACTGGAAAACCGTTGCGCGGCTCGCTCAAAAGTTCGGAGAGGTGGGCGATCTGGTCTTCCAGTCCGCGCAGGGCCAGACTGTCGGTGGGTGCTGCGGCAGTGCTTTCCTCCAGCCGGGAAGCAATATCGGCAAGCCGGCTCTCGAGCCTGACGACGACCGTCTCGTCGAAGGCCGACACCGGCGGATGCATGTCGATCTGGTCGATGCGGCGGGCCAATTGCTCCAGCCGTTCGGCAAGCACGTCGTTGACCGCACCTTGGTCGAGCGCGTCGATCTTGCGCGAGATATCGCTGAGGTGAACGGTGAGATCCGGCTGCGGCGCCTGGCTGTATGAGCTTTCCATCAGCCGCGACAGCTCGTTCAGTCGCTCTTCGAGGTTGATCGCGGTTTCCGCATGAGCCATGTCGTCGATGCGGTTGCTGAGGCTTTCGATACGGCTTGCCAGATCCATGGTCGGTTCGAAGCGCAGCATGGCTTCGCTGCTCATCACGTCGATCTGGTCGGCGAGGCTGCTGATACGGTTTTCGAGGCGCTGTATCAGCGCCGGATCGGCCGTGTTGGCGGTGCTGCGGCCGCTGGCGGCAATCGCCCGGCTGATTTCGTCGAGGCGCGCATCGATCGCGGTGAATTGCTCGGTCATGGCGCGGTCGCGCGGCTGCATGAGGTTGCCAAACTGCTCCATCGCGGTGGCAATGGAAATCAGCTTTTCTTCCAGCGCATGCACCGCAGGGCTATCGTTCATGCCGCCGAGCTGCCGCTTGATATCGTCGATGCGGTAGGCCAGCGCGACAAGCTCTTCCTGCAGGCCGGATGTGTCGATAGCCTGCAGCCGATCTTCCACGCTGTCCCAACGGCTCTCCATTCCCCGCACGGATTCCTCGCGGGCAAGTCCGTCCATCAGCGCGCGAAGATCGTCGAACTCTGCCTTCAGGGCGGCGGCCTCGGAGCCGTGGCTGGCACCGGTGTTTGCCAGCTGGTCGATGCTGTCGGCAAGACGCGTCAGATCGGCGCGCATGCTGTCTGCGAAATTATGGTCTTCGGCGGCGCCCTTGATCGTGCGGATCTCGGCCCGGAGTGCGCCCATCTCGCGCGCTACCCCGTCTGCGATGTCTTTCTTGAGGTCGTGGCGCAGGCTCACCAGGGCCTGGGCGATCTCGGTCATCGCATCCGCTGCAGGGCGGCTATCGGCCGCAACGCGGGCAACGGGCTGGCGCGAGGCCATGGGTTCTGAGGCGCGCGGTGCGAGCGGCGGACGGACGGGTGCCTCTTGCTCTGCGGCCTGGCTGCGGTCGCGGCTGGCCCCGAGTATGCGCTGGCGCTGGCGGATTTCGGCAAAGGGATCGGAGCGTGGAGCTGGCGCCGGTGCTTCGGCGCGCGACGGCCGGTCGTTAGCCTCGCGGCTGGCAACAGCGCGGTCCAGACGATTGGATCTCTCTGCGAGCGCCGGGCGGGCTGCAGACGACACGGCTGCCGCTGGTGCCTGCGGGCGCGGTGTTTCCAGACCGCCTGCTGCGCCCATCAGACCTTCGATGCGGGCCTCCAGACCCTCGATCGTGCGGCTGAGTGCATCGAGAGCCGTCCTGTCGTTCATCAGGGGAGGATGTGATGGAGATCCGCTCATCGTGTTGCTCACTTCGACATTTGACCCTTGCGGGCTGTTTCCCCCGGTACTCGCGCCGCTGCCATCGAAAACTGCAGTGACTGAAGAGCACCAGACGCAAGGGCGTATTACGGTACGCATTCCTGAGACCGGTGGAGATCGCTGTATTCCAAAAATCTAAACTGCTGCATGGAATACGGATCACTCCGCTCACGCCGCAAAATTCGCAAAACGTGGTAAAGAACCCGTTAACTTTCCCGAAAATTTCTTTAACCTTTGTTCAATGCGCACCAGCCCGGCCATTGCGGGCACAAGATATCTCAGAGGAAGCCGAGCCGCACTTTCTCCCGGTGCCAGCGCCTGGGGTCTCGCATACGGCGCCCATCGTCCCTCCGACACAAAAGTTTTACCCTCGGGTCATACATTTGACGTTTACGCGCACGTCAATATTTCATAGGCTTGTTGCAAAGACGGAGCCTTGGTCTCGTCTTTGCGAATTGGAGGATTTGAACGATGCCGGTCTATCGGGCGCCCGTCAGCGACACGCTGTTCATTCTCAACGATGTGCTCGGCCTCGAGCGCTATAATAATCTGCCGGGCTTTGCCGATGCGACGCCCGAGATGATCGAGGCCATCCTTGGCGAAGCCGCCCGGATGGCCGAGGAAGTACTGTTTCCACTCAATTATTCTGGCGATCAGGAAGGCTGCCGGCGCAGCGATGACGGCAATGTCTCGACGCCAACAGGTTTCAAGCAGGCCTATGAATCCTATTGCGCCGGTGGTTGGACAGGGCTTGCCGTGCCCGAGGAATTCGGCGGCCAGGGGCTGCCCTATACGCTGCATGCGGCCGTCGGCGAATATACCTCTTCAGCCAATATGGCACTTATGATGTATCCCGGCCTGACGCACGGAGCGATGGCTGCAATCTTCGTGCACGGCACGGAGGAGCAGAAGCGCACATACCTGCCGAAAATGGTCGAAGGCAGATGGTCGGGGACGATGAACCTGACGGAGCCCCATTGCGGCACCGATCTCGGCCTGCTGCGCACGAAGGCCGTGCTACAGCCTGATGGCAGCTACCGGATTTCCGGCCAGAAGATTTTCATCTCGGCGGGCGAGCATGACCTGACGGAGAATATCGTTCATCTCGTGCTTGCCCGCATCGAGGGCGCACCGGAGGGCACCAAGGGTATCTCGCTGTTCATCGTGCCGAAATTCCTGGTTGGCGAAGACGGTGCACCGGCCGGCAGAAACGGCGTCAGCTGCGGCGCCCTCGAGCATAAGATGGGCATTCACGCCAACGCCACCTGCGTGATGAACTACGACGACGCGACGGGCTACCTGATCGGCACCGAGAACCGAGGCTTGCCCGCCATGTTCGTGATGATGAACGAGGCGCGCGTCAGCGTCGGTCTGCAGGGCGTGTCGATCTCGGAAGTCGCCTACCAGAACGCCGCCGCCTACGCCCGCGATCGTATCCAGGGCCGCTCGCTGTCGGGGGCCAAGGCGCCGGACAAAAAGGCCGATCCGATCATCGTCCACCCCGATATCCGCCGGACGCTGATGACCATTCGAGCCTTCAACGAGGCCGGTCGTGCCTTCCTGCTGTGGACGGCCCTGCAATCCGACATCGCCCACCGCGCGACCGATGAAAGGGAGCGCCAATTGGCCGACGACATCCTTGGCCTTTTGACGCCCATCCTCAAGGGCGTCATGACGGACAAGGGTTTCGAGCACGCCGTCATGGCCCAGCAGGTGTTCGGCGGCCATGGCTATATCGAGGACAACGGCATGAGCCAGTATGTCCGCGATGCCCGCATTGCGATGATCTACGAGGGCGCCAACGGCATCCAGGCGCTCGATCTGGTCGGCCGCAAGCTCGGCCTCAACGGCGGCCGCGCGGTGATGGCGCTGTTCAAGGAGATCGGCGATTTCTGCGAGGAGAACCGCGCCGACGAAGCGATGGCGCCGTTCACCAAGGCCTTGAAAAAGAGCCTCGGCGATGCCCAGGCCGCGACCATGTGGTTCATGCAGAACGCCATGGCAAAGCCCGACAATGCCGGTGCCGGCTCCACCGATTACATGCACCTCTTCGGCCTCGTCGTGCTCGGTTACATGTGGGCGAAGATGGTCAAGGCGGCGCAGACAGGCCTTGCCTCCGGCGACGGTGCTCGTTCGGAGTTTTTCGAGACCAAACTGGTGACCGGGCGCTTTTACATGGAGCGCATCCTGCCGGAAACCGCGCTACGCCGGACCCGCGTCGAGGCCGGCGCAGACACCATGATGGCGCTGCCGGCGGAGGCGTTTTGATCTGCGGGAGCGGTATCTGTGGTCGAGTCCGCATCTTGTGCAGCATGATTGAAAGTTATATATTGATATAACTTTTGGAGGCGAAAATGGCGACATCGACACTTCGCAATGTGGGAGGCTCTGTCATGATGACGATCCCGAAAGCTGTCGTTGATGAGTTGGGACTGACAGCCAATACCAAGGTCGAGGTATTGGCAGAGGATGGGCGCGTCGTTGCGGTTCCGCACAAGCGGCCGAAGTACACGCTCGATGAGCTTTTGGCGCAGTGCGATCTTGATGCACCGTTCACAGAGGAAGATCGGCAATGGCTCGATGATGCACCGTCTGGCCGAGAGGTCATCTAGTGGATCGCGGAGACATCTGGCACGTCGATCTGGAACCGATCCGTGGACGTGAACAGGCCGGCGCGCGGTATGTGCTGGTGGTTACCAAGAAAAGCTTCAATGCCATCGGCACGCCGATAGTGGTGCCTATAACGACCGGCGGTGAGTTTGCCCGTTTCAAAGGATTTGCCGTGTCGTTGTCCGGCGCGGGAACGCGGAGTTCGGGTGTGATCATGTGCAATCAGTTGCGGTCGCTCGACCTTAGGGCGCGCGGCGGGAAATACGTGGAAAGTGTGCCCGATTTCATCATGTCCGAAGTTCTCGCCAGGATCAGTACGTTCTTCGACTGATATAAAAAGTTCGAATTTTGGTGCCCATGGCGCCAGGGAGAGAGACGATGACCGAGGTTTTCATTTACGATCATGTCCGCACACCCCGCGGTCGCGGCAAGAAGGATGGCGCGTTGCATGAGGTGCCGTCGGTGCGTCTCGCGGCCCGCACGCTGGAGGCGATCCGTGATCGCAACGGTCTGGATACGGCGACGGTTGACGACATCATCATGGGCTGCGTCGATCCGGTAATGGAAGCCGGCGCGGTCATCCCGAAGGCTGCGGCGTTCGAGGCGGGCTATTCGACCCGTGCACCCGGCATGCAGATTTCGCGCTTCTGCGCGTCCGGCCTGGATGCCGTCAATCTGGCTGCGGCCAAGATCGCCCAGGGCGCGGACGACATCGTCATTGCCGGCGGTGTCGAAAGCATGTCGCGGGTCGGGCTCGGGATGGGCGGTGGTGCCTGGTTCATGGATCCATCGGTCAATTTTCCAGCCTATTTCATGCCGCAGGGCGTCTCCGCCGATCTGATTGCCACAAAATACGGTTTCTCGCGTGCCGATGTCGATGCTTATGCGGTCGAGAGCCAGAAGCGTGCGGCGCATGCGTGGAAGAGCGGTTGGTTCGACAAGTCCGTCATACCGGTCAAGGACCAGAACGGCCTGACCATCCTTGCCCATGACGAACATATGCGCCCCGGCACGGATATGCAGGCGCTCGGCGCCCTCAATGCGTCCTTCCAGATGCCCGGTGAAATGGGCGGCTTCGAAGCTGTCGGTATCCAGGCGCATCCGGAAATCGAGCGCATCAACTACGTCCACCACGCCGGCAATTCCTCCGGCATCGTCGATGGCGCGGGCGTTGTCCTGCTCGGCTCCAGGGCTGGTGGCGAGAGCATGGGCCTCAAACCCCGGGCCCGCATCAAGGCCTTCGCCAACATCGGCTCCGACCCGGCACTGATGCTGACCGGCCCAGTCGATGTGACCGAAAAATTGCTCAAGCGCTCCGGCCTGTCGCTGGCCGATATCGATCTGTTCGAACTGAATGAGGCCTTCGCCGCCGTCGTTCTGCGCTATTGCCAGGCTTTCGACATCGATCACGGCAAAATCAACGTCAATGGCGGCGCCATCGCCATGGGCCATCCGCTCGGCGCCACCGGTGCGATGATCCTCGGTACCGTGCTCGACGAGCTGGAACGCCGGGATCTCAATGTGGCCCTGGTTACCCTCTGCATCGGCGCCGGCATGGGCACCGCCACCATCATCGAAAGGGTCTGATGGCTTCCTCCGCACCCCCCCCTGATGGGGGGCAAGCGAGTGAGTGTGCAACCCGGCAACCACGAACATTTACTGGGAGAGGAATCCCGCGATGAGCAGCTATACCAATTTCACTGTCGAGACTGATGCAGACGGCATTTCGCTGGTCACCTGGGATATGCCAGGAAAGTCGATGAATGTGTTCACAGCCGAGGTCATGGAAGAGCTTGACGCCATCATCGATGCAAGCGTCGCCGATGCTGCCGTGAAGGGCGTGGTCATCACTTCGGGCAAGGCCAGCTTTTCCGGAGGCGCCGATCTGTCGATGATCAAGTCGATGTTCACCTTCTATAATGATGAGAAGGCGAGAGACCCTGCGACGGCGGCACAAAAGCTGTTCGACCTCGTGGGCCGCATGACCGGCCTTTTCCGCAAGCTCGAAACCTGCGGCAAACCATGGGTTTCGGCGATCAACGGCACCTGCATGGGCGGCGCCTTCGAGATGTCGCTCGCCTGCCACGGTCGTGTCGTCTCCAGCGCCAAGCATGTCAAGCTGGCGCTGCCGGAGGTCAAGGTCGGCATCTTTCCGGGCGCTGGCGGTACGCAGCGGGTTTCGCGGCTTGCCAATGCCCAGGACGCCCTACAGATGATGACGACGGGCGCCTCGCTGTCTCCGGCGCGCGCCAAGGCGATGAACCTCGTGCATCAGGTCGTCGAACCGGATCAGCTGATCGCTGCGGCAAGGCAGATGATCAGGGATGGACTGAAACCCGTCGCTCCGTGGGACGAAAAGGGCTTCAAGGTTCCCGGCGGCGGTATCTGGACGCCGGCCTCGGCCCAACTCTGGCCGGCAGCGCCTGCCATTCTCCGCCGCGAGACAGCGGGAAATTATCCGGGCGCGCTCGCCATCCTCAAATGCGTTTACGAAGGCCTGCAGGTGCCCTTCGATCTCGGCCTGAAGATCGAGCAGCGCTATTTCACCGAGGTCCTGCGGACGACCGAAGCGTTCTCGATGATCCGCTCGCTGTTCGTCTCGATGCAGGAGCTCGGCAAGGGCGCCCGTCGCCCGGCTGGCATCCCAAAGACGGCCCTGCGCCATGTCGGCATCGTCGGCGCCGGCTTCATGGGCGCCTCCATCGCCTATGTCACCGCCGCAGCGGGCCTGCGCGTAACCCTGATCGACCGCGATATGGACGCCGCCAACAAGGGCAAGGCGACCGGCGAGGGGCTCGTCAAGGATGCCATCGCAAAGGGTCGGTTGACGCAGGAGGAGGGCGCGGCCCTGCTTGCAAACATCACGCCTTCGACCGATTACAACGATCTCGGCGATGCCGATCTCGTCATCGAGGCCGTGTTCGAGGACCGCGATGTCAAGAAAGCGGTGATCGAGGCCGTCGAGGCGATGTTGCCGGAGAAGGCGATCTTCGCCTCCAACACCTCGACGCTGCCGATCTCGGGATTGGCGGCAAACTCGAAGCGCAAGTCCAATTTCATCGGCATCCACTTCTTCTCTCCAGTGGAAAAGATGATGCTGACCGAGGTCATCATGGGCAAGGAGACCGGCGACCGTGCACTGGCCGTGGCGCTGGATTTCGTCGCCGCCATCAGGAAGACGCCTATCGTCGTCAACGACACCCGTGGCTTCTACGTCAACCGCTGTGTCTTCCGTTACATCCATGAGGCCTATGACATGCTGATCGAAGGCGTGCCGCCGGCCATGATCGAGAATGCCGCCAAGATGGCCGGGATGCCCGTCGGACCGCTGTCGCTGAACGACGAGGTGGCCATCGATCTCAGCCAGAAGATTCTGAAGGCAACGGTAGCCGATCTCGGACCTGCCGCCGTCGATCCCGGGCACATCAAGCTCATCGACCGTATGGTCGACGAACTCGACCGTAGGGGCCGCAAGAACGGGCGTGGTTTCTACGACTATCCTGCCAAACCGGCGAAGAAGACGCTTTGGCCCGGCCTGAAGGAATTCTTCCCTCAAAAGAAGCCTGAGGATGTGGATGTCGGGGTCCTGAAGCAGCGCATGCTGGTGACAATCGCGCTCGAAGCCGCACGGACGATGGAAGAGGGCATTGTCACCGACCCCCGCGAGGCCGATGTCGGCTCCATCCTCGGCTTCGGCTTCGCGCCTTACACCGGCGGCACGCTGTCCTACATCGATGGAATGGGAGCAAAGGCGTTCGTGGCGCTTTGCGAAAATTTGGCGGCCGAGTACGGCGACGATTTCAAGCCGACGCCGCTGCTGATCGATATGGCCGCAAGCGGGGAAACGTTCTACGGACGGTTCGATCCGTACAAGGTGGAAAACGCAGCCTGACATAAGTCAGGTTGACTATCGCCGCATTTCGGGAACGGTCGTAGCGACGAAAGCGTCGTCGAAATCATGTGATCAAAGGTGAAAAGCGGCAGCGTCGCTTTTCTCGCGCATCAGGCAATCGGCTCGGTGCCGGTAGATCAGAGGCTGCTCCAGACGATCAGCCCGATGGCTGCCCAGATGCAGGCCGACAATTCGAAAGCTATGACATATGCTTTTGCACGATCGCTCATGAAATCCTCCTCCGCATGGTCTCCCAACCATGTATATTATTTAGTTCGATATTCCGCAGAAAGTCAAACGAACTTTGTCAATTTTGCGACAATTACGTGCCATTTGGCTGACGTCCGAAATAGAAGACAGCCCCGCGGAGTTCGGGGCTGTCGGTCTCGGGGCTGATCAGCCAATATAAGATTACTGGCAGTTCGAAGTCTGCGCGCTGTCGGCGTCGGACTTCATATTCGTCGTATTTTTGTTGGTTTTTGTAGCGTTGCAATCCTGCGACTTCCCGTCGCCGTTGCTGCCGCCGCTGTTGGTGCCGGTGCCATTCGTCATGCCACCGCTTGTGCCGCCGGTTCCCGTGTTCGAGCCCGGTGTTCCGGTGCTGGTGCCATTGCCTGTGCTATCGCTGCCCGAGCTGGAACCGGAGGCGCCGGATGTCCCGGAGCTGCTACCTGGGCTGCCGGTGCCGGCTGCCATCGCGCTTGTGGCCATTGCGAGCGTCAGAGCAGTCACTGCCAAGATCTTGGAATACATTGGGTATCTCCCTGGTTTGTTTTTTACAGACAACCAACCAGTGTTCGAACAGGTTGTTCCAGACTATGTGAAGGATTGCTGATGAAAAGCCACGGCGTGCATGTTTTGCCAGGATAGTTCTCATCGGCCGCAATTGCTGCGCGGCGACGATCGTCGTCGTCAGGGGAAAATGCGGAAGGCCGGCCACCAATGACTTGGCGGCCGGCCTCCTGTTAATTCGAGTGCCGTGTCAGGCTTTGATCGTCGACTGGCTCAGAATTCTTCCCAGTTCTCTGCTGCAGCCGAGCTGCCGCCTCCGAGGCCGACGGCGCCGGCAACCTTGGAAAGCATGCGTCGTGCGGGCGAAGGAACGGGCTTGTGGCTGGCATGGGCCACTTCAGGACGGCGCATCGGCGTTGCTTCGCGGCCTCCCCCGACATTGAATTCGGAGATGATCTCGCGCAACCGCTCGACTTCCCCGGCCAGAGCTGCGCTGGCAGCGGTCGACTCTTCGACCATGGCGGCGTTCTGCTGGGTCACCTGGTCCATCTGGTTGACCGCCGTGTTGACTTCGGCGAGCCCCACCGACTGTTCCTTGGCGGATGTCGCAATCGAATCCAGCTGTGTGTTGATCGATATGACCTGTTCTTCGATGATCTTCAGGGTATGTCCGGTTTCCTGCACGAGCTTGACGCCATTGCTGACCTCCTCGCCGGAATTGCGGATCAGGTCCTTGATCTCCTTGGCGGCCTGGGCAGACCGCTGCGCGAGTTCGCGGACTTCCTGGGCTACGACCGCAAAGCCCTTGCCCGCCTCGCCGGCACGAGCGGCTTCGACACCTGCGTTTAAGGCCAGAAGATTGGTCTGGAAGGCGATCTCGTCGATGACGCCGATGATGCTGGAGATCTGGTTGGAGGATTGCTCGATGCGCTGCATCGCAACGACCGTGTTGGAAACGACCTCGCCGGAGCGCCGCGCCGACTTGTTGGCCTCGATCGCTACGTGGCGGGCCTCTTCAGTCCGCTTCGAGGAGTTGGCAACGTTGATGGTGATCTGGTCGAGTGCCGCCGCAGTTTGCTCGAGCGATGCAGCCTGCTGTTCCGTGCGCCTGGAAAGATCGTCGGCACTCTGGCTGATTTCGCGCGCACCGTTGTCGATGGATCCCGTTGCAATGGAGACCGACCGCAAGCTGGAGGCAAGCTGGTCGACGGCAGCATTGAAGTCGGCACGCAGGCTTTCGAAGTCGCCGGCAAATGCTTCGTCGAGGCGGAAGGTCAGGTCGCCGCTCGAGAGATGCTTGAGCCCGTTTGCAAGCCCCGAGGTCGCCTGGGCCATTTCGTGGGCTCGCTGGCGATCGGCCTGGGCGACGCGGCTGCGTTCGGCCTCGCTTGCGGTGCGGGTCTGTTCGGCATCCCGCTCGAGTTCCTTGGCGCGCAGTCCATTATCCTTGAACACCTGGACCGCCTTGGCCATGGTGCCAATTTCGTCGCGCCGATCCACGCCGTCGACTGTTGCGTCGAGGTTGCCATTGGCAAGCACGTTCATGGTTTTGGCCAATTTCTGGATCGGGCTGACAAGCCACGAGCGAACGGCGAGGAAGCCAAGCACGAGCACCGCGACAAGACCAACGGCGACGATGATGAGGGTCGTCATGATCGTACCGTTCGTGACACTGGTAAGCCGGTCGCTTTCCTTGGAAGACGCATCCGCGATGTCAGTGACGAAAGACGAAAATTTCGGAGAGATTGCAGCGAATGCAGGTTGGCACTGGCTCAGGAAAAGTTGCTGTGAAGCGAGAACGTCGGTGGGGCTAGTGGCAGCTCGACCGGCAACAATCGCTGGTGCGCAGGTCGTGGAAAGAATTTGGATGCCTTCCGTTTTCAGTTGGGGCAGCGAAGCGTTCTCGGGTAACGCAGCGATCGCTTGGTCCATGAATTTGACAAAGCCATCGCTAGCCTCTTTGAGGCTTTTCTCGGAGCGCGCATTGAGCTCGTCCGTATTCGCCATCAAGATATCGCCGATCGACGCCCGCGCGGTTTGCAAACTGCGGTTGGCTCGGGCCGAATTAAGCGCGGCTGCCGACTCGTGATCCAGCAGCGCATTGTAGCCCGTGTCGATGCTGCTGAGCTGCTGGCCTGAATACAGCGAGACGCCGATGGCAAAGAGTCCGAAGCCTGCCATGATGAGCAAAAATTTTCCAATGATAGATATGTGTTTCACCTGCAACTCCGGCAAATCTGTTTTTCGGGGAGGGGTGCCACGAGCAAATCATTCACTGGGCAGACCGTGAGAAGCGGACGGTGAGGATGCTGCCGATTTTTGACAGAGGCGCCCTACCCACGAAACCCGCTGACCTCTGCTGGATGACGACTCAGCCATGCATATCAGTCGACTAAAATGTAGGACATACTTTCTAAGTAATTCTTAATTCTAAAGAGCAGGCCATGTATCTCTAAAATTGCCAATGAACAGCCGGAATATCGCGGCAAAAAATTGCGCTTTCGCAAGTCAGTGCCATTCCAGCATTAGAAATAAACGAAATAACGCATGAAAAAGCAAAGCCTGGCTGTCTGTTTATACACTAACAGTAATGATCCCTCGTAGTTTGAAAGCTCCATGGATAATCGGTTGCTGGAAATCGCGGTTAGCGTGTCGACAATGTGAATGCATTGAGTATCGCTAACCACTTCGGGGAACGACCTGAAAGTTGCTGCAATCGTTGATTCGTGACGCTTCGGGAGCCATCGCTCAAAGGTGGAAGTGGACCTGGGATTTTAGACTTTGACAGAGCCATTCCAGGTTGAATTTGCATTTTTTTGGGCCGCGCCCGCCACGCCGTTGCCCCATCCAAACGTCGGGTGTGCAAGGCCTTCCGGCATCCGATCAATGCACCCGTATCAGTAACCGGCTTTCGGCGGTGAGACTTTGCACTCGCTGTGGCTTGAAACAGCGACGGAGGTCGGATATAAACGTTGCCATCGATCTTGCTAGATGAACTTTGTTGCGGCCATTCCAGCCGTTGCTGGCGAACTTCCCTTCAAAATCGGTTTTCACCGCGATCCGGGCGTTTTCCGGGTTGCGTTCTTCTCTACTCGCGATTCGAAAAGGATATCGTTATGGCATCAGGTACAGTTAAGTGGTTCAACGCAACCAAGGGCTTCGGCTTCATTCAGCCTGACGACGGCGCAGCCGACGTTTTCGTACACATCTCGGCCGTTGAACGCGCCGGCATGCGCGAACTCCAGGAAGGTCAAAAGATCTCCTACGAGCTCGTTGCTGACAAGCGTTCGGGCAAGATGTCTGCAGACCGCCTTCAGGCAGCCTAAGACATTTTCATCACGGGCGGCAGGCTTTGCCAGCGTCCGTGACGACAGACTGGAAAGGCCGGGCTTTGTCCCGGCCTTTTTGCATTTGGCAGTTCGCGGTGGAGTGCTGCCTGCCTGTCAGAAGCGGTAGGTGATGCCGGTGCCGATCATGAGAGGATCGAGGTTGGCCTTGCCACTGACATGGCTTCCTCCAACGGTCGCGTCGAAGTCTGGCCGCAGGATCAGTTTCTTGACATCGACGTTCAGGCCCCAGTGTTGGTCCAGCATGTAGTCGAAGCCTGCCTGGAAGGCGACGCCGAACGTGTTCTTCACATTGAGGCTGTCGGCGCTGTTGCCGGACTGGTTATAGAACATCGTGTAGTTGATGCCGGCGCCGACATAGGGGCGAAACGCGCCGAGGCTGGTGACGTGGTACTGCAGCGTCAGTGTCGGTGGCAACATCCAGGTCTTGCCGATATTTCCGAGGCTGGAAATCGATCCCTGGCCATGGACTGTCGATTTGGTGGTGCCAAGTATCAGTTCCACGGCAATGTTGTCGTTGAAGAAATAGGACACATCCAGTTCCGGGATAACGGTATTGGAAAACGACAATCCGGAGCCGTCGATACCGTCGACCCGGCCTGAATCGCGCGGAATGACGCCAAGCGCCCTCAGCCTGATCTGCCAGGGGCTTTGCGCCTGCAGGGATATCGACGGATCTACGGTGGTGTCGGCTGCACCGGCCGATGTCGCCACTGCCAGCATTCCGGCAGCCAACAATATCCTGATCGGTTTATAAAATTTCATGGATCTACGTCCTTCGTGAGCGGAATTGCTTCCTGAAGGGCAATCATCGCGCGCTGGCGGGAGGCCGGGTTTGAGCGAGATCAAACGAGCACCCCGAGTGTTGCCAGGAGTTACCATTCTGCGCCAAGCTGTCGTATTTTCGCCACAGTTGGATGGGGCTCAACTTGAATATGAGGCTGCACGCCACTCTCCCGGTTGCAGAATGACTATTGAATTCAGTCGCAAAAGATGTTGCTAATCAAATCGGGATCAACGTACTGCCAATCCTAAAGGGGGGCGTCCATGCTCAATGAATTCAAATCTTTCATCGCCCGTGGCAACGTCATGGACCTTGCCGTTGGCGTGATCATCGGCGGCGCATTCAGCGGCATCGTCAAATCGCTGGTGGACGACATCATCATGCCGGTCGTCGGCGCGGTTTTCGGGGGCTTCGATTTCTCGAACTATTTCATCGGCCTTTCGAGTGCAGTCAATGCGCCGACACTGGCAGCCGCGCGCGCGCAAGGCGCAGTCTTTGCATACGGCAACTTCATCACCGTGCTCATCAATTTCCTGATTCTCGCCTGGATCATTTTCATGATGGTCAAGGGCGTCAACGCGCTGCGCCGGCAGGTGGAGCGCAAGGAAGAAACGACAACAGCCGCGGCACCTCCGCCGGCCGACGTCGCGCTGCTGACAGAAATTCGCGACCTTCTCGCCAGCCGGACTGCCGTATGATCGTGTTTACCGGAACCCGCCGCATTGCGGTGGGGTTTCTTCCATCACTGAAATCGATTGGTCATCCAAGCAAAGTCATGGGATTTCCGCGTCGAACTGCCTTATGAAGGCGGCTAACCGGAGACCCCAGCATGTCCATCGTAAACAGCCTCAGCCCGCGCGCGCTTGCAGCCCCCGAAAGCGGTATCGTCGAAGTCCTCAACTATGCACGTGGGCGGGAAGGCCTGCTGCCGCTCTGGGTTGGCGAGGGTGATTTGTCGACGCCTGATTTCATCAACCAGGCCGCCATGGCCTCGCTTGCCGCCGGCGACACCTTCTACACCTGGCAGCGCGGCATCCCGGAATTGCGCCAAGCGCTATCGGATTATTATGCCCGTCATTTCAACGTGGCGCTCTCACCCGACAATTTCTACGTCACCGGCTCAGGCATGCAGGCGATCCAGCTCTCCGTCCAGGCGATTACCTCGCCGGGCGACGAGATGATCTATTTGACCCCGGCCTGGCCGAACATTGCAGCGGCCCTCGAAATCGCCGGCGCACGCTCGGTCGGTGTCCAGCTCGATTTCGAAGGCGGCAAGTGGGCCCTCGATATCGGTCGCATCGAGGCCGCCATCACGCCGAAAACCAAGGGCCTGTTTCTCAATACACCGTCCAACCCCACCGGCTGGACTGCGAGCCGTGAGGATCTGACCACGATCCTGGCGCTCGCCCGCAAGCACGGTCTCTGGATCATGGCCGACGAGATCTACGCGCGTTTTCACTACGCAGGCGGTCGCGCGCCATCGCTGCTCGATACCAGGCAGCCGGATGATCGCATCCTCTTCGTCAATTCCTTCTCAAAGAACTGGTCGATGACCGGTTGGCGCATCGGCTGGATCGTCGCGCCGCCTGAAACCGGGCAGGTGCTGGAGAACCTCGTGCAATATTCGACATCTGGCGTTGCCCACTTCATGCAGATGGGCGCGGTCGCTGCGCTTAATGCCGGCGACGTGTTCGTGGAGAGCAACATCGAAAAGGCGACGCTGTCGCGGGATATCCTCTGCGAGGCACTGGTTGCCACCAACCGCGTCGAGACGCTGAAGCCCGACGGCGCGCTATACGCTTTCCTCAAGATCGACGGTATTACCGACAGCCGCCAGGCAGCGCTCGATATTGTCGACAAGACCGGCGTCGGCCTGGCACCGGGAACGGCGTTTGGGGCTGGCGGGGAACTGTTCCTGCGCGCCTGCTTCCTGCGCGATCCCCGACAGATCACCGCCGCCGCAGAGCGGTTGAGCAAGTATATCCTCAGCCTCTGATCGCCCACGCGAAAGTCTCCACACTCCCGGCACAGGCTCAGGAGTGTGTTCTTCCGCGCAAATTCGCTAAAAGCCTGTCTATCTCATCAAGACATTGCTAACTACGCCACCATTCTCCGACCCTTAAAGTTGTGGAAAGGTGGATTGATAATCAAATATCAAATGACGCGAGCCAATGCTCCCGCGATGACAAGCCAGGGATGCAAGACATGGCGATATTGGTAACGGGCGGTGCCGGCTATATCGGCAGCCATATGGTCTGGACCTTGCTGGATGCCGGCGAGGACGTGGTGGTGATCGACAGACTGTCGACCGGCTTCCGCTGGGCTGTGGCACCGGCTGCGCGTTTTTACCTGGGCGATGCAGCCGACGAGACCGTGCTGCAAAAGATCTTTGCCGAAAACGATATCGAAGCGATCGTCCATTTCGCGGGCTCGGCCATTGTCTCGTCCTCGATCAAGGATCCGCTCGCCTACTACGAGAACAACACCGGCAAGACGCGCGTGCTGATGAGCGCTGCCGTCAGGGCAGGGGTTCGCCATTTTGTCTTCTCCTCCACAGCCGCCGTCTACGGGCCGCAGCCGACGGGCGAACCGGTGCCGGAAACTGCCTCGCTCAATCCGGAAACACCCTATGGGCTCTCCAAGCTGATGTCGGAGTACATGCTGCGCGACGCCGCTGCTGCCTACGATTTCCGCTATGTCGCACTGCGCTATTTCAACGTCGCCGGAGCCGACCCGGAAGGCCGCACCGGCCAGTCGACGGAAGGTGCCACGCATCTCGTCAAGGTGGCCTGCGAGGCAGCACTCGGCCGGCGCCCGGCCGTCGATATCTATGGCACCGACTATCCGACCCATGACGGCACCGGCGTACGCGACTACATTCATGTCAGCGATCTCGCCGAGGCGCACCTGAAGGCCCTGCAGCACCTAAGGGCAGGCGGGCCTTCGCTGATTGCCAATTGCGGCTATGGCATGGGCTATTCCGTCCTCGACGTGCTCAACATGGTGACGCGGGTCCACGGACGCGCCTTCCGGATAAACCACGCGCCGCGCCGGCCGGGCGATGCAGCCTGCGTCGTTGCCGATGCAAGCTTCGCTCGGGATGTGCTCGGCTGGACGCCACGGCGTAACTGCATGGAAACCATCGTGCGCTCGTCGCTCGCGTGGGAAAATCATCTGGCGCAGCGCCGCGAGACCGACCGTTTCACGACCCCCACCCCCGTCGCCGTCTGCTGATATCGCAAGGGCATGCACAGAGCGCCTGCCGCCGCGCTCGTCGATCCCGGTGTCTTATTCTTAGATGCCGCTGGACAGACCGCCAGATGGTGCCCATCTCCTTCGCAAAAAGGGTGGAGTTCGGCAATGCAGGCAGCAGACGAGATCATCATCGAACGCAACGGCTCGGTCGGCGTCATCCGGCTTAACCGGCCGAAGGCGCTGAACAGCCTGACGCTATCCATGGTTCGGGCCATAGCCGGCAGCCTCGAAAGCTTCGCCGCCGATCCGGCGATTGCCAGTGTCGCTATCATGGGCGAGGGCGAGCGAGGACTTTGTGCCGGCGGCGACATCCGCGCCCTGCACCAGAGCGGCAGCACCGGCGGCGAGGACGCCACCAGCTTCTGGCGCGAGGAATTCCGGCTCAACCGGATGATTGCCGAATACCCGAAACCCTATGTGGCACTGATGGACGGTATCACCATGGGTGGCGGCGTCGGCCTCTCCTCCCATGGCAGCCACCGCATTGTTACCGAGCGGACGCGCCTGGCTATGCCCGAGACCGGTATTGGCTACTTCCCCGACGTCGGCGCCACGTGGCTGCTCTCCCGCGATGGAGGCGAGACCGGCACCTGGCTTGCCCTGACCGGCCTTGCCATCGGCGCTGCGGATGCGATCGATGCCGGCCTTGCCGACCATCACGTAGCCTCACAGGACCTCGCCGAGGCGATCGATGCCATCGGCCGATTGCAACCGGGCGCTTCGGCGGAAGACGTCCACACGGCGATTGCAGCCTTCGCCACGCCGCCGGAAGACGGCATCTTCGTCGCCAACGCCGGGACAATCGGCCGTGCGTTTGCCCATGACAGCGTCGAGGCCATCATGGCGGCGCTGGCCATGGAGCCTGACGCCTTCGCCGCCGACAGCCTGAAAGCCATCGCCACACGCTCCCCGACCAGCCTGAAGCTGACGCTGCTCCTGCTGCGCGCCGGGCGGAAAAGCCGGGATCTCGCCGAATGTCTGGAGCGGGAACTCGGCGCCTGCCGCCAGATCCTCAAGACTACCGATTTCTACGAGGGTATCCGCGCCGCCATCATCGACAAGGACCGCAATCCGCAATGGTCCCCCGACAGCCTCGATGCGGTGGACGAGGCGGCGCTGGAACGCTTCCTTGAGGTGTCCGAGGCAAAGCTGTTCGACCGGTAAAAACGGCTGCGTCGCCCCCGCTCAGTCCTTGGGCGTATATTCGACCATCATCGCCAGCACCTCGTCGAATTGTCCCGCCCGTTCGGCATTGCGAAAGTAGCGCACACGCTCGACGCTCACTTCTTCCGGCGATTGGTCGCCATTGCCATGGAGCAATGCCAAGACCTCGTCGGCAAATTCGCCGAGCGGCTGCGAGTTCGGGTCCAGGGATTGACCAGGTGTCAGCTCGGTCTGCACCTGAGGCGGAATGATCTCGATGATCTCGACCCGTCCCTTGAGCAGCGGGCGGATGGCGGCAGTGTAGGAGTGGATCGCTGCCTTGGAGGCGCTGTAGGTGGGCGAGGCCGGAAAGGGAACGAAGGCGGTGCCAGACGAAACATTGATGATCGCCGCATGCTTTTGCGCGGAGAGGTGGTCGATCAGCGCATTCGACATCCGGATCGGACCCAGCACATTGGTCACGATCATACGTTCCGCGTCGGCGAGGTCGCGCCTCCGGGTCGGGTTTTCGCTCTTGTAGGTCCCGGCATTGTTCACCAGCACATTCAGGTCTGGATAGGCAGCGACGATCTCGCCTATGCCCGTTTCGATCGCAGCGGCATCGTCGATGTCGAGTTCGTGCACGAAGATGTTGGCCCGACCCTGCGCTGTTTCCTCCAGCATCTCGCGGCGGCGCCCGGTGACGATGACGCGATTGCCGGCATCGTGCCAGCGCTGGGCAAGCGCACGACCGATGCCCGAACCACCGCCTGTGACGAGGATTGTGTTGCCGCTTGCCTTCATGTCGTTCTACTCCTTCATGAGATACCCGAAAATTCGGGATGCAGGAGATTACTCCTGCGAGAGTATTATCGTGAGAGTAAGATGTCGTCAATTCGGTTGTTCATTCTGTCGTCCTTCGATCTGCTCGGGCCCATGCATGGCCATCGGCTCCGTCTAGAAGCCGAAAACCGCTATGTATCGCTTTGGACAGACATATCGGTTGGTGCGGTCTACGGTGCAATGTCGAGGCTGGCGGAGGAGAAGCTTCTTCGTCAGGTCAGCGAAGAGCGTGATGGCAATCGTCCCGTGCGGCAGATCTATGAGATCACTGACGAGGGTCGGCGCGTTCTCTCCGATCTCCGCCGTTCGGGCCTCACCGACATCTGGTACAAACACGACCCGTTCGACCTTGCCCTGATCCGGCTCGATCCCGCCAGCGCCGCCGAACTGCCGCGCCTCCTCGATATCAGGTTGAAGGCGCTCGAAGCGCAGCTGGCGGAAGCCAACCGCATCAACGACTGGGCCGCTCCCTACATCGGCATCACCAAACGATCGGCGCTCAAGCACGGGCAGCATCGGTTGCGGGCCGAGATCGGCTATCTGCGCGAGGTGATCGCCGATATCGATGCCATCGTCGCCGAGGTGAGTGAGGGCAAAGTCTGACCGCTGCCGCCACAAGCCCCGCATTCGCGCCCGTCCTCGGCAAGGGTCGCAATTCGCGATGGCTGCCCGCAGCCCTGGCAGCCATCGCCGGTTTCGGGCTCGTATCAGCAGTGACACAACACTGCGGTCGAATCTAAGCCTTTGCCGGCAGGCGGGCGATCACCTTGATCTCGAAATCAAAGCCGGCGAGCCATGTCACCCCGATGGCAGTCCAGGCTGGATAAGGCTTTTCCCCGAGTAGCGCTGCTTGATCGGCATGATGGTGTCGAACTGGTTCTGCGGATCGGTGTGGAACGTCGTGACATCCATCACATCCTCGAATGTGCAGCCCGCTGCTTTGAGCACGGCAGCCAGGTTCTCGAAGGCACGTTCAACCTGGCCCTGGAATTCGGGTTCAGGTGTCCCGTCGATGCGGCTGCCAACCTGGCCGGAGACAAACAGCAGGTCGCCGGACTGGATCGCTGCCGAATAGCCGTGTGCTTCGTAGAGCGCATGTCTGTGAGGTGGAAATATTGCGTTTCGCGTGGTCATTTTATTCCTTCTGGCCACCGTGGGAGCTTCGCCATCAGGCTTCCCACAGCGGACAATTTGAGATACGTTACGTATGCGAAAGTAGATGACGTACGACGCGTATGTCAATACATATACGGTGCGTATGTGAAATTGGAATGAGGAATGGCAAAGCGGCGTGCCGAGACGATGGAAGAAAACCGGGGCAAGCTCATTGCCGCCGGGCGCAAGGCGTTTGCGGAAAAAGGCTATTTCGCCGCGTCCATGGACGAATTGACGGCTGATGCTGGCCTGACGCGCGGCGCGCTGTACCACAACTTCGGAGACAAGCGCGGACTGCTCGCCGCCGTGGTCAACGAGATTGATTCAGAAATGGCGCAACGGGCCAAGGCGATTGGGGCTGCGCAATCAGACGAGTGGCAGGGTCTGCTCGCGGAGGCGACGGCCTATATCCAGATGGCGCTGGACCCCGAGGTTCAAAGGATTGTTCTGCTGGACGGCCCCGCTGTCCTCGGAGACCCATCGAAATGGCCCAGTCAGGATAACTGCCTCGATGTGACAAGGCAGGCGGTGCAAAGGCTTATGGAAAAAGGAATACTCAAGCCCCTGGATGCCGAGGCGGTTGCCCGACTTCTCAGCGGGGCTGCGCTGAATGCCGCGCTGTGGGTCGCTGCAAGTGAAGATGCGGAGGCCGTCCTCCCGAAGGCCCTCGACGCGTTTCAGGCACTGGCCACGGGCCTGCTCTCCAGACCAGTGTGAGGCACATCAAAGCTTGTCGGCTAAATCCGCCAGAATTCGGAGCCCCGGCACCCCTCCGCGGCTCTTGAAGCGAAGTCCCCCGGAAACTGGTTTGTTGACAAAGATTTCCCGCAGTGATTGAAGTGGCACGGGTTACGAACACCTGCCGCCTGCAGACGCAAGTCACGGTGAAGTTCGGCAGACAGATTATCCTCACCCTCGAAGCATTTCGGTGGTGGCAATGCGGGCCCCCATCCTCAGCCGAAATGCCTCTCTGGAGGAGTGAGCAATGTCCACAGGACATTCTGACGACAACCTATTTCTGACTGCGCCCGTGCACAAAATATTTGCTGCTACCGCCTTGCCCATGGCTGCCATCATGCTGATGAATGGGCTTCTCGGTATCGTCGACGCCGCATTCCTCGGTCGGTTCGTCGGCACGAAAGCCATGGCTGCGGTCGGCATCGCCTTCCCCGTGCTCATGCTGACCATTTCCCTCTCCACGCTCGTCAGCGCCGGGATGTCCAGTTTGCTGGCTCGCCAGCTTGGCGCCTCTGCCCGCGACGCGGCTGCCGCGACCTTTGCGGCCGCCCATGGGCTTGCCCTGCTCATCGCCGCAATGCTGATCCTGATCTTTATGGTGGGAGGATGGAGCTTCGCGTTGCGAACGGCCGGATCCGACCGCTCCGTTGCGGAAATGCTTTGGGTTTTTCTGGCGATCAGTATATTCGGAACATCGGTGCAGTTCCTGCTGGGAATTCATGCCGATGCCTGGAGAAACGAAGGAAAAGCCGGATTGATGGCGCTCCTGTCGCTTGGCGTGACGCTCGCGAATATCGCGCTGAACTACATCCTGATCGTGCCGCTCAAGCTCGGGATCGCCGGATCGGCTCTCGGCACGATCCTCGCCCAGGCCATAGGGCTGGCACTTTTGGTCGGCTTGCGCCCCTTTGTCGACGGGATGATGCCCCTTGGGAGCCTCTGGCAGAACCGCTGGACGGGGGGATGGCGACGGCTGTTGGCGCTGGGCGCGCCGGTCAGTCTGGGTTTCATCGGCATTGCCCTTTCGGGAGCGGTCGTGCTTCTTGCCTTGCGGCTCGGCGACGGCGCAAATTACGAGAAATCCATCGCTGCCTACGGCATCGTGACCCGCGTCTTCGGCTTCACCTTTTTGCCGATCATGGCGATCGCGATGGCCATGCAGAGCATCGTCGGCAACAATGTCGGTGCGCGGCTCTACGCGCGTTCGGATAATGTCCTGGGGATCGCGGTCGCAACGGCCTTGGTCTACTGTTTCGCGGTGGAGTTTTGTCTGCTCCTCGCGGGGAGCAGCATCGGCGCATTGTTCGTCTCCAATCCCGATGTGGTCGCTCAAACCGGAAGGCTTTTCCGGCCGATGGCGGCGCTCTATCTGGTGTCGGGGCCGGTTTTCGTGTTCGGACTGTATTTCCAGGCTGTGGGCCAGCCAGCGCTTGCGGGCTTGCTGACCGTGGCCAAGCCTTTCGTGCTGTTGCCGCTTCTCATTGCTGCGCTTGCTGTTTCAGGGGGCGCCGATTTGATCTGGTTCGCCTACCCTCTGGCCGATAGTCTCGCCGCAATTGTTGCCGTCCTGGTGCTGTCCTCCGCGTTCAAGACGCGAAGGCGCGCGGGCGCAATCGGCCTTGAGGGAATGGAGCGCGCGTCATGACTGTCAGAACCATTGCCGAAGCCAAGGCGCAGGCAAAGAAACTCAAGACCGCCCTGGCTGCCCAGGATGTGGTGCTGGGCCATGCCCAGGCGCTCGAAGTGATCGCCCACCAGTCCGGCGCACGCGACTGGAACACCCTGTCGGCGCGCTTGGCAAAGGCTGCCCCTGTACCTCTCAGCATCGGCCAAAGGGTGCAAGGCCGCTATCTCGGGCAACCCTTCAAGGGAGAGATCAAATCCCTGTCGTCCATGGGGAACCAGTACGCCGTCTCCGTCCGGCTTGACGAGCCGGTGGACACCGTGACCTTCCCCGGCTTCTCCAACATGCGCCGCGCGGTCAGGAGCGTTATCGACAGCCATGGAAACTCAATCCGGAAAACATCGAACGGAGCATTCCACCTGACCTTGGCACCGTTGTGAGGGGGCTCGAGGCAGGCTTCGGCCCGTTGACCCTGCTGCGGCCGTGCGGCTGGCGAGCCTCAAGCCGCTCCCGGCATGCGGGCGATCACCTTGCTTTCGAAATCAAACCCGGCGAGCTATGTCACTACGACCGCGGTCCAAGTCGAATAGGACTTCCCGTCGAAGAACTGCTGTTTGATCGGCATGATGGTTTCGAACTGCTTTTGCAGATCAGTATGGAATGTCGTGACATCCAGGACATCCGAACGTGCAGCCGGCAGCTTCGAGCACGGCTGCGAGGTTGGTGAATGCAAGTTGCACCTTGGCCTGGAAGTCGGGCTCGGGTGTTCCATCTGCGAGGCTGGCGACCTGACCGGAAACAAACAGCAGGTCGCCAGATCGGACGGCTGCGGACTAGCCGTGCGCTTCGTAGAGCGTATGTCTATTTGCGGGAGATATTGCGGTTCGCTGGGTCATTCTCTTCCTTAGATCGATTCTGAGATTGCTCAGCGTGCCAAGGAGATCGCTGCAGCGGAAAAGACGAGTGGCAGGGGCTGTTGGCAGAGGCGACGGCCTATATCGAGATGTCGCTCGACCCCGAGGTTCAAAGGATTGTCCTCCTCGATGGATCGGCGGTACTGGTAGACCCATCGGAATGGCCCAGCCAGGACAGCTGCCTTGAAGTGACGCGGCAGACGGTGAAAAGGCTAATGGAAAAGGGAATCATAAAATCTCTCAACGCGGAAGCGGCAGCTTGCCTTCTCATCGATGCTGCCCTGAATGCTGCACTATGGGTCGCCGCAAGTGAGGACGCCAAGGCCGTTTTGCTTAAGGCCGTGGAAGCCTTTCAAGCCCTGGCCACAGTTCTGCTCCGAACACCGCTGTAAGGCGATCTTAGTTTTTTGCTGACGCCAGTCGCTGGCATGGTGCCTAGCGCTAGTGATTTAACCACGCAAGCGTCACGAACAGGCCAATCCGCCAGAAGGCCTCCGGAGTCAAATATCGATGACCACTAATATTAAAAATAAGGAGTTAATAATATCGGATTCGTTCGGGATGTGGATCACCGGGCTATGGGGGAATATATTTTTTCAGAATCCTGACTTTACATTCGGTGAACACAAGCAGGCGTTCCTAAGTATTATCAAGGAGTTATTTGATGATGGTCGTGTGAGTTTTGTTAAGCCGGGCGCTGATGTCTACTATAACGAAAAGACAAACCCGAACCCAAAATACACAATTCAGCAACCAGAAAGCCATTGGGGTGTCTCTAGTGATGAAATTGTTGATTTTTTGCTCGCGGAATGGCCAGAAGATGCCTCTCACAGAGATGATCCGCAGCTAAACGGTTACTTTTACAAAGTGCCAGCTATAATCTGGAAAAATAACGACGGGGAGTGGTTTGGCTCCTAAATTAGCCCTCAATACCGACGCGGGAGCCCGCTTTCTCAGCGGAGCTTCGCTTTGTAGCCGCAATCAAAGACAATCGGTCCGGCTGCCAATGGCCTCGAAGAGCTGGTCACAAGTCTGTTTCAAAAACTGATGTGGCGCGAACTGAGTTTCGCTTGCAAATTCGATACGCCGGATAGTGCGGGGCACCGAATGCTTCCGCTCGCTGGTCCCCCCAGCACCCCTACCGCCACATCCCCCGCATCCGCGCGCCGACATTCACCCGGATCTGCCGTGCCTGCTGGGCGGCGGGTGAGCCTGAGCGGGCGGTGGGCCAGCCGCAGACTTCGAAGAACTGCAGCAGCGTTGCCGGGATGAAGCGGGTGCGGTTGGCATAGACGTGGCGGTCGCCCTGGGCGTTCTGGCCGTGGACGAAGAAGCGTTGCGGCAGCACCAGGTCTAGATTGTCCTTGGCGCGGGTCATCGCCACGTAGAGCAGCCGACGCTCCTCCTCGATCTCGGCGCTTGTACCGACGCCGAGATCGGAGGGAATGCAGCCGTCGATGACGTTCAGCATGAATACCTTGGTCCATTCCTGGCCCTTGGCGGAATGGATCGTCGAGAGGATGAGATAATCTTCGTCGAGCAGCGGAACTCCGGCCTGGTCGCTCGTCGCATCCGGCGGGTCGAGTGTCAGTTCGGTCAGAAAACGTTCCCGCGAGGGATAGCCCGAGGCGATCTGTTCGAGCTGCAGAAGATCCGCCTGCCGTGTCGCTGCATCCTCGTGCAAGCGCTCCAGATGTGGCGCATACCATTCCCGCACCAGACCGATTTCAGCCGGCCAGCCGGCCTTGCCCGATTTCACCGCCTGCAAGGTCTCGACAAAACTGGTCCAGTCATCGCCGCTGCGAGGCGGGGCGGGGATTTCGGTCAGCGCGGTAATCGGGCTCGCCTCGTCGTCCATCCGGTCGAGCACTTTTTGTGCTGTCGACGGCCCGACGCCGGGCAGAAGCTGCATCAGTCGGAAACCGGCCACGCGGTCGCGCGGGTTCTGGGCAAAGCGCAGGGCGGCCAGCATGTCCTTCACGTGGGCGCTGTCGAGGAATTTCAGGCCGCCGAACTTGACGAACGGAATGTTGCGCCGCGTCAGTTCGATCTCCAGCGGGCCGGAGTGATGCGAGGCCCGGAACAACACGGCCTGCTGTTTCAGGATGGTGCCGCCCTCGCGGTTTTCAAGCACCATGTCGGCGATGTAGCGGGCCTGGTCGGCCTCGTCGCGAACGGTCACCAGCTTCGGGCGCTGTGCCGACGTCCGCTCGGTGCGCAGGTTCTTGGTGAAACGCTCGGAGGCCAGATCGATGACGGCGTTGGCGGCGGCAAGGATCGGCTGCGTCGAGCGATAGTTGCGGTCGAGCGTGACGATACGGGCGGCCGGCGAAAACGATGCGGGGAAATCGAGGATGTTGCGGACCGTCGCGGCGCGGAAGGAGTAGATCGACTGGGCGTCGTCGCCGACAACCGTAAGGCCCTGTCCGCCGGGCTTCAGCGCCATCAGGATCGAGGACTGCAGCCGGTTGGTATCCTGGTACTCGTCGACCATCACATGGTCGAACCGGTTGCCAATGTCTTCGGCGATCAGCGGCTCATGCACCATATGTGCCCAGTAAAGCAGCAGGTCGTCGTAATCGAGTACGTTCTGCACCTGCTTCGCCTCGACATAGCTGGCAAAGAGTTCCCGCAGCTGGTTTTCCCAGGTGGCGCACCATGGGAAGACATCGCGCAGAACCTGGTCCAGCGGCGTCTCGGAATTGACCGCGCGCGAATAGATGGCAAGGCAGGTGCCTTTGGTCGGAAAGCGGTTCTCGGTCTTCGAAAAACCGAGGTCGTGCCTGATCAGGTTCATCAGGTCGGCGCTGTCTTCGCGATCGTGGATCGTAAACGCTGGGTCGAGGCCGATCTGTTCGGCATAGTCGCGCAGCAGGCGCGCGCCGATGCCGTGGAATGTCCCGCTCCAGGCCAGCGCATCCGTCATGATTCCGGCTTTCGGGCCGAGCACCTGGGCGCAGATCTTCTCGACGCGGCGGCCCATCTCGGCAGCAGCCCGGCGCGAGAAGGTCATAAGCAGGATACGGCGCGGGTCGGCGCCCTTGACGATCAGGTGGGCAACGCGGTGGGCGAGCGTGTTGGTCTTCCCGGAGCCCGCGCCGGCGATCACCAGCAGGGGGCCGGACACATGGCTTCCGTCGATGTCGGTGCCGTGCTCGACGGCCAGCCGCTGCTCGGGATTGAGTTTTTCCAGATAGGCGGCGTTCATTGGCTCTCCTCTATTGCTCCGGAGCGGCCGCTGCCATGCCGTTATTGTATTTCCGAAGATTTTCGAAGCACCATTAGATTGCCCGAATGTTCGTTAAATGTTCTGAATCGGCGAAAACTGTCAAGCGAGCTTGGGCCGGTTTGACGCAACGACGCGCAGAATGGCGGCGGTCGGCTTTCGTTTACTTAACGAATCGGAAAGGTTAGCAATGTCTTTAATATTATTGCGTGCCCCGGGAGATGCGTCGGAATGAATGAGACGATTGCAGTCGGGTTACACCAGCCTGATGGGCCGGTCGGACTGCAGGATGGGCGCATTGCATGTGTCGAGATGGAAGACGGTCGCCGATGCGTATCGGTAATCGCACCGCACGGCCAACGCCGGGAAATCTGCCGACCGGGCGGACGTCCGTCCGGGTTGGCTGTCGATGGCGATGGCTGCTTCTGGGTGGCCGGCGGTCCGGAAAACTCGCTGGTGCGCCTGTCGCCCGAAGGTCGGATGCTCCAGATGATCGAAGGCAGCGAGACGGGACCCTTCGTCCTGCCGCGTGATCTCGCTTTCGGTCCGGACGGGCTTTTGTACATGAGCGACGCCGGCGTTCGGATCGCCGATCTCGTCATCGGCCAAACAATCCGGCCGGACTTTTTGAATGCGCCCTACAATGGTTGCATCTACCAGATCGATCCAGCCGACGGACGCGTGCTCCGGTCGCTGGCGGCGGGCCTGCTGCTGGCGAGCGGCATTGCCTTCGATTCGAACGGCTTGCTCTATTACAGCGAGATGCTGACCGGTAATATCTATCGTCAGGTGCTCGGGGGCCGGCAGGAAATCTTTGCCCACGCCCTGCGCTCGCCGATGGGTACGCGCCTGAAGGGACCGGCCGGCCTGGCCTTCGATCGTGACGACACGCTTTATTGCGCCGTGTATGGCCAGGGCGACATCTGCCTGATCGACACGTCCGGCAAGCTCTCTGGCCATATCCGCACCAACGGCACGTTGCCGAGCAACGTCGCCTTCACCGTCGATGGCAAGCAGGTGCTGATCACCGAACAGGAGCACGGCGCCATCGAGCGCATCCCGGCGCCCAAGCCGGGGCTGCCGCTGCACCGTCCAAAGATCTGATCCGGCTATGGAGTAAAGAAAAAGGGCGCCTCCTGCCGGCCAGCCCCTAACCGAAATATGGAACCCAGGTAGAGACTGGTGCCGAATCCCTTCCGGCATGGGTGTTTCGGGCGGTTTGTCTTGCCGGAAATATCTTCGTGAAGCATCCTGGGGACTCACCCGTCGCAAAACATTGGTTTTTGCGACGTCGAAAAGTTCAGCCGCAAAACTGTCGCATTAATTGGAAGATTTGCGACAAAGGTGAAAGGCTGCTTTTGGCCCAAAGCGGACAAGCCAGGGTGTGCAAGCTGTCCGGTTCATGCGGCGACTGTCGTCCTCATGATGCGATATACGCTTGCAGGCGGCAGGTTTGCATAGGTGGTGCTGATGCGAATAGCCTTGAGCCCCAGCCGCTGGAGTAAAGTATCAGCAATCCTCCACTAAGCAGGCGGCTGCATCAGCTCTATGGTGATACCATCCGGGCCGGAGATGTACGCGACCATTGTTCCGCATCGGGGGCCGGCTGGTATCGGCTGCGGCGAACCGTTCACTGCCCACCCCGCCGTCTCAACCCGCGCGATCGCCGTGCGGATATCCTTAACCGTGAAGGCGATATGAGCGGCGCCGATCGCACCCGCGCTACGAGGTGTCTGGCCCAGCGTACGGCCTGTCGAATACTCGAGAAGCTCGATAGGGTAGCCATTTGGAGCCGTCACCAGCGCCATTCGGCAACGGGGGTCGTCAACCCCGGTAGCCTCCCGTAGAAACTCCCCACCCATCTCTCCTCGGCGAGCAAGGTCGAAACCCATCGCCTCAGTCCAGAACTGGATCGCCTCCTCCAACGAGGCGACCGAGAAGCCCGTGTGGTCCACAGCTACTACGC
This sequence comes from Rhizobium sp. B230/85, assembly GCF_019355735.1. Taxonomy (NCBI): domain Bacteria; kingdom Pseudomonadati; phylum Pseudomonadota; class Alphaproteobacteria; order Hyphomicrobiales; family Rhizobiaceae; genus Rhizobium; species Rhizobium sp. B230/85. Next base: position 1,072,381 of record NZ_CP072156.1, read on the forward strand.
CGGCATCTTCGGCCATCTTTAATCCTCACATATCTACCAGTTACGTCTGCCCGATCTAGCGACGGCTCGATAGCCTTACGAACTTTCTTTCGTCTCTCGACACCGTTCGGAGCATCACTTCAAGTCAGTTAATTCAGCAAAATGAAGATAATAAATCGCATGTTCCGCCTACCATCGAAATGAGAATTAACCCAGCCAGCAAATGCAGAGACTGAGTATCCACCGGAGGGCTTGGCCGGAATTCGTTATGCCAGGCCAAAAAACCACTCCTTTTATCCTTCAGCAGGTTCAAATTTCTTTCTTCGATGAAAGGCAGAAAATATCGTTCTTTTTGAAGAGCGAAACTCTGATGTTCCCGCTCAGCCTTGCGCAGGCACCATCGCGTCAGTGGTGGCTTTCTCTTTCCTCTGCTGCGTATCCAAACACCAGAACACACGACTATCTGTGCGACGACCTTCCAAATTAATGAATATCGAACGGTCCCGTGGAGCCGACGGCTTACTGCGATGACTGCTTTTGACGCAAAGCGGACGTGCTGTCGCAAATATCCTAACATCCTCGACAAGATCATCGATCCCTGACTTTTCAGGGGAATTTCTGTCGCAAAAGCCACTCGCAAAAGTGGGAGTTTCGCGACAGACATTTGCGACAGAAAATATTCCACATTTCAGTTAAAGGGCGCCTCCTGCCGGGGCGCCCTTTCTTTTCTATTCCGCTGCCGGAAGCTGCTTTTTCGGCTTGGCCGCTTCGGCTTCTGCTGCCTTGGCGTCGTTTGCGACGGTAACTGCGCGGTGGCGGGTGCGCCAGTCGCCGAGGAACAGCAGGATCGGCGCTGCGATGAAGATCGACGATGCACCGGCAACGAGGATGCCGAACACCATCGGAATGGCGAAGCTCGACACGGCGCTGCCGCCCCAGATCGCCATCGGGACCAGCGCCAGGAATGCGGTAGCGTTGGTGTAAAGGCTTCTGGCGAGCGTTTCGTTGATCGACTTGTCGATGATCTCGCGCAAGGGCATCGACTTGTAGAGACGCATGTTTTCACGCATGCGGTCGTAGACGACGACCTTGTCGTTGACCGAGTAGCCGACCATCGTCAGCACCGCGGCAATGGCCGTCAGGTTGAAGTCGAGGCCGGTGATGGCGAAAAAGCCTACCAGCTTGGTGACATCAAGCACCAAGGTCACGATGGCGCCGACGGCAAACGGCCATTCGAAGCGGAACCAGATGTAGAACAGCATCGCGAAGCTGGCGATGACCACCGACAGGATACCTGCCCAGGCCAGTTCGCCCGAAACCTTCGGGCCGATGACATCGGTGCCTTCGACCGTTGCTGTCGGGTCGATCTTGGTGACTTCGGCTTTCAGCTTTGTAACTGCTGCCGTCTGGGCCTCCTCGCCGCCATCCTGGCGCTGGGCGCGGACCAGAATGGTGTTCTTGTCGCCGAACGACTGCAGGGTGATTTCACCCAGGCCGAGTGTGTTCAGGCCTTCGCGGAACGTCGAAAGATCGGCCGTCCCTTGCGTCTTCACCGACATCTGGATGCCGCCACGGAAGTCGACGCCGTAGTTGAGGCCCGGATAGATGAACAGTCCGATCGAGGCGAGCGACAGGATCGCCGACACTGCGACGCCGAAGAAGCGGGCCTTCATGAACTGGATGTGCCGGTCGTAGGGTGAGAACCGGAACATCGACTGGATGTTGATGACCTTCAGCTTGCGGCGGCGGGCGATGGCGATCATCACGACGCGCACGAAGGCGACCGAGGTGAACATCGAGATGATCAGGCCGAGACCCATGGTAACGGCGAAGCCGCGAACCGGGCCAGAGCCGAAGTAGAACAGGATGGCGGCGGCAATGAGCGCCGTCATGTTACCGTCGATGATGGTCGAGTAGGCGCGCCGGAAACCGTTGTCGATAGCGGCAAAGGCTCCGCGTCCCTTGCGGGTCTCTTCACGGATACGCTCGTTGATCAGCACGTTGGCGTCGACCGCAAGGCCGATACCGAGAACGATACCCGCGATGCCCGGCAGCGTCAGCGTGGCGCCGACAAGCGTCAGGGCCGAGAAGGTCAGGATCGTGTGGATCAGCAGGGCGACGTTGGCAAGGATACCCCAGGTGCCGTAGAGCACGAAGATGAATAGGGCGACGAGGGCAAAGCCGACGAGGCCTGAATAGATGCCCATCTTGATGGCATCGGCGCCAAGATCGGCGCCTACCGTGCGCTCTTCGATGACGGTGAGCTTGGCGGGCAGGGCGCCGGCGCGGAGCAGAGCCGACAGCGTGGTTGCGCTTTCGGCGGTGAAGTTGCCCGAGATCTGGCCGGAGCCACCGGTGATCGGCTCGCGGATGACCGGCGCGCTCAGCACCTTGTTGTCGAGAATGATGGCAAATGGCTTGCCGACATTGGCACGGGTGATTTCAGCAAAGCGGTTGGCACCGGCGCTGTCGAAGCGGAACGTCACCAGCGGTTCGTGGGTATTCTGGTCGAACGAGACGCGGGCATCGGCGAGGCGGTCGCCGGAGAGCTCGACGCGATCCTGGATCGCATAGCTGTTGCCCTTGTCGTCCTTCATGACGGTGACGCCGGGGCCGGGGTTGGTGATGTCGCCGCTGTCAGACAGCATGTGGAACGACATTTTTGCTGTCGAGCCCAGCAATTCGCGCAGGCGCGAAGGATCCTGGGTGCCCGGCAGCTGTACGAGAACGCGGTTGTTGCCGATACGCTGGATGGTCGGCTCGGACACGCCAACCTGGTCGACGCGCTGGCGAATGATCTCGAGGCTCTGCTGGACGGCGGCATCGACGTTGGAATTGATGCCGACCTGCGAATAGGCAAGCGTGATGATGCCGTTATTCGAGGCCACGTTCAGGTCGGATTGGCCGGCGCTGATGCCGGTGGTGATGGTGTTTGCCAGCGTCTTCAGCTCGGTCACGGCCGCGTCGCTCTGCGACGGGTCGGTGAGCGCAATGACGACCTGCGTCGCATTCTGGACGACCGACTTGGTCTGGATGTTCTTCGCCCTCAGTACGCGGCGGGCATCCTGGACAAGCGTCTGCAGACGTTCATGTACCAGATCGCCTTCGTCGACTTCGAGAACGAGGTGCGAGCCGCCGCGAAGATCGAGGCCGAGTGAGACCTGGCTGTGGGGCAGCCAGGCGGGAATGCGGTTGAGAGCCGATTGCGGCAGGACGTTCGGCAGGGCGATGAGCATGCCAAGCACGATGATCACCGAGTAGGTGAACACGAGCCATGGAGAGGTGCGCATGATGTCTATCCTTGAATACGCGTTTGCCAGCGGGAAAAGCGCTGGCGCGTGTGTCTGGTGTAAGGGAGATGCGCCGAGGCGCGCGTTCGGTCAGGCGGAAGCAGCCGGCGGGCCACGGGCCAGGTAGGCGCGGACATTGCCGGGCCCGGAAAGAGATGAGGCCAGCGGTGGCAGGCACCCGGCGTCGTAGTCGAAAGTGTGGATCGGCGTGGCGAAGGCCAAAAGCGCAGCGTTGCCGTCATGCCAGCTGGCTTTGGGCTCGGCACTGCGCTCTGCAGCGACGACGCCTCGGGAATTGTCGCGCTGGGCGATGTAATGGGGCTGCTGGCTGCCCTTGGCCGCAGAGAAATTGTTGGTCTCTGTACTGGCGAACGTTGCAAAGCCGCCACCGAGGGCAAGACCCAGATAGGCAAAGAAAGCAACGATCAACGACGCCATCACGCGGGGCATCGCGCCGCGAGGCTGTCTCATCTCTTCGCTGTCGGCAATGCCGTCGTCGGACAGGCTCAAGGGCTAAACGACCTATTCACGTGTAGTTACAAGCGTGTCAGCTATTCTATCAGCCGACGGCGCATCTTCATAGAGAGGCCTGTCATGATGCACTTGGCGCAGCCGGTCAACCATCCCCAGCGCAATTTCCCGCTCGCCCATGATCACGGTATCGGCGCCATAGCGCGTCAGTTCGTCCACCTCGGCGTCCGAATGGGCCCGGGCGACGATCAGGATTGATGGATTGAGGCTGCGCGCCTGTTCGGCGACGCTGCACGCCTCGAAGGCATTCGGGATGGCGATCACAAGGCTACGGGCGGCGCTGAGATTGGCGAACCCCAGAACTTCCGCAGAGGCAGCATTGCCGGAAATTGCCTCTATGCCGCTGTCCCTGAGGTCAATGACGCGCTTTTCGGCATCTTCGATGACCAGGAATGGTGTACCGGAAGACAGGAGGTTCTGACCAACGATGCTGCCGACCCGGCCGTACCCGACGACCACGACATGTCCGGTGAGTGTCGTCGGGCCAGGGTCCCGCTCGGCGCCGATAACCGGCACCTCCTCTTCCGCAGCGTGCGTCTGTGCCGCTGCATCCGCTTCAGCACTGGCGTCCTGCAATGAGCTGTTTTTGGCATCGAGATGACGCTTGAGCCGGCCGCAGCCATAGAAGACGAGGGGGTTGAGGATGATCGAGATGATGGCGCCGGCAAGGATGAGGTCGCGTCCCTGCTCGGGCAGCAAACCGAGTTCGACTCCCATTGCTGCGAGGATAAAGGAGAATTCGCCGATTTGCGCCAGACTTGCTGAAATTGTCAGCGCCGTACCGATCGGTTTGCGAAATGCCAGCACGATCAGAAAGGCGGCGGCAGACTTGCCGACCACGATGATGAACACCGTCGCCAACACCAGCAGCGGATGCTCCAGCAGGATGCTGGGATCGAACAGCATGCCGACCGATACGAAGAACAGCACCGCGAAGGCATCGCGCAACGGCAGGCTTTCCTGCGCGGCGCGATGGCTGAGTTCGCTTTCGGCAAGCACCATGCCGGCAAAGAAGGCGCCGAGTGCCAGCGACACGCCGAACAGCTTGGCTGCACCGAAGGCGACGCCGAGCGCAATCGCCAGCACGCCAAGACGGAAAAGTTCGCGCGAGCCGGTATGGGCGGTGCGGTGCAGGATCCACGGAATGACGCGGCGCCCGAACACCAGCATCAGCGCCACGAACAGCGCCACCTTCAGCAAGGTCATGCCGATGATGCCGCCAATTCCGAGATCGAGATCGAACAGCCTGTTGACAGCGGCGGAAAGCGGCTCGACCGGCGCATGACCATCGCCGGAAATACTGGCGGCCGCGGGGATCAGCACCAGCGCCAGAACCATCGCCAGATCCTCGACAATCAGCCAGCCGACTGCGATCTTGCCGCGCTCTGTCTCGACGAGACGACGCTCCTGCAGCGCCTTCAGCAGCACGACGGTAGAGGCGACAGACAGCGCCAGGCCGAAGACGAGACTGCCGCCGAGCGACCAGCCCATCAATTCGCCGAGCCCCCAGCCGAGCAGTGTGGCAAAGGCGATCTGCACGAGAGCTCCCGGAACCGCGATGAAGCGCACCGACAGCAGGTCTTTCAGCGAAAAATGCAGGCCGACGCCGAACATCAGGAGAATGACGCCGATTTCAGCAAGCTCGGGTGCCAACCCCTGGTCGGCGACGAAGCCCGGCGTATAGGGGCCTGCAAGGACACCGGCGACGAGGTAGCCGACCAGCGGCGGCATGCGAAGCTTGTTGGCGATGGCGCCGAAGATGAAAGCCAGCACGAGACCCATGACGATCGTTGAGATCAAAGGTGTGTCGTGCGGCATCGTGGTGTCCCCCGGCTGGAAATCCTGTAAATAATATGACATATATGGTCTAGAGTGACCAATATGGGTATTTTTGAGCCGTGAATCAAGGCAGTAAGCCAGCTATTCTGACGCCAGCGCATTGTCGTGCGGCGCGCGGCTTCCTGGATTGGACGCAAAGCGACCTTGCGGAAAAAGCCGGCGTCTCGCGCAGCACCATACGCGACTACGAAGGCGCCCGGCACGACATCCATCGCGCCACCGAAGCACAGCTTAAACTGGCTCTAGAAGACGGCGGCGTCGTCTTTACCAACATCGATCCGCTTGGATGGACCGTCGGTTTGCGGAAGTGAAGCATCCACCAGGGTAGGAGTTAGACCTTCGAGCGACTTCGACTGCGAAGAAAGCTGACGATACTTTCCAGCCGGCAATCAATCCTGTCAACGCCTGAAGGTTTCATTCAAGATATTGGGACAGGTGGCTCGCTGCCACGAGGAAACGCGTCGGCTTCCGACAACGTATCGAATATCCATCGCGTGGCAGATCGCGATATTATTGAAGTTGCGTTTGCGAAGCTTGCTTAAAGAACCCGGAGGGCAACCCTTTGCCGCGAGTCGTCGATGCGGCTCAAAATGGTGAATGCAAACAGCGTTATGCTGGCAATGAGCGTAGCGCTCAGACCAAGAACAATCATTGCTCTTACCTCAAAGGGGCGTGGACGTGACTCTGACTTTACAGTTAGGCCACCAACCTTGCGTGTGACTTGTGGCTCTACTCTAGCAGCAATAATACTTCGCCGCATAAAAGATTTATTCGAATGCGCTCATCTTCGACGGTGTGTTAACCTTCAAGCAAGGAATTAACCATAAACATTGCGTTACACGTCGGAATGGGAAGATGTTGCTCCTCCCCACCAGGCATGACGCCGCCCCCTCGTACCGGATATTGGCCCGGATATCTCCTAGACAGTTTCAACCTAGATGAACGCGTCGCGCATTGCCGTCGGGTCTCAAGATCCCCAATGCCCGTGCCCCATCGCAGACCGTTGATATTGAACGATTGCATAATTCCGCTGGGACATTCGTCCCGGCATCGCGGCGGGAATGGTTTTGACACAGGACTCGATACCAGAGCAGGGACAAAGGACGCAGGCAGGCAGCCTTCGCGATCGTTTGCGCTTTGCCGGCCTCGATGCCGACCAGTGCGAAGCGCTCCGCCGCCACCGCCCAATGCTCCAGTCGCATCTGAAAGCGGGCCTGCGCGATCTCTTCCACCGCTTCCAGTCCATGCCCGATGCGGCACGAAATTTCACCAGCGAAGCCCAGCTCGAGCGGCTGCACGATCTGCAATCGTCCCATTGGGATGTGCTGACGGATGCGCGCTTCGACAGCCTCTATGCCGAGCGGGTCAAAGTCCTCGCTGATTCCGAAAGCAAGATGGGTCTCGACCCGCGTTGGCACGTTGCCGGCCACGGTGTCATATTGGAGCATCTGCTGGCGGGCGTCATCGGCGATCTCGCCGGTGGTTCGATGTTGCCTGCAAGCAAGCGCCGTGCCCGGGAATCTGCGGAACTTGTGGCAAGCCTCGTCCGGCTTGTCATGGTCGACGTCGAAATCGCCGTGTCGTTGCGCTTCAATGAAATGCGCATCCAGCACCAGCGCACCTTGGCAGAGCAGCGCGTCACCGACCAGGCCGAGGCCCGCGCTATCTTCGCCGATGTCATCAGTGGTCTCGGTGAACGTGACCTGACGGTGCGCGCACCGACCGACGTCCCCGAAGCCTATGCCGAGCTTGTCGCAATGCTCAACACGACGCTCGAAGCCATACAGGGTGAATTCGGTTCGCTCTCCGCCCGTGTGCAGACGATAGAGACCGCCGCAGACCGCATCGCCGTCGACAGCCGCAGCCTCGATACATCAGCCGCCGACCACGCCGGGCAGTTGATCGCCAATGCACGGCTTCTGGCCGGGCTGGCAGATCAGGTGCGCGACAATGCTGCGACGACGCGCTCGGCCGAGCGGGAAGCGGTCAAGACGCGCAAGGCCGCCGAAGACAGTGGCCAGATTGTCGGCGAGGCGATTGCCGCCATGGCTGACATCGAGACCTCCGCCGAAAAGATCGGCCAGATCATCGGCAGCATCGACGAGATTGCCTTTCAGACCAACCTGCTCGCCCTCAATGCCGGCATCGAGGCAGCCCGGGCCGGGGATTCAGGCCGCGGATTTGCTGTCGTCGCCCAGGAAGTGCGGGCTCTAGCCCAGCGCTCCGCCGAGGCCGCCCGCGAGATCAAGACACTGGTGACCGGCACCAAGGCGCAGGTCGTTGCCGGCGTCCAGATGGTTGGCCGCACACAGGATGCCATCGGCGGCATCGTCCTCCAGGTTACCGGTATCAACGACGCCATCTCGGGTATCGCCGATGCGACCGATGCACAGGCAGCCGACCTTCGCGCGGTCACCGCAGAAGTCGACATGCTGGGCACGAAGGTCGCCGCATCGAGCAGCCTTGCCCGCAGTTCGGGCGATGAGGCCGATCACCTCCACACGGTGGTGGTCGAGCTCGGCCAGACGATCCGCGAATTCCGCGTGGCGCGCCAGAAGCAGTTTTCCAGCGACAGGGTTGCGCCGGTACGCCCGGACATCAGGCCCGTCGCACCGCTCGGCGAAGGGGCAGCCGGGGATCACTACGATTTCCCGTTGCGGGTCGCAGGCTTCGGGGGAGACCGGAGTGTCTACTGACGATCGCACCTCTCGGCCGCATGCGTCGAAGACAGAATTCAACCGACAAGGAAGGCAGTAATGGCAGCGAAGAAGGCAGACAAAAAGATCAGCCTGGTGGCAGTGCTGGACCTCAACGAGGCCTCGACGCTCCGCAGCAAGCTCATGGGGCTACGGGGAAACAATGTTGTGGTCGACGCCTCCGGCGTCGAACGGGTCGGCGCCCTCTGCGTCCAGGTGATCATGGCTGCTGCCAAGACCTGGGAAGAGGACAAGCTTTCCTTCACCTTTTCGAAGGTGTCGGATGCATTTCAGAAAACCATGCAGCTGATCGGGGTCAACATAGATCACCTGCTCGCAAAGGAGATCCGGCAATGAAGAAAAAAGTGCTCACCGTGGATGATTCACGGACAATTCGAAACATGCTGCTCGTCACCCTCAACAATGCCGGTTTCGAAACGATCCAGGCAGAGGACGGCATCGAAGGCCTGGAAGTGCTGGAAGGCGCCAATCCTGACGTCATCGTCACCGACATCAACATGCCGCGTCTCGACGGTTTCGGCTTCATCGAAGGTGTCCGCCGCAACGAAAAGTTCCGCGCCATACCGATCCTGGTGCTGACGACGGAAAGCGACGCGGAAAAGAAAAACCGCGCACGCCAGGCCGGCGCCACCGGCTGGATCGTCAAGCCCTTCGACCCGGTCAAACTGATCGATGCTATCGAGCGTGTAACCGCTTAATTAGGATTTCTTCCGATGGATATGAACGAAATCAAAGAGATTTTTTTCCAAGAGTGCGAAGAACAGCTCGCCGAACTGGAATCGGGTCTTCTGAAGTTGAATGATGGCGACCGCGATCCGGAAACCGTCAATGCCGTCTTTCGTGCCGTTCATTCCATCAAGGGTGGGGCAGGGGCTTTCGGTCTCGAAGACCTTGTTGCCTTCGCCCACGTTTTCGAGACGACGCTCGATTGCGTCCGCTCCAACAAGCTTGAGCCGAACCAGGACGTTCTGAAGGTCATGCTGAAGGCGGCCGATGTGCTCGCCGACCTCACCAACGTCGCCCGCGACGGCGGTACCGTCGACCAGAGCAGAAGCCGTGGCCTCGTCAAGGAACTCGAAGCACTGGCTCAGGGCGTCATGCCCTCCGCCTCGTCGCACCACCACGAGGCACCCGCGCCCAAATCTGTCGCGGTTGCTGCTCCCGTTGCTGCGCCCGCACCGAGCGACGACAGCGGCTTCCAGCCTGTGCCCTTTACCTTCGACGAGTTCGACGGCGCCGAGGATGTAGTGGCCGAGTTGCCGCAATACGATATCAGCTTCAAGCCTCGCAACGAGCTCTATGCCAAGGGCAACGACGCGACGCTCTTGCTGCGCGACCTGTCGCGACTGGGCGAGATGAGCATCCGCTGCAACATGCAGACGCTCCCCGCCTTGCAGGATCTCGATGCGGAAGGCGCCTATTTCAGCTGGACGATCTCGATCAAGACCGACAGGGGCGAAGACGCGGTCCGTACCGTATTCGAATTTGCCGAATGGGACTGCGAACTGGAGATCAAGGTCGCTGAAGATCTCGACGCAGCCGTCTCGGCTGAAGAGCTTCCGATGATACCGGTGCCGTTCGATCTCTCGTCGCTTGATGATGACGTTGCACCCGCAGACGATGAAGTGGCGTCCACGCCGGCCGCCGCCGCTGTCATGGCTGCGGACACCGCAAGCAATGTCACGCCTATCGCCTCGGCCGCTGCCCGTGCTGAAAAGAGGGAGCCGCCGGCAGCCGCCGCGAATGCAGCCGGTGCCAACAGCACCGTTGCCGCCGGCCAGACCATCCGCGTCGACCTCGACCGTGTCGACAGGCTTATCAATCTCGTCGGCGAACTGGTCATCAACCAGGCAATGCTCTCGCAGAGCGTCGTCGAGAACGATAGCAACGGTACATCGTCGATCAATATGGGCCTCGAGGAGCTACAGCAGCTCACCCGCGAGATCCAGGACTCGGTCATGGCGATCCGCGCCCAGCCGGTCAAGCCGGTGTTCCAGCGCATGTCGCGTATCGTCCGCGAAATTGCCGACATGACCGGCAAGCAGATCCGTCTCGTTACCGAGGGGGAAAATACCGAAGTCGACAAGACGGTTATCGACAAGCTCGCCGAGCCGCTGACCCACATGATCCGCAATGCCGTCGACCACGGCGTCGAGAGCCCTGAAAAGCGCATCGCGCTCGGCAAGAACCCCGAGGGCACGGTTCGCCTTACGGCCAAGCACCGCTCCGGCCGCATCCTGATCGAACTGGCCGACGATGGCGCCGGAATCAATCGCGAACGTGTCCGCCAGAAGGCTATCGAGAACGAACTGATCCCGTCCGACGCCAATCTGACGGACGAGGAGATCGACAACCTGATCTTCCTTCCAGGCTTCTCGACTGCCGACAAGATCTCCGACATCTCCGGTCGCGGCGTCGGTATGGACGTGGTCAAGCGCTCCATCCAGGCCTTGGGCGGCCGTATCAACATCACGTCCAAGCCGGGCCACGGCTCCGTCTTCACGATGAGCCTGCCGCTGACCCTCGCCGTCCTCGATGGCATGGTGGTGACTGTCGCCGGCCAGACCCTTGTCGTGCCTTTGACCGCCATCGTCGAAACCCTGCAGCCGGAAGCCGCCGCCATCCACTCCTTCGGCGCCAACCATCGCCTGATCTCGATCCGCAATTCCTTCTGCCCGCTGATCGACGTCGGCCGCATCCTGAACTTCCGTGCCACCCAGGCCAACCCGGTCGAAGGCGTCGCACTGCTGGTGGAATCGGAAGGCGGAGGCCAGCGCGCGCTCATGGTCGATGCCATCCAGGGCCAGCGCCAGGTCGTCATCAAGAGCCTCGAGGCCAACTACACCCATGTCCCGGGCATCGCGGCAGCGACAATCCTTGGCGACGGTCGCGTGGCCTTGATCCTGGACGTCGATGCCGTCGTGGCGGCTTCGCGCGGCCAGGCACTGAAGGCCGAGATGTCCTACGCGGCGGCGGGGTAAGATCATGTCCCAACCGCTCAAGGCTGCAGCACAAGGTATGCGCGAACTGATCGCCTTCCGCATCGGCGACCAGGAATTCTGCATCAATGTCATGTCGGTGCGAGAGATCCGCGGCTGGACGCCGGCAACGGGGATCCCGTACGCTCCACCCTATGTCCTCGGTGTCATCAATCTGCGCGGCGTCGTGCTGCCGATCATGGACCTGTCCGCCCGCCTCGGCATGCGGCCATCCGAACCGAGCGTCCGCCACGTCATCATCGTGACGCAGGTGAGAAGGCACACGGTCGGCCTGCTGGTCGAGGCCGTCTCCGACATTCTGACGATCAACGAAGACATTATCCAGCCGACGCCGGAAATGGCGTCCGACCTGCAGAAGCAGTTCGCCCGCGGGATCTTGTCGATCGATCGCCGGATGATCTGCCTGATCGAACTCGAAACCCTGTTCCCCGACATCGAAAGCCAAGCAGCATGAGTGTTATGGGATTTGCAGAAAGCCGGCAGTCGCCCGATGAAGTCCTTGCCAGTGGTGAATATCCGCTGACACGCCGGGACCTGATGGAAGTCGCCGCGATGATCTACGCCGATGCCGGTATCTCGCTCAACGAGACCAAGGCATCGCTCGTTTACTCACGGCTGTCGAAGCATATCCGCAATCTCGGCATTTCCGGCTTTCGCGAATATTGTCAGCTCGTGTCGTCGCCCGCCGGAGCTGCTGCCCGCAGGGAAATGCTGTCGCACCTGACCACCAATTTCACCCGCTTCTTCCGCGAAAATCATCATTTCGACCATCTGCGCACAGAAGTGTTGCCGGGACTGCTCGCCCGTGCCAAGGCCGGCGGCCGGGTGCGGATCTGGTCGGCAGCCAGTTCAGACGGTCAGGAGCCCTATTCGATCGCGCTCACCGTCCTGTCGTTGATGCCGAACGCTGCGGATTACGATTTCCGGATCCTGGCGACCGACATCGATCCGAAGATCTTGGCTATCGCACGCACCGGCGCCTATGACGAAGCGGCTCTCGAGACGGTCTCGCCTGCGATGCGCAAGCAATGGTTCCAGGAAGTCGAGATCCAGGGCCGCAGGAAGTTCCAGGTCGACGATCGCGTCAAGCGGCTGGTCACCTACAACGAATTGAACCTGATGGCACAATGGCCGTTCAAGGGCAATTTCGACGTCATTTTCTGCCGCAACGTCGTCATCTACTTCGACGAGCCGACCCAGGTGAAAATCTGGCAGCGCTTCGCCGGTCTTATGCCGGACAAGGGGCATCTTTATATCGGCCACTCCGAGCGCGTGTCCGGCCCGGCCAAGGACGTCTTCGACAATATCGGCATCACAACCTACCGCTATATCGGCAAAGGCGCGGGGAACAAGTCATGAGCGCTCCGGCCCGCGTCCTTGTCGTCGATGACTCCGCCACCATGCGGGGCCTGATCACGGCCATCCTCAGTTCCGATCCCGGGGTCAACGTCGTTGGCCAGGCGAGCGATGCCTTGGAGGCCCGTGCTGCCATCAAGGAACTCAATCCCGACGTCATCACGCTCGACATCGAGATGCCGAACATGAACGGCCTGGAGTTCCTCGAGAAGATCATGAAGCTTAGGCCGATGCCGGTGATCATGGTATCGACCATGACACACCGGGGCGCCGAGGCGAGCCTCGCGGCACTGGAGATCGGCGCCTTCGATTGCGTCGGCAAACCTGTCGCCGGCGAGCGCAACCCCTTCGGCGATCTCGTCGAAAAAGTGAAGGCTGCGGCCCGCTCGCAGCGCCAGTTTGCCAGCCAGGCGGCCCGCCAGGCTCCGGTAACGCCAACTGCCGTCGCCGACTTCCGGGTCGGCCGGAAGATCGTTGCCATCGGCTCGTCGACAGGTGGTGTAGAGGCGCTGATCGCCGTTCTGCAGAAATTCCCGGCAAACTGTCCGCCGACCGTTATTACCCAGCACATGCCGCAGACCTTTACCAAAAGCTTTGCCGAGCGGCTGAACCGTCTCTGCGCACCGGTGGTGCAGGAAGCCACCGACGGTGCACGGCTGGAGATCGGCAAGATCTATCTCGCCCCCGGTGGCGAGCGTCATCTGCAGGTCGCCAGTGCCTCGGCGCCGCATTGCCGCCTGATCGACCGCGATCCGGTAAACGGTCATCGCCCCTCCGTAGACGTCCTGTTCGATTCGGTTGCAGAACTGGCCGGGCGCAACGCCGTGGGTGTGATCCTGACCGGTATGGGTCGTGACGGGGCCGCAGGTTTACTAAAAATGCGCCATGCTGGTGCAAGAACCATCGGACAGAACGAAAAAACCTGCGTTGTTTACGGAATGCCAAGAGTTGCACACGAACTTGGCGCGGTTGAGCAGCAGCTTGCACTGTCTGCCATCGGTGACGAAATATTGAAAATGACAGCCGCCCGAAAGGAGAGCGAATAATGTCTCTTGCGGAGAAAATCAAAGTCCTGATCGTTGATGATCAGGTCACCAGCCGCCTACTCTTGAGTGATGCCTTGACCCAACTCGGCTTCAAGCAAATCACGTCGGCTGGCGACGGCGAACAGGGGATGAAGATCATGGCGCAACAGCCCCATCATCTTGTCATCTCTGACTTCAACATGCCGAAGATGGACGGCCTGGGCTTGCTCCAGGCGGTCCGGACGAATCCGGCCACCAAGAAAGCCGCGTTCATCATCCTGACCGCGCAGGGCGACCGTGCCCTGGTGCAGAAGGCGGCGGCCCTGGGTGCAAACAACGTTCTCGCCAAGCCCTTTACCATCGAGAAGATGAAGGCGGCTATCGAGGCTGTGTTTGGAGCCCTGAAATGATCACCGAGGGTGCAGTCCGGCGCGTGCACATCATACAAGGCGAGTACAAGGTTCTCAGCGACCCGGATGCGGTGCTGTCGACCATTCTCGGCTCGTGCGTGGCTGCATGTTTGCGTGATCCTGTCGCCGGTGTCGGCGGCATGAACCACTTTCTGTTGCCGGGCAATGCCGGCTCGCCGATGACCGGCGGAGATGCGACGCGCTATGGCGTCCATCTCATGGAATTGCTGATCAACGGGCTCCTTAAGCAGGGAGCCCGCCGCGATCGGCTGGAAGCCAAGATATTTGGGGGTGCGAAGACGATTGCGACCTTCTCGAATGTCGGCGAACAGAATGCCGCATTTGCCGTGCAGTTCCTGCGTGACGAAGGCATTCGTGTTGTCGGCTCCAGCACGGGGGGCGACCACGGGCGCAAGGTTGAATTCTGGCCGGTATCGGGTCGGGCGCGGCAATATCCGCTGACCGGTGCCGAAACCAAGAAGACGGTCGATCTTGAGCGCCGTCCGGTCGTTGCGGCCAGGCCTGTCGAAAACACGGTCGAATTCTTTTGAAAAGCGAGGTCTACTCATGAACGCTATCTCGTCAACGGAGGCTTCGACTGTCGAGGAGGCGCTGCCCGCCATCCTCATGCGGATAGTTTCTGAGTTGCATGACGTCGCCTACCTGATCGAGCGCATCGAGCCGCAACTGCTGGAACTGAAGGGCATCGACGCGCAGTCGCCGGATTCCATGAAGGTCATGCAGGGCATCGATCTCGCCGTGCAGAAAACCCGCGGCATCGCCGAGTTCATCGATACCTTCACGGCTGAAATTCCGGAAGCGTGGATCGTCGACGTCGCGACCGCACTGAGCCTGGTGAAGCTCTCCGAAATGCAGAGGGCCCTCGGCGGCGGAGTTCGTCACGGCCATTCGCAGCCGCTAAGTAAGGCTGCCGGCGACTTCGACTTCTTCTAGTCGCCACGAAAATCGAAACGCAAGACGCGGCCTCCCGCGGCTTACTCCGAGCCCGCGCAAACGCCGACTGCGTTGGAAGAAACGCTCGCGCAAGCTTCGCTGCCTATCTTCGCTGCAGGGCACAAAGCCAGTTTGGTCTTTGACGAAGCGTGCGAGAACAGAATGAATCTGTTAAATCAACTACTTCAGATATTGAAGAATGTTCAGAATCTAGGCCGAAACCGCCTTATGGCGTTGGGCGGCGTCGCAGTGCTTTCCATTGCCGTGGTTCTGGGCGCAGCCCTTTACGTCAATAAGCCCGCCCAGGAGACGCTTTACGTCGGCCTGGACAAGCCGGACCTCAACCAGATCAGCATCGCGCTTGCAGAAGCAAATATCGCATTCCAGGTCGGCACCGACGGTACCAGCGTCACCGTTCCTGCAGGCACCACAGGCAAGGCACGTCTGCTGCTCGCCGAAAAAGGCCTCCCCAACAGCACCAATGCCGGCTACGAACTGTTTGACAATGTCGGCTCTCTCGGCCTGACCTCCTTCATGCAGGAAGTCACTCGCGTTCGCGCTCTCGAAGGTGAGATCGGTCGCACCATCACCTCGATCAACGGCATCAGCGCCGCCCGCGTTCACATCGTCATGCCCGATGTCGGCAACTTTCGCAAAGCCGGGCAAAAGCCCACAGCCTCCGTCATGATCCGCGCCGGCTCCGAAGCCGGCCGCAAGTCTGCCCAGTCCATTCGCCATCTCGTCGCCTCGGCCGTGCCCGGCCTCGAAGTCGACGACGTTACGATCCTGGATTCCACCGGCCAACTGCTCGCCTCCGGCGACGATCCGGGCAACAATGCCCTCAACCGCAACCTCGGCATTGTCCAGAACGTCCAGAGCGAGGTCGAGAAGAACATCGACAAGGCGCTTGCTCCGTTCCTCGGTATGGACAATTTCCGCTCCAGCGTCACGGCGCAGCTGAATACGGACACGCAGCAGATCCAGTCGACGGTCTACGATCCGGAGTCCAAGGTCGAGCGCTCGGTCCGCACCACCAAAGAAAACCAGAAATCACAGCAGCAGCAGTCCGACACGGCTGCAACGGTCGAACAGAACATCCCCCAGGCGGCGCCCGCATCGGGTGGCGCCAGCCCGCAAAACAGTGACCAGACCGACAAGAAAGACGAGCAGACCAACTACGAGATCAACAGCACGACAACGGCCACGGTCCGTAACAGCTACAAGCTCGAGAAGCTTTCGGTCGCCGTCGTCGTTAACAAGGGTCGCATCGCCAAGATGGTTGGTGAACCCGCCGATCAGGCGAAGATCGACGCCTATATCGCCGACATGCAGAAGATCGTGGCGACGGCTGCCGGCCTCGACCCCAAGCGCGGCGATATCATTACCGTCAACGCCATGGATTTCCTCGACACCCAGTTGCTCGACGACACGGCCTCGAGCCCCGGCATCATGGACATGCTGAGCCGCAACATGGCTGGCATCATCAACTCGCTCGCCTTCGTCGTCGTCGCCTTCCTGATCATCATGATGGGCTTCCGTCCTTTGATCCGCTCGGTAGCCGGTGGACGCCTGGCCGGGACAGAAGCCGATAGCGCCCTTCCAGATGCAGCAGGCCTGGAACTGCCGGACTTTGCACCGGGCGGTGCCGGCGCCGGGGGTGCCCTGATGGACGGCTTCGGCTCCGACTTCGGCTTCGACAGCACCGACGACCTGCTGACGATGGGCGACGACGACGGCAACTTCAATCGCCGTGTCAAGGAAGGCCCGGAACGTCGCCTGTCGCGCATGGTGGAAATGAGCGAAGAACGCGCGGCGAAAATCCTCCGAAAATGGGCAATCGACGTCGCCGCCTGACACAAGGGCCGGGTTCATTCCCGGCCTTTTTTCGTGATCGGCCTGATGCCTTCGTTCTTTGCAAAAGCCGGCCATTGATGGTTTTGCAGAATCGTTTTAACGTTCAATCGGGGTGTGGATTGAGGGGCCGGTTTTGATCAGATACTCAAAATACAGAGAATAGATGCTTCCGAAATCCTTAGAACTTGGAGGTCCGCTGCTCCAGGGTGTACGTTTGTTTATAGTGATTCGGGGACAGAGAGTTAAAGCACTCAAGGTCAGATTTAGTCCAGGCAGGACGTCCTAGCGCCCACGTTAAACGTTTAACATGGCAGGAAATGCAAATGGACATGAATATACTTCAGGCCAGCCGCAGCGAAGGGGATGTTATTATCCCAACGCTTCCCGCCAAGAGCATGACACGTGACCAGCTGATCTTGCGTCTCATGGACGTCGCAGGCTCCCCCTACATCCATTCGGGCTTGCGCGCCCTGACCGATTATATCGGCGCCTCCCACTATATGCTCGCCCGCTGCGACCTGCTCCAGGAAAGCGGCCTCGATTTCGTCATGTCGTCCGACTGGCCGTTCGATCTTGTCCGGCGTCTGGCATCCGATCTCGTCGGCGCCTACGTGCGGACCACCGAGCTTGAGAAGTGCATGTTGCTTTTCCAGCCGAGCTTTTCGGTTTTGCCAGACGACGTGACCTTGCCGGAAGGCTCGAGCCGCCAGTACTGCTCGCTGACACTCAATGTCGGCCGCACCCGGCTGTCGCTGATGCTGCTCTATCGCGACGGTTTTATCCTGTCGCCCGAGCGACTTCGTGAAGTCGGGTTGCTGACGGCCTATTTCGCGAGCTTCGGTCATTGCATCGAGGGCAAGGGCGAGCGCAGTTTCGAATTGACGGACCGGGAGCTGGAATGCCTGTTCTGGATCGCCGAGGGCAAGACGAGCGACGAAATCGCCATGATTCTCGGTATCTCACGCAACACGATCAACAATTACATAACCAGCGTCATGCGCAAGACCGCAACCAAGACCCGGTCCGAAGCGATCGCGTTTGCGGTCAGAAACAATCTGGTCTGAGGGGTCACGATGAAATACGCGCCGGACAGAACGACCGTATCGCGCGAACTGAAGATGACGCGGGTTCACCGTATCTCCAGCCGTTCCGACCTCTTTCCTCGCCTGGTCGCGATGCAAAAGCTCATCGACGCCCAGAATTTCGCAATTTACCGGGTCGCCGGTTCTGGCCTTCCCAACAGGCTGCGTCTTGTCTGTGAGCTGGAAAACTTCGGTCCGGCCAATCCGCTGGTCACGAAGGCCATTCTCGACGCTTATGGCGACGACATGCTGGAGCATCTCGAAAAATCGTTGTTGCCGCTCATGTGGAACGGCGTCGATGACGAGAGCACAGCGGAAGCCATCGATTTTGCCTCGTTCACATTGCGCCTGAAATCCAAGATGCTGCCCTATGCCGGCATCGCTTTCCCCGTCCGGCTGGGAACTGTCGGCAATGGCATCGTCCTGTTCACCGCTAATTTCATTGACGTCAGCAGCGACGTCATCGTCGACCTGCATGGTCGAAGCTGCCAGATCATGATGGATCTGCTATCGCTGGACGAACGGCGCAACTCGGCCGTGGAATCCCTGAGCGAACGGGAAATCGCCTGCCTGCAACTGGCTGGAGACGGACGGATCAGTGAAGAAATTGCGGACAAGCTTGGCCTCTCCGTGCACACGGTCAACGCCTATCTCGGCTCGGCAACGATCAAGCTCGACAGTGTCAACCGCATCCAGGCAATCGCGAAGTCCATCCGGCTTGGCTATATCAGCTGACATCACCGTCATCCATTCGGCCCGCAGGCCGAAACGCGCTTCACCCGGCGTGTGCCGGGTGAAGCTTGAGCTCTGGACAGTATCAGGCAGCGGCGAAAGGCACGGCCACGAAGGTCTTTGTGCCGTCCCGTTCGATCATCAGCAGAACTGACTTGCGACCGGCCTTGCTGGCCTGCGCCACCTCCGCCTGAACGTCATGGGCGTTGCGGGCCGGCTTCTGGTTGACCGAGACGATCACATCGCCTGGCTGGATGCCGGCGGACGCTGCAGCCTTGTCGGGATTGACGCTTTCCACCACGACGCCTGTGACGCTATCGGGAAGATTGAGCGACTGGCGAACTTCCGGCGTCAGTTCCGCAAGGCCGATGCCCAGCGCAGGCTTGTGGCTCTGCTGCATGTCGCCGCTCTCGACGGAAGCCTGCTCGTCGCCCTTGTCGTTACCGCCAACCGTTACCGGCAGGTCAACGGACTTGCCGTCGCGCCACACGGTCAGGCTCTCTTTCGTGCCCGGCGACAGGTCGGCTACGAAGCGCGACAGGTCCTTCGGCATTTTCACGGTCCTGCCGCCAAGTCCGGTGATGATGTCGCCGCTCTTGACGCCGGCATTTGCGGCCGGTGTCCCGTCGCTTACCTGCGCAACCAGGGCGCCCTGCGGCTGGTTGAGGCCGACGGCTTCGGCGATATCCTGCGTCACCGGCTGAATTTCTACGCCGAGATAGCCATGGTCGATCGAGCCGCTCTTCTCGAGCTTGGCGACGATGGTCTTGGCCTCGTCTGACGGAATTGCGAAGCCGACGCCGACGCTGCCGCCGTTCGGCGAGTAGATGGCCGTATTGATGCCGACCACCTGGCCGTTGCTATCGACCAGCGGACCGCCGGAATTGCCGTGGTTGATCGGCGCATCGATCTGGATGAAATCGTCGTAGGGGCCGCTGTGCAGGTCGCGGCCACGGGCGGAAACGATGCCGGCGGTGACCGTCGTGCCGATGCCGAAGGGATTGCCGATGGCGAGAATCTGGTCGCCGAGCTTCAGCTTGTCAGAATCGCCCCAAGCGATGGTGGCAAGGGGCTTGGGAGACTGGATCTTGATGACTGCGAGGTCGGACTTGGGATCGGCGCCGAGCAGCTTGGCCGGCAGTTCCCTCCCGTCATCGAGTGTCACCTTGATGTCGATGGCTTTGTCGATCACATGGTTGTTGGTGACGATCACGCCGTCCGAGCTGATGATGAAGCCGGAACCGAGTGCCTGGCTGTGACCCTGGCGGCCCTGCGGCGCCTGCTGCGGCATCGGCATGCCCTGGCCACCGAAGAACTGGCGGAACTGCTGGTCCATCGGCGAACTGTCGCTGTCGTCGCTGACATTGTCGGCTTTCATCGTCGTGGTGATGGTGACGACCGCAGGCTTGTCGGCGCTGACGATCGGCGCAAACGAACCGTTGGCGGCGATGATCCCGCCGACGGCGCCTGATTGGCCTGCAGCATTGGCGGCCGTGCCATTGAAGACCAGCGGCAGCGAGGCCGCGCCAAGGATGAAAGCAGCGCCAACGAGGGCTGCAGTACGGTGTCTCTGAAGAATTGACGACATGATATTGGTCCCTTGCGAGCGTGTGAACACGATGCCGGGCCGCCTGTCTCGCGTTAGCGGTCGATTGCATCAAAGGTTCGGGCAGGTCTGCCATGCAGCAGATGGGTTCGCCTGAACTTCGACGCCAAGTAATAGCCCGCTCGAAACAGGTGTCATGTTAAACATAAATAATCAGAATATGGCGGATATGACCACATTTTTGCCTATAAAGCGGGATTAGAGGCCGGAGTTACAGAAAAGTAATTCAAATCGCAGCCAGCATTACTTGACGGCAATGTTGGCCGCCATGCCGTGTAATGCTTCAGGGATGTGGGGCTGAACACGCTTGAAAAAAAACCAAGGCGACGGTCATGCGTCGCCTTGGTTTCGGATTTGGATGTCGGCAGTTCAGACGCTTCAGGCGTTCATCGCCGGGGATGTCGGTATGGTGTAACGTGCCTGGCTGAGGCTCTGGGCGAGCATAGCCGTATTTTCGTCCGGATCGCTCGACGGATTGTCGAAGGCGATGTGGTTGATCTCCACGCCGGCATGGTGTTCGGTCAACGCCAGCTTGGCGTAGACGGTTATGCCGACCGGTTTGATCTCGAGGTCGATGCTGACTTCCGCCGGGCCGCCCCATTCGAGGGCATAGTCGCCCCCTAGGCCAAAATTGACCGTGCCCGGAAGGAAGTAGAGTTCTGCGGCAGAGGCAACCAGGTCGGCAAGGTTGCCATAGGATTCAAAACGCAGCAGGGAAATCAGGTCCGCTGCGTCAAGCAGTCTCAGTTCGCTTGCCACAGGGCTAATGGCCTCGGCAAGGATCTGTTCGCGTTTTTCGGAGTAGGGGCATCTTTTCATTCGTTATGGTACCCGCTTATTATTTGATTTCGCCGCATAGATACGATGAATCAGTTCTGCGACGGCCTTAAAAAATACTGACGGGATGACACTATCGACCGAGACTTGCGCAAACATGGAGCGCGCCAGCGGCGGATCCTCGAACACGGGGATGTTGTTTTCCTCGGCAATTTCCCTGATTCTGAGTGCAATCAGGTCCTGGCCTTTGGCAACGACCACCGGCGCATCGTTTTCCGACCTGACGTAGCGCAGCGCCACGGCAAAGTGGGTCGGGTTGGCGATGACAAGTGTTGCGCGCGAAACGTTCTTCATCATGCGCCGGCGAGCCCTGTCGCGGGCGATCGATCTCTGGCGGGCCTTGACGATAGGGTCGCCCTGCGACTGCTTGAATTCGTCCTTGACGTCCTGCTTCGTCATGCGCAGCTGGTCGTACCAATGGTAGCGCGTCCAGAACAAGTCGATGATACCGACGATCGCGGTCGCCAGCAGCACGACCACGAGGATCTTCTTGATGATGCTCGCAAGCCGGACGAAAATCGTCTGTGGATCGGAAAACATCGAATCGATCGAGCTGAAGAACTCGCTGCGCAGCACGAAAAACATGATGATCCCGACAACGACGATCTTCATCATCGATTTGCCGAATTCCACAAGTCCGGGGACGCTGAAGATGCGCTTCCAGCCGGCAACGGGCGAAATGCGCGATATCTGCGGCCGGATGCGATCGAGCACGGGTGAGGGCAGGTGCTGGGCGACCGAGGAACTGATGCCGAACAGGAAGAACAGCACGACCGCCGGCAGCAGCAGGTTGCCAACTTCCCAGCCGATCTTGACGAACAGCGACATCACGTCCGAGCCGGTTTCCAGGCTCCATTGGTCCGGATTTTCGAACAGGTCGCGAAGCACCTGGCCCATCCGGGCCATCCGATCCGGCAGGAAGAAGATCATGTAGATGAATGTGGCAAGCATGGAGGCAAACAGCGTTGCCTCCCGTGACATCGGGATATTGCCCTTGTCTGTCGCTTCCCGAAGTTTTTTCTCGGTCGGATTTTCGGTCTTGCTGTCTTTGTCCTCGTCGGCCAAATCCGCTGCCCTTTTCAAACCGAAAGGCCGCGCATCATGCGCAGCCTGATATTTGGGGGAGTCTAGACCTCCCGGTCGCCGGGTTCAACTCGGGCTATGTGCCGTAACGGCCTTGTCAACAGCTGCGGTTAAGCGGCCTCGGTGTCGGCAACGACGGGTTCCTTGAGTTGGATCTGGCCGGAATTGGCCAGCCGGATCGCTTCCTGGGCAATTGCGCGGCGGGCGATGGCGATCTCGCGCGGGTTGATGCCGTTCGTACCGGCAGCAAGGTCCGATTCGATCATGCGGCGCTGACGCGGGCTGATCGAGGCAAGCACCGTCTCGCGCATCTCGCTGGAAGACCCGCGCAAGGCCATCGTCAGGATGTCTGCGGAGATGTCGTTGAGCAGCAGGACGCGGCCGCGCTGCGGCATCAGCATCAGGTCGTCGAACAGGAAGATCTTCGGGCGTACCTTGTCGACAGAAGCCTGGCTCAACGTTTCGAGCGAGCTCAGTAGCGTATCGACCTGCGGCTTCTCCATTTCGTTCATCAGTTCCGCAACCTTGGCCGAGCCGCCTGCGTTGCGTTCCATCTCGATCTCCGCCAACAGCGCCACGACGCGGTTTTCGATGATCTGTGCCGCCTTCGGACTGACGTCCTTGAGGTTGACAGTCCGGTTCATGATGTCGGCGCGCTGGGCGTCGGGGATCTGCATCAACACCTTGGCGCCGAACGACGATGGCATCATCGACAGGATGTAGGCGATGGTCTGCGGATGTTCTTTCAGGAGGAAGCTGCCGACAAAAGCCGGTTCGCCTTCGCCGAGGCGGTCCCAGATCGACGTTTCGAAGGCCTGGAAGGCTGTGCGACGGCCGAGCAGGCTGTCGACTTCGTCTGGCGTCAGGCCCTCCTCGAGAATGCTCTCGATGGCCTTGGCGTTATCCATCAGACCGGCACCCTCGGTGAACAGGTCTTCGAATTCGGCAACGAGGATCGCCAGTTCATCCGGGGGAATGGGGCGCAGCGACTGGGCGGACGAAATGATCAGCTGCAATTCGTGCTGGGTAAAATATTTCAACAAACGTCCCGCGACCTCCTTGCCCATGGCAAGAAGGACGGCCGCGGCTTTTTCAGCCTGAGATAACGGTTTCTCGGCTACAGCGCCGCCGAAATCGTCAAAGTCCATCATGGTCTTCTCCGTCCCAGACTTGGGGGGTATTAGGCTTTCTTCGTGCCCAAGACTTCAATTAGCTTGATCCCGAAGCGCGTATCGTCATTTTCCAGCACGGTGATTTCGCCGCGAGCAATCCGCCGGCCGTTGACCGTGATCTCGACCGGCTCGCCGATTTTCTTGTCGAGGGCGATGATCGCCCCTTCCGTCAAATTCATCAGGCCGGAGACCTGCATGCGGCTGCTGCCAAGCACGATCTGGACATCGATCGGGATGTCCATGATCAGGTCCATGTTCGAGGTCAGCGCGCTGCCTGGCGCCTGCTGTGTCTCGAACGACGAACCGCCGAAATCTCCGAGGTCGCTAAGATCCGAATCTGTCGATGCGCTATCATCGCCGAAATCGCCAAAACTGGAAAGGCTCATCGGCGAGGCTGCAGCGTCGTCGTCCTCAGCGCCGAAATCGCCGCCGAAGTCTGAAAGGTCGCCGGCATCCTTTTTCAGGACGCCGCGCAAACCGTCGATCGCATCGTTCAACTCGTCCTCGTTGCCGGGCAGGTCGAGAGCGTCTTCGCCAACAGTTTTTGTTTTCCTGGGTGCCATAACTTTACTATTCCATTTGAAACTTGCCTCAAGCTGCCGTTGGCAGCCCCGGGCTTTGGAAACCGATCAATTCATGAGGTGCTTGAGCAATTCGCTATCGGAGTTGACGGTGTCCTTGACACGCACCGTGTAGTTTTCGCCGGACTTGCCGAATTCGCAGATGTAGATGTCCTTGCCGTTGGCGCTGACCTCGACGTTCACATCGCTGCTGTCCATGAACGGAATGACGTCGCCGACGGCAAGCTTGGAGATTGTCTCCAGCGTCAGCGATTGCAGCCGGATGCGGGCGTCGATCGTCACATGGGAACGGTGAACCTGCTCCGTGATCTGTTGGGTCCAAGCTTCCGACTTCACCGTCTGGTTCTTCGCCTTCGGTGGCGTGACGACGGTTTTCAAGAGGACCTTCTGCGGCACCACCAGCATGAAATGCGATGTGGCGGCGCCCAGCTTGATCGACATCTTGATGGCTGCCGCATACTCGTCCGGCTGGCCTTCCGCCGGCGGCTTGCGGTCTTCGATATTCTGCGCTGGCTCGAGGTAGGGCTCGAAACCGCCCGGTGCGTTGACGGCGGAGCGCAGCACGCTGGCGATCTTGTCGAACACCATGACGGCAAGGTCGAGCTCCATTAGCGAGAGCGGCCGCAGCTTCGGCGTTGTGATGGTCTCGGGCATCGCGCCCAGCATCCGCTCCATCAGCGTCAGGATAAATCCGGCGCCGCAGCCGAGCACGAAGTTCGGCGACCAGTTGCGCAACGAGCCGTGGACGACGGCGACGTTCGCGCCGAGCCCTTCGATCAGCTCGTCCATGGCGCCGGTCTTGCTGCCGGCATAGGAGACGACGACGTCGATGCCGATCTCGCTCTTGATAAGGTCAGGCAGGAATTCGCTGTAGACCTGACCGATCGAGGCACAAAGTTTCTCGACCCGTTGGTGATCGCCCAGGCCGCCGGTCAGCTTGGCGAGAAGGGTCGGACTCATCGGCGTACGCGGTGTATCATCCATCATCAAGCTGCCTTGTTCTCGCCGCCCGGATTCATCATTTCCTGCTCGACGGCATCGATCGAGGGACGCTCATAAGCCGAAATTGTCTTGCGGCCGTATTCCAAGGCAACCTGCGGTACGGAGCCGTTCATGTAGGCGAGCAGCGTTTGCTTGACGATGACATAGAGGCGATGCTGCTTGCTGCGGACGATCTTGATCTGCGAAACCAGCGGCGCGCACACCGAATAGGACAGCAGGATGCCGAGGAAGGTGCCGACCAGTGCCGAGCCGATCAACTCGCCCAGCACTTCCGGCGGATCGTTGATATGGCTCATGGCCTTGATGACGCCGAGAACGGCCGCGACGATACCGATAGCCGGGAAGGCGTCGCCCATCGTCGTGATCGCGTAGAATGGCTTCATCTTGTCATGCAGGATGGTGTTGATTTCCTCGTCCATCAGCGCCTCGATCTCGTGTGAGCGGGCATTGCCGATGATGATCAGGCGGACATAGTCGCAGATGAAGGCCGTCAGTTCCTTGTTCTTCAGGATCGTCGGAGCCGTCTGGAAGATCGAGGATTCGTCCGGATTGTCGATGTGTGCTTCGATCTCGTTGCGCGACTTGGTGCGCAGGTCGCGCATCAGGGCATAGAGGACGCCGAGCACGTCGAGGTAGTTGCGTTCCTTCGGCACCGAATGCTTGAACGCCTCGCCCAGTGCCTTCCCGGAATCCTTGATGACTTTCATGGTGTTGGCCATGATGAAGCCGCCGAAGCCGGCACCCCCGATCACCAGGAACTCGAATGGCTGCATAAGCGCACCGAGATGGCCACCCATGGCCATAAAGCCACCGATGATGCAACCAAAGGTCACAACGAATCCGATTATGATGTTCATCGACGGTCCATACCTGACGTTGTTTCTGATGTCTGGAGTAGGTTGCCTATCTTGCGTGAGGCTGTTTCCCACGCCGTTTTTGCCAAGTCTTCCATAGTGTCAGCTTCGCACAAGGAAGTGCTGAGATAAGGCAGGGCAAGGGCATCCATGCCCATCTAACGAATGGACATGCACGTCACCGGCGGCTTCCATTTCCGTTATTCTCCAATGTCCGGAGGGCGTTGCCATGCAGTCTGGTATCTATGTGTCTCTATCCTCGCAGATGGCCCTCGAGCGGCGGCTGACGACGATCGCCGATAACATGGCCAATGTGAACACCACCGGCTTTCGCGGCACGGAGGTCAAGTTCAACCAGGTGCTGAGCAACACCGACAACAAGCTCGGCTCCAAGGTCGCCTTCGTGACGCAAGGCAACGATTATCTCTCAACCGAGTCCGGCGAACTGCAGAACACGGGAAGCCTCTTCGACTTCGCGGTCAAGGGCGATGCCTGGTTCGGCATAAATACCCCCGCCGGCACAGTTCTTACACGCGACGGACGGTTTTCGATGACATCGACTGGCGCGCTGGTATCGGAGCGGGGTTTCCCCGTGCTCGATCCCAATGGCGGCCAGATCCAGCTCAATCCGCAGGGCGGAGAGCCTAATGTCACGGCCAACGGCGAGATCTTCCAGAACAACAAGCAGATGGGCACGATCGGTCTCTACACTGCCGACCTCAGCAAGGGCTTCGTGCGCTATTCCAACAGCGGCATCATTGCCTCGCAGACACCGCAGGCGGTCGTCGACAGCTCCAAGGTGGGCGTTGCTCAAGGATATCTCGAAAATTCAAACGTCAACGGCATGCGCGAGATGACGCAGCTGATCGAAGTCAGCCGCGCCTTCGACAACATATCGACGCTGACGGGCTCGAGCGAAAGCTCGCTCGACGAGGCAATCAAGACCCTCGGCAGCAAGTCATCGTAAGGGGTCGGTAAATGGATCAACTCGAAGACACGATCTTGGATCCGCTGGACCTCGAAGATCCCGAGGAGACACCAGCTGCCCCCGTGCTGCCTGAGATACCGATTTCGCAGAAGCTCGGGCAACTCGCCGAGCTTGCCCGCTACTACGGCACCCCGGAGAACGCCGTTGCCCATGGCGGTCATGTCAGGACCATTGCCGCCGGCCACTATACGGTCTCCGGCCTCTCGCGGCACGTCCGGCTTGGCGAATTCGTCGGCCATCTGTCTCCGACGGGCGTCCACCTCGGCGAAGTCGTGCGGGTCGAGCAGGACCTGATCTTCGTCTGCCCGATCGAACCGGGCGAGCCGATCGGCATTCACGACAAGGTCATCCAGAAGGGTGCCTTCCGCATCAGCCCATCCAGCGACTGGTGTGGGCGCACGATCAATTCGCTGGGCGAGCCTATCGATGGGCTGGGTCCCTTGACGCAAGGCTCGACGCCCCGCTCGATCTCGAACCTCGCCCCGCCGTCGATGACCCGTCAGCGCGTCGAGACCGGGTTCAAGACCGGCGTCCGCGCCATCGATATCTTCACGCCGCTGTGCCTCGGCCAGCGCCTCGGCATTTTTGCCGGCTCCGGCGTCGGCAAGTCGACGCTGCTGTCGATGCTGGCGCGCGCCGAGGCTTTCGACAAGGTCGTCATCGCGCTGGTCGGCGAGCGTGGCCGCGAAGTCCGCGAGTTCATCGAAGACACGCTCGGTCCGCATATGAGCAAGTCGGTCGCAGTCGTCGCCACCAGCGATGAAAGCCCTATGCTGCGCAAGATGGCGCCGCTCGCAGCCATCACCATCGCCGAGCATTTTCGCGATGCCGGCGACAATGTGCTTCTGATCGTCGACAGCGTCACGCGCTTTGCCCACGCCATCCGCGAAGTCGCGACGGCGTCCGGCGAGCCGCCGATTGCCCGTGGCTATCCGGCCTCTGTGTTCACCGAACTGCCGCGCCTGCTCGAGCGTGCCGGTCCCGGCCCGGAAGGTACCGGGACGATCACCGCGATCATCTCGATCCTGGTCGACGGCGACAATCATAACGACCCGATCGCCGA
Source organism: Rhizobium sp. B230/85 (assembly GCF_019355735.1). Lineage (NCBI taxonomy): Bacteria > Pseudomonadati > Pseudomonadota > Alphaproteobacteria > Hyphomicrobiales > Rhizobiaceae > Rhizobium > Rhizobium sp. B230/85. Next base: position 1,100,335 of record NZ_CP072156.1, read on the forward strand.
TTCCACCCGCGGCATTCTCGATGGCCATATCGTCCTGCAGCGCAGCCTAGCCGAAGAGGGACGCTATCCGCCGATCGATCCGCTGTCGTCTGTCTCGCGTCTTGCCCGCAAGGCATGGACGCCGGACCAGGAGAAGCTGGTGTCGCGGCTGAAGTCGCTCGTCCACCGCTTCGAGGAAACCCGGGATCTCCGTCTCATCGGAGGTTACCGGGCCGGCAGCGACGCGGACGTCGACATGGCGATCAAGCAGGTCCCGCTCATCTACGACGTTCTGAAGCAGTTGCCGAACGATCGCCCCTCGATCGATGCCTTCACCGACCTTGCAACGGCGTTGAAGAATGGTGCTGCCGCCCCGGCCAACGCAAGACCCAGAGGCTGACGTGAAAGCAATCGATACAGACGCCGGCGCAAAGCCGTTGACGGAGCAGAAGCGCAAGCGTGTCTTGCGTGGCGATACGGCGCTGAAGGGTGCCGGTCTGGCGCTGGCCGCACTGTCGGCTTTCTTCCCCTGGTATGTATTCCTGAACCCCGACAAGTTCGGCATGCAGGTGGCCGAGGGCGAACGCACCCGTGCTTTGCCGAGCAGCTGGGAGCAGCGCAACGTCTTCAGCGTCTCTCCGATGGGATTGGCCAACAGCAACGAGACGGACAGCAAGCCCCTGGTCGATACCGATCGATTGACCACGGCGACGACCGGCACCGCCGCTCCCGCCGACGTCAAAGGCGCCGATGCCGAAAACCAGCCGTTTCCGGGCTTGTCCGATTTTCGCCTGCTGCACGTTTCCAACGGGCGTGCGCTCATCCAGGATGCAGCCGGCATGTATGTCGTGAGGATCGGGTCTGTCCTTCCCGACAACAGCCGCCTTTCGCGCCTCGAGCAGCGCAAGGGCAAGTGGGTGATGATCACCTCGACCGGCGCTGTCTACGACGCCAACTGACGGCGCGCCTTTGGGCGCTTCGTTTCATGGAAAAACCTCCCGACGGAAGGACGGCAGCATCGCCCGCGCGGTGCTGGGCGGAGAGGCATATCGGCGACGGCCGCGCATATTCGAAGTTACGCAATCAAACGCGTTTGCCGCAAGTCCCACGCAAGATTACCGGCCTAGTGTCTAGGCATACGAATGGAGATGATCCCCATGCAACCGATCCAGCTTTTTGACCTAGCATCGCGCCAAGCAGAATGGTTGTCGGTGCGTCAGCAGGTGGTTGCAGGCAACATCGCCAACGCCAACACCCCCAAATTCCATGCCAAGGACGTCACGCCGTTCGAAGCCGTGCTCAACAACCAGACGGTTGGCATGGCGCGCACGAACCCGGCGCATCTTTCAGGCACCGAAATGGGCAGCACCGACAAAATCGGTGTCGAGGAAGCCTCTCTAAACCAGGAAATCGGTGTCCAGGAATCGGGCAACACCGTTGGCCTGGAATCCGAACTGACCAAGACCGGTGAAATTCAGCGGCAGTACGGTTTGAACACCGCCCTCGTCAGTTCCTTCAATCGCATGATGATGATGGTCGTGGGGAAATAAAAAATGGATCCATTAACTGCTGCCATGAAGGTGGCAGGCTCAGGTCTCGAAGCTCAATCGACCCGCCTGCGCATCGTTTCGGAAAATATCGCAAACGCCCGTTCGACGGGCGACACGCCGGGCGCCAACCCCTACCGCCGCAAGACGGTAACCTTTGGCGCCGAACTCGACCATACCAACAACCTGACCACGGTCGGCGTCAAGAAAGTCGGTCAGGACCAGGGCAAGTTCGTCGAGGAATACGACCCCGGCAATCCAGCTGCGGACCAGAGGGGCTACGTCAAGATGCCGAATGTCAACGTTCTCGTTGAAATGGCCGATATGCGCGAAGCCAATCGCTCCTACGAGGCCAATCTCCAGACGATCAAGCAATCGCGCGATCTAATCAATTCCACCATCGATTTGTTGAAGTCCTGATCATGATTGACGCTATCAAAAGTCTCACCTCACTTTCTTCGATGACGCGCGGCCTCGGCAGCGTTTCGGAAGATGCGTCCTCGTCGCTGACAACAGGCTTGATGCCCGGCCTGACAAGCGGCCTCGCGACGCCGGGTGCAACGCCTGGCGCCGACACCGGCATGAGCTTTGCTTCTGTCATGAGCGACATGGCCAAGGATACGGTCAGCACCCTGAAGGGAGCTGAAGCGGCTTCCTTCGCCGGGATCAAGGGCACCATGGGCACTCGCGAGGTGGTCGATGCCGTCATGCAGGCCAACCAGACCCTGCAAACGACCGTCGCAGTCCGTGACAAGCTTGTTTCGGCCTTCCTAGACATCACGAAAATGCAGATTTAACGGGATCGGACGAAGACATGAGAGCGCTTGCCATTGCGGCTACGGGCATGGATGCCCAGCAGACCAATCTCGAGGTCATCGCGAACAATATCGCGAACATCAACACGACGGCTTACAAGCGCTCCCGCGCCGAGTTTTCGGACCTTCTCTACCAGACGGAACGGGCCAAGGGCATCTCCAACCGCCCCAACCAGGCAGCCGTACCCGAGGGCGCCAATATCGGTCTCGGCGTGCAGACGTCCGCCGTCCGCAACATTCATATCCAGGGCGAGCTGTCGCAGACCGAGAACGATCTCGACGTCGCGGTCGTCGGTCGTGGATGGTTTCAGATCCAGATGCCTGACGGTACGACGGCCTACACCCGCGCCGGCTCCTTCAACAAGAGCGACACCGGCCAGATCGTCACCGTCGACGGCAATGTCCTGCAGCCCGGGATCACCGTTCCGAGCAATGCCAGCAAGATCACGATCAGCACCTCCGGCGAAATTTCCGCCACCATCGGCACATCGGCCACGCCGACGATCCTCGGGCAAATGCAGCTCGCCAATTTCGTCAACGAGGCAGGCCTGCAGCCAATGGGCAGCAATCTGTTCACCCAGACCCCGGCCTCGGGCGATCCCGTGGTTTCCAATCCCAATCTCGATGGCTTCGGCGCGATCAAGCAGGGCTACCTGGAATCGTCGAACGTCGACCCGGTGAAGGAAATCACCGAGCTGATTACGGCCCAGCGCGCTTACGAAATGAATTCCAAGGTTATCACCACGGCCGACGACATGGCCTCGGTGGTCAGCAAAAACCTCAAGTAGCAAAGAGAGAGCCGGACATGATCGTTCGCCAGGCAAAAAGCGTTGCAGTCGCGTGGCTCGCCGTCGTCGGCCTGGCCTGCGGATTCGTGCTGGCCCCCAGCGCCAGTGCGGAAGATCTGGGAATGGGCAAGGCGGTCGTCCCGACGGAAGCCATCTATCCCGGCGACGTCATCAGCAGCGGTCAGCTGGAAGAGGTGCAGATCACCAATCCAAACCTCACCGGCGACTTCGCCCGCTCGATCGACGAGGTCGTCGGTCGGGTGTCGAAGCGGACTTTGCTCTCCGGCCGGACGATCGCGATCTCTGCGCTTCGCCAGCCCTTTGCCGTGACGCGCGGTTCCAACGTCCGGCTGGTGATGAGCATGGGCGATATGATGATTTCGGCTGCCGGAACGCCCCTCGACGACGGTTCTATCGGTGACAAGGTCCGCGCCCGCAACATCGATTCCGGCATCATCGTCAACGGCACGGTCCTCGAGAACGGTACGATCCGTGTGGTAGCAAAATGAGAAGCCTGCGTCTTTTCCTGGCCATCCTGCTGATGCTACCGAGCCTGACCGCACCCGGTCCGGCGGCAGCGATGAGTTCGCGCATCAAGGACATTGCCTCGCTGCAGGCCGGCCGCGACAACCAGCTGATCGGCTACGGCCTGATCGTCGGCCTGCAGGGCACCGGCGACGGCCTGCGCTCGTCGCCGTTCACCGAGCAATCGATGCGCGCCATGCTCCAGAATCTCGGTATCTCGACACAAGGCGGCCAGTCCAGCGCGAAGAACACCGCCGCTGTCATGGTTACCTCGAACCTTCCCCCATTCGCCAGCCCCGGTAGCCGCATCGACGTGACGGTCAGCTCGCTCGGCGACGCAAGCTCGCTGCGCGGTGGTACGCTGATCATGACATCGCTCAGCGGTGCCGATGGCCAGATCTATGCCGTCGCGCAAGGCTCCGTCATCGTTTCGGGCTTTCAGGCCCAAGGCGCTGCAGCAACGGTGACCGAAGGCGTCACGACTGCCGGCCGCGTGCCCGGCGGTGCCATCGTCGAGCGCGAGCTGCCGTCGCGCTTCAAGGACTCGGTCAATCTTGTCCTGCAACTGCGCAACCCCGATTTCTCGACCTCGATCCGCATCGCCGACACAGTCAATGCCTACGCCTCGTCCCGTTTCGGTGCGCCGATTGCCGAAGCCAAGGATTCGCAGGAAGTGGCGATCGCTAAGCCGAAGACGGCTGATCTTACCCGATTGATGGCCGATCTCGAAAATCTCGAAGTCCAGACCGATACGCCGGCCAAGGTGGTCATCAACGAGCGCACCGGAACGATCATCATCGGCGCCGACGTCCGCGTCTCGCCGGTTGCCGTGAGCTATGGAACGTTGACCGTTCAGGTCAGCGAGAACCCGCAGATCATCCAGCCGCAGCCATTCAGCAACGGCGAGACGGCGGTCCAGGACCAGACCGATATCTCGGCGACCAAGTCCGGCGGCCGCGTCGCAGTCCTGCAGGGGCCCGACCTGAAGACCCTGGTGTCCGGTCTCAACAATATCGGCGTCAAGCCCGATGGCATCATCGCCATTCTCCAAGGCATCAAATCGGCTGGCGCACTGCAAGCGGAGCTCGTTCTTCAATGATGGGTAGAGACGTCCTCGTGCATCTTCGGGCCAACTGCAAGACTGTCGCCCTGGCGGCAGTCGGTGCGGCGCTGCTGACCATCCCCGGTGCGTTTGCCGAGGACACGGCAAAGCCGGCGGTCGATCCATCGAGCAGCCAGGACGAGATCCGCCAGTTCTGCACCAATATCGCGGAGCCGGCTCGCGACCAGCGCTACCTGCTGCAGAAGCAAGCGCTTGAAAAACTCCAGGCCGATGTCGACGCCCGCATTGCCATCATGGACCAGCGCAAGGCTGAGTACGAGGACTGGCTCAAGCGCCGCAACGATTTCCTTGCCAAGGCTGATGACGGCCTCGTCCAGATCTACAAGAACATGAAGCCGGATGCCGCCGCCGCCAGCCTCAACGACGTGAAGATCACCATCGCTTCGGCGATCATCATGAAGCTGAAACCAAGCCAGGCAAGCCTCATCCTCAGCGAAATGGACCCGCAGAAGGCGGCGACCGTGACCAACATCATGTCCAGCGCGTCTGATCCGAACACGTCGAAGGCCAAGGACACACAATGAACAAGTCGCTCCCCGTCACATTGGCTGCAATGGTGTTCCTCGGCGGTTGCCAGTCGCAGGCGATCAAGGAGATCGGCCGGGCGCCGGCCATGAGCCCGATCGGCAGCGGGCTGCAATATGCCCAGACGCCGCAGATGTCCCTCTATCCGAAGCGGCCTCATCAGGTGGCGCAAGGCTACTCGCTGTGGAGCGATTCCCAGGCGGCGCTATTCAAGGACGCCCGCGCGTTGAATGTCGGCGACATCATGACGGTCAACATATCGATCAACGACAAGGCCAACTGGGATAACGAGACCAATCGCGACCGGACCAACAAGAGCGGCATGAACTACGACGTCAACGCCAATATTCTGGGCTGGAACCCGAAGACGTCGGGCACCGGGACGTACGGCTCTGACACCTCAACCGATGCCAAGGGCAAGATGCAGCGCTCCGAGCAGGTCACACTGCTGGTGGCCGCCGTCGTCACCGGCATCCTGGAGAATGGCAACCTCGTCATCAGCGGCTCGCAGGAAGTCCGCATGAACCAGGAAATCCGCATTCTCAACGTCGCCGGTATCGTCCGGCCGCAGGATGTCACCGCCGAGAATACCATCTCATACGAGAAGATCGCCGAAGCCCGCATCTCTTACGGCGGTCGCGGTCGCCTGACGGAAATCCAGCAGCCGCCGCGCGGCCAGCAGGCCGTCGACCTTCTGTCGCCATTGTAACGGCTGCAGACGAGATACAACGAAAGGCGGACCGTCATGGCAGACGACGAAGACGGCAAGAAAAAGAAGAGCACCCTGATCCCGTTGATCGGCGGCGTGCTGGTGCTGACCCTGGTCGGCGCCGGCGGCGGCTGGGCCATCGGCAATATGGTCGCGCCGAAGATACTCACCGCTGAAAAGACCAAGGCAGCCGAGGCGAAGCCCGAGGCCGGCGGCAAGAAGGGCGAGGACGGCGCGCTGCCAACCGTTGTCCCCGAGGCCAACGGTATCCTCCAGCTCGACCCCATCACGTCCAACCTTGCCTACCCGTCGGAAAACTGGGTTCGGCTCGAGGTCGCGCTGATGTTCAAAGGCCCGACAGACGTCAAGATGGCGGAAGACATCCACCAGGATATCGTCGCTTACATCCGCACTGTTTCCCTCCAGCAGATCGAGGGTCCGCGCGGCTTTCAATATCTTAGGGACGACATTCAGGAACGTGTTGACCTGCGCTCGGAAGGGCGCGTATCGAAGGTGATGTTCAGAACCTTCGTCATCGAATGATTCGATTTCTATGCCTTTTCATCGCCATCATGGCGGTGCCCGAGTTGGCGGCGGCGCAACAGCTTCCGACAGACCTGTTCAACGCGCCTGTCAGCGGCTCGGCGGCGGCCTGGATCATCAGGACATTCGGCCTTCTGACCATCCTGTCGGTGGCTCCGGGCATCCTGGTGATGGTCACCAGCTTCCCGCGCTTCATCATCGCGTTTTCGATCCTGCGCTCCGGCATGGGCCTCTCGACCACCCCGTCCAACATGATCCTGCTAAGCCTGGCGCTGTTCATGACTTTCTATGTCATGGCACCGACTTTCGACCAGGCATGGAAGGATGGCGGCGCGCCGCTTCTGGCGAACCAGATCAACGAGACGGAGGCCGTGCAGCGCATTGCCGAACCGTTTAGAACCTTCATGTCCGCCAATACGCGTGAGAAGGACATCAAGCTGTTCGTCGATCTCGCCCAGGAGCGCGGCCAGACGGTCGTCGTCGACAGCAAGATCGACTACCGTGTTCTTATCCCGGCCTTCATGATTTCCGAGATCCGCCGCGGCTTCGAAATCGGCTTCCTCGTCGTCCTGCCATTCCTGGTGATCGATCTTATCGTCTCGACCATCGTCATGGCGATGGGCATGATGATGCTGCCGCCGACATCCATTTCGTTGCCGTTCAAGATCCTGTTCTTCGTGCTGATCGACGGCTGGAACCTGCTGGTCGGCAGCCTCGTCCGATCCTTCCACTGATCTGATTTGATGTAAGTCGTGACGGCAGCGCGCCGGCGCCGGAGTATCCCCCGGCGCGTGCGAACTATTCTGCGGCGATAGCGTGCGGGTTTTCGTCCTCTACCATGAACGGCACGGTGCGCGGGGGCAGGGCAGGTACATCGAAGTGCTCCGGCTCCAGCCCCTGTCTGCCGCGCTCGTACATCGTTTCAAAAGCCATCTGCAGGTGATCGCAGAAGCGCTCCGCGTCGAACAGCGGCATGACGTAGCGGTTGCGGATCAGCCGTTCCTTGTATTCCTGCACGCGAGCGCGATCGTTGGCCAGCGCAACGGCCATGTCCTCGTAGCCCTGCATGTCCGGGGCAACCAGTTCGGGTACGCCGATGGCATTCAGCAGGCTCTCGCTGACCCTGGAGGCGAAGTTCGTACCCTTGAGAGTGAGGACGGGCAGGCCGCCCCAGAGCTGTTCGGACGTCGTTGTATGGCCGTTGACCGGAAAGGTATCGATGCCGAGGTCGGCCAGCGCCTGGCGGTCGATATGCTCGTCATAGCGGATGCGGGTGGTGAATACGATGCGCTTGCGATGAATGCCGCGTGCCTCGAAGCGGGCGGAAAGATTGGCTTCCGCGCGCGGTCCGTTGCAGATGATCCAGAGCACGGTGTTCTTGGTTCGCCTGAGGATATTGCACCAGACGTCGACCATCTGGGAGGTAATCTTGCGGTTGCCGTTGAATGACGCAAACACGAAAGCGTCTTCCGGCAGGCCGTGCTTGGCACGGCTGGTCGGGCGCGGCTTCGGGCGATGGGTCGGATCGTTCGGCTGGTAGCATTCCGGCAACCTGCAGAACTTTTCGTGGAAATGCGCCTTGGAGTGATCGGGAAGCACATAGTGGTCGCCGATGATGTAGTCGAGGTCGATGTTGACGGTCGTGCCGGGAAAGCCAAGCCAGGCTACCTGGATCGGCGCCGGCATGTGGTTGAGGATCTTTGCCCTGGTATCCTTGGTGTGGCCCTTGAGATCGACGAGAATGTCGATGTTGTGCGACCGGATGAGATCGGCTGCTGCCTTGTCGCTCATGTCGCGGACATCGACGACACGGCCCCATTTGGAAAAATCGAAAGGTTGAGCCTGCTGGCTGTCCAGCGGAGAATGGTCGAACAGGACGATCTCGAAGCGATCCCTGTCCTGCAACTCGAGAACACGCTGCATCAGCTTCATCGTCGCATGGCCAGGCCAGAAGTCCGATGACAGATAGCCGAGGCGGATCTTCTCGCCCCATGTGTGCGGCATCTTGCGGCGCTTGTCGCTGTGTCCTTCGGCTATCGGCGACGAATCGTGCACCGCGAGCTTGTTCAGCGCCTCGTCGCCACACCAGTGCAGGTGGAAGAAGGGGTTGTCGTAGCGGACGTAGTCGAGCTTGCCCGCAGCCGTTGCCGCATAAACGGGTGCTGCCTGGATATCGATGGTGGCAAGATCCGAGAACTCGCGGCTGAAGATCAGGCTGAGCGTCCGGAAGGTGATGTTGTCGGGATATCGCTTGAAAAGCGTTGTCGCGATATGGCGGTTGCCATCGTCGTAGAGATCGTCGCTGAGAAGCTTGGCCGCCAGCGTCAGATGGCGCAGGTGCAACCCGTCTGCCAGGATTTTCTTGAGGCCGCCCAGCAGTGCCTTCTGCTGTCGCGCGAGCAGGATGGTGGCCAGCACATAGGCCACGTCGGGGTCCTTGAGCGCCAAAGGGAAGATCAGCGAGCCGATGGCTAGTGCTGCGTCTTCATTGCCGCTCTCGAAGTGCAGCAGCAGGGCCTCGCGCAGATATTCCTCCCGCACGGGCTTCTGGCGACCCGCGAGTTCGAACGAACTGGCCGCCTCGGATTTGAAGCCGAGTTTCTGCAGTGTCTTCCCAAGCAGGGCGTAGGTCTTCGGCGAGGTATCGACGTCGATCAGCGCGTTGAGCGCCTCGAGGGCCCGCGTGTAGTGGCCTTTTCGGTAGTGATCGGAGGCGATCGAAAAAGCAGCTTTGTAATTCAAGAGCCAAACTCCACGCGGATCGTGATGATAGTCAGGGACGGACGACGCCCGTCTCCAGAGATTCGAGTGCCATAATGGCGCCCGGACCTTGCGTCAGGCCGGAGCGTAAATTAGCGGATTCAGCAGTCGTTAATGATGACTCCAAGGACTCCGGCGGTTCCAAAAGGATTTAAGTAGTTGGAAATAAATAGATGTGATTTTGATCACACATGACGGGTTTGGTGTCCATTGCGATGGCACCGAGGCATGAAGCCGCTCCGTGATCGCCGGTAAAGAAGTCCGGTAATGTCCCTCCATTTGTATCCAGTCCAGGGGACAAGCCTAATGACGAGTATTCAGACCAACAACTCCGCAATGGCAGCACTGCAGACACTGCGGAATGTCAACACCAACCTGAACAGCACGCAGACCGCTGTTTCTACCGGCCTGCGCATTTCCAAGGCCTCCGACAATGCCACATACTGGTCGGTTGCCACGACGATGAAGTCTGACGTCGGCGCCCTCAGTGCCGTCTCCGATACGCTCGGTCTCGGTGCTGCAAAGGTCGACACAGCCTACACCGCAATGGACAGCGCCATCGACATTGTCGGCCAGATCAAGGACAAGCTCGTCACTGCCAAGGAAGGCAGCGTCGACAAGACCAAGGTTCAGGCTGAACTTACCCAGCTCCAGGCGCAGCTGAAGAGCGTTGCCCAGTCGGCTTCGTTCAACGGCGAAAACTGGGTCGTTGCCGCTTCCGGTGGCGATGCTTCGGTCGTCTCTTCCTTCGTTCGCAATTCCTCGGGCGGTGTGTCGGTATCTTCCGCAAGCTACACCTTCAACGCAGGTGCAAAGGGCAACGTTCTGTTCGGTTCGAGCGGTGGCAGCATCGATCTGACGTCGGGCATTCTCGGCACCAAGGACACCAGCGCCGGCAACTTCTCGGTCGCCAGCCTCGATATCTCCGGCATGACCGGCGGCCAGATCGACAGCGCCATGAACATGGTGGAAACAGCTCTGTCGTCGATGACAAGCGCTGCTGCACAGCTGGGTTCGCTGTCCAGCCGTATCGACCTGCAGACGACGTTTGCATCGTCGCTGAGCGACGCCATCACCTCGGGTGTTGGCAAGCTGGTCGACGCCAACATGGAAGAAGAATCGAGCAAGCTGTCTGCCCTGCAGACACAGCAGCAGCTGGCCATCCAGTCGCTGTCGATCGCTAACTCCTCGTCGCAGAGCATCCTGTCGCTCTTCCGTTAAGGCTAAAAATACCGATCGTTCGCGATCGGTAAACCTTCCTAAACAAAGAATTAACCGCGCCTCTCTAAGGCGCGGTTTTTTTAATCTATTTCTTCTTTGACGTTCTTCTTTCCTTAACTGTATTGGTGTCATCTAGGCCTATGAAACGGTGAGTTAACCCTAACATTAAAGGTTAACAGGCATGATGCTGGATGCCGTTTCCGGCCCTGACCCGGAATGTCCCTTCTATTAACCAGTGCCAAAGGGGCAATGAATCCTATGACGAGCATCAACACCAACAATGCAGCAATGTCCGCTCTGCAGACACTGCGCAATGTCAATGCCAATTTGACGAACACGCAGACCGCCGTTTCGACAGGCCTGCGCATTTCCAAGGCTGCCGACAACGCTACCTATTGGTCGGTCGCTACCACGATGAAGTCCGACGTCGGCGCCCTCGGTGCCGTATCCGACGCCCTCGGCCTCGGTGCTGCCAAGGTCGACACAGCCTATACTGCCATGGACAGCTCGATCTCCATCGTCAGCCAGATCAAGGACAAGCTCGTCACTGCCAAGGAAGGCAGCGTCGACAAGTCCAAGGTCCAGGGCGAACTCACCCAGCTGCAGGCGCAGCTGAAGAGCGTTGCCACGTCTGCTTCGTTCAACGGCGAAAACTGGGTCGTTGCAGCTTCCGGCGGTTCCGCTTCGGTCGTGTCTTCCTTCGTTCGTAATGCTTCCGGCGGCGTTTCCGTCACCACGTCGGCCTTTGCCTTCGACGCCAGCTCGCAGGGCAACGTCCTGTTCGGCTCCGACGGCTCCGGCGGTGCCAACCTGACCACCGGTATCCTCGGCTCCGCCGAGACAATCGGCTCGTCGAGCTTCTCGGTCTACAGCCTTGACATCAAGGGCATGACAGGCGCCGGCATCGATAGCGCCATGAACATGGTTGAAGCTGCTCTGTCTGCCATGACGAGTGCTGCTGCACAGCTGGGTTCGCTGTCGAGCCGCATCGATCTGCAGACATCGTTTGCCTCTTCGCTCAGCGACTCCATCACCTCGGGTGTTGGCAAGCTGGTCGATGCCAACATGGAACAGGAATCGAGCAAGTTGTCTGCCCTGCAGACGCAGCAGCAGCTGGCCGTCCAGTCGCTGTCGATCGCCAACTCCTCGTCGCAGAGCATCCTGTCGCTCTTCCGTTAAGCGCCGCAGGGTAAAAGCTTCGGCCGCTGGTCGAACTCTTAAAAATAGGTTAACCGCGCCCCGCTAAGGCGCGGTTTTTTTATCTAAATTTTCATCAGGTGTTCAGTTTTCATTAACCATGATGGTGTCATCTAGGGTCATTGAAACGGCAAGTTAACCTCTGCGATTTGGGTTGCTAGGCATGATGCTGAAAGCTGTTTCCGGCACAGACCCGGAATGTCCCTTTTAATCACGCCGCCAAGGGGCAAAAATCTTATGACGAGCATCAACACCAATAATGCTGCGATGGCAGCCCTTTCCACATTGCGTGGAATCAACAGCAGTCTCCAGTCGACCCAGAGCGCTGTCTCTTCGGGCCTGCGTATTTCCAACGCTTCCCAGAACGCAGCCTATTGGTCGATTGCAACCACAATGAAGTCGGATATCGGCGCGATCGGCGCAGTATCGGACGCCCTCGGTCTGGGTGCTGCAAAGGTCGACACGGCCTACACGGCGATGGATAGCGCCATCGACATCGTCGGCCAGATCAAGAACAAGCTCGTCACCGCCAAGGAAGGCAGTGTCGACAAGGCCAAGGTCCAGGAAGAACTCGGTCAGCTCCAGGCCCAACTGAAGAGCGTTGCCGAGTCGGCCTCCTTCAACGGTGCAAACTGGGTTGTTGCCGCCTCCGGCGGTTCTGCTTCGGTCGTCTCCTCCTTCGTGCGCAACGGTTCGGGCGGCGTCGCTGTCACAGAGTCCTCCTACTCGTTCAACACAGGGTCGCAGGGCAACGTGTTGTTCGGCGTCAACAGTAGCGGCGAAGCCGAAACCAGCTCCGGCATTCTGGGCACGACCGAACACATCGGCTCCTCGGACTTCTCCGTTTACAGCCTCGATATCCGCGGCATGACGGGTTCCGGCATCGACAGCTCGATGAACATGGTGGAATCTGCCCTGCAGGCCATGACCACTGCTGCTGCCCAGCTCGGTTCGCTGTCCAGCCGTATCGACCTCCAGACGACGTTCGCCTCGTCGCTGAGCGATGCCATCACCTCGGGTGTCGGCAAGCTCGTCGATGCCAACATGGAACAGGAATCGAGCAAGCTCTCGGCGCTGCAGACGCAGCAGCAGCTGGCGGTCCAGTCGCTGTCGATTGCCAACTCCTCTTCGCAGAACATCCTGTCGCTGTTCAAGTAAGCGTACGCCTTACTACATAAGCCAATCACTGAGCCGCGCCCCAAGGGGCGCGGTTTTATTTTTACGATACATAAAAAAGGCCAGAGTTAACGATCTGTTAACCAAATTTGTGTCATCTCGAGCTAACGCAACGGTTGGTTAACCTGTCCTAATGGTCTGTTAACAGGCATGACGCCGGTCTCCGTTCCCGGCCCTTCCGGAATGTCCCTTCTAATTCACGCCGATCAAGGGGCACCTCGACATGACCAGCATTCTTACCAACGTTCCAGCCATGTCTGCATTGCAGACACTGCGCAGCATCAATACCAACCTGCAGGACACGCAGAGCCGGGTATCTTCCGGATATCGCGTCGGCAAGGCTTCGGACAATGCGGCCTACTGGTCGATTGCGACCACGATGCGCTCCGACAACAGCGCCCTTTCAGCTGTCTCCGACGCCCTTGGCCTTGGCGCCGCGAAAGTCGATACAGCCTACACGGCTATGGATAGCGCCATCGAGGTGGTCCAGAACATCAAGAACAAGCTCGTCACCGCCAAGGAAGGCAGCGTCGACAAGAAGGATGTCCAGGAAGAAATCTCCCAGCTCCAGCAGCAATTGGAAAGCGTTGCCGAGTCCGCGTCCTTCTCCGGCCAGAACTGGATGATCGCTTCAGACGGTGCCTCAGCCTCGGTCGTATCGTCGTTCGTGCGCACCAGCACCGGCGGTGTCGCGGTCAACAGCACCAGCTATCGCTTCAATGCCAGCTCGCAGGGCAATGTCCTGTTCGGCTCCAACGCCTACGGAGAGGTCAACACCTCCAGCGGCATCATCGGCAGCGGCTCCCTTTTTGGCGCGACGACATTTTCTGTCTACAGCCTCGATATCAAGGGCATGACCTCCGGACAGGTCGACAAGGCCCTGACCATGGTCGAATCAGCGCTGCAGGCGATGACCACAGCGGCATCGCAACTGGGCTCGCTTGCCAATCGCATTGATCTGCAGACGAACTTTGTCTCGGCGCTGGGCGACACGATCGATGCCGGCGTCGGCAAGCTCGTCGATGCCAATATGGAAGAGGAATCGAGCAAGCTGACTGCCCTGCAAACCCAGCAGCAGCTCGCCATCCAGTCCCTGTCCATCGCCAACAGCAGCGCCCAGAACGTCCTGTCGCTGTTCAAATAACGGCCCGCCATCCGGCGGTCTCAGAGGCCAAGCCTTGAGTGTAGCTTGCGCGGCAATTGCTAAGGTCGATTTAGCGCTTGCCGCGTGGCTTCATCGCTTGTTAATGATAATACGCAGCAGTTTGTTGCAAGCGACAGGCCAAGCCGGAGAACATCCGCGCAGGCTGGCATGAAGCCGAAAAGTCGCCGCCGGTCAGCCCGGCCTGGCACCTTCACACACATCGCGGGCATCATTCCATGAGCAGCTTGACCACGAACGCTTTTGCGCTTGGCGCACTCACTGTCTTGCGCGGTGTCAACAAGGACCTGAGCACGGCCCAGCAGCAGGTGTCGTCCGGCTACCGTATCGGCTCTGCCGCTGACGATCCGTCCTACTGGTCGATGTCCATGACGATGAAGTCGGACAGCTCGAGCCTTAAGACCATCGGCGACGCGATGTCGCTTGGCGCCAGCAAGGTCGACACCGCCTACACGGCGATGACCTCGGTGATCGACGTGCTGACGGAGATCCAGGCAAAGCTCGTCAGCGCGAGCGAGACGGGTGTCGACAAGGACAAGCTCAATACGGATATCCAGGCACTCAAGGCGCAGTTGCAATCCACCGTCGAATCCGCGTCCTTTGCCGGTTCGAACTGGCTGTACAATTCGCAAGGGGTCGCCGACACGAGCCAGTCGGTCATCAGCAATTTCGTTCGAGGTACCTCAGGCCAGGTCACGCTCAACACGATCGACTACGATTCCTCGCAGTCCCTGATGATCGACACGGCTGATCCCAGCCGCGGCTTGCTCACCAAGACCGTCGATGCCAACAGCATCGCTTCCGACGGCACAGGCACGGCGCGCAATTACTATCTTCTGGCGCCGGCAGGCTCGATAGGGACGTCTGGAGGCACGGAAATCTCGCTGAGCGCCGCCACGACGTCCGGCCAGGTGACCGACATGCTCAATGTCACGCATTCGCTGCTGACGGCAGCAACGTCTGCGGCATCGAACATGGGCGTCACTAAGGCGCGCATCGACAGCCAGACGACCTTCGTTGCGGGTCTTCAGGACGCCATCGACACCAGTGTCGGCGACCTCGTGGATACCAACATGGAAGAGGCCTCGGCGCGCGTCACGTCTCTGACGACAGCCCAGCAACTGGGCGTCCAGTCGCTTTCCATTGCAAACACGATGGCCAGCAAGATCCTGGTCTTGCTGCAGAACGGCTGAGGGTCGATCGAACGGGCCGGGTGGCATCATTCACCTTCGCACAAGTTTGAACTCCTACTTTCCCGTCATCGGGTACGAACCTGTCGGTCGAACGACTGGGCGTGCCGGACGGAATTTGCAGTCGCTTGACGGAACCGGAAGCGGAATGATCAACGTGTTGAACACCAAAGTCCCACCGACGGCGCCAGCCGCCGCACGTCTGAAGGCGATTTTCCAGCAAGCATTCAGGGTGGCATCATGACCCGGATGCTATCGCGTTACCTGAAGGACTTCGGTGCGGAGCAGCCGGCCCCGGCAGCACCCCCTGCGCCGGTGCTCAGAAGCATGCCGTTCGAAGACACCATGGTCTTTCCGGAGCCGGAAGAGCTACCGATAGTCGATCTCGCGGCCGAGCGTCGCGAAGCCTATGCCGAAGGGCATGAGGCAGCCACGCTTTCGTTGTCCGAGGCGCACCAGGAGGAACTGGACGCGATCATGCTCGCCCATGAAGCGGCGCTGGAAGAACTGAAACAGAAATTTGAAACCGAAGCGGTGGAGCGCATCGCCGAGAATTTCCAGCAGATGGCGACTGCAATCGGTCTCGCCGTCAGTGCCGAGGTTGCCCGCGCGCTATCGCCGATCCTCACCGAAACGCTCACGCAGAAGGCAATCGACGAACTCGCAGGCCGCGTCACGGCGGCGGTTCTCGACGGCGCTGTGGGCCCGATTGCCGTTAGTGGACGGCGCGTCATGTTCGACAGCCTTGCCGCCAAGATCGATCCGGACGGCGTGCTTCTGACCTTCGTCGAGGCGCAGGACGTCGACCTCTGCGTTACCATTGGCGACGCCGTGCTCGTGACCCGCATGTCGGCCTGGGCCGATAGCCTGAGGAACGTCCTTTCATGAGCGACGCTGAAAATCACCACAACGGCAAGAACGAAATCATCATCATCAAGCGGCACGGCGGCGGCGACCACGAGGGTGGCCACGGCGGCGCCTGGAAGATCGCTTATGCCGACTTCATGACCGCTCTGATGGCCTTCTTCCTGGTGATGTGGCTGGTCAATGCATCGAATGCGGAAACCAAGGCCTCCGTTGCGTCCTACTTCAATCCCATCAAGCTTGCCGATACCAAGCCTACCGAAAAAGGCCTGAAAAAGCCGGTAGACGCTGCGGAAGGCGAGCAGAAGCAGGAAAAATCCAAGGAAAATTCCGACCAGCAGACGAATGGCGCCTCGGCCGCTTCCGGCGAGGACCAGACGTCGACGGCCGGCGACCAGACCAACTATTCCGAAGCCGATTTTTTCGAGAACCCCTATTCGGTTCTGTCGGAAATCGCCCAGGAGGTAGGTCAGCAGGCCAATGTCAGCGCCAAGGGCGAAGGCGGTGCCAGCACCTCCGGTCCGGCAACCGGCGCCGACGGCGGCAAGGCCTACCGGGATCCCTTCGATCCCGATTTCTGGACGAAGCAGGTAAAGGTTACTCCTAGCTCCAAACCGGACGGCGGTGAAGCCAGCAAGACGGACGACGAGCCGAAGGGCGAGGTCGTTGCCATGGCAAAGGCCACCGCGTCCGACAACGGTCCGGTATCCGACAAGCCGCAGACACCCGAGACGCAGGCCTCTGCCAGCGATCAGGCGCAGCAACCGCCGCCCGACAATCCGCCGATCCCTGAAAAGATGCCCGAGGGTATGCAGAAGCCGATGGATGCTGCCGAGAAAGCAGCCGCCGATGCCGCGCAGGCTGCGGAGACCGCCGCGGAAAAGGCTGCCGATGCGGCAAAGCCAGTATCGACCGCCGCCGAGAAGCAAGACGCCAAGGCGCTGCAGGCGACCATCCAGAAGGAAATCGGTGGCGTCGCCGGGAAACTCGCCGAAGGTCTGATCGTCACCCCTGCCGAGGGCGGGTTGCTGGTAACCATTTCGGACCAGAGCAACGACCCGATGTTCAACATCGGCTCAGCCGTGCCGCGCAAGGAGATGGTTCTGGCAATGGCGAAGATCGGCAAGATACTCGCTGACCGGCCCGGCGCCATCGTGCTGCGCGGACACACCGACGGACGGCAGTACAAGGCTGGTGAGAGCGACAACTGGCGCCTGTCGCTGGACCGCGCCCAGAGCGCCTATTACATGCTCGTCCACGGCGGCCTCGATGAGAAACGCATTTCGCAGGTCTCTGGCTTCGCGGACCGTCGCCTGAAGATGCCCGAGGACCCGTTCAACAACGCCAATCGTCGTATCGAGATCCTGGTTCAGGGGAGCCAGGGATAGTTCATGGCGCGCAGGAAGCATCGATACGGGCTGACGCTCACCCTGGCTCTCGGCGCGTTTTCGCCGGGAGTAGGGCATGCCGACGACAAGGACCTGGCACCCTACAAGATGCTGAGATCCCTGCAGTTTGTGCAGGATTCCGTCGTGCTCGGCGATCACTCTGCCGAGGAGATGCAGCGCTTCATGCTGTCGACCATCGACGATCGCCTGCGATCTGCCGACAGGTCCGTCTTCGACGATGTCCGCAATGTCGACGCGGCGCTGGTGTATACGATGAGCGGCGGTAATCCGGACACTCTGGAATTCCTGATGGCACGCGATGTCGACGGTCATTTCGACAATCGCGTCGCAGATGTCCTGCGCAAATACCTGAGTGGCAAAGGCTTGCTCATCGTCAAGACGCTGGCCGACACGGCCAAGGAATATCGCGACAAGAAGATCGGTCCTTACCTGTCGCTGGTCGCAGCCAATGTCATGAGCGCCAAAGACCCGAAGGCTGCCCTTAAGCTCTACGACTGGGCGCGCCTGACGAGCCCCGGGACGATTGTCGAAGAGGCGGCCCTCAGGCGCTCGATGGCTTTGTCGACCGAGGCAAAGATGGTTCCGCAAAGCCTCACCTACTCGCAACTCTACGCCCGCCGCTTCCTGCATTCGCCCTATGCCAGCCAGTTTGCCGATCTCTTCGTAAAGCTCGTGGTCGATCACAACACCGAGATAAAGCCGGAGGACATAATCGATATCCTCTCGTTCATGGACGGGGCGCGAAAGCGTGAGGTCTATCTTCGTATCGCCAGGAGCGCGACGATTGCCGGCAAGAACGATCTCGCCCGGATGGCATCGGCCCAGGCGGCGGCTATTCCGAGCGATGGCAGCGACTCGTTCAACCAGCTTGCCAACTTCTACGGTGGCGTCGCCAATGTCTCGACGGACAAGGCTGACGCCGCGGCCCACGATATCAACGAAATTCCAGAGGGCGAGTTGAACGCCAGGGACCGGGCGCTGCGCGACGCTGCGAAGACGGTCGCCGACGCGGTGACGCGGCTTCCCGAGCCGCAAAGCTTGACGCAAGCTTCACTCACTAAGCCTGCTAACGGAGAGACCCGACACGATGGAGCCGCAAGCGTCGAGACGCTAGGGACGAAAAGTCCCGCTGCGGCGGCTGTCGGGCAAGGAGCCGCCGCAAGCGCGGCTCAACCCCATGATGGAGGGGGGCAGGATGCCGACTCTTCGTTCACCACATTCGTGACATCAAGCCAATCGAAGCTCGACGCGCTTGACGGACTTTTGAAGCAGGAAGGCAATTGACCATGGCCGGTATCGGTATCACCAGCGCTTCCGCCGGGTCTGATGTCGTTTCTCTTTCAAAAAGCAGCAGCCGGAGCAAGGGCTCGGGTAGCGATTCCCAGGGGTTCCAGGATGCGCTCAGCAGCTCCGGAAACAGCACGGACGCGAATGCCGCGTCTAAGCGCAGCGCCGCCGATACAAGTTCGGTCGACACGACCGCTTCTGAGCCCGATACCGGCAAGGCGACAGGCGATACCCTGCTTCAAGCCAGCAACTCGGCCACTGGGTCGGCCACCCCGGCGCCAGTCGGCGACGGCACGTTGCTTCCCGTACCTCCGGTCGCGCCACCCGTGCCCGGCGCCCCCCTCGTTTCGCTGCCCGCTGCCCCGGTGGCCGTGCCCGCTGCCCTCGCTCTTGTCGTCCCTGCAGATGATGGTGCTGCGGTGAAATTGCCAGCCGCCGATATCGCCCAGCAGCTGGCCGATGTCGTTGCCGGCGCGGCGACAGGCGAGCCCGCCACACCCGTCAAAGGCGATCTTCCCGGCGTCAAGGGCAGCAAAAGCGGCGCTGCCGCCGACGATAGCAAGGACGGTGATGCCAATGCATCAGACGCCAGTGTCGCCAGCGGCGCGGTGGCTGACGTGCTGTCGCTGCTCGGAGCCGGTTTGTCGGCCGCTGCCATCCCCGCGCAGACCTCCGCCAGCGTCCTTGCCGCAGCCGGGCAGCTCCACACCGGCAATGGCAAGATCGATCCCGGCGCGGCCTCTGTTGCAAATGCGCTTCCGGCCGACGCCGCGGACGACAGCGGCGACGCCGTTGCCGTGGGCATGGCCATGCTGGCGCCGTCAATGGGCAGCGCTGGCCAGGGCAATGCCGTTGCCGGCACATCTACCGACGGTGACGCCCCCGTAACGTTCAACGTCGATCGGGCGAGTGGCAAGGTACAGTCGCTGGATCTCTCAGCGAGCCGGAATGCGGACGATACGCCTCAGCTCGACATCAAATCGGCAGGTAGCGATACCGGGGCCACCGTCACTGTCCTCGACTCCCGACGCTTCGTCGGCCTCGCCGATGGCTCGAATTCGGCACTGGTTGCCAATTCGCTGACGGGCAACAAGGACTGGGCAGCGGCCATGCAGCCCAATGCGGCGCTGACCGGAGCATCGGCGACAACAAGTGCCAGCAAAGTCATGAACACTCTGAAAATTCAGATGAATCCGGATAATCTCGGGATCGTCACCGCGACCATGCGGCTTTCGGGCGAGCAGCTTTCCGTCGATCTCAAGGTCCATTCCGCCGAGGCCTACCGGCAGCTCAGCAACGACCAGAGCGCGATGATCGATTCATTGCGCCAGCAGGGCTATAGCGTCGATCGCATGACCGTGACCTATACCGCGCCGGACACATCGAGCAACAACCAGCAGAGCCCCCAGGGCCAGCAGCAGCAACAACCCGGCACAAGCCAGGGGCAGGGCAGCGATGGCCAGGCTCGCAGACACAATTCAGGACGACAGGCCGGTGATCAAGATGGTATCTCGCGCGCAGGCAACGTGGGTACGGACGATAGCGTTGCTGGCGGTGCTCAGCGGGCTCGTGCCGGGGGCGTCTATCTCTGACGCCAGCGCTTCCACCACGGAAGGAATGTGCGAGCGGGAAATCCAGGCGGCGGCGCTGAAATACGGAATTCCCGAAGGCATACTCTACTCGGTCGGGTTGACCGAAACGGGGCGCAAGGGCTCTCTCTACCCCTTCGCCATGAATATCGAAGGCAAGCCATTCTTCCCGGCATCTGAAAATGCGGCACTGCAGCTCTTCGCGCAAGCGCATCAGAGCGGTGCCAAATTGATCGATATTGGTTGTATGCAGATCAACCAATACTTTCATGGCGAGAACTTCGCGTCGGTCGAGGCGATGTTCGATCCCCACAGCAATGTCGAATATGCGGCCAAGTTTTTGAGCGTTTTGCACGACAAGCACGAGACCTGGACGATGGCGGTGGCGCGCTATCATGCTGGTCCGAACAACAACCCGGCGCAGAAGGTTTACGTCTGTCGGGTGATCGCCAATCTCGTCGCCACCGGTTACGGAAAATGGACGCCTAACGCAGCCACATTTTGCCGGGAATGACCCCCGATAAAGTTGTATTAATGCCACATTTTAGCGCTTCTCAATATGGCGAGAACGTGAACGAAAAAGGCATGGCAATAGCCGTCTTCAAAATGTATTAATTTTTCCACCGCTTTCTTGTGTTAAAATGATGCGCCACCCACTAGATATGGTTCAAATCGGGGCGTGAAACTTAAGCAATTATTAACTCTCGCCACTCACTTCCCACAGTTGTTCGCGATTCGCTCGATTCGTACCCATAGCGACATTGGAAACATCCACAACTGATTCGGAGGCGGCGAATGATCGTAGTGGTTGACGAACGCGGACTTGTTAAAGACGGCTACACATCTCTCTTTGGGCGAGAGGGAATTCCTTCAACGGGGTTCGACCCCAAGGAGTTTGGCGAGTGGGTCCAGACGGCGGCAGATAGCGATATCGCGGCAGTCGAGGCCTTCCTCATCGGCCAGGGCGAGCATGTACATCAGCTTCCCCGGGCGATCCGCGATCGGACACTTGCGCCGGTCATCGCGGTCAGCGATCACCCCTCGCTTGAAGCGACGCTTGCACTTTTTGATTGTGGTGTCGACGATGTCGTCCGTAAGCCGGTGCACCCTCGCGAAATCCTGGCACGGGCAGCGGCCATCCGCCGTCGCCTGAAGGCAGTCGCTAATTTCACTGACGTCGGTGGCATCCGGGTTTTCTCCGATGGTCGCGATCCGGAAGTGCATGGCGAAGTCTTCGCCCTGCCGCGCCGCGAGCGCCGCATCCTGGAATATCTGATTTCCAACCGCGGACGTCGCGTCACCAAGACGCAGATCTTCAACGCGATCTACGGCATCTTCGACGAGGAAGTCGAAGAGAACGTCGTTGAAAGCCATATCTCCAAGCTGCGCAAGAAGCTGCGCAAGAAGCTCGGCTTCGACCCAGTCGATTCCAAGCGTTTCCTTGGCTACTGCATCGACTGGAGCTAAGCCTGCGGCTTCGACTGGGAATGATTTCCAGTCGATTTTGAACTACCCGAAAAGCCGCCTCATGATGATCTGCTTTTCCTCTCCCCACCAGACAGCTTCACGCAAGGCCCATTGATTAGTCTTGCGATAACGGGAAAACGAGGATTTCAGATGAGTCTTTTCGGTAGCATGAAGACGGCGGTTTCGGGGATGAATGCCCAAGCAAACCGCTTGAGCACGGTCTCCGACAACATCGCCAATTCGGCAACGACGGGCTACAAGTCCTCGTCGACAAGCTTTTCATCGCTCGTCCTGCCGACCACGGCCGGCACTTACAGTTCCGGTGGTGTTGCCACCTCGGTACAGTATGCGATTTCACAGCAGGGCGGTCTCTCCTACACCTCGTCCACGACGGACTTGGCCATCCAGGGCGAAGGATTTTTCGTCGTCCAGGATGCGGCCGGAACCCCTTACCTGACACGCGCCGGTGACTTTTCGCCGGATGCAAACGGCAACCTGGTCAATGCTGCGGGCTATAGCCTTATGGGTTATTCCTACGGCTCCGGTTCGCCGTCGGTGGTCGTCAACGGCTTTGATGGTCTCGTGCCGATCAATACGGAATCGCAGGGCCTGACGGCTGTCGCATCGACCACAGCTTCGTTCTCCGGCAATCTCGATTCGACAGCCGCAGTCGCCACCGGCAACTTGCCCGCAAGCAACACTGCTCCGGTGACAACCGATACCAAGAAGACTTCGCTGATTGCCTACGATACCCAGGGCAACAAGGTGCAGTACGACTTCTACTACACGAAGACGGCGGCTGATACCTGGGACGTCTCGGTCTATCGCGGCTCCGATGCCGCCACCGGCGGCACGTCATCCTTTCCGTATTCATCTGCAGCAGTCGGCTCCGGGACGTTGGTCTTCGATTCCAGCGGCAAGATTACCAGTGGTGGTACGCTTGCCATCAGCGACCCGAATGCTGTCAGTGGTACACAAGACATCGCTGTCGACATCTCCGGCTTCTCGCAGCTCGCGGCCTCTTTCGGCGCGACCGGCAAGGCAGACGGTCAGGCACCGAGCGCAGTCAACAAGGTCACCGTCGGCACCGATGGCACCGTAACGGCGCAATATGCAGACGGCACCAGCAAGCCGCTGTATCGCATTCCGCTGGCCAATGTCGCGAGCCCGGACAATCTGACGGTTCTCAGCGGCAACGTTTACTCCGCCAATGGACAGTCAGGCGTCACGGTTACCGGTTTCCCGCAGTCGAGCGGTCTTGGCTACATCCAGGCAGGTGCGTTGGAAGAATCCAATGTCGATCTCGCCGGCGAACTGACGACGATGATCCAGGCACAGAAAAGCTATACGGCGAATTCCAAGGTGTTTCAGACCGGTTCGGATCTGATGGACGTTCTTGTGAACCTCGTCCGATAATAAATTAAGGTACTGCCGAGCATGACACTCACCCAGGCACTCAATACCGCGCAGGCGATCTTCAACAACACGGGCAAGCAAAGCGCCGTCGTGTCGAACAACATCGCCAACTCCAGCAACGCGGATTACACCCGACGTCAGGCGATGACTACCATCTCCGCCGACGGTGCGACGGTGGTACAGATTGCCCGCTCGGCAGAACCTTCGCTTCAGCGCCAGCTGCTCGCGTCAACCTCGGCAGATGCCGCCCAGCAGCGGCTTCTGACCGGCCTCGGCGACATCCAGTCGACGATCGGCGGCAACGACAGCGAGACAGCGCCGTCGACCTACCTTGCCAATTTCCGAGAGGCTCTCCAGGCTTATGCTGCGGCCCCGAACAGCAACACGACAGCGCAGGCGGCTGTAACGGCGGCCCAGGACGTTGCCAATTCGCTGAACCAGTCGACAGCATCGGTGCAGACCATCCGCACCAACGCCGACAAGGAAATCGCTACCACCGTCGGTACGCTGAACTCATTGCTCGGCCAATTCCAGACCGCCAACGATGCCGTCAAGACGGCGACAGGATCGGGTGCAGACGCCAGCAATGCGCTCGACCAGCGCGATGCGGTCCTCAAGCAGATCTCTTCCATAGTCGGGGTCAAGACGGTCAACCGCGCCAACGGCGACATGGCACTGTATACGTCTGACGGCGCGACCCTGTTTGAAACACTTCCCCGGGCAGTCACCTTCACCCCGACCAATGGCTATTCGGCCAGCAGCACCGGCAACAGCGTTTATATCGACGGCGTTGCCCTCGCACCGGGAAGTGGCGCCAACACCACGGCCAAGGGTACGCTGCAGGCGCTGCTTCAGATCCGCGACGTCGAGGCGCCGACCTATCAGAAGCAGCTGGACGAGATCGGCCGCGGCCTGGTCACGATGTTCTCCGAGACCAACACGACGGACGGTTCCAAGCTCCCCGGCCTGTTCACTTATACGGACTCCGGCGGCAATCCGGGCGACACGCCCACGTCTGCCACCGTCATCGACGGCATGGCGGCCTCGATCACCGTCAATCCGGCGGTCATTACCTCTGCGGACGGAAACCCGAACCTTCTGCGCGATGGTGGTATCAACGGTACCGACTACGTCAACAATACTTCCGGCGACGCAGGCTATTCCACGCAGCTGGATGCCTACGACACGGCAATGGGCACGGCCATAGACTTCGATCCGAGCGCCGGTGTCGACAGCAACTCCAGCATCATGGATTTTGCATCGAACTCGGTTGGCTGGGTGGAAAGCGAACGCAGCGCCGCATCGACCGCAGCTGAAAATACGGCAGCTTCCTCGTCTCGCTCGACGGAAGCCTATTCGAACGGAACGGGGGTCAACCTCGACGAAGAACTCACTTTGATGATGGACATCGAGCAATCCTACAAGGCCGGCACAAAAATCCTGAGCGCGGTCAACGATATGCTCACTGCCCTCCTTCAACTGAACTGACGGGTTAAGCCATGAAACTCTCCGCCATCTCAAGCAGTGCCATTCAGAACGCCATGCGGCTGACGATAAAGCAGTCGCAGAACGAGATGACCAAGGCCTCTCTGGAGGCAACGACTGGCGTCTACGCCGACATGGGCGTATCGCTGGGTGGCAACATCTCGCAGAGCATCGACATGACGCGCGACGTTTCCCGTCTCGACTCGCTTACGGCCAGCAATTCCACGGCGGCGGCGCGCATGACCGCGACGCAAAGCGGGCTTGCGGATATGACGAGCCAGTCACAGACGTTCCTAGATCAGCTGGTAGCCTTGCAGGGCAATCAGGATGCAAGCAGCATCGCGCTGTCCCAGACCACGGCGACATCGACGATCTCCTCCTTCGTCGCCGACGCAAACACGCAGCTGAACGGCCAGTACATCTTTGCGGGTACCAATACCGACGTCCAGCCTGTGACCGACCAGACCACGGCCGCAACGGCAGCAATACAGTCGGCACTGACAGATTACATGGCGGCCCAGTCGCCACCGGTGACTTCCAAGAGCGACCTGACTGCCGACCAGATGAACGATTTCATCAGCACCAAGGTGCAGCCGATGTTCTTGGACGACACGTCGCCGGCCCCGAACTGGAGCAGCTGGTCGAGTGCTTCCGACCAGAACATGACAAGCCGGATCAACAACTCCGAAGTGATCGAGACGTCGACCAACAGCAACGCTTCCGGCATGCGTTACATGGCGCTGTCGGCCACGGTCGCCAAGGCGCTGATGGGAACCGATATCAGCAAGGCGGCGCTAAACGCGGTGACGACGAACGCCATCAGCTTCGCCCGCCAAGGCATCGACGGCATGAATGCGCAGGCCAGCCAGCTTGGCCTGTCGCAGTCCCGGGTCACCAAGGCGAACGATGCCATCAGTGCCCAGAAGGACATCATAAACAACCGGATCGTCGACCTTCAGGGCGTCGATCCGTACGAGGCATCTACCAAGGTCAACAGTTTGGAAACCCAGCTGCAGACTGCCTACACCATCGTCTCGAAAATTCAGCAGTTGAGTCTCGTAAATTACCTTTGATGATCAAAGGGGCGTAATGACCAGGAAGGATGCATGAATGTATCAGTTCTCATATGCAGAAATCATGCAGGACGCAGTGGCCGACGCAAAGGAGCGGGAACGCCAGGTCCTTGATCGGTCGGTCGCTCTTCTGACGGCTGCGATGCAAAAAGAAAAATACGGTCGAGAATCGATCGAGGCACTTTTTTACACAAGACGTGTCTGGGTTGCCTTCATCGAGGATCTCAAGAACCCCGAAAATCAGCTTGATGTCACCCTGCGTGCCAACCTTATCTCTATCGCCATCTGGATCTTGAAGGAATGCGACAGGATAAGGCGACGGAAGTCGACAAACTACCAGGGCATCATCGACGTCACAACCATCATCAGGGATGGACTTAAATGAAAAGTACACTTCGCATATCGCTTAAAGCCGGCGAACGGATCTTCATCAACGGAGCCGTGCTGCGCGTCGACCGCAAGGTCGCTCTCGAATTCCTGAACGACGTGACATTCCTCCTGGAAAACCACGTTCTCCAGCCCGAGGACGCAACGACTCCATTGCGCCAGCTCTATTTCATCGCCCAGATGATCCTGATCAATCCGGAAGGCAAGGATCAGTCGACGGTGCTGTTCCGCAAGTCGATCGTCATGCTGCTCAGCTGCTTCAAGAATGAAGAAGTCCTGGCCGAACTGAAGCGCATCGACGGGCTGGTCGCGACCGGCAAGGCATTCGATGCACTGAAGTCTATCCGCGGCCTCTACGTCGTTGAAGACAGCATCCTCAACAGCCCGGAAATGCCGGCTGCCACCATCGAGCAGATCCGCCGGGAAATCGCACCATGGCGGTAACACCAGTCAGCACCGTCGCAGGTGCTACCGCGACGGGGGCCACGGCAACTGCTACCGCCACGGGGACAAGCAGCGCCGCAGCAACCAACGCGACGACTGCGGCGGCAAGCGCATCGCTGAACTACAACGACTTCCTTCAGCTGCTGATTGCCCAGATGAAGACGCAGGATCCGACGTCACCGATGGACGCCAGCGCGCAGATCTCGCAGCTCGCCAGCTTCTCGCAGGTGGAACAGCAGATCAAGACGAACGCCCATCTGGAAACTGTCCTGTCGAACCAGATGCTGTCCCAGGCGGCAAGCTACGTCGGCAAGACGATCGTCAGCGCCGATGCCACGGTAACCGGCGTCGTCAAGGAAGTCAGCGTCTATTCGGACGGTATCCTTGCAATTACCGCTGCCGGCGATAAGGTCCTGATACAGCCGGGAATCAGTGTCACCGACGGAACAGTGGTGAAGCCGACAGGCACGAGCACGACGACAGACACCGCTTCGACAGCCAAATAGAGCTTTCGATCTGGCTTCAGTCACTCCTGCTGTGGAGGTCCACTGAAACCGAAAATATATTGGCGCGGTCGCGGCTGGCGAGCGTGCCTTGAACACAGGAAATTGGCCGAGATGAACGAAGCCGATGCATTGGATATCTTTCAGGCGGCGATCTGGACCGTGCTGATATCGGCCGGTCCGGCGGTTGCCGCAGCGATGATCGTCGGCATCGTCATTGCGCTCGTCCAAGCGCTGACGCAGGTTCAGGAAGCGACCTTGACGTTCGTGCCGAAGATTGTCGCTGTTTTCGTGACGATCGGCATCACGGCGCCGTTTGTCGGTTCGCAGATCGGCATTTTCACTAATCTGGTCTTTTCCCGTATCCAGTCTGGCTTCTAGCGGACCAGATCGGGCTGCAGGCGTGTGAGCCATCCTCGCGCAAGCTTCATCCTGTAACTCGACAGGAGAATACGGCAAGCGGTTCGTCCGCCGGCCTCCTCTCATGAAGAGACGGACCTGAAGAATGGCGTTACCTCCTTCGCTGCCCCTGCCGAAAGTCGCCCCGAGTTTCCGCGACGTAGGATTTGCCGTCGGCATCGTCTCGATGCTCTGCATCCTGTTCCTGCCGATCCCGCCGTTCCTCATCGACATGGGCCTGGCTTTCTCGATCGCGCTGTCCGTCCTCATCCTGATGGTCGCGCTGTGGATCCAGAAGCCGCTTGAATTCTCGTCGTTCCCGACCATTCTTCTGATCGCCACGATGACCCGCCTGGCGCTGAATATCGCGACGACGCGCGTGATCCTGGCCCATGGCTACGAGGGCGACTATGCGGCCGGCGGCGTTATTGCAGGCTTCGCCAATCTCGTCATGTCCGGCGACTTCGTCATCGGACTGATCGTCTTCCTGATTCTCATCACCATCAACTTCATCGTCATCACCAAGGGTGCAACGCGTATCGCTGAAGTCGGCGCCCGCTTCACCCTCGATGCCATTCCCGGCAAGCAGATGGCCATCGACGCCGACCTTTCGGCCGGCCTCATCGACGAGCGAGAGGCACAGCGCCGGCGCAAGGAGCTGGAAGAGGAGAGTTCCTTCTTCGGCGCGATGGACGGTGCGTCGAAGTTCGTGCGCGGCGATGCGGTCGCCGGCCTGATCATCACCTCGATCAACATCTTCGGCGGCATCATCATCGGCTATTTCCGCCATGGCATGCCGATCGGCCAGGCGGCCGATGTGTTCGTCAAGCTTTCGGTCGGTGACGGCCTTGTGGCGCAGATGCCGGCGCTGATCATCTCGCTTGCAGCCGGCCTGCTCGTTTCGCGCGGCGGCACGTCAGGGTCCACCGACCAGGCCGTCGTCAACCAGCTGAGCGGCTATCCTCGTGCGCTCGGCGTTGCCGCCGGCATGATGTGCCTGCTGGCTATCATGCCCGGACTTCCGTTCATTCCGTTCATCACACTTGGCGGCATCATGGGCGCCGGCGCCTGGTTCATCCCGCGCCAGGCAGAGGCTCTCAACAAGCTCCGCCGCGACGCCGAAGAACAGAAGGTCAGCCAGTCCAAGGATCTCGAGAAGGATTCGGTCAAGAACGTCCTCAAGACCTCCGAGATCGAGCTGGCACTCGGCAAGATCGTCTCGACAAGGCTGCTCGGCGCCCATCAGGAACTGGCATTCCGCGTCGGCAAGATGCGCAAGAAGTTCGCCTCGCAATACGGCTTCGTGGTTCCGGAGATCAAGGTCACCGACGATATCTCCATTGCCGACAAATCCTACCAGATCCGAATCCACGGCACGACCATCGCGTCCAACCTGCTGCGCGTGGGCGAAGTCCTGGTGGTCACCGGCGCCGGCCGCAAGCCGACCGTTCCGGGCGACGATATCCGCGAACCAGCCTTCGGCATGCCGGCCGTCTCGGTCCTCGAAGCCTTCACGGAAGACCTCAAGCGCGAAGGCTTCCAGCCGATCGACAACGTCTCGGTGGTGCTCACCCACATGAGCGAAGTCATCCGGAACAACCTTCCGGCGCTGCTGTCCTACAAGGACGTCAAGATCCTGATCGATCGCCTCGACCCGGAATACAAGAAGCTCGCCGATGAGATCTGCTCCTCGCACATGTCCTACTCGGGCCTGCAAGCCGTGCTGAAGCTGCTGCTTGCCGAGCGCGTGTCCATCCGCAACCTGCATCTCATCCTCGAAGCGGTCGCCGAACTGGCGCCGCATGTGCGCAAGACCGAGCAGATCGTCGAGCACGTCCGGGTCCGCATGTCGCAGCAGCTCTGCGGCGACCTTGCCGACAATGGTGTGCTGCGCGTCCTGCGGCTGGGCTCGAAATGGGATCTGGTGTTCCACCAGGCATTGAAGCGCGATCCAAAGGGCGAAATCATCGAGTTCGACATCGATCCACGCAATCTCGAGGAATTCAGCGAGCAGGCGACGCGAGTTATCCGTGAATTCATGGACAAGGGCTTGCCTTTCGTACTTGTCACGTCGCCGGAAACACGCTCCTATGTGCGCATGATCATCGAACGCCTGTTTGCGACGCTGCCTGTCCTGTCGCATGTGGAATTGGCCAAGGGAATCGAGATCAAGATTCTGGGCGCTATTTCATGATTACAGACCCTCAGGGGACTGTCCTCGCACTCTTTTTGTGCTTCTGTCGCATCGGCGGCTGCGTTATGGTTCTCCCGGGGTTCTCATCGGCCCGCGTGCCGCAGCAGATTCGCGTGCTGCTGGCGGTGGCGCTGTCGATGGCGGTTCTGCCAGTGCTGTGGGACACTATCTATCCGAAGGCCTCACTCGGTGGGCCGCAATATGTGATGCTGATCGCCACCGAATCGCTGATCGGCGTGATGTATGGAATGATGGCCCGGCTCTATACGCTGGGATTGCAGTTCGCCGGGACGATCATCGCCATGATGATCGGTTTGACGTCTCCGGGCGGTGCCGATCCGGTGGAAGACGGCAGCGAAACCGCCATTTCCGGCGTGATTACCTTCTGCGGCCTGATGATCCTCTTCATCATGGATTTCCACCACTACGTTTTCCGCGCGCTTATCGATTCCTACACGCTGATCCCCTTCGGCGGTCATATCGAGATGCAGGCGACGCTGATCTCTTTTACCGATACCCTGCAGGCGACCACCTACATCATGCTGCGGCTTGCCAGCCCTTTTCTGATCTACGGCCTGATGTTCCAGGTTTCGATCGGCTTCATCAATAAGCTCGCACCTCAGATCCCGGTCTACTTCATCTCTACGCCCTATCTGCTGATGGGCGGACTTTTCATGCTCTATCTCAGTCTGGCGGCGATGATCAGCCAGTTTTCCGATGCGTTCCTCAGCGTCTACAACGGTCATTAGCGGGCAGGGCACGAAATGGCGGAACAGAGCCGATCCAAGAAACTGAAGCGCCTCGTGGCCGTCCAGCGCCATCTGGAGCAGATGGCCGAGCAGGAGCTGGCGGAAGCCATGCGCGTGCGCGCCGAGGTCGGGCACTCGATCGACCAGGTTGTGGATGCCATCGGCTCGATCGATGTGGTGCATATGGCCTTTGCCCAGCAATATGCCTGGCGACTGGGTCGCCTGACGCTGCGCGACCAGCAGCTTGAGGGCATGCAGGCGCTTATCGAGATGAATGTGCTGAAGGAGCGGACCAAGGCGGACCGGCTCGAGGAGCATATGATGGATGCCCGCGCCGCAGAATTGCGCGAATCCGACGACAATGCGGTCTACGATATCATCGATCAGCGATTTGCCGCCGTCGCACCAGCCTCCAGCAAGGTTCAAAAACCATAGTCGTCACGAGTTCATACGAAAGGAACGTGACGTGGCTATTTCGCCCCCCAGTGATTTGGTCCTGGATGTTGTAAGAGCAGCCGACCCGACAGACCTGCAGGCAGCGCAGGCCAAGCTTCAGGCCAACCGCGCAGCCTTTGCCGCCACCAGCCTTGCGGAAGCCGGAAACGGCTTTGCGTCGACGGTCGACGTTCTGAACAAGGCCGGCACGCAGGCGGGTCTTGCCAATGCCAACGAACGATCGACGACGGGCAAGGTGCCTGCCGCCTATCAGAAGTTCGAGGCCATGGTGCTCCAGAATTTCGTCAAGAACATCCTGCCAAACAGCGACACGCTCTACGGCAAGGGTACTGCCGGTGAAATGTGGAAGGGCATGATGGCCGAACAGCTCGGTAACACCATGGCCAAGGACGGCGGCGTCGGCATCGCAGCGAAGATGTACCACGAGCAGCTTTCCAAGACCCGGGGAACCGGCGCCGACCACGTCGAGACGAGCGACAACGACAAGCGGCAGGCACTCAGCATGATCGACGACTTCGAGCGCAAGACGTTCGGAACGCCGTCGGCAGAAAACGACAATACCGGTACGACCGTGACAAATCAGGATTCCCTGACGTCGCAGAAAGTGTAAGTGGGGCAAGGCTATGGAAATTATTTCGAACGACTACCGCATCAAGTCTGTCCTGGGCCGGCTGGAACTGATCATCGACAACGAGAACAACCGCATCGGCAAGGACGCGGAATTCGATCTCAAAGTCTCCAACGCCCACAAGAGCCGTTGCCTTTATGAACTGTCGATGCTGTTTCGCGATACCGACCCCGCTGAAATGGCAGCTGCCCACATCGAGCAGCTGCACGGCCTGAAGAAGAAGCTGGTGCTCAACGCGCGTCGCGTCGAAGCCCATCTGGAAGCCGTGCGCGCTGTGGCTGAAATTTTGAAGAATGCCGTGCAGGATGCCGATGCAGACGGCACCTATTCCCAGGAACAGTTCGCGGTGCGTCAGGCAGGATGATCAAGCTCGTCGCCACAGGCCTTTGGGTGTGCGTCGTCACCTTGGTGGCGGTCTACTTTTCCATCCAGATGGCGACAGCCCCGGCCGCAAGCCCGGATGCCAAGCCTTCTGCCAAGGAATTCGTCAAGGGCGAGTCGATCAATGTCCCGATCATTGGCGACACAGGCGTCAGCGGTTATTTTATCACCAAGATTTCCTACATGATGGACAAGGACAAGGCGAAGGATCTCGAAACACCTTTGCCGGCCCTGACGACGGATGCTTTGTTTACGCTGCTGGTCGGCAACAAGATGATCGATATGTCAAAGCCGAAGGCGTTCAATGTCGAAGCCTTTCGCGACGAGATCAAGAAGAACCTGAACGGCCATCTGGGCGGCGAGTATGTCGACAGCGTGGTGATCGAGCAGCTCGACTATCTCTCCAAGGACGAGGTGCGCGCCAACGAGGGCGCGCCTGTCAAGAAAAACATGAAGACGGTACCGATTGTCCCACCGGAAGCCCCGCCCGGCGGCGACGCGGTGAAGGCTGAGAAAACGCACTAAAACAGCGCGCCAATCGTGGAAAGTCGCTTGCCGCGGCCGACTGTTAACCTTTTCTTTCCTATCAAAATTTACAATCGGTTAATCATCCGAATCTGCCGCCGATTGATCGACGGTCCTGTGCGCGAGATCGGCCGTCATGGTACAGAGCGATTTTAAAAACAGAGTGTTCCAGTCCGACAACGACCGGACCGACACTACCTCCGACAGCCGCCAATCCGGGCTGAGCCAGGCCGAATTGCTGGATTTCCTGCAGCGGTCCCTGGCTGGCGAACCTTTTCCCGTTTCCGCTCCTGGTGCCCGCACCGCGCCGGAAGCGACAGTGCCGCTTGCCCTGCGGATTCGGGAAATTCTGCGCACCGATGACAGCCGACCGGCTGCTCCGGAGATGGACGAACCGGCTCAATCCATGGCGATAGACGAGCCAGCGCCCGTTCAGCCTGCGTCGGCCGAATCATCAGCGGTGGATGCCGCGTATTTCGACGCCGATTTGCAGCCCCCGACCGAGTACTCTCCGTCGCTCTCCGAGCCGCAAAAACGCGCAGCCATTTCCTGGGGATCTGCAGCCTTCATCCTCGCGGTCACGGCCGGAAGTGCTCTCGTGCCAATGATGCTTGCGACCCCGCCACACTACGCCGCCCAATCCCGCCTGCAGTTTCTGGGCGCTGCCCGCACGACGCCCGGCTTCGTGGAAGCGACCCTCCAGCGGATCACCTCGCAGCATGCGCTGGCGCAGGTCGTGACGCGCCTGAAACTGGATCATGATGCGGAGTTCAGCGGCGGAAAGGCGACGGCCTATAGCGTCGTCAGGGACCTCCTCACCGACAGCGGTGCTGCAGCCGACAGTTTTTCACGCGCCCAGCTTGCCCTCAAGCAAAGACTGACCATCGCTCCCGATCTGCAATCTGGCGCCATTGCGCTTGTGGCGCGGTCGGAAGATCCGGCAAAGTCTGCCCGCATCGCCAACCTTCTTGCCGACATCGCCGTCCGCGACGCTGCGACCAATCCTTTGGCTTCAGTGCCCGGCGCGGCTGAGCTTGCGCTCGAAAGCGACCGCAAGCGTTTCGACGACGCGACCTCCGCCCTTGCGAATTTCAAAGCGGCTGCCGGTGACGAGAAGATAGCCGCCGCGACCGATCTGATGGCCAGCCGCGAGGCTCTCGGCAACCGGCTTGCCACGGCAAACGCTGCAGTCCAGGCAGCTTCCATCCGCCTGACAGCGGCCAAATCTGTCAGGATGGCCGACGTGCTCGATGGTGCGATCTCCCCAGACCTCGGCTCGCCTGCAGCGCTCGAAGACCTGCGCAATCGCTATGCAGCGGCGAGGAGCACGCTCAGTCAGTTGTCGACACAGCTCGGCCCGCGCCACCCGCGCCTGATCGCGGCTCAGTCGAGCATCGATACCCTGGGGGCGTCGATCCTTGCTGAGATCCGCAAACTTGTGGTTGCCAGCGACGCCGAAGTCAAGACGACCACGGCTGAGGTGAAGCAGTTGAAGGATCGCCTCGCCGAACTCGATGGCCAAAAGGTCGATGTCGATCTCGAGGCATTCCGCCGGTTGCAGGAGAATGTCGAGACCGCCCGGCAGGCCTATGATGCAGCACTCACGGCATCTGAAGAAGCAGCCCCGCAATCGAAGCCCTCCGAGGTTCCGCTGGCGCTGACCACACCTGCCGTGCCCGCAGCAGCACCCATCGATGACGATATGACATGGCGGAGCCTTCGCAGCGCGCTCGGCGGTCTTGCCATCGCGCTGGCGCTCGTGGCCGCCCGTCTGCTGACCCGGAGATCGTTCCGACGCCCGTCGGACGACCATCACGCCGTCGATTTCGATAAGGTCGATCTACTGGTGGATTTTCCTCAGGATCAGGCGCCGGTTCGGGTGCCGCTGGATCAGCCGCAGAAATGTTTTGACGCCAGTGTCGCTGTTGCCAACGACCGCCTGGAACCGGTTGCCGGGCGCACAGAGCCTGAAACAGCACTGGCCGCAATCATCGATGATGTGGCCTTGCTGCGCGAAAGGGTCGCCAACTACGCTTCGCGGCGCCAGGCCGCTGGCCGCTGAACAAGTCTTCCCGCCGTCTTGCAAATATCGTGTTTTGACATCATAGGGCGTAGACAGGCAAATCCCCGCTGCAGGGCAGGGCTAGATTGCCGCGGCATCGATATCCGGGAGAATACGCGTGGCGACAGTAATCGACGGCAAGCAGGTGGCGGCATCGGTCATCGAGGCCGTGAAGGCGGCTGCATCCGTGTTGGCAACGGAAACCGGCAAAAAAACCGGCCTCGCGGTCGTGATCGTCGGTGACGACGCCGCCAGCCACACCTACGTCGCCGCCAAGAGCCGCATGGCCAAGGAATGCGGTTTCAATTCAATCCAGCATACCTTGCCTCTGGAGACGAGCCAGGAAGAACTCGCAACCCTGGTTTCAACTCTCAATGCAGATCCGGCCATCGACGGCATCCTGGTGCAGCTGCCATTGCCGAAGCACCTGGATTCGGACGCAATCATCCAGTCCATCCTGCCTGAAAAAGATGTCGACGGCCTGCATGTCGTCAACGCCGGGAAGCTGGCCACCGGCGATCTGGCGACAGGACTGATCTCGTGCACGCCAGCCGGCGCCATGCTCTTCGTCCGCCAGACCCATGGTGACGATCTGTCGGGTCTCAATGCCGTGGTCATCGGTCGCTCCAATCTGTTCGGAAAGCCAATGGCCCAGCTCCTGCTCAATTCAAATGCGACGGTCACCATCGCTCATTCGCGCACGAAGGATCTGGCCACCGTCTGCGCCCGCGCCGATATCCTTGTAGCGGCCGTCGGCCGGCCCGAGATGGTCAAGGCCGACTGGGTGAAGCCGGGCGCGACGGTGATCGATGTCGGCATCAACCGCATTGCCGCACCGGAGCGCGGCGAGGGAAAGACCCGATTGGTCGGCGATGTCGCCTTTGCCGAATGCGGCGATGTCGCTGATGTCATCACACCCGTTCCCGGCGGCGTGGGCCCGATGACGATCGCCATGCTGATGGCAAATACGGTGATTGCCGCCTATCGCGGCGCCGGCCGGACCGCGCCGACATTCTGAAGCAACGTCAGGAGGCTGGTGCGGCCCCCGTGGATGCGCGCACGATAAGTTCGGCCTTCCAGAGTTCGTGTTCAGGGTAGGGGCCCTGGTTCTTGATCCCGCCGATCAACCGCTCCGCGACGCGGACGCCGGCTGCCCGCAGCGATGAACGGGTGGTCGTCAGCGGCACCGAGAAATTCTCCGGCTTCAAGAGCGCCAGCACGTCGTCATGGGCAATCAGCGAGATATCCTCGCCGAGCCGGAGGCCCGCCTGATTGACAGCGCGGATCGCCCCCAGCGCCAGAACGGTGCTGGAACAGAGGATGGCTGTCGGTCTTTCCGTCATCTGCAGGAAACGCTCCATTGCCACAAAGCCCTGTTCGTCGGTCATCGGCGTGTTGCTGACAGAGGTCTCGTCAAGCATAAGGCCGCGTTCGGCGAGCGCTGCGACCACGCCGTTTTGCCGGCGCATGGCGAAGTCGAGATGGGCCGGCCCGTTCATCAGCGCGAACCTCCGATGCCCGAGTTGCAGCAGCAGCCTTGCCGCATCGTAGAAGGCGGCCTCGTTGTCGATGTCGACGAACGGGTAGTCAGGCTCGCTCCCGAACGAGCGCCCGTGTACGACGAAAGGAATCGACAGCGATTTCAGCATGACGACGCGCGGATCATCGGCCCGCATATAGGCGACGAACAGCGCATCGACGTTGCCACTGACCGCCAGGCGCCGCAGGGCCGCCACTTCATCCTCCGGATGTGCCGGCATGATGACGAGGTGGAAATCGTGACGCAGCGCCTCCTCGCCAAGCCCTGTGAGAAATTCTCCGAAATGCACGTCGGAAGGATGGCCCGGCGCTGTCGGCATGACGAGCCCGATCGAGCCCGCCTTGCCCGTGGCTAGCCGTTGCGCCGCCGTATTCGGCCGGTAGCCGGTGTCGCGCACAGCGGCCAGCACCCTTTCGCGTGTCTCGCGGCTGACTTCCGGGTATCCGTTAAGGGCGCGGCTGACAGTCGTCTGGGACAGGCCGAGCATTTGCGACAGCTGTTTCAGGTTCACACCGATGACCTCCCCACGCGCATTCCATACAGTGGACAAAGGGCCACCCAAACCCGGCAGCTCCGCCCAAACGCCTCCCAAAGCGCTTTCAATTATGATGTCTTTGCCATCCTTGACTCAAGAAAAATCGCGTCATATTTCGTTTATTCGATGTTGCAATGCGAGATTTCGCATCTGCAGTTGTCGTTTCGTAAAATCGCTTGACTCACGAGAGCCGCAGTAGAATGAATTCGCAAGCCAAAGCGCTTTGAGGATAGCGTGTCACTCGCTGTTTTGTGGGAGATGCTTTTGGATATTGTGACGGGAGGGAAAATCACATGAAGACATCATTTCTGATGAGCATTGCTTTGGCCGCAGTGATGGCCGGCTCCGTATCGGCCGCCGACCTGAAGTTTAAGCCGAATGAAGACTCCAAGTTCAACTGGAAGAGCTACGACACCTTCAAGACGGCCCATGCCGATCTGAAAGGCCAGACGCTCACCATCTTTGGACCGTGGCGTGGCGAAGACGAAAAGCTGTTCGCCAGCGTTCTCGCCTATTTTACCGAAGCTACCGGCATTGACGCGAAATACTCGTCGTCGGAAAACTACGAGCAGCAGATCGTCATCGACACCCAGGCCGGTTCGCCGCCGAATGTCGCGATCCTGCCGCAGCCGGGCCTGCTCGCCAATCTCGCCAGCAAGGGCTACCTGACGCCGCTCGGCGACGACCAGGCCAACTGGGTGAAGACAAACTACGGCGCCGGCGACAGCTGGGTCAGCTATGGCACGTACAAGGGCAAGGATGGCAAGGATGCCTTCTACGCCTTCCCCTACAAGGCCGACCTGAAGTCGCTCGTCTGGTACGTGCCGGAAAACTTCGAGGAAGCCGGTTACAACGTGCCGAAGACGATGGAAGATCTGATCAAGCTCTCCGACCAGATCGTCAAGGACGGCGGCGTGCCGTGGTGCATCGGGCTCGGATCGGGCGGCGCGACCGGCTGGCCGGCAACCGACTGGATCGAGGATCTGATGCTGCGCACGCAGTCTCCGACCGACTACGACAAGTGGACCACCAACGAGCTGAAGTTCAACGATCCGAAGGTCGTGGGCGCTATCGAGGAATTCGGCAAGTTCGCCAAGAACGCGAAATATGTCGACGGTGGCGTTGCAGCCGTTGCCTCGACCGATTTCCGCGACAGCCCGAAAGGCCTCTTTTCGGTGCCGCCGAAGTGCTATCTGCACAAGCAGGCTTCGTTCATCCCGTCTTTCTTCCCTGAGGGAACGAAGCTCGGGCAGGACGCCGACTTCTTCTACTTCCCGCCCTATGCCTCGCATCCTGAGCTCGGCAAGCCGGTTCTCGGCGCCGGTACTCTGGCTGCGATCACCAAGGATTCGAAGGCAGCCCGTGCTTTCATCGAATTCCTGCAGACGCCTATCGCCCATGAAGTTTGGATGGCACAATCCGGCTTCCTGACGCCCTACAAGGCCGTCAACACCGGTGCCTATGCCAACTACACGCTGAAGAAGGAAGGCGAGCTTCTGACCTCGGCCACAGCCTTCCGTTTCGACGGATCGGACCTGATGCCAGGCAAGATCGGCGCCGGCGCCTTCTGGACCGGCATGGTGGATTTCGTCGGCGGCAAGTCCGCACAGGCCTCGGCAGACGATATCCAGAAGGCCTGGGACGGCATCAAGTAGGACCCTCATCTAAAAGCCGCCGCCGGTATCCGGCGGCGGTCAGGATGGCCGCCAGCGTCGGGGAGGACGACGATGGCGGCCGCCACAAGCAGCAATCAAATGCGCAAGGGGAGGGACTTATGATCTGGCAGATCGCTTCGGCACTGGGCGCCGTGGTCTTGGGCGTTACAGCCTGCGCCGCCTATTTCCTGTTTTCCAACAAGTTGCTCGATTTCGCATTCCCGGCCCGGGATGGCGACGACGTTTTCGTCGCATCACGCAATTTGCGCCGGCGCTCGATCATCCGCCCATGGCTGTTCATCGGGCCGGCACTGCTGTTGCTGGTCGTCTATCTCGTCTACCCGGTCGTTGCCACGTTCATCCTGTCCTTCTACGACAAGGGCGGCGAGCAGTATGTCGGGTTTGCCAATTACCAGTGGGCGATCGGCGACCGCGAGTTCCGCCAGGCCATCTTCAACAACATCCTCTGGCTCGCGGTTGTGCCGGCCGCCTGCACCTTCTTCGGCCTCGTCATCGCAGTGATGACCGACCGGATCTGGTGGGGAAATATCGCGAAAAGCATTGTTTTCATGCCGATGGCGATCTCCTTCGTCGGCGCCTCCGTCATCTGGAAGTTCATCTACGAATATCGTGGTGGCAACGACACGCAGATTGGCCTGCTGAACGCCATCGTGCAATTGTTCGGCGGCACGCCTGAGGTCTGGATCTCCATTCCCTTCTGGAACAATTTTTTCCTGATGATCATCCTCATCTGGATCCAGACCGGCTTTGCGATGGTCATTCTGTCGGCAGCCCTGCGTGGCATTCCGGAGGAGACCATCGAGGCTGCCGTCATCGATGGCGCCAACGGCTGGCAGATCTTCTGGAAGATCATGGTGCCGCAGATCTGGGGCACGATCGCCGTCGTCTGGACGACCATCACCATCCTGGTGCTGAAAGTCTTCGACATCGTGCTCACCATGACCAATGGTCAGTGGGACTCGATGGTGCTCGCCAACCTGATGTTCAACTGGATGTTCCGTGGTGGTGGCGACAGCGGTCGCAGCGCCGTCATCGCCCTAATCATCATGGTCGCCGTCATGCCGATCATGGTCTGGAACGTCCGGCGCGCCAACCAGGAAACGGGAGAGCACTGAGATGACCTTCGACAGAAGCTTCTTCCGCATCGGTCCCGCCCGGCTGTTCGTCCACGCCATGGTGCTTTTGATCGTCATCGTCTGGCTGGTGCCGACGCTCGGCATCTTCGTCACCGCGTTGCGCGACAAGGACCAGATTACCGTCTCCGGCTGGTGGACGGCCTTTTACGGCTCCTCGCAGACGACAGCAGTACGGCTCGACGCTGCAGACAAGCAGCAACCGGACGGTACAAACTACGTCATCTCAGGCTCGGTCTTTTCAGCCGCCGGTTCGCTCGGCAAGGTCAGTGCGTTCGGCGTCAAGGCGCAGGACCCCTCGGCCTTCAAGGCCGGCGAGCCCGCCGATATCGGTAACGGCGAAACGCTGCTGATCAACACCGACGGCACCTACAAATACACGAAGAACGCTGCCTTCGACGACACGCGCGGCAAGCGCATCTATATCTCCGTCGCCTCGCCGCCGGCCTTCACGCTGCAAAACTTCAAGTCGGTGGTGACGGGTGAGGGGATCGGCCAGTCCTTTATCAATTCGCTGACCGTCACCATCCCGGCCACCATCATCCCGATCCTGATCGCCGCGTTTGCGGCCTATGCGCTGGCCTGGATGGAGTTTCCCGGCCGATCGCTGATGATCGCGCTGGTGGTAGGGCTGATCGTCGTGCCGCTGCAGATGTCGCTGATCCCGCTGCTGCGGCTCTATAACGACATCGGCTCTTTCCTCGGCGTGCCCTCGAAAACCTATCCCGGCATCTGGCTTGCCCATACGGCCTTCGGCATGCCGCTCGCCATCTATCTGCTGCGCAATTACATCGCCGGCCTGCCGAAGGAGATCATCGAATCCGCCCGCGTCGATGGCGCCAGCGATTTCGACATCTTCGTCAAGATCATTCTGCCGCTGTCCTTTCCGGCGCTCGCCTCCTTCGCGATCTTCCAGTTCCTCTGGGTGTGGAACGACCTTCTGATCGCCATGGTCTTCCTCGGCACCGCCAAGGACCAGCTGGTACTGACCGGCAGCCTCAATGCGCTGCTCGGCTCGCGCGGCGGCAACTGGGAAATCCTCACAGCCTCGGCTTTCGTCACCATCATCGTGCCGCTCCTCGTCTTCTTCGGTCTGCAGCGCTACCTGGTGCGCGGTCTGCT
Organism: Rhizobium sp. B230/85; assembly: GCF_019355735.1. Classification (NCBI taxonomy): domain Bacteria; kingdom Pseudomonadati; phylum Pseudomonadota; class Alphaproteobacteria; order Hyphomicrobiales; family Rhizobiaceae; genus Rhizobium; species Rhizobium sp. B230/85. The sequence goes on from NZ_CP072156.1 coordinate 1,140,919, forward strand.
GGCCGGATCTGTCAAGGGCGGCTGACGCCTACAATTCGCATTCAGACAGGATCTCCCGGGAATGACTATTGCTACTCCATCGATCACGACGGCCGACAAGAACTGGTGGCGCGGTGCTGTGATCTACCAGATCTATCCGCGCTCGTTCCAGGACTCCAACGGCGACGGTATCGGCGATCTCAAGGGCATCGCCGCCCGCCTGCCGCATGTCGCTTCGCTCGGCGCCGACGCCATCTGGGTGTCGCCCTTCTTCATGTCGCCGATGCGCGACTTCGGCTATGACGTCTCTGACTACGAGGACGTCGACCCGATCTTCGGCACGCTCGCCGATTTCGATTCGCTGATCGCCGAAGCGCATCGTTTGGGCATCAAGGTGATGATCGACTTGGTCATCTCCCACTCCTCCGATCGCCACCCGTGGTTCGTCGAAAGCCGCTCCAGCCAAGATAACCCGAAATCCGACTGGTATGTCTGGTCGGACGCCAAGCCCGACGGCACGCCACCCAACAACTGGCTGTCGATTTTCGGCGGTTCGGCCTGGGCCTGGGATCCGACCCGCATGCAATACTACATGCACAACTTCCTGACCTCGCAGCCGGATCTCAATCTCCATAATCCCGAGGTTCAGGATCGCCTGCTGCAGGTCGTCCGATTCTGGCTCGAGCGCGGCGTCGACGGCTTCCGTCTCGACACCATCAATTTCTATTTCCACGACCGCGAGCTGCGCGATAATCCGGCGCTGGCCCCGTCGCGCCGCAACGCCTCGACGGCACCGGCCGTCAACCCTTACAATTTCCAGGAGCACATCTACGACAAGAACCGGCCGGAAAATATCGCCTTCCTCAGGCGCTTCCGTGCTGTGCTGGAAGAGTTTCCGGCGATTGCAGCCGTCGGCGAGGTCGGCGACAGCCAGCGTGGCCTCGAAATCGTCGGCGAATACACCTCCGGCGATGACAAGATGCACATGTGCTACGCCTTCGAATTCCTCGCGCCCGACGCGCTGACCCCTCATCGCATCGAGGAGGTGATGAAGGATTTCGGCGCGGCGGCACCGGACGGCTGGGCCTGCTGGGCGTTTTCCAACCACGACGTCGTGCGCCATGTCAGCCGCTGGGGCAGCCTGGTGGCCGACCGTGAAGCCTTCGCCAAGCAATATTCGGCGATCCTGATGACGTTGCGCGGCTCCGTCTGCCTGTATCAGGGCGAGGAGCTTGGCCTGACCGAAGCCGAGATTGCCTTTCAGGACCTGCAGGATCCCTACGGCATCCAGTTCTGGCCGGAATTCAAGGGCCGCGACGGTTGCCGCACGCCCATGGTCTGGGACAGCCAGGTCGTGCAGGGCGGGTTCTCGACGGAAAAGCCATGGTTGCCGGTGCCTGTCGAACATATCCTGCGCGCCGTCAGCGTCCAGAGCGGCGATGAAAACTCGGTGCTCGAGCACTACCGTCGTTTCCTCGCGTTTCGCAAACAGCACCCTGCCTTCGCCAGCGGCGAGATTTCCTTCTATCCGCCGCAGGATGACGTGATGCTTTATACGCGCACGTTCGGCAACGAGACGATCCTCTGCGTCTTCAACATGAGCGCCTCGGATGGATCGGCCGAACTGCCGGAGGGAGCATGGGAAGCGCTGGCCGGCCATGGTTTCGCCAGCGAAATTTACGGCAATAAAATCGATATTCCGGCCTGGGGCGCTTATTTCGCGCGCCTCGCCTAAAGACAAGAACGGGAGGGGCTTGCGATGACTGGACTGGTTCTGAAGGATATCCGGAAATCCTACGGCGCGGTGAATGTGCTGCACGGCATCGACCTTGAAATCGCCCATGGCGAGTTCATCGTTTTCGTCGGGCCGTCCGGCTGCGGCAAGTCGACATTGCTGCGGATGATTGCCGGTCTGGAAAGCATCACCGGCGGCGAGATGATCATCGACGGTCGCGTCGTCAACCAGGTGCCGCCCTCGCGGCGCGGCATCGCCATGGTTTTCCAGTCCTATGCGCTGTATCCGCATATGACTGTCTACGACAACATGGCCTTCGGCATGCGCATTGCCCATGAGAGCAAGCAGGAGATCGATCGCCGTGTGCGCGCGGCGGCCGACAAGCTGCAACTGACCCAGTATTTGGACCGCCTGCCGAAGGCACTCTCCGGCGGCCAGCGCCAGCGCGTCGCCATCGGCCGCGCCATCTGCCGCAATCCGAAAGTCTTCCTGTTCGATGAGCCACTGTCGAACCTCGACGCTGCGCTGCGCGTCGCCACCCGCATCGAGATCGCCCGGCTGAACGATTCCATGCCGGATACGACGATGATCTACGTCACCCACGACCAGGTGGAGGCGATGACCCTTGCCGACCGTATAGTGGTGCTGTCGGCCGGCCGCATCGAGCAGGTCGGCCCGCCGCTGGAACTCTACGAGCGTCCGGCCAATCTGTTCGTTGCCAAATTCATCGGCTCGCCCGCCATGAACATCATCCCGGCAACGATCGCCGAGGCAGGCGTATCGACCGTGGTGACGCTGAAGGGCGGCAAGTCGGTAACGCTCGATATTTCTACCGATGCATCTGACAAGGGCGCCACGGCAAGTTTCGGTGTGCGCCCTGAAGACCTGCGGCTGGCAGAGGGCGACGACTACCTGTTCGAGGGTGAGGTGGCGATCGTCGAGGCCTTGGGCGAGGTGACGTTGCTCTACATCGAAGGTCTCGTCGACGGCGAGCCGATCGTCGCCAAATTGCCCGGTGTCGCCCCTGTCGAGCGCGGCCAGAAGATGCGCTTCATCGCCGACAAGGAAAAGCTGCACCTCTTCGACAGCGAAGGAAAGACCTATCGCTGGACGCGATAAAGCGGTGCCTATTTTGCAACTTTCGCGACGTCAGCCTCGCACATCTAACAAAGTGTTAAATAACGGCTGCTATTCTTGAAGCACGCCGTAACATTTGAAGGCTCACGATCATGGCAGCATCCGTGCCGAAACCGCAGAACCATTTCCTGAACAAGGAAGAGTCTTTCATGTACGACCGCGAAGGTCGCTACAAGATGCAGGACACGATGAATGCGGCACGGATCGAATATACCGAAAAAGGCGTGATGCACCTCGCCTCACGCCGCTGTGACATCGTAAAAATTTCCATGAGCGGCGCCATTCTGGCGATCCTGACGCAGTATAACCTGCCGAAGCAATTCTATCTCGATATCCCGGACGCGCGCATCAACAAGGTGGGCTGCGTTCTGATGAAGGTTTTCCCCAACAACACCGTCGAGGTGCGCTTCCTGTCGCTGCTGAGCGAAAAGGAAATGAACAAGATATTCGTCTACAGCACCCACCCGGCCCACCGGAACCATGTGCTGGATATCCGGGGTTAGATCAGGAGGGCACTGTCGCCTCATGCGCCGACTGATTGCGCCATTTCGGCAATCTGGCCTCGACTTATGTCGTCGGCGCCTGCAGGTGTTTCTGCATGATCGAGTATGCCTTGCCTGACTTTTCGAAGGTCTCCACCATCGTCCAACCGTATTTGGCATAAAAGCTCGCCGAATTCGGCGTATAGAGAGACAGCCGCGCGATGCCCTCCCGAGAGGCTAGCGCTTCAAGCTCTGCTATCATTCGCGCGCCGTAGCCTTTACCCCTGTGTGGCGTGTCGACGTAGACGCCGGCCAGCCAGGGGTTCAGTTCCGGGCGTCCCTCGAGGTCATCGAGGCAAATGGCCGACATCGCAACGGGCACCTCGTCTTCGAGCATGACAAGCACGGTCGGCATCAAGCCCGAAACGTTGGCGCCCTCGACTTCGCGCGTCAACATCTCCTCGTGCGTGACGTCGCCGCCTTTGAAGAATTCTTCCCAGCGCCAGGTGCCAGTCGTGCGCAGGAGGTCCCGGCGTTCTTTTGTCGTCACGAAGGTCAGGGTCATGTCGCTCTGCCAAAGATGAGGAGGGGTGGTATGCCCTTAGGAGCAGTTTGCAAAAGCGATATGACGCTCGGACTCCGCCAGTTTGTCACGCAATATCTGTGTAGCCTGCGGCCCGGCCTCAGAGCTTGCGCGCTGCCAGGCGACGCTTGTCACGCTCGACATATTCGGCGCCGCGCGCGGTCAGCCGGAACTCGCGCTTCTGAAATTCGCCGCGGATCGTGATGAAGCCTTGCTCTTCGGCCTCCTTCAATGTCTTCAGGCTGGTGCCCTTGGGGGGAGACTGCCAATCCAGGCCTTCGGCGCTGTGCAGCAAAACCATGATCTTGATAATGTCGTTTCTCCATGGCCGATGCAAACAGCGGCGCTACGTGGTCGAATGCACGTCCCGAACGGCACCATTGATCTGGAAAGACAATGTCGAAGCCGTCGCGGGTTTCATCAGGAGCCAGTCTATAAAAGCCTGCCGTGCTTTGGTCAATTGACGCGCTGCGACGGGTCGGCTTGTCTGGAGATGCCGAGAGTTTTTCCGGTTTTGGCGCGATGCAGCCAACCTATCTGGCAGACACTTGCATCAACTCTATCCGATTGCCGAAAGGGTCGTTCACATACTCTCGCATAAATCCCTCGAGCGGCTGGTCCGACGTCGTCGCCATCAGTTCCACTGCGCCGGCGCCCGTCGGCCGAGGGCCAGCATATTCCGGAACTGCGGCAGGCTCGGGCTTCTGCCGCCGAGAAGCAGGGCCAGGAAGCCGGGTGCGACGAGGCTCAGCACGAAGGTGGCGCAGACTGAGGCAGCCAACCCGACGAACGGTGCTGTCGCGAAGAACAGCATGTGCGCTGTGCCGCCGATGCGAAACCCGAGGGTCTCGAAGCACATCCAGATGGCACCGGCGATTAGGGTATGGCCGCAAAAGGCAAAGAAGATCACCGGCTCGAATGCGACCGTGAAGGCAACCAGCCGGGGGAAGCGCAGCAGTGCCTTCGTTGCCCACCAGAAGAGGATGGCGCCGGCGAACCGGTCAACGAGCTGCAAAACGCGAAGCGCCCAGTCGTGCTCGTGGTCGCCGATCCAGTCGTAATTCGCATAGAATGGCAGGCAGCCGATCGCCAGCAGGATCGCAAACGACAGAGGTGCGAGAATGCGGCTGTGACGATCTATGATATCAGGCGACGCCATTCCTTTGGCAAAGGCGAGACCGATCGCAAAGAACAGCACGATCGCGCTGTTGGTGAATATTACGCCGTCTAGATTGAAAATACTGTTGGCAATCAGCAGTGCGAACAATACCCAGGGTTTTCTTTCAAGCGCATAGAGCAGGACCGGCGTCCAAAGAACGCAGACGAAGACGTCGCGCAGGAAATAGAGCGGCCCGTTGCGAGGGTAGCCCGAAATGCCGAAGAGATGCTGGGGGATGGCGCTGACCTCGGGAAGGGTAGCCGGCCCGTCCAGCACAGCATCCTTGGCAATGATCACCGCGCTCCACAGGGCGAGGGGAACGACGACGGTCAGGATCTTCCGGCCCACCTGATCGCTCCAGGATTTAGAGCCGGCGAGGATGACCAGCAGATAGCCGGAAACGATGCTGAGCAGGGGTACGCTCGATCGGCCGATGATCTCGCGTATCATCCAGATGATGCCGGAGCTTGAAAACGCGGTGGTCGGAGGGTCGATCAGATAGGGCGGGATATGCATGTAGATCACCGCCAGGATGCAGCAGACCCGGGCAATCTTGATCCGGCTCGACATTGTCGGTGAGATTGTCTTCGGTGAAGTTGTCTCGGCGATATCCGGTAAAGTTGTCTTTGAGACCATTGGTTTTTCGCTTTTCCGCTAGAGCCAAACTGGGTTTCGGGTCACCACTACACGCTGAATGAAAGGCATGCTACCAGAAATTGCCGACATAACCGGGTTATCTCACTGTTTATTCAGTGATATATTTTAGTCGATGGCGAAGTGCGGATAAGTTGGGTTGTATGTTGACGGTACAGGACCTCTTCACCGTCCGTATCTTGGTAAAAATTTGGGTTGTCATTTCAAACCGATAGAATGAGATTTATCGCGATTCCCTCAAGGGTTACACAGGATAGCGCGATCGGCGAGAGCGCATCGAAGCTCAGGCAGGAGAGAGTTCGCGATCGTTGTGAGGCCGCTATGACCTCGCCTGTCGAAATGCAGGCAAAACGCGCCTGAGGGTGCATGTCCCAACGACTGGCGGCCGAGGATGCCGTGACCTGGTACGGCAGTTTAGGTCGCAAAGACCCGGGTGTGCCGCAGCAAGCTTCAGGCGATCATACCGAAATGCGAAGCCGCTACCGGCCAGCCCGAGCTGGCTGGCCGCGCCTTGCCTCAGGAAAACACACCCGCGCCCTGGTCGGCCGGGCCGGCGGCGCGGCGGAAGGGGGCGAACAATTCGCGGCCCATGCCGTATTCGTTGTCCGACAAGTCGATCATGACTGGTGTGCGTTCCGCAAGGTCGGCGGCATCGACCATCAGTTCGAGCGTACCGGCGATAGCGTCGATGCGGATCATGTCGCCTTCCTGGATGCGGGCGATCGGGCCGCCGTCGACGGCTTCCGGCGTCACGTGGATCGCTGCCGGGATCTTGCCGGACGCGCCGGACATGCGCCCGTCGGTCAACAGTGCCACCCGGAAGCCGCGATCCTGCAGCACGCCGAGTGCCGGCGTCAGCTTGTGCAACTCCGGCATGCCGTTGGCCTTCGGACCCTGGAAGCGCACCACGGCGACGAAGTCGCGGTTGAGCTTGCCTTCCTTGAAGGCTTCCTGCAGCTCCTTCTGGTCGTGAAAGATGACTGCCGGCGCTTCGATGACGTGGCGCTCCAGCTTGACGGCGGAAATCTTGATGACCGCCTTGCCGAGATTGCCGCGCAGCATCTTCAGTCCGCCATTGCCCTGGAACGGCATTTCGATGCTGGCGAGCACCTTCGGATCGGCACTCTTCTCGGCTGACGGCTGGCGGGTGACCGTGCCGTTTTCGCCAAGCAGGGCGTCGACGGTGTAAGCCTCCAGCCCATGGCCGAACACGGTCCTGACGTCGTCATGGACGAGGCCGTGCTTCAGGAGCTGCTTGATGAGGAATCCCATGCCGCCGGCGGCGTGAAAATGGTTCACGTCGGCCTGGCCGTTCGGATAGACGCGGGCGAGCAGCGGCACGGCGTCGGAGAGCTCTGATATATCCTGCCAGGTCAGCATGATACCGGCCGCACGTGCCATTGCAACCAGATGCATGGTGTGGTTGGTCGAGCCGCCGGTTGCGTGCAGGCCGACGACGCCGTTGACGATCGAGCGCTCGTCGATCATCTCGCCGGCTGGTGTGTATTCGTTGCCGAGCGCGGTGATCGCCAGCGCCCGCTTCGTCGCTTCGCGGGTGAGCGCCTCGCGCAGGGGTGTGCCGGGATTGACGAAGGAGGCGCCGGGCATGTGCAGGCCCATGATCTCCATCAGCATCTGGTTCGAGTTGGCCGTGCCGTAAAAGGTGCAGGTACCTGGCCCATGATAGGATTTGGACTCTGCTTCCAGCAGTTCCGCCCTGCCGACCTTGCCTTCGGCGAACAGCTGGCGGACACGTGATTTCTCGTCGTTCGCAAGACCTGATGTCATAGGCCCGGCGGGAACGAAGATCGCCGGCAGATGGCCGAAGCTCATGGCGGCAATGAATAGGCCCGGCACGATCTTGTCGCAGACGCCGAGATAGAGCGCCGCGTCGAACATGTTGTGCGATAGGCCGACGGCCGCCGACATGGCGATCAGGTCGCGCGAAAAAAGCGACAGTTCCATGCCCGGCTGTCCCTGCGTCACGCCATCGCACATGGCGGGAACGCCGCCTGCGACCTGCGCAATGCCGCCGGCCTCGGTGGCTGCGGCCCTGATGATGTCTGGGTAGCGCTCGAAGGGCTGATGGGCCGACAGCATGTCGTTATAGGAGGTGATGATCCCGAGATTGGCAACCTGGTCTGCGGCCAGGGCATCCTTCTCGGAGGGGGAACAGACGGCGAAGCCATGGGCAAGGTTGGCGCAGCCGAGCGTGCTGCGCTGAGCGCCTTTGCTGCCTACCTCTCTCAGACGACCGAGATAGCGTTCGCGCGACGCTTTGGAGCGTTCGACGATGCGGGCGGTGATCGCGGATATGCGTGCGTCAGCGGACATGAGGAACCCCTGTCTTCAATCGGTTGCCGTGTTTTTGTGGCGGCGCGGACGCGGCCTTCGGGCTCCGGTCAGGGAGCCCAATAGATTTCGACCGGCGAGGCGGCCCGGCGCATGATGGCGCGGATCGGCATCTCGGTCTCTTCGCCGGCAGCTTCTGCCTTGGCGAGAACGTCTTTCTTGCTCTGCCCTTCGATATGCAGCACGAGGAGGCGAGCATCCTGAAGGCTGGCAAAGGTGAAGGTTAGGCGAGGTTCGCCAGCGCCTTCAGCTTCCATGGTGATGATGCCGCGTGGTGTCTGCGGATCAAGCGCCTTGGCAAGATTGCTACCGCCGGGAAAGAACGATGCCGTATGGCCATCGCCGCCCATGCCGAGGATGGCGATATCAAACGGATCGTCGATGCCCCTGGTCTCGGCCGTCGCAATGACGGCGGATTTTTCGGCATCCGCCGCCGGCTGGTACAGCGGCAGGAATTTGGCTGCCGCTGCGTTATTCTTCAGAAGGTGCTGCTTGACCAGAAGATGGTTCGAGCGTGGATTGTCGGCGGGCACGAAGCGCTCGTCGACCAGCGTAATCGTCACCTTGCTCCAGTCGATGGCGCGCGATGACAGCGCTTCGAAAAACGCCTTCGGCGTAGAGCCGCCGGAGACCGCAATGCTGGCCGTGCCCCGTGCGGCAACGGCAGCCGAAAGAGTTTCGGCAACCTTGTCCGCCAGACCGGTGGCGAGCGCCGCGCCGCTTTCAAAAGCATGCATGTTTGCTGTCATCGCAGTTGCCTCAGATTTCGTCGTGCCAGGTGCGTCCATCGCGCTCGATCAGCGCGATCGATTGGCTTGGTCCCCAGGTGCCGGATGTGTAGCCCTGAACCTGCTGCCCGGTGGTTTCCCAGCCCTTGAGGATAGGATCGACCCACTTCCATGCGGCTTCGACTTCGTCGCGGCGCATGAACAGCGTCTGGTTGTTGCGGATAACGTCCATCAGCAGGCGCTCGTAGGCATCGGCGCTGCGGACATGGAACGCGTTGGCAAAGCTCATGTCGAGCGAAACGTTGCGCAGGCGCATGCCGCCCGGGCCCGGATCCTTGATCATCAGCGACTGCTTGACACCTTCGTCCGGCTGCAGGCGGATGATCAGCTGGTTCTGCTGAACGCGGCCGGCAGCGGCGTCGAAGATAACGTGCGGCAAAGACTTGAAGGTGATGATGATTTCCGACATGCGGCCGGCAAGACGCTTGCCGGTGCGGATGTAGAAGGGAACGCCGGCCCAGCGCCAGTTGCCGATCTCGGCCTTGATGGCGACAAAGGTCTCGGTGTTGGAAACGCCGCCTTCCAGCTCGTCAAGGTAGCCCTTGACCGGGCCACCAGCCGAAGCGCCGGCGCGGTACTGTCCGCGCACGGTCGCGTGCTCGACATTGGAGGCGTCGATCGGCTTCAGGGCGCGCAGCACCTTGAGCTTTTCGTCGCGCACCGCTTCCTGGTCCATCGACGACGGAATTTCCATCGCCACCAGGCAGACGAGCTGCATGATGTGGTTCTGCACCATGTCGCGCAGGGCGCCGGCGGTGTCGTAGTAGCCGGCACGACCTTCGAGGCCGACCGACTCGGCGACCGTGATCTGCACGTGGTCGATGTGGTTGGCGTTCCAGAGCGGCTCATAGAGCGCGTTGGCAAACCGCAGCGCCATCAGGTTCTGCACGGTTTCCTTGCCGAGATAGTGATCGATGCGGAAGATCTGTTCTTCCTTGAACACCTTGCCGATCGTGTCGTTCAGTTCGAGTGCCGAGGCCAGGTCGCGGCCGATCGGCTTCTCGACGACGATGCGCGTCGATTTGGTGATCAGCTTGTGATCGCGGATCTTTTCCGAGATGTCGCCGAAAATGCCCGGTGCAACGGCCAGGTAGAAGGCGCGGACGCGATCCTTGCCGTCGTCGAGCAGCTTCTTTAGCTTGTCCCAGCCGGCATCGGACTTGGCATCGACCGGAATGTAGAACAGGCGTGCGAGGAATTTTGCGACTTCTTCCTCTTTGTACTCGCCCTTCTTCAGATGCTCCTTGAGAGCAGCCTTCGCGAAGTTCCGGTATTCCTCATCGGAAAGTGCGCTGCGGGATGGGCCGATGATGCGGGTCGGCTCGGTGAACTGGCCTTCGATCTGCCGATGATACAGGGCGGGCAAAAGCTTGCGCTCGGCAAGATCGCCACTGCCACCGAATACGACATAGTCAAAGGGATCGACGGGGATGATTTGGCTGCTCATGAGGTATCTCTCAATCAGACTGGGGTGGCGCCTTTTTAATCTAATCGATTTAAAAAGGCCAGTGTGCGTTGCAAGGAATCTCTACTCTGCTTGTAAAACGAATTGTGATCGGCGCAACGTCAAAAGGTCAAAACCTGTCGCGCAGCGCAAACCACGTCAGTGCGAGGAACAGAAGCGGCGCCCGGAAGCGCCCGCCGCCGGGGAAGGCAGGGATGTCGAGCGACCGGAATAGATCGAGGTCGGTCGAGCCGCCAAGCACCATGTCGGCATAGAGCTTGCCGCAGTAATTCGCCAGCATCACGCCATGGCCTGAATAGCCGCCGATCGAGGTGACGCCGGGCATGACCTCGCGAACGAAAGGTTGCCGCGTCATGGTGATGCCGACCGATCCGCCCCACGCATGGCTGATCTCGATGTCCTTGAGTTCCGGATAGATCTCCGAGATCTGCCGGACGATGTGTTGCTTGATGTCGCGCGGATTGTCGGCCGTATAGGCCTCGCGGCCGCCAAACAGCAGCCGGCCGTCCTTCGACTTGCGGAAATAGCGCACAACGAATCGCGAATCGGCCACGGCTTCCCCGCCGGGGATGATGCCGGGAAACTTGTCGAGCGGCACGGTGGTCCCGATGAACGAACGCAGCGGCATGACGTGGCCAGAGGTCACCGGTTCCAGATTGCCGATATAGCCATTGCAGGCGATGAGCACACGGCCGGCTGTTATCGTTCCGGATGGCGTGTCGATCATGGTCTTGCCGCCGGATTGGCGAATGGCGGTGGCCTTGGTCATCTCGAAGATCGAGGCACCTGCGGCCTGCGCCACGCGGGCAAGCCCGATCAGCAGCTTCAACGGGTGGATATGGCCGGTGCCTGTATCGCGCACGCCACAGAAATAGCGCGTCGATCCGAGCCTCTCCTGCGTTTCCGCCTGGTCCATGAACGTCATGTGCGGATAATCGTAGCGCGTGGCGGCGATCTCGGCATTCTCGATATAGGCCTGCCGATACCCCTTCTTATGGGCAACATTCATCTGGCCCGGCATGTAGTCGATGTCGATCCCGTTTTCCTTGGCGAAATCGAGAAGGTTGTGCTTGGCGCGCTCGGCAAGATCGAACAGCGCCTTGGAGCGCTCGTAGCCGAGCGTCTCCTCCAGCTCTTCCGGCCACCAGCGCTGGCCCGTGCCAAGCTGGCCGCCGTTACGCCCCGAAGCGCCATCGCCAAACCGCTCTGCCTCGATCAGCACGACGTCGACGCCCGCCTTGGCAAGATTATAGGCGGCCTGCAGCCCGGTATAACCGCCGCCGACGATGGCGACGTCGGCCGTGCGCGAACCGTCCAGGGCAGGATAGGTCGGCCTTTCGCCGGATGTCGCCTGGTACCAGGAAAGGCCGGGGGCGATGGGGCTTTGCCACGTATCGGATAATGCCATCAGCAGTGTCTCGTCTTAAACGTTGAGCAGCAGGAACTCACGCTCCCACGGGCTGATCACCTGCATGAAGGTCTCGAATTCGCCGCGCTTGACGCCCGCGTAGAGCCCGATGAACTCGCGGCCGAACACTTCCTCGAATGCCGGTTCGCCTTCCAGAAGGGCAATGGCCTCCAGCAGGCCGCGCGGAAGGTCGATCGATCCCTCGTTGGCCGAATCCTCGGTCGGTGCCGTCGGTTCGATCTCGCGGGTGATCCCGAGCAGGCCGGAGGCGAGCGATGCCGCCAGCGCCAGATAGGGATTGGCATCGGAACTTGGAAGCCGGTTCTCGACGCGACGGGCCTGCGGGTCCGAGACAGGAACTCGGAAGGCGGTGGTGCGGTTATCGTAGCCCCAGGCGTTGTTCACCGGGCAGGACATGTTCGGCATCAGCCGGCGATAGGAATTGACGTAGGGCGCCAGCATCGACAGCGCGCTCGGCACGTATTTCTGCATGCCGCCGATGAAGTGGAAGAACGCCTGCGATGGCGAGCCGTCTTCGTTGGAGAAGACGTTGCGGCCGGTCTCGATGTTGACGATCGACTGGTGGATATGCATCGCCGAGCCCGGCTGCGCCTGCATCGGCTTGGCCATGAAGGTGGCGTAGATATTGTGCTTCAGCGCCGCTTCGCGGATCGTCCGCTTGAACATGAAGACCTGGTCGGCGAGTTCGATCGGGTCGCCATGACGAAGGTTGATTTCCAGCTGCGCCGGACCTTCCTCGTGGATCAGCGTGTCGATCTCGAGGCCCTGCTTTTCGGAGAAGTGGTAGATATCGTCGATTAACTCGTCGAATTCGTTGATGCCGGCGATCGAATATCCCTGGCCGGCGAGGATCGTCCGTCCGGAACGGCCCTTTGGTGGATGCAGCGGATAGTCGGGGTCGTCGTTCTTGGCCACGAGGTAGAACTCGATTTCGGGCGCCACCACCGCTTTCCAGCCACGCGCCTGGTAGAGCGCCATCACCCGCTTCAAAAGGTTACGCGGCGTATAGGACACCTGCTGGCCGTCGGAGTCGACGATGTCGCAGATCACCTGGGCCGTCGGGTCGCTTTCCCACGGAACCACTGACAGCGTCGAAAGGTCAGGTACGAGCTTGAGGTCGCTATCGCGCGGCTCATAGCGAAAGCTCTCGGTCTCCTCCGGATATTCGCCCGAGATCGTGTGGCGGTAGATGGCCGAGGGCAGGGCCAGCGAGGTATTCGACGTGAACTTCGATGCCGGCATCATCTTGCCGCGCGGCACGCCGGCAAGGTCAGGGGTGATGCATTCGATATCCTCGATGCCGCGCACCCTCAGCCATTGGACCGCTTCCTTCCAGTCGGACACTCCACGAGCCGACCGCAAGCTCGGCGGAACGCTCTTCGATTTGGATACGGGCTTGGCGGGTTTAAGCAGGCTCTTTTTGGATGGCATGAAACACCGGGTTCGCATTGATCTAGGGCGACATCATAACGGCAGTTTGCTAATTGGCGAGTGACAACCTGCCGTGTTTTCCGCAAATGACAAGTCGGAGGCCGGCTCCAAAGCCTCAAGGTGGCATGCGAGAAGGAATTTAGCGTGGATCGCAAATGTGATGTCGTCATTATCGGCGCAGGCGCTGCCGGCATGATGTGCGCCATCCGCGCCGGCCAGCGTGGACGCTCGGTGATTGTGCTCGACCATGCCGCTGCACCCGGCGAGAAAATCCGAATCTCCGGGGGCGGGCGTTGTAATTTCACCAATATCCACACGACGCCGAAGAACTTCCTCTCTGCCAACCCGCATTTCGCCAAGTCCGCCCTGGCGCGTTTCACGCCGCAGGATTTTGTCGCCATGGTCGATCGCCATCGCATCGCCTGGCACGAAAAGACGCTCGGCCAGCTGTTTTGCGACGACAGCGCCAAGGATATCGTCCGGATGCTGATGGAGGAGATGCGCGACGCGGATGTCATGCTGAAGCTTAAGACGACCGTATCGGATGTCGCACCTTCGGGCGGTGGTTTTGTCGTCTCGACCGACGAAGACACGATAGAAGCAGCGTCGCTGGTCATTGCCACCGGCGGCAAGTCTATCCCCAAAATGGGAGCGACCGGCTTTGCCTACAGGATCGCCGAGCAATTCGGGCTGCCGCTGATCGAGACACGCCCCGGTCTGGTGCCGCTGACGCTCGATCCGTCGCTTCTGGAGCGCCTGGCACCTCTTTCCGGTATCGCAGCGCCTGCCGAGATCCGCTGCGGCAAGACCGGCTTTCGCGAGGCGCTGCTGTTCACGCACCGCGGCCTCAGTGGCCCGGCTGTACTCCAGGCCTCTTCCTACTGGCGCGAGGGCGAGGAAATCACACTGGTTATCGAGCCCGAGATCGACGTGCTTGCAAAGCTGAAGGCTGCGAGACAGGCAAACGGGCGCATCGCGGCGCAGACAGCACTCGCCGAATTCCTGCCGAAGCGCCTGGCGCAATACGTTGCCGAAGCGGAGGGTTTCACCGGTAATCTCGCCGACCAGCCCGACAAGCAGTTGCAGCGACTGGCCGCAGCAGTCCAGGACTGGAAGATCAAGCCCGCCGGCTCGGAAGGATACCGCACGGCAGAGGTGACACTTGGCGGCGTCGATACCAAGGCGCTCGATTCGCGCACCATGCAGGCAAAGGATGTGCCGGGACTGTTCTTCATCGGCGAATGCGTCGATGTTACCGGCTGGCTCGGCGGCTACAATTTCCAGTGGGCCTGGGCCTCGGGCCACGTGGCTGGCGAAGCGGCGTAAGCTTAATTAGCTGCGAAGCACATTCAAGACTTGTTAACAGCCGTGCTCCATGATGTACTTTATCGCTGTTGAAGGTCTGCCCAATATTAGTGGTTGCAGGCTGGCCGCATCAGCGGTTATCGTGTCAGTGTCGAAATGGGATACGTGCTCATGAACAAGACATCGCGTCGCGCTCGCGCAATTGCAATCGCTGAAACCCGGGACAGTGCCAAGCTGTTCGCTGTCCGCTTCGCGATGCTCGCGACCGGTGCGACGGCAGCCTGTATCGCCTACATGGTCTCTCGCGCCATCTAACGGGCTTCACTAGGGACGTCGTCGTCCGTGCGACACCGCGTTCTCCAGCTGTGCCCTGCTCTGACCTTCGCATCTCCCGCGGTCAAAAGAGTTTCTTTCAAACTTAGCGTACTAACCTTCTTTATCCGAATATTAACGGGTTTTCGGCAGTATTCGCCTTAGATAAGGGGCGTTTCTCCGGCAAGCAGAAACGACGCAATGATTGCCTCCTGCCACCACGCGGGACCCCGCCTGTGATCCAAAAATTCAGGGGATACACCCAGTCAGCGCCGCCGCGCCGACGGAGCGGTTGTGTATGGAAGGCAAGGCCCGAATGTTGATTGATAAAGTTCTGTCGCGTTTCAAGATCAAGACCAAAGTCCTACTCTTCGTATTGCCATTCGTGATCAGCATCTCGGCCGTTGGCTTGACCGGTCTCTACGCCTCAGGACTGTTGCAGGGACGCATGGAGATTTCCAACAGCGTGCTGCAGTCGCTGACGGGCTTCAAGAACCTCTACGCTTCCATGGACGACTTCCTGCGCATCACCAACGAGCAAGCGCGCGACAAACTGTATGCCGACGTCAAGTCGCAGCAGGCAGTGCTCGCAGCGACGCTCGACCAGGTCGGCGTGGGCGCACAGGGCCATGATGAACTTGCCGATGCGACGACCAGAACGGCCGATATCAGCAATGTCGTCGGCAGCCTCTGGACCCTGCATGATCAGGAACTCAATTTCCGCAAGTCGATAGACGATGCGCAGCGCGTGCTGATCGGCACCCGCTTCAATGTCAATTTCCAGGCACAGCAGTTGCAGGACGCGATGCGCAGCGACGAGGCCGATGCCACCGCGACGCTTCGGTCCGCAGACCGCCTGCTCAAAGGCGGAGACGCCCTGGCAAGCGTAACCGATGATTTCGGGAAAGGCGCCACGCCGGCCGACAAATTGAAGATAGTCAAGGATCGCTTGCCGGATATCGCCAAGGCGCAGCGCTCGATTGAACTCGCCATCCCGCAGAACCAGAAGAGCATGGTGACGTCGCTCGCAGGCACGATCAAGGACCTGACGACCCTGGTCAATGGTGTCGACGCCGCTGCTGCCACGGATCAGACCGTGACCGATGTCGGCCGGCTGCTTTCCCGCTTCCGCCAGATGTCGACCTACACGCAGCTTGCCGCAACCCAGATGATGCGCAAGGCCACCACAACCTTTGTCGAGATCGACACCCGCATCGTCCAGACCAATTCCGTTCTCGAAGACATTCGTCGCCTCGAAGCATCGATCTATTCGCTGCAGCTCGTGCTCGGCGAATTCCTCGCCAACACCAGCAAGGACAACCTCGTTCGTCTCCGCCAGGAAATCGCCAAGCTCGGCACGGACATGAACACGCTCGACCAGAGCGCCAAGGGCATGGACTTTGCCGCAGACCTCGACACGGCGATCGTGCCGGTTCTGACCTCCATGGACAGCGATGGCGGCAAGCTGGTCGACATCATCGACCAGCGTATCGCGGAATATGCCAATGCCCGACAGCAGCTCGACCAGATCTGGGGCAAGCTGACTACATTCGCCCAGACGCAGAAGCAGAGCGCCGGCGCCGAACGAGAGCAGGCAAACTCCATCTCGGTGCTTGCAACGGTCCTCGGCATCATCCTGTCGATTGCCGGCGGCATCGCGCTGGTGCTGACGCTGCAGCGGCCGATCGGCCAGATCACCGCCGCCATGCGCCGCATCGCCGATGGCCGGCTTGAAACCGCCATCTCGGGCGAACAGCGGCATGATGAAATCGGCGACATCGCCCGTGCTCTTGGCATCTTCAAGGAAAATGCCATCGCCAAGATCCGCATCGAGGAGCAGAGCGACGAAGAACGTGCTGCTGCCGAACACGAGCGGCAGCGCAACGACGCCGAAAAGCGCGAGCTCGACCGCCAGATCGACTTCGCGGTCAACGCCCTCGCGGGTGGCCTCGATCGCCTGGCCCAGGGGGATATCTCCACCACCATCGAAACGCCGTTCATCGGTCGCCTCGAACAGCTGCGCCGCGACTTCAATGCATCGATGCTTCGCCTGCAGCAGACCCTCAGCCAGGTCCGCGACAATGTCGAACTGATCCAGAACAACGGCAACCAGATGGCGGCCTCCGCCGAGGACCTGTCGAAGCGCACCGAGCAGCAGGCGGCCTCGCTCGAGGAAACGGCAGCGGCCGTCGAGGAGATCACGGTCACCGTGCGCTCATCTGCCGACCGTGCCAAGGACGCCGATGTCATCGTGCGCGAGGCTAAGCGCAGTGCCGACGATAGCTCCGTCGTCGTCAACAATGCCATCGACGCGATGTTGCGCATCGAGGATGCCTCCACCGAAATCGGCAAGATCATCGGCGTCATCGACGAGATCGCCTTCCAGACTAACCTCCTCGCTCTCAATGCAGGCATCGAAGCGGCCCGCGCCGGAGAGGCTGGCAAGGGCTTCGCAGTCGTCGCCATGGAGGTTCGCGAGTTGGCTCAGCGTTCCGCCGCAGCCGCACAGGAGATCAAGACGCTGATCAACAAGTCGACCCGCGAGGTCACCGCCGGTTCGCAGTTCGTACAGCAGACCGGGACCGTCCTGTCGCAGATCAGCAGCCAGATCGTCACCATAAGCCAGCACGTCGAGATGATCGCCCGTGCCAGCCACGACCAGTCGAATGCCCTGCAGTCAGTCAATTCGACGGTCAACCAGATGGACCAGATGACCCAGCAGAACGCGGCCATGGTCGAGGAAACATCGGCAGCCAGCCGCGAACTGGCGACCGAGGCGGACTCGCTGATGCACCTCATCCAGCAGTTCAAGATCGAGGCCGAAAACGAACGCGGCTACCACCGCGCGGCCTGATAAAGCATTCCATCAACAGCAATTAGAACGACCGGGAAATGTTTCCCGGTCGTTTTTCGTTGACGGTCCTCCTTCACGGCTCGCCCGCGATCCCAATGGTGGCGGCAGGCCGCAGCAACGCGATCTTGCCAGCTCCGCCCAGCAGCCTGCCGGCTTTGCCAATCGTCGCCGAAAAAAGCGGCACGCTGTGCGGGCCCCGCGAAAATGCCCAGTTCGACTGACGGTTTCCCCCTTGTGGCCTTCTGAAATCCTTTCTAGTCTGATCAGAAAAACAGAGGGTTGGGCATTGTCTCGATGCCCGTGAACGGAACAGGAGAGAAAATGAAAGCCATTATCGCACGCCTGGCTGCCACAGCTCTTGCAGTGGTCGGCCTGGTTGCCTCGGCGGAGGCTGCCGACCGTGTCGTCAATGTCTACAACTGGTCTGATTACATCGACGATTCTATTCTCGCCGATTTCACCAAGGAAACCGGTATCAAGGTCGTCTATGACGTCTATGATTCGAACGAGACGCTGGAAGCCAAGCTCCTGGCCGGCGGCACCGGATACGACGTCGTGGTGCCGACAGCGACCTTCCTGCAGCGCCAGATCGCTGCCGGTGTCTACCAGAAGCTCGACAAGTCCAAGATCCCCAACCTCTCCAACATGTGGTCTGAAATCACCGATCGCGCCCAGAAGTACGATCCGGGCAACGACTATGCCGTCGACTATATGTGGGGCACCACCGGGATCGGCTACAACATCGACAAGATGAAGGCCATCCTCGGCACCGACGAACGGCCGAACTGGGATGTGCTCTTGAAGCCGGAAATGGCCGCCAAGTTCAAGGATTGCGGTATCTACATGTTGGATTCGCCGTCCGATGTGCTGCCCTCGGTGCTGGCCTATCTTGGACTCAATCCGGACAGCCGCGATCCGGCCGAGCTGAAAAAGGCGCAGGACGTTCTGACGGCCGTCCGCCCCTATATTCGCAAATTCGATTCGTCCAACTACATCAGCGCTCTGGCCCAAGGCGACATTTGCCTGGTGCTCGGCTATTCCGGCGATATCTTCCAGGCTCGCAGCCGGGCGGAAGAAGCCAAGAACAATGTCAAGATCGGCTACTCGATCCCGTCTCAGGGTGCCCAGATGTGGTTCGACATGATGGCTATCCCCAAGGATGCCCCGCATGTGGCCGAGGCGCATGAGTTCATCAACTACATCATGAAGCCCGAGGTCATCGCCAAGGCATCGAACTTCGTCTTCTACGCCAACGGCAACAAGGCCTCGCAGGCGTTCGTCGACAAGGCGATCCTCAGCGATCCAGTTATCTACCCGCCGGACGACATGATGAAGAAGCTGTTCACCACGACGCCCTACGACAACAAGATACAGAAAACCGTGACCCGGTTGTGGACCACGGTCGTCACCGGTCAGTAGCAGAGCGAATACCGGCCCGGGCCCCTAAAGTCCGGGCTTTTTCATGCTGCAGCGCCCGTGGGGGCGTCGACAATGCATCGCATCATTCGGGGATCATGATGAAGTCTCTCGGCAACATCCGCCGCTCTTTCGCGCCATGGACGGATCCTGCGGCAAAACCGTTTATCTCGGTGCGCAATGTCACCAAGAAATTCGGTGACTTCACAGCCGTCGACAATCTCTCGCTGGATATCTACCATCGCGAATTCTTCGCTCTTCTCGGCGCCTCCGGCTGCGGTAAGTCGACGCTCCTGCGCATGCTCGCCGGCTTCGAGCAGCCGACATCGGGTGAAATCATCCTCGATGGCCAGGATCTTGCCGGCACGCCGCCCTATCGGCGACCGGTCAACATGATGTTCCAGTCCTACGCGCTTTTCCCGCACATGACGGTCGAGAAGAACATCGCTTTCGGCCTGCGCCAGGATGGCATGAGCAAGGCCGAGATCGCAGAGCGCGTCGCGCAGATGTTGAAGATGGTGAAGCTCGAGCAGTTCGCCACCCGCAAGCCCAACCAGCTGTCCGGCGGCCAGCGCCAGCGCGTCGCCCTGGCGCGTTCGCTCGCCAAGCAGCCGAAGGTGCTGCTGCTCGACGAGCCTCTCGGCGCGCTGGACAAGAAGCTGCGCGAGGAGACCCAGTTCGAGTTGATGGACCTGCAGCAGAGCCTCGGGCTCACCTTCGTCGTCGTTACCCATGACCAGGAAGAAGCGATGACGATGGCAGATCGTATCGCCGTCATGAGCCACGGCAAGGTGGCGCAGGTAGCAACGCCTGCGGAAATCTACGAGGCGCCGAATTCCCGTTTCGTCGCCGGCTTCATTGGTGACGTCAATATTCTGGACGGCAATGTCGTGTCCTCGCAGCCGGGCGTTGCCGAGATCGCAGTCGACAACGCCTTCACGCTGCGCACGGCGACATCAGATGCACCCGCCGTCGGCAGCCGCGCCGGCTTTGCCATCCGTCCCGAAAAGCTCCGCGTCACCCGCAACCCGCCGGCCAATGCCGGTGTCAATGCCGCAGAGGGTGAAATCTGGGACATCGCGTATCTCGGCGACATGACCGTGTTCCACGTCAAATTGCAGGGCGGCCAGGTCGTCAAGGCGTCTTCGCTCAACGCGGTGCGCTCCGTCGACGACCCCTTCGGCTACGACCAGCAGGTATGGGTCTCCTTCGATGAAAATGCCGGCGTGCTGTTGAAGGATTGAGATCATGGGAACGTTCGGTTCAGCGCTCTACCGCCGCCTTGTGATCATCATCCCCTATCTTTGGCTGCTGATCTTCTTCCTGGCACCGTTCTTCATCGTCTTCCGCATGTCGCTGTCGACCTCGGCGACCGCGATGCCGCCTTACACACCCGTCTTCTCGACGTCGAACGGCCTCAGTGGCTTCATCGATAACCTCCGGCAGCTTTCCTTCGACAACTACGTATGGCTGACCGGCGATCCCCTCTATTTCAAGTCATATGTCTCGAGCGTCACGATAGCCGCCATCTCGACCCTGCTGACCCTGCTGATCGCCTATCCGCTGGCCTATGGCATGGCACAGGCGCCGCGCACGATCCGGCCGACCCTTTTGATGCTGGTGATCCTGCCATTCTGGACCAGTTTCCTGATCCGCGTCTACGCCTGGATCGCCATCCTGAAGCCGGAGGGCCTGCTGAACCAGGTGCTGCTCTATCTCGGTATCATCCACGAGCCCCTGATCATCCTCAACACCAATACCGCCGTCTATATCGGCATCGTCTACTCGTACCTGCCGTTTATGGTGCTGCCGCTCTACTCCGCGCTCGAAAAGATGGATCACACGCTGATCGAGGCAGCCCAGGATCTCGGCTGCCCGCCGATCACGGCTTTCTGGCGCGTGACCTTTCCGCTGTCGTTGCCGGGCGTCATTGCCGGCTGCATGCTGGTCTTCATTCCGGCTGTCGGCGAGTTCGTCATACCCGATCTGCTCGGCGGTTCGCAGACATTGATGATCGGCAAGACGCTATGGAACGAGTTCAACGCCAACCGGGACTGGCCGGTGTCCTCGGCGGTTGCGACCATCCTTCTCATCATCCTCGTCGTACCGATCGTGTTCTTCCAGAATATCCAGGCGAAAGCCGACGAGCAGGGGAGATAGACGATGGTCAAATGGTCCCGCTTCAACATCGTCTCGGTCACCCTCGGCTTTGCCTTCCTCTACTTGCCGATAGCGCTGCTGGTCATCTTCTCGTTCAACGAGTCCAAGCTGGTAACGATCTGGACCGGCTTCTCGGTGAAATGGTATGTCCAGCTGATGCACAATCAGGCGCTGCTGGACGCAGCTTGGGTCACGGTGCGGGTCGGACTGCTGTCGGCGACGCTGGCAACCGTGCTCGGTACGCTCGCCGCCTTCACGCTTGTCCGCTACACCCGTTTTCGCGGCCGGATGCTGTTTTCCGGCATGGTTTACGCGCCGCTGGTCATGCCGGATGTCATCACCGGCCTTTCGCTGCTGCTGCTGTTTGTCGCCATCGACTTCGATCGCGGCTTCTGGACGATCACGCTCGCACACACGACGCTGACCATGTGTTTTGTCGCCGTCGTCGTGCAGTCGCGGCTGATGAGCTTCGACCAGTCGATCGAGGAGGCGGCGCTCGATCTCGGCGCCACGCCGCTGCGAACATTCCTGGAGATAACCCTGCCGATCATCTCACCGGCTGTGTTTTCAGGCTGGATCCTGGCGTTCACGCTGTCGCTCGACGACCTTGTCATCGCGAGCTTTACCTCGGGCCCCGGGGCCACCACGCTGCCGATGAAGATCTACAGCCAGGTGCGGTTGGGCGTCACGCCGGAGATCAACGCCGTCTGCACCATCCTGATCGCCATCGTGGCAATTGGTGTGATTTGCGCCTCTGTTGTCACGAAAAGACGGGAAATCCAGCGCCAGCGTGACGAGCATGCCGCCAACGCGCTGTGATTAGGGCTGCGTTGCCTTTTGCTGAACCGGCGATACCGGCGAGACGATCGCGTCCGGCCATGTGCCGCCGATAAAGAATGGCAGCACCGGCAGGTCGGCTCCCTCCGCCGCATTGGTGGCATCCAGCACACCGGATAAAGCCAGCGAGTTGGTGCGGAACGGCACGATGCCGGAAAGCGACAAGGTCTCGTTTCGCCCGACGATCCTGGCGTTCTGCACATCGACCGACCCCTTGGCAAAGCTCGCATCGAGATCGATGGTCTGGAAATCGAAGGTCGAATCCGCGACGTCGCTGAGGTGGAAGAATTTCTTCTGGGCGGCAAGGGCACGGAATGTCGAGACATTGAACTGGCGGAAGGCACCGGCCTTCGACCAGTAGCGCAGCTTGCCGGCCACGTCCCCGAGATTGGCGGCCCAGATCGGCTTGTTGGTCATCAACGACAGGTCGAGCGAGCCATTGGCAAGCGGCAGCGGCCCCTGCAGGTTAAGGCGGGTGATGAGGCTGGCAAAATCGGCATCGCGGATCGAAATCTGCAACTTGCCGCCGCCATCGAAGTTGCGCTCGGTGACTTCGAGATGGGCGGTCAGGTCCCCGCCTTCAAAGCCACTGTCGCCGATGTCGAACTTGGCCGTGCCGCCGGCCACCAGCAATCCTGCGCCGATATTGTCGAAATTGAAGGGCCCGAGCGACGCGCTTTTTGCCGACAGGCGCAGATCGAGGTCCAGCCTCTGCAGCGGATTGCCGTTCAGCAGCGTGTCGATAGCCGTGCTGGCGGCAAGTCGCATCGAAAAGGCGGCGAGGAACGGATTAAGGTTCATCTTGTCGAAGGCAAGCGTGCCTGAAATCTTCGGCTTCCCGGTACTGGTATAGCCATAATCCATGACGCCGGAAGCGGCGGCGTCGTTGAGCACGAAGTTCAGGTTGTTAAAGCGAATGCCGTCCGTGACTGTCAAGACATCGGCATTCATCGACAGGTTCTTGAGTGTAGCGCTGCCGGGCAGGCGCTCGCCGCTCCAGGCGAGGAAGGACGGCATGTCGGGAATGGCGAGGTCCAGATTTCCGGACAGCGCTGAAAAATCGGACATGTTGGTAATGCCGGTAAAGGTTCCGCGGATCAGCGGTGAGGAAAACGTCGTCTTGGCGTCGACATTCTTGCCGGCAAACAGCAGCAGCGGCTGTTCCGAGAAGAAATCGACCTTGATGTCCTGGCCGTTGAGGCGGGCAAGCAGCACGGCGCTCATCGGCTTCGACAGTCGTGGCCAGGAAATATCGGCATTGACCCCGTCGAGCCTGAAGAGCCTGCCGGTCTTGTCGTCGGTCAGTTCGACCACGCCATCCTCGACCGTGACGCCGCCGATCTTGGCGTCCTGCGATTTGGTGATCACGGTGCTGCCGGTCGGGGATCTCTCGACCCGGTCGATGGCCTTGCCGAGCAGTCCGGCATTGGTCCAGTCGATCAGCCCGGTATCGTCGCGGCGCACGTAGACGACCGGCCGCAGGAAGTGGAATTCGTGGAAATCGGCCTTTCCGCGCAGGGCGGCCAGCAGCGAGAAGTCGGCGGACAGGCTGTCGACATGACCGAGCACCTTGCCACCGGCAGTGCGCTCGCGGATCGTCACCTGGTTCAGCGTGACGCGCGGCGTCGGCCAGAAGTCGATCGCCGGGGATCCCTCGATCTCGGCGCGATAGCCGGTCCAGCGCGACAGGGCTTCCTCTATCCCGGAGCGCACCAGGCCGCTGGAAATGAGGAAGGGTGCCGTGGCTCTAAACACGACGGAAACGATGATGATGGTGAGAACGACGATGCCGGTCGTGCGCGCGACGGCTGGAAGCCAGCGTTTCATCGACCGCAAGGCGGGCCGCCACCTCTTGTTACCTGACGCCGTCATGTTGATGCAGAAACTTTCAAACCGTTGCGCATGATTTCGCCTGCGTTTGGCGGATATAGGAAATGCCGATCATATGCAAACGTCGCATCCTGACACGCCGCCAACCTCTGATATTAATATTGCTGCGCGGCGTGGTAGAGAGCGTCGAGCGGGAGGGATGGGAATGCAGGACGAGCAGCCGTTATGGTCTTTGTCTGAGGTCGAGCGTCGGAAGACGCCGATGTTCGCGTTCATGCAGCATTGCAATGCAAGGCATGGGCTTTCCCTCGATGATTTCGAAAGCCTGCATGCCTGGTCGATTGTTGATCGCGAAAGCTTCTGGACCGCCGTCTGGGAGTTTTGCGGCATCAAGGGCACCAGAGGTTCGCGGGCTCTAGTCGATGGCGACAACATGCTGGACGCGCGTTTCTTCCCAGACGCGGAACTGAATTTTGCCGAGAACCTTCTCACCAGAAGCGGTCCTGGGGATGCACTGATCTTTCGCGGCGAGGACAAGGTCAGTTCACGCTGGTCCTGGGACCGGCTACGCGCCGAAGTGTCGCGTCTGCAGCAGGCCTATCGTGCAATCGGCATCGGCAAGGGGGATCGCATCGCGGCAATGATGCCGAATATGCCGGAGACCATTGCCTGCATGCTGGCCGCAGCATCCATCGGCGCAATCTGCTCGTCCTGTTCGCCTGACTTCGGCGAGCAGGGCGTCATGGACCGTTTCGGCCAGATCGAACCGAAGCTGTTCATCGCCTGCAGCGGCTACTGGTACAATGGCAAGCTCCAGGATGTCGCCGACAAGATCCGCGCCGTGACGCAGCGCCTCGGTGTCGCCTCTGTCATCATCCCCTATGCCGGGGATGCGGATGCCGTGGCGGCCATGACGCCTGATGCCACGACGCTCGATGCCTTCCTCAAGGCGTTCACGCCGAAGCCTGTCGAATACGAGGCATTGCCCTTCGCCCACCCGCTGTTCATCCTGTTTTCGTCGGGCACCACGGGCGTGCCGAAATGTATCGTTCACTCGGCGGGCGGCACGCTGCTGCAATTGGTCAAGGAGCATCGCCTGCACTGCGGTGTCATGCCTGACGACAGGGTATTCTATTTCACCACCTGCGGCTGGATGATGTGGAACTGGCTAGCGGTCGGCCTTGCCGCCGGCGCGACGCTCTGCCTCTACGACGGCTCACCCTTTGCGCCCGATGGCAACGTCCTCTTCGATTATGCCGCAGACGAGAAGTTTGCCATTTTCGGCACCTCGGCGAAATATATCGATGCCGTACGCAAAAGCGGATTGCGGCCGAACGCCTCGCACGACCTATCCCACCTGCGGCTCATCGCCTCCACCGGCTCGCCGCTGTCGCCGGAGGGTTTTTCCTTCGTCTACGAGGGCATCAAGGCCGATGTCCAGCTGGCATCGATCTCCGGCGGAACGGATATCGTCTCCTGCTTCGTGCTCGGCAATCCGCTGCAGCCCGTATGGCGCGGCGAAATACAGGGCCCGGGGCTGGGACTGGCCGTCGACGTCTGGAACGAGGATGGCCAGCCGGTGCGGCTGGAAAAGGGCGAACTTGTCTGCACCAAAGCCTTTCCGTCGATGCCCATCATGTTCTGGAACGATCCCGACCGCCTCAAATACCGGGCCGCCTATTTCGAGCGCTTCGACAACGTCTGGTGTCATGGCGATTTCGCCGAATGGACGCGGCATGGCGGCCTCGTCATTCACGGCCGATCCGACGCCACCCTCAATCCCGGCGGCGTCCGCATCGGCACTGCGGAGATCTACAATCAGGTCGAGCAAATGCCCGAGGTGGCGGAAGCGATCTGCATTGGCCAGGATTGGGAGGATGACGTGCGGGTCGTGCTGTTCGTCAAACTGGCCACCGGCGTCACGTTGACCGACGATCTCGCCACCGCGATCAAGGCTCGCATCCGAACAGGTGCCACGCCGCGCCATGTGCCGGCGAAAATTGTTGCCGTCGCCGATATCCCCCGTACTAAATCCGGAAAGATCGTCGAACTCGCGGTGCGCGAAGTGGTGCATGGCCGGACAGTGCGCAACAAGGAAGCGCTCGCCAATCCGGAGTGCCTGGCACAATTCGCTGATCTCGAGGCATTGAAAAATTAACCGAACGCAAATGCGCAATAGTCACGGGTGAGAGATTGCCGGTCTTTTTAAGATTGTGTTAGGAGATAGCGATCAAGCTACCCTCAGTTGCGCGGCGTCTAATATTCACTCCGCGCACGGCCCGACCATGGAGAACTCCCAGATCTGCGGGTCTCTATCTCCAATCAACAGCATGACTTAGGGCGGCCCTCGGCCGCCCTTTTTTAATGCATCGGCCTAATCGGCAAGAACGCGTGGCGAGGGGAAGGTGACTTCCACCAGAGTGCCTTCGTTAGGAGCGGAGTGGATGGAAAACAGCGCCCTGTTGGCATCCACCATCGCCTTGGTCAGCGGCAAGCCGAGACCGGTGCCGTCGCCGCGCTGGCGCGAGTTTGTTGCCACCTGGCGAAACGGCTTCATTGCCTGTTCCAGTTCCGTGCGCGTCATGCCCACGCCCGTGTCGCGGATGCGCAGCACAACGCTGCCATTGCCCTCGTAGGACGTCGAAACCACGATCTGGCCGCCGGAAGGCGTGAAGCGGATGGCGTTGGAAAGGATATTCAGGGCAATCTGCTTGATCGACCTCAGATCGGCAACGACATTCGGCACTGACTGCGACAGGCCGGTGCGGATAATCACACGCTGTCCGTTAGCCTGCGGCTGGACGATCGATACGGCTTCGGCGATGGCCTCGTTGAGGCCGACGGCGCCGAACTCGAGCTCCATCTCGCCGGCTTCGATCTTCGAGATGTCGAGAAGATCGTTGACGATATCGAGCACATGGCGGCCGGAGCGACCGATGTCGCCGGCATATTCGACATAGCGTGCGTGTCCCATCGGCCCGAGCCGCTCGCTGGCCATCATGTCGGAAAAGCCGATGATGGCATTGAGGGGTGTGCGGATCTCGTGGCTGACGCGGGCAAGAAAATCGCTTTTGTGGGCGTTGGCTGTTTCGGCCGCACGCTTGGCATTGCGCAGGTCTTCCTCCGTGCGCTTCCACTGGGTGATATCGCGGATCACGGCACAGTAGCCGTTCGACGACGTCAGCACGCCCATCGTCATGAACAGCGGCACGAACCCGCCGGACGCCTCGCGCCCGATGACCTCGCGTCCGTCGTTCAAAACGCTGGCCACGCCGTTGCCGGTGAGCCCGCTCAGATAATCGAGCACGGCTTTCTGGCTCTCGTGGGCAAAGAGCATGACGAAGGGTTTGCCGCGCGTCTCCTGCTCATCATAGTTGAAAAGCGCGCTGGCCGAGCGGTTCATCGACCTTATATCGCCCTCCGGCCCGATGATGGCGACGCCATCTGTCGCGGTCTCGAGGATCGATTTCAGTTCCTCGACCTCGACCTGCAGCTTGGCAACCTTTTCAAGCATGCGTTCCGGACGAGGCTCCTCGCGGCTGTCGATCCGCGTCGTCAATATCGCCTCGCCATCCTTCTCGACAGGCATCAGCGCCAGCATCAGTGCGCTGGCATCCTCCCAGCGGATGGATTGAAGACGGGCGGTGACCGGCACCAGCGCGTCGTCGGCTCTGACCACCATCATGACGCCGGAGCGCTCTGTCTTATCCTGCAAATCCTCCCGCTGCAGCAGCGCATCGATGCCACCAACCCCCTCCAGCTCCGCCAGCGAGGCATAGCCCGTCAGCCGCATGAACTCGGGATTGGCGTGGATCAGCGTGTCGCCGGCATGGACGAGGACCGCGACCGGCAGCTGATCGACCACAGCAGCCGACAGCCCGTCGGTCATTTTCACGCGCGGCGGAATGGCAGTGTTGAGAACGTCGAGTGCGTTGAATTCGTCGCCGCTTTCGCGTCCCTCGGCAGCATCGGCAGCTTCGGGCGTCTCGGAGCCTTCGATATCGTCGTTAGCCGCCAGCAACGCCGTCGGGTAAAACGCCTCGAGCTCTACCTCGGGTGCACCCCGTTGCTCGCTCTCGTCGTCTGTCGGGCTGACAGGGGCGGCATCCGTCGGCCCCTCTGGCTCTTCGCCACGCTTGCCGAACGGCTCGAGTTGCTTGGCGATCTCGCGGAAGGCAGCCTGTTCGGCAAGCGACAGGCCGTCAGTGAGGTTATGCCGCCGTTCATGCAGCTGGATGATCTTGTCGGAAAGCCTGCGGGCGGGCGTCTCTGCTATCTTCAGGGCAGGCGGTTCGACGTGGAATGGCAGCTCCGGCTCATTGGGTTCGAATATCCGCTCGGACGGTCCATCCAGCCGCGCGACGCTATCAGGCACATGCTCCGGCTCGACGGCGGCCGTTTCGTTCTCGTCAGTGCTCTCGTCGAAAACCACCGGATCTGCGACCGGAGCTTCCTCATCCGGATGCTCCGGGTGCAATGAATCAGCCGCTTCGTTGCCTGACGCGGTATCATCGATGGCCGGCAACCCGAGGGTCAGCCCCGTCCGCAGCGGATCCTCCGCCGCATCCGACAGGCGGACGACGCCAAAACCACGAAAGCCGTCGAACTCACGACTGCGCGTATAGGTCGGCAGGGCCGCGAGATCGACGGGAACGGTCAGGGTCGTTCCCTCGACCGGCCAATGGATGGTGCGCCCCGACCATGTGTCGCGACGGGCAAGCAACTCGGCGATCTTGCCATCGGGATCGAGGTGGAACAGTGCCGCGATATCGGCAAAGGCGACGCCCGCGAGCGCCTTGGCATGCGGGCCGACGGCCTCTGCGAATTCCCGCGAAATCTCGCTGAAATGGCCCTCTGCGTCGATCTTCCAGACGAAGCGCGTCGCCCGTCCCTGCCGATTGAAAACGAAATGCTGCGGCTGATCGGTCTGGGGTGCTGCAGCCGCAACGGCGTCCGCTCCGGTTGCGGGCTCGGCGATGTCGACCGATGCAGCTGGTGCTGCTTCCTGTTCGGACGCAGCCGGCTCCGATGGCTCGATCTCGGCATTGGCAGTGAGGGGTTGCCCTTCACTCGGCTCCCGATCAGGCACTTCCCGCTCAACGCTTGCGTCATCCGTCGAAGCACCCTCGGTGTCGTCCGCTGACAGCTCTATGTCAGGCGTCAGTTCCGAGCCCCGCTCGGGCGATGCCTCGACCGGATCCTCGACATGCGTTTCCGCATCCTCATTCGTCAGGGCCGCAGTCTGCTCGTCCTCGGCAATCTGGTGATGGGCGTCGTCGCCATCGTCCTGCACGGCAGGTGTCGCCGGTTGCTCGGGCTCCTCGACGGCGCTCGGATCGCTTTGTTCGATGTCGGCAATTTCTTCCGGTTCGTCTTCGACATCTTCGATCTCGGCAAGAGCATCGATCGCCGCCGAGAACTCCCGTTTCCCGGGATCTATCTGATTGACTAGTTCGTCGGCGCTCGAAGATGGAATGGCGGCGTCGGTTCCAGCTTCTTCCGAGGCGCTCTCGACGTCGCCGCGATTTTCATGAACATCGGCAGGCGCTTCTGCGGCGGTAGTCGCCGTAACAGCAGCTGGCTCGATATGGGCGGAGCCATCATCGGCGACGGCTGCCGTCGTTTCGGCCTCTGCCACCGGCGTTGCCAAGGTTTCGGCCGCCGCTGGCACCACTGCCGAAACGGTTTCAACGGGATCGAGATGGCCGATGACCATTTCGACGACAAACAGTAGGTTGAGCGCAGGGGTATCGGACAGGCGGCCAATGGCAGCGGGCAGATAGCCCTGGCCGGTCCGGATCGGCCTTTTGATAAGCCGCTCCGGCTGGCCACCGGCCATTGTCACCAGCATGCCCGCAGTTTCCGTCGTGATCCCGAGGGCTGCGAAACCGGGCGAGGCGGCGATGATCTCCCCGTCGCGGCCGATGACGGCGATATGGGTGTCGGGATCGTCGAACCCGTCGAGCATCCGCTGCGCACGCTCGGTGGTCTCCAGCGGTTTTGCGGAAACCGGGCAGGAAAACAGAATTGCGTCTTCGCCGGCAGGGGTGCGGATCTTTTCGACCGCCGCATTGGTAACAACACGCTGGAACCCTGCCGCTATCCGGATCAGGAAGCTGCGAGTATCGCCGACGGCGACCAGCTGGTGCGCAGTGGCTGCAATCTGGCGGAAGGATACGTCACCGGCCTTTGCGCCCTGGTCGAGAAAATCATAGATGGCAGCATAGCCGAAAAGGTCGGCGCCGGCGCCGTTTGCCCACAGCACCCGGTCGAGTTCGACCGAGAACAGCGCCATCGCTTCGCCGCGCGCAAACCGGTCGCGGATGCTCGGATGAACGGCAATGTCGATGAACGGATACTGTACTGCCGGCATTGTCCAACCTGATGTTCGAGCCGAGGCCTTCTCGCATTAACGCTTTGTTAATATAGGTGACGCTCCGTCCGGTCCAGCAAGTGCCGATGCTTTCGCCAGAAAGGGTTAATGGACGGCCCCGATATGCCGCCGCAAGCTCTCCGCAATGCCGAAGACACGGCATACCCGCTTCCAGACATCATTCTCGGCGTTGCTACCTTATCCACAGCCTGCCGATTTTCAATCGCCCCCGATGCGTCATCCACGGCCTTGAGGCCCCATTGGCGCCCAATCCGGCAACGAATATCCGTGCGGAACGAAAAGAGGTTCTTTCAAGCACGACCGCAGCCGACATCGCGCCGCCGGGCCTGAGCCTATCGGCATTTTTCTCAATTCGCCGAGATAGGGCTTGAAAAAAAACTGAACTCCCAGTATTTCACCCGAGTTGCGTCCAGACGCGGCATGTGCGGTTGTAGCTCAGTTGGTTAGAGCGCAGGTTTGTGGATCCTGAGGTCGGTGGTTCGATTCCACCCAACCGTACCATTATTTTCTCTTTCTTTATGACGCTTCGTTTTAGTCAATGGACGGACGCCCGTATTGGGTTGATGCCCTGATCTGCGGCACAAACCATTTCCACCAAAAAAACCTCATAAACCACGCTTTGCCTGCTGGCGTTGACGCTATTCGGTCTTAAACTGGGCGCAGATGCGGATTGGTGACGTCGTCGTCTCCAGTCCAGTTTTCAAGCCCGGTGAAAGTTTTCATGCGTATCCTGCTTATCGAGGACGACCATATCCTTGGCTCATCGTTGAAGAAGGCCATGGAGAAACATGCCTATGGCATCGACTGGCTGCGGGACGGCGAGGCGGGGCTTGCGGCGGCCGAGGCGTCGGAGTTCGCAGCCATCGTGCTGGACCTCAACCTGCCGAAGCTGAATGGCATCGGCGTCCTCAAGGCGCTGCGCAAGCAGGGGAACGATGTGCCCGTCCTGCTGCTGACCGCGCTCGACAGCGTTCTCCAGAAGGTCGACGGCCTCGACCAGGGCGCCGACGACTATATGGTCAAGCCTTTCGATCTCGACGAGTTGCTGGCCCGTTTGCGCGCCCTGATCCGCCGCCGCGAGGGGCGCGTCGAGACGACCATCCGGTGTGGCGAGGTCGAGGTCGATCCCGCCGCGATGGTGGCGCGCCGCAACGGACAGTCGGTGCCGCTGACGGCCAAGGAATTCCATCTGCTCAAGCTGCTGATGGAACGCAGCGGCCGCTACGTCACGAAGAACGATATCGAGTATGCGCTCTACGACGCCCAGAACGCTGTAGAAAGCAACACTACCGAGGTGACGATCTACAATCTGCGCAAGAAGCTGGGATCGGAATTCATCAAGTCGATCCGCGGTGTCGGATACATGATCGAGCGATGACCCGGGCAACGCTCACCAGCAAACTCTATCTGCGCATCATTCCGGTCATCGTCATTGCCATCAGCGTGATCGGATTGCTGGCGTTCAAGAGCGCCCGGCACGAAATCGACAATATTTATGATGCCCAGCTGATCAACGAGGCCAATGTTCTGTGGGGATTGCTGCAACGGCCGCTGTTGCGCCAGACGGACGATCCGCCCCGCAGGATCGACGATATCGACTTCAAGATGGACAACCAGCTGTCCTTCAATCAGGACGCCGACGACTACGCCGACGCGCATATGGTTCGCGCCTGGAAAGACGGGAAAATCCAGGTTTTCAGCAGCACCGCCTTCCAGGCTGACATGCCCGAGCAGAAGGCCGGATTTCATACGATAAATTACAAGGGCGAGCGCTGGCGGGTGTATGCCTTGCCCATTCCCAATACGACGATTGCCATGGAGGTCGGCGAGAAGATCGCGCTGCGCGACCGGCTGATATCGAATATCCTGCGCAACCTGGTGTTTCCGCTCTTTATTCTGCTGCCGATCATCGCCTTCCTGATCTGGCTCGGCATCAACAGGGGGCTTGCCCCGATGAGCGACTTCGTTCGGCAGATCCGCCTGCGCTCGCCCGACGACCTCTCGGCTATACCCGTCGAGGGCTTGCCGCTGGACCTGATGCCGCTCGGCACCTCGATCAATCAACTACTCGACAAGCTCGGTCACTCGCTCACCCTCGAGCGACGGTTTTCGGATCTCGTGGCGCATGAGTTGCGCACGCCGCAGGCAGGCGTCAAGCTGCTGCTGCAGATGCTGCGTGACACGGAGGCGGGTCGCGAGAGGGATGCCATCGTCGCGGATCTCGTCGAAAGCAACAATCGGGCGATGCACCTGATCGAACAGCTTCTGCGACTGGCGCGGGTCAGCCATCATCCGCTCAAGCTCGGTGCGGTTCCGCTCTACCACCTTGTGGCGTCCATCGCTGCCGGTTTCGGCAGCCGCATCACCGCCAAGCGGCTCGACCTTTCCCTGCAGGGCAGCGAAGACGCCGAGGTGCTGACGGACGAATCCCTGCTGCAGTTGATGATCAGCAACCTGCTCGACAATGCGCTGAAATATACGCCGGAGGATGGCAGGGTCGAGGTGACGATCATGCCGGAGGGCGAGGCATGGTTCCTGTCCATCGACGACACCGGTCCGGGCATCCCGGCAGACCAGAGGTCGGCGGTTTTCCAGCGGTTCTACAGGGTAGACTCGCCGCAGGAACAGGGATCGGGACTGGGTCTGGCGATCGTGGCAGACGTGGCGACCCGCCTGGCTGTCACCATCGAGCTGTCGACGCCAAGCTGGGGATACGGCCTCAGCGTCCGGGTGCGCTTGCCCGCACCTGCATGAGGCGGCCTCGGAGCAGCTGCAGCCATCAGTTTCATATCATCGACGCTTGCTAGTCACGCGCGCTCTTGCAAACAGGAAACCAGACGTTGTCGCGCAAAACGGCCATCATCGTTGGCAACGGAGAATTGCCGACCGACCTATCGCCTGTTGTCGATGCGGCCGATTTCGTCTTGCGCTTCAACGAGCCGAAACTCTCCATCGACATGAGCGGAACGAGGACCGACCTCTTGATGCTGGCGACGTCCAGCAAGCCGATGCAG
Organism: Rhizobium sp. B230/85; assembly: GCF_019355735.1. Lineage (NCBI taxonomy): Bacteria > Pseudomonadati > Pseudomonadota > Alphaproteobacteria > Hyphomicrobiales > Rhizobiaceae > Rhizobium > Rhizobium sp. B230/85. The sequence continues at coordinate 1,174,235 of NZ_CP072156.1, forward strand.
CGGCGCCTCCGCGATCCGGCCTTCTATACCAGTCCGACATTCCAGGCGGCCAAGACCGTCATGCTGGTCTATCATCCGGCGATCCTGCGCACCTATCATCCGAAGCCAAATATATTGTCGTGGCTGAAGGGCCGCAGGTCTGACTGGACGCAGCAGACGATCGAGCGCGTCGGGTCGGCGGGAAAAGAGATCCGCATCATGCCGCCGCAGTTCTACAAGGCCGGGTGCACAGAGCTTGGCCTGTCCGAGGCCGACATGCATCGGATATTCCCGAGCACCGGCTTTTTCGGACTTTACCATTGTCTGCAGCAGTTTCCCGCCGACCGGTGGGACATAAACCTCTGCGGTTTCAGCTGGGAGGGATGGAAGCGCCACAGCTGGGACGGTGAGCGGCAGTGGGTGGCAAACCACGTTGCCGAGGGCCGGCTCACATTGATCGAGCCTTGATCGACGACGAGGCTGCCGCCGGCCTTCAGTTTGGCTTCACTTTCACCTAAGGCATCGATCAGATCCGTCTTCTAGACCGTCCATGGCCACGAAAACGAGGACGTATCGATGCACAACGCCTATCACCTGGAACGGCCGCAGACCCTGGGCCTGCAGAAGCGTGCGACGAGCGTCGAGTCTGGCCTGTCCTTGAAGGTGGAGCCGTCTGCAAGGCCGCAGACGATCAAGGCATTCATCGTCCACCTCGGTCGGGCAAAGCAGCGTGCGGGCCAGGTCGAGCGGCTTGTGGAAACCTTGCCGGTGCCGGCCGAAATCATCGATGCCGTCGATGGCCTCGCTCTCAGCCAGGCCGACAGGGAGCGGGTCTACCACCGCAATCTGCACAAGCCTGCCTATCCCTTCCAGTTGAGCAACTCCGAGATCGCCTGCTTCCTGTCCCATCGGAAAGCCTGGGCGGCCATCGTCGAGCAGGGGCTGGATGCGGGCTTTGTCATCGAGGACGATGTCGAGCTGACGGCCGATTTCCCAGCAGCTTTTGCGGCTGCCAGCGCATGCCTGACGCCGGGCGCATTCGTGCGCTTTCCCTTCCGGGACAACCGTGAGAGCGGCGAGGAAGTGTTTGCGCAGGATGCCGCCCGCGTCATCCGCCCGCAGGTCATCGGCCTCGGGATGGTTGCCCAGCTCGTCAGCCGTGGCGCCGCGATCCGCCTTCTGCAGGCAACCGAAATATTCGATCGGCCGGTCGACACGATGGTGCAGATGGAGTGGCTTTTGCATCTGTCACCGCTTACGGTGCTGCCGGGTGGCGTTCGCGAGATATCGTTCACCCTCGGAGGCACAAGCATGAAGCGCCACAGCACCTTCGCCGAGAAACTGACCCGCGAGGTCATGCGCCCGCTGTACCGGGCCAAGGTGGCATTTCGTTCGCGATACTTCGTCTGAGGATCAGGATTGCCCGTTCCCATCCTCACCTACCACCAGATCGCCGTTCCCCCGTCGCGTCGGATACCGTTTCGGAGCATGGCCGTGCATCCGGATGATTTCCGGCGGCAGATGCATTTACTGAAACGGTTTGGTTTCCAAGGCCTGTCGCTGCGCGAGGCGCTGCCCTACGTCAACGGCAAGAAGAAGGGCAAGGTCGTCGCCATCACCTTCGACGACAGCTATGCCAACGTTCATGAAAATGCCTTGCCGGTGCTGCGCGACTGCGGATTTACAGCGACGAATTTCGTCGTCGCCAATCAGATCGGTGGCCGCAACGAATGGGATATTCCGCTGGGCGTCCCGCCGTCGGCTTGCATGAACCTTGCACAATTGCGCGAATGGACGGCCCTCGGCAACGAGATCGGCTCCCACACGATGGATCACGCCCGCCTGCCGGACCTGTCGGCCGAGGATGCATGGAACCAAATTTTCCTGTCGCGGGTTGCGCTGGAGGATACGATCGACGACGAAGTCTCCTCCTTCTGCTTTCCCTACGGCGACGAGCGCTCCCTGCACCGTCAACTGGCGATAGAAGCCGGCTACAGCGTTGCGACGACGACGTGGCGACGGCGGGCGGGCAAGTGCGATGACCCGTTCGGGCTGCCGCGGCTGACGATCCGCCACAACGATTCATGGCTACATTTCCTGAAGAAATGTCTTGTTGGGTAGTCGGGGGAGCGTGCGTTTGCCGGGATCAGAAGCGCTGAAGCGAAACGCGTCGGAATGGCTTGTCGTCCTGCTATGGGTTGTGACCGCATCGGCGACGCTGATTGAAAACGACGCCTATCGCTACAGCGGCATTCTTCTTTTCGCCTACGGCCTGTATCGCTATCTCGCAATGGCAGAAAGACCGGCTGTCGGTTTGCCGGCATGGCTCTGCGTCGGATGGGGCAGCTACGCGCTCGGCCGCTTCCTGCTGCAATATCTTCTGGGAGCGGGCCATCCCGAGGGGGATGGCGAACTCATGTACGCGATGCCGCTGGCGTTCCCGAGCCTCGGCTTTGCGATGTTCATCGGCTGGCAGCAAATGCAGAAGGTGATCGCCACCTATTTCGGCGTTGCTCTTGCCACCTTGCTGCTCACCACCCGTTACCGGGCGATCATGGCCGGTGAAACCGTGCGGCCGCTGATCCAGCACAATCAGATCCACGGAGCGGTATGCTGCGGCGTCATCCTGATCTCCGCCTGCTTCTGGTTCATCCATTGTCGCAAATGCCCGACGGTCTCAAGGCAGTTGAGGACCTATGCCAGCATCGTCGCGCCGCTTGTCGCAATGCTCTGCATCTTCTGCATCTACGGGGCAAAATCCAAAGGCGTCTGGCTGGCGCTCGGCTTCTCCGCCCCCTTGCTGCTCCTGTCTATCGTCGGCTGGTTTCGCTCGAAGGCCGGACTGGCCTTCATCGGGTGCTTCGTGCTGTTGCTCGCAGTTGGCGGTTACTTCGTCTGGGGCAATCTGGAGAAAACTGCCGGACCGACCTTCATGGCGACCACGGGGCTCTATCAGGACATCGCTGCCGGAGAGCCGATCGGCAAGGCCGTGGCGGCCCGTATCGATGATGCGACGACGCCAAGGGCCATGGACGAGCGCCTGCAACTCTGGTCGAACGCCTGGGAACTCGTTGCCAGTGCGCCGCTGTTCGGCCTCGGAAACGCCTGGGAACCGCGCTGGCACAAGACCCACTATACGTCGGTCGACTACAACGCCATGCACAACGGATATCTGGAAATTCTCGTGCGGTATGGCGCGGTTGGTAGCGTATTTCTGGCTTTCATGGCTGTGGTCATGCTGCTTCAGGTCCAACGTGCCGCAAAGCTCGGCCTCGTTCCCCCGGCTGCCTTCCATGGCTACCTTCTCGTGCAGATATTCTTTGCCATCACGCTTCTCAGCAACTCCAACAATCGGCTGGCAATTGGTGAAACCATCATCATGCTGAGTTTCACGTTCGCGTTGGCCTGTAATCTCAGGATCCGTGCCAGCGCCAGCGAGGCGCGCGAAGGCATTGTCCTGGAGCGAGCTGGCACTTAAGTCTTCCGCAAGCCCAGCCGCCCACCGCATGTGTGGCAAGACGGGCTGCGGGGAGGGCGATCATGGCAAGCGGGAGCAAAAACCGAGGGTCCGGTTTGTGGCCAGGAATGAAGCATCCGACCATGCCGAGGCAGAGTGACAACCAGAACACCTTCAGTGTGCTGACATCGGCACAAGCGAGAAAAGCATAGGACGCGAAAAACATCGCTGTCCCGCAGGTGGAGCGCGCAATGATGGCGCAGGGGTCGTTTGCCACGTCCGTGAATGTTATCGTCGAATGCATGCCGCCGCTCCCCGTCTATACGCTAGCAAAGACGAAGTGACCAATCCAGTCGTTCTGCAGCGGTACATGGAGTAATCGCTTCTCTTGCCGATCGCCGATCCGTTCAGTCGCGGCCAAGGTTGCAGATTTGTCATGGAACTGCTCCGACCGATTTCCGTTGAATGGATGACGGGAGATTTACATGAACAAGACACTTCTCTACGGCGCCACGAAAGTCGATGGTTCCACCGCCGTATCAAGCCTCGATATCTATCAGTGGAAACGCCGTGTGCTGGTGATTTTCACGGACACCGACAACGCGCGCGGCAGCCGGCAGGAAAACCTGCTGCTCTCCGACAGGGAGGGACTGCAGGAGCGTGATCTGGTCGTCCTGAAAGTGACGCAAGACAACGCGGTTGCGGTTTTCGGTGATGCCGGCCCGCTGGAGGCGGACCGTCTCCGGGAAGAACTGGAAGCTCCGGAAGCCGGCATCTTTGCCGCGATCCTGATCGGCAAGGACGGCAGCGTCAAACTGCGTGCGGTCGAGCCCGTCGCCTGCGAGGAACTGTTCGAGATCATCGACGGAATGCCGATGCGCGCCGCCGAGACCACGCGCCAGCAAGATCTCTGATTTCCAATCCGCAACCCTGTGAAAGGAGCACCAATGTCTCAGCCCCTGAAGCCCGAAGAACAGCCCCCGATGCCGGCGCCGGGATGGACGCCTGTCCCGCCCATCGGCGAGCCAGAGCCTGACACCCTGCCGGACGAGGTGCCGCTGCCCAATCCGGACGAGAACGACGATCCGCCGATGCAGGTGTAATCCGGCTCGTCAGAGAAACATGCCCCTTTCGTCGGTGACCAGTTCCTGAAGATAGTCGACGACGGTCCGGACGCGTATCAGGTCGCGTGCGGACTCATGATATGTCGTCCAGTAGGCCCGGCGTATGCTGGCGTCCGGCAGGATCTGGATCAATTCCGGATATTGGCGGGCAATGTAGTCGTGGAGGATACCCACCCCTGCGCCGGAACGCACCGCTTCGGTTTGGCCGATAGCCGTCGAGATTTCGAATGACGCATCCCAATTGCGCATCACCTCGTTGGTAAAGGCGAGGGACGCGGTGAAAATCAGATCCTCGACATAGCCGATCCGGAGATGCGATTTCAGAGCGTCCACGCTGCCGGGCACTCCGGCGCGGTCGAGATAGGCCTGCGAGGCATAGAGGCCGAGTGAATAGTCGGTGAGTTTCGCCGATATCAGGCGCCCTTGCTCCGGTCGCTCCAGCGTGATCGCGATGTCGGCTTCGCGCTGCGAGAGCGAGAACGAGCGCGGCACGGGGACCAGCTGGATGCGCAATTCCGGATGCCGGGCGATCAGCTTGCCGAGCCTCGGTGCGAGGAACGATACGCCGAAGCCGTCAGGTGCGCCGATACGCACCGTTCCGGCTACCGTGCTGTCGAGGTGCCCGACGCTCGCCTGCGCGCGCAGCATCTCGGCCTCCATCCTTTCCGCAGCATGCAGGAAGATTTCACCCTCGGCCGTCAGTTCGCAACCGTTGGTCCGGCGCACCAGCAGCCGCGTCTTCAGCCGCTGCTCGAGCGTCGTCACCCGGCGGCTGAGCGTTGCGTGGTTGACGCCGAGCCGTTTAGACGCGGCGAGGATCTGCCCGGTCCGGGCGACGGCGAGAAACATGCGAACGTCGTCCCAGTCCATGATCGACCTTATGTCTATTTATGCACAACGGTTGATTATAGCAGCACATTGATTTGTGCAAATTGAAGTGCGAATGTCGGCCGTCGCAAAACCAACAGAAACCAGGGTAGGAGGCACCATGCGCGAGATCGGTCATTTCATCGGCGGCAAGGCCGTAGCCGGCACCAGCGGCCGCACCAGCAATATCTTCAATCCGGCCACCGGCGAGATCCAGGCAACCGTCGCGCTGGCCAGTGTCGACGAGCTGCGCGCAGCCGTCGCCAATGCCAAGGCAGCGCAGCCGAAATGGGCCGCCACCAACCCGCAGCGCCGCGCCCGCGTCTTCTTCAAGTTTGTCGAACTGCTCAACAAGCACATGGACGAGCTGGCCGAGCTGCTGTCGCGCGAACACGGCAAGACCATCGAGGATTCCAAGGGCGACATCATTCGTGGCCTGGAAGTCTGCGAATTCGTCTGCGGCATCCCGCACCTGCAGAAGGGTGAGTTCACCGAGGGCGCAGGTCCGGCCATCGACATGTATTCCATGCGCCAGGCCGTCGGCATCGGCGCCGGCATCACGCCGTTCAATTTCCCCGCCATGATCCCGATGTGGATGTTTGCTCCGGCCATCGCCTGCGGCAACGCCTTCATCCTGAAGCCCTCCGAGCGCGATCCGTCCGTGCCGATGCGTTTGGCCGAACTCATGATCGAAGCCGGTCTGCCGGCAGGCATCCTCAACGTTGTCAACGGTGACAAGGGCGCGGTCGACGCCATCCTCACCGATCCCGATATCGGCGCCATCTCTTTCGTCGGCTCCACGCCGATTGCCCGCTATGTCTACGGCACGGCGGCGATGAACGGCAAGCGGGCGCAGTGCTTCGGCGGCGCCAAGAACCACATGATCATCATGCCCGACGCCGATCTCGACCAGGCTGCGAACGCCCTGATGGGCGCCGGCTACGGCTCGGCCGGAGAGCGCTGCATGGCGATCTCGGTCGCCGTCCCGGTTGGCGAGGAAACCGCCAACCGTCTTATCGCCAAGCTGACGCCGATGGTCGAAGCCCTGCGCATCGGCCCCTACACAGATGAAAAGGCCGATCTCGGCCCGCTCGTCACCAAGGAAGCCCAGGCCCGCGTCACCGGCCTGATCGATCGCGGTGTGGAAGAGGGCGCCAAGCTCGTGGTCGATGGCCGCGGCTTCAAGCTGCAGGGCTATGAAGACGGCTATTTCGTCGGCGGCTGCCTGTTCGACAACGTTACGCCGGACATGGACATCTACAAGACCGAAATCTTCGGACCTGTTCTCTCCGTCGTTCGCGCCAAGAACTATGAAGAAGCGCTCGAACTGCCGATGAAGCACGAATACGGCAACGGCGTCGCCATCTATACCCGCGACGGCGATGCCGCCCGCGACTTCGCCTCGCGCATCAACATCGGCATGATCGGCATCAACGTGCCGATCCCTGTGCCGCTTGCCTACCACTCCTTCGGCGGCTGGAAGGCATCGAGCTTCGGTGACCTCAACCAGCACGGCTCGGACTCGATCAAGTTCTGGACCAAGACCAAGACGATCACCGCCCGCTGGCCATCCGGCATCAAGGACGGTGCCGAATTCGTCATGCCGACGATGAAGTAAAAGTCTTCAAGTGATCGACTTATCGACGGGCTCCCCTCAAGGGAGCCCGTTGACGTTGAGAGCCTGTGATGAAAACGAGTAAACGTGAACGAAAATTTCATCTTTTGGAATTGTTCAAAACTACCGTTGGTCCTATATACTTGGCTGAGGCTTTGATTCAGGAGACTGGCATGCGTTTGACCAAACAGACCAACTACGCGGTTCGCATGCTGATGTACTGCGCTGCCAACGAGGGCTACCTCAGCCGTATTCCTGAGATCGCCAAGGCCTATGGCGTTTCCGAGCTTTTCCTCTTCAAGATCCTGCAGCCGTTGACCAAGGCCGGCCTCATCGACACCGTGCGTGGCCGAAATGGCGGCGTGCGTCTCGGTCGTGCTGCCGACAAGATCAGCCTCTTCGATGTCGTCAAGGTCACCGAGGATAGTTTTGCAATGGCCGAATGCTTCGAGGACGGCGCTGTCGAATGCCCGTTGGTCGATAGCTGCGGCTTGAACTCGGCGTTGCGCAAGGCGCTCAATGCCTTTTTCGACGTGCTGGCAGATTATTCGATCGACGATCTCGTCAAGGCCCGTCCGCAGATCAACTTCCTGCTCGGCATCACCGATCGCGATCACAATGCCCTGAACAAGCGCATCGCCATCGCCGCCCCGGCAGCCTGAAGCTCTCCTCCGTCGCTCCGTCGTTTGATATGACAGCGCCTCCGCCATCGCGGATGCGGCCAGGTTGGGCTGTGACAAGTCCGTGCTGGCGCATCGTTCTTGGCCTGGTTGGAAGTACTTTAGCCCGCTTCAATTCGGAATCGCCTGTTCGGCCTGTCTAAAGCAACTAGTCAGATTTTGTTGTGTCTGCAGAAGGCGCGAATAAAACATCTGCTAAACTTGACCATCCGGAAAATTTTTGCCTTTGACATGTTGCTTTCGCCTCACAAATGTCGTTCCATCGCCACGCTCTGCGGATTGCATGGCCGCAAACACACAACTTCGAATAAGAACAAATTTGGGAAACGGCACCATGAAAAAGATCTCTGTTCTCTTGGCAGCGACGGCCCTGGCTTCGGTCATGGCAACGTCCGCCTGGTCTAAAACCCTGGTATACTGCTCGGAAGCATCGCCAGAGGGCTTCGACCCTGGCCTCTACACCGGCGGTCAGACCTTCGATGCGTCGTCGCGGACGGTTTACAATCGCCTGGTCGAGTTCAAGCATGGCGGCACCGAGATCGAGCCGGGTCTTGCCGAGAGCTGGACGATTTCTCCCGATGGCAAGGAATACACCTTCAAGCTGCGCCCGGGCGTCAAGTTCCAGACCACGGATTTCTTCACCCCGACCCGCGAGCTGACCGCCGACGACGTGATTTTCTCGTTCAATCGCCAGCTGAAGTCTGACAATCCCTGGAACAAGTACGTCGAAGGCGCATCCTGGGAATATTCCGCCGGCATGGGCTTCCCCGATCTGGTCAAGTCGATCGACAAGGTCGATGACCACACCGTCAAGTTCGTGCTGAACAAGCCCGAAGCGCCGTTCCTCGCCGACCTTGCGATGGACTTCGCATCGATCCTGTCGAAGGAATATGCCGACAAGCTGCAGGCTGACGGCAAGATGCCAATGTTGAACCAGCAGCCGCTTGGCACTGGTCCGTTCACCTTCGTCGCCTACCAGCCCGACGCCGTCATTCGCTACAAGGCCAACGACACCTATTGGCATGGCAAGGAAAAGATCGACGATCTCGTCTTCGCCATCACCACGGATGCTGCCGTTCGCGCCCAGAAGATGAAGGCCGGCGAATGCCATATCATGCCTTACCCGAACGCCGCCGACGTGGCTGATCTGAAGAAGGACCCTAACCTCAACGTGCTCGAGCAGCCTGGCCTGAACGTCTCGTTCCTCGCCTACAACACGATGGTTGCCCCTTTCGACAAGCCTGAAGTGCGCCGCGCGCTCAACATGGCCGTCAACAAGCAGGCTATCGTCGACGCCGTATTCCAGGGTGCGGCTGCCGTTGCCAAGAACCCGATCCCGCCGACAATGTGGTCGTACAACGATGCCGTGAAGGACGACAAGTACGATCCGGAAGCTGCCAAAAAGGCCCTCGAGGCTGCCGGCATCAAAGACCTGAAGATGAAGATCTGGGCCATGCCCGTCTCGCGTCCCTACATGCTGAACGCCCGTCGTGCAGCTGAACTGATGCAGTCGGATCTTGCCAAGATCGGCGTCACCGTCGAAATCGTCTCCTACGAATGGGCCGAATACCTCAAGCTGTCGAAGGACAAGGCCCGTGATGGCGCCGCCATCCTCGGCTGGACGGGCGACAATGGCGATCCGGACAACTTCCTCGACACGCTGCTCGGCTGCGAAGCCGTCGGCGGCAACAATCGCGCTCAGTGGTGCAACAAGGACTTCGACAAGCTGGTGAAGGCTGCCAAGCAGACCTCCGACCAGGCCGAACGCACCAAGCTGTACGAAGAGGCGCAGGTCGTCTTCAAGCGCGAAGCCCCATGGAACACGCTCGACCACTCCATCGCCTTTGCGCCGATCAGCAAGAAGGTCACGGGCTACTTCATGGACCCGCTCGGCATTCACCGCTTTGACGGCGTGGATATCGCTGAATAAGATAGTACCCTAAAATCCGGTTCCCGGGCTTCATCCGGCGGTCAGGTCTCCTGATCGCCGGTGAATTTTTTGGATATATACGCCATGCTGCGCTTTCTCCTCGGACGCATCGCCATTCTGATCCCCACTTTCCTCGGGGTCTCGCTGATCGCGTTCTCCTTCATCCGGCTTCTGCCGGGCGATCCCGTGATGCTGATGTCCGGCGAACGGGTCATGTCCGATGTGCGTCATGCCCAGATCATGCACGATCTCGGCTTCGACAGGCCGATGTACATCCAGTATTTCTCCTATCTCGGCAACTTGCTGCACGGAGATTTCGGCACCTCGATCGTCACCAAGCGGTCGGTGCTTAGCGAGTTTCTGACGCTGTTTCCGGCCACGCTCGAACTGTCGCTCTGCGCCATTCTCCTGGCAATCTGTCTTGGCGTGCCGGCCGGTGTGTTCGCCGCCGTCAAGCGTGGCACCTGGTATGACCAGTCGATCATGGGCGTGGCGCTCGTCGGCTATTCCATGCCGATCTTCTGGTGGGGCCTGCTGCTGATCATCTTCTTCTCGGGCTATTTGCACTGGACGCCCGTTTCCGGTCGTATTTCGCTCATGTACTTCTTCAAGCCGGTGACGGGCTTCATGCTGATAGACAGCTTGCTGTCCGGCCAGCCCGGCGCCTTCAAGTCGGCAATGAGCTATCTGATCCTGCCGACCGTCGTGCTCGGCACCATCCCGCTCGCGGTCATCGCCCGCCAGACGCGTTCGGCCATGCTCGAAGTGCTCGGCGAGGACTATGTCCGCACCGCCCGTTCCAAGGGCCTGACGCCGTTTCGCGTCATCGGTGTGCATGCGCTGCGCAACGCCATGATCCCGGTCATCACCACCATCGGCCTGCAGATCGGCGTGCTGCTGGCCGGCGCCATCCTGACCGAGAGCATCTTCTCATGGCCCGGTATCGGCAAATGGATGGTCGATTCCGTCTTCAAGCGCGATTATGCGGTGGTCCAGGGCGGTCTTCTGCTAATCGCCGGCGTCATCATGCTCGTCAATCTGCTGGTCGATGTCACCTATGGTTTCATCAACCCTCGCATTCGTCACTAGGAGAGGCTGCATGAGCTCGGTCAGCACCAACACCGGCCATCCCTCCGCGCTTTCGGAGTTCTGGTACTATTTTTCCCGCAACAAGGGCGCCGTCATCGGACTTGCGGTGTTCCTTATCGTCCTCTTTCTGGCGATCTTCGCGCCATTCGTAGCGCCGCACGGCCCGAGCGACCAGATCCGCGAGAAGCTGCTGATGCCGCCGGCCTGGATGGCGGGCGGCGAGTGGTCGCATGTGCTCGGCACCGATGCCGTCGGTCGTGACATCCTGTCGCGATTGATCTTCGGCGCCCGCTTCTCGCTGTTCATCGGCTTGGTGGTGGTGACGCTGTCTGTTCTGACGGGCGTCGTCATCGGCCTGATCGCCGGCTTTTTCCGCGGCTGGCTCGACATCGCCATCATGCGGGTGATGGACATCATCCTGGCCTTTCCGTCGCTGCTGCTGGCACTGGTGCTGGTGGCGGTCCTCGGCCCCGGCCTCGTTAACGCGATGATCGCCATCTCGCTCGTCAACCAGCCACATTTCGTGCGCCTGGCGCGCGCCTCCGTCATGACCGAGCGCGAGAAGGAATATGTCATCGCCTCACGGGTGGCCGGTGCCGGCACCATGCGGCTGATGTTCAAGACCATCCTGCCAAACTGTCTCGGGCCGCTGATCGTCCAGGCGACGCTCGCCTTCTCGGCGGCGATCCTCGATGCGGCCGCCCTCGGCTTCCTCGGCATGGGCGCCCAGCCACCGACGCCGGAGTGGGGCACGATGCTCGCCGAGGCACGGGAATTCATTCAGCGCGCCTGGTGGGTGGTGACCTTCCCGGGTCTTGCCATCCTGATCACGGTGCTTGCCATCAACCTGATGGGCGACGGCCTTCGCGATGCCCTCGATCCAAAATTGAAGAGGTCGTGATGTCCCTTCTCGATATCCAAAATCTGACCGTCGAATTCCAGACCTCGTCCGGTGTGTTCCGCGCCGTCGACGGCGTGTCGCTCACCTGCGACAAGGGCGAGATCCTGTCGATCGTCGGCGAATCCGGTTCCGGCAAGTCGGTGGCGATGCTGGCCGTCATGGGCCTGCTCCCATGGACGGCGAAGATCACCGCCGATCGCATGATGTTCGACGGCAACGACCTGCGCGGCATGTCCGGTCGCCAGCGCCGCAGCATCATCGGCAAGGACATGGCGATGATCTTCCAGGAGCCGATGTCCAGCCTCAACCCGTGCTTCACGGTCGGCTTCCAGATCGGCGAGACCCTGCGGGTCCACATGGGTCTAGATCGCAAGGCAAGGCGCGCCCGCTCCATCGAATTGCTGCAGTTGGTCGGCATTCCCGCCCCGGAGGAGCGTCTCTCCAACTTCCCCCATCAGATGTCCGGCGGCATGAGCCAGCGCGTGATGATCGCCATGGCGCTCGCCTGCGATCCGAAGCTTCTGATCGCTGACGAACCGACAACGGCGCTCGACGTCACCATCCAGGCCCAGATCCTCGATCTGCTCGTGCGCTTGCAGCAGGAAAAGGGCATGGCCCTTGTGCTCATCACCCACGACATGGGCGTGGTGGCCGAAACCGCCGAGCGCGTCCAGGTCCAGTACGCCGGCCAGAAGGTCGAGGAGCAGCCGGTCAAGGAACTGTTCCGCGACCCGCATCACCCTTATACCGCAGCGCTGCTGTCGGCACTTCCGGAACGGGCCGTCGTCGGCCAGCGCCTGCCGTCTATCGCCGGTGTCGTTCCCGGCCAGCACGACCGTCCGCCGGCCTGTCTGTTTGCGCCGCGCTGTTCGTTCGCGACCGCCGAATGTGATCGCGCGGTCGTCCGCCAGGGCGCCGATCTCGGCAATGCCCTGTGCAATTATCCGCTGGTCAAGGGCGTCCCGCTCAACCATCCCGGCGTTCGTGTCGCAGAATCTGCAGGAGACGTCCGATGACCGGCGCCGTTCTCGAAGGGCGCGATCTCGCCCGCTACTACACCGTCAATCGTGGCATGTTCAAGCCGGACGCCACCGTCAAGGCGCTGAACGGCGTCAGCTTCAGCCTCTATTCCGGCAAGACGCTGGCCGTCGTCGGCGAATCCGGTTGCGGCAAGTCGACGCTCGCAAGGCTCGTGACCATGATCGAGGATCCGACGGCTGGCGAACTGCTGATCGACGGCAAGCCGGCCCGCATCGGCGACCGTAGCCTGCGCAGCCAGGTGCAGATCGTCTTCCAGAACCCCTATGGCTCGCTCAACCCGCGCCAAAAGGTCGGGGCCATTCTCGAAGAGCCGCTGAAGATCAACACAACGGAAGATGCAGCCACCCGCCGCGCCAAGGCGGAGGCGATGATGGAGCGCGTCGGTCTGCGCCCCGAGCATTATGATCGCTATCCGCACATGTTCTCCGGCGGCCAGCGCCAGCGCATCGCCATCGCCCGCGCGCTGATGCTGCGGCCGAAAGTGCTTGTGCTCGACGAGCCTGTCTCGGCGCTCGACCTGTCGATCCAGGCGCAGGTGCTGAACCTGCTAATGGATCTGCAGAAAGAGATGGGGCTCGCCTACCTGTTCATTTCCCATGGCCTGTCGGTCGTCCGCCATATAGCCGATGACGTCATGGTCATGTACCTCGGCCGCCCGGTCGAAACCGGCAGCGCTGCCGATGTCTTCGCCCATCCCCGCCATCCCTACACAGCGGCACTCCTGTCGGCGACGCCGATTGCAGATCCCGAACGCGCCAAGACCCGCATCCGTCTTCAGGGCGAACTGCCGTCGCCGCTCAATCCGCCGACTGGCTGCCACTTCAATCCGCGCTGCTGGAAAGCGCAGGATCTCTGTCGGACAAACGAGCCGCTGCTTGACCAGGCTGCGGCGCATGGGTTTGCCTGCCATTTTCCGCTGGACTGAACACGAGTAACAGGACCGCATGCAATGAGTGAACCAATCGGCCCCCGGGCTATCGTCGTCATGGGCGTCAGCGGCAGCGGCAAGACCTCGATTGCCGAGGCAATTGCCGGCAAGCTGGTCTTCAAATTCGTCGAAGGGGATGCCCTGCATCCGTCTGCCAACGTCGAGAAGATGAGCCGTGGCACACCTTTGACGGATGAGGATCGCTGGCCCTGGCTCGACCTGATCGGTGCCGAGATAGCCGCAGCCGTCGCTCGCGGCGAAGGCATCGTCGTGACATGCTCGGCGCTGAAGCGCATCTATCGCGACCGCCTGCGGCGCGAAGCCGGCGGGGCGCTTGCCTTCGTCTATCTCGAAGGCTCCCGCGCCTTGCTCAACACCCGCATGGGCGAGCGCAAGGGCCACTTCATGCCGACATCGCTGCTCGAAAGCCAGTTGGCGACGCTGGAAGTGCCGACCGGCGAACCCGGCGTGGTCACCGTCGATATCGACGACAGCATCGACGGCATCGTCGCTGCGGCAGTCAAGGGTCTCGCTGCAATCGGCTGACCAGAACTGGTCAGCCGTCTGCCCGCGACAGCACTCTGCGCTCGAAGAAGAAGTAGGGGCGGAGTCGCACGCCGAGCACGTTGCCGGCGAAAGCGGCAACGGCCCAGAGATAGCCGTGAAGACTGCCGGAGGCTATGCCGGAGAAATAGGCGCCGATATTGCATCCGTAGGCGATGCGGGCGCCATAGCCGAGCAGAAGCCCGCCGACGACAGCCGCGAGAATCGAGCGCAGCGGAATGTCGAGGCTCGGCGCAAACCGCCCGGCAAGCGACGATGCCAGCATCGCGCCGGCAATGATGCCGAAATCCATCACCGAGGTGACATCGGCAAAGACGCTGTCCGTCAGAGCTTTCGCATTGGCCGGCGTCTGCCAGTAGGCCCAGGCGGTCGGATCGATGCCGATGAGCGCTGCGCCCTTGGCGCCCCAGAGCGCGAATGCGGATGTGATACCCCAGGGACGACCGGCAATCGAAAGCGTCGCGAAATTCAGCAGTGCCAGCGCGACCGCACCGAGGACGAGCGGCCATGGACCGCGCAACAGGCGCTGCAGGCCGTGATGCCTGGCTGGCGGTTCGGTCTCGAGTGCCCCGTGCCGGCGCTTTTCCACCATGACCGTCAGCCCGGCGATGACTGCAAAGATGGCGAGCGACACCGCAATGCCGCCAACTGCGCCGAAACTCTGTACCAGCGAAATCGGTGGAAGCGCGGGCAGGCTCACCCACCAGTCGAAGTTGACGGTTCCCAGTACCGAGCCGACGATAAAGAAGAGAAGCGTGACCAGCATTCGGGCATTGCCGCCGCCAGCGGTAAACAGCGTGCCTGAAGCGCAGCCGCCGCCGAGTTGCATGCCGATACCGAACATGAAGGCACCAACGATGACGCCGATCCCGGCCGGCGAGACCGAGCCCTTCACCTCATGGCCGAACAGCGACCCGCTTGCAAGGAATGGAAAGAACAAGATGACAGCGAGCGCCAGCAGGATCATCTGCACCCGCAGCCCGCGTCCTCGCCCATCGACGATGAACACCCGCCACGCGGAGGTGAAACCGAAGGCAGCGTGGTAGAGCGCAATGCCGAGTGCTCCACCGACGAGGAACAGCGCACCTTGGGCCGGGCCGTAGAAATAGCCCAGAAGCACTGTGCCCAGTACCAATGCGGCGAGCGATCCTACGCCCGGCGCTCCCAGCAGTGGGGCTTTGGTCTCGTTGATGGACGGCGAGGCGACAGACATGACATGCTCCTGATTGCAGAAAGCACTTTTACGCCTGTTCCTATCCGGGCGAGAGGAACACTATTCTTCAGTTGTGCGAAAAAGCGAACGAGCATGCCACGACTGCGGGCAACGGAGACATGATTGTCGCCCCTCAGGGCCGAAAGCGCTCCGGTCCATAGGCCGAAATATCGATGAACGGCGCTTCACCGGTGATCATCTCGGCCAAAACGCGACCGGTGACCGGGCCAAGCGTCAGACCGTGATGCGCATGACCGAAGCCGAACCACAAGCCTTGATGGCGCGGTGCCTTGCCGATGACGGGCATCATGTCGGGCGTGCACGGACGGGCACCCATCCATGGCTCAGGATCCAGCCGCTCGCCGAGCGGGAAGATGGTGCGGGCAACCTTTTCAGCGCGGTCGAGCTGCACCGGCGTCTTCGGCGCATCGCGGGATGCAAATTCGGCGCCTGTCGTCAGCCTGATGCCCTGGTTCATCGGCGCCAGGAAATAGCCGCGCTCCTTGTCCAGCGTCCAGTTGTTGAGAACCGCGTTGCCCTCGGTCGCATAATGCATGTGATAGCCGCGCTTGACGCCAAGCGGAAAATTGTAGCCCAGGCGGTAGGTCGCGGTGTCGGCCCAGGGACCGAGCGCCAGCACGGCATCGTCGGCCTGTAAGGGGCCTTCCGAAGTCATCACGCGCCAGCCCGATCCCGACTGGCCGAGCGAGGCTGCGTCGCCGCGCACGAACCGGCCGCCGAGGCTCTCGAAATAGCGCATATAGGCGTTTGTGAGCCCGGCCGGATCGAGCACGGACCACGGATCCTTCCAGCGCAGACCGCCGACGAACTGGCCCATGATATTCGGCTCGGCACGAGCGACGTCGGCGGGGGTCATCGCCTCGAAATCCACCGCGTATTCGCGTTTCAGCTTGGCGGCCTCGGCAAATTCCTCGTCGCGCTTGGCCTCGGTGCGAAAGATCTCCATCCAGCCATCCTTACGGATCAGATGTTCGGCGTCTGAGGCCTGGATCAGGTCGGCATGTTCGAGGATCGAGTTCTCGATCAGCGGCGCATAGGCCCGGGAGATCAATGCATGCCGCTTGGCATTGGAGTTCCACCAGTACTTCGCGAGGAAGGCCAGTTGGCCGGGCAGGGCGCGCAGATGATAGTGGGCATCGATGCGGTTGTTTAGCGCATATTTCAGCAGCAGGCCGAACTGCTGGGGGAAACCATAGGGAACGACACCTTCGCGCTGGATCAGCCCGGCATTGCCGAAACTCGTTTCCTGGCCGGGCGGCTTGCGGTCGATCAGCGTCACCTGCCGTCCGCGGCGCTGCAGGTGTATTGCGGTCGATACGCCGACGATGCCGGCGCCAAGCACGATTGCGTCTTTTGTCATAATTCCCTGCGGTCGGTCAGCATTTTCAAACCCGGAAAGTGCCTGTCGAATTGCTGCGTTGCAAATAAAAAATTGAGACCGTGCAAGCTTAAAGCATCGCGTCCCTCAATGCCTTGTTCTCGGCCTTGATGCGGACGGTCAACATCGCTGCGTTGAGCAGGGAGAAAACGAGGGCAAACAGTGGCAGTCCGAACACCAGCGGCAGGGCTGGGATCTCGCCGACGACGATCACATAGTTCGGATGGCTGAAGAAGCGGTAGGGTCCCGTGACGATCCTTGGGGTATTCGGCAGGACGATGATCCGCGTCGTCCATCGCCCCCCGAGCGTGGCAAGAATCCAGACGCGTAGCAGCTGCAGAACGGCAAAGACCGCCAGCCAGAACAGGTTGATGGGCTGGTTCCAGCCGAATATCCACAGGCCAACCAGCCAGGCCGCGTGCATGACGACCATATAGGGGTAATGCTCCGCCCCTATCTCGCGTCCGCCTTTGGCCATCAGCGCCTTGGTGTTGCGCTTGGCGTGCACCAGTTCTGCCAGGCGTTGCAGGGTGACGAAGGTCAGGAGTGCAATGGCAGGCAACATCAGGCGACCCTCTTCAGCGTGACGCAACTGGCCGTGAAGCCCGGCCCCATGGCCACCATCGCCGAGCGCTCTGGCAGGCCTGCGGCAATGGCCCGTTCGAGCACGAAAAGCACGGTCGGCGACGACATGTTTCCATATTCGGAGATGACCGCGCGCTCGTGGTCGAGCGATCCCGGCTCCAGCCCGAAGGTCGCTTCCAGCGCGACCAGGACCTTGGCGCCGCCGGGATGGCAGATGAACCGGTCGATATCGGAAAGTGCCAGCCCCGAGCGCGCCAGGATCGAGGCGATTGCCGGGCCGACCTCGGCTTCTGCGAACGGCGGCAGCGACTGCTCGAGGATGATGCCGAAGCCGGCGTCGTCGATCTGCCAGCCCATGATACCGAGCGTATCCGGAAACAGGTGCTCGCCCGTCGTCTCCACCTCGGCCAGCCCGCCGGGACCTGCGCGCAGGATACAGGCAGCGGCACCGTCGCCGAACAGCGCGGTGGCGATGATATTCGGCTTGGTCGGGGCATCCAGCCGGAACGACAGCGAACATAGTTCGATGGCGACGAACAGCACGGCCGCCCCGGGCCGGCCCCTGGCCATGCGCGTGGCGATGCCAAAGCCGGAGACACCGGCAGCACAACCCAGCCCGAAAACGGGAACGCGCTCGATATCGGCGCGGAAACCCATCTGTCCGGCCAGCCGCGCCTCGAGGCTTGGCGTCGCAAAGCCGGTCGACGATACGGTGACGATGCAGTCGATATCGGCCGCCGTCAGACCAGCGTGATCGAGCGCCTTTGTGGTTGTCTCGACGAAAAGTGCGCTGGCGACCTCGGCATAGGCGGCGAGCCGGTCTTTCCAGGCATGCGGTTCGGAGAACCATGACAAAGGTCTCGCCGAATGCCGCTTGGTAATCCCGGCATTGTCGAAGACGCGCGAGAGTGGCTTGAATTCGCGGTAGCGATCCGAAAACAGGCGGGCCGCCATCTCCTTGGCTTCCGACTGCAGGATGACGTGCTCGGGCGTGGCGACGGCCAGTCCGACGAGCTTAACTTGGTCTGTCAAAAACTGTCTCCTTTGGCGCTGTTCGCGCGCTGCTGCCGACAACACCTGGTACGTTCGAATATTCGATGTGGGGCGATCACTTGGTCGTGAGAACAGGCAAACGAGTGATGCACGGAAATAGTTGCTCAACCGTCGAATAATCCATCGGCCTCGGGTGTTCTCCTGCCGCAACGTTCAATTCAGCCAAGGAGACCTTCCCATGACGAACACTGCAATTCGCTTCGCAACCATTGCTCTCGGTGCCTGCCTGACCCTCGGCACCCTGACATTGCCTGTCTTTGCCGCCGGCGACAGCGAAAGCGCGCCGCCGACCTGCAAGAAGGGCGAGGTCTACGACAAGAAAGAAAAGAAGTGCGTCAAGCAGTCCGGCGCCAACATCAGCGATGAAGATCGCGCCGACTATGCTTATGCGCTGGCCAAGGAAGGCCGTTACGAGGAAGCGCTGGCCATGCTCGATACCGTGAAGGACCAGAACAACGCCGAGGTGCTGAACTATCGCGGCTACGCAACCCGCAAGCTCGGCCGCACCGACGAGGGCATCTCCTACTACCTGCAGTCGGTCAAGCTCGATCCGAAATACGCCAAGGTCCGCGAATATCTGGGCGAGGCCTACGTCATCAAGGGCCAGGTCGATCTCGCCAAGGATCAACTGGCCACCATCCAGTCGATCTGCGGTACCGGCTGCGAAGAGTATCAGGACCTCCACGAAGCCATCGAGCATCCTGCCAAGATCTGATCTCCCCTCTCGGCATCATCAGGCCGGTCACGATCAACGGCGTCTGCGAAAGGGCATCCGCTTGTCAGTCGCTCCTTTGACATTTCCGCCCTATGGTCGGATGACGGTTCCGGCCTATAGTCGGACAACAGCGCAGTCGCCGGTAAACCCGGCGGCTCGCAGCACAACCTTGCCTGCGGAGGATGCCATCGCCAGCGAAGACGACATCAGGGCCGGCTTGTCGCAGCATCTGAAGCGCCTCTGGCGCTATGCCATCGTGCTCTCCAGGCAGCGCGACGTTGCCGACGATCTCGTCCAGGCAACATGCGTGCGGGCCCTAGAGCGAGCCGGCCAATACGATCCCGGTACAAGGCTTGATCGCTGGCTGTTCGCGATCCTGCATTCGATCTGGCTGAACGAGGTGCGTTCGCGGCGGGTCCGGATGGGCCAGGGCTTTGTCGAGGCTGACGAAATCCTCGTGTTCGACGGCGCCGCGCAGACGGAAACGCATCTCATGGCCGTACAGGTCATGCGCAAGGTCCAGGACCTGCCGGAGGCCCAGCGGACTGCTGTCTTTCTGGCCTATGTGGAAGGCCTATCCTACCGCGAGGTGGCGACCGTCCTCGACGTGCCCATTGGCACCGTGATGAGCCGGCTGGCCGCCGCAAGGGCCAAACTCGCGGAGAACATGGCGCCATCGGACGGCGAGAGACGATCGAACGAGGAACGGCGATGAGCACCCGCGACAGAAATCATGGTCTCTCCGACGAATTGCTGACCGCCTTCATCGATGGTGAACTCGGCGCCGACGAGGCTGCAAGGGTGGAGGCGCTGATCGGCGCCGATCCTTCGGTTGCCGAGCGCTTCGACCAGCTCAGCCGCGCCGATCTTCCCTATGCCGCTGCCTTCGAGCCGCTTCTGGACGCAGCGCCGGGCGACCGGCTGGAGGCCATGCTCGCATCCATTCCACCCGTAAAAGCCAGTCATCGATTTACCGCCGCCATCGGCCGGCGCGGTTTCCTCGCCGCGGCAGCCGCCTGTGTCATTGCCGGCATTGCCATCGACCGTGCCGTCATCGGTGTCGATCGCCGATTGAACCAGCCGGGCGAGGGCGCCGAATGGCGCGCTGTCGTCGCCGACTATGTCGCGCTTTACAGCCCGGATACGCTGAGTGCGCCCGCAGGCGACAGGGCGGCGCAACTGGCGGAACTCGACCGGGTCGGATCGAAGATCGGCCTTTCCCTCAGCCCCGAGGCCATCGCTCTTCCCGGTGCCGATTTCCGTCGAGCTCAAGTGCTGCAATACGACGGCGAACCGCTGGCCCAGATCGCCTATCTCGACCCGGAGGACGGCCCGATGGCGCTGTGTATCGTCAAATCTGCAGGCGCTGCCGCAGGACCTGAAACGGAACGCCGTCACGGCATGAATGTCGTCTACTGGTCGGCCAGAGGACACGCCTTCATGCTGATCGGCCACGCCGACGCCGACCGTATGAAGATCGCGGCGGAGCAGGTGCGGGCCAGGCTTTCCGCATGAGACGGTAGCATGGTGGCTCAACCGGCACTGTATTCAAAAAGAATTTGGCGAAAGCCGCGCATGCTGGTATCCTCGCACCAACGAAAATCAAATGAGTGCCAGCTGCATGCCGTTACGGCCTTGCGCGGTGCGATGGAAGACACACGTGGAAGACCCCGACAGCGGCTCAAAGCCGCAAACAGGCGGGGCGTCGGTAGCAGAGCGTGGGAAAAAACCTTCCCGGCGCGCGAGGCGAAAGCGTGGCGGACCTCCGCGCGAAATAGCCTCCCCTGCGGAACCAGGCCCGATCAGCGCCGCTGATCCCGCCATGCGCCCCAAGGATAACAAAAGCACCCAGCCGCATGGCAAGCGGAAGCGTCGCCGTCGTGCCAATGGCGGCGAGCGCACGACCGTCGCGGTGGCCGATGCAACGATCCATGTCATGACGATTGTCGAGGCACATCCCGAGCGGCCGTCGCCGGCTCAGGCTCCCAAAAACGGTGCGAACCGACGCAAGCATCGTGGCAAGCGTGGTTTGCAGGGGCGTCCCCTCGCGCAGGAAAAGCCGGCGCATGTGGTCCCTCCAGCCCACGGCGCACCAAATGCCCGCAATGCCGCGCAGCACCATGTGCATGGCCGGCATCAGCCGCAGACCCATGCCGATCCGAAGCCTGCCGCCGACAGCATCGATCATCATCACCAGCAGCCGGTCGATCTTTATGCGGCGCTGGATCTCGGCACCAACAACTGCCGGCTGCTGATCGCCCAGCCGACGCGTCCCGGGCAGTTCCGCGTCATCGATGCATTCTCGCGCATCGTCAGGCTCGGCGAGGGGCTCGGTGCCAGCGGGCGGCTTTCGACCGATGCCATGGACCGCGCCGTGGAAGCGCTGCGCATCTGTGCCGCGAAACTGAAGGCGCGCGATATCCGCCGGATGCGGTTGATTGCCACCGAAGCCTGCCGCGCCGCCGAAAACGGCGAGCTGTTCCTTGCGCGCGTTCTCGAAGAAACCGGCCTCGAACTCGAGATCATCGACCGGGAGACAGAAGCGCGCCTTGCCGTCTCCGGTTGCTCCTCGCTGGTCGGCCCGGAAGCCCGCTCCGTGGTGCTGTTCGACATCGGTGGTGGCTCGTCCGAGATTGCCGTCATTCGCATCGACGATCACCGCTCCAGCCGCCTTGCCAACCACATCACCCACTGGACGTCGCTGCCGGTCGGCGTCGTCACCCTGTCGGAGCGTCACGGGGGGCGCGACGTCAGCCCTGTCGTCTTCGAGGCGATGATCAACGAGGTCGAGGGCATGCTCGACAAGTTCGATTGCCCGCCATCGCCGCTTGCCATGCGCGACAGCGCGGATTTCCACCTGATCGGCACCTCCGGGACGGTCACGACGCTCGCCGGCGTCCATCTCGATCTACCGCGTTACGACCGCCGCAAGGTCGACGGCGTCTGGCTGTCCGACGACGAGGTGACGGCAATGCAGGCAAAGCTGCTCTCCTGGGATTTCGCCGGTCGCGCTGCCAATCCGTGCATCGGGCCCGATCGTGCCGATCTGGTTCTGGCTGGCTGCGCCATTCTCGAGGCCATCCGCCGCCGCTGGCCGAGCCCGCGCATGCGCGTCGCCGATCGTGGATTGCGTGAAGGCCTGCTCACCGACATGATGGCAGATGACGGGGTCTGGCGGCGCGGTCGCTCGCGCCGCGGCTATCGTCCGAACAATTGAAGGGGTCGTATCGATGACCAAACCACCCGTAGGTGCCAACCGCACCGGCCGCAAGCTTGGCCAGCGCGTCACCAAGAAGAAGATGAAAGCCTCGTCGCGCCAGTGGCTGCATCGGCACATCAACGATCCCTACGTGCAGCGGGCGCAGCTCGAGGGTTATCGCGCCCGAGCCGCCTTCAAGCTGCTGGAGATCGACGAGAAGCATCACATCCTCAAGGGTGCGCAGCGCATCATCGACCTCGGTGCCGCTCCCGGCAGCTGGTCGCAGATCGCTGCCAAGGTGACCGGCTCGACCGACGAGGACATCCGCGTCGCCGCGATCGACTTTCTCGAGATGACGCAGCTGCCGGGTGTCAAGATCCTGCAGCTCGACTTCCTCGACGAGCACGCGCCGCGCCTCCTGATCGAGGCGGTTGGCGGCCAGCCGGATATCGTTCTCTCCGACATGGCAGCCCCGACCACTGGCCATCATCGCACCGACCACCTGCGCACCATGCATCTCTGCGAAGTTGCTGCCTATTTCGCCATCGAGGTGCTGGCCGAAGGCGGCCATTTCCTGGCGAAGACCTTCCAGGGGGGCGCCGAGCGTGACCTGCTGACGCTGCTCAAGCAGAACTTCAAGCAGGTCGTGCACGTCAAGCCAGCGTCGTCGAGGCAGGAATCGGTCGAGATGTTCCTGCTTGCCAAGGGCTTCAAAGGTCGCAAGGCAGATATCGAAGAAGAGACGAATTAAGCCTAGTTTCCAAATTATTCAAAGCATGACTATGAATAGCCAGTCTCTCTGGCTAATCTTTGCGGATGCTGCTTTACGTCACCATCGG
Organism: Rhizobium sp. B230/85; assembly: GCF_019355735.1. NCBI lineage: Bacteria > Pseudomonadati > Pseudomonadota > Alphaproteobacteria > Hyphomicrobiales > Rhizobiaceae > Rhizobium > Rhizobium sp. B230/85. Next base: position 1,197,413 of record NZ_CP072156.1, read on the forward strand.
AACCAACGATATCCATCGCGCCGGCGATTTCTACGATGCTGTTCTGGCGGGCCTCGGCTACAGGCGCCAGCGGGATTCGGAGGAAGAGATCGGCTATGCTGCCGATGGCGACAGCCGTTGCCGCCTCTGGGTGGTAATGCCCTTTAACCGGCGCGCGGCCAGCATCGGCAATGGCTCGATGGTTGCGCTGGATGCGGAAAGCCGCGCCGCCGTAGATGCCTTCCATGCGCAGGCGCTGGCCCATGGCGGCAGCGACGAGGGTGCCCCCGGCCTGCGCTCCTATCACGCCAACTTCTACGCCGCCTATGTCCGCGATCCCGATGGCAACAAGCTCAGCGCAGTTTGCGAGCAACCTTCCTGATCGAGGGCTGACGCGTCACTCTGCGGCGGGCGTCTGCGGCACGGCCAGAACCTCAGCCTTGCTGGGTCCTGCCCCATGGCCAGAGAGCAGGGCACCGGCGTTGCGGTCGAGGCGCAGGAACGGCAGCGTTGCGATGACGGTCAGCACCGAGAGCGTGAAGAAGGCGATGTGGAAATCGGCGACCTGCAGGCTGGTGCCGCTGAAGAAGGTCGTCGTCTCCAGGATCGCGGCGGCCACGGCAACGCCGAGCGCCAGGCTGACCTGCTGCATTACCGAGCTCATCGACGTCGCCTGGCTTGCCTCCCGGTCATCGACATCGGCAAAGGCCAGCGCATTGATCCCCGTAAAGAAGAACGACCGCGAGAAGCCGCCGAGAAGCAGCACGCCGATGATCACGAGGTGAGACGTCGTTGGCTCGAAGAAGCCGATGGCAATCGTGGTCATGGTCGTGACGCCGGCGGCCGTCAGCAGTGCGGTCCGGAAGCCGAAGGCGGCAAAGACGCGCTTGGCGATAAACTTGGTGCTGATCGCCCCGATTGCGCCGGCAAAGGTGATCAGCCCCGATTGGAACGGGTTCAAGCCGAATCCAAGTTGCAGCATCAGCGGCAGTAGGAACGGCATGGCGCCGATGCAGATGCGAAACAGAATGCCGCCGGTGACCGAGGCGCGGAAGGTCGGCTTCCGCAGCAGTTTCAGATTGAGGATCGGCGACGGATGATTGCGGGCGTGGCCGACATAGAGAAGGCCGCAGACAAAGCCGATGACCACTGCCGAGATGCCGATATAAGAGGGCAGGGCCGGCAGGCTGATGACGGACATGCCGAAAACGATGCCGGCAGCAGCGAACGAGGTCAGCAGGAAGCCGATGATATCCAGCTTCGGCGGCGCCATGGCCTCGACTTCCGGCAGGAATATGGTCGCAAGGATAACGCCGACGATGCCGACCGGGACATTGATCAGGAATATCCAGTGCCAGGAGAAGTAGGTGGTGATGAAGCCACCGAGCGGCGGGCCGGCGAGGGGCCCGACCAGCGCCGGGATGCTGAGCAGCGCCATCGCCGAGACCAGATCGCTGCGCTTCGTGGTGCGCACCAGCACCAGTCGCCCGATCGGCGTCATCATCGAGCCGCCGACGCCCTGCAGGAAGCGCGAGCCGACGAACTCCAGCAGGCTGCCCGATGCGGCGCAGAAGATCGATCCGACGACGAAGACGCAGATGGCAATGCGGAAAATCCGCTTGGCGCCGAAACGATCCGCCATCCAGCCGCTGATCGGGATGAACACCGCGAGCGCCACCATGTAGGAGGTCAGCGCAAGCTTCAGCGTGATCGGCCCGACATGCAGATCCGCCGCAATCGCCGGCAGTGCCGTGGCGATCACCGTCGAGTCCATCTGTTCCATGAAAAGTGCGATAGCGAGGATGAGCGGGACGATGCGATTCATAGGCTGGTGCCTTGCATGGGATGCCGTCGTGGAGATGCCGCCTGGGCGGTAGCCGCTCTCTATTCCTCCGCACTTCCTCTGCCAATCCCCTAATAAGCCTGCTGTCGCCATCGGGATCACGTCTTCGTGAAATCGCTTGCCAACCTCGCTGCCTGTCTAGTTTTGACATGTGCCATCAGCATGAAAATGCTAATCGCACCGAGCCGCGCGGGCACGCATCCGATCTTCGGTTGGAGAGTTCGCGCGCATTGTTGGCGGCATTGCCGCACTGTAGGAGCAAGACTGTATGACTGTTTTACCGCTGCCGGAAATCAACCAGTTCAAACTGGGTGCGCTGAAATTCACGGTCATCAAGGACGGCGTCAGCATTCTGGATAGACCCTGGGAAACCTTCGGCGTCAATCAGAGGCCCGAGACGGTGCAGGCACTGCTGGCAGACAACTTTCTGCCGACCGACCGCTTCGTCAACAGCTATTCGCCGGTCATCATCGAAAACGGCAAGGACGTGATCCTCGTCGATACCGGCTTTGGCGCGGCGATGCGCGAAAAGGGCGGCGGTCGCCTGGCGGCCGGCATGAAGGCGGCCGGCTATGCACCGGAGAGCATCACCCGCGTCCTGCTCACCCACCTGCACGGTGACCACATCGCAGGCTTGATGGAGGACGGAAAGCCGGCCTTCGCGAATGCCAGCTACACAGCCGGTCGCATCGAATATGACTTCTGGACCGATGAGGCTCGGCAGGGAACTCCTGCTGAAGGCAACCAGAAAAGCGTGCTCGCCAACGTCGTGCCGCTGGCGGAGAAGATCACCTTCGTCAACGACGGAGATACGGTGGTGCCCGGCATGACAGCCATGCTGGCGCCCGGCCATACGCCCGGCCACATGGTCTTCCACGTCGAGTCCGAGGGCGAGCAGATCGTGCTGACGGCAGATACCGCCAACCACTATGTCCTGTCGCTGCAGCAGCCGGACTGGGAGGTCCGTTTCGATCTGGACAAGGTGCAGGCCGCCCAGACACGCCGGCGTATCTTCGATCTGATTGCCAAGGACCGCATCCCGTTCCTTGGCTACCACATGCCGTTCCCGGCGGTCGGTTTCGTCGAGAAAATCGACACCGGCTTCCGCTTCGTGCCGAAAAGCTATCAATTCGACTTCTGACGGCAGCCGACAGGGCAAGGCCCCAATGCCCACGCATACATCATCCATGAAACTACGACCGGTGCCATCGGCTCCGGTCGTCGTGGCCTCTCGCCGTCTCTTGCATAGCTGCGTTGCAACCGCGCGACTGCGTTTTGCTATTTCCATCGGTCCGCGGACGTGGTACCAGCCCTCGCCAACTTCTTAATCAATTCTTGCATCACCGCCGGGGCGGATAATCATTCCGGGGGTGCTCCGCATTTTCTTAAAGACGAGGAATTGGCATGGCCCGCATCATTGAAACAGCAACTGGGCTCGAAGCCCTGACCTTTGACGACGTGCTTCTGCAGCCCGGACATTCCGAAGTGATGCCCGGCCAGACCAATGTCTCGACCCGCATCGCCCAGGATATCGAACTGAACCTGCCGATCATCTCGGCGGCGATGGACACCGTCACGGAAGGTCGCCTCGCCATCGCCATGGCCCAGGCCGGCGGCATCGGCGTCATTCACCGCAACCTGACCCCCGCGGCTCAGGCCGAGCAGGTCCGCCAGGTGAAGAAGTTCGAAAGCGGCATGGTCGTCAACCCGGTGACCATCGGTCCCGACGCCACGCTTGCCGATGCGCTCGGACTGATGAAGCACTACCACATTTCCGGCATCCCTGTCGTCGAGAGCCCTGGCAGCGACACCGAGAAGCCCGGTCGCCTGGTCGGCATCCTTACCAACCGCGACGTCCGCTTCGCCTCCGATCCGAACCAGAAAATCTACGAGCTGATGACCCGTGAGAACCTCATCACGGTGAAGGAAAACGTCGATCAGCAGGAAGCCAAGCGTCTTCTCCACTCGCACCGCATTGAAAAGCTGCTGGTCGTTGACGCCGAAGGCCGCTGCGTCGGCCTGATCACCGTCAAGGACATCGAGAAGTCGCAGCTCAACCCGAATGCCTCCAAGGACAGCCAGGGCCGCCTGCGCGCCGCCGCTGCCATCAACGTCGGCGACGACGGTTTCGAGCGTGCCGAACGGCTTATCGAGGCCGGCGTCGACCTGCTGGTCGTCGATACCGCCCACGGCCATTCGCAGCGCGTCCTGGATGCCGTCACCCGCGTCAAGCGGCTGTCGAATTCGGTGCGTGTCATGGCCGGCAACGTTGCCACCTATGACGGAACGCGTGCCCTGATCGATGCCGGTGCCGATGCCGTCAAGGTCGGGATTGGCCCGGGCTCGATCTGCACCACCCGCATCGTTGCCGGCGTCGGCGTGCCGCAGCTGGCAGCCATCATGTCGGCCGTCGAGGCAGCACAGGCCCAGAATATCCCGATCATCGCCGATGGCGGCATCAAGTTCTCGGGCGATCTGGCCAAGGCCATCGCCTCCGGTGCGTCAGCCGTGATGATCGGCTCGCTGCTGGCCGGCACTGATGAGAGCCCGGGCGAGGTCTATCTTTACCAGGGCCGCTCCTTCAAGGCCTATCGCGGCATGGGTTCCGTCGGCGCCATGGCGCGCGGCTCGGCAGACCGCTACTTCCAGGCGGAGGTTCGCGACACCCTGAAGCTGGTGCCCGAGGGCATCGAGGGCCAGGTGCCCTACAAGGGCCCGGTCTCGGGCGTCCTTCACCAGCTCGGCGGCGGCCTGAAGGCGGCCATGGGCTATGTCGGCGGCAAGGACATCGCCGATTTCCAGCAGAAGGCGACCTTCGTGCGCATCTCCGGCGCTGGCCTGCGCGAAAGCCACACCCACGACGTGACGATCACCCGCGAAAGCCCGAACTATCCTGGCGGCGGTCTCTGATTGATGCAGCCGGACGGCGGGCCTCTGAAACGGTGGATCTCGGGCCTGGCGGCGCTTTGCGTAGCGCTGGCAGCCTGGATTTATATGGGTTTCGTGCTGCCATTCCGGGCTGCCGCTGCGGGTCGAGATGTCCTCGCGATCCGCATAGCGGGCTACGAGGCCGCCGACGTCCGTGACATGGCGGAATTTCTGCGCACCCACCCCGATGCGGCGGCCATCCAGCAAGGACTGGATACCGGGCCGGCGCTGGTGTTCGCGATGGCGTCCTCAGCCCTGCTTTTCCTGCTGCTGAAGCGCGTTAAACCCGGCGGCATTTTTTTCGGCAGACCGATTCCTCCGGCCGGCGTCTTCCTGCTGTTCTGCCTGCCCATCCTCTACGGACTGGTCGGCTGCGGTGAGACGATCCTCGCCCTCCTGACCTTTCCACCAGCCGTCCCCTCGGAGCAATCGCTGGCATTTGCCTCCGCGGTCATGCCCGTGCTCGGGCGACTTAAGTTCCTGACGCTGGTTGTGGCCGTCATACTGCTTATCCGCTTCGCCGTCCTCAGCCGCCAGCCCGAACCGGATTGATAGGCCAGTTGCTGGGCTCGTGGGCAATCCGAAAGCTGCCGCAAAGTGATCGGCGGATACCCGTTGCAGGCGCTGGCAGGCGCGTGTTTTTTCGACTAGAGCAGCGTCATGTTCCCGCAGTTCTTGGAGTCGCTGCATGACCGGCTATGAAATGTTTTGGCCCTTGGTGGCGCAGACCGTTCTGGTGTTTATCCTCTACGGCCTGCTCAGCCTGCGCCGCTCTGCTGCCATGAAGAGCGGCAGGGCCAAGATGGAGCAATTCCGAGAAAATCGCGACGAGCCAGCCGAAAGCCTGGTGGTGCGCAATGCCATCGCCAACCAGTTCGAATTACCGGTGCTGTTCTACGTCGTCTCCATCGTCCTGTTCATGACCCAGGCCGACAATCTTCCGGCGGTCGCGCTTGCCTGGTTCTTCGTGGCGATGCGCTATGGCCACGCCTATGTGCATGTCACCAGTAACAACCTGCGCTATCGCAGCCCCCTGTTTGCCTTGAGCTTTCTGGCGCTCGTCGGCCTCTGGGTATGGCTGGCGGTATGGCTCGCCTTTTCCTAATCAGCCGGCCACCGGTGCTGGGCTTGCCGCAATGACGGCGTCTGCCAGCGCCTGCATGTCGATGTCGCTCTGGTTGTTGCGCCGCCACGCCAGCCCGATCTCGCGTGACGGCTGAGGCTCCGCGAAGGGGACGATGCGGATGCTGGTACGGCCGGTCTCGGTGGCGACGGCCATTTCGGGGATCAGCGTCATTCCCATGTCGTGCGACACCATCTGCAGCAGCGTCGTCATCGACGTCGCCCCGAAATTGATAAGGCTGCGCTTGCCGGCGCCGCAGACGGAAAGCGCCTGTTCGCGCAGGCAATGGCCCTCTTCCAGCAGCAGCAGGCGGTCGACATCCACTTCGTTTTCGGTGAGCGGCGACATCAGCACATCATCGCCGTTCTCGGCCATCGCCATGAAGAACCGGTCGGTGAAAAGCGATCGGGTGCGAATGCCGTCGCCCTCGAGCGGCAGCGCCGCAATGACGGCATCCAGCCTTCCTTCGGCGAGATCCGCCAGCAGCCGGCTGGTCACCGCCTCCTTCAGTTCGATCTCGACGTTAGGATAGGCGCGGCGCAGGTAGGGCACGAACTGCGGCACCAGGTAAGGTGCGACGGTCGGAATGATGCCGATGCGGATCAGCCCGTCGAGCACGCCGCCCTCTCGCCGCACCGACCGCTCGAGCCGATCGACCTCATGCAAGATGGTGTGGACATGGGTTAGCACCTCCTCCCCCTTGCGCGTCAGGATTGTGCTGCCGCGCGTGCGCTCCACCAGCTTGGCACCGAGATAATTCTCCATCTCCATGATCTGCGCGGAAAGTGCCGGCTGGCTGATGTGGACGAGATCGGCGGCCCGGCCGAAATGGCGGGTAGTGGCAAGGGCTTCGAAATAGCGCATCTGGCGTAACGTCAACATGATAGGAATTCCTGATCGAAGTTACATTTAATAAGATTGGAAATTATCGAAAGTCAATGGGACAAGATGCGACCGAACCTGCAGGAGGGTTCAATACGCATCTGAGCCATGCCGGAAATGGATGCAAAAAAGACATTCTACAATCCGTTCGACCTGACGAAAGTCTGGCCACCCTCGGAGTGTCCGCCGATCGAAATCGGCGTGATCGAACTGAACCGCAATCCGGAAAACTACTTCTCCGAGATCGAGACGCCGCGTTCTCGCCGTCGAACATCGCCGCTGCCATGGGCGAGATCGTCGAGCGTCAGCTGGCCCATTTCAAGCTGGTGCATCCGGAATACGAGGCCGGTGTCCGTATCGCGCTCAAGAACGCGCACGGCTACGAAGCCGATACGATCAGCGCCGCCGCAGAGTAGGGCTTTTTGCTGCGAAAACAGAGTTTGGAAATCGGGGCTTTTGCCCCGATTTCTGTTTCAGGCGGACCCTGCCAGATGGGCGATTACCAGCTCGGAAGCACCAGGGCGGCCTTGGAGCGCGGCAGGTAGCGGTTGAGGCCCTTGCTGTCGGCTTCACTCTCTTCGCCCGTGGCGGCCGGCGTGATGTTATCCAGGCAGGCCGAGATATGCGCGGTGATGGCGTTCATCAGCGATGCGGAGACACCCGGCCGCTTCATGATGCCGATCTGCACCGGCGGCAGTGCTGGAAAGCCATCTGCGTGGCTGAGAACCTTCATGCCGTTGCGCAGCGCCGATTCCGGCATCACCGACACCGCAAGGCCCGCCAGCACTGCAGATGCAATGACGGTGCACGACCAGCTCGTGAACAGCACCTGATATTCGCGGCCGACAGCATCGAGCGACGAACAGCTGACCTGCCGCCACGGGCAATCCCGCCTGCCCAGCGCCAGCGGCACCGGTGCGTCGTCACGCAGCGGATGGTTGGCCGAACTCACCCAGCAGAGCGGCTCGGTCCTGACCACGTCGGACACACGTTCGCGCGGATTGTGGGTGACGAGCGCGATGTCGAGTTCGCCGCGCGCCATCTTCTCGGCGAGGTCGACCGACGGCTCGCAGACGATGTAAAGCTCGACATTAGGATGGGTCTTGGCAAAGCGGCCGATGATCTCCGGCATATAGCGGTCGGCGTAATCGTCGGGCGTGCCGATGCGCAGCGTGCCTTCCAGCCGGTTATCGTCGAAGGCCGCAATCGCCTCGTTGTTGAGGCGGATGATGCGCCGCGCATAGTCGAGCAGCTTTTCGCCCTCGGCCGTCAGCCGGTTGCCGCGACCGTCCTTGATGAACAGCTGCTTGCCAACCCGCTCCTCGAGCCGGCGCATCTGCATGGAGACCGCAGACTGGGTCTTGAAGATCCGATCGGCCGCCTTGGTGAAGCTGCCTGTGTCTACAATGGCGATAAAGGTCTGCAACTGGTCGATGTCGAGCGGCGCTGCCATCGTCTCACCTATGAAAAGAGTTGATGACAAGCATTAGAAACATTCGTTGGACTGATCAATAGCCATTTGGCATCTTCCAACTGCAAATTGCATCGCAATCGAACGGCAGCGTCGTCGTTCGCGCCCGATCAACACCACCTGATCTCCCGGATCCCCCCATGAGGAGGGTGGTTTTTGCGTGCCTTGGGAAGGATAGTCAAATGAGCACGACGGAACTGAGACTGCCAATGAAGACCGCCACACGCACCCTGCCGCTTGCAGCCCGCGTGACCTATGTCTTTGCCATGCTGATCTCTGCAGGCCGCGTGTTTCGTCATCGCACCGAAATCAATCGGCTGCAGGATCTCGACGACAACCAGCTGCGTGACATCGGATTGACCAGGGGCGAGCTGAACAGGGCCCTCATGGGTTCCTCGTTCTTCGAAGACCCGTCGTTGCACCTGACGCAATCCGCCCGGCGCCGTGCGCGCAGCTTCGGCAGCGATGATTTTCGCGGCTGAGAATTCAAGTTTCCCCGCAGGGTGATAGCCAATTGCCCTGCCTCTTGCCCGGTGTCCGGCCTAGCCGACACCGGGTTTTTTTGTGCCGGCCCCGCGCGTGCCGAATACTCTAATACTGGTATTCGTCGAACACCGGCTCCACAGACTGGTTCCAACGACCGTTGTAGCGCGTCAGCATGTCGTCGGAGAGGGTTGCCTTATTGGCCAGCACTTCTTCGAGAGGCGCGAGGAACAGGCTTTCGTCCTGGCCTTCGCTGTTGAGACGGGCACGGGATTTTAGGCCTGCGCGCGAGATCGAAACCACGTCATGGGCGATGTCGAGCAGCGAGCGACCGCCAAAGCTTGCAGTCAGGCCCTGCACAGGCACCGCGTTGCGCAGCGTCTCGACCTCGTCGAAGCCCCAGCCCTTGGTCAGCTCGTCAGCCGCCGACAGGGCAGCATCGTCATAGAGCAGGCCGACCCAGAAGGCCGGCAGGGCACAGATCCGGCGCCAGGGGCCACCATCCGCACCGCGCATTTCCAGGAATCGCTTCAGCCGCACATCGGGAAACAGGGTAGAGAGGTGGTTGGTCCAGTCGCCCATGGTCGGCTCCCACGATGCAATCTCGCCCTTCAGCGCCCCGTTCATGAACTGGCGAAACGTCACGTGGGTACAGTCGTGGTAGCTGCCGTCACGAACGATGAAGTACATCGGCACGTCGAGCGCCCATTCGACATAATGCTCGAAGCGGAAATCGTCGCCAAAGGTGAACGGCAGCAAGCCGGAACGGTTGTTGTCCGTATCGCGCCAGATATCGCCTCGCCAGGAGGAAAGGCCGTTGGGCTTGCCTTCGGTAAACGGCGAGGCGGCAAACAGCGCGGTCGCCAGCGACTGCAGCTTCATCGATACGCGCATCTTCTGGCGCATGTCGGCCTCCGAGGAAAAGTCGAGGTTCACCTGGATGGTGCAGGTGCGGTACATCATGTCCAGACCCTTGCTGCCGACTTTCGGCATGTAGCGGGTCATGATGTCATAGCGCGATTTCGGCATGCGCGGCGTTTCGGCCAGCGTCCATTTCGGGCTACCACCGACGCCGAGAAAGCGGATACCCATCGGCTCGGCAACTTCGCGTACGGTTGCGAGGTGCTGGTTGGATTCCTTGCAGGTCTGGTGGATTGTCTCGACCGGCGCCCCGGACAGCTCGAACTGGCCACCGGGTTCGATCGATATCGCACCCATGCCCGATGGTTCGGCCAAGCCGATGACATGGCCGGCATCGATGATCTCGTCCCAACCGAGCTTTTCGCGCATGCCTTTCAGAAGGGCCGAGATGCTGGCATCGCCGAAATAGGGAACCGGGCTGTTGTCGGCGCGGAAAAAGGCGAACTTCTCGTGCTCGGTGCCGATGCGAAAGCTGTCCTTCGGCTTGCTGCCGGCGTCGAGATATTCGGTCAGTTCCGACACCGATGCGATCGGGGTCTGGTCGGTCGTGTCGCGGGCCATGAAGCTACCTTGATCTCGGAACGGTGCCTGTGCGGAAGACAGACATAAAGAATGGCTGATAGGGCTGGACTCAGTTACGGTGCAAGTGAATTTGTTTCAAGGCTTGTTCAAAAAAATACGATCTCGCCCAAATTTGTACAGTGCCTTTAGTATTTATTGCCAATCGCCGATCGCTGCCTGTATCACCGCCATCGCAGCCACCGCTGCGGTGTCGGCCCTGAGAATGCGGGGCCCGAGCGGAATGGCGGTCACGAAATCCAGGGATCGCAACCGAGCGCGTTCGTCCTCAGAAAACCCGCCCTCCGGCCCGACCAGGAGTGCCAGCTTTGTCTCCTTTATGGACCGCAGCAGCGGCAGCGGGTTCTGTCCTGCATCGCCCTCATCGCAATAGATGATCCGGCGCTCGCTCGGCCAGCGATCGAGCAGATCGTTGAGCTTCACGGGCTCGGCTACCTCGGGGATCGCCAGGATGCCGCATTGCTCGGCTGCCTCGACGGCGTTGGCGCGCAGCCGGTCGATGCTGCCGATCTTGCCCTGCACATGCTGTGTCATCACCGGCTGCAGAATGCCTGCGCCCATTTCCACGGCCTTCTGGACCAGATAGTCGAGACGGCCGACTTTCAGCGGCGCGAAGAGATAGTGCAGATCCGAAGGTGCGGGCTGCGGGCGGGTCTGCAAATGCGGGATCAGCAGCAGGCGCTTGCGGGTCGGAAAGGCGAGCTTGGCCTGCCATTCCCCGTCGCGGCCGTTGAAGATCAAAATCTCCGCATCCGCTTCGAGCCGCAGCACGTTGGCCAGATAGTTGAATTGCTCTACGCCGACCTCGACGGGTTGGCCCTCTGAGATATCGGCGGCGACGAACAATCGCTGCATACGAAAATTGGCGCGCATGAAAACCCTGGCTGTTAGACGAAGAGCGCGAACATAACCGAATAAACCCCGGCCGCAAGCAGGGCTGCCGCCGGCACCGTCACGATCCACGCGCCGATGATCGTCAGGAAATGCGACCGGCGTACCAGCCGTCGGCGGCTGATCTCGTCCGGATTGTAGACTTCCTGTTCCTCGATATCCCAGTGCTCCGCCTTCATCCGCATATAGGCCATCCGCCGTTTCGAGTTGCGGGTGTACCATTCACGGAAGAATCCGACGCCGAAGACCGCGCCGATTGCGACATGGGTCGAGCTGACCGGCATTCCGAACCAGGAAGTGACGATAACGGTCAGCGCCGCCGAAAGAGCGACGCAATAGCCACGCATCGGGTTGAGCTTGGTGATCTGCTCGCCGACCAGCCGGATCAACCGGGGCCCGAACAGCAGGATGCCGACGGCAATGCCGCAGCCGCCGATCAGGACGACCCAGAACGGCGCTGGACCGGCGGGTAAGGTCCCCGCAGAGCGCACGATCGCGCTCAGTGGACCGACGGTGTTGGCGATATCGTTGGCGCCATGGGCAAAGGACAGCAGCGCCGCCGAGCAAATCAACGGCAGCCGAAACAGGCCGCGCAAGGCGCTGTTCTTGTTCTCGAGGCCGACTGACTGGCGCGCCACCAGCGGTCGCGCCATCAGCCACACCAGCAGGCCGACGGTGATGCCGATCGTCAGAACCGTTGCCGGGGAATAGGGCGCGGCGCGCGTCAGCACCATGACGAGGTAGGAGGCAAAGGTGCCTGCCATCGTCCCCGTCAGGATCGGAATCCAGTAGCGGGCCGCACTTATCTTGTCGTCGCGGTAGATGATGAAGGTCTTGATCAGGTACAGAAAGCCTGCGGCAATCGCCCCGGCGATCATCGGCGTCAACATCCAGGTGACCGAGATGGCGATGACCGTGCGCCAGTGGATGGTATCCACACCGACGCCGGCAATCCCCGCACCGATGACCGCCCCGACGATGGCATGCGTGGTGGAAACAGGCGCCTTCAGCCAGGTTGCCAGATTGATCCAGACGGCGGCGGCAGTGAGCGCCGAGATCATCACCCAGGCGAGCAGGCCGCTCTGGGCGATCCGCGAGGTGTCGATGATCTCCGAGGATATGGTCCGCACCACAGGCCCGCCGGCGATGGTGGCGCCCAGCACCTCGACGACCGCTGCCATCACCAACGCCTGCCGCATGCCGATGGCGCGCGCACCGACGGCAGCGCCCACCGTATTGGCCACATCCTTCGCGCCGATGTTGAGCGCCATGTAGCCAGCCAGCGCCACGCCGGCAATGACCAGCGTCGCGCCGGGTCTGTCGAACACGTAGATGCCGGCAAACAGCATGGCAACGCCGAGGAATATCAGCGCATAGCCGGGCGCGATCAGCGGCTTTACCACGTGATCGGCGGCGTCCTCGACATAGGTGAGCTTGTCGAGATCCTTGTCGAGAGTTGGCTTTATCAATCCGGCCGGCCGCTCAGACATGCTTTTTCCTCGACGTTGAGGCGCAATGCTGTGAGGTCACGACGTGGAACTGCGGTCGGTGTCTTCGGCCTGGCCGGTAAGTCCCATCCGCTGCTGGAAGGCGAGGATGAGATCGCGCAGTTCCGGTTCACGGACGCGCCTGACGGCTTCGTTGCAGGAAACCCATTCGAGCGTGCGTTCGCCCTTTTCCTTGAAATTCTTGGCAAGTTCGGTGACGGCAAGGGCATAGACCTGCACTTTGCACGGCACGGTCAGGCCGTCCTTCATGACCTTGGGGTAGGTGAAGAAGCCGAGAGATGTGGCTTCCACTTTTCCGCGCACGCCGGCCTCCTCGTAAGCCTCGCGGGCGGCCACTTCATGCGACAGCTTGCCTGACATCGGCCAGCCCTTGGGAATGACCCAGCGACCGGTATCGCGGCTGGTCATCAGCAACATTTCCAACTCGCCTGTCTTCTTTTTAAAGCGATAGCACAGGGCTGCGTACTGCTGCCGCGGCGGGCGGCGCAACATCAGATGCATATCGGTGGCGAGTCGGGCTAGGAGAGTCAACGGGCGGTTCACCTTAGTAATTTTCGCGAGGAATCATTAAACAAGTTTATTCTACATCAACCTGGGCTAGAACCTATGAAAAAGCGGTTTGGGCCCGGCTTCCAAGGTTGATTATCAGCAAATCCGCATCTCCATCGTCAGAATGCGCCGCCGTTCGTCCCTGTGACGACGAGACGCGAGATAGCCGATGGAGGAGGGTCGGTGACACCAGACGTAAGATGGACGCGGTAACTTTCAATCGTCCGGGGGCCTCTATAGCTTCACTTTTACGATATTGCAAAAATTAAAGAGTTTCCCTTAGTGTCTCAATGTCTCTGCTCCGGACGTGGAATGCGGAGCGTATTTCAGTGCAACGGGGATTGCCGACATGTGGCGTCGACTACTGCTTTCTATCGGCATCTGCGCGGTTGCGGTGCCTGCTTTGGCCGCCGACCGTTTCTACTGCGCAGCCGACGACGCCTCCATCAAGTTCAGCATAGACAGCGGCTTTTCAGACGGTGCGGGCCACAAGCTCAATCATTTCCGTGGCCTCATGGTCGGCAAGTCCCCTCTCATTCCAGAAGACTTCCGCAAGCTGCCGCTCGAATCCACACAGTTGACGCAGTATTGGGCCTATGCTGGCGAAGTGCGGCTTGCTGTCGCAGCCTTTAACGGCAATGGCGACAACGCGGCCAGTGCCGAGCTTGTCATCGTCGCATCAGGCAAGGAAGATGGAACCCCGATGCCGGGCAGCTATGTCCTGACAATCTCGACGCCGGACGGTGCCAAGCCGGCCAAGCTGAACGGCCGGCTCACCTGCAACGCCAAGTGACGGGCCGCCAAACTCGCCGCTCTAGAACTTGAACGAAACGCCGAAGTTGATGGCATTGGTGAAGACGCGCGTCTTCAACGTGTCGCCACTGTCGATGGAAACGTTGTCGACAAAGGAGTAATTGCCTTTGTATTCGACGAACGTCGCCCAGTGCTTGCTGATATCGTAGCTCACGCCTGCCTGCGCCTGTAGCGCAAGTCCGCCGAATTCATAACCGAATGTCCGACCGGAGGGACGCGTGACTTCCACGTGCGGTACGTTGATGCCCGCGCCGGCACCCACATAGGGCGTCCATCTGCGGGAGGGGTCCTGAAAACGATAGAGCGCGTTGGCCGTCAGCAGATTGAGCCCGTCCGTGAACTCGAAGTGCGACCAGCCCGGTGTGTTGCCGAGGTCGCCATAGACCTTGGCGTGGGTGTAGTCGAGCGACACGCCCCAGTTCGGCTGGTTCAGTTCGTCCAGCCACCATGTTCCGCGAACGCCGTAATAAGGCGGGTTGCTGAAGGATTTGCCGGACCAGTTCGGATCGAAATCGACGCCGTCTGACGTGGTGACATTGCTGCCGGTCGCTCCCTGCACCCCGCCATAGGCCGAAAACATCATGTCGGCAAAAGCGTGGTCGGCAACGGTAAGAACCGTAAAGAACGCCACGGCAGCAAAGGCCGACTGGCGAAGTCGATTGGCACGGCGCATGAAGAACCCCCGGATGATTCAGTCATCCATTGATGTCGGGATTTCATGACATGGCTATTACAACAGGTGGTAGAGTGGCCATTTGCTGACCTTGTTCGCCAAGATTGCTGGTTTTGCGACGGAGAATTCGGTCGCAAAACTCAGGTTCGGATTGCTAGAGTTTGCGACGTTACTCGCCGCCACCGTTCGTCGGAGGCTCCAAGCCGAAGGTCTTTTTGTGACCGTCCCAGCCCGTGGTCCTGACGAACTGCTCCCAGCCAAGGCAGTCCGGATTGATCCGCCGGCTCCATTCAAGGTCGCGATCGCCTCGGAAGTAGCCGTACTCCACCGCAAATTCGGCCATGCCGATGATCTCGCGCACAAGTTCTGGGCTTTCGGCAAAATGCGGGAAGTATCGAAGCAACTCTTCGGTTCGGTAAGCCGAGGCGTAAACCGCCTTTTGACCGGTGACGCGAGTAAAAGCCTCGATCATCTCTGCCGGCGAGATGACGTCGCCAATCACCGGCAGCGTCAGGCCGGAATAAGTGCCGGGATGATCGAATATCTCAAGGACTGCCGGTCCCGTCGCAGTTAACGGGTCGACAAAAGGTGCCTTGAAGTGCTCGGGCAAATAGATAGGAAATACCAGCGTGTCGCCATCCATGCGGGGCGCGTAATATTCCAGGAGATTTGTGTAAAAGAACGCAAGCTCGATAAACGAACTCAGGATCGGCAACCCACGGATATAGCCTTCGACCCTGCTTTTGTCGGTGAAGTGTGGCGCAAACTTGATGCCGCCCGTGATTTGGTCGACATTCTCCAAAGTGCTGAAGACCACATGCTGGACGCCGGCCTCGACGGCGGCATCCGCCAGGTCCTTGCCGATGTCGAACTCGTATGTTGCTGGCGGCGCCACGCCCGGGGTCATGAGGAATGCCCCGTGAGCGCCCCTGAACGCGTTGACGAAATCCATTTTGCGGCCTTGCGCGAGTGGGACTGCGAAAAGCTCAGCCCCTTGTGCCGCCAAGGCAAGCGCCTCGGGAGAACCGACGTTGCCGGTGAGGGCGCGCACATGATAGCGCCCGCTTTTTAGCAGCGAGTGGGCCACGCTACGGCCCTGTTTGCTCAGACTTCCTGCGATTGCGACGATAGGTTTGCTGTTCGATGGCATGCAGATCTCCCATGCATTTGGCGTCAATAGAAGCCCATGGGATGGCAGGCGGCATGGTATTTGTGAAATCGATTTAATTCTGGGTTACAATCCATCTGATGGATATCAAGCGTATGGATCTCAACCTGCTCGTCAGCCTGGAAGCTTTGATCATCGAGCGAAATGTCACGAAGGCTGCAAGACGGCTGAACTTAAGTCAGCCAGCGCTCAGCGCGCAGCTGAACCGCCTCCGCGATGTCTTCGATGATCCATTGCTCGTTCCGGGACACCGCGGAATGATCCCGACTGCGAAGGCGTTCGAATTGCTGGAGCCATTGCGCGCGGCGCTGGAACAGCTGCGCAGCACTCTTGATAGTCACAAGAGCTTCGCACCCACGAGTGCCGACCTCGTTGTTTCAATTGCATGCACCGACTATGTCGAGGCGGCGGTCGTCCTTCCCCTCATATTGGCGTTGCGCGAGAAGGCCCCAGGCGTACGGATCGCCGTGCATCGGCTAAACCCGCCGAGACTGGACCAGCAGCTTTCGGATGGCAATGTCGATCTGGCGATCGCCACGCCCGATGGCAGCCATCCACACCTGCGCACGCGGCATCTGTTCGAGGAAACCTACGTTCTCATAGGTCGAGAAGGCCATCCGCATCTGGAGAACAGCCTTTCCGCCGAAGGGTTTGCCGAGCTGGAGCAACTGATCGTCTCGCCGTCCGGCGGCGCATTCACAAGCCCTGTTGATGCAATGCTGGGGACATTTGGTCGTCAACGCAAGATAGTCGCCTCGGCAGCGTCTTTCCTTGTCGTCCCGGAGATCGTCGCTGCCAGCGACCTTGTCGCGCTCGTGCCGCGCCGCTTGCTGCAGCGTCAGCTCCCCCACCTGACCATGATCGACGTCCCATGGCTATCTGAACGATTTACGGTGGAGTTGGTGTGGCACGATCGAACCCATGCGCACCCCGGCCACCAGTGGATCCGTGAACTAATCTACGATCTCATGGTCGATTAAATCGAGAGTGCCAAGCGAGGGGATTGGCGGAAGCCAGGTATGGTTTGGAAAATGACCATTGCGAGAGGGCCGGACACGAATGCCCGGCTCTCTCGAATCCGTCCGACAATCAGCCGCCGAAGCCGCCGAAGAGGGTGCGGAGCACGTCCATGCCGTGGTCCTTGTAGCTGACTTCGCCCTGCTTGTTGCCGGGGCCGACGACGATGACCTTGGTGCCGACGGGCACGTGGTCGTAGAGATCGGCGACATCGGCGTTCATCATGCGGATGCAACCCGACGAAAGGTTGAGGCCGATGGTCCAGGGCTGGTTGGTGCCGTGGATGCGGAAAATCGTGTCGTGGCCGTTCTGGTAGAGATACATGGCGCGGGCGCCGAGCGGGTTGGCTTCGCCGCCTGGCACGGAGGCCGGCAGCGGATGGCCTTCCCGGGCTTCGCGCACGCGCATTTCCGCCGGTGGCGTCCAGACCGGCCATTCCGCCTTGCGGCCGACCGTGACGATCCCCGACCAGCCGAAGCCGTCACGACCGACGCCGATGCCGTAGCGCGTGGCGCGGTTGTTGCCCTCGACGAGATAGAGGAACTTGTTGTTGGTATCGACGATGATCGTGCCAGGCGCCTCATTGGTGACGAGGCGGACGAGACGCTTGTGGAATTCCGCAGGCACGGTCCGGTTCGGTTTGACGTTGCGAACCGCGTCGTTGGCCGTCGTCATCGGGGCGGCCGTCGTCACAGCGATCATGGACGTCAGCGCAATCGCTGTTGCGGCCATCAGCCGAATAACTTGCTTCATCCTGGAGTTCCTCTGGTGCAAAGACCGAGAGGCTAATCAAACCGATTAGAATTTCAAGATCTACAGCATCGGCAGAGGCATTTTTGGGTAGCGTCGAGCCGTCATCTGATCAGCTCGTCGCCACCCATGGTAAAATTACATCACTATGACGCGGGTGCCGACCTTTACGCGGTCGAAAAGATCGCTGACATCCTCGTTGCGCAACCGGATACAGCCGGACGAAACGGCGCTGCCGATGGTCCAGGGCGCGTTCGTGCCGTGGATGCGGTAGAGCGTCGATCCGAGATACATGGCGCGGGCGCCGAGCGGGTTGCCCGTGCCGCCTTCCATGTGGACCGGCAGGTAGTGACCCTTGGCAGCTTCGCGGGCGATCATCTCCGAAGGCGGTGTCCAGCCCGGCCACTCTTCCTTGCGGGTGATGGTATGGGCGCCGGCCCATTCGAAGCCGGGCTTGCCGACGCCGACGCCGTAGCGCCGGGCCTTGCCGCCGCCGGTCACCAGGTAGAGGAAGCGGTTGTCGGTATCGATGACGATGGTGCCCGGCCGTTCCTTGGTCTGGTAATCCACCATTTGCGGCAGATACTGCGGATCGAGGGTCGAGCGGATGACAGGCATGCCGGGTCGCACATTGGCGACCGTCTGTACCGGCCTGCCGCCGAACAGCGGACGCGAAGCCCGCTGCTGGAATAGCCCGCGCGGCTGGACCGGAACCGGGCGAGGGTACACCACCGGCTGGACGGAGGCGCCGCCGAGTTGTGTCACCCAGGGGGCCGTGAGATCGGCGCTGACGATGACCGGCGGGCGTGTCTGGTAGCGGTCGGTGGCAAGGGCAGGCGGGGCAAAGGCGGCGACGAGGCCGGCCGCAAGCAAAATAGACTGTTTCATCATCGGACGGACTCTCTACAATGGACCGAAGATCGGGCGTTCTGGCGCTCGGTTCGGAAAACATCGTGACATTGCCCTGCCCATGAATGGTAAACGGCGGTTCATGAAAACGCCGGCAGACATGTAAACCTTTCGTCAGGGTTAACCATCGGTTTGGAAAGACGGTTTGCAAATGGTAAAGTACCGAACGAATTGGGAAGCCTGATGACTGCAACGGGATTGATCACCGGCGACGACGGCCGGGAGCGCTGTTTCTGGCACGCAAACCTGCCCGATTATCTGCGCTATCACGACGAGGAGTGGGGGCGTCCCGTCACCGACGATATCAGGCTGTTCGAGAAGATCTGCCTCGAGGGTTTTCAGTCCGGCCTGTCCTGGCTGACGATCTTGCGCAAGCGCGACAACTTCCGCCACGCCTTTGCCGGGTTCGATTTCCATCAGGTTGCCCTGTTCGGAGAGGCCGACATCGAGCGCTGCGTCGCCGATGCGGGCATCATCCGCCATCGCGGCAAGATCGTCTCGACGGTCAACAACGCCCGTCGTGCCATAGAGCTGAAAGAGGAGTTCGGGTCGCTCGCGCGTTATTTCTGGAGCCACGAGCCGAAGCCCGACGAGCGACCCGCAGTTGTCGACCGCGCAAGCCTTTCGGCCAATCCGACGACGCCCACCTCCGTGCGTTTATCCAAGGACCTGAAGAAACGTGGCTGGACTTTTGTCGGCCCAACGACAATCTATGCCTTCATGCAGGCCATGGGTCTGGTCAACGATCATCTCGAGGGCTGCTATTGCCGGGACAGTGTGGAAAAGATGCGCAACGCGCTGGTGCGGCCGTGAGAAGGCTCTGCTTGTCGCTCGGCCTGTGGCTCGCCGCCACCGGTCTTGGCTCTGTGGCCCACGCCGAGGATGCCAGGGCGCCGCAGTTGCAGATGCCTGAACTCGACCGCGGCGAGGAGCTTGAAAAGCTCGGCTTTCCCGCCGTCACCGAAAAGCTCACCGGCTGGACGAAATTCGGCAAGGGCAAGGTCTACACCCTGCCGATCAAGGCCGGCCAGCATGTGAAGATCACCTTTGCGTCGAAGAGCCAGTATGCCTTCATGGCCATATTCGACCTGACCTCGAGCGCCGACGAAGCCTTTTTCGGCACCGATGAGGACGGCATGACTGCCGATGTCACCGTCAGCGCCGATACGACTTGGTTCATCAAGCCATACTATTCCCGCGTCACCCGGCGGCGTGGCCTCGGCGCACCTTATTCGATCCTCATCGAGCCGCTGCCATCGGGCCTGCCGCAGCAATCGGCTCCGGCTGGCGACGCGGACAAGGCGCCTTCCCTGTTTCCGCCAAAACCAGGCACCCCGGCGCCTGCCGCCAACAAGCCGTCCCTGTTCCGGCCCTAGCGGATCGGGAGCCTCAGGCGGCAGACAGCTTTGCGATCAACGCTCTGAGCTCGCCCAGATGCTCTATCTTGTGGAAGCGCGGTGCGTCCTTGGGTTCGTCGACATGTTCGTAGACCCAGGTCAGCGCATGCGGCACGAAAACGCCGTAGCTGCCGGCAGCGATGGCCGGGACGATGTCGGATTTCAGTGAGTTGCCGACCATCATCGCCCGCTCCGGCCCGTCGCCGACTTTGGCGAAGATCCGGCGATATGTGGTTGCCGTCTTGTCCGAGACGATCTCGACGGCATCGAAGAAATCGCCAAGACCGGATTGCGCCAGCTTGCGCTCCTGGTCGAACAGATCGCCCTTGGTGATCAGCACCAGCAGGTAATGTCCGGCCAGTGCCTCGAGGGTTTCGCGCGCATGCGGCAGGGTTTCCACCGGATGCGACAGCAGGTCCCGACCGATATCGAGGATCTCGGCGACAACCCTCGCCGGAACAGTGCCTTCGGTGATCTCGATGGCCGTCTCGATCATCGACAGGGTGAAACCCTTGATGCCGAACCCGTAATGGGCAAGGTTGCGGCGCTCGGCGGCAAGCAGCCGCTCCGACACCCTGTCCCCCTCGGCGTAGTCGGCGAGCAATTCGGTAAAATGCTTTTCGGTCAGCTGGTAGAAGTGTTCGTTCTGCCAGAGCGTATCGTCGGCATCGAAGCCGATGGTGGTCAGCGGACGCACGGTCATAGCCATCTTCCTCGTCGGTTCTTCGGGCAGACTTTATCCCTTCCGGCAAGCGAGACAAGCATCCTCGAATACATCACGGCTGCGTGAAACCGGTACATCGTATCGTTGAAGTCGGGGCTCCCCGCGTTATCTTGCCTCAGCAGCAAGGCCTGCAGGCGATCCGCTTGCGAGCGGACAGCAGCGTCGATACGCCTGCGGAGTGTCCAATTGCGGCCGAACGAAAGGAATTTCAAATGCGCTACAATCAGCTTGGCAACACCGGCATGTTCGTCTCCGAACTCTGCCTGGGCACCATGACCTTTGGCGAGGCCGGCGGCGGCAGCACCTGGGGTGCAATTGCCGACGTCGACCAGGATGCAGCCGACAAGATCGTCGAAAAGTCGCTTGCGGCCGGCGTCAACTTCATCGATACCGCCGACGTCTATTCCTTCGGCGTTTCCGAGACGATCCTCGGCCAGGCGCTGCAAAACCTGGAAGTGCCGCGCAAGGACGTGGTTATCGCCACCAAGGTTTTCGGCCCCATGGGTGAAAAGCCTAACGATCGCGGCGCCTCGCGCGGCCACATCATGGATTCCGTAGAGGCCAGCCTCGAGCGGCTGCAGGTCGATCATATCGATCTCTACCAGATCCACGCGACCGACTCGGTGACCCCGATCGAAGAGACGCTGCGTGCCTTCGACGATCTCGTCTCCGGCGGTCTGGTGCGCTATATCGGCGTATCGAACTGGCAGGCCTGGCGCATCGAAAAAGCGCTCGGCATCTCCGAGCGTCGCGGCTTTGCCCGCTTCGAGACGGTGCAGGCCTATTACTCCATCGCCGGCCGCGACATCGAGCGCGAGATTGTGCCGATGATGGCGGAAGAGAAGATGGGCCTGATGGTCTGGTCGCCGCTCGCCGGCGGGCTGCTATCCGGCAAGTACGGCCCGGGCGCACCCGGTAACGGCGAAGGTCGCCGCGCCAGCTTCGATTTCCCGCCAGTCGATAAGGACCGCGCCTGGGCCTGCGTCGCCGCCATGCGTGAAGTTGCTGCCAAGCACGATGCCAGCGTTGCCGAAGTGGCGCTTGCCTGGATCCTCGCAAAACCTTTCGTCACCAGCGTCATCATCGGTGCCAAGCGGGTCGAACAGCTCGACCAGAACCTCAGCGCCGTCGATCTCAGGCTGGATGCCGAAGATATGGCAAGGCTCGACGAGATCAGCGCACTCGATGCCGAATATCCGGGCTGGATGATGCCGCGCCAGAACGCCGCTCGCCGTCCCCAGCCTTTCGATCCGAAGGCCTGATCGCGCAGACTACGAAGCCGTCCCGCTCTGTCGGGGCGGCTTTTCTCCTAAAGGAATGTTTCCGCAATCGGCTCCCAGCCATTCGGACCCGGACGAAACTGCGGAATATGCGCGAGGCTTTGAACCAGGGCGCTGTCGGCGCCAAGCGTCTTCTGCCAGTCGCGCGCCTCGGTCAGGATCACGCCGACACCGACGACCTCGCCGCCTGCCTTGCGCACCAGTTCCATCGAGCCCTTCAGGCTGGAGCCGGATGCGACGACATCGTCCACCATCACGACGCGCTTGCCGGCCAGCAGCGGAACCGCCTGACGGTCGAGCAGCAGGCGTTGTTCGCCCTTGGAGGTGATCGATGTGATCGTCTGCACGAGCGCATCGCCAAGATGGATTTTCGGCGATTTCTGCAGGATGACGTAGCGATCAAGCCCCAGCGCCCGGCTGACCTCGATTGCAACCGGAATGCCGAGCGTGGCTGCCCCGACGATGACATCCGGCCTCAGCGGCGCCAGCTTGGCGGCCAGTTTTTCCCCGACATGTGCGCCGAACCTGACGCCGAGATCGATCACCATCATCAGCGAAATGGCAAAATCCGGTTTTATCGGCACGATTGGCAGATCAAGCCGATAGCCGGCGACATCGACGGTCCAGTGCTGGGTTTCGATGGCGGCGGGATCTGTCATGGGGTCGGCCTCGGGCGGGGATGAAAGCGTGATTGCGCTGGTGCCGGTCTTACTTCCCGTGCGCCTTCAGCCAGGCCTCCATTTCCTTTATCTCCTTCTGCTGGGCCTCGATGACGCCCTTCGCCAGTTTGCGAAGTTCCGGATCCTTGCCGTATTGCAGTTCGACCTTCGCCATCTCGATGGCACCCTGATGATGGGGGATCATGCCGCGCACGAAATCGGCGTCGGCATTGCCGCTGTAGGTCAGGCCCATGTCCTTGTGCATTTTCGCGTTGGCAGCCGCAAAGGCCTGGCTCGACGGGCTCTGGTCACCCATCGGCTTGCTCATATCCATCTTTGACATGTCTTCGGCAAAGACGGTGCTGGAGGCAAAGGCGAGTAGGGAGGCCAGGAGGATGGTTTTCGTGAGCATAGAATTCCTCGTTCGGGGATGGGTCGAAATTTGGGTGAAGTCAGTTAGTTCAGATTTTGGCCGCCTTGCGCAAAGCCTCGTTGATACGGCTCTGCCAGCCCTTGCCGGTGGCCTTGAAGGCATCGATGACATCGGGATCGAGCCGCAGCGAGATTTGCCGCTTCGGCGCCTCGACCGCCGGTCGCCCCCGGGCCCGGCGAATGCTTTCCGCCAGATCCGGGAAAACCTCGGCAAACGGACGGGCATTCTTGAAGTCTTCCTCGGTCCATTCAGGATTGTCGGAAACCTCCTCCCAATCCTGGTCTGAATAGCCCCGGCCATTCTGGAAGTCGCTCCGCATTTCAGTTTTCTTTGTCATTCAACAGGCTCCTTTCGGCTTTGTGCGCAGGCCGCATCGATATTACCGAGACCGCCTCGCGCCCGAGAACGGCGAAGATGACTGCGGTCGTACCGTCATGTCGTCGCCCGATGGCCTTGAACCGTCCGAGTTTTGCCGGTTGCAAAAGAGCTGCAAGAAAGAAATCCGCGTCGAGTTCGGCGAAATCGAGGCCGTGCTTGTCGAAATTTGCGAGCCGCTTGCGCTCGTCCCACGTAATTTTCATCGCAAGAATACCCCCGAAGTGAATATTTGTCGATAATAAAAGTGCTACAATAAAACTTGCATCCTGCGCTATCCGCGCGACAGGCGGGCGGCGATCACCTGATGGACGATCTGGTAGTCCCGGCTCTCCTCGCCGAGCGGCGCCACCGGCCATGTCCAGCGCTCGATGGCCTCGGGCGGTGCGATGCCGAGCAGCAGGTCTGCCTGCTCGTGGATCTTGCCTGTCCGGTCGATGACGGCGTAGGCGATATCGGTGACAAGGCAGCTGCGACAGGGCAGGACGGCGAGGTCGGCAAGATGTGCGCCGACGAGGCGTGCCGCCGCATCCGCCGGCATGGTGCCTTTGCTGTCTTCGGATAGTCGCCGCTGCACGCCCCGGCCGATCTGCGACAGGAGGTTGGCTGACACAACGAGGTCGAGGTAGGGAACCTGCCGCAAAAAGCCGAGCGGTTCGAGGGCTTTCCCGGCGGCGAGCTGGTCATAGCCCGAGAGGTCGCGCTCGATCAGGCGGACGTTGCCGAGACGCCGGGCCTTCAGCCAGAGCCGCAGCGATGCCAGATGCACGAGATCGACCAGCACGACGGTATCGAAAGCCTGGGACAGTTCGACAATCGGTACATCGCGCAGCAGGCCTGAACCGAGCACCACGGCGGTGCGCCGCTGGGTAAGATCGGCCATTGCATCGAGCATAGCCTTCTGGCTGCGCATCTCGTGCTCTGCCCAGGCCGCTCGGCAGCGTCCGGCTCGCGACCAGAGGCTGACGGAAGAGCGGACGAACCGTCGAAACGGCTTGCCGGTGAGGGGCAGGGTGGCGATTTGCTGCAGCGTTTCGGCAATCATCGGCAGGCAGCGTCGGGCAAGGGTGGGGCCAAAACCAGGATGGCGGATTTTGCGGGTGGCGGCATGGCGGTTTGCTGGAGCATCGATGTCGGCCTTCCCGGAAAGATATCGGCGAGGGTGGCATTTTTCCCAGGCAACCGCCAGCCGCCGAATTGCCGTTGCAACCCTTGCCGCAATCGGCCCGATCCGCTAGGAAACCGCCACTGTCACAGGACCGGAATGCAGCGCCATGAACGACAAGCCGAAGAAGCCCCAGAAGCTGAGAGCCCGCCTGCCGCGCGGTTTTGGTGATCGCACTGCTGCCGATATCCATGCCACCAACGAGATGGTCGCAAAAATCCGCGAGGTCTACGAGCGCTACGGTTTCGACCCGATCGAGACGCCGCAATTCGAATACACCGATGCGCTCGGAAAATTCCTGCCTGACAGCGACCGTCCGAACGAAGGCGTGTTCTCGCTGCAGGATGACGACGAGCAGTGGATGAGCCTGCGCTACGACCTGACGGCGCCGCTCGCCCGCCATGTCGCGGAGAATTTCAACGAGATCCAGCTGCCCTACCGCACTTACCGCCAGGGCTACGTCTTCCGCAACGAAAAGCCCGGCCCCGGCCGCTTCCGCCAGTTCATGCAGTTCGACGCCGACAGCGTCGGCGCACCCGGCGTCCAGTCCGATGCCGAAATGTGCATGATGATGGCCGACACGCTGGAAGCGCTTGGCATCAAGCGCGGTGACTACGTGATCCGGGTGAACAACCGCAAGGTTCTAGATGGGGTCATGGAAGCAGCGAAGATCACAGATCCGGCGCAGAAGCTCACAGTACTCAGAGCTCTGGATAAGTTTGACAAGTTCGGCTGGGCTGGCGTGAAGCTGCTGCTTGGTGATGGTCGTAAGGATGAGAGTGGCGACTTTACTAAAGGCGCCGGCTTGAATGATGACCAGATAAAGGTGCTTGAGTGGTACATCAACGTTGATGAACTGGCAGATGGCGGTCTCAAGCAGAATTTAGATTTTGTAAGTTCCTTAGAATACTTGTTTGCCGATAAAAGCGAGATCGGTACCGAGGGCTTTGCAGAGCTGAAGACAATCGCATCTATCATTACGTCTGCTGGTTACCTTAGAGACCGAATTCGCATCGACACCTCCGTCGTCCGTGGCCTCGAATACTACACCGGCCCCGTCTACGAAGCCGAACTGACCTTCGACGTCACCAATGAAAAGGGCGAAAAGGTCGTTTTCGGCTCGGTGGGCGGTGGCGGTCGATACGATGGGCTCGTGTCGCGTTTCATGGGCCAGCCTGTGCCGGCCACCGGCTTCTCCATCGGCGTTTCGCGCCTGATGACGGCGTTGAAGAACCTTGGCAAGCTCGGTCAGGACGAGGTGCTGGCACCTGTGCTCGTCACCGTCATGGACAGTGATATCGAGTCTCTGGGAGGCTACCAGCGGCTCACGCAGGCGCTTCGTGGCGCCGGGATCCGTGCCGAAATGTACCAAGGCAGCGCCAAGAAGAAGATCGGCGACCAGCTGAAATACGCGGACCGTCGCGGTTGCTCGATCGCCATCATCCAGGGCGGCAACGAGCGGGCCGAGGGCGTGGTGCAGATCAAGGACCTGATCGAGGGCAAGCGCCTTTCCGGCGAGATCGAGGACAACGCATCCTGGCGCGAGGCGCGGGTGGCGCAGGAGATCGTGCCGGAAGCCGAGATTGTCGCCAAGGTGCAGGCGATGCTGGCAGCCCAGGCGGAGGACCGCAAGCGGGCGATGCAGGGGCAGCAGGCATGACGCGGGCAAGCGCCCGGGGGGAGATCGCCTGATGCCGCTGATCGATCTCCCGACTTTTGCGCCCGAGTTGCTGGCCGAATTTTCGGCCCGTCGCACCAGCCGCATCGACACACCCGTCATCCAGCCCGCCGAGCCGTTCCTGGACATGGCCGGCGAGGATCTGCGCCGCCGGATCTTCATGACCGAGAGCGAGACGGGCGAAAGCCTTTGCCTGCGCCCGGAGTTCACCATTCCCGTCTGCCTGCGCCACATCGAAACGGCGACAGGCACGCCGAAGCGCTACTCCTATCTGGGCGAAGTCTTCCGCCAGCGCCGCGAGGGCAGCCACGAATTCTACCAGGCCGGCATCGAAGATCTCGGCGACATCAATATATCGAGTGCCGACGCGCGTGCCATCGGCGATGCCACCGGCATCCTCACCCGCCTTTTGCCCGGCCGTCGCCTCAAGGTGACGCTCGGCGATCAAGCTGTGTTCGAGGCAGTCGTGCAGGCGCTCGGCCTGCCGCTCGGCTGGCAGAAGCGGCTGATCCATGCATTCGGCGATACCGCGCAGTTGCAGGCGTTGCTCGCCCGTCTGGTCAGCCCGCAATTCGTCACAGATCTCGACGACGACGTCGCCCGGCTGGTGGCGGAGGATGACGAGGCAGCGCTTGTTGCCCACATCGACGGGACGATGCAGAAGACCGGATATTCGACCAACGCCAGCCGCTCGCCGCAGGATATCGCCCGCCGGCTGAAGGAAAAGCTGCTGCTTTCGGAAACACGGCTCGACGATGCGGCCTATGGTGTGCTCGAGGAGTTCCTGTCGCTGAACGTGCCGCTGTTCAATGCGTCTGCAGCACTTGCCGGCTTTGCCGATGCGGCAGGCCTGCGGCTCGGCAATGCGCTGTCGCGCTTCGACGGCCGGGTGGCGGCGCTTGCCAATGCCGGCGTCGATCTCACCACCATCGAATACCGCGCCGCATTCGGACGGCCGCTGGATTATTATACCGGGCTGGTCTTCGAGGTCGCAGCCGAGGGATCGCCTGCGGTACTCGCCGGCGGTGGTCGCTTCGACCGGCTGATGGCGCTGCTCGGCGCCCAGAACCGCATTCCGGCTGTCGGCTTCGCGCTCTGGCTCGATCGCATCGAGAGTGAGAGGGCGCCGGCATGACCGTGACCATTGCCTTGCCCTCCAAGGGTCGCATGAAAGATGACGCGTCCGACATTTTCGCGCGCGCCGGCATGCCCATCGTCGCCGTCGGCAACGACCGTTCCTATCGCGGCCGTGTCGAAGGTTGGGACGGCGTCGAGATCGCCTTTCTCTCGGCATCCGAAATCTCCCGCGAGATCGGCAACGGCAGCGTCGATTTCGGCGTCACCGGCGAGGATCTCATTCGCGAGGGTCTGGCGGAAGCCGACAAGCGCGTCGAGTTTTGCGCCCGGCTCGGCTTCGGGCGGGCCGATGTCGTGGTCGCCGTGCCGGAAATATGGCTCGATGTCGATACCATGGCGGATCTCGGTGACGTCGCTGCCGATTTCCGGAGCCGCCGTGGCCGCCGCCTGACGATCGCCACCAAGTATGCCCGGCTGACCCAGCAGTTCTTCTCGAGCCAGCACGGCATCCAGCTCTACCGCATCGTCGAGAGCCTCGGCGCCACAGAAGGCGCGCCGGCCTCGGGTTCGGCGGATATCATCGTCGACATCACGTCCACGGGCTCGACGCTTGTGGCGAACCACCTGAAGGTGCTGTCTGATGGCATCATCCTCCGTTCGCAGGCCTGCCTTGTCAGGGCCCGGAAGGATAGCCACGCCGATGACCCGCTGATCGCCCGGATCGTCGCCGCAGTCAAAACAGCACTGCCGGAATAAACAACATCCCGACAACAGAATGGCCCACCGTGCGGATACGGTGGGCCCCAGACTGCTGACAAAGCTATGATCTAACAACTCTGCAGGTCACTCGGGAAATTGAGCCGGTTGTCAAACTCCCCTCATCCTCGCCCTTGTGGCGGGGATCCAGTCAGCTCAAGTCTTTGAGCTGAAAGAGTCTTTTGACCCGACAGACGTCGCGTCGCTGGATCCCCGCCACAAGGGCGAGGATGAGGGAGAGCAAGGTATCGCTTTCGTCAAACACGCTTTTTCAGGGTTTGTCAGCAGTCTGAGGCCCACCGTGCGGACACGGTGGGCCTTTTTGCATTGCGAGCGTTTAGGCTATCAGGCTGCGAGCGGGTAGGATCCGCGGCGGGCGTCGAGCGAGTAGGCGCCTGGACCGACTGTGGCGAGGAAAATGTAGGCGCCGGCAAGCGTGAAGTTCTTCATGACCATGATCTGGTTGAGCGCGTTGATCCAGCCCAGTGCCGCGTCCGGAAAGCCCGGAACGTTGACGGTCGGGAGGTGGAAGACCACTGCGGTGAAGATGCAGAATGCAGCGATTGCCCAACCGACGATGCGCACCTGGAAGCCGACGAGGACGCAGAGGCCGGTGACGAGTTCGAACAGGCCGGCAACGTAGGTCAGTAGCGTCGCACCCGGCATACCGGCGCCAGCGATCATGCCGGCAGTTCCGGCCGGGTCGGTCAGCTTGCCGAAGCCGGCGAAGATGAACATGAATGCCAGCAGGACGCGGGCAACGAGAATGATGATATTGTTGGTATTGGACATCGGACCCTCCGGATGTGCATTGCCGATCGCGGCAATCTCTGGAGCGCTTATTCGCTATTTTGCGTCCGTTGAAAAGATGAACGATCAAAGACGCTTCGTTCGCAAATAGTGAACGCGATGAGCGCCTGTTGACTTTGCAAACCGCGCCGGCAGGTTATGATATCGTTTCCCGTCAGACATATCCAAAAAGGCAATTCCCATGGCAGATCTGTCCTCCTTCCCGATCACCCGCCGCTGGCCGGCGAACAATCCCGATATCATCCAGCTCTATTCCCTGCCGACGCCGAATGGCGTGAAGATTTCCATCGCGCTGGAGGAATTGGAACTGCCCTATGAGGCGCATCTTGTCTCGTTCGGGACCAATGACCAGAAGACGCCTGAATTCCTGTCGCTCAACCCGAATGGCCGCATCCCGGCGATGATCGATCCGGATGGACCCGACGGCAAGCCTATCGGCCTGTTCGAGTCCGGTGCGATGCTGGTCTACCTCGCCGAAAAGACCGGCAAGCTGATGCCGACGGATGCTGCCGGTCGCTATGACGTTCTGCAGTGGGTGTTCTTCCAGATGGGCGGCATAGGCCCGATGTTCGGGCAATTCGGCCATTTCTTCAAATATGCCGCCGACAAGGTCGCCAACAACAGTTACCCGGTCGAGCGTTACCGCGACGAGACGAAGCGCTTGCTGGGGGTTCTGGAAGAACGCCTGAAGGGTCGGCAGTGGCTGATGGGCGATCTCTATACCATCGCCGATATCGCTTGCTTCCCGTGGGTGCGCGGCGTCGACGTCTTCTACGGCGGCAAGGATGTGCTGGGTCTTGCCGATTTCCCGGTGGTCATGGATTGGGTGGCGCGCTGCACGGCACGTCCGGCCAGCCAGAAAGGCCTCGAAATCCCGAAGCGTGACTGATCCCGGGATTGGTGGAACTTGCGGAGCCGGCACCGTTGCGCTGGTTCCGCAGCACTTTACTGGCGGCTGCCTGTGCTTTCGGATGCGCCGATCTTGAACCGCGGGAACAGGAAGACGCCGACCATGCTGCCGGAGTAGCGCTCCTCGGTGCCGATGGACTCGCCGATGCAGAAAACCGGCTGCCGCTGTCCGCCTTCGGCAAGCACGGTTGTGGAGAAGCAGAACGAGGAGGACGAGGTCGCTGCCTGTTCGAAAAGTTCCAGAATGCGGGAATGGTCGCGGCTGTCGTAGCAGCGCATCAGGTTCAGCAGGCCGCATTCCGTCACGTGCAGGCCGTGCAGTATCGTGCTGAGGCTGCCGAGCTTGATCACACCGCTGGCGAGATCGCCGATCCAGCGCTCGGACACGCAAAACTGGCTTAGAAGTTCATGGTCTTCCTCGACGCCACGGGATCCCTCGATGAAAGGCGCCGCAAGATTGGCTTTGGCAATCTTAAACAAAACGTTCCCCACTCCCGTGCGGCCACTCCCTGGCCAAGTACACTATCAGATTGTATATTTCCCGTCTCGCCTCAGATAGAAAAGCGAACGATTTGTAGCCGATGCCACGCGTTATTACTATAATCGCAGACATGGCGTTCAGGTTAGACACTTGAAAACCGTAACGCTCAAGTAGCGAAATTTGTTTCGCAAGAGCCGCAAAGCATCTTTAGACTGCAACTTGTTGGGAGCGAAGGTCTTTCGCAGATAACCTGCCGTTTTCCGCGCCCTGGTTCATCAAGGTCCGTTTTATAGAAGAATTATTAAAAACAGCAATGGGCCAAACGACGAAAACACGTCATATGTGCGTGTCAAAGCATATACTTAATGATCGTTTGCTGTTCAAGGTAAACCGGCTTTCGACTGGTCGTGTGCAAAAGCAGGAATTGAGAAGACATCGTCAAGAGACCGGATGCACGGCAGGAAACCATCGCTTCGCTCCCAATGCATGCGTGGAAAGGGGAGGGGAGTTCTTTTGAGATGAGCCTGTCGCTCATTCTCCAGGCGTCTCGGGCGCACTCTAGTCCGGGGACCAGAGCCCGTGATTTTGTCGACAGCACCGAGCTAACTTTGCGGAGACGGGATCAGAGGAATTGCCGGGATGCAATCTATGGGAGAATCGCACGGTATTCTTCTGCGTCGTCCCGAGGCGGCGGACAAAAAAGGGCGACCCGAAGGCCGCCCTCTCGATAGTGCGGTGATCCGAAGGATCACATCATGTCCATGCCGCCCATGCCGCCCATGCCGCCGCCCATTCCGCCGCCCATGCCGGCGCCGGAGTCCTTCTTAGGAGCTTCAGCAATCATGGCTTCGGTGGTGATCAGCAGCGAGGCAACCGAGGCTGCGTTCTGCAGAGCCGTACGGACAACCTTGACCGGATCGACGATACCCATGGCGATCATGTCGCCATATTCGCCGGTCTGGGCATTGTAGCCGTAGTTGTCGGTGTTGCTTTCGAGGATCTTGCCGACGATGATCGAGCCTTCGTCACCAGCATTTTCTGCGATCTGGCGAACCAGCGACTGCAGAGCCTTGCGGATGATGTTGATGCCGGCCGTCTGGTCGTCGTTGGCGCCCTTGATGTTGAGGACGACAGATGCGCGCAGAAGTGCGGTACCGCCGCCGGGGACGATGCCTTCCTGTACGGCAGCGCGCGTTGCGTTCAGCGCGTCGTCGATACGGTCCTTCTTTTCCTTGACTTCAACTTCGGTCGCACCGCCAACGCGGATGACGGCAACGCCGCCAGCGAGCTTGGCAAGACGTTCCTGCAGCTTTTCGCGGTCGTAGTCAGACGTGGTTTCTTCGATCTGAGCCTTGATCTGCGCGACGCGGCCTTCGATGTCGGACTTCTGGCCCGAACCGTCGACGATCGTCGTGTTTTCCTTGGTGATCGAGATCTTCTTGGCGCGGCCGAGCATTTCGAGCGTAACCGACTCGAGCTTGATGCCGATGTCTTCGGAGATCACAGTGCCGCCCGTCAGGATGGCGATGTCTTCGAGCATTGCCTTGCGGCGATCGCCGAAGCCAGGAGCCTTGACAGCAGCAATCTTCAGGCCGCCGCGCAGCTTGTTGACGACGAGCGTTGCAAGAGCTTCGCCTTCGACGTCTTCAGAGATGATGAGGAGCGGCTTGCCGGTCTGAACGACAGCTTCGAGAACAGGCAGCATTGCCTGCAGGTTGGAGAGCTTCTTCTCGTGAAGGAGAATGTAAGCGTCTTCCAGTTCGGCAACCATCTTTTCTGGATTGGTCACGAAGTAAGGCGAGAGGTAGCCGCGGTCGAACTGCATGCCTTCGACGACTTCGAGTTCGGTTTCGGCGGTCTTGGCTTCTTCAACCGTGATGACGCCTTCATTGCCGACCTTCTGCATCGCTTCAGCGATGTACTGGCCGATTTCCTTTTCGCCGTTGGCAGAGATCGTGCCGACCTGGGCCACTTCGTCCGAAGTGCTGATCTTCTTTGCCTTGGATACGATGTCCTTGACGACTTCGGCAACGGCGAGATCGATGCCGCGCTTCAGGTCCATCGGGTTCATGCCGGCAGCAACAGCCTTGCCGCCTTCGCGGACGATGGCCTGGGCCAGAACGGTTGCAGTCGTGGTGCCGTCGCCGGCGATGTCGTTGGTCTTCGAAGCAACTTCGCGGACCATCTGGGCGCCCATGTTTTCGAACTTGTCTTCGAGCTCGATTTCCTTGGCGACAGAAACACCGTCCTTGGTGATGCGCGGAGCGCCGAAGGACTTGTCGATGATGACGTTGCGGCCCTTAGGACCGAGCGTGACCTTTACTGCGTCAGCGAGGATGTCGACGCCGCGCAGCATTTTTTCGCGCGCAGTACGGCCGAACTTAATTTCTTTAGCTGCCATGTTAAAAACTCCCGGGCTGATGCCCAATTGGTTTTATGGAATTGTTGACGAAGAAAACCGGCTGGATCAGCCGATGATCCCCATGATGTCGGCTTCCTTCATGATGAGAAGGTCTTCGCCGTCGAGCTTGACTTCAGTGCCCGACCACTTGCCGAACAGGATGCGGTCGCCAGCCTTGACGTCCAAAGGAATGATCGTGCCCTTGTCGTCACGAACGCCGGTGCCGACAGCGACGATTTCGCCTTCCTGCGGCTTTTCCTTGGCGGTGTCAGGAATGATGATGCCGCCCTTTGTCTTGGCTTCAGATTCGACGCGGCGTACGACGACGCGGTCGTGCAGCGGGCGGAAATTGGTGGTTGCCATTGTCTAATCCCTCGATCGAATGACATTCACGGACCACGGGGGATCCGTATGGGTAGTGTTGGCACTCAGCCTCGGCGAGTGCTAACGACCTGCATTTAGGGACGGCGGTCGCGGGAGTCAATAACAGCGATAGTGAATTTTTGTACCGGAATTGTGACCCCGGCCAGAATTGCACGAACCCGTTGCTGGCCATGCAAGCGCATCCGCCATGCGACTGCGGCAATTCGGCGTCCCGGGCGAGCGGTGCTTTTTCAGACTTGTAATCTTGAAGCTGGTTTGCGATGTCAGCCGCAACGTCTTTTACCGGAAGAACAACGGCATGGCCAAGCGTATCGATAGCCTCCGCGACCTCACCAGCGCCTATGACGTCGTCCTGTGCGACGTCTGGGGCGTACTTCACAACGGCGTCGTGGCCAATGCAGATGCTTCGGCGGCGCTGGAGGCTGCCCGTGGGCGAGGCCAGACCGTGGTGCTGATCACCAATTCCCCGCGTATCTCGCCGCAGGTCGTCGAGCAGTTGCGGACCATCGGCGTTTCGGACGGTGCCTATGACCGTATCGTCACATCCGGCGACGTCACGCGCACGCTAATCGCCGAGGGTCCGAAGTCGGTGTTTCTGCTCGGCCCGGACCGCGATGTCGCCCTGATCGAGGGCCTTGGTGTGGACCGTGTTTCCGCTGACGAAGCGCAGTCGGTGGTCTGCACCGGCTTTTTCGACGACGAGACCGAGACCCCGGAAGACTATACCGACATGCTGAAGGCCTTCGCGGCTCGCAACGTGCCGATGATCTGCGCCAATCCGGATCTAATCGTCGAGCGTGGCCACAGGATGATCCCGTGCGCCGGCGCCATGGCTGCCTATTACAACCAGATGGGCGGCCAGACCCGCGTTGCCGGCAAGCCGCACCGGCCGATCTATGAGGCGAGCCTTGCGGCCGCCCGCGAGGTGCGCGGCGATTTCGATCTGTCGCGTGTTGTCGCCATCGGCGATGGGATGCCGACGGACGTGCGGGGCGCACTCGGCTATGGTCTGGACTTGCTCTATATCAGCCAGGGGATCCATGCCGGCGAATACACGATTGACGGCAAGGCGGATGAAGCAATCCTGCATGCCTTCCTGGACAGGGAGCAGGCGTCACCGACATGGTGGATGCCGACGCTCGCCTGAAACAGTCTGGATATTGACGCTATGACCGTTTTTCATCGAAACGAGACCCGTGAACAACTGCCGGCGCACCTGCGCGGTGGCGTGATCGCCATCGGCAATTTCGACGGCGTCCACCGTGGCCACCGGTCGGTGCTGGATCGGGCGCTGGAGATTGCCAGGGCACGCGGCGTTCCGGCACTGGTGCTGACATTCGAGCCGCATCCCCGCTCGGTGTTCCGCCCGGACGAGCCTGTCTTCCGTCTCACGCCTGCGCCGCTGAAGGCGCGCATCCTTGAGGCGCTCGGCTTTGACGCCGCCATCGAATATCCGTTCGATCGCGAATTTTCGCAACGCTCTGCAGACGAGTTCGTCAGCACGATCCTGATCGACTGGCTCGGCGCCTCCGAAGTCGTCACCGGCTTCGATTTCCATTTTGGCCACGGCCGCGAAGGCGGTCCGGCCTTCCTGATGAACGCCGGCAGTCGCCATGGTTTCGGGGTGACGTTGATCGACGCCTTTCGCGACGAGAATGCCGAGGTGGTGTCCTCGAGCCGTATCCGCGCATTGCTGGTGGACGGTGAAATGTCCGAGGCCGCCGGTCTGCTCGGCTATCGCTACCTCGTGGAAGCCGACGTCATAGGAGGCGAAAAACTCGGGCGCACGCTCGGCTATCCCACGGCCAACATGCGGCTGCCACCGGAAACCGAACTGCGCAACGGCATCTATGCCGTGCGCTTCCGCACTGCCGACCGTGTTATCTACGATGGCGTCGCCAGCTACGGACGCCGCCCGACTGTGACAGAAAACGGCGCGCCGCTGCTCGAAACCTTTTTGTTCGATTTCAGCGGCGATCTCTACGGGCAGCACTGCTCGGTGTCGTTTTTTGGCTATCTGAGGCCCGAACTGAAGTTCGACGGACTGGAGCCGCTGATCGCCCAGATGCGCAACGACGAGGCCGAGGCGCGGGCGTTGCTGTCAGGCGTCGCACCTCTCGGCGAACTCGACCGCATCCTCAATTCCTGATGCTGCGCCGCGCAATCGAATTGTGGGGTTTGTAAGGCAAAATTGCTTGCGCAGCCAAGCTTAGCGTTTATGTCTTGGGCATTCTAGAAGCGGAATCGCCGCGCTAAAATGTCCGAAAGGCACTGCTCATCATGGACAAACGTTCCGGAAAGGCAGCCCTCTGGCTGCTCGTCATTCCCTACATCGGGCTCCTCTGGGTGCCGTTCTACAATTTTCGCGATCCGGTGCTGTTCGGGTTTCCGTTCTTCTACTGGTACCAGCTTCTCTGGGTGCCGCTCACGGCTCTGCTGACATACATCGCTTACCGGAGCACGCGCCATGACGACTGATATCAATCCAACGGCGCTCGCCGTCTTCCTGTTCTTCTTCGCGCTGGTCACCGTCATGGGCTTTGTCGCCGCCCGTTGGCGCAAGCCGGAGACACTGGCCCATATTGACGAATGGGGCCTCGGCGGCCGTAATTTCGGCACTTGGATCACCTGGTTCCTCGTCGGCGGCGATTTCTACACCGCCTACACGATCATAGCAGTGCCGGCGCTGGTCTATGCCGTCGGCGCCTACGGCTTCTTCGCGCTACCCTATACGATCGTCGTCTATCCCTTCGTCTTCATGGTCATGCCTGTTCTCTGGAAGCGCGCCAAGGACCATGGCTATGTCACCGCCGGCGATGTCGTGCACGGCCAGTACGGCTCGCGCGGCCTGGAGCTGGCCGTGGCGATCACCGGCGTCATCGCCACCATGCCATATATCGCATTGCAGCTGGTGGGCATGACCGTCGTGCTCAAGGCGCTCGGCCTGCACGGCGAACTGCCGCTCGCCATCGCCTTCATCATCCTTGCGGTCTACACCTACTCGTCCGGTCTTCGTGCGCCGGCGCTGATCGCCTTCGTCAAGGACATCATGATCTATATCGTGGTGATCGTCGCGGTCGCCGCCATTCCGATGAAGCTCGGCGGCTACGCCAGCGTCTTT
Source organism: Rhizobium sp. B230/85 (assembly GCF_019355735.1). NCBI lineage: Bacteria > Pseudomonadati > Pseudomonadota > Alphaproteobacteria > Hyphomicrobiales > Rhizobiaceae > Rhizobium > Rhizobium sp. B230/85. The sequence continues at coordinate 1,233,550 of NZ_CP072156.1, forward strand.
GCCGCAGCCGACGCCGATTTCCAAGCCAAGGGGTCCGGCAGCCTGTTGCTCGGCAGCAATCAGTATGTCGCCTATGCCAGCCTTGCGCTCGGCTCGGCACTTGCCGCCTTCATGTATCCGCACACACTGACCGGCATCTTCGCCTCCAACAGCGGCAACACCATCCGCAAGAATGCCGTGCTGCTGCCAGCCTACACGCTGCTGCTCGGCCTCCTGGCGCTGCTCGGCTACATGGCGCATGCCGCCCATCTCACGGTCTCAAGCCCGAACGAAGTGGTGCCGGCGCTGTTCCAGTCGCTGTTTCCGAGCTGGTTCACGGGCTTTGCCTTCGCAGCGATCGCCATCGGTGCGCTGGTGCCGGCTGCCGTCATGAGCATCGGTGCGGCCAACCTCTTCACCCGCAATTTCTGGAAGGCCTACGTCAATCCCGACGTCAGCCATGCGGGCGAGGCGCAGGTCGCCAAGATCGCCTCGCTGGTGGTCAAGGTCGGCGCGCTGCTGGTCATCCTGTTCCTGCCGACGCAGTTCGCCCTCGACCTGCAGCTGCTCGGCGGCATCTGGATCCTGCAGACCCTGCCGGCTCTTGTGTTCGGCCTCTACACCAACTGGTTCCGGGCACAGGGCCTCCTTGCCGGCTGGTTCGTGGGCTTCTTCGGCGGCACCTATCTGGTGTGGATCAACGGCTGGAAGCCGATGCAGGCCATCGCCTTCGGCGGCGCGCCCGTCATGATCTACATCGGCCTGCTGGCCCTTGCGGCAAACATCGTCGTCGCTTCTGCAGTGAACGCGGTGACGAAGGGTAGGGCCGTCGCACAGGCCTGACGGATCGAGCCTGGCCGTGGGTGGCAACGCCCGCCTCCTGGCAAACCCTGAAGAAGCTTGGTTGACGAGAGCTATCCCCACTCTCCCTCTTCCTCGCCCTTGTGGCGGGGATCCAGCGACACGGCGTCTGTCGGGTCAAAGGACTCTTTCAGCTCAAGGACTTGAGCTGAATGGATCCCCGCCACAAGGGCGAGGAAGAGGGAGAGTTTGGCAACCGGCTCAATTCCCGACTGACCTGTAGACTTGTTGGATATTGCCTTTGTCAGCCGTCTGGCCCGGGGGCTGCAACGCCTGCTGTCTCTTGCTCCCATTGACCCTACAGCTGCAGGAGACGGCTGTCGAAAGGATAGGATTTACTCTCCTCGATCCGGATTTCACCGGCGCGGGGATGCTGCGGGTTGATGAGAATGTTGGCCGCCGGCGGCATGATCGCTGACGGCACGCGGATCAGGCAAGCCTCGCCGCTCCGCAGGAGCTGGCTGCCTTTCGAGCGGGTGCGATTGATGTCGTCGAAATCGCCCTGATCGATGTCAATGTCGACTATTGGCAGATCGTCCGGACTTGAAATCCGCAACAGCTGGAAGGTCTCCGGAATCTGCTCAAGGCTGACCTGCACGAGCGTCTCCAGCAATGCAGTGGACGGATGATCGCAGCAATAGACGACAGGTATGCCCAGGTCGTGCCATCGGCCTGGCGCGACCAGCCCACCGCGACCGGAGAGGTCCGCGTAGTTGGATATGCGCCAGAGGATTGTCATCAGACATAAATGCCGTAGTCTATCTGATACAGCGACGTCTCGACCAGACGGGCTCCGGTCTCCGATTCCAGCAGGTCGATCGGGGCGATCCCTTTCAGCGCGCGATTGGGCTTGCGCAGCCAACTGTGGGCCTTGTCATGGTCGCCAAAAACCTTGTCTGCCAGCTCGCTGATGCGCAATAGGCGCTGGGCGCTGTCGTTTTCGGCAAGCGTCAGAGGCTCGCCTTTCTCGACACGCCGCGCAAGCGTTCTGCGCGGCGCCACGAAACGATGGATCTCCTCCGTCGAGAAGCCATGCTCTCTGAGTTGACCGACTGCCTTCGCCTCGAACGAGGGCCAGGCATTGTCGGTCACCATCACAAGTGCCGCTTGTGTCGACCTGCCGCCAGCTATCGGAAAACTATCTGCCATGGGGATGCTCCGTGCCATTTGCCAGTCATCATACGCGCAAATGGCCAAATCTTCAATCGTCGCTTTCGCCGCCGCCAACCTCTTCCTTTTCCCCCGAAAACCGCTTATGAACCGGCGGTAATGACCCAATTTTGGCTGGCAGTAGCGATACGAATTATAGGCCCGGCTTTCCGCGCGCATTAGCTGCCGGAAGGTCCGGGTTCTTGGCGCTTCCCCCAAGCGCTCCTCCGCCACCGAAAATTTCCCGATTGGATGCGCCCGCTTGGGGCTGCAAGAGACGATTGTCAGCACAATGACCGATACGCCTGAAAAGATCGACTATTCGAAGACCCTTTACCTCCCCGAAACCGAGTTCCCGATGCGCGCAGGCTTGCCGCAGAAGGAGCCGGAAATGGCGGCGAAATGGAAGCAGATGGGGCTCTACAAGAAGCTCCGCGCTTCTGCTGCCGGCCGCGAAAAGTTTGTCCTGCACGACGGCCCTCCCTATGCCAACGGCAACATCCATATCGGCCACGCGCTGAACAAGGTGCTGAAGGACGTCATCACCCGCTCGTTCCAGATGCGCGGCTTCGATGCGAACTACGTGCCCGGCTGGGATTGCCACGGCCTGCCGATCGAGTGGAAGATCGAGGAAAAATACCGCGAGAAGGGCAAGGACAAGAACGAGGTCCCGGTCAACGAATTCCGCCAGGAATGCCGCGACTTCGCGCAGGGCTGGATCGACATCCAGTCGGAAGAATTCTGCCGTCTCGGCATCGAGGGCGATTTCGACAATCCCTACACGACGATGGCCTTCCACTCGGAAGCCCGCATCGCCGGCGAACTGTTGAAGATCGCCAAGTCTGGCCAGCTCTACCGCGGCTCCAAGCCGATCATGTGGTCAGTGGTCGAGCGCACCGCGCTGGCCGAGGCCGAGGTCGAATACCACGAGGTCGAGAGCGACACGATCTGGGTGAAGTTTCCGGTGGTGAGTGCCGCGCTCGGAGCAGGTGCTCGCTGGGTTGATGAAAGTGACCTGCCGCAACTTGCGGAAGATGATCTGGCTATCAAAAAAGATTTGCTTGGCGCCAATGTTGTAATCTGGACGACCACGCCGTGGACAATTCCTGGCAACCGGGCCATCGCTTATTCATCGCGTGTGGCCTACGGTGTCTACGAAGTGACGGCATCAGAAAATGATTTTGGCCCGCGTCCGGGCGAAAGGCTGATTTTTGCAGATAATCTTGCCGAAGACTGCTTTGCGAAAGCCAAGCTTCAGTTCAGTCGTCTGCGAGGCGTTTCCGCCAAGCAGCTCGCCGCCATTACCTGCGGGCATCCGCTTGCGGCACTCGGCTACACCTTCAAGGTCCCCCTCATCGACGGCGACCACGTTACCGACGATGCCGGTACCGGTTTCGTGCACACCGCCCCGTCCCACGGTCGCGAAGACTTCGAGGCGTGGATGGCGAATGCGCGCCAGCTGGAAGCCCGTGGCATCTCGTCGAAGATCCCGTTCCCGGTCGACGATGCCGGCTTCTACACCGAGGATGCATTCGGCTTCGGCCCCTCGGCGGAAGGCGGTGCTGCTCGCGTGCTGGACGACAACGGCAAGAAGGGCGATGCCAACAAACGCGTCATGGAGGCTTTGATCGCTGCCGGCAACCTCTTTGCCCGTGGCCGCATCAAGCACGATTACCCGCATTCCTGGCGCTCCAAGAAGCCGGTCATTTTCCGCAACACGCCGCAGTGGTTCGTCTACATGGACAAGCAGCTGGACGACGGCAAGACGCTGCGCATCCGCGCGCTGGAGGCCATCGACCAGACCCGCTTCGTACCGGCCGGCGGCCAGAACCGTCTGCGCGCCATGATCGAGCAGCGCCCGGATTGGGTGCTGTCGCGCCAGCGCGCCTGGGGCGTGCCGATCTGCGTCTTTGCCGATGAAGAAGGCAACGTGCTGCTGGACGATGCCGTCAACGAGCGCATCCTTGCGGCCTTCGAAAAGGAAGGCGCCGACGCGTGGTTTGCCGAAGGTGCCAAGGATCGCTTCCTCGGCAACGAGCATGATGGCGACCGCTGGCAGATGGTCACCGATATCCTCGACGTCTGGTTCGACAGTGGCTGCACCCACACCTTCACGCTGGAAGACCGGCCGGACCTGAAATGGCCGGCCGACGTCTATCTCGAAGGCTCCGACCAGCATCGCGGCTGGTTCCATTCGTCACTGCTGGAAAGCTGCGCGACGCGTGGCCGCGCGCCTTACAACGCTGTCGTCACCCATGGCTTCACTATGGCCGAGGACGGTCGCAAGATGTCGAAGTCGCTCGGCAACACAGTCACCCCGCAGGAAGTCATGGGCCAGTCCGGTGCCGATATCCTGCGTCTCTGGGTCATGAACACCGATTATTGGGAGGATCAGCGTCTCGGCAAGACGATCATCCAGACCAACATCGATGCCTACCGCAAGATCCGCAACACGCTGCGCTGGATGCTGGGAACGCTGGCCCACGATCACGGCGACGACATCGCCTATGCAGACTTGCCGGAACTAGAGCAGCTGATGCTCAACCGCCTGTCCGAACTGGATAAGGTGGTGCGAGGAGGCTACGACGAATTCGATTTCAAGCGCATCGTCCGCTCGCTGTCCGATTTCGCCAATGTCGAACTGTCGGCCTTCTATTTCGACATCCGCAAGGACGCGCTCTATTGCGATGCGCCGTCGAGCCCTAAACGCCGTGCGGCCCTCTATGTCATCCGCAAGCTGTTCGATTGCCTCGTCCTGTGGTTCGCGCCGATGATGCCGTTCACCACCGAGGAGGCATGGCTGTCGCGCGATCCCAATGCTGTCTCCGTGCATCTTGAGCAGTTTCCGACGATTCCCGGCGAATGGTCGAACGAGCCAGTTGCGGAAAAGTGGAAGAAGGTTCGCACTGTTCGTCGTGCCGTCACCGGCGCGCTGGAAATCGAGCGCAAGGACAAGCGCATCGGCTCCTCGCTGGAAGCTGCCCCCGTCGTCCATGTCGGCGATCCCGAGCTTCTGGCGGCGTTGGAAGGTCTCGATTTCGCCGAGATCTGCATCACCTCGGATATTTCCGTCGTGGCAGGCGAGGGACCGGCAGAAGCCTTCCGGCTTGAGGACGGAACCAAGGTCGCCGTCGAGCAAAAACTTGCCGAAGGCGTCAAATGCGCCCGCTCGTGGAAAATCACCAAGGACGTCGGATCTGACCCGGCTTATCCCGATATTTCCGCCCGCGACGCAGCCGCAATGCACGAATTGGCGGCTTTGGCGTGAAGAAAATTACCGGATGAATTGCGTTAACTGCGTTCATCCGGTAAAAGCTGCCTGAAATTGGCCGAAGTTTTGCGCGAAGGGGCGTAGAACCGTGGTGGGCAATGAGTGCGCCGGCACGGCTGGGAAGGGTTTTCATGAAAGCGTTGCATAGGGTTCGTGTTGGCGTCTGCTTGGCTGCTTTGTTGGCAGGCTGCGGCGCGATGTCCGGCTGCATGAGCAGCCCGACCTACGGCACCGACAAGACATCGGGCGAACAGCTGTTCGATGACATCGCCGATATCGGCTCGATCTCGGCTGCGACGCCCAAGGAAAATGCCGTCAAGTATCCGCCTCGTCCGGGCCTCGTAGTGCCGCCGGCCAATGGCAGGTCGACCCTGACGCAGCCGCAGCAGTCGCTGGCCTCCTCTGACAATCCGAACTGGGTCGAATCGCCTGAAGACGCCCGCAAGCGTCTCGTTGCCGATGCAGACGCCAACAAGAATTCCGCCACCTACCGTTCGCCCTTGGTCTATTCCGATAGCCACGCCAACCAGATGACGCAGGCGCAGCAGACCGCGGCCTATCGCGAGGCGCGCAAGCAGCAGGACGGCACATACATCGACCAGCGCCGCTACCTGATCGACCCGCCGGCACAGTACCGCCAGGTTGCCGATCCAGCCGCCCTCAACGATCTCGGCACGCCGGAATCGAAGAAGGAAAAGAAGCGCCTGAAGGATGCCGAAGCAGCCCAGCAGACCAGCAGCTGGTGGAAGCCATTCCAGTAATCGAAGCCTGAGCGCGCTATTCGCCGCGCCGGGCCTGGAAAAAAGCCTTGAGGATATCGCTGGCATCGCTTTCGGCGAGGCCTGAATAGACCTCCGGACCGTGATGGCATGTCGGCTGCGCAAAGAAGCGCACGCCATTGTCGATGCCGCCGCCTTTCGGATCCTCCGCGCCATAGTAGAGCCTGCGGATGCGGGCGAACGAAATTGCCGCGGCACACATCGTGCAGGGCTCCAGCGTCACGTAGAGATCGGCATCGACCAGCCGCTCCTGGCCTAGCGTCGCGCTGGCAAGCCGGATCGCCACGATTTCGGCATGGGCGGTGACATCGTTCAATTCCCGGGTTCGGTTGCCGGCCCTGGCGATGACGGTGTTGTTGAGAACAACCACGGCGCCGATCGGCACTTCGCCACGCTGTCCGGCGGCGCGGGCTTCATCCAGCGCCAGCGCCATGAAATGATTTGTCCTCGCCATCAAGATTTTCCACTTAACCGAAGCGGCGTGACCTGATAGGACACGCCAAAGACCAATTTGGTCTAAAAACTCAGGCAAACATCAAATGACATTCAATGACAAGCCCAAGCGGCCTGGGTCCAAGCCCTTTCTTCGTGATAAGCCGATGCCGAAGCGCGAAGACACCAACGCTGCAAAACCCGCGCCTTCGAAGCTGACCAAGGCGAATATCCCGGATGACGCCGAGCGTATCTCCAAGGTGATGGCACGCGTCGGCGTCGCCTCCCGCCGCGATATCGAGCGGATGATCATGGAAGGCCGCGTCAAGCTGAACGGCGTGCAACTCGACAGCCCGGTCATCAACGTCACCCTGACGGACAAGATCGAGGTCGATGGCGTGCCGATCCGTGGTATCGAGCGCACCCGTCTGTGGCTCTACCACAAGCCTGCCGGCCTGGTGACCACCAATGCCGATCCGGAAGGCCGCGATACCGTATTCGACAACCTGCCGGACGACCTGCCGCGCGTCATGTCGATCGGCCGCCTCGACATCAACACCGAAGGCTTGTTGCTGCTGACCAACGACGGCGGCCTTGCCCGCGTGCTGGAATTGCCGACCACCGGCTGGCTGCGTCGCTACCGCGTCCGCGCCCACGGCGAGATCGACCAGGATGCGCTCGACAAGCTGAAAGAAGGCATCGCCGTCGATGGCGTGCTCTATGGCTCTATCGAGGCAACGCTCGACAAGGTGCAGGGCTCCAACGTCTGGATCACCATGGGTCTTCGCGAAGGCAAGAACCGCGAAATCAAGAACGTCCTCGGCGCTCTCGGCCTCGAGGTTAATCGCCTGATCCGCATTTCCTACGGCCCGTTCCAGCTCGGCGACCTGCCGGAAGGCCAAGCTGTAGAAGTCCGTGGACGCACGCTCCGCGACCAGCTCGGTCCGCGCCTCGTCGAAGACGCCAAGGCGAATTTCGATGCGCCGATCTACAACGTGAGCGGTGGCGACGCAGCTGACGACGACGAAGCGCCCGCCTCCCGTCCGCAGCAGCGCGATGACTGGGTCAAGCGCGAAAAGTCCAGCGACAAGCGCGCTCCCGCCCGTGGCCATCTCGATACGAAGCGCGAAGACAGCAAGGGCGGTGCCCGTGGCAAGGACGACGACCGTCCGAAGCGCGCACCGATGACGACGCCGCGCCGCAGCGCCAATGTTTGGATGGCGCCCGGCGCCCGTCCTCTTGGCGAGAAGGCAGCCGAAAAGGTGGCCAAGAACCTCGAACGATATGGCCCTTCGACCCGTGGTCCGCGCGTGCGCCCCGGCTCCGAGCGCCCGGATGAAGGTCCGCGCGTCCGTGTCAGTCGCGTCAGCGACAGCGAAGGAGAATGGATCCGCGCCACTGACGATTCCGACGACGCCAAGGGCAAGGGCGGCGGTTTCGGCCGCAAGAGCGCCGGCGGCGACCGTCCGCCACGCGGCGACAAACCGTTTGGCGACCGTGCCCCGCGCGGCGACCGGCCCCAGGGCGCAAAGTCCTTCGGTGATCGTCCGGCCCGCAGCGACAAGCCATTTGGTGATCGTGCTCCGCGTGCCGATAAGCCGTTTGGCGACCGCCCGCGTGGCCCGAGCCGCCCGCGTACCGAGGGCGAGGATCGCCCACGGACCAGCTCTTTCCGCAGTGACAGCCGCTCGGATGCCCCTCGTAGCGATCGTCCCTCCGGCGATCGGCCACCGCGCGGTGATCGTCCACAAAGCGATCGTCCTCGTGGCGACCGCCCTTATTCCGGCAGGCCGCGCACTGAAGGCGAGGATCGTCCCCGTGCAAAGCCGTTCCGCTCCGACGCTCCGCGTGGCGATCGTCCTGTCCGCAGCGAACGTCCGCAGGGCGAACGTTCCCTTGGTGACAAGCCGAGAAGCGACCGCCCGACGCGGTCCTTCGATGGCGACCAGCGGTCCGAGCGTCCGGCAAGGACTGAACGTCCCTCCGGTGAGCGCTCGTATGGCGACAAGCCGGCCGGTGCAAAGCCAGCAGGCCGTCCTTATACAGGCAAGCCAGCCGGTAAATCCTTCGGCGGCAAGCCAGCGGGCAAGCCGGGTGCAAAGAGCTTTTCCGGCAAGCCACGCGATGGTGCCGGCAGCGGTCGTCCGGCAGGGGGTGCTCCAAGGGGCGGCCCGAAGGGCAAGAGGGGCTAACGGACGGTGAGGATTGTCGGCGGAGAGTTTCGCGGTCGGTCTCTAGCCGTGCCCAAGTCCAACGCGATCCGGCCAACGGCTGACCGGACGCGCGAGAGCCTGTTCAATATCCTGAGCCACGCCTATCCCGAGGCGATCGACGCGACGCGCATGATGGACCTCTTCGCCGGTACCGGCGCGGTCGGCCTCGAGGGTGCCTCGCGCGGCTGCCGTCACGTGCTGTTTGTCGAAAGCAGCGTCGAGGGGCGCGGCCTCCTTTGGGAAAATATCGATGCGCTCGGCCTGCACGGCCGAACGCGGATGCTGCGCCGCGACGCCACCGATCTCGGCAGCGTCGGCAATCTCGAGCCGTTCGACTTCCTGTTCGCGGATCCACCTTATGGCCATGGCCTCGGCGAGAAAGCCTTTGCGGCGGCAGCAGATGGCGGCTGGCTAGTGCCGGGTGCTCTTGCGATCCTCGAAGAGCGTGCCGATATCGTCGTCAATGTGCCGCCTGCCTATATGTTGCTGGAGGTGAGGACCTTCGGTGACAGCAAGATGCATTTTTTCCGCTACCAGCCGGTTTGAGTTATGAATACGATCACCAGACTGGGTGATGAGATCACCGACACCATGGACACCTACAGATCGTCTCTGCCATCCGTGGCCGTATCCTTCGGCGGCGGCGGTGCACGTGGGCTTGCCCATATCCACATCATCGAGGCGCTGGACGAACTCGGCATCCGGCCGGTCGCCATTTCCGGCTCGTCGATCGGCGCTATCATCGGTGCAGGCATGGCGTCTGGCATGAGCGGGCTCGAGATCCGCGACCACGCTCTCTCCAGCATCGGCAACAGGAAGGCTGTCGCCAACCGGATCTGGGGTCTCAGGCCGAAGTCGGTACGCGGCCTGAAGATCGGGCAGTTCGATCTCGAGCGCGTGCTGCGGGCTTTTTTGCCGCATCAGGTGCCGGATAGTTTCGACGGTCTCCGCATTCCGATGAAGGTGATCGCTACCGATTATTATGGCCAGGCCGAGGTGGTCATCGAAGATGGCGATCTTATAGAGGCCTTGGCCGCTTCCGCCGCCATTCCGGCCATTTTCATGCCCGTGCGGCGAAACGACCGCGTCATGATCGACGGCGGCATTATCAATCCAGTGCCTTACGAGCATCTGATGGATCTTGCCGATATCGTCATCGGCGTCGATGTTGTCGGCGCGCCGGATGGTGACGGTACTCATGTGCCGAACCGTATGGAAAGCCTGTTCGGCAGCGGCCAGTTGATGATGCAGACGGCGATTGCCCTGAAGCTCCGCCTGCGTCCGCCGCAGATCTTCCTGTGCCCCGCAGTCGGGCGTATCGGCGTTATGGATTTTCTCAAGGCTCGCGAAATCCTCGCCATGTCCGTCGGCATCAAGGACGAGCTGAAATATGCGCTCGACGAGATCCTGACCGCACGCCAGACCTAGAGACTCGCTGGCTCCGACAGATCGTCGCTGGCATCGATGACTTCGACCGACCGCTTTGGCTTGATCAGCGGTTCCGGCTTGACCGGCTTCGAAAACAGCATGTCGGCACCTGCCTGCGGACCTTCCGTCGTCTGCAGAATCAGCCGCTGCTCGTCGCGCCTGCGAATATCTTCCTGGATCGCCATTGCCTCCGCTTCACCGACTCCGAGTTCCTCAAGGGTCCGCCGGCCGAACAACAGACCTGATTCCAGCGTCTCACGCAGCTCGTAATCGACGCCCGCTTTTCGCAGCGCGATGGAGTGGATACGGTCGTAGCTGCGCACGAAAATCCGGGCATGGGAATATTCAGCCTGCACCAGTTCGACGATCTTGTCGGTGATTTCCCGCGTGTGGGTGCAGATGACCACGATCTTGGCGCGGTCTATGCCGGCGGAGCGCAGCACGTCCTTGCGGGTTCCATCACCGAAATAGATGCGAAAACCGAAGGACGACGCCTGCCGGATGCGGTCGGCGGAAAAGTCGATCACCGTCACCTCGCGGCCTCCGGCAAGCAGGATCTGTGCGGCGATCTGGCCGAAGCGCGAAAAGCCGATCATCAGCACGTCGGCACCGGCGCCCTCGAAATTCTCGTCGATCTCTTCATGCGCATCGCCTGACATCAGTCGCTTCGAGAGCGCCACGGCAAGGGGCGTCAGCGCCATCGACAGCGTGACGATGGCGATCAGCAACGAGGCGGTGCTGTCGGAAAGCAGTCCGCCGGTGGACGCGGCTGTGCTGAACAGAACGAAGCCGAATTCGCCGCCCTGGGGCAGCAGCAGAGCGATGCGGATGGCGTCGTTATGCGACGAGCCCGATATCCGGCAGAGGGCATAGATGACAAGCGCCTTGACCGCCAGCAACACCGGCACGGCCATGAGTATGAAAAATGCGTGATCGTAAATCACCTGAAGCTGCAGCGACAGGCCGACGGCAATGAAGAAAATCGCCAGCAGCACGCCGCGAAACGGTTCGATATCCGCCTCCAGCTCGTGCCTGTACGAGGATTCTGCCAGCATCACCCCGGAGAGGAAAGCGCCCATTGCCATCGACAGCCCCGCCATTTGCATCAGCGTGGCCGAGCCCAGCACGACGAACAGTGCTGCTGCGATCATCGCCTCGCGGGCGCCGGTCCGGCCGATCACCTGGAACAGCGGCGTCAGCAGGTAGCGGCCGACCACGATCATGCCGGCTACCGCGCCTATGGCGATGGCAAGATCGGTCAGGGGATGGGCTTCCTGCTTCGGCCCGTCGAGCACAGTGATCAGTGCCAGCAGCGGCACGATGGCGAGATCCTGGAACAGCAGCATCGAGAAGGATCGCTGACCGTAACGGGTATTGATATCGCTCTGGTCGTCGAGGATCTGCATCGCGAAGGCGGTGGACGACAGCGCCAGGCCGAAGCCGGCAATGACACTGCCGCGCCAGTCGACCATGCCCGTAAGCCATGCGGCGAGCGTAAGGGCCATGCCGGTGAAAATGACCTGGGCGCTTCCGAGGCCGAAGATATCCCTGCGCATCTGCCAGAGCCTGGTCGGCTTCAGTTCGAGGCCGATGATGAACAGCAGGAATACGACGCCAAGCTCGGCTACGCCGAGAACAGCTTCGCCGTCGCTGATGCCATGCAATACGGGGCCGATGACGACGCCGGCCGCCAGGTAGCCGAGCACCGTACCCAATCCAAGCTTCTTGAAGATCGGCGCTGTAACGACGGTACCGCCGAGCAGCAACAGCGTTTCGGTGAAGAAGGCGTTGGGGGCTGACATGGTCTGTATCTTTCCGTAGGTAGGCAGTGCATATGCTGTCGAGCCCCAAGAATCGACACGCTCGGCCTTGATGCTTTCGGTACTGCACAATAAATGGAAGACGAAGGAAAGGCCAACTCATGTCCTCTGAAATCGATTCCGCAACACTACTTTCCCGCGCCGGCCAACTGATAGATCTCGCCCGCAAGGCCGGTGCCGATGCCGCCGATGCGGTCGTCGTGCGTTCCCGCTCGCAATCGGTGAGTGTGCGCCTCGGCAAGGTCGAAGGCACCGAGTCCTCCGAGAGCGATGACTTCTCGTTGCGTGTCTTCGTCGGCAACCGGGTCGCCAACGTCTCGGCCAATCCGGGTTTCGATCTCCAGGTTCTGGCCGAACGCGCCGTTGCCATGGCGAAGGTGTCTCCGGAAGATCCGTTTGCGTGTCTCGCGGACGACGACAAGCTGGCCCGCAACTACCCCGATCTCGATCTCTACGACCCGACCGAAGTCTCCACCGACCAGCTGCGTGAAGCCGCGCTGGCGATGGAGGAGGCAGGGCTTGCCGTCAAGGGCGTCAGCAAGTCCTCCGGCTCCGGCGCATCGGCCGGCATGGGCGGCATGGTGCTGGTGACCTCCCGCGGCTTCGAAGGTGCCTACATGGGCTCGCGGTTCGGCCGATCCGTCAGCGTCATCGCCGGCGAAGGCACGGGCATGGAGCGCGACTACGATTTCGACAGCCGTCTCTACTTTGCCGATCTGGATTCCGCCGAGGACATCGGCCGCCGCGCCGGAGAGCGGGTGGTCAAGCGCATCAATCCGCGCCAGGTTCCGACCGGCAAGAATGTCACCGTGGTCTTCGACCCCCGCGTCGCCCGCAGCTTCGTCGGACACATCGGCGGCGCCATCAACGGCTCCTCGGTCGCCCGCAAGTCGAGCTTCCTGCGCGACAAGATGGGCCAGCAGGTGCTGAAATCCGGAATGTCCATCACCGACGATCCACTCATCGTCCGCGGCTCCGCCTCGCGTCCTTTCGATGGCGAAGGCGTCAGCGGCCAGCGTCTGGTGATGATCGAGGATGGCGTGCTCAAGCACTGGTTCCTGTCGACATCGACCGGCCGGGAAATCGGCATGCCGACAAACGGCCGTGGCGTTCGCGGCGGCACAACCGTTACGCCATCGTCCACCAATCTTGCGCTAGAGCCCGGCGAGATGTCGCCGGAAGAGCTGATCAAGAGCGTCAAGGACGGGTTCTACGTCACCGAACTGATCGGCCAGGGCGTCAACATGATCACTGGCGAATACAGCCGTGGCGCAACAGGTTTCTGGATCGAGAACGGCGAACTGACATTTGCAGTGTCGGAGGTGACCATTGCCTCCAATCTCAAGGACATGTTCATGCGCTTCACGCCGGCCAACGATATCGACCGGAGCTTCAGCACCGCAGCGCCGACCATAGCCATCGAAGGCATGACGCTGGCCGGCCTCTAAAGTGCCTGTGTTTGGAAGTGCATAAAAACAAAGAGATAGAGCATTTTTGCGTTTCCGTGAAACGCTGAAATGCCCTAGGGCGTTACGGGAACAATAGCATGGCCGAGAGCGCAACGTTCAGCTGGCAAAGTGACCTGGACCTGATTGTCCAGGCGGCCCAGGAGGCCGGCGAAGTGGCACTCGGCTTCTTCCAGCAGTCTCCGGAAGTCTGGTGGAAAAATGGTGGGCAATCGCCCGTCAGCGCCGCGGACTATGCCGCCAACGATGTGCTTTCCAGAGTGCTGCAGGCGGCCCGGCCGGATTACGGCTGGCTCTCCGAAGAGACCGACGACGCATCCGATCGCCTCCAGCGCCGCACGTTGTTCGTCGTCGATCCGATCGACGGGACGCGCGGGTTTCTGGCTGGCTCGGAGATCTGGTGCATCAGTGTCGCCGTCGTTACCGACGGGCGCCCTGTTGCCGGCGTTCTGTTTGCGCCAGCGCTCCGCGAACTCTATGTCGCCGGGCTCGAAGGGCCTGCGCTCAAGAACGGCAATATACTCAAGGTGTCCGAGCCAAGAGCCGGCGATGTCCATCGGCTGGCAACTGCTGAAGACATGATTGCTGGCTTTGGCGCGGCGTTCCGCAGCACCGTGCAGCGCGTGAAGCACATCCCATCGCTTGCCTACCGCCTCGCCATGGTGGCCGACGGAAGGCTGGAAGGTACATTGGTCAAGCGCGATTCCCATGACTGGGATCTGGCCGCAGCCGACCTGATCCTGCAGCGTGCCGGGGGGCAGCTTGTCGACCTTGCCGGCGACCTGCTCGTCTACAACAAGGCTGTGGTAAAGCATGCCGAACTTTGTGGTGCCGGAGAGGCCCTGATGCCGGAATTCCTGCATCAGCTTGCCTCCCGACGAGACGGTTGACCTTTCACCCAAAATCGCTCAGATGAGCGTTGGGGGAGCGATAGGAAAGAAAGACAGATATGACTGACTCCAGCGCTAAAAAGCAGCTTCTGCATCTCGTTTTCGGCGGCGAGCTCGAAAATCTCAACGACGTGAATTTCCGTGATCTGAGCGGCCTCGACATCGTCGGTATTTTCCCCGATTATGCCAGCGCGCACATGGCCTGGAAGGCCAAGGCTCAGCAGACTGTCGATAACGCTCATATGCGATATTTCATCGTTCACATGCATCGCCTGCTCGATCCGCAGGATTCGGCCTCTCCCAAAGGCTGATTGCGGAAACCATTGATACAGCCGTGATTGTCGCGGGTCGGTCATAAATTTGCCAAGCATCTGGTTTTACTGCTCTTTTCGAGCTGAAACTTTATTTAGTCCAGTCGCAACAGTTTGGGTTTTGGCATTGATGACGATCACCACGGATCGGAGGCTTCTGCGATGAGCAGCTTTAGGGCGCGTATGGCGCTGAAAGCCTATCGTCTCGGCGGCGTCGCGATCTCGCCACTGATGACGCCCTACCTTGCGCTGCGTGCGACCAACGGCAAGGAAGACAAGGCAAGGCGTGGCGAGCGCTTCGGCTATGCCAGCGCCAACCGCCCGCAGGGTCCTCTGATCTGGTTCCATGCCGCAAGCGTCGGCGAAACCTCGGCCGTCGTGCCGCTGATCCGCGAAATCCGCCAGCGAAACATCCACGTGCTGTTGACGACAGGTACAATGACGTCGGCGCAGGTGACCCGCGAGCGTCTCGGCAATGACGTCATTCACCAGTATGTCCCGCTCGACCTGAAGCCTGCCGTCGCCCGCTTCCTCGACTACTGGCAGCCGGATTGCAGCATCATCGCCGAATCCGAGATCTGGCCGACGACGATCGGTGAACTCGTGGCGCGGCGTATCCCGCAGATCCTCGTCAATGCCCGCATGTCGGACAAGTCCTTCAGCCGCTGGCAGCGCCATCCGTCGCTGGCTGCAGCGCTGCTGGAAAATATGGCACTGGTTCTGGCGCAATCGGATGTCGATGCGGAGCGTTTTCGCGACCTTGGTGCGCTGCAGGTGAGCACCTCCGGCAACCTCAAGGTTGATACCGACGCACCGCCCTATGATGCGGCGGTGCTGGCCGATTACATGCGGCAACTCGGCACCCGCAAGACCTGGGCTGCCGTCTCGACCTTTGAGGGAGAGGAGAATGCTGCCGCCGTCGTCCACCGCACCCTCAAGGCGCGCGACGATCTGCTGACGATCCTCGTCCCGCGGCATCCCGAACGTTGCGACGATATCGAGAAGATGCTGCTGGCACAGGGGCTGAAAGTTGCCTGCCGGACCCGCAACGATCCGCTGACCGCCGATGTCGATGTATTCCTCGGCGACACCATCGGCGAAATGGGCCTTTACCTTCGGATGACCGAGGTGGCTTTCGTCGGCCGCTCGCTTTTCGAGAACAAGGGTGGCCAGAACCCGATCGAGCCGGCAATGATGGGCTGTGCGATCCTGACAGGCGGCCACGTGCAGAATTTTCGCGAGTCCTACCAAAGGCTGGCGCGCAGCGGCAGCGCCCGCATGGTTCGCGACACAGAAATGCTGGCCAAGGGCGTCCACTACCTTTTGACCAACGACACCGCCCGCGCCACCATGATCGAGGCCGGCTTTACGGCGGTGCACGAGATGCGCGGCGCCCTGACGGCGACGATCAAGGGGCTCGAGCCCTATATCAATCCACTGACGCTCAAAGCCCGGCTGCTGCCGAAGGCCGCGCAGGCTTGAGGACTTCCTGGTGACTGACGAACGACTGGCCACCATCCGGGGCATCCTTTTTGACAAGGACGGCACGCTGCTCGACTACAACAAGAGCTGGCTGCCGGTGAACCGGCAACTGGCGCAGATCGCCGCCGGCGGCGAGGCCGCGCTGGCGGACCGATTGTTGCTTGCCTGCGGCATGGACCCTGTGTCCGGCCACGTCGTTCCAGACAGCCTGCTCGCAGCCGGCAACACCCGCCAGATTGCCGAAGGACTGGTCGCCGCCGGTTCGACCCTCGACCTCGACGATCTCACGCGCCAACTTGACGACCTGTTTTCCGGCGCTGCCCAGTTTGCCGTTCCGGTCACGGATCTCGCCGCCTTCTTCGGCCGTCTGAAGGCGAGAGGATACCGTCTTGGCGTCGCCTCCAGCGACAATCAGACTTCCATACGTGAAACTGCCCGGCATTTCGGGTTTCTCGACTGCCTCGATTTTATTGCCGGCTATGACAGCGGGTTCGGCGTCAAGCCTGAGCCCGGCATGGTGCTCGGCTTCTGCGAGGCCACAGGCCTGTCTCCGGGCGATGTAGCCATGGTCGGCGATAACAATCACGATCTCCACATGGGACGTAACGCCAGCGTCGGGCTCACCATCGGCGTCCTGACCGGCACCGGTTCGCCGGAAAGCCTTGCCGCCGCGGCAGACTATTGCCTCGATGACATCACGGGGCTCGAGCCGCTTCTGCCCGACGCCCTGATGTCGCGCTAACCGCTTGCATTCAAGCGCAAACTGCCGTCTCTTTGCCGATAATCGAACAGGGGATCACATGGTATCGGAAGCACCGCCATTCTGGTGGACGAAGCCCGATTGGCGCGCGCGCCTGCTTTGGCCGGTGTCGTACCTCTATGGCCGCATCGCCGGCAAGCGCATGGCCAATGGCCGGCGAGCTTCCGTCCCGGTTCCAGTCATCTGCGTCGGCAATTTCACGGTCGGGGGCGCCGGCAAGACGCCGACTGCGCTCGCTCTAGCCCGTCAGGCAAAGGAAAAGGGGCTGAAACCCGGCTTCCTCAGTCGTGGCTATGGCGGCTCGGCGCGTGGCATCACCGTCGTCGACCCGGATAAACACACGGCTGTGGTAGTCGGCGATGAGCCGCTGCTTCTTGCGCGCGAAGCCCTGACGGTGATTTCACGGCGACGCATCGAAGGAGCCCGTCGCCTGGTCGAAGAGGGCGCCGATCTCATCATCATGGACGACGGTTTCCAGAGCGCCCAACTCGCCATCGATTATGCGCTGCTGGTGATCGATGCCAACAGCGGCATCGGCAATGGACATATCGTACCCGGAGGACCGTTGCGCGCGCCCCTTGGCGAACAGCTCCGGCATACGTCCGGGCTGCTCAAGGTCGGCAGCGGCAAGGCTGCCGATGCGGTGGTGCGGATGGCAGCTCGCGCCGGCAAGCCGTTTTTCACCGCCGTCCTGAAGGTGCGGGGGCAGGAGGGTTTGGCCGGCCAGAGCGTACTGGCCTTCGCCGGTATCGCTGACCCGCAGAAGTTCTTCCGCACAGTCGAATCCACCGGTGCCACAATCGTCGTCCATCGGCCTTTCGGAGACCACCAGCACTTAATCGATGCGGCAATTACCGATGTTCTCGACACGGCAAGACGCCACGACCTGAAGATCGTCACGACATCGAAGGATTATGTGCGTTTGCTTGGCAGATCCGGCGCTGCGCAACAACTGGTTGCCGAGAGCCTTGTCATTGAGGTCGAGATGACCTTTTCGGACCACCGCGCCGCGGATCTCATCATCGACAACGCCCTCGCAGGCTGCCGTAGCCGGAGGCTCGCGGCAGGCACCTCCGGGACCAAGGGCTAGCGACGCTGGTTGGGCAGGATACCGGCGCGCTTGTCGGCCTCAAACGAGGCGATGGCGTCGGCATAGGGTTCCTGGCGGGCAACGCTCCAGTAGCGGAGTTCGTCGAGCGGAATGCGCTGTCCGGTCATAGCGCAGATAACATGGGAGCCGGGCGCCAGCAGCTGGAAGTCGCCGTCGAGATAGCGCACCTTCGCTTCGCGGTTTCCGCTTCCCTCTAAAAGGTTCATTTCCGTCGTTCTCCTGCCATCGCCTGCCTTAGCGCGGCGGCGGGCATATTTCCAGCTTTTTCAGCTCCGGCCGAACAGCCGCTCGATATCGCTGAGCTTGAGCTCGATATAGGTCGGTCGCCCGTGGTTGCATTGGCCGGATCCGGGCGTTGCTTCCATCTGCCGCAACAGCGCGTTCATCTCCTCCGGGCGCAGTTGCCGTCCGGAACGCACCGAGCCATGACAGGCCATGGTCGCCGCGACATATTCCAGCTTTGCGCCCAGCAGCGATGACGTATCCCATTCGGCAATCTCGTCGGCGAGCTGGCGGATCATTCCCTGCGCATCGACCTCGCCCAGCATCGCCGGCGTTTCGCGCACTGCGATTGCTCCCGGTCCGAAGCGCTCGATGGCAAGTCCCAGATTGCCGAAGCTTTCGGCATGCACCATCAGCCGGTCGCAATCCTCTTCCGGCAGATCGATGATTTCGGGGATCAGCAGCACTTGAGACGGCATGCGCCTGGAATGCAGCGCCTTGCGCATTTCCTCGAACACCAGCCGTTCATGGGCCGCGTGCTGGTCGACGATGACCAGTCCATCTTCCGTCTGTGCGACGATGTAGTTCGCATGGATCTGCGCCCGGGCCGCGCCGAGGCGGTGCTG
This sequence comes from Rhizobium sp. B230/85, assembly GCF_019355735.1. Taxonomy (NCBI): domain Bacteria; kingdom Pseudomonadati; phylum Pseudomonadota; class Alphaproteobacteria; order Hyphomicrobiales; family Rhizobiaceae; genus Rhizobium; species Rhizobium sp. B230/85. The sequence goes on from NZ_CP072156.1 coordinate 1,252,350, forward strand.
TGGCTGTGGTGCATCCGGCTGGAGGCCGGCATGGCCTCTGTCTACGCGCGCCGCCGGGGCCGATAGGTCCTCGAATGTTGCCTGCGCCGGTTCGCCGAAGCCGCTTGCCACCAACGTTGCATCGTATGGGCGCGATGGCGAAGTCTGTGGTGACCACGGTGTTGAAGGCGGGGAGGGGCGCCACGCCGCCTGGGCGCCGCCCCGGAAAGAGCGGAGCATGCTGTCGGCGCCGGTGGTTGCGGCCCGGTCGCCATCGCGCGACAACGCCTCGCGAATGGACCCGACGATCAGTCCGCGCACGAGGCCGGGATCGCGGAACCGCACATCGGATTTCGCCGGGTGGACGTTGACGTCGACCAGCGCCGGATCGATGCTGATCGACAGCACCGCCACCGGATAGCGCCCCGACGGAATTGTCTCGGCATAGGCGCCGCGGATCGCCGAGAGGATCTGCTTGTCCTGCACCGGTCGGCCATTGACGAAGGCGTACTGATGCGCTGCGTTGCCACGATTGAAGGTCGGCACACCGGCATAGCCCTTCAGACCGACGTCCTCGCGCTCGGCATCCAGCGCAATGGCATTGTGCTTGAAGTCCTCGCCGAGCACCTGCGCCATGCGCGCCAGCCTGTCGTCGCCGGTTGCGGCAAACTCCAGTGTCGAGCGGTCGGAGCCCGAGAGCACGAAGCGCACATGCGGAAAAGCGATGGCCATCCGCTTCACGACTTCGGTGATAGCTGCTGCCTCGGCACGTTCCGTCTTCAGGAATTTCAGGCGGGCGGGCGTTGCGAAAAAGAGGTCGCGGACCTCGACGATGGTACCGGGATTGGCGGCTGCCGGCCGCAGGTGCAGCAGCCTGCCGCCGGCGACGGCGATTTCGGCGCCGTCCGCGCCATCCGCCCTGCGGCTCGAAATCGACAAGCGCGCCACCGAGCCGATCGAGGGCAACGCTTCGCCGCGAAAGCCGAGGGTGCGGATGTTGTCGAGCGTATCCGATATCTTCGAGGTGCAGTGTCGGCGTACGGCAAGTTCGAGATCGTCCCGGTCCATGCCGCTGCCGTTGTCGCTGACCCGCAGCAGTGCCTTGCCGCCACCGGCAGTGGCGATCTCGATACGCGTTGCGCCGGCATCCAGTGCGTTTTCGATGAGTTCCTTGACCGCACTCGACGGCCGCTCGATGACTTCGCCGGCGGCGATCTGGTTCACCAGGGTTTCGGAAAGCTGCTTGATGTTCATGGCAGCATTTTCCCGGATTCTTGACCCCGTGGAAAGGAGAAACTGTCCGCTCAGGGCGCCGTCCACCTTATTCCGCGACGCAACATGTTCGCATCGCCATTAATCGGACCTTAATACTAAAAAGGCAGATTTCCGTTATTGTTTGAAATGATTGCAGGCGGTGCATCGCACCTGATCTCGGCGCGTGATGGCCAGCTGGAAACCGTCACATATACTGGCCGGCATCCGTCTGTTTCAAACAGCTTGCCAGCATGCTTACCGCAATTCGGCGCCGGCCAGACCGTGCCCGCCTGAGGGCCTCTCAGTGATCGATGCCATAGGGGAATCGGACGAATGACTGCCGAGTTTGAGAAGGCAGTGCTCTCCGTCAATGACGATGCGCCTGCCGATGGCACGCTGCAGACGGCGCTTTTCGATGCGATTTGCGAGGGGCTGCAGTCCGCATTCTTCGTCTACGATAAAAACGATACGCTGCTCTTTGCCAGCCGCCAGGTTCTGAATTTCTACCCGATTTCCGAGCACCTGTTGCGGCCGCAAACCCGACTGCGCGACTTCCTCGGTGCCGTCTTCGACACCGGTATCCGCCAGCGCGACATTGCCGGCAAGCGACCCGTTCCGAGCAGCCGCGAGGACTGGCTGTCTCAGACGATCGCCACCCACTGGCGCGAACGGTACGAATTCACCGAGCGCCATGGCGCCGATCGCTGGGTACGCTTTACCAAGCGCCGGCTCTCCAGCGGCTACGGTGTCTGCATCATCACCGATATTTCCGAGACCCGCAAACGCGAGGAGCAGTGGCGGGCGGACCTCGAGCGCGTTCAGCTCACCGAGGATATCCTCGACAACCTGCCCTTTCCGCTGTTCGTGAAGGACAGGGACCTGACCTACGTCGCCGTCAACAAGGCGCTCTGCGACAAATACCAGAAGTCCGCCGACGAGATCCTCGGGCGCAAGAGCAGCGACCTGTTTTCCACCGATGTCGCCCAGCGGTTCGGTGAAAGCGACCAGCATGTGATCGACACCGGTGACCTGTCGATTTCGCGCCAGCGGCAGATCGATCGCAGCGGCATGGAGCGGGACATCGTCACGCGCAAGCTCCGGATCGGCAAGCCCGGCCGCTATTTTCTCGTCGCCACGATGCAGGATTTGCCGACCGACGGCGGCGATTTCGACGAGTTCGGCCTTGCGTCCGCCATCACCGAATCCGGCGACCGCAGCTATCGGCGGGCCTATGTCCCGGTCGAGACGCTGCAGGCAGCCCTGCACAGACTGCCCGCCATGGAAACGTTCACCCCTGAAACGTTCAACGGTCAGAAGATACTCCTCGTTACCAACGATCTTGCGGCTGAATCGACGGCCCTGAAGATGCTTGCCAAATACGGGTTCGAGGCTTGCGTGGTGCGCAGTGAGGGCGAGGAGGCGGCGTTTCTCGATTTTGCAAGCTCGCTCGGTGTTCGAATCGATCTGGTCGTCATCGACAACCAGATCGGCGTGCGCGGCATGGAGCTGGCCGAACGCCAGAATATCGCGGCCCTCTGCCTCGACGGCGCGCAACTCGCCAACGAATTGACCTTCCGGATTGCCCGGTATTTCAACCGCAACATGCGCGGCAAGAGGCTCGCGCCGAAACATCCCGATGAAAAAATCTGGCCGATCTCGATCAGCACGGAAGACAACAGCTGCGAGATTCTGGTCGCTGAAGACAATGCCATCAACAAGATCGTCTTTTCGCAGATCCTCGAAGGCCTCGGCTATAGCTACAAGATCGCTTCCACCGGCGATGAGGCGGTGAGGATGTGGACCGAATACCGTCCCCAGCTGATGCTGATGGACATCACGCTGCCCGGCCTCAACGGGTTCGAGGCAACCAGGCTGATCAGGGAGGTCGAGGCAGGTTCGGCCAGTCGAACACCGATCGTCGGCGTCCTGACCCAGGCGCTCGACCAGGATCGCGATGCGTGCTTTGCATCCGGCATGGACGACGTCATCCTGAAACCCGTGAGCCCCGACATGCTGCAACTGGTGTTCCTCAAGCATCTCGGCAACGCACAGGCCCGCGAAACTGCTTAGCCACAAGCGCGCGCAGCCTCTCCCGCCCGGTCTCGCCAGGGCGTCGCTATCCATTTTTTAAGACTTAGCCGGCATTCTGCCTCATGGGTGGGAGACGTGTCGGAATTGCAGATGAAATCACCGGATTTGCCGCCCTTGCCCGTTAGCCAGACTGAGCTGCAGGCCATGGCATATACCGATCCGTTGACCGGGTTGGGCAATCGGTATCGCATGCGCGACCGCGTACGGCTGCTCGCGGAAGAGCGTGCCAGCGATCCTGCGCCCTTTACAATCGCCATTGCCAACCTGGATGCCTTCAAGCCGATCAACGACTTGTTCGGCGCAGAAGCCGGCGACGAAATCCTCTGCCAAGTCGCCCACCGTCTCAAGGCATGCATTCCTGATGGCGCAACCGTGACCCGTCACGATGGCGACGAATTCGCCTTCGTCCTGCCGCTGGTGTTCGAGCGTGTCGGCGGCGAGAAATTCGGCCAGATGATCCGCGAGGTGCTTTCCGCGCCCTACGACCTCGGCGACCGCAATGTCCGCCTCTCGGCGTCCTTTGGTCTTGCCATACACCCCTTTGCCGGCGACAACTTCGATGCCCTGCTGAAAAGCGCAGAGACCGCCCTTTACCGGTCGAAGCGTCGGGGTCGCGGCCAGATCACGGTCTATTCCAATGAAATCGCCGAGGAGATGAAGCGGGCGACGCAGCTGGAGCAGGCCCTGCGAAACGCCATCATCTCCGACGCCATCGATGTTCACTTCCAGCCGATCGTTTCGCTTGCCAACGACACCGTGGTCGGCTTCGAAGCGCTCGCCCGCTGGAGCGATCCGGATCTCGGCTTCGTTTCTCCGGCCGTCTTTGTGCCGCTGGCCGAGGAGCGCGGCTTTATCGATGCTCTCTCCGAGACCTTGCTGCGCAAGGCTGCGGAGGCAGCACTCGCCTGGCCGCGCGAATTGTTCCTGTCGTTCAACCTTTCGTCGGCGCAGCTGATGGATCCGGGAACCTCCAGCAGCGTGCTGGCAATTCTTGCGCGCGTCGGCTTTGACCCGCGCCGGCTCGAGCTGGAAATCACCGAGACCGCAGTCATGACATCTGCCGAGACGGCCCACCAGATCATCACCGACCTGCGCGCCGCCGGTGTCCGCATCTCGCTCGACGATTTCGGCACGGGTCAATCCAGCCTTGGCCGGCTGCGCGAGTTCATTTTCGACAAGGTCAAGATCGATCGCGCCTTCGTCTCGCGCATCAACAGCGACCGCGCATCCGAACATATCATCAAGGCCATTCTCGCCATGTGCGAAGGGCTGGACCTCGAGGTGGTGGCCGAAGGCATCGAGGACAGCGACGAGGCCGAAAAGCTGCGTTCCCTCGGCTGCGGCATGGGGCAGGGCTATTTCTACGGCAGGCCCGTCGATGGCGCCGCCACGCTGCGTTATCTGCACGAACGCTATTACGCGCTGAGCGATCACGCCAACGCCTGACACTCCAGGGTGTCTGTTTCGATCGCGCCGCTGCGCGACCACCGCGCGCCGCCGATAGGCCTCGCATTCTGCATCCAGCTCGGCAATGATGTCTGTCATGACGAACCCTTGGCATGCAGAGAAGACATATCATGGCCGAACCGACTGACCCCCTGCTGCAACCCTATCAGCTGAAGCATCTGACGCTCAAAAACCGCATCATGTCGACGGCCCACGAGCCGGCCTATTCCGAAGGTGGAATGCCCACCGACCGCTATCGCCTGTACCACCGCGAAAAAGCCAAGGGCGGTATCGCACTGACGATGACCGCGGGCTCTGCCGTGGTCTCGCCCGACTCGCCGCCGGCATTCGGCAACCTGCACGCCTACAAGGACGAAATTGTTCCGTGGCTGAAGGCGCTCACTGACGACTGTCATGAGTTCGGGGCAGCTGTCATGATCCAGCTGACCCATCTCGGCCGGCGCACCGGCTGGAACAAGGGCGCCTGGCTGCCTGTACTGGCGCCGTCGGCGATCCGCGAGCCCGCCCATCGCGCCTTCCCGAAGGAAGCCGAAATCTGGGATATCGAGCGCATCGTCGCCGATTATGCGGCTGCGGCGGTGCGGATGCAGTCCTCCGGTCTTGATGGTATTGAGCTCGAGGCCTATGGCCATCTCATGGACGGCTTCTGGTCACCGGCCACCAACCACCGCGACGACGCGTTCGGCGGATCTTTCGAAAACCGCATGCGTTTTTCGACTATGGTCACGGAAGCGGTCCGCAAGGCCGTCGGGCCTGACTTCATCGTCGGCATCCGCCTGGTGGCCGACGAAGACTGGGAGAAGGGACTGTCTCGCGAGGAAGGCGTGGCCATCGCCAAGACGCTTGCCAGCGGCGGCCAGATCGATTTCCTGAACATCATCCGCGGCCATATAGACGGCGATGCTGCGCTGAACGAAGTCATCCCGATCCAGGGCATGCGCGCGTCGCCGCATCTCGATTTTGCCGGTGATATCCGGGCGGCTACCAAGTTCCCGGTATTCCACGCTGCCCGCATCGCCGATGTCGCCACGGCCCGCCATGCGATCGCCGAGGGCAAACTCGATATGGTCGGAATGACGCGGGCCCACATCGCCGATCCGCATATCATCAACAGGATCATGGCAGGCGAGGAGGCCCGCATCCGGCCCTGCGTCGGCGCCACCTACTGTCTCGACCGCATCTACGAAGGCGGCGAGGCGCTGTGCATCCACAACGCCGCCACCAGCCGCGAGGCAGAGATCGGCCATGACATTGCGAAAGCCGAAATTGCCCGCAAGGCCGTCGTAATCGGCGCCGGACCGGCCGGCCTCGAGGCGGCGCGCGTTCTAGCCGAACGCGGGCATCATGTCGACGTTCTCGAGGCAAGCGGGCAGGCGGGTGGGCAGATCAATCTCCTTGTCCGCAACTCCAGACGCAAGGAAATGATCGGCATCGTCGACTGGAGGCTGCAGGAGCTCGAGCGTCTCGGCGTCATGATCCACTACGACACCTATGCCTCGGCAGACGAGGTGCTGCCGTTTGCTCCGGACCTCGTGGTTGTCGCCACCGGTGGCATCGCCCAGTCGCCGGAGCTGGAGGCCGGTGACGAGCTGGTGACCTCGAGCTGGGATATTCTCGCCGGCGCCGTCAAGCCGGAGGGCAGCGTGCTGTTGTTCGACGACAACGGCGGCCATCCCGGCATGTCGGCTGCAGAGGTTATCGCCATCGCCGGCGCAGACCTCGAACTGGTCTCGCCGGAGCGCTTTTTTGCGCCGGAGATGGGCGGTATGAACCACGTCCCCTACGCCAGGATCTTCGCCGAGAAGAACGTCCGGGTGACGATCAACACGCGCCTCAAATCGGTGCGGCGCGAGGGAAATGGCCTTGTGGCCGTGCTGGGGTCGGATTATTCGGAAAAGACCCGGATCGAGCGCCGCGTGTCGCAAGTGGTGGTCGAACACGGGACCATGGCCAACGCCGAGCTTTACGATGAACTGAAGCCCTTGTCGCGAAACCTCGGAGCGATCGATTACGGTTCGCTGATCGCACGAAAGCAGCCCTTGCGGACGAGCAATCCCGAGGGCAGCTTCGACCTGATCCGCATCGGCGACGCAGTCTCCAGCCGCAACGTCCACGCCGCAATCTACGACGCTCTGCGATACTGTTCGCTGCTATGACGTCGCATAGCAAAACGGCGGCGTTTTCACGCCGCCGCCGATAATCTATCGTCTGCTATAACCCGCCGTCGGGTTACTTGGTGGTCGTGGAACCGTCAGCCGGAGCGGTCGTCCCGCCGGCCGGAGCCGTTGTTGCCGGTGTCGAAGACGACGATTCGGAGGACTGCATTGCCAGCGTCTTGAATTCCGGAGCCGACTTCAGCGTGTCGGCCGACTCGGATGTCGTCAGCTTGACGGTACCGTCGGTGTTCTGGGCGATCGAAATGTTGCTGATCGGAACTGCGACGTTCTTGGCGCCGATACCCAGGAACCCGCCGACGCCGACCACGGCCGCAACGATGCCGCCATTCTTCTGCATGATGAGGTCGCTCACCTTGCCGATGCTTTCATTGGCACCATTGTAGACGGACTGGCCGATATAGGTGTTGGCACTGACCTGATCGGGCGACTGCTGGGTGATGTAGGAACCCGTGGAAGTTGCAGCCGGCGCGTCTGTTGACGGTGCCGTTGCCATCGGTGTCGTGGTTGTCGAAGGTGTCGTTGAAGTCTGCGCGAAGGCGACTGGAGCAAAGACGGAGGCAGCTGCAAAGATAGCGCCGGTAGCGACAGTGGTCATAAACTTGGTATTCATCGTCAATCTTCCTTTCGAGTGGATCGGTTGACCCCCGACATGGGCGGCGCCTGTCTCAGGCTCACCATCATCATGCCGGTTCTTATAGGAAATGGACGAATCTACGCTTTGTTCCTCGAAAAAACGGATGAAATTAGTGTTTTGCGGTAATCCTCAAGAAAGGCCGGAATGGCGCTTACTGGCGCAAAACGTCTGTCTGCGGGGCTTTCTCACCGCGTGCAAAAGGCGCCGGACAGTCGCCGGCGCCTTTCGAATTCCCGCAAATTAATCGCGATATATTAGAGAATGTAAGCCGGATCGAAGACGCCCTTGACCGTGATCCCGAGCTCCATGAGGGCACCAGCCTGCGGTTGTGTCGCCCGAGCCTCGTCATCGAGCCCTTCCCAGGCAGTCGTCACCACCAGGCGATCCGCATTGGGGCCGACGAAGGCCGGGCATGAGGGCTGCATGGCAGGCACGCGATGGCGCTCGATGCGCAAGCCATCCGGGCTGTAGCGATCGACGAAGCCCGATCCCCAGCGAGAGTTCCAGATGTAGCCGTCGGCATCGCAGACCGAACCGTCGATGCCGCCGATATCCTCCGAGCTGTCGACCAGCACCGTTGGCTCGCCGATGGGCAGGCCGGTCGCGGGGTCGACGAGGACACGCATCAGCCGGCTGATCCGCGTGTCGGTGTAATAGCCGAACGATCCGTCCGGCGAAAAGCAGATGGAGTTCGGGATGCTGATGCCATCGAATATCTTCGTCACCTTGCCTGCCGCAACGTGATAGATCGCGCCTGCCTGCATTTCCGCCCGCTTGCCCATGGTACCGATCCAAAGCGCGCCGGAAATATGCGTTCTGCCGTCGTTGGAGCGGTTTTCCGGCTTGTCCGCTTCGAGCGGCAGATAGAAGGTCAGGGCGCCGGTGGCGATGTCGCGGATGAACAGACCCTGTTCCGTTGCCAGCAGTTGCCTGTCCGCGTCGATACGCGCGAGGACGCTTGCCATCATCGGCAACTCGTGGACCTTCTTCCGGCCGCTGCCGAGCTGCAGTTCATGCAGTTCCTTGCCGAGAATGTTGAACCACCAGACCGTATCGGTCGCGGGATCGTAGGTCGGGCCTTCCCCAAGCACCGATGCGGTGTCGCACAGGATGTTGCCCTGGAATTCGTGAATGTCCGTCATGCCGTCACGCTCCTACTGCTGCATCATAGGCTGAGATGGTAACGCGCGCCCGCTCGGCAACATCGGCGGCAGTCATTCCGGGCTTGTAGAGGCTGGTGCCGAGCCCGAAGGCGAGGATGCCCACCTTGGTGTAGTCGGCAAAATTCTGGTCGGAAACGCCACCGACGGCGGCAATCGTCAGTTCCGGTGGCAGGATGGCGCGGATGCCGGTAATGCCGGAAGCGCCGAGCACGCCGGCCGGGAAGAACTTGAGGCCGGTAGCACCGGCGCGGGCGGCCGACAGGGCCTCCGTTGCGGTGAAGCAGCCGGGCATGGTCACCATGCCGAGGTCGCGACCACGGCTGATGACGGCAGGTTCGACATTCGGCGTTACCAGCAGCTTGCCGCCGACGGCATCGAGCCTGTCGACGTTCTCGACATCCAGCACGGTGCCGGCGCCGATGAGGCAATCGGCCGGTGCCATCTTGGCGGCCATTTCGATGGAGCGAAACGCGTCCGGCGAATTCAGCGGGATTTCGATGGCCGTCATGCCGGCTTCGATCAGCGCGCCGACGATGGCTTGCGTCTCTTCCGGCTTGATGCCGCGCAGGATGGCGATCAGCGGACGTTTCATCGGCGGGAAGGGGATACGGGTCATACGGCTGTTCTCTCATCGTTTGGCCAGATTGCCTTGGCGGCAGCGGAAAGCCCGCGTCGTACGGCGGCATCGGCGTCGATTGACTGATAGGATATAGATAAGGATTTGAAAGCAGTTTCATAGAGCGATTGCAGGCCGCCCGAGGCGACCAGCGTGATTGTCGCACTGTCGCCGGCAGAGGACAGGGCGCCCGCGATCTCGGCGCCGATCAGCGTTCCGGAAATCCAGGCCTTGGCGCCGGCAGGCGAAAGCCCGTGCAACAACTGCCCGGAGCGGGCACCGAACAGAAGGCTGGTCGCCATTGTCGGCTGCCTGAAAATCGCGCCCACCGCAGCCTCGAACGCTGGGGTATCGGGTTCGCCGGCACCGGCGATAGCCTGCGCCAGAATGCTGTGCTTGCTGATGACGTCGAACAGTTCGCCGGTCATGAAGGTCGAGAAGCCAGAAACTGTACCATCAACGACGCGGACCCATTTCGAATGGGTACCGGGCATGCAGACAATCTGCTCGCCGCGACTTTCGCCGGTGAGCGCTCCCAGCAGCTGCGTCTCTTCGCCGCGAATGACGTCGGGCGCCTCGCGAGCGCGCTGGGCGAGGCCCGGAAGAATGCGGATGTCCCGGTCCTGTCCGGGCACGGACACGGCCCCGGTAAGGATTGCCGAGAGCGCGGTCGGCGTGTCGATATAGCCGGCCTCGACCCAGCCTTGCCTGGCACCGGCCATGCCGCAGATGATCACGGGTACGTCGGCCGGAACCGAGAGGCTGTCGAGATGCCCCTGCAGGACGCCGGCAAAGCCGAGGCTCGCTGCGGTCGTCATGCCTTCGCCGCTGCGACGCTCGCCGAGAATGTTGCCATCCGTCCCGATCAGCCACAGTCGAAAGCTGCTGGTGCCCCAATCGACAGCCACATAGGCTGGTCTTTCCATCAGAAAACGCCTCCGTCAACGATAATGGACTGCGCCGTGATGCCGGCTGCGAGGTCCGATGCAAGGAAAAGGCAGGGACCGACGAGGTCCTCTGCCGTGAGAACATGTTTAAGGCACTGGCGGTCGACCATCCTGGCGATGCTTTCGTCGGTCAGCCACAATTCCTTCTGGCGCTCGGTGACGATCATGCCGGGCAGGATCGCGTTGACCCGGATGTCCTCAGGCCCCAGTCGGCCAGCCATGCTTTTGGTCAGGCCGATAATGCCGGCTTTGGCAGTCGCGTAGATCGGCACGTCGGGCATGTTGAGCATGAAGGCGATCGACGAGAAATTAATAATCGCGCCACCGCCACCAGCCCGCATCAGCGGCGCGACGGCCTGTGACACGAAGAACATCTGCTTCAGGTTGATGGCCTGGCTGTCGTCCCAATCCGCCTCCGATACCGTATCGAACTGATGCCGACCGTCCCATCCGGCATTGTTGACCAGCACCCGGATCGCGTCAAAGTCGGATTCGATGGCGGCAACGGTGCTCCTGATGGACGATACGTCGCGCAGGTCTGCATGATAGTAGGAGACAGGATGGGCCGAGCTGTTCGAGATCCGAGCGGCCAGCGCCCGGCTCGCGGTTTCGGCAATGTCGATAAAGGCAACCCGTGCGCCCTGCATCGCGAAACCTTCGACCAATGCTGCCCCGATGCCGGAGCCTCCGCCGGTAATGAGGACGGCCTTGTCTTTGAGATCGGCAATTTGCGCAGACGGTGTCTTCAAAATATCCTCCTGTCGCATCGAATTCCATTATTCGGAACTCAATTTGACTATTTGGAATTATCCGACTAGCGTCCAGCTGTGTCAACCGGCGATGCATCCATTTCGTCGCCCTTCGTAAAGGCAAGAGCATGGCGGGGAGCGAGCGAGCGACGACAGCAGACACCGGCACGCTGGGCAAGGTCATGGCGTTGCTGGACATCATTGCCCTGGCGGACACGCCGATGCGCTTCACCGATATTCTGGAGATTTCCGGACAGCCAAGGGGCACGCTGCACCGGCAACTCGGCCATATGGTGCGCGAAGGCCTGCTGGAGGTGGACAGGGATGGGCGATATCGCCCGGGCCTGCGCCTTCTCACCTTCGCAGCCCGCAGCTGGGCCGGAAGCGATATCAGGCGCATCGCCGAGCCGCATCTCGCTTTGCTCCACGACCAGACAGGCGAGACCGTCCACTTCGGCATTCTGCAGGATCTGCAGGTCATCTACCTCGACAAGGTCGAAGGCCGACAGTCCGTGCGGATGTATTCTCATATCGGCAATGCTGCACCCGCCTATTGCACCGGCGTCGGCAAGGCCGCGCTCTCGACGCTGAGCGATGCCGAGCTCCATGCCCGGGCCGCGCGGATGGAATTCGTAGCTTTCACGCCGCGTACGCACCTGACGGAGGCGACGCTGCTCGAAGAGATCAGCGATATCCGGCTGCGGGGCTTCGCTCTGGATAGGGAAGAACATGAGGCCGGCATATGCTGCGTTGCCGCCGCTATCCCGCCGGTCGGCGCGCGTCCACCGTCAGGAATCTCGGTCACAGGGCCGGCCTATCGTGTCACCGAGGATAGGTTGCGCCAATGGGCGCCGCTGGTGCAGGCGGCAGCGATGTCGATCTCTACCGATATCGACATTCGACTCGGTCCGCGTTCGAAGTTCTAGGCGATAGCATCAGGTGGTCCCGGCAACCGGCAATAGAACCGCGACTGGGGACAAAGATATGGTGCTACTCTTTTACTTGGATTTTGTAGTTGAGTAATTGCCTCATCTTGGCCATGTTGACGCGCCGCTTGCTGGCGCATGTTCTCGAACGCGCCGGCTTGGGAAATCGTGATTTCGTTTCGATTTTGCGTGTAGAAGATAGTATCATGGGGCTCATGGATCAGGCGGTACTCAGCTCGCACGATTTCGTTTCTGAAATTGCGGGCCTGAAAACACAGTTCGACGTCTTCAGATTCTTGAAGCGTGTCGCCGACGCCTATCGTTGCCGGACATTCTTGGTCCTGAACCTGCCGCCGACCACCTCTTTCGCATTGCAGAGCAACACAGTCGTTACCAACTGGCCCCCGGAACTCCTCACGCTCTACGACCAAGAGCGTCTCCTGGTGAACAGCACGGTGATGCGTCACCTGCGCAATTCCACCCTGCCGTTTTGTTTCGACTCGTCGAGCCCCGATATGGAGCGCGACGATGGAAAGACGAAAACGATTGTCGGGCTGCTGGAGCGGTTTCGCATTCCGCGCGGTGCGTATTTTCCAACGCACGATGCCTCCGGTCTTCGTGGCGCAGTTTCCTTTTCAGGCGAGCGTGAAGCCTTTACGCCTCACGAAATGCGCGATCTCAGCTATATTGCCATTCATATCTTCGAGCAGCTCGGCACGATCCGCAACATTGATACGCGCCTGACGGACCCGCTGACCGACCGCGAGATCGACTGCCTGACCTGGACGGCAGCCGGCAAGACCAGTGCCGAGATCGCCGAAATTCTCGGGCTGTCCGAGCACACGGTCAATCACTATCTCAACCGCACGACCAAAAAGCTCGACACTGTCAACCGCACCCAGGCTGTGGCGAAGGCGTTGCGCATCGGCATCATCAAGTGAAAGTATCTGCGTAATATTTATGCAGTGATTTACTGGTCGCCTAAGAAAATGGCTCTGCTCCGGCTGAATTTCTTCTTGCGCCGTTCCGGGCTTCGCCCTGCGCCCCTTGAAATCAATGCATTTTTTGTTTCATCCCAAACTGGCACGCTTTCTGCATCATCACTTTCAGGTCCAGAGGGGACTTTCATAACAGCGCCGGTCAACGGGCGCGGATGATACAGGCCGCTGTCGACAACGTGATGCTCCTCCCAGCACCGTTCGAGACAGCGGCCTTCATATTTTGGGATCTTGAAACTCTTGTAAAATCAGCACTGCCTCTTGGCAGATGCGCATGAAGGTCTATGACTGGATTGACAAAAGCAGGGAGTTTTGCCGCATGGCCGACGTCACGAAGGAACAGGTTCTCGAAACGCTGAAGACCGTTCACGGGCCAGACACCGAAAAGAACATCGTCGAACTCGGCATGGTCTCGGACATCTTCATTTCCGATGCAAAGGTCTATTTCTCCATCACCGTTCCGGCTGACCAGGCGACCGAGTTGGAGTCGCTGCGCCTGGCAGCAGAGCGTGCCGTCAAGGAAATCCCTGGCGCCAAGGGCGCTCTGGTGACTCTGACCGCCGACAAGAAGGCTGGATCCGCACCCCCGAGGCCGACACCCCCAAAGCCGGGCCCGGCCCCAGCTCCCCATAGCCACGGCCATTCCCACGCGCAGCCGGCAAAGGCTGCATCGCCTCCGTCGCGCGGCGCAAAGATCGGCGTACCCGGCATCGGAGCCATAATCGCTGTCGCATCAGGCAAAGGCGGCGTCGGCAAGTCGACGACGGCGGTCAACCTTGCTCTGGCGCTGCTTGCCAACGGTTTGCGCGTCGGCGTGCTCGATGCCGATATCTACGGTCCGTCCATGCCACGGCTGCTGAAACTCTCCGGTCGCCCCCAGCAGATCGAAAACCGCATTATCGTGCCTATGGAGAATTACGGCCTGAAGGTCATGTCGATGGGATTCCTGGTGGAAGAGGAAACCGCGATGATCTGGCGCGGGCCGATGGTGCAATCGGCCCTGATGCAGATGCTGCGCGAGGTCGCCTGGGGCGAGCTTGACGTGCTCGTCGTCGACATGCCGCCCGGCACTGGCGATGCTCAGCTGACGATGGCCCAGCAGGTGCCGCTCGCCGGCGCCGTCATCGTCTCGACGCCGCAGGACCTGGCGCTGATCGATGCCCGCAAGGGCCTCAACATGTTCCGCAAGGTCGAGGTGCCGGTGCTCGGCATCGTCGAGAACATGAGCTATTTCATCGCCCCCGACACAGGCGCACGCTACGATATCTTCGGTCACGGCGGCGCCCGGCTGGAGGCGGAGCGCATCGGCGTGCCGTTCCTCGGCGAGGTGCCGCTGACGATCAACATCCGCGAGACATCCGATGCCGGCACGCCGCTTGTGGTCTCCGAACCGGACGGGGTGATTGCCGGCGTCTATCGCGACATCGCCACCAAGGTGTGGGCGCAGGTGACCGGCCAGCCTCTGCGCGCCGCGCCGGCAATCGTCTTCGAATAGCATGCACGTGCCCCATAGTGCCGCCGCATTGCCTTGTCGGCACAATGTGCTACCCATGCCGTCGCGCCGTTTCTGCGGTCAAAGCGCACGGGAAAAGGGGTTGGACTTGATTCTTTGTCCGCTATGCTGCATATGCGCCGCCGATGCGATGGTCGCCGGATATGCCCTGGGGCAGCGGGCGGCTTGTTGGAAACTTCGGTTCGTGGCCGCGCAAGGGAATTGTGCGCCGCCCGCGAAATTGGTACTGCAACGCAGTGGAGCATGGATACGCCTTCCCGACAGGATCGGCAGAACGCGTCCCGGAGTTTTATGAAATTTTCAGAGATTTCGTCCCTAGGATCGCAGTCGTCGCGCATGCAGCGCCATGACGTCGGCTGTCTGCCCCGCCGTTTCCGGTCCATGGCAGGAGTAGGCCATTGATCACTGCCTACCGTTCCAACTGCAAATCGGTGCCGCGCGCCGATATCGTTGCCGCCAGCACCATCTCGGACGACATCGTCTGGATCGATCTGGTCGACCCGACCCGCGAGGAAGAAGACAAGCTCGAGGCGCTGCTCGGCATCCAGGTTCCGACCCGTGACGATCTGAAGGACATCGAGCCATCGAGCCGCCTCTACAACGAGAACGGCGCCGTCTTCCTGACCGCATCCCTGGTATGGAAAGCCGACTCCGAGCTGCCGAGCCTGACCGACGTCGGCTTCATTCTCGTCGGCAACAGGCTGGTGACGATCCGCTATGCCAATCCGAAATCCTTTGCCCTGTTCATAGCAGCACTGCACCGGATCCCGGAAGACATGCGCAGCGGCGCCGCCTTGCTCGCCAAGCTGATGGAAACCATCGTCGATCGTACCGCCGAGATCCTCGAGCAGGCCGTGTCGCGGATCGATGTGCTGTCGACCCACGTGTTCGGCGACAAGGCGCGGAAAGTCCGCCGTCCTTCGAACTATCTCGAGGAAAAGCTGCGCGACGTCGCCGGCCACCACCGTCTGGTGAGCAAGTCGCGCGATAGCTTGATGTCGCTGTCGCGACTTCTTACCTTCATGCATACGATCCCGGCTGTTCAGCAGGATCGCGAGACCAAGGATCTCTGTCGCAACGTGACGCGGGATGTCCAGTCTCTTTCGGAACATGCGTCTTTCATTGCCGGCAATATCACCTTTCTGCTGGATGCTTCGCTCGGGTTGATCAATATCGAGCAGAATTCCATCATCAAGATATTCTCGATTGCTTCCGTCGTGTTCCTGCCGCCGACGCTGGTTGCGTCTGTCTACGGCATGAATTTCGAACATATGCCCGAGTTGCACTCGACGTTCGGGTATCCTGCCTCCCTCGTGTTGATGGTGGTCTCGGCCGTCGTCCCGTTCTTCTTTTTTCGTTGGAAAGGCTGGCTCTGAGAGCCTAGTGGTCCCGAATGTCTCACGAAATCGATCATTCTCCTGACAGGAAGATGAGCCCGCGCAAACTCTTCTACCTGACGCTCGGCTCCGTCGGCGTCGTCTATGGCGACATTGGCACGAGCCCGCTCTATGCCTTTCGCGAGGCATTGAAGCCGGTTGCCGCCGACGGCCTGACGCGCGGCGAGGTGATCAGCCTCGTGTCGCTGATGTTCTGGGCGCTCACCATCATCGTCACCTTCAAGTATGTCCTTTTCCTGCTGCGCGCCGATAACGACGGCGAAGGCGGCACACTCTCGTTGCTGGCGCTGCTGCTGAAGACCGCCAATGGCCATACCGCCGTGCTGATGTTCCTGGGGCTGAGCGGCGCCGCGCTCTTCCTCGGCGATGCGATGATCACTCCGGCGCTGTCGGTTCTCTCGGCGGTCGAAGGCCTGAAGCTGGTGACGCCGCACTTCGGGCCCTATGTGGTGCCGATTGCCGTCGCCATCCTGGCGCTGCTGTTTGCCATCCAGTCGCATGGTACCGGCGCCGTCGCCCGCTATTTCGGGCCCATTACCGCCGTCTGGTTCATCGTCATCGGCGTCGCCGGCCTGCTGCGTATTCCGGACGACTACGGCATCCTCAACGCCTTCAATCCCTGGTACGGCATCACCTTCCTGATGCACGAGGGCATTCTCGGCATCATCGTGCTCGGGGCGGTCTTCCTGACCGTTACCGGTGCGGAAGCGCTTTACGCCGATCTAGGCCACTTCGGTCGCCGACCCATCCAGTGGGCCTGGTTTGCGCTGGTCTTCCCGTCGCTGACGCTGAACTACCTCGGCCAGGGCGCCATGGTGCTGCGCGAGCCGCTCACCATGTCCGATCCGTTCTTCCTGATGTTCCCACACTGGGCGCTGCTACCGGTCGTATTCCTTGCCACCTGCGCCACGATCATCGCCAGCCAGGCGGTCATCACCGGGGCGTTCTCGCTCACCCGCCAGGCGATCCATCTCGGCTTCCTGCCGCGCATGGAGATCCTCTTCACCTCTGAGACCAATACCGGCCAGATCTTTCTGCCGTCGGTCAACACGCTGCTGTTCTTCGGCGTGATCTTCCTCGTGTTGAGTTTCCAGACCTCCGATTCGCTGTCGACCGCCTACGGGATCTCTGTGACGGGCGCGATGGTGGTGACTTCCGTCATGGCTTTCGAGTTCGTCCGCGTTCGCTGGAACTGGTCGCTGCCTCTGACCATCGTCGTGCTGATGCCGCTGTTCCTGCTCGAGATGGTCTTCCTCGGCGCCAACCTGCTGAAGATCCACGACGGCGGCTACATTCCGGTCATGATCGCCACCGCCTTCACGGTCGTCATGTGGACATGGCGACGCGGCACGGCGATCCTGATGGAAAAGACTCGTCATACGGATATTCCGCTGCCGTCGTTCGTCAGTTCCATCGAGCGGAAGAGCGACCACTCGCCGGCTTCCGTTCCGGGCACCGCCATCTTCCTGACCAGCGACCCCGAATCCGCGCCCGCAGCACTGCTTCACAATCTGAAACACAACCATGTTCTGCACGAAAAGAACGTCATCCTGACCATCCGCACGGTCAACAAGCCAAGGGTCGCCAACAGCGACCGCTACACGGTGCAAAAGGTCTCAGAGCGGTTTTCACGTGTCGAGCTACGTTTCGGATTCATGGAATCGCAGAACGTCTCGCAGGCACTGGCCGCCTTGCGCAAATCCGGATTGAAGTTCGACATCATGTCGACCTCCTTCTATCTCGGACGCCGCAAGCTCGTGCCGGATGCAAAATCGGGCATGCCGCACTGGCAGGACCGCCTGTTTATCGCGCTCGCCAATGCCGCGACCGACCCGTCCGACTATTTCCGCCTGCCGGCCAACCGCGTGGTCGAACTCGGCTCGCACGTCATCATCTGATCGGCGGGGGATCTCGGCGAAATTAACCATCCATCAAGGTTAATAGGACATTATCTGCTAATGTTCCCGTCGGTGATGGAGTGGGTGTTGCGTCGCATGAGTTCGTACCAGGCCAAGCCTCGCCGGCAACCCAGAAACTGGCTTTCGCCCGCAGTCTTCGGCTGCTGCGCCTGGCTGATTTTCCCCTCCGTATCAGCGCAGGCCGACATTGCCGGGCTGCTCTCCGGCTCCGACGATTCGGGCAGCAACTGGCGCATGGTGCTGACGACGTCGCCGGCCGGCTCCATCCATCAGGCGGAGCTTGCCTTCGCCAATGCCGACGAAAGCGGCATCGAGGGTGGCGGCATGCTGTTGCCGGATGGGCGGCGTATTGCTTTCCAGTCCAAGGAAAAAGGCAGCGACCCGCGCCCGGACGAAGACCGCGTCCGCCGCCGCGACAAGAAGGGCAGGGTGACGGACGTCGTTCCCATGTCGCCGCCGAAAGATTTCACCGCCGGCTCCATCCTGCAGCGCACGACGCTGCTGTTCCACCCGGAACTCGACGTGCCCACCTCCGGCACCGGCGAGAAGACGGCGTTCGTCAAGGACGATATCGGCGACGGCGGCGTGCAGACAGCCTTCCTGTTTTCCAAGCAGGAGCCCCTGAAGGCCGATGGCGGTGTTCCACCCATTCTCGCAAGCCTCGTCACCAATCCTGTCGCCGACAGTCTGGCGCTGGGCTATGCCGAGCCCGGGCCCGACTATGCCACCGTCTCGCCCTTCGACAGCATCCTGAGTAAGCAACCTGCCGACAGCGGCCGTTTCGTGCCGCAGATCGGCGCCAAGGACCATCTCTGGGCGGCAAGCGTGTTGCCTGCAGCCGTATTTTCACCGGACGAACAGCAGTGCCTTGCGACCGGCATCTATTTCGAGGCCCGTGGCGAATCGGTGAAGGGGCAGGCGGCCGTGGCGCAGGTCATTCTTAACCGGGTCCGCAACCCGGCCTATCCGAAAACCATCTGCGGCGTCGTCTACCAGAACGAGGACTGGACCAACGCCTGCCAGTTTTCCTTCGCCTGCGACAAGGTCAAGGACCGCGTTAATTCGCCCGTTCATTGGCAGATCGCCCGCCAGGTGGCGATGGCGGTGACGGCCGGCAAGATCTGGCTCCCGGAAGTCGGCTCCGCGACCCATTACCATGCAGTCTACGTCAAGCCGCGCTGGGCGGCCGAGATGGTCAACGTCGGCCGCATCGGCATGCATCTCTTCTATCGGACGTATGGCGGCGGCTGGAGCTGACCGCCCGACCCCCGGGACGCGGCGCCCGCGGCAGCGGGTGCGACTTTCTGTCGTGATTTCGCAAAGCTCCCTTCAAGCGCATATAAGTCGATGATTTGCCTGCCTTTATTAATGGCGGGACATGTGCTTTCTACGTCTTGACTATGCTTTTCCATAAAACTATGTTCGCCCGAGTTCAAAACGGGCCGAAAGGTGGCTAAGCCTCCAGTTCGTTCTTAGGTTATCGGGGAAGGGTAGCGTTAAGGAACGGCAGCAGGGAGGGCGCCATGGTGGGGGATCAGGACGAAGGTCTTGAAAAGCGTAGGGCGCAATTGGGAGCCGAACTGGCAAACAAACGCGCTGCGACGGGGGAAGCCGAACGGGGGGAAGCTCGGGCTCAGGCCAGCCGCAAAGGCTATGCTCAAGCACTGAAACTCTCCAGCGAATTCGTTTCTGCCATCATTGTCGGCGCACTCATCGGCTACTTCTTGGACCGTCTGGCTGGCACCGGACCGTGGGGCATGATTATTTTCCTGCTCCTCGGGTTTTGTGCTGGTGTGCTGAATGTCTTGCGTATGGCCGGGAAGGTATCCACCCCAACGGTCGGCGACAGCAAGTCGGACAGGAAATAGGCAACAAGACTGCGCATCAGCGCATGTCTTCGAAGCATGGATATCCGCTGCTGAGGCGGGCAAGTGAGAGAGAACGCGCGGTGGCCAACGGTCCGATTCATCAATTCCAGATCAATAAGATCGTTCCGATCGAAATCGGCGGGCTGGATTTCTCATTCACCAATTCGTCGCTGTTCATGGTCGCATCGGTCGTTCTGGCTGGCGGATTTCTCTATTTCGCAACGGCGTCGCGCAGCCTGATCCCGGGCCGCGCCCAGTCCGTCGCCGAAATGTCCTACGAATTCATCGCCAATATCCTGCGTGAAGGTGCTGGCTCCGCCGGTATGAAATTCTTCCCGCTGGTCTTCACGCTGTTCATGTTCGTGCTGACCGCCAACCTGCTTGGCATGTTCCCCTATTTCTACACGGTAACAAGTCAGATTATCGTCACCTTCGCGTTGTCGATGCTGGTGATCGGCATTGTCGTGGTCTACGGCTTTTTCAAGCACGGCCTCGGCTTTCTGAAATTGTTTCTGCCGCAGGGCGTTCCCGCAGTGCTGCTGCCCCTTGTCATTTCGATCGAGGTTATCTCGTTCCTGGCCCGGCCGATCAGCCTTTCCGTCCGTTTGTTTGCCAACATGCTGGCTGGTCACATCACGCTCAAGGTGTTCGCAGGCTTCGTTGCCTCGCTTGGAGCCCTTGGCGCGCTCGGCATCGGTGGTGCCATCCTGCCTCTCATCATGACCGTCGCTCTGACGGCCCTCGAATTTCTCGTGGCATTCCTGCAGGCCTACGTATTTGCAGTGCTGACATGCATGTATCTGAACGATGCGCTGCATCCGGACGGCCACTGAGAAGTAAAGTCGTTGGTGCCGCGTGCACCAGTTAAAGCCAAAACCTATCAATCTAAGGAGTTTCTAACATGGACGCAGAAGCAGCAAAGTTCATCGGCGCCGGTATCGCTTGCATCGGCATGGGTGGCGCAGGCATCGGCCTCGGCACGATTTTCGGCAACTACCTGTCGGGCGCTCTTCGCAACCCGTCGGCTGCCGATGGCCAGTTCGGCCGTCTGATCTTCGGTTTCGCCGTTACGGAAGCTTTGGGCATCTTCTCGCTGCTCGTTGCTCTCCTCCTCCTCTTCGCCGTTTGATTTGTACGGTTTGATGGATCACGGCTTGCGGGAAGCGAGCCGTGATTCTTCGTATTTGCACCACTGGAGGTGAGCATGTTTGTGACTCCGGCTTATGCTGAAGAAGCCGCGCCGGCACCCGGCGAAGTGCACACGGAAACGGGTGTGGCCCCAGGCCATCACGCGTCTTTCCCGCCCTTTGACCCCAAGACATTTCCGTCTGCGCTGCTTTGGCTGGTGATTACATTCGCCATCTTCTACATCGTCATGCAGAAAGTCCTCGTGCCACGCGTTGGCGGGATCCTCGAGAGCCGGCATGCCCGGATCGCGCAGGATGTCGAGGAAGCCGCACGCCTGAAGGCCGAAGCCGACGCCGCTGTCGCGACCTATGAGCGCGAACTGGCAGAAGCCCGTGCCAAGTCCAATGCTATCGGTGCCGCAGCCCGCGCCGAAGCAAAGGCGAAGGCGGAAGCCGAACGCCGTGCCATCGAGGCAAGCCTGGCCGAAAAGATCAAGACCGCCGAAGCACGGATCGCCGAAATCAAGGCGAAGGCATTTGCCGACGTCGGCGCTGTTGCCGAAGAGGCTGCGTCATCCGTGGTCGAGCAGCTGATCGGTGTGCCGGCTTCGCAGTCCGAGGTTGCCGCTGCTGTCGCCAACGTCAAGCAGGAGGCATAAGCCATGGAATTCCATCTGGACGAAACCTTCTTCGCTCTCGTTGGCCTGCTGCTGTTCATCGCCCTCATCGTCTACATGAAGGTTCCCGGCATGATGGCGAAGTCGCTCGACGAGCGCGCCGACCAGATCCGCAACGATCTGTCGGAAGCCAAGCGTCTGCGCGAGGAAGCCCAGCATCTGCTGGCCGAGTACCAGCGCAAGCGCAAGGAAGCGGAAGTCGAGGCGGCCAATATCGTTGCCTCTGCCGCTCGCGAAGCCGAGTTGCTGACAGCCGAAGCCAAGAAGAAGACGGAAGAATTCGTCGAACGCCGCACTGCAATTTCCGAGCAGAAGATCAAGCAGGCAGAGCTCGACGCCATCAAGGAAGTTCGCGCTGCCGCTGTCGACTTGGCAATCGCCGCAGCCCAAACCGTCATCGCCAGCAAGGCAGACGCCGGTGTTCAAGCGAAGCTGTTCCAGGCAGCGCTTGGCGACGTCAAGGCAAGCTTGAACTAAGCTTTGTACACATCAATGCGAAAGGCCGGGCATCGTCCCGGCCTTTTTGCATTTAGGGGGTTTCGTTGGCGAGGACATCCTTGCGCATCGGCCGGAAGCTCATGCGGTGCAAAGGGCAGGGGCCGACAAGCTCGATGCTGCTGCGATGAACGGCGGTGGCATAGCCGGCATGGGCTGCAAAGCCATAGGCCGGAAATACCATGCCGGCCCTGACCATCATCCGGTCGCGCGTCACCTTGGCAAGAATCGAAGCTGCAGCGATCGACAGCGACCGCCGGTCGCCCTTGACCACAGCCCTGCCCGAACAGGGGAGGCCTGGTGGCACGTCGAGCCCGTCGACAAGCACGAAGCCTGCCGGGATCGCAAGACCGCAGACAGCCCGCCGCATGGCATCGAGGCTCGCCTTGCGAATATCGGTCGCGTCGATGCGCCCGGCGCTGGACGATGCGATTGAGATCGTCGATGTCGCAATGATGAATTCGAACAGCTCTTCCCGTCGGGTCGCAGACAATTGCTTGGAATCGTTCAGGCCTTCGGGAATGTTATCGGGATCGAGGATGACGGCGGCAGCAACGACAGGCCCGGCGAGAGGACCTCGGCCTGCCTCGTCCGTGCCGGCAACCGGCCAGTGGCCTGCCTTGCGCGCCGAGTGCTCGAGCGTGAAATCCGGGACGAGCGGCAGGTCTTCGAAGAGCTGGGGAGAATCGGGTGGCGTGCGACGTGTCATGCGGCTGACCCTCGCACGCCAACCCGATTTCCTGCAAGTCCCCCGGCATTGGGGCGGCCAAGCCGGGGGATATCCTTTGGACAGTCAGGGCAACCGTCCGCAGGAATGGGGTTTTCAGAGCAGCGACAACTGAACGCCACTGCCATCCGGCGGAACGAACAGATCGGTGCGCAGCCGAATGCTGCGGCGCGTAAGACCGAGCCTCTTGGTGGCCATCTCGAACCGGCGGCTGATCTGCCAGGCGTAGGGTCCGGCACCCTTCATCCGCTTGCCAAAATCCGCATCGTAATCCTTGCCACCGCGCATCTCGCGGACCAGCGACATCACATGCCGGTACCGGTCCGGATAGTTCTGCAGCAGCCAGTCGCGGAACAGCGGGCTGACCTCGAGCGGCAGGCGCAGCATCACATAGCCGGCCTCCTGAGCCCCGGCCGCCTTGGCCGAATCGAGGATCTTCTCGAGTTCATGGTCGTTGAGTGCCGGGATCATCGGCGCCACCATGACCGAAGTCGGGATGCCGGCTGCGGAAAGCATCCGGACTGCCTCCAGTCTGCGTGCCGGCGTCGAAGCGCGGGGCTCCATGGTGCGCGCAAGCTTGCGGTCGAGCGTGGTGACCGACAGCGAGACGCGCACGAGGTTCTTTGCCGCGAGTTCGCCAAGGATATCGAGGTCGCGCAGCACCATCGCCGATTTGGTGACGATGGATACCGGATGGTTGGCCCGGTTCAGCACCTCCAGGATCTGGCGCATGATCCGCCATTCCTTCTCGATCGGCTGATAAGGATCGGTATTGGTGCCAATGGCAATGACCTTCGGCTCGTAGCCGGGTTTGGCCAGTTCTCTTTCCAGCAGCTTCGGCGCATCCGGCTTGGCAAACAGCTTGGCCTCGAAATCCAGCCCGGCAGACAGCCCCATATAGGCGTGCGTCGGGCGCGCGAAACAGAAGATGCAGCCATGCTCGCAGCCACGATAGGGATTGATCGAGCGATCGAAGGGAATGTCCGGCGACGTATTGCGGGTAATCGCCGTGCGCGCTTTCTCGATCTGCACCTCGGTCCTGAAGGGAGGCAGGTCTTCCAGCGACTGCCAGCCGTCGTCGACGCTCTCGCGGCTCGATGGTTCGAAGCGACCGCCAGGATTGAGCCCAGCACCGCGACCACGCCGCCGGTCGATGTCGATCCGCAGACCGGACGAAACGATCAGTGCATCAGCCATATCTGCCGTGTTGGCAGGCGCGAATGCGGCCTGCCCTGCAAGGGACTGTTGGTTCATCGGTGGCTCCAGCGGCAGGGGATGCCCGTGCATCCCGATGTCTGACCTTGATTAAATTCCTATCGCAGCAATGAGAACAATGCAAGAACAAAATGCGGAAAACTGCGCTAGCATTCGATTATGCACCGCACTATAAACGAGCGATGTTGACAGTCATAATCGAATGCCGGGATCAGGAACCCGAATTGGCGCAGACACTTGCGTCCCTCGTCGCGGGTGCGATCGAGGGCCTGGTCTGTGACGTCGTGGTTCTCGACCATGGCTTAAGCGATGGCACCGAGCGCGTCGCCGATGCCGCCGGCTGCCGCTATCATACCGAATGGGATCTCGGCGAGATCCTGCGCTCCGCACGCGGCGAGTGGCTGCTCCTGGTAGAACCCGGCGCGCGCCCGCAGGCCGGCTGGATAGACGAGATCGGCGAGTATATGGCACTGAACAAGTTGCCTGCCCGCTTCACCGCTTCGCGTGGATACAGGCGGCCGTTGCTGCAGCGCATCGGTCGGGCGGTGTCGCCGCTGGAGTTCGGCTTCCTCATTTCAAAGGCTCAGGCCGTGGCCGCTGCCAGAAGCGGCATGACGCTGGCAGAACTTGCCAGGGGCCAGAAGCCCGGAAAGCTGTCGAGCGAGATCATCCCGTCCTGGGTGGCGGCGCGCTCGGTGCGCTGATCTGGCTGGCCTCTTTGATCAGACGGATTGCCCGCCGCGCTTGAGGTGCTCGTCGAGGCGAGGCATGATCTCGATGAAATTGCAGGGCATGTGACGGTAGTCGAGCTGTGCCTTCAGGATGCCATCCCAGGCATCCTTGCAGGCCCCGGGCGATCCCGGCAGTACGAAGATGAAAGTGGCATTGGCCAGCCCTGCCGTCGCCCGCGACTGGATCGTCGACGTGCCGATCTTGTCGTAGGAGATGCGATGGAAGACCGCCGAAAAACCCTCCATGCGCTTTTCAAACAGCGGCTCCAGCGCATCCGGCGTCACGTCGCGGCCGGTAAAGCCGGTGCCGCCGGTAGTGATCACCACATCGACTGCGGGGTCCGTGGTCCAGGCTTCCACGGTAGCGCGGATCTGTGCGATATCGTCGGGCACGATGGCGCGGGCGGCCAACCGATGGCCGGCGTCTGCAATGCGCCTCACCAGAGTGTCACCGGATTTGTCGTCTTCGGCTGTGCGGGTGTCGGAGACGGTGAGCACGGCAATGCCGACTGGCACGAAAGGCCGCTGTTGCGTCGAGCCTGTCATCGGAGATCTCCTGCGGTTGTCTGCGTTGCCTGAAAATACCAGTCCGGCCTGTGGCTGTGAAGCGAAGCGGCCGCAGCTTTGGCTGCATCCAGATCGTCAAACAGGGCAAAACAGCTGGCACCAGAGCCGGACATCCTGACGAGCCTGGGTCGTTGCCCGGCCATCAATACCGATAGCTCGCCGATCTCGGGGCAAAGTGCACGCGCCGGCGGTTCTAGATCGTTGCGGAGGCTGTCGATCACGGAAAGCCACTCGTGGCTACTCTTCAGTTGCCGGTGTTCGAAACCGAACGGTGGATTGTTCTTCTCCCTCAACTGACGAAAAACCGCCGGTGTCGATACCCCGACCAGAGGGTTGCCGATCAGCAAGCCGAAGGAGGGAAAGTCCGGCAGCACGTCGATCTCCTCGCCGATGCCACGGGCGATCAGCGGCCGGCTCGTCAGACACATCGGCACGTCAGCCCCGAGTTGCAGCGCAAGAGCCTTCAGCTTATCCGGCGTGAGAGTGATGTTCCAAAGCCGCATCAGCCCGCGCAAGGCCGCAGCGGCATCGGCCGAGCCGCCACCTATGCCGGAGGCGATGGGCAAGCTTTTCTCGAGATGAATCATCACCGGCGGTGCACTGCCGCCAGATGCCTGCCGCAAAAGATCGCGCGCCCTGATCACGAGGTTGCTAGTGGGTTGCTCCTGCGGGCCAAGAGACGTTGCGAACCGTCCGGATATCTCGAAACCGTCAGCATCGGCGGAGCGGAACCCCAGCCGGTCGCCATGATCGGTAAAAGTCACCAGCATGTCGAGCAGGTGGTAACCGTCGCCCCGAAGTCCCGTCACATGCAGGGCAAGGTTGATTTTCGCGGGCGCCTCTTCCGTGAGGTCGAAGGCGCCCGCGTCAAAAATCGATAGCATCGGTCGTCAGGATTTCTTGTCGACTGGCGGGGTCTCGGCCGGGACTGCTGCCGGCGGCTTGGATTTCTCCGCAGCCTTGGGGTCGTCGAGCGGCGGCAGGCCGTTGGCGATCTTGTCCTTCAGACGCGGCAGGTCGGCCTCTTCCGGCTTGTAGGTAATCGCCCGGTTCCACTGGTAGACGGCCTCGAGACGACGCCCGACGCGCCAGTATGCATCGCCGAGATGGTCGTTGACGGTGACATCGCCGGCTTCCAGCTGCACGGCGCGTTCCAGTTCCTTGACCGCATCGTCGAAGCGGTTGAGGCGGAAATAGGCCCAGCCGAGCGAATCGACGATGTAGCCGTCGTCAGGTCGCGCATCGACAGCCTTCTTGATCATCGCCAGCCCCTCGTCGAGGTTGCGGTTCATGTCGACCCAGGAATAGCCGAGATAGTTGAGCACCTGCGGCTGGTCGGGGTTTAGCTCGAGCGCCTTCTTGAAGTTCGGCTCGGCAATGTCCCACTTCTTCAGGCGCTCATAAGCGATAGCGCGCTGGTAGAAGATGTTCCAGTCGGCTTTGGTCGGCACTGGGCCGATGACCTCGACAGCCTTGTCATAGTTGTCGGCCATCGCCTGGTAGTTCTTGGCCTGAGACAGCACGTTGCCATAGGCAAGGTAGCTGCGGATATCCTTCGGATCGGACTCGATCAGCGACTTCAGGTGCTTGAGTGCATCTTCGGACTTGCCGCCCTGTGCCAGCGCCAGCCCGAGTTGCAGTTCAGAGATGCGGGCCATTGGCGATCCCGGCGGCACCTGCTTGTAGAAGGCGATGGCGCGGTCCATCTGGTCCTGCTTTTCGGCAATGCCGCCGAGCAGCACCAGCGTGTCCGAGCTCTTCGGGTCCAGCGCATTCGCCGTCTCGAGGTACAGCGATACCACGTCTTCGGCGCCATCGCGGTTTAGCGCGGCGGCAACGGAGAACAGCACGGATGCGGTCCCCTGCGAGGCGTTGGTCACGGCCTGCTCCGGCTTTTCACCCTTGCCGATGCTGTCGCGCAGCGCGTTCAGCGGCGCAAAATTGCTGATCATGCTGTCGCCGACGGAGATTGCGTCCAGCGCCTTCTGCTTGTTGCCTTCCTTGGCTTCGAGCGAGGCAAGCGCCATGACGGCGCGCATGTAGGTGTCCGGTGCCGTGGCGCCGCCGTCCTTGTCGAGCACGGCGCTGTTGAGGTGCGTGCGAGCCGATTTGGTATCGCCGATGACAAGGGCGATGGTGCCGGCCTGGTAGTTCTTGAAGATGTCGAACCAGTTCGGCCCCTGCATCTTGTCGACCATCGCCAGCGCTTCCTTGCCGCGTCCGGCGCCGACCTGCGCCCAGGCGGCAAGCAGCCCGTTCATCATCCGGTCGAGGTCGTTCGGGCCGGTGTATTTGAGGATAGCCTGGGCTGCGCTGTAATCGTGGCGGCGCATGGCGTCCATGCCGCGCACGATTGTGGTGATCCGCTCGACCGTCGGGTCGGACTTCAGTTCGTTGGCATATTTGACGCCTTCGTCGATATTGCCGTTGAGCAGCAGCGAAATCATCAGGCGTTGGCGGATTTCCGGGTTGCCCGGCTCGATCATCAGCGCCTTTTTGTAGAGCGCTATGGCGTTGATGTAGTCATGGTCGACATCGGCCGTGCGGGCGGCAAGAAAGGCGCCGGAAAAGGTATCGACGCGGTCCGGCTCGAAGGTCACCGTATCGCTCGCATCCACTGCCTTCTTGGACGTATCTTCGGCGTGCAGCACGTTGATTGCAGTCACCGAAATGAACGCGGCGAGAGCTGCGCTCGAAAGCAAACGAATGGCAAGTGTTTGCCGCATTAGAGAACCTTTCTTGGAGGGCAACCGGAAGCCGGTCGCGCCATGCATTCTTTCAGCACTGATTCACAACAGGATGGCTTTTTTGAAGCGGCCCCGCAAGAAATGCAGCTCGTCGCTTGTCAGTTAACGCGCTCGATGCAGAAGTCGATGACTTCCATCAGGGCCGATTTGCCGGGGCTGTCCGGCAACGGTGCCAGGGCATCTCGCGCAATCGTGCCGTAGTGGACGGCCCGTCCGATGGTGTCGTTGAGGGCGCCGTACTTGGTGATCAAACCCAAGGCCTTTTCGAGATTGGCGTCGCTGCTGTTACCGTTCTCGATGGCGTCGCGCCAGAAGGCACGCTCTTCCTCGGTGCCCCGGCGATAGGCGAGGATGACAGGCAGGGTGATCTTGCCCTCGCGAAAATCGTCGCCGACATTCTTGCCGAGATCGACGGCCTTGCCACCATAGTCGAGCACATCGTCGACCAGCTGGAAGGCGAGACCAAGATTGGTCCCGTAGGATTTCAACGCATTGCGGCCTGATTTGCCGCCATTGGCAACGATCGGCCCGACTTCCGCAGCCGCAGCAAAAAGCGCCGCCGTCTTGGCGCGGATGACCGAGAGATAGTCGTCCTCGGTGGTCTCCATGTTCTTGGCGACCGACAGCTGCAGGACTTCGCCCTCGGCAATGACACAGGCAGCCGTCGACAGCACGTCGAGTGCTTCCAGCGACCCGACATCCACCATCATGCGAAATGCCTGGCCGAGCAGGAAGTCGCCGACCAGCACGCTCGCCTGGTTGCCCCAGATCATGCGGGCCGTGGAGCGGCCACGGCGCAGATCGCTTTCGTCGACCACGTCGTCGTGCAGCAGCGTTGCCGTATGCATGAACTCGACAGAGGTCGCCAGCTTGACGTGGTTTTCGCCCTTGTAGCCAAACAGCGCTGCAGAGGCGAGCGTCAGCATCGGCCGCAAGCGCTTGCCGCCGGAGGAAATCAGATGCTCCGCGACCTCCGGGATCATCTGCACATCGGATCCAGCCTTGGAAAGGATCAACTGGTTGACACGCTCCATATCTGCCTTGGTCAGGTCGACCAGCGGCTTGACGGAGGCCAGTCTGTTTTTGCTTTCTTCAAGCGGTATCACGACGCCCAACGTCCCGAACTCCTGTTCATTTTGTGAAAACGACAATAAGAAGGGGCAGGGGACGCGGCAAGGGGCGAATTGTCCGGTCGCGCAAAATTGACAGGAAACGCCAGGTTCATGCACGAATTGATACGCACCAACGATCCCGTCACGCTTTCATTCGCCGAAAGCCTGATGAAGGATGCGGGTATCCGCTGCATGGTTGCCGATGAGGCAATGAGCATTCTCGAAGGCTCGCTCGGCATGCTGCCGCGTCGCTTCCTGGTCGACGGGGAGCGCGCCATCGAGGCCCGCCGCATCCTGATAGACGCCGGCCTTGGCGACGAGTTGCGCGCCGAGCGGCGCTGAGAGCGGCGATGAGCGAACCCGGCGAAACAATCGACGCTTTTCATCGCGGTGCGTTCCATATCGTCCAGCCGAAGGGCCGGGGACATCGCGCCGGCATGGATGCCATGCTGCTGGCCTCACTCGTCGACGATAACCGCGCCATCAGGGTTGCCGATCTCGGCGCCGGTGCCGGCGCTGCCGGTTTTGCCGTTGCCTCACGCCTCGAGCGTGCCGAGGTCACGCTAATCGAACGGTCTCCGGAAATGGTCGCCTTTGCCGAAAAGGGCCTCGCGCTGTCCGAAAACAGCCGTTTTGCCGGCCGGATATCGGTCGTCAGTGCCGATGTCACGCTGACAGGCAAGCGACGCAATGCTGTGGGCCTTGCCGACAACAAATTTGACCACGTCATCATGAATCCGCCCTTCAACGACGGCAGCGATCGGCTGACGCCCGACCCCCTCAGGGCGGAGGCGCATGCCATGACGGAAGGCCTTTTCGAGACCTGGCTGCGCACAGCCAGCGCCATCCTGGTCCCTGGCGGCCAGCTTTCGCTGATTGCCCGTCCGGAATCGATGGGCGAGATCATCGCTGCCTGCGGCCGGCGTTTCGGCGGGATCGAGATCACTGCCATCCATCCTCGCAACGGCGAAAGTGCGGTGCGGATCCTGGTGACCGCGATCAAGGGATCGAGGGCCCGCCTTGCTCTGCGCTTTCCGCTCGTCATGCACGAGGAAGGCGGCAACCAGTTCATGCCCTTCGTCGACGATCTCAACAACGGACGTATTGCCTATCGTCGACGGTAATGGATATATCTCTTTTTTTTCAAGTATTTCCGGACGCAAAACCGCTCAGCGCTTTTGCTGGAATTGCTAGAAGAAGATGTCTCCCAGTAGCTTGATGTTCAGAAGGGCAATGGCGAAGGCAATCAGGTAGGCAATTGCACTCAGCCAGCGCGGAGCCACCAGGGCACCCATCTTCGCCTTGTCGGCGGTAAACATCACCAGCGGGAAGACGGCGAAGGAAAGCTGCAGGCTGAGCACCACCTGGGTCAGGATCAGCAGTTCCGACGTGCCCTCGTCGCCGAACCAGATGGTGACGATAGAGGCCGGGATGATGGCCAGACCGCGCGTCACTGCCCGGCGGATCCACGGCTTCAGCCTGATCTGCAGAAAGCCTTCCATGACGATCTGGCCTGCCAGCGTCGCGGTCACCGTCGAATTGATGCCGCAGCAGAGAAGAGCAATGCCGAACAGGGTCGGCGCAATCGCCATGCCCAGCAGCGGTGCCAGCAGCGAGCTCGCATCGCCGAGTTCGACCACATCGGTCTTGCCGTGGGCATGGAAGGCGGCAGCGGCAAGGATCAGGATCGCAGCGTTGATCAGCAGCGCAAAGGTCAGCGCCACCGTCGAGTCGATCGTTGCAAACGTCAGCGCCTCGCGCTTTTCCGGCAGGGTCTTGCCGTATTTGCGGGTCTGGACGATGCCTGAATGCAGATAGAGATTGTGCGGCATGACGGTCGCCCCGAGGATGCCAAGCGCCAGGTACAGCATTTCCGGATTACGAACGATGTCTGTGGTCGGCAGGAAGCCACGGATGACGCCGCCCCAATCCGGATCGGCAAGTGCGATCTGGAAGGCGAAGCAGCAGGCGATGACGCCAAGCAGGGTAATGATCAGTGCCTCGATCCAGCGGAAACCGAGCCGCTGCAGATAGAGAATAAGAAATACGTCGAGCGCCGTCAGCAGCACACCCAGTTCCAGCGGCATGCCGAAGATCAGGTTGAGCCCGATGGCGGTGCCGATGACTTCAGCGATATCGGTGGCGATGATGGCGATTTCGGCGAGTGCCCAGAGCGGCACCGCGACATAGCGCGGGAATGCATCGCGACAGGCCTGCGCCAGGTCCCGGCCGCTGGCGATGGCGAGCCGGGCGCACAGCGCCTGCAGCACGATGGCCATCAGGTTGGACAGAAGCGCCACCGAGAGAAGCGCATAACCGAATTTCGAGCCGCCGGCGAGCGACGTCGCCCAGTTGCCGGGGTCCATGTAGCCGACCGCCACAAGATAGCCCGGCCCGGCAAACGCCATCATCCGGCGCAGCTTCGATCCGCTCTTCTGGGTGTCCACCGAACCATGCACGTCGGCAAGGCTGAGATCGAGGCTGTCCTGCCGCCAGCCGGCATCGGTTTTCGGTTTGATCGCGTCCATGGTGTCCTCGTCTGTATGCTGCAATGCAAGACTAGTTGTTTAGAATGATAATGCAAGTCATTCGCAACAAGAAATTTATGTGACGAGAAAATTTGCCGTGGCGGGGGTCATTTGCGGCAGCAGAGCGATGAGATGGTCAGGCTGATCGGGGGCGGAGGGATAGCGCGCGCATCGGCTTCGGTAGGCGCGGCCGCGTGGTGCGATACCGCCGGATAACAGCGCTACAAGGCCATAAATCGTGTCGGTATTCAGCTATGGGCAAGATGTTTATATTTATTGTTAATAATTTATACGTCATATATTCGTCATCAAACAGTCATGAAGACGCGTCCTTGACCCCTGCGCCCCATGTTCGCAAGGGTTGGCCGGGAAGGGGCATCTTTGGCAATCATCTGCTTTGCAAATAGCCGGTCGGAAATCGGAGGGCGCGCTGCCGCTGCCGTAGCGAGCGAGCTATTGAACGAGGGGTTTGGTGCCGCACTTTACGACTGCCTGGAACGGTTTGCTCTGGAAACCCACCTGCAATTTCCGCGCGACACATCGGTGCGAAATCCGGTTTGTGGAAGGCAGTTCATCGAAGAGACCAGAGCCCTCGCCCGAACCCATGAACATCTTGTCATCGACCTCTCCGGTGCCGGGGACCAGATCGCCGCGATCGCCTTTGCCATGGCGGATCTCGTGCTCATTCCCTTCCTCCCCCATCAGCCGGACGCCGCTCCGTTCGTAAGGACAATCGAGCTCCTCGACATACTGTCCTCCCACCGCTCGCAACCTCTGCGCCGTGCAGTTTTCCTCGCCAGCCACGACAGCATCAGTCCACGCGTGCATCTGGAGATTTCCGGCCAACTGATCCGCCGCGGCCTCGCAACATTCCCAGTGTCCTTCCAAGACCCGCCAGAGCAAGTCGTGGCAACCGGCAAAGTGCGATGCATCGATCACACTGAAGTCGCTGCCGAGAACGCCGCATCCTTCCTCAAGGCCGACATCGCACGCTTCACACAATACGCCCTCAACGCAGCCCTCCACCCAAACCACTCCACCACCTGCGCGCTGGCGGCCAGCTGATAAGGCTGTGGGCGCGTAAAAGTTACGGATCAAGCGCCTAAGTCCAGACCGCGCTACCTACTTCGCCACGGGAGTAGGAGGCACTTGCGCTACCTTCAGCCTGATTTCATTTTCGCCTAATATCGGGGTGATGCTTGTGGCATGCCGCCTGCCCACTCGTCGTCCACGAAGGTGATTGCAATGAAAAACGATTTGCCTTCCCGGTCGTCGCGCTCATGCATCCTGGCAAATCTTGCCGTTCAAACGCTTCTGTGCGCAGCGAGTATTCTAGTCCTCGCCCGAGAAGGCCATGCCGACCAACCCATGGAAAGGGTTGAAAGCATTCATTACGAAGTCGCACCGGATTATACATACAAGTTTACGATGGTCATCGACGACTTCGTGCAAAAGCAAGCGCAGATCAAGGATCTGTCGCAGTTTGCAATGACATATGACCCTGCCAGAACGTCGTTTCGTTTTATAAAAGGGTGGGTCGATGGACCCGACGGCGTTCGTCACGAACCGGCACCGGATGCCATATTCACCCGTCCAAGCGCCGCCTCGCGCGACGCACCGGGCTTCGTCTCCTCCGTGACGACGACGATTGTAATGCCAGCGGTGACAACCGGCAGCCATGTTCAATACGAGATCGAGGAGGTCATCTCCAAACCGTCCCTGATGGGCTTCAACGCGGCGGCATGGCTCGACCCGTTTCGAGACGCCAACGAGCAGGTGGTCATTGACATGCCTGCCGCACTTCCTTTCACCAGCGCCAGCCAGGGTGGTTTCGCAGTCTCCGACACGACGGCGAACGGCATTCGTCATATCGTGGCGGATGCCAGCGTGAGAAACGTGTCGGCCGGCGACAGAGAGCAGCACATGGCAGCTCTTCTGGAGTTCGAGCCGCTGTTTCTCGGCACCTCGCTGCGCAGTTACAACGAAGCCGGCGACATCTACTACCGCGTCAACAAGGGCAAGCCGGTTGTCACGGCAGAGATCGACGCGCTCGCCAAGAGTATCGTCGGAGATCGCAAGGGGCTCGACGCAGCACGCGCTATCTATGACTGGTGCGCCAAGAACATCCGCTATCTCGCCGTTTATATGAGCGATGACGACGGCTACGAATCGCATGACGCCGCGACCATCTTGAAAAACGGTTATGGCGATTGCAAAGACCACGTTACGTTGATGCAAGCCCTTCTTTCTGCAGAAGGCATCCGCTCCCAGCCGGCACTCATCGACTGGAGCAATCGGGCCAGACCACTTCCGCTCTGGTCGCCCTACGAGATCAATCACGCGATAATTTATCTGCCCGACTTCGATGTCTTCGCCAACCCGACCAGCCCCTTCACCCCGTTTGGTGTCCTCGATCAGGGACTGAGCGGCAAGCTCGCCATTGTCGCTGGCGAGCATTCCGAGGTGCGACGCACGCCTGAGATGACGCCGGAAACCGCGCAATTCGTCACCAAGGGCTCCATACGCATCAACGACGACGGAACCATCCTCGGCCAGGCGACCGCGACCATGTCACCCAGCATCGAAATGTCGCTCCGCTCGGCCCTGCAAAACCCCGATGAAAACAACCGCCGGATCGACCGCAAGCTCCGCAACACACCCGAAGGCGGCTTTGGCCGGCTTGTGACGAGCGGGCCGGAGGACATGGATCATCCTTTCAAACTCACGATGGACTGGCATAGTCCCCATGGCATGGACCCGACGGGTGGTGCGTTCGTGCTGCCATCGCCGCCGCTGTTCGACCCGATCGATGAGCTTCGATCGTTTCTCGACCGGAAGGGCAGGCGGGTTACGCCGATGGAGTTGCCCGTGCGTGATCTCAAATGGGCTTATAGCGTCGCCATGCCCGCCTCTTTCTGGATCGCTACTGCGCCCAGGGATGTCGATATCAGCAACGAAGTTGGGTCTTACAAGGCGATCTACCAACGCCAGGACGACTGCCTGGTCGTCCAACGTCAACTTGTCCTGAAGGCGAGAGAGCTCGAACCTTCCGCCTACGCCGATCTGGAGCGCCTTATCTATGCAGCGCAGAACGACTTTACAGCCATCGTGACGACAGGCGCCAGACAGATCGGATCTCCCGAGACGAGTGCAGACAGCTCCAAATGCCATCCTTGATCCGCTCCGTAATCTGATTGCTCCACCGCTTGCGCAGAACGCCACGAATCTGCAGCCAGTCACCCCGCAAATCAGGGCGCGCTGCGCTCTTCGCCCGCTTTCGTCCCGTCAGCCATTGTGTTTGCCGTTTCAATCCATACATGCTTGTGACTTGAACGGGACCAAAACAAGGGTTTGACGATGGCTGGACTGCTGAGACGACTGCTGCCGAAGCGATTTCGCAAGGAGGGGACGGTGATCCCCGTTGTTCGCCTCAGCGGTACGATCATGGCAGGTGGCAGCCCTTTCCGGCCAGCCCTCAATCTGGCCAGTGTGGGCCACGCTCTCGACAAGGCGTTTTCGATGAAGGCATCACCTGCGGTTGCCATTGTCCTCAACTCACCGGGTGGCTCGCCCGTCCAGTCGCGCATGGTCTACAATCGCATCCGCGACCTCGCGGTCGAAAAGAAGAAGAAGGTGCTCGTGTTCGTCGAGGATGTGGCTGCTTCCGGCGGCTACATGATTGCGCTCGCCGGCGACGAGATCATCGCTGACCCGACCTCGATTGTCGGATCTATCGGCGTTGTCTCCGGCGGCTTCGGTTTTCCCGAACTGCTGAAGAAGATCGGCGTCGAGCGGCGTGTCTACACCGCCGGCAGCAACAAGGTGATCCTCGATCCTTTCCAGCCGGAAAAGGAAAAAGACATCGACTACCTCAAGAGCCTGCAGCTTGAGATCCACACGATTTTCATCGACATGGTCCGCGAGCGCCGCGCCGGCCTGATCAAGGCGGACGATGATACGATCTTCTCCGGCCTGTTCTGGACGGGAACAAGGGGACTGGAGCTCGGCCTCATCGACGGCCTCGGCGAAATGCGCCAGGAGCTGAAGAAACGCTATGGCGAAAAAACGAAAATCGAGCTCGTCTCGTCGTCGCGTGGTCTGTTTGGAAGAAAGGCGCCAAGTATCGCCTTGCCCGGCCTTGACAGCATTGCCGCAGGTCTTGCATCCGGGCTTGCGGAAGCCGCAGAAGAAAAGGCACTATGGGGCCGATACGGATTATAACAACGGAACAGCCCCGGCATGGCGCAGCTCATTTTCATCATCGTTATCGGCAGCGTCTGCTGGCTGATCTACAAGCGCTTCATCAACGCGGCGCAGCGGCTGCAACAGCAGTCGCAGCGCCAGGAGCGCGAGCGCAGCACCGGCGCCATGGGCACGCTCGTCAAGGATCCGTTGACGGGCGAATACCGGCTGAAGAGGGACGAGGAATAGCGGGTCGCGGGATGCTAGTTCCGGATCAAACCTGCGAAATGCGTGCAGTGCCAAATGATTGACCAGGCTAGCTGCACCGCGAGTGCATCGCTAGCGCCGATGCCGGACCCGCGAAACCCAATCGGCTCCTGCATAGCTGATGCAGACTATTAGGATAGTGCGTGTTGGGTCGTCGACGGTGAAACAAACAACTGCTTTTTCAGAGGCCGGTATAGCGCGTAACCCGGGATAGATTTCGTCACGCACGGTGCCGATTTTCGGAAAGTCTGCGAGCGACGCAATGAAATTCACGATTTCATCTGTCTTTGCCAGTCCGACTGCAATGCCGGCATAGTCCGAAATCATCGAAACGGTCTCAAAAAGATCGTCTTCGACCGCCGGGTGCCTACGGATCGTATAGCGCATGGATGGCCTTACATGTTGTGTTGCGCGCTCAGCTTTTTCTTCACGCGCTCGGCCATGTCAGCGCCGTCCCACGGTAACCAGTCACCGACAGGCAAGGCCATCCGTCGCCGGATTTCATCTGTCAGTCCCACAGGATCTTCGGCGGAAGTTTCATTTTGAAGCATCATCCGGGCAATGCCAGCTTCCACCACGCTCGAGATCGACGGATAGATACCCTCCTCGACCAGTCGTTCTGCATAGCGCAAATAGTCTTCGGTAAGGGTAATCTCTGTCTTGACGTTCATTGTCCTTCTCCGATGAAGCCGGTGTTTCTCTATACTTGTTATCTTGACCCCTGTCCCCTCCCATGGCACCAGTCGCGCTTCTTACCGCAATTCGGATCCCCATCATGACGGCTGCAGCCATTCCCGATCACATGAACCCGAAGCGCTCGTTCCAGGCGCTGATCCTGACGTTGCATGCCTATTGGGCGGATAAGGGTTGTGCGGTCCTGCAGCCCTATGACATGGAAGTCGGCGCCGGTACCTTCCATCCCGCGACGACGTTGCGCGCGCTCGGTCCGAAGCCTTGGAAGGCAGCCTATGTGCAGCCGTCGCGCCGCCCGTCCGATGGCCGATACGGCGAAAACCCCAATCGCCTGCAGCACTATTACCAGTATCAGGTGATCCTCAAGCCGAACCCGCCGAACCTGCAGGAATTGTATCTCGGCTCGCTGGCCGCCATCGGTCTCGATCCGCTGCTGCACGACATCCGCTTCGTCGAGGACGATTGGGAAAGCCCGACGCTGGGCGCCTGGGGTCTCGGCTGGGAGTGCTGGTGCGATGGCATGGAAGTCTCGCAGTTCACGTACTTCCAGCAGATTTGCGGCATCGAATGCGCACCCGTCGCCGGCGAACTGACCTACGGTCTCGAGCGGCTGGCCATGTATGTGCAGGGCGTCGATAACGTCTACGACCTCAATTTCAACGGCCGCGAGGGCGACGAGAAGATCTCCTATGGAGACGTCTTCCTGCAGGCGGAGCAGGAGTATTCGCGCCACAATTTCGAGTTCGCCAACACCGAGATGCTGCATCGCCACTTCATCGACGCAGAGAAGGAGTGCCTGGCGCTTCTGGCATCAGGCGCGCCGGGCGAGGGCGACAAACGGGTCCTGCACAAATGCGTCTTCCCGGCCTATGACCAGTGCATCAAGGCCAGCCACGTGTTCAACCTGCTCGATGCGCGCGGCGTGATCTCGGTCACCGAGCGCCAGAGTTACATCCTGCGTGTGAGAACGCTCGCCAAGGCTTGCGGCGAGGCCTTCCTGCTGACCGATGCTGGCGGCGCCACCGTCATGCAGGCGGCCTGAACCGCTCGTAGATCGACCCTTAAATGACGCATGACATCGGCGCCGGGAACGCATAGGGTCCGACGCAATTCTCTGTCGTTCCGGGGGCTTGACGATGTACATTATTCTGGGCGTGGCTGTGCTGGCCGCGATCTATGTGATCTTTGTCTACAACGGTCTCGTGCGTGCCCGGCAGGTGGCCGAAGAAGCCTGGTCCGGCATCGACGTGCAGCTGAAGCGCCGCGCCGACCTGATCCCCAACCTGATCGAAACCGTGAAGGGCTATGCCACCCACGAAAAATCGACGCTGGAGGAGGTGGTCTCCCTGCGTAACCAGGCGCAGGCCGTGCCATCAGGCGATGTCGCCGCTCGCGGTGTCGCCGAAGGGCTGCTCGGGCAAGCTCTCGGCCGGGTCATGGCGCTGGCCGAAGCCTATCCCGACCTCAAGGCCAACCAGAATTTTGCCGAGCTGCAGGCCTCGCTGGAAACGATGGAGAGCGAGTTGCAAATGGCGCGGCGCTATTACAACGGCGCTGCCCGCGACCTGAACGTCAAGGTCGAGAGCTTCCCGAACAATCTCGTGGCCGGCCCCTTCGGTTTTGCCAAGCGTCCTTATTTCGAAGTCACCAACGAGGCCGACCGCGCCGTTCCCACAGTAAAATTCTAGATCTTTCCCCTTTCGGAATGGTTTTGCGACGGATATGGAGGCGATAGAACCTGTTGCCGGGTTACCGTTTCGTTGGCAGATGGAAGAGATTGACGATGGGCAGAGCGAAACTCACGATTATCCCGCCGGGCAAGCCGCTCACCGGTCGCGCCATGCCGCCGGGATCGAAGTCGATCACCAATCGCGCGCTGCTTC
The DNA here is from genome assembly GCF_019355735.1 of Rhizobium sp. B230/85. Taxonomy (NCBI): domain Bacteria; kingdom Pseudomonadati; phylum Pseudomonadota; class Alphaproteobacteria; order Hyphomicrobiales; family Rhizobiaceae; genus Rhizobium; species Rhizobium sp. B230/85. The sequence goes on from NZ_CP072156.1 coordinate 1,290,999, forward strand.
TGGCCGGCCTCGCCCAGGGCACAAGCCGGCTGACCGGCGCGCTGAAAAGCGACGACACCCGCTACATGGCCGGCGCCCTGCGCGCCATGGGCGTCAGCGTCGAGGAGCCGGATAACACGACTTTCATCGTCACCGGTACGGGTGTGTGGTCTGCGCCGGAAAAGCCGCTGTTTCTTGGAAATGCCGGCACTGCGACGCGCTTCCTGACGGCGGCGGTGGCAAGCGTTGCTGGAACCGTCGTCGTCGATGGCGACCAGCATATGCGTAAACGGCCTATAGGGCCGCTGGTCACCGCATTGAAATCACTCGGCATCGACGTTGAAGCTCCGACAGGATGTCCACCTGTGACAGTGCGTGGCAACGGCCATTTCGGCTCTGGCCGGGTGGAAGTCGATGCCGGCCTTTCCAGCCAATATGTCTCGGCATTGTTGATGGCTGCACCTCTGGCATCGCCGGGCGCAAACCAGCCCGTCACCGTAACCCTTGCAGGTGCAGACATCGGCGCGCGCGGCTATGTGGACCTGACCCTGGATGTAATGCAGGCTTACGGAGCCAAGGTTGAGCAGCGCGACGGCGTCTCCTGGACCATTCAACCGACCGGCTACACTGCAACTGATTTCCACATCGAGCCGGATGCTTCGGCCGCCACCTATCTCTGGGGCGCCGAGGTGCTCAGCGGCGGGGCCATTGACATCGGAACGCCGGCAGACGCGTTTACCCAGCCGGATGCCAAGGCGTACGCGGTGATCTCGGCGTTTCCGCATATGCCTGATGTCATCGACGGATCGCAGATGCAGGACGCTATCCCGACCATCGCCGTGCTGGCCGCTTTCAACGAGACGCCGGTGCGCTTCGTCGGCATCGCCAACCTGCGCGTCAAGGAATGCGATCGCATCCGCGCCCTGTCGACCGGCCTGAACGCCATCCGCGAAGGGCTGGCGACGGAGGAGGGCGACGACCTGATCGTTGCTGCCGATCCGAGCCTCGCCGGGCAGCGTCTGGAAGCGGAAATCGATACCTTTGCCGATCACCGCATTGCGATGAGCTTTGCGCTGGCTGGTCTTGTTATCGACGGGATTACCATTCTGGATCCCGATTGCGTTGCCAAGACATTCCCTGACTACTGGCAGGTGCTGGCATCGCTGGGGGTGACTTATACGGACGACGCCAGCTAGCGAAACCGTTTCGCGGCGCGCGCTACACTGGGTTCGGGGGAACGCATCGTGATACGGATTGCCGCACGTCTTTGTCTGCTGTGTCTTGGGCTGCTCGTTGCCGGGGCTGCATCGGCGCAGGAGGTCATCACCGCCTTCCAGCAGGCCATCATCCTCGACAAGGACGCCTCGATGCAGGTGACCGAGACAATCGGCGTCAATGCCGAGGGTCGCGATATCCGCCATGGCATTTTTCGCGATTTCCCGCTGACGTTCCAGGATGCGACCGGCAGGACAGCGACCGTCGATCTTACGGTTCAATCGGTTAGCCGCGATGGCAGCCCTGAGCAATGGCGCAGCGAGAGTATCGAAGGCGGCATCCGCATTTATATCGGGTCTGCCGACGTCACCCTCAGCCCCGGACGCCATGAATTTCAGCTCACCTACAAGACCAACCGCCAGACCCGCTATTTCGACGACCACGACGAGCTGTACTGGAACGTCACCGGTACCGGATGGGTGTTCCCGATCCTGCAGGCGTCGGCAACGGTCATGCTGCCCGAAGGTGTCAGGCCGCAGGGTCTCGATTTTGCCACCGGGCCGCTTGGATCAAAGGGCAGGAATGCCCGGGTCAGCGAGGACGGCAGCGATGTCGTTTTCGAGACCACCCGGCCGTTGGCGCCAAAGGAAGGCCTGACGATCGCCATCAAGCTGGCAAAGGGCGCCGTCGATGCTCCGAGCGTCGACCAGCAGCGCGCCTGGTTCCTGCGCGACAACAGCGACCTGATCATCGCCGGCATCGGCCTGTTGCTGGTGCTGGCGTACTATAGACGCAGCTGGGTCAAGGTTGGCCGCGACCCCGACCGCGGTGTCGTCGTACCCCGCTGGGATGCACCTGAAGGAACCTCGCCAGCCTTGGTCAACTATATAGACAATCGCGGCTTTTCCTCCGGCGGCTGGACCGCACTGTCCTCCGCCGCGCTCAATCTCGCCGTCAACGACTACGTCGTGCTGGAAGATCTTGACAGCAGCATCGTCATCCGCCGCACGGCCAAAACTGCAGCCGGCAAGCTCGATGCCGGCGAGCAGACGTTGCTGAACGCGATTGGCGGCAAGGACGACGCGCTGGTCATCGACAAGGCCCACGGCGAAAAGGTTCAGGCAACCGGCGAGGCGTTCCGCGACGCGATCGAGAAGGAACATCGCGACGCTTACTACAAGAGCAACGCGCTCTACACGTTCGGTGGCATCGTGCTGTCGCTGGTGGTGTTCGTCTGCATCGTCGTTTTCGGCCGGCTGCACGAAAATGCAATGCCGCTGATCATCGTGCCCGGCATGCTGTCGGTTTTCGGCGTCGCGGTCGCCGCCTTCATTGGAAGGTCGTTCCGTCCCAATGCAGGCACGGTGCGCAAGGTCTTCGCGGTACTGGTCTTTGCCTTCATCGCCTTTGTCGCCGTCTCTGTCGTCGCCATCCTCTTCGCTGCGCAGACCTCGTCGCCCGCCATCGTCGGCGACCTGCCGCTGACGGTCGCGATCATCGGCATCTTCGCTGCCAATTGCGTCTTCTTCTTCCTGATGGGCGCGCCGACTGCCCTCGGCGCCAGGGTGATGGATGGCATCGCCGGGCTCCGGCAGTACCTGACGCTCGCCGAAAAGGACCGGATGAACATGCAGGGCGCTCCGACCATGTCGCCGAAGCATTTCGAAACGCTGCTCCCCTATGCGGTGGCGCTCGGCGTCGAAAAGCCCTGGACTAAAAGCTTCGAGAGCTGGTTTGCCGCAGCCGCCATCGGCGGCGTTGCTTACGCGCCAGGCTGGTACGGCGGCAGCTTCGGTGCCGACAGCTTCTCAGACCGCATCGGCGGCTTCTCCTCATCGATGGCCTCGACCATAGCCTCGACGATCCCGGCTCCCGTCTCCACCTCCGACAGCGCCTTCTCCAGCAGCGGCGGTGGCAGCTCATCCGGCGGCGGCGGCGGCGGCGGCGGTGGAGGCGGGGGCGGTTGGTGAGTTGAGGGAGCGCGGCGAAGCCCAACCCCACGGCTTGACCTAGTTATGTATCATGGTATGATACGGTGAAATGGAAGCTGAATGGTAATTCTTTCGTTCAAGGATGGGTCGACGCGCGCCGTTGCTTCCGGCGTTGTGCCGAAAGGCTTTCCCGCCGACCTTGCGCGACGTGCTATTCGCAAGCTGACCATGATCGAATATGCCAACCAGCTTTCGGACCTACGTTCGCCGCCCGCAAATCATCTCGAGGCGTTGAAGGGAGATCGTGCCGGCCAGCATTCCATCCGCATCAACGATCAATGGCGGATTTGCTTCGTCTGGACCGATGCTGGCGTCGAAGATGTCGAAATTGTCGATTACCACTGAGGACGACGCAATGAAGCACATTCTCCCACCGGTGCATCCGGGTGAAATCCTTCGGGAGGAGTATCTGGCACCGCTTAAAATGAGCGCCGGTGCCCTCGCGCGCAAGCTGAACGTCCCGCGAACGCGCATCGAGCGTCTGGTCGCCGAGGAAACGCCGGTGACCATCGATACCGCGTTGCGGTTGGCCCGCTTTTTCGACACGACGCCGGAGTTTTGGATGAATATGCAAACTGGCTACGAACTGAAGCGCCAGGCGGAGGAAAAGAGAGCCGAGATCGCCGCTATCCCAGTCCTCCATGTCGCTTGAACATGGCCGGGTCATCGCTGATTTAAACGATTGCCTTGATGACTTTTGCTGCCGGGCTTGCTAAGCCCGCCGCAATCATTGGCAGCAACGCAAAGACCATTTCCCATGCCCGATCTCCTGCTTGAACTTCGCTCCGAGGAAATTCCGGCCCGCATGCAGCGCAAGGCCGCGGGAGACTTGAAGAAGCTTGTCACCGACGCACTGGTCGATGCTGGCCTGTCCTACGAGGGTGCGCGGGAATACTGGACGCCGCGGCGCCTGACGCTCGATATTCGCGGACTGACCGCGCGTTCCGCCGATGTCCGCGAGGAGCGCAAGGGACCGCGTCGCGATGCCAACGCCCAGGCGATCGAAGGTTTTCTGCGCGCCGCTGGGTTGTCGTCCATCAACGAAGCGCAGATTCAGAGCGATCCCAAGAAGGGCGAATTCTACGTCGCAATCATCGCCAGGCCCGGCCGCGCTGCCGAGGAGATCATTGCCGACGTCATGCCTGGCATCATCCGCAATTTCCCCTGGTCGAACCCGATGCGCTGGGGTGCCGCTTCTGCAAAGCCCGGCTCGCTGCGCTGGGTCCGCCCGCTGCAGTCGATCGTCTGTACCTTCGGCACTGAGCATGAAGGCACTGTCGTCATCCCGTTCGAGATCGACGGTATCGTCGCGTCCGACGTCACCTATGGCCACCGTTTCCACGCGCCCGCAGCGATCACCGTCAAGCGCTTCGACGACTATGTTGCCGGCCTGGAGAGAGCCAAGGTCATCCTCGACGCCGAGCGCCGCAAGGAAATCATCGCTGCCGATGCAGCAAACCTGGCCTTTGCCAGCGGACTGGAACTGGTCGACGATCCAGCCCTGCTCGAGGAGGTTTCCGGCCTCGTCGAATGGCCGCAGGTGCTGATGGGCGAGTTCGAGGCGGATTACCTGACGATCCCCTCCGAAATCATCCGCCTGACGATCAAAACCAACCAGAAGTGCTTCGTCACCCGTCCCCGGGGCAGCGAGACGCTTTCCAACAAGTTCGTGCTGATCGCCAATATCGAGGCCAGCGACGGTGGCGCGGAAATCATCCACGGCAATGGCAAGGTCGTGCGCGCCCGGCTATCCGACGCGCTGCACTTCTGGAAGCGGGACCAGGGCGATCTCCCCGACCTCAACACGCTTCAGGCGTCGGCTGCAAAATTCAATCTCGACCTCGGCAAGCCGCTCGACCAGCGCATGGCCAAGCTCGATGCCCTCAACGTCACCTTCCACGCCAAGCTCGGTAGCCAGGGCGAGCGCGTTGCGCGCATCCGCAAGCTCGCTGCAGCACTGGCAGCGGTGACCGGTGCCGATGCAGGCCTCGTAGACCGCGCCGTCGTGTTGGCAAAGGCCGACCTGCGCACCGAAGCCGTTGGCGAATTCCCGGAGTTGCAGGGGCTGATGGGCCGGAAATATGCGGCTCTCCAGGGCGAGGACCCGTCTGTCGCTGCTGCCATCGAAGATCACTGGAAGCCGAACGGCCCATCTGACCGGTTGCCGCAGGATAAGGTCGGACTGACCGTGGCGCTAGCCGACAAGCTCGACACGCTCGTCGGGTTCTGGGCGATCGACGAGAAGCCGACTGGCTCCAAGGACCCCTATGCCCTCCGCCGCGCAGCGCTCGGCGTCGTGCGTATCGTGCTCGAACAGCGCATCCGCCTGCCGATCATGCGCTATCTTAGCGACCACATGGCGATAGTCGATGAATCCGTCGAAATGGCCGGCCTCCGCCAGCAGATGCAGGAGCATCCGGACGGACTGATGAAGTTCGGCCACGCGAACGGCGAGCAGATGCTGGCGCGCGAGCGCGACCTGCTGTCGTTCTTCCATGACCGGCTGAAAGTCTATCTGCGCGATCAGGGCGCCCGCTACGATCTGATCGATGCGGTCCTGACACCAGAGACGGACGACCTGCTGATGGTGGCCCGCCGCGTCGAGGCCCTGACCTTCTTCATCACCTCCGAAGACGGCAAGAACCTGCTTGCCGGCACCAAGCGTGCAACCCAGTTGCTTGCGGCCGAGGAAAAAAAAGGTACCGTCGTCGCCGATGCCGTGACCCCGGCTTTGTTGACACTCGATGCCGAGAAGGATCTGTTTGCGGCCGTCGCCAAGGCCTCCGGGGAGGCGTCTTCCGCTATCGCCACGGAGGACTTCCGCTCGGCGATGACGGCATTGTCGACGCTGCGCCTGCCCGTCGACCGGTTCTTCACGGATGTCCTGGTCAACGACGAGGACGTTGCCGTGCGTGGCAACCGCCTGGCGCTGCTTCGCCTGATCCGCGAAGCCACTGGCACGGTTGCCGATTTCTCAAAGATATCCGGCTAGATTAACTATCGGCGGCCCCGGTGAGCCGCCGATCAGTACATAAAAATTTGCGTCTGGTTCCAGCGGCGGATGACTGGCTCCCCGAGGTCGTGCTCGTATCCGAGCACGCTGATGCTCGCCGTGTCGAGAACCAGCAGCGCGCCGCCTTCTGGCGGCAGGCCGATCCAGCGGGCGCTGAGCACACGCAGGAAATGGGCGCTGGAAAAGATCAGCACGCGGTCGTTTCGCGCCCGCAATGCGGCAATGATGCTGTCTGCCCGCGCACCGACATCGGCGGCAGCTTCGCCCTCAGGGGCGCCATCGCGAAACAGATGCCAGTCCGGACTTGTCTTCAGGATGTCCTTCGTCGTCACCCCTTCATAGGCACCGTAGTCCCATTCCGCCAGGTCCGCCTTGATCTCCCGCCGGTCACCAAAACCGGCGAGGGCGCAGGTGTTCGATGCGCGCATGGACGGGCTCGACCAGACGGCGTCGAAATGCTGGCCCTGCAGCCGGTCGGCCAGTTTCACGGCCGCTGCTTCGCCTGCTGCGGTCAGCGGAATGTCGGACCGGCCCGTATGCTGTCCGGAAAGGCTCCACGCCGTCTCGCCGTGCCGCACCAGGGTGATTTCAGGCCATGCACTGCTCATGTCGCTACCTTTCGCTCATCTGCGGCTGTCGCATCCGATAACCCCATATCGCGGCGGCGGTGCTGCCAAGTCAACTGCCGATAACGTGATGTGCGCGACAGGTCCACCGCAGGCAAAAACCGCCGGATCGCTCCGGCGGTTGTGGAAAGATCGTCGATTTTTCCGGGCATCAGGCAGCGCGGCGGGCCTGCTGCATGGTGGGGCGGCCATCGGAGATGCGGAAGCCGCGGATCAGGTCGAGCAGCTCCTCGGTGTCGCTGGCCAGCGTTTCGGCCGAAGCCGTGGTTTCTTCCGCCATGGCTGCGTTCTGCTGGGTGGCGGCGTCGAGCTGGTTCATGGCCGTTGAAATGGAGCGCAGCGTCGTATCCTGTTCGGAGGCGCTGTGGGCGATCTTCGAGACGATCTCGTTGGCCGCCTTGATCTGGCCGGAGATGCGCTTCAGCGCCTCGCCGGCGTCGCCGACCAGGCGCACGCCGTGCTCGACCTGCGTCGAGGACCGGGCGATCTGCTCCTTGATTTCCTTGGCGGCCGCTGCTGAGCGTTGCGCCAGTTCGCGGACCTCCTGGGCGACCACGGCAAAGCCCTTGCCGGCTTCACCGGCGCGTGCAGCCTCAACACCGGCATTGAGCGCCAGCAGGTTCGTCTGGAAGGCGATCTCGTCGATGACGCCGATGATCTTGCCGATCTCCGTGGACGACTGTTCGATGCCGCTCATGGCGCCGATCGCCTGTGCCACGACGCCATCGCTGCGCGAGGCCTCGACGCTGATGGTGTCGACGCGCTTGCTGGCCTCATGGGCGCCTTCCGCTGTCTGGCGGACGGCAACGGTGAGCTCATCGAGAGCCGCCGATGTTTCCTCGAGGCTGGCGGCCTGGCGTTCGGTACGCTGCGACAGTTCATTGGAGGCGCGGCGGATCTCTTCCTTCGAGACGCCGATGTCGTTGCCCTTGGAGTTGACGCGGCTCATCGCCGCCTCCAGATGCGACAGGGCTTCGTTGAAGTTGTTGCGCAGTCCGGCATAGCTGGCGCCGAGGTCGCCGCAGCGGATTGTCAGGTCGCCCTTCGCCAGTTGCTCGAGCGATTGGCCGATGGTCGCGACGACGCGTGCCTGCAAGTCGGCCTGGTCCTGCTGATGGCGAACGTTCTCCTGGCGCTCGGCACTGATCTGTCGTTCCTGGGCTTCCTGAAGTTCGGCCAGCGCATGCCGCTCGCGGATTTTCTGCTGCAGCGATTGTGTCGCCTTCGCCATCATGCCGACTTCGTTGTGCAGGCCGGTGTGCGGGATCGCAAGCGTAACGTTCTCGTCCGCGACGGCATTCAGTGCGCCGCGTACATCGGCCAGTGGCCCGGAGATGCTGCGGATCACATACAGTGCGGCAGCGATGGCGATCACGAAGACCGCAAGGCCGACCAGCAGCGTTTGCCAGATCGTCGCCCGTACCTGCGCTTCCAGGTCGTCCATGTAGACGCCGGTCGCAAGCGTGATGTGCCACGGCGCAAAGACCTTGGCATAGGCGCTCTTGCGGAAGAATGCATCGGCTGGCTGTTGCGGCTTGGGTCCGTAGAAATCGACGACGCCACCGCCGGCCTTTCCGACCTTGACGAGTTCGTCGCGATACATGTTGCCTTTCGGATCCGGCTTGCCCTTGTTGCTCAGCCCGACCTTGGAAGGATCGTAGTGGATTTTGAGGACGACGTCGTCGTCATAGCCGAAGAGGTATCCATCCGGTTCGAAACGGATATGCGAAAGCTCGTCGAATGCCTGCGCCTGCGCCTGCTCGTGCGTCAGCGTGCCGGCTTTTTCCCGATCGTAATATTGCTGGAGGATAGACAGCCCGGACTCGACCTGCGTGCGCAGCAGTGCGTAGCGCTCGTGGTAGATGGCTGCCGCAGAACTCTGGATTTGATAATAGGTGACGCCAGCAAAGGCGATCATCAGGCCGGTAACCAGCATCATCAGCTGGGTCGAAATTCGCAGGTTCTTCATCAGGCCTCGCAACGGAATAGGTTCGATTATCCCGGTGCGGTATCCTACCGCTTGATCCTGCGCCGTCGATCATGGCGCATCTGTTGCTGCTGAAGTCACATGCTGCTTCCGGTACGGCGAAGTTGCATCGCGTTCACCTAACAATGCTTTAAAGCTGTCCATATTTAGGGCTTTTATCGGCATTAACAGAGGTGATTGTCACCGTAACGGCGCATCCGAGAGTTTTCAGCCCCGAATGCTGCGAGAAACGGCGGTGAGGGCGAATATCTCTCGGCATCTGCGAAAAACAAAAATGCGCCCCTGCTTCTCTTCAGGGACGCATCTTTCTGCCTTTCGGCGCACCCCTATCGACTGGAGTTCGATGGGGAGGGGAATGAGCGGGCTACTGAAGGCGCAACTGGAAATCCGAGGTGTCGAGAGGCTTGGTCAGCGGCGTGGCTGCGGCGATCGCTGCCGTCATCGCACTGCGATCGATGCCGTCAGGCGATACCCCGGCTGCGGCCAGTGCTTCCGGCGACGCCTTACTGATGAATACGACCGGCGATCCGCCCAGCCAGGCTTCGGTGCGGACGACCTTCTGCTCGCCGTTGATCTGGCGCACCACGGTCGTCTGCGTCCCCACCGGCAGTTCGGGAACCACATAGCTTTTCTTGGCGACCGCCTGCTTGATCGGCGCGCAATCGACGCAGACCTTCGACTGGATGCTGTCGCCGCTGGTGCGCGTCGCGCCGTCGAGCGTCAGGAACGACGATGCAGATGCGGAGCCGCAGATCAGCATGGCTGAACTGCTGATCAAAACGAATGCTGCACTCAGGATCGTGGGACGCATGAAACTCTCCATCGGATACTGCGAAGAGATTAGCGCGCCTTTGTTTCCATCCGGTCAGCGGAATCGGTAAAACTTTATCGGAAACGCGGATTTGGGGTAGAAAAGGGCCGTCCAGTCAGGCCTTTTCGCGCTCGATTGCCCGCCAGCCGATATCGGTGCGGCTGAAGCCGTTGTCCCAGACCACCTGCTCTGAAAGCGAATAGGCGCGCTTCTGGGCCTCGCCGACGCTGCTGCCCAATGCCGTCACCCCGAGCACCCGGCCTCCGGTCGCCACCAGCACACCGTCCTTCAAAGCTGTCCCGGCATGAAACACCTTCGCACTGTCGCTGTCTGCGGGCAGGGCGGCGATGACGGAGTTTTTCGCATAAGTCCCGGGATACCCCTTCGAGGCCATGACGACGGTCAGCGCCGCATCGTCGCTCCATTCGGCGGTCACCTTGTCGAGCGTGCCGTTGGCGCAAGCGAGCAGCAGCGGCAGAAGATCGCTTCTCAGCCGCATCATCAGCACCTGGCATTCTGGATCGCCAAAGCGGACATTGTATTCGATCAGTTCCGGCCCCTTGGCGGTGATCATCAGGCCGGCAAAGAACACGCCGGAAAACGGCATGCCACTTTCGGCCATGCCGCGCATCGTCGGCTCGATGATCTCCTTCATCGTCCGCTCGATCAACTCGGGCGTCATCACTGCGGCTGGCGAGTAGGCTCCCATGCCGCCGGTGTTCGGGCCGGTATCGCCGTCGCCGACGCGCTTGTGGTCCTGGGCGGTGGCCAGCGCCAAAGCGTGAGTTCCGTCGCTGAGGCAGAAGAAGCTTGCTTCCTCGCCATCGAGAAAGGCTTCGACGACGACTTCCGCACCCGCCGACCCGAAGGCGCCGTCGAAACAGTCGTCGACAGCAGCAATCGCCTCGTCCAGCGTCATCGCCACGGTGACGCCCTTGCCGGCAGCAAGACCATCGGCCTTGACGACGATGGGCGCGCCCTCGGCGAGAATATAGGCCTTCGCCTTGCCGGCATCGTCGAAACGCTGGTAGGCGCCGGTCGGGATATTGTAGCGGGCGCAGATGTCCTTGGTGAAACCCTTGGAACCCTCGAGCTGCGCAGCAGCAGCGGACGGGCCGAAGACGGCGATGCCGGCCTCGCGCAAGCGGTCGCCAAGCCCCGCAACCAGCGGCGCCTCGGGGCCAACGACGACAAAATCGATGGCTTCCGAGAGGCAGAAGGCGGCAACGGCGTCGTTGTCTTCGGTATCGACGGCCACCAGCGTTGCATGCTCGGCGATGCCGGGATTGCCGGGAGCGGCGTAAAGCTTGGTCAGCAGCGGCGATTGCGCCAGCTTCCAGGCCAGCGCATGCTCGCGTCCGCCCGATCCGATCAACAGAACTTTCATCGCCTGCCCCTTTGTTGCCAGAACTTGGCGGTTAAGCAGCCCTGCCGCAAAGGTCAAGCGGCAATTCCTGTGGAGTCCACCAGAAGCACCGACTGAGATCATTGCCTTGCCGCTTTCTCGGACTATGGTCGCCGCAATCAGACGCAACGCAGAGATCCCCATGGCCGCAGACATCCGCTCCATCGCAGCAATCATTTCCGCCGAGATCAATGCCCGGCCTGAGCAGGTGGTTTCGGCGGTCGGCCTTCTCGACGAGGGCTCGACGGTGCCGTTCATCGCCCGCTACCGCAAGGAAGTGACCGGCGGGCTGGATGACGGGCAGTTGCGGACGCTGGCCGAGCGGCTCGTCTACCTGCGCGAGCTCGAGGCACGGCGCGCCTCGATCAGCGACAGCATCACCAGCCAGGGCAAGATGACCGACGAGCTGCAGCGCAAGATCGCAGGCGTAACCACGAAGGCCGAGCTCGAGGATATCTACCTGCCGTTCAAGCAGAAGCGCCGCACCCGCGCCGAGATCGCCCGCGAGCGCGGTCTAGGGCCATTGGCGGAGGCAATCCTGAAGGATCGCAGCCGTGAACCCGCGCAGCTTGCCGAGGGCTATGTCGCCAACGAGGTGACCGATGTGAAGATGGCGCTCGAGGGTGCCCGCGACATCATTGCCGAGGGCATCGCCGAAAATGCCGATCTCCTGAAGACCTTGCGCGCCCATATGCGTCAGAATGCCCAGCTGCGCGCCAAGGTCGTCGATGGCAAGCAGGAGGCCGGCGCGAAGTTCTCCGACTATTTCGATCACACCGAGCGCTGGGCAACGGCTCCCGGCCATCGGGCTCTCGCCATGCTGCGCGGCTGGAACGAGGAGATGCTGACGCTGACGATCGAGATCGACGCCGATCTTGCGTCACCCTTCAAGCCGGTCGAGCGGATGATCGCCACGGCCTACGAGATCGGCGCCCAGAAGCCCGGCGACCGCTGGCTGATGGAGGTCGCAAGCTGGACATGGCGCGTCAAACTGTCGATGTCGCTGTCGCTCGACCTGATGCGCGAGCTGCGTGAACGGGCCGAGCAGGAGGCGATCCACGTATTTGCGCGCAATCTCAAGGACCTGCTGCTCGCAGCACCCGCCGGCGCTCGCGCCACCATGGGTCTCGACCCCGGCATCCGCACGGGCGTCAAGGTTGCCGTCATCGATGCCACCGGCAAGCTGCTCGAGACCGCCACCGTCTATCCCTTCCAGCCGCGCAACGATGTGCGCGGTACGCTGGCGACGCTCGCCGCGCTGGCAGTCAAGCACAAGGTCGAGCTGATCTCGATCGGCAATGGCACCGGCAGCCGGGAAACCGAAAAGCTGGTGAGCGACATGCTGCTCGAATTGCCCGGCGCCAAGCCTACCAAGGTCATCGTTTCCGAAGCGGGCGCCTCGATCTATTCGGCATCGGAAGCGGCAGCCCTGGAGTTCCCGAATCTCGACGTGACGTTGCGCGGCGCAGTATCGATTGCCCGGCGGCTGCAGGATCCGCTGGCCGAACTGGTCAAGATCGAGCCGAAATCGATCGGCGTCGGCCAGTACCAGCATGATGTCGACCAGCAGAAGCTGTCGCGCTCGCTGGATGCCGTCGTCGAGGATGCAGTGAATGCCGTCGGTGTCGATCTCAACACGGCCTCGGCGCCGCTGCTTGCCCGCGTTTCAGGCCTTGGTGCGGCGATTGCAGAATCCATCGTCCGCCACCGCGACGAGGCCGGACGTTTCGAAACCCGGCGCGATCTCCTGAAGGTCGCGCGGCTTGGGCCCCGGGCCTTCGAGCAATGCGCCGGCTTCCTGCGCATCACCGGCGGCAAGGAGCCGCTCGACGCCTCCTCGGTGCATCCGGAAGCCTATGGCGTCGCCAAGAAGATTGTCGCCGCCTGCGGTCGCGACCTGCGCAGCTTGATGGGTGACAGCGCCGCGCTGAAGGCGGTCGATCCACGCGCCTTCGTCGATGAACGCTTCGGCCTGCCGACCGTGCGCGATATCTTGGCCGAGCTCGAAAAACCCGGCCGTGACCCGCGCCCGAGCTTCAAGACGGCAACCTTTGCCGAGGGTGTCAACGAAATCAGCGACCTAAAGCCAGGCATGATGCTGGAGGGCACTGTTACCAATGTCGCGGCCTTCGGCGCCTTCGTCGATATCGGCGTACACCAGGACGGTCTGGTTCACGTCTCGCAGCTGGCGGACCGTTTCGTGAAGGATCCTCATGAGGTGGTGAAGGCCGGCGACGTCGTGAAAGTCCGCGTCGTCGACATCGATGCCAAGCGCAAGCGCATCGCCCTCAGCATGCGCAAGGACGCCGGCGATGACGCCGCGCCACCGGCCCGGGAGAACCGTAGCGGTCCCGAAACGCGGGTGATGCCCGCAAAGCAGCAGGGCAATCGCCCGGCACCGCAGACGCAGGGCAGCTTCGGCGCGGCGCTCGCCGATGCGCTCAAGCGAAAATAGTCACTTAGCTTATATATTTGCAAGAATGTCACACTGCGGCAATGTTCGTGCCGGAGTGCCTGTACCGCCGTTCGTAAGCTTGCCAGACTATCTTGAGGGGATAATGTTTCCTGATTGTCTGTCATATGATTGCGAGGCGTCATGGCGTCGTCACTGCTTGCTCTTGTCACCAAAATTATCCGCAAAGGCTCCCTTCAGATCACGCTCTCCAACGGCGAGACGCATCTGCTCGGTGATGGCACCGGCCAGACAGTTGCGGTGCGCACCGCCGACCGCGAGGCGGAGGACGCCATCGCCACAGATCCGACGCTGAAGCTCGGCGAAATGTTCATGGAAGGCCGGTTCATCCTCGAACAGGGCGACATCTATGATTTCCTGTCGCTGGTGAAGCTCAACACCACGGACGAGTTGTTCGATCTCAAGATCGCCATGAAGCTGATCGGCCGCATTGCCTGGCAGCAGCTGAAGAGCCGCCTGCCGGTCAACCGCAGCAAGCACAATGTCGCCCACCACTACGATCTCTCGGCCAAGCTTTTCGACCTCTTCCTCGACGAGGACTGGCAGTATTCCTGCGCCTATTTCGAGCCGCCGGGCATCGGTCTCGACGAAGCCCAGCTCGCCAAGAAGCGCCATATCGCTGCCAAGCTGCGGCTCGAGCCCGGTCAGTCCGTGCTCGAGATCGGCTCCGGCTGGGGTGGAATGGGGATGTACCTGGCGGAATCGACGGAGAATGTCGATTTCACCGGCATCACGCTCAGCGAGGAGCAGCTTAAGGTGTCGCGCGCGCGCGCTGCAAAGCGCGGCCTTTCCGACCGGGTGCGTTTCGAACTGCAGGATTATCGCTACCTCAGCGGACGCAAGTTCGACCGCATCGTCTCGGTGGGCATGTTCGAGCATGTCGGCATCGGCAATTATCGCAAGTTCTTCAGCAAGGTCTCCGAGTTGCTCGCCGATGACGGGGTGATGGTGCTCCATTCCATCGGTCGCCCGAGGCCAAGCTTCTCCACCAACGCCTTCATCGAGAGATACATCTTTCCCGGCGGCTATATCCCGTCTCTGGCCGAGACGACGCCGGCTCTGGAAAAGGCCAACCTGCTGGTCAAGGACATCGAAATCCTGCCGATGCATTACGCCTATACGCTGCGTCACTGGCGAGAACGTTTCATCGCCCGCAAGGAGGAAGCCGTCGCCCTCTATGACGAGAAATTCTTCCGGATGTGGGAGTTCTACCTGGCAGGTTCGGAGATGGCCTTCCGCTGGGAGCAGCTTTTCATCTTCCAGATCCAGATCGCCAAGGACCAGTTCGCGGTTCCCGACAACCGGAATTACATTGCCGAAAACGAGGCTAGGCTGAAGGAATTCGAAGCTCGCCGCGCACCGTTGGAAAAGGTCGTGTTCTGATCCCCGCGTCCTTGCCATGACTGTCTGCGGGCGAACAGGGTCGGCGCTTGGTTAAGCAAGTGGTAATGCGATCCGGATAAGTTTAGGCATTCCGGGCTCTTGCCTTTGTATTGCGTAGTAGGATTTCCCATGGCCAAGACCTCGAGTCTGCTGATTTCGTTTGGATTTTTTGCGACAATGGCAGGGGCCGCCACGGCTGGCGACGGTCGTGCCTGGTGGTCCGGCGATTGGTATGTCAGCGTCGGCGCTGCCGGCTTCGTCGGTCCCAAATTCGAGGGCGCCAAGCACAACAAGTTACAGTTTTCGCCGCTGATCTCCTTCGGCAAGCAAGGACCTGCGCCGCGATTTACCTCGCGCAACGACAATCCGGCTTTTGCATTGCTCGATACCGGGACATTTCGGGCCGGCATCGTCGGCAAGTTTGTGCCGAGCCGGGATTCGAGCGACGGGCGTGAACTGCGCGGGCTGAAGGATGTCAAATGGGGCGCAGAGGCCGGTGGCTTCGTCGAGGTCTACCCGACCGACTGGATCCGCGCCCGTGCCGAAGTGCGCCAGGGTATCCGCGCCCATAACGGCATCGTTGCCGATGTGGCGGTTGATGCCTTCACCGACATCGCCCCTGATCTGCGGCTCTCCGGTGGACCGAGGGCAACCTTCGCGACGGCGAACTATTTCGATACCTATTACGGTGTCGACGGCAAGGAATCGGCGGCCAGCGGGCTCGATCGCTACAATCCCGGCGGCGGCCTGAAATCCGTCGGTGTCGGCGGTGCGCTGACCTGGCAGGCAACCAAGAATTTGAGCACCAGCTCCTTCGTGGAATACCAGCGGCTGAAGGGTCCTGCAGCCGACAGCAGCCTGGTGCGTGAACGCGGCGACAAAAACCAACTCGTCATCGGCCTGTCCGCCACCTACCGCTTCGGCTTCACGCTGAACTGATAAGGCGCCCGTCGGAACAGTTCGGCGAAAGTGCTTGGCAGTTTTGCGTCTGGAAGTGCGTGAGAGCAGATAGGTCCAACATTTTCGCATTTCCGTGAAACGCTGAAATGTTCTAGACATTTCCCATGAGCAACAGCCACGATTTCCGCGACCGAGTCGCCGATGCGCCATCCGATAACTTCGTCTACAGGGCATTGCCGCCTTGGCTGTGGCCCTATGCCCAGCTGGCACGCTGGGACCGGCCGATCGGCTGGCAGCTGCTGCTATGGCCGTGCTTCTGGTCGGTGACCTTGGCCGCCAATGCCGCCTTGACGCTGGGCGAGTTCGTCGGTCCGCTGCTGTTCTACCATCTCATCCTCTATTTCATCGGCGCGGTGGCGATGCGCGGTGCCGGCTGCACGTTCAACGATCTCATCGATCACGATATCGATGCTTCCGTGGCGCGCACCCGCTCGCGGCCTTTGCCGTCAGGCCGTGTCAGCCGCAAGCAGGCAAAGATATTCATTGCATTGCAGGCTCTCGTCGGACTGTTCGTTCTCCTGCAGTTCAACTGGTTCTGTGTGGGCCTCGGCTTGCTGTCGCTGGGACTGGTGGCGGTGTACCCCTTTGCCAAGCGCTTTACCGACTGGCCGCAGTTCTTCCTCGGGCTTGCCTTTTCCTGGGGCGCGCTGATGGGCTGGGCCGGCATCTTCGGCAGCCTGTCGCTGCCGCCGATCCTGCTCTACATCGCCGCTATTCTCTGGACCATTGGCTACGACACCATCTATGCCCATCAGGACAAGGAGGACGACGAACTGATCGGCGTCCGCTCGACGGCGCGACTGTTCGGCGAAAAGACGAAGGTATGGCTCGTGGGCCTCTATGGCGCGGCGCTGGTGCTGATGTTCCTTGCCTTCGCGCTGGCCGGCGCAGGTCTCATCGCATTTCTTGGCCTTGTCATCGCCGGCGGCATGTTTGCCTACCAGATCGTCGTCCTCGATATCGAAGACGCGCCACAGTGCCTGATCCTGTTCCGCTCGAACGGCAGGGTGGGCGCCATCATCTTTGCCGGCTTGCTGTTGTCCATGGCGCTTTCCACCCCCGGATAAAACGCAAAACCCGGCGCAGGCGCCGGGTTTCAGGGGAGGGGGACTTGATCCTCAGTCGCGGGCGATGATCTCGCGACCGGCGATCTTGAGTGTGACGCCCATCTTGCCCGATATGCGACGAACCAGGAAGCGGGGGCGTCTGTCGGCAAAGAACGAATGGCGGCGGCGCGGCTGGGTTTCGTTGGTACGCACACCGCCGAGATGATCTTCGAGCAGGCGAGCGACGCCATCCGCTTCGACCATCATCATCGGGATATTGAAGGCTTCGGACCATGTGCGCCAGTCGGCAGCGATGTCGCTGAGATCATGGGCGACGAGCAGCGGGATGCAGAGATCCGGATCGTCATGGTGCAGTTCGAGCG
The DNA here is from genome assembly GCF_019355735.1 of Rhizobium sp. B230/85. Classification (NCBI taxonomy): domain Bacteria; kingdom Pseudomonadati; phylum Pseudomonadota; class Alphaproteobacteria; order Hyphomicrobiales; family Rhizobiaceae; genus Rhizobium; species Rhizobium sp. B230/85. The sequence goes on from NZ_CP072156.1 coordinate 1,308,271, forward strand.
TCACGGTCACTTCGCCGTCGCCATGGTCGATGGCCCGGGCGGCAACGCCCTTGAAGGCGCGCTTCGGCAGGGCAATCGAAAGCGGCAGTCCGCTCGATGGCAGCACCTTGCGCAGCACGGCACCGCGGGAGTCGATGGTGATCGTCACGTCGCCGGTAGCACCGCGCATGGCATAGCTGACATGCTGCGGGAAGCGGTTTGGATCGAGCCGCAGTGTCGTTCCGGCCCAGACAGGCTTAAGGACGGTATTGGTCATCGTTTTCTACCCTTGTCTTATCATGAGAGCCGGTTTTCCGGTCTTCTTGACGGAGAACTTTCGCCCTCTCGATGACCCGAGACTAGGCGCACCCCCTTCCAGACAGCTTAAAAATTGCGGTTAAGAAAAGTTTGCGTCGTCAAATGGTTAGCAAAAACGAAGTCGCCAGGGTTTCCATAATATGAATATGTGCCGATGCGCGTCGTGCCACTCCGGCGCAGCGTCGTGGCGGCCGATGTAAAGTCCCGGGTAAGGTTTGGGGGCGATAATCGGCAAGATTCGAAAACGGTCTCGAGTGTAGACTTCAAGGTGCGCGTAGATGACATCGACCTATCTGAGCTACACGCTCGATACAAAGAACATGACGTCGACCCTTGCGCGCGTTGCCTCCCAGCCGACGACGAAGCGGGAAGTCGACTACTACAATGCCAATATCGGCAAGGTGAAAACCGTCGACGACCTGATGGACAACTACCAGCTCTACAGCTACGCGATGAAGTCGTACGGGCTGGAGGACTTCACCTACGCCAAGGCGTTCATGAAGCAGGTGCTGACCAGCGACCTCAGCGACAGCAGCAGCTTTGCCAATCGCCTGAACGACCCGAAATACAAGGCCATTGCGGCAGCATTCAATTTCGGCGCTTCTACCGCGACGACGGCGCAATCGAGCGACACCCTGACGACGATGTTCGGTTCGACGTCGACATCGACTTCGTCTGACACGACGGATGCGGCCATCGGCCTCTACCAGCAATCCTTCACCGACGAAGAAACGGCGGCAAAGACTGCCAGCGACGCCTATGACGCGGCCATCGGCTCGGTCAAGAATGTCGACGACTTCCTCAGCGATACCGATCTCAGGGACTATGTGCTGAAAGGCTACGGCATCGACCCGACCAATATTTCGAACAGCTTCCTGAAGTCGATGCTGACCAGCGACGTGTCGGATCCGAACAGCTTCGTCAACGTCAACGGCAGCGCCGCCGACAAGGCGATGGCGGCGCAGTTCAGCTTCAATGCCGACGGATCGATCGCCACCACCACGCCGGATGCGGACAAGAGCTACTACGAGGCCAATATCGGCACGGTTACATCGGTGGACCAGCTGGTGTCCGATCCACGGCTGTTCGATTACGTGAAGACGGCCTACGGCATCGATCCGTCGCTCACGGGTGCGAAGTTCGTGGCCTCCGTGAAGGACCCCGGAACCGCTTCGGATAACGGCCTGACGAGCGTGCTGACCGAGTTCAATTTCGGCAGCGACGGCACTGTCGCAACGGGCGCGTCTGCCCAGACCGCCGACCAGATCAGCACCACATCGACAAACTACGCCGCCAACTATACCAGCCAGATACAGACGTTCAGCCAGAAGGCTGCCGTCATGGAGGCCTACAACACCACCGTCCCGTCATTCGTCACCTCCGTCGCCGCAGCTGACGATGCTGCCTACTACAAGGCGCATATCGGCTCGGTGACGTCGGTCGAGGACCTGACCTCGGATACGCGCCTGTTCGACTACGTCAAGATCGCCTACAACCTGCAGTCGCTGGATGCGCAGGCGTCGGACAACACGCTCAAATACGATCTCGAGACGTCGGTGGAAGACCCCACCTACGCCAAGCTCGTCGGCTTTTCGGGCGTGGTCGCCCAGTTCAACTTCCAGTCCGACGGGACGGTGGCCTCCGGCACCGTGGCGCAAACCTCCACGCAGCTGGCTGCAGCGACCACGGCATTTTCAGCCAACTACCAGTCGGAGCAGACCACGGCGGAGGCGGATGCCGTGGCGAACTACGAGACCCGCATCGCCAAGGTCAAGAATATCAACGAGTTCTTTGCCAGCAATGCGACGGCTGACTCCAGCACAACCAACGATAATCTGCCGGAACTCTACCAGATGGCGCTGCGCTCCTACGGGATCGGCGAAAACGAGATTTCCAAGGCGCAGATGAAGAAGATCATGGAGAGCGATCCCTATGATCCGAAAAGCTATGTCAACACGCTGAAGGACGATCGCTTCGTCAAGCTCGCCAAGGCTTTCAATTTCGACAGCGCCGGCACGATCAAGCCGCAGGTGACGGCGCTCTCGACGACTCAAGTCAACAGCTACATCTCTGAATATTCAACCGAGACGCGACGCGGATTGACGGGTTCGGCACTGACGGCGGCAACGGCCACCGTCAAGAAGGATGCCACCTACTTTACCACCAACATCGCCAAGGTGACGAGCGTTTCAGACCTTCTGGCCGACCCGAAGCTTACCGACTTCATCCTCAAGGCCAGCGGTATCGATCCCAAGAAGGTGACAACAGACACACTGAAAAAGGCCTTTGCGTCGGACCCCGACAATTCGAAAAGCTTCCTCAACACCACCGCCGGTGCCCAGTTCAAGGACATTGTCGAAGCTTTCAACTTCGGCACCAACGGCACCATGGTCGATACCAAGCTCGGCAGCGCCCAGAACAAGGGCGCACTCGACGCCACCAACGAACTCTACCTGCACCAGACCCTCGAATCGCAGGAAGGCGACAACAACCCCGGCACGCGCCTTGCCCTCTATTTCCAGCGCCAGGCACCGAATATCAATTCCGTCTACGACATCATGTCCGACACGGCGCTCTATTCGGTCATCACCACCACTTTCAGCCTGCCGAGCGCGATTTCGTCGATGAACGTCGACGACCAGGCGACGCTGCTGAAGAAATTCGTCAACGTTGACGATCTTCGCGATCCAACGAAACTGAACAAGCTGCTGGAGCGCTTCTCGGTCGAATACGATCTGCAGAACAATACCGGCAGCACCTCCTCGTCGGCCCTGTCGATCCTCCAGGGGTCTTCGAAGTCTATCGGCATCAGCGCCGATACGCTGCTCTCCATCGCCCAGCTTTCGACTTCCTGATCGCAACGGAACGCCCGCGCCGACCGTGCATGCCGCAGTCGTCAGGACCTGCCTTGGCGTCGATGGCGGCTAAAATATTTATCTGTGCCAGCCAGCCAAAAAGCCCGCAAAACATGAGTTTTTGCATCCAGCCCTTCAAACTGCCACCAATTCGGAAGGAACTTATTAACCGTCCCTGGCCTATTCGATTGGGGTAGCTATCGGCCAATCAATGACTGGATTGCAGGTCTTATGCGTTTTTCCAAAACCAACTTTTCCAACGGCGAAACGGATTTCCAGCGGGACGTCCATGCCGACGCCGAACGTGCCGAAGCGGAACTGCGGGAAGCCCAGCAGATCGCCGAGCGCCGGGCCTACCTGGAGCAGAAGCTGATCCAGGCGCGCGAAGCCAAGCGCCGATCCGAAATCGCCCACCAGCAGCGCGCCGACCAGCTGAAGGCGGCGCAATTGCGCCAGCCACAGGTAACGCCGGTCGCTGCTCCGGAAGCAGGCCTTTCCCCGACCGGTCGCACCAATATGCCGCTGGTGCCACCCCTGGTGCCAGCCGATGCCGTACAGGATTGGCAGACTGCCTTTTCGCTGGCACCGAATGTCCGTTTCACGCGGACACCCGAAAGTCTGATCAGCCGCAAGAAATCGCCGGACTCGGACGTTAACGAGACGGAGCAGACCATCCAACAGACCGCAGTCAAACAAGCCATCATCAGCCCCGAGGCACCAGCAACGTCGCAACCTGCCGAGGCTGCACGCACGAGCGTGGAAACACCGCGCCAGATCGAGACGCCGCGCCCTGCTACGCCGATGCCATGGAACAACAGGCTCGTCGAGGATATCTTCACGCCGGCATCCACGCCTGTTCCACCGCTGACCGCCTGGCAGCGCCAGCCCGTCGCCGTCGTGCCGCAGGCGCAGCTGGCCTCGCATCTGGCCAACCTGTCGGACTTTGCCTTCTGGGACGTCATGCCTTTCGACGGCGAACTCGCTCCCCCGGTAGCAGCAACGGCACCGGCATTCGTTGCGCCTCCGATGTCCGCTCCACCGATCGAGACGACGCAACAATCGGCGACATCGCTCTACCGCATCATCGACTGGCAGCCCTCCGGCCGCGCAGCCACACCGGCGCCGGTCGTGCCAGTGCCGGAGGCTGCAGTCGTCCAGCCGAACGAAGTCGCCGAGCCTATCGTCCTGACACCGCTGGCGCCGGCAACCGTTGCCGCACCTCCGGTCGTCGCTGCCGTCGTTCTGCCCAAGCCAGCCACAGTTGCAGCCCCGGCAAAGCAGGCCCCGGCCGCGCAGGTCGTTGCTCCCGCCCCGAAGGCTGGCGTTGTCGATGCTGCACCGAGCCGCCGCATCCCGGTCGCGACCCGCAGCGACCGCCCGGTCAGCCCCGCGCCGATGGAATGGCGCCCGGTCTCTGTTGCCAGTGACGGCGAATACGAGCTGCCGCCGCGCGAACTGCTGCAGGAGCCGCCGGAACGGGTCGGCGTCATCATGACCCAGGAAGCCCTGGAGCAGAATGCCGGCCTTCTCGAAAACGTGCTGGAAGACTTCGGCGTCAAGGGCGAGATCATCCATGTTCGCCCCGGTCCGGTCGTCACCCTCTATGAATTCGAGCCGGCCCCCGGCGTCAAATCCTCGCGCGTCATCGGCCTTGCCGACGATATCGCCCGCTCGATGTCGGCGCTGTCTGCCCGTGTCGCCGTCGTGCCCGGTCGCAACGTCATCGGCATCGAACTGCCGAATGCAACGCGCGAAACCGTCTACTTCCGGGAGATGATCGAATCGGAAGATTTTGCCCAGAGCAGCTTCAAGCTGGCGCTCGGCCTCGGCAAGACCATCGGCGGCGAACCCGTTATCGCCGAACTTGCGAAGATGCCGCATCTGCTCGTCGCCGGCACCACCGGCTCCGGCAAATCAGTTGCCATCAACACGATGATCCTGTCGCTGCTCTACCGCATGACGCCGGAAGAATGCCGCCTGATCATGGTCGACCCGAAGATGCTCGAACTCTCCGTCTATGACGGCATCCCGCATCTGCTGACGCCTGTCGTTACCGATCCGAAGAAGGCCGTGCTGGCGCTGAAATGGGCCGTGCGCGAGATGGAGGATCGCTATCGCAAGATGTCGCGCCTCGGCGTCCGCAACATCGACGGCTACAATGCCCGCGTGGCCATTGCCCGCGAAAAGGACGAGACGATCCTCGTCACCGTCCAGACCGGTTTCGACCGCACCACGGGCGCACCGACGGAAGAGAGCCAGGAACTCGATCTGGCCCGAATGCCCTACATCGTCGTTATCGTCGACGAGATGGCCGACCTGATGATGGTCGCCGGCAAGGAAATCGAAGGCGCCATCCAGCGTCTGGCGCAGATGGCCCGTGCCGCAGGCATCCACCTGATCATGGCAACCCAGCGCCCGTCGGTCGACGTCATCACCGGCACGATCAAGGCCAACTTCCCGACCCGCATCTCCTTCCAGGTCACCTCGAAGATCGACAGCCGCACGATCCTCGGCGAGCAGGGTGCCGAGCAGCTGCTTGGCCAGGGCGACATGCTGCATATGCAGGGTGGCGGCCGCATCTCGCGCGTCCACGGTCCCTTCGTATCCGACGAGGAAGTCGAGAAGGTCGTGGCCCACCTGAAGATGCAGGGCCGTCCGGAATACCTGGATACCGTCACTGCCGGTGAAGAGGACGAGGAAGAGGAAGAAGACGGCGGCGCCGTGTTCGACAAGAGCGCCATGGGTTCCGAGGATAGCGACGACACCTACGAGCAGGCGATCAAGGTCGTCATGCGCGACAAGAAGTGCTCGACCTCCTACATCCAGCGTCGCCTCGGCATCGGCTACAACCGCGCCGCCTCGCTCGTCGAGCGCATGGAAAAGGAAGGCCTCGTCGGCCCCGCCAACCACGTCGGCAAGCGCGAGATCATCTCCGGCAACCGCAACGCCACGCCGATGCCGCCGCAAGACGACATGGATTGAGCAACAGGCGGCGGCGCGTCTGCGTCGCCGGCCGCTAGACCACCACGACCTTGCCGGGGTTCATGATCCCGGCAGGGTCGAAGCTTTTCTTGATCCGGCGCATCAGTTCCATTTCGATCTCCGGCCGGATCGATGCCAACTCGTCCCGCTTCAGCTGGCCGATGCCGTGCTCCGCCGAGATGGAGCCCTCGTGCTTCATCACCAGCCCGTGGACGATCCGGTTCATCTCCCGCCAGCGACCGATGAATTCCGCCTTGTCGGCCCCGACAGGCTGCGAGATGTTGTAGTGGATATTGCCGTCGCCCATGTGGCCGAAAGCGCAGATGCGGGCGCCCGGCATGGCCGCCATGACAGCTTGCTCCGCCTCGTGCATGAATGCAGGGATCTGCGACACCGGCACCGACACGTCGTGCTTGATCGAGCCGCCCTCGGGCTTCTGGGCGCCGGACATGCTTTCGCGCATGTGCCACAAGGCCTTCTGCTGCGCCTGAGAGCTGGCGATCGTCGCATCCTGCACCAGCCCGGCCTCGAAACCCTGTTCCAGCAGCGCCGACATCATCCGCTCGGCGGTTTCGGCTGAATCCGAGGTGGAGATGTCGATCAGCACATACCACGGGTGGACGGTCTCCAGCGGATCGCGCACGCCGTCGATATGGCGGACGGTGAACTCGACGCCAATGCGCGGCATCAGCTCGAAGCCGGTCAGCGCCGGACCGCAAAGACCGGATGCATTCCTGAACAGCGACAGCGCATCCTCGACCGACCGGATGCCGGCAAAGGCGACCTGATGCCCCAGCGGCTGCGGAAAAAGTTTCAGGACCGCGCCGGTGATGATGCCGAGCGTGCCCTCGGCGCCGATGAACAGGTCACGCAGGTCATAGCCGGTATTATCCTTTTTCAGCCGCCGCAGCCCGTTCCAGATCTCGCCGGTCGGCAGCACGACTTCGAGGCCGAGGCAGAGCTGGCGCATGTTGCCATAGGCAAGCACGGCCGTGCCTCCGGCATTGGTGGCGAGATTGCCGCCGATCCGGCATGATCCTTCCGAACCGAGCGACAGCGGAAACAGACGGCCGCAATCCTCTGCTGCCTTCTGCACGTCGGCAAGGATGCAGCCGCCATCGACCACCATGATCCCGGCAACCGGATCGACCTCGCGAATGCGGTTCATCCGTTCCAGCGAGACGATCACATCGGCGCCGTTGTCGCGCGGCGTCTGGCCGCCGACGAGGCCGGTATTGCCCGTCTGCGGTACGATCGCCGTTCCCGTTTCGGAGGCAAGCTTCAGAATGGCCGAGACCTCCTCGACCGAACCGGGCTTCAGCACCAGCGGCGAGGCGCCATGATAGAGCCCGCGATTTTCGACGAGGCGAGGGGCGATGTCGGCCGCCTCGCGCAAGACATGGGCAGCGCCGACGATGGCAGCAAAGCGGTCGAGCAGGGCGGGAGAGGGGGTGGCCATGCGTGCTGGTCCTTGTCTTACTCGGAAACTCTGGTCTAGTCGCGGGGTGCCGCGGCGCGGCGCAGCCGGTCGTTGATCGCTTCGCCGAGACCGTCTTCCGGGATGGTGGTGAAAGCCATCCCGATAACGCCCGTGGCGTCGGCACGTTTCATGAAGTCGAAAAGGTTGGCTGCAGCTTCGGTGAGATCGCCGGAGGGGCTGAGGTTGAAAATGACGGACGCTTCCTCCTCGCCAGCCACCGGCTTGCTTCCGAAGCGGATCAGCGCCTCGCCGGCGGTGACCTCGGTGGCGTCCAGTCTGACCATTGCGTGCGGGGCGTAGTGGGAGGCCATCATGCCGGGGGCCTCTATCGCCGGGCTAGCGCCTTCCTTGCGCGTCAGTGGAATGCCGGCCACGCGCTCGATGTCTTCCGCCGTCAGCCCGCCCGGACGCAGCAGCCGCATCCCGCCGCCGCTATCGATCTTGACGATCGTCGATTCGACACCGACGTCGCAGGCGCCGCCATCGAGAATGAGCTCGATCTTGCTGCCGAGATCGGACTCGACATGGGCAGCGCTGGTGGCGCTGATCCGGCCGGATGTGTTGGCACTCGGGGCCGCCAGAGGTCGGTCGAAGGCGCGGATAAGGTCGGCGGCGAAGCCATCGGGAACCCGGATGCCGACACTGTCGAGGCCCGCGGTCGCCAGCGCATGGATGTTGCTTTCCGGTTTCAACGGCAGCACCAGCGTCAGCGGCCCCGGCCAGAAGGCTTCGGCCAGCTTGCGCGAGATCGGGTCGAACACCGCGTGCCTCTCCGCCATGGCAAGATCGCTCATGTGGCAGATCAGCGGGTTGAAGCTCGGCCGGCCTTTGGTCTCGTAGATACGGGTGATCGCCACCGGATTGGTCGCATCGGCGGCAAGCCCATAGACGGTCTCGGTCGGCAACGCGACCGGAAACCCGTCGGCGAGCAAGGCCGACGCCCGAAAAATCGCGCCGTCCCTGTCGTGGAAGATGTCGATAATCTCTGCCATGCCCGACCCGTTTCCTGATCGATCTGTCCTTAGGCCTTTCCGGTGGTGGAGGGCAAGTGCCACGAGGTCGCCGGGTCGTTCGAACCGCGACGATCGCTCTAATTCAGGAACCCTCGCCAACCGCCATCAAGCAAATTTGATAAGGCGAAGCCCAATGCCGCCTTGCTGGTCGCAGCAATGATCCCAGCATGGATTTCACCAGATGCTTGATCCACGCTGCCTCAGAGGAACAATCACAATGAACCGGCATACAGGCGATTTCGTCGTAACGGGCAATGCCGTCATCCGTAATGAGATCAGCGGCGTCACCTACGTGAAGCCGGGCGCCAACCTGGTTTCACGCGGCAGGCTATCGGGCGGACTGATCATCGAAGCCGGCGGAAACGCCGTCATTTCCGGCGAGGTGGGTCGCAATCTGCTGAATGAGGGAAATCTGGTTCTCAAAGGCCATGTCGCCGGAAAGCTCATCGGGCAACGGCGCTGTTGTGATGCAATCCGGCGCCACCGTAGCCGGCAACGATCTTCCTCCTGAAATGTCACCCAAAGTTCATCGGCGTAATCGAGGGCGACAGGCTAGGCTCACCTGCTTGAAGCAAAGGCATCAAGCGCGAGCCGCATTTCCTTTCTCGACATCGGGCCGCCGTGGCCTTCCTGTTCGATAATGAGCAATCTGCTGTTTGGCCAAGCTTGATGCAGCCGCCATGCCGTTACGAGCGGTCCGCTGAAGTCTCGGCGACCGTGGATCAGAACGGCGGGGATATGCTGGATCGAGCCCATCCTTTCAAGAATAGTATCGCCGCCCCGCAGGAAGCCGTCATTGGCCCAGTAATGGGTGACCAGAGTTGCAAAGTTTGCTGCACGTATTTCGTCGAAACGCCGGGGATGCGGTGCCCAGTTCGGATCGAGGGAGACATGCGTGGACTCCCAGTCGTTCCAGCAACGAGCGGCGGCCCTGCGATCGTCCGCGTCCGATGAAGCAAGCCTGCGTGCGTAGGCGTCGACGGGTCGCTCGGTTCCGGTGCGCCCGGAGGCTCGTTCGAACTGATCCCAGGCTTCCGGGAACAGGCACCCGACACCTTCGGTAATCCAGTCGACTTCTGCGCGGCTCGTCGTCGTGACTGCCATGAGAACAAGCTCGGAAACCCGGTCCGGATGCGACTGCGCATAGGCCAGAGCCAAAGTCGAACCCCAGGAGATCCCCGCGACCAGCCAGCGTTCCACTGCAAGATGGTGCCGCACCGCCTCGATGTCTCTTATCAAGGCCTGTGTGGTGTTTCCGGAGAGTTCGTTCAGATCGTCGATCGCCAGCGGTCGGCTACGCCCGCATCCTCTTTGGTCGATACCGATAAGGCAGTATCCTGCGGGATCGAAGAGCTCCCGGTAGCTCCCCGAGCCGAGGCCGCTGCCCGGTCCGCCGTGCAGGTAGAGGGCGCACTTTCCGTCGGGGTTTCCCGATTTCTCCCAGTAAATCTCGGTCTTGTCGTCAACCTTCAGCAGGCCGTGAGCCAGCAGGTTATCTCTCGGGTCGCTCATGAGGTTGTAGTCCGGGGTCTTGAAGAGGCTTTCCGAGTTCGACGCGGCCGGGGCGGCGCGGTCGCTCACCCAATGCACCTACGCTCAAAGCTGGCGGATGATGTCGCGGAGTTGTTCGTTGCGGGCGCCAAGCAGCAAGACGTTGCGGATTGCCGTTTGCGGATCGACGGTGCGAAACAGTACGCCGTTGCCGCGCACGGCGCGGTTGATGCCAAGAGCCTTGTCATCGTTGCTCTGAATCTGCTCGACGGCGACCGCGAAGTACATGCGTGGATGCCGCTGGTCGATCTTGACGAAGCTGGACTCGCTGTCGTCGATCTCGGCGTAGAAATTGGCGATGTAAAAGGCCCAGCTGACATTCTTGTACTCGGCGAACTGCGTTCGTGACGCCGTCACGTGGCAGTAGCCGAGGTGCGGCCTCTCGGCGAGTGTCCGGTGAAAGACTAGTTTTGGAAATTGGATCGCCCTGTGAAAGCCGTTCAGCCGCTCGTGCGTCTTTTCGCCGGCGGCCTGCAGAAGGAGTGCGGTGCGCTCGGCGACGGCATCGTAGCTGAGATAGCGCCGGTCTTTTTCCCGCCTGTCCTTTTCGCGCGTGATGCGGCCGGTCCGCAGGAACTCGCTGTGGATGGCAGCCGGGGCTGGCGGCTGGACTGCGGCTTCTGCCTTGGCATCGAAATATCTGAGCTTGGCCATGCTGCGCGCTCGCGGTTCAAAATCGTACCTACAGGCTACGCTGTCATCGTTAAGAACGCATGAAATCGCCTTTGCTACGATGCTCCACCCGCTATCTCAGGCTAAAACGTATTTGCGGCGTGCCAAGCGCATTTATGTCGCAAACAGGCATTTGCTACCAGGTCGGTTTGAATGCGGAAGCGGCGCGTCTCCGTCCTCTATTCTCCGTCGGTCGTAAACGCTTGTTCTGCAATGCATGCAGTCCCCACCGATGCGTATCTCGGGCGGCTTTTCCGCTGTCGTCAATTTCCGTGCTTATGTCGCATAGAAGCCACGTCGTAATCGGGCGCGATGTTTATATGGGGAAAGGTCGCAGGAGACCGTCCGCAAGAAGCGTTTTGCTGGCAGCGCGGTCGAAAACGGCAAGAGGTCGGGGTCGGTAAAACGCCTCTGGTCGCAAGTCCGGAAAGGCGGCATGATGTCTCGTCAGGCGAATCTCGTGCTGGCGCGGTGTTTGAGGCAATGCGTTTTGAAATGGGCCGCAGTCGGCGGTCGAAAGGTCACAGGGCAGGCCGATCTCGGCTCGCTCCTATCATTTTATCCCGCTGGTCGGCGATAGGCACGAGGACATCAGGATGGATATTCGCAACACGATGCTGCGGCAGCTGAAGAACCGCCGCGAGGGATTCAGCCTCGAGCAGCCCTTCTATATCGATCAGGATTATTTCAAGATCGATATGGAGATGATCTATTATCGCGACTGGCTGTTCATGGGTCATGATTGCGAGGTGCCGCGTGCCGGCAACTACATCACCGCCCAGGTCGGCGAATATCCTATCGTCATCGTCCGTGGCCGCGACAAGGTCATCCGCGCTTTCCACAACAGCTGCCGCCATCGCGGCTCGCGCGTCTGCTCATCGGATCGCGGCTCTGCAGCCAAGCTCGTCTGTCCCTACCATCAGTGGACCTATGACCTCGACGGTTCGCTGCAGTTCGCCCGCCAGATGGCCGACAGCTTCGACAAGAGCCAGTACGGCCTGAAGCCGATCCATTGCGAAAGCGTGGCCGGCTATATCTTCATCTCGCTGGCGCAAACAGCACCTGATTTCCAGCCCGTTCGCGACAGCATCGCCCCCTACATGATGCCGCACCGCCTGAGCGAATCCAAGATCGCCTTCCAGAGCACCATCATCGAGAAGGGCAACTGGAAGCTGGTCTGGGAAAACAACCGCGAGTGCTACCACTGCGCCGCCAACCACCCCGAGCTTTGCCGCACCTATCCGGAAGCTCCGACGGCAACCGGCGTTCAGGGCGCCGGCGACGATCCGGTCATCGCTGCCCACTGGGCGCATTGCGAGGCCGGCGGCCTGCCGAGCGAGTTCAAGATGGACCCGACCGGCCAGTTCCGTGTTGCCCGCATGCCGCTGATCGAGGGTGCCGAGAGCTACACCATGTCCGGCCAGCGCGCCGTCAAGAAGCCGCTTTCGGACGACGTCACCATGAGCAACATCGGCACGATGCTGCTGTTCCACTATCCGTCCACCTGGAACCACATGCTGGTGGACCATGCGATCTCCTTCCGCGTGCTGCCGCTCAACGCCGAGGAAACCGCCGTCACAACCAAGTGGCTGGTCCACAAGGATGCGGTCGAGGGCGTCGACTACAATCTCGAGGAACTGACCCACGTCTGGACCGAGACCAACGACCAGGACCGCCGCATCGTCGAGGAAAATGCTTTCGGCATTCACTCCCCTGCCTACGAGCCCGGTCCTTATTCGGAGCTGCACGAGGGCGGCGTGGCGCAGTTCGTCGAATGGTATGCTGATTTCATGACCAGCCGTCTGCAGGGCGAGCAAGCCAAGCTTTCGGTCGTGGCCTGAGCATGAGCGTAGCGGGAACAGCGCGTCACCTTCACCTCGACCAGATGCAGCCCTGGAGCGACAGGCAGCACCTGCTCGAATGCCTGTCTGTGACGCCGGAGGCGCCCGATGTGATGACCTTCACGTTCCGCTCCGACAAGGACAACTGGTTTCGCTATCTGCCGGGCCAGTTTGTCACGCTGGAACTGCCGGTCGGGCCGGAGCCGCTGATGCGGACCTATACACTGTCGTCCACCCCGACGCGGCCTTTCTCGGTCGCCGTCACTGTCAAGGCGCAGAAGGACAGCATCGGCACGCGCTGGATGTTCGACAACCTGAAGCCTGGCATGCGTATCCGCGCCTTCGGGCCGCTCGGCGATTTCACCCATATCCGCCATCCCGGCGAGAAGTACCTGTTCATCTCGGCCGGTTCCGGGATCACGCCGATGATGTCGATGACGCGCTACATGAGCGATGTCGCACCGCTTTCCGATATCTCTTTCATCAATTGTGCCCGTGGCCCATCGGAAATCGTCTTCCGCTCCGAGCTTGAATATCTCGCCCGCTTCATGCCCAACCTCAATCTCGGCTTCATCGTCGAGGAGCGCGGCCAGATGGAGCTGTGGTCCGGCCTGCGCGGCCGCATCGACAAGGCGAAGATCGCGCTGCTGGCCCATGATTTTCTCGACCGCACTGTGTTCTGCTGCGGCCCCGACATGTTCATGAATTTCGTCAGCTCCAGCCTCGAGGCTGCCGGCTTCGACATGAGCCGCTACCATCAGGAAAGCTTTCGCCCGGCCTCTGCCGACCTTGTGCCTGAACCCGCCGTCGGCCCGGAGGGCGAGGTCGCCACCTCGATCCGTTTCACCATGGCCGGCAAGGACGTTGTCTGCGCGCCCGGCCAGACCATCCTGCAAGCCGCCCGTGGTGCCGGCATCCGCATCGGCGCCGCCTGCGAATCCGGCCTCTGCGGCACCTGCAAGGTGATGAAGCTTTCCGGCGATGTCGAGATGAACCACAATGGCGGCATCCTCGACGACGAGATCGACGAGGGCTACATCCTCGCCTGCTGCTCGCGCCCGAAGACGGACGTCCAGATCGAAGCGTAAGCGCAGGGCTCGTCAGAAATCCTGGTAGTTGAGAGCCGTGACCTGTACTTTTGCTGCCGGGCCGGGTGCCGATGCCAGCATCGACGGCGTATCGATGCGTGGGGGCACGAGATCGCCCTGCGGCCATATCCTTGCCAGCTGGGTCTTCGTCATCGATGCCATGTTCACATCGATATCCGGCAAGGTTCCGGCCACGCGGTAGGGGCAGCGGCGCGACGAGCAATTGTCGGCGGAGGAGAACTGCCACATCGCATAGTCCGTCCAGTTGCCGAGCGGAAACGTGCCTTCGACGTCGGGCTTGTAGCGCGCATACCAGAGCGGCAGGCGCGACAGGATCTGGTAGTCGCTGCGGTGGTCGGCGATGAATCTTGCGACCACATCGTTGGCATAGAGGATCGGGTAGCGGCCGGTGCGCTCCTTGATATGGATCGCGAAGATCTGGGCGTCGGCCGGCGACATGAACTGTTGCGGATCTAGCCCGTCGATGTCGAGCACCATAAGCTCGTCCGCCTTAGGGTCGGCGTAATCGAGGAAATGGTTTGCCTGGTCGATGGGATTGCCGGGACGGCCGAGGTGGTAGGCGCCCCACAACATGCCGTTCGATTTGGCGATGAGCCGCCGGGTGCGAAAGAGCTCGCGGCTGACGGCATATTTGCGCCACATCGTCTTGCAGTGACCGACCGTATCGCCGGAATGGTCGCTCGTTTTGCAGGCGTAATCTTCCGGCAGACCGTCGGAGGCCTTCGAGACGAAGCCGCTGATGCGCGTATCCTGCAGCAGCGCATCCCAGTCGATGCTGTTCAGCTCGTAGGCGTCGATGATGAGCGCGTGTTCGGGATCGTTCCAGGGCTGGCGTTCGCCGGCCACCGCCAGCCTGTTTTGCGCCGGCAGCGCCAGGATCAGAAGAGAACCGATAATCAGGGTGAGAACTGTTCGCTTTCCCATGGTCTGTCGAGGGTAGGCGCATATGGTTAATGCGCCGTTAAGGGTTGCATGCTGCCCCGGCTGCGGGTGTGTCGGTGGGCTGAATTTGGAACTTTCCGCCCACAAGTTCGTTTTATCGACACCAGATTTACGGATTGGAGACGAAAATGTTAAAGATACGTACCAGAGCCGTCACGCTCGCTCTTGCAGCAGCAGTTGCTGTTACGAGTTTTACCCCGTCCTTCGCGCTGCCGATGCCATCCGTTTCGGCAGCCCCGCCAGCGGTCTCCGGCGCGGCGTCTTCTGATGTCCAACAGGTGCAGTACTGGCGCCATCGGGGCGGCGGCTATTATAGAGGCGGCTACGGTCGCGGTTACTACGGCGGCTATCGCGGATACCATGGATACCGCCACGGCTACCGTTACCACGATGGCTATTGGTTCCCTCTGGCAGCCTTCGGCGCCGGTGCGCTGATCGGCGGCGCTATCGCCAGCGAGCCACGCACCTACGCGCGCCCCGCAGCTGGCATCAATCCACGCCATTACGAGTGGTGCGCAAACCGCTATCGCTCGTATCGTGGTTACGACAACACCTTCCAGCCGAACCACGGCCCGCGCCAGCAGTGCCTGTCGCCCTTTTATTGATAACCAGGTGATCAGACTGCAAAGTGCCCGGTTAACAGCCGGGCATTTTTTATGCGCTACAGAATGCGCACCCGCCGCAGCAGCCACCAGGCGAGCAGGATGGACGCGCCGATGATCGCGACCGCATAGGCAGTCCCGTGCTCGCTGCCGGCAAAGGGCAGGGCGGTTGTGTTCATGCCGAAAAAGCCGGTTACCAGCGTTGGCGGCAAGAGGAAAGCCGTCATCAGCGACAGGATATAGAGATGCCGGTTCGTCTCGGAGGAAAGCTTGGAGTCGATTTCCTCGTGCAACAGCCGCGCTCGCTCCTGTAGGGCATAAACATCGTGGTCGACCGTCTCCAGCCGCGTCGTCAGCCGCCCCGCCACGTCGTCGAAACCATCGGGCATCTCGTCGTCGTCGGAAGCCGCTGCCCGGCGCATGAGAGACAGGATGGTGCGCAGGTGTCGATGGACGCGGACGATGGTGCGCCGTACCGGAGCCAGCCGCCGCCGCTCGTCGCGAAAAGTGGCATCGTAGACCACGTCCTCGATCTGGTTCATTTCCTCCGTGGTCTCGATGACCAGCGCGATCAGCGTCCGCTGGAACTCGACGACCAGCGCCTCGAAGATATCCAGCGGCCGATGAAAGCGCGCCGGGTTCTTTTCGATGGTGGCGCGCACCCGCTCGACGCTGCGCAAGGGCTGCAGGCGCGTGGTGATGATGAAGCGCTCGGAGATGGCAAAGTGCAGCCAGCCGATGTCGCGCGTATCCTGGTCGAAATCGAGCTGGAAATCCACCAGCGTGCCGAAGATCACCTTTTCGTCGACGGTGATGGTGGCATGCGTATCATGCGTCGTCAGGGCTTGGCGCATATCGTCGGTAAGGCCCGGGAAGTCTTCCAGGAAAGCAGCGACACGGGCATCGACGAGATTGAGATGCAGCCAGACGAAGCCCTCCAGCGACATCAGGGCAGAGCGTTCGATGGTATCGGGGAGGCGCTCGGATCGACCTCTATCGGGCGAAAGATGGTGTGCCCAGACAAAGCCCGGAATGGTCGGATTGAATATTGTCGTCATGCTGCATCGCCGTTTAAGGTAAACATGTGCATAGGCCCTGCTTGTGACAGCTTCTTAGCAGCTGCGCGACCCACCTGCAGGAAAAAACGCCGGCCGGAGGTGGTCGGCAGCATCGGCATGATCGGGAGGAGACCGAATGTACAAGGCGCCTGTCGCGGAAATCGCGTTCACGCTTCGCCACGTGGCGGGGCTGGACCAGACCATCGAGATTGGCTCGCTCGGTGATCTCACTGTCGATGTCGCCGACGCCATCCTTGAGGAGGCAGCCCGCTTCACCGACAACGAAATCGTACCGTTGGCAGCCATAGGCGACACCGAGGGCGCGCGACTGGTCGACGGCGCTGTCGTCCTCCCCGAACGCTGGCCGAAACTCTATCGCGACTGGTCGGCCGGCGGCTGGAACGGCCTGACGGCATCGCCGGAATTCGGCGGTCAGGGTCTGCCGCAAATGCTGAATGTCGCCACGCTGGAAATGTGGAACGGCGCATCGATGGCCTTCGGCCTGGCGCCGACGCTGACGATGGGCGCCATCGAGGCCCTGTCGGCCCATGGCAGTCCGGCGTTGAAGGATCGTTATCTCGCCCGCATGATCTCCGGCGAATGGACCGGCACCATGAACCTGACGGAGCCGCACGCCGGCTCCGACGTCGGGGCGCTGACCAGCCGTGCAGAACGCCACGAGGACGGCAGCTACCGCATTTTCGGCCAGAAGATCTACATCACCTGGGGCGATCACGACGCAGCCGACAACATCATCCATCTGGTACTCGGCCGGTTGCCCGATGCTCCCCCGGGCACGCGGGGCATATCGCTGTTCCTGGTGCCGAAGTTCCTCGTCGAGGCGGACGGGTCGCTCGGTGCCCGCAACGATCTCTTCTGCCACTCGCTCGAGCACAAGCTCGGCATCCATGGCTCACCGACCTGTACCATGATCTACGGCGATGGCAGGTTCGGCGAGACACCGGGCGCCATCGGCTGGCTGGTCGGCGAGGAAAACCGCGGCCTCGCCTGCATGTTCACGATGATGAACAACGCGCGGCTCGCCGTCGCCATTCAGGGCGTCGGTGTCTGCGAAGCCGCCACCCAAAAGGCCCTTGCTTATGCCCGCGAGCGCCGGCAAGGGCGGGCAGCGGGACATAAGGGTGGATCGATGAGCCCGATCGTCGAGCACCCCGATGTCGCCCGCATGCTGCTGACGATGAAGGCGCTGACAACAGGCGCACGCGCCATCACCTATGCCTGCGCCCACGCGATCGATCTTTCCCATGCAGGCATCGACACAAACCATTGGCAATCCCGTGCCGCGCTGCTCACCCCCATCGCCAAGGCCTTTGCCACCGATTGCGGCGTCGACGTCGCCTCGCTCGGCATCCAGGTGCATGGCGGCATGGGCTATATCGAGGAGACCGGTGCCGCGAGGCTTTGGCGCGACGCCCGAATTGCGCCGATCTATGAGGGCACCAACGGCATTCAGGCGATCGACCTCGTCACCCGCAAGCTGCCGCTGGACGGAGGCCATGCTGTGCGAGGGCTGATCGGCGAGTTGCAGGCGATTTGCGAGAGTGTCGCGGCGGCTGGATTGCCGGCCTTCGGGGCGACGGCGGACAGGTTGCGGATGGCGATGGCGGACCTCGATGCTGCAACGGATTGGCTGCTGGCAGCGCATGCCGGAGACCGTGTCGAGGAGGCGCTTGCCGGCGCGACACCCTATCTGCGGCTGTTCGGGCTGGTGCTGTCAGGCTGCTACCTCGCCAAGGGAGGCCTCGCGGTGACCGACGACGGGGAGGTCGGGGGACGCATCGCACTTTGCCGCTTTGCCGCAGAAAACCTGCTCCCTGAAACCGCAGCGCTGAAAGACCAGGTAATGCGCGGTGCTGACAGCCTCATTGCCGCGCGCGCCCTGCTGACATGACCTGCTGACATGAGGAGCCATTCATGACCGACCATATCCTGATCGAAACTCCGGAGGCCATGCCTCATGTCCGGGTGATCCGCTTCAACCGGCCGGAAAAGAAGAACGCCATCACCCGCGCCATGTATGCCGCAATGACCAAGGCCCTGCAGGCGGCGAGCGCGGAGGCAAGCGTTCGCGTCGTCGTCTTCCTCGGCCAACCCGGCTGCTTTTCGGCCGGCAACGACATGTCCGACTTCCTGGCCTTTGCCATGGGCGGAGCGATGGGTACGGAGGTGCTGGATTTCCTCAATGCGCTCGCCGGTTTCGACAAGCCGCTGGTCTCGGGCGTCGACGGCATGGCCATCGGCATTGGCACGACCATCCATATGCATTGCGACCTGACGCTGGCATCCGGCCGCAGCACATTCCGCACGCCCTTCGTCGATCTGGCGCTGGTGCCGGAGGCAGCCTCCAGCCTCATCGCGCCACGGCTGATGGGCTACCAGCACGCCTTCGCGCTGCTGGCCGCCGGAGAACCGCTGACGGCGGAGGAAGCCCGGCGCGACGGGCTGATCTGGAAGGTGACCACCGAGGAAGCTCTCGAGGAGGAGACGCTGGCGGTCGCCGCAAAATTGGCCGCCAAGCCGCCGGGCGCCCTGAAAATCGCCCGCGACCTGCTGCGCGGCCATCAGCAGGATATCAAGGCGCGGATCGCCGAGGAGGCCGGGCATTTCGAAGCGCAACTGCGCACCGCAGAAGCCCGCGCCGCGTTCGAAGGCTTCTTCAAACGCTGAATTCGGAAGAGGCCTCGCTTACTTCTCGAGCGAGACCACCACTTCGACGTGGGATGTCCAGAGGAACTGATCGATCGGCGTGACCTTGGTGATGCGATAGCCGGCCTCGACTAGGATGGCGAGGTCGCGCGCCAGGGTCAGCGGATTGCAGGAGACCGCGACGATCTTCTTGACCGCCGAACGCGCCAGTTCCTTGACCTGCGCTTCGGCGCCCGCGCGTGGCGGATCGAAGACGACGGCGTCGATATACTTGAACTCCGCCGTCATCAGCGGCCGGCGGAACAGGTCGCGCCGCTCCGTGCTGACCGGCTTCAGGCCCTGCGTCGTGCGAGCGGCAAGATCGAGAGCCGCCAGCGCCTTGCCGTCGGATTCGGCGGCATGGACGCGGCCGAGACGGGCAAGCCGCAGCGCGAAGGTGCCGGAGCCGGCGAACAGATCGACGATGCGCTTGGCCTTGCCGATATGGGCGACAACCAGATCGGCCATCACGTCTTCGGCTTGCTTGGTCGCCTGGGTAAAGGCACCGGGCGGTGGCGAGACCTGCACGCCGCTGAAATCGATCATCGGCTTGGTCTTCTCGAGGATGATTTCGTCGTTCAGCGAAATGCGGGCGATGCCGCGCAGCGACAGTATGGTTTCGATGGCGGCGCGACGCTGCTCGTCCGAGAGCGCCTTGATGCCGTCGACGGCGATGTCGAGGCCGGCCAGCGTTTCCAGCACGCTGATGCGGAAAGCTTCTGCATTGATCGACAACGCCTTTGCCACCATGCGGATCGCCGGCAGCTTGCCGACGATATCCGGTGACGAGATCGGACATTCCTCGATGGCGACGATGTGATGGCTGTCGGTCTGGTTGAAGCCGATCAGCACGTCCTTCTCGGTGCGGCGTGCGGCAAACACCACGCGCCGGCGCTGGCCCGGATGGGCCGCCACGAGGTCGTCGACGTCAGGCGTCAGGCCCTTCGACTTAAGCGCGTCGATCACCAGCTGCCGCTTGAATGCCCGATATGGTACATCGGCGTAATGCTGCAGCGTGCAGCCGCCGCAGGTGCCGTTGATGCCATCGGGACCGAAGTGCCGGCACGGCGGCTCCTGCCGGTCGGGCGATGCCTTGAGGACGGACATCAATGTGCCCTTGTCCTTGATCCGGGCAATCGCGACGCTCTCGCCGGGCAGGGTGAAGGGCACGAAGATCGGGCCGTTGGCATCATGGGCGATACCATCGCCCTGGCCGCCAAGCTTGTTGATGGTAACTGTTTCGGCGCTCATGGCTTGCGTCCCGCCAATAGGAATTCATGGTTTCCGTCGCCGCCGGCAATCGGCGAGGGGATAAGGCCAAGCGTTTCCCAGCCCATTTCGTCGACCAGCCAGCGCTCGAGGTCGGCAGCCACGTCGGGCGCCGTTTCCGGTAGTTTCAACAGGCCGGCCTTGCTGACGGCTTCGCGGCCGGCCTCGAACTGCGGCTTGACCAGCAGCACGCAGAAGGCGCCGGCTTCGGCAAGCTCGAGGGCCGGCACCAGCGCCAGCTTCAGCGAGATGAACGACACATCGGAGACGATGAAGGTGATGGCGCGGTTGTCGATATCGTCCGATGTCAGGTAGCGGGCGTTGAGGCCCTCGATGCTGGTGACACGCTCGTCGCCGGCGACGCGCGGATGGATCTGGCCATGGCCGACATCGATGGAGGTGACATGTGCGGCGCCGCGCTGCAGCAGTACTTCGGTAAAGCCGCCGGCGGATGCGCCGACGTCCAGACAGTCGTGACCGGCCGGATCGAGCTTGAAATGGTCGAGCGCCGCGACCAGCTTCAGCGCCGCGCGCGAAACGTAGTCCTGTGCGGGATCGTCGATTTCGAGCACGACATCGTCGGCAAAGGTCATGCTTGCCTTGGTGATGACCTTGCCGTCGACCTTGACGGTGCCACGCTGGATGGCGTCACGGGCGCGGGATCGGCTAGCCACGAGGCCTCGCGACAGGACAAGCTGATCGAGGCGGTACTGGGGAGGAAATTGTTCTGACATGGCCTGTCCATGACCGCCAATGCCATCAGTTGCAAGCTTTTTATATGTCTCAAGCCGATCTCCGCCTGTTTCCAACGCCTGCCGGCCCGGAATCCGCCTGCGTCATCAGCTGCCCGCCAACGAAACAGGCACTGGCATCACGAAGTCCCGGCGACGACCTCCCCGATGACCGCGACGGTCTTAATGTCTGCCGGAATGCTTGGGGATCGTGCTTCGGTGCGCAACCATCGCGCTATCGAAGTTAAACGATTGGAAAGCTATGAGCGCTAACGTTGCGGCCATTGCGATGGCCCCTCGAGGGCCAAGCCCGCCATGATGGCATCTGCCAGGTCGCGCCTATCCGATCATGTTTCATCAATTTGACCTCTCGCTGCGTTCCATGGCGCCGCGAGGGATGTTCTCTGAGGACAGCGCTCAGGAGGCGCTTGGCGATGTCTGCTAAAAATCTCTCTCTGAATGGCAAGCTGGCGATTACGTTCGTCGCGCTCATTCTGCTTTTCGTTTCCGTCTCGGCCTTCGTCTATTCGAAGGCCCGCATATCGGCCGCAGCCGCCATCGAACAGGCGCAGTCACAGAAATTCGTCAACCTCGTCGACGACTCCCTGCAGGCCATGCTGGAGCAGGCGGTCAATCTGCGCGGCTTCCTTCTTTTCCGCAGCAACAGCACCTATGGCGATCTCTTCGCCAACCGCGAGCGGATGCTGAAAAGCATCACGGCAGCCAAGGATGCCGCCGGCGGCCATGCCGATATGCAGCAGGCCCTCGATACCATGCAGAAGACGGCCGATCTCTATTTCCATCAGCTGGCCGAGCCCCAGGCGAAGGCCCGCAAGGAAACCGAGATGCCGGTCGACCAGATCGTCAAGATCGGTGTCAATGAAGCCAAGGGCCAGCTGGACGGCTTCCGCGATGCCGCAGCCAAGGTCAAGCAGATCGCCCGCAGCCAGGCCGATGTGCTGGCCGCGACGCAGGCCAAAGCCAACAGCGACCTGAGCTGGACGCTCATCCTCGGCGGTATCGTTGCTTCGCTCGCTGCCGCCATCCTCGCCTTTCTCCTGTCGCGCACCATCGTCAAGCCCATCGTCGGCAT
Source organism: Rhizobium sp. B230/85 (assembly GCF_019355735.1). Classification (NCBI taxonomy): domain Bacteria; kingdom Pseudomonadati; phylum Pseudomonadota; class Alphaproteobacteria; order Hyphomicrobiales; family Rhizobiaceae; genus Rhizobium; species Rhizobium sp. B230/85. Next base: position 1,330,472 of record NZ_CP072156.1, read on the forward strand.
GACAGCGGCCATGGGTCGGCTGGCCGGCGGCGACAACAACGTCGAGGTCCCTGGCTCCGGACGCGGCGACGAGGTTGGCCGGATGGCTGAAGCCGTGCTGGTGTTCAAGGATGCCGCAATCGAGAAGTTGCGCCTTTCCGGCGAAACCGAGCGGATGCGCAGCGACGCCGAGCGACGCCGCCACATGGACGACGACCAGAAGGCCCGCGAAGAAGCAGAACTGCGTTTCGCCATGGACGCGCTGGCCGCCGGCCTGTCGACATTGGCAAGCGGCGATGTCGCTGCACGCCTCGAGCAGGTCTTCGCCCCGCAATTCGACAGCGTCCGCATCGATTTCAACAACGCCGCTGAAAAGCTCGACGTGACGCTGCAGTCCGTCGGCGACAATGCCTCCGCCATCAGTGCCGGTGCCGACGAGATCCGCACCGCCGCCGACGACCTTGCACGCCGTACCGAACAGCAGGCAGCATCGGTGGAGGAAACGGCCGCAGCCCTCGAGCAGGTGGTAACGACCGTGCGCGACTCCGCCAAGCGCGCCGAAGACGTCGGCCATCTCGTCGAGCGTGCCCGTCTTGGCGCCGAGCGCTCCGGCGACGTCGTCCGCAAGGCGGTATCGGCGATGCACGAAATCGAAAAATCATCGGGCGAAATCAGCAACATCATCAGCGTCATCGATGACATCGCCTTCCAGACCAACCTTCTCGCTCTCAACGCCGGTGTCGAGGCTGCGCGTGCCGGCGAGGCTGGCAAGGGCTTTGCCGTCGTCGCCCAGGAAGTCCGCGAACTCGCCCAGCGCTCGGCAAAAGCTGCCAAGGAGATCAAGGCGCTGATCAACACGTCGGGCACGCAGGTCAACGCCGGCGTGGCGCTGGTCGGTGAAACCGGCAAGGCGCTGGAAGCGATCGTTTCCGAAGTCCGCGAGATCAACCAGAACATCGCCGCCATCGTCATCTCGACCCGCGAGCAATCGACCGGCCTCCAGGAGATCAACCTCGCCGTCAACGCCATGGACCAGGGCACCCAGCAGAATGCCGCCATGGTCGAGGAACAGACGGCAGCAAGCCATTCGCTCGCAAGCGAAGCCAGCGCTCTCGACGACCTGCTCCGTCAGTTCAAGCTGAGCAAGGGCCGCCAGGCACAGACATCGAAGCCCGCCGCCTTCTCCCCGAAGCCTGCAATTGCACCGAGGCCCGCTGCGTCCTCATCGAGGATTACCGCCGCCACGGACCGTACCCGCGCGGTAGCCTCACCGGCCCGCGCCCTCGGCCAGACCCTCGCCAAAGCCTTCAGCGGCGGCAAGCAGTCCCCCGCCAGCGCCCCGGCCCAGGAAAACTGGGAAGAATTCTGAGAGCCGGCTTATAACACTGAGTTCAACGAAAGGGCGGTGCAGCAGCATCGCCCTTTCTAGTTTGGCGCGGCGGGTGTGGCGGTGCCACGCATCCGTGCCACGTCGCGCCGGGGCGTCTCCCGGTGGGTGCGGCGATAATCGCGGCTGAATTGCGAAGGGCTGTCGTAGCCCACCCGAAAGCCAGCTTCGGCCGCAGTCAGCCCCTCGATCATCATCAGCCGCCGTGCCTCCTGAAGACGGATCTGCGTCCGGAATTGCAGCGGGCTCATCTCCGTCGTCGTTCGAAAATGCTCGTAGAAGGACGACGGGCTCATGCCGGCGATATTGGCGAGATCCTGGATTGCAAACGGCGCTTGAAAGTTCCGGCAGATATAGTCGATGGCGCGGCCGATCTGGTTGAGGCGGCTTTCGCCATTGGCAATCTGCCGCAGCATGGCGCCCTGCGGCCCGCCCAGCAGGCGATAGAGGACTTCCCGTTCGACGAGCGGTGCCAGCGCCGCCGCTTCCTCCGGTTCGTCCAGAAGCATCAGCATCCGCGCAACAGCATCGATGAGCTTCGGCGTCGTGGCGCTGAGGCTGGCCGCCGGGGTATTGTCGACACGCGCGGGTGTCATCGACACCATCTCGGCGAGAATGCTGGCGTCGAACTCGAGCTTGAAGCAGAGATACGGTTCGCAGGCGCTTGCCTCGATCACGGCGCCGATGACGGGCAGGTCGATGCCAACGACCAGATAATGAGCCGCGTCGTAGACAAGACTGGTCTCGCCGATCACGGCCCGCTTGCGACCTTGGGCAACGATGCAGCAGGAGGGCCTATAGAGTGTGTGGACGGGCTCCGTTTCGGCCGAACAGCGGATCAGCCCGACGCGGGGGATGGCGGTATCGTAGCTGCCGTCTTCCGGTGCGTGGCGGTCGATTAATCCTGCGAGTTCGGCAATTCTTTCCATCGCCGTACTCTGTCCCGGGGAAAGCTTGTTGCCAAGACCACGAGGACGCTTTCGGAGGATCGTGCAAGAAATTCGGAAAAGCTGTCTACCGCCATCTTGGTCTTGAAGTCAGTTTGTCGCCACCAAAGACGGCAATTCCGTCGTCTCTTGGCTGGAAGGACATCGCAATGACAGGCATCAGGGACAAGGTGGTTCTGATCACCGGCGCAAGCAGCGGCATCGGCGCAGCCGTGGCCATCGAACTCGCCGCAGCAGGCGCTCGCGTCGTCATCGGGGCAAGACGCAAGGACCGGCTCGACGCGCTGAAGGCAGAGATCGAAGCCAGCGGCGGAACGGTGCTTTCGCAGGCTCTCGATGTCACCAGCCGCAGGGACATGGACGCCTTCGTTGCAGCCGCCATGGAGGCATTCGGTCGTATCGACGTGCTCGTCAACAATGCCGGGATCATGCCGCTGTCGCCGATGGCGTTGCTCAAGGTCGAGGAATGGGACCGCATGATCGATGTCAACATCAGGGGCGTTCTCTATGGCATCGCTGCCGTGCTGCCGATCATGAACCGGCAGGAGGCCGGGCAGATCATCAACGTCTCGTCGATTGGTGGGCTCGCGGTGTCTCCGACAGCCGCCGTCTATTGCGCCACTAAATATGCTGTCAGGGCCATTTCCGACGGCCTGCGGCAGGAAAATACCAAGCTGCGCGTCACCTGCGTCTATCCGGGCGTTGTCGAGTCGGAACTGGCGGATGCGATAACCGACCCAGCCACGGCCGAAGCCATGGTCGCCTATCGCAGCATTGCGTTGAAGCCCGAAGCCATCGCCCGGGCTATCCATCATGTCATCGCCCAGCCCGGGGATGTCGATACGAGCGAGATCGTCGTCCGCCCTACGGCTGCCGCATGATGACAGATCCATCACGCAACGATGAGGTCCGGACAATGCCCCATCCCTATGTCGGCTTGTGGATGACTGCCGATGGCGTCATCCGACACCGTCTTCTCCCGGACAACCGCTACGATGAAGCCCGTGGACGGCACGAAAGCGCCTATCGTGGCCGCTACAAAGTAAGCGGCACCCACATCGAATACTGGGACGATACCGGCTTTACGGCCGATGGCGATTTCATCGACGGCGTGTTGCACCACGCCGGGATGGTTCTTTATCGCGCCGGCTGACCCGGCACATCGCCGATATCAGCCGGCGATGCCGGCGATATTCGGGCGTCCGAGCGCCTTGAAGACAGTCTGGACGATGTTGGCGCGGTCGAGTCCGGCATAGGCGAGCATCGCCTCGGGCTTCGCCTGCTCCATCCAGATGTCTGGCATGACGAGCGAGCGGATCTTCAGGCCGATATCGAGCAGGCCGTCTGTAGCGAGGAACTGCAGCACATGGCCTGCAAAGCCGCCGACGGAACCTTCCTCGATGAGGATCAGCACCTCGTGATGGCGGGCCAGCTGGCGGATCAGGTCGTGGTCCAGCGGTTTTGCAAAGCGCGCATCGGCGACCGTCGTCGACAGGCCGGCAGCATCGAGATCCTCGGCGGCCAGCAGGCTGTCGGCCAGCCGCGTCCCAAACGACAACAGCGCCACTTTCGAACCTTGCTTGACGATGCGGCCCTTGCCGATCTCGAGGATCTCGCCACGCTCCGGCATCTCGATGCCGACACCTTCGCCGCGCGGGTAGCGGAAAGAAATCGGACCCTCGTCATAAGCGGCGGCAGTGCGCACCATATGCTTCAGCTCCGCCTCGTCGGATGCGGCCATGACGACGAAGCCGGGCAGGGTGGCAAGGAAGGTGGTGTCGAACGAGCCGGCGTGGGTCGGGCCATCGGCGCCCACGAAGCCGGCTCGGTCGATGGGGAAGCGCACCGGCAGCCCCTGGATTGCCACATCGTGCACCACCTGGTCGTAGGCGCGCTGCAGGAAGGTCGAATACAGCGCCGCAAATGGCTTGAAGCCTTCGGTGGCAAGACCTGCAGCAAAGGTCACCGCATGCTGCTCGGCGATGCCGACGTCGAAACAGCGCTTCGGGAAGATCTCTGCCAGCTTGTCGAGGCCGGTTCCGTTCGGCATGGCGGCGGTGATGCCGACGATCTTGTCGTCGAGCTTTGCCTCCTGGACGAGGGCGTCGGCAAAGACGCTGGTATAGCTCGGTGCGTTCGGCTTCACCTTGGCCTGCGTCCCGGTGATCACGTCGAACTTGTTGACGCCGTGATACTTGTCGGCGGCAGCTTCGGCCGGCGCATAGCCCTTGCCCTTCTGCGTCACGACGTGGATCAGCACCGGCCCTTGAGCATTATCGCGGACATTGCGCAGCACCGGCAGCAGATGCTCGAACGAATGCCCGTCGATGGGGCCGATGTGATAGAAGCCCATCTCCTCGAACATCGTGCCACCCGTTACATATCCGCGCGCGTGCTCGACGGCGCGGGTGATGGCGCGGTCGACGTTCTTGCCGAGATAGGCGGTCAGCTTCTTGCCGATTTCCCGCATGCCCATATACGTCCGGCCAGATGCCAGCCGCGCCAGATAGGCACTCATGGCGCCCGTCGGTGGCGCGATCGACATGTCGTTGTCGTTGAGGATGACGATCAGCCGTGCGTCCAGCGCGCCGGCATTGTTCAGCGCCTCGTAGGCCATGCCGGCAGACATTGCGCCATCGCCGATGATGGCGATCACCTTGCGGGCGGTGCCGTCGAGTTCCGCTGCCACCGCCATGCCGAGGCCGGCCGAGATTGACGTCGACGAATGGGCCGCGCCGAAGGGATCGTATTCGCTCTCCGCCCGGCGGGTAAAGCCGGACAACCCGCCTTCCTGGCGCAGCGTCCGGATGCGGTCGCGGCGTCCAGTAAGGATCTTGTGGGGATAGCACTGGTGGCCGACGTCGAAGATCAGCCGGTCGTTCGGCGTATCGAATACCTTGTGGATGGCAATCGTCAGCTCGACAACTCCGAGGCCAGCACCGAGATGGCCGCCGGTGCGCGACACGGCATCGATCATCTCGTCGCGCACTTCACGCGCAAGCTGCGGCATGTCTCGGTCTTCCAGCTTGCGAAGGTCGGCGGGAAAGTCGACCTGATCCAGCAGCGGCGTCTTGGGCGATGATGTCACAGGCTGGAGCCTCTTCTTATGTTCTTGGACGGGCGGCCCGCCATACCCGAAAATAGATCGTTGCGAAAGAAGCCGTTTCAAGGGGCTGCGGCAAGTTGGTCCCCTTCGGCCTGCGGGGCGAGTTAGCCTTCCGGCAGCGGAATGAATTCTTCCTCGTCGCCAGGGACGATATCGAAGCGGCCGGTACGCCACTCTTCCTTCGCCTGTTCGATACGCTCCTTCGAGGACGATACAAAATTCCACCAGATATAGCGTTTCGAGCTGAGTGCCGCACCCCCGAAAAGCATCAGGTGGCAGCCTTTTTCGGCGGCCTTCAGCGTGATCGCGTCTCCCGGGCGAAAGACCAGCAGTTGATCCGCCTCGAAACGGTCGCCAGCCACCATCAGCGCGCCCGACAGAACATAGACGGCGCGTTCTTCGTGGTCGGCTCCAAAGGGAAACGAACGGCTGGGCTCCAGTGCGAGGTCGACATAGAGCGTGTCGGAAAACACCTTCACCGGCGATGCCAGGCCGTCGAAGTTGCCGATGATCACACGCCCGGTGGCGCCGTCGCTGTCGATGACAGGCATGGCGTTTTTATCGGTGTGCGAGAAGGATGGGTCGATCTCTTCCTTGTCCTCAGGCAAGGCAAGCCAGGTCTGCACGCCCGAGATCGATAGCGGATGGCCGCGCAAATTGTCGGGCGTGCGCTCGGAGTGCACGATGCCCCGGCCTGCCGTCATCAGGTTGAGATCGCCGGGCCGGACGATCTTCTCGGTGCCGAGGCTGTCGAGGTGGCGGATCTCGCCGTCGAACAGGTAGGTGACCGTGGACAGCCCGATATGGGGATGCGGCCGGACATCCATCGCCTGGTCTGCCCGCAGCACCGCCGGTCCCATCCGGTCGAAGAAGATGAACGGCCCGACCAGCCGGCGCCGGCTCGTCGGCAAAGCCCGCCGCACGGAAAAACCGCCGATATCCGCCGTGCGCGGAATGATCAGCTGTTCAATGGCATCGGAGGCACTGGCATCGCCGGGAAGAGGGTCTTTGCCGGGGAAAAAGGACATCGGGATCTCCTGTCGGTGACGGCAGATTACCCGCACATCCATTGCAAGCCAATCGTATAAGGCAAGATCCAGGTCCGACGAAAGCCCTGCAAATTGGGCAACTCTGTCAGCGGATGCGTGCTCCCAAACGTGGAAGCGTTACTGGCCGTCCAGCGGCTCGACGCCGACAGGCTTGCCGGCTCGGTCCAGGCGGATCTTTTCGATGCGGTTTTCAGCGGCGGAGAGCAGCGCTTCGCAATGCTTCTTCAAGGCTTCGCCGCGCTCGTAGATCTCGATGGATTCGTTCAGCGCCACGTCGCCGCGTTCCAGCCGCGCGACGATGCTTTCGAGCTCGGCAACAGCCTTTTCGAACGAGTAGTCGGACACATCCGGCTTGGCACTGTCAGTCATCGTCAACCCTTCATCATACGCAGAATATGCAGGCCCGCCGATTCGGCCAGCCCCTCCAGATCATATCCGCCTTCGAGCAGGCTGACGACCCGGTTCTTGGCGCTCTTGTCGGCCATTTCGAGAACGCGCCCGGTCGCCCAGTCGAAATCCTCGCCGGTCAGGTTGATCTGCGCCAATGGATCGCGGTGGTGGGCATCGAAGCCGGCCGAGATGATGATCAGGTCCGGCCGGAAGTCGTCGAGCGCTGGCAGCACGCGCGACTTGAACGCCTCGCGGAAATGGTCGCTGCCGCTGTTTGGCGACAGCGGTGCATTGACGATGGTGCCTTTGCCGCCGGTTTCCGTCTTGGCACCGGATCCCGGATAAAGCGGCATCTGGTGCGTCGAGCAGAACAGCACGGACGGATCGTCCCAGAAGATGTCCTGCGTGCCGTTGCCGTGGTGCACGTCCCAGTCGACGATGGCAACGCGCTCGGCACCGTAGGTTCGCTGCGCATGGCGCGCGGCAATGGCGGCGTTGTTGAAGAAGCAGAAGCCCATCGCCTTGTTTTTCTCGGCGTGGTGGCCGGGCGGGCGGGAGGCCACGAAGACATTGTCGGCAGCCCCGGTAAACACGTCGTCCACCGCAGCCATCGCCGCGCCGACGCCGGTCAGCGCCGCCTGCAGGCTTTTCGGGCTGGCGTAGGTGTCCGCTTCCAGCTGGTTGATCTGCCCTTCGCCGTCCTCGGCGTCGGGGATCGAGCGCATCACAAATTCCAGGTGCTCTTCCGGGTGGGCGAGCAGGATGGCGTCCTCGTTGGCCTGCGGCGCATCGCGCCGTTCCAGCCGGGCGAAATTGGGATGCTCCAGGGCAATGTTGATCGACCGCAGCCTGTCGGATCTCTCCGGATGGCCATCGGGCGTGATATGCTCCAGGAAAATCGGATGTTCGTAAAGACGCGTGCTCATGCGGTCAGCCTAACTATGAAACATCTCATCTAGCACGGCAGATGGGAACGATCACCACAATGTCAACAAATGCGCTTAACCACGAGGGGGAAAGGCCCGTTTACTTTCGGCCGAGGCGGTGCTTAAGCTTTCATTAAGGACAGCGTGTCCGTCAAGGTTGTGTAATGAGTAGAGCCCAGCGAGCAGACATCACCGAAATGCGCGTTCCACCGCGCGATGTCGACAGGTTCGGCCAGATGTTCATCGCCTCCTACATTTCGGAGGCCGAAACCGCGCTGTCGAACTTCTGGCGTGAACGGCCCGAAGTCCGCGACGAGCCGATATACATCCCGACCCGCGCCTCATGCTCGCTACACAGGGGGCTCAGATACGACGAGTTTGCCCGCTTCTCGGTGACGGTCAACAAGATCGGCGGCAAGTCGGTCGGCTTCCTGGTGATGGTCGAGGCGGGCAACGAACTGGCCGCCGAAGTAGAGATCCTCTGGCTCGCCGTACGTGGCGAGGAGCACGAGCCGTCGCCGCTGCCGGAAGACACCCGCGACTGGCTCTACAAATATCTCGACTGATCAGTTCCGCTGCGGCAGCAGCGGATAGCCGGCCATGACCGCGCGGCCGACCAAGGCTGCGACGACCGCCTTGACGATATCGCCGGGCACAAAGGCCAGCGAGCCGAAGAAGGCCTTGCTGAAACCGATATTGGCGGCAATGGCGAGATAGGCGATCCCGAAGGCATAGAGCACGACCACGCCGCCAGCGACGGAAGCGATGAAGAAACCGATGCCCTGTGCGAGGCCAGACTGCTCTGTCTTGACCAGTCGCTCGGAGAGCATGCCGGTCACGAACGCCGCAAAAATCCATCCGACCAGGAAGCCTGCCGTCGGGGCAACGAAGACCGCGAGCCCGCCACGGCCGCCCGACAGCACCGGCAGGCCGATGGCCACCAGCAGCACGACGATCAGCGCGGCGATTGCCCCGCGTTTGGCCCCGAGCACGACGCCGGCCATCATCACGCCCAGCGACTGCGCGGTGATCGGCACCGGAATGACGCCGAGCGAGATCGGCGGCAGAAGTCCGAGCGCCACGATGATCGCTGCGAAAAGGGCGGAGAGGACGAGGTCGCGGGTGCTCATGGGGGGCTCCAAAATCAACTGTTACTTTTTCAATGCCGCCGAATGCCGCGCGCGTCAATCGCTGCGGCGATGGCGTCTGCGTCCCGCAGCGTCAGAATGATCAGCGGCACCAGCGTTGTCCGCACCCGGATCGTCAGCCCGCGCGCCTGATGCGCCTCCCGGATCGCCGCATAGCGACCGACGATCTCAGGCACGAAGCGGACCACAAGACCGACCGCAAGACCGATATCGGCGGCCTTCACCAGCCCTGTCCGTTCAAGCGGCATCGCCGCCCAGGTGATTTCGTCCATGAAGTCGGCAATGGTAGTCGTCGCCGTCACCGTGGCGGCAAACAGCGTCAGCGTTACCAACCTGAGGACGGTGACCAGGGCCTGATCCCACGGATTGAATAGCAGGCTGAACAGGCTGACGAAGGCAATGGTCAGCAGCACCGGCCGCAAGCGCTGCAGCGCCTCCTTCCAGCCCAATCCGCAGGTAAAATAGAGAAACGCCCCTGCCAGTAGCGCCACGCCCAGCACGCCGGGGTGACCGGTCGCAAACAATGCGATACCGAGCAACGCCATGACAATGAGCTTCAGCCTTGCGGAAAGGCGATGCATCCAGCTGTCGGCATCGACATAAAGCGATTGCATCAGCGGGCGATCTCCCGGTAGAGCGCAATGCTGTCGCCGGGTGATCCGTCGGCGACGAGCCGTCCCTTGTCGAACAGCAGCACGCGCTCGAAATTCTCGATCAGTTCGAGGTCGTGGCTGATGACGATGACGTTTTCAGGCAGTTCGCCGATCATTCTCTCGACCCGCCCACGGTTGCGAAGATCGAGCTGGTTGGTAGGCTCGTCGAGGATCAGGATGTCGGGGCCGGTGACCAGCACCGAGCACAGTGCCGCCAGCTGCAGTTCGCCGCCGGAAAGCTCGTGGGCGCGGCGGTCGGCCAGGTGCCGGGCGTCAAGGCGCTCGAGCACGGCATCGACGGCAGCCGCAATCTCCGGCTTGCCGAGCCCGCGATTTTTGAGGCCCAGCGCGATATCGTCACGCACGACCGGCAGGATGATCTGGTTCTGCGGCGACTGGAAGATGAAGCCCACCTTGCCAAGCACCGCCTTGGCATCGGCGACGGTATCGAGCCCATCGACCACCACGCGGCCCGTCGTCGGCTTGGCGAGCCCGTTTATCATCCGGGCGAAACTGCTCTTGCCGGAGCCGTTGAGGCCGATGATGCCGATGCGCCGCTCGATCAGCGTCACGCTGAAAGGCTGAAGCGCGACCTGCTGGCCGAACTGCAGTCCCGCCTGCTCGAAGCGAATATCCAATGTAGGCCCTCGTGAAACGGAGACGCTGTCCTATAGCCGGTAAATGCGGGGTGGCAAATATAGAAGGCTGCCGTTTGATATGCTGCCGATAAAGGGCCATCCTCTTCGCATGACGATTCTGATTTCAAACAGCGACGCCCGCCGCGTCTTCCTGGCCCGTCAGGGGCTGGCGACGCCACCCAACCGCGCGCTCGACAAAGCCGGCCTGCTGCAGCTGATCAAGGACATCGGCTTCGTCCAGGTCGACAGCATCGGCACCGTCGAGCGCGCCCATCACCAGATCCTGTTTTCCCGCAACCAGACCTATCGGCGCGAGCACCTGACCGAACTCCTCGAAAAGGACGGTGCGCTTTTCGAGCACTGGACGCACGATGCCTCGATCCTGCCGAGCGATTTCTTCGTCTACTGGAAACACAAGTTTCGCCGCGAGGACGCCCTGATCATCGAGCGCTGGCGCAAGTGGCGGGGCGAGGGGTTCGAAGCCGCCTTCGAGGAAACCTTCGAGCGGGTTGCCAAGGGCGGCGCGATCATGGCCCGCGAGATCAAGGCCGACGGCCATGTGTCGGGCGGCTGGTGGAACTGGCATCCGAACAAGACGGCGCTGGAATATCACTGGCGCACCGGCAAGTTCGCCATCGCCGGCCGCCGCAATTTCCAGAAGATCTACGATCTCGTCGAGCGCGTCATCCCCGCCGAATTCCTGGCTGGAGAGGTCGACCACGACGCTTTCGTCGACTGGGCCTGCCGCAGCGCGCTGCAGCGCCTCTGCTTTGCCACGTCAGGCGAGATTGCCGCCTTCTGGAACCTGCTGACGCCCCAGGAGGCCAAGGCCTGGGTCGATGCCCACCGCCAGGAACTCTGCGAGGTGCTGGTCGAACCGGCGCTCGGCGGCAAGCCGCGTCCATCCTTTGCGTTTGCCGGTTTCGAGGAGGCCATCGAGCACCATCCGGATCCGCCGGCCCGCCTGCGCGTGCTCAGCCCCTTCGATCCGGCGCTTCGCGACCGTGATCGCACGCAGCGGCTGTTCGGTTTCTTCTATCGTATCGAGATCTTCGTACCGGAGGCCAAGCGGGAATACGGCTACTACGTCTTTCCGCTGCTCGAAGGCGACCGGCTGATCGGCCGCATCGACATGAAGGCCGACCGCAAGGCCGGTACCCTCGAGGTCAGGCGCCTATGGCTCGAGCCAGGCGTGCGCGCCTCCAGCGGCAGGCTCGAAAAACTTAGCGCAGAACTCGAGCGCATCGCCCGGTTTACCGGCGTCGAGCGCGTGGTGCTGCTCGACGGCTGGCGCGGGTGACGTTATCCGTCCCTGTCTCGCTCATACGCCAGGGCGCACAGAAGCGCGCCGCAGTGTTGTCGAGTGGCCTCAGCAGATCTCGGTTTGCGCGATCTTGATGCCGAAACCTTCGAGCCCGACATAGTGGCGCGAGCGCGTCGTCAGCAGCTTGATCGAGGTGACGCCAAGATCTTTCAGGATCTGCGCGCCCAGTCCGATTTCCAGCCATTCGCTGTCGCGGGTCTGGGCTTCGGCATGGGCCTCGCGATCTTGCCGTGTCTTGCGGCCATTGTCGTGGTGACCGACGCCGACGGAGCCTTCGCGTAGGTAGACGATGATGCCGCGGCCCTCGTCAGCGATCTTCTTCATATAGTGCTCGACCGGGCGGCCCTTGCCGAAGACGTCGCTGGCGACGTTTTCCGGGTGCAGGCGCACGGGCACATCGACGCCGTCCCGGATATCACCGAAGACGACGGCGAGATGCTGCATGGTATCCCATGGCAGCGAATAGGTGTGGGCGCGGGCCTTGCCGAAGGCGGTCTCGATATCGAAGCTCGAGCCGAGTTCGATAAGCGTTTCCTTGCGCTGGCGATAAGCGATGAGGTCGGCGACCGAGATCGACTTGAAGCCATGGGTTTCGGCAAAGGTCGACACCTGTGGGCCACGCATCACGGTGCCGTCGTCGTTGACGAGTTCGCTGATGACGCCGATGGGGGGCAAGTTCGCCAGCCGGCAGAGATCGACGGCAGCTTCCGTATGGCCGGAGCGCATCAGCACGCCGCCTTCGCGGGCGATCAGCGGGAAGATGTGGCCGGGGCGGACGAAATCTCCGGGGCCGACATTGGGGTTTGCGAGGTTGCGGACCGTCAGGTTGCGGTCATCGGCGGAGATCCCCGTCGTCGTGCCGTGCTTGAAATCGACTGACACCGTGAAGGCGGTGGTGTGGGCGGAGTCGTTTTCCGCCACCATGGCATTGAGGTTCAGCCGCTTGGCTTCCTCGCGCGGCATCGGCGTGCAGACGATACCGGAGGTGTGTCGGACGATGAAGGCCATCTTTTCTGGCGTGCAGTGGACGGCCGCGACGATCAGGTCGCCTTCGTTCTCGCGGTCGTCGTCATCCATGACGACGACGATCTCGCCGGCTTCGAAAGCTCTGATGGCATCGACGACGCGCTTCTGGTCGTAGGGCATGGAAACGTCCTTATGTCAGCCGGCCGGTCTGGCCTCGGTCTCTCAGATAATGATCGGCGATTGCACAGGCAACCATCGCCTCGCCGATCGGCACTGCGCGGATACCGACGCAAGGGTCATGGCGGCCCTTGGTGCGCAGGTCGACATTGCGTCCGTCCTTGTCGATTGTCTGGCGTTCGGTGAGGATCGACGAGGTCGGCTTGATGGCGAAGCGGGCAATCAGCGGCTCGCCTGTCGAAATGCCGCCAAGTACGCCGCCGGCGTGGTTGGACAGGAAGATCCGCTTACCGTCGTTGCCCATGCGCATCTCGTCGGCGTTCTCCTCGCCGCTCAGTTCAGCCGCGGCAAAGCCATTGCCGATCTCGACGCCCTTGACGGCGTTGATCGACATCAGCAGCGAGGCGACATCCTGGTCGAGCTTGCCGTAGATCGGTGCGCCTAGGCCGGCCGGAACGCCTTCGGCGATGACCTCGACGACAGCGCCGATAGACGAGCCGGCCTTGCGGATGGCGTCGAGATAATCTTCCCAGACGGGCACTATCTCGGCGTCGGGCGCAAAGAACGGATTCTGGTCGACCTGTGCCCAGTCCCAGTTGTCCCGGTTGATCTTGTGCTTGCCGATCTGCACCAAGGCTGCGCGAACGGTGACGCCGGGCACCACAAGCCGGGCAATGCCGCCGGCCGCAACCCTGGCTGCCGTCTCGCGGGCAGAAGAGCGACCGCCGCCGCGATAGTCGCGGATGCCGTATTTCAGGTCGTAGGTATAGTCGGCATGGCCGGGACGATACTGGTTGGCGATCTCGCCATAATCCTTGGAGCGCTGGTCGGTGTTCTCGATCAGCATCGAGATCGGCGTGCCCGTGGTCGTCATGGTCACACCGTCATCGTCCAGCATCACGCCGGAGAGCACCTTGACGATGTCGTCCTCGCGCCGCTGGGTCACGAACCGCGACTGGCCGGGCTTGCGCTTGTCCATCCAGACCTGCAGTTCGGCCAGCGTGAACCGCAGCCCAGGAGGGCAGCCGTCGACCACGCAGCCGAGCGAGGGGCCGTGGCTTTCGCCCCAGGTGGTAACGCGGAACAGATGACCAAACGTATTATGCGACATGGGGAACGACCGGCTTGCCTTTGGGCCTGCCTGTCAGTGCGACGGGCGCGGCTTGATCTTCGAATTGCGGCACACTCTTAGGACAAAATCAGGCCGAGGCAAAAGGCTTTCTTTGCCGGAGAACTGTTGGAGAAACACAATTGCGAACACTTGCGGACGGGCGCGCCACGCTCCGCGGCGATGCCATCATGGCGGCAAGCCGAGCGCTGCAATCATAGTTTGAAGTGCCATGACCGGGACCGATCGCGAAATGGGCTTACCCGCCGCCGTTTGACCTTTGTCGACAAAGCCTGTCCCTGGTTAATCCGAACTTAATGAAACGCTTAAAGATGATTCATCATTAAGGCGGTAAAAGCCTTTGTTACGAGCAACTTCAGCCATATTCGGAAGGCTATTGGTCAACATCAGAACGACCGAATTTGGAAGAGGTTGGTAAAATGCGATTCTTTGTTGCCACATTATTGGCCACAGCCAGCTTTCTTGCGCCGGTTGCAGGCTTTGCCGAAAGCGCCGACGTCGAGGCGGTCATCCGGAAGGTCGATCTGAAGAATCGGAGCCTGACGCTGGACGACGGCAAGACCTACCAGGCCCCGCCCAGTTTCGACTTCAACGGGCTAGAGGTCGGGCTCAAGGTCATCGTCTTCTATACCGAAGTCGACGGCAGGCGCGTTATCAACGATCTGGATATCGTCTAGCGACAGGCGGCAGGATCAGTCGATCCAGCCGATGGTCCTGTCCTGCAGTTCGATCCTCAGGATCTTGTCCTGGGGGATCTCGCCCTCGGCCGCTTCTTCCTTGGGTATCTCGGCGACGAGGCGGAACAGCGAGCGGATGACGCCGCCATGGGCGACGCAGACGGTCGGTTTGTCGACCGATTGCAGCCACGAGCCGACCCGCCATGACAGGATCTCGTAGCTCTCGGCATTTTCGCCCGGCGGGATGAAGTCCCACTTGCCGGTGTTGCGCTCGACAAGTCGCTCGGGCTGGGTGATTTTCAGTTCCTTGAGGGTGGAGCCTTCCCAGGCGCCGAACGACACCTCGACCAGCCGCTCGTCCGTGCGATAGTCCTCGGGCGGGAGCCCCATTGCCGCACGGGCGATCTCCATCGTCGCCCTCGTCCGGGCAAGCGGGCTTGCAACGTAGTCGAAATTCAACGCTTCATCACCGAGCAGGGCAGCCAGCGTCAAACCGTTGACGCGGGCCTGCTCGCGGCCAATATCGTTGAGATCGATGTCGCGCTGGCCCTGAAGCCGGCGCTCGGCGTTCCAGTCCGTCTGGCCGTGGCGGATGACGTAAAGCGTCAAAAATGCATTCCTGTCTGAAATCAGTCCTTGATGACGGAAATATCCGGCGCATCGACGGCCTTCATGCCGACGACATGATATCCGCTGTCGGCATGATGGATTTCGCCGGTGACGGAACGCGACAGGTCGGAAAGCAGGTAGAGACCGACGTCGCCGACTTCCTCGATGGTCACGGTGCGACGCAGCGGTGCGTTATACTCGTTCCACTTGAGGATATAGCGGAAGTCGCCAATGCCTGACGCGGCCAGCGTCTTGATCGGTCCGGCCGAAACGGCGTTGACGCGGATGTTCTTCGGTCCGAGATCGACGGCCAGGTACTTTACGCTGGCTTCGAGTGCGGCCTTGGCAACGCCCATGACGTTGTAGTTCGGCATGACCTTCTCGGCACCGTAATAGGTGAGGGTCAGCATGGCGCCGCCATCGGTCATCAGCTTTTCAGCGCGACGGGCAATCGAGGTGAACGAGAACACCGAAATCTGCATGGTCTTGGCAAAGTTGTCGGCAGACGTATCGACGTAGCGGCCGGTCAGTTCGTCCTTGTCGGAAAAGCCGATAGCGTGCACCACGAAATCGATCTTGCCCCAGAGCTTCTCGACATTGTCGAACACGGCGTCGATGGTGGCTTCGTCGGAAACATCGCAATGGCCAGCCAGATGACCGCCGATTTCGGCTGCCAGCGGCTCGACACGCTTCTTCAGCGCATCGCCCTGATAGGTTAAAGCAACCTCGCCGCCCTGCGCATGGATTGCCTTGGCAATTCCCCATGCGATAGAGCGGTTATTTGCCACGCCAAAGATGACGCCGCGTTTGCCTGCCATCAGGCCTGTTGCTTGAGCCATAGTCTGCTCCCTTGAACTTCAATCGACCCTGCCTATGGCATAGGCGGTTCGAGGGTTCAAGCTAGGCTAGCATCATCAACTGTTAGGGAACGTAATAAAGGGTGCTCGCGCTACCGAAATGCTACAGAAACAATCCATCCTTCATGCTGCGCATCAAATCCGTCATCTTGTGATCGGGTTTTTCCCAAAGCATCAGCCGCAATTCGACCACCAGATCGCCTTTGCCGCCCTCGTCATTGGCAAGGCCTTCGCCCGGAATGCGGATGGTGTGGTCTGAGCCGGACCATGGGGGCACGCTGACGGCGAGCCTGCCGCGCGGTCCCTCGATCGAGGTTTCCCATCCGAGCACTGCATTTTCGATGGTCACCGGCAGGGTGGTGTGCAGATCGAAGCCCTTGACGCTGAACCGCTCGTGCGGTTCCAGATGCACGGTAACCGCCACGTCGCCCCGCAGCATGCCTTGCAGCTTCAGCCCTTGCCCCTTGAGGTGGACGACCTGGCCGTCGCTCATGCCGGCAACCGCTTGGAACCGCACTTCCTTGCCGTCGGCAAGCGGTACGGTGATCCACTGCGCCTTGATGATGTCGTCGAGCGTGATGCGGGCTTCGGCGGCAATCTCGGGGGCTTTTTCCTGAATGGGGGGAGCAGCACCGGTGATGCGCCGGACGAGCGATGTCAGCATGCCGAAAGGCGGGAGGGCGATGATGGCGGCAAGGGTGCTTGTCGCAACCGCCGGCTCGACCTCGGGGGCTGCAGGCTCGGCAGCCTCCGACTCGGGAGCATCCGCCGCCTTCTGTGCCGTTGCCGGCTTTTCCGTCTGGGCTGCGGCGCGGGCGCCGAAAATACGTTCGACCATGTCCTCGGCTGTTTCCGGGGCAGCGGTGCCATCGGGTGCCGCAGAAGGCGAGGCGGAGGGCGAGGGGGCGGCAGAGGCTGCGGCCGCCGCTGCTTTCTGGGCCTTCTGGGCGTTGGCCCGCTCCAGTTCTTCCATCAGCCGTTCGGCTTTGGCACGCGCCACCTTGGCGCGTTCTTCGGCTTCGCGCGCCGCCTGGCGCTGCTGCATGATGGTCGGACCGTTGCCCTTGGCTGCGGACGACATATTGATCACCTGATCGTAGCGGCTGCGTTTCTTCGGATCCTTCAAGGTCTCGTAGGCGCGGCCGACTTCGGCGAACCGGGCCGTCGCCGTCGGGTCGTCGCGGTTGTGATCCGGATGGATGGCCTTGGCCATGGACCGCCAGGCTGCCTTGATCTCGTCCACGTCGGCGTCCTGTCTGACGCCCAAAGTCTTGTAAGGATCACGCATGTGTTCGATCGCCGCTTTTTTGCTGGTACGCCATGTCAAACATGCCGTTTCCACTTCACTGACGCCTCGGTCGGTCCCGCCGAAGCGGAATCCGTGGCATATATATTGTGATCCTGCGGGACAGTTGCTAATCAGGTGTTACAGTGGGCGCCCAGTGGCCTGCGATCTCCGGCGATGGTTATTCATTCACTAAAAATTGGGGTAATAACAGACCGGACTGTTAAGGATGCGGGCGGGATTTGCCGATTTGACGCATTTGGCGCCTCGCTTGCCAACGACCGGCCAATTCACAAGCAGGACGGCTTATGCAGGAAATCTGGATCGACTATCTCAACGCCATGGACGTCAAGGCGCTGGCGCTCACCAACGACGATATCCTCGGTGCCGTCTCAAAAGCCCTGGACGCGCAGGGGCGCGGCGAAACAGTCATCGAACCACGCGTCCATCTCGTGCCGGAAAGTTCGGACAAGGGGCACTTCAATGTGCTCCGCGGCTACGTGAAGGCGCTCGGCTATGCCGGCGTCAAGGTGGTCGGGGATTTCGTCGACAACTACAAGGTTGGCCTTCCCTCGGAGATGGCGGTGCTCAATCTCTTCGATCCGCAGACCGGCGTGCCCAAGGCCATCGTCGATGCCACCGCCATCACCGACATGCGCACCGGCGCCGTGACCGCTATCGGTGCGCGGCATCTGGCCCGCAAGGACAGCAAGATCCTCGGCCACATCGGCGCCCGCGGGACATCCTACTGGAACGTCCGTCTGCTGGACCACATCTTCGATTTCGACGAAATCCGCATCCATTCCCGCCGTCCGGAAAGCCGCGATGCCTTTGCTGCGCGTCTCGAGCAGGATCTCGGCAAGAAGATCGTCGTCACCGAAACCTGGGAAGACTGCCTTGACGGTGCCGACATCATGATCGAGGCAAGCCGCCTGCCGGAACCGACGCCGTTGTTCAAAACCTCCTGGGTCAAGAAGGGCGCCTTCGTCGTACCCTACGGCACGATGAGCGCGCTGGAGTTCGATCTCACCGACATCATGGACAAGGTCGTCGTCGACGACTGGGGCCAGTGCGGTCCCGGTCGCCCCTATGGCGCGTTGCGCCGCCATGTCGACGAGGGCAAGGTGACGGCGGAAAACCTGCATGCCGAAATCGGCCAGATCGTCTGCGGCGCAAAGCCCGGCCGGGAAAGCGACGACGAAACCATCCTGTTCTGGCATCGCGGCCTTTCGACCACTGACATTGCACTCGGGGCTGCCATGGTCGACAAGGCCCGGCGGCTTGGCATCGGCCAGCGGCTGCGCTTTGCCTGAGGATCCAGAGGACATGAAAGTTGGCAAAGGCCGGGTAGGCGTGATCTTCGACCGCAGCGGCGGCAGTGTCGAGGCCGTCTGCGCCATCGCCCGTCGGCAGGCCACAGTCTCGGTCGACAGCATCGCCATCTCCGGCATCGATGCCGCCTATGCCTGCCTCGTGCGCCACGCCGCGCAAGGCGAAGCCATTTACGGTGTCAGCACCGGCCTTGGCGCCGCCGTCGATACGCGCATCGATCCGGCGGAAGGCTCCGGCCAGTCGGCCATAGCGCGCCCCCGTGCAGTCGGCGTCGGCCGGTTCGCAGAGGTCGCGGAAGTCCGGGCGATGATGGCGAGCCGGCTTGCCCGCTTCTGCCTCGGCTATTCCGGCGTCTCGTCTCCTGTCGCCCTGACGCTCGCCGAAATGCTCAATCGGGGCATCCATCCCCGCGTGCCGATGACCGGCTCCATCGGCGAGGCGGATCTTGCACCGCTCGCCCATATCGCCTTGACGATGACGGGGGAGGGTGTCGTCCTCTCCGGAGAGGACAAGCTTCAGTCGGGCGCCGAGGCCTTTGCGTCGGCCGGCCTGGACCTGCCCGTCTTCGGCATCAAGGACGGCCTGTCGCTGATTTCCTCGAATGCTGCATCTGTTGGGCTCGCCTGCCTGCTGCTCGAAGACATCGGCTACGTCTTCGATGCCCACATCGGCGCGGTGGCGCTATTGTTCGAGGGGTTCCGGGCCAGCATCGATCCGCTCCATCCCCTTTCCGACCGTCTGCGACCGGGCCCCTGCCAGGGCGAGGTGGGCGCTGCGATCCGGGCGCTGCTCGAGGGCGGCGATCTCGTGGCCGGCAACGGCGCGAGGCGGTTGCAGGACCCCCTCAGCCTGCGCTGCGCCCCTGCCGTCTCGGGCACGGCGCTGCATGCCTTCCGGTCCGCATTTGCCGCCACCGAACTCGAACTTCGCTCCAGCGACGATAATCCGTCGGTCATCGCCGATGAGGATATCGTGCTGCCGACCGGCAATTTCGATCCGACCCACATGGTTCTCGCCTTCGATACGCTGGGCCTCGCACTTGCGCGTCTGGCGGCGATGGCGGCGGAGCGGATGATGAAGCTGCTGTCGCCCGGTTTCTCGGACCTGCCGCGCTTTCTCGCCCCGGCGCAACCTGGCGCCAACGGCTTTGGCGCGCTGCAAAAGACCATCGCCGCGCTGACGGCGGAGATCGGCCATCTCGCCATGCCGATGCCGTTCGTGGTGACGCCGGTGGCTGACCGCGTCGAAGACTATGCCTCGATGTCGATGTCGGTCATCGACAAGACGAGGCAACTGGTGGCGAAGTGGCGCTATCTGACCGCGATAGAGCTGATCGTAGCCGCCCGTGCCGTGGATCTCAGGGAAGGCATCGTGCTTGGACACGGCGCGCAATCCCTGTTTGAAAACATTCGCGCCATCGTGCCCCCGCTCGTCGCGGATCGCTCCTCGAGCGACGATATCCATGCGCTCGCCGACGCCATAGAGACGGCCCGGCTTCTTCCGCCACAGGCCCCAGGCAACGCCACAGCTCAGTTATAAAAGAAACGCCGCCGTAAAGTCTCGGGTAAGCTTACGCTGCTACAATAGAAAATCCTATTCGATCTGACGCAAGCTGTGGGGCCACGCGATCATGACATCGACCTACCAGAGCTTTACGCTCGATACCCGTAATATGACGTCGACGTTGTCGCGAGTGTCCTCGCAGACGACGACCAAGCGCGATATCGACTATTACAATGCCCATATCGGCAATGTGAAGACGCTCGACGATCTCATGGGCGACTACCAGCTCTACAGCTACGCCATGAAAGCCTATGGCCTGGAAGACTTCACCTATGCCAAGGGCTTCATGAAGAAGGTCTTTTCCAGCGACCTCAGCGATGCCACCAGCTTTGCCAACCGCCTGAACGATCCGAAATACAAGCAGATTGCCGCCGCCTTCAACTTCGGTGCATCGGGCACGCCAACGGCGCAGACGGCTGCGACCTCGACGAAGATGTTCGGGGCAGCCGCCACCAAGACGACCGACGCATCGATCGGCCTCTACCAGCAGTCCTTTGCCACGGAAGAGGCCGCGGCGAAGACCGAGACGGACTATTACGACGCCAATATCGGCTCCGTCAAAACAGTCGACGACTTGCTGAAAAACACCCGCCTCAGGGATTACGTGCTGAAGGGCTACGGCATCGATCCGACGAACGTCTCGAACAGCTTCCTGAAGTCGATGCTGACGAGCGACCTCAGCGATCCCGCAAGCTTCGTCAACGTCAGCGGCAGCGCGGCCGGCAAGGCGATCACGGCGCAGTTCAATTTCAATGCCGACGGCACCATCTCCACCACGACAGCCGACGCGGACAAGGCCTATTACGAGGCCAACATCGGTGCGGTGAAGTCGGCGACCGATTTCGTCTCCGACCGTCGGCTTTTCGATTATGCCAAGGCAGCCTTCGGCGTCCCCTTGAAAGTCACGGATGTGCAGTTCGCCGCTTCGGTGGCCGACGCTGCCACGGCGGAACGATACGGCCTGACCTCGACACTGGCGCAATTCAACTTCCAGGCGGATGGAAAGGTGGCCGATGGCGCCGTGATCCAGACCGCCGCCCAGATCAGCACGACATCCGCAAACTATGTTGCCCAGTATAAGAGCCAGGTCCAGACCCTCGGTCAGCGCTCGGCAGTCATGGACGCCTATAACGACACGGTGCCTACCTTCGTTACCGGCGCCGCTGCGGCCGACGATGCCGCATACTACAAGGCAAACATCGGTTCGGTGACGTCTGTCGAGGAGCTGACACACAACAAGCGGCTCTTCGACTACGTCAAGATCGCCTACAATCTGGAGGGGCTCGACGGGCAGGCGAATGAAAATACGCTGCGCTATGACTTCGAGAACGCTGTGGAAGACCCGGTCTATGCCAAGCTGATCGGTTTTTCCGACGTGGTCGCGCAGTTCAATTTCCAGTCCGACGGCACCGTCGCATCGGGCACGCAGGCCCAGACCGCCACCCAGCTCGCAGCCGCGACAAAATCCTACACCACCAACTACAAGGCGGAACAGGCGGCCACCACCGTCGATGCCGTGGCCAACTACAAGACCCGCATCGCGGCCGTGAAGACCATCGACCAGTTCTTTGCGAGCAACGCCACCGCCGACAAGAGCAAGGCAAACGACAATCTCCCCGAACTCTACCAGATGGCGTTGCGCTCCTACGGTATCGGCGAGACTGAGATCTCCAAGGGCCAGATGAAGAAGATCATGGAGAGCGATCCCTATGATCCGAAAAGCTACGTCAACACCCTGAAGGACGACCGTTTCGTCAATCTGGCAAAAGCGTTCAATTTCGACAGCGAGGGCAAACTGAAGCTGCCGGTCACGGCTCTCTCGACCACGCAGATCAACGCCTACATCTCGGAATATTCCAAGGACAGCAAACGCGGACTGACCGGCCCCGCTCTCACCAAGGCGGTCGCCCAGATCAAGACCGACGCCACCTATTTTGCGACCAAGATGGCCGATGTCACCAACCTGTCCGACTTCCTGAAGGACAGCAAGCTGACGAACTTCGTGCTGACGGCCAACGGCCTCGATCCGAAGAAGATCACCGCCGACACGCTGAAAAAGGCATTCACCTCGGATCCCGCCAAGGCCAACAGCTTCATCAACACTGCGGCGGGAGCGCAATTGAAGCCCATCGTCGACGCGTTCAACTTCGGCATCGACGGCAAGCTCGTGGACACCAAGCTCGGCTCGGCGCAAAACAAGGGCGCCCTGGATTCGACGAACGACCTCTACCTTCACCAGACCCTGGAAAAGCAGGAGGGCGAAACCAACGACGGCATCCGGCTTGCGCTCTATTTCCAGCGCCAGGCGCCTGCCATCAATTCCGTTTACGACATCATGGCCGACAGCGCGCTGTATTCAGTGATCACCACCACCTACAGCCTGCCCAGTGCCATTTCGTCGATGGATGTCGACGCGCAGGCAAAGCTCCTGAAGAAATTCATCAATATCGACGACCTGCACGACACGAAGAAGCTGAACAAGCTGCTGCAGCGCTTCTCGGTGGAATACGACCTGAAGAATAACAACACCGGATCGTCGTCGGCGCTCTCCATCCTGCAGCCCTCCGGATCCTTCGGCGTGAGCGCCGACACGTTGCTGTCGATCGCCCAGCTTAAGCGTGGCTAGTTTTATCAAGGGATAGGCGGTTGCCGAGCCATAGTCCGCAATGGGCTCGGCCGGGCCGATGCGCGGCTAGACCCGGTATTGTTAGCCCTGTGGCTGGAAAGCCAGGACCTGCCACTCGTTGTCGCCGACAAGGCATGTCTTGCCGTAGAAATTGGCGATCCCGTCATAGGCGTGACGGGTGGTCCGGAACTGCCGGCAAACCTGGCCGGTCGCATTGTTTTCGACAATCGTATCGATCACGCCGGCGCTGCCGGTCGAGGCATTGGCCCAGGCCAGAGGCTGGCCCTTGAGCTTGCTGAGATCCGCCGATGTCACGGCGTTGCGCACGGTGACTTCGTCGGACACGGTATCGGAGGCGGGTGGCGTCTTCGAGACGGCACCTGTGGTCACCGACTTGTCCACCTTGGCGGAACTGAAAAGATCCATTCCGCCGGTGGTGCAGCCGGAAAGCGACAGAAGAGCGATGCCCATGGCAGCGATGATGCCGCGCTTTGAAAGCAGGCCCTTTGTATAGACTGTCGATCTTGTTATGACTTTCACCCGTATGTTGCTGGGCCAGACAAACCTGGACACTTTGATTAAAATCCGGAGCGCTTAACCAATATGTCGGAAAACGAGTTAACAAGCAGTGACTTCACCCTGCAAAACGAGCCTTTTGTGCTGTTTTCGAGCTGGTTGGAAGAGGCGCACGCCTCTGAGTTGAATGATCCGAATGCAGTTGCGCTGGCAACGGTGGATGAAGATGGTTTGCCAAACGTCCGCATGGTCCTCCTGAAGGGTTTCGATCACCAAGGATTCGTATTCTATACAAATTTCGAAAGTCAGAAAGGCCAAGAACTGCTTTCGGCGAAAAAAGCGGCCATGTGCTTTCACTGGAAATCGCTGCGACGCCAGGTGCGGTTGCGCGGTCGCGTCGAAGTGGTGACCAACGAAGAGGCCGACGAGTATTTCAAATCCCGGCCGCGCGGCAGCCGCATCGGCGCCTGGGCGTCGAAACAGTCACGGCCGCTGGAAAGCCGGTTCGCGCTGGAAAAGGCTGTCGCGGAATATACGGCGCGCTACGCCATCGGCGAAATCCCGCGTCCCGAAAACTGGTCCGGCTTCCGCATCCGCCCGCAGTCGATCGAGTTCTGGAAGGACGGCAAGTTCCGGCTTCACGACCGCATTGAGTTCCGCCGAACGGCCGAGGATGCGGCCTGGGATAAGGTACGCATGTATCCCTGACCGGTCATCCCTTTCCGACCATCCGCATGGGAATGCCGGAAGCCAGGGCCTCGACGTAACGGGGCTTCTGGTAATATCCGTTCAGTGAAATACGCGGCAGCAGCGTCATCGGCGCTGCTGCCGTGGAAGGCACGGTGCCCGGTCGCGTCGTCACGCCGACGGTGAAACCAAGGCTCGCCGCGATCTGTCCCTCGCGTGCGGATACCGCGCTGGCCGTACCGTAGGGATAGGCAACGGTGGTCGGGCGTCGGCCGGTGATGGCCGCCACATAGTCTGCCGATTCGCGGATGTCGAAGGCGACTTCCGCGGGGCTGAGCCTTGCGAGCGCCCGATGGCTGACCGTATGGGCGCCGAGAGACACCAGGGGGTGGCGTGCCAGTGCCTGAAGCTCGCCAAAATCCATGATCAGCGCGCGCACGATCTCCAGCGGCTGGATGCCTTCATCCTCTGCCAGCCAGTCGATGGCCGATACCGCCTCCATCTCGTCCGTCCCGTGCACGAAAGCTGCAAACCGCTCAAATGCCAGTTGCTTTTGCTCGAGGTCGCCGAGATCAAGCCGTTCCAAACCCCTGCCGAAATCGAAGGCGAGGGTGTGGCGCTCCCTGAGGAGAACGGAAAGCGTCTCCCACCACATGCTGTGGGTTCGCTCGGAAAGCCCCTTGGCAACGAAGATCGTCACCGGCACGCTGTGCCGCTCGAACACGGGCAACGCATGCTCGACATTGTTGCGGTTGCCATCGTCCAGCGTGAATGCGGCAAAGCGGGTGGCCCCGCCAGCGGCTATGCGTTGCGGCAGTTCGTCGAGGGCCACGAAGATCCGCCCCTCCGCCTTCAGTTCGCGGATCGCCCGGTCGAGAAACTGCGGCGTGACTTCGAGGTGCCGGTTCGGCGCGAAGGGGAGGGGACTGTAAGGTCGCACATGGTGAAGGGTGAAGATCGCGCCGACACCGGCGGCCGCTTTCATTGCCCCGAGCGATTTCAACAGCAACGCCGCATCCAGCCCTGCGCCGACAGCCGTCCGCTTGAGCCGGCGTCGGAGCTCTGGGCTGATGAGGTTTGCCATGATGTCGGTCCGGGTCTGGGGTCATGGCCGGGCTCGGCCGCGTCCAGAATAGGCCGATGCCACTTAACCCTTGCTAAATTATGCTTAAATTCGTCGATATTAACCTGCCCTTTACCGTGACACGTAAAATTGGCGGTCAAGCGCGATTATTGCCTCGATATCGCGCCAAAATCACGCTTTTGTCGCATAATTGCACAGCCGGCCGTCGCGGCGAGCTGGCATTTGTTTCGGTTGGGGACAGGTATGAAGAAAATCTGGGTGGCTCTCTCGGCAGCTGTCGTGCTGGCGAACTCGTCTATTGCCGCCTATGCCGGCAGTGCCTACTTCATAATGGATGCGAAGAACGGCAAGGTCCTGGCGTCGCAGAGTGCCGACGAACTGAACCATCCGGCATCGCTTACCAAGATGATGACCCTCTATCTGGCCTTCGAGGCGCTGCATCGCGGCAAGCTCGGCTGGAACTCCGAACTCAAGGTGTCGAGCAACGCCGCCGGCAAAAGCCCCACCAAGCTCGGCCTGCGCCCCGGCAGCACCGTCACCGTCCGCGAAGCCGTCAATGGCATGATCATCAAGTCGGCCAACGACGCAGCCACCGTCATGGCAGAAGCGCTCGGCGGCAGCGAAAGCAACTTCGGCCGGATGATGACGGCCAAGGCCCGCCAGCTCGGCATGAGCCGGACCACCTTCGTCAATCCATCGGGTCTCCCCGATCCTCGCCAGATCACCACCGCCCGCGACATGTCGACGCTCGCCGTCGCGCTGATCAACGACTATCCGACCGAGTATCGCCTGTTTTCGCAGACCGGCTTTGTCTATCGCGGCCGGCCGATCCGTGGCCACAACAACCTGATGTACCGCTACAAAGGCATGGACGGCATCAAGACCGGCTACACCAATGCCTCCGGCTTCAACATCGTCAGCACGGTTCGCGACGGCAATCGCCGCCTCATCGGCGTCGTCCTCGGCGGCCCCACGGCGCGTGCCCGCGACGACAAGATGGCCGGATTGCTTAATCGATACATGAGCCAGGCATCGTCCGGCGGCGGCAGCCGTCTGGTCGCAAGTATCGGTGGCCGGGCTGCTCCCCGTGAAGTCGAAGTCGCATCCGCATCGCCTGACATCGATGTGCCGGCTCCCCTGGCGCCGCGCCGTACCACCGTCATCACCCGCACGGTCGCCACGGCGACCGGTCTTGCCGTGCCGATCGAACGGCCGCAAGCGATGCAGGAAATAGTCAACAGGGCCGAGGCTGAAGACGATGCGCCGTCGGCTGAGATGACGGCATCGACCGGCTCGTCTGGTGGTGCCTGGCAGGTGCAGATCGCCGCCACGCCTTCTGCCAAGGCGGCCAAGGATCTGCTGGCGACAGCACAGGCGAAGACCGGCGGCCCGCTGCTCAACGCCTTTGCCTATACGGAGGAAGCCGGCAAGGGCTCGAAGAAAGTCTATCGCGCCCGCTTCGTCGGCTTCGAAAGCCGGGCTGCCGCAGACAATGCCTGCAGCGCGCTGAAGAAACATGATTTCAAATGCATGGCGATGCCGGGCTGAAGCCGGATACGCCTCTTTTCCTTTACACCCGTCGGGATAGACGCCGACGGGTGAATCATGCATCTCTCCATCAGAACGTATGGAGAACGAAATGCTTGGCGATCTATCTGCGAAATTCGAAGAAGCGTCCCGGTCTTATGCCGAGCAGAACGGCATCATCCGCGACGCTGAGTGGTTCTTGCTTAAGCTGCAGGAAGAGGTCGGAGAACTGACGCAGGCCTTCAACCACAAGACCGGCAGGGGCCGTCGAAAAGGCCTATCGGACGAGCAGCTTGCAGAGGCCATGGAAGATGAAGCCGCCGACGTGCTGGGCCACATCCTGCTGTTTGCAAAGGCCCACGATCTCGACATCGCAGCCGCTGTCGAGCGGAAGTGGCGGTTCACGCCCGATATCCGCTGAAAGCCATCACGGCTGGACCACATCCGATATGGCCGACCGCATCGATTTCCGAGCCTTAAGCCTTCGTCCCACCCACAGTCACCTGATCCATCCGCAGATGCGGCTGGCCGACGCCGACGGGGACCCATTGACCGCCTTTGCCGCAATTGCCGATGCCGGTGTCGAGGCTGGTGTCGTTGCCGATCATCGAGACGCGCTTCATCGCATCCGGGCCGTTGCCGATCAGCATGGCGCCCTTGATCGGCGCGCCAATCTTGCCGTTTTCGATCATGTAGGCTTCGGTGCAGCCGAAGACGAACTTGCCGGAAGTGATGTCAACCTGGCCGCCGCCGAAGGAAACTGCGTAGATGCCCTTCTTGACCGACGCGATGATTTCGGCCGGTGTCTTGTCGCCGGACAGCATGAATGTGTTGGTCATGCGCGGCATCGGCACGTGGGCATAACCCTGCCGGCGGCCGTTGCCGGTTGGCTGCATGCCCATCAGCCGGGCGTTCTGGCGGTCCTGCATGTAGTTGACCAGCTTGCCGTTCTCGATCAGCACGTTGTAGGCCGACGGCGTGCCTTCGTCGTCGATGGTGATCGAGCCGCGGCGGTTTTCGATGGTGCCGTCGTCGACCACGGTCACTCCCGGCGCGGCGACCATTTCACCCATCAGCCCGGCAAAGGCGGAGGTCTTCTTGCGGTTGAAATCGCCTTCGAGCCCATGTCCGACGGCCTCGTGCAGCATGACGCCCGGCCAGCCGTTGCCCAGCACGACGTCCATCGTACCAGCCGGCGCTTCCAGCGCGTCGAGGTTGACCAGCGCCTGGCGCAGCGCCTCGTCGGCTCCGTAGTGCCAGCTGTCTCCGGTGATGAAATCGCCAAAGCCGACTCGGCCGCCGGTGCCGTAAGAGCCGGATTCCTGCCGGTCGCCATCGCCGACCATCACTGAAATATTGATGCGTGTCATCGGCCGGATATCGCGGACGCGGTGGCCGTCGGCGCGCAGGATGTCGACGACCTGCCAGAAGGCAGCGACCGATGCAGTGACCTGGCGGACCTTGCCGTCCTTGTCGCGCAGATAGCTGTCGATCTGCTGCAGGAGCTTGGCCTTGTCCTCGAAGCTCGGGCTGCCGATCGGGTTTTCGTCGCTGTAGAGCCGAGTGTTGGTGCGCTGCGGGGCGGCGGCGTAGGAGCCGGCATAACCGCGCGTCACGGCGCCGACGGCATCGGCCGCGCGCTTGAGTGCCGCTTCCGAGAGATCGCCGGCATGGGCATAGCCGACCGCCTCGCCGGCGACGCTGCGCAGGCCAAAGCCCTGTTCGGTGTTGAAGCTGCCGCCCTTCATCCGTCCGTTGTCGAATGTCAGCGATTCCGACTGGACGTGTTCGACGAAGAGTTCGCCATCGTCGGCGCCGTTGAGCGCATCGGCGACGATGCTGCGCAGCTTGGTTTCGTCGGTGTCGAACAGGGTAAGCAGATCGGTGTTCATGAAATTGGTACTCCGTTCATGCCGATGTAGGTCCGGCGCGCAGGCAGAGCAAGCCCGGCGATCAGGGAAGGGCCGTATAACCTTCGGCAAAGCCTTTCAGGTCGACGGGAATGCCGATGCCTTCTTCCTGCGTCTGGAAGACGGTGAAGGTCGCGGTCGTGCCTTTGCGCAGGGTGCCGAGCAATTGCTCCTCGAGCACGACTTCGGCGTAGCAGCCATCCGAGAAGCAGCGGGCGAAATAGGCGTTGCCGATGTCGGCGCCATCGATGTACAGGCCGAGACCGTTCGGCAGCAGCACGCTCAGTGGCGCCTGTACCCTGAGCAGTCCGGTCTTGCCGCCGGGCGCCTTGGACACGGCAACCGAAATCTGCATCTCCGGCCGCTCCTGCGACACGACGCTCTGCATCAGCACGCATTTCTTGTCGGGGCTGTTGTCCGCAGTGCCGCAGACTTCCGTCCAGGCGCCGAAGGTGGTCTTCGCCTGGCTGGAAGCGGGTGGAGGCGTGGCGGGTGCGGGAGCCGGTGCCGGCTGTGCTTCAGGGGCGGGGGCAGGCGCTGCCGGTTGCGGGGCGGGCGTCGTCTGCGCCGTGGCGGGTACGCTGGCGACCGCCCATGCAAGAAGCGCCGCGGCGACAGTGCGGGGTACCCAAAAGCCGGCAAGTAAACCAAACCGCATTGAAGCCTCTTCCAAGAAGGTCGCGCGCCCCGCAGAACGGGACGCCATGAACCGTTAAGTCCCGGCGATCACGCCGGAGACATCACGGCAGGACATCGTAGCCTTCGCCAAATCCCTTGAGATCGACGGGGATACCGATCTTATCCTTATCCGCAGCCTCGCGTACGGAAAAGACCGCAGTTGATCCGGAGCGCAGCATTTTCAAAAGATTATCGTCCAAAGCGACTTCCGCATAGCAGCCATCGGCAAAACAGCGCACGAATTGCGTCTTGCCGAGGTCTTTTCCATCGACGATCAGCCCGAGGCCACCATCGGTCGGCTGGAAAGGATTGAGCAGAACGCCGAGCGGCGCCAGCACGCGCAGGATCTTCGCCTTGCGGTCGGCCGTTTTCAGCACCACGACGGAAAGCCCGACCTCCGGCCGGTCCTCGGCGATCACATTCTGCATCAGCGCGCACTGGTTGGTCTGGGCGCCGGCAGGCTTGTCGCAGATCACAGACCATGCGCCGTGCATCGACTGGACGGTGCCGGGCGGCTGCTGTCCGCCCTGCGGCACAGGCACTTGTTGTACAGGCACCTGCGCCGGCGCCGGTGTCGGCGTGGCGGTCTGCGGCTGCTGGGCGAATGCGGGCAGTGAAGCCGAAGCGGCGATGCCTGCCGCCAGCAACCCAAGCCGCGCGAGGGAACGAAAACCCATGGAAACCCCTAGTTTCGAATCATTGCGGCCATTCTTGCGGGTGCACCCGTCAAATGAAAGCCCTGGACGCTGGATTCCATTTTCACTGCGGCGGAAATAGGACCTGCAGGCGCTTTTGTCCAAGGCTCCTGCACTGCCGCTCGGTGATTTTTCGTAAAGTTACACAATAGTTCGCGCATCTTAGCCCTGCCGAAAGATTAGACCGAGCAAAAATGCCGCACAGGCAAACACTCGGGAATTGTTGCTGCCACGGTGAAACTGTGGTTTGAAGAAGATGAGGAATGGTGGGATTCTGCGTTTGAACGGAGAGGGTTCAAGCGCTTTAGGGAGATACATCGTCATGAAGAGGACCAATGCAGTTCTGGCGTCGCTCGCCTGTCTGCTCTTTACGACCCGTAGTTTCGCCGATCAACCGATGCCGTGGCAGATGGGGATGCAGCCCTCGGCAACGCCGATCATGAGCCAGGTGCGATGGTTCGAGCAATATACGCTCTGGTTCATCGTGCCGATTACGCTGTTCGTGCTGGCCCTCCTCATCATCGTCATGATCAAGTTTCGCGCCAGCAAGAACCCCGTCCCATCGCGCACCAGCCACAACACGCTGATCGAAGTCGCATGGACCATCGGACCGGTGCTGGTGTTGCTGTTCCTTGCCGTCCCATCCTTCGACCTTCTGACCGCGCAGCTGACATTCCCGAAAAATCCCGACGTCACCGTCAAGGTCACGGGGACGCAGTGGCAGTGGAACTACGAATACGAGAACACCGGCGATACGCCGCTGGCCTTTGACTCCTACATGCTGAAGGATCCGGACCGCGCCGCATCCGGCAAGACTGACAAGGCGATCTATCCGCGCCTGCTTGCCGTTGACAACGAACTCGTGCTGCCGGTCAACAAGGTCGTCCGCGTGCTGGTGACGGCGGCGCCGACCGATGTCATCCATTCCTTTTCCATGCCGTCATTCGCCATCAAGACCGACGCCGTGCCCGGCCGCCTGAACGAGACCTGGTTCAAGGCCGAGCGTGAAGGCATGTTCTACGGCCAGTGTTCGGAGCTCTGCGGCAAGGACCATGCGTTCATGCCGATTGCCATCCGGATCGTCTCCGAGGACAGATACAAGCAATGGCTGACCGTCGCCTCGAGCGACCTGGGCAAGGCCAACAAGGCGCTTATGGCCGAGGTCGACACGCCGTCTAAGACGGTCGATGTCGCCGCGAACGTCGCGCAGTAATCCGGGGGGAGATGATTAACATGGCTGGTTCCGCCACACACGACAAGCTGTCCGATGCTCACGGTCACGACGACGCCCATGCGCATGGCGAACAACACGCGCACAAGCCGAGCTTTGCCAATCGCTGGCTGTTCTCGACCAACCACAAGGACATCGGCACGCTTTACCTGATCTTCGCGATCATCGCCGGCGTCATCGGCGGTATCCTGTCCGTGCTGATGCGCATGGAGCTGCAGGAGCCGGGCATCCAGATCTTCAATGGTCTCGCCGCCATGGTCTACGGGTACTCCGGCGATGCCGCCATTGACGGCGGCAAGCAGATGTACAACGTCTTCACGACCGCGCACGCGCTGATCATGATCTTCTTCATGGTCATGCCGGCGATGATCGGCGGCTTTGCCAACTGGATGGTGCCGATCATGATTGGCGCGCCGGACATGGCTTTCCCGCGCCTCAACAACATCTCCTTCTGGCTGATCGTCCCTGCCTTCATCCTGCTGCTGATGTCGATGTTCGTCGAAGGTCCGGCAGGCGCCTACGGGGCCGGCGGCGGCTGGACGCTCTATCCGCCCTTGTCTTCGACCGTCGGCCATCCCGGACCGGCAGTCGATCTGGTGATCTTCGCGCTGCACATCGCCGGTGCCTCGTCGATCCTCGGCGCCATCAACTTCATCACCACCATCCTCAACATGCGCGCCCCCGGCATGACGCTGCATAAGATGCCGCTGTTTGCCTGGGCCGTGCTGATCACCGCCTTCCTGCTGCTGCTGTCTCTGCCGGTTCTGGCCGGTGCGATCACCATGCTGCTGACGGACCGCAATTTCGGCACAACCTTCTTTGCGCCTGAAGGCGGCGGCGATCCCGTGCTGTTCCAGCACCTGTTCTGGTTCTTCGGCCACCCGGAAGTCTACATCCTGATCCTGCCCGGATTCGGAATGATCAGCCACATCGTCTCGACCTTCTCGAAGAAGCCGATCTTCGGCTATCTCGGCATGGCCTATGCCATGGTCGCCATCGGTGCCGTCGGCTTCGTCGTGTGGGCGCATCACATGTATGCTGTCGGCCTGTCGCTCGATACGCAGCGCTACTTCGTCTTTGCCACCATGGTCATCGCGGTGCCGACCGGGGTGAAGATCTTCTCCTGGATCGCCACCATGTGGGGCGGCTCGATCTCGTTCCGCACGCCGATGATCTGGGCTATCGGCTTCATCTTCCTGTTCACCGTCGGTGGCGTCACCGGCGTGCAGCTTGCCAATGCCGGTTTCGACCGTCCGGTCCACGATACCTACTACGTCGTCGCCCACTTCCATTATGTTCTGTCGCTCGGTGCCGTGTTTGCAATCTTTGCGGCCTGGTACTATTGGTTGCCGAAGATGTGCGGCTACATGTACAATGAGAAGATCGGCAACCTGCACTTCTGGGTGATGTTCGTCGGCGTCAACATGGTGTTTTTCCCGCAGCATTTCCTCGGCCTTGCCGGCATGCCGCGCCGCTACATCGATTATCCGGACGCCTTTGCCGGCTGGAACTTCGTGTCCTCGATCGGCTCCTATATCTCCGGCGTCGGCGTGCTGATCTTCCTTTACGGCGTCTACGACACGTTTGCGAAAAAGCGCGTTGCCGGTGATAATCCCTGGGGCGAGGGCGCAACCACACTCGAATGGCAGCTTTCGTCGCCGCCGCCCTACCACCAGTGGGAAGAGCTCCCGCGCATCAAATAATCGCTTTCGGAGCGCCGCCCGACGGGCGGCGTTTTGATCGAGACAAAACTGGACTGTGTAATGACCGTTATCGACAACCACGAGATCCTGGCTTCCGAAGGCGACCTCGGCCTGTCGCAGGCCAGTGCGCGCGATTACTTCGAGCTTCTGAAGCCGCGCGTGATGCAGCTCGTGGTGTTCACCGCGCTGGCCGGCCTGGTGCTGGCGCCCGGTCACATCAATCCGTTCATTGCCGTCATCTCGATCCTCTGCATCGCCGTTGGAGCCGGTGCCTCCGGCTCCCTCAATATGTGGTATGATGCAGACATCGACGCCATCATGACCCGCACCGCCAAGCGGCCTATCCCGTCCGGCCGCGTGACCGGCTCGGAAGCGCTCGGCTTCGGACTGGTGCTGTCCGGCTTCTCGATCACCATTCTGGCGCTCGCCGTCGGCTGGCTGCCTGCCGCCATTCTCGCCTTCACGATCTTCTTCTACGCCGTCGTCTACACGATGTGGCTGAAGCGCTCGACGCCGCAGAACATCGTCATTGGCGGTGCTGCCGGCGCATTTCCGCCGGTCATCGGCTGGGCCTGCGTCACCGGCACCGTGCCGATGGAAAGCATCGTCCTGTTCCTCATCATCTTCCTCTGGACGCCGGCCCACTTCTGGGCGCTGGCACTGTTCAAGATGAAGGATTACGGCTCCGTCGGCGTGCCCATGCTGCCGAATGTCTCGGGCATTCCGACCACCAAGAACCAGATCGTCGTCTACGCCGTGCTAACCGCCGTTGTCGGTGTGGCACCGACCATGATGGGCATGTCCTCGATCGGCTACGGGATCGTCGCCGGCATTCTCGGCGCCATCTTCGTCTACTGTTCGATCACCGTCTGGCGGATGCCGGAAACCGATGTGAAGATGGTCCCGGCCAAGCGGATGTTCGCCTATTCGATCTTCTACCTCTTTGCCATCTTCTCGGCCCTGATGATCGACCGTCTGGTGACGGTGCTGGCCTCGGGCACCGGAGGCTGGTTCTGATGGAAACCGTCAAGCTCACCGCCGCCCAGAAGAAATCGAGACGCGGGCGCAATGTCGCTCTCGGACTGGTGCTTGCGGGGCTGGTGGTGATTTTCTACGTGATGACGATCATCAAGATCGGCACGGGACATTAAGGGAGAGGCTCTTTGGAGGAGGAGACGTCAGGGAGAGCAAGATCGGTCGGGCGCAACAACGGCCTGATCGTTCTGATGTGCCTGAGCTTCGTGGTCGGCATGGGCGCGATGAGCTATGCCGCTGTGCCGCTCTATCGCATGTTCTGCCAGGTCACCGGCTTCAACGGTACGACGCAGCGCGTCGAGCAGGCTTCGACCGTAGTGCTCGACAAGCGCATCCGCGTCACATTTGATGCCAACGTCGCCTCGGGCGTGCCCTGGGACTTCAAGTCGATGCAGCGCGAGGTCGATCCGAAGATCGGCGAGACGATCATGATCAAGTTCGTCGCCGAGAACAAATCAGACCAGCCGACCCGCGCGCAGGCGATCTTCAACGTCTCGCCGATCGAGGCCGGCGCCTATTTCAACAAGGTGCAGTGTTTCTGCTTTAACGAGACGGATCTTGCGCCGGGGGAAAAGCGCGAGATGCCGGTGGTTTTCTACATTGATCCGGAGATTACCAAGGCGGCGGAAACCAAGGACATCGGCACGCTGACGCTGTCCTATACGTTCTATCCGCGGGATGACGCCAAACCCGTGGCATCGAACGAGGCTGCGGCCAAGGTCGGGGTGAAGAAGCTTTAGGGAGGAGGGCATCCGGTTTACCGGCTGCCTTAAGGGAAAAGTTACTCGGGGATTGCTGATATGGCTGACGTACACCAGAAGAACCACGATTATCACATCATCGATCCGAGCCCCTGGCCGATCCTTGCGGCGATCGGCGCGCTCGTCATTACCTTCGGTGGCGTGGCCTATATGCGCTATCTCAACAACAGCCCGTTCAAGCTGTTCGGCATCGATTTCGCCAGCCCCTGGCTGTTCTTCATCGGCCTCGTCGTCATCCTCTACGTCATGTACGCCTGGTGGGCAGATACGGTGAAGGAAGCCCATGAGGGCGCCCATACCCGCGTCGTGTCGCTGCACCTGCGCTACGGCATGATCATGTTCATCGCTTCGGAAGTGATGTTCTTCGTCGCCTGGTTCTGGGCCTATTTCGACGTCAGCCTGTTTCCGAACGAAGCCATCCAGGCCTCGCGCGTCATATTCACCGGCGGACAATGGCCACCGAAGGGTGTCGAGGTGCTCGATCCCTGGCATCTGCCGATCTACAACACCATCATCCTCCTGCTGTCGGGCACGACCGTCACCTGGGCCCATCACGCGCTGCTGCACAACGACCGCAAGGGCATGATCACCGGTCTGGCGCTTACGGTTGCCTTGGGCGTACTGTTCTCCAGCGTCCAGGCCTATGAATATGCCCACGCGCCGTTTGCCTTCAAAAGCTCGATCTACGGCGCTACATTCTTCATGGCGACGGGTTTCCATGGCTTCCACGTGCTGATCGGCACCATCTTCTTGGCTGTCTGCCTGATCAGGGCGATGCGTGGCGATTTTACGCCGACCCAGCATTTCGGCTTCGAGGCCGCCGCCTGGTACTGGCATTTCGTCGACGTGGTCTGGCTGTTCCTGTTCTTCGCCATCTACATCTGGGGCGGCTGGGGCGCACCCGTCGCCGGATGACGAAGGCGGCGATGGCACGTCCTTGACGCTGGTGCCTGTTGGATGTCGCCCTAAGGCGAGTAGAGTTTTGCGGGGCGGGAGCAAGGCTTTTCGTATCCCGCCTGGAAGGCATGACATCATGGTCAACGACACTGCCCATTTCCCGCCGGTTGATCCCATCAGGGTCGGCCTCCGGGGTCGCTGCCCGCGATGCGGACAGGGTGCGTTATTCGATGGTGTCCTAGCGCTGAAGCCTCGTTGCGCTGCCTGCAACCTCGATTTCTCCTTCGCCGACAGTGGCGATGGCCCGGCTGTTTTCGTCATCCTCATCGTCGGCTTCATCGTCATCGGTCTGGTCCTCTGGCTGCAGGTCAATTACGGCCCGCCAATCTGGGTCCACGGGATATTGTTCGGCCCTCTGACCATTCTCCTGTCGCTTTTGTCGCTGCGCTGGAGCAAGGGCATCTTCGTGGCGCTGCAATACCGTCACGATGCCAGCGAAGGACAAATCGAACGTGACTGACGTGCCGATGCAAAAGCCGGGGGCAAATATCGCCTGGCAGGTTTTCAAGGTCCTGCTGCTTCTCTCGGTTCTTGCCGTGCTGCTTGCACTTGGCACATGGCAGGTCCAGCGTCTCAAGTGGAAGGAAGGCCTGATTGCCGATATTGCCGAACGACAGGCTGCAGCACCGGTCCCGCTAGGCGATATCGAGGCGATGGCTGTCCGCGGCGGCGATATCGAATACCGCCGCGTGACGACGTCCGGTCGTTATCTCAACGACAAGGAGCGCCATTTCTTCGCCACCTATAACGGCATGTCGGGCTTCTACATCTACACACCACTCGAGCTCGATGGCGGTCGCCTGCTCTTCGTCAACCGGGGCTTTGTTCCCTACGACCAGAAGGAGCCGAAGACCCGCGAAAAAGGCCAGCTCTTCGGCATGCAGGCCGTGGCAGGCCTCGCCCGCGCCAAATTGCCCTCCAAGCCGTCGTCGCTGCTGCCGGACAACGACATTGCCAAGAACATCTTCTACTGGAAGGATTTGGACGTGATGGCCTCCAGCGTCGGGCTGGATGCTACAAGGGTGCTTCCCTTCTTCGTCGATGCCGATGCAACGCCCAATCCCGGCGGCCTGCCGGTCGGCGGCGTCACCATTGTCGACCTGCCCAACGACCATCTGCAATACGCCGTCACCTGGTACGGCCTGGCGGCAGCGCTGGTCGCCATCGTCGCGATTTCCTGGCTGCGCAAACGCCATCCTGATGCGCCGGCGCAGTAGGCGCGTTTCGCGCAACCCTGTGCGGATGCAATAGAATTGCTTCAATTCATCGGCACTTTAGGCTAGATGGGCGGGCAGGGCGCACCTATCTGTGGTTTGCCCTTGTCCCCGGGCTTTTGGAAAAGACATGAACATCGCCGTTTCGAAACCTGCCCTGACCATTCGCCTCTGCGGCCCGCGCGGCTTCTGCGCTGGCGTCGACCGGGCCATCCAGATCGTCGTGCTGGCGCTCAAGGCCTATGGCGCGCCGGTCTATGTCCGCCACGAGATCGTCCACAATCGCTACGTCGTCGAAGGTCTTGAGGCCAAGGGCGCGATCTTCGTCGAGGAACTCGGCGAAATCCCGCCGGAGCATCGCAAGCAGCCTGTCGTCTTCTCCGCCCATGGCGTTCCGAAATCCGTGCCGGCCGATGCCGACAGCCGCAACCTCTTCTATCTCGATGCCACATGCCCGCTGGTCTCCAAGGTCCACAAGCAGGCCATGCGCCACAACCGGCTCGGCCGCCACGTCGTCCTCATCGGCCATGCCGGCCACCCGGAAGTGATCGGCACGATGGGGCAACTGCCCGAGGGCACGGTATCGCTGGTCGAGACGAGTGCCGATGTCGATGCTTACGTACCGGTCGATCCCGACAATCTCGGCTACGTCACGCAGACGACGCTGTCGGTGGACGACACGGCCGGCGTCATTGCCCGGCTGCAGGAGCGCTTTCCGAACCTGACCGCGCCGTCAGCCGATTCGATCTGCTATGCCACCACCAACCGCCAGGAAGTGGTGAAGCAGGCAGCACCCGGTTGCGACCTCTTCATCATCGTCGGCGCGCCGAATTCCTCCAATTCGAAGCGCCTGGTCGAGGTTGCGTTGAGGGCGGGTGCAAAACAATCCGTTCTGGTCCAGCGCGCGTCGGAAATCGACTGGGACAATATCGGCGATATCGCTACGGTAGGCCTGTCCGCCGGCGCCTCCGCCCCGGAGGTAATCGTCAACGAGATCATCGAGGCTTTCCGGCACCGCTACGATGCGGCGGTCGAACTTGCCGAGACGGTCAAGGAAACCGAGAACTTCCTGGTCAATCGCGAGCTGCGGGATGTCGAGCTGACGACTGCCGACATGGCTTTCGTCAACGGCGAATAAACAACATCAGCGACGCCAACCCAGGAATAATCCGTGGCCGTTTATACAGACATCACCGAAGACGATCTCAAGACCTTTTTGACCCAGTATGATTGCGGCGAACTCACCTCCTACAAGGGGATCGCCGAGGGCGTCGAGAATTCGAATTTCCTGCTGCACACGACGCGCGAGCCGCTGATCCTGACGCTCTATGAAAAGCGCGTCGAAAAGGACGACTTGCCGTTCTTCCTGGGCCTGATGCAGCATCTTTCGGCGCGCGGCCTGTCGTGCCCGCTTCCCCTGCCGCGCCGCGATGGCGCTCTTCTCGGCGAACTCTCCAGCCGCCCTGCCGCGTTGATTTCGTTTCTCGAGGGCATGTGGCTGCGCAAGCCCGAGGCGCACCACTGCCGCGAGGTCGGCATCGCGCTTGCAAAGATGCATGTCGCAGGCGAGGGCTTTGCCATCGCCCGGCCGAACGCGCTCTCCTGCGCCGGGTGGCCGCCGCTGTGGGACAAGTCCGAAGCCCGCGCCGACGAGGTCGAGCCCGGCCTGCGGGATGAGATCCGGTCGGAGTTGGCTTTTTTCGACGCAAACTGGCCTAAGGATCTTCCCTCGGGCGTTATCCATGCAGACCTGTTCCCCGACAATGTCTTTTTCCTCGGCGACCAGCTTTCCGGGCTGATCGATTTCTACTTCGCCTGCAACGACATGCTGGCCTATGACGTTTCGATCTGCCTCAATGCCTGGTGCTTCGAAAAGGACGGCGCTTACAACGTCACTAAGGGTCTGGCCATGCTCGACGGCTACCAGAGCATCCGGCCGCTCAGCGACGCCGAGATCGAGGCGCTGCCGACGCTGGCAAGGGGCTCGGCGCTGCGCTTCTTCCTGACGCGGCTCTACGACTGGCTGATGACGCCGGCCGGAGCCATGGTCACCAAGAAGGACCCTCTCGAATATCTGCGCAAGCTGCGCTTTCATCGCACGGTTGCCACGGGCGCCGAATATGGGTTGGCCAAAGCATGAAACATGTCGATATCTTCACCGACGGTGCCTGTTCCGGTAACCCCGGCCCGGGCGGCTGGGGCGCAGTGCTGCGCTACGGCGATGTCGAGAAGGACCTCTGCGGCGGCGAGGCCGAGACGACCAACAACCGCATGGAACTGATGGCGGCGATCTCGTCGCTGGGTGCGCTCAAGGATGCCTGCGAGGTCGATCTCTACACGGACTCGAAATACGTCATGGACGGCATTTCGAAGTGGATCCACGGCTGGAAAAAGAACGGCTGGAAGACCGCCGACAAGAAGCCGGTGAAGAACGCCGAGCTCTGGCAGGCGCTGGACGCAGCCTATAACCGCCACAAGGTCACCCTGCATTGGGTCAAGGGCCATGCCGGCCACATCGAGAACGAGCGCGCCGACGAACTCGCCCGAAAGGGCATGGAGCCGTTCAAGAAGCGCTGAAGCCGGCTGCAACACGAACAACAAGCATGTTGCCGCCCGTCGTTTTCCCGGTATGGTGCGGCGGTCACCCGGGAGGTTTCACATGATCCTGCACTGCGTATTTTTGCGCTTCAAGGCCGCCGTCACGGCGCCGGAAAAGCAATCCATATTTGAAGCGATCGTCGCATTGAAGCAGGTTATTCCAGGCATTCTCGACGTAAAATATGGCCCGAATGTCTCGCCGGAAGGCTTGCATGGCGGCTTCGTCGATGGCTTCGCCGTGACCTTCGAAAGCGGCGCTGCCCGCGATGCCTATCTCGTCCACCCCGAGCACGTCGCCGTCGGCGAACGCATCGTCTCGTCCACCGATGGCGGCCTGGCCGGATTGCTGGTGTTCGATCTCAATATCTGAAAACGGTGCAGGTAGAAGGATCTGGAGGGATGTCCGGCATCCCTCCAGCTGTGTCTGATCAGAGCTGCCCGATCATCGTTGCTGCGGCCGAGACCGTCGCTTCGCCGGGGTTTTCCTCGACGTTCAGTGTTTTGACGACGCCATCTTCTACCAGCATCGAGTAGCGCTTCGAGCGCACGCCAAGACCGCCGCCGGAGAGGTCGGCGTCGAGGCCGAGCGCCTTGGTGAAGGCGGCATCCCAGTCGGCGAGGAAATGGATCTTGCCCATGCTGCCCGATTGCTGTGCCCAGGCACCCATCACATGCCAGTCATTGACAGAAACGACGGCAACTTCATCGACACCCTTCGCGAGGATGGCATCGAGGTTCTCGAGGTAGCCCGGCAGATGGTTCAGCGAGCAGGTTGGCGTGAAAGCGCCGGGGACGGCAAAAAGCACGACGCGCTTGCCCGAAAACAGCGTGTCCGTCGAGATCTCGGTCGGGCCGTCGGTCGTCTTTTCCTTGAACGTGGCGGCGGGAATTTTCTCGCCGATGGCAATAGTCATGCGTCTCTCCTGGTTTTTTCTGTCCCGTGCGTCTGAACGCCCGTCGATATCTATGACCGCTCTACTCCATGGCAAGCGTCGTTTCCATCGCGCGGCTGCCGTCCACGACCAGTATGCCCCAACTCTTGCCGTGCACAACATAGGTCTTCGGCAATTTGCCGATTGTCAGGGCAACATCGACATCGCGACCGTTACGGCTGGCGCTGGCCTGCTTGAAAAACACATAGCCGCTGGGGCCGGTCACATAGACCTGGGGAATGCCGTCGCCAGCGTCCGGTAGCGTCAGATGCAACGACAATGTCTTGCCGTCGGGCGAAAGGCTGTGGCTCCTGACGCCGAAATCGGCCGAAGGTTTCTGTGGAAGCGCTGCCGCTGCAGCGGTGACGATGGCTGCATCCCCGGCATCGGCGGACGAACCCGGCGGCGGCAATGCGACGCTCATGGTTGCCTGGAAGGGAACGCAGATATCCTTGCAGACGCCGATAAAGGCCGTGATGTCGAGTTTTCGCTCGCCGGCCGCATTGATATCGAGCGGCAGGCTGATGGGGGCGTCGTAACCGACCTCGTGGACATTGCCGAGCGAGATGACCTTTGGCGCCGGATAGCCGATATTGTCGATTGTCGCTTTGCTTCCCGCAGGCAGCGTGAGTTGCGGCGGGATGCCGCTTTCTCCGGGCTCGCGCCAGTAGGTGATCCAGCCGGCACCCGGCTCGATCTGCAATGCAGCCTTCACGTGGCCGCTGGCGTCGGCGGGCATTGCCACCAGCCGCATCCGGCCACCATCGCTGGTGGCCCAGTCGCTTGTCGCCGCATGAGCAGCGGAGACCAGCATCAGGGAGATCGCAAAAACACCTGCGGCCGACATCGGGATCCGGAAAAGTCTGGGATAGGAAATCATGGAAACAGCGTTAGACGAAGGCGGCCGCACGCGCATCATGCGATTTTTAGCAATCGATCATTTTCAGTTGATTGATCCGTCACATTACCCCATCTTTATCCGGGGGGGATGATAAAGAGCAGTGAGGAGACAGGATGTCGTTATCGACGCTAAAGTACAAAGGTGCACGCGGCTTTCTCGACGGTCAGTTTCTGATCGCAATGCCGGGAATGGCGGACAGTAACTTTGCCCGGACGGTTGTCTATATCTGTGCCCATTCGGATGCCGGAGCGATGGGTTTCATTATCAACCGGTCGCAGAACCTCAGCTTCACCGATGTTCTTCTGCATTTGGACATGATCAAGACTGACGATGCGATCATGCTGCCGGATCGTGCCCGCAGTTTCCCGATCCAGACGGGCGGCCCGGTCGAGAGCGGTCGTGGCTTCGTCCTGCACTCCGACGATTACAAGAGCGAGAGCAGCATCGCTGTCAGCGACGACATCAGCCTGACGGCAACGCTCGATATCATCCGCGCCATTTCCAACGGCAACGGCCCTAAAAAGGCGACGATGCTGCTCGGCTATGCCGGCTGGAGCGCGGGGCAGTTGGAGGCGGAAGTCAGCAACAACGGCTGGCTGAATTGCGCGCCGAGTGAAGACCTCATCTTCGACCGCAGCCTGGATGACAAATACGAGCGGGCGCTGGCATTGCTCGGCGTCACGCCGGCGATGTTGTCGAGCGAAGCAGGCCACGCCTGATAAACCACTGCCGCCACTGGAACGATATCCGACTGTTGACGTTTTTCCTGTACGACGCACGCATCGTTCGTCGCCAACCAGGGAGTGAGACACATGGGTAGCACCAGCGACAAGATTTCCGGTAAGGCCAATGAATTGACCGGCAAGGCGAAGGAAGCCGTCGGCAAGGCCACTGGCGACAACGAGACGCGTGCCAAGGGCGCCGTTCAGGAAGCC
The DNA here is from genome assembly GCF_019355735.1 of Rhizobium sp. B230/85. Classification (NCBI taxonomy): domain Bacteria; kingdom Pseudomonadati; phylum Pseudomonadota; class Alphaproteobacteria; order Hyphomicrobiales; family Rhizobiaceae; genus Rhizobium; species Rhizobium sp. B230/85. Next base: position 1,372,604 of record NZ_CP072156.1, read on the forward strand.
AAGGGGAAGGCCCAGGTTGCCGAAGGGAAGGCCAAGGACAAGCTCAAGGACGCCGTCGATCGCGCTTGAGCGAACTGGATAAAGATCTCAGGCCTGCCGCGCCAAAGCGTGGCGGGCTTTTCGATATTTAAGACCGTCGTCGAAAAGGACCGGGCCCATGCGATTGTTTGACTGCGACTCCTGTGGACAGTCGGTGCATTTCGACAATCGCCAGTGCGTCCGCTGCGGCCACCGCCTGGGTTTCGTTCCAGACCGGCTGAAGATGTACGCGCTGGAACCCGACCAGGAGCCGGACTGGCACATCGTTTCGGAACCGTCTCGCTCGCTGCGCTTTTGCTCTAATGCCGCCCTGGATCTCTGCAACTGGATGGTCGATTCGGACGATCCGCAAGGCTTTTGCGCGGCCTGCCGCCATAACGGGCTGGTGCCGAATACCGGGACATCCGAGGGTGTCGACCGCTGGCGCCGGATAGGGCAGGCACAGCGCCATCTGTTTTATTCGCTTTTGCGTCTCGAACTGCCGCATCCCGATCGCAGCGAAGATCCGCAGGGCGGGCTGGTGTTCGATTTCCTCGAGGACAAGATCAACAGCGCCGGCTTCGTCGTGCCCGCCATGACCGGCCACGACGACGGCCTGATTGCCATCCGCGCGGCCGAGGCGGACGACGTGACGCGCGAAATGGCGCGCATGTCGATGCACGAGCCCTACCGGACGCTGCTCGGCCACTTCCGCCACGAGACCGGTCATTTCATCTGGAACAAGCTGGTCCGCGACGTCAATAATTTCGACGGCTTCCGCGAGGCGTTCGGCGACGAGCGCGAGGACTACGGCGCAGCACTGCAGCGCCATTACGAGAACGGGGTGCGTCCGGATTGGCAGCGGAGTTTCATCAGCGCCTATGCCAGCTCCCACCCTTGGGAGGATTTCGCCGAGTGTTTTGCGCACTACCTCCACATCGTCGATACGCTGGAGACAGCCCGTGCCTTCGGCATCGCGGTCGATCCCCGCGGTCATGAGGAAATGGCGTCGGAGGTGGATTTCAATCCCTACAGGGCGCACGATGCCGAGCAGCTTGTGTCCGCCTGGGTGCCGCTCAGTGTTGCCGTCAACAGCATCCAGCGGAGCATGGGGCAGCCGGACTCGTACCCGTTTGTCCTCTCCCCGCCGGTCGTGAGAAAACTCGATTACCTGCTGCGGCTCATCCGTGACGCAGCTGCAGGTCAGCCAATGCAGGCGGCCTGACCAGCGCGAGGCGGGGAGGCATGCCTCAGGCGCGCCTTGTCAGCGGAAAACGTTCCTTCAGCAATCGCAGCACCGATTCAGAGCCCATCGGCGGTCCGAACAGGAAGCTCTGGCCATAGGTACAGCCCATCTTGGCGAGCTCCAGCGCATCTTCCTCGGTCTCGATACCCTCAGCGACGACTTTCATTCCAAGTTCGCGCGCCATCGAGATCACGGAGCGCAGCAGCACGGATTTCTTGTCGCTCTCGTCGCGCACCAGCCCCTTGTCCAGCTTGATCGTGTCGAAGGGGAAGCGGGTGAGGTAGGAGAGCGACGAGTAGCCGGTGCCGAAGTCGTCGAGTGCGAGGCCGAGGCCTGCTTCGCGCAACTTCGCCAACACGAGACGCGCCTGTTCCGGATTTTCCATGACCATGGTTTCCGTCAGTTCGAGCTTGATGCGGGACGGATCGCAATGGGTCTTGGCAAGCAGCGCCCGGACGTCGTCGTAGAGTTCATTGTTGAGCAGCTGGGCGCTCGACAGGTTGACGGATACGAACAGCGGCAACTCGCCCGTCTGGCGTGTCCAGGCCATCAGGTCGTTTGTCGCCTGCTCCATGGCGAACATGCCGAGCGGGCCAATGATATCGGTCGCCTCGGCAATCGGGATGAATTCGGTGGGCGAAATGTTGCCGCGTTTCGGATGCTCCCAACGCATCAGCGCCTCGAAGCCGGCGATCTCGGCATCTTCCAGCCGGACGATGGGCTGGTAGACCATCGACAGTTCCTTGCGCTCGACGGCGCGACGGAGATCGGATTCCAGTTGCAGGCGGTCGGTGCCGAAGTTGCGGAAGGCCGGCAGGAAAGGTTCGACCTTGTTGCCGCCGGCGCGCTTCGAGCGATACATGGCAAGCTCGGCGTCGCTGAGCAATCCGGCAGCGCTTTCCTGCTGGTCGACCCAGGAAGTCAGCCCGATGGAGGCGGTCAGCACGATTTCGCGATTGGCAAAGTTCAGCGGCACCATGATGGCCTTGCTGACGGCATCGGCGAAATCCGCCACCTTGGTCGGATCGCGCTCGGACACCAGGATCAGGCCGAACTGGTCGCCTGAGAGCCGCGCCAGCGTGTCCTGCGGCTTCAGTAGGCGGCGCAGGCGACGTGTCAGGGCGACCAGAATGTTGTCGCCGGCCGCAACGCCCAGCGCATCGTTGACCATCTTGTACCGGTCGATATCGATGACCATCACCGTCGGTCGGACCAGATCGCCGGCGGGGGCAAGGGTCAGCACGGCCTGCAGTCGGTCGAGGAAAAGCTGCCGGTTCGGCAGTCCGGTGAGGTTGTCGTGCAGCGCGTCGTGCAACAGGCGCTCGACGGAATTCTTCTGCTCGGTGACATCGACCACTGTACCAACGCAGCGAATGATTTCGCCGTTCGATCCCAGCACCGGCCGGGCGCGGATGGCCAGCCAATGGAAATGGCCGTCCTCGGCGCGGATGCGGAACTCGTGGTTCAGCCTGCCACGACGATGTTCCAGCAGCACGTCCAGCGTCGCCCGGAAGCGGTCGCGGTCGTCGGGGTGCAGCCGTGGCAGCCAGTTGCGCGCAGCACCGTGCATGCTACCGGGCGAGAGGCCGAGCTTCTGCGAGATATCGGGAATGGTGACGACCCGGTCGCGCGCCACGTCCCAGTCCCAGACGGTATCGCCGGAGCCGGTGAGTGCCAGCGATTGGCGCTCCAGATCGGAAAACAGGCCCTGCTGGAAGGCGCCGCCGGCAAAGGCGTGCTGCATGACGGTAAAGCCGATCAGAAGTACGATGAGCACCAGACCGCCGCCGAGTGCCGGCTGGATGATGTCGTTGTCGAGCTTGCCGGTGACCGTCAGCCAGGCGCCGAACAGCCAGACGAGGATGAGCGCCCAGGCCGGCACCAGCAGGATCGCCCGGTCATAGCGGTTGATACCGAGATAGACGATGAGCAGGATGCCGGCGGTTGCCGTTAGCGCCATCGACAGGCGGGCGATGCCGGCGGCAATCGACGGATCGTAAATTGCCACGCCGAAAAGCAGCGCCAGCCCCAATATCCAGGCTAGCGTGACATAGCCGAGATGGGCGTGCCAACGGTTGAGATTAAGATAGGTGAACAGGAAGATCACCAGGCTGGAGGCCAGCGCCACCTCGACGCAGGCCCTCCATATTCGCTGGTCCCCGGATGTGATGCTGATCAGCTTGCCGAGAAAGCCGAAGTCGACGCAGATATAGCCGAGCACCGCCCAGGCAAGAGCCGCGGTAGCCGGCAACATCGACGTACCCTTGACCACGAAGAGGATGGTGAGAAACACCGCCAGCAGGCCGGAAATGCCGAGCACGATGCCACGATAGAGCGTGAAGGCGTTGACCGTATCCTTGTAGGCGTTAGGCTCCCACAGATAGATCTGCGGCAATTCCGGGGACGACAGTTCGGCGACGAAGGTGATGACGGCGCCGGGATTGAGTGTGATGCGGAACACGTCAGCCTCGTCGCTCGGCTGCCGGTCGAGCGCAAAACCTTCACTCGGTGTGATGGCGATGATGCGCTGCGAGCCGAGGTCGGGCCAGAACATCTTTGAATTCACCAGGCGAAAATGCGGGGCGACGATGACGCGCTCCAGCTGTTCTTCCGAGACGTTGGCCAGTGCGAACACCGCCCAGTCGCCCTGGTGACCCGGCGAACTCGAGCGCACCTCGATGCGGCGGCGGATACCGTCGGCACCGGCAGCGGTCGACACCTGGAAGGCCTCGCCCTGGTTGGCGTAGATCTCCGTCGTCTTCGTCAGGTCGAGCGCCGTATCGTCGCGCGATATCTTCACCGGCTCCGCAGCCCGCGCGCCGGTCGCAAGCATGGCGGTCATCGCAAACAGGGCAACGAGGAACGCGATCAGGGAATGGCGAAGGAAGTGTGGTTGGGAAGGAGTGTCGGCAATCATCAGCGTGTGGTCTTCCCGAGCGGGTCCGTGTCTGTGGCCAAGCGAGAAAACATCACGTGATCACGCCATTGGCCGTTGATTTTCAAGTAGCCGCGCAAATGGCCTTCCCGTTGGAACCCGGCCTTCTGCAAAAGCCGCACGCTACGCTCATTCTCCGGAATACAGGCTGCCTCGATACGGTGCAACTCCAGCCCGGAAAAGATATAGGGTATAACTATCTCAAGTGCGGCGAACATATGGCCTTGGCCGGAATAGCGCTCGCCCATCCAGTAACCGATCATGCAGCTCTGCGCGGCACCGCGCCTGATATAACCGACAGTGAGCCCGCCGAGCAGAGTGGAGTTGTCGCGCTTGAAGACCAGAAACGGTACTGCCTGGCCGGAGTTGTACTCCTGCTTGCCCCGCACGACGCGGGTCCGGTAGGCGCCCTCGGTCAGTTCGTCGGTACGCCAGGTCGGCTCCCACGGTTCCAGGAACCGGCGGCTCTCGGCCCTGAGCTTCTGCCACTGGCTGAAGTCGGAGTTGCGCGGCAAGCGGAGAATATGGTCGGCGCCCTCAAGTTCGATCGTGTCCGGCTGCCGAGACAGAAACCGAAAAACCGACTTTGGCATTCGTCCATGTCTCCCGGAACTGGATCGTGGGGGGCCTCCGGCTGGGATCAGCCGTTGGCGGCTTTGGATGCCTGGCGTGGTGTGGCCAGCGAGGCGATGATGTCTTCCATCGGCGCCAGCTCGTCGAGCGGACCGATAGCGGAGAGGGTCGGCACGGCGTCGAAGAAGAGGCGGCCGGCGAGATCGGTCAGCCGCTGGATGGTGATGCCCTCCAGCCGTTCCATCATCTCCGGATTGGGGATCGGGCGGCCGTAGAGCATCATCTGCCGGGCGACCTGTCCGGCCCGTGCGGCAGGACTTTCCTGACCCATGAGCAGCTGGGCCCGGATCTGGGCGCGGGCGCGGTCGATTTCCTGCTGGTGGATCTTGTCGGCGGATTTGCGCAGCTCATCGACGATCACAGGCAGCAGTTCCGGCAGGTTTTCGCCGCCGGTTGCGGCATGGATGCCGAAAATGCCCGTGTCGGAAAAGCCCCAATGGAAGGCATAGACCGAATAGCAGAGCCCGCGTGTCTCGCGGACTTCCTGGAACAGCCGCGACGACATGCCCCCGCCAAGGATGTTGGCAAGAATCTGCGAGCAGTAGAAATCCCGCGCGTGGTAGGCGCGGCCCTCGAAGCCGAGCAGGATCTGAGCATCCATGAGGTCGCGCGTCTCGCGGACGCTGCCGCCGACGTAGCGGGCTGTCTCGATGACGGGCGCTGCAGATGGCGCTGTCGGAAGGCTTGCAAAGCGGGTCTCGACCTGCTTGACGAAGCTGTCATGATCGACTGCACCGGCTGCCACCACGAACATCCGGTCGCAGGTGTAGTTGCGTCCGAGATAGCCGCGGATCTGCTCCGGCGTGAAGCCGAGCACGGTTTCCGGCGTGCCGAGGATGGCGCGTCCCAGCGTCTGGTCGCGATAGGCGACTTCCGAGAATTTGTCGAATACGACGTCGTCCGGCATGTCGTTGGCAGCGTTGATTTCCTGCAGGATAACCTGCTTTTCGCGCTGTAATTCGTCCTCGTCGAAGGCCGATTCCGTCAGGATGTCGGCGAGAATATCGACAGCGAGCGGCACGTCTTCTTTCAGCACGCGCGCGTAATAGGATGTCGTTTCCGTTGATGTCGCGGCATTGACCTCGCCACCGACATTCTCGATTTCCTCGGCAATTTCGCGTGCCGTACGGCGAGCCGTGCCCTTGAACGCCATGTGTTCCAGAAGGTGGGCAATACCGTGTTCGGCTTCGGTCTCGTTACGCGATCCCGACTTGATCCACACACCGAGTGCGACGCTTTCAAGATGCGGCATCAACTCGGTTACTACCGTCAGCCCGGATTTCAGCCGGGTGCACTCAACTGTCATATTAGATCTTTCTGCGCTTAACGTCTTGAGGCCTGAGCATGGTCACCGATAAAGCTTTCCACGGCTTTGAGGTCGGGATCCAGGATGTCGAAGCGCTCCTCCCTGTGCATCAGATCAGCAAGCCACGTCGGAAGCGCCGGGTCAATACCGGAGGCTGATTTTACTGCGGCGGGGAATTTTGCGGGATGGGCGGTGGCCAGCGTCACCATCGGGCTGTTCGGCTTTTCAAATTTACTGGCGACGAAGACGCCGATCGCGGTGTGCGGGTCCAGCAGGTAGCCGGTGTCAGCATAGGTCTGGCGGATGGTCTCGGCCACCTGTTTCTCGGTCGCCCGGCCGGCACGGAAATCGCGCTTGATGAAGCGCATGGCTTCCGGGGCGATGTCGAAACCGCTCGACTGCTTGAGGCTTTCCATGGCGGCGCGCACCCGGGAGGCATCGCGGCCATTGGCCTCGAAGAGCAGCCGTTCGAAGTTGGACGAGATCTGGATATCCATCGACGGCGAGGTTGTCGCCTTGACGGCCCGCATCTCGTAGCGGCCGGTCTTCAGCGTCCGCGCCATGATGTCGTTCTCGTTGGTGGCGACCACCAGCTTGTCGATCGGAAGGCCCATCTGCTTGGCGACATAGCCGGCAAAGATATCGCCGAAATTGCCGGTCGGCACGGTGAACGAGATCTTCCGGTCCGGGCTGCCGAGCGCCACGGCTGTCGTGAAATAGTAGACCACCTGCGCCATGATGCGCGCCCAGTTGATCGAGTTGACGCCGGAAAGGCCGACGCCGTCGCGGAACGGCGCGTCGTTGAACATCGCCTTCACGAGGTTCTGGCAATCGTCGAAATTACCGTTGATGGCCAGCGCGTGAACGTTGGAAGCCGTCGAGGATGTCATCTGCCGCTGCTGCACCGGCGAGACCTTGCCATGCGGGAAGAGGATGAAGATGTCGGTGCGATCGCGCCCGGCAAAGGCGTCGATGGCCGCACCGCCGGTGTCGCCCGATGTGGCACCGACAATCGTTGCCCGCGCCCCGCGCTCGGCCAGCGCATAATCCATCAGCCGCGCCAGCAGCTGCATGGCGACGTCCTTGAACGCCAGTGTCGTGCCATGGAAGAGCTCCATGATAAAGCTGTTCGGGCCTGTCTGCACCAGCGGTACGATGGCCGGATGGCGGAAGGTGGCATAGGCCTCGTCGATCATGCTACGGAATATCTCTTCCGGAATTTCGCCGTTGGTAAACGGCAGCAGCACGCGGAAGGCAATTTCCTGGTAGCTCTTGCCGCGAAAGCCCCGGATGTCCTTCTTGCTCAGTTGCGGCCATTCACGCGGAACGTAGAGACCGCCGTCGCGTGCGAGGCCTGCCAGCAGTGCATCGCAGAAACCGAGGGCAGGGGCTTCTCCCCGGGTTGAGATATATTCCAAGGTCTTTACCTCTGATGTGGACGGTCGGACGGAAGATGGGTTGTCTGAAGTCTATGCCGGAAACGGCCCGTAGATGCGCCTTTTTGCGCCAAATCCGCGGCCTGATTTTCGCAACCGTACGATTGTGCACGCCTCCGTCGAAGCGCGCCGGAAGCCGTTGCAGCGGAGGGATTTCGAAAATTGAACCAAAACGAAGCGTACCCAATCGATTTTTCGAAGCGCCGCTGATATAGACCATCGCCAAGTGCGATGAAAGGCCCGCAATTCAACCCGGGCTTGGCAAATTCATATTGTGTACAGGGTGATTTATCGTGTCAGGCAGAGCTTCGCGTCTACTTCTCGCCGTATCGTTGACAGCAGCATTGAGCGGCTGCAGCTCGCTTGGGCTCGGTAGCAAGGACAGTAAGGACCCCGCAACGCAGATCAGCGTTGCGCCGGAAGGAACGGCATCCGCCACGCCTGCCACCCAACCAGTGGGGCAGGCCTATGTCGCCGGAAAGTGCCCGCAAATCGTCATTCGCGACGAGGGTGCGATTTACAAGACCTACGCCAAGGGCGCCAAGGACGATGCATCGCAGCTCGCCTACCAGGCTTCTCTGGTGCAGGGCACACGCCAGTGCACCACCGACGGCACGGCGCTCAACATGACGGTCGTGGTGCAGGGCCGCCTCGTTGCGGGTCCCATGGGCGGTTCCGGCAGCGTCAACCTGCCGATCAAGGTTTCCGTCATGGATGGCCAGACCGTGCTCTACAGCGACACGACGAATTACCAGGCCTCGATCCCGCCCGGCGAGGGCTCGGCGCAGTTTCTCTATACCGACAACAAGATCCGCGTGACCGGCGGCGCGGCCGGCTTCGTCAGCGTCTACGTCAGCTTCGAGCAATCGCCCGCCGCCCCGACCAAGACCGCCCGCACCGTTCGCAAGAGAAAATAACGGCCGTCGCCAGGGCTACAGATACTTGGGTCGTATCCCTAAGAGAATGCCCGCACAGGGCGGGCATTTCATCAAGGAACCGGTTGATATCCTAGCGCAGGATATCGAGCCCTTTACGCTCAACAAGATCGAGAATCTTGATAGCGGTGCTATTTGGTTTTTTGCTTCCTTGTTCCCATGCGGCAACGGTTATCTTTTTAACGTTGATGAAGCTTGCAAATACAGCTTGGCTTGCCTTTGTGGCTGCTCTGATCTTCTTGATTTCATCGGGAGAATAGTCACGCAAAGGAGGGAGGCAAAGCGCGTCGAACTCTCTCATCGTCATGTCGTCCACTAAACCCGCTTCGTGCATTCGCTCAGCAGACTTATGTACGTTTTTCAGAATCCGGCTCATTACACTCAATCTCCAGTATGATGTTCTTTTTGATCATCTCAGCCAGCTTCTTGTCATCCGCAGTCATATAGACATTGCATAGCTTTCGAAGGGCAGCCTTCTCATTCTTCGTGATGTTATCAGTCTCGTTCTTCGCGAAGCCGTGTACAAAAATGAGCCTATCAGCTTGCCGATGGCCAACGAGAGTTCGATAACCTCCTGACTTGCCTCGGCCTGGCGCGGCAACCCGTTTCTTTACAAGAAACCCACCGAGGCGGGCGTCCACGAGGCCGTCTTCAATCTCTTTTGCAGCCGCGCACAGCATAGCATCTGTCACGCCGTATTCGACGGCCCAGTTGTTAAACTCTACGTCCTTCAAGACTCTCACAGGAAATGACTATATCACTCCGTGATATAGTCATCAAGGTGGTGCCTTAATCTACGTTCTGTCTCCGCGCTTCAACGTGGCCATCAGCCGATATCCAACGCGTAGGCTCAGAGGACGCCGTCCCATTCGGCGAGGGCTGCAACGACGCCCGGCAGGTCCGTCATCCGCGAAATCACGGTTTCGGCACCGGCATCGGTCAGCCGGTCGGCGTGCGACGGGTAGGTGTGGGAGGCGCCGGTAAAGCCGATTACCCGCATGCCTGCTTCGCGGGCGGCGTGCACGCCATGGACGGAGTCCTCGACGACGACGACCTGCGACGGCGAGAGATCGAATTGCGCTGCGCCATGCAGGAAGATGTCCGGCTTCGGCTTGACGCGGTCGGGGCCGAGATCCTTGGCCGAATAGATATGCGGCGCGAAGGAGGAGTGCAGGCCGACCTTGGTCAGCATCATCTCAAGACGCGCAGAACTCGAATTCGAGCAGATGCAGCGCGGCAGATCGATGCGTGACAGGGCCAGTTCGATGCCGGGAATGGCGGTCACGTCGTTGGCAAGGCGCAGGTCGAGAAGTTTTTCCGAGCGTTCGAGCAGCGACGCCGAAAACGGAATGCTCGCTTCCCGCTCGACTTCGAAGAGGATGTTCTGCCAGGTCATGCCCGAGAAGCGCTCGCCCATTTCCTCGACGCTGATCGGGTATCCTGCCTCGGTCAGCAGCTTGGATTCGACCTCCGCCGCGATGATTTCCGAATCGACGAGGACGCCGTCGCAGTCGAAGATGATGAGGTCGAAGCCAGTGTTCATGTCGATCAAGCCTTTGGATGAGCAGCTTTGGATGAGATGGTGCGGCTTTACACGACGGGGTCCGAAAGCTCAACCGATGCGCGGGCATGCCTGGCCTGCGGGTGAGGGGAGGCTTTCTCTTCTCGACAAGGCTCCGGTGCCTCAGTAAGGATCGCCGCATGGCCCGGGAAAAAGACGACACCATCGCAAACCGCATCAGCCGGGTGCTTGCCGAGCGCATCATCCATGGCGAGCTTGCGGCCGGCCTGCGTCTTCGGCAGGACCACATCGCCGAGGAATTCGGCGCCAGCCACGTGCCGGTGCGCGAGGCCTTTCGCCTGCTCGAGGCGCAGGGGCTTGCCATCAGCGAGCCGCGCCGCGGCGTGCGGGTCGCCTCCTTCGATCTGCGGCAAGTCCGCGAAGTGGCCGAGATGCGCGCCGCCCTCGAGGGGCTTGCTCTCAAGCACGCCGCACCGCATCTGACGCCGGCGATACTCGATGCCGCCGAAGAGGCGACGCGGGAGGGCGACGCGGCTGCCGACGTCCGCGCCTGGGAGGCCGCCAATCGCCGCTTCCACCGCCTCATCCTGACGCCTTGCGGCATGACGCGCCTGCTCGCCGCGATCGATGACCTGCACGCCGCCAGCGCCCGCTTTCTCTTCTCCGCCTGGCAATCGGGCTGGGAAACGCGCACCGACCAGGATCACCGCGCCATCCTCTCGGCCCTTCGTCATGGCAAGGCCGACGATGCCGCCGCGATCCTCGGGCAGCATGTCTTGCGCATCGGCAAGGCGCCATCGCGCGCTCCGGGTGGCGCGCCGCAAGAAATTTTCGTCATCGTCGGCTGATTCCAAAATTATAGATAATCGTGTGTCTGCCAGTCTTTTTCGAGGCTTGGGTATGTGAATTCCTGCGACCAAATGCTGCCTCGATTGCGGGAAAACTCGTCTATGGCACTTGCGCACCCATGAAGTCTTGCGCATAAAATAGATAGTCACTGAAATTATCTATAATATGGAGCAATCATGTCCCAATCCCACCCCATCTCGATTTTCGATCCACTGCGGCTTGGCAGTCAGTCGCGCCCGATGCAGGCGCTTTTCGTCTTGGCAGGCACGATGGTCCTCGCCCTCGCATCGCGCCTCTCGGTGCCGATGGTGCCGGTGCCGATCACCATGCAGACCTTTGCCATCACCATGATCGGCGCGCTGTACGGTTGGCGCCTGGGCGTCATCACGGTACTTGCCTGGCTCGGGCAAGCCGCCGTCGGTCTTCCCGTGCTCGCCGGCGGTGCTGGCGGACTTGCGCCGTTCTTCGGGCCGACAGCCGGTTATCTCGTCTCGTTTCCGATCATCGTGGCTTTGGCCGGTTGGTTTGCTGAAAAAGGCTGGACCGGCGCCCGCTACGTCCGCAGCTTCCTCGCCCATCTCATGGCCAATTTCCTCGGCCTTGCCATCGGCGGCGCATGGTTGGCAGTGCTGATGGGCGCGGAGAAGGGCTGGTTGTTCGGCGTGGCGCCCTTTATCCTCGGCGGCGTGCTCAAATCTGCCCTTGCTGCGGCGATCCTGATGGGCATCGGCAATCGGAGCAGCGAGACTGGCGCGCGTTGACGGTCAGGCTTCGGCTCCATCACCTGCTGTGCATGCTGACCTTTATCGGTGAGGGCTACGATTCGGCCTTCACCGAGAACTACCGCAGCATCGCGCGGCGGTTGACGGAAGGCGAGGACATCCTGCTCGTCTTCGGCCCGGACGACATCTGCGCGCCCCTTTTGGATGGCCCGGATGCCCACTGCCTCCTTGCCAGCGTGGATATCCGGGATAACGCAGCAGCCGCGTCCATCTCGGCGCTGCTGGGTCGCAAGGTCGGGGCCGGATCGACGCTGCTGCCCGATGCCGCGCTGCTTGCCGCCCTTCGGACGGCTTTTGCAGAGGGCACGATACGGCAGGCCTGTAGCGGTTGCGAGTGGGACGGGCTGTGCAGCCGCATCGCCTCCGGCTGCTATTCCGGAATACTCGTCGATCCCGCCAGTTGATCCACGGGGAAGTGTTTGAGAAACTGCCGCTCTCCGGCGGCAGAAAACAGGATCGAGCGGCTGCCCTCCGCGCGACGCGCCCAGCCTTCGTCGAGAAATCGGCTCAACAACGCCTTGCCGAGGCTGCCGGCCAGATGCGCCCGCCGTTCGCTCCAGTCGAGGCACGAGCGGCAAACCGGCCGCCGCGATGCCTTGAGCAACGACGCATCGATGCCGATATCTCGGAGGCGAGTTTCACCCGTCGCTGTCAACGACAATCCGTCGCCGAGCGTATCGATCGATCCGCTGGCGATCAGGCTGTCGAGCATCCGCACACCGTAGTCGCCGGCCAGATGATCGTAGCAGATACGTGCCTTTCGCAGCGCCGGTTCCTTCGGCCCCGGCTGATGGCGCAGATGCCCGCGACCGGCCGCAAATCCCATGATGCTTTCCAGCAATTTGCCGACGCTGTCGTCGGCCAGTGTGAAATAGCGATGGCGACCCTGCTTCTGCTGGGCGAGCAGCCGTCCTGCTTCCAGCTTTGCCAGATGCGAGCTTGCCGTCTGGACGGTAATCCCGCCCGCTGCCGCAAGCTCGGTTGCCGTCAGCGCCTTGCCGCCCATTAGCGCGGTCAGCATGTTGGCGCGCGCGGGATCGCCGATGAGCGCGCCGATCTGGGCAATGTCCGGTCCTTCTTTCATACTTCGACCGTAGCCGAAGCATTGTCGTTTCGCAACATGGCAAAACGACGAGGCAGAAAAGGAGCGTCACCATGATCACCTGTTTCATCCGCTACGAAATCGACCCCTTCAGCGGCGAGGCATTTGCCGAATATGCCCGCAACTGGGGCCAGGCAATTCCGCGCTGCGGCGGCGATCTCATCGGCTATTTCGGACCGCACGAGGGCTCGGCAACGACAGCCTACGGTGTCTATTCCATCGAAAATCTCGCCGTCTATGAGGCTTACCGCACCAGGCTGGCCGCAGACCCTATCGGCCGGGAAAACTATGCCTTCGCCAGGCGCGAGCGCTTCATCCTGAAGGAGGACAGGATATTCCTGAAGAACGTATCGCTGCCGCACGCGGCAAAGGTGCAGCCATGATCGCCGTCATCTTCGAAGTCCTGCCCTATCTCGGCGAACGCCACACCTATCTCGATCTTGCCGGCGAACTCAGGGAGGAACTCGAGAAGATCGACGGTTTCCTCTCGATCGAGCGCTTCGAAAGCCTGACGATGCGCGGCAAACTCCTGTCGCTGTCCTTCTGGCGCGACGAGGAGGCGGTCAAGACCTGGCGAAACCTCGAAGTCCACCGTGCCGCCCAAAAGGCCGGCCGCAACGACATCTTCGCCGACTATCGCCTGCGCGTCGCCCACGTCGTGCGTGATTACGGGATGAAGGATCGAGCCGAGGTGCCGGAAGATAGCCGCGAGAGGAGTGATGGGGTGGAAACTACGAGTTGGTAGGGATTCTACGCAGCTTTTGTTTGTGCTCTCATCTTATGGATTGCACTCCTCAGGCCTGCGACGTCGCCGATAATTGTATCCCATATAATCTCGTCGGCGATACGATGATATTCGTGCCTCAAGATATTTCCAATCGCTCGGATCGCTTGCCACTCGATCTCAGGTGTGAGCCTCTTGAGATCTTCAGGGATATGACGGCTTGCCTCCGAGACAATTTCTATTGCCCTTTGCAGACCGAGCTCGGTGAGGAGGTCCATCATGACCTTCTCACGGCTTCTTCCCGCCACAGTCTCTTCAATAAAATCTATCATTCCAAGTATATCATCGAAAATAAGTTGAATATCTCTGGCCATCTAAAATATCCGTATTGCTGAACTTTCTATTCTGTCTTTCAACTTGTGATGCAGACTGTTGCGCGTGGTAACATCGACGTCGGTAGGTAGCGCGTCCTCAAGAAGAAGCTTTATGCTGGCAAGATTGATCAACGAGAATTTCTTTGTCCTGTCATAATCAATAAACACATCGAGATCGCTCGTCGGGCCGGCCTCGTTGCGGGCCACCGAGCCGAACAGGAAAAGCGAGGTCGCGCCGAGCGCCTTCAGCGCATCAGCCTGCTGTTTTAACGCTTCGATGGCCTCATCTCGGGTCATGGCGGCATCATAGCAAATAAGCAGATCCCGTGCCACGCCGAAATAAATTCCCAAATCGGTCCGCGCTTCAGGGTTTGGTAACCAACTTAGGTAACCATACCGGACAGTTAAAGCGTAATGCGTAAGCGTAAGAGCGAGTATCCCATGGCGTCAGTTTTCCCGCTTGCCGACCTCAAGATCTCCGAGAGGCCGGGGTCCTGGATCGACACGATCATCAAGGGCGACTGCGTCGCCGCGTTGGAGGCACTGCCCACCCATTCCGTCGACGTGATCTTTGCCGACCCGCCCTATAACCTCCAGCTTGGCGGCGCGCTTCACCGTCCCGACCAGTCGCTGGTCGATGCGGTCGATGACGAATGGGACCAGTTTGCCTCGTTCGAGGCCTATGACGCGTTTACCCGCGCGTGGCTGCTCGCCTGCCGCCGCGTTCTGAAGCCGACCGGCACCCTCTGGGTCATCGGCTCATACCACAACATTTTCCGCGTCGGCTCGATGATGCAGGATCTCAATTTCTGGATCCTCAACGACATCGTCTGGCGCAAGACCAACCCCATGCCGAACTTCAAGGGTCGTCGCTTCCAGAATGCCCATGAGACGATGATCTGGGCGAGCCCGAGCGCCAAGGCCAAGGGCTATACCTTCAACTACGATGCCCTGAAGGCCTCGAACGACGACGTGCAGATGCGCTCCGACTGGCTGTTCCCGATCTGCAGTGGTGGCGAGCGGCTGAAGGGTGAGGACGGAAAGAAGGCCCATCCGACCCAGAAGCCGGAAGCGCTGCTGGCCCGTGTCATCATGGCCTCGTCGAAGCCCGGCGACATCATCCTCGACCCGTTCTTCGGCACAGGCACCACAGGCGCCGTCGCCAAGCGTCTCGGCCGCCACTTCGTCGGCATCGAGCGCGAGCAGGAATATATCGACCACGCTGCCGCCCGCATCGCTGCCGTCGATACGCTCGGCAAGGCGGAACTCGTCGTCATGACCGGCAAGAAGCAGGAGGTGCGCGTCGCCTTCAACGTGCTGGTCGAGAACGGCATGATCCGCCCCGGCCAGGTGCTGACCGATAGCCGTCGCCGCTACAGCGCCATCGTGCGCGCCGACGGCACGGTTGCATCCGGCGGCGACGCCGGCTCGATCCATCGCCTCGGCGCCAAAGTCCAGGGTCTCGACGCCTGCAACGGATGGACCTTCTGGCATTTCGACGACGGGAAATCCCTGCGCCCGATCGACGAACTCCGCTCCATCATCCGCGCCGATCTGGCGAAAGCCGAAGCCTGACGGCCTCGCTGGATCCCACGCTCACCGCCTGCCGATTGTACCTCCAGTTGCGGCAGGCGGCGCGAAGACGCCCAGGGTGACGAGCCCTGGGCGTCCTGCATTTCAGCCTGTTGTTCAGAACGCCTGATAATCAGTCACTGCGACGCTGACCACCTGGCCGTCCTCGTTGAAGGTGATCGTTTCCTCGCCTTCGCGCACCAGCGGCTTGCCAGTCACCGCGTGGGTCGCCCGCACCGACCAGACGGCGCGGCCGGACAGCGGCGTCAGCGTTTCGACGAGGCTGTTGACGCCCACCTGATCCGGATAGGTCTCGAAATATTGGCGGATTGCCGCAAGCACCGCCTCGCGGCCAACAAGGCTGCCGACGCCGTTCGAGACATAGGTGGCTTCGGGCGCGAAAAACCGCTCCATGGCCGCATAATCCATGCCGTTGACGGCTTCATGGAAGAGTTCGATGCGTTCTGCCGGATCGAATTGCATGGTCTCAAACCTCGATGCCAAATGTTGCAAGATCGGCGCGCAGCTTGTCCGCGCCGGTGAAATGGACCGCGTTCCAGCCGGCAGCCCTCGCACCTTCGACGTTGGCAAGCGAATCGTCGATGAAGATTGTCGATGCCGGATCGAGGCCGAAGCTCTTCGCATGGGTCTCGTAGATCGCCACGTCCGGCTTGATGAGCTTGATGTCGCCCGACACCGTGACGCCGCGTGTCTTGGTGAGGAACGGAAACCGCTCCTGAGCCTCGCGAAAGGTGTCGGAGGCGAAGTTGGTGAGCAGCGTCACATCGCGGCCCTCGGCAATCAGTTTCTCCATGATCGCGACACTGTCTTCGTAGTGGTGCGGCACCATCTCGTGCCAGTGCTTGCGAAAGGCGCGGATCTGCTCGGCGCGCTCGGGATGTTCGGCGATCAGCAGGTCCTCCGCCTCCTGCCACGTGCGGCCCCGGTCCTGCTCGATGTTCCATTCGTGGGTGCAGACATTGGCAAAGAACCAGTTGCGCTCCGCCTCATCGGGAATGACACGGGCGAAGGGGAGGTTCGGATCGTAGTGGATCAGGACCTTGCCGATGTCGAAAACAATATGCTGTATCTGGGGCGTCATCGAAACCTCTCATGCGCTAATCGAAAGCACGGGGAATAGCCTGGGCGATCGCTTTTTTCATGACGGTCGGCAAGGCCTGTGCGTCAAGATTTATAACCGGCTCCCACCATCCGTCATTGCTTTTGGATCTGGCGCCGACGGAAGCGCGGAAAATCGACAGCCGCAGCTCGAAATGCGTGAAGACGTGCACGACGGTGCCGCAGGCCTGCCACTCGGCAGCGAAGGGTGCGGCATCCACAGTCATGTCGCCGTCGATCCGCGCCGTCCACGCTGTTGTCGGCACCTCCGTCATGCCGCCGAGCAGGCCGCTGTCGATCCGCCGTCGCAGGAGGATTTCGCCGGCATCGTTGACCGCAACGAAGGCCGCACCCTGGCGCACCGGCTTTGTCTTTTTCGCCGCCTTCACCGGAAAATGCTCCGGGTCATGCAGCGCAAGAGCCTCGCAGCTGCCATTGAACGGACAGAGCGCACAGGCCGGCCGCTTCGGCGTGCAGATCGTCGCACCGAGATCCATCATCGCCTGTGCGAAGTCGCCGGGCCTGACCGCTGGCGTCAGCGCCACCACCTTCTGCTTCATCAGCGGTTTTGCCGCCGGCAAGGGTGTGGAGATGGCATAGAGCCTGGAGATGACGCGCTCGACATTTCCGTCCATGACTGCCGCCTGCCGGTCGAAGGCGATGGCGGCAACGGCTGCCGAAGTATAGTCGCCGATGCCCGGCAGGGCACGCAATCCCTCTTCTGTATCAGGAAAGCGGCCGCCATGCTCCCCGGCCACGGCATCGGCGCATTTTTTCAGATTGCGAGCCCGGGCGTAGTATCCGAGGCCTGCCCATGCAGCCATGACGTCGTCGACAGGAGCGGCCGCGAGATCGCCCACTGTCGGCCAGCGACTGACGAACTTGGCGAAATAGGCCTTCACTGCCGCGACTGTCGTCTGCTGCAGCATCACCTCGGACAGCCAGATATGATAGGGATCGGGCAGAATTCCGCTGGCGGCCATCGAGGGCGAGACACGCCAGGGCAGGTCGCGGTGATGCCGGTCGTACCAGGCAAGCAGCACTGCGGCGGACGGAAGCGTAAGCTGTTTCAAGGTCATCATTTGCCGCATCAGGGAGATATGGCCTATACTTGGCCGAGCTGCGTCGGCGGATCAAGGTCCGCAGCGCCAAACAATGACCCCCGAGGCGTGCTGTCGATGAGTTATCCCCGCAAAGGCGCCAAGCAGATCTCCGAAGTGGCGAATGGCCTCATCGATCCGGTACTGGCGCGCCGGGCCGGCATCAGCACCGCCTTGCTCGGCTCCTGGGACGATATCGTCGGCGCCGATTTTGCCGATTGCACCCGCCCGGAAAAGATCGCCTGGGCCAAGCGTAACGGTCCGGGCGAGGGCGGCTACCAGCCCGGCGTGCTGACCATCGCGTGCGAAGGGGCCCGCGCCCTGTTCCTCACCCACGCCCAGGGCGAGTTGCTCCAGCGCATCAACGGCTTCTTCGGCTTTGCCGCCGTGCACCAGATCCGCATCGTCCAGAAGCCGGTCTCCCAGCACGCCAAGCGCTCGCGCGCGCCGCTGCCGCTGAAAGGCGCCGCCGCGGTGAAGCTCGAGGGGATGATGGAGGGCATCGAAAGCGACAAGCTGCGAGCCGCCGTCCAGAGGCTCGGGACGGCTGTGCTGGGTAAGCGCAGTGCCGGCAAATAATTTGGAAGCTTTTCGTCTGCAGATACAGGTGCTATACACGTATAGCACCGGGAGATATGTCCATGCTTGCCCTGCGTTTGCCTCCTGACATTGAAGCAAGACTAGATGAGCTCGCCAAACGCACCGGGCGGAGCAAGAGCTTCTATGCGCGTCAAGCGATATTGGAACACTTGGACGATCTGGAAGACCTCTACGTCGCCGAGCAGAGGCTCGAAGAATTCCGTAGAGGCGACAGTGATAGCATTTCTCTCGCTGAGTTGATGGCGCGCCATGGCGTGGAGGATTGAGTTTCAGCGGCCGGCGGAACGCGATCTTGAAAAGCTCGATCATGAGAGCGTGAAAAGGATACTCCGTTTCCTTCACACGCGTGTCGCCAGCCTCGAGGACCCCCGGTCGATAGGGGAGGCGCTTCGCGGATCGGAACTTGGAAACTTCTGGAAGTATCGTGTTGGAGACTATCGCATCATTGCCGACATAGACGACGGCACCGTTCGGATATTGGTCGTCCGCATTGGCAATCGGAAGGACGTCTATCGCCGCTGATCGAAAGGAACGATCATAGGGCCGTGGCAAAAGTCGGTCCGGGAACATTCGTCGGACTGCATGGCCTAAAATAATCCTCCCACAGCAAACGCGTATTCGTCCCACCGGTCACAATTCTTTGAAGAAAGTTCCTGTCCCCTGCCTTGTTCGCGGCACGGAGCCGTTATATCGCAGATATCAACAGACGATTTTCTCTTAACACGGGTGATATATGCCGATGTCTGACATGCTTCTGACCAAACGCCATCTTCTCGGCGGTGCTGCCCTCGGCGCATTCGCAATGGCGCTGGCCGCGACCGGTGCCGGCACTGCGGTTGCCGCAACCGCGCCGACCCCTGAAGGCACGGTCGACATGGCGCAGGCGCTGCAGCCTGGCAAGTCGCCCGACATGGCGGTGGGCGACCCGAATGCCAAGGTCAAGATCATCGAATACATGTCGACGACCTGCCCGCATTGCGCCCATTTCGCAGCCACCACTTTCGATCCGATCAAGACCAAGTATATCGACACCGGCAAGGTCTACTTCATCATCCGCGAATTCCCGATTGCCAGCCAGGATCAGGATCCGGCAGCCTATGCCGCTTTCATGCTGGTACGCTGCGCCCCGAACGGCCCATCCGTGCCGCTGCTCGAGACATTCATGAAGCAGCAGATGCAGTGGGCCGGTCCCGCGGTCACCGATGTTCGCGCTTCGCTGCTTCAAATCTCCAAAATCGCCGGTTTTACACAAGACAGCTTCGAAGCCTGCTTGAACAACGGTGCACTTGTGGATGATATAAACGCCGTGCGGGCTCGCGGCGTCACGTTCGGCGTCAACGGCACTCCCACCTTCCTGATCAACGGGAAGCGTTACTCCGGGGATATGTCGGTTGATTCAATGTCGGCCATCATCGACAGCATGCTCTGACCCGCGCCACGTTTCAATGACGGGCAGCGGAGGCAGTCCTGCGCCCGTCATGTATCTCCCAGGGGAACCGTTCTCGAGGCGCGTCGGCAGCCTATGGCAAAGTGTCGGCAAGGTGCCGTTCACGTCGCGCTGCGCTGTTTCCTCCCCTCATTCCTGTGCTTGTCACAGGAATCCAGCCAAGGCGCGTCTGCGCCTTGAGAAGACTCTCCTGCAATCGAAAAACGACCTCTCGCGCCCAAGGACTTGGGCGCACTGGATTCCTGTGACGAGCACAGGAATGAGGGAGGAGAGGGTGGCACCCTTTCATGTCCAATCGAGACCAGGCGCGCCAGCCTTCCCGCACATCTCGCAGATGCGAACGCCTTACGGGCGACATGCCACTCGAGCTGACAGAGGCGGGTACACCACCCCGACCTCGCAATGAAATTCAACAAGCTCCGTCTCGTCGGCTTCAAGTCCTTCGTCGAACCCTCGGAATTCGTCATCGAGGGCGGCTTGACGGGCGTTGTCGGGCCGAACGGCTGCGGCAAATCCAATCTCGTCGAAGCCCTTCGCTGGGTGATGGGCGAGAATTCCTACAAGAATATGCGCGCGTCAGGCATGGACGACGTGATCTTCTCCGGCTCTGGCCATCGTCCGGCACGCAACACGGCAGAAGTGGCGCTCTATCTCGACAATTCCGACCGCACCGCACCCGCCGCCTTCAACGACAGCGATGAAATCCAGATCACCCGCCGCATCGAGCGCGAGCAGGGCTCCGTCTACCGGATCAACGGCAAGGAAGCCCGAGCCAAGGATGTGCAGCTGCTGTTCGCCGATGCCTCGACCGGCGCCCGCTCGCCGTCGATGGTCGGCCAGGGGCGCATCGGCGAATTGATCCAGGCCAAGCCCCAGGCACGCCGCCAGCTGCTCGAGGAAGCTGCCGGCATTTCCGGGCTCCATTCCCGCCGCCACGAAGCGGAGCTCCGCCTGCGCGCTGCCGAAACCAATCTCGAACGGCTAGACGACGTCACCACCCAGCTCGATAGCCAGATCGAGAGCCTGAAGCGTCAGGCCCGCCAGGCCAACCGCTTCAAGATGCTGTCGGCCGACATCCGCGCTCGCGAGGCGCTGCTACTGCATATTCGATGGGTGCAGGCCAAGCAGGCCGAGGGCGAGGGCGAGAGCGCCCTGAACCAGGCGACGGTCGTCGTGGTGGAAAAGGCGCAGGCCCAGATGGAAGCGGCAAAGGCGCAGGCCGTCGCCAGTCTGAAAATGCCGGAGCTGCGCGAGGCCGAGGCCAAAGCCGCCGCCGGTCTGCAGCGTCTGCAAATCGCCCGCACCCAGCTGGAGGAAGACGTAGGCCGCATCCTGCGCCGTCGCGACGAACTGATGCGCAGGCTGGCCCAGCTCGGCGAAGACATCAAGCGCGAGGAACAGCTGGTGGTCGACAATGCCGCCATCCTTGAACGCCTCGATGCCGAAGAGGCGGAGCTTTTGGACATGCTCGCCGATTCCGGCCGGTTTTCGGAGGAGAGCCGCACCGCATTCGAGGCCGCAGCCACGACGCTTGCCGAAAGCGAAGGGCTGTTCGCCCGGCTGACGGCGGAGCGCGCCGAGGCTGCCGCCGTCCGCAACCAGCTGGAGCGCGCCATCCGCGATCTCGGCGACCGCAAGATGCGACTTGAGCGGCAGATGGCCGAGGCAAACGGCGAACTTGCATCTATCGCTGAGAAGATGGCAAGTCTGCCGGATCCGGTCGAGCGACGCGAGCAGGTCGAAGCCGCCGAAATCGGTGTCGAGGATGCCGAAACTGCCGCCCAATCTGTAGAGGCGGCGCTGGCAAAAGCCCGCGGCACCGAGGCCATGGCCCGCCCTCCGGTGGAGCAGGCCCGCACCCGCCTCAACGCTCTCGAAACCGAGGCCCGCACCATTGCCCGCATGCTCGACGGCGGCGGCGCTGCCGGGGGCTTTCCGCCGGTTGCCGACGATATCAGCGTCGATCGCGGCTTCGAGACAGCGCTGGGGGCAGCGCTCGGAGACGACCTCGATACGCCGCTCGATCCAGGCGCGCCTGCCCACTGGTCGGACAACGGCGATGGCTCCAACGATCCTGACCTACCTGAAGGCGCAACTCCGCTCACCGCCCATGTCGGCGCACCATCGGCCCTGAAACGCCGGCTCCGGCAGATCGGCCTCGTCGCCGGCGGCGATGCCGTGCGGCTGATGGCGGTCTTGAAGCCCGGCCAGCGGCTAGTCACCCGCGAAGGCGCTGTTTTCCGCTGGGACGGCCACATCACCGGCGCCGATGCGCCGAGCGCAGCAGCCCTGAGGCTCGCCCAGCGAAACAGGCTTGCCGAGCTGCAGGCGGAAGTCGAGCTCGCCGCCGAGATCCTGGCGGAAGCCGAGGCGCTGCTGGCGGCTGCAGCCGACGCCATCCGCGCGGAAGAGCGTCGCCTGGCTGAAGCTCGGGAACGCGGCCGTATCCTGGCGCGTCAGCTTTCCGATGCCCGTGAGGCATTGGCGGCAGCAGAGCGCGCTTCTGGCGATCTCATTCGTCGTCGCGACGTTCTCAATGAGGCCGTAAGCCAGCTGACGGCGCAGATCGAGGATCTGGCGATCCAGGACGAGAATGCCCGGATCGAGATCGAGGATGCACCAGACCTCACCGTCATCGACGCGCAATTGCGCGACCAGCAGGCCACTGT
Organism: Rhizobium sp. B230/85; assembly: GCF_019355735.1. NCBI lineage: Bacteria > Pseudomonadati > Pseudomonadota > Alphaproteobacteria > Hyphomicrobiales > Rhizobiaceae > Rhizobium > Rhizobium sp. B230/85. The sequence continues at coordinate 1,394,973 of NZ_CP072156.1, forward strand.
TGCGACTGACCGTGGCGTGCTGGCCGAGGCGCGTGCCCGCTACGAAGGCCTCAACCGCGAGAATGAGGCCCGCCAGCGCCGGCTTATGGCCATCGGCCAGGAGCGCGAGACGTGGCGCCAGCGCGTGGCGAGCGCCGACGGCCACATCCAGACGCTGCGCGACCGCGAATCTGAGGCCCGCGAGGAAGCCGCCGAACTGGAGCTTGCGCCCGATGAGTTCGACGACAAGCGCCGGGCGCTGATGAGCGAATTGCAGAAGATGGAGGAAGTCAGGCGTGGGGCTGCCGACCGCCTGGCGGAGGCGGACATTGTCCAGCGCGAGGCCGACAAGCAGGCGACAACGGCGCTCTCCGAGCTTGCCGAAAGCCGGGAGCGGCGTGGCCGGGCCGAGGAACGGCTGATGTCTGCCCGCGAAAGGCGGCTGGAAAGCGAAGCCCGCATCCGCGAGGCCCTCAACGTTGCCCCGCACGAGGCGCTGCGCATCGCCGGCAACCCAACCGGAGGCGAGGCGGACCTGCGCGAAGTCGAACGCGAGCTGGACCGGCTGAAGATCGAGCGCGAGAGGCTGGGCGCCGTCAACCTGCGGGCCGAGGAAGAGAGCAAGGAGCTCAGCGACAAGCTGGCGGCGCTCATCAAGGAGCGCGACGATATCATCGACGCCATCCGCAAGCTGCGCGGCGCCATCCAGAGCCTCAACCGCGAAGGCCGCGAACGGCTGATCGCCGCCTTTGATATCGTCAATGTCCAATTCCAGCGGCTGTTCACCCATCTCTTCGGCGGCGGCACGGCCGAGCTGCAGCTTATCGAATCCGACGATCCTCTCGAGGCCGGCCTCGAAATCCTCGCCCGCCCGCCCGGCAAGAAGCCGCAGACCATGACGCTGCTCTCGGGCGGCGAGCAGGCACTGACCGCGATGGCACTGATCTTCGCCGTGTTCCTGACGAACCCCGCACCGATCTGCGTGCTCGACGAGGTCGACGCGCCGCTCGACGACCACAATGTCGAGCGCTACTGCAACCTGATGGACGAGATGTCCGCCTCGACAGACACCCGCTTCGTCGTCATCACCCACAATCCCATCACCATGGCCCGCATGGACCGCCTCTTCGGCGTCACCATGGCCGAACAAGGCGTCTCCCAACTCGTCTCCGTCGATCTTCAAACCGCGGAACGGCTGCGCGAAAGCGCGTGAGCCGGAGGTCTGGTTGCATTGCCATCACGGCGGATGGCCCGGCGAGACCACCGAGACAACAGTCCGCAAGACCGATGCAACGAGCAGTCATAACTCCCGATGGGGTGTCCAGCCGGCAATCCACAGCGCCCGCAGTCGGTCGCCGTCATTTTCGAAATGGTCGCCGTCAAGGCTGCAGCGCGCCACGCGGTCGGCGCGGAAGCGTCCATTCTGGTAACGGGATGGTGTGCTCTCTGATAGTTAACGTTCGTATCTGGCTCGGAGTCGATCTCACTGATTGTTGGGCTTTTAAGTGAGATGGAACCGTTTTCCCGCTGGACCGTTATCTGTCCAGCAGTTGACCTCTGCTTCAAAACAACCGGTTTCCCCTGACCGGTCGCAAAAGCCTCGCAGTAGCGGTACGCCGTTCTGGGAGGCTTTTTTATGGTGCGGTGATCGATAAAGTTAGCTGGCCGTTCGAAGTCGCACTCGCGCTGCAAAGCGGAACCCACCACCGGAGGAACCCGATGTCTGATTTCACTGCGTCGCTCCGCGTTGTCGAACCCTATCCCGGCATTTTTGCCTATTACGACGGACGGATCGAGGGCAGGCGGCTTCATTCGGACAGGCCGAACTGGCTGGACGACGGGGCTTATTCGCTGGGGATTGCCTCCTATGCCATCATCGACGGGGCCGAGGCGCTGGTCTACGATACCCACATGTCGCTGGCCCACGCTGCAGCGATCCGCGACCATCTGGAGGCGCTGGGTGCACGGTCGATCCGCGTCGTGCTCAGCCATTGGCACACCGACCATATCGCCGGTAACGCCGCGTTTGCCGATTGCGAGATCGTTGCACTGAAGGGTACTGCTGATGCGATGGCGGCCAATCGCGAAAAGCTGGAGAACGGCGATCCACCCATTGCGCCTGTGGTCATGCCCACCCGTCTTTTTGAGACGAAACTCGAGCTGGCGGTCGGCAAGCGTCGCATTGAACTTCATCATTTCGACATCCATAGCGCCGACGGCAATGTCCTCTGGTTGCCGGATGAGGGCATATTGCTCGCCGGCGATACGCTGGAAGACACGGTGACCTACATCTCCGAGCCGCAGAATATTGCCAACCACATCCGCGAACTCGCGCGCATGCGCAAATGGCCGATCAAGCGCATTCTGCCCAATCACGGAGCCTTGGGGCGCATCGCCGACGGTGGCTACGAGCCCACGCTGATTGATGCCAACCGCCGATATCTCGTCGCGATGAGCGACATCGCGGCCGGGAAAACGGTTCCGGATCATGATCTTGCAAGCTTTGTCGCGGATGATGTCGCAACTGGCGCAATCCTGTACTTCGCGCCCTATGAAGCCGTCCATGCCGAAAACATCGTAGCCGTCCGGTCGGGCCGCAAGCCGGAAAGGTGACAATGGCCATCCGGCAACTGAAACTTGTCCCGTAATCATCCGTTCCTGTCGTGATCCTTGCGGATAAGCAATGAGAATATAAGTGTTTTCGTAACTATTCACGGATAGTGTTTTTGCATGAAAAATCATTGCGTTAAACCAAAAGAGGAAGGAAGGCTCGACTCCGAGCGGCTCAGGCTCGAAACGCTGGAGATGCTGGGTTTGCTGGATCCTGTGGCCGAACGTGACTTCGATGTGCTGGTCTCGATGGCGCGACGCACCCTCGGCTGCAGCGTCGCCCTGCTTTCTCTCGTCGGCTCCGATCGCCTGTTGTTCAAGGCAAGTGCCGGTGTACAGTTTGCCGATACACCGCGCGAACATTCGTTCTGCTCGACTGCGGTCGCGCTGGAAGAGCCGTTGATCGTGCCGGATGCCAGTGTTGATCCGCGTTTCTCAGAACATCCGCTTGTGAAAGGTGCGCCTCACATTCGTTTTTATGCCGGCGTGCCGATACGCGCTAAAATCTCCTACGGCAGCGATGTGTCCGTAGCGATCGGCACCGTGTGCGTCGTCGACGAAAAGACGCGTGTCCTCAGTGCGGAAGAACTGGCTTCCATCGCAGATATTGCGCATCTGGTGGAATCGATCATCGATGCACGACTGACCGCACTGTTCACCGCGCAGATTGCCGATGAAAGCGAAGGCCTCGTCCGCAGTCTCTACCGCGAGCAAAGACAGCTCAAACAGGCCGAGCGCATGGCCAACATCGGCTCATGGCGGCTGGTGCTCGGCAAAAATCGGGCAGAGTGGTCCGACCAGGTTTTCGCCATTCACGAGTTGCCGGTGGGCCAGATGCCGCCGCTTGAAAAGGCATTGGATTTTTATCCGCCACATGCCCGCGAAACCGTGTCTGCCGCTATCGAGCGGGCACTCCAGACAGGCGAACCCTTCGAAGTCGAGACCGACTTCATCACGGCAAAAGCCAATGCCCGCAGGGTGCGATGCCTCGGTGAAGTCGAGATCCGCGATGGCACACCGGTGGCACTGATCGGCGTCTTTCAGGACGTCACGGCTCGATACCATATGGAGCAGTCGCTCCGCCGCATCGCCGGAACTGACGATCTGACCCAACTGGCAAACAGGGCGCAATTCAACCTCGTTCTCGACGAGCGGCTGGATCATGCGCGGGCGCACAATGAAACTCTGGCACTGCTGCTGATCGACCTCGATGGTTTCAAGGCGATCAACGATCAGTGTGGCCACCTTGCCGGAGACGACCTTCTGCGTCTCATCGGCGAGCGGCTAAAAGCGCCGTATCTCTCCCGCTGCTTTGTCGCGCGGCTTGGCGGCGACGAGTTCGTCGTCGTCGTTTCGGACCCGGCCGATGTCACCGACTTCGAAAACCTGCTCTCGCGTTTACTTTCCGACCTGAGGCACACCGTCACCAAGGGGAAGGGGCTGCTGCACATATCCGGCAGTATCGGGATATGCTGGCTGGACGACACGGTCACCAGCCGCAGCGATCTGGTGCAACGCGCCGACGTCGCCCTTTATGCTGCAAAACAGACCCAGCGCGGCACCGCCCAGGCACATGTCCCCGAGAAGTGGCAGGAGTCGCTGGGACTGTAATTTGCCTCGACGCTGCATCGCCCGCGAACGTGGATGATGAAGCGATGCCGGTGCACAGGGCTGAGGCGAAACAATCTTCACTGCCTACATAGCCGGGCATTCGCCCCAAAAGCGCCGTTCAACTCGACCGACAAGGTACCCATGGTGGGCTGAGAGGTCGACGCCAAAAAAGAACACCGCCGGCTGGGCCGACAGTGTTCCGATGCTTCTGGGCCCGCCCTGGAGCAAGCCGGGTGCTTTCGCTTAGTACTGGTCGTCGTTGGATCGGTCAGACGAGCCGCTCATCTTTTCGATGATCTGCATCAGCGTATCCGAGCAGACCTTGGTCGGTTCGTCGTCCGCGCATTTGACATCGATCTTCGTCCGACCGTCCTCGATGCGGAAATGTGCGGCCTTCGACGGTGGCGGTGGCGGACGGTGGTGCCCGCCCATACCCATATCGCGGCCCATCTCGCGAGGGCCGGGCGGCGGTGGCGGCGGCGCATCGCGACCCGGCATGGGCGGCGGTGGAGCATCGTTGGCGTCGCTCATGACTTCCGGCACTGCGGAATGCGGCGGTGGCGCCATCTTTTCCTGTGCTGCCGGAGGGGCAGGCGGCGTCGGCTGCGGCGAAGCCGTCTGGGCAAAGGCCGATGTCGTCAATGCGGCGATGGCTAATCCGGTCACTATAATGGACTTCATTGGGTTTTCCTCGTGCGTTGATAGCACCAGTTAACCCTGCGGACGCCATTTCGTTCGGGCGTGCTCGAGATTTTGTCGCGGAGCGGGGCGGTTTGTCGGTGCGGACTGCGTCTGGCGACGCTGTAGGATCGCTATTCAGATTATTGATGAAAGCATTTCGGTGGCGCGATGGATTTCCTCGGTCGTGGAAAATAACATAGCTGCTCCTACCGCGCTTGCCTCGTACTGAACGGTGTCCATATGCCTCTTCTCGATGCGAATGCAATCAATCCCATCACTCTGCCTGACGGAACTTTGTATCGCGATACTGTCTATCTTAAAAACGTTGTCAGCCATCCGCGCATGGAGATCGGCGAGTACAGCTATTTTACGCACTCCGGCAAGCCTGAAGACACTGCCGAAATACTTGCTCCCTACCTCGGGCATAGCGTCCGCGAGAAGCTGATCATCGGCAAGTTTGTCCAGATCGCGAGAGGTGCATATTTTATCACCAGTTCAGCCAACCATCCGATGGCGGGCCTCACAACCTATCCATTCCGTATCTTTAGCCCCGAGACCTTCGGATACAAAGATCTGCCGGTGAAGGATACCGTTGTCGGGCATGACGTATGGATCGGCCATAATGCTGCTATCATGCCGGGTGTGCACATCGGCGCTGGAGCGATCATCGCTGCTGCGTCCGTGGTCGTTCGAGACGTTCCACCTTACGCCGTTGTAGGAGGAAACCCTGCCGCGGTCATTCGGATGCGATACCCCGAAGAAGTCATCAGCGCGCTTCTGGATATTGCGTGGTGGGATTGGCCGGTCGAAAAAATCGAAGCGAACTTGGTCGCGCTCGAAAATGGCGATCTCGATGCTCTAAAAACTGCTTGAGAATGAGGTAAGCGCAGTTTGCGGGGACCGCATCCTGTTATCTTCCTCGTGCCCGAAGCTGCTGCGACCATCTTTTATACCGCATCGCAACATTCCGCCGTATTTGTCGCCTTTCAATTCTTCGGGGATCGATTACGATTGGCCTTTGAGGGGCGTGCGCAATGGTCAAGTGGGTTTACACATTCGGCGACGGCAAGGCGGAAGGCCGGGCCGGCGATCCCGAGCTTCTGGGCGGCAAGGGCGCCAATCTGGCGGAAATGTGCAACCTCGGCCTGCCTGTGCCGCCGGGGGTCACCATCATTGCCGATGCCTGCTGCCTGTACCTCGGCAATGGCCGCAATTTTCCCGACGAGATGAAGCACGAGGTCATGGCGGGCCTTGCACAGATGGAGGCGATTGCCGGGCGACGGTTTGGCGGCGCCGAGCGTCCGCTGCTGGTGTCGGTGCGCTCCGGTGCCCGCGCCTCCATGCCGGGCATGATGGATACCGTGCTCAATCTCGGCCTCAACGACGAGGCAGTCGAGGCGCTGGCAATCGATTCCAGCGACCCGCGCTTTGCCTGGGACAGCTATCGCCGCTTCATCCAGATGTATGCCGATGTCGTCATGGGCATCGACAACGAGGTTTTCGAAGAAATCCTCGAGGACGAGAAGGGCCGGCTCGGCCACGAATTCGATACCGATCTGACAGCCGGCGAGTGGCAAGCGGTGGTCGTCCGCTACAAGGCCGTCATCGAGGAGGATTTCGGCAAGACCTTCCCGCAGGATCCGCATGACCAGCTCTGGGGTGCGGTCGGCGCCGTCTTTGCCAGCTGGATGAACCCGCGCGCCGCCACCTATCGGTTGCTGCACAATATTCCGGAAGCCTGGGGCACCGCCGTCACCATCCAGGCGATGGTGTTCGGCAATCTCGGCGACGAATCGGCAACCGGCGTCGCCTTCACGCGCAATCCGTCCACCGGCGACAAGGAGCTCTACGGCGAATTCCTGGTCAAGGCGCAAGGCGAGGACGTGGTCGCCGGCATCCGCACGCCGCAGAGCCTCACCGAGGCTGGCCGCATCGCCTCTGGCTCCGATCGCCCGTCGATGGAAAAGCTGATGCCGGCAGCCTTCGCCAGCTTCAGCCGCATCTGCGCCGAGCTCGAGGCCCATTACCGCGACATGCAGGACATCGAATTCACCGTCGAACGCGGCAAGCTTTGGATGCTGCAGACCCGCGTCGCCAAGCGCACGACGCAGGCGGCGATGAAGGTCGCCGTCGACATGGTCGCGGAGGGAATCATCAGCGAGGACGAGGCCGTTATCCGCATCGATCCCTCGACGCTCGACCAGCTGTTGCATCCGACCATCGATCCGCGCGTCTATCGCGAAGTCATCGGCAACGGCCTGCCGGCATCGCCCGGCGCTGCCACCGGCGCCATCGTCTTTTCCGCCGATGAAGCGGTCGCTGCAAGGGCGGAAGGCCGCAAAGTGATCCTCGTGCGCGTCGAGACCAGTCCGGAGGACATCCACGGCATGCACGCGGCGGAGGGCATCCTCACCACGCGCGGCGGCATGACCAGCCATGCGGCCGTGGTAGCGCGGGGCATGGGCATCCCTTGCGTCGTCGGCGCCGGCAATCTCCGTCTCGATGTCCGTAACGAGCGGCTGATCGCCCCCGGCATGTCGTTCGGACGCGGCGACATCATCACCATCGACGGTTCGGCCGGCCATGTCGTTAAGGGCGCGGTGCCCATGACCCAGCCGGCGCTCTCCGGCGATTTCGCCCGCATCATGGCCTGGGCCGACGGAACACGTCGCATGACGGTGCGCACCAATGCCGACACGCCGGCCGATGCGCGCGCCGCACGGGCGTTCGGCGCCGAAGGCATAGGCCTTTGCCGCACCGAGCACATGTTCTTCGAAGGCGACCGGATCCATGTGATGCGCGAGATGATCCTTGCCGAAAACGAGGCCGGACGACGCGCCGCCCTCGACAAGCTGCTGCCGATGCAACGCTCCGATTTCACCGAGCTGTTCGCGATCATGCACGGCCTGCCCGTTACCATCCGCCTGCTCGATCCGCCGCTGCACGAATTCCTGCCGAAGACCGATGCCGAGATCGCCGAAGTCGCCGCCGCCATGAACATATCGCCTGTCTTCCTGCGCCAGCGGGTCGATGCGCTGCATGAATTCAACCCGATGCTCGGCCATCGCGGCTGCCGGCTGGCGATTTCCCACCCCGAAATCGTCGAGATGCAGGCCCGGGCCATCTTCGAGGCGGCGGTCGCAGCGGCGCGCGCGACCGGGGCTGCGGTGGTGCCGGAAATCATGGTGCCGCTGGTCGGTCTCAAGTCCGAGCTCGACTACGTCAAGGCGTGCATCGATGCGGTTGCCGCCGCAGTGATGGGCGAGGCGGGCATGAGCATCGACTATCTCGTCGGCACGATGATCGAATTGCCGCGCGCAGCCCTCAGGGCCCACGTCATCGCCGAGGCTGCCGAGTTCTTCTCCTTCGGTACCAACGACCTGACCCAGACGACCTTCGGCATGTCGCGAGACGACGCCGCCGCCTTCATCCCCACCTATCAGCGCAAGGGGATCATCGAGCGCGACCCGTTCATCTCGCTGGATTTCGATGGGGTTGGCGAGCTGATACAGATTGCCACGGAGCGCGGCCGGCGCACCCGGGGCGACATCAAGCTCGGCATCTGCGGCGAACACGGCGGCGATCCCGCCTCGATCCATTTTTGCGAATCGATCGATCTCGACTATGTCTCCTGCTCGCCGTTTCGTGTGCCCATCGCAAGGCTTGCGGCCGCCCAGGCAACGATCAAGGGACGGAAGTGACGATGCGAGGCGTTTCGTTTACCAAAACCGTGCTCTAAACAGAGGCTCGATACTGTCCTTTCCGGCCGCCGATCCGATGAGCCCCCGATGACCATTCGTTTCGATCGACCTATCTCCGGTGCTGCAAAAGCGGCGCGACTGGTCGCCGCCTTCGCGCTGGTGCTGTGCATCCTGACGTTGCTCGACCATCGCTTCGGGCCCTTGACCACGCCCTATCTCGCCCTCTTCCTGCTGGTGTCGGCAGTCCTTGCAGCCGTGGCAGTGCTTCTGGCTGTCATCGGCCTGGCGCAGCTCTGGAAAACCGGCGCAGTTGCCGGTGTCTCGTCAATGAAGGCGCTGGTCTATGCCGCGCTCCCGCTGGCGCTGCTTGGGCTTGCGACGCAACGATACGTCACCCGTCCACAGCTTTTCGATGTGACGACCGATCTTGCCAATCCGCCGGCCTGGCTTGCCCAGCCGCGCGTCGATGCACTCTGGCTTTCAAGAGACGCAAGGATCACGCCCGCCACCCGCGAGGCGCAGGGCATGGCCTATCCGGAACTGACGGGCCGGCGCTACGAGGGGGCGATGGACCGTGTGCTGCTGGCGGTGCGGAAAGTCGCGCGACAACGCGGCATCGCCTTCGTCAGGGCCGAAGGCACGGAGATCCGCGACCCCACCATCGACGACCTGCCGGTCAAGCCGCAGCGCGGCGGCCCGATCGTCGTGGCGCCCGATATCGGCCCCATCCCGATGAAGCGGCCGGAGGGCGTGCTGGAAGGGGAGGATCCGATCGCCACGCTGATCCAGCGCGTCACCGACGTGACGTTGCAGGGCGAGACAAGGACGAAAATCATCGGCCTGCCGCTCGACGTGGTCATCCGCCTGCATGAGGAAGCTGAGACGACGCTGGTCGATATCCGCGTTGCATCGCGCTACGGCGCCCATGATCTCGGCGTCAGCGCCGGCGTGGCCGAGGCCTATCTGAAGGCTCTCGATGCGGAGCTTCTGGGAATCGCCGGCAACTGAGCGTTACGCCAAAAACCGCGCCCGCTCCTGCGGCGTCGGCACGTAGCAGCTTTCGCGCCTTCCGGCGATATCGAGGCGGTGGCGGGCGATGAAGCCATAGAGCCTATCGCGCCATCCGCGTGGAACGATGCGCACCACGCCGGCCAGCGACCACGGCAGGCCGAGCCCGGCCAGCACCCGCAGCGTCGCATCGGATTTCAGATAGGCCCGACCGTTCTCGATCAGCATGTTCGTCTCGTAGTCGCGGGTCTCGAGGCCGTAATGCCGATAGAGCGCATCGCCGAGCGGCGTCTGCGCGGCGATGAACCGGTAGCGACCCCTGCGGTCCTGGTTGAGGACGAAGCGGACCCAGGCCGAACAGAAGACGCAATGGCCGTCGAAGACGATGATCGGCCGTCCGTCGTCGAAATCGGGAACGGCAGCATCGTCGCGATAGCTGAAGTCTCTTGTGCGCGCCATGGTCATCCCTTTTGTGCAGGCCAGTATCTGTGAGCCTCAGGCGGCCGGGCGGTAGGTGCCGAGCAGCGATGGCGGGCCGTCGGTCGCGACCACTCCCTTTTCCACCAGATCTTCCAGATGCGCCAGCACGGAAAGCGCGGCAGCGCCATGCAGGCGAACATCGGTATCGCGGTAGATTGCCCGCACCATGTCGGAAATCAGCCGGTCGCCGGCCTTGATGCGCTCATGGATCGCCCTTTCGCGCATCCGCCGGTGCGTGCGCAGGCCGCGCATGAAGGAGGCCGGCTCGCGCACCGGCCCGCCATGGCCGGGAAAGAAGATCTTGTCGTCGCGCGCAAGCAGCCGCTCGAGCGAGGCCATGTAATCGGCCATCGCCCCATCCGGCGGCGCCACGACGCTGGTCGCCCAGGCCATGACGTGGTCGGCCGAAAACACGATGCCGGATCCTTCCAGCGCAAAGCAGGCATGGTTGGCGCAGTGGCCGGGCGTCAAAAGCGCCGTCAGCGCAAAGCCGTCGCCGAAAATCGTCTGGTCGTCGGCCACCGCGATATCCGGCACGAAATCGATGTCGGCGCTTTCCGCGAACGGATTGATTTCACCCTCATGCAAAGGGCGTGCGGCCCGGTGCGGTCCCTGTCCGACGGTAAGCGCGCCCGTTTCCTGCTGCAGTCGCCGTGCCAGCGGCGAGTGGTCGCGGTGAGTATGGCTGACAAGGATATGGCTGACGGTGCGGCCGGCAAGCACGGCCATCAGTGTCTCGAAATGGGCAGCACTGTCCGGCCCGGGGTCGATGACCGCCACGCACGAGCCGGCGCCGACGATGTAGCTGTTGGTGCCATGGAAGGTGAAGGCGCTCGGATTTTCGACCGTCAGCCGCTCGACGCCGGGAGCCACAGGCACGCCACGGCCATAGCCGGGATCGAAGGAGCGGTCGAAGTCGGGGCTTGCCATGTCACTCTGCCAGTTCCCGCCCGGCACAGGCCGAACGATCCAAAGTACGTTTCCCCTTCCGCCGTAGCATAGCGCCCCCCGAACATCAGAAAAATATGCTGTCTTGCAAAACTTAGTGATTGTGACGGCGGCTCCGCTTTGCTAATCAGGCCTCGGTTCGGCGACACGGTCGCCCGACCATGCTGGGGCGTCGCCAAGCGGTAAGGCAACGGCCTTTGATGCCGTCATACCCTGGTTCGAATCCAGGCGCCCCAGCCAGCAACTATAGCTCGCCACATATCTTTGAGCATTCGCCACTGAATCTGAGCAAAACGCCCTCTTAGGTGGTGTAACTGCTCGTTCCTGGTCACGCGAAAACGAAAAGGCGACCGGCTTCCTTTCGAACGTCGTGGACGATCTTCAAATTAGGAAAGAGACCGAAATCGAGGCCTGCTGTCCCAAGTGCATCAGAAACTCGATCCGCATCGGCTTGCGCGGGAATTGATTCGGAATTTTCTCGTGCGTACGCGAAGGCCTCGCTGACCAAAGCTTTAAGGGAAGCCCACGACACAGCGTCATTGTTTCGCTCATAGTCGACCCACTGCTCGTCCTCCAGCGGGGTGACAAGAGGCTTGCCATTCACCTGCTCCGTTCGCGCAAGTGTGACCTGATAGTTCCGGATGATATTTGACAGTCTCGCCTGAGCGCCCTCGGCCGCGTGTTGGATCGATGCCTTTAAAACATCCAATGTCTCTGCGCTGCAAGTTTTCATCCGATTCACTTGCGCTATGTTCGGGATCAGATCGCTTCCGTCAAAATTGCGGCGAATGTTGTGATCGCAAACCTCGATGAGATCATGCAACGCCATCGGCAATAGCGAATTGGCGGCCACTAACGCCGCTTCGCGATCCCGAAGATCGCGTTCTCTGCCATCGCGAATCTGATGGGAAACTCCGAAAAGTGCAATCAAAGCGGCCAGCGCTGTGGCAGCGATGGTGAGGATTGTAGTGAAGTAGCTCCGAAATGCGTCGTCGTTCTTCGTAATGTCGATGAACCAGAAGACGACGAGGAAAAACTCGGAAGCTAAAAACACGCCAAGAACGACGCCATTCAGCGAGATCAAGGATGCGTAACGTTTGCAAAAAATCCGCAAGGCTTTAAATCTCGGTGTTTTCTTTATCGAGGCGAGTGCCCCAATATGCTTGGTAACGAGGCCCATGGGATTCCGGCTGCTGCCCTTTCTCAGGGCGATCAATCAGCACAGGGAGTGGGGCCGGAAGCTCCGGGCCAACGATGATCGCTTCGCCTTGAGCGAGCGAGGGAATGAACGCCGCAGCGTCGCGATCCAGCTCGCCACATGATCGCTCGATAGTCTCCCGGTCGCGGTCGTTCGTGAGACGGTGGACGAACAGCGTACCGAGCTGACTTAAGACATCCGAGGGAACGTCTCTGGGGCGCTGTGTAGCTATCGTTGTCGTTAGCCCGTATTTTCGGCCTTCCTTTGCGATGAGACCGAAAGCATCCAGCATGACGTGGTTTGTGTCATCGCCTATTGATCGACCGATGAACTGATGAGCCTCATCGAGGAAGCAGACCAGCGGACATGTCTGGAAGACATTTTGGCGAGCGAGACCCAGCAAGTAGCGTCCAAGCGTATTTAGCAGCAGCTCTCGGGTGTTATACTTATAACTGACGTGCTCGAAGGACAACACGAGTGCGTGTTGTTTCGGATTTGAAATGAATTCCTGTATTTCCTTGCAAATATCCGCACCTTCTTCTGAGAACAGACATCTTAATTCCGATGATGAAAAATAATTTTCGATACGTACAAGCAAAGGATTGCAGTTGCCCAAAGCAAAGTCGTCATGGTTCCCAAAGGAGCCGAGGGGGCCGTTGGTATGCTGCTTTATGCACTCTTCTTTGATCTGGTCCGAAAGCAAATGGATATCAAAGTCACAGAGATGCGAATCGAGTTCCTTCGACAAGTTGATCAGCGCCAGCGACATGGCATGACGACTGTTCCCTGCCTTTTTCACAACGCCGCTTTGGCCAATCTCGATATAACCGCGCTTACTGACTGCGTATTGCTCGCTACCATCGTCCATTTTCGTGAGAGGATATCGTGGAGGTTCCTGCCGCAGCGCTGTCGCGAGCCTTAAGCTCTTAATAGCACTGCGAAGGTTTGGGCCTTGCATTTGCGCTGATGGCGTCAGTAGCGCGTATAGATCAATCTCAGATAGTTGCCTGTAAGGAAACCTGGCAAGCGGCTGGTCATCATTCGCCTTCGAGAACGAGAATTCCTTCGCTCCAGACACCTTCCCAGCAAACTCGCCCGTGGGATCGAAGAGGATGCATTTGCCGCCCAGCCGAACAATCTCGTTCAAGAGCTTCGACAATGTCCAGCTCTTGCCGCCTCCAGTCGCGCCAAAAATTCCACAGTGACGTCCAAACAACTTTTCAGGTGGCATAGCAATCAATGCGTCCGCGATGCCGGACAGCCTACCGAGATTCACCAGAAGGCGTTCATCCTTTCCCGGCTCGATCTCACCTTGCAGCGCTTCTCGAATGGCGGCTGCAAGTGCACCACCATCTGCGAGATAGACCCCGTCACCGACGCGCGGCTTGACGTTGATCCCGCGAGTGACTCTGTGGGTCGCTTTATTGACGGTCGCAAGAAGCTGCGCCCGCCCTTGAGGTTCTGCGCTTGCATCAACTTCCATCTGGCGCTCAAGCCCAAACCGCTGCCTCTCTGGAACCAATACGTCTGTTATCCGGCCGAGAATCGTCTCCTGGTCGCAATCGATGAAAACAAAATCACCGGTCGCGCCTCTAGCCAGACCTCTTTGACCGCTTGCAGCCAACGCCTTCGGTAAAGTTAGCTCAATCGAAGACGCGCTCACCCTCGTGACAGTGCCAACGCGTTTGTCTGGATCGATCAACGCGATTACTGGATCGGTCATATTGCTCCATCCCTGATCTGATCCAGCCGCATCTGAAGGCGTTGCCGGTCCGACTCGCCCGTGATCGCTGGAATGGCATCGACCAAGTCCTCGAACCTGCCGTTAAGCAAGGTCACTCGGGGATCGCCTTCTGTGACTAAGCGAGCCATCCGATTTTGATATTTCCTTGTCGGTAGCCCGACGTCCAGAAGGTGGTCGGGTGCAGGATACGCGTCCAGCTTCGCCGCCGGGATGAAAGACGGATCGACCAAAATGACACGGAGGCTAAGGTTCGACTCAAGAGCTGACCAGATGGGGGCACTGATATGGTCGTCAGCGAAGCCAAATCCGGCGATCAAGAGTGCCGTATCCGGTTCACGAAGGGCTGCTTGAAATGCCGCGAACATGTCTAAGTACGGGCTTTCGAAAGCTTCCTGATATTTTGTCGACCGGGGATAGATTAGAACGGGGTTCAGGGCTGGATCGCTGGCCCGAGACCGGATGACTACGCTGTCAGCACGGCGTCGCCAATCAATTGAACCGTGAAGCTTATAAAGGTGAAAGACGCCATCGATGTAATCGGCTTTTGTGCCGGATGTCTGCCTCCTGACAAGATCGTGCTGAAAATAGTCACGATTGAAACGTTGTTCGGCACTGTGGGAGAAGCCGTCGATTAGTACCACGCCCAGGCGAGATGCGGCCTCTTCGACACAAAGATCGTAATTGGTCGTGAAAACCTTGACACGGGGCTTATCGACCGCGCGTTTTGCGAACTTCTGGATCAACCCACGATGGGCAGTTAGCGTCGTGGCCTGGTCTACAAAATCTACTTTGCCGAGGATTGCGCTCTCGGCCTTTTCGATGAAGACCTTCAATTTGAAAATCGGTCCATCGGGATCGGTCTTCTCTTTTTCCTTGGCTCGGACCTCCATCAATTCGAGCTTCATCTTGCAGAGACTGAGGAGATTCTCGATATCGCCTGCTTGCAGTTTGCCGTTTTCCTCCGGCGGCAAACTGCCAACAACATCCAGGACGACGTCGTCGAAGGCTGAATGGTCAGTCAGGGAGTTCTCGCAAACCTTTTGTCTGGCGGCGTGCCAAAGGTCGCTCATTCCAGGTGCTTCTAGTGGGCCAGTGTTTTTCGCGCTGAAGGAGGCCCCTGAACCAAGGAGCGTTAGCACATTTGTCGCATGGACGGCCTGCGTCAGAACCTCGTGGATACGCCCCTTCGCTCCGGAAATCCTTTTGCTACTGGCGTCATCTGGATCAGACTCCTGATCTTCCCATGCGAGCCATTTTCCTTCACGGGTCAGAAGTCGAAGGTTTCCCCCAGCGCCCTTCTTGTTTGTCCAAAAATCGCTCACAGGTCCTCCCCGACTCATCGATCAACATGGTTTCGGGTGGAGTTATTCGCGCATCCGCTTTCAACGCAAGCGGTCATGCAGCCATATACCGCTAATTTCCGTCAGTATTGTCTTGCAAGCTAGGCGAGTGCGGCTGGCGTCCGCTGCCAGTACCTTACGTCGTCACATCTTGAGATGATGCTGCTGATGCACTTCAACCGCTCGCACTGGTTTGTGGCCCAGGTACGTGACGCTCGGGTAGCCCCGCCAATCTAACTCTGGTTGGACACCATACTCACCCATGGCGGCTCTTTGAGCCATCTTTTTGGGAGCGGCGGCATCGTGTCCAAACACAGCCTCTATCTTTGGCTGCGAGAGATACAATATGGTATGAGCGACCAGGCGCGTTCCTGCGACCGCTGCGGATCGGTCTCCTAAAACCGATGGATCAAGGGCATATGACACAGAGTTTGTTGCCGCCTCCAGCGGTTTGCCGAGGGGTATTTTTTGATGGTAGAACCGCGTCAAACCCTTCAGCATGTCGCCTATGTTCTGGTCTTCATTGACGAATTTCGGGTCATTGCAAACCAGGGCGACGTCGAAAAGAAGCTCTCCGTACTCGACCGTTTGCCGGACATAAGCGCCCTCAAAAAATATGTCTTCGTCGGCATCAACCGCTAGCTCGCGCCTTTTTCCAAAGGAAACGAAGATCGTTTCGAACGGTAAGCGCTCTTTTTCGAACTGGCGTCCGACAAGGCTGTTAGACTTAAACTGGTCAGCAAGGTTGGATATATCAAAGAGCCGACCTCCGTGCAGCATAACGTCTTCGGCCAGCGATTTGAGGCCAACCAAGGTTTCGAATCGCTCGGTGCGTTCATCGGGCTGCATCCCTGCAAATTCTTTGGACGAAGCCCAGTTCTGAATAATCTTCTGCTGATTATAGGTGTTGCACAGGTCTGAATTCTCAATGGATGCCCTATATGTTCTGGCAAGCTCATGCATCCGGTTCTCAAATAGGGTGTCGAACATTATTGCCCGAGAAGGATGAGGGTAGCGCATTGCTCGTTTCCATATTTCGCGATAACGAGTTTCACATCTGGTTTTGCAAGGGAAAAGAGAGCATTTTGTGAGGGAGCTTGAACGACCAGTCTACGCTATTGGCGACGTGCACGGCCGCCCCGACTTACTCCGGCCCCTTCTGGATGCGATTGCTGATGACGCCGTTGGCGAAAATCCAAAGATCATTTTCCTTGGCGATATCGTCGACCGAGGCCCGGACAGCAAAGAGGCGCTTGAACTTATCGACGAAGCCTTTGATCGCTTCCCTGGCTCGCAGCTTATTCTAGGAAATCATGACGAGTATTTCTTGCTGGCGATGGAAGGTCTTTTGACCGATAGCGATGCGATCAATTGGCTTGAAGGTAACGGTGGCCGAGCAACGATAGAATCGTATCTCCCTGGAACTCGTCCGTCCGTCGGCCAGTTCGCTGATTTCATCAGCAGGTACTATGAGCATCATCACACCCTATTAAGACACGCCGTCAGTCAGGTTGTGGTAGGTGATTACTTCTTAGTGCACGCCGGAATTCGACCTGGGATCACGCTCCAAGCCCAGTCCACCTACGATATTCGTTCAATTCGTGACGACTTCCTGCTGTATTCCGGCTCGTTTGAAAAGGTCATTGTACACGGGCATTCGATCACGCGCTCTGGCTTACCAGAGGTCTATCCGAACCGGATAGCACTGGATACTGGTGCTTTCACGACCAACCGTTTGACAGCTTGCAGGATAAGTTGCGAGAACACACCAGCTTTCCTGATGACAAGCGTGAATGGTGCCGAGGTAGTCGTCGAACGTGTTTCACCGGCTTCGGCGACAAAAAGCAGCTCGTTGGTTGCCGAAGCCCGCAACTTATCTTGCTTTCCACAAACCCCACATTGATACTTCTACGAGAATCTGCGTGGGACGTCTGGAGGGATGATAGTGGCGCGTGAATGGCGGCAGTTGCTTGAACTGCGTTTGAGGAAAAGCACCTCGACAAGTTTTCAGAAGTTCTTTGCAGAGTTTATGGGCTGCTTGTATCCAGATGACTACATCCCAGTCAGACCCCATGGCTCGCTGGGCGACGGCGGCATGGACGGCTACATGCGAAGCAGCGACACGCTCTATCAATGCTATGGTGCGGAAAATGGGGTGGTCAATAATATCGCTAACGTCACTGGCAAGATGAAAGCCGATTTCGATACGGCTCGCATAAACTACGAAAATCTCAAGGAATGGCGATTTACTCACAATCTCATTGATGTTCCGGCCCCGATTGTTAAGGAATTGTTTGCGCTCGAAATTGAGGGCAAAAAGCACGGTATAAAAGTCGGATTTTTTGGGATCAATAATTTCCGTGAATTGCTACCGCAACAGTCAGCGGACAACCTCGAAGAGCTTATCGGCATCCGAGCGTTGAACGCCTCTCATGTTGAGGAGCTGCCTAGACTCATCTCTGAAATCCTCGACGGTGTCATCGACGAAATTTATTCTTCGGGGATCGAAAAGAAGCTCGCCGCCCTTCCGATCAAACCGGTCCCGCTTGATAAGCTGGACCACAATAAGATTCCTCCGATCTGGAGAGAGCATCTTATCACCTGGCTGAAACACGCGCACACGGTAGAGTACGTGATCGGCAACTATCCTACTGAGAAAGCGGCGGAGCTAGCGCCGCGCTATTTTCACGAACGATACAAGCTTCTTAAACAACAAGATTTGTTGCCGAAGACCATTCTGGAGACCCTGCATGAACAACTTGCGGGGTTTGTTTCGGAACACAATGGCCGCTACGAAGCCGCTCTCGCAATAATGGCGAGCATGTTTGAATCCTGCGTTATCTTCGAGGATAAAGAGAAGGCAAAATACCCGGAAGTCATCAATGATCCTGCCTAGCAAATTCTTGCCCGCCGACCGCGCCCTGATAACTGTAGGTGGCGAGGTTCTGACGGTGATCAACGAGACGCCTCGCTCGGTCAGCGAGGTCTGGGAACGTGTGAGCGCGGATAGAAAAACGCGCGGGCAAATCCTCGGCTTTGACTGGTTTACCTTAGCTCTCACTTTTCTTTATGCCTTACAGATGATCGAAATGAGCGATGGGCTTTTGCGGATTCGCCGGGCGGTGAAGCCATGATCATCACTGTCGGTAGCTCGCTTCCATCGTTTCGGACGATCACTTTCCATAGCGGCCTCAATATTCTTTTGGCCGATGAAAGCGAGATTTCGACAGAGAAGCAAACGCGAAACAGCGCCGGGAAATCGAGCATCATTGAGATCGTGCATTTCCTATTGGGTGGCGATATCACCCAAGGTACGCCGTTTGTCGCTAAAGCTTTGGCCAGGACATCGTTCTGGGGAGAGTTCAACATCGCCGGGACTAAGACCAAGGTGACCAGGCATGTTAATATGGCGGATCGCGTCTATGTCGAGTTCGATAGTCAACCTGAGACACCGCTCGTGCAGGAAGGCGACCTCATCGAGCCGTACACCTCTGTGAGAAATTGGAATGCGTGGCTCGGTCATGTGATGTTTCGACTTCCGCTACAACGCGAAAAAACAGTCTTCGAAGACGGCGGCCCGACCTTTCGTATGCTGTTGCCGTACTTCGCTCGTCGGCGCGGCAACGGCGGCTTCCTACATCCTGCAAAGGCTTTTGAGAAAGCTCCGGACCCCCAAGCTCAGACGGCACTTTCGTATATGATGGGTCTGGACTGGACCATTGTTCGCGCATTCGACGAGGCGAAGCAGGCAAAGAAGGAAATTGACGCGGACGCTAAAAACGCGATTCGCGCCAATCCTTCACTGACCACGCTTGCGTCTGTGACGGCTGAACATGTTCTAGCCCAGCAGCGTGCTGCAAGGTTGTCCCAGCAGATCGCTGATTTTCAGGTTGAGGAGCACTATCACGACCTCATGAAGGAAGTGACCGCCTCACGCCTGCAGGCCGAGCGGTTGACGCGCGAGGAGGTTCAATATGCAACCGGCATCAAGCATATCGAAGCCAGCATCGAGAATGAGAAGCGGTCGACTTTAAGCGATGTCGAACGGCTCTACGACGCTGTCGGCTTTCAATTGCCGGACAGTGTCCGTATCGGCTTCGAAAGCGTTGCTGCCTTCCATGAATCGGTCGTAACGAACCGGAAATTCCATCTTTCCCAGGAGCTTGAACGAAATCGGCAGCGACTTCGGGAAATCGACGCCGAAAGACGTTCTCACACAACTCGCCAGAGTGAAATCTATCAGAGCCTGAAAGGAAAGGGCGCTTTTGGTGAACTGGTCGACATGCAGCGAAGGCTTGCTGAGGTCAATCAACAGGTCGCCACACTTGCTATGCAGAAAGGTGCTCTGCAGAAAGCAGAAAGCAACAAAAGCGAACATCGCAAAGAGCGCATTAACCTCAAGCAGAGGCTTGACGCTGACTTGGCTGCTCGCGAGAAGGCCGTACGGGACGCCACACTCGCTGTTAATGAGGCTCTAAACGCTCTTTATGAAGCAGATCGAAACATGTCACTGCGTATCGAGAGCACAGAAACCGGACCTCGCTTTATCGTTCATATCGACGGAAGCCGCAGCGGCGGGATCGCGAACATGGAGATATTCGCGATGGATTATGCGCTTTTCAAGCTCGTGTCGACGAGCTTCGGTGGGCCGCATTTCTTGATCCACGACAGTCATCTCTTCGATGGTGTAGATTCGCGGCAGGTTGCGACAGCGCTGGAGATTGGCGGCGATCTGGCCCACGCGGTGGCGGGTCAATACATTGTCACGATGAACAGCGACCTTTTTAAAGAATTGCCGTTCACGGAGGGATTTGACGCAAAAAACCATGTTCTGCCAGTGGTGCTAGGTGACACAACGACAGGAGGCCTGTTCGGCTTCAGGTTTGAGTGAGGCTATCAGTCAGGGTGCCGGGAACGCTCCCTTTCCTGGTTGTCATACTTTTGCGACTACACGGAATGTTCAAAGCTGGCTGATCAAGACCGACCTTTCATGAATGCATCCATGGCGAACCCAAGGTAGCCGCATTTACCTAAAGATGAATTGGGCCAAAATACAACTCGACTCTAGCCTTTGGCTCGATACAGTAGAGCTGGGTTCGGAGACATGCAATTTTTGCGGTGTGCGCATTTGCGCGGGAGTTGGCCCGTTCGAACTTCGCTCGGGAGGAAATAATGAAAGCCGTAATAGCCTGTGTATTTATAACGTTGTCTGTGATCGCTTCGGCATCGACGGCCGGTGCGCATGGCGGAGGGTTAGATAAGAACGGATGCCACCACGACAACAAAAATGGCGGAAGTCATTGCCATTGAGGTCGTTTTTGCTGACTCTCCTCTGCTTGTCTTTCCCTATCGCAAGCGCGGTGGCCTGGGACGGCGTTGATAGCGGCACGGGTGGCTCTGTCGAAATAGGCAAGGGAAATCTTGTCAGGTCAGGCAGCAGCATTGAGGTCTTCGATCACAACTCTGGCGAAGTCCGCAACGTCGACGTCCAGAGCATTCGGCTCTACGGCAGCACCGTCGAGGTCGAGGTCTATGACAATGACAGCGGAGAATACCGGACGTTCGATATGGAGTCAGACTGACCCTTCGTCAGGTCGTCGACTTCCAAACTATCAGGACGGCGCAGTATGACCTGCGCCGTCCTGATGCCCTTACATCACTTTCTTGATGTCGACATACGCGCCATTGGTCTTCAGGGTAACCGTGACGGGCCCGCTTGTGCGGTTGCGCCAGAACCACCCATGCTTGCCATCGAATGCAGCCAGCAGCTCGCCTGAATCGCGGTTCAGATCGGCCTTTCTTATAGCTTGTGGTCTGCCCGCCATTTCCATCTGCATGCATATCGTAGTTGAGGCCACCCCCTTGCGCCGTCCACTCATAGGCGGCCTTGGCACCCTTCGACATCGTCAGCTTGATTTCCGTCGCCTCGCCAGGCTGCAGTGTGACGGACATTTCGTCCTTTCGCGTGGCGGCTTGGGCGTGGGCGGACGAGATGCCGAACTCACGGATGATCCGGTCAATCAAACTCGATCCCTGTTGCACGGGAACGGGTCCTGGTTGGACTCCGCCGGGCTGTGGCGTGGTGGCGTTGACACGATCCGTCTCCGCCTCTTCAGCAAGCTGAACCTTGATCTCACCCATCGCCGTTAGCCCCATACGCCAGAGTTCTTGTCGAGCTGATGACCGCTATGAGCTAACACCAGTCGACACCGCTCGGCGGCTTCGCGCCAACAGGAGACATCAAGGCCTTGTCTTGGTAAGCCGGATTTGGCTGCCCTTGGCCTCACGCTCGTTGCCCCAGCCGAGATGCCTGTAGAAGCCCGCCGCACGGCTGTCCCTGTCCGTTTCAAGCCAAATCTCGGAATGGTGGTTGAATAGCTCGCTTTCCGCGACTAGCACCAGTTGGGTGCCCGAACCTTTTCCCTCGTGTGCAGGGAGGACGAATGCGGCAAAAAGAGAAGCGTCAGCCACGTCTATCATTGAAAATCCAACGATTTCATCGCTCACTACAGCAACCCAAGCGCATGGCGAAGCAGAAATCATCTCAGAGACCGAATTGTCGGTAATGCCTAGCTCGGCAAGACGCTCTCGGGAGATGTGATTTTCCCGCACCGAGGTCGGGACACGGAATAGGGTTGCAACATCACCCGGTTCAGCAAGCCTAATCTCCACTGTCATTGAGTCCCCTGCATTTCTACAAACGTCGCTGATATCACCTACATCCTAAACGAATGTGACGGGTCATGGCCTGTCGGCTTCGGGTAATTTGCGGTCATTGCTTTGTTACATCGTTGCCGTAAGCGCTGTCTGAAATCAGGAGGGACCGGTGGATGGCACACGTTATTTTTCTGCATGGCGCGTCGAGCAGTGGCAAGTCAACTATTGCAAAAGCGCTGCAGAAGCGCATCGAGCAACCGTTTTGGCATGTATCTATTGATCATCTGCGCGACGCGGGCGTGCTTCCGACCGAACGCTTTAAGAACGGAGATTTTCGCTGGGGTGATGCCCGGACGGCCTTTTTCAATGGGTTTCATGGATCACTGCGGGCCTACGCGGATGCCGGTAACAATCTCATTCTTGAGCACATTCTTGATACCGAAGGATGGCTTGAAACGCTTGTCGATCTCCTGGCAGAGCATGACGTCGTCTTCGCCGCCGTGCATTCACCGCTCGCAACCTTGATTGAGCGTGAAGCCGCGCGAGGTGACAGGCCGGTGGGCAGTGCCAAGAAGGACTTCGAGACAATACATGCAGGAAAAACTTATGACATCGAATTGCAATGCGATGACGGCGTGGATCGCAACGTCGAGAAGTTACTCGACGCGTGGCGAACTGAAAGTCGTTCGTCAAATTTCGCAAAACTGAAGTCCGCCTAGTGCCGACTGCGGTCAATGGCGGGAGCGAGTTGATGATAGTCTCCGATGTTTTAATCACGCGGCGCGAGTACGATCCATCGAGATTATTGCCGAAGCTGTTCGCACCTGATTGCCTGTTTAGTTGACGTTAGATTTCTCCGTAGCGACAGGGGTTTGGTCTATCGCCGCTTATTCGGTCTGCTTTGATAAAACCGCTTGATGACTGCTTGACAGGGACGAATTCGTTCTGTATTTGTTCCGCCATGACCCAGCACGTTCGCACATTGCTACGAATAACCCTATGAGCCGTTCCGCTTAGGCGGGACCTTTAGTGTTGTTCTATTGCGAGTGTTCCTGATGAGCGTCTCTCTTTCATCCCCGACAGGGTCGCCGACTGTTTCGGCACAAACCTTTTATCCACTTGGCACTGTTAGATGCTCCGGTCCGATTGTATACCGAAGCCAGCTTGCCAGGGATTTGGCATGCATTCTTGATGTCGATGACAACGTTATCTCCTGGTCATGCATGCCGGTTTGCCTTTCAAACGGCATCCAAACTTATCGCCCTGATTTCCTCGCCGAACGCCATGACACATTAACTCTCATCGACGCTTCGGCCGACGGACATCCCGACTGGATTTCCCAAAGTGCTGAAGCCGCCGGGTATAAGTACGAGACGGCTTCGCGTTTCTCACTTCCCAAAGTGAGATTGAAGAACGCCAAAGACTTGCTCCGCTATGCCAGATACGAGACCGCGCTTTCCGACCGCATCCGCCTCCTTGCGGCTCTTGATGAGCATGGCAGCCTCACCGTTGCTGAGTGCCTCAACGCTTTCCAGGAAACAAAACCGATAGCTGGGCTTGCGAGCCTCGTCCTTCATCGCTTCATCACGATGGACCTAGACGAGACCCTCATCGGCCCAGAGACGCAGGTTCGTCGCAAGCGCGACTGATCCCGACTTCCAATTGGTTTCGCAGCATGAGCTGCAGGTAGGTTTCCCATGTCCAAGTTAGAAAAACCGAGAAAGCGGCAGAAGCCCGCTTCGGCGTACGGGTTTGCATTGCATTGCAGCGTCACGAGGGCTGTTCGTTCAGTTCCGGCATTCGCTGCAGGTGCGCCCGGGATACTCGTGCTCATTACGCCCAAGGGGAAAGCTCCCTTCGATTACGTTAAGCCGATCACCACGGCACTCCATGGAAGTGACGTCGATTATCTCGGCCGCGACTTGGGCTTCATGTGCATTGTATCGAAGGATCGTCCGGAAAAATCTATCGGTGAATTCGAGACCGAATGCCGAGATAAGCATCGGGCAATCGTGATCGCAGAGTCCCGGGATATGGTTCCGACGGTAATCTCGTTGGCGGCAGACGCAGTGATCGATATCCCGCCAATCACGCCGACCGACCTTCAGGCCTCTTGCCACTGTGCGCTCAATATTGAGGCCACAGAGCAACAAGCTGCCGAAGCGCTCTCGTATCCCGAGGCAATGGTTTGGAGTGCGTTACGGGTAGGGCGACCGATGCATGAAACTCTCCGCAGATTGAGGGAAGCGACGGAGGTCGAAAAAGACACCGTCGCATCACGCAGACGTTCCACTCCCGTTGTTCGTCTTGAGGAAATGCCTGGGTACGGGCAGGCGAAAGACTGGGGCATCCAGCTTGCTGCCGACCTCACGCAATGGCGAACCGGCAAACTTAATTGGAGTGATGTCGATAGGGGCTTGTTGTTGAGCGGACCGCCCGGGGTGGGGAAGACTCAGTTCGCGCGGTCCTTGGCAGCAAGCTGTGACTGTCACTTCATTGCGTCCTCGCTCGGTCAATGGCAGGCACGCGGGCATCTCGGTGATCTCCTCAAGGCAATGAGAGCGGATTTCGACGCCGCCCGGCAAAACGCGCCGTCAATTATCTTTTTGGATGAACTCGACAGCGTTGGTGACCGGGATACCTTCACCCACGAGCATGCATCATATTCGGTGCAGGTCGTGAATTGCTTGCTCGAATGCATCGATGGTGTTGCCGGACGAGAAGGGGTCATCGTTGTTGGCGCTACCAATAATCCGAGCCGCATCGACCCCGCGTTGAGACGAGCTGGACGCCTCGACAAGCACGTCGTCATCGGGATGCCCGACGAGGGGGAACGGGTCGCGATCCTTGCACACCATCTCGGCACCTCTCTTCCTGCAGAACAGCTCAAGGTCCTCGGACCGCAGATGGAAGGCATGTCTGGTGCTGACATCGAACAGTTGGCTAGGCAGGCGAGAAGAATTGCTCGCAAGGAGGGTCGATTGATGACAGTGGACGATCTTGCGGCGAACTTACCTGCGCTTATTCCCGTCGACGGATTCTACAGGCAGACAGTTTCCGTGCACGAGGCAGGTCACGTTATCGCGGCCGACCAGATCGGTTACGGTGACCTCGTCGGCGTGTTTGTTGCTCGACAGCTCAGCCCGCGCATTCAGGAACAGCAGGCCGGGGCGGCCGCGTTTCGCTACAAGCCGATCTCATTCAGGGATCGCCAATCATACTTGGACGAGATTTGTACCAACCTCGCAGGGATCGCTGCGGAACAACTCATCTTTGGGCGTCACGGCGACGGCTCCGGCGTTGGCAGCGATAACGATCTCCGACGGGCGACCCGGTTAGCTTACCTCGTCGAGGGCAACTTCGGCATGGGCGATGGACTTCGCTTCATCGACATTTCAATCGACGGCAATTCCGTTCAGGGCGACCGTCAGCTTTCTCGAAAGGTCGACCGGGTACTCAGCTCCGAGTTCGAAAGAGCCAAAGTCATTCTTTCAGAGCAGCGGCCACTCCTCGAAGCCTTGTCAAAGGAATTGCAAGACGTCGGGCGGGTTTCTGCCGAGCGGTTCATTGAAATCAAACAGAAATCTGGGCTTCCAACGAGAGGGCATTAGCGTCGTGATAAGGAAATCACTCAAAACTCTGTGCCGATTTTTCCAAGGAATTACCCATGAAAATAGGTTTCTCGTGACTTCTACGAGTAGTTTGAAATACGTTGTCATCACGTTCGTGTTGGAGAGTAAGACCGTGAAAGCAGCGCTATCTCAATTGAAGGACCTATGGGCGTTTAGCCTGTCCGTGCGCTGAGTCTTATCTCGGCCACGCCAGGCCGAACGCTACCGAGAAACCGTAATTGGACCAGGTAGCATGAACGTATTCGAAGATAAATTTATCGGTGTTGTCGTGCCCCATGCAAACATGCATGTCGGGGCCATCGCCGTGTTTTGCCGACTACCACGCATAACGAACTGAACCGTATTTCCGATCAGTCCGAATGTGTTTGGCCGACAGATGTCGCGCCATTGATGGAGGTTGGCGTGATTTTTCCCGCTTCGAGTTTCTCCCGTAAAGTACCTCTTTCTCTCGTTGACCTTGAGCGCCTTGGCGTTCCGGCAATGATCATCCACGCACTCGCTTGCGAAGCCTGTGGCCGTCGCAATGCGGCAATTCCTTCCGATCTCGGAGGGGCTTGCTAATGAAAACGGGATTTGAGCCAGGAAGTCAGCCAGTCTTTGAACCCGCGCGTCGCGTGATGCACATCACTTTGCCCGGCATCGCTCCGAGCCTCAAGGTGGACGGCGGCTATGTGCGCACGCGGCTTCCGTTGATGTTGGACGGCATGTTGCATTTGGAGACGAACCCGGCAGTCGCCCGGATTCGTCCGTACCCGATCCGCATTGAATACGCATCCAGCCAGACGAGCGAGATGTTCAAGATGCGCGACCACACATTCGATCTTGGTGTCGAAATGCGTGATGGTCGTCGCATCTACATCGACTACGAACCCCTTGCTATTCAGCAGGAACGTCGTTGGATTGCTGACCGCACCGAACGTCTGCAAGACGTCACGCGCCGCGAGCTGGGCGCTGATTATGCCGTTCACGACGAGCGTACTCTTTATATCCAGCCGCGCTTCGCCAACATCAAGATCATTTACCGCCACATGCGCGTCAAAGATCACGATGCCCTCATGGTCGTGCGCCGCGTGGTTGCTCAGATGGCAATGCCAACCAATATCGCCGCCGTCCGCGACGAAGCGAAACTGCGTGGACTCCGGTTCGAGGTATCTGACCTTACCGGCCAGACAGTCGTTTTCGCCAAGGACCTCGATGGGGTCGACCGTGCGTTCACGGCAATCATGCAGATGGCGGCCATGGGAGAGGTTTGCATCGACCTCTCGCGACCTTTTAGCGACGCCTCGCTCCTTTTTGAACCTGCAGTCTGAGGAGGTAGCAATGTCGATCCGTGTAAATCCCACTGCCTTCCTCAACCCTAATGCCATTAAGATGGCAATGACGGCCAATGATCTTGATCTGCCCCAGCCTAAAGAGACCCAGAATCACCAGCCAATCGCGATGGCAGCTGGCGAAAGTTATGATATTTACTCAACGGGTCACCTGCGCGTTGGACGCTACGTAGTGCGCTCTTGGTCCGTCGATGACAGGTTCGGCGCGTTCGTAACCATGGACAACGTTCTCAGCAACAGCTCCATCCATCTTACCATCTCGCAGTTGCTCTATCTGGAAACACACCGCCGGATGCGTCCGAACAACACTGGGCAACGAAACGACAACGCCCCTGGAACGGCATTCAAGCTTTCCGACAAGCGTAAGGAGAAGGCGACGCGATACCTCGGTTACGTTGAAGCCTGCTTGAAGGGTGCAAATGACGCCCAGCAGCCTGTCCGGCGAGGCATTATTGAGGCTGCGGTCCGAAATCACGCCGCCATCACAGGCGACAACGATCCGCCGTGTTACAATACCATGGCGCTCAAAATTAAGCAGTATTCTAACGGCTCCTTTGACTACTTGGTCGCTCTTGCGCCGAAAACAGGGTCTGGGAATCGGTCTCATCGGTTCTGCGACAGGATCGAAGAACTTCTCGCCGATGCCGTCGAGTGCGCTTGGCGTTTGAAATCCGGTGACTGGCTCGATGTAAAGCGTCTTTTCGTTTCTCAATTGAAGAAGCCCGAAAACGCCGATTTAAAGGCGATCACCCACGAGAGCGGTTGCTTCGTCCGTCCGTCCAATCGAACGATGCAACGGCGCTTTGGTGCCATCGACGACTATCAAAGGACGCTTTGGCGATACGGGGCTGCCTACGCGAAGAAGCACTGCGACATCTATATTCGTCAGGCATTGCCCGATCATCCGCTCGATATCGTCGATGTCGATTTCACGCCTATCCATGTCACGGTTATCGATGATGAGCGGCCGATCATTTACGGCCGCCCGCATCTTATTGCTTTCCGTGACCGGAAAACCGGGTCAATTCTCAGCAAAGCCGTCAGCTTCGTCGGAGCTTCCTTCGAGGCTTTTCTTGAAGCGTTGAAAATGGCTATCACGCCAAAGGACATGTCTGCCTATCCGGGGCTTGAATGGAAGCAGCATGGGGCGTTCGTGCGCCTTGGTGTCGACAATGACCAAGCACTCATCAATGACGACGTTCGGTTCACACTCTCTCAGTTGGGTATCCAGCTCGTAGAATACAGACCTGGGCATCCCTGGGAGAAAGGGGGGGTGGAGCGTCTCTTCAGCATCCTCAATCAGGACGTTGTCCACAATCTCCCCGGCGCAACGATGTCCAATGTGGTTGAGCGTCAGAAGTTCGCAGATGTCAATGAAGAGGAACCGCAGATCACGCTCAGCGAGCTGGATTCCTTCCTCACGCACTACATCTGCGAAGACTATCACCGGAGCGCACACAAGGGTCTCGGTATGCTCAGAACGCTCGACGGCGTTCCGAACAAGCTTTGGGATGAAGGCATCAAAAATGCCAAAAATCGACGTCCGTTTGACCATGACATCCTCGTTCGTGCGTCTGGAAATACGTCGGAGGTAGCAATCCGCAACGGCAACGTAATCTGGGATAATCTTGTTTACACCCATCCTGATTTGCTTGTCGTGCAGGCGGACGCTGGCAACAAGACGGCCGTTCCTGGCGTAAGCACAACACTTTACAAGGCATGGCGCGATCCTACCGACCTTGGCGAAATTTACATTCTTGATCACCACCACGACCGAGTGATCACAGTGCCGGTACAGCCAATTGACGCTTGGTATGCCAAAGGCCTGAGACTCTACCAGCATCGGAAGATCATCGCCTACAACCGTGAAATGGGACGAGACTCCCGAGACTTCGAAGGTGCACTGGACTCCTTCGCAGACCGTCTTGTCGAGATCAATCGCATTCGCGGCAACCGACACACACGTCAGGCACTCGCAAGGTTCCACGCCAAGGCTTCGAAGAAATACGTTCGCAGCCGGATTGTGGAGATTGACCATGAAGCGCCGTCTGGGGCCGTTCCAATGGAACTCGGAAATACATCGCCCGCTCAGAGTGCGTCGTCCGTTTTCGTTGCGCCTCAGCCATCTGCACCAACGCCCAATGAGCAGGCCGTGCCGCAATTTACACAGCCGAAACCGCCATCGAGCCCGGCAGCATACTCGCCCAGCGTGGGCAAGAAATACGACCTGGATGTCGATTCTGATGACGACGACATCTCTGCGCTCTTCAACAAAAAGGACGACGACAAATGATGGTTTTCCCCAAGTTCCACACGACGCCGTTCAACACCGACCAGGAGCGGGATGCAGCGTCGCGTCTTCCTCCGGCCGAACGTCAGGCAATGGTGAAGAACGTTCTGTTCCCATACGACCAGTTTCTGGCCGTTTCCAAGCAGATTGAGAAATTTCACCGGCCAGTTGAAGGCGGAGATGCCGATACCGGTTGGTTGGGTGGCCTGATCGGTGAATATCGCTCCGGAAAGACGTTCATTCTGCAGAATTTCGCACGTCAGTACCCGCCTGTGATTACCGACAATGGATTTCAGCAGGAAGTGATTTATCTCCAAGCGCGGCTTGATTGGGACACGCTTGAGCTTGGTCGACAGATTTACCTTGCGACCGGCATTCCGACGCTTCCTCGCCTCACGACATCGACTTTAAATACCAAGGCGGCCCGCAGGATTATCGACTGTGGCGTGAAGCTCATTATCGTTGACGACGCGCATTGTCTTCTTGGTACTCCGGGTCGCCGTCGCACCGTCTTTATTTCCCTGATCAAATATCTCCTGGATCAGGTTAACGCGTGCAACATCCTTCTCGTGGGTCCTTCTATCGTTGAGCGCTCGATGGAAACCGATCTTCAGATGTTGGGGCGCGGCGGCTTTCCTCGCTTCCGAACCGAAGGGTTTGATGCGGAAAGGCATGGGCGAACGCAGTTCCGTGTATTTTTGCATG
Organism: Rhizobium sp. B230/85; assembly: GCF_019355735.1. NCBI lineage: Bacteria > Pseudomonadati > Pseudomonadota > Alphaproteobacteria > Hyphomicrobiales > Rhizobiaceae > Rhizobium > Rhizobium sp. B230/85. The sequence goes on from NZ_CP072156.1 coordinate 1,424,888, forward strand.
GTGTCGATCAGCGGCTTCCGTTTCGCCAGCTGTCCGACCTTTCTGCAAAACGATACATCGCTGACCTGTACGAGGTCTCCGACGGTTCAATCGGTATGGTCATGAACATCATCATCGCCGCCGCATACGATGCAATCAACGACGACACCGCGTGCATTATGCGAGAGCATCTGGAGCGAGCGGCCATGGACCGCTTGCCGACCGGGAAGACCTACAAGCCATTCGGCCAAGTGGTGCCTGCATGACCATCGCTTTCGATATCCGAACCACGCCTTTCAGTCGCTGGACAATTGAAAACGAGCGCGACGAACCTGGGCATGGCTATTTCGCGCGACTGGTTGCCGCCGAGGGTCATTCCAGCGTTACGCGTTACAGCGATGGCATCGACGTGGACACGCGTAACATGAACCCTGAGAGGCTGATGGAGATTATTCTGAAGCTCCCTCTCAGCGAAGAGCGCAAGTTGCGCCTCCGCAATGCGACGCCAGTGCGGAAAGACGACGGCGTCTGGCTGGCCGGGCAGCGCTTTAACCACGCAAACCTCTCGTTTTCTTCTAGGCGGTGGTGCCCAGGCTGCTTACACGAGAGCGCTCACCACCGGGCCTGGTGGGACATCATCGCGATTGCGGATTGTCCGTATCACCGCCATCCGCTGCTCGATCTTGATCTGCATGGGGAGCCTGTTCGTTGGTGGTGGCCGATCATGAATATGTCGCCGCGCGGACAGATGCTCGCTGCCCCTTTTCCGAGAGCCAACGATACCGAAACGTTCGCAGGCTACATCATCGGCAGGCTTGGCTTTGATCGCCGTTTTGAGGCACCCATTCTTGATCAGAGCGACATCGGTACCGTAATCGATCTCTGCCACCTCGTTGGCCGGTTGCTGGCGTCTTCGTCCCTGTCTGACGTTCCGCCGGATGACTGGAAATTTGTAGAAGCTGGATTTCAGGCATTGAGCGGCGATGCCGTGGCATTGGTCGAAGCTGTACGAGCTTGGATTAGACTTGCTGTTCCCCAGGAAGTCCGAACCAAAGGGTATGGCTTTGTTTTCCGGTGGATCGTTGAAAGGAAGTGGGGGCTGCTGGACCTGCGCCTCACTGACATGCTGCAAAAAGTGCTTCGCAAGGCGCTGGCGCTCGAAGCCCGGGAGTTTTCCGGGCCGTTGACGTCGGATGCTTTCCTGGACGAAGAGGTCAGTCTCGCAGCCTTGGCCCACCGCATGGGTGTCGCGAGAAACGGCGTTGCTACCGTCGCCGACATGCTCGGGTTTCTTCCCAAGCGTGAGAAGTATCGCGGACTGGTGATGTTCGATCCGTCCGAAGCCGATGCTATCGAAGCCTTCTGGCACAAGACGATCCACCGTAGGCAAGCGGCCCCATTGCTTGGGCTGACGCCTCCCGAGATTAAAGCCCTTGTTGATGCGGGGAACCTTCGAGAGTTTTCAAGCCTCGGAGTGGCTGATGACGAAGGATTCCGATACCTGAGATCGGATGTCAACGAAGTGCTCAATAGGCTTGCGGCGCTCTGCAAAGACGGACCATCCGCGCACCGGACCGGCTTCCGTCACTACGCGAAAGACCACAAATTGCGCAGGGGTGATCTCGCTGTATCCATCCTCAAAGGTGAGCTTGAGATTGTGGTTGCCGATCCTGCGAAGATTGGCTTTGAAGGCCTGGCGATCATCTGCGAGCCGATCAAATCGACGCGTCGGCCTTTACGCAAGCTTCAGCGTTCCAAAACCATGATGTCGGTAGGTGAAGCAGAGGTTGAACTGAGCGTTACGCGTGAGACGATGTTGCGGCTGCTCGACGGTCGTCATTTGAAGGAAGGAAAGGGGGATGGTGCGGCCCGTTGGCTTAGCAAGACGTCTGTAATGGCCTTCGCTGCCAAATATCGGAACGCCAGCACTTTCCTGCGGTCATTGAATGTCAGCCTGGACGAAATGATCGCAGTCATGGCCGCGAGCGGGTTCAAACCTCTGCTTCCCAGAAGGCCGAAGGCAGAGGCGCGGTCGGTAAACACGATTTATCGGTACGAGGACATCGCTTTGGCGTTTGGACTGAACGCTGATCCCACACAGATCGACGATCCAGAATTTTGGAGGCTTTGGGAAAAGGTGAGGGCACTTGGAGGGAACATGCCGCCGTACCTTCAATTTCCTTCGCAGCTGCCAGTTGATGGGCAGATCGTTAGCAACGCGGGTAACAACGTCGCTTTCTTTGTCAGCTTCGAGCCCGAGGATCGCGTTTTAAAGTTTGAGGGAAGGCGACGGGCGTCGGAACTGGGGACCGTGACGCTCATGGTTTGCGATATCGAGCCCTCGTTGAGCTGTCTGGAAGAGGCACTGGTATCGCTGATCGAGATGACTCCCCGGCGGCGCTAACCGATGTCGGCAAAGAAATCTGCGATCCGCAATACGCTGCGGGTCGTGTTTTTCCAAGCGGGCGGGCCGACCACTACACCCACGTCAAGCCTTTCGAAAATAGTGTAGCAGCCAACGACATTGTATCCTGCCTCTTCGAGCTTGATCTTCGCAGCGGCCATTTGCGATCCAGTCGTAAGGAAATCATCAAATATTACGATTGGCAGATTTGTCGCACCATTGACCCGAAAAGCTGCGAGGTGATCATCAATTCGACGGGCACGCTGATTTAAATGTGATTTTCCTACGAGTGCATTCCAGCGCAGCATGTCGAGGCAGACGCTACCGTTTGCCATCCGATTGACGATTGTTTTGGCTATGCGCAGTGTTCGAAAAACGTTGTTTTGGCCGATGACGCCATCGCCATTCGGGATTGGTACCAAGGCCACAGGATACGGGTAATGAGCCATTATTTGCGCCGCAAATAACCTATTGATTTCGTGCTGAAATAACCCGACGTTGTTTTTGTTGATCTTGGTGTAGACGCCGTTGATCCAGAAGTTAAAACTACCGTTCAGCTGCTCGGCTTTCACGACCCGCTTCATGTGGATGGCGTCCCACTCGACCTGGGGGCGATTTTCTTTCTTCTCCGCATTGTATGGTATCAGACACGTCACGGAGATATCGGTCATCGGCGTATGGCTTCCAATAGCTCGGCCGTGTCAGTCAGCACACGGGTTTTGGGATGTTTGAGAAATTTTGATGGCCAGGTGACTGACTCATCTTCAACAACTGAGCGCATGATGAAGAGCCAACGGTTATTTCTTTGGCATTCTGCAGCCTGGTGCAGTGTGCCTGAGGTGTCGGACGCCTCGACGATCACCGTGGCGTCGCTCAAAACGGCCATGACCTTGTTTCGTGCCGGAAAATTGGATTTGTAAACCTGCTCACCGATATTGAACGGCGAGATGAGCAGGTGCTGATTGTAAATTTCCATCTGCAGTTCAGCGTTCTCGGCAGGGTACGCCTTATCCAAGGGGGTCCCGACGACTGCGGCTGTTTGCCCGCGTGCCTCTAATGCTGAAGTGTGAGCAACCGTATCAACACCTTTCGCCAAGCCGCTCATGACGAGAACGTCTGCTTCAGCGAGCTGCCTTGAAAGCTTTGCTGCTCGGCGAATTCCATCAGGGCTAATCTGCCGAGTACCAACAATCGAGACTGTTGCCTTGCTCAGAAGGCGAAGATCGCCTGCATAATAAAGGAATGTGTCTCGCTCCCCATAGCTCCGCAGCAGATCGGTTTGTCCGGTGTTGCTTGCGCTTCTGCCAAATTGCTGCAGTACCTCCTGGAGAGTGGCCGTGCGAATTCGCTCGGGCCTCATATACAATGAGGATGGCCGCCTAGCTTTAGTGGTGGTTGCAGCAGTGGCTTTCATTGGCCCATCATTACAGCGATTTCAAGCGATTCGCGAGGTCTACAACCGGCCCGACTACAGGTCGCTGGTCAGTGCTCAAAGATATGTGTCGTTGCTCTGAGCTATGTGGCGATATGCTCAAAACACGTTGGCGACGACCCTGAATACGATAATGAAATCAGGAAGCCATGCTCAGAGATACCGGGCGAGCCTCAGCAACTTGAGACCCATTCTAGCGTAACACTAACGAACGGCAGGGTAGAGACTTGGAAGCCATCGCTCGATGACATCGAGTGGGAAGCCGAGGCGGACTTTGCCCTTGGGGCTATCGGATACCAGCACGCCCCGTTCAAGCAGGCCGGTCAGAACCGTACGCGCTTGTCTCTCCTGGTAGCCGGTGAGCGCCTGCGCCTGGGATCGGGAAAATTCTCCTGCCAGCACCGCTTCGCGCAGCAGCGGCCAACTACCCTTGGGCAGGCGCTGAATCTGCACTTCCTCGGCACACCAGACTTCGATCCGGTTCAGTAACTCTTCGGGCTGAAGCAATCCCTCCATGAAGGTCACCTGATCGACGCAGCACGAGAGGAAGAACGTGGTGAAATCGGTCAGGCCTGCCTGTGTAAGGTTACCTCGACCATCGAGGTCGCCGCGGCGTGGCTGATCCGCCCGCGCCAGCAGGCGTTTGTAGTCATCAACGTTTCGTGCAAGGCCGCGCGACACGGACCAGAGTTCCGAGCCTATCCCGAGGTCCCGCAGCAGCGCATGTGAAAACAAGCGGGTGACGCGACCGTTGCCGTCGAAGAAGGGATGAATCCATGCGAGGCGATGATGGGATGCTCCGACGCCGATGATCTTCTGAAGCTTGGAAAGCATATTCATGGAATAGGTTTCGACAAAACGATGAAGCAATGACGCGATCATCGCGGGTTCCGGCGCAATATGGTCGCCAACCCTGACATGCCGCGTCCGAAGCTCACCGGGGACCATTCTGATTTCCTCGCCGGTGTCAGGATTTGCGACGATCAGCAATTCTTCCGGCAGGCGCCGGCAGAATTCGCCGTGAAGCCAGCAGATTCCCGCCACGGACAGGACCGGGAACGGCATGTCACCGTGGTCGATGAGCTGCTGGACCTCTATGTGCGCGCGTGCTTCGAGCTGCAGGTTTCTTTTTTCAGTCTCCGCCGCATACTCGCCGGCCATCGCACGATCAATATCGATTGGTAGCGTGTTATGTCCCTCGATGAGGTTCGAATAGTAGCAGTTCATCGAGCGAACCAAATCGCCAACCGATGCGCGCAAAACCGGATGCAGTCGCGCGGCAAAACGACTGGCTGCCGAGGTCAGCTCGATTGCCAGGTCCTCCAGTTCCCGGTTGCTGTCAGGAAGCAACGGTTCCATGCTTGCAAGCGAAACCATTTTGCCGCTTTCTCTGCCGATAAATAGATGATGTTTATCATAGCTATAGAAGGCAATGTCTGCAATCGTTTTGCCGATGTTATTGCCGCATCGGAATTTCCTGCTTTCGCCGTTCCGGGGGATGCGGCGAGGCCAGTCCAGACTTCATCTGGCCCCCATCGCCATGCCCTCGGTCGTCACCAAACTCTTGTGTCCGCATCGCTCGTCATGGCATGAGGAGATCTTTGTGCAGGAGGCGGGTTTATGATCGGAGCGCTGTTGGCGGCAAGGCGGTGGACGGCCTGGGTGTTGGTTGCTTGCCTTTTCGCAAGTGCGCCGGCCAGTGCCACGCCGGTGCTGGTCGTCGATACGGCAACACGCCAGGTCCTGTACCAGGAGGACGCAGGCGCGCCATGGTATCCGGCCTCTACCACCAAGCTGATGACGGCGCTGGTTGTTTTCGAAGCCCTGCGTGCCGGTCAGGTCAGCCTTACGACACCTGTGGTCATGACGCGCAATGCCACGAAGCAGGCTTTTCTCGAATCCGGCCTGACCCTTGGGCGAACGATGACGCTCGAGGACGCGCTGTTTGCGGCGCTCACGGCATCGGCCAACGATGTCGCCGTCGCCCTTTCCGAAGCGGTGGCGCCCGATGAGGCGTCGTTCGTCCAGCGCATGAACGCGGAGGCCGTGCGCCTCAAAATGACCGGCACCCACTTTTCCAGTCCCAACGGCCTGTTCGACCGGAAAAACTATACGACCGCACGCGATCTTGCGATCCTCGGAATGGAGATCGACCAGATGTTTCCCGAGTATCGGCGCTTCTTCGCAGCGACGGCTGTGACGATCGACGGCAAGGAGATCAAGTCCAACAATGCGTTGCTGACCAGCTTCAATGGCACGATCGGCATGAAGACCGGCTTCCTCTGTGCTTCCGGTCGAAACTATGTCGGGCTGGCCACGCGGAACGGGCGGCGCGTGATGGTGGTTCTTCTCGGCGCCACGACGGAGCGGGAGCGCAACGAACGGGCGGCGCTTTATCTGACGCAGGCCTTCGAGGGCCGGCTGTCTCCGTCAGGACCCGTCGACGATGTCCAAAATCGCACCGATATCGCACCGGAGGACATGCGTATCCGCCTCTGCACGGCCAAAGCAGCAGCCTATGAGGCCAGTCGCGATGCGCTTTATCCGATGGGCTTGCCGGGCCAGGAGACCTATCTGCGGGACCAGATCCCCGGCCAGGTCCACGAGATCAGAACGTGGCCCACAGAAATCGTACCCGACGTGCCAGCCCCTCCGCGCCGTCCCTCGTGATCCGGAGGATGGGCCGGTTCTGAGAGGCCGCTTTGCGGTGATGTCAGCAATGCGAGGTCACCGGCTGGAGACCAGCCGTCCTCACTGCGGCTGTTTCACCGCATAGCGCAGATGCAATGCGCCGTGGCCGAGGGGTTCGCAGGAGATCAGCGAGAGCTCGGCTTTCCCCGTCAGGCCTTCCTCGCCGTAGGCGATGATGCGGTCGCTGCCATCGCGTGCCTCGAGAGCCGGCGCAACGACGAAACTGAGTTCGTCCACCAGTCCGGCGGCGATCAGCGAGCCGTTCACGGCGGCACCGCCTTCCAGCAGAATACGGGTGATGCCGAGTTCGCGGCCGATGAGGTCGAGCATCGCGCCGATGTCCATTTCCGGCGTTTCCGACACGACATAGGAGACGCCGTCGGCAGTCAGTTCGGCCAGATGGCTGTCGGGCACGTCGCGTCCCAGCAGCACGACGACATGGTCGCCATAGAGCGCGTCGCTTGAAAAATGCAGTTTGCCCGAGCGGTCGAGCGCAATCGCGAAACTCGTGGCGGCTGTGTTGGCAAAGTGATGCGGCCGCCTGACATCGAATGGTGCCGCCGGTGGATGGGCGCCGGCCTTGGAAATCTCGGCCATCGTCACGCGCCCGACCATCCAGGCATTGGCATCGTGTGCCTTGTGCACCTTCTCATACAACGCCGACCAGTCGGAGCGGCTCCCATCCGGGCTTGTCGTCCAACGGCTCGGATGCAAGCTGCCATCCGGCGATGTGAGCATGAGGCAAATAACGCGAGGTCTCATCTGGCCAATCCTTTGTATCGAAAGTCTGTGATGGACCCATATAGGCAGCGGCCCGGGATCGAAAAGATCCGCCAGCCTTGCCTGCTTCCGGACGCAATCAAAAATATGTGGCGAACATAGTTACATAAACTGCCCGCGAAAGGACTCTTTCCGACAAAACCCCTGCCGCAATTCAGGGTCTCTATAGGGCAACTGAAACAGCCACGGAGAGAATCATGACTTCGCAGCAGCAGACCTGGTACAGAGCCGGCAGCGACATCGTCGCGCGGGCAGGATTTTCGCTTGTCATGTGCGGCGCCCTGGCGGCCGTCATCTATGTGACCCACCGCAACGGTTCGGAAGAGCTGGCCGCCGCATCGATGAACAATGCGCCGAGAGTTGCGATGGTGCTTCCCGGAATCGCGGAAAACCCCGGTGCCTCCGTGGCGCAGGCGGCGATCGACGCCAGTCCGGCAGCAGCGCCCGTGGTCGCCAATATTCCGATCCCCACCTTGCGCGTCGTAGCAGCGGCTGATCCGGCTCCCCGGCATGCGCCCGTGCCCGCCAAGCGGGCGGTGAGGGAGGCGGTCGTCGCAAGCGCCGGTACCGTCAGCTTCGAGAGTTGCCTGCCGGGCTGCGAAACGAAGGATCCGCTGATCGTCGGCCACGTCGCCGCGCCGAAGGTGCCCGCCGCGTTCCCGGACGACGGCGACGCACTGGTGGAACAGGTCAGTTTGCAGGATAGGGAGCCGGGTCTCCTCGGCAGGGCGATGGATGCGCCTAGCCTCGTCTATCGCACCGGACGCAAGGCTTTGACGAGCCTGGTCGCTGCAGCCATGTAAACTCAGCGGCAATGCAGGGCAAATCTCTGCCCTGCGGCATCACCGTCAGGCGAGCAGATCGCGGACCATCGGTGCAACCTTGGTCCCGTAGAGTTCGATGCAGCGCATCAGCTTTTCGTGGGGAAGCGGGCCCGCGCTATATTTGAGGTCGAAGCGGCCGACATCGAGCGCCTTGATCGTTGCAGCGATCTTGCGCGCCACAGTCTCCGGCGAGCCGACATAGAGCGAGCCGTGGTCGATTTCCTGGCGGAACTCCGATGCCTCCATCGGCGGCCAGCCTCGTTCCGCACCGATCTGGTCGCGCATGCGCTTGTAGTCCGGCCAGAATTCGGCCCGCGCCTGCTCGTCCGTGTCGGCGACATAGCCCGGCGAGTGCACGCCGATCGCTTGCATCGGCAGCTTCAGCTGGTCATAGGCCCGCTTCGAGAGGTCGACATAAGGCACGAAACGTTTCGGGTCGCCGCCAATGATCGCCAGCATCAGGGGAAGGTTGTGGCGTGCCGCGCGCACGACAGACTCAGGGCTTCCCCCGACACCGATCCATGTCCGCAACGACCCCGTCTCGATCGGCGGAAAGACCTGCTGGTTGGTCAGTGGCGGGCGGATGGTGCCCTTCCAGCTGACCGACTTCTGCGAGACCAGGGCCGCGAAAATCTCTAGCTTTTCCTCGAAAAGCGTTTCGTAATCGCGCAGCGCGAAGCCGAAGAGCGGGAACGACTCGGTAAACGAACCGCGCCCGAGAATGACCTCCGCGCGCCCGTTCGAGAGTGCGTTGATAGACGAGAAGCGCTGGAACACCCGGATCGGGTCGTCGGAGGAAAGCACGGTGACAGCCGAGCCGAGCCGGATACGGGTCGTGCGCATGGCCGCAGCAGCCAGCAGGATTTCGGGCGCGGACACGGCAAAGTCCGCGCGGTGATGCTCGCCGATGCCGATGAAGTCAATGCCCAGGGTGTCGGCCAGCACCGCCTCTTCGACGACATTGCGCAGCACCTGCGCATGGGTGAGCGGCACGCCGTCGGCAGACGAAGTGACGTCGCCGAAAGTATCAAGGCCAAGTTCGATCGATGTCATGGGCGTACTCTGATGGTTCTGGGGTGGGACGATAGGCTTGCCGGATGGCGTTCAGGCACGGAGGTGGGCATCGCGCCAGGGTTGTTCAAGCCGGCACGCTGGGTGCCGCCCCGCAAAGCCCGAAAATGCAAACAGGCGGCCCGGAGCCGCCTGCGCCATGTCCATCCTGTCGGCAGCGTCCTAGCTGGCGGCGGGAGGAGGTGTCGGGATGAGCAGTTCGGCGCAATAGGATGGGCCGTTCACGCCGGGCATGTCGCCAACGATGCGGATCGAGCGGATAACGTAGTCCGACGAGGTGGTTATGTCAGCCTTGCAGCTGAGATTGACGGTGCGGGCTGGCTTGCCCGGCGTTCCATCGGCAGTCTTGGTCTCGACGCGGACCTTCTTGTAGCCGCCGCGCCAGTTGTAGACCCGGCCGCCGCCGTCGTCATGGTCGGAGATCGGAGGGCCGTAGGCGGCAAAGAACTTGCCGGCAGATCTGCCAGACCAATAGTCCTGAACGGGATTGGCCTTCATCATCGGAATGGTGGCAACGTTCGAAACGGTCGTGCATCCGGCGAGGGCCATCATCAGCCCCGCCGCAGAAAACATGCGGATGTTCATCGTATCGTCCTTGAGCTCGTTCTCGCGCATTGACTGCCGGAAAAGCCGCTGTCCCGCGCCGTTCCCGTCTGTCCCACCCACGGCTTTACCGCCAAAGTCGATAAAAGCAAATTATCATTAGCGGCCTTGTCACGAATTTGATGGGAGTGTTGCGCCAGATGCACGTCTGGCCGCTCGCAACCGGCGTGCGCGCCGCTGCGGGTGAGGGGTATCCCGGTCGCCAGCCCCGAGGCAACGCCATTGCGCTGTCCCGGGGGCAAGTTCTATCGGTTTGGTGCTATTTGACGGCGACCAGCGACGAAAGGATCGACGTCAGTTCCTTGTCGTGCTTGCTGCCGGAATCCTTAGATCCCCAGTAGGTGACGACAAGCAGCTTGCCGGGAACAGGCGACAGGAAGGCGAGTTCCACATCGACGGCACCATCATTGTCGGTGCCCTGCCAGCCGAGCGTCGACATTTTCATGCCGTTGATGGTGTTGTCTCCCTCGTCCTTCTGGGTTGCAGGATCGATCTTGACGCCGCTTTTCGTCAGGAAATCGATCGCATCGCTGACGACCTTGTCGGAGGATTTCTCGTCAGCGACGTCGATCGAGAAGTAGACTGCAGAATCGTCCGAGGTCGCATCGATGCCGGTCTCGGTTTCTTTCGGCGCCCAGCTATGGGGAATGGTGACGGACGCAATCGGTGCATCGCTCGGAAATTTCAGCGTTTCCGCCTGTGCAAGAAGCGGGAAGCCGAGAGCCATGGCGGAGGCGACGAGAAGTAATTTGTTCATGGGAAAATCCTTGGGGCGCGTTCGGCGTATTATTAGCGAGGCAAAGAGGCGACCACGGCTTTGCTCGTGATCAGCTTGCGGTAAATTCGGCGAAAAATCGACACAATGTTGAGTGGCAGTAGCGACCAAATTTGGGTTGTTTTTCCAAACCAGAAAGCGGAAGTGGCCTGAAGCCCGAATGGCCGCAATCGCAGAGCACGCCCCACGGCACCGGCGGAGCAAATCGCTGCTGATTGCCGCGAATGACGGAACGATCAGAAGCCAAGCCCGTTACTAGCCAAAAGCAATTCTCGGAGCACATCATGTCCAACCCCCACACTGAGACAGGCGGCCCGCACAAATCCGACCGGAATTTTGTGTCCGGCAGGCAGGCCGCTCAGACCCAATACGCCGAAGGCGGAAACGCCAGCTACGGCTCCATCAGGCAGGAAGAAGATGGCGAGGCGCTCCAGACGCAGAGCACCAACACCCTCGTCATGCTGCAACTGGCCTCGTTCGAAGGCCGTGCCATGTAAGGCAACAAGGTGTGTCCCGCTTCGCGAAATTCTTGATAAGCGACAGCGCAGGGCACCGCACGGGCCAAGCCGACAATCACCGGAGAAATCACGTCCCGGCCGACGGAGGTCTAATCTTGAATCCCGATATATCGAGATCTATATCGGGAACATGGACAACAAATCTCACGACGGCGGTCGCCAGCACGGACACCACGGCAAGCATCACCAACATCTCAGGGGCAGGGAGGGCAAACGTCCTTTCGACTATGGGGAGCTGCGCCTTCTCCTTCTCACGATGATTGCCGACAATCCCTCGCATGGCTATGACCTCATGAAAGCTATCGAGGAGCGCATGGGCGGCAGCTATTCGCCGAGCCCGGGCGTAATATATCCGACCCTCGCATGGCTTGAGGACATGGGCTACGCTACCATCGACATCGACCAGCCTGGCCGGAAGCGATACCGCATCACCTCCGAAGGCGAGGCATTTCTCATCGCCAACAGGGCGTCCGCAGACGAGCTCGTCGCGCGCGTCGGGACTGTGCGTGGCGATGGCGTCGTGCCTGTCCCTGCGGCGATCATTCGAGCCATGGAAAACGTCAAGCTGGCTCTGCGACTTCGGCTTCGCGGTCCGCTGGAAGACCATTCGGCTGAAATTATCGCCAGCGCGCTGGATGCCGCGGCGAAAACGATCGAACGCTCTTGAGGGCGCCGTCAAAGGTGACGTCTCGTCCTGGCGAAGCTGCCGGTTCGAAAGCGTCTGAACCCGCCGGCCCCGCTGGCGGACCGCAGCCATCCGGCAGCAGCCTCCGCGACAAGCTGGGCAATCTGCGGCTTCTTGCGCGGCTTGTCGCCCAAATCTGGAGAACGAGTCGATGGCTGACGCTTGCCAGCATGTGCCTGAGGCTCGTGCGCGCCCTCCAGCCGGTCCTCGCCCTCTATGTCGGCAAGCTCATCATCGACGAAGTGGTGCGCCTGGCCGCAACCCATTCCGCCTCATCAAGTCTCTCTGAGTGGTGGGCCAGCGGGCGACTGAACGTCATTCTTCCGTTGCTGGCGCTGGAATTCGCACTTGTTTTCGCTCTCGACCTGCTGACGCGGGCAACGACGCTGGTCGATTCTATCCTCGGCGAGCGTCATTCCAATACGGTGAGCGTCGAGCTGATGCAGCATGCTGCAAAGCTGGACCTGCGTCACTTCGAAAGCCCGGAATATCAGGATAGGCTCGAGCGCGCCCGACGCCAGGCGGCCGGTCGCAATGCGCTGTTGCCGCAGATGTTCGGGCAGGCCCAGGACATGATTACCGTCGCCACGCTGGCCGCCGGGCTGCTGGCCTATGCACCGTGGCTCATTCTGCTGCTGGCGCTATCCTTCGTTCCGGCCGTCTGGGGAGAAACGCGCTTCAACATCAGGTCTTACGACCTCACGCGCGGCCGGACACCGGAGCGTCGGCAGCTCGAATACATTCGTTTCATCGGTGCCAGCGCCGGCACCGCGAAGGAGATGAAGCTCTTCGGCCTCGGGACGTACCTCGTCGACCGCTTCAAATCGCTGTCCGAGACGATATTTGCAGAAACACGAACGCTGTCGATTCACCGGGCGATCTGGGGATCGCTGCTCGCCGCGATCAGCACCCTGACCTACTACGGTGCCTACGCCTACATCGTCTGGCAGACCATCGTCGGTGTATTTTCGATCGGTGACCTCGCATTTCTTGCCGGAGCGTTCCTGCGCCTCAACGGGCTCTTCCAGAAGATACTCCTCGGGTTCACGCAGATTGCCGGGCAATCGCTGTATCTCGACGATCTCTTCTCGTTTTTTGAAATCAAGCCGACGATAAGTTCGCCCGTTGATCCAAAGCCATTTCCGCAGCCGATACGCGATGGCATCGTGTTCGACGACGTCGGGTTTCGATATCCGGATACCGACATATGGGCCGTGCGGGGCCTCAGCTTCATATTACGTGCCGGCGAGACCTTGGCGCTGGTCGGCGAGAACGGAGCTGGCAAGACGACGATCGTCAAACTGCTGACGCGCCTCTACGATCCCGACGAAGGTCGGATCACCGTCGATGGCGTAGATCTTCGGGAAATGGACATCGCGGAGATCCATGCCCATGTCGGGGTCATCTTCCAGGATTTCACGCGCTACAGCTTCACGGCGGCAGACAACATCGGTGTCGGACGCATCGAGGCGCGGACCGACATGGAGAGGATCGAGGGCGCCGCCGAACTGAGCCTTGCCGACGCTGTCATCAGCAAGTTGCCGCTCAAATACGAACAGCCGCTCGGCCGTCTGTTCAACAAGGGGCGCGATCTCTCCGGTGGCGAATGGCAGAAGCTCGCTATCGCGCGAGCCTATATGCGGAATGCCGAGCTGGTGATCCTCGACGAGCCGACGGCGGCCTTGGATGCCAAATCGGAGGCGGAGGTCTTTTCCCGGTTCAAGAGCCTGGCCGAAAAGACGACGGCGGTCCTCATTTCGCATCGCTTCTCGACTGTCCGGATGGCGGATCGCATCCTCGTCCTCGAAAACGGCAGTATTCTGGAGAGTGGAACCCACACCGAGTTGCTCCAGCAAGGCGGGCGGTATGCGCAACTCTTCGAGCTTCAGGCGGCTGGATACCGTTGAACCGGTGAGTGCAGGATTGCTCCGGTTTTCATCCATACCCTGCTGGTCCCGCTTGCCGTCAGCGCTATAGTCGCCGCCCCGGACTGTCTTTCGAAAAGCCTTACGCTATGTTGCCCTCATGCGCACCGTAGGAGGAGCTACGCCATGGAATACCGCCGTCTCGGAAAATCAGGGTTGAAGGTCAGCGAGTTCTCGTTTGGATCGTGGGTCACGTTCGGCAAGCAGGTCGATGGCAGCGATGCCGTCAGCCTGATGGCGCACGCCTACGACAGCGGGGTCAATTTCTTCGACAACGCCGAAGGTTACGAGAGCGGCAAGTCCGAACTCGTCATGGGCGAGGCCCTCAAAACACTCGGCTGGAGCCGCGACAGCTTCATCGTTTCCAGCAAGGTGTTCTGGGGCGGCCAGAAGCCAACGCAGCGGGGTCTTTCGCGAAAGCATGTCACCGATGCTGCCCATGCCGCACTGAAGCGACTGCAGGTGGAGTATTTGGATCTGTATTTCTGCCACCGCCCGGACATCGATACCCCGATCGAGGAAACGGTTCGCGCCATGCACGATCTCGTCACCCAGGGGAAAATCCTGTATTGGGGGACATCCGAATGGTCGGCCCAACAGTTGACGGAAGCCTACGCCGTGGCCCGCGACCTGCGCATCACGCCGCCGACGATGGAGCAGCCGCAGTATAACCTGTTCGAGCGTCAGAAGGTCGAAGCCGACTATCTGCCCCTCTACGATCTGATGGGACTGGGTACGACGATCTGGTCGCCGCTGGCTTCCGGCGTTTTGACCGGGAAATACAACAAGGGCATTCCCGACGACGGGCGCATGAACCTACCGGGCTATGAGTGGCTGAAGGAAAAATGGTCGAGCGAAGACGGTCGCGCCCAGCTCTCGAAAGTCTCCGAGTTGGCCGACCTTGCCGGTGAAATCGGAATCTCCATCACCCATCTGTCGCTACTGTGGTGCCTGTCGAACCGCAATGTTTCGACCGTGATCCTGGGCGCATCCCGCCTGAGCCAGCTCGAGGACAATCTTGCGGCGCTCAGCCATAAGGACAAGCTCACCACCGATGTCCTGGAGCGCATTGAGGCCATCTTCGGAAACAAACCCGCCGCGCCGCAGCGGTTCTGAGTGGAAAAAGCCGGACAGGCGCTCGTAGCGGGAACATCAGCAATGATTTCTACCGCCCGGGCGTCGAACCGTTTCCGAACCGCATTTAAAAATAGATTTCCATCGGTTGGTTTCCTAACTAAAGGCGGCTTGCGCGTCCCGATCTATTTCACTGGAAAACCTCTGATCCATGTTCAACATCATTCTCGGACTGCCATGGCTTCTGGTCGTGGTGCGCTTCATCGAACCGTTGCCATGGCCATGGTCGATAAAATTGCTTCTTGCCGCCGTTCTGCTGATTGCATCACAATTCCTGCTGTTCTGCCGTCTTTCGTCGGGATCGGTTTTCTCGCCCGAGTTTCCAAGGCCGATCATCATTGCTTTCAACGTGCTTTTTGGCGCCACAGTCCTGCTTGCGGTATTCCAGATCGGCCTCGACCTGGTCTCGATTGTCCTCTGGCCGATAAAGGGTGCGTTTCCAGTCATTTGGCCTGAGTTCAGATACGGAATGGGGATTGTTGCGCTTTGCCTTGCCATGTTTGGTTTGAGCCAAGCCATCTGCGTTCCAGCACTCAGGGATATCGAAATTCCGGTATCCGGTCTTCCCGCCGCCTTTGATGGATATCGCCTCCTGCAGTTGACCGATCTCCATATCAGCAGACTGTTTCCCGGGCGCTGGGCAGAAGCGGTGGTGTCGAAGGCGAACGCTCTCGATGTGGACCTGATTGTGATGACGGGGGACCTTATCGACGGCGATGTCGAGCACCGACGTCTCGATGTCCAGCCGGTCGCGAAACTGCGGGCGCGGGACGGTGTCTGGGCCATTCCCGGCAACCACGAGTACTTCTTCGACTATAAGGAATGGATGCGCGAATACCGGGTGCTGGGACTTCAGCCACTTTTGAACCAGCATGTCGTCATCGAGCGCGACGGAGCGAAGATCGTCATCGCAGGCGTAACCGACCGCTCCGCCGAACATTCGGGCAATGTTGGGCCGGATTTGCCGGCGGCC
Source organism: Rhizobium sp. B230/85 (assembly GCF_019355735.1). Lineage (NCBI taxonomy): Bacteria > Pseudomonadati > Pseudomonadota > Alphaproteobacteria > Hyphomicrobiales > Rhizobiaceae > Rhizobium > Rhizobium sp. B230/85. The sequence goes on from NZ_CP072156.1 coordinate 1,440,682, forward strand.
ATTCTTGGTGCTCCCGAAGGGGCACCGGTTATCCTGCTCGATCATCAGCCGATGGAAGCGGCAAGTGCTGCCAGGGCAGGGGTCTCGCTTCAGCTTTCCGGCCACACCCATGGAGGAATGGTCGTCGGGCTTTCCAGCCTTGTGGCGAGGGGCAATAACGGGTTCGTTTCCGGCCTTTACAAGGTGGGAGGCATGCATCTCTATGTGAACAACGGCACGGGGCTTTGGCCGGGTTTTGCCCTGCGTTTGGGAAAGCCGGCGGAACTCACCCGCCTCACTCTCCGGTCCGCGTAGCAGACCGGAATTTCGGCATTACGAGAGCTGTCATTGACGGTTACGTTGCTGCTATCCGCGGTGGGACAACCGTTTCAATCGCCGGCGTCAAAACATCGCCGGTCCATTGCGATTTGAGCATGCCTCAAGCTGCGAGGTCTTGATGATCCTGCAGGCTGTCAGAATGCGAAGCCAAAAGCTGGCGCGCGACAATGTCGTGGTTGAGCCAGAGAACAGGGCCGGATGGCTGCGAGGTCTCTCCGAATATCAGTTTCCCGGTGGCTTCCACAACTAGAGTGCTCAGGCGGTCGCTGATCAGCGCCTTCCCATCGCGGTGCATCTGGGTGATTTCGCTGGACGCCCCGATGACAAGATCGGTCTGCTTCTGGCTGTTTGCCATAGGCCACGCCGAAAAGTCGTAGAAGGGGCGCATGACGTCGTTCGCCTGCATTTCGGCGATCTTGCGGAAGACATCTTCCATCGTAAACCCGTCCGCGAGAAGCTGTCCGCAGGCTTGCCACTGGTCGTCGACCCATTGACCGCCGCCCTCCTGCTTGAGCGCCAGCAGCAGCGGAATGAGCGGCAGTTCGATGCCCGTGAAGACATCCGAGGAATTCGTCCGGATTTCGGGGCAGTTGTAGACTGTCGCTTTGATCCCGGCTTCCCAGGCGCGCGTCGCGATGCTTTCAAGCCGCATCTTGGCGTAGCCCTGGGTGTAGTTGGTGTAAGTCTGCCAGCGATACTCGCCATCGATCAGCACTGCGGAGCCATGATAGCCGTAGGCGGTGTACCTGACCGTGCCGCCCGATTTCTCGATCCTGTCGCGTATGGCGGAGCTGAACTCGATGAGATGTCCGAAAGTGTCGGCCGACACCTCGTCGAAATTCTGCAGGATGAGCTTGCCCATATCGCTGTCGAGCAGGGTCTGCGACGACATGTGGCGCGCTCCGCGCCCTTTGTAGATGCGGTTGGCCAGCACGAGGAAGACCTTGGCCTTCGGAATGCCTCCGGCCATCGTATGGGCGAAAAATACGTTCTTGCCATCGGCGATCATGCCGTCAAGCACATCCATCACCTGGGCAAGCGCACTGGTAAACCGGGCTGTCCCCGTCGCGCGACAGCGCGCCACGTAGTCCCAGTCGAGTTTCTCGTCCTGCCAGGTCTCGAGCGTCATCTCGCCAAGCAGATCGGTGGGTGTCGGACCGCCGGCGGGAGCATCCATATCGAAGCCTGCCATCAGCGGGATATTGATGATCCGGCCGCCCAGGCGAGCTTCGGCAGCTGAGAGTTCTTCGGCATCGAGCGGGCGCAGGCGACCGCTTTCATCGCGGCGTCCAACCGTGACACCGACAATCTCCATTCCAGCAGCACGTGCCTCGTCAAGCAGGCCCGTTGCATAACCGCGACCGAACAATTCGCCGAAAAGCACGAAAACGTCGCCTTTGCCGAAGACCGTATTCTTGGCCAGGCGACTGACAGCTATTGGCTTATCCATGAGTTTCACTCTTGATCATGCGTCATAGCGCGACGCGTCTCGATGATTTCACCCCCAGATGCCCTGATAAAGCGAAAAACAAAACTCATTTAAAGTGACCAAACATTTCACAGCGTGAACTGCCGCCCGAAATTGCGCACGAATGCAGGAGCTGAAATGTTGACCCAACGTCGTGTCATCACCAGATAACGATCTATCGGAGGCCTATTTGACCGATCCACAGCACGTTTGAAGGAATTCAAGATGAGCACGCCCACCACCGCGATCGAAACTTTGAGCGTTCACGAGCGCGAGGATTTGCTTGTCGGGTTGGCCATTGCCCTCGAGGGTGTTGCCAAAGAAGCACTGGTGGAAGGCAACAAGCATTTCGCTGCGGTCTCGCAGGGAATGGCCGATGCGATTCGCGTCAATGCCGACGACTGGGCTCGTGAAGATGTCGAGAATGCTGGCTTTGCAGCTCAGCAGGCGTCGGAAATGCTGTCGAGGTTCAGGGTCGAGCATCCGCACCGCGTCGTGACCTACGCACTGAATTAGGCCGTCAGCGCTCGCGCGTGACAAGCTTTCCACGACGGAGATCTCGACTCTATCGGCACCGAGCCTTTGCAAGTCGCGCTATCCCGGATGAGGCCGGCGCTTTTCCGACATACCAGCAACGCAGACGGCAACCGGTGTTGACTTCGATTATGGCGACGCCCATTTCGTCGGGATGCCAAGGACCGAAAAGACCGATGCCCCGGAACTGCTCAAGGAGTGGGCGCTGTCCCCAGCGACGACACTTGGCTCATCCGTGCGCGCCAAGGGAATTCTTCTTGAAGTCCGGGCGCGGCTGCCTTTGGCGATCCGGAAATCTCTGGATATCGACGGCTCGATACTGAGACTGGTAATGCCGGAAACCTCGAAGACCGTTTTTCGCTCAGTGTCGGCTGTTGTCACCGAGGCGCTCGCAGATATCGAAAGCCTTCCGGTCATCCCGCGCGAGATTCAGGATATCCTGACGATCACGACCACGGAAAGGCACCGGTGGCTGAAGGACGGGCGACTGCAGAGTGCCGGAATTCGCACGGTCAGACTGCGCGGGCGGGCGAAACAGATCACGTTCCACGTCTTCGATCCAAGGTTTGTCGAGGATCTGCTCAACCGCAGCGTGGTGGACGAGTGGCGCGAAGACGATGTTATCGCTGCCGCCGAGAAAAGGCGGCAGGCTTCCTGGAAGAGAAAGCTCACCCGTTCGCTGAAGACTGAAAAAACGCCGACTAATTCTGCAAACGGCGGTGACGATGCCCGTTCGCCACTGAGCGGCTGGGAAGAGTTTGGGCGCGATGGCCTTCTGCGCTAGGTGGCTTCACGGAAATTTCGAGATCGCTCGATACTTCGAGACGCTTCTATCCGTCGGCGCTATCCTGCCGCTGCCGGCAAATTTTATGCACTCTGCCAGCGACCAATTCCTCCGACTTGCCATGACGGCCATCGGCGGCAATTCTAAACACGTCAAAATGGGAGAGAGAAAGAATGGAACTGGGTCTCAAAGGGCAGAATGCTGTCATCACCGGAGGCAGTGTCGGAATTGGCCTGGCGATTGCGGAAGGACTTGCCGCGGAGGGCGCCAACGTCATTCTGGCTGCACGAGGCCAGGAAAGAGTTGAGGCAGAGGCCGCCCGCATCGCTTCCAAATACGGGGTGTCTGCGACAGGCATCGCTGCCGACGTTGCGACTGCCGAGGGAACGAACAGCGTCATCCGCGCCGCTGCTGAAGCCGGGGGAGCGGATATCCTCATCAACAATGCTGGCACCGGCTCAAACGAGACGGTCATGGAGGCCGATGACGAAAAGTGGCAATTCTACTTCGACCTGCATGTCATGGCTGCGGTCCGGCTTGCCAGGGGTCTTGCGCCCCAAATGCGGGAAAAGGGCGGCGGCGTTATTTTGCACAACGCGTCCATATGCGCCGTGCAACCGCTTTGGTACGAGCCCATCTACAATGTCACCAAGGCCGCCTTGATGATGTTCTCGAAAACTCTTTCCACCGAGCTGATCCCGCAGAACATAAGGGTGAACTGCGTGAACCCCGGCCTCGTCCTGACGCCGGACTGGATCAAGACCGCCAAGCAGCTGACTGCCGATAAAGGTGGCGACTGGCAGGGTTACCTCGATTCGGTGGCGAACGAACATGCGCCCATCAAAAGGTTCGCCACTCCGCAGGAAGCCGCCGACATCTTCGTTTTCCTGTGCTCGGACCGCGCGAGCTATTCCGTCGGCTCGACCTATTTCGTCGATGGCGGAATGCTGAAGTCTATGTGAATTTTGGCCTGTCTCGGTCGCACCATCAGTCCAGGTGCGGCCGAGCAGCGTCGGTTCTCGCGGTCACCGAAAGTATGGGCTGTGCGCAAGCCGCCGACCACCATGGATGCTAACGAACCTGCCCGACGCAACCTGCAAACCCATCAGAAAGACTGCCACGACGGTTTCTCCTGCGGCCGGGAATCGTACTCGTCACGCGACTTTCGAAACTGGTCCGAATTCTCGACGACCCATGTCCAAAGGGGAATCATGCGGATCAGCAGCCCCATCCCCAGCTCGGTAAGCTCGTATTCCACGCGGGGCGGCATCTCCACGAGATCATAGCGCGCGACCAGCCCATCTCTCTCGAGTTGGCGGAGGTTGCGTGTCAGCATCCTTTGGGTCACACCATGCATTCTTCGCCCGATATCCGCATGGCGCAGTCTGCCATAGACACCCAGGGTGTGGATGACGCCCAGCGACCACCGGTTGCCTGCATGGGTGAGGACCTCGCGCCTCACCCCGTCCTCATCCTCGCGAAGGCCGTCGCAGACGGCTTGGGAGTAGCTGAGGATTTCGTCTCTGGTCATCGTCCTGCCCTCCGGTATCACGCGTGTACCTTCTTACGACCCTGTCTGGAATATGCCAGTTACCCGTTCACACGAACGATGTGACGACAAAGGATTTCCAAGATGAACACTTCTCGAACTGCAAACTCACAGTCGATCCTGTTAATCGGTGCCGGAGAACTCGGCATGCCTGTTCTACGCAATCTGGCGCGCAAGGCCATGCATCGTCCGGACACAACGATCAGCGTTCTCTTGCGGGCCGCAACTGTGGAATCGACGGACACGGTAAAACAGCGTGACGTCTCCGAAATCCGCGCACTGGGGATCGAGATTGTCACCGGCGACATTCTTGCTGCTTCAGTCAGCGAATTGGCGGCAATCTTCGCTCGTTTCGATACGGTGATCGGCTGCGCAGGTTTCTCTGCGGGTCGAAACACGCCAATGAAGCTTGCGAAAGCTGCGCTGGATGCCAATCTCAAGCGATATTTCCCATGGCAGTTTGGCGTCGATTTCGACGTGATCGGTCGCGGCAGCCCTCAGGACCTGTTCGACGCCCAGATCGATGTGCGTGACCTCCTGCGTGGCCAGGACAAGACCGACTGGGTGGTGATTTCCACCGGGATGTTCACCAGCTTCCTGTTCGAACCGGTCTTCGGGGTCGTCGATCTTAAAAAGAACGTGGTCAATGCACTTGGCAGCCTGGATACCGAGGTTACGCTGACAACTCCAGACGATATCGGTGCCTTGACCGCAGAGGTGGTCTTTGCACAGCCGACGATCCGCAATGAAATCGTCTATCTTGCCGGCGACACCCTGACCTATGGTGAGGTTGCCGACACGCTCCAGAAGGTGCTTGGGCGCCCGTTTGCAAAGGCAGAATGGACAGTTCCGGATCTCCTATCTGAACTTGCGCAGGACCCCGACAATCACATCCGGAAATACCGGGCGGTCTTTGCCGAAGGCAAGGGCGTGGCATGGCCGAAGCGCAACAGCTTCAATGAGCAAAATGGCATCGATGTGATGACAGCCAAGGAGTGGATCAGCGAAAATCTTCGCTCCTGACAGCGATGCGGTTCAAGTGCAGGGCCGGGCGCGAGTTGCGTGCGACCCCTGAAGCTGAAGCTCTCGCATACGCCGATCATCCAGCCGGAGCTTCTTCCTTCTCGGAATGGCGTTCGGAGAGAAAGTCGCCCAGCCCTTTGAGGCCATCGATGTGCTCGCAGAAGGTATTCACGGCCACCAGCAACGGTACAGCGACAAGCATTCCCACGGCCGACCACAGCCATGCCCAGAAGGAAACGGCGATGAAGACGACCACGGTGTTCAGCCGGAGACTTCTTCCGATGAAGTAGGGCGTGATCAACTGGCCTTCGATGCTCGTCAAGCCGAGATAGAGGACGCCGACAGCGAGCGACCAGCCGGGCACGTCGAATGACACCAGCGCGACACTCATTGCGACAAGGATCCCGGCGAACGCGCCGAGATAGGGGACGTAATTGAGAAGAAACGCAAGCACCCCGAAAATGATGGGGCTCGGCATGCCGACAGCCCAGAGCAGCAGCGCAACGGCAACGCCGAGCCCGCCATTGATGATCGTGATGGTCAACAGATAGCGAGACAACTTGCGCTCGATATCGTGTGCGATGCGCATCGCCCGCTTCTTGTCCTTGAACGTCGGCATGACATGCACGAGCTTCTCGTAGAACATGTCGCCTGACGCCAGAAGGAACAGAAGCAGTATCAGCGTAAAGATGAACTGCGCCATCGCTGCGGGAGCAAAGAGAGCAGCGCTTGCGATCATGCTGCTGTCGCGAACCTCCACCTGCTGGACGTCGGCCGAATGGCTGCGGGTCAATTCTCCGAGGCGGGTTGCGGCATCCATGATCCCTGAAAAGGTGCTGGAGAGACCACTGAGCTTGCTTTGCACATCCTTCTGGATCTGCGGCGCGCGCTCCATCCATCCGCTGACGGGAATGGCCAGAGCGCCTATCAGGGCGAGAAACCCGAAAAACAGAACGGCGACGATCACCAGCGACGTCAGTGTCGAAGACACGCCACGCCGGTCAAAGAATCGTCTGATCGGCCCAAAGACCATGGCGAGCAGAAACGCCAGTACGATGGGCACCAGGAATTCCTTTGCACTGCTCAATGTAAACACCGAGCCGTAAAGGAAGAGACCAATAATTGCCCATCTGGGCGCGGCGCGAACGGCGGAGACTTTCGAGCCATCCCCGCGGTCCTCTGGCAACATGTTCACGTCTGACAAATCATTTCCCCGATGTCGGCGGACTACAACGCAGCCGACGATAGTGAAGTGGCGCTGCCGTCACAAAAGGCAATCGAACCCGGTTTCTTGGAGCGGCGGTCCTGTCTGAAGAGCCCTCGACCCTGGGAGGCATTCAGCAGTCCGTCGCGGCGACAGATTGAACGCCCGATGCGGTGTGGGTCGCTTTCTGCGATCCCCGGATACCAAGCTCGGACGGCGATGCGATCACGAGAAACGCCATAGCCTGGTTGGGAACGGCGTGGTTCCTCGGTGGCAGAAAGCGCATCACATTTTTCGTGGCGCGCATGTGAGCACGGCAAACCTCAAGATGTCCTATCGGTTCCGCGTCTGTCCGGTATCGCTCAAAAGGGGTCGTAAGGCACTTGCCGTCCGGCCAATCGGGAACGCCTGCGCCAAAAGCACGTTAGCCAGGGCAAATGGAGGACTACAAATGAACAAGATAATTCTCACCGCAGCGCTTCTCATGGTTTCTACCTCGGCCTTCGCTCAATCGGCTGCCGAAAGCACAGGCGTCAATTCGCTGATGGGCAATGCTCCGAAGACGGAAGACTTTGTTACCGAGGCCGCCACCAGCGACATGTTCGAGATCGCGGCGAGCAAGTTGGCTGTCGAAAAGGCCGATCCCGCCACCAAGGCCTTCGCCCAGCAGATGATCGCCGACCACACCAAGACCTCGGCCGAGATGAAGGCGATGGTCGATTCCGGCAAGGTAAAGGCTGCAATCCCGACCGCCATGACGTCATCGCAGCAGGGCATGATCGACAAGCTCAACGGTCTACAGGGCGACGACTTCAACAAGCAGTACCATTCCGACCAGGTCGCGGCCCACAAGGACGCCGTCGACCTCTTCAAGCGCTACGGCGACGGCGGCGACAATGCCGACCTGAAGACGTGGGCGACGACGACACGCCCCGCATTGGAGCATCATCTGATGATGGCGCAGGACCTGAACAAGTAAGCTACGGACAGGGCGGCGGACACTCCGTCGCCCGTTCACCGTTGCGATGTAAAGTTTGCGGACGGTGCCCCAATGCCCCTACCGACAAGAGCGGCGAGCCTAGACAGCAGACTATCAGAGGTCTGAGCGGGCCTCTCCTGGTTGAAATGTCATCAAGGCAAACGAGCCGAGCGGCATGCCCAACAATTTCCGCTTATGGGCATGAAAGCTCTCTGAATTGCCGCAGGCACTCCGGTGCATCTGATCTCCATAACCGCAGCTCACTCAGCCGTCGCTACGGACCCGTCTGCCGTTGGCATCGAACAAGCGCGCATCCGATGGATCGAACGTCACTGTAATCGACTGCCCGACCTTGGGCGCCGGCCCCCGACCGCCTTGGACGACCAGGGACACGCCCGGCTGAACCTGCCCGTAAAGATAAGTCGCACCACCCAGGAATTCCGTAAAGTCGACGGTGAGACTGAGGCCCGGCTCGGCGCCGCGGCTTAACCGCAGATGCTCTGGTCTTATGCCGAACTGCAGTTCACCGTTTGCGGGGAGGCTAGCAGGTGTCGCGAACGGCAGGCGCTGGCCGCCGATCAGGAGCGAGCCGGCCTCGCAGCTCGCCGGCAGGATGTTCATCTTGGGGCTGCCGATAAAGCCGGCAACGAACAGGTTGTCGGGATCGTTGTAGAGGTCGAACGGGGAACCGATTTGTTCGATACGGCCAGCTCTGAGAACGACGATCTTGTCTGCCAGCGTCATGGCTTCGGTCTGGTCGTGTGTGACGTAGATCATCGTGTTGCCGAGTTGCTTGTGCAGCCGTGCGATCTCGATGCGCATGCCCACCCGCAATTCGGCATCGAGGTTGGAGAGCGGTTCGTCGAACAGAAAGACCTTGGGATCGCGCACGATGGCTCGACCGATAGCAACGCGTTGGCGCTGACCGCCGGAGAGCTGTCCAGGACGGCGATCGAGCAAAGGAGACAAATGCAGAATTTCGCCCGCCGCCTGCACCATGTCGGCGACTTCCTTCTTCGGCCGATGCGCCATGCGCAAGCCAAAGCCCATGTTCTGGGCGACGGTCATGTGCGGATAGAGCGCATAGGACTGGAATACCATGGCAATGCCGCGATCCGAGGGATCGGCATCCGTGACGTCGCGTCCGCCGATGAGGATTTCGCCCCGGCTTGTCTCCTCCAGTCCGGCAATCAGCCGCAGAAGCGTCGACTTTCCACATCCGGACGGCCCCACGAACACGACGAATTCGCCGGCCGCAATGGAAAGGTCGATGTCATGGATGACGTCGACCGCGCCGAAGCTCTTGGAGACGCCCCTCAGATCGACGCCGCTGGTCTGGGCTGAAAGGTGAGATGCCACTCTCATGTCCACCGCATTCATCGACCACCCTCCGTCCGGATCCAGACCAGCATCTCTCCCGCCGCGCGATTGTCCCACAGATGATATGGAACCGCCCGGATTTCCGCCTCCTTCCGGCGAGGCGGCCTTTCCGTGTAGAGGCTTTCGCCAGCGGCCACTTCGCGCAGACCGGTCGTTACAAGTGCCGGGATGCCACCAAGTGCGTTCACGGGCTCGCAGCGAAAGCGACTTTTCGGCTGAAGGACGAGGGAGTTCAGGTTATCGCCGTTGTCAACGCCCTCAAGGCAATAGACCAGCGGGCCCCGCTGGAGCGCCACCCGTCCCTGGTCGACCCCCGCCTTCGGGTGCGCGTATAGTTGCTGTACCGGCATCTCTAGATCGAGTTCCACAACATCTCCCGACTTCCAGAGGCGGGACAGCCTCGCATACCCCTTCTGCTCGACGGCAGCTCGGTCGACCGGCGCGGCGTTGACACGGATCGTCACGCCCGGTGACCAGGCCGGCAGGCGCAGGGAAAGAGTGAATTCGGCCGGCTGCTGCGGCTCCAGCGTCAGCCGGATGGCGCCATCCAGGGGATATATGGTTTCCTGGCGGATACGAACAGCCGTTCCTGCCGTCTCCAGATCCGCAATGCCCTCGCAGTAAAGATGCACGGCGATTTCGTTTTCCGACTCGCCGTACATGTATGTGCCGACCGACGCTACCAGCCGGGCGATGTTCGGCGGGCAGCAGGGGCAGCGATGCCAGGTCCAGCGATGATGCTTGCCACGGCTTTCCAGCGGATTGTCATAGAAGAAGCGGGTGCCGTCGATGGAGAGACCGACCAGAGCACCGTTGTAGAGCGCCCGCTCCATGACGTCAGCATAGGCGCGATCGGGACCCAGCCCCAGCATGCGGCTGGCCCAGAAGACCAGCGCCACGGCAGCACATGTCTCGGCATAGGCCGTTTCGTTTGGAAGGTCGTAGTCGAAGGTCAGTCCCTCGTTGTGGGCAGAGGGGCCGAAACCACCTGTGACGTAGAGGTTCTTCTCGGTAAGGTGCGCCCAGATCGCCTCGAGCGCAGGTTTCAGACTGTCGTCGCCAAACTCGGTCGATACATCGGCCATCCCGGAGTAGAGGTAGGCGGCGCGCACGGCATGGCCGACCACATGGCGCTGCTCGCGCACCGGCACATGGCTCTGCGAGTACTCGTAGGTCGCAAAGTGATAATCGGCCGGATCCCGGCCCCGCGCGCGGGCTTCCCGGTCGTAATAGTGCTCGCCATCAGGCCGTTGGCCACGCTCGTTGACGAAGAAGCGGGCAAGCTCGAGATAGCGTTGCTCGCCGGTGGCGCGCCCGAGCTTGACAAGCGCAAGCTCGATTTCGGGATGTCCGCAATAGCCCGGCTTCTGGTCTTTTCCGGGCCCGAAGACGGTCGCTATATGATCGGCGTAGCGCGCCATGATATCCAGCAATTTGCGCTTGCCGGTGACGTGATAATAGGCAACGGCCCCCTCCATCAGGTGGCCGGCATCATAGAGCTCGTGGCAATCGCGCAGGTTGGTCCAGCGCTTGCCGGGTTCGATCCGCTGGTACCAGGAATTCAGGTAGCCATTCTCGTCCTGCAGTCGTCCATAGGCATCGACGATCTCGTCGATCCGGGCCTCGAGCGCGGCATCCGGCTTGTGCAGCAGCCCATAGGCGGCCGCCTCGATGCTCTTGCCGAAGTCGGAGTCCCAGAACATCTGGGTGCTGACAGTATCATTGCCCTGCTGGTAGGGAATGCGCAGCCCGGGGTTTGGCCTGTCCGGATCGACCTGGTCCAGCATGCCCGCTTCGATGCAGCGGTCGAGCAGGGTGTGCGCGGTGGCGGTTGCGATGGTTTCGATGCGGGGACCGAAGAAGCCGCCGACGCGCACCTGATGGACAGCGGGTGGGCGAAATTTTGCATTCTGGCGGATCGTGTCGGCGGCGGAGGAAGGCATGCTCATGATGTGGGTCCTCTGTTGGATTGGTGTGCGCCTATTTCACCGCGCCGGCCGTGAGGCCGCGGATGTAGTAGCGCTGGAGAGCGAGAAAGAGCAGCAGGCAGGGGATCATCATCACGGTAACGCCCGCCTGCACGGCGCCCCAGTCGACTGAGCCATAATGGCCGGAGCGCACGGCCGTAACGAGCACCGGAAGCGTGTAGCGGTCCTGATCGGTCAACAGCACCAGCGCTGCCAGGAATTCGTTCCAGGCGTTCAGGAAGGCGAAAAGGCCGACCGAAACGACACCCGGAAACACCAGCGGCCCCATGACATAGACCAGCGCCCGCAGTCCCTTCACGCCATCGATGCGCGCCGCCTCCTCGATCTCCTTGGGCACTGCGTCGAAGGCATTGCGCATCATGAAGACCGAGAAAGGCAGCTGCAGCGTGACATAGATGAGGACGAGACCGCTCAGCGTATTCTGCAGCCCGAGCTTGGCGAGGATCAGGAACAGCGGTGTCAATATGGATTGAAACGGCACCATGATCGTCGACAGAATGAGAACGAAGGCCACCGCCTTGAACGGAAAGCGGAAGCGCGAAAATCCGTAACCGGCAAAGACCGAGACCACGACGGTGAGCAACGCCGTGGCGACGGCGACGAAAAGGCTGTTGCCGGCGTAATGCAGGATGCCGGCGCCGAAATCCTCCAGTCTCCCGTAGTTGCCAAAGCCAAGTCCCTGGATCGAAAGCAGCCCATTTCCCGCCATGGCGGGCGGTCGGAACGATGCCAGCAGGACAAGCGCAATCGGCGCCAGAAACAACAGTGCAACGAGCAGGCAGGTGGTGTGAAACAGGACTCCGTAAAGCCAGGCATTGCCGCGTCTGCGTGCCGGCGCAAGCTTTATTGCGTGAAGCGTTGCGGTCATCGTCATCGCGCGGTCTCCCTGTCACCCAGCAGTCGCAGCTGGATCACGCTCAGCACCACCAAAATGGCAAGCAGCACCATCGACAGCGCCGCACCATAACCGAGACGGAAGGACACGAAGGACTGGCTGAAAATCCAGTAAACTGCGGTGATCGTCTTGTTCTGCGGTCCGCCGGCAAGAATGATGTAGAATTGGTCGAAGGCGAGCATGGAGCCGGACACGCACAAAATGAGTGCAAGGGCAAAGGGACGGCGCACCAGCGGCAGCGTAATGAAGCGGAACCGCTGAAGCGCGTTCGCGCCGTCGATCCGGGCGGCCTCCGTGAAGTCGGCCGGAATGGAGTGCAGTCCGCTCATCAGGATGACCATGTAGAAGCCCGCCATCTTCCAGATCACCATGGCGGTGACCGACCAGAAGGCGGGTGCAAAGGTGGCGAGAAGGTTCACGCGGCCATCCGTGAGCCCCAGCGCCTCGGCCAAAGGGGAAAACAGTCCGCTGTCGACATTCGACAACCAGCTCCACAATAGGCTCGCCGAGGCGAAACCGATCACCACCGGCAGAAAAAACGCGGTACGATAGAAGCCGGCGAACGGTCGTGGCTTTTCCACCAGGAGGGCCAGCGCAAAGCCGACCAGCAGAAGGCCGATCGTGGCTGCGATGGTGTAGCGGATGGTGAAGGCGAGCGCGTTCCAGAAGTTGATGTCGTTCCAGAGCGCCTTGTAGTTGGCAAAGCCGATCCAGCGCGGCACGCCGATCAGCGGCCAGTTGTGCAGCGACATCCAGGCGGTCATGCCAAGAGGCACGAGAAAGAAGACGAGGACCAGCGCCAGCGCCGGAGCCACGTAGAGAAGTCCCATCCAGTCGCGACGCGGCTTGCGCCGAGGACGCAGAGAGGCATTGGGCGCGCCGCTTGGCGTCGCCAGAGTATTGACTGACATCGGTCTGGTCCTCCGCTGATATCCATGCAGCGGAGCCTCACGGCTCCGCCTTTCAGGATCGAGCCTTCAGGGCGCGGTGTCGACGATCGACTGCATGGCGCTCTGCGCGGCCTGGATCGCCGGTTCGATCGCATCCGGTCCACCGAAGAAGGCCGTGTTCAGCATGGTGATCCATGGGCCGTTGGCGGAGTTGATCAGATCGTTAAACACAGTGGAATAGGGCGTCCGGCCCTTGGCCATCGCGTCGGCAGCAATCAGATAGCGTGAATCGAGGCCTGCCAGCGCTTCCTTGGCGATATCGCTACGGATCGGCAGCGAACCGTTGCGGGCAAGCAGCTTCTGGCCGTCGAGCGAATAGGAGAACTCGAGGAACGCCTTCACCGCCTCCATTTTCTTGGTCCCCTTGGAGACGACAAAATTGTCGCCGCCGGCAAAGGAGGAGGAGCCGCCGTCCTTGCCCGGAAGGGGGGCGACGCCGTATTCGAGATCTGGACTTTGCGAATTGAGCGCGCCGATGGCGAAGGAACCGGACGGCGTGATGCCGATCTTGCCGGTGGCGAAGGCAGAGAAGAAATTCGCCCCCGTGTCCGTTTGTGCGCCTGCCGGAATGAGCTTGTCTCTTGCCATGCCCTGATAGAAGGCGATCGCATCCCGCATCTGAGGCGTATCCAGCGTAACCTTGCGGCCATCGGCGGAGAAGATGTCGCCGCCCGACGCCCATATGAGCGGCGTGAAGGTGAAGATATTGCAGCCGCCGCAGTTGCCGGAGAAGTAGAAGCCTTTGATATCTCCCCCGAGGGCATTGACCTTTTCCGCATCGCTACGGATTTCCGCCCAAGTCGCCGGCCCCTTGTCGGGATCGAGACCAGCCTGCTTGAACAACTTCTTGTTCCAGATGAGCACCGAGCCATCAGCGGAGAACGGCACGCCATAGATGCGGTCGTTGTAGGTCCCGACTGAAATGTGCGCCTTCGACAGAGCGTTGAAATAGGGCAGGGACTTTGCAAAATCGGTCAAATCCTCCAATTGACCGGCCGCGGCAAAGGCGGGCGTGTAGATCAGGTCGAGCGATAGGGCATCAGGTGCCGTCCCGCCGGCCGCTGCCACGGCGTATTTTTGCACGAGTTCATTGACCGGCACGATCTGCAGATCCGCGTGATGCTCCTTCTGGCTGTTGTTGAATGCATCGACGAGCTTCGGCATGAAGGTCGAGCTGTCGGACCGCGTCCAAAGCGTGAAAGTATCCGCGCTGGCGGATAGCGGCATAGCGAGCGACGCTGCCACAAGGCCGCTGAACCCCAATATCCATTTCTTCATTTCATTCCCCTCCCAGTTTTGCACCCGGCTTCGGGTGCGGTTAAATCCTATTCAGTCGACGGCTCCTCCGAACCGCACGATTGACGCACCTTCAAGCGGCACGGAAGACGGCGCTGCCCGGCCTCCACGGGCTTGCCGTCAATGAGATCAAGTAGCGTGACGCCAGCCTGGCGCCCCAACTCCTTGAGGGCCATATCGACTGTCGTCAGCGGCGGACGCGTGGCCGTTGCAAAAATCTCCCAGTTGTCGAAGCCGACGACGGCGATGTCCTCCGGCACCCTGACACCCGCAAGCGTCAAGGCGTCGATCAGCCCGCGGGCGATCTGGTCGTTGCCGCAAAACACGGCATCGGGCCGATCAGACACTGGCTTTGCAACGAGCAGCTGTCCGCTTTCGTAGCCAAAGCGTTCGGACCATTCGCCGGACAGCGCCGGGCCGAAGCAGGGGAGCGCCGCTTCGGAAAGTGCCCTCAACCAACCCTGTTCGCGCAGGCCGACGGCGCCAAAGCTGCGCGGACCCGTCACATGCGCAATGCGAGTGCGACCGAGGCTGACGAGATGGGCGACGGCCGCATGCGCGCCTCCCTCGTCGTCGGGGACAAAACCGATGGCGCCTGGAGGACAGGCCGCATTGACGTAGACGACAGGCATGTGAACGGCAGGAAGATCGACCGGCAGCACACGGTCGATACGCTTTCCGGAAACCACCAGCCCGTCGACGCGCTTGTCCTCCATCGCTTCCAGATTGAGCCGCACGCGCTCCGGATCGTCGTCAATGGCACACAGAAAGACCGACACTCCACGATCTGCCATCGCGGACGACAGGCCGGCGGCAATTGGGAGGGTAAAGCGACCGTATGTGTCATTGGTGAGAAGGCCAAGGGTGAATGAGCGCTGGTGAACGAGCGCGCGCGCCATGGCGTTCGGGCGAAAACCCATCTTCTGCGCGATATCCTGTATGCGTTTCCGGGTCTCGACCGTCATCCGGCCGCGCTCGTTTAGGGCCTTGGATGCAGTGGAAACCGATACGTTCGCAGCAAGCGCAACGTCTTTGATCGTGATGCGCGCGGCGACCTCTGTCCTGTCGCCGGACAACACTGCCACGCCTTTGCTATTTTCGTTCAATACCACCGGACATCAACATATCTGGAATGAAAAACCGTTTGCTCATTACAGAAAAACCGTTTTCTCATCTTTGGTCAAGCGCTTTTTCTCGTTCTTCATGACGTACGGGATTAAAACCTTCGAGCAATCTTGGCGTTGCCAGACGCGCCTATGCCGGAGCAATGGTTGCACAAGAAACGCACCGCAAACGAATTGCCGCTTTTCGGAAAGATACGAGGCGACATCTGTGGAGATTTCATCCAACTTGTGTAGCCATGCCCTCGGATGCATTGGGTTGCGGCTATGTCAAACGAAGCGTCTTGAGCGCGGTTATCCTTCGGATCGAAATAGCTGGCCTGTTCGTATGATCCAGTCTGTCCGCGGACATGCGTTGCCAGAATGTCCCGAAGATTTTGCCGTCCGGTAACGTGTCTCGCTACGTCGACCACCGTTGGGGCTGCGCCGGTTGGCGCGTGGGCCACACATCCATGGCTGATACGATCGTCCATGCTGTTGAACTTAGCTTCCGGGACCAGGCCGCTGTTGGCGCGCGCGGGCATTCGCTACTTCCCTGACACCGGAGTGAAGTGGCGTTGCAAGCGCCGACGGGCATCGGCCGAGGACGATTTGAGCAATGGCAATGACGCGGAGACGTTTCATGGGTGAAGGTGGCAAGGCAACGGCTGCCGTAGTAATCGGCGGGGGTGCTGCCCGGGCAGGCTCGCGACCGGTCGACGTCATCATCGTCGGAGCCGGATCTGCGGGATCCGTGCTTGCGACACGGCTCAGTGCCGATGCCAATCGTCACGTGCTGTTGCTGGAGGCAGGCCCCAGCTTCACACCGACGGGCTACCCGAAAAGCCTGACCGACGCCGGCACTGTCGGTACGCCCGATTTCGACTGGCACTACCACAGCGACGACAAGGAGAGGCTCGGCCATGATATTCCGCTGCCGCGCGGCCGGGTCGTCGGCGGCAGCTCGGCAGTCAACGGTACTGTCGCCATGCGGGCACGACCGTCAGATTTTGCGCGCTGGGCAGCGCGTGGAATTAAGGGATGGTCCTGGAATGAAGTGTCTGCCGCGTTCAAGGCGCTGGAGAACACCCCGACCGGCGACAGCGCCGTGCACGGTCGATCCGGTCCTTTCCCGATCAGGCAGCGCATCCTTAGCGAACTGACGCCGTCGTCGAGAGCGTTCGTCCAGGCCGCCCGCCACCTTGGCCTTGCCGATGTGCAGGATTTCAACAGCGACGCTGCGGACGGGGCAGGGGCATACCCGCTGAACGTCATCGACGAAATGCGGATGAACACGGGCATCGTCTATCTGACGGCCGAGGTCCGTGCCCGTCCGAACCTTGCGATCCGCAGCGGGTCCGAAGTGGACAACCTTGTCTTCAGCGGTCATCGCGCCACCGGAGTTCGGTTGGTCTCGGGAGAAGTCCTCACAGCAGGCGAAATCATCCTTTCGGGCGGGGCGTTCGGAAGTCCGGCCATTCTACTTCGCTCCGGCATCGGTCCGGCCAGCGATCTGCGTGCTCTGGAAATCCCGGTGCTGGCGGATCTGCCGGTGGGCGCACGTCTCCAGGACCATCCGTTCTTCTACAATGTCTACGCCCTGAAGGCTTCGGAAAAGGCCATGAGACCTGCGGCCGGCGCGCTTGTCTGGACGGGCTCATCGTCGTCGGTCGGCGGCGAACTCGATCTTCCGGTGTCCGCCACGCACTTCATCGACCCGAAGATCAGCGCCACCGGTGGAGCGATCGTTCTTGCCGCCGCCGTAACCCTACCACGGTCCATTGGCTCCTTCCATCTGACGTCGCGCGATCCGCACATCGCGCCGCGCATTCACTACAATTTCTTCGACGATCCCAGCGATCTCGACAGGATGGTGGAGGCGGTCAGACTCTCCCGCGAGATCGGCAGAACCGCGCCCTTCACAGGCATGGTTGACCACGAGATGGCACCGGGGGTTGGCGTCCAGAGCGACGCGGACCTGCGCGCCAACATCGTCGCCAATATCGCGGCCTACCAGCACCCGACATCGACGGTCCCGATGGGGCCGGACACAGACGACACCGCAGTCGTCGATGCCTTCGGGCGCGTGCGCGGGTTCCAAGGCCTTCGTGTCGTCGATGCCTCCATCCTGCCGGACATTCCATCGGTTCCAACCAACGTCACCACCATCATGGTAGCCGAGCGGATCGCCGCCCACATCCTCGCCTAGCTCCGATTTTCCTCCGTTTCAGACCCCCTCAGAAGGACGCCTCCCATGTCGCAGACAACATCCAGGAACTGGCTGATCACCGGCGTATCGTCGGGCCTTGGCCGCACCCTTGCCGAAGCCGCGCTGGCGCAAGGCGATCATGTCGTTGGCACGGTTCGCAAGGCCGCCAACAAGGCCGAGTTTGAGGCTGTCGCACCGGGCCGCTCGTCTGCCGTCGTCCTCGACGTCACCGATGTTGCTTCCGTGGATGCCGGGCTCGCTGAGGCGGCCACCCTGTTCGGTGGCCGGATCGACGTCCTCGTCAACAATGCCGGATGGGGGATGCTGGGCGCGGTCGAGGAGACCAGCGAGACCGAGGCGAAGGCGGTGTTCGACACCAACTTCTTCGGCCAGCTCAATGTCTTGCGGGCGGCACTGCCGATCATGCGGGCTGCAAGAACCGGTCACATCGTCGCCGCATCCGCCGTCGGCGGGTTTACGGGCTTTGCCGGGCTTGGGGTGTACTCTGCGGCAAAGGCTGCGGTCGACATCATGAACGAGGCTTTGGCGCAAGAGGTCGCGCCGTTCGGCATCAAGGTGACGATCCTGACGCTGGGCATTTTCCGCACCAACTTCGCCTCGTCATCGCTGAAGCATGTCGGCCAGACGATTGCCGCCTATGAGGACAATCCGGTCGGCAAATTCCGTGGCTTCATGGACCAGATCGCCGGCAAGCAGCCGAACGATCCCCAGCGCGGTGCCGAGGCAATCCTTAAGCTCGTCGCTTCCGAAAATCCGCCGCTGCATCTAGCCCTTGGAGAAGACGCGGTCGCGGTCATGGAACGCAAGATGGCGTCGATGAAGAGCGATATCGATGCCTGGCGCGAAGTCAGTGTATCGGTCGTGTTCCCGAAATAACCAAACAGAACGTCTCGCCGATCACTCGACTTCACCCAGGAGCATTCCCATGACATCCCTAAAAGGCAAGGTGGCGCTGATCACCGGTGCATCGCGTGGCATCGGCCGGGCGATCGGCGAGCGTCTCGGACGCGAAGGCGCGACAGTGGCGATCAACTATCGCAGCCGTCCCGAGGAAGCGGCGGACGCGGTTCGGGCGGTCGAGGAGGCCGGCGGCGTGGCGCGCGCCTTCCAGGCGGACGTTGCCAACACGGCAGACATCGGCCGATTGTTTTCGGAGGTCGATGCTGCCTTCGGTGGCCTCGACATCGTCGTCGCCAATGCAGGACTACCGTTCATCGGCGTGGCAGTCGTTGACGTCAGGGAGGAGGATTTCGATCGGATCTTCGGACTGAACGCCAAGGGTTCGTTCTTCGTGCTTCAGGAAGCGGCCAAGCGCGTACGCAACGGCGGACGGATCATCGATATTTCGACATCGACAACCGCGTTCACGGCACAGGGGATGGGGCTGCATGCGGCTTCGAAGGCCGGATCGAAGCTGATTGTGGAGGTCCTTGCGATTGAGCTCGGCCATCGTGCGATCACGGTCAACTCGGTCATGCCCGGGGCGACCAACACGGAGTTCATCAAGGATGCGCCGCAGGAAGAGCGTGACCGTATTGCTGCCGGTTCGCCGCTCGGACGCCTTGGCGAGCCCGACGAAATCGCCGATGTCGTCGCCTTCCTTGCCTCCGATCAGGCGCGCTGGCTGACCGGGCAACACATCCTGGCGAACGGTGGAGCGAGGGTATGAGCAAGAGCTATGTCGCCGTCTACACCGCCACCATCGGCACAAGCCCGGAGCGGATCTGGGCTGTAGTCCGCGATTTCGCAACGGTTGCGTCGTGGAACCCCATTGCCTGCGAGAGCCGTCTGGTGGGCAAGGGCGAAAGGGAGCTGATCACGGCCGACGGAACGCTTGTCCGCGAGCGGATGATCAAATGTGACGACGATGCCCGTCATCTCACCTACCAGATGGTGACATTCCCCATCCCCGTTACCGAGCAGACAAACCAGATCCTTGTCGTTGCAGGCAAATCTGAAGACGAGACGAACATCCGGTTCGAGGCGTCGTTCATTCCGGCCGACGGGGTGGATTCGAATGTGATCCAGGGCATCAATCTTTCAGCGTTTGCGTCGGCATCTGAAGGTCTTGCCCGTCATTTGGGGGTTGCTCTGGTGAGAGCGTCTCTCTAATGCTGGTTGTGGTCTCTCTAGAATGGGGCTCTCGAACACGGGTCTTGGCGGGATGTCCGTCAACCTGCTGAAGGACTGTCTAGTGCTTGACCTGAATGACGTCCGCTACTTCGTTCAGGTTGTCGACAGCGGAGGGCTGACAGCTGCAAGCCGTAGCACGGGTATTCCGAAGTCGACCCTGAGCCATCGGCTCCAGCAGCTCGAGGCAGGCCTGGGTGTGCGGCTGGTCAACCGAACGTCACGGGCGCAGACTCTGACCGAGGCGGGTTCCTCATTCTATCGCCACGCGCTTGTCATGCTCCAGAGCGCAGAAATGGCGGAAAATTCGGTTCGCCAAAGGCTGGATGAGCCGACGGGGGTCGTCAAGTTTACCACGGCGATCGCGACCTCCATGTATGTCCTGCGCCATATCATACCGCAGTTTGCGATCGATCATCCCAAGATCCAGCTCGTCCAGCACACGGGCGACGAGCAGACCGACATCATCGGCGGCGCCTTCGACCTGGCGATCCGGGCCCACGAGGGACAAATGACCGACTCGGCCCTGGTGCAGCGTACATTGTCTCCGGCACCCTGGTTCATCTTCGCGGCTCCCAGCTATCTCCAGCATCGCGGTGAGCCGATCACGCCGGACGATCTTTTGGAGCATGACCTTCTGGCGATGTATCGTCCCGGGCAGGCGACCGTCTGGAAGCTCAGCCATCCCTTGATGGGCGATCGCTCGCTTGCGGTCCGACCCCGGATGGCGGGCAATGACCTGATGATGCTGAAACAGGCGGCGGCGGACGGGATCGGCATCACGGCGCTTCCGGGGTACATTTGTCGGGAGGAATTGCTCGAGGGAAAGCTGCAAAGGGTGATGCCGGAATGGCTGGCGGGCAAGGCGGTCATCACGGCGGTATTGCCTTTCCGGGATTATGTGCTGCCATCGGTGCGTGCGTTTCTAGATTACCTCATCATCGAGCTGCCCAAAGTGGTCAACCCGGATCCCGGCTCACCATAGTTCGCCATTTGTCAGCAATCTCAGTCGGAGCCCTCATGTCCCAGTCCAAGTCGCTGCACTTCGTGACTCTTCTCGGAAGCCTGCGTCATGGCTCCTACAATGCCGCCATCGCACGCGCCCTGCCGTCCTTGTCCCCCGACGGTGTGACGATCGCAGCGCTTGGTTCGATCGGTTCGTTTCCGCTCTATGACGAGGATTTGGAGAAGACGGGGTTCCCGGCCGATGTGATGGCCATGGGCGACACGATCCGTCTGGCCGATGGCGTCATCATCGTCACGCCGGAGTACAACTACTCCGTCCCCGGCGCTCTCAAGAACGCTCTGGACTGGCTTTCGCGTCTCCCGAACCAGCCGTTTGCGGGCAAGCCAGTGGCGATCCAGACGGCGTCACGCGGCATGCTGGGCGGCGTCCGCGCCCAGTACCATCTCCGACAAATCCTTGTGTATCTGGATGCAGCCGTACTCAACAAGCCGGAGGTGATGATCGGGCATGTCCCCGGCAAGGTCGATGGAGAGCCGCCCGAGCTCACCGATGAAGAGACGCGCCAGCACCTGTCAAAGCAGATTGCCGCATTCGCGCACTTCTCTGAAGGTACAAAGACCAGCATTTAATCACCTTCATGAAACTTTAAGATGTCTGTCTTGCCGCGGTCATCGGAACGAGGGCTTTGATCGTTCATCTCCTCGGACATACCGTCTTGGATAGGCAGGCTAATCATTCCGTCAGATTTCTTTAACTGAGAGAGACCGATCCAAATTGAGAGATCGGGCCATCAGCTTTGAAATGGATGATCAGGCACATAACCCAACGGTGCATGCTAAAGCCCGTCGATCCCTCTAGTGGTTACCGCCTGACATAAGAGTCCCGTATGGGATTCCATTTGCTGGGTTGGCATGCGAGTCTGGCGCATGCGCACAGGAATATCGTTCACCGTTTCGCCAACAGATCACCAACGCCTAATGGCCTTGACCAGGGATCGCAATGCGCCCCAAAAGCACGTCTGGCGGGCCGAGATCATCCTGCTGAGTGCCGATGGCGTCGGGACTGTCGAGATTATGCGCCAGACCGGCAAATCGAAGACCTGCGTATGGCGCTGGCAAGAGCGCTTCGCCACAGAAGGCGTCGAGGGTCTCCTGCGCGACAAGACGCGGCCGTCGCGTATTGTGCGGCTCGGACCCGATGTCGCCGAGCGTGTGGTGGCCCTGACGCTGGCTGATCCGCCGGGCGAGACGACGCACTGGACGGCCGACATGATGGCGACGGCCGCCGGCATCAGCGCCAGCGCAGTCAGGCGTATCTGGAAAGCGCATGGCCTCGCACCTCATCGGTGGCGGCAGTTCAAATTGTCCAACGACCCGAAATTCGTCGACAAGCTGCGAGACGTTGTCGGCCTCTATGTTGATCCGCCAGCCCACGCCGTCGTGTTGTCGGTCGATGAGAAAAGCCAAATCCAGGCGCTCGACCGCACCCAGCCGGGCCTGCCGATGAAGAAGGGTCGGCTCGGCACCATGACCCACGACTACAAGCGGCACGGCACAACCACGCTGTTTGCCGCCCTCAACGTGCTCGACGGCACCGTCATCGGCCGCAACATGCAGCGTCATCGTCATCAGGAGTTCATCCGCTTCCTCAACGCCATTAACGCCCAGGTGCCGGACGACAAGGCCGTCCACGTCATCCTCGACAACTATGCTGCCCACAAGCATCCCAAGGTGAGAGCCTGGCTCGACCGTCACGAGCGTTTCACCTTCCACTTCACTCCGACTTCAAGCTCATGGCTCAACGCGGTGGAGGGTTTCTTCGCCAGGCTGTCGAAGCGGCGTCTGAAACGCGGCGTTTTCCATTCCGTCGTCGATCTCCAGGCCGCCATCAACCGTTTCCTCGTTGAGCACAACAAAAAGCCAAAGCCCTTCACTTGGACCGCCGATCCCGACAAAATCATCGCCGCCGTTAAACGCGGGCACCAAGCGTTAGATTCCATCCACTAGCGGCAAGATCTACAGCAATGGCTGGAAGCAGCCGGGTCGCGGAACCCGGTCGAAGGCCTGCGGCAAAGTGCTTGCGGCGGATTTCTCTATGCCGCGCTCATCAGTCCAGGGGGTCTGAGCCTCGACGTCTTTCTCAAGGGGCACCGATGCCTGTTGCGAAACGCGCGGGTCGTCGAGTTCTTGGAGAATTAAGCAAGCTCCAGCGGAATAACCAGCTGCCTTTCAAAACCGAACCCGGGGCCGGAATTGCCCCATAATCACCGAGGATATGAATATGAAACCGACATACGTGCATCGCGAAAAACCCGATGCCTACCTGTTCCTTGGCGTCGTCATGCGCGTGCTCCTCACAAGCGAGGACACGGGTGGGCAGTTTACAATGATCGAGGGGACGATGCCGCCCGAGGGCGACGGCGGTCTCCACGTTCATCGCGACGAAGACGAGAGCATGACACTCCTGGAGGGCGCGCTGGACGTGACGGTCGGGGACGTCAACTTCCGGCTGGAAGCGGGCCAGTCGTATTTCGCCCCGCGCGGCGTCCCGCACAGGTTGCGAAATACGGGTACGCTTCCCGCCCGAGGTCTCCTCGTGACGACGCCGGGTGGCTTCGATTCCTTTGTCGCACGAGCGGGCATTCCGGTTCACAACGGAGTGGTGCCGATATTGCCGCCACCTTCGCCTGAAGGGATGGGAGCGCTTCTCGAATTGGCGGCCCAGTACGGGATTACAGTTCTGGAACCGCCGGCGGGCCTTCCTTCCTGAAGTCGCTCCGAGAGCTTGCCGGGCATTCGTGCCTGGCAAGCTTTCGGGTTTTGACAGGCACGGCACCAATCGACCCCGCATGGGTTTTGATGTCCGCTTTTGAGCTCACGCTCTGAAGCACATGGTCGGCGCGCCCGTCCCCCGACCTCAATACGCCGAAAACCGCGATCTCATTGCCGCTTCCTCCTGGACGATGCGGATGATCAGCGGGATGGCGTAAAACGGCAGGCCGGCAGCCAGGGTGAGGGGAGCGTTCATGAGCAGAGCGAAGCCGATCAACTCCGGCAGGATATTCAGGAAGTAATTCGGATGTCGCACCCACCGGAACAGCGCATGGGTGACCAAAACGTGCTCACGGGCAATCAGGAGCTTCACCGTCCAGAGGGGGCCGAGCAGCCGGACCACGACCACCAGCGCTACGACCCCGATCGTATACAGAATGACGCCAATCCAGAAGGCGGCGTCAATGGGGTGCGCCTGGAAGGCACCTTCTGTCATGGCGCTGATATAGAAGGCGATGTGTGCGAGCGCCAGGATCGCTGTATTGCGCGCACCGATCTCCACGGCACCCTCTCGCTTCAACGCCGCCTCGTGGCGAAGCGATACGACGAGCATGGCGACACGGAAGGCAACCGCAACCATGCAGAAAATGATGAGACCCAGGGGCATATGAAATCCTTTCAATTGAGCGTCTTGCCGATGAACGCAACACCGGCGAAACCGGTGGTCGCTGCCCGAAGGCCTGCCTCAAGCCGTCTGCATGAGAAGGCACGGTCGCCCGGCAATGATACGCAGTGTGAGCCGAATGTTGGTGGGGGGCAGGATGACGTTATAAACCTTCAAGCCCACGGCTGCGTATTGCCGCGGCTTGATCGCGCGCCGGGTCGTCAATGTGTCGGGTGACGGGACACCTGTCGTTCAAGTGGACAGGCGCGGTTTGACCTCGCGACCGAGCAGTTCGATCGACCGCAGCATCGCCGGCTGGTCGCTCGCTGCAGAACTCATCTGGAACGTCAGGCGGTCGATGCCACCCAGTTCCTCGGATGTCTGCCGGATCTTGGTCGCCACCGCATCGGGATCACCGACGAGGAACGCTCCACCGGGACGAACCAGGTTGTCGAACTGGGCGCGGGTCGACGGTGGCCAGCCCCGCTCGAGGCCGATCTTGGTGAACATCGCCTGCCATCCGGGGAAGAACCGATCCTCCGCCTCGCGCTGGGATTCTCCCACGAAGCCAAGGGCATGAATACCGACGCGCAGTGTTTCGGCGGTGTGCCCGGCGCGCGCTCCGGCCTCCCGGTAAAGGTCGACCAGCGGTCGAAACCGCCTGAACTCGCCGCCGATGATTGCAACCATCAGCGGAAGGCCCAGCAGGCCGGCTCGAACGAAGGATTGCGGCGTGCCACCCACTCCAAGCCATATCGGCATCTTTTTCTGCGCAGGTCGTGGGTAGACACCCTGGCCGTCAAGCGGAGCACGGAAACGGCCGGACCACGTCACATTCGTCTCGTCGCGCAGGGCAAGCAGCAGCTCCAGCTTTTCTTCCGACAGTGCGTCGTAATCCCTGAGGTCAAGACCGAACAGCGGATAGGCCTCGATCGAGGATCCCCGGCCCACGACGATTTCTGCCCGTCCCCGGGAAATCAGGTCCAGTGTCGCAAACTCCTGGAAGACGCGGACAGGGTCGGCGGCGCCGAGCACCGTCACCGCGCTCGTCAGGCGGATGGATTTCGTCCGGGCCGCGGCTGCGGCAAGGATCACGGCAGGTGCACTGTCGAGATAGTCGCTGCGGTGGTGCTCGCCAATGCCGAACACGTCCAGTCCTGCCGTATCGGCCATCACGATCTCGTCGAGCAGGAACCCCATACGGTCCATATCGCCGACGCCAGGGACGGTCGCGGCAAAACTGTCAATTCCGATTTCCAAGATGTAGTCCCTTCATGCGCAACGTCGATGGATTGGAGAAGCGATCTTAGGCGATGACACCCGCCATCGGAAGGGCGACCGCCGGGACGCACCGTCCAACACATCGGACGCAGGCGATTTCCCGATAGCGTTCATGCATGTCGCGCCAGGGGGATCCGACCTCGAACATGCAGCATGCCCTTTAAGTATTGTCGATTATCGCGCGCAGGCCGCGACTTCCTCCCACGCTCTGCGGGCAAGGCCGCCGCAAGCCAAAACCGCCTCCTGGAAACAGCCTTGAACAAAGCCCAGCGTGATTTAGGAAGCCAATTTGCCGAAAAGGTCTAGTACACCGACTGCAAAAATAATGACTGTCGGAACCAGCATCTAAGGGTCAAAACGCCTAGAAAAATTCGGGAAAAAACATTTAAAATCAAACTGGTCGGAGTGGAGTGATTCGAACACTCGACCCCCACGTCCCGAACGTGGTGCGCTACCAGACTGCGCTACACTCCGTGACCAGTGGCGCTTACTTAAACCAGCCGTTTTGGTTAGACAAGGCCGAATCTTCGGGGCGCTGTTTTTTGGATGGTCAGGCCGATTTGGCGCTCGGCAACAGGCACGACATCGCTTTGTGCGAGGGGCAGGGTGGGCGCGATATGGGCCCACCCTGGCAGGTGGCTACTTCTTTGCGAGGCCCGGCAGAGTGACCTGGAAGACCTGGAACATCGTGTCGACATCGGCGCCGCCTTCGCCCTTGTAGGCGGCTCCGACCTGGTAGCCGTCCTGTGTCAGGAAGTCGTTATCGTTGGCGACAAACAGGAAGTAATCGTCGGGGAGTTTCGGGTCGAGGACGCTGGCGAGCGACATGGCTTCCCATTTTTCAGAGAGGTTGTTGCGGTCGTTCGGTGCGCCGTTGTGGAGACCGAAGCGGGCAAGCTGCGCCTCGTCGTTGAGGTCGATGAACGGCGTGCGCTTGGCCGGCGTGACGGACGGGTCGAGCACGCCTTTCGGTGCCACCGGCTTGTCGGCGTCGAAGGCGGTGCCGGCGATATCGGTGGCGGCGGAGACATCCACGAGGTCGATGGCGCGGTGCAGCGACTTGTCGCCCTTGACGCCATAGCCGTTGTTGCTGTCGCGGGCGAGCATCAGAAATGTGGTCGGCGACAGCGCGACGATCTCGCTCTGGGCGGCCACCACGGTCTTGCCCTTGGCATCGGTGAAGACGGGCAGCGGCACGACATATTCGTGCACCAGTTTCAGATGGTCGACATCGCTCGCGTCATAGAAGAGGGCGCGCGTGTTCTGGCGCGTGCTGCTGCTGTCGCCGCCATCCTGGCGCGTGGCTGATTGCAGCACGGCGATGACAGTCTTGCCATCCGGCGTCATCGCCATGCCTTCGAGGCCCTGATTGTTCTGCCGTCCGGTCTGCGGATCCTTGGGTTCCGGTGCCTTTTCGCCCGGGCCGGGATTGTTCGAGGCGAAATTCGGCTTGCCGTCACGCATCGGGATCAGCGCTGCCGGCGGCTGCGTTGCCGAGACGAGCCGGCCGTCTGCCGAGAAATGATAGATGTTCGGGCCGTATTCGTCGCTGATCAGCATCGAGCCGTCGGCAAGGCGGGCGATGGCCTCGTTGTCGAGGGAGATCTTGCCGTTGGACGCCTGCGGCAGCATCGGCAGCGTTGCGCTTGCCGGCCGCACACCGGCTGACGGATCGAGGCCGGTCATGTCGGCGCCCTTGTCGTCTTTCAGAAGCATGGTGCTGGCGAGCGTCGCTACCACGCCGGATTGTTCCTTGCCCGAGGCAGGGGCGGCACCCGGCGCAGTCGGCGTCATCTGGATGTCGATGGTATTGAGGCGGGGCCGGTAATCCGTCGTGCCGCTGACATTGTATCCCCGGTCCGGCAGCAGCCAGAGCTTGCCCTTGTAGCCCTCGGCCGTGCGCGTCCAGGTGGCGGGGTCTATCGCCATGCCGGAGCCGGAGCCGAATGTCTCGCCGAACGAATCCCGCTGGCTGGCGGGAATGCGGCCGATACCGACGAGGCCCTTGTTGACGAGGGTCTGGCCAGCGGCCGGCGCGGTATCGTCGGCGCGGCCCGGAGCCACGGCAAAGGCCGTCAGGAGGGCTGTCGAAAGCAGGATCGTCTTCAATACCGGGGTCTTCATCGCAATATCCTCCATCAATGATCGGCACCGCATCGGTTGCGGCTTCGGAGATGGAGCTGTCTTTTTCAAGAGACCGACAAAGCCCCGCCACCGTCTGGGGACGGTTTATGGCGGCAACATGATAGCTGGATGACAGGTTTTGGAATGTTGATATCACAACCCATGCGGATTGTTCTGCAAGCGCGATGGCGCGGCCGCAGATACCAGTCGCTCAGTCCGTGGCGCTGCGGCGGAAGACCGAAGGTAGGCGCGTCCTGTCGATGACCGCGCCAAGGGCAACGCCCCACATGCCGCTCGCCATGTTGACGATGATGTCGAACGGGCGACCGTCATTGCCGATGGTCAGCACATGGGCCAGACCGAGCGCACTGACGGTGGCGATCATCATCAGGAAGGCAAAGGATGGTGAGTCCGGGTAGGCCAGTCGTGCGAGGCAGCCTGCGATGCACAGCGCGACGATGTGGTAGATGTTGAAAGGATTGCCAATCTCGGCCTGCCAATTCACATGCGCCAGCGTCAGCGCGACGAGGGCTGCGATATAAATCCAGACGCTGAATTTCAAAACGCGATTGGTGTCCATGAGGAGAGGATATATCAGCGACTTGAGGCAAGACTAGCATCGGCACCGCTATATCAGCCCTTTCGGGTCACACAAATTGTGTACGCGCGATATAAATGTCGAAACAAATATAGGATGTTGAGCCATTCTGCGGGCGGAATTCCGCCATGCTTCGGATCTTGCGCCGCCTCAGGGTGATCCACCCCCGTCAGGCTTCGTAGAGAAAAAGGTAAGCCGAGCGTGAGTGCAAGGTACGGCCGCAAGGTCGGGATCACGAGGTCAGGAGCGTCGTTGCAGGACAGCGTTGGAATGGAGCCAGGCACCAGGCGGAACAAGCGGACCCGGGTCAGGCTCAGGGACGTGGCGCAGAAGGTGGGTGTGAGCCCCATCACCGTGTCCCGTGTGTTGCGTGCACCCGATAAGGTCTCCGCAGAATTGCGCGAAAACATCCTCCGGGTCATCGATGACATGGGCTATGTGCCCGATCTGGCCGCACGGGCACTCGCCGGCCGACATAGCGGCATCATCGCGGTTCTTGCCCCGGCGATCAACAGCCAGATCCTCTCCGATGTCATGAGTGGCATCGAAGCCCGCGTGCGCAACACCGGCCTGCACACGCAATATGCCAATACGGTGTACAGCGGCGGCGAGGAGACGGGCCAGATCCGCAACCTCCTGACGCAGAACCCGGCCGGCATCCTTCTCGTCGGCACCGAATGCTGCGAGCGGATTGCCCCGACCGTTATTTCGGCGACCTGCCCGGTATCCTACATCATCGATCACAGCCAGAAGCCCGAAGAGCCCATGGCTGCGGCCATCGACCACGAGGCCGTCGGCGAGGCAGCCACGCGTCATCTTGTGTCCGCCGGTTATCGCCGCATCGGCTTGCTCGGCGGCTACCTCGATGTCCGGTCGAACCGGCGACGGCAGGGTTACGAAAACGTGCTGCAGGCAGCAGGCATCCACGATCCGGACCTGATGCTCATGGAGGATGAACCGACCAGCGTGGCCCTCGGTTGCCGGTTGTTCTCAGAGCTTCTGGCGCGGGCGCCCGATGTCGATGCGGTGCTCTGCCAGAACGACGATCTGGCGCTCGGCGTGCTGTTCGAATGCCAGCGTCGCGGCATCAGCGTGCCCGGCGATCTCGGCATCTGCGGCATCAACAATCTCGAATTCGCAGCCTCCTCCCATCCGGCCATCACGACCGTCGATATCCCGCGCTTCGAACTCGGTTTCGAGGCCGCCGACTTGCTGATCCAGGCGATAGGCGGGGGGGAAGTGGCCAGCCGGCGCAAGCTGGGCTTCAAGCTGCTCGTGCGTGGAACGACGCGGTAAGGGGTGAGGTCAGGGGCGCGCCACCTGCCTTGTGCAGTTCTATCAGATGTCGCTTGCTGCGTCAGACCAGAGATCGGCTGCCTCTGACGCAGTCATCCGGCGGATTTTTGCCTCGTCCCGACGGCTGGCGAAGAGGTCGCTTGCCATGATCTGTTCGGCAAGGTCTGCCGGCAGGGACAGGAGCACGCGCGTCTGGTCCGGATCGTAGGCGCCGAGGTCGGCGCGCTTGCCGGAGATCATGCCGCCGGCCACCGTGTTGTTGGTGTCGGCATCGATCAGGATGAACGCACCCGTCGAGCGGCTCTGCTCGTAGGGATCGAAGATCGCCAGCTCGTCGAAGATCAGCTGGACCTTGCCGATGGCGTTCATCGGCAGGGCCTTGGCGGGGTTCCAGGCTCCGCTGACCAGTTCCAGCTGGCTGACGGGGAGCACCTGCACCCGCTGGCGGCGGCTGCCGCTCTTCAGCCAGTAGCGCTTGCCGGAGTGAATGCCTTCCGGCTGCAGCGCGACGATCTGCGCATCGAAGGAAAGGCCGACCTGCGGCTGGTGGTCGATGGCAACGATCATGTCGCCGCGCGACACGTCCACCTGCCGGTCGAGAACTAGGGTGATCGCATCTCCCGCCACCGCCGCATTGCGCACCAGGTCGAAGGTGACGATCTTGGCGACGTTGGCGACCATGCCGGACGGCAGGATCATCACGCTGTCGCCGGGTTTTACCGAGCCGCCGGCAACGGTGCCCTGATAGCCGCGAAAGCTTTCGCCGGGCCGCGACACACGCTGCACGGACATCCGGAAGCCGACCGCCTGCGACGAGCGAACCGTCGCCAGTTCCAGCGCCTCGACCAGCGTCGGGCCGGTGTACCACGGCATGGATGCCGCGCCGGAATAGACAACGTTTTCGCCCTTCAGCGCTGACATCGGGATCGTGGTGATCTGCCGGACGCCGAGCGTCGCGGCGAATTCCTTGAAATCATGGGCGATCTTGTCGAAGCCGGCGCGATCGTAGTTGGTGAGGTCGATCTTGTTGATCGCCAGCACGAACTGCTTGATGCCGAGCAGCGAGGCAATCGTCGCGTGGCGGCGCGTCTGCTCCAGAATGCCGACGCGGGCATCGATCAGCAGGATGGCGAGATCGGCCGTCGAGGCCCCCGTCGCCATGTTGCGGGTATACTGTTCGTGGCCGGGCGTGTCGGCGACGATGAAGGAGCGGTTGTCGGTCGCAAAGTAGCGATAGGCGACATCGATGGTGATGCCCTGTTCGCGCTCGGCCTGCAATCCGTCCAGCAAGAGCGCGAAATCGGGCAGCCCGAGGTCGTTCTGCTTGCCGGTGGAGTCCCGGCGCAGCGTTGCGGCCTGGTCTTCCTTGATGGCCTTGGTGTCCCAGAGCAGGCGGCCGATCAGCGTGGACTTGCCATCGTCGACGCTGCCGCAGGTGATGAGACGCAGCGGGCGGGTGTCGCGCACGGCTTTCAAAGGCTCGGCCGGGGCGAGATGGACGACGTTTGCGGCACTGGCGACAGTCATCTCAGAAATATCCTTCACGCTTCTTCTTTTCCATGGAGCCGGACTGGTCGCGATCGATCGCGCGTCCCTGCCGTTCGGAAACCGTTGCAATTTCGAGTTCGCCGATCACCTCGTCAAGGGTGGTCGCCTCCGACCGGATGGCGCCGGTCAGCGGGAAGTCGCCAAGCGTGCGGAAACGGATCATGCCTTCCTGGCGGACTTCGCCGGGCAAAAGCTCCAGCCGCGGATCCTCGGCGAGGATCATCATCCCGTCGCGCTCCACGAAGGAGCGCTTCTTGGCGTAGTAGAGCGGCACCAGCGGAATCTCCTCGGCCTGGATATACCGCCAGATGTCGACCTCGGTCCAGTTCGACAGCGGAAAGGCGCGCACGCTCTCACCCTGGCGGATCATGCCGTTGTAGATGTTCCAGAGCTCTGGACGCTGGTTGCGCGGGTCCCATCGATGATCGGGGGTGCGGAACGAGTAGATACGCTCCTTGGCGCGGCTTGCCTCTTCGTCACGTCGTGCGCCGCCAAAGGCAGCATCGAACTTGCCGGCGTCGAGCGCCTGGCGCAGGCCTTGCGTCTTCATGATGTCGGTAAAGGCGGACGAGCCGTGGGTGAAGGGGGTGATGCCCTCGGCAGCGCCGCGCGGATTGATATGCTCGATCAGGTCGAGATCGTAGGTCTTCGCGATGTTGTCGCGAAAGGCGATCATCTCGGAAAACTTCCAGCCGGTGTTGACGTGCAGCAGCGGGAAGGGGACGCGGCCGGGATAGAAGGCCTTGCACGCCAGATGCAGGAGCACCGACGAATCCTTGCCGACCGAATAGAGCATGACCGGCCGTTCGAACTCAGCCGCCACTTCCCGGAAGATATGGATGGATTCGTTTTCCAGCGCTTTCAGGTGCGGATCGAGCGGCGGCTTTACGCTCTGCGGATTGTGCAGTTCCGTATCCGGACGGCTGTCGGCCATTGTCTACTCCAACTCTGTCGTCTCCGGCCGCAGGTTGGGCCGGCATAAAAGGGAATTGCGTCTCGCAAGTCGCGATTGGAATTTGCAGAGACGCGGGGGAAGGTTCAAGCGGAAACGACAGGATCCTCGGAAACATGCAGGCCGCATTCGCGCGTTTCGTCGTTTTCCCACCACCAGCGGCCGGCGCGTTCCGGCTCGCCTGGCTTGATGGCGCGGGTACAGGGCTCGCAGCCGATCGATGGGTAACCGCGTGCATGCAGCGGGTTGATCGGCACGGCATTGTCGACGACATAGGCGCGGATGCGATCGATATCCCAATCGGCGAGCGGGTTGATTTTCAGCAGGTGCCGTTCTGCATCGTACTCGGCAAACGGCGTATCCGACCGGTTGGCCGACTGGCCGCGTCGAAGGCCAGTGACCCAGATCGTCGCGCCGGCGAGCGCGCGGGCAAGCGGCAGCACCTTGCGCACGCCGCAGCAGGCATGCCGTGCCTCGACGCTCTCATAGAAACCATTGATCCCGTAGCGCGCCGCAAAGGCGTCGATGTCGGCTTGTTCGGGCTCGAAGCGTTGGATCGAAATGTCGTAGCGGCTTTCTGTCTCGTCGATGAGCGCCAGTGTTTCTGCAAACAGCCGGCCCGTCTGCAGCGTCGAGACGTCGATTGGAAAACGGTGCGTGCCGATCTCGGCGGTGATCACCTGATCCTCGATGCCGAGGCTGGTGGTGAAGACCGCGCGGCCGAGGCTGGCAGCCAGCGACAGTCGGCCGGCAAGGTCGAGACCTGCCAGCGCAGCGTTCAATGTTTCCGTATCTTCGATGGAATTGATGGCAGTCATCGGAAAACCTTGTCTGAAAGTGCACGCAGCATCGCAGACGATGACCGAAAAAGACAGGAATGGGATTTCTTAAACGCTTCGGTGTGAGCAAATATCTCTCACAACGGCCTACGCAGCGCAAAAGCAACCGCTTTTGCCGCAACCGGCGCCTCTCGGGCTGGCGCTGTCAGCAAGAACAGCGCTTATATCTACCAATCTAGTAGAGTTAATCGCCGGATGTCAAACTGATTTCTGCTGCAATCTTCAATTTTGTAGCCGTTTCGGCCGCACGCGTTCAATTCCGGTTCAGGCAACATGCGCCAAAAGGGGTGTTCACCAAGCAAAAGGCGCCACTGCGCCGTGGATGAATGGCATTGCAGATGATCACGCAGAAGGCAAAATACGCATTGAGGGCGCTGGCCATCCTGGCGCGTGCCGATCAAGGCGAGCCAATGCTGATCTCCGAGATCGCCGCACAGCAGAAGATCCCGAAGAAATTCCTCGAGCAGATCCTGCTGGAGCTGAAGCACCGTGACATCGTCGAAAGCCGGCGCGGCAAGCAGGGCGGCTATCTGTTGCTGAAACCTGCCGAAGAGATCACATTCGGTGAAATCCTCCGCATCATCGACGGTCCTATCGCCCCGCTGCCCTGTCTGTCGCTGACAGCCTATCGCCGCTGCAGCGATTGCGATGGCGAGCAGGGTTGCGAAATCCACCATGTCTTCGCCAAGGTCGCGGATGCCATGCGCAAGGTCCTGTTCAACACCACCATCGCCGACGCCATCCGCCGCCCGGAAAGCGCCACGGTCACAAGGCTGCTGGCCTGATCAGGCGGAACTTGCGTCGGTCCGCGCGGCATCCTTGTCATGCGTCCGTCGTGCGCGGATGGCGGCGGCGATGTAGACACGCGAAAGCCCGTGATAAAGCGGCTCCGGCGACAACATCCGTGACGTCACATAGCCCAGCATCGACACCGCCATGATCGGGATGACCGCCTGATGATCGCCGGTCATTTCGAGGATAATGACGAAGGCCGTCATCGGCGCCTGCACGACACCGGCAAAATAGCCCGCCATCCCGAGGATGGCGGCAAGCGCGATGCTGGTGCCCATGAGGTGCCCGACGGTGCTGCCAAAACCCGCGCCGACTGCGAGCGACGGCGCAAAGATCCCGCCCGGAATGCCTGAAATCATCGACAAAAAGCTTGCCAGCAGTTTTTCCACGAAGAACAGCAACGGCAGCGAATGCCCCTCGACAGCGCCGCGCGCCTGCTCGTATCCGGTACCAAACGTATTGCCCTTGGAGATGACGCCGATGACAGCCACCGCCAGCCCGCAGCCGCCGGCCATGATGAGCATGCGCAGGAGAGGTTGCGGCTGTGCCCAGCGGCGGATGCGCAGGCCAAAATGCAGGGCAAGGCCGCTGAAACCGGCACCGAGCGCGCCGCCGCCGATACCGCAGACCAGCACCAGGCCCCAATCGGCAAGGAAAGTCGGCGACGTCACCGCCGTGCCGAAATAGTTGTAGCTGCCGGAGAGCCCGAGAGCCGCAAGCCCGGCGAGGATCACCGCCGTCAGCACCAGCCCGTTGGCACGGGCCTCGTAGGTTCGGCTCATTTCCTCGATGGCAAAGACGATGCCGGCCAGCGGCGTGTTGAAGGCGGCCGCGATCCCGGCTGCGGAGCCCGCAAGGATCAGCCCGCGTGCCTGTGCCATGCCGCCGAACCGCGCCGCGGCCAGCATGATGGCGGCGCCGACCTGGACAGTCGGCCCCTCGCGACCGATCGAGGCGCCCGACAGCAGGCCGAGGATCGTCAGCAGGATTTTCCCTGCCGCCACCCGCAGCGACAGCAGCCGCACCCGGTCATCCTCCTGATGCAGGTGCCGCGCTGCAATCGCCTGCGGAATGCCGCTTCCCTGCGAATTCGGAAACAGCGTGATGGCAAGCCACGCCGACAGCACGAACCCGACCGGGGTGATGACGAGAGGCAGCAGAAACCCCCAGTCGCCGGAGGTCGTCACCGCACCGAAAAGCCGCTGCGCCATGTCAGCCGCCTTGGCAAAGCCGACACTGATCAGCCCGATGGCGACAGCCCCCGCCCAGAACACCAGCCGCGTCCGCCACGTCCCGTGCGACCCCCACACGGCACGGGAGCGGCGCAGGAACTTCGATTTTCGATAGGAGGAGGAGGGCATGGGAGCTCTGGACTGCTGAAAAACTGGCTGAGTTCGGGCAAATTGAGCCTCTGGGCGAAGACCCCCTTATCGACCCCGCTGGCGCGTCTTGCAAGTTGGAATCGGTCGGGGTCAGCGCGCGTTATTTGACAAGCGCCTGTTGCATTCTACAATGCATCGCAATTGCAACGCATGGAGCGGCTCATGAAAACGGCATCCCTTCCGTCACTGCGCGTCGATCCCGAACTACGCGCAGCGGCTGAGAGCGTCTTGAAGGACGGCGAGACGCTGTCGGCATTTGTCGAGGCTTCTATCCGGGCACAGATAGATTTCCGACGCACGCAGGCGCAGTTTATCGCACACGGCCTGGCATCGCTTGAAGATGCAAAGAAAACAGGAATTTATTTCAGTTCGAAGGAGGTTCTCGACGAATTGAAGGGAATGCTCGATGCCAGGTCTTCGGAAAAGCATTCCTTGTGACCTATGCGGTCAGGACGACGGCAAAGGCCCGGGAAGATATCAAACGTCTATACGCTTATCTGCTGCAGCGCGATGAACAAGCTGCCGTGCGGGCCTATGCGGCGATTGAAAAGGCCATGGTCATGCTGGAAACGTTTCCTTTCAGCTGCCGTCGAGCGTCTGGCGGCGATTCTCTCTTAAGGGAGCTTGTCGTACCCTTCGGCGCGGCCGGATATGTGCTTCTGTTCGAGATAGAGGACAGCCAGACAGTCACCGTCGCGGCCATCCGCCACCAGCGGGAAGAAGACTACCACTGAGCCCGCCGATCGATGCCCATGTTGCTTTGACGATCCAGCCCCCTGTCTCATGGAGCGGCCACAGCGACCGCTTTCTAAAATGCTGGTTTCTGAGCCTTGAGGCCAACGACCGCTCACCGAAGGGGCTTCAGTCTTTTCGTCGATCTCGATGATACCAGCAGAACTCGCACTTCATTGGTTAACGCGCTGCCAGACGATCTCTCACCGAAAGCGCCGGTCGATTGGCAGTGTGAAGGACCATGCTGTGGCCTTTTTGCGCGCGCCGCGTCTTAAAATTCTCCTGAGCAGGCGAATTGCTAAACCTGCAGGCGGTTTCGGGGGCGGGATTGGCGTTTCAGGCTCGGGATCGTTCGGGTCGCCGAAGCGCTCGATGTAGAGATCCGCATACAGGCTCGGGATGGGTGGCATGACGAAGGCTTCCCCCGGTTTGACACAGGACTTGATTGTCTTTGAATCGATTCAATTTCATGCATCTCTGTCGGCCTGTCAAGCCAAAGTTGAATCGATACAAACGGCGCGGTATGCTTCGCTTTCGGTGCAGGCAGGGGTAGGGCATGAAGGAAAAGAGCGCAAAACTTGCCGATGTGGCGCGGGTGGCGGAGGTCTCGCAGGGGACCGCCTCCAATGTCTTCAACCGTCCTGAGGTGGTGCGCGAACAGGTCCGCGAGCATGTCCTGAAGGTCGCTGCCGCGTTGGGCTACAGGGGGCCTGACGTAAAGGGCCGCTTGCTGCGAGCAGGGCGCGTCAATGCGATCGGCGTGGCAACGGTCGAGCCGCTGTCCTATTTTTTCGAAGATCCTTGGGCGCGAGCGATCATGACGGCGATTGGCGACGTCTGCGATGAGAGCGGAACCGGGATTGCGCTGGTGTCAGCGAAAAACCAGGAAAAGCTGGCCTGGAATGTCAACAGTGCCCTGGTCGACGGGTTTATCCTGCTCTGTGTCGAAGGTGGAGAAAGGTTGGTCGACCTGACACGCCGGCGGCAGTTGCCCTTCATCGCGCTGGCGCTTGGCGAGGACGACGCCTCGGTCCCGCGGATCGGCGTCGATAACAGGGCGGGCGCGGCTGCGGCTGCGCGGCATCTGGGCGAACTCGGCCACAGGAATGTCGCCATACTGGCCATCGGAAACCACGATGTTCCGCAGGGGCTGTTGCCGCGTTCGCGGATCGACGAGGTTTTGGGCGGCAGCATGCGGGAGCGGATGCGTGGCTACTGGCAAGGGATGGAGACGTTCGGTATCGGGCCCGACGATATGCCGGTCTTCGGCACGCTGAACGACCAGCCGACGGTCGAGGCTGCAATGACGGCGCTGTTCTCGATGCCTGCGCCGCCAACCGCCGTTTTGGCCATGTCCGACCACAGCGCCATGCTGGCGCTGCAGTGGCTCGCGGCTCGTGGCATCGCCGTGCCCGGCGAAGTGTCCGTGGTCGGCTTCGACGGCGTGCCGGAAGCGGCTCTGTCACAGCCCGCTTTGACGACCGTAGTCCAGCCGCTGCCGGAAATCGCGCGACGCGCGGTGGCGTCCATACTCGACGCCACCATGCCGGCGGATGGGGATGTCATGGCGGTCGAACTGGTCGTCCGCAAAAGCACAGCCGCGCCCGGGCGATAGGCCAAAGGCGCGGCCGTCGAGACAGGATTACCGGTCGCTGATGTCAGCGCGCGGGTTGGTCCAGGGTTGCTGGTTGGAGCGGGCGAGCGGCTGGCGGCCGAGGATGTGGTCGGCGGCTTTTTCGCCGGCCATGATCGATGGGCCGTTGAGGTTGCCGTATGTCAGCGACGGGAAGATCGACGAGTCCGCGACGCGCAGGCCGTCGACGCCGATGACGCGCGTTTCGGGGTCGACGACGGCCATCGGGTCGTCTTTCGATCCCATCTTGCAGGTGCCGCAGGGGTGATAGGCGCTTTCCAGGTGTTCGCGCAGGAAGGCGTCGATCTGCTCGTCTGTGGTCACCTCGGCGCCCGGCTGGATTTCAGGTCCCCGGTAGTGGTCGAAGGCCTTCTGGCCGAAAATCTCGCGCGTCAGCCGGACGCAGTGGCGGAATTTCTCCCAGTCTTCCGGATGGCTCATATAGTTGAAGCGGATCACCGGATCGGCCTTCGGGTCGGAGGAGCGCAGCGTCACGGCACCGCGGGACTTCGACAGGTTGTAGCCGACGTGGACCTGGAACCCGTGGCTCTTGGCGGCCGCCTTGCCGTCATAGCTGATGGCCACGGGCAGGAAATGATACTGGATGTCGGGCTGCTTGATGCCGGGCGCCGAGCGCAGGAAGGCGCAGGCCTCGAACTGGTTGGAGGTGCCAAGTCCCGAGCGGGTAAAAAGCCACTGCGCCCCCGCCACGCCCTGCCAGAACCATGGCAGCCAGGAATAGAGCGATACCGGTTTGGTCGAAACCTGCTGGAAATAGAACTCCATGTGATCCTGCAGGTTGGCGCCGACGCCCGGCCTGTCGACCTTTACCTCGATGCCCATCTCCTTCAGATGCGCTGCCGGCCCGATGCCCGACAGCATCAGCAGCTTTGGCGAATTGAACGAAGATGCAGCCACGATCACTTCCCGGTTGGCCTTGACAACCTCGATCTTGCCGCCGCGCTCGATCTCGACGCCGGTGGCACGGCCATTCTCGATGACGATCTTCCGGGCAAGGCAGCGGATCAGTGTGACGTTCGGCCGCTTCAGGGCAGGGCGCAGATAGGCATTGGCGGCCGACCAGCGGCGGCCCTTGTAGATGGTCTGCTCCATCAGCCCGAAACCTTCCTGCTTCGAGCCGTTATAGTCGTCGGTGGTCTCGAAACCTGCCTGCTTGCCGGCCTCCACGAAGGCGTGGAACAGGGGATTGGTGAAGCCGCCGCGCTGTACATGCAGCGGCCCGTCGGTGCCCCGCCAGCCCTCTTCGCCGCCATGGCTGTTTTCCATGCGCTTGAAGTAGGGCAGCACGTCGGCATAGGCCCAGCCCCGCGCGCCAAGCTCCTCCCAGCGGTTGAAGTCTTCGGAATGGCCGCGCACATACACCATGCCGTTGATCGACGAGGAGCCGCCGAGCACCTTTCCGCGCGGCGCGGTGATCCGCCGGTTCTTCAGGTGAGGCTCCGGCTCGGAGTGATATCCCCAGTTGTAGCGATCCATGCTCATCGGCCAGGCGAGCGCCGCCGGCATCTGGATGAACGGCCCGAAGTCCGTGCCTCCATATTCCAGCACGATCACCGAATGCCTGCTGTCTTCCGACAGCCGATAAGCCATGGCCGACCCTGCCGAACCGGACCCGATGATGACGAAATCTGCTTGCTGCATAGGGGCTCCAGACGTCTATGGAAAAGGGCGACAAATGTATCGCGATGCGCTATCATTGTTGAAGGCGGTATAGCTCAGGGCGATGGTGTCGGAATGAAGGACGTTGTCGTATCCCGACTTGCCGACAAAGCACTTATGCGCATGCAGCCAAAACGGCGGCTGGCGATTATTGAAAAAGTCAAAGCCTATGCGCGCGGAGAGATTGTCGACATCAAGAAGATGAAAGGCGGAAATCTCTACCGTATCAGGGTCGGACAGGATCGCGTCATCATCGACGACAAGGGTAGGATTGTCGTGGTCATCGATGCCGGTCCGCGGGGCAGTATCTACAAGGAGTGATCCACAATGGGCGATATCAAGAGGTTCGAAATCGACGGCAAACCCTATGTGCTGTTGAGTGAAGAGGATTATGAGGATCTCGTCGATGGACTGAGGGCGAATGCTGTCCTGGCCGGGATTTCTGCAGGAGAAGAAACCTGGCCCTTGGAGATCGTTGAGGCGCGTGCCAATGGCGGAAATGCCGTTCGTATCTTCCGAAACTATCGCCGCATGACTGTTACCGAACTTGCCACGGCCGCCGGAATTTCGCAGCCCTATCTCTCTGAGATCGAGGCAGGCAAAAAAACCGGCAGTGTCGATGTCCTGAAGCGTATCGCTAACGCCCTCAAGGTCGATCTCGACGATCTCGTCGTCAACGTGGCGGACTGATCCATCCATGGTCAATACGGCGCCTCGACCTTGCCCATGGCCACATACACCGTTTTCAGCTCGGAATAATGCTCCAGCGCTGCCAGTGAATTCTCGCGGCCGAAGCCGGATTGCTTGGAGCCGCCGAAGGGGATTTCGACCGGGCAAAGATTGTAGGTGTTGATCCACAACGTTCCGGCTTCAAGCCGGTCGACGATGCGATGGGCGCGGGTGATATCGGCGGTGAAGACGCCGCCGGAGAGGCCGAACTCGGTGCCGTTGGCCCGCGCGATGACCGCCTCTTCGTCATCGAAATCGAGCACGCACATGACAGGCCCGAAGATCTCTTCGCGGGCGATGGTCATGGTGTCGGTGACATCGGCAAACACCGTCGGCTGGATGTAATAGCCTTCACTGGCGACGTTGCTGGGGATGCCGCCGCCGGCAACCAGCGTGGCGCCCTCGGCCTTGCCTGCCGCGATATAGGCGAGCACTTTGTCGCGCTGGGCGAGCGACACCATCGGCCCGACCTGCGTCGCCTCGTCCATGGGATCGCCGATCACCATCGCCTCGGTGCGCGCCTTCAGGCGCTTCAGGAACTCGGCCTTGATCGCGGTATGGACGAAGACGCGGGTGCCGTTCGAGCAGACCTGGCCGGTCGAATAGAAGTTTCCGAGCATGGCGCCGCCGATGGCGCTGTCGATATCGGCATCGTCGAAGACGATCAGCGGCGATTTCCCGCCGAGTTCCATCGTCACATGCTTCAGGCTGCCGGCGGCCGCCGCTGCCACCTTGCGGCCCGTCGGCACCGAGCCGGTCAGCGACACCTTGGCGACATCGGGATGGTTGACCAGCAGCGGCCCGGTATCGCGGTCGCCCTGTATGACGTTGTAGAGGCCCTTCGGAAGCCCGGCTTCATGCAGGATTTCGGCGATCTTCAGCGCCCCCAGCGGCGTATTTTCCGATGGCTTGAAGACCATCGCATCGCCGCAGGCCAGCGCCGGCGCACCCTTCCAGCAGGCGATCTGCTGCGGGTAGTTCCACGCGCCGATGCCGACGCAGACGCCGAGCGGGACGCGCTTGGTGTAGGCGAAGTCGCCGCCGAGCGGGATGTAGCTGCCGTTCAGGCCGGCTGCGATGACGCCGCCGAAAAACTCGAAACTGTCGGCGCCCGAGGTCGGGTCGGCGACGATCGTCTCCTGGATCGGCTTGCCCGTATCCAGCGTCTCCAGTTCCGACAGTTCGCGATTGCGTTCCCGCATGATGTCGGCGGCGCGCTTTAGGATGCGACCGCGCGCCGTCGGGCTCATTGCCGCCCATTCCGGCTGGGCACGCTTGGCCGAGGCGATCGCCTTCTCGATGATGGCCGGCGTTGCCGCATGCAGCCGGGCGATGACTTCGCCGGTGGCCGGATAGAGGCTTTCGAACACCGCTCCCGCCGGATCCTCCACATATTCGCCATCGATGAAGTGCGAGGCTTTCGGTTGGGCTTTCATCTTATTCTCCGCGCGGATAGCGTTTGGATTCTTCGAGGGTATCGAGGTTCATGTGGTTGCGCATGTAGCGCTCCGAGGCCTTCTGCAGCGGCTGGTAGTCCCAGGGATAGTAGGAGCCGTTGCGCAGCGCCTCGTAGACGACCCAGCGTCGCGCCTGACTTTCGCGCACCGCGGCGTCGAAGGCGCCCATGTCCCAACGTTCCTCGCGCTTGCGCCGGAACAGGGCGACGACTTCGGCAAAGTCCGGATCGTCGGCGAGATTGGTGAGTTCCAGCGGGTCGGTGTCGAGGTCGTAGAGAAGATCAGGGTCGAGCATGCAGTGGATGTATTTCCACTTGCCCTCGCGAATGCAGACGAGCGGCGCGTAGGAGCCTTCCGCCGCATATTCCATCAGTACCGGCTCGGTGCGCTCGCCGCCATTGATGACAGGCCTCAGGCTCATGCCGTCTGTCCAGGGCATGATCTCCTCCATGGATATGCCGGCAAGGTCGGCCATGGTGGGAGTCACGTCGAGGTTGGAAGTCGGCGCCAGATGCAGCCCCGGGGTGACGCCGGGGCCGGCCATCATCAGCGGCACCCGTGAGGAGCCCTCGAAGAAGTTCATCTTGAACCAAAGCCCGCGCTCGCCGAGCATGTCCCCGTGGTCCGAACAGAACAGGATGAGCGTGTTGTCGAGCATCCGCGTGCGCGTCAAAGTGTCAATGAGCTCGCCGACCTTGTCGTCGAGATAGGAGATATTGGCGAAATAGGCCTGGCGGGAGCGGCGGATGTGCTCCTCCGTGACCTCGAAATTCTTATAGTCGCAGGAGTGGATGATGCGTTTCGAATGCGGGTCCTGCTGCTCGTCCGTCAGCATCCCGACTTCGGGCATCAGCTGGTCTGAGCCCTCGTAGAGATCCCAGTATTTCCGGCGCGCGACGTAGGGGTCGTGCGGATGGGTGAAGGACACCGTCAGGCACCACGGCCTGCGGCTCTGGTCGTCGTTCTCACGGCTGAGATGATAGAGTTTCTGGTTTGCCAGAAACGCCACCTCGTCGTCATATTCCATCTGGTTGGTGATCTCGGCGACGCCGGCACCGGTCACCGAGCCGAGATTGTGATACCACCAGTCGATGCGCTCGCCCGGCTTGCGGTAATCCGGCGTCCAGCCGAAATCGGCCGGATAGATATCCGTCGTCAGCCGCTCCTCAAAGCCGTGCAACTGGTCGGGCCCGACGAAATGCATCTTGCCGGACAGCGCCGTGTAGTAGCCGGCGCGGCGAAGGTGATGGGCGTAAGTCGGGATCGACGAGACATATTCGGCGGCATTGTCGTAGACACGGGTGCGGCTCGGTAACTGGCCGGCCATGAACGAGGCGCGGGCAGGGGCGCAGAGCGGCGACGAAGTGTAGTTGTTGGCAAAGCGTGCCGAGCGGGCTGCCAGTGCCTTGAGGTGCGGCGCATGCAGGAACTCCGCCGGACCATCCGGAAAGAACTTTCCGTTGAGCTGGTCGACCATGATGATCAGGATATTCGGCTTGGTCTCGGTCACGGCGTCGATCCTTTGCCAAGGGCGGTCAGATGAGTGTTGATGTAGTCTTCGGTCAGCGCAATAGAGGCTTCGATACCCGTCGGCACCGAGCGCAGACTTTGCCGGATATAAAGCCCGTCGATCATCGCAGCCGCGCCTTCGGCCATGCGTTCCGCGTCATCAGCAGTGCAAAGCGGCCGGAGGTTGGCGAGCAGGTTGGAGCGCAAGCGGCGCGCATAGATCACCAGGAAGCGCCGCGTTTCCTCGGAGCGCTGCGCCTCGGCATAGAAGGCCAGCCAGGCGGCAATTGTATCCGGGGCGAACTGGTTTGCCTGGAAACTGACGCGGATCATGGCCGACAGCTTTTCGCGCGGTCCTGCTGCCGCCTTGAGCGCCGTCACGGTGTCGTTGCGCAACTGGCTTAGAAGCGAGCGGATGGTTGCCTGCAGCAGGCGCTCCTTGCTGCCGAAATAATGATGGGCCAGTGCCGCCGAGACACCGGCTTCCCGGGCGATCTCGGACATGGTGACGCTTAGCGATCCGTGATCGCCGATCACCCTGAGGGCGGCGTTGACGAGCGCCTCGCGACGCACTGGCTCCATTCCGACTTTCGGCATCGTCGTCTC
This sequence comes from Rhizobium sp. B230/85, assembly GCF_019355735.1. Classification (NCBI taxonomy): domain Bacteria; kingdom Pseudomonadati; phylum Pseudomonadota; class Alphaproteobacteria; order Hyphomicrobiales; family Rhizobiaceae; genus Rhizobium; species Rhizobium sp. B230/85. Next base: position 1,484,070 of record NZ_CP072156.1, read on the forward strand.
CTGATGACGATCATCGTATTTTTGATTGAGCCATCAATCAATAAAAATCGGAAGCCCGCGAATTGATTTCGATCAGTGTGCCCGGAAGGCTTTTTGCGCTAGGATGGGTTTCCGGACGTGGATTTCACGATACGTAAAAGTAACAGGAACGGGTGTCGTCATGGTCATGGGTTTGAACGAACTGCCGCACGCCTCCGCCCATGCCAAGTGGGGCTGGTTCGTGGCGCTGGGCGTCCTCTTGTTGCTGCTGAGCGGCATCGCCTTCGGCAACCTCTTCGTCGCCACCGTCGTCTCGGTCTACTACGTCGGGATGCTGATGCTGCTCGGCGGTATCGTCTATCTCATTCATGCCTTTCAGGTGCGGGGTTGGGAGCATAGCCTTCCATGGATCCTCAGCGGTCTGCTCTACACGCTGGCCGGCATCTTCGCCTTCATGAACCCGCTGCTGGCCTCGGCGGTCTTTACCCTGATGCTTGCAATAGCACTGGTCATTGCCGGCGTCCTGCGCATCTGGGTCGGCCGCAGGATGAAGCCGGCGAAGGGCTGGGGGTTCATTCTCCTCAGCGGCATCGTGACGATGGTGGCAGGCTTCGTGGTCGCGCTCGGCTGGCCCGTCAACAGCCTGTGGATCCTCGGCCTGTTCCTCGCCGTCGACCTGATGTTCCAGGGCTGGACGCTGATCGCCTTCGGGCTTGGCCTCAGGCGCTGATAGAAGAAATCGCCCGTTGGTTCCGCCTTTTGACAAGCTTGGCGCGCAGGCATAACGTGAAAGCGTGGCAGCACAGCGTGAGGCCCGTATCTCCCGCCGCAAGCCACCCTTGAGTGAACCCGAGTGAACCTTGAACGCAGGCATGATGCCTGCGCGGATCTGGCAGTTCTTCGGCCAGACACGGCAAAGAGAGGCAATGTCATGCCTATGGTCACTGTTTCCATCTCTCCAATGCAAGTCGCCGGCATCCGCGCCGCCGTCGACAACGGCAATTACGCATCCGGCAGCGAAGTCGTGCGCGAGGCGCTGCGCATGTGGGACGCGGCACGCAAGCGCGGCGATCTCTGCGATGCACACCATCTGGCGACGGGTTTGCCCGATGGAGCCGGCAGGGACGACAGGCGCGTCGCCGATATGCTGGCCGACTTCGACGCATCGGTTGCGGCCCACAATTGAAGCTGCTGCGTGAAGGCCAAAAAGCTAAACTATTCCTGTAGGTTGGTGCATGCCGGCCTGAACGCCGGGATAGGGCTTTTTGTCATCAAAACTTCACGAACCGGAAAGCTTTTATTGACGCCTGACAACCATCTTCAACCACAGCGACATCGCGTGGGGCAGTGGAGACGAGCATGTCTGGGAGTATGGTCAAGGAGGTGGCAGTGCGGCGCCATCCCTTCGATGCCGCCAGATGGACGCTCATAGAAACCGCCTTCCAGCCGATCGTCGATATCCGCACCGCTGCGGTCTTCGGTTATGAAGCGCTGATGCGCGGCCATGACCGGATCGGTTTTGCTGACCCCATCGCCGCTCTCGACGAGGCCGAGCGCACCGGCCAGTTGTTCGGGCTCGAACAGATGATGGAGCGGCTGGCGCTTGGCGCCTTCTCCAGTCTCCCGAACCGGGCCGAGGCGACGCTTTTCCTCAATCTTGACGCCCGGCTCATTCCGCAAGGCCTGCTGCTGGTCGAGGGTTTGCTGCAGCTTTTGAAGACGCGGTGCATTCCGCCGTCTTCCGTCTGCTTCGAGTTTTCCGAGCGCTTCGACAACAGTGCGTTTCCGGAGATCGCCGGCCTGATCGCCTACATGCGCAAGTCCGGTTTCAAGCTGGCTATCGACGATTTCGGCGTCGGTCATTCGGAAATGCGGCTGCTGTGCGACCAGGTGGTGGACTATATCAAGGTCGACCGGCATTTCGTCACCGGCGCCGATACCGCGATGCGCAAACGGCATTTCCTGAAAAGCGCCGTCTCCATGGCTCACATGCTGGGCGCCCGCGTCATCGCCGAAGGCATCGAGACCGAAGGCGAACTGGCGGTTTGCCGGGATCTCGGCGTCGATATGGCCCAGGGCTGGCTTATCGCCCGGCCGATGGCCGATGTCAGCCAGTGGCATCCGCGCCTGTCGCATTTTCCCGATCACAAATCGACCGCCACGCCCCTGCAGTCGCTCGACGACATCCTCATCCGCAAGCAGATCGAGGTTCTGCCGACCGTGTTCGAAAACGAGCCGATCGATACGGTGTTCGAACTCTTCCGTCGCAATCCGCGACAGGCTTATTTCCCGGTGCTGAATGCCAACAACGAGCCGCGCGGCATCATCCACGAATACAGCCTGAAGGCCTATATCTATCAGCCTTTCGGCCGGGATCTGCTGAAGAACAAGGCCTATGAGCGGACCATTTCGCATTTCATGGAGCCAGCGCCCGTCGTCAGCATCAATTCGACCGTCGATGACCTGATGGGGATCTTCGCCGATGTCGACGATGCTACCTGCCTCGTCGTCATCGAGGACCTGCGCTATGCCGGCGTCGTCTCCGCCGCATCGCTGGTCAAGGCGATGACCGAAAAGCAGTTGAAGACGGCGCAGGACCAGAACCCGCTGACCGGCCTGCCGGGCAACCATGCGATCCGCGATTTCATGCGCATGACGGCCGGCGGCACGGTCGATGCCATCCGCTATTTCTGCTATTGCGACTTCGATGCCTTCAAGCCGTTCAACGATGCATACGGTTTCCACATCGGCGATCATGCCATCTCGCTGTTTGCAGCCCTGATGCGCCGCCATTTCCTGCTGGGCACTCATTTCCTTGGCCATGTCGGCGGCGATGACTTTTTCATTGGCGTCATCGGGGGCAGCCGCGAGGAACTGACCGAGACGCTCGACCGGCTGCGCGCCGACTTCAGCAACGATGTCGCCGCACTTTATCCGTCCGACGACCGGGAGCGTGGCTATATCACCGGCCATGACCGCAGCGGCGCGGAAACGATATTCTCGCTGATGCGCTGCTCGATCGGCGTCGTCGAATTGCCGGAAGGCACGGTTATCGACGACATCGGCAATGTGAGCAAGCGCATCGCCGGCCTGAAGACCAAGGCCAAGGAAAGCGCCAGCGGTCTGGTTTTCGAACAACTCTGCGAGACCAATTGACGCCCCACGACGTCGCGCCTTTTATTTCCGCTCCCGCTGACCTATGTGCGTCTCTCCCTGATGTCATGGAGAGCCAGATGCCTTTGCCAACTGATATGCGCTGCGTCGACCTGCCGTCCTTCGGCGCCCCCGAGGTGATGACCATTGTCCGCAAGCCGCTGCCGGTGCTGAAGCCCGGCGAGGTTCTCGTGCGGGTCGAGGCAATAGGCGTCAACCGCCCCGATGTCGCCCAGCGTCAGGGAAACTATCCGGCCCCGAAGGATGCAAGCCCGATCCTCGGTCTTGAAGTGTCCGGCGAGGTCGTCGATGTCGCACCCGGCGTCACCGAATTTGCCATCGGCAACAAGATCTGCGGGCTCGCCAATGGCGGCGCCTATGCCGAATACTGTGCCGTTCCCGCCTCCCAGGCGCTGCGCTTCCCGAACGGCTACGACGCAGTTCGCGCTGCGGCGCTGCCGGAAAACTACTTCACCGTCTGGGCTAATCTCTTCCAGATGGCGGGGCTGACCGAGGGCGAGAGCGTCCTCATACACGGTGGCTCCAGCGGCATCGGCACCACGGCAATCCAGCTTGCCTGCGCTTTCGGCGCCGAGGTCTTCACCACGGCCGGCTCCAAGGATAAATGCGACGCCTGCGTCAGGATCGGCGCCAAGCGGGCGATCAACTACCGCGACGAGGATTTCGTCCAGGTCATCAAGGCGGAGACAGAAAGCGGCGTCGACATCGTTCTCGACATGGTCGGTGCGGCCTATCTGGAAAAGAACCTTGCTGCCCTTGCCAAGGACGGGTGTCTGTCGATCATCGCCTTCCTCAGCGGCTCAATCGCCGAGAAGGTCAACCTGGCGCCGATCATGGTCAAGCGCCTGACGGTCACGGGCTCGACGATGCGGCCGCGCACGGCGGAAGAAAAGCGCGCTATCCGCGACGATCTCCTGTCGCAGGTCTGGCCGCTGCTGGATGCCGGCACCATCGCCCCGCTGATCCACCACACATTTGCCTTCGAGGATGTCGTCGAAGCCCACAAGATGATGGAAACCAGCAGCCACATCGGCAAGATCATGCTCCGCATGGAATGAGCGGACGCATCGGCCTCTTGTGAGCCGGGGGCAGCGCGAACGTTGGCGCGATGACGGTTGGCAAGCGTCGCCCCAAACGCTATCACCGCTCGACCCCACCAGCATCGGATGCCATCATGACCAATCCCGTCACCGTCGAAGTTACCCGTGGTTTGCTTGTCGAGAGCCGTCATCGCGGCACGATCGTTGTCGTCGACGGTGATGGCGGCGTGGTGTTTTCACGCGGCGATATCGATGCCGGCGTGTTTCCGCGCTCCGCCTGCAAGGCGATGCAGGCCCTGCCGCTGGTCGAAAGCGGCGCTGCCGATGCCTATGGTTTCGGCCACAAGGAACTGGCGCTGGCCTGTTCCTCCCACAATGGCGAAGACGAGCATGTGGCGCTGGCAGCCTCGATGCTGGCGCGCGCTGGCCGCGATGTCGAGGCGCTGGAATGCGGCGCCCACTGGTCTTCCAACCAGAAGACCCTGATCCACCAGGCCCGCACGCTGGAGAAGCCGACGGCGCTCCACAACAATTGCTCCGGCAAGCACTCCGGTTTCGTCTGCGCCTGCTGCCACCAGGGCATCGATAGCAAGGGCTACGTCGGCTACGAGCATCCGCTGCAGCAGCAAATCCGCGACACGATGCAAGACCTGACCGGTGCCACACTCGGCGCCGACGTCTGTGGCACGGACGGCTGCTCGATCCCGACCTATGCCGTGCCGCTGCGCGCTCTCGCGCACGGCTTTGCGAAGATGGCGACCGGCCAGGGTCTCGGCGCGTTGCGTGCCAAGGCCTCGCGCCGGCTGATCGAGGCCTGCATGGCTGAGCCCTTCTATGTCGCCGGCAGCGGCCGCGCCTGCACGGAACTGATGCAGATCGCACCCGGCAAGATCTTCTGCAAGACCGGCGCCGAGGGCGTGTTCTGCGCTGCCATCCCGGAACAGGGCGTCGCCATCGCCGTCAAGTGCGACGATGGCACCGGCCGCGCAGCCGAGGCAATGATCGCCGCAACGCTCGCCCGCTTTTTCGAGACCGATGGCGAGATCCACGCCGGCCTGATGGCCATGGCGACAAAGTCGATGCACAACTGGAACGGCATTCACGTCGGCGACGTCCGGGCGACGATCTAAGCCCACCGAATTTGCCGAGCCAGTCGCTCACGCCAGTTGGATCGCCAGCCCGGCATCGCGATAGGGCTGGAGGTCGGCCTCCGGCAGCGGTCCGGGCAGGATCATGCCGGCCACGGATGCCAGCGGCAGGATATGGCACGGCGACGATGCGTCGAGCTTGTCCGGCGTCGCCAACACGAATGTTTCGGCGGAACATGCCGAGATATGCCGCTTGATGGCCGCCTCCTCGAAGTCGCCCGTCGAAAATCCATGGGCGGGGTGGACGGCGGTAACCCCGAGAAAAAAGATATCCGGCCGCACCAGTGAAATCGTTGCCATCGCACTCGCTCCGGTTGAAACCATCGAATGTTTGTAGATCCGGCCGCCGATCAGAATGACCTCGGCCGTCGGATGATGCTCCAGTACGCCGGCAATCGTCGGGCTGTGCGTTATCACGGTGAAGGCAAAGCCCCGTGGCAGCTGCCGGGCAATTTCCGCGTTCGTCGTGCCGCCATCGAGGAACACCGTCTGGCCAGGGCGGATCATGCCGGCGGCACAGGCGCCGAGCCGCTGCTTTTCCCCGGACGACAGGCTGCGGCGCGCAGACAGGTCCGGCAAGTTCGGCGACAGCGGCATCGCCCCGCCGTGCACCCTGAGCAGCAGCCCCTCGGCTGCCATCTCGCGCAGATCGCGCCGGATGGTGTCTTCCGACACGCCGAGCATTTCTGCCATCTGCTTGGCAATCACCTGTCCCTCGCTGCGCAAGGCCGCCTGGATCGTCGATTTGCGTTGGTTCGTCAGCATGCTTGTTTCCTGCACGAAGTTACACGATATTGCGCATAATATGAAATATGACTCGACATACCAGCAATATTATCGATATTCGTGCAAATTGTCGCATCAGGCGACAGGAGACAAACCATGTTGATATTGATTGCCGGCCCTTATCGCTCCGGCACGAACGACGACCCGGTTAAAATGGCGGAAAACCTGAAGCGGCTGGAAGCGCCGTCGCACCGCTTGTTCGAGGCCGGCCACGTACCGATGATCGGCGAGTGGGTCGCCTTGCCCGTCTGGAACGCCGCCGGTGGAAAAACCGTTGGCGACGACCTCTACGAGGCCATTTTCCATCCTGTTGCCGGCCGGCTTCTGGCCCTTTGCGACGGCGTGCTCCGCCTGGAGGGAGCATCCAAGGGCGCCGACAACGATGTGCGCATCGCCAGGGAACGGGGCATTCCCGTGTGGAACCGCCTCGAGGATGTTCCGGGCTGCGCCTGAAGTCGGCAGGGGGCGATCTATCGCCCTCTTATCCTCCGATTTTCCGACGCATGGCCTTTCACTTCGGTGAGAAACGCGCTTATTCTACTCCCCCAAGGGAGAGGAATCATCATGACAGTTTTGTATTATTCGCCGGGAAGTTGTGCACTTGCGAGCCTCATCGCCATGGAGGAATCCGGCATCGCCTACGAGCCGCGCCGCATCGATCTTTCCAAGGGCGATCAGAAGACGCCGGAGTATCTGAAACTCAATCCGAAGGGCAGGGTGCCCACGCTGGTGACCGAGCGTGGCGTCATAACCGAGACGCCGGCGATCCTCGCCTATATCTCCCAGGTCTCGCGCAACGTACGGCTGGCGCCGCTCGACGACTCCTTCGCCTTTGCCGTCATGCAGGCGTTCAACAACTACCTGTCCTCGACCGTTCACGTGAACCACGCCCACGGGCGCCGGGGTAGCCGGTGGTCGGACGATGCAGCCGCCATCGAGACGATGAAGGCCAAGGTGTCGCAGACCATGACCGAGAGCTTTGTGTTGATCGAGGACCAGCTGCTGGCCGGCCCCTGGGTGCTCGGCGGCAACTATTCCGTGGCCGACGGCTATCTCTTTACCGTCGCCAGCTGGCTGCCCGGTGACGGTGTCGATATGGACCTGTTTCCCAAGGTCAAGGCGCATGGCGAGCGCATGCGCGACCGGGCGGCCGTCCAGCAGGCGCTCGCCATCGAAAAGGGCTGAGCCTCAGCCTTTTTCCTGCCCGCGCGTCGCCTGCATGGCAAGGTAGGCGGGGCGGGCCTGGCAGCGCTTGATCCAAGCATCGAGGGCCGGACGCGCGTCGAACAATGCTGCCTCGCTCTGGGCATAGCGAAGCACTTCGGCAACGTTGAGGTCAGCGACCGTGAAGCGATCGCCGACGAAATGGCCGTTCGCCGAGAGATGTTTCTCCAGCACGTCCAGTGGCCGCTTCAGGAGGCGGCAGGCCACCGCGATCGTGGCCTTGCCGGCATCGGTGCCCTGTTCCCCACGGTCGTAGGTCTGGACAAGGCGGATGCTGTGCGGCTCCAGTTCCGTCGCGGCGAAGATCGTCCACATCGACAGCAGGCCGTCCTCTTCCGCCGTCTGGCCAGCGAGCGGCCCACCATGCTTGCGCGCAAGGTAGAGGTTGATGGCGAGTGATTCGTGCATGACGAAGTCGCCGTCGGTAATGCTCGGGATCAGCCCCATCGGGTTGATGGCGAGGAACTCCGGCGACATGGTGTTGATCGGTGCGCCCGGCGCCAGCGGCTCGTCCAGACGGTGGGCCTGCATGACGGGTATGGATTTGAACGGAATCCCCAGTTCGTTTGCCATCCAGTAGTTGCGCGATGCGCGCGAGCGATAGACGCCATAAATCGTCAGCATGAAGGTTCTCTCTATTTGCTTATGCCGACAAACCTATCTGGCAGCGCAGGCGAACGGAAGCAGCTGGCGTTGATGCAGCGATGAAAGCTTTTGATCGGTCGCGCTACGCCAAGCGGTTGCCGAGGATCGTCAGGTGCGGATAGGCCGTGCTGCCGGTTACAAGGTCGGCCGATGCAGGCTTGTCCCAGAGGAAGGCGACGATTGCCCCCTGGCTCGCGGCCTCGAACAGGTTGTTCGAAATCACCGCCGATCTCGCCCCGTCGGCGACCGAGACCGCGCAACCGACAGGCGCATTACGGACGATGTTGCCGGAGGCGACGAGGTTGCGCATATAAGGCCCCCAGCCGAGCTTGATGCCCCAGAGCGGTGCGTTTTCGATGACGTTGCCCGAGATCAGCGTGTCCGCCTCAGCCGAGATGCCGATGCCGAAACCGCCGTCCTGTGCATAGGGCGCCGACAGCGACAGGTTGCGCACCAGATTGCCGGTGACACTGGCGAGCCGGCCGCCCTTGTCGAAATTGGCGATGGCGATGCCATTGGCGGCGCCGTCGATCAGGTTGCCCGACACGACAGCGCCCTCGAATTCGAATTCGCAGAAAATCGCCGTCTCGCCGGAGCGCAGGCACTGGTTGTCGCTGATCTGCACGTCCGAGGCGGAGTTGGCTCGCACCGCCGTAAAGGCGCAGTCGGCGATGTGGTTGTCGGTCACCATGACATTGCCGGCGTAATAGACGTTGATGCCGTTGCCGTTCTCCCCGGTGCCGCCGTCGCGCGCACCGATCCGGGCGATGCGGTTGCCGGAGATGACGCTGCCATCCTCGCCCTTCTGCCAGCGATGCACCAGAATGCCGCCATTGCCGCAATCCTCGACGCGGTTGCCGGTCATAGTCAGCGCGTTCGACTGGACCGCATAGACGCCGGCATTGGCCGCGCCCGAAATACGGTTGCGCTCGATCCTGCCGCCGCAGCGCTCCAGATGCAGCCCATTCCCGGCGCTGCCGGTAATCTCGCAACTGCTCAGCAGCAAATCGCCGACGCCATCGAACCGCAGCAGCCCGCCGGCATCCTCGGCGAGCCCGAGGTTCCCCCCGTCGATGACGACGCCGGAGATCTCGATCCGCCCGGCATCGGCCGCCTTCATCAGAAAGCCGCCGCCGCCATAGACGATGCGCGTCGCCCCGGGGACGCCGATCAGCCGCGTATTATCGGGGAGGGTGAGGTTCGAGGCCGTGTAGTTGCCTGCCGGCAGCATCACCGGCCCCTTGTTCCGAGCTGCCGCATCGATCATCGATTGCAGCCCATCCGCCGACACCCGCTTGCGAAACGCCACGCCATCGATGGCACCGCGCATATCCGAGGCAGCCACATTCCCCGCCGGCCCCGCCAGCGCCCGCGAAACCGCTGCCGCACTCGCCGCCGCCGCACAAGCGCCAAGCATCAACTCACGTCGGGAAATCATGCTCGGCTCCTCGAATGCAAGGGAGTTCGCCTTATGCTCCCTTCATGATGCCGATAAAATCGGACGAGACGCAATCCCGGTCTATCACACACGCCGGAACCACTCTTTTTCCTGCGTCGCCCTGATCATTTCCAGATCGAAGTCCGCAAAGGCGATCTCGCTTTGCTCTCCTGCCATGCAAACAATCCGTCCTAGGGGATCGACGGCAAGAGACCGGCCGTCGTTCTTCGGTGCCGGATAGTTGGCCACGGCGACACCAACAACCGATTGGAACGCCATGGCGCGGATGCCTGCCACGCGGACATCGCCCACCTCGGGGTCATCGACAAGAGGGCTGCTGTTTGGCACGAAAATGACCTCGGCGCCCAAGCGGACGAGGTCGGACGCCACGTCGGGAAATTCGCGGTCCATGCAGATCATGATGCCAACTGTAACATCGCCGTTCCGGGTCGAAAGGCGAACGACACTGGAGCGGTCGCCCGGTGCGCAGGCATCTTCCGGGATGTCGAAATGGCAGATGTGTCGCTTTCTCTGCTGCAGCACGATTTTGCCGTCACTGTCGATCAGGACTGCAGCGTTGAAGGGCCTGGGTTCGGCCCGTTCGAGAAAGGTTGCCACGACGGCAATACCATGTTTGCGCGCTGCGTCGCGAAACCGCTTCACGTATTCCCCATCAGGGGCCACCGCTCCATCGACCCAAGACGCCCTGGAGCCCGCATCCGTGCCGTCGTAGCGGCCGTAACCGTTGGAAAACATCTCGGGAAACACCACGACATCGGCGGCTGCCTTGGCTGCCGAGGCAATCGCGTTACCAACGTCCGCATCCGGCATGATTTGCGCCAGCCCGACGCGCATGGAATGGGTCGCCAAGACATCCTCCTTGTCTGCATCGCAATCGCACATGGCCGTTTCGCTGAACGCCGCAGTCTGTCGATGCGCCCTCGCAAGCACAGAAGGTATCACCGTTTTGCGTCCCATCGACAAGCAGAAACCGCCCTACCGGATGCCGCCCGTGGCGACAAGGCAGCCCATCGCGCTCCGCCGTTGATCCATCTAAATTTGCGCGAAAGCACAGCCGCCTCTGGCCGTCCGGCAAACGGTCGCTATCTTGTCTTGCATGAGGCCAGATGCATTGCTTTACCCCGCCCCGGAAGGGCTTTTCTGCCCGGTCGGCGGGTTTTATGTCGATCCGGTGCGCCCGGTCGACAGGGCGTTGATCACCCATGGGCATTCGGACCATGCGCGGCCCGGCCATGGCCATGTGCTTGCCACCCGCCAGACGCTCGACATCATGCGTATCCGCTACGGCGAGGGCTTTGCCGGCAGCGAGCAGGCGGCCGGCTTTGGCGAGGAGATCGTCGTCAACGGCGTCACCGTCAGCTTTCATGCCGCCGGCCATGTGCTGGGCTCGGCGCAGATCGCCATCGAGAAAGACGGCCTGCGGATCGTCGTATCCGGCGACTACAAGCGTCGCCCGGACCCCACCTGCGCCGCCTATGTGCCCGTGCCCTGCGACGTCTTCATCACCGAGGCGACCTTTGCGCTGCCGGTCTTCCACCATCCGGACCCGATGGCCGAAACGCGCCGGCTGCTTGCTTCGCTGAAGCAGTTTCCCGACCGTACCCACATGGTCGGTGCCTACGCGCTCGGCAAGGCGCAACGGGTCATCCGTTTGTTGCGCGATTGCGGCTATGACGAGCCGATCTATATCCACGGCGCGCTGACGCGGCTGTGCGATTACTACGAGAGCCAGGGCATCGCGCTCGGCGACCTCCGGCCGGCGACCATCGAAAGCCGCGCCGACCAGACGACATTCCACGGCGCCATCGTCGTCGGCCCGCCCTCGGCGTTCGCCGACCGCTGGGCGCGACGCTTCCACGACCCCGTCTCCGCCTTCGCCTCCGGCTGGATGATGGTCCGCCAACGCGCCAAGCAGCGCGGCGTCGAACTGCCGCTTGTCATCTCCGACCATTGCGACTGGCCGGAACTGCTGGAAACCATTTCCGAGCTGCAGCCCCGGGAAGTCTGGGTGACGCACGGCCGCGAGGAAGCCCTGGTCCGCTGGTGCGAGCTCCAGGGCATCAAAGCCAAGCCGCTGCATCTGGTCGGATATGAGGACGAGGGGGATTGATGCATCATCGTCTATCGGCTGCAGCTTCCCAGGCAGCGTTGTTTGGAACACGTGCAGAAGCTCCCATCTCCCTCTTTCCTGTGCTCGTCACAGGAATCCATCCACCGTGCGTCTGCACGGTGAGAGGACCTTTGCCTTACAGCGACAGTCTCCCGCAGCGCCGACGCGCTGCACTGGATTCCTGTGACGAGCACAGGAATGAGGGGAAGGAGGGGACTGAGGCCGGGGGAGCGATTGAGGCGGGATTGGTGGAAGCGCTGCGTTTCTTTACCTCCCCCTCTATGGGGGAGGTCGCGGCAAAGCCGCGGGTGGGGGTGATCTGCGGCAAATTCGGAGCTTGTGGCAGTCACCCCACCCCGTCGCTACGCGCCGACCCTCCCCATCAAGGGGAGGGTGCATACTCATGAAAGCTTTCGCCGATCTCCTCGATCGCCTGGTTCTGACGCCGAGCCGGAACGGCAAGCTGAAGCTGCTGACCGATTACTTCCGCGACACGCCGGATCCTGACCGCGGCTATGGCTTGGCGGCCATTGCCGGCACGCTCGATGTGCGCAACGTCAAGCCGGCGATGCTGCGCGAGCTGGTGCTGGAGCGGATGGATGCGGTGCTGTTCCGCTATTCCTATGACTATGTCGGCGATCTCGCCGAGACCATCTCGCTGGTCTGGGACAATGACGCCGATATCGAGCGGGCGCCAACCGATGAGCCGGGTCTCGGCCAGGTCATCGACGAGATGAATGCGCTCGGCCGCACCGAGGTACGTGGGTTCGTGCGCGACATGCTCGACAGGCTCGATTCCTCCGGTCGCTTCGCCTTCCTGAAGCTTGCGACCGGTGCCATGCGCATCGGTGTGTCGGCGCGGCTTGCCAAGCAGGCGCTGGCTGAATTGTCGGGCAAGGACGTGACCGAGATTGAGACGCTGTGGCACGGGTTGGAGCCACCCTACGTGACGCTGTTCCAGTGGCTCGAGGGCAAGGGCGACCGGCCGCTGCTGGCAACGCCGGCGATCTTCCACTCCGTCATGCTGGCAAACCCGGTCGAGCCCGGCAATCTCGATGGCCTCGACCCGAAGGACTTTGCCGCCGAATGGAAATGGGATGGCATCCGCGTCCAGCTGTCGCGCTCGGGCTCGACGTCGAAGGTTTACTCGCGCTCGGGCGACGATATCTCCGGTGCCTTCCCTGACGTGGTGGACGCCATCACCTTCGAGGGCGTCATCGACGGCGAACTGCTGATCGGCGGCACGGCGCGCTCTAACAACCCGACCCGCACCTTCTCGGACCTGCAGCAGCGACTGAACCGCAAGACGGTGAACGCCCAGATGCTCGCCGACTACCCGGCGTTCATCCGCACCTACGACCTGCTGTTCGACGGTGACCAAGATGTCCGCGCCCGGGGCTTTATCGAGCGTCGCGACCGGCTGGCCGAGATCATCGAGCACGCGCCGCACGACCGGTTCGATCTCTCGGCGCTGGTCGATTTTACCGACTGGGACGAGCTCGACAGGCTCCGCGCGGCGCCGCCCGATCCTGTCATCGAAGGGGTGATGATCAAGCGTCGCGACAGCCCCTACACAGCCGGCCGCGCCAAGGGGCCATGGTTCAAGTGGAAGCGAAATCCGTTCAACATCGACGCGGTGCTGATGTATGCCCAGCGCGGTCACGGCAAGCGCTCAAGCTACTATTCCGATTTCACCTTCGGCGTCTGGTCGACGACACCGGAGGGAGAGCAGCTGGTGCCGGTCGGCAAGGCCTATTTCGGCTTCACGGATGCCGAGCTGGAGGTGCTCGACAAGTTCGTGCGCAACAACACGGTCGAGCGCTTCGGTCCGGTCCGGTCGGTGAGGGCGGAGCGCGAATTCGGCTTCGTGGTCGAGGTTGCCTTCGAGGGCATCAATCGCTCGAGCCGGCACAAGTCCGGCGTGGCCATGCGCTTCCCACGGATCGCCCGTTTGCGGCAGGATAAACCGCCTTTCGAGGCCGATCGGCTGGAAACACTGGTGGCAATGATTGACGCCAAGACCCCTCCAGCCGAATATTAGCGTCAATGCGAATCCTCACCACAAAGTGAGTTGGCGCCGACCTTCAACCCGTGCAGACTTTGTCTGGCGGGGAACCACCGACGGAGCTTTACTTTGACTGATGTACCTGAGTTCTCCCACCGCCGTCGTGCAGTTCTGACCGGCCTTGCCGCCAGCATGCTCCTTCCAATCTCCGCCCGTGCAGCCTCCGTTGCCTCCCGTGCCACCACGCCGCCTGCTGCTTCGACGACACCACCGGCGCCGGCGACTGCTGCGCAGCCGGCCCCGGCTGCAAAGGCATCGGACGTTCCCAACACAGCACCGGCGCAGATGAGCGGCGATTATCAGCGTGAGCGCCGCAAGTTCCGCACCAACCTGCTCGTCAAGGGACCGGCGCCGGATAAATACGAAGCGCTCGTCGCTCCCGAAGGTGCAAACCAGATATTCTACCGCAGCGGCTATGGTGGAGAGCTCGAGCTCGTCGCCTGGGTATCGCGCTATGAGCGCACCCGCACGCCGCGCCCGGCAGTCCTCTTCCTGCATGGCGGCAATGCGATCGGCCAGGGCCACTGGCAGCTGATGAAGCCATACATCGACGCCGGCTATGTGGTGATGATCCCCAGCATGCGCGGCGAAAATGGCCAGAAAGGTAACTTCTCCGGCTTCTACGACGAGGTGGACGACGTGCTGGCCGCCTCGGACCGGCTGCGTCACATGCCGGGCGTCGATCCGCATCGCATGTTCCTCGCCGGCCACAGCATCGGCGGCACGCTGGCCATGCTGACGGCGATGTCGACGCGGCGTTTTCGCGCCGCCGCGCCGATCTCGGGAAATCCGGACTCTTTCGCCTTCTTCAACAGGTACCCGCAGGATATCCGCTTCGACGACAAGGACCCGCGCGAATTCCAGATGCGCTCGCCTGTCTGCTATGCTCACAGCTTCAAGTGCCCGATGAAGGTGATGCACGGCTCGGAAGAGGTGCACTTCGTCACCCGCGTCGGCATCCTGTCGAAACGGGCCCGCGAGGCGCATGTCAACATGGACGTCGACGTCATCCCGGGCGGCCACTTTTCTGCCCTGCCGGCCGAAATCGAACGCAGCATCCAGTTCTTCAAAGGTATTGCGGCCTAGCCTGTCACACAAAAATGGGTGGCTTTATCCGCAGAACACCCTTATCACGGTCGATTTCGGGTTGGTGACACTCTCGGATGCTGTGCCGCTGTGGACAAAATTGAGACGAGTGGGCGTATCTGTGGCGACACGTTCCTGGCTGCCGTAGTGGCGGGAGTCTCCGGGTATTTTGAGCCCCACTGTCGCAGAGGATGGACCGCCCACGAACTTTTGATATCGGGATGCACCACAGGCATCCGAGGTCGACGCCTGGTTTGACGGGGACGTGGTTGAGCATGCACTCAGAAAAATGAATGCCGAAAATATTGATGCTATCGGTGAAGGTTTCAAGGTTGTGCCTTTTGCGTGATGGTTTGCTCTATCTCTGCTTTATCAGAGGCATAGACATTGCCATCCCATCATTGCCGATGCAACCGACCTCTTAAATCTCAACACAGGATACAATATGGCGCCCTTCCCGTGGCCGTCGTCACGCTGGCATCATCCGTTCGATCAGTGCCTGCGCCGCCTCGGCGATGACGGTACCGGGCGGGAAGATCGCGTCGGCGCCGGCGGCCCGGAGGGTGGCGAAATCCTGAGCCGGAATGACGCCGCCGACCGCGATCAGGATGCTGGCGCCACCCCTGCGGGTGAGGGCGCTTTTCAACTCCGGCACCAGCGTCAGGTGACCGGCGGCCAGCGAAGACGCGCCGACGATATCGACGCCTTCGCGCACCGCGAGATCGGCCACTTCCTCCGGCGTCTGGAACATCGTGCCGACGACGACGTCGAAGCCGATATCGGCAAAGGCCGAAGCGATGACCTTCTGGCCCCGGTCGTGGCCGTCCTGGCCCATCTTGGCAACCAGAATGCGCGGCGCCGCACCCCTTGCTCTCCGGAACCCCTCGACGGCAGCAACGGCGGCGTTGAACACGGGATCGCTGTCGCCGACCTGGCTGCGGTAGACGCCGGAGATCGTCTGTACCTCGGCCACGTGCCGGCCGAATGCCTTTTCCATCGCCAGCGAGATTTCGCCGACGGTAGCCCTTGCGCGCGCCGCCTTGACCGCGAGATCGAGCAGGTTGCCCTCGCCATTGCGGGCGGCCAACGTCAGCGCATCCAGCGCCTGCTCCGTGGCGGCAGTATTACGCGTGCCCTTCAGCTGCTGCAGCTTCGACAATTGCCGGGCGCGCACCTCGGAGTTGTCGATCGTCAATACGTCGACGTCGCGCTCCTCGGCGAGCCGGGAGACGTTGAGCCCGACCACAGCCTGCCGGCCGCTGTCGATACGGGCCTGCGTCCGGGCGGCGGCTTCCTCGATGCGCAGCTTGGGGATGCCGGTTTCGATGGCTTTCGCCATGCCGCCGAGCGCCTCGACCTCCTCGATGTGACTGAGCGCCCGGGCAGCGAGATCGTGCGTCAGCCGTTCCACATAGGCCGAGCCGCCCCAGGGGTCGATGATGCGGCTGGTGCCGGATTCCATCTGCAGAAGGATCTGCGTGTTACGGGCAATGCGGGCGGAATGATCGGTCGGCAGCGCCAGCGCCTCGTCGAAGGCGTTGGTGTGCAGCGACTGGGTATGCCCCTGCGTCGCCGCCATCGCCTCGACCATGGTTCTGACGATGTTGTTCATCGGGTCCTGCGCCGTCAGGGACCAGCCGGAGGTCTGGCAATGGGTGCGTAGCGCCAGCGACTTCGGATCCTTCGGCGCAAAATTCTTCTGCATCAGTGCCGCCCAGAGCAGTCGCGCGGCCCTGAGCTTTGCCACCTCCATGAAGAAGTTCATCCCGACGGCCCAGAAGAACGACAATCGGGGGGCAAACTTGTCGATATCGAGCCCGGCAGCAACGCCGGCCCGCGCATAGTCGATGCCGTCGGCAATCGTGTAGGCAAGTTCAAGGTCAGCCGTCGCACCGGCTTCCTGCATGTGGTAGCCGGAAATCGAAATGGAGTTGAATTTCGGCATCCTTCGGCTGGTATAGCTGAAGATGTCCGAGACGATCCGCATCGAGGGCTGCGGCGGATAGATATAGGTGTTGCGGACCATGAACTCCTTGAGAATGTCGTTCTGGATGGTGCCGGACAACTTGTCCTCGGACACGCCCTGTTCCTCGGCGGCAACGATGTAGAGCGCCATGATCGGCAGCACCGCACCGTTCATCGTCATCGAAACGCTCATCTCGCCAAGCGGAATGCCGTCGAACAGCTGCTGCATGTCGAGGATCGAATCGATCGCCACGCCGGCCATGCCGACATCGCCGGCGACGCGCGGATGGTCGCTGTCATAGCCGCGATGGGTGGCAAGGTCGAAGGCCACCGAAAGCCCCTTCTGTCCGGCCGCCAGATTGCGCCGGTAAAATGCGTTCGACGCCTCGGCCGTCGAGAAACCGGCATATTGGCGGATCGTCCACGGCTGCTGGACATACATCGTCGGATAGGGGCCCCGTATGAAGGGTGCTGCACCCGGATAGGTCTCGAGAAACGGGACATTGGTCAGTTCCGCCTCGCCATAGCGACGTTTGACGTCAATCCCCTCAGGCGTCTCCCAGGCATCACCGGCTTCGGCAACCGTCGGAAGGTTAGGGCGAACCCAGGGCAGGATTGAAAAATCAGGAATGCGGCTCATACGATATCTCCCAAGCCCATGACCGGCACGAGTACCCCGCCACGCCCCTTCATCAACGAGCCCAAAGACCCCAGCCACCGGCTCATCGATTTTCGACAGGCACCACCCCATCCTCCCTCATTCCTTTGCTCGTCACAGGAACCCAGCCAAGGCGCGTCTGCGCCTTGAGGAGACCCGCTCCGCACGCGCAAGAGTCTTTTCCGCCCAAGGACTTGGGCGTGCTGGATTCCTGTGACGAGCACAGGAATGAGGGAGGGGGATGCGCTCTCTGTCGCAAGATGGTCCTGTTTCCAGGAGGGGGCTGTCAGGCCGCATGGTCGCAAGGCAGATGTCACGCGGCTCCCTTGGCCACCTATCGATGACCCGCGCCGCAGGGCCACTCCTTTTTCCCGAGCACCGCCCGATCCTCCCTCATTCCTGTGCTCGTCACAGGAATCCGGCCAAGGCGCGTCTGCGCCTTGAGGGGACCGGTGCCACGAGCGCAAGAGTCTTTTCCGCCCAAGGACTTGGGCGTGCTGGATTCCTGTGACGAGCACAGGAATGAGGGAAGGGGCGGCGCTCTGTGTCGCCGCAAGACGGCCCTGTTTCGAGGAGGGGGGTGTCAGGCCGCATAGTCGTAGGGCAGATGTCACGCGGCTCCCTTGGCCACCTATCGATGACCCGCGCCGCGGGGCCACTCCTTTTTCTCGAGCCCCGCCCGATCCGCCCTCATTCCTGTGCTCGTTACAGGAATCCAGCCAAGGCGCGTCTGCGCCTTGAGGGGACCGGTGCCACACGCGCAAGAGCCTTTTCCGCCCAAAGACTTGGGCGTGCTGGATTCCTGTGACGAGCACAGGAATGAGGGAGGGATCGGTACTGTCGTCGACTGTTTGGACATCGATATCCTCTTGCGGCCGTTGGCTTCGGGCCATCAAGTTCCGACCAGCGGCACCCTGTTCGACCATCATCATACCGTCTCCTCGTCCCGTCGCACCGGCCGCACGCCGACAGTGGCAACTGTGGTCCGAGGTCCCAGCACCGTGACGAGCCGCTCCTTTTCCGCAGCAAACAGTGTCGTCCCTACAATCAGTCCAGGCGGACGCTTCTGTCGGGATTGCGCCACCATCGATGCCAGGCTGCCATCGGCGATGGCGGCCTGCAAGCCACCTGCGCGTTCGATATCGCCAAACAGCGCACAGGCTTTTGCCGCCAGTGCATCGGTCAACGCCTCAAGGCCGCCGGAGCCGGCTGCAGGGTCGGTAACGTCGGCGAGGTGGCTTTCGGCGGTCAATACAAGCTGCGTGTTGCGCGCCAGGCGTCGCGCCAGCGGGTCGGGGATGCCATGCGCCAGGGTGTGCGGCAGCACGGCAATCTCGTCGGCGCCGCCCGTGCCGGCGGCAAATACTGCGATGGTGTTGCGCAGGATATTGGTCTCGGGGTCGCGCAGCGTCAGCATGCGGCAGCTGGTTTCGGTGAAGACATGCGGCCGTGGCGCTGGATCGACGCCGCAGGCTTCAGCGATGCGGGCAAAGAGCAGCCGTGCGGCGCGAACCTTGGCAATGGTGAGAAACTGGTCCTGGTCGGCGCAGAGGTTGAGACTGATGGCGCCGAGCACCGCTTCCGGCTCAATGCGCTCTGCCTCGAGGAGGCGCAGATAGGCGGCGATTGTCGCTGCCATGACGGCCAGTTCCTCCGCCTCGGTGCCGCCGGCATTGTGGATGATCCGCCCGTCGGCGTTCAGGATGGTGCCGCCGCGTGCCAGCCCTTGCCGTTGCCGGAAGCGGGTGCCGAGGTCGGCCGTCTCGACAGGCCGTCCGCCAAAGGCCGCCGGGGTGAAGGGGTCGATGCCGAAATGCACTGTCTGCGGTAGGTCCGTGCCGGAAGACTGCAGGAAGTTATCGACGACGGAAACCGACTGGACGCCCTGTTCGAGCCGCATCGAAACCGGACGGCCTGCGGTGGCGGCAAAGATTGAGGCGATAAGCGCCCTGTTGTCTGCACCGATCCCCGTGCCAAAACCTTGGGCGCTGTCGTCAAACACCATGCTGACAGCCGTGGCGCCGTTGGCCAGATCGTCGGCCAGTTGCGACAAGGCGCGTGTTGCATCGGGATCGTCGATCCGCTGGCAGATCGCCCAGGCCGCCGATGGCTGGCGACGCGCGAGCGGTGTTGCAGCCACACGTCTTTCGTAGAGCGGCTGGATGGCGATACCGTCGTCGGTCGCAGACACCAGCGTGCGGTCGAAATCAGCGCCCTTCAGCGCCTTGCCAACCAGCGCCAGCCAAGCCTCGCGGTCTGTGGCGGCAAAAGCCTGCGGGTCGAGAATGTTCAGCGTCATACGATCCTCCTCAGGTCGTTCTAAAGGAGCGAGGCGGCGTCGAAAACAACACATTGGATGGTTTCTCAAAATAACTGCGCCATCCAGCCCAATTCGGATGACAAGCCTGCCTCACTGCCTCACTGCCTCACTGCCTCACTGCCTACTTCTGCACCCGACACCAGCCTCGCGCCAGCCGTGGCTGGCAGGGTGCGGTGCATTGCTCCTTTTGCGCGTTTTCGATGATGGCTGGTCCTATGCTCCTTTCCCGTTTGCTGTTGCTGGCTTCGACTGTCTCCTGCCTCGCGCTGGCAAGTTGCAGCATCATTCCCGACACCGGCGCCACCGATCCGGATCGCTTTGCCCAGGAAACCGCACCGGTCTTCTACCGGCCGGAAGGCATCGATCCCGAAAAGGTCAAGCGCCTGCCGGTGCAGCCGGTGCCCCAGGTGCGCAATATCTACCAGACGCAGTTTCACCAGACCTATGGCCTGCCGGTTTCCAATCCGGTGCACCAGGCAATGTATGCCCAGCAGCACGAAGACGATTTCACGCTTCCGGCCATACCCTATTCCCGCATCGATCCGCGCTTCCTGCGCCAGGAGGTCAGCTATCAGTCGACCGAGCGGCCGGGCACCATCGTCGTCGATACCCGGAACTACTTCCTCTATCTGGTCGAGGCCAACGGCAAGGCGATGCGCTACGGCGTAGGGCTGGGTCGCGAAGGCTATGCCTGGGCCGGGCGGGGCGTGGTGCAGTGGAAGCAGAAGTGGCCTCGCTGGACGCCGCCGGCGGAAATGGTGGCGCGCGAGCCGGACATGCGACCGATCTCGGCCGAGCGCGGCGGCATGAATCCGGGGCCGACCAACCCGCTGGGTGCGCGGGCTCTCTATATCTACAACAACGGCAAGGACACGCTCTACCGTGTCCACGGGACGCCGGACTGGCAGTCGATCGGCAAGCCGACATCGTCGGGCTGCGTGCGCATGCTCAACCAGGATGTCATCGATCTCTACAATCGCGTGCCGGCCCATACGCAAATTGTCGTGATGTAGGCGTCTCAGTCTACTATTTTAGGAGCTGTTGCATAAGCGCGATAGCGGCGGAAGATCAGGCGCTTTAAAGGCTTGTTAAGCTTGAATGGTCTTCAATCGGCGAAACTGATTCGGCACTTGTCGTTTTTGTCCGCCCGACGCCCCCGCACCATGGAATGATGTTCACACATGAACCTGCCTTCGTCTCTTTCACGCCGTAAATTTCTGACCTTCGCTGGCATCGGCGCCGCATCAACGCTCGCCGGCTGCGCCTCTTCGGCCGGTCCCGGCGGCCAGATCATCGAATACCGCAACCCGATGCCGATGATCAGCGGCTGGCTCGGCGGCAACGGCTATCGGGGCGAACAGCCAGATCCGGCCGTGATCTACGCTGCAATGGAAGACAACGGCTATCTCCTGCCGGCCATTCCGTATCAGCAGATCGACCCGAAGTTCTGGCGCCAGCGCGTCATCAACGACACCGGACAGCCGGCCGGCATGGTCATCGTCGATACACGCACCCGCTTCCTCTACATCACCGAACCCGGCGGCACGGCAATGCGCTACGGCATCGGCGTCGGTCGCGAAGGCTTCGCTTGGCAGGGCACCGGCGTTATCCAGTGGCGCCAGAAATGGCCACGCTGGAACCCACCGGACGAAATGGTTGCCCGTCAGCCGGAACTCGTCAAGTATTCGATCAAGAACGGCGGCATGGGCCCAGGCCTCAAGAACCCGCTCGGCGCGCGTGCTCTCTATATCTTCCAGGGCAAGCAGGACACGTTCTACCGCCTGCACGGTAATCCGGACTGGCATTCGATCGGCAAGGCCGTATCGTCGGGCTGCATCCGCATGCTGAACCAGGACGTCATCGACGTCTACGACCGCGTGCCGGAAAAGGCACCGATCATGGTCATCCAGTAATAGACCTAGAAAATGGGGGTCAGTCTGATTTTGTCAGATTGGCCCGCAACTGCTGCAGGCGGTCGCGAAGACCTGCCATATCGTCGATGCTGCAGCCTATGGTCTCGCCGATGGCGAGCATGATGCCATCGACCTCGCTTTTCATCGCCTCTCCCTTGTCGCTCAACGACACGATAAGCTGCCGTTCGTCCTCTGCATCGCGCGTCCGGACGATAAGCCCGTTCTGCTCGAGACGCTTCAGCAGCGGCGACAGTGTTCCGGAATCGAGATCCAACTGCTCGCCGATCGCCTTCACCGGCAGCCGGCTTTTCTCCCACAGCACCAGCATCACCAGATATTGCGGATAGGTCAGGCCGACGCGGTCGAGGATCGGCTTGTAGGCACGCGTAAACGCATGCGCCGTGGCGTAGACGGCAAAGCACAATTGCCGCTCGAGGCGTTTTTCCTCGTCGGGTACCACTCGTCTAGTCACTTGCTCTGCCATTTCATCCTGCCGTTCAGTTCCCATGTAATTGCCCACAGGGGCTTTCTAAAATCAAATCGCAAATATCTATTGCGCACAATTAGATTTCGCGATATATAAAATCATCCAACCGAGCAAGATCGTCCAACCGAGAAGGAAACGCGATATGCCTATTCTCTACACCACCAAGGCTTCTGCAACAGGCGGCCGTGCGGGCCACGCAGCATCTGAAAACGGCGCACTCGATGTCACGCTGACGGTTCCGAAGGAACTGGGCGGCGACGGCGCTGCCGGCACCAATCCTGAACAGCTGTTTGCTGCCGGTTATTCCGCCTGCTTCCTCGGCGCATTGAAGTATGTCGCGGGCCAGCAGAAGGTCAGCATCCCGGAAGACACAAAGATCACCGCAACGGTTGGCATAGGCCCGCGCGAAGACGGCACCGGCTTCGGTATCGAAGTGGCGCTGTCCGTCCACATCCCGGGCATGGAAAAGGCCGAGGCTGAAAAGCTCGCCGCTGCCGCCCACATCGTCTGCCCCTACAGCCACGCCATGCGCACCACGACCGAAGTGCCGGTCACGGTTGCCTGAGCCAGCATTTGCCGGGACACGCGAAAGGCCTTCTCCCAGCCGGGAGAGGGCCTTTTTTGTCCTGGAACAAGATGATGATGTTGGCGAGGACCGCTGCCGCTAAACACAACGGTTGCGCATGAGGGGAAATCCCGAAACTGCTTCGAGCAAATCAAAGTCAAACTGCATGAGACCAGGATGACGAGACGGCGGCATTGTTCGCGTTGACGGCGGCAAGGCGATGATCGCCGCCGTCCCACTTCATCGAGGCTAGATCAGACCAGTTGGCCGAAATCGGCAGGACTGAAGTCCTTGAGGGCGGCGGTGTCGCCAGCATGGATCTTGGCGGCCCAGGCCGGATCGCTGATCAGCGCACGGCCGACGGCGATGAGGTCGAACTCTTCGCGCTCCATCCGGCGCACCAGATTGTCGAGACCGGTCGGCGTCGAGCTTTCGCCGCCGAAAGCAGCCATGAAATCGCCGGAGAGGCCGACGGAGCCGACGCTGATGGTGGCAGCGCCGGTGAGCTTCTTCGCCCAGCCTGCAAAGTTCAGGCCGTTCTCTCCGTCTATCTCGGCAAATTCAGGCTCCCAGAAACGACGCTGCGAGCAATGCAGCACGTCGACCCCGGCTTCGACCAGCGGCACGAGCCAGTCCGCCATTTCATCCGGGGTTTCCGCCAGGCGGGCCTTGTAGTCCTGCTGCTTCCACTGACTGAGGCGCAGGATGATCGGATAGTCCGGACCGACTGCGGCGCGGATGGCTTTGACAACTTCGATCGGGAAGCGCGAGCGTTCCTTGATCGACGTGCCGCCAAACCGGTCGTCGCGGATATTGGTAAGGCCCCAGAAAAACTGGTCGAGCAGATAGCCATGGGCGCCGTGGATTTCGAGTGTGTCGAAGCCCAGGCGCTTGCTATCTGCGGCAGCGCGCGCATAGGCGGCAAGCGTGTCAGCTATGGTCTCGTCGCTCATTGCCTCGCCGAATGGTGCGTCTGGAGCCTCGAGACCCGATGGGCTCTCGATCGGCGATGGCGGAACCCACTCGGTTCGGGCGTTCCTGACGGCGCCGACATGCCAGATCTGCGGGCCCATCTTGCCGCCGGCTTTGTGGACGGCGTCGATGACGTTGCTCCAGCCGGAAAGCGATGCTTCGCCATGGAAGAACGGCACATTGGGATCATTCTTGGCGGCCGGGCGGTCAATTGCCGTGCCTTCCGAAAGGATCAGTCCGACTTCGTTTTCGGCGCGACGGCGGTAATAGGCGGTGACGTTGTCGCCAGGGACGCCATCCGGCGAGAAAGAGCGCGTCATCGGCGCCATGACGATGCGGTTCTTCAGTTCCAGCGACTTGACGCGGAAGGGCTGGAACAGGGAGGATACGTCTGTTGAACTCATGGAAAGGCTCCGCATTGATGATGCGGCAGATTAGTATATCCTGGATACCTAGTGTCAATCAGGCACTTTTCGGCCACTAGGTTGCTCAAAGGAAACCACCATGTCAGAACAGCAGGCATTGTCGCGGGAAGCCGGTGGGGAAATCGCAAGC
The DNA here is from genome assembly GCF_019355735.1 of Rhizobium sp. B230/85. Taxonomy (NCBI): domain Bacteria; kingdom Pseudomonadati; phylum Pseudomonadota; class Alphaproteobacteria; order Hyphomicrobiales; family Rhizobiaceae; genus Rhizobium; species Rhizobium sp. B230/85. Next base: position 1,508,221 of record NZ_CP072156.1, read on the forward strand.
TCCTCCCGGAAAAAGGTTCTCAGCGCCGCCGATTGCCCGCACCGCCTGCTTCTGGAGCAGATCGCCGACAAATGGTCGGTGCTGCTGCTGGCAGCCCTTTGCGACGGCCCGCTGCGCTTCAACGAGATCCGCCGCACGCTGGAGGGCATCACCCAGAAATCCCTGACCCAGAGCCTGCGTCGTCTCGAGCGCAACGGTATCGTCGACCGCCGCGTCATCGATACATCGCCGGTTGCCGTCGAGTACAGCATCACACCGCTTGGTCATTCGCTGAAAACGCCTTTCCGCGCTCTCTACAGCTGGACGGTCGATAACCTGCAGGACGTTGAAAAGGCCCGCGCCCGGTTCGACCAGAGGAAGGGCGGGTGAGGAGATGTTGCGATTGATTGCGCGACTGCTATAAGCGGCGATCTTTGCATCAGGAGTAGATTTCGATGGCAGCCGATAACGACGAATACGTGTATGACGAGGCGACAGGCGACTGGCGTCCCGCCTCCGAAGTAAAGGCTGCCGGCGCTTCCGGTGCCGTCGAAGTGCGCGATGCCTCCGGCACGGTTCTGAAGGACGGCGATAGCGTCACGCTGATCAAGGATCTCAAGGTCAAGGGCGCAGGCCAGACCCTGAAGCAGGGCACTGTCATCAAGTCCATCCGTCTGACCGACAATCCGGAAGAGATCGACTGCCGCCACGACGCCATCAAGGGCCTCGTCCTGCGCACCGAGTTCGTCCGCAAGCGTTGATCGCCAAAGCCCCGGATCGGAACCGGGGCTCACTCCGATTCTCTCGCTTCACACCCGGCGCTTGCTACCGCTTCAGGCTGCCAAGAATACCCCGCACCAGCGCTCGCCCGACCTGGGTCGCGACGGTGCGGGCGACACTTTTTAGCGCCGCCTCCATCACCGTTTCCCGCTGATAGCCGGCCCGTCCGGCCGGTTTCTCCTTGGTCTCGTCCTTGTCTCCGCCAAAGCCGGGCAGGGTCCAGCGGCCCGAGGCGTTGTCGTTGTCGGCGGGCTGAGCCTGCGGGTGCTGCTTGGCGGCATCCTGGTCGGCGGCCTTGCTGGCCCGGGCGATCAGGATCTCGTAGGCAGATTCCCGGTCTATATCCTGGTCGTACTGGCCGGCAACCGGGCTGTTGGCCATGATCTTCTGGCGCTCGTCATCCGTGACCGGGCCGATGCGCCCGGAAGGCGGGCGGATCAGCGTGCGCTCGACGATGGACGGTGCGCCCTTGCCCTCCAGCGTCGACACCAAAGCCTCGCCGGTACCGAGCGTGGTGATGACGGTGGCGCAATCGAAATCGGGGTTGGGCCGAAACGTCTCGGCAGCGCTCTGTACTGCCTTTTGCTCACGCGGCGTATAAGCGCGCAGCGCATGCTGCACCCGGTTGCCGAGTTGGGCAAGCACGGTGTCTGGCACGTCGAGTGGGTTCTGGGTGACGAAATAGACGCCGACGCCCTTCGAGCGGATCAGTCGCACCACCTGCTCGACGCGCTGCGTCAGCACTTTCGGAGCGTCGTCGAAGAGCAGGTGGGCCTCGTCGAAGAAGAACACCAGTTTCGGCTTTTCGGGATCGCCGATCTCGGGCAGTTCCTCGAACAGTTCTGACAGCAGCCAGAGGAGGAAGGTCGCATAGAGACGCGGGTTCATCATCAGCTTGTCGGCGGCCAGGACCGAGATCTGGCCATAACCGTTCTGGCTGGTGCGCATGATGTCGCTGATCTTCAGGGCTGGTTCCCCGAAGAAATGCTCGGCGCCCTGCTGCTCCAGCACCAGCAGCCCGCGCTGGATTGAGCCGACAGAGGATTTCGAGATCAAGCCGTACTGGTTGGAAAGCGCAGACGCGTTTTCCCCCATGTAGTTGAGCAGCGCCTGGAAATCCTTGAGGTCGAGCAGCGGTAGTCCGCCCTGGTCGGCGATCTTGAAGGCGATGTTGATGACGCCTTCCTGTGCTTCCGACGCGTCCATCAGCCGCGACAGCAGCAGCGGCCCCATCTCGGCAATCGTGGTGCGGACGCGGTGGCCCTTTTCGCCGTAGAGATCCCAGAAGATCACCGGAAACTGCTCGAATTCATACGGCGAGAGGCCGATCTCCTCGGCGCGTTTCAGCAGGACATCCTTCGGCTCGCCTCGCGCCGCAATGCCGGAAAGGTCGCCCTTGATGTCGGCGCAGAAGACCGGGACGCCGGCCCGCGAAAAGCCCTCGGCCATCACCTGCAGCGATACGGTCTTGCCCGTACCGGTAGCGCCGGTCACCAGCCCGTGGCGGTTGCCGAACTTCAGCGACAGGTATTCCTTGCCGGCGATGCTGTCGTCCGGCTTGCGGCTGGCGCCGAGAAAGATCTGTCCCTTGTCGTCAGCCATCCGTCGTCTCCCCACCGGATCAGGCAGCCCTGCCGGCTGCGATCGTGTTTTACATTGCTAGTTATAAAGGGGGTCTTCCGCAGGAACAACAACTTGCTGCGGGCACTGCCATAATCGCAGAAAAGCTATCTCCCGCGTCACGTCGCCTTGAGTTGGCCGGCCAAACAAAATACGCTTGAGGCTACCTTTAATCCCTGTGGCAGGAGAGCCCCATGAACGAAGTCGTAGACCAGATCGCCGCCAAGGCAGGCATCGCCCCCGATATCGCCGAACGCGCCGTCGGCATGATGCTCGGCTTCCTGCAGCGCGAGGCTCCGGACGGACCCGTCTCGAAGATGATCACGGCAATCCCCGGCGCGCCCGATCTCGTAGCCCAGTTCAACGGTGCCGAGACTGGTGGCGGCGGCGGTCTCCTCGGAGGCCTCATGAGCGCCGTCGGCGCTGGCGGCGGCATCATGGCGCTCGGCCAGGAACTGATGAGCCAGGGCCTGGGCATGAGCGAGATCTCGGCGCTCGCCAAGGAAACCATCGCAGTCGCAAGGCAATATGCCGGTGACAAAGTCGTCGACGAGGTCGTCGGCTCGATTCCGGGGCTCAGCCAGTTCGTCTGATCCGGTAATATAAGGCGGCGGTTCGGAAATTCGGGCTGTCGCCTATGCCTGCTTGTCCAGCCATTCCCGCAGCGCGGCGTTGATGCGCGTCTGCCAACCCGGACCACCCTCGCGAAACCGCTCCAGGACATCCGCATCGAGCCGGATTGTCGTCGATTCCTTCGGCGTATCGATCAGCGGCCGACCGCGCCTGACGGGCACGCTCCTGAATTTCTCGATCCATTCGGGTGTGGAAAGGTCCGGCGCGTCGTCCTCGTCATGCCAGTCTGCCTGCGTAGACTTTTCGCTCTCGGTCATTGGCCTTCCTCATGCTGATTATACGCTCATGACCATCACGTGGTGTCCACACGACGATTACCATTCTGCCGTCAAGCCAACCAACCGTGATGAACCTCTGTTCGCCGTAGTCGGCTCGATCGTCTTCTCTGGTGAGGGTGTCACCCGCAAAAACTTCGCTGCAGCGCGCAAAATCCAGCCCACGCTCCCAAAGGGCATCATTGCGTTTCGCAGGATCGAAAATAATCGCCATTTTTGTTACTACAAAAATCTATAATTTGCAATAACGATACGATAGCAACTTTTGCGAGCAATGATAGTCCCGACGAGGCCCGTTGCCCGGGCGCCAAACTTCAGCCGCCCTTCACCACCACCAGAAACATCCGCGGAAAGCGCAGCAGCACGCGGCCGTCGGCGAGTGGGGGGTAGGCTGCCCGGACCCGTTCCAGATAGTTCGCAGTGAAGTCATCGCGGTGGGTGCTGCCGGCATTGTCGAGATAGGGGCGCAGGCCGGTGCCCTTGACCCATTCGACGATCGCTTCTGCATCGGCCATCGGATGGTTGTAGACGGTGTGCCAGAGATCGATACGCGCTGCTTTGCCGATCAGCCGGTCGTAGTAAACGGAAGGGGCGGCGAGGGGAGTGCGGCGAACGCTCTTTGCCTCGAACGCCGGACGCCAGGGCCCGGCATGCGCCGTCTCTTCCATCAGCAGGTGTGTCGGCTCGTTGAGATTGTCCGGCATCTGCACCGCCAGCACGCCGCCGGGTGCAAGGCCGTCCAGCAGCCTGTCGAAGATGTCGAGATGGTTCGGCAGCCACTGGAAGACGGCGTTGGCAAACAGCAGGTCGGTCTTTTCGCTCGGTTGCCAGGTCGCAAGATCCGCCTGCGTGAAGGTGGTGCCGGGCATCCGCCGGCGCGCGCTCTCCAGCATGTCGAGATCGCTGTCGAGGCCGGAAACCGAAGTGGCACCGAAGCGCTCGACGATCAGCTCCGTCGAATTGCCGGGTCCGCAACCAAGGTCAATTGCGCGCGTCACCGTTTCAAGCGGCACCTGCGCCAGCAAGTCGCGCGCCGGGCGGGTGCGCTCGTCCTCGAACTTCACATACTGGTTTGCCGACCACGCCATGTCATATCTCCCTGTCTTTTCAGACAGACCATTGGCGCCAACTATGACACCAGCATGACGTCAGGCGGGCTCCGCGACCCGGCTGATCCGCACCTTGGCGATGTTGCGACCTTCCAGCTTGACGATCTCGAAGGCCAGATCCTCGGAAGCAAAGTTCTCGCCCTCGTGCGGCAGATGGCCGAGACGCCAGAGGATGAAGCCGGCCAGCGTCGAATAGCGGTCGTTTTCGTCGACGAGATCGGCGTCGACCAGCTTCGATGCCTGGCGGATGTCGATCCAGCCATCGACGGTCAGCGATCCGTCGGCGCCTCGCTCGATCGACAGCTTCTCGTCGTCCTCGTCCGGAAATTCGCCGGCGATGGCTTCGAGCAGGTCGGTCGTCGTCACCATGCCCTCGATCTCGCCGTACTCGTCGAGAATGACGGCAATAGCCTGGTTCGAAAGTCGCAGCTGCTCCATCAGCTTCAGCGCCGTGATGCTTTCATGGACGACGAGCGGCTGGCGGATCGACCGCGCCAGATCGACGGCACCGTCCTTCAGGAGGTCGCGCAGCAGATCGCGGGCGCTGGCGATGCCAATGAAATTGTCGAGGCTGCCGCGCGCCACCGGAAAGCGCGAATGGCCGACGTCGAGGATCAGCTGCTGCAGTTCGGCCTGGGGCTTGTCGAGGTCGAGCCAGTCGATATCGATGCGGGGCGTCATGATCGAGCGGGCAGAACGGTCGGCCAGCGCCAGCACGCCCTGGATCATGTCCTTCTCCTCGTTCGAGAAGACTTCGGCTTCGCCAGCCTGTTCGGCGATCAGGTCAACCGTCTGCCCGAGCGTGCCCTGCGAGCGCTTGCCGCCGAGCAGGCCCAGCACCGCGTCGGCGGTGCGGTCACGGATGTTGCTCGGCGTGATCAGCCGCTCCTTGCTGTGGCGTGCGAGCTGGTTCAGCGCCTCGATGATGACCGAGAAGCCGATGGCAGCGTAGAGATAGCCCTTCGGTATGTGGATGCCGAAACCTTCGATGATCAGCGAGAAGCCGATCATCATCAGGAAACCGAGGCAGAGGATGACGACGGTCGGATGCTTGGAAACGAACTGCGTCAGCGGCTTCGACAGCAGGAGCATGACGCCAACGGCAATGATGACTGCCATCATCATCACGGCGAGGTCCTGCACCATTCCGACGGCGGTAATGACGCTGTCGAGCGAGAAGATCGCGTCGAGCACGACGATCTGCACGATCACCTGCCAGAAGACGGCATGGACCTGCTTCTTGTCCTTGCTCTCCTCCTGGCCTTCCAGCCGCTCGTGCAGCTCCATCGTCCCCTTGAAAAGCAGGAATATGCCGCCGATGATGAGGATGATGTCCCGGCCCGAGAAGCCGAAATTCAACACCGTGAACAGCGGCGTCGTCAGCGTCACGATCCAGGCTATCGAGGCCAGCAGTCCAAGCCGGATGACCAGCGCCAAGCCGAGACCGATAAGCCTAGCCGAATCGCGCTGTTGCGGCGGCAGCTTGTCCGCGAGGATCGCGATGAACACGAGGTTGTCGATGCCGAGAACGATCTCGAGAACGATGAGGGTGGCCAGACCGACCCAGACGGAAGGATCGGAAATCCAGTCGAAGATCATAGTTCTGCGTTGGCGGCCGCAGTCATTGCAGACCGGCCACTCCCCTGTTTTGAGATGGGATGAGGTGTGTTGACGCTAACCACGCTCGACGACGGGCGTCGGCGCGTCGAAATGCCGATGGCTGGTGTCACGGACGAGGAGCGCAAACGACCCGCTTTGCCGGGTCTACAATCGTCGCTGCCCTCGTCTGCCGGCATATCGCGCTCGGCATGGGGCAGGCTTGTAGTGGATGGGTCGCTATCGGGCATCGGTGCAATCTGGCGTCGAACTGCTGTTTGCGCAAGGGGGAGAGGACGAAAACATCGGTACAGGCGAGGTTATGAACACACTGCATGCCAGCAAGCCGACCGCAGCACGCTGCTGCGGTCGGCCTTGGATATTACGATGCCAGAATACGGATGCCGTGCTCGCCGGCGGCAACCAGAAATCGTTCGGCTTCCTCGTCGGACGCGACTTCCGCCTGCGGGCCGATGTCGGCAACTTCGAAATATGTGGCCATGTCCTTGTCGATGATGGCCGAAAAGACGACGGCGTCGGGGCCGGTATTGCTGTAGCCATGCGGCACGTTGCCGGGGATGGAAATGATGTCGCCAGCCTGCGCCTGCGTCTCCGAGAGGCCGGAGTCGGTCATCTGCTGCACGGTCAGCGTGCCCTCGAGAATGCGGAACACTTCGGGGCTGGCGTGGCTGTGAAGGGGCGTGCCGCCACCGGAGGGAACCGTGACGTCGAAGACGTTGAGCCACGTGCCTTCAAGGCGCGCCTGGCGCTGGACGTGGTCGCCGAGCACGAAAAGAGGCTTGGCCTGGGCTGCCGTGTCGGCATGGGAGGAGTCGGACATGATGTCGCTTTCTTGTTTTTCTTCTTGAGGACGCGTCCGTTAAACCCTTCGACCACCCTTGGCAACCGTTCGGCCATGGTCATACGGACGGGCTGCCCTGCGTCATATTCACGGGTACGAACGCGGCGTAGCAGTATCAGGCGCATTCGAGCGACCTTTGGAGGCCGGCCGAACCAGCCCTGCGTGGCCACCTTCTTGCCCTTGCAGCGCAGTGCTAGCACGCTCTCCGATACAGACATGTGACAGGCAAGACATCGCAGGCGAGACGGATGGCCTGAATGCAACCCGGCGGTCTATCGCTCCCGATGAAGCCGCCGACCGCAACCTCAAAACCGCGTGATAACGCTGATCCCGAGGCCTTCCGCCCGGTCGAGCGTCATCAGCGCGGGAATAGCCTCTTCCAGGCTGATCCGCCGCTGGATGAGCTTCTGCGGCGCGATCTTGCCGGCAGACAGCATGGCGAGCATCGCATCGTAGCGCCAGGCCTGCATGCCGTGGCTGCCATAGATCTCGAGTTCCTGGCTGATCACCTGCGCCATCGGGATCGCCGGGGTCGCGTGCTGGCCGAGCATCAGCCCGACCTGCACGTGCCGACCGCGTCGACGCAGGTTGCGGATAGAGTTGAAGCAGGTCGTGGGGTGCCCGAGCGCGTCGATCGACACATGCGCGCCACCGCCGGTGATCTCGCGCACTGCCTCGGCAACATCGGAAACGGTCCCGGCATTGATCGTCGCCACCGCACCGCATTCGCGGGCGAAGGCCAGTTTTTCGTCGGAAAGATCGATGGCAATGGCATTGGCGCCGAGTGCCGTGGCGATCATGATGGCCGACAGCCCGACGCCGCCGCAGCCGTGCACGGCGATCCATTCTCCGGGCTTGGTCTTTGCCTGGTCGGTGACGGCGCGGAAGGACGTGGCAAAGCGGCAGCCGAGGCTGGCCGCCGTCGCGTCGTCGATCGCCTCCGGAAGATGCACCAGATTGGTGTCCGCATAGTCGATACCGACATATTCCGCGAACGATCCCCAGTGGGTGAAGCCCGGCTGGAACTGGTTCGGGCACACCTGCTGATTGCCGGAATGGCACTCGCCGCAATGGCCGCAGCCCGAAACGAAAGGTACGGTGACGCGGTCGCCGACCTTGAAGCGCACCACGCCCCGCCCCGTCGCCACCACCTTGCCAGCCAGTTCGTGGCCGGGAACATGGGGAAGGGCGATATCGGGATCATGCCCCATCCAGCCATGCCAGTCGCTGCGGCAGAGGCCGCTGGCACCGACTGCGATCACAACCCCGACTTCCGATGGCGTCGGATCGGGCAGGGTGCGGATTTCGGGTCTAGCCTCGAAGGCTTCGTAATACATGGCGCGCATCGGCAGTTCCGATTCGAGTGGGCGTTGGATGGTTTCCATGATGGCACGCCACCACGGCTGCTTCCACTCTGCGGCCCATCAATTCTGCTCATGCACAAATTCATGCGACGGATGGCATGCGCAGGAAAGTTGCGCCGGCTTTGCACCTTCGCGTCATTTGTTGCGAATGGATTTGCCGCCGAGATTTCTTCTTGATTCTCGCCCTCCATGAGGTCTTGTCTCGTGACGAAATTCGAAGGAGACCACCATGGCTGTCGATACATCGCCGCGTTCCGCCACCTGGACCTATGTCGACGGCGGGTGGCTGCCCGGCAACCCGCCGCTGATCGGGCCCACGTCGCATGCGATGTGGCTGGCCTCGACGGTCTTCGACGGCGCCCGCTGGTTCGATGGCATCGCGCCCGATCTCGATCTGCATTGCCAGCGCGTCAACCGCTCGGCCCGCGCCATGGGCCTCGAACCGACCATGACGGCCGAACAGATAGAGGCGCTGGCCACGGAGGGCGTGAAGAAATTCGATGGCACTTCGGCGCTCTACATCAAGCCGATGTACTGGGGCGAGCACGGGATGCCGACCAGCGTCGTCGCCGTCGATCCGGCCTCGACCCGCTTTGCGCTCTGCCTGTTCGAAGCGCCGATGAACAATGCCAAGCCGCAGTCCCTGACCGTCTCGCCCTATCGCCGACCGTCGCCTGAGACGGCGATGACCGAGGCCAAGACCGGCTCGCTCTACCCGAACAGCGGCCGGATGATTATCGAAGCCCGCAGCCGTGGCTTCGACAATGCGCTTGCCTGCGACATGAACGGCAATGTCGCCGAAACCGCATCCTCGAACGTCTTCATGGTCAAGGACGGCGCTGTATTCACGCCCGTCGCCAACCGCACCTTTCTGGCCGGCATCACCCGCGAGCGGATCATCGGCCTGCTCCGCCAGGCCGGCTTCGACGTTCGCGAGACGACCTTATCCGTTGCCGACTTCATGGGAGCTGACGAGGTCTTCACGACGGGAAACTATTCGAAGATCGTCGGCATCGACCGCCTCGATGGCCGCACGTTCGGCGAGGGACCGGTCGCCCGCAAGGCACTGGAGATCTATATGGACTGGGCCCATTCACGCAAAGCCACCGACGAGTAATCCGCATCTTTAGACGCATGAAGACGAGTTGGCGGCGAGACACGATGGCTGCGCCCGCTGCAGGCGGCACAGGTATCGTGCGAAAATCCTGTTTCGCCCGTCCGACGGGCTTGCCCTTCGTCTGCCAGAGCGCATGCACCTCCTGCCAGTCCGGCACGCGGTCGGCATAGAAACCCAACGTCTTGCCGGTCGCAATCGAACCGAACGCCTGCATCGCCTTCAGATGCGCGCCGGCGACGAGATAGCGGCGCATAGCGGCCTCGTCTTTCCAGACCGTCAGCGTGTGGTGGACGCCGTCTATCCTTCGTGCGTCCGTCGAGATGTTCCCCTCTGCCTTCTGCGCCTGCAGCATCGAGGGGATGGCGTGCCACCAGAAGTGCGGCAGATGACGCCGCGCCTTGATCTGGAGGCCCGTAATCGACACGTAGACCATCGTTCCGTCCATGACTGCTCCCGTCCGCGAGACCTGCCGGCTCATATCTAGACACTGTAAAGATATATGGCATCCATGCCGACCTCTCGTCAAGCGCGATCTTGTCGGTGTAAGGATGGCGGATGACTCAGACCTATCATCATGGTGCGCTTCGTCCGGCCCTGCTCGCCGCAGCAGAGGCAATCCTCGACCGCGACGGTATCGACGCCCTGACGTTGCGGGCCGCGGCACGCGAAGCCGGCGTCTCCCATGCAGCACCGTCCCATCATTTCGGCGATATCACCGGCCTGCTGACCGAGTTGGCGGCCGCAGGCTTCGTCCGATTGCGGCAGGCGCTCGAAAAGCACCTGGCCGAGCCGGACGCGCACAGGCGGGTGCAGGCATTGGCGCACGGTTACGTCGCCTTCGCCAGAGCCCATCCCGGGATATTCCTGCTGATGTTCCGCTCGGAGCGGCTGGACTGGTCTTCCCCGGCGCTCGCGACGGCAGGCGTCGCCGCCTTCGCGCTGTTGACCCCTGACCAGTCCGGCCCGGCACCGGATCGATCCGGATTGGCGCCAGTCACGGCGCCGCAAGACTTCGAGACCCTGGTGCTGGCCAGCACGCGCTGGTCGCTAATGCATGGGCTGGCCACCCTGCTTATCGACGGCCGGCTCGGTGCGATGGCGGAAAAGACGCCTGATGCCGATCTCAAGCGACTGATCGAGGCGGTGATCCGCAATGGTCTCCCTGCCTGATCGAGGCGCTCGTCAGACTGTTTGCCAAATTCCCCGTTGCACAACAGAGGAAAATGCACTTTCCTTGCGACCAAGCCGATGTTTCCGAGTTTCGTCTGCACCGTAATGCACCGGAGAGCGGGGAGGGTTCATGAAGAGCAACCGCGCCAGCCTGGAAGAGATCCGCGGCTTTTTCGCCAAGCGCATGGCCGCCGTCAGCCTGTCCCGCGATCCACGCCTCGAGCGTGTCTTCGAGCTCGTTCCCCGCGAAGTCTTTCTCGGCCCGGGGCCGTGGCATGTCTGGGTAGAGGGTAGCAATTACCTGGAAACTCCGAGCGCCGATCCCGTCTATCTCTACGAGAACAACCTCGTCGCCCTGGATGCGGCAAAGGGCATCAACAATGGCGAGCCCTTCCTGCATGCCTCCTGGATCGGAGCGGTCGCCCCGCAGCGCGGCGAGAGCGTCACCCATATCGGCGCCGGTACAGGATACTACACCGCCATCCTGGCGCTGCTGACCGTGCCGGACGGCAAGGTCACCGCTTTCGAACGGGAAACCCATCTCGCCGACAGGGCGCGGCTTAATCTCCAGCCCTTCGAAGGCGTCACTGTCGTCAATGCCAACGCCACGCAGGCGGCACTGCCGAAGTCGGACGTCATCTACGTCAACGCCGGCGTCGCCGCGCCGCCGGTTGCCTGGCTGCAGGCGCTGAAGCCCGGCGGGCGGCTGATCTTTCCGTGGCGACCGACGCAGGATGTCGGATTGACGTTGCTCATCCGCGCCGATGCAAATGGTTTCAGTGTCGCCCCGCAGAGGCCGTCTTGGTTCATTCCCTGCATCGGGGCCTCCCATGAGATTGTCGCGACGCGGACGCCACAAAGCCTATTGGAGGCACGATCCGTCCGCTCTGTCTGGACCACGGCCGCAAGGGCGCCGGACGACACCGCCATTGCCGTCTATCCCGATGTCTGGTTTTCCAGCGATATGCCGCAATCTGCCTGAGCGGCTTCGCGTGCGGTGACATTCCTGCAAATTAAAGCCGCCGCCTGACGCCCTCGCATGCTATGCTCTGCGCGAGACCTGCGATGCCACGCTCCCGCAGGCAGCTTTTCCGGACGCAAGGGGACAAGAGGCGATGACGCTTCGGCCCCCGATTTTTCAAGGCGACCGGGCCGTTTTCAGAAGGTAGTCCGATGTCGCTTACGTTTCCCAATGCCAGCCGCAGCTATGACGAACCCGGTCGCCGCGTTCGCTTCCTCGGTCACGACGGCATGTTCCAGGTGCAGCTTTTCGTCGATGTCGACGTGTTTGCAGGCGCCAATTCCGAAGCCGGCTATCTCGCCGCCTTCGACGCCAAGCGCAGCGGCATCCAGGCCGTCGCCACCAAGGCCTACGCCGCCACCCGCCGCAGCTCGTACATCCTGACGTCGAAGGATTTCAGGTAGAACAGTAGCATCAGGCGCTGACCGAGACGGCGCACCCTCAGGTCGCGCCGCTCTTGTCATGCCTTGGCCGAACCATCCAGCTGTAGATGGCGCCGGCTGACAGCAGCACGCAGGTGCCTAAAAATACCGCGCGCATGCCGATGTGGCCGCCAACGAAGCCGCCGAGCACCGGGCCGACCACCTGGCCGACGAACTGCGACGAGGTCGACAGGCCGAGGATACCGCCGGCGGCTGCATCGGGCACGCTGTGGCGAATGACGGCAGCGATGCAGGGCAGCAGTCCGCCGAGCGCCACGCCCATCAGGAAACGCAGGATAATCAGCTGCCAGGCGCTGGTCACGAAGGCCTGCGGTATCAACAGCAGCGCGGCGATGCCGAGTGCGCCTGATATCACCGGCCAGTGGCCGATGCGGTCGGCGAGCTTGCCCAGCCACGAGGCCGAAAGCACGCTCCCCAGCGCCGCCACCGACATCACCACGCCCGATACCAGCGTCAGCTTCGTCTGGTCGTCGATGAGGTCGGCGACATAGACGGTGATGATCGGCTCGATCGACATGTTGGCGAGCATCAGCAGCATGCCGGTTGCCAGCATGGCGATGACCGGCCGCTTGTCCTCGATCGAGCGCCAGCCGCCGCTGGCCTTGGCGGCTTGTCTGCGGGAGGCCGATTTCTCTTCCTTGATCAAAAAGATGGTGGCGAGGAAGGTCAGCAAGATCACTCCGCCAGCCGCAAGGAACGTGTTGCGGATGCCGATGATTGCCGGCAGCGCGCCACCGATTAGCGGCCCCACCAGATTGCCGGCCATGATCCCCGACGACACCATGCCGAGCGCCCAGGCGACGCGATGCTTTGGCGTCTGCGTGGCCACTAGCACCATCGACCCCGACGCATAGCCGCCGGCAAGCCCGGTGAACAGCCGCAGCGCCACCAGCTGCCAGACGCTGTCGACCATGCCCATCAGGCCGATGGCGACAGTCATGCCGAGGCTGGCGCGCACGAGCATCAGCTTGCGGCCGTAGATATCGCCGAGCCTGCCCCAGATCGGCGCGACGAAGGCTGCGGCAAAGAAGGTGGCGCCGTAGGCGATGCCCGACCACTGGACGATCCCGGCCTTGTCGCCGACGCCGAGCTCTTCGACATAGAGCGGCAGGAATGGCAGCAGCAGCGTCATCGCGACGATGGTGGTGAAGGAGCCGACGAGGCAGACGATCATGTTGCGCATCCAGTGCGCGGTGACATCGTCGCTGGCGGTCTTGCTCATGCCTGTCCCGGTCATTCCCTGGCCCTGGCGTTCAATGTGTAGCGCAGTTCGGCGCTGCCGCTCGACAGGATGTGGCCATCGGCGGCCCGCAGAAGGTCGGACCGGGTAAACGCGTCCGGCAGGCCGAGATGCTCGACATCCAGCGCGTAGACGGTGACGCGGTAGTGGTGGACACGCTGGTCGTTCCAGGGCGGGCAGGCGCCGTGATAGCCGCCCTGCGGGCCGTTCTTCAGAGAGCCCTCGCCAAAGCCGTTCTGGCCTCGCCGGCCGTGGTCGGTGCGCTTCAGCGGCAGTCCCGCCTTGGTCACGCCGTTGCCGTCGATTGCCTCGGGCAGGTGGCTGAAGTCGGAGGGAATGTCGGCCAGCACCCAATGGACGAATTCCTCGCGCGGCGCGGTCTCGGCAATCACCGTGTCATCCCTGTTGAAGCCGCTGCGATCGACGGGCACGTCGGGATCGACCATGGTGACGGCATAGGATTTGGTGCCCGCCGGGCCCTTCGACCACGACAGCGACGGGCTCTCGTTGCGCCCCGGCCTGAGCTTGCCCTGGTGCACGACGCAGGCCGCATTAGCCGGCGGCAGCATGCGACCTGGCTCGGCCTTGCCGAAGCTGACCGCAAGATCGGCGGCAAAAGCCTGTATTGCGGAGGCGGAGAGAATGAGGCCAGCCACGGCGGCAAGCACTATGGCACCCGGAAATCTGTTGGTGGTTCGCATGGAAGCCCCTTTGGTGGATCGCTGGACACTGGCTAACAGATCGCCGGCCGGACCATGAGCACGGAAACGCTCGATTGGAAGTCTGAAACGCTTAAATCGGCTCCGTCGTGCCGTGCTGGATGAGCGCCCGCCGGCGTTCTGCAAAGCGCCTGGGCGAGCGGTAGCCTGTCGCCAGCGCCGCTTCCCGCAGGCTAAGCCCATCCTCCGCCAGCATCGCTTCGGCCAGTGCCATGCGCTCTCCGGCAATCACGGCACGCAGGGAAGTGCCCTCCAGCCCCAGCCGGCGGCGCAGCGTCGCATTGCTGGTGCGAAGTTCGGCCGCGATCAGGTCGGCAGTCCAGGCCCGGTCGGGCTGCCAGCGCACCAGCGCCCGGATGGCATCGGTCGTGGTATCCGCCCGCGCGGGCAGGGCGCCGCGCATTGCCAGAACCATCAGGATTTCCAGCACCCGGTGTTCGGCGATCACCGTCGGCAGATTGCCGTCCATGATCCCGTCGCCGGCATGGCGGATCGCCTCGGCAAGGGTAGCATCGAGCGCGAGGTGAGGAAGCGCCAGCCGCCGCAGCGGAGAGAGGCCGGACTCTGCCCGGCGCACCAGCGCATCCGGGAAGTCGATGAAGATGGCGCGGTATGCGCCGCTTGTCGGATCGGGATCGTTGACGACCTCGCCGCGCCAACCGGACGGCAGCACCAGAACCGTGCCGGCATCGAGACGCTGATGGCGGCCCATGCTGAGCACTTCCTTGGTGCCCTCGACGATGACCACGATCGACAGGCGCGCAAAGGCGGCGCCGGCGATGCGCTCGCGCCTGTGGGTTACGAAGGAGAACAGCGACGATGCGGCATTCCGGTCGGCGAGTGGCGCGATCGGCCTGCGATCTTCAGCCACCAGCCGGCGCAGGCGCTCGAGAATGAGACGGGATTCGGACATGTCAAGCTCCAGGCGGGAGCCGATATCTACGCCGACGTTTCGCGGGATGCCAAGGCCGGATAGGCCGTCAAACGGCGTCTTTTCGGTATATCGATGCGAATTGGCGACAGGCTGATGACGCCAAAAGATGGAACCGACCGTCGCCGGCAAATGTTACGGTTGTGCCCATTATAGAGAAAAGGATATCCCCATGACAGACGAAGCCAGGATCTCGCCCGCTGCCCAGTCGCTGAAGCAGGAACAGGCAGACCAGCGCACCACCGCCGCAAAAGGCGAACTCGACACCGGTCTTGAGGACAGCTTTCCCGCATCCGACCCGGTCTCCATCACGACGAGCAGCATTTCCGGCGGTCGCACCGACGTCGAGGAAGCGGAAAAGGTCAAGACCCAGGCGGAATAGCCGCCGGCCCCGAACCCGTCAGGCTCCGGGGCCTGAGAGCACAGACGGCAGGACGGCATCGCGCAATTCGTCCTGTCCGGGCTGTCGGTCGGTAGCCTTGTGCAGCAGCGTGGACGTGTAGCCGCGCGTCCCGTTGCCCTCGATCAGCGTCACGTCGGCATTGCCCGGATTGTCGGATTCTTCGAACCAGGCGACGGGATGCTGCAGGAAATTCATCTCGAAGGCGCGGTTGGTAACGCCGTGGCCGACGATCAATACGCTATCGTGGCCGTGCAGCGCCTCGTGCATGACAGTCTGCAGGAACAGCCGCATGCGCTGCGCCACGTCGGCGCGGCTTTCGCCATCCGGTGGCCGCGCGTAAAACTTGGCGCCATTGCTGCGCAGCCGTGCCCACCGCTCGAACTCGTCCGGAAACTTCTGCCTCTGCTCGACGTGGTCGTAGATCTCGGTGAAAACCCCGAAATCCTGCTCGCGCAACAGGTAGTCTTCCCGCACCTTGCCGACGCTTGCCGCCGGCAACACCGTCAAAAGCGCATCCTTGCTCTGGCGCGTCCTGAGGAACGGTGAAAACCAGACACGCAGTTTCGGGCGCTCTAAATCGGCAAGGCTGTCCAGGTATTTGGCAATCACGCCGCCAGCCTGCGCCACCTGACGATAGCCCCATTGGCTCAAGGGCACGTTGTGGTCGCCGAATTCACGGTAGGCATGGCCATCGAGGTTGCCGAGGGATTCGCCGTGGCGAACGAGAAAGATGCGCATCAGCCGTTCCGCATTGTCAGCATGCCACCGCAGGCGGCGTGTTTCGGGGCAAGGCTCAGAGCCGCCGGGACCAGAGCATTGCCACGACACCGCAGATCGCCGTGATGGCGCCGCGGTAGACCCAGGGACGCTGGTCGATCATGAAACTGTTGGCGGGGTAGGGGAAGTAACCGCTGCCCTGTGCGGCCCAGATCACTCCGGCGATGAACAGCAACAGACCCAAAACAAACAACGCTTTTCTTGCCATCGTCCCATCCTCGCTTGAAAGGACGACATAGCAGTTCCTGCGGCCGATGCCTACCGTCATGCCTACCGTCGCGATGGTGGTGAAGACGCTGCTGACACAATCTGACAGTGGCAGCGTCTACTCCTGCGACATCGAGCAAGTCTCGCAAACGGCAAGGAGCACCACATGATAACCTGGTTACGCAGCGCGGCCATTGCGCCCGGCAAGGTCCCCGACGCATTCGCCTTCGTCAAAAAGGCAGCAGGGCTGATTGAAGAAAACCACGGCATCCGGATCGCCATCAGCCGGCCGCTCGCGGGAAATCCGACGCGGATATTCTGGTCTGCGCAGCACGAGGATCTTCAGGCCTTCGAGCGTGACCACAAGGCGATCAACACCGATGCCGCGTTTCTGCGATTGCTCGGCGAGGCCAGCAGCTGCTTCATTGCCGGCTCGACTCACGATGAAATTCTGCAGACGATTTGAGGATGCCACGATGACAGATGCCGGCAGCGCCAGCGCGGCTCAAATCAGGCTCCCGACCTCGATCGTCGGGTGGTCGGACGGCATCGCGATGGCTATGTCGGCATCTTCGAGCCCGGCCATGGCTACCGCCTTCGCGTCGGAAATGCCGACGAGCGCAAGGTTGGGGTAGGCGCGGGCTCGAAGCGGTGTCTCGACAATGACCGAACGGCCCTTGAAAAAGAACAACATGGCACTCTCCTGTGGGCGTTGGCGATGCTTGACGAGGGCTTCAGGCGCATGTCGTAGAGGCCGGCGGCAGTAGGGTCAGGATGCCATCAGGCGTCCCGTCCGGAAATGCTGCCGGTCAAGGCCGCCGTTACTCGGCGGCGATATCCGGAGCGATGTCATAGGCTTCGATATCGCGCTCCTGGCTTACACGCTCCTGGGAGACTTCGTCGTTGCGCATCCGGTATTGCGGCGAATTATCCCGCACCGGCAGCAGGGCGATGATGCGGTAGGTATCGGCTGCACGCGGCGACAGGCCTTGGCGGCTCTTGAGGCGTACGGACTGGCCGATCGGGAAACGATGAACTGACATGGGCGCTTTTGCTCTCCGCCACGTCGCCGGTCGCCATCAGGGCGCCGTAGCGTGGTCTTTATCTCAAAGTCGAGTACTGAGGCGAATGCCATCCGCGGCATCCGTCGATCGCAAGGCGCCGGTCAAGGCCAACTCGGGACAACGTGTGATTGCCGCCCGTCCCTGGCTCTCCAGTCCCCAGCGATCGACAAGAGCATAGCATGAAGCGCGCGACAGGCTAGACCTCTTGGCGGTTGCAGTCCTGCCGAAGGCTTTGACACTCGGAACGTGCCCATGAAGGGCTAATCCAGCGTTTCATGACGACCGCGTCGATGCGGCGACAACTGCAGGCTGAATGCGGCCCGTGCTGCCAATACAGGCGGCGGACCCCTCCAGCGGCGAGCGACATGGTAGGCCCTCCGGGCCTCCGCTACCTAGCCTGTTTGTCATGCGCCTGAAATACGGCGGATTTTTTCGGTAGGCGCTCCGATTTTTGGCCCCTGCGCGGTTGCCTCGTGCGGGTTCCGCTCCTATGTTCCGCCTCACCTGCCAACAGGAGAACAAGACCATGGCTTTCGAATTGCCTGAACTTCCCTATGACTACGATGCGCTTTCCCCCTTCATGTCGAAGGAAACCCTCGAGTTTCACCACGACAAGCATCACAAGGCCTATGTCGACAATGGCAACAAGCTCGCCGCCGAAGCCGGCATGAGCGATCTGTCGGTCGAAGAGGTCGTCAAGAAGTCGTTCGGCACCAATGCCGGTCTCTTCAACAACGCTGCCCAGCATTACAACCACATCCATTTCTGGAAGTGGATGAAGAAGGGCGGCGGCGGCAACAAGCTGCCCGGCAAGCTGGAAACAGCCTTCGCCTCCGATCTCGGCGGCTATGACAAGTTCAAGGCCGATTTCGCTGCCGCCGGCACGACGCAGTTCGGCTCCGGCTGGGCCTGGCTGTCCGTCAAGAACGGCAAGCTCGAAATCTCCAAGACACCGAACGGCGAAAACCCGCTGGTCCACGGCGCAAGCCCGATCCTCGGCGTCGATGTCTGGGAACACTCCTATTACATCGACTACCGCAACGCCCGCCCGAAATATCTCGAGGCCTTCATCGACAGCCTGATCAACTGGGATCACGTGCTGGAAATGTACGAGGCGGCAACGAAGTAATTCTAGTCCACCACCCAGAAAGCCCGGCCCCGCGCCGGGCTTTTTCTATTTTGGCCGGCCTCCGCCAATCTCTCCTTGTGGGAGAGATGTCAGAATCGTCGACAGAGGGGTGCGCCGCCACACGCGCAAGATGGCCTCTTGCTCCATCCAACGCCGCCGCCAATCCACAAAAATCCCCCTCGCGCGACCCGCCATAAATCAGGCGCAGTTCAATTTAACCTTGCAGGCCGGCGGAACGGTTGTGCCAACCGTCTGCCCGGCCGCGAAACCTCGCGGCCATACACGCACGGGGGATCGCCACCGCATGTCCAGCAAGCCGAGAATCGCAGTCCTTTTCGGGGGACTTTCCTCCGAGCACGAGGTTTCGCTCATGTCCGCCGCCAATGTCGTCGGCGCCATGGATCGCACCCGCTACGAGATCGTCCCCATCGCCGTCACCCGCAGCGGCGAATGGCTGATGATCGACTGGGACGGCGCGACGATGCCTTCGGCCGTGCCGGCGACCGGCACCGGCGTTTGCCTGCTGCCGGGCGGCCGCGGACGGATGATGGCGATGCCGCCGGCGGGCGCGGCCTATGAGTTGCCGCCGGTCTCTGTGGTGTTTCCGGTGCTGCATGGCCTGTTCGGCGAGGACGGCTCGGTGCAGGGGCACTGCGAGGTCGCCGATGTCGCCTATGTCGGCTGCGGAATTCTCGGCTCAGTCGCAGCGCTGGACAAGGACATCGCCAAGCGGTTGCTTGCGGATGCCGGGCTTGCGGTTGCCCCCTCGGTGACGCTGCGGCGCGGCGAACCGGCGTCGTTCGAGACGATCTCGACGACGCTCGGGCTACCCGTCTTCGTCAAACCGGCCCGGCAGGGATCGTCGGTCGGCGTCGGCAGGGCACGGACGTCCGACGAGTTCACCGGGGTCCTCAGCGACGCCTTCCGTCATGACGACAAGGTGCTGGTGGAAACCTTCGTCGACGGCCGCGAGATCGAATGCGCGGTGCTGGAGGATGCCGACGGTTCGCTGGTCGTCTCGCTTCCCGGCGAGATCGTGCCGGCCGAAAAGCACGGCTTCTACAGCTACGACGCCAAGTACATCGATGCCGACGGCGCCGTCGTCAAAGTACCCGCCGATCTGTCGGACCAGGTGGCCGCAAGCATCCGCGAAATCGCCCGCCGCGCCTTTCTGGCGCTCGGCTGCGAGGGCATGGCCCGTGTCGACGTCTTCCTGCAGGCCAATGGGACGGTCACCATCAACGAAGTCAACACCATCCCCGGCTTCACCAACATCAGCATGTACCCAAAAGCCTTCGCCGCCAGCGGTATCGACAACACCGAACTCATCGACCGCCTGATCGCCCACGCACTGCGCCGCGATAGCGCGCGGCGGTCTGCGCCGTAAAAGAGAACCGGGGGGCGGCGGCTTTGGCGGTTGCCCCCCGTGTTTGCACCCTCCCGGGACATCAGAATGCTTGCGTTTCATGCTAGCATTTGCTATCCTTATTCATGAACAGCAGGCATCGCAGAACCCTGGTCGCCGTTTTCAAG
This sequence comes from Rhizobium sp. B230/85, assembly GCF_019355735.1. Taxonomy (NCBI): domain Bacteria; kingdom Pseudomonadati; phylum Pseudomonadota; class Alphaproteobacteria; order Hyphomicrobiales; family Rhizobiaceae; genus Rhizobium; species Rhizobium sp. B230/85. The sequence continues at coordinate 1,528,193 of NZ_CP072156.1, forward strand.
GATCCGGTGCTAGGCACGATCGCCTGGGCCGACCTAGAGGCGCTTTTGCTGGCGTCCGGATGCCGGGTTGTCGAAGGCAACGGTTCGCGTGTCCGCTTTGAAAAAGATGGAAAGCTGGCTTTTTTTCATCGGCCGCACCCCGTCAAGGAAGCCAAGCGATATCAGGTCAGGGATGCGCGGCTCTATTTGCAGGAACTGGGAATAACACCATGAGTATCCTCACCTACAAGGGCTATTCCGCACGCATCGCCTTCGATGCGGAAGACGAGATATTTTTCGGTAACATCGCCGGCGTGCCTGACGTCATCGGTTTTCATGCCGACAGCGTTGCCGCTCTCAAGAAGGCTTTTCACGAGGCGGTCGACGATTATGTCGAAACCTGCCGGAAGCTCGGGCGGGCGCCGCACAAGCCCTATTCCGGCAAGATGATGTTTCGCGTCGATCCCGAGATCCACGCCCGTGCCGCAAAGGCCGCAGAACTTGCGGGAAAAAGTCTCAATCAATGGGCCGAAGAAGTTCTGGACAAGGCCTCTGCGGCCTGATCTCCCTGCTCGCCGCCGGTCGGCAACCCACTGCGCTTCGACGATCTCGGAGACGGAAGATCGATGAACAGATGGCGCGCAGCTTTATCGGTTTGCAGTCGGCGCAACGAGCCCTCCACGGTGCGGGTGATACACCGCCTTAAGTTGCCTTGGCTGTTCGTGTCCGTCCCCATTGGCAGGTGCGCCTTGGTGGCAAGCACCGCAGTATCGCGGCGTCCCTTCGGCTTTGCCGACGATCTCCTCGGATTCGTTATGGCTGTCGTAATCTGCGGCGTCGCTGCGCCCAGGCAGTAGGGGCTGACCTTGACGCAGGTTTTTCCGAGATTTCTATAGTGCCTGATCTTTTCCATTTGTGGTTTTGAGATCGGACTGCTTGCTCTCGACCCGACCCAGCGGTTCCGCGCTATCGGCCAATGCGGCGCAGGCGGTCGGCCAGGCATCGTCCTCCGGGTAGAGCGCGGTGCGCAGGTACGCCCAGCTCATCCGTTGCACCAATGCGACGCGGGCCGGATCTTCGTCGGTCGTTTCGGCCGCATCGTAGCCGGCAATGCCGCCGAGCCCATGTTCGCCGCCAAACAGCGTCAGCAGGCTCTTCGGGCCGGGGCTGAAGGCGTAGGGGTCGGCATGCCAGTCGGGGCCCCGCACCGTGAGATGCGGTGAAACGTCCCGGTCACCGGCGATGACCAGTGCCGGTGTTGTCATATGGTCGAAGCGGAATGTCGTGAAGAAGGGGTACCTCTCGGCCGCAGCAGCGCTGAGGTCGGCCCCGCCATTACCGGGTGCCGCCAGCAGCACGCCGGCGCTGATGCGCGGATCCGCAACATTGATCGCTTTGCCGTCATGCTCATCCGTCAGCTGCGCGCCCAGCAGCATCGATGCCGTATGCCCGCCCATCGAGTGCCCGGCAACGGCGACCCGGCTGCGATCAGGCGACCGCGGAGTTCCGGAACGCAGGCTTCGATCAACTCCAGCTGGTCGAGGATAAATGTCATGTCCTCGACGCGCGATCTCCAGAACAGCGGGGCGCCGGGATCGCTGCCGACGATATGGCTCAGGGTCTTCGAACTGAGATGGGTGGGTTGGATGACGACGAAGCCGTGCGCCGCCCAGAAATGGGCCAGCGGACCGTAGCCGTTCATCGAGGACAGATGGTTCGACCGTCCGTGCCCGTGCGACAGAAGGATGATCGGAAGGCAGGTTCCGGTAACGGGAGCAGAGATGCGCATCTGCAGATCGACCGCACGGCCCGGCGCGGGCAGGATAACCGGGCAGATGGAGACAACCGCGCTGGCCTCGTTGATGGGGATCGTCCCTGCTGGATCGTTCATTGGCATGTCCTTCGGTATCCTTTGGTGGTCAATTCTGCCGGTCCGTGCTAACTTAATTAAACGGAGCAGTGTTCCGTTTTATACGGAACGGCGTTCCGTTTTGCAAGTGGGTATGACTGTGCGCGATGAAACGAATGACAAACCGGAGGGGGCGGGCGAAACGGAACGTCCGGATCGCCGTGTGCGCGCCGATGCCCAGCGCAATCTCGACGGCCTGTTGAAGGCAGCAATGGCGGTATTTTCCAGTTCCGGCGTCGATGCTCCGGTCCGCGAAATCGCGACCAGGGCGGGCGTCGGCGTCGGCACGTTGTATCGACACTTTCCCCAGCGCGCCGATCTGGTGGCGGCTGTCTTCCGGCATGAGGTGGACGCCTGTGCGCAGGCTGCCGCAACACTTGCCGCAGAACACGCGCCTGGCAAGGCCTTGGCACACTGGATGCAGCGCTATGCGGGCTTCATCGCCACCAAGCGCGGTCTCGCCTCGGCGCTGCACTCCGGCGATCCGACGTTCGAGACCCTCCCGGGCTATTTCCAGCAGAGACTGCAGCCCGCGTTGCGAAACCTTCTGGAGGCTGCGGCAGCTGCCGGTGAAGCGCGCACGGATGTCGACGCCGAGGAATTGCTGGGCGCTGTCGCGCGTCTGTGCATGTCCTCACAGGATAATGATCCGGACCATGCACGCCGGATGGTGGCCCTGCTGTCCGACGGACTGCGCTACGGCGCGCGCCGAAACACGCCCGGATAGTCGCCGACGATGCCGTCGCCATCCACCTCGATTTCGGCGCTGAACCCGGTCGACAGGCCCTCGTAGCGGAAACGCTTCTCGCCAAGCCTCGTATAGCGCTGCTCGACCGCTTTCACAGCGAGGTCGGGCACGGAGACATAGGCGACTTTGATCGTTCCGGTCTCACCGACAGCGAGGTCGAGCCTGCGGATGGGCAGGGTGTTGGTAAACGGCGTGGCCGCGATGTCGACGTCGATGCAGCCTGAAAGCCCGGCAAGCTCCATGCCATCGGCACCGCTCCAGCGCCCGTGTCCGTCCGACACCAGGTGCAGTGCCGGACCGTCGATCATCTGCATGCTGGTCTCGCGCACGCGCCACTGGAGATCGAGGGTCAGCATGTAGGAAAGGCCGAAGCAGCAATCGTCGCGCTCGCCGATCACCAGGCTCCGGGCCGCAATCCGCGTTTCGTCATCGGCAACGGAGAGATGCTCGAGCCCCTTGCCGTCCCAGTCCGTCCACCGCACTATCCGAGCCATCGCCCCATCTCCCATGCTTCTCCAGCGTCGATCAGCACTATGGCCGACGGGTTCACTGCTTCAAGCCTGCGTCTTGCAAGTGGCTGCACCGCGCCGGTGGGATGCCTCCCGGACGAGATCGCGAGGATTAACCAGGCCCATCGTCGTTCCCCTCAGCCCAGTGCCTGCAGGTAGCGCATGCCGGTGACCGGGCGGGGGGTGAAGTCCAGCTGTTCGTAGAAGCGGTGGGCAGCGACGTTGCCGGTGGCGGCGCTGACCGAGAGGTAGCGGCAACCGGCCTTGCGGGCGGTCTCGCGGGCGCGGTCGACCAGGTGCTGGCCGATGCCGTGGCCGCGATGGCCGTCGCGCACGAAGAGATGATGCAGGTCCATGCCGCGCTGGCCTTCCTGCGCCCTGTAGAGCGGCACGAGGATGGCATAGCCGAGGAGGCCTTCGGCTGAATCGGCAACCAGCGCCGTGATCCACGGCAGGGGGCCGAAGAGATCGCGTTCCAGCTGCTCGGGCGTCGTCGCGGCCGCATCGCCGTGATGGGCTGCCAGCAGGGTGATCATCGCGTTGAGGTCTGGCAAGTCCTCGCGCCTGGCGGCACGGATAGTCAGCACCGGAGGTCTCAGGAGAGATATTTCACTGTCTTCGAGCATGGTCTGCGTCCTGTGTGGAGTGCCGTCAGGACGCTGTCGCATACAACAAAGCCGCCTGACGGCGGCTTGTTGACAAATATGATCTGCCGGCCGCCCTTCTAGAGGTACAGCCAAAAGTACGAGCGGGTGATGAGCGCGTGTGTGATCATGGGGAAGAGATGATCCGAAATGGTGGGGATGTCAAGGGGAGGGGGTGATTAGTGAGCAGTGATTAGTGAGTAGAGGCAGTAGGCAGTAGGCAGTAGGCAGTAGGATTTGAGCATTAGGTAGGCGCTTTGAATATAAGTAGCAGAAATTGTGAGATCAGCAGTCATAGGCAATAGCGCATTCAAGTTGCCGTTAGATATTGATGGCGACTTGATTCAACACTCTGTTAGAAATAGCGACTGCCTACTGCCTACTCACTACTCACTACTCACTAAAGCCACCCCCTCCATGCCCCGCATGCTCCGTCTCGCAGAGCCCATGGTCGGAGAGGGCTCGGATGACGTAGCAGTCTTCTATGCTGTGGCCGTTGCAATGGGATACGATGCGTTCCAGTTCGTTTTCCAGCTTCTTCAGGCGGGCGATCTTTTCGCGGACGTCGGCAAGGTGCTCGCGGGCGATCTGGTCGGCATCGCGGCAGGGCCTTTCCGGATGCTGGCTGAGGGTGATCAGCCCGCGGATCGCCTCGACCGTAAGGCCGAGATCGCGGCCGTGGCGGATGAAGGCCAGCCGCTCCACATCGGTCTCCCCGTAGCGCCGCTGGTTGCTGTCGCTGCGCTCGGGAGCGTCGAGCAGCCCGACCTGCTCGTAGTAGCGGATGGTCGGCACCTTGACGCCGGCGCGCTTCGACAATGTCCCGATCGACAGCATGGCGAAATTTCCTCTTGTTCCTCTAGTCGCTAGAGGGATTAGATAGGATGTCACACAGGTTCTTGCAACTAAACCAGCCCGATAAGAAAGGTGACATCATGAGCGCTTCCTGCGGCCACACCCACGGTCCCTTCGATGGCATGTCGGATACCTACAAGACGCGCCTGTGGATCGTCATCGCGCTCAACGGCATCATGTTCTTCGTCGAGATGGTCGCCGGCCAATTGGCCCGGTCCCAGGCGCTGCAGGCGGACGCACTGGATTTCTTTGCCGATTCCGTCACCTACGGCATCTCGCTGGCCGTCATCGGCGCTTCTCCCCGGATCCGCACCATGGCGGCGGCGGGCAAGGGCATCAGCTTGTTCCTGATGGGCCTGTTCGTCTGCGCGGCCACCATCTACCGGGTCTTCGTGGTCGGCGTGCCGGAAGCGCCGGTCATGGGCATCATCGGCTTCCTCGCCCTGCTTGCCAACCTTGCCACCGTCGTGCTGCTGGTCAACTACAAGGATGGCGATGCCAACGTGCGCTCCGTCTGGCTCTGCTCGCGCAACGATGCCATCGGCAATGTCGTGGTCATGGCGGCAGCTCTCGGCGTCTGGGGCACCAACACGGCTTGGCCGGATCTCGCCGTCGCGGCCGTCATGGCAGGCCTGTTCCTGACCTCTTCGGTACAGATCCTCAGCCACTCCTGGCGCGAATGGAAAGCAGCCGGAACCGGCGGTGTCGCAGATACCCATGATCACGAAGGCCACGACCATGCCGGCCACAATCATGCCGGCCACAGTCATGGGGGCTGCTGCTCTCACGACCACGCCGCCGGCGATAGCCACGACCATAAGCCTGCCGCCGCACACAGCCACTGAGGCTGCTGCTCTCCCGGCTTTCGTCAACTCTCCGAACGAAATCAGCCCATTGCATTTGCGTGCAATGGGCTGATCCGTGTCTGCAGCTTTCGAATAACGTCGACTAGTCCTGGCGCAGCTTTGCGTCGACGCTGACAGGGCCTGGGCCCGATGTCACGAAGTAGAGGAACAGGAAGCAGAAGACGACGGCAGCATAGCCGCCGTTTTCGGTCGGGAAGAAGCTCTTCGGAAAGTGGGCGATGAAGTAGGCGGCCGCCATCTCGCCGCTGAGCACGAAGGCCACGACCCGTGTCTGGAAGCCGATCAGGAACAGGAAGCCGAGGATAAGCTCGATCAGCCCCGCGACCCATGGTAGCGAGCCCTCCGGCGGCATGAAGACGCCGGCGTGGAAATGGAATATCTTGGCAGTGCCGAACGAAAAGATGACCAGGCCAAAGACGATGCGCAGGAGGCTGAGCACGTAGGGCTGGGCGGAGGATAGTTGCTGTTTCATAATCTTCTCCGGTGGTTGGGCTTTGTCGGTTGATGAGCAGCGTCCGCCGATACTCTTGAAAAAAAACCCCATAGCGCGACACTCTGCCGCCGCCAAGCCGACCGGCGGCGACAGACTGTTCACAGGTTCGATCTTCCTCTTGCGAAGACAGCCAAGGCAACGCCGATCCGCCAGGTGTCATTCAGCCACCCTCCGCATCGTCATCCTCGGGCCCGAGGTACCCCTCCGGATCGTCATCCTCGGGCTAGACCCGAGGACTCACGCCACGGCCTGCAACTGAGCCTCGCCATTGTGCAGGAAGCATGCCTTGGTGAAGAGGCCGAGGTCGATGAGGTTGGGAAGGCGGATATCGGAGATATCCGGCAGGCGCCGGCTCTCGGCATCGAACGACCGGTCGATCTGCGAGATGAATCCGAGGACGATGCCTGTCTCCTTCGCAAAACTGCCCAGTGCGGCAATCTGCTCGGAGAGCACGGGTTTTTGGCGGTTCTGGTCGAGAATCTGCAGGTAGTCGATGATCGCGATCGTTCCAGGCTTGGACCCTGCCAGATGCCGGATGACGTAATCCGCGCTGATATCGTCGGACGTGACGACCTCCAGCCTGTCGCAATCGGTGCGATCGTCCTTTTCGAGCACGCCGATATGCTTGCGCACCTGCTGCTCCGTCATTTCGAGCGTGAAAAACACCGCCCTTCTGTCGTCGCCGATGGCATCCACCAGAAGCTGCAGCCCGAGGCTGGTTTTGCCGTGTCCCGGTCGCCCCGCCACCAGCAGCAGGTCACCGTTTTCGAGCCTGGACAATATCGTTTCCGACAACGACCGGACGGCCATGCGCGACGAGAGCATGCTCCATCGGGCAAACCCCTCGTCGCGGGCAATCTGGTCGAGCGCCTGGTTGAGCGGAACGCCAGAGCTCCGGGCCATCAGCTTTGCCCGCCGCTTCAGCTGGAATATGGGTGCAGAAAGTTTCATGCGTAACCTCCATTGCGAGCCAAAAACGCAAACCCTCCGCATGCGATGCCCGAACAGATGGTTCGATGAACGTTTGTCACCCTGCATGTATGATGCTTCCCCGAATGGAGGGGGGAGGCGCGGGCCTAGCCTTCCCCAAAGACTAGCCACCGTCGTGAGTCGCGGCAAGCGCAAATGCGGCTGATCTCAGGCTCGACCGACTCAGCGCCCCCATGGCTCGAACGTGTCGGGAAGATCGCGCCAGCTTTCGGGCGTGAAGGCATCGGCTTTTATCAGGCAGGCATCGAGTTGCTGCCTGATCCAGTCTTCGTCCATCGGATCGGCGCCGATAAAGACGATTTCCTGCCGGCGGTCGCCCCAGACCGGGTCGATATAGGTTTCCATCAGCCGCACGGTATCCGCATCCTGAGGCCAGCGCTCGCGTGGCACCGATGCCCACCAGAGACCCATGTTCGCGGTTCGAACCATGGCACCCGCCTGGCTGAGTTCGCCCACATGGTTCGCACGCGTCGCCAGCCAGAAGAAACCCTTCGAGCGCACCACACCCGGCCATGGTCGATCCAGAAATGCGCGCAGCCTTGCGGGGTCGAAGGGGCGCTTTTCACGATAGACAAAGGAGCGGATGCCATATTCCGCAGTTTCCGGAATATGGTCTTTGAAGCCATGAAGCTCCTTGAACCAGAGCGGGTTCGTCTCTGCCTTTTCGATGTTGAAGAGGCCGGTTCCGAGAACGTCGCCGGGAGCAACCGCACCAAAATCCGCTTCGATCAAGCGTGCGTCCGGATTGAGCCCGACGATGATCTTCCTCGCGGCATCGCGCTGCGCCTGCGTTGCACTGCCGACCTTGTTGAGGACGACCACGTCGGCAAATTCGATCTGCTCGACCAGCAGATCGACAATCGTCCGGTTGTCTTCCTCGCCCGCCGTTTCGCCTCGATCCGCAAGGAAAGCTGACGATCCATAGTCCTTGAGCAGGTTGGCGGCGTCGACGACGGTCACCATCGTGTCGAGCCTGGCAATATCGGAGAGGCTTTCGCCGGCCTCGTCGCGGAATTCAAAGGTGGTGGCAACCGGCAGCGGCTCGGCAATGCCGGTGGATTCTATGAGCAGATAGTCGAAGCGACCTTGCTCGGCGAGCTGGCGTACCTCTTTCAGCAGGTCGTCGCGCAGCGTGCAGCAGATGCAGCCGTTGGTCATCTCAACCAGCTGCTCGTCGGTACGCGAAAGATTGGCGCCTCCATCGCGCACCAGCGCCGCATCGATATTGACCTCGCTCATGTCGTTGACGATCACCGCAACCCGCATTCCCTCACGGTTTCCGAGGATATGATTGAGCAGCGTGGTCTTGCCGGCACCAAGGAAGCCGGACAGGACGGTAACGGGAAGTCTCGAATTCATCGCCAACCTCAATATACGTTATAACATTACAATAATTTTGCCTGGAATTTTGTCAAGCAGGTTCCGGTGGGAGAATAGGGCGCCCTGGGGTTTGGCGCCAATGACTGTCCGGCGGCAAGGTCAGTTGGTGTTCATGGTGGAGATCAAAATTCCGTCAGTTGACCCATCGCCATCGGGATGATCTGCCATAGATGGGCTGTTACCGACCAAGAGCGAAAGGACAGAAAAATGAGTGCTTATGTGGTTTTCGTGCGCGACCGGATTACCGATCCGGAAGAATTCGCCACCTATGGCAAGATGGCGCCGCGGGCGGCGGAGGGGCGTGAGATGAAGCCGCTGGCCTTCTACGGGGCCGTCAAGACGCTGGAGGGCGCCGCAGTCGACGGGTCCGTCATCCTCGAGTTTCCGACCATGGAAGCAGCGCAGGCCTGGTACGACAGCCCGCTTTACCAGGAAGCCGTCCAGCACCGCTTCAAGGGTGCCGATTATCGCGTCTTCATCGTCGAAGGAGTCGCTGGCTGAACGGCGACAAAGGGCGAGCGCCCTGGAAGGCTCCCGCCTGTTGAAATTTGCGGGGCAGGGCGGGTACTTGGGGAAACTACGCTCACCCACGCGCCACCTGCGCCAGACCCGCGCCATATTCCCTCGTTAGGTGGGGGAATACGAACCTTTCGGAGGAAAGCATGCCTGCATCCATCACCCGTCGCCTGCTTCTGGGCTCGGCCATTCTCGGCCCCATGGCGGCCCTGCTGCCGCAGCAATTGATGGCGCAAACAACCCCGCCGCCCGTCGTGCCGCAAGACCCGGCGCCCCCCGTGCCGGAACAGCCGGCGCCGCCGTCCGACAAGACCGAGGAGGATGCCGGCGCCCAGCTGGCAGCGCTCGAAAAGCGCACCGGCGGACGGCTTGGCGTCGCCGTTCTCGACACCGAAACCAATATTTCGCTCGGCAACCGCGAGACGGAACGCTTTCCGATGTTCAGCACCTGGAAGGCGCTGGCGGCAGGCTTCGTGCTTGCCCGTGTCGACCAGGGCAAGGAAAAGCTCGATCGCCGCGTCAGCTTCGGCAAGGAGGCGCTCGTTGCCTATTCGCCGGTCGCCGAAAAGCACGCGGCAACCGATGGCATGACCATTGCGGAGTTGTGCGAGGCGGCAGTCACCGTCAGCGACAACACTGCCGCCAATCTTCTCCTCGACAGCTTCGGCGGCCCGGCGGCGCTGACCGACTGGCTGCGCACGACCGGCGATACCGAAACCCGCCTGGACCGCCGCGAGCCGGAATTGAACGAGGCGAAGAAGGACGATCCGCGCGACACCACCACACCGGACGCCATGCTCGATACGCTTGGCCTCTTGACCCTCGGCAACACGCTGTCGGATGCCTCGAGTACGATGCTGACGGGCTGGCTGGTCGCCGCCACCACGGGCAAGGATCGCCTGCGCGCCGGCCTGCCTGCGGAATGGAAGGTGGGCGACAAGACCGGCACCGGGGCTCAAGGCATGGCCGCAGACATCGCCATCGTCTGGCCGCCCGAGCGCGGCCCCATCCTGGTGGCCGCCTACATCGCTGATGCAACGGCACCGACGGCCGAGATCAACGCCGTCTTTGCCGAGATCGGAAAAATGGTCGCCGGCATGGTCGGCAGTTCGGCCGAAGAGCAGTAAGTACTGTAAATTCAAAGCGCTACGGGAGAGATGCGAATCTTTCCCGTAGCGACTTCACCTGATGAATGCGGCAATCAGCCGAGTGAAACCGCAGCGCTTCCGCCGTCGCTTTCGTCCTCGCCTGTAGCGGACATGCTGGCGCCTGCCTGCTGCTTTATCTGGCTGGCGATCTGGTCGTTGATGGCCTTCTGCTGGTCGGCCGGCAGTTGCGAGAACTGCTCTTCCGTCATGTTCTGCTGTTCCAGATATTGCGAGCGGATCTTGTCCGCCGGCGTCATGTCCGCCCATCTGGAGAATTGCGACAGGATATCGTCGTCATCGTCAGAACCGGCGGCGCTGCCGCTGTCCGTCGCATCCGTGCCGTCGGCGGCTGCCGCAGTGGTCGCATCGGTGGTCGATCCGCCCGACTGGCTCTGCCAGAAGAAGGATGAAATCGAGTTGGCAACGCCGGCGCTGCTGATTGACGGTGCAGTCTTCTTCTCGCTGCTGTCTTCGTCGTCGGGCAACACGAAGGGCGTGTCGTCGTCGGAGTCCGTATAGGACTGGCTGAGGAGCGGCGCACTGTAACTGCTTTGGCTGCTGTGTACCTTCATGATCGTATCTCCTGAAATCTGATGCCCACCCTGCCACGGCAAACCTGTCCGGGCCTTGTGGCTCAGGGCGTCCCGCCACAAAAAACTCCCCGTCGTTGCCAACGGGGAGGAGATGATTTCTGGCGATAGCGACGCCTGCGTTATGGCAGCGTATAGGCCATGACGTAGTCGCCGGGCTTGGTGCCGATGGATCCGTGGCCCCCGGCGACGATCAGCACATACTGCTTGTTGTCGCCTGCCGTGTAGGTCATCGGCGTCGACTGGCCGCCGGCGGGAAGGCGGCCCTTCCAGAGCACCTTGCCGGTCGTCAGGTCGTAGCCGCGGATATAGTTGTCAACCGCTGCTCCCATGAACACGACGCCACCCTTGGTAATCATCGGGCCGCCGATGCCGGGAACGCCGACATTGAAGGCCAGCGGCAGTGGCGTCATGTCGCGCGTCGTACCGTTCTTGTGCTTGTAGACGGTCTTGCCGGTCTTCAGGTCGACGCCGGCGACATAGCCCCATGGCGGAGCCTGGCAGGGGATCTTCAGCGGACCGAGGAACGGTCCCATGAAGACGCCGTAAGGCGCGCCGTCATTGCGGTTGAGGCCCTGTTCGCTGCCTTTCTGGTCCTGACCCTTCGGCGGGATCTGGCTGGCCGGCACGAGCTGCGATGTGAAGGCGAGGTAGGTCGGCATGCCGAACATCACCTGGCGTTCCGGATCGACGGCAACGCTGCCCCAGTTAAAGGTACCGAAGTTACCGGGATAGATCAGCGATCCCTGCAGCGATGGCGGCGTATAGCGGCCTTCATAGCGCAGTTCGTGGAACTTGATGCGGCAGGCAAGCTGGTCGAACAGCGAGACGCCCCACATGTCCTTCTCCTGCAGTGGCGGCGGGCTGAAGGTCAGGTCGGAAATCGGCTGCGTCGGCGATGCATGATCCTCGGGGATGGTGCCGCCCGGAGCAGGAATTTCCTTGAACGGGATGACAGGCGCGCCGGTGCGCCGGTCGAGCACGTAGATATCGCCCTGCTTGGTCGCGCCGACGAGCGCCGGAACGGTGGTGCCATCCTTCTGGGTGATATCGATCAGCGACGGTTGAGCCGGCACGTCCATGTCCCAGAGGTCGTGGTGGACGAACTGCTGGACCCATTTGACCTGGCCGGTGGCGAGATCGAGGGCTGCGATCGACGACGAGAACTTCTCGACGCTCGGGCTGCGTCCCATGCCGAGCTGGTCCGGCACCTTGTTGCCGAGCGGCACGTAGATGAGGCCGAGGGCTTCGTCGGCGCTGGAGACCGACCAGCTGTTCGGAGAGTTCGTGGTGTAGGTCTGGCCGGCCGGCAGCGGCGTCGTCACGTCAGGATTGCCGCTGTCGAAATTCCACACCAGGGCGCCGGTGTTGATGTCGAATGCGCGGATGACGCCGGATGGCTCCTGCGTCGAGTAGTTATCGTTGACGGCACCACCGACGATGATCATGCCCTTGGCGACGACAGGCGGCGAGGTCGAGTAATAGTAGCCGGCCGGATTGTACTTCATGCCCTGGCCGAGATCGAGCGTACCCTTGTTGGCGAACGTCTCGCAGACCTTGCCGTTGGCGGCATCCAGCGCGATCAGGCGAGCGTCCGAGGTCGGCAGGTAGACGCGCTCGGCGCAGGCCGAGCCGGGCTGGGCGGCCACGTCGTGATAGTAGCTGACACCGCGGCAGGTCTGATGCTGTCGGTTCGGGTTCATGCCGGAATTGGGGTCGTAGCGCCATTTTTCCTTGCCCGAGGCCGCGTCCAGCGCAATCGCCAGATTGTGCGGCGTGCAGAGATAGAGGCTGTCTCCAACCTTCAGCGGCGTCACCTGATAGGTGGTTTCGCCGACGTCGTCCGGGCGCTTCACATCGCCGGTCTGGTACTGCCAGGCAAGCTTCAGGTCGGCGACATTGGCCGGCGTGATCTGGGCAAGGGGAGAGTAGCGCTGGCCGTATGGCGTGCGGCCATACTGGTGCCATTCGCCATCGGGCATGTCGCCGCCCATCGGGGCATTGGCGGCAACCTCGGTCGGCAGGGCGCCTGCTAGGTCATGCGGATCCGTTGTCATCGAATAGCCGGCAACAAGCACGGCGATGATCACCGGAATGGCGAGCGGCCAGGGGTTGGCGCCATAGGTATGGCCGGTCGGGCTGCGGAAGCCGAGCGGCTTGCGGATCCACGGTGTCAGCAGCCAGAGGCCAAGCACGATAATCAGACCGCCACGCGGCCCGAGCTGCCACCAGTCGAAGCCGACTTCCCAGACCGCCCAGCCAAGTGCTGCCAGAACGAGGACGGCATAGACCCAGAGAGCGGACGAACGGCGCATCCACAGCAGGACGCCGGTGACGATGAACATCACACCGGCAAACAGGTAGAAGGGACTGCCGCCAAGGGCAACCAGCCAGCCTCCGCCGCCGCCGAGCGCAAGCCCGATCAAAATGAAAAGAAGGGAGGTAATCGTGACCGCCATCGAGCAATCTCCGCTGAGAGGGAGCCGCGCCGCCGGAGAGCGCGCACGGCATGTGGGGCCGAAAGCCGGCCCTGTCAGCGACGCAGATAGCGTGTCATCCGTGCCTTTCAATAGCCACAATCAAAATAAGGTAGCCTGGCTATGTATTTTGCTGTCCACCTATTTGAAATGGGCACTTCATGTGCCACAGGTCTCGATGCGAAACCGTGTCGGAAATTGGCGCTTACAGAGAAAGAGAACCCGGAGATGCGATTAAGAACTGTTGGCCTATGGGTGGGTCTCGGGTTTTTGGCCGGTTGCGCTGGGACTCCCGACCCAGCCAAGGTTGCCGCCCAGCAACAGCAAGGATCGGCCCAGATTTTCGCAAAAAAGAAACAGAAGGGCTCTCTCCTTCTCGTCCGAATGATCGATTCCCCGTTGTTGGGCGATGTGAATTGTGGCGGTTACATCACTCTACGCAAGATCAAGGCGGGTAAGCCTGACGAAACGGAGCCGCCTGTGTCCGTCAGTTCTGCGGCCGCGTATCGGTTGCCAAATCCAAACAAACTGTCTCTCGGTCAGCTGTTCGCCGCGACCGCACAAAGATATGAGAGATGGTTCGTGGCCGTGGAGCCTGGTCGCTACGCCATTACGTACGCAAATTGCAGCTATGGAGACATGACCATCGAAGCGGGAGGTGACACCGATGGCGTCTTCGGTCGAGCATTGAGCTATGTCGCTCCTTTTGGAGGTGAGAGCACAATCACGATTGGCCAGGGTCAGATTGTTGACGCGGGGTATGTTCGGCTGACAGGAACGCGCAGCGATCCCCGTGTGGTGGGAATGGAAGCCACATCCGCCGAGCGCGACCTTATGAGAAGCGCCATGCCGGACGTCTATCCCGCAATTACTTTCACAAAATTCGGTATGTAGGCGCTCAAGCAAGCAGGGGGCCAGTGCGTTTGACGGTCCTCTGCCCCTACCTCAGGTCCCACAGAACGTCTGCATAACCCGCTCTGCCGGCTTCGGTGACTCGGCGTAGGCTGCGAAGGCAGGCTGGTCCTCGTAGGGCTTCGCGAGCACATCCAGCAGCGCATGAAACAAGGAGAGGTCGCCTTCCTCTACGGCAGCGACGATTGCCTGCTCTATTCGGTGGTTGCGCGGGATGAAGGCGGGATTGACCGAGCGCATGGCCTTGGCACGCTGTGCAGCCGTCTGCGGATCGCGTGAGAGGCGCTCCCGCCAGCGGTGGAGCCAGGGCAGGGCAGCATCCGGGTTCTCGAATGTTGCCGCAAACGCCGCCGTGGCGGCGTCGTCCTCGGCGACAGCAGCAAGCCGGCGGAAGGTGAGCGTGAAATCGGCTTTCTCCGCCTGCATCAGGGCCAGCAACGCCTGGATGAGATCCAGATCGCCATCCTCTTCGCCGCCAAGACCGATCTTGCGGCCCATGCCGGCGAGCCAATGGGCCTGGAAGCGCGGGCCAAACCCCTTGATCACCTCGTTGGCGAGCGACGCCGCCGTGTCGGGATCGTCGTCGAACAGCGGCAGCAGGGTTTCGCCGAGCCGCGCCAGGTTCCACTGGCCGATACCAGGCTGGTTGGCATAGGCATAGCGCCCCTGCCTGTCGATCGACGAGAACACGGTGGCCGGATCGTATTCGTCCATGAAGGCGCAGGGCCCGAAATCGATGGTCTCGCCCGAGACAGTCATATTGTCGGTGTTCATCACCCCATGGATGAAGCCGACCCACAGCCAGCCGGCAATCAGCGCCGCCTGCCGCTCGATGATCGCCTCGAACAGCGCCAGGTAGGGGCGGATACTGTCGCGCGCGTGCGGATAATGCCGTTCGATGACATAGTCGGCCAGCGCCCGCGTGCCCTCGACATCGCCGCGCGCGGCAAAGAACTGGAACGTGCCGACGCGGATATGGCTGCCAGCCACCCGGGTGAAAACAGCGCCCGGCAACGCCGTCTCGCGGTAGACCGGCTGGCCGGTGGATACCAGCGCCAGCGCCCTTGTGGTCGGCAGGCCCAGCGCATGCATGGCTTCGCTGACCACATATTCGCGCAGGGCCGGCCCAAGCGCCGCCCGCCCGTCGCCGCGCCGCGAAAACGGCGTCTGTCCGGCACCCTTCAGCTGTATGTCGCGGCGTCTGCCGTTGATATCGATGACCTCGCCGAGCAGGATTGCCCGCCCGTCGCCAAGTTGCGGCACGAACCCGCCGAACTGATGCGCGGCATATGCCATCGCCAGCGGATCGGCGCCATCAGGCACGATGTTGCCGGAGAAGATCTCGGCACCGTCCCGCTGCAACGCCGCCACATCGAGCCCGAGCTCGATCGCCAGCGGCTCGTTCAGCATCAGCAGCAAAGGCGCCGCCGCCGCTGACGGCAGCTGCCGGGCGAAAAAGTGCTCCGGCAACCGGGCATAGCTGTTGTCGAACGGAAATGTTGCAGCAGGCGCCGCGCTGTCTTGAATGGATGAGCTCATGAGGGAAAGGTAGGGCGCCGCCCGGGCGGCTGCAAGGCGCTTGTTCGGCCCGCTGTTTGGTCTTACGTTAACGTCTCAACCGGAAGGCGCTCCAGCCATGAACCAGAAACTCAGCATCACGCTCCCCGCCGAGATGGTCGAGGCCATCAATGCGCGGGTCGAGGCAGGGACCTATGGTTCGGCCAGCGAGGTGGTTCAAGCGGCGATAAGGGCGCTTGTCGAGCAGGACGAAGATTACGCCGCGCGCATCTCTTCCCTCCGCGCCCGGGTCCAGGCTTCGATAGACGATCCACGACCCGATTTAACGGGGGCGGAAGTCAAGGCGCACATCGAGGCGTTCTTCGAAAGTCGCCGGTGATTTATGGATCGCCTGATTGTCAGATACCGCCCTCAGGCCGATGAGGATTTGCTCGACATTGCCGCTTACATTCTCGATCGAAGCCAGAATATCGAGACGGCACGCGCATATATCGACCGTCTCTATGCCCGATGCGAACGGATAGGACACGCCCCGAACGCGGGAGTACTGCGCGAAGACCTCGGTGCCGGTATCCGGATGGCAGTCTTCGAGCGGCGGGTTGTCATCCTCTACCGCGTCGAGGCAGACATCGTCTGGATCACCAACATCGTCTCCGGGGGGTGCGACTACGAGACCTTGTTCACGGACCGCCGCCCGGACCCCGAGGGTCCCGCCTAATCGTTCACCAGCGCCAGGATCAGCTGCTGCATCTTGCCGCCCTGGCCCATTTCCACCTTGTCGAAATCGCGGTTGCGCTGGCGTTCGCGGGCGGAGATCTCTCCCAGGCGCTTCGTAAGCTCGACGCGGATCTTGCGGCAGTCGGGATCGTTGGCGACGGTAAAGCCGATGCTGGTCGCCTCGATCTCGTGCACCATGTCGCGAATGAAGCCGCCATGCACCTTTTCGTGCGCGGCGACGCCGGCAATGAAGGTCTGCCATTTGGCATTGACGTCGGGCGGCAGAGGCGAAGACGGTTTTGGCAACGTGTAGATGATCGTCAGCTTCGGTACGGCCGAGACCAGCACGCAGGACGACGCCTGTGGCTGGTAGTTGCGTGTCCAGGTCAGCTTGAACGTCGTATGCGCGATCACGCGGCTGCCGCCCAACTCCGGGCCTCGAGCGCCGATCGAGGCGTAAAGCTCGGGCGTCGTCTTGCCGGAGATCGCATAGGGCCTTGTCGTCTCGACGGCCTGCCAGTCCGCCATCGCGGCGATGGGTACCAGCGTCAGGGCCAGGGCCCAGATGCCCGTCAGAATGCCTGCTCTCACCAAACTTGCTCCGTCGCATTTCAAGGTCGGTGCCTACAGGCCGCAAATCCGGGCTTCGATCAAGCGGAATCGTGGATCGGGTCAACCACCCGATGCCATCGGCTAGTTTGTCGCCACGACGGTCGGCTGCTCTGCCGAGAATATCGGTTTCTGCTTCCACAGCTTGCCGGCGAGCATCTCGGAAGAGCCGAGTTCGAAGATCGACCGCATGTAGGTCGCGTTGAACGGGTCCGACATGCTGTAGGCATATTGCCTGTCGATCGAGGCGAGGTGAAAATTGATACCCGTCCGCATGGCGTATTCATAAAAAGCCATCACCGAGGCCCGCGTCTGCGATTTTATCAGCATCGCATAGGCGCGCGCCATGACCGGCAACGTGCTGTCGGCCGTATTTGAAAATTCCGGCATCAGTGCGTTGTTGATCAGCACATAGACGTTGAAATCACGGGGCTTTTTTGGCGGATGGCCGTCTGCTTCGGCAAGCACGGCATCGGGGATCGTCAGCACCTGCGATGCCGAGCCGCCATCCGAGTGCATTTCCTGAAACGAGCGGTTGCCGACATGGGTCTTGATCATCACGGCGGGATAGACACCCGGCACGCTGGCCGAGGCGATCAGCACATCCTGGAACAGCTTCAGCGCATCCGGCTGGCCACTGGCCGCAATCGCCCCCATGTTCCAGACCACCGGACGCTGCGAATCGAGGTTCGACGTCAGCACCAGCAGTCGCCGGCCGGCCTTATGCTCCGTGGCTACGGCCCGCATGACATCCGCCGTAATGTATTCCTCGACCATGCGTCGCAGTGGCTCCTGCTTCAGCAGGCTTTTGCCGAGTATGGCGTTGGGCAGCCAGCGCCGGTCCACCAGGTCGCTGGCGACACCGCTGGTATAGAGTTTGACCAGAGGCGGGTCGTAGGACGATCCGAGGAAAGCGAAAGGAGCGATCAGGGCGCCGGTGCTGACGCCGCTGACGATGTCGAATTTCGGCCGGGTCCCAAGTTTCGTCCAGGCATCTAGCACGCCGACGCTGAAGGCGCCGCCCGATCCGCCGCCTGAAATAACAAGGTAATCCAGCTTCTTTGCCGTCGCCGGCGGCTCCCAGCCTTTCACGCCGGCAAGCTCGGTCGGACTGGCATCGAGATAGGTCCGGATATTGTTGAACCCCGCCACCTGCGCCTGCACGGCGTCCTGCCTGACATAGGTGACGCGCGCGTTGCCGACGCAGCCGGTGAGCATCGCCAGGCAGGCGAGTGCAAGAATGCACGCCTGTCCGAACCTTATCCGGCGCCGTGCCGATTGCGATGCCAATCCTTGCAATCCCCTGCCTCCGCCGCAATCGACGTCAAGCTTGATGAATAGCGCGGCGAAGCGGCCCCGTTATGTTGGCGCGGTATCTCAACATTTCCGTAATAAACCGGGGATTTCCATAAACCGCCTTGGGAAAGGCGAAAAACGCATTCACCGCGCCGACGACGCAGGTTATGGTCCAGCCCGAAAACATTCACTGGACTGGATCCCATGACCGATACCGTCACCGACCGCTTCCTCCGATACGTCGTCATCGACACCCAGTCGGACGCAAGTTCCTCGACCCAGCCGACCACCGAAAAGCAGAAGACGCTCGGCCGGCTGCTGGTGACGGAACTGCTGGCCATGGGCATGGAGGATGCCCATCTCGACGAGCACGGCTATGTCTACGCGACGGTGCCTGCCAACACCGACAAGAATGTGCCGGTCATCTGCTTCTGCTCGCACATGGACACCGCACCGGATTTCACAGGCACCGACGTCAAGCCGCAGCTGATCGAGAACTACCAGGGCGGCGATATCACGCTCGTCGGCGATCCCGCGCGCGTTATCCGCGTCAGAGAGCACAAGGCGCTGGCCGACCAGATCGGCAACGACATCATCACCACAGACGGCACGACGCTGCTCGGCGCCGACGACAAGGCGGGGCTGGCCGAAATCATGACGGCGGCGCGGACGCTCATCGACAACCCCGACATCCGCCACGGCACGATCAAGCTGCTGTTCACGCCGGACGAGGAAGTCGGCCGGGGCGCCGACAAGGTCGATCTCGAAAAGCTCGGAGCCGCCTTCGCCTACACCGTGGATGGCGAGACCGCCGGCCATATCGAGGACGAGACCTTCTCCGCCGATGGCGTCGAGATCACCATTGCCGGCGTTGCCATCCATCCGGGCTTTGCAAAGGGGCGCATGGAAAACGCCATCAAGATCGCCAGCGCCATCGTGGCCGGCCTGCCAAAGGACCAGGCACCGGAAACAACATCGGGCAGGGATGGCTTCGTCCACCCCGTTGCCGTCACCGGTTCGATGGAAAAAGCGACCATCAGCCTGATCGTCCGCGATTTCGACGATGCCGGCCTTTCTGCCAAGGAAGAGATGCTGAAAACGCTGGTCGAAACCGTCCTGAAAGACTATCCGGGCTCGACCCACACGTTCACGGTCAAACAGCAATACCGCAACATGAAGCAGGTGCTTGATCGTCACCCCGAGATCATGGAAAACGCCGTCGAAGCGATCCGCCGGGCTGGCATGGAGCCGGTACGCGGCAGTATCCGCGGCGGCACCGACGGCTCTCGCCTGTCTTTCATGGGCCTGCCATGCCCCAACATCTTCGCCGGCGGCCATGCCTTCCACTCACCCTTGGAATGGGTGAGCCGGCAGGACATGGAAAAAGCGGTGAAGACGTTGGTGGAACTGGCCCGGGTCTGGGAGGAGCGGGCGTAGGGCAATACGGCGTGGGGCCAGAGGCGCTGAAA
The DNA here is from genome assembly GCF_019355735.1 of Rhizobium sp. B230/85. Classification (NCBI taxonomy): domain Bacteria; kingdom Pseudomonadati; phylum Pseudomonadota; class Alphaproteobacteria; order Hyphomicrobiales; family Rhizobiaceae; genus Rhizobium; species Rhizobium sp. B230/85. Next base: position 1,547,818 of record NZ_CP072156.1, read on the forward strand.
TCTGCTGCCGTCGCTAAGCGAAAATCACCGGCGCCTTTCGCAGCCACCGATCCTCCGTCAATTGTGCCACCGCGAACGTTGCCACACTTTGCCGTGAAATCGATCCGCCGTGGAAACCGGACAGATCGGTCAGTGCCTGCACCGTCTGCGCTTCCTGCTTGTCGTTGAGCACGGCTGGCCGGAGGATCACCCAGTCGAGGCCGCTCTCGCGGATCACGGCTTCCTGCCGGTCCTTGTCCTGATAGACCTTTCTGAGCAGGATCGGCTGGATCAGCCGGTCATAGACGAAGCCGCCGTGACCCTTGCTGTCGCCGGCACCCATGCCGGTGATGCAGACAAGACGCCGCACGCCGCGGCGTTTCATCGCCGCGATCAGCGCTGCTGTCGATTGCGACAGCAGCGTGATTTCCTTGACCGGCCCGATGCCGGTGCCGAGTGCGCTGATCACCGCGTCGCAGCCGTCGAGTGCGGCAAAATGCGCGGCCTCGTCGCGGGCATCGCCGTCGAAGAGCACCGCTCCTTCAAGCTGCGCTGCCTTCTGTCTTGAGCGCACCAGGGCGACGACGCTGTGGCCCTGCGCTTGTGCGGTACGAACGATGGCCTGGCCGGTTCCCCCGGTGGCGCCGACGACGAGAATTTTCATGGGATCAACTCCTTGATGGGTGCTGCAGCTTGCTCAGGCCTTTGCCCAGACAGCGGCTGTCTCGGTTGCAAAGGCACGATAGGATGTCAGCGGCCGGCCGAGCATGGCCTCCAGCCGTTCGACGTCGCCGGCGTCAGGGATCATGCCGTCGCTTTGAAAGCGGCGGGCCATCAGGGCGAGATCGTAGGCGGCCCAGCTTGGCGAAAATTGCTTCAACATCGCTTCGAACGCTCCGGTATCGTCGCCACCATAGGCAATCGGCTTGCCAAGTACATCCGACCAGATCGCCGCGACCCGCTCGCCCGTCAGGCTGTCCGGGCCGACGACGTTGATCGTCGTGCGTGGTAGCGGGTCTGGGGCGCGCTCGCGGCGCAGCAGTTCGATGACCGCCAGATCGGCGATATCGCGGGTCGCCACCATCGACAGGCCACGACTGCCAATCGGCATGCCGTAGACGCCGTGCTCGATCAGCGCCGTCTTCTGTTGCCCGTCATTGTCGATGAAATAGGCCGGACGCAGGATGGTGGCCGCCATGTCGAATTGCTCGATCATTCGCTCGACGGTGAATTTGCCGGTGAAATGCGGCACGTTGGTGTAGAGGTCGCTGTGAATGACCGAGAGGTAGACGATCCGCTCGATGCCGGCATCGCGGGCAAGGTTGAGGGTGATCAGTGCCTGCGTGACTTCGTCCGGCGTCACTGCGTTGAGCAGAAACAGCGTCGAGACGCCTGCCAGCGCGGCGCGCATCGTATCGATATCCATCAGGTCGCCCTTGATGACAGTTACGCCGGCCGGGAATTTCGCCTTTGCCGGATCGCGGGCCAGCGCATGCACATCCGCGCCTCTGGCGGCCAGTCCAGCCACCACCTGCCTGCCGAGGTTTCCGGTGCTTCCAACAACAAAGATTGTCATGCTCATACTCCTTTTCGAGATCGCCACCGGTCGCGTGAGTGCGCCGCCGTGATGTCGACCTGAAGTTAATCGATCCATTGCCATGCAAGTAGTCCGAGAATATAGATGGGGTGTCTCACTGATGGAATGATGCCGATGGACCTGCTTGCGATTTCGGATTTTAATCTCGTCGCCACCCATGGCGGTTTCGGGCTTGCCAGCCGGGCCAGCGGCCGGCCGAAGGCGACGCTGTCGCGGCGGGTTGCCGAGCTGGAGCTGGCCCTTGGCGTGCGGCTGTTCGAACGGGGAGCAAAGACACTGCGGCTGACCGACGAGGGTCGTCGTCTGCACGAAAAGACCGGTGGGCTGCTTGCGGAAATATCCGAGGCTGCCGATGAGGTCAGCAACGGCTCGGCGCAGCCGCGCGGCCGCCTGCGGGTCAGCGCGCCGGTATTGTTTTCGCATATGGCGATGGGTCGGATCGCTGCCGGCTTTGCCAAGGCCTATCCGGAGGTGCGGCTGGAGGTAACGGCAGAAGACCGCGATGTCGACATGGTCGAAGAGGGGTATGACGTGGCGATCCGGGTCAATCCCGCGCCGGATGAATTGTTGGTAGGCCGCCGCTTCCTCCACGACGACCTGCTGCTTGCAGCCGTGCCGACGCTGTTGCCACCGATGGCTGACAAGGGCGAGCAGCCGCCACCGCTTGCCGCCGTCGTGCTGGAATCGTTCGGCCTACGAGCGGCCTGGACGACCGTAGATCCGGCCGGCGGCCGGACCTTTGCGCCCGATCCGGTCCTTCGCCTCGGGACTATGATCATGGTGCGCGATGCCGTGCTGGCCGGCGCCGGCGCCGGACTGCTGCCAAAGTCGCTGATTTCAGGCGACCTCGCCAGTGGCCGTCTTGTCTCCTGGGGCAGTGTCAGCCCGTCCGAAACCGCCATCTGGGTACTCTACAGCTCGCGTCGCCTGCTGAGCAGCAAGGTCTCCGCCTTCATCGCCCATCTCCATGCCACCTTCCCGAACGGCACGGCAGAAGAACTGGGAGCGATGTTTGCGGGCTGACATGCCGGCAATGGCGCCTGGGCCTGACGAGGGGTGAACCTTTTACGACCGCGCCACGTTATTGTGAGGGTAGCCGCCCCTCACATCCTCCCCACGACCTTCAGTGCAAACGCATACTCGAATGCGATTTCTTCCAGCCGCTGGAAGCGCCCCGAGGCGCCGCCGTGACCGGCGTCCATGTTGGTCTTGAGCAGGATAGGGGCGTCGCCGGTGGTCTTTTCGCGCAGGCGCGCGACCCATTTGGCGGGCTCCCAGTAGGTGACTCGGGGGTCGGTGAGGCCGCCCAGCGCCAGGATCGGCGGGTAGGGCTTCTCGCCGACATTGTCATAGGGCGAGTAGCTGGCGATGTGGTCGTAGTCGTCCTTTGAATCGATCGGATTGCCCCATTCCGGCCATTCCGGCGGGGTCAGCGGCAGCGTGTCGTCGAGCATGGTGTTGAGCACGTCGACGAAGGGCACGGCGGCGATGATGCCGGCGAATTTTTCCGGTGCCATGTTGGCGATGGCGCCCATCAGCATGCCGCCAGCAGAGCCACCTTCCGCGATGATCTTCGTGTAGGAGGTGAACTTCTTCTCGCTCAGATAATCCGCCGCCGAGATGAAGTCCTTGAAGGTGTTGGTCTTCTTGTCCATCTTGCCGTCTTCATACCAGGCAAAGCCTTTGTCCTTGCCGCCCCGGACATGGGCGATGGCATAGATGAAGCCCCGGTCGGCGAGCGACAGCGCATTGGTGCTGAAGCTGGCGGGAATGGCCATGCCGTAGGCGCCGTATCCATAGAGCAGGCAGGGGGCGGTGCCGTCGAGCAGCGTGTCTGCGCGGTAGAGCAGCGAGACCGGCACCTCGACGCCATCCCAGCCGGGCGCAAAGACGCGGCGCGTGATGTAGTCGTTGGCGTCGTGGCCGGACGGCACTTCCTGCGTCTTCAGCAGCGTGCGCTCGCGCGTCACCATGTTGTAGTCGTAGAGCTGGCTTGGCGTCGTCATCGACGAATAGGAAAAGCGGATGGTGTCGGTGTCGTATTCGGCAGCCCCCTGCAGGCCGAGCGAATAGGCCTCCTCGTCGAAGCCGATGGCGTGCTCTTCGCCGCTCTCGCGGTCGCGCACGATGATCTGTGGCAGGCCGTCCTTGCGCTCCAGCCAGATCAGGTGACGCGCATAGGCCATGTGCGAGAGGATCAGCGCGCCCGGCTTGTGGGCGACGACCTCCGTCCAGTGCTCCTTCTCGGGCGTTGCTGCCGGCGCCTTCATGATCTTGAAGTCGAGGGCATCGCCGTCGTTGGTGAGGATGTAGAACACGTCGCCGCCCTCGGCGATCTCGTATTCGATGCCTTCCTCGCGCGCTGCCACCAGCTTCGGCTCGGCCATCAGGTCCTTGGTCGAGAGGATGCGATATTCCGATGTCTCGTGGTCGTGGATGTCGATGAAGATGTAGTCGTCGAGCAGAGATCCGCCGACGCCCATGAAGAAGCCCGGATCGGTCTCCTCATAGACCAGCCGGTCGCTCGCCTGCGGTGTGCCGACGATGTGGTGGAAGACCTTCGACGGGCGGTGGTTCTCGTCGAGTGCCGAATAGAAGAAGCTTTTGCCGTCGGGCGCCCAGACGCCGCCGCCACCGGTATTCTCGACGACATCGGCCAAGTCCTCGCCGGTTGAGAGGTCGCGGACCTTGAGCGTGAAATACTCCGATCCCTTGTCGTCATAGCCCCAGATGCCGAAACTGTGATCGGAGGAATGGTCGAGCCCAGCCAGTCGGAAGTAACCCTTGCCTGATGCCTCCTTGTCGCCATCCAGCATCAGCTTGCGCTCGCCGCCATCGCGCGCCTCGCGGAAATAGCGCGGCTGCTCGCCGCCGGTGACGAACAGCGTGCCATAAGCAAACGGGCCGTCCTTCACCGGCACCGAGGAATCGTCCTCCTTGATGCGGCCCTTCATCTCGGCGAACAGTACCTTCTGGATATCCTTGGTGTCTTCCATCGCCGCGTTCATGTAGGCGTTTTCCGCCTCCAGATGCTTGCGAATGTCGGCATCGAGGATGGACGGATCCTTGAACATCGCCTGCCAGTTATCGGCTCTCAGCCAGGCATAATCGTCCGTCCGGGTGATGCCGTGGCGGGTGTCGGATACCGGACGCTTCGGCGCGACGGGGGCGGTCGGAAGAGGCTTGAATATCGACACGTATGTTCGCTTTCTGGTGATCTGAGGTGACAGAGAGATAGACACCGGCCGGTGTCGGATCAAGCGACTTGTCGCCGATAAGCGCAGCGGCGCGGTGCGAAGATCGGGCAGTTGGCTGCGGATGACGGCAAGGTTCAGCCGCACCCGCCATGATGTCACCACATTATTTCCGAAACTCACGAAGTGTTACAAACATCTGGATCGGCAGTCGACCGTGCGTTTGCGCGAACGCTTGTCAGTTCAGTCTGACTTGAACCAAGGAAGTGCTTTTCATGCTGAAATTCATCGGCGTCCTCGTCCCCGCCGTTTGCCTCGCCACGACCTCCTACGCCGTCGATGCCGCCATCAAGAAGCAGTTGGAAAAGCTCGATCCTGCCGAGCGCCTGGAACAGAGTTGCGATACCGAGGCGATGAAGCGCATCGCCGCCGAGAAGGACTACCATCCCGACAAGGTCATCGCTTACACCTTCGGCGACCCGGCGATGACCGCAGACACGATCAAGGCACCCGGCGCGGTCTTTCGCAGCAAGGGCGAATGGTACCACCTGACCTACGACTGCGTGACGGGCCCGGAGCAGATCGACGTGAAATCGCTGAGTTTCCAGATCGGCGAGAAAGTGCCAAGGGACGATTGGCAGAAGCATTATCTCTACGACTGAGGCATTTGAAGCCTGTTCGAAGCCGAAAGCTGTTGCTTCTGGCGGGTTTGGCGGTAAAGCAATGCCATCGCGCCACAGATCGGTCGCCTTGCCATGGGATTGCAGAGGCCGGTGCTCCGGCGCCCTTTGAAATCAGATGTCCCTGACACGGTGGCTGCCCCATGATCCGATTGCTCCTGACCTCCGCAGCCCTGCTTGTCGCCATCCCCGCGGCCATGTCCGCCAATTCCGCATTTCCGGCGGCCCCTGTGGCGCCTGTCCAAACCGCGCTGGTCTCCCCGCCGCTCGCCCCGAAGCCGAACCCCTCCACACCGGGCGTCAAACTCGTTGAACCGCATCTGCACGTGGCGCGCGCCGGCAAGCCGGCAACGCGCGTGGCGCTGACTTTCGACGCCTGCATGGGCAAGACCGACATGCGGATTCTGAACACGCTGATCGACCAGAATGTACCGGCGACGATCTTCGTCACTGCCCGCTGGCTGCGCACCAATCCGGATGCGTTGGCGCTGATGATGTCCCATTCGGACCTGTTCGAGCTTGAAAACCACGGCCTCAACCACATCCCGACGGTCGATCGCCCGACGCTGGTCTACGGCATTGCCGCTGCCGGTTCGCCGGCCGCCGTCGCCCAGGAAGTGCAAGGCGGCTCCGATGCGATGCTGGCCCATGGCATCCCGCAGGCCCACTGGTTTCGCGGCGCAACCGCCAAGTATGACCTGTCAGCCATCGCCCAGATCCGCGCGCTCGGCTTCGAGGTGGCAGGCTATTCGATCAACGGCGATGCCGGCGCCTCCCTGCCGGCCGCGGTGGTGGAGAAGCAGTATCTCAGCGCCAAAGATGGCGACGTGCTGATCTCGCACATCAACCAGCCGACCCATTCCTCCGGCGAAGGCGTCGTCAAGGGCATCCTCGACCTCAAGGCGCGCGGCGTCCAGTTCGTCCGGCTGCAGGACTTCGCCGTACAGGGCGACGACAACACCACCCAGCAGGCATCGCGCTAAAGCGGCAACCCGCGCTCCGGTATCGGGGTGCCATTTGCAAAGCCCCGATAGGTCGGGCCTTCGCGGTCCAGCGCGAAATCGTCGAACCAGTCGCGCCGTTCGTCTGCGACAAGCGCGCCGATCATCAGCGAGGCCATGAACGAAAAGGTGATGCCGTTGCCGCCGTAACCGTAGGCAGCGAGTACGTTCGGCATGTCGGGGACAGGGCCGATCAGCGGCAGGCCGTCCACCGTTTCTCCAAACGTGCCGCACCAGCGGTATTCGGCGGTGGTGTCTGCCTGTGGCCAGAGCCGCTTCAGCTTCTCGCTGAGGGTGTCGATCTTGTCGGCCATCTTGGCATCGCGCAGGGCAGGCAGCACTGTCGCATCGTCCTCGCCGCCGATGATGATGCGATTGTCCGCCGAGGTCCGCATGTAGAGGTAGGGGTGGCTGTCCTCCCAGATCAGCGCGCGGTCGCGCCACAGCCTGTTCGGGTCCTGCGGCACTGTCGCCATCGCCCAGCTCGAGGTGGCGCGATGCAGCTTCGGCATCGGAATGCCGGGCATCGCATAGCCGGTTGCGAGCACCACGTTCCGGGCTTCGATCACGTGGTTGCCATCGGTCTCGATGACGGCGGAGCGGCCTTCCGTGCGGATGCGCGTGGCGGATGCCTTGACCAGCTGTGCGCCGCGCTTGACGGCAACTGCGAGCAGTCCCCAGGCCAGCATCAGCGGATCGACTTCCGCAGCGCCGGAAGAGAGGATCGCACCGTCGCGTTCGATCTCGAATTCGGTCATCAGGTAGGGATGCGACAGATACTCGCCCGGCAACCCGGCACGCTTGCGGAGCGCCAGTTCCTGCTGCAGTTCACGCGCGCCGCCGATGCTGTTTGTGAGATAAAGGCTCGAGCGCTGTCGGTAGCCGCAGGGGATCTGCAGCCGCTCGATCAGCTTGCTGAGCCCCGAGACAGCAACGACGCTGCGCCGGTATATCGCGGCCGCCTTGTCATAGCCGTAGGAGAGCGAAAGATCGGAAAGCGATGTATCGAGCTCCCACATCAGCATCGCCGTGCTTGCCGATGTGCTGCCGAGCCCCGGTTCTTCGCGGTCGATCACACAGACGGAATAGCCACGCGCTGTGAGGTGTTCGGCGATCAGCGATCCCGTGATCCCGCCGCCGACGATGGCCACGTCGACCGAGAGGCTTTCGCGCAACGGGCTGTACCACGGGTGCAAAGCCAGCCGGCCCCAGGGGGCACGGCCGGTGACGAGGTCGGACTGTTCGGTGGCGTTCATCTGCAGGTCGGTCGGCATTTCGTCTCTTGCTCCAGGAAAAGGCGTGCGCGCAGAACAGTCAGGGAAGCTGCGGCTGCGGCTTTTCCTCGATGAACACTTCGTTGATGACGGTCATGACGATCAACGACAGGGGGAGGGCGAGCATCGCGCCGACAGCGCCCCACATCCATGTCCAGAAGATGATGGCGACGAACACGACGAAGGGATTGAGCTCGAGCTGGCGACCCATCACCGCCGGGAAGACGAGGTTTTCCATAGTCAGGTGGACCGAGAAGAAAATCGCTGCGGGTATAAGGCCGATAAGGATGCTGTCATGGGTGAGGACACCGGCAATGGCGACCGCGACGGTCATGAGCGTAATCCCGAGGAACGGTACGAAGCTCGACAGGAACGCGAACACGCCCCACAACGCTGGCATGCTGAGCCCGCCGAAATAGGCGATGGCCGTCATGATCACGCCGAGCCCCATATAGATCAGCGAGGCCGTGGCGAAATAATAGCCCAGCACCTGCTCGACAGCATTGATGACGCGGATCGCCGCCAGCCGTTCAGGCCGGCCCTTGAACGCCATGATGATCGCCTTGCGCAGAGTGACGCGGCCGACCAGAAAAAGCAGCAGCGCCGCAAAGAACACCAGCCCCTGGACGATGGCCGGGGTCAGGTTGGCGGTGACCACGTGCAGTATGCTTCCGGTATGCTCGATCAGGGCACCTGCCGACATCGGCCCGCTCTCGAATGTCTTCGGCGTGATGTGCAGCCAGTGGATTTTCTGCAGGAACGGCATGATGCGGTCGATCGAGTTCTGCACCATGTCCGGCCCTTGGCTCGCCAGCGCTGCCAGCGGCCCGGCAACGCTGTTGATGATCAGGAAGATGATCAGCGCCACGGAGCTCGAGAGAAGGACCGCATTGAGAATGCGCGGGACACCGAGCTTGCTGAGCTTTTCGGCGACCAGACCGAGGATCATGCCGACGACGATTGCCAGCGTCACCGGAATGAGGATGACCGACATGAAATAGATGCCGGCTCCCGCCATGATCAGGAAAATGCCGATGATGGCCCAGGCGGACGCGACGTCGAGCCCGTCTTTCTCGACCCGGCGCATGGGTGCCCCACCATCCATCTGCTCGGTCGCCTGTTTCAGCGAATTGGCCCAGCTGCTCAATCGCATCTCGCGTTCTATGGCAATCTTGCGTGTCTGCTTACGTATACCGTTGGCAATGCCCATTTTTGTGAACGTTCCGGAAGCCCCAGCGCCTCGCAGCCATAACGCGCAAACGCACTGCGGGTTCCCGAGAGCGGTAAGCTAAAGGTTGTAGCCGGCTCTGCGGCATCGGCAGCGATTTCTACAGCGCCGCCGACTGCCCGCCGGGAGGGCGGAACGCCCTATGCGGTGAGCGTCAGGCCGATACCCCAGGGGTCTCTCAGCGACACCCCGCCGTCGCGTTTTTCGTGGCGGATTTCGAGGCCGTCGAGCTTGCTGACGGCTGCATCCAAAGCGGCGCTGTCGTTGAAGCGAAGCGTGTAGTCGGACAGCCCGGTCATGTTCTCCGCGCGGACGCCGGCGCCACGGCTGTTCCAGATGTTGGCCGCGACATGATGGTGATAGCCGCCGCTGGCAAAGAAGCTGGCGCCGGGATAGCGCGCCATGATCTTCAGGCCGAGGACGTCGCGATAGAAAGCATCCGCTTCCGGGATATTGCCGACCTGCAGGTGGATATGGCCGATGGCCGAGCCGTCCGCCATGCCGTTCCAGCTGTCCTGTGGCGCACTTTCGTAGAGCTTCTGCAGGTCCAGCGCCAGTGTCGCCATTTCGATCATGCCGTCGGTCTGCAACTTCCAGAGGTCGTGGGCGCGGTCGGCATAGATCTCGATGCCGTTGCCTTCCGGATCGGCGAGATAGATGGCCTCGCTCACGAGATGGTCGGAAGCGCCCTGCAGCTGCACGTTGTTGTGGGCAGCATGGCGCAGCCAGCGGGCCAGCTCGGTCCTGTTGGGCAGCAGGAAGGCGGTGTGAAACAGGCCAGCGGTATTCTGCGGCGCGCGCCTGGCTGCTTTGTCGGTGGTGAGCGACAGCAGCGGCTTTCCGCCAACGCCGAGCAATTCGCCGCTGGCGCTTTTTTCCATCGATTTCAGGCCGAGCATAGACTGGTAGAAGCCGGAAACCAGTGGCAGGTCGCTGACGACCAGATGCGACTGGCCGACATAGGCTGGGCGCGTCAGCGCATAGGACGGTGCGGTCTCGGTCATGAAATCTCCTGCCCGGTGTCCGGGTATTATATCCGTCGCGCGAGGCGGCATCGATGGGACGGCTGGCAGGACCCGAGGTCCCGCCACCGCCTTCGCTATCTTATATGGCCGATAACCGTCGTTCGCAGAAGATGTGTTTTTGACGATGAAGCGTGCATTCCTTGTTGACGCTGGCCTTGTTGACGCTGGCAGCCTTTGACCTCGATCAAGGGATTGTCGGGTCAGCGCCGTTAGGGTGGTCATGGAAAGCAACGGGGCGTCCAAAGGGGCAGAAGCATGTACAAGAAGATCATCGTGGCCATCGATATCGGAACCCTTGCGAAGGGTGAGCCAGCGCTGCGGCGCGCGATGGAACTGCTCGATGCCGGCGGCGAGATCGTCGCGTTGAATGTCGTGGAGGATATACCGAGCTCTCTCATCCTCGACCTGCCGCAGGATTTCGTCACCGACGCTATCGGCGACGCCGACCTGAAGCTCCAGGATCTCTGCAAGCGCCTCGCTGTTCCGGCTCTCGTCGAAGTCCGCACCGGCTCGCCGGCAGCAGCGATCCTGAAAGCTGCCGAGGAACATGAGGCAGACCTCCTCATCGTCTCATCTCACATACCCGACCTGTCGAACTACTTTCTCGGCGCAACCGCCGACCGCGTCGTCCGCCACGCCAAATGCTCCGTCCTCGTCGAACGTGGATAGGGGAGCGAAGGAGGAAATACGGCTCTCTCTCTTCTCTGCCGGAGTATGCTATCGGCTACCGCCGGAAAGCACCGAGTGTAGGGGAAGGCGGAATGGAGTTTCGTGAGGCTGTAGCAGACGATGCCGCCAATCTGGCAGCGCTGACGACACAGGTTTTTCTCCATACCTATGCGAAGCGCGGCGTCCGGACCGCACTTTCGACCTATGTCCTATCGGAGTTCACGGCAGACAAGTTCCTTCAGGCCCTCGAGGACAAGCAGCAGATGTTCATCGTCTGCTGCGAGGACGTCCATCTCGTCGGCTACGTGCGCCTCGCCTTCAGCGCGCCGTGTCCGTCCGACGAACGGCTACAGTCGGAAATTGCCACGCTCTACGTCCAGGAACACTTCCTGCGGCGGGGCATCGGGACGCAACTGCTGAACCGGGCGCTCCAAACGTTGCAGCGCCGCGGTGCCGATGCCGCCTGGCTGTCCGTCAACCACGAAAACGCCGATGCCATCGCCTTCTACGAAAGCCATGGCTTCCGACGCGCCGGTTCCACAGACTTCGAACTGGACGGCGAGCGCCACGAAAACTTCATCCTCCGCCGCGCGCTTGACGGGAGTGACGATGGGGAGGGCGTGGCTGAGTCGGGGTGAGTTGGCCTCAGCCCGCGTCTTCGGGCATTTCGTCGCCCTTCTCCGGGGGCTGGCTTTCAAGCCGGTCGAGAATCGCCAGTGCCTGCGCCGGATCGCCACGCGCCGCTCTCCGCTTCAGACTTTTGAAAGCCCGGCGGTTTCCCATGCCCTCGGATATGAGCGACAAAAGCATCTGGTTCACCGAGACATTTTCCTCAGCGGCGGCTTCCTTGGCCTGCTCCATCAGATAGTCGGGCAGCCGCAACGGATATTGGCTCATGTGAGTTTCCTTTCTCGTTTGTACAGGCGGACAAAATCTTTTGCCGAAAGAGCTGTCAGGCCGAATACCGAAACTGACGGATGTCGAAATGGCGATCATCCGTGACGATCAAATTCGCTCCAGCTGCCAAGGCGCATTCGACAATCAGGTCGTCCTTCGGATCATCCAGGAATGGCCGAAAGCGGAACCACGGCTGTATCAAAGTTGCCATGGCACACAGAGCGTCAAGAATGACATCGATCTCCACTGCCGATGTATACAATCCGGCTAGTCCGGGCCTTTTGAGAACATCCTCGTATTCCAGCACAACCGCGGGTGACATTGCAAACGGAATGGACCCCAAAAGCATCTCTCTGAGAACGAAGCCGGATGCTCCGTCCCGCGAACGAATTCCGCGTAGAATGACATTGGCATCCGCGACAATCATGGTTCAGAGTAATATCGTATATGATATCACGCAAGCCCGATGTCAGCGTATGCTGACCTTCTCTGCATCCCAACGCTTGCCCCGAAATCCATGAAATGGCACCATTCGGCATGGCAAATCGCGACGCACATTCACCGGTGGCGGAGTTCAAGGGTATCCGCTGGGCTTACGACAAATCCGAAATCATTGCAGACAGCATCGTCAACGGCGTCGGCGTCGTGCTGGCTCTGATCGGCGCCACGGTGCTGGTCGTCTATGCGACGCTGTGGCGATCTGAGGGCGAAATCGCCGCTGCCTGGATCTACGGCCTCGGCCTCGTGCTGACGCTGACCATGTCGTTTTCCTACAACATCTGGCCGGTCTCGCCGACCAAGTGGATCCTGCGGCGGTTCGATCATTCGGCAATCTTCGTGCTGATCGCCGCCACCTATACGCCGTTTCTCGAGCGCGGATCCGACGATCCACTGCTGCTGTCGACCTTGATCGCCCTGTGGGTGTTCGCTGCTATCGGTATCGTGCTGAAATGCGGATTTCCCGGCCGCTACGACAGGCTGGCGATCCTGCTGTATCTCGCCATGGGCTGGAGCGGCGTGCTGGTGGCGGGACCTGTGGCAGCCCGGATCCCGTCCGTCTCGATGCTGCTGATCGTCGTCGGCGGTGTCGTCTATTCGCTGGGCGTGATCTTTCACGTCTGGGAAAAGCTGCGGTTCCAGAACGCCATATGGCACGCTTTCGTGCTGACTGCCGCCGGCATCCACTATGCGGCGGTCATGACCTGCTTCACCCTGTCGCCGCCAGCGAGCCTTTGAAAGGCGGCTTCTGGCTGCCGGGGTTGCATTTTTCGGTTGCCTTGAGGCTGCGTACCAGCCGCATCAGCACGGCATCGTAGCGCTGCATTTCGGCCTTGGCATAGTCCATCTGGAAAAAGGCGGAAGCCCCGTTACAGAGCGCAACGCCGCGTCCGTAGACCAGCCTGTCGCGCTTGATGCCGGTGAAGCTGAAGCCCTGCGAGGTCGTCTTCGAAAACGACACCTGCCAGCCATCCTGCCTCGCCAGCACCAGACGCGTCTTCGCCTCGCTCTGAAAATCGCTGCTGAAGGCGGGGGTGGCAAATACCAGCAAGCGGGCGGATTTGTCGGCCGGCGCCAGGGAAAGTCCGTCGCCGTGATTGGCAAGAAGGGTAAGCCCGAAACCGGGCGGCAGTTCGATGCTGTAGCCGAAACGGCTGTTGTCGTAGGGCCACCATTCGCTTGCATGAGCCTGCGCGGTCGAGAGCGCAGACACTGCAGACAGGAGCAGACAGGCGGCAAGGCGCGACAACATGCGTTTTCCGGATGGCGAGAACGAAGGATGTCTATTGTTTAGCCTATTTCGAGCCAAGAATCTCGTAGTCTTGAAAAATTAATATGGCGAATTGCCCAAGGATAAGTCATCGCGGCGGCAGCCATGCAAGAGCGGCAGATTTACTTTGGTCATGGCGCGGCGTATGCCGTCGATCGTCCTAAAACGGAGTGTGCCGTGACAGCCCCCATCCTTTTGCGCGATGCCGTCGACGCCGATCTGGCCTCAATCCGCGACATCTACAACCACGCCGTCGAGCATAGCACGGCGATCTGGAACGAGGTGCTGGTCGATGTCGACAACCGCCGCCAGTGGTGGAACGCACGCATCGCCAAGGGCTATCCGGTGCTGGTCGCGGTTGTCGACGGCAAGGTCGCCGGCTACGCGTCATACGGCGACTGGCGCGCCTTCGATGGTTACCGCCACACCGTCGAGCATTCGGTCTATGTCGACCGGGAGGCGCGTGGCGCGGGGATCGGCGAGCAACTGATGCGAGCCCTGATCGAGCGAGCCGCTGCCGGCAATGTCCACGTCATGATCGCTGGCATCGAGGCCGAGAATGCAGCGTCTATCCGGCTGCACGAAAAACTCGGATTTCGCGTCGTCGGGACGTTTTCGGAAGTCGGCATCAAGTTCGGACGTTGGCTCGATCTGACCTGCATGGAGTTGCGGATACTGTCCTGACCGCTGGGCCATGCTCCGGCTTGCTGTCCATGCGCTTGCCTCCAGGCATTGGCAACAAGCCGGGGGCAGGGCGACAAGGTCCCGTCGCTACATCTGCTGTCCCGCGAGTGCAGGGAGAAGTGCACCCCGCAGTATCTGGCAGCTTAACTGCCGGTTGAATACGTCGCGAGACAACACTGGACCCTGCACCGGCGATTTCCGGGGCTCAAGCATTTACAACTTGACGCGGCTTTCTTTCAGGGATCATTTGTTCGTAAGCAAATAGGTAGGTATGCTTTGTTATTTTGGGTGTCTGTTCCTGCATAGAATAACGGATTCGACCGTCTGAAACATTGCAACCGAGATCCTATTTCATAATCTGTTAATTTTCCTTCAAGTTGAAAATTCGAAGTATAATTACATTTACATTTCCCAATGTGTCTGAATTTAGCACACGAATTGTTCCCTGTGGTGACTGGACTTTCACGCCGACAGTGATAATTCATTGCAAGTCGAATTTGACGTGCTTTTGAACTCTCAATTACGCCATTGATGCTTGAAGCTTATTGCAACGGGTTTTACCAAGGGGTCGTTGGTCCATCTTTGGGCGTTCAAAGTCGGCACGCCGATTCGTTGGTAGACAATTTGCTGTTCATGCGGGGACAAGACTTGGGGGTGTCTTGAAGTCACATGCAGTTGTGTCGCGAAAGACTATGTCGCCGCGACGCTGACCGGAACTGAGGCGAGCCAGAGCGGCTTGTCTCTAAAAAATGTGAATAGGAGAATTTGAATGACAGACGCGGTTCTTGGTGCCGGCGCTGACTTGCTGGTTGAACTGACGGCCGACATCGTGGCCGCCTACGTGAGCAATCACGTTGTTCCCGTAAGCGACCTCGCACACCTGATTTCCGACGTGCATTCCGCGCTCAGCGGTACCTCGGCACCGGTCGCCGCTGTGGCTGTTGTTGAAAAGCAGAAGCCTGCTGTCTCCGTACGCAAGTCCGTACAGGACGACCAGATCACCTGCCTGGAATGCGGCGGCAGCTTCAAGTCGCTGAAGCGCCACCTGATGACGCATCATTCCCTGTCGCCGGAAGATTATCGCGAAAAGTGGGACCTGCAGGCGGACTACCCCATGGTCGCGCCAGCCTATGCCGAAGCGCGTTCGCGCCTCGCCAAGGAAATGGGTCTCGGCCAGCGCCGCAAGCGCGCCCGCTGACCATCAAAGATACACAGCGACACGAAACCGGGCCTCGAGCCCGGTTTTTTTGTGGGAAAGTTTCGATATTTAAGGAAAATAATCCCATTAATATTGAGGGTGATTTCCAATTTAATCATTTAATTCAGCAAAAAATGCTGGCGTCTATCAGTTGTTGGTTCTTGCTATCTTCGTCGATGTGTGAATAAATTCCTAAAAAGGAGTTTGCGCATGTCCATCGATCCCCTTGTTCCCGTCTCTCTTCCTGCGATCATTCCGCTGCCAACGGTGCTGTCGGGCACGGCGCTCGTGCCCGTTCGCCGCGGCTTTCTCTCGGTCGACGCCACCTGCGGTATCGTCAACCGTATGGCCGGCGAGATGTCGGCGCTGGTCAGCGAGCGCACTCTGCACCGGCGAGACCGGCGCCGGACGATGTGGCATATCCGCCAGATCTCCATGTATGTCTGCCACGTCGCGCTGCAGATCTCCATCGCCGATATCGCCGACGCCTTCGGGCGCGATCGCAGCACGGTGGCCTATTCCCTGCGGATCGTGGAGGGCAGGCGCGACGACCAGGCCTATGACGCTTTCGTCGAGTCCGTCGAACGTCTGGCCGGCTCGGTGTTTGCAGCTTCGGAGGCGGCTGCAGATGAGCACTAGGACACCCCCATCCCGCAAGTCGCTGGTCAGATTGCTGCGTTTCATCGGCGCCGGTGCGGGTATGATCCCCGAGCCCGGCGGCGTGGTGCTCCAAAGTGTGGACGGACGACGTCAGTTCAGCGCCACCGGGCTGATCGAGTGGGCAATGGCTGCCGGCCTCGTCACCGACAGCCCCTCGACCCCGCCCTTATCGGCGGCTGACGCGCCAGCCGGGTCGTCGGAGACGGCCAAGTACCTGATTTTGTTGCCGGCGGCACGCAGCTTCCTGCGTCGCGCAGCCGCCGACACGGAAGAGGAATTCCTGGCCCAGCACGCCGAAATCGTTTCCACGACTGCAGAGGTCGACGGCGCGAGGCAGAAAGTGCGGTTCGACCAGGCGGAATCGCCGCTTGCCGCGCTTTCCCGGTTGAAAGACCGCAATGGCGCGCCTTTCCTGCCGGAGGCGGCTCTCGCTGCCGGGGAAAAGCTGGCGTCCGATTTCAATCGTGGACAGTTGCAGCCGCGCGTCACTGCCTCGTGGGAGCCGCGCCTTGCGACTTCGGCCAAGGGCGGGCGCGGCGGCATGGCTG
This sequence comes from Rhizobium sp. B230/85, assembly GCF_019355735.1. Lineage (NCBI taxonomy): Bacteria > Pseudomonadati > Pseudomonadota > Alphaproteobacteria > Hyphomicrobiales > Rhizobiaceae > Rhizobium > Rhizobium sp. B230/85. The sequence goes on from NZ_CP072156.1 coordinate 1,564,220, forward strand.
ACGTCGCAGACAGCGCCATGGCGGCCCGTCTTGCCGTCAACCGCGCCATCGCCGCGATGGGGCCAGAACTCAGCGGTGTCGCGCTCGATGTCTGCTGTTTCACGAAAGGCCTGACGACCGTCGAGCGCGAAAGGCAATGGCCTGCGCGCTCTGCCAAGCTGATGTTGCGTACCGCGCTGCTGACGCTTTCGCGACACTATACGCCACCTCGATCTCAGAAGAATTCCACCACGCAGCACTGGGGAGCGGAAGGATATCGACCGGATCTACTCTAGCCGGCCCGCTCGTTGCGCCGGAAATCGGCCTTTCCGCTTCCGCTTTTCTGTCCGGGATTCGCAATGTCATGTCCAGTTTCAGGCGTTCGAGGAGATAGCGACTGTCTCCCGTTGACCTTTCGTTCAGTGAAATGACGTTTTTTTGGGGATGTTTTGAGCTCGAACGAGGGCGATGATGCGTTCGTAACGTTCGCGTCTAGGTTACATATTTATGCGTTCGCGCGTTGGGCTCGCTTGCGATCATTCATCCGTCCGATCTCAATCTATGGTTAAAGGCATGGTTAATCGTTTGAGCGAGGTGAAGCGCAGTGTTTTGCTGAAACGCAAGGGAGTGCCATCACGATTCTGATAGCTGGATAACGCAACCGGAAAGCAATCCCTGCGCGACTCGACGAATCGTCGGGCGAGGGATAGGCCAGATCCCGCAGCCCGCATTTTGCGCTTTGCTGCGGTCTCCATGACAGGTCAAGACATCGATGGATCACGACGAGGCCCGGCTGCGCATCATGGAGGATATCGCCACCGTCGGCGAGCTGACGCGGATGGTGACGCAGCGCTACGATGCGATGTTCGCGGAGTTTTACGCGGTGCTCCTTGAGACGCTCGACAGCGCCTCCGACATGGCCGATGCGGCGTTGACCGCCATGTCGGTGGCGGACGCTGCTGTCGACACCGTTCGGAGCAATTTCGCCGGCCAGCCGCACTTTGCCTGTTCGAAAGGATGCAGCCCCTGCTGTCACCTGTTCGTCGCGGTGCCGCCCGGCGTGGCCGAGGTGATCGCTGCTCATGTCGAGAGTAACTTCACGGTCATCGAGCGCGAAAAGCTGGTTTTGCGGCTGGAGGCGAAAGTTGCAGCCGATGCGGCCTCGCCGACACCGCAGCTGTTGCGGACGCCCTGTGCACTGCTCGACGACGGCGGCAGTTGCACGGTCTATGCGGTTCGCCCGCTTTCCTGTCGAAGCTTCACCTCGACCTCCCTGCCGCGCTGCCAGCAAGTAGTGTTCGGGGACAACCCGGATGGCGGCGGTGTCGATCAAAACCCGGCGCGCTACCGTCTCTATGAATTCGCGACAAGGGCGCTGGAAGAAACGGCCCGGCGCCGCGGATTGCCCGGCCAGCAACAGGGGCTCTCGGCAGCCCTGCTGCAGCAGCTGGCCGGCTGAAAGCGATCAGGCCATGCGATCGTACTATCCGGGACGGAAAACCTAGGCGGCGACCTTGTCGCGCGCTTCCTCGCGGATGCGCTTGACCATCGAGCGCAGGCCGTTGGCGCGTTGCGACGACAGGTGTTCGACCAGCCCGATCTTGCCGAACACCTCGATGGCATCGAGATCGGCGATATCGGAGGCGCGCTTGCCGGAATAGGTGGCGAGCACGATGGCGACCAGCCCCCGGACGATATGCGCGTCGGATTCGCCCTCGAACGTCATGACCGGATCCTTGGCCCCGTCTTCGGTGTGGCTGACGAGCCAGACCTGGCTGGCGCAGCCCTGCACCTTGTTGGCGGCCGTCCGCTGGTCTTCCGGCAGGTCCGGCAGCGCCTTGCCGAGCTCGATCACATAGCGGTAGCGATCCTCCCAGTCCTCGAGGAAGGTGAAATCGTCCATGATTTTGTCAAGGCTGGTCATCGCATACGTCCACTGTCTCTGAGACTGGCATATAGGCGAAAGCAACGGCGATTTGAACCCGCGCGGAAAAAAGAACGCCGTGCGGAGCAAGTCCACACGGCGCAGCAACATGCTGGGAGTTTAACAGGGCAGGCACGGCACGTCAGGGTAAAGGGGAGGCGGCACCGGAGACTTGCCCGGCGCTGCTGAATTCTTGTCGGCTCAGAGGACCGGGCGGCGCATCGGCACCGGAACGTGGATGATGGTGCCGGTGAAAACGCTGTCGTTGGCGTCGCTGCCGAGTTTCGGCGGCATCGGCTGCATATCGGGCTCTGCCTGCGGTGCGGCGACGGCGACCTGCTGGCGGGACGTATCGGTTGCACCGGCGTTGCTGGCAGTCTTGTCGGCCGACTTGCCGGAAAGCTGATGGTCGATCATCTCATAGGCGACCAGTGCGCCTTCGCGGGCTCTATAGCCGAGCGCCGTGAAGGTCTCGCCGCCCTTGACGCAAATCTCGGGCTTCTCGCTGCACAGCGACGTTACATATTGAAAGGCGCCCGTTGCTGCCGTAACGGCGTCGGACATCTGGACCTGCGGGTTGTTCTGGGTCCGGGTGGTGCTCTGCGAGGAGAAAACCGGCAGAAGCACCAGTACCAGCGAGAACCAGAAGGCTGTCTTGATCAGAAACCACATCGTGTTGCCCATCCTGTTTTTCGTTCGGTCTTGGAGCTGAATCGATCCGGTCTTCCCGGTTGAAACAAACCTAGTCCGCAGATGCTGACATCGCTTTTCAAAACTAGAAGGCATTTGAGGCCAATTTAGTTCAAATGCGAGCTATCGGTATTTTATGCACATTTAAGTCAAATTGTCGTGGCCGCCGTTAAGCATGTTGAAGGCCATCTCCAGAGAATGCCGGGGGTTGCGCTCCCGTCGCCTGCCACAAACCTTAACGAAAACACGAAAAAGCAGCGAAATCCATCGCTTACCCCCTGTTAACTACAAAAACCGATGCATCCTTTCGATGCGTCAAAACGGGATTTTCCGGCTTTTCAGCGGTGGATTGGACCTTTCGGCTTATCCTTTCCTTAAGCGCGCAACGCCTATTATCGGGACAGAAATAGACGCCTTTTGTGCGGATTTTGGTGTGCGCGTATTGAGTAAAATGGCTGATAAGGCGATCGCCCTCGTGGACAGGGCCGGCGGAAGCTGGCTCTCCCGGACGTCGGGAGACGGGCAGGTGCGCGGCGAAGAGCTGGCGATCCTGCGGCGCGTTGCGCTGCTGTCGTCGATGGCGCTTATTGTCGTGCCGTGCGGCCTGTCTTTCCTCACCACGCCAGCCGTCGCCTTGCCGGTCGGTGTCGCCACCGTCTGCGCAGCCTTCCTGTTTTCCGCCGTCGGCAGCATCGCCCTGTCGCGCCAAAGGCCGTTGCCAATTGAAGCCCCCGTCATTATCCAGCGCCAGGAGTTGATGCTCGAGGCCGCCGCCGGTCTTGTCCTGCTGCTCGACGCACAGGGTGTCGTCACCACTGTCGGCGGACGCGACCGTGCCGCGTTCCTCGGCTGGATGCGTCCGGCCCTTGGCCGCGGCTTCTTCGAGCAGGTCCATGTTTCCGACCGGATCGTCTTCCTACAGGCACTCGATGCCATCCGCCAGGGATCCGACGCCGTTGCCATCCGTCTTCGGCTCGACCGCCCGGCCGGCGCCATCGATGGCGACCAGTTCGCCCATATCAGCATGGACATGACAGCCCGTCGCGATGCCGATGGTCTGTTGACTGATATCGTCGCCCAGGCCCGCGACATCGGCCGCGAACAGCAGCAGCGCGACGCCGAGATCCGCAAGGCGGCAGAGGCGGAATCGGCCAATGACGCCAAGTCCCGCTTCCTTGCCGCCGTCAGCCACGAGTTGCGTACGCCGCTGAACGCCATCCTCGGCTTTTCCGACATGCTGGCCGGCGAATATGTCGGCCGGCTGGAAAACGACCGCCAGCGCGAATATGTCGGCCTGATCCGCGATTCCGGCGCCCATCTGCTCTCCGTCGTCAATGCCATGCTCGACATGAGCAAGATCGAGTCCGGCCGCTACGAGCTGATCGTGGAGCCGTTCCCGATTGCCTCCGCCATCAAGTCCTGCGAGGCGATGCTGTCGCTGCAGGCAAAGAACAAGGGCCTGAAACTGGCAAGTCGTATCCAGCGCGATCTCGGCGAGGTCGTCGCCGACCAGCGGGCCATCCAGCAGGTACTGATCAATCTGGTCGGCAATGCCATCAAGTTCACCGATGCCGGCGGCGCCGTTACCGTCGATGCGACGCGGGCCGGCGATATGCTGAAGATCTGCGTCAGCGACACCGGCATCGGCATTGCGCCCGAACGGCTCGCCTCGCTCGGCCAGCCTTTCGTGCAGATCGACAGCGAACATTCGCGCCGCTACGAGGGCACGGGCCTTGGCCTGTCGCTGGTCAAGGGACTGGTGGCGCTGCATGGCGGCAGCTTCGGTATCGCCAGTACGCCCGGTCATGGAACTGTGGTCACCGTGCTGGTACCGCTTGACGGCACGCTGGTGCAGACGGCAGAAGATCAGCAGCCGGTGGAATTCCCGCCGCGTCTCCGTTCCGTGGAGCATTTGGAAATACAGAGCAAGGAAGCAGTCTATGGCCACGCGAAAGCGAAAATCGCCTAAGGGAAAGGGCAAACGGCAGCAGTCCGGGCTCGCGTCCCGCAGTGCGGTGGCCGTTGGCAGCCTCGGTCTGCGCGGTGCCGGCCTCGTCGGTGGCGCAACCCTGCGCGGCGCAGGCCATCTCGGCGGTGTCATCGCCCGCTATCCCGCGACCGCAGGCGGCACCATGGCCTTCGCCGTGATCTTCAGCTTTATCGCCACCAACGCGCTCTGGTACCAGCCCGGCAACCACCCGTCGCCGTTCTTCCGCACCCGCGACGCGTCATCGCCCTACCAGCTGGCCGGACGCAAGCCGTTTAGCAGCGCCCGCCACGACCCCGCCGATACCACCACGTTCCGCATCGAACGCCCGGACGACACGGCGACATCCGCGCCGCCGGCACCAGCCGCGGCAGCACCTGTCGCAACGGCGCAGGCTCCCGTCGCCGAGCCGGGCAACGTTGTCTCGCAGGTGCAGGCCGAACTGGTCCGCCGTGGCCTCTATAACGGCGCGGCTGACGGCATCATCGGACCGCGCACCACGGCTGCGATCCTCTCCTTCGAGCAATCCGCCGGCCTGAAACAGACGGGCGAGGCGAGCGAGCAATTGCTGGCCGCGCTGAAGGCAGATGCCAAGCCTGGCGTCGCCGTGCCAGCCGAGAAGCCGCCGGCGGACATCTCCTCGAATGCCGCTGCCGCCGATCCGGTTGCCGCCGCCATCATGAGCTCGGAAAAGGACGTCAAGACCGCATCGGTCAGGACCGCCTCCGCGACGCCGGCCAAAAAGCCGGTGCCCGATCCGGTGGCCAACGCGACGATGGTGATGCAGATCCAGAAGGGCCTGAGCAACATCGCCTACAGCAATGTCAGCGTCGACGGCGTTGCCGGCGAGAGCACCCGCACCGCCATCCTCCACTTCCAGAAACACTACCGCCTGCCGGAAACCGGCGAACCCGACGGCGCCGTCTTGAAAAAACTCCGCGAGATCGGCGCCCTGTGATCGGGTTGCGGTGGTAACGTTGCTGCCGCTGAATGGATCAGCCTTGCAGAACCCCAATCAATGTCTTTTGGAGGATATGAGGTGGCTGTCGAAATCCGCCTGCTCGAAGCAAACGATCCTGCCGAAGCAGGTCTGGTCGCGCTCATGGAGGAAATGCAGGCGCACTACGGAGTCTTCTGCCCACCGACGCCGGACATTCTGCAGCAATTGCGCGTCCGCCCGGCAGGCTCCGAAATTCTGGTTGCCGAAGACGATGGCAAGGTTGGCGGCCTCTGCGCTTTCAGTTCGACCTATCCCGGAGCCGGCCTCAAGCCCGGCATATTCCTGAAGGAACTCTACGTCGGTGCCGCCTGTCGGGGGCAGGGCGTCGGACGCTCGCTGATGCGGACGCTGGCCATGCTCGCAGGCGAGAGGGGCCTCGTCCGCATAGACTGGACGGCAGACGCTGCCAACGAACGGCTTCTCGCCTTCTACGACGAAACAGGCGGCGCGCGCAAAACGGACAGGATTTACTACCGTCTGGATGGTGAGGCACTCGCGGCGCTCGGTAGCGATCCCGTTTCGTGACCCTGCCAAGCCGGCCGCCTGTTCCGCATGGAAGAAATGCCGGCCCTAAGCATTCAGGGTGACGGCGAAGTTCTGAACCTGGCGAATGCCCGAGAAGCCCCTGACCTTCGGAAACTCACCGGCGGCTTTGACGCCGGGAAAGCGCTCGGCGAGCACCGTGAGGGCTTCCTCCAGCTCAGCCCTCGCCAGCGCTTCCCCGAGACAACGATGCGCCCCTCCGCCGAAAACCGGATGCCATTTCAACTGCTCGCGGGAGATGTCGAAGCGTTCCGGCTCCGGATATAGCTTTTCATCCCTGAGGGCAGACATGGTGACCAGGGAACACGCTTTGTGGGCCGGAAGAACGTACCCGTCGAGTTGGATATCCATCGTGGTGACGCGGGGCACCGAGCCGATTGCCGGTTCGTAGCGAAGGCATTCCAGGACCGCGTTCGGCACCAGATCGCGATTTTCAACGACAGCGTTCCACTGATCTGGATGCTGGAGGAGCAGGGAGAGCTGAATGACCATCGCGGAGCGGGTCGTGTCGCTGCCGCCGACAATCAGGGTCATGATCTGGGTGATGGCTTCCTCGGCCGTCAGCGATCCCTCTTCTTCGACGTTGGACATAAACTCGCTGACGAAATCATCCGCCTTGTCACGGCTGCGCCTGGTCACGATCTCCCCGACATAGCGCCGAAGATCGCCCGCTGCCTGCTGCAATTCGGGCACGTCCTGCGCAAGCCAGGAGCCGCCCAGCAGCGGGCTGAAACGATAGACGATCTCTGAAAATTTGCTCACATCGTCTCGCGGCAGGCCGAGGATCGACGCAATTACCCTTGCCGGAATAACGGTCGCGAAATCGTCGAGCATGTCCATGCAGCCGTCGGGCGTTACGGCATCCGCAATCTCGGAAATTGTCTGCCTGATATGCGGGCGCAGCGCGGCAATCATCCTGAATGCGAATGTCTTTGCCATCGGCGACCGCCGCCGCGTGTGAGCTTCGCCATTCGAGGTCAGCATGCCGTTTGTCATGAAATCCCAGATCGGCCCGTCCTTGACGCCTCGCAGATTGATCAACTCCGTTTCGACCTGGCGCGTCTTGGCATCGCTGTAGAGGTTGAGAACATCATCGGCGCGCAGGACCAGATAGACGCCGGCTTCGGACCGGATGAATGGCAGTTCGCCTCGAAAGTGGCGATAAACCTCGTGTGGATTGCTAGCGAGGGTCTCCATCGAAAGCGTCGGGACGTCGCTGGCATCGGATCCGCTGGATGATTTGAAACTGGCCATCGAATTCCTGCGATGTTGACTTCTGGCGATATGCTTCGGCCAATGTTTGCGTCAGGCGCGCCAAAACGGTAGCAAGCCGGAACGGCTGTGCAACAGGCGATCAGGTTCACGTACCGCATCAGCGGGCGGTGAAAAAGCTCATCCCATCGTTGATCTTGCAGGTGAAACTGCGGGGAGTGCCGACCTGCGTGTAGCCGGGAAGGCTGAACACCGTCATCGTGAATTCGGCATTTTTATCCGGGTGGACCCTGTATCGCAAAAGCTGGACGATGGGCTTTCCCTCGAGATCCAGCGTCATATGCTCATCTGCAAAAGCCAGCGTTCCGTCGTCCATAATCCGGAAGGCTTCAATCTTCAGTCCGCCGCGTGTCTTGCTTGGCTTTTCATCGCCGCTGCTGGAGGTGCAACGACCGAGGTCGAGAGACACAGCGACCGATCTGCCTTTGACCAGTGCATCTTCGACGGCCGGGAGAGACATGGAGTGGGCGCCCGATGGAGCAGCACTTGCTGCCAGTGGCTGGGCAGCCAGAAGCAGTACGGCAAGGAAACGTTTCATAATCAGACCCTTAACTAGCAATAGCGAAGGTCGGCGGTGCGCTGTCGATAAAGAACGCCCGCGTCCTTCATAACAGGTGCTGCGAAACCGAATTTCGTCGCACCAGGGTCAAATTTAGCACTGCGATATAACAGATCGATGATCGTGCACTGGTTGTATGTTAGGGATTTCTGAAGCACTACCTGGCACCGGCATGGCAATCGTGCCGTTGGCGGCCGTGCAAGACAAAGCCGGCCACCCTTGATGGGTGGCCGGCGACGGGGAGGGCATAGGGCTTGTGCAGGATGCCCGACGAAAGCCTTGTTGCTTACCTCAGCCGCCCCAGGGCCTTCGGCGCTTCGGTTTCCGCGTGGATGTTGGCGGCGGCTGGGTTCCCGATCATTGCCACGTCGATGAGGCAGGCTTCCAGCAGGGGGCCTTCCTTGACGCCAGCCCGTGCACAGGCGTTCTGTGCGTTCTTCGCCGTTTTCGGGTCCAGATCCCGGGAGGAGAAGGGCGCCTTCGGGATATCGGCCATGGTCCGTTCGCCGCAGACATTCAGCATCGATTCTCCCGATTTCAGGCGCCAGCTATTGGCATAGGAACTGTAGAGCTCCTTGAAAGAGAACGGGTTTTTCAGGACTTCACCTTCCCGCGTGGCGAGCACGTTCGGGTCTTCCTTGACGTTGGCAAGCAGGCCCTGAGCCTCGACCGGCCACTGGCCGAGACCGACCTTGACGTTGATGTAGTCGGTGCCATTGCCCGGATTGATGCCGGCCTGCAGCCAGTCGCCGGTGGCACCGCGAATAAGGTAGGTGTCGCCGCTCCGGGTAACCTGCGTTCCATCGGCCAGCGAAACCGGCGTCTTTTCACTGACATTGACGGACTTTCCGTCGATGAACACGGCCTGCGGCTTGGTGCAGACGGCAACCTGCGTCTTTCCGAACCGCGCGGCGACGGCCGAGCTGACAGCGGCATTTGGCCAGTTCGGAGCACCCGATACCTGCCTGTTCTGCACGTCGAAACCGGACCCCGTCTGCAGCAGCAGGAAATCGCCGGAAGCCTGGAAATCGTAGAGGAGGCCGCTGAGCGTCGTCAGGTGGGTATCGCCGACTGCAGTCGAGGCGGCACAATTCGACGGACTGCCGCCGGCTATGCTTTCGTTGAAGGCGATTGCCGGTCCCGGTCCGGAGCTTGCCGGCGCATTCGGCCCGAAACTCAGGTTGTTGGTCTCGGCGGTAAACCCTTGTGCGACGCAGTTCGGGGGCGCAGTGCCGCCATAGGTGATCCGCGTCCTCGTCTGCAGCGATGCTCCTGCATTGAAGGTCGCCTGGCTGCCGACGCCGACAGCGCTGCCGCCATCACCGAGCACATTGAATTCGGCAATCGTCCACCCGCCGGATGCATTGACGGCGTTGTCGCCAACCCGCAAAAATGCGGTGCCACTGATGGTCATGATCACGCTGTCGCCGCTTGGCCCCGCCATACCCGTGAGCGTTACCTGTCCAAGATTGGTCACCGGCACCGCCGGGGTGGAAACAGCGCCGCTGGAGTTGCTGATGATAACGCAATAGATTTCCGCACCGGCGGCAAACTGCGTCCAGCCGACCGGGCATGTCGTGTTGTAGCTGATCAGCCAGTATTGGATGAAGGCACGGTGCGAAACATTGTTGTTTTCAAAAACGAACTGTTCCCATCCGCGGCAGTTCGGGTTCGGAGACGGCGCACAGACGCCGGTCTTGAAGAAATCGGTGTTGATCTGCAGCGTGTAGGTGTTGGGGATCATCGGCCCGGCGGCGCCGATCTGGCCGCTTTCGCTGGTGACATTGGTCAGCGTATCGAACGATCCCGAGGCGCTGGTGATAAAGCCGCCGGGTGCCTGCGCCGCGATGTCGTTGCCGTTGCCCACAGTCTGCGGCACGATGCCGGAGCGCGGTGGCATCGGTTGTTTCGGCGCCGCCACGCACTGCACTTCCTGCCAGTGGGTCGAAGGATACTTGGCCGTAAAGCAGCCCTTCTTCGGCTGCGGAACGGTGGCGATGGTAGCGCGCCAGTCTTCCTGGCGGCGAAATTGCCTTGCGGAAAGCCTCGGGATCGGCCTCGCGGCGGCCGCGGCGCTGAGGGGCCGCCTGCTTTCGGCTGCAACGCCCGACGGCGCCAGCCCCGTCAGCCCCACCAGTATCGTCAGGGCAAGTCCAAGCCCCTGCAGGCTTCTGTAGACAACAGACATCGTCATATGCACGTCTCCTTTTCAAAGAAGGTTGCAATTTTAGAGGTAAATCTGAAATGAATGCTACTATAAGTACACACTGCGCCCATTGCTCGCGTCTTGCAAGGCGTATGTTCCGCGCAGTTTTTTAAGGGAGAATCGCAAGGGATGGGCGCATCGCGCCGCAACGCGAGCCCGACGCCGGTGGAGGCGTTACCGGACCGTCGCTCTTGTTCGTCGATGCGCCACCAGATACACCGGATCCATGAGGCTGCGCAGCGACATCTTTGTATCCGCCCTGATCCGCCGGCTGTTTGGCCGGGGGGATTTTGCCGCGGTCGAACGCAAGGGGGCGGAAGCTTCGGGGGCGATCTTCATACGCCAGCGGTTTCGCGACGGGCTGGAAACACTCTTCGGCCCGGCGCCGCAAAGCCTGTTCGACGAGGATGGTTCAAACGGCCGGATGTTCGAAGTCCGCCTCGAGCGTCAGGATGCCGAGACGGTGCGTCAGATGCTCGAGCGCGAACAGAAATTCGATGCCGATCTCTGGATACTCGAACTCGAGACCGACGACATCGCCGACATCGTGCCTGTCGCAGACCAGCGGCAAAATCCGCTCTGACACCTGGGGCCTTTAGCGCGCTCCGCCGCGCGCCCGGGCCGGTAAGACGTCGTTTTCCGCCTCGGGATTGCGCGCCTTGAATTGGCTGGCGGGCCTTGCCTGGTCCGGGGTGACGCAGGTGTAGCGGTCGGCGCGGCGCCAGGTTTCGACGCGCGCCTGGCTGTCCACCGGGTCGACCGAATCCATGATCCGCCAGGCGCGGCTGATGCTGCCGGTACCCTCGCTCAGATGCGGATAGAAGCGCTCCAGCACGAAGACCCCGTCGGCGAAGTTCATGCCGAGGCTGGTCAGCGTGACCGCCAGCTGTTGGCCGGAGAGATCGAGCAGGATGCGCTCGGCAAGCCAGCGGCTCGACGACAGTGCGTCGGCCAGCGCCGTTGCAAAATTCTGGGCCTCGCGCTCGCGGGCAAAGCGCACCAGCAGCGCTTCCTGGACATCTGTCAGGCTGCGCAGGCCGAGGCGATCGGTATCGTCGTGGGAGAGGTGGCGGGCAATCTGGCGCAATTGCTGGCGCAGTGCCTCCTCGCGGGCCAGTCTTTCGGCAATCGCGCTGTCGGGTGCCTCGAGCAAGGGGATACGCTCGGTCTGTGGCGTTTCCAGCGCCTTCGTCTTGCCGCGACCGGTGTCGGCATGGCGCAGGCCGACCAGCGCATCGACGACCGCAGGCGAGAGATTGTCGCGCTTGACGATGGCCTTGGCGTGTTCCGTTCCTTGCGTGCGGGCTATGGTGATCAGCGTGTCGTCGTCGATTGTTGCGGCACCGGCGATGAACGGAGCGGCAATCGCGATCGGCTGGCAGCCGATGAACAGCGCCACGGCCGGCGGCACATGCGGGCATTGCGACAAAGCAGCGACCGCCTGTCGCTTGGCCTCGTCGCTGGAGGCGAGAAACAGCGGCATGAACAATTCGGCAAACTGCCGCAGTTCGGATTTTCCGGGATGGGGCCGTTCCTCGAAGCTGGTAACCGTCGCCATCAGGACCACATCCTTCTTGCGCTCGCCAAGCGGTCCTTCCAGGTCTCGAAACCGATCACGCACGCTACCACCCACACACAGAACAAAGAGGGGAGCCGGAGATCAGCACGCGGGGCAGCCGGGCAAACGCGCTCCGGCGAAAACGTCGCGCGGAAAACGATAGGACCCGGCGGACGCTCGCGTCCGGATCTGGCTATGCCGTGACGTTAGCGCGATCAGGGTTAATAGGCAGTGAAAACTTTAATGAAAATACGACGGAAATGTCACGAAAAGGTACGCTCGTGAAAAGCGGGGAAGCGATTGCGACAGCGAGGTTGCAGCAAGCATCCCGCCGGTTACTTTCAACAGGTCACGCGTAGGAAACGCCCTGGCGGGCACTGTGGCTGCGCAGGGCGACCAGCAGCCTGTCGCGGGTATCGTAGCCCGATTGAAACAGGTCGAGCGCGGCTGCAGCCGCAAACTGCGCCTCGGTGCTCTTCAGGTCGATGCGTTTTTCCGCATACCAGCAGTCGAGCGCGCCGCGAAGCACGTCTACATCGTCGGTTGTGAAGGCTGAGTTGAGCAGAAGCGTCATTGCACATCTCCCAAGCTGTGGGATGAAAACACTGTATGTCATGAACTGCCGGTGTTTGCAGGGCCGGCCAGTAGGGGAACCATACGCCAAACGGCCAAAGTCGCAAATAATATTTGCATGACGTTTTCGTGTCACACACGCTCGAAGCAGGGCTCGCCGGAAGGCGGGCAATGGCGCTAACAATATGAATCCATTCTATTTTAGAATTTTGCGCCTCAACCATTGGTGGTTTCTCATGCCAATCCGAAGCTCCAGTTCCAACCTGTTGGCACGGCGGCGGACCAAAACGCGGAGCAGGGCGTCCCGTGCCGTTAAGGTCTTGTTAACGATCCCCTGTCTCAATCCGCGCAAGCACACCGCGACCCGGCGTCTGTTCGAATCGCTACCGCCGCAAACCGTCCCTTCGGGCGCCCCGGCAAACCGTCAGACACGTACCGCACTGCTATTGGAAAGGCGCGAATGCCCTTCGGACATGCTCTTGCCAGCAAGACTTTTCCCGAGGGAGCGCCGGTCCGCCAAAAAGGCGGACAGGGTGAAATCGATCGCAAGTTCATCCGTCTCAAGATTGCAATGGAGACGAGACATGGCTGATATCATAAGACTGGAAGACCGACGAAACCACAAGCCGCCACCGCCGGCCCATGATGGCACGGCGGCCCGCATCCTGCTGTTTACCGGCGTACGCTACGAGCGGCTCGATCCGCCCAAGCGCCGCACGGGGCCTGGCGCCAAGCGGCCGAAAACGAAGACGAGAAAACAGGGCTGACAGGCCTTGTCCGGCTTTAGCCGATCTAGCCTGCGTCGAAGGCGTCGCATCGCGCCTTGGCGAGAAAATCACTGGCGCCCTCTTTGAAGCTCGGCTGCGGCGCCATGGTCCGCAACACCACGTAGCCCTGACCCTCTGTCATCTCCACGAGAATGGATTGCGCCAGCTCTGCGGGCAACGCCTTGCGGATCGCGGCAAGCTGCACCGGCGCTGCCACGAGCACGTCGAGCGCACCCCCGACCGAGGTCCGGTCGCTCATGCTGAAGACTTCGTTCGAAGCACTGTCGTAGATCCCCAGAGACCAGAATGGCACATGGCCCGCCGCCATCAGGTGCACCGGCATGTCGGCAAGGTCGAAGGCGCAGACGGCGGTATGCATGTAGGGATCGCCGTTCGAGAGACTGCCTGCACTGGTGGTGGGGTCCAGCACGTGAAATGCATCTTCCTCGCCGAGCGCCTCGACCCGCTGGAAGGCATCGCGATCGCTGTAGGCGGGCAGCGCCAGGATGATCACCAGATGCAGCAGGGCCGCACCGAGCACGCCGACGACGATGGCAAACAGCACCTTAAGCATGGTCGCAGCCGATCTTCTCGACCTTCGGCATCGAGAGGTCGATCAGCCCCGCGCTGCCGGCCGCCGGCGTGTCCAGCAGCGTCAGCACCAGCTTGAAATTGCCAGCCGGCGGCAGCGCCAGCCAGTTGCCGGCGGCTGCATCTTTCGAGACGACGATCGAAAAGCTGGAATCGCTGTCGCGCAGCACGTTCCAAGAGTTGATTGCGGCCGGGCGGCCGGGTTGGGCTGCCAGCTGCTTGCCGTCCGGGGCGACGGAGAACAGCGTCCAGAGCCGCGCCGGCGGCGTCTGGCCGCTGATGCGGTAGCGGCATCCGGCCGATAGCCGGTCATGTCCATCGTCGTCGCCAGCGGTGAATTCCAGCCCCTCAGCGGTGCCATAGAGCAGCCGTCCGTCGCGGGCACGGTGGGATTTGGCATAGGGGTCGGCGTCCGCGGTATGCAGCGCCGGAAAGGCCTGCCAGGCGCCAAGCCGGATCGCGCCGAAACCGGCACTGGCATCGAGCGCATAGAGCGTGAACAGGATGCCGCCGCCAAACGCAATGGCCAGCGACAGCGCGACCAGAAGAGGAACCCGAAACACAGCGGCGTCCTTGTGAGAACTCAAGCGTCAAGCTTATTCCTGATTCTGCCGGGAGGGGGAAGGGCGGGATGGTCCGTGGGCCGAGCGCGCCCCTGCCAAAGCTCCGGCGAATGTGGCACATTGCCGGAAATTTCGTTCTTGCAAAGGACACGCAATGATCCGGCTGCTGTCACCCGATGATGTAGATCTGTTTCGGTCAATTCGCCTCGAAGCCTTGCGAGCCTCGCCGGAAAGTTACGCCAGTAGTGTCGAGGATTGGCAGGACCTTCCAGATCAGGAATGGCGCCGCCGTCTGGTGGACAATGATGTCTTCATCGCAGTCGAAAACGACCTGCCGGTTGGAATCATGGCGCTTGCCCGGCAGGGCACCGCCAAGAAGGCGCACCGCGCCATGGTCCAGATGGTCTATCTGCGCGAGAATGCGCGCGGCAGGGGGCTTGCGGAAGCGCTTCTGGAAACACTGGTGGAATTTGCCCGTGGGCAAGGCGTTCGCCAGCTGGAGCTCGCGGTAAGTGCCGAAAATGATGTCGCGATCCGTTTTTACCGTCGCAGGGACTTTACGGAGATCGGGCGAATACCCTGCGCATTGTTGCACCAGGGCAGGGAGATCGACCAAATTCTCATGGCCAGACGGATCGTCGCCCTGGAAGACTGAAGGCGGGAATCGATTCGCCGGTATTGAGCCTCACCCGGACGGCAACCCGCGAGCTGTCTCGAACGCCTCTGCGCCGGGGCTTCCCGGATGCCGACGCGAAATACCGGTTTCGCTTATCAACACACGCGGGAGATTTACGAAACGGTTCGCAAAATCGAGGATTGCAACACCGGCAGCGGCTTTTCTGCATGGGTTGAACCGCGTAATTTCCGGTCAATGGCAACTAACGACCCGTCAGATAGCAGACTATTCCAGACGCTTGGGCGCTCCACATATTGCAGTGCACTATGAGCCCATCTCCGGGCTCGGTCGATCAGGCAAAAAGGAAAAGCCATGCAAAAGCTCCTCTCCGCTCTAGCCCTATCAACCGCAATCCTTCTCGGGCAGTCGGCTGCCCGGGCCGCTCCCGCCGACGATGCGATCGCCGGTTGGACCTCGCTTGGAACCTATGTCTTCGGCACCAGCGCCGTGGCCGGCACGGGCGAAACTGCCATCACCAACAAGGCGCAACTGGATGGCAAGTTCAACTATTTCCAGAACAATGCGGCAGAAGTAACGATCGGCTCGGAGGTCCAGCGCTATACCGCTGGCAACGCCCAGACCCACGTCTTTGCCAGCGACCGGCTTAACCTGACCGGCGTGCTTGGCGGCGGCGACGCCTCCTATTCCGGCGGCTTCACCAATGTCTTCGGCCAGATCAGCGGCTCGATCAACGTCAATAGTCCGATCGACCCCGCACAGTTCGGCTTTGCCAGCGGCACCAAGATCGAGGTCGGCAACATGATCGTGCTGCAGTCGCGCGGCATCTACAGGGTCGACTCGATAGGCACCGATGGGAAGATCACGCTTCTTGCCATGTTCAACTCCAACACCACCAATCCCGTCACCAACGCGCTTGCCGTCCTGACGCCGTTCTATGCCCTGAAACTCGCCCAGCCGACCGCCACCAATGCCGCCGGCACGGCCACCACCATGGTGTTCGATACCATTCCCGCCTCCATGCCGACAGGAATGGCCGTCGGTTATGTCAAGGACAACGCCTTCCAGCGAAACGACGACTACCGGGCTGTCACCGTCGACAAGACCACCAAGACGGTGACCACGCAGAAAAAATTCGTGTTCATCAGCCAGCCCTCGACCTATCAGAACCCGGCCGGCCAGCTGATGATCTTCGTGCCGCCGATCCGCTCTGCGCAAATCATCACCAAAGACACCTTCGACCTCAAGAATGGCGACTATGCCTTCGATGCAAACGTCAACTACCCTGAGGCCGTTGCCAGCCGCCAGGTCAACACGATTGCCGAACTGAACGCCTTGCCCGCCAACCAGCCTAACGGTTTCTGGGGTGCTGCATGGCTCTACGGCAAAAACACCACCGCCTCGACAACGAGCTCCGACGAGATCGACAGCGAGAGCTGGTTCGACTTCTACAAGGGGCCCGACATCTTCTCGGCCTTCACCCACGGCGAGACCGTGACCCAGGGCTTCCAGCTCAACAACGACGAATGGGCGCCTGCAACCGCGGATGTCGGCGCCGGCTATCTCAAGCGCCTCACCGGCCCGCTGGTCGGCGATATCAGGCTGACGAAAGTCGTGCGCACCAGCGTCGGCAAGGTCGACACCTACGTCAACGGCACACTGGTGGATACGAAGAACTACACCTGGACCAATGCCAATCCTGCAGAGTTCATCGTCAACCTCGCCATCGGCTCGATCAGCGGCAGCTACTCCGCCAACGTCCTGTTCCCGCTGAAGGCCTCCAACCTCAACAACATGAAGCTGGGTGTCAAGCGGCTGGCGTTTTACAAGAAGTAATCAGCTTTTGCTGAATGAAGGACTGCGGCCCTCTGGCCGCAGTCAGCTGAGGTTAAATGAGCCATTGATGAAATCCAGCGGCTTCCTGCTGCTGACTCACACCCGGCGACATGTGGCACCGACTGTCAGCAGCAGCGGTGAATGATCCGAGACTTCCGGCTCTGAGACAACCTCGAAAGCTTCTACGCCGACGGTATCGTTGACCAGCATATAGTCGGCGTAGCGTTCCCGCTTGGCGTAGAATGACGTTCTGGTGCCCCTAAAGCCCCGGCCGGTGACAAGGTCGGTGAGGCCTATATTCCTGAGAACATCGAATGTCTTGCTTTCAGGCAGCAAATTGAAATCGCCGCACGCCACGACAGGCTCTCCCGGTCGCGCAGTCGACATGATCAGCAACGCAAACCTATTGGCCTGCAGATGCCTTTCGGGAGTGTCGTGCTTGCCGCTCAATTCGCGCAAGCCATGCATCTGTGCAATGGTAATGCATTGCTGCAATTCCACATCGAACAGCCGAACGGCGTGCGCAGTCCGCGACCGCGGATGCAGTCCGTATCCGTCAGACGAATAATCTCCGTGAACGAAGCCCTGTGTCTGGCCAATGATGGGAATGGTGGCGCGAACGAATGTCGCTAGACCCCATTGCGACTTATATGGCTGCTCGCCATCAAACAGATCGCCCTCAGCGGCCGGGCAGAAGATCGACGTGTGATGGGGCAGGGCCACCGCAACGTCAGCCAGAAAATTGGCTCTTTGCGGTAGGGCGGTACCTTGGTCGCGGTAGGTGAGCCAACGCTGACCTGTACCCGGTGTCTTGACCACTTCCTGCAGGCAGAGAACATCGGGGTCGACTGCAGCCACGTAGGCAACGAGGCGCTCATAGAGGCGCCCGCCCCAGCCGTTCAGACACAGCACGCGCACATCTGCCTCCCGTACTCCAATGCATCAATCTCAAACGTGAAACCGGCGATGTGTCTAGTAATCCTTCACGACAACTGCTGGAACTGCTCTCAAAGCCCCATACTCGCCACCCGCTGTCCCTTCAGCGGTGGTGCGGTCTTCAACTGCTCCTCCAGATCCCGCAGCACCTTGGTCGATTCGGCCGACAGCGAGCGGGGCCGGACGGGTGGGGGTTCGGCGCTGGCGGCGGCGTCCGTGGCGGCTTTGCGGGCGGCTGTTGTCATCGGTTTCTGGGCCGGGAACGGGTCGGCGATGCCGGGGATGGCTTTGAGCGCGATGCCCTGGTGGGCGTAGTCCATGATCTTCTTGAAGGTCATCGCCGGCAGGGTGCCGCCGGTCATGTTGTTGGTCGAGGTGTAGTCGTCGTTGCCGAACCAGACGGCGCAGGTGTAGTTGCCGGAAAAGCCGATAAACCAGGCGTCGCGGTAGGCCTGCGTCGTGCCGGTCTTGCCGCCGACGACGATGCCGCGGTCAAGGGCTGCCTTGCGACCGGTGCCGATGACAGGGATCTGCGTCAGCATCTGGGTCATCGAGGCATTCGCCTGCTCCGACAGCACCCGCTTTGCCGCAGGTTCGTCGCGATTGAAATCATAGAGGATCTTGCCGTCGTAGCCGACAATCTCGCTGACGCCGTGGCGCCGCGATTGCAGCCCGTCCGAGGGAAAGACGGCATAGGCCGTCGCTTGGTCGAGCACGGTGACCTCGGAGGTGCCGATCGGAATGGTCTTGTCGTTGCGAACCGGGCTCTCGACGCCCATCCGCTTGGCCATCTCGCGGATCGGCTGGATGCCGAAATGCTCCTTGGCAAGCCGCACCGGGATGGTGTTGATCGACTTGGCGATGGCCTCGGTCAGCGTTACCCGCCCTTCATAGCGGTTCTCGTAGTTGTGCGGGCTCCAGTTGCCCCAGGAGATCGGCGCATCGACGATGGTTGTGGCCGGCGTCATGCCGTTCTCCATGGCGACTGCGTAGGTATAGATCTTGAAGGACGAGCCCGGCTGGCGCAGCGCCTTGGTGGCGCGGTTGAACTGGCTTTCGCCATAGTCCCGGCCGCCGACCATGGCCCTGACGGCGCCGCCGGTTTCGATCAGTACGGAAGCGCCCTGCTTGGCGTTGTAGTGCTCGCCATATTCAAGCAGGCTGGAGCCGATAGAATCCTCGGTTGCCTTCTGCAGGCTCATGTCGATGGTGGTGCGAACGATCAGCGAGCGCTCGGCAAAGCGTGCCGACAGCCGCTGCACCTCGTCGAACGCCCAGTCGAGGAAGAAATCCGGCGACACGACTTCGGCCCTGTCGACCACTGAGGCCGGGTTGCGGCGCGCGGCCACCACCTGGCCCTCGGTCATGAAGCCCGATTGCACGAGGTTCGACAGCACGTCGTTGGCACGGGCGCGTGCCGCCGGCAGGTTGACGCTGGGCGCATATTTGGTCGGCGCCTTGAACAGGCCAGCGAGCATCGCCGCCTCCGCCAGGTTGACGTCCGAGATATTCTTGCCGAAATAATATTGCGCCGCCGCCGCCGCCCCGAAGGTGCCGCCGCCCATATAGGTGCGGTCGAGATAGAGCGAGAGGATTTCCTTCTTCGACAGGTTGGCCTCCAGCCAGATCGCCAGAAACGCCTCCTTGATCTTGCGTTCGATGGATCTTTCGTTGGAAAGAAACAGGTTTTTGGCCAGCTGCTGTGTCAGCGTCGAGCCGCCCTGGACGACGCCGCCGGCTTGCGCATTGACGGTCAGCGCCCGGAACAGGCCGAATACGTCGATGCCGAAATGATCGAAGAAGCGCCGGTCCTCGGTCGCCAGTACCGCCTTGACGAAGTAATCCGGCAGCTCGTCGACCGGTACGGAGTTCTCATGGATGATGCCGCGGTGGCCGATGACATTGCCGTAGCGGTCCTCGAAGGTGACGGCGAAATTACCGCGGTTGCGCCAGTCGCCGACCGTCGATTCGAAGGCCGGCATGGCAAGCGCCAGCATCACCACCGAGGCCGCGACACCGAGCGTCATGCCTTCGCCGAGCAGCTCGAACAGGATCCGCTTCCAGCCATGCATGCGGAAGCGGCGGAAGAAGATGGTGATGTCTTCCCAGATTTCGGCGGCGCGAAAGCCGGCATTCCAGACGGTGGAATCGATCAGCGAATCCAGCCGCAGCAGCAGGAAGCGTTTTCGGCGCGGCCTCTTCGGCGAAGGCCCTTCGGGCTCGATCGGCTCCTGCATGCGTGATTTCCCGTATGATCTTCGAGCCTTCCGCCGAATGCGGCAGGCTCAGCCTTCCCCGGCAACCCGATATCCCCTATATCCGCCACAGGTTGAACAATTGGTTGCTTTCCGGCAAATCACAAAACAAAGCGGCGCGGCTTTCCTGAAACGGCCGGCGCGCAGGGATAGCAAGAGCATGGACGAAACCCCCTTCTGGCAGCGCAAGACCCTTGCCG
Source organism: Rhizobium sp. B230/85 (assembly GCF_019355735.1). Lineage (NCBI taxonomy): Bacteria > Pseudomonadati > Pseudomonadota > Alphaproteobacteria > Hyphomicrobiales > Rhizobiaceae > Rhizobium > Rhizobium sp. B230/85. The sequence goes on from NZ_CP072156.1 coordinate 1,584,293, forward strand.
ACATGAGCCCGGGCGAGTGGGAGAGCATCTGCGACGGTTGCGGCCTCTGTTGTCTCAACAAGATCGAGGAGTGGGACAGTGGCGACATCTATTTCACCGATGTCCGCTGCAAGCTGATGGACAGCGACAGCTGCCGCTGCACCAGCTATCCCAACCGCTGGGATTTCGTACCCGACTGCGTCCAGCTGACACTCGAGAATGTCTCGGAAATCCAGTGGCTTCCACCCACCTGCGGCTACCGGCTGATCAACGAGAAGCGCGATCTCTACTGGTGGCACCCCCTCGTCTCCGGCGACCCCGAGACCGTCCACGCCGCCGGCATCTCGGCCAGGGGCCGCACCTTCAGCGAAGAAGACGTACCGGTCGACGACTACGAGGACCACGTGGTGGACTGGCCGCTGACGGTTGGCGACATGCCAAGGGATGGCGACGGCGATGCGGAAGAAGACGAGCGCCAGCGGATCACGGAAATAGGGAAATAATCCTCTATAGGCTAGTTTAGGTGTGATATCTGGCGATATAGGAAAATAGTCCTTGACGGCGTAACGGTTGTTTGTTAGTTTTAGGTATAGTCGGAGAGGTGCGGGCAAAAAGATCCCCAGCCTGATCCCTCACCCTTGTGGAGGGAGATGTCAGCGTCGCTGACAGGGAGCCTACCGAGACCGCTGCATGATCCCCTCTGCCCTGTCGGGCATTTCCCCCACAAGGGGGGAGATCGGCTGGGGCCGTATTGCCTGCATCCCTGGTAATTAGATGCCGCACATTCTGACACCTCATGGTCTGCCGCCAAAAGCGGGGACGTTGGTGAGGGAACGGCCAAGGCGACGCCAGCCTGATCTCCCCCGCTTGTGGGGGAGATGTCAGCGTAGCTGACAGAGGGGGGGCACCGTGATTTCTGGGGGTATAGGCAGGTTGTAAACGGCTGCCCTCGCGGGTATATAGAAATGATGTGTTTCTATAGGAGCTAGCGATGTCCTCCACAATCTCGGCGAATGTCGATGGCAAAACAGCCACGAAATTAAAGATGGTGGCTTCGATGGAAAACAGGTCCGTATCGAACGCGGTTTCCAGCGCAATTACTGTTTTCGTTGGGCTTCCCAAGGGCGTTCGCGATTTGCTGCTCGAGTTGAACGCACAGAACGACCAGGACACTATCATCAGGCTCGGCCGCGAAATGATGGCTGCGGCCGCAAGGGTCCGTCTTGAGAAGGCGACCTCCGATCTCGCATCCGAGCACCGTTTCGGAGGGCCTGAAGATGCGTCCAGCGAGATCGACATGTTGGAGGATGCCACGTCCCTTACCCGAGCTGTAGCGCACCGGAAGTAAGGCATGGATCGTCCGGTCCGGGTGGTGCTCGATGTCAATGTCTTCGTCGCCAACATAATGGCGCACGACCGTGGTCATGTGGGAACTGCAACACAGACCCTGGTGTCGATGGTGAGCAACCAGAAATGGGGCGTGGCCGACAGGGCTCAGCTGGTCATCTCGTTCGAGATGATCGAAACCCTTGAGACGGTTCTCCGCCGGCTGCAATTTTCGAACGACCGCATTGATGCCTATACCGGCTCTATTGTCGATATCATGAAATATGGGCCGGATGGGCTTGATCCCTATCTTATCTTGGGCGGAGAAGAGCGCTTCGCCATGTCCGACGTCGAGGATGCAGGCGTGTTGGCGACGGCCTTCGGGTCCGAAGCCGACATTCTTGTCACGGATAATTTGAAAGATTTCGCTTCCAACGATGCGTCTGTCGTCGACACTCAAGTGGTGAACACGACGTCTTCTGGCAAGCGAACCCTCCAGGCTCTCAGATACGAGATCAGCAGCGCGGATCTCATTATCGCGCACCCGTTCGATGTCATGCAGTGGATACGCCTGGGCTATGATTTTACGCCCGGCACCCTCTGGAACACTATCCAGAAGCTGGGATATGCGCCTGGCCTGTGAGTAATTCCGCAACCACCGAACCTCCCGCATGACCCCCTCTGCCCTGTCGGGCATCTCCCCCCACAGGGCGGAGATCGGGTGTGGCGGCCTGACTGTGCTAATAGCATTCTGACAAATTCCATGTCCCGCCCGCTGACGCTCTCGTGTCCGGCGCGCCGAACCGTGAGAGTTGCCATGCATGAATTCGAGGGTTTCGATCCCGGTCTGTTCGGGTACTGGCCGAACGCGCCGGCCTATCGCGGCAGCGATTGCGGCTGGAGCGCGGAGCAATGCAGCAGGCAGGCGGAAGCCTGCCTGCTGGAAATCAAATCCGGCAGTGCCGAGGATGTCCTTCGGACGTTGCTCAACGAGATGACGGTCGAGATGCGGGCCGAGTTCGACTACTTCAAGGGACTACGCTCTGCGGCGGAAAAGTCCGGCCAGGCCTTTGCCGAGGGGGCCGGCGACGAGGCTGCGGCAAAGCTTGCCCGTGCCGATGTCAAGCTGTCGGTCGATGCGATGTCGCTGATCGTCCGGACGCTGGAAAAGATCGATGGCCTGCAGCGCCAGATGGCGCGCGACCGGGAAACGGAGATCGAGCGCCATGCCGATGGGCCCGGATATGTGGAAAACAAGCGCCGGCTGCTGGCGATCATCGAGCAACGTGCCGAGGATCGGGCGCGGGCAATCGTTGCGAAACGCGATCTTCAGCGGGCTGCCCCCGGTCTGGACCCCGCCGCCACCGCCACCGGGCCGCCGCAAGGGGATCCGCCGGCTGCTGAAGCTGATGCGGTATTTTGACGACGTGTTGAAGACCCACAGTACGGAAATGGCGCAACTCAGGTGCACTAGCCGCGCCGCTGCGATTTCGGCGGACAACCGGGCCTTCAGGCAGACCAAACCTTCGCCGGCAAGTGTGACGGCGGTGTCCGAGCAACTCTCAGGCGTCACTGCGTCTGGGCTTGCTTCAGGCCAATCGGCTGGTGCCGGTCCGGCACTGGCGGCGAGGGGAGGCCGTATGGCGGGCAATACCGATTGCGATGCCGTCCTCGATGCGCTTGCGGCGGAATATCTCGCCGTCAAGGATTGGGAGATCGCCGGTCGCGATCATCAAAAGCCGCCGCCCGGGCGCTGGCGCAGCTGGTTGCTGCTCGGCGGTCGCGGCTCCGGCAAGACAAGGGCGGGTGCCGAATGGGTGCATGGGCTCGCCAGCGCCGGAGACCGATCCGATCTTCGTATTGCGCTGGTCGCCGAAACGCTTGGCGATGCCCGCGAGGTGATGATCGACGGCGTGTCCGGAATTTGCCGCATCGCCCGGCTGAAGCGGCCGGATTTCGAGATCTCCCGCCGCCGGCTAGTCTGGCCGAATGGTGCGGTGGCCCAGATATTCTCCTCCGAAGATCCGGAAAGCCTGCGCGGGCCGCAGTTTCATTTCGCATGGTGCGACGAGCTGGCCAAATGGAAGCATGGCCAGGAAACCTTTGACATGCTGCAGTTCGGGCTTCGCCTCGGCGAACATCCGCAGCAGCTGGTCACCACGACGCCGCGCCCCGCGCCCTTGCTCAAAAACTTGCTGGCCGATGACGGCACGGTCGTCACGCGTCTGTCGACGCTGTCCAATGCGGGCAACCTGTCGCCGGGTTTCATCTCGGCGCTTGCCGCCCGCTACGGCGGCACGCGGCTCGGGCGCCAGGAGCTGGATGGAGAACTGATAGAGGACCGCGAGGATGGTCTCTGGAAGCGCGACACGATTGCGGCGCTGGTGCAAAAACTGACTGGCCCGCTTCGGCGCATCGTCGTTGCCGTCGACCCACCGGCCTCGGCCGGGCCGAATGCCTGCTGCGGCATCGTCGTCGCAGGCCTCGAGGCCTCGGGAAGGGCGGTGGTACTGGCCGATTGCTCGGTGGAAGGCGCAAGTCCTGCCACATGGGCGGGGGCTGTCGTCAGGGCCTTCCGGCGTTTCGATGCTGACCGTATCGTTGCCGAGATCAACCAGGGCGGCGACATGGTGACGGCCATGCTGCGCAGCATCGACATCAACTTGCCGGTAACGACGGTACGTGCCACGCGCGGCAAATTTCTGCGGGCCGAGCCGGTGGCAGCCCTCTACGAACAAGGCCGCGTGGCTCACGCCGGGCGTTTCACGGCGCTGGAAGACCAGATGTGCGATTTCGGACCGGATGGATTGTCGCTCGGCCGGTCGCCCGACCGGCTCGATGCGCTGGTCTGGGCGTTGACGGCGCTGATGCTGGAAGGTGGCGGCGAGCCCCGTGTCCGCGGCATCTGAAAGCGTGGATAATGACGGGCAGCGCCGGGCTGCCCGCGGTCTCAGGCCTGGGCGGTATGGGTCGCCGGCTTCGGAGCCGTCTCGCGGCTCTGCATCTGGCGCCATTCGCTTTCATGGCGCTCGAAAACATGCTGTGGAACGGTTTTGGTGCTTTGGTCGGGCTTTGACATCGGAACCTCGCTGGACGTTGACTGGGCAGATAACGACTTTGTGACATCATAGTTCCACAGCTTAAAGCGGTTGTAAATCAGGGGTTTAAACATGTTAAACGATTGAATTTTTTTAAACCGATTGAAGTTGTGGAGATCATGCAATCCCCGGTCACGTTGCCGGATCAAAGCCTCGTCGGCATCGATGTCCGCTGTCCGAGTTCAATCCAGGATGCTTGCGGCCGCGGCCAATATACGCGTGGAGGGTTGTGTCGCTGAGCTATGAATCGCCTCACAAAGAAAGGACACGCAGCGCTCTCCGGAGCGCATTCGCGACGTGACGACCTCCGGTGCACAAGTCGATTCCGCTGCATAGACAATGGAGAGACAGATGAGCCTGAACCGCGACTTCTTCTTCGACCAGCTGCGCGAAAAACTCTATCCAAACGGCCTGAACATGGCGCAGGTCGAGGGCCACGAGGCCGTCCTCGATGCCTGGGAAAAGGACCACGCCAAAAGCGACGACCGGTGGCTCGCCTATATCCTGGCGACCGCCTACCACGAATCCGCCTTCACGATGCAGCCGGTCCGAGAGACGCTCGCCAACCCCGACGAGCAGGCGGCCGCCCGGCTGGAGGCGGCCTGGGATGCAGGCAAGCTCTCCTGGGTGAAGACGCCGTACTGGCGCAAGGATGCCGATGGGAAATACTGGTTCGGCCGTGGACTGGTGCAGATCACCTTCAAGGCGAATTACCGGAAGCTCGGGGATGCCATCGGCGTGGATCTGGTCGCCGATCCCGATCTTGCGCTGGATCTGGACGTGGCCGTCCAGATCATCTTCTACGGCATGCTGAACGGCAGCTTCACCGGCCGCAAGCTGGCGGACTATTTTAACAAGACCAAGAGCGACTGGGTCAACGCCCGCCGGATCGTCAATGGCCTCGACCGCGCCGACACGATTGCCGGCTACGGCAAGATCTACTACGCAGCGCTCAGCTACACGGTTTAGAGGCAACCGGCCTCAGTCGGGCAGGAACCTGCGGACGAGGTCGCGTGCGACACGCTTGGGCTTGCGGGTGGCCGCATCGACGCAGCACCAGGAACTGATGACTTCTGCGGATACATCCTTGCCGCGCTTGAAGATAGTCTTGAACGACGCCCGCGAACCACGGGTCTCGGTCGCCGTCACCAGCGCCTCGACATTGTCGTCGAGGAAAAGCGGCGCACGGTAGGTTATGTCGTGCTTGAGCGCGACCCAGAGCAGGCCTGCCCGGGCCTCGATCGGAGCGACATGCTTCCAGTAGCTGACGATCGTCTCCTGCACCCACTGCAGATAGACGGCGTTGTTGACATGACCCATCTGGTCGATGTCGCCCGGCGATATCGTGATGCGGTGCTCGAACGTGGGTGTCGGGTGATGCGGCATGTCCTACAATTGGGAGCAGCGGGAGGGCTATTCAATACCGGGATGAGGGGAAGCTCAGATCCAGCCGGTCTTTTTGAAGCGCATGTAGAGCCCGCCGCAGAGAACGACGATTACGCCGAGCACGACATAATAGCCGTATTCGGTCTTCAGTTCGGGCATGTTTTCGAAATTCATGCCGTAGATGCCCGCAATCGCGGTCGGCACGGCAAGGATAGCCGCCCAGGCCGCCAGCTGCCGGGTAATCACCCCCTGGCGCTGCTGCTCGAGCAGGTTACTGGCCTCGAAAACGGAGGTGATGACGTCCCGGAGCCCGGCAACCATCGATTCCACCCGGTGGACATGGTCGAGCACGTCGCGGAAATAGGGCTTGGCCTCATAGTCGAGACAGGGCAGGTCGAGATGGACGAGCTTGCCGCACAGTTCCGACATCGGCCCGAGGACGCGCTGGAACAGGATGACCTGGCGGCGCAGCTGGAACAGGCGGGTGATCTGGGTTCGCTCGAGGAAGGATTCGAGCATGCGGCTTTCCATGCCGAGCACATGGTCCTCGATCGTCTGGACGACCGGCAGGTAGCCGTCGACGATAAAATCGATGATCGCATGCAGCACGTAGTCCGTGCCGTGGGCCAGCAGCTGCGGCGATTCCTCGAGCTGGCCGCGCAGCTGGCTGTGGCCCCGGTCCGATCCGTGCCGGACCGTAATGATATGGCGCTTGCCGACGAAGATCGCCGTCTCGCCATAGTCGATGTCGTCGCCGGTGAGGTGGGCGGTCTTTGCCAGCACGAAAAGCTGGTCGCCGTAGATATCGAGCTTGGGGACCTGCTTGGCATTCAGCGCATCCTCGACGGCCAGGCGGTGCAGCCCGAACGAGCGCTGCAGCACCTGCAGTTCGTCGAGGGTCGGATCATGCAGCCCGATCCAGACGAATTCGTTCTCCGCCACCGGCGCAACCGCCGCCGCAATCGGCACCTTCTCGGCCCGCACTCCATCGCGATACAGAAAGGAAGCAACAACACTCATGCAAAAGGACCCCGTCTCGGCCCCATGCAACACCCGCATGAACGCCATCTACCGCCGCTATCTAGGCACCCCGCCGCGCGATGTAAGGGCGGGTGCGAATTTTTGCGTGGTGCAAATCGCATCCGTTGAAAGTTGACAATCGTCTGTGGGTTTCAATGTATGAATCGGTCTTGCAACTGTCACGAAACTGTCAAGCAGCGCGGCTAGCGTCGGGCTCAGTCAAGAGATCGGAGACAGCCATGACATTGAAATTTCTATCCGCCGTGCTCGTAGCCGGAGTTGCAAGCCTTTGCGCCATCGGCACTGCCGGAGCCGCCGACCAGCCGCACAATGTCATCTTGTTTGTTGCCGACGGTCTCCGCAGCCCCATTGTCGACGACACCACGGCGCCCAACATGGCAGCGCTCGCCCGTAACGGCGTCTATCTGCGCAACAGCCACTCGCTGTTTCCGACCTTTACCACGGCCAATGCCTCCGCATTGGCAACCGGCCATATGCTTGGCGATACGGGCGATTTCTCGAACACCATCTACACCGGCTTCCAGGTTCCCGGCGCCGGCAAGAGCCTGACGCCGTTTCTCGAAAGCGATCCGGTGCTCGGCGATGTCGACGAGCATTTCTCCGGCAACTACCTGAACGAGGCGACTATCCTGCAGCTGGCCCGCGACAAGGGGTTCGGCACCGCCTCGATCGGCAAGCTCGGTCCCGCACTGATTTTCGACCACACCGAGCGTACCGGCGAAAAGACTATCCTGATCGACGATGCTACCGGCACCGAGAAGGGCATCCCGCTGTCTGCCGAAACGCAGGATCGCCTGAAGGCAGCCGGACTGCCACTGGCAGCGCCCAGCCGTGGGCCCAACAGCAAGTCGGGCGATTTCCAGACGGCCGGGACGAAATCGGCCAACACCATCCAGCAGGATTATTTCGCTGCCGCCACCACCCGCGCCGTGCTGCCCGAGCTTGCCGACAAGCATAAGCCCTTCGTCATGGTCTTTTGGTCCCGCGATCCGGATGGCAGCCAGCATAACCAGGGCGACAGCCTCGGCAAGCTGGTGCCTGGCATCAACGGCCCGACCTCCATGGCGGCCATCCGCAATGCCGACGACGATCTCGGCCGCCTGCGCGCTGCCCTGCAGGAACAGGGACTGGCCGACAGCACCGACATTGTCGTCACCGCCGACCATGGTTTCTCGACGATTTCGAAGCAAAGCCAGACCAGCGCTGCCGGTAAGGCGAGCTACTCCGACGTCACCCCCGGCCTTTTGCCCGTCGGCTTCCTTTCGCTCGACCTTGCAAAGGCGCTGAGCCTGCCGCTGATCGATCCGGACCAGGATTACAAGGCTATCGACGCCGGCCAGCACCCGAAGAGCGGCAACGGCCTGATCGGCGGGGACAAGGACCACCCGAAGGTGGTGGTGGCTGCCAACGGCGGATCTGACCTGATTTACCTGCCGGACGGCGACAAGGCGATGGCAAAGAACGTCGTCGATGCGCTCCTGAAGCAGGATTACGTCAGCGGCATCTTCGTCGCCAAATCGCTCGGTGCCTTCCCCGGTACGCTGTCGCTCGACGATATCGCGCTGGAAGGCACGGCGGTGACGCCGATGCCGGCCATCGCCGTCAACTTCCGCTCGTTCTCGACGATCTGCGGCCAGCCGGAGCGCTGCACCGCCGAGGTCGCCGACAGCGGGCTGCAGCAGGGCCAGGGCATGCACGGATCCTTCAGCCGCGCCGACACCTGGAACTTCCAGGCGATGATCGGCCCTGACTTCAAGTCCGGCTTCGTCGACGCCGCGCCGACCAGCAACGCCGACGTCGGCAAGACCATCGCCCGCATCCTCGACCTCAAGACCGAAGACAAGGGCAAGCTCGTCGGCCGCGTCATCACCGAAGCGATGAAGGACGGCACCATGCCCGAGGTCGCCACGAAGATGCTGGTGTCGCAACCGGCCGAAAACGGTCTGAAGACTATCATCGACATGCAGATGGTCGGCGACGTCAGATATTTCGACGCTGCCGGCTTCCCAGGCCGCACTGTCGGCCTCACCGTATCGGACGGCACATCGATGAACTGAGGCAGGCCGAGCGAGGTTCAAGACGGCGCGATCTCGGTGCCCTTGGGAAAAGATCCCTGCCGAGATCGCATTGGACCTTGCCGCTTGATGGACTGAGCCCGGGGCAGCATGCCCCGGTTGAACGCCGGCGGCACGCATGCTAACCGCTGCGACAGACAATGTCCTCGAGGAGTGCCACGCGTGATCCGTCATATCGTCTTCTTCAACGTCGCCGATCGGGCCAATCTGGAGGCGGTCCGGACAGGCCTGTCGATCCTCACCGAAATTCCTCACGCCCGGCTGCTGGAGATCGGCACCAACGTCAAGACCGACCAGCTCGGCACCGACGTCGACCTCGTCGTCTACGGCGAATTCGACGACGAGGCAGCCCTGGCCGCCTACAAGGCCCATCCGAACTACCAGATCTCGATTGAGCGTGTCCGGCCGCTGCGCGAGATGCGGATTGCCGCGGACTACGACAGCGAGACGGCGGTGCGGGAGACGCTGTAGGGGGCGGGGAGGTTGGCTGGAGGATTTCGATCGGCCGGGTTTGCGGAAAGCGGCGGTCGCTTGAGGGCGCGCGACAGGGATGTCCATTGCTACTGTAATGGCCTACGCCCTTTAAAGCTGCGGTATCTGGGAGCAGCACGTGAGTTTTCAAATGAATACCAAATCTAAACTGTGCCTCGCTCTTGTCCTTTCACTGGTGCTGCTGGTTGCCCGCGCAGAAGCCAGGCCGGCTATGCTGAAACAATCAACGATTGACGGCGTCATGCATGCGATCATAGCACGCTGGAATTTGCCGTCTGATTTGGCGATTCGCGGGCTACGCGCCGAAGTTCGGGTCAACCTGAACACGCGTGGTGAAATCAGCGGCAAACCCGCGCCACATATAACCGGTGGTACCGCCGCTCAGCAGCAAAGATTTGCAGAATTGGTCACTCGAACGATTTTGCAAGCCGCACCGTTTACCGGGTTGCCATTGGACAAGTACAAGTCGTGGAAGACACTGATCGTCAGGTTCGAAGCACAAGCATTTTGAGGACACGTCGCGTTTTCGGGACAGCGTGAACAGACGTTCAAAGCGTGGGGCAGATATCCTCCCAGGCGGGGGAGACATCAGCGTATATGCCAGCGAATTCTAACTTTGCGCAGAGCCCCCTCTGCCCTTTCGGGCATCTCCCCCACAAGAGGAGATCCGTCGAGCCTGCTCTGCCAGCCCCACAGGCTTAAGGCGACTTAATCGCAACTCAAAAGGACATCCCGATGAAACTCCCGTTCACCCTGCCGTGGCGTTCCACGGCGGGCCGCAGGGCTGTGGCCGAGCACAAGGCAAGCGGCTCGATGATGACGTTGACGTCCGAGGGTCGGGCGCACTGGACGGGGCGGTCCTATGGGGCGCTGGCGCGTGAGGGGTTCATGAAGAACCCTGTGGCGCATCGTTCGGTGCGGCTGGTGGCCGAGGCGGCGGCATCTGTCTCCTGGCTGCTCTACGAGGGTGACCGGGAAGTTGGCGAGCATCCGTTGCTGTCACTGATGCGACAGCCGAACGGGCGCAAGGCGGGCCCGGATTTCTTCGAAGCGCTGCACGGCCATTTGCTTCTGTCGGGCAATGCCTATGTCGAGCCGCTCATAGTCGGCGGCGCGTTGCGCGAGCTGCACCTGCTGCGGCCGGATCGTGTCGCCATCGTCGAGGGCCGCGATGGCTGGCCGGAAGCCTATGAATACCGCGTTGGCGGCCTCGTGCGCCGCTTTGCTGCCGAGAGCGATGGCCTGACGCTGCTGCACCTGAAACTGTTTCATCCGCTCGACGACCATCTTGGCTTTCCGCCGCTGGCAGCTGCCCAGGTGGCGCTCGATCTGCACAATGCCTCCTCCACCTGGAACAAGGCGCTGCTCGACAATTCGGCGCGGCCATCGGGGGCGCTCGTCTACCAGCCGAAGGAGGGCGGCAACCTGTCGCCGGACCAGTACGAACGGCTGAAACAGGAACTCGACGAAGGCTATTCCGGGCCGATGCGGGCCGGCCGGCCGCTGCTTCTCGAAGGCGGGCTGGACTGGAAGTCGATGGGCCTGTCGCCGAAGGACATGGATTTCGTCGAGGCCCGCAATGGCGCTGCCCGTGATATCGCGCTGGCTTTCGGGGTGCCGCCGATGTTGCTCGGCATCCCCGGCGACAACACCTATGCCAACTACCAGGAGGCCAATCGCGCCTTCTACCGGTTGACCGTCCTGCCGCTGCTAACCCGCACCGCCTCGGCGCTCTCCCTGTGGTTTGCCACGGCTTATGGCGAAGGCCTGCGGCTGGAGCCGGATCTCGACAAGATCGCCGGCCTTGCCGCCGAACGCAGCGAATTATGGGCCCGTGTCGGCCAGGCGGATTTCCTGACAGACGCCGAAAAGCGCCAGGCGGTGGGTTATTGAGGTGGCGCCCGAAATTTGTTATACATCGTATAACAAGATAAGGAGCTTCCCGATGACAAAGCCCGTCCTCTCAGACCCCATCGCCCTGCGTATTCCGGAAGACATCCTGAAGGACATCGAAACCATCGCCAAGGTCTCCGAGCGCAGCCGCAGCTGGGTGATTGTCAGGGCACTGAAATATTACCTGATGCAGGAAGGAAACGACATCCTACAGATCATGGAAGGCGAGGAACAAATTCGCAATGGCGAGGTCATCGACGCTGAGGATCTGTTTGCAGAGTTACTATCTCCCGTGCAACATGATGCTGCATGAGAAAAATCATTCTTTCGGCAAATGCCGGAGACTATCTGCGGTGCGAGAAGGCCTATCTCGCAAGCTTCAATCCGCGAGCAGCAGACACCGCAATGAGACAGCTTCACTCGGCATTCCGACTGCTGGCCGGATACCCCCAGGCGGGCCTCGCGGATACAAAGCTGCCGGGTCGTCGGATTTACGTGGCCGGCAATTACATCATCGCTTACCGCGTCGAGCCGGACGCCATCAAGATTTCCTATATCCGGCATGGGCGCCAGCAGGCGCCTGATCTCGACAAAGACGAAGGCGCGGATATTCCCGACACGGATTAGTTCCGAGATTAAATCACGCCAGGTGGGGCCGGTAGCAGCAATTCAGCCGCCCGTCTTCCGCTCATTCAAAATATCAAGTTCCTCGCCAAGCCAGCGAAGTTCGGGCGCGAACAGATTCCAAAGATTCACTGAAATCAATCCCTGCCGTCCCATGCCGAGCATGGTCGACGCTGGCAGATGCATGCGACATCCCCTTCCTAAACCGGAGATCTTAACAATGGCGCACCTTCCGGGCGAGACTTCGCTGTGGGCAACGAGGCTCGTCGGCGCTTCGGCGGGAGCGGCGGTGTCGCTGATCTATCTGCTGCCGAAGACCCGTCGCGAGGCAGCCATGCGCTTCTTCACGGGCCTTGCCTGTGGCCTCATCTTCGGCGGTCCGACAGGCGTCTGGGCGTCCGAGCGGCTCAATGTCTCGCACGTGCTGGCGGCATCGGACATCATGCTCGCCGGCTCCGCCGCCGCCAGCCTCTGCGCCTGGTGGGCCCTCGGCATCCTGTCGCGGCTGGCCGACCGCTACGGCCAGAAAAACGACGCCTGACGGGAGCGGGCAAACCGCCCCCAGCGGGAGCGGCCGAACCGCCCCTGGCGGGAGCGGGTAAACGCCCCTGATGGGAGCGGATAAGCCGCCCCTGACGGGAGCGGGCCGAGGCCCGGCATCCTGACGCCACTCAACATCGCAATCCGGAGACTTTGCCATGACCGCACCCCGCGCGTCTGCTCGATCCCCCATGGGTATCGACAGCTGCAAATTTGCCAGTCTCGAACTCAGGGGCCTCACCCGCGACGGCAGCTTTTCCGGCTATGCCAGCGTCTTCGGCGAGGTCGATCTCGGCAGCGATCGCGTCGAGCGCGGCGCCTTTGCCCGGTCGCTTGCGACGCGCGGTGCGTCGGGCATCCGCATGCTATTCCAGCACGACCCGTCCGAGCCGATCGGCGCATGGAAGACCATCCGCGAGGATGAGCGCGGCCTCTATGTCGAGGGCCAGCTGGCCGATGGTGTGGCGCGCGCCCGTGAGGTGCATCAGCTCTTGAAAAATTCCGCCCTCGACGGGCTGTCCATCGGTTTCCGCACCGTGAGGGCCCGCACCGACGCAAAATCCGGCGTGCGGCGCATCCTGGAAGCCGACCTCTGGGAAATCTCGGTGGTCACCTTTCCGATGCTGCCGTCGGCCCGCGTCCAGAATGTCAAGAATGCGCGGTGGTTCCGCGACAGGGAGACCGAGCTTGTCCGCCACATCAGGCGGGCGGCGCGGCAATTGATGACCGAAACCTTCAAACAAGGATGATCGCATGAGCGAGCAGACAGCAACGGCACCGCGCGGTGGTGCCATGGAAATTAAGACCGTGCCGGAAACCGTGGGGGCAGCCTTCGAGGAATTCATGGAGGCGTTCGAAGCCTTCAAGGATGTCAACGACCGGCGCCTCGGCGAGATCGAGGGCAAGCTGACATCGGACGTGGTGACGCGCGAAAAGGTCGACCGCATCAACAAGGCGATGGACGATCACAAGAAAGTCCTCGACCAGCTGGTGCTGAAAAAGGCCCGCCCGCCGCTCGGTCGCAGCCTTTCCGGCTCCGTCGATGCCGCCGAACACAAGGCGGCCTTCGAGACCTACATTCGCCGTGGCGACGCGTCTGGGCTGCGCGAGATCGAAGCCAAGGCGCTGTCGGTTGGGTCCAACGGTGACGGCGGCTATCTGGTGCCCGACCAGACCGACACCGAGATCGGTCGTCGCCTGTCTGTGGTCTCGCCGATCCGTGCGCTGGCGACGGTTCGCCAGGTGTCCGGCTCCGTCCTGAAAAAGCCGTTCACCACACAGGGCCTCGCCTCCGGCTGGGTGTCGGAAACTGCCGCCCGGCCGCAGACCACCGCGCCGCAGCTGGCCGAGCTGACCTTTCCGACGATGGAACTCTATTCCATGCCGGCCGCCACCCAGGCGCTGCTCGACGATGCCGCCGTTGACATCGAGAGCTGGATTTCCAGCGAGGTCGACATTGTCTTTGCCGAGCAGGAAGGCACCGCCTTCGTCACCGGCGATGGCGTTGCCAAGCCGAAAGGGTTTCTGGCGTACCCATCGGTGGCGGATGCCGGTTGGAGCTGGGGTAATCTCGGCTATATCGCCACCGGTGCTGCCGGTGCCTTTCTCACCGCCGGGCCGACGGACGTGCTGATCGATGCCGTCTATGCGCTGAAGGCCGGCCATCGCCAGAACGGCAATTTCGTCATGAACCGCCGCAGCCAGGCAACCATCCGCAAGTTCAAGGATGCCGATGGCAACTATCTCTGGCGGGCGCCGTCTGCCGCCGGACAGTCGGCCTCGCTGATGGGCTTCCCGATTACCGAAGCGGAGGACATGCCGGATATCGCCGCCGATGCGCCGGCCATTGCCTTCGGCGATTTCCGCGCCGGCTACCTCGTCGTCGACCGCACCGGTATCCGCGTCCTGCGCGATCCCTATTCAGCGAAACCCTACGTGCTGTTCTACACCACCAAGCGCGTCGGCGGCGGCGTGCAGGATTTCGAGGCGATCAAGCTGATCAAGTTCTCTGTCAGCTGAAGCACCCCTTATCCGCCTGACGGCACCTTCTCCCCGGGGGGAGAAGGGAATGCAGCGCGGCTTCCCGCTCCATCGCCCTCTCCCCTCGGGGAGAGGGCAGGGTGAGGGCGCGGGCCGCCTACTCGATCTCATACGAAAGATGTCCCATGACCTATGCCCAGATCACTCCGCCCTCAGCGGAGGCATTGACGCTCGCCGGGGTGAAGGCCCATCTGCGGCTGGATACGTCCGACGAGGACGAGCTTGTTGCCGGCCTGATCGCGGTTGCCCGCGAGCATCTGGAGCGCAGCACCGGCCTTTGCCTGATGACCCAGCGCTGGCGTCTCTATCTTGATTCAATCTGTGAAGACGGCGTGATTCCGATTGCCAGGGGTCCGGTGCAAGCCATTGCTGCCATTACCGTTTATGACGAGCTCGGCCAGCCCTCGATAGTCCCGCTCGACGGTTATGTACTGGATGGCATCAGGCAACCGGCGCGGCTTATGCTCCGCCAGCGCCTGTCGTCCGGCCGCGCCGTCAACGGTATCGAAATCGATTTCGTCGCCGGTTTCGGCCCGACCGCCAACGATGTGCCGGACATGCTGAAGCGGGCTATGCTGACCCATGTGGCACAGATGTTTTCCTGCCGCGGCGTCGTCGGCATCGAGGACCAACCGGCACTGATCCCGCCCGGCTATGACCGGCTGGTCGCACCCTTCCTGCTCCGGAGCCTTTGACCATGCGCTCGACCTTCTTCGACCCCGGCCGCATGACCGCCCGGCTCAATCTCGAGGCGCCGCTCGAAACGCCTGACGGCCAGGGTGGCGTCACCCGGACCTTCGTCGAGACGGCATCGTGCTGGGCGCTGATCGAGCCGGTCAGCGGGTCGGTGGAAGAGGAAGCGTCGAGCGAGATATTCAGGCGCACGCACCTGATCTGGCTGCGCTGGCGCACCGATGTCGTGCCCGGCATGCGGCTGCGCAAGGGCAGCCGGCTGTTCTTTATCGGCGGCACCCAGGACCCCGACGATAACCGCCGTTATATGATCTGTCATTGCCAGGAGAAGTCGGTATGACCGCCCTTTCGACATATACCCTGCCAGACCTCGCGGCAGTGCTGGCAAAGCTCTTGGCTTCCGGCAATGCGCCTTTTCGGCACCCGGCAGGCAAGGAGACCGGACGATGAGATCCGCTGCCAACGAGTTGTTGCACGCCATCCACACCGCGCTTGCCGGCAGTGTATCCCTGACAGAGATGATCGGTATCGACGGCATTCGCGATCGGCTTGTCACCGGCCGGCAATTGCCGTGCATCGTCGTTTCCGAACTCACCAGCAACGATTATTCTACATCCACCGAGCCCGGAGAGGAGCATTTTCTGACGCTGCAGGTCTGGTCCGATGCTGCCGGCCAGCGACAGGCGCAGCAGATCGCCGCCATCGTCGGCAGCCTCCTGCAGGACGTGTCCCTGCCACTTGCCACCTATGCGCTGGTCAATTTCCGCCATCTCGCAACGAAGGCAAAGCGCGAACCGAAGACGCGGCTGTTTTGCGCCGAGATGCGGTTTCGGGCGGTGACCGAGTAGAGATGGCAGCGACCGGCTATGGCTCTTACGCTTGCGCCAGCACGGCACCCATCGCCGTTGCCCGCCGCACCAATAGTCCGAGCGCCAGGATCAGCATGAGTACGCCCGACGACAGAACGACACACACTCCAAGCGCAGTCGGCGCTCCGGCGTAATCGAGGACGGCGGTGAAGACTACAGGGGCAGTGGCATTGGCGAGGTTCTGCGGCAGCGACAATCGGGCGGAATGCAGGCCGTATTCGCTTGGCGAAAACAGCGCCAGCGGCAGCAGCGCCCGTGCGACCGCCATGACGCCGGAGCCGAACCCGAACAGCAGCGTGAAGATGACAAGCTGCGCCGTGGACGCTCCGAAAAGCAGCAGGAGCAGGAAGCTGGCGACCATCAGGCCTATGCCGATAATGGCGCTCAGTACCGGGTTGCCCCGCCGGCCAAGCAGCATGTCCATCAGCCGCGCCGAAATACCGATGACACCGCGTGCCGAACCGAGTTGCAGCGCCAACGCAGGCGACGCGCCGTATTGCCGGAAGATCCCGAGCAGCGACGGGGCCAGCCCGAAGGTCACGAAGGTGGAGATCGTCGTCGCCGCCGCGATCAGCAGGAAAGCCTTGCGCCGGCCCGCCGGTGACAGCGGTACAGGCGGCGTCAGGTGTCCGGGCTCGCCTTTTTCGACGACGACAGGCTTCGGCAGGGCAAACAGATAAAGCGGCAGGCAGAGACAAAGGTGCAGGGCGGCGCAGGCGACATAAGTTCCCCGCCATCCGAGATGGGCATTGAGCAGGGTCAGGATAGGCCAGAAAAGCGTGGCCGAAAGGCCGGTAAACAGCATCATGATGGTGATGATGCGCTTGCCGTTCATCCCCTCGCGCTCGATGACGGCGGCATAGGCCGGTGCATTCAGCCCGAGCGCGCCGCCGAACCCGATGACAAGCCATGCGATCCCGTAGACGAGGATGCCGTTTGCCGCCGAAAGCAGCAGCAGGCCGAGGGCAAAAACGATCGAGGAGGCTGCAAGCACACGCGCCGCACCGTAGCGGCCAAGCCAGCGACCGGTGACCGGACTGCAGAGGCCGCTGACCACCATCATCAGCGTCAGGCCGGAGAAGACCACCTCGTTGGGAAGGCCTAGATCGGGCGCGACGATGCGCCCCATGACGCCGAGCATGTCGAAGCTGGTGCCCCAGCTGACAAGCTGCGTGATGCTGAGGACGGCAACGATCTGGGCCGAGCGCGGTGAGAAGGCTTTGGGCATGAAAAGCGGTGCTTTGTGACCTGTTTGTGACCTTGCGTAGCAGCTTGGCCGAGGCGTTGAAAGTGACATCTCGATGACGTCCGGACGCTGCCTTTTGCCGATGTCCGGCGCGCAGAAAATTCCGATTTTGCAAGCGCCGTTCCCGGCGCATTTTCCTTGAAAGGATATCCGAATGGTCGCGCAGAAGGGCAAGGACCTGCTGTTGAAGATCGACAATGGCGGGACTTACGAGACGGTGGCGGGACTGCGCAGCAAAAAGCTGTCGTTCAACGCCGAGACGGTGGATATCACCGATGCCGAGAGCGCCGGGCGGTGGCGCGAGCTTCTTGGTGGCGCCGGCGTCCAGCGCGCCGGGCTTTCCGGTTCAGGCCTGTTCAAGGATCATGCTTCGGACGCACTGATCCGAACCGCCTTTTTTAACGGATCGATCCTCTCCTGGCAGATCGTCATTCCCGATTTCGGCACCGTCAGCGGTGCGTTCCAGGTATCTGCGCTCGATTACGGCGGCGAGCATAATGGCGAGGTCACCTTCGATATCGCACTGGAATCGGCAGGCGTCATCACCTTCGGGGTGCTGTGATGCTGCGCCCGCGTACAGGTGCCCGCGCCAATCGCCGTCGCGGCGAGATCGAGGCGGAAATTGACGGCGAGCGCCGCATCCTCTGCCTGACGCTCGGCGCACTGGCCGAACTCGAAACCGCTTTCGCTGCCGACGATCTCGCCGGCCTGGCGGCAAGATTTTCGCAAGGCGGGCTCAAGGCCGCCGACCTCATCCGCATCCTCGGCGCCGGCCTGCGGGGAGGCGGCAACGTCTATTCCGACGACGACGTCGCGGCAGCCGGCATCGGCGGCGGCATCGCTGCCACGGCGGCTATCGTCGGTAATCTGCTGGCGGCAACGTTTCTCGGCGATCAGGAGCAGGCATCGCCGGGCCCTCGCTAGCCGCAGCAGGCGATTCAGTCGACGGGGCCGACAGGGCAGCGCCAACAGCCTTTCCCTGGCATCGTGCCTTGCATGTCGGCCTCTGCCTGCTGCGGCTTCCCCCCGCCATATTCTGGGCGATGACACCCATTGAATTCCACGCCATGGCCGGAGGCCTGTCGCCGCGCAGTTCGTCGCTCGACCGCGCCGGACTGGCCGCAATGATGGTGCTCTTTCCGGACTGATCCCACCAAACCTCGCAACGATCTGCAGGAACGCCATGACCGAAACAACCGATCTCTCAGACACCAACACCCAGGCGCAGGCCTTGAAACAGACCCTCGACGATCTCGACAGCCGCTCTCGTTCGTTCGGTTCGGCGCTCGGCAGCGCACTGACGTCTGCGACCACAGGCGGCAAAGGGCTCGACAGCGTGTTGCAGGGCCTTGCCAGCCGGCTGACCAATATCGCCCTGTCTGCCGGGTTGAAGCCGCTCGAAACGGCACTCGGCGGCGCTGCGGACAGCCTGAGCAGCGGCATCGGCAAGCTCTTCGGCTTTGCCAAGGGCGGCGTGCCCGGGCAGGTGACGGCCTTTGCCGACGGCGGTGTCGTCGCCTCGCCAACCTATTTTCCGATGGGCAGCGATCTCGGGCTTATGGGTGAGGCGGGCTCGGAGGCGATCCTGCCGCTGAAGCGCGGCTCGGATGGCTCGCTCGGAGTGGCGAGTTCGGGCGGCAGCGGTTCGTCCGTTGTCGTCAACATCACCACGCCGGATGTCCAGGGCTTCCAGAAAAGCCAGGCGCAGATTTCCGCCATGCTGGCGCGCACGGCACTGCGCGGCCAGCGCAATCTTTGAGGCTACCGATGACCCTCGCATTCCACGATATCCGTTTTCCGCTGCGCTTGTCGCTGGCCACCAGCGGCGGGCCGGTGCGGCGAACCGATATCGTCAACCTGTCGAACGGCCGCGAAAGCCGTAACAGCCGTTGGCGCGATGCCCGTCGCAGTTACGATGCCGGCTCGGGGGTCCGATCTGTCGCCGATCTCTATGCGGTACTGGCGTTCTTCGAGGCCCGTAGCGGCCAGCTTTGCGGCTTCAGGTTTCGCGATCCCATCGACTTCGCATCGACACCGCCCGGCGCACCGGTCACGGCCTTCGACCAGCCGATCGGCACGGGTGACGGCACGACGACCAGTTTCGCGCTTACGAAGACCTATGCCGATATGGCCGGGCAGTCCGTGCGCGGGATCGCAAAGCCGGTGGCCGGCTCCGTGCTGGTGGCCGTCGGAGGCATCGCCGTTCCGGCAGGCGACGTCTCCTGCGATCCGACGACAGGCCTTGTCGTCTTTGCAAGCCACGCCATTCCGGCGGCAGGTGTTTTAGTGACCGCCGGCTTTGCCTTCGATGTTCCCGTAAGGTTTGCCATTGACCGCATCGATATCAGCCTGTCCGCCTTTCAGGCGGGCCGCATCCCGTCCATTCCCCTGGTGGAGATCTTGCCATGAGAACGATCGATCCGGCGCTGGCGGCGCATCTCGCCGGCGACGCCACAACGCTGTGCCATTGCTGGCGCGTCGTCCGCCGCGACGGTATCGTTCTCGGCTTCACCGATCACGACCGCGACCTTGCTTTTCTCGCTACCCGCTTTCTCGCGGCAAGCGGTTTTGCAGCCAGCGACGGCGAGGAACAGGCCGGCTTGCCCGCGACCACCAGCGACGTCACAGGCGGCTTTTCCAGCGAGGCAATATCCGAGGCGGACCTCGCCGCCGGCCGCTACGACGCGGCTCGTGTTGAGGTCTATCTCGTCAACTGGTCCGCCCCCGACCAGCATCTGCTCTTGAAGGTGCAGGAGATCGGCGCTGTCACCCGCCAGATCGGCCAGTTTCAGGCGGAATTGCGCAGTCTTGCCGCCCGCCTCTCCGAGCCACAGGGCCGCATCTACAATCGCCGCTGCGACGCCATCGTCGGCGACCCCAGGTGCGGCATCGATCTCGCCTTGCCGCGATATCGCGCCGAAGGACTTGTTGCGTCCGTGGAAGATGCAACCAGGATGACGCTATCCGGCGTTGCCGGCTTCGCCGACGGCTATTTCGCCCGAGGCAGCCTGGTCTTTCTCGACGGGCCCAATAGCGGCACCGCGGTCGATGTCGATGGCCATTCCACCCGTGGCGCGGTGACGCAACTGACCCTCTGGCTGCCCCTGTCAGACGCGCCCGAGATCGGCACCCGCGTCGTGCTGACGGCCGGTTGCGACAAGGCATTCACCACCTGCCGCGCCAAGTTTGCCAATGCCGCCAACTTTCGCGGCTGCCCGCACATGCCGGGCGCCGACTTTGCCTATACCTATGCGGATGGCACGAGCCTGCACGACGGGAGCCCGTTGTTTCCATGAACGAAGATGTCGCACGACAGGTGCTGGAGATCGCCGAAAGCTGGATTGGCACGCCCTACAGGCACCAGGGCGCCAACAAGGGCGTCGGGTGCGATTGCCTCGGTCTCGTCAGGGGTATCTGGCGCGAACTATACGGCGAAGATCCGGAGTTGCCTCCTGCTTACGCGCAGGACTGGGCGGAGCGCAGCGGCGAAGACCGTCTGTTGAACGCAGCGCTTCGGCATTTCGGACCATCCGGGTGCCTCGAAGATGCAAAGCCGGGCGATCTCCTCCTGTTTCGCTGGCGACCGGAGCATGCTGCCAAGCATGCCGGTATTCTCGATCATGCCGGACATTTCATCCACGCCTACGAACAGGCAGCCGTGATCCGCTCGCCATTCGTACCGTCCTGGCGCAGACGGGTGGCCGCCACGTTCCGCTTCCCGCCGCGTTAGACAAGGGCGGTCACTTGCAAAAGGGCGCAACCTTCGGTATTTTGGAGTGGTGAGCGAGGCTGGAACCTCGCTCACCGTTTGCTTATACTATGATGCTGACCCGGACGGCGACAGACCAGCCCGTCCGGGTCTTTCTCATAGTAAGCGTGATGCTAAGTGGAAACCACCACATAACTTCACCTCCATGTTCGAGAGCAAGGCCTTTGCCAAGGTCGGCGCGGCCGATCCCGCCGACGCGCCGGCTGGTTCGGCGCATACTGCTTCTGCTTTCGACAACTTAATGATGCAATTTTTGTGGATTTTGCAAGCGCTCTCGGCCGCAATGCCTCTACGGCGTCCAGTGGTCCAATCACTTGCAAAAGTCCGCAACATTTAGTATTTTGAAGTGGTGAGCGAGGGGCTAACCTCGCTCACCGTTTGCCTACGCTATGATGTGGACCCGGACGGTTACAAACCAGCCCGTCCGGGTTTTTCTCACAGTAAGCGTGATGCTAAGTGGAAACCACCACATAACCTCACCTCCATGTTCGAGAGCAAGGCCTTTGCCAATGCCGGCGTAGCCAATGCTCGCCGACGCGCCGGCTGGTACGACGCTTTCTGCTTCTGCTCCCGATCTTTGACGACAATACAATTTAAAAGAGTATTTTCAAGTGCGGGATTTCCCGGCGCTGACCTCCCTTGTCCAACTCAGCGAGATGTTCATGGCAACCATCCTCTTTCAGGCGGCGGGTGCTGCTCTCGGTAGTGTTTTCGGACCGGTCGGCGCGATGATCGGCAGGGCCGCAGGTGCGTTGGCGGGCAGCGTCGTCGATAAGGCGCTGATCAACGGCAGCCGCACCGTTTCGGGTGCGAGAATGGCGACGGCGCGCATTCCGGGTGCCGACGAAGGGGCGGCAATCATCCGGCTCTACGGCACTGCACGACTGGGAGGCACCTTGATATGGGCGACCCGTTTCGAGGAGGAGGTCTCCACCGAGCGCTCCGGCGACAAGTCGACCGGGTCGCGTGTCGAGACATTCCGCTATTTCGCCAACTTCGCCGTCGGCCTTTGCGAGGGACCCATCGCCTGCATCCGCCGCGTCTGGGCGGATGGCAAGGAGGTGGATCTGACCCAGATCGAGATGCGCGTCTACAGAGGCTCCGAAGACCAACTGGCGGATCCGCTGATCGAGGCCAAGCAGGGCGCAGGCCATGCACCGGCCTATCGGGGAATTGCCTACGTCGTCTTCGAACGACTGCCACTCGATACATTCGGTAATCGCATTCCGCTGTTCCAGTTCGAGGTGGTGCGGCCGATCGGGCGCCTGGAGCGGCAGATCCGCGCGGTAACGATCATTCCGGGCTCGACAGAGCACGGTTACAGCACGACCCGGGTAACCGAAAAAACCGGTGCCGGCAGCATGCGCGCCGTCAACCGCAACGTGTTGACAGCGACGACCGATTGGCAGGCCTCGCTCGACGAACTGACGGCACTATGTCCCAACCTGAAAAGCGTCGCACTCGTAGTTGCCTGGTTCGGCACCGATCTGCGCGCCGGGCACTGCCGCATCGTCCCCGGCGTGGAGACGCTGGCCCGTGACAGCGAGAGCAGTCGGTGGTCCGTGTCGGGTATCAACCGCGCGGACGCCCATCTGATCAGCCTCAGCGAGGGTACGCCTGCCTATGGCGGCACCCCGGATGACGCCAGCGTATTGCAGGCAATCGCCGATCTCAGGCAGCGCGGGTTGGGCGTTTTCATCTACCCGTTCCTGATGATAGATATTCCGCGGGGCAACGGGCTCCCGGATCCGGAAGGGGCAGGCGAGCAGGCGGCCTATCCTTGGCGCGGCCGGATCACCGCCTTCCCGGCGATCGGCAGGCCCGGCACGGTGGACCGGACAGCTGTGGCGGGCGCACAGGTTGCAGCTTTTTGCGGCGCGGCCTCCTCAGCCGATTTTTCCATGGACGGCGCGGCGGTCACCTATCACGGCACGGACGAAGGTTATCGCCGCATGCTGCTGCACTACGCCCATCTGGCTGTTGCAGGGGGTGGTGTCGACGGGTTCATCATCGGTTCGGAACTTCGTGGGTTGACGCAACTGCGCGATGCCGGGGGCAGCTTTCCTTTCGTGCAGGCTCTGGCGACGATGGCGACAGACATCCGTGCCATCGTCGGCCCCGCGACTAGGCTCACCTATGGCGCCGACTGGAGCGAATATTTCGGCTACCACCCGGACGATGGCTCCGGCGACGTCTATTTCCATCTCGACCCGCTGTGGGCCTCGCCGGATATCGACGCCGTCGGCATCGACAATTACATGCCGTTGTCCGACTGGCGCGACGATGACCTCGCAAAGGCCAATCCCGACGGCTTCCGCATCCAGGACGATCTTGCGGGCATGACGGCGGCAATCGACAGCGGCGAAGGCTTCGACTGGTACTACGCAAGCGCCGCTGACAGGATTGCGCGGGACCGGTCGGCGATTTCGGACGGCCTTGCGGCAAAGCCCTGGGTGTTTCGCTACAAGGACATCGGTAGCTGGTGGAGCAGCCTTCATTATGAGCGCGTCGGGGGTGTCGAGCGCACCACGCCGACAGCCTGGGCACCCCATGCAAAGCCGATCTGGCTGACGGAGCTTGGATGCCCGGCAATGGACAAGGGCGCCAACCAGCCGAACGTCTTTCTCGACCCGAAATCGGTGGAATCTGCGGCGCCGTATTTCTCCAACCGCATGCGCGCCGACAGTGTCCAGCGCCGCTTTCTCGAGGCCCACCACGATCACTGGGCCGGCTCCAACATCGTAGATCCCAATCGTGTCTTCGTCTGGACCTGGGATGCGCGGCCTTATCCTGCGTTCCCTGTCGATACCGGCCTTTGGAGCGACGGGAGTAACTGGCGGACGGGGCACTGGCTGAACGGACGACTCGGCGCCGGCACCCTAGCCGACGTTATCGCTGCCATCCTGACGGATCAGAATTTCACCGATTTCGATGTTTCCGAGGTGAGCGGAGACCTCTCCGGCTATGCCCAGGGAGATGTCACCTCCGCTCGCGACATGCTGACGCCGCTCCTTGAGATCTTCCAGATCGACGTCACCGAGGACGGCCCTGTGCTACGGTTTCGCTCGAGGGCCGCGGCCAGCCTGGCTCCCATTCTTATTTCCGCCGTGGTCGATGTCGAAGGCCAGCCGCTCTGGCAGGAAACGCGCGGCCACGACAGCGATTTCGCCGCCGAGGCCATCGTCACTTGCTACGACCCCCTGGCCGACTACGAGCAGGCCAGCGTCCGCTCGAGGCGGGCACCCTCTGCATCGAATCGCGTGCTCCGCAACGATCTCGGCGCCGTCGTACCGGAGGAAGCGGCGCTGCAGGCAGCCGAAAACCTGTTGCGCGACAACAGGGCCTCGCGCCGCTCGTTCACCCTGTCGCTTTCGCCGACAGCAAGTTACCTCCAGCCGGGCGATGTGATTTCCATGGCAGATGGCCCCGAAGGCCGCTTCCTGGTGACCCGCATCGAGGACGGTGCCGCGCGAAGTATCGAAGCGCGCGAGTTCGCATCGCTTGGCGGCGGCGCGATCTCAGCCTCGACGCCGGTTAAGGCGAGTGGCGGCGGGGCGGCCTCTGATGTCTTTGCTCCTGTCGTCGAACTGATGGACCTGCCGCAGTTCGAAAGCGGCTCGCCAAGCGATTTTGCATGCGCTGCCGTCTACGCCAGACCGTGGCGCACGACCGTCCTGTCCTCGTCACCATCCACCGAGGCGTTTGCCCGGCGCGTGATGCTCGACCGTCCGGCCAAGATAGGCTCGGTCGTGGCGCCACTATTTCCCGGCGTCAGCGGTCGGTTCGACTGGTCGCAGTCGCTCACCGTCGATCTTGCCTATGGCGGGCTGGAGTCGGCACTGAAGATCTCGGTGCTCAACGGCGCCAATCGCTTTGCGGTGCAGAGCGCCCCGGGGATGTGGGAAATCGGCGCGTTTATCGAGGCGGAGGAAATTGCGGCTAAACGCTGGCGGCTGTCAGGCCTGCTGCGCGGGCTGGCGGGAACGGAGGATGCTATGGCGGCAGGCATTGCCACACATGCTCCGTTCGTCATGCTCGACGCAGCCGTCAACCCGCTCGGCCTTGCCAGCGGCGAGATGGGCCTGCAACTCAACTGGATCGCCGAGGCGCCGGGATCGAGCGACCGGGCAGGACCCATCGTCTTTGCAGGCGGTATCCGCGCCGAGACGCCGCTGTCGCCGGTCCACATCGCCGGGAGCCGGAATGCGGAAGGGGCGGCTGTCTTCACCTGGATGCGCCGGGGGCGGATCGATGCGGACAACTGGATACCGTCCGACATTGCCCTCGACGAGCCGACCGAGCGCTACCGTGTCGATCTCATGCAGGGCGGCGTGCTGAAAAGGCGGGTCGAGGTCGTCACTGCCGGATGGACCTATTCGGCCAGCGACGAGATCGCCGATTTCGGCGCGACCCAGCCCCACCTTGAGATTGTCATTTCGCAGATGGGCCAGCGGGTGCCGATCGGCATTCCGGCCGCCGCCGTCGTGGCAGTTTAGTTTTCAACCAGAGGAGTAGAGCATGGAAGACGGGAAACACTGGTACTATTCGAAGACGATCTGGGGCGCGTTGCTGGCGATCGGGTCGTCCGTCCTGCAGATGAAGGGGCTTCAACTTGGCGAGGCGGACCAGGCGACGATCGTCAACTCCGCCGTTTCGATCGCCGGCGCGGTGGGCGGATTGCTGGCAGTCTATGGCCGCATCGCTGCCAACACTGCGATCAAAGCCAGCTAGCCAACGCTGCTTTCGGGGAATGCCGTTCCCCATACAGGATGGGCACAGGATATCTATGCCCATTCATTTGCCATTCAGACGGCTTTGAGTAACTATTCGCTCACGTTATTGTCCCCCATGGAAGTTAATGAGCATGGCATCATCCTTGAGCGTAGCAGCGGTACTCGCCATCATGGCGGGATCGGCTGTGTTGCCGGTGACGACGCCGACGCTTGTCGCGCGAGCGAAGTCGGATTGCAGCGATGCGGCGTCGCAGGTGGTCGAGAAGACCGGCGGTCAGCTTCTGTCCGTCCAGCCTTCCGGCGACAGCTGCGTCATAACAGTTCTCGTTCAGGGCAATGGGGAGCGCCCGCGTAAGGTGACTGTAAAGGTTCCGATGTAGGACGAGCCTCGTCAGGTATCGCGAATCGTTAGGAATTGGGCGGAAACATGCGCATTCTCGTAGTTGAAGACGACGTCACACTGAACCGGCAGCTTGCCGACGCGCTGAAAGAGGCCGGCTACGTCGTCGATGTCGCTTTCGATGGTGAAGAGGGACACTATCTCGGCGATACCGAGCCATACGACGCCATCATCCTCGACATCGGCCTGCCGGAAATGGACGGCATCACCATGCTGGAAAAGTGGCGTGCGTCCGGCAAGGGAATGCCGGTGCTGCTGCTGACGGCCCGCGACCGCTGGAGCGACAAGGTCGCCGGCATCGACGCCGGTGCCGACGACTACGTGGCCAAACCATTCCATGTGGAAGAAGTGCTCGCCCGCATCCGTGCGCTCATCCGGCGGGCAGCCGGCCATTCCTCCTCCGAAATCACCTGCGGCCCGGTGCGGCTCGACACCAAAAGCTCAAAGGCGAGCGTCGATGGCAAGCCGTTGAAACTCACCTCGCACGAGTATCGCCTGCTCGCCTATCTCATGCATCACAAGGGCGAGGTGGTCTCGCGCACCGAGCTCGTCGAGCACATGTACGATCAGGATTTCGACCGCGATTCCAACACCATAGAAGTATTTGTGGGCCGCTTGCGCAAGAAAATGGGAGTTGATCTCATCGAAACGGTCCGGGGGTTGGGCTATCGTATTCAAGCGCCGACCAATGATAATTAAGTCTCTCACCGCCCGCGTCCTGCTGCTGACCACGATCTGGTCTGCCATGGCGCTGGTGGTCATCGGCTTCGTGATCTCTACCCTATACCGAAATAGCGCGGAGCGCGGTTTCCAAGACCTCTTGCGGGCGCAGCTCTACAACGTCATCAATTCCGTCACCATCGGCGACCAGGGCACGCTGGCAGGCAACCCGCAGCTCGGCGACCTGCGTTATGCCCAGCCGAAGACAGGCTGGTACTGGATCGTGGAGCCGCTTGGAACCTTTAACTCAGCGCCCCTGGTGTCACCCTCGCTGGGTTCGGTCAACTTGCCGGTCCTGTCAGTGCTGGAAGCGCCTTTCAACAAGTCCTACGAACGCTATTACATCGTCACCGACAGCGTCGGCAACCGGGTGCAGGTGGCAGAGACGGAGATCGTTTTCGTTGAAGGGGATGGCCGTGCGGCACGGTTCCGGGTGACGGGCAATATCGGCGTCATCGAGGCCGATGTCGAAACCTTTTCCCACAGCCTCTATCTTGCGTTGGGCGTCTTCGGGATCGGCAGCCTGATTGTCAACGCGCTTGCCATTCTTTACGGCCTCAGGCCGCTCGACGAGGCGCGTGGTGCTCTCGAGCGCATCAGGGCTGGTGAAAGCGAGCGGCTGCAGGGCGATTTCCCACGCGAAATCCTGCCGCTTGCCAACGAAGTCAATGCGCTGATCGACAGCAATCGCCGCATCGTCGAGCGCGCCCGCATGCAGGTCGGCAATCTCGCCCACTCGCTGAAGACGCCGATCGCCGTGCTGCTGAACGAGTCGCGCGTGCTGGATCAGTCGCATGGCGATCTCGTCAAAGGTCAGGCCGAGGCCATGCAGGGCCAGGTGCAGTCCTACCTCAACCGCGCCCGCATCGCAGCCCAGCGGGAATCGGTGCTTGCCCGGACCGACGTAGAGCCGGCGCTTGAGCGCCTGGTTCGGGTGATGCGGCGGCTGAATACCGAGATCGAGTTCCAGCTTACTGTCTCCCCCGGTCTGGCGCTGGCGATGGAGCAGCAGGATCTGGAGGAAACGGTGGGCAATCTGCTCGAGAACGCTGCCCGTTTTGCGAAGACAAAGGTTATCGTCACAGCCAGCGAGGCCGGCCCGGACGTGAAGGGTCTCGATCCCGCCCGGCGCCACTGGGTCGCGCTCACCGTCGAGGACGACGGGCCGGGACTTGAGCCCGATCAAATCCGCGAGGCGATGAAACGCGGCCGCCGTCTCGACGAGACGAAGCCCGGCACAGGCCTCGGCCTGTCGATCGTCAGCGAGATCACCGCGGAGTATCAGGGGGTGCTGACCCTCTCGCGCGGCAGCGCGGGTGGATTGCAAGCAGCCTTAATTCTGCCGGGCATCGTAAAGGATGTTGCGTGAGCGACGGCATGATGACAGAAAGATCATACGCGCCATGGGGATGCCCTGTGGAGACCGCGGAACGATATTTTATTTTTTTGGCAGTTAATTCTGGTTCGGTTGCATGAAGCTTGGCATTTCCTCTTTGACCGCTGCCGCCCTCCTGGCCGCCCTGTCCCTATCCGGCTGCAGTACTACAGCAGGAAAAGGCGCTCTGGCGCGCCTGTCGCCGATCAAGAGCAACTCCTCGGCGACCTTCATTACTGCGCTCGACGGTGGTATAATCGGCAATACCGGGCTGACGATGAGCGACAGCGACAAGCAGCGCGCGCTGGAAGCGGAGTATCGCGCGCTGGAGGCAGCTCCGGGCGGCCAGCCGGTGGTCTGGAGCGGCCGTACGATGAGCGGCCAGGTGGTCGCCGCTGCACCCTATCAAGTCGGTTCGCAGAATTGCCGCCAGTACACCCATACCGTCACTGTCGACGGCAAACAGACCGTCGCACGAGGCTCCGCCTGCCGCAACGACAACGGCACCTGGACACCGCTGGAGTAGATTTTCGGTCTAGTCCGGAAACGAGAGCGTCAGGCTCTCCGTATCCAGCACAGCGTCGCGGCCGATCGGAACCACGAGCGGCGACATGCCGTGCCCGAGCGGCAGTCCGCCGAGAACCGGAACGCCGAGCGTTTCGAGATGCTCCCTTAGAATATCGATGGCTGACATTACACGCGGCGTCTCGAACCCGGTGAACTGGCCAAGCGCTATTCCGGCCACGCCCTGAAGGTGTCCCGCCTTGCGGAGCATTGTGAGTTGGCGGTCCAGTTGCCCACGCGTCATGTTGACTGCCTCTAGCAACAGGATGGCGCCAGCCAGCGGTGGCAGTGCCCAGCCCGCAGTCGTTGCCACCATATCGAGATTGCCGCCGATGAGGGGACCCCTGACATGGCCGGATGTGGTGAGCGCCGCAGTCAACTCGGCCGGTCGCGAGAAGATGGAGGCATGACCCGGCAGCATCAGCGCCTCGTGCATAGCCTCGCAATTTTCCGCATCGAAGGCTCCATCGGCATTTCGCATGACGGCACCGTGAAGCCCGACCAGGCCGCAGTGGCGATAAAGGCTGAGATGCAGCGCGGTGATGTCGCTGAAGCCGACCATGAATTTCGGATCCCTGCGGACGGCGTCGAAGTCGAGCCGGTCGGCGATGCGGTAGGAGCCCTTGCCACCCCGCGTCGCGAAAATGGCGCGAATCCCCGGATCCATGAATGCTGCGTTGACATCAGCCAGCCGGTCGTCGTCTTCGCCGGCAAGATATCCTTTTTTATCGAAGATGTGGTCGCCGAACTCGACCTGCAGCCCCCAGCGCTCGAGGATTGCGGTTTGGGCAAGCACGCTTTCTCGCTCGGGAGGGCTAGCTGGCGAAACGAGCCGGACCCTGTCGCCAACCGTCAGCTTCGGTGGGATGACAGCCATCGGTAGCTCCCGTCGCGTCGAATGATGCACAAGACTTAGCGGCGATGATACGGCCTCGCAAGCGACTACAAAATCCCGGCATGATTGCGCCTCACTGCGCCTCTAGGATGCTTGCGACCAATCGCCTCAAATCTCTGCGATTATCGCTTTGGTGATTGGAATGTCTTGGCCGTTCAAGTATTGGAAATCCATGTTGTTCTGGATCATCGTCGCCGTACTGACGGCCAGTGTCGGCGCTGTTTTGCTCAGGCCGTTGTTGCGCGGCGCGCAGGCGGTAGCGCTTGGCCGCGAGGGCGAAGCTGCCGTATACCGGGACCAGCTTGCAGAACTCGACCGCGATCTCGCAGGAGGGGCGATTACCGCCGAGCAGGCAGGTTACGCCCGGGCGGAAATCGGCCGCCGCCTGCTCGCAGTCTCGGCTGCTCCAGAGAGGACGCGGCCGGCACAGACCGCACGCAAGTCCTACCGGCTGGCGCAGGCTTTCATCATCGTTCTTCTGCCTGCCCTCGGGCTCTGTCTTTACTTGCGGACCGGCGACCCCGGTCTGCCGTCGCAGCCGCTCCAGGCGAGGCTCGACAATCCCGGCAACGACATGGCCGTTCTGGTCGCCAAGGCCGAGCGCCATCTGGCAGAACACCCGGATGACGGAAAAGGCTGGGATGTTCTGGCGCCGATCTATTTCAGGACGATGCGCCTGCTCGATGCCGAGGTTGCCTATCGCAACGCGATCAGGCTGCTGGGGCCGACACCCGATCGGCTTGGCAACCTTGCCGACACACTGATGGCGGCCTCCGACGGCATGGTCACTGCACAAGCCCGCGAAGTGCTGCAGCAATCGATACAGCTTCAGCCCGACAACCCGCGCGCCCAGTTTTACCTGGCGCTGGCTTTCGAGCAGGAAGGCAAGGCGGAAGAGGCGAGAAATGCCTTCACCGCCCTCGCCAGCCAATCTCCGGCGGATGCGCCCTGGATGCCTGTTGTCAACGAGCATATCGCCAAGAACGGCGGCACGCCTTCAGCCCCGAAGACTGCGGACGCGAAGAGTGCCGATCCGAAGGCGCCCGGCGGCCCCGATGCCGCGCAAGTTGCTGCTGCCCAGACCATGGACGCCGGCGACCGCCAACAGATGATCAGGGGTATGGTCGACACGCTCGATGCGAAGCTCCGGCAGAACCCGGACAATTTCGAAGGATGGATGCGGCTGATACGATCCTATGCCGTGCTGAACGACAGGGAGCGGGCGGCCGATGCGCTGAAACGCGGACTGGTGGCTTTCCCGGCCAGCGGCGAGAAGGGCCAGCAACTCGTGGCCCTCGCAAGCCAGCTGGGTCTTCCTCCTGAAGGTGCCACGCCATGACCCGCAAGCAGAAACGCCTGGCCGTCATCGGTGGCGGCATGAGCTTCATCATCGCGGCCGTGCTGCTGGTGATGTTCGCCTTCAGCCAGTCAGTCGCCTATTTCTACATGCCCGGCGACCTCGCCAAGAAGCCGGTCGGGCCCGGCACGTTGATCCGGCTCGGCGGCCTGGTCGGCGAGGGGTCGGTGGTGCGCGGCGAGGGGACGACGGTGCAGTTTGCCGTCACCGATGGCAGCGACGCCATCAAGGTCCGCTACACCGGCATCCTGCCCGATCTGTTCCGCGAGGGGCAGGGCGTCGTCACGGAGGGGCGTTTCGAGCCGGGCGACGATGTTTTCGTTGCCGACACGGTGCTCGCCAAGCATGACGAGCGCTACATGCCCAAGCAGGTTGCCGACCGCCTGAAGAAGGACGGCGTCTGGAAAGGCGAGGAAGCCAGCAAATGATCATCGAGCTCGGGCATTACGCACTGGTTCTGGCCTTGGCCACCGCCATCATTGTCGCGACACTGCCGATGGTCGGTGCGCGCAGGCTCGATCAGGCAATGATGGACGTGGCACGGCCGGGCTCGATCCTGCTGTTCGCGCTGGTGGCGTTTTCGTTCAGCGTGCTGACCTACGCCCATGTCGTCTCCGACTTTTCGGTCGCCAATGTCTGGGAAAATTCCCATTCGCTGGTGCCGATGGTCTTCAAGGTGTCCGGTGTCTGGGGCAATCACGAGGGATCGATGATGCTCTGGCTGCTGATCCTCGCCCTGTTCAGCGCGCTCGTCGCCCTGTTCGGCCGCAATTTGCCGGACACGCTGCGAGCCAACGTATTGTCCGTTCAGGCGTGGATTTCGGTGGCCTTCCTGTTCTTCATCCTTTTGACCTCCAATCCCTTTACCCGCCTCGACCCGGCGCCAGCGGAGGGCAAGGATCTCAACCCGGTGCTGCAGGACATCGGCCTCGCCATCCATCCGCCGCTGCTTTATCTCGGCTATGTCGGCTTCTCCGTCTGTTTTTCATTTGCCGTCGCCGCGCTGATCGAGGGCCGCATAGACGCGGCCTGGGCGCGCTGGGTGCGGCCGTGGACGCTGGCGGCCTGGACCTGCCTGACGGCAGGCATCGCCATGGGGTCCTACTGGGCCTACTACGAGCTCGGCTGGGGTGGCTGGTGGTTCTGGGATCCGGTCGAGAACGCCTCGTTCATGCCGTGGCTTGCCGGAACCGCGCTGCTGCATTCGGCGCTGGTCATGGAAAAGCGCGATGCGCTGAAGATCTGGACGGTGCTGCTGGCGATCCTGACCTTCTCCCTGTCGCTGCTCGGCACGTTCCTCGTGCGCTCAGGGGTTCTCACCTCCGTGCACGCCTTTGCCAGCGACCCGACGCGCGGCGTGTTCATTCTCTGCATCCTGCTGATCTTCATCGGCGGGGCGCTGTCGCTTTTCGCCTTCCGCGCGCCGCGCCTGACGTCCGGCGGGCTGTTCGCGCCGATCTCGCGTGAAGGGGCGCTGGTGCTGAACAACCTGATCCTCACAGTATCTTGCGGAACGGTGCTCACCGGCACGCTATATCCGCTGGCGCTGGAAACGCTGACCGACGACAAGATCTCCGTCGGCCCTCCCTTCTTCAACCTGACCTTCGGCCTATTGATGATCCCGCTGCTGCTGGCCGTCCCCTTCGGACCGCTGCTCGCCTGGAAGCGCGGCGACTTGCTGGGCGCCTTCCAGCGGCTCTATACGGCGGCGGGCCTTGCCTTCGTCGCGGCGCTGGTGCTCTTTTATGTGCAGCATGGCGGGCCGGTGATGGCCGTTCTCGGCCTTGCCGCCGGCCTGTTCCTGATTTTCGGCGCCGCCACGGACCTCTGGTTCCGGGCCGGCATAGGAAAGGTTGCAGCCGATGTCGCGTGGCGGCGCTTTGCCGGCTTGCCGCGATCGGCCTTTGGCTCTGCGCTCGCCCATGCCGGACTTGGCGTCACCGTTCTCGGCATCGTCGCCGTCAGCACCTTCCAGACTGAAAACATCCTCGACATGAAGCCCGGCTCAAGCACTGAACTCGGCGGCTACAGCCTGCATTTCGACGGCATGAAGCCCGGCATCGGTCCCAACTTTACCGAGGATCGCGGCACCTTCACCGTCAGTCGCGGCGGCGTTGCGGTCGCCACCGTCTCGTCGGCCAAACGCATCTTCACCGCCCGCAAGAGCGCCACCACCGAGGCTGGTATCCTGACCTTCGGCCTCAGCCAGCTCTATGTCTCGCTCGGCGACGCCGGCCCCAATGGCAGCATTGTAGTGCGCATCTGGTGGAAACCGCTGATCGTTTGCATCTGGGGCGGCGCCATCGTCATGGCGCTCGGTGGCATGGTCTCGCTTAGCGACCGCCGCCTGCGCATCGGCGCCCCCAGCCGCCGGGCCAAGCCTGTGCGCGTGGCGATGGAGCCGGCGGAATGAGAGTGTGGGGGCTATACCCCCCTCTGTCGGCTGCGCCGACATCTCCCCGACAGGGGGGGAGATCATTCTTTTCCCTATTTGGCTCTAACGTCTCGGCTAATCTCCCCCCTTGTGGGGGAGATGTTCCGAAGGGCCAGAGGGGGGCTCTCGCCGCAATCGCGATACTCCTGGTCCTCATGCTGTTCCCCGTGGCGGCCTTTGCCGTCAATCCGGACGAGGTATTGACCGATCCGGCGCTGGAGGCGCGGGCGCGGGCGATCTCGACCGAACTGCGCTGCATGGTCTGCCAGAACCAGTCGATCGACGATTCCAACGCGGATCTTGCCCGCGACCTTCGCCTGCTGGTGCGCAAGCGGCTGATGGATGGCGACAGCGACCGGCAAGTGCTGGATTACATCGTTTCCCGCTACGGCGAGTTCGTGCTGCTGAAGCCTCGGCTCAGTGAAAAGACCTATGTGCTGTGGGGTGCGCCGCTCGCGCTGCTTGTCATCGGTGGTATAGCGATGGCCGTATTCGCTAGCCGGCGGCGCGGAAAACCGACCGGTACGCATCTCACCCCCGAAGAGCAGGCGAGGCTGGATCGACTGCTCGGCGAGCATGGTCTCGATGCGCAGCCCGGAACCGAAAAGACGGGAACATCGGCTTAAGGTTTTTTCACCCTGCCGGAAACATTCTGCAACATTACCAACATTTCATGGGCCGGACAGTTCACCGTAACGTGCAAGATCCTATATCCTTTCCATCAACTGATCGCCGCTGACCCCACGGCGCCAGTCCAGACGAAAGAGAAGGTAACGCACATGTTCGAGACCATCAAAGGCCGCCTGACGCGCAGCACTGCCTTGAAGGCTTCCGCTGTCGCCGGCATCGCTGTTGCTGCCCTGGCGACCGGCGTCCCAGCCGTGATTTCCAATTCCTATGCAGACGCCGTGGTTGTCCAGGCGCCGCAGGTTCCAAGCTTCGCCAATGTCGTCGATGCCGTGTCTCCCGCCGTCGTGTCGGTGCGTGTCGAGTCCCGCGTCAACCCCGCTGCTGCCGATGAGGACGACAGCTTCGGCCTCGGTCGCGGCTTTGACGACCTCCCGGACGATCATCCGCTGAAGAAGTTCTTCAAGCAGTTCGGCCAGCAGCCGAACGGCAAGGGCATGCAGGGCGAGCAGCAGAAGCCGAACGCCGACAAGGGTCGCCTCCGTCCGGTTGCCCAGGGCTCGGGCTTCTTCATCTCCGATGACGGTTACCTCGTCACCAACAACCATGTCGTCTCCGACGGTGCCGCCTTCGTCGTCGTGCTCAGCGATGGCACCGAACTCGATGCCAAGCTGATCGGCAAGGATCCGCGTACCGATCTCGCCGTGCTCAAGGTCGACGACAAGCGCAAGTTCACCTACGTCAAATGGGCCGACGACGAGAAGGTCCGCGTTGGCGACTGGGTCGTCGCTGTCGGCAATCCCTTCGGTCTGGGCGGCACTGTCACCGCCGGTATCATTTCCGCCCGTGGCCGCGACATCGGCTCCGGCCCTTACGACGATTATCTCCAGGTCGATGCGGCCGTGAACAAGGGCAACTCCGGTGGCCCGACCTTCAACCTCAGCGGCGAAGTCGTCGGCATCAACACGGCCATCTTCTCGCCGTCCGGCGGCAGCGTCGGCATCGCCTTCGCGATCCCTTCGACGACCGCCAAGGACGTCGTCGCCGACCTGATCAAGACAGGCTCCGTCTCGCGTGGCTGGCTTGGCGTACAGATCCAGCCCGTCAGCAAGGACATTGCCGAATCGCTCGGACTTTCCGAGGCGGCCGGGGCGCTTGTCGTGTCGCCACAGGAGGGTTCGCCGGGCCAGAAGGCCGGTATCAAGAACGGCGACGTAGTCACCGCAGTCAACGGCGAGCCGATCAAGGACCCACGCGATCTTGCACGCCGCATCGGTGCCATGGCGCCGGGCAAGAAGGTCGAGGTCGCCATCTGGCGCAACGGCAAGTCGCAGTCGGTCACCGTCGATCTTGGAACCTTGCCTGCCGAGCAGAAGGCATCGGCCGACGGCAACAATGCGCCGCAGGCAGAACCGCAGCAGCCAGCCTCGGAAAAGGCGCTTACCGATCTCGGCCTCACCGTCGGTCCGTCCGACGATGGCAAGGGTGTCGCGATCACCGGCGTCAATCCGGACTCCGACGCTGCCGACAAGGGCGTGAAGGAAGGCGAGAAGATCACCTCGGTCAATAACCAGGAGGTCGCCAACGCCCAGGATATCGCCAAGGTCATTACCCAGGCGAAGAAGGACGGCCGCACCCGCGCGCTTTTCCAGATCCAGTCGGACAACGGCAGCCGCTTCGTGGCTCTGCCGCTCAGCCAGGGCTGATCGCGGACAAGTAACGTGGAGGAAGCCGTGCAAGCCCCCGCCTGCACGGCTTCCTTGTTTTCAAAGCAACCATGGGTGAAATCATGACCACCGGTAGCCAGCCAAAATCCAACGCCGCCGATTCCGGTTGTGCAGCAGTGCCGCCGGCGGGTAATGTCACGCACATGAAGATTTTGATCATCGAAGACGATCTCGAGGCCGCCGCTTACCTGACTAAGGCGTTCCGCGAGGCCGGTATACTTGCCGATCACGCCAGCGATGGCGAGAGCGGCCTCTTCATGGGCTCTGAAAACACCTACGACGTCATGGTCATCGACCGGATGCTGCCGCGACGCGACGGGCTTTCGGTCATTGCCGAACTGCGCCGCAAGGCGATCCACACGCCTGTGCTGATCCTTTCAGCGCTCGGCCAGGTCGACGACCGCGTCACCGGGCTTCGCGCCGGTGGTGATGACTACCTGCCGAAACCCTATGCCTTTAGTGAATTGCTCGCCCGTGTCGAAGTTCTGGGCCGTCGCAAGGGCACGCCGGATCAGGATGTGCTGTACCGCGTCGGCGATCTCGAACTCGATCGCCTGTCCCACGAGGTCCGCCGGGCCGGCAAGGAGATCGTCCTGCAGCCGCGCGAATTCCGCCTGCTGGAATACCTGATGAAAAATGCCGGGCAGGTGGTGACCCGCACCATGCTGCTGGAAAATGTCTGGGATTACCACTTCGATCCCCAGACCAACGTCATCGATGTCCACGTCTCGCGCCTGCGTGCCAAGATCGAGCGGGATTTCAACATGCCGCTGCTGAAGACCATTCGCGGGGCAGGGTACATGATCAAGGACGAGGGATGAGTCGCTTCCGCGTCCTCTTCAAGTCGACCGCCGTCCGCCTGTCCGCCCTCTACATCCTGCTTTTCGCGCTCTGCGCTGCGACGCTGGTGTTCTACGTGACATCCATGTCCGAGCGGCTGATGACGGGGCAGATCCGCGATGCCGTCAGCCAGGAAGTCAATCAGGTCAAGCACGCCTATGAGGGCGGCGGCCTCAACCTCCTGCTGCGCACGATGGAGCGCCGCGCCCGCCAGCCGGGAGCCAATCTCTACGTCATTGCGAGCCCTACGGGCGTCATACTTGCCGGCAACGTCGCCTCCGTCCAGCCCGGCACCTTCGACGACCAGGGCTGGACCGAAGTACCCTTCACCTACGAGCGATATGCCGATACCGGCGCCGAGCGTCGCCACCTCGCCATCGCCAACATCTTCACGCTCGACAACGGCCTGCGCATCCTGATCGGCCGCGATCTCGGCGAGCCCGAGCGATTTCGTCTGCTCGTACGCCAGGCGCTGATGCTGGCACTGGCAATCATGGGTGTCGGGGCACTGGTGATCTGGTTCGGCATCGGCCGCAATGCGCTCCGCCGCATCGACCGGATGACCGATGCAAGCCGCAAGATAATGGCCGGCGACCTGTCGCAACGCCTGCCGGTCGGCGGTTCCGGCGATGAGTTCGATCGGATGTCGGATTCGCTGAACACCATGTTGGAGCGCATCGAGAAGCTCAACGAAGGCCTGCGCCAGGTTTCCGATAATATCGCCCACGACCTGAAGACGCCGTTGACCCGTCTGCGCAACAAGGCGGTCGACGCGCTCGACATCGACAACGAGGAGCGTCGGCGCGGCGCGCTCGAAGGCATCATCGCTGAATCAGACCAGCTGATCCGCACCTTCAACGCCCTGCTGATGATCTCCCGTGTTGAGGCCGGTGCGGTTGCGGCCGAAATGACCACGGTCGATCTCTCCGCCATTGTCGCCGACACCGCCGAACTCTACGAGCCGGTCGCCGAAGATGCCGGGCTCGTCCTCACGGCCGAGATTGAGCCCGGCGTGGAAATCCAGGGCAACCGCGAACTGATCGGTCAGGCGCTGTTCAACCTCATCGACAACGCCCTGAAATACGCGCCTGGCGGTAATGGTCAGCCGGAGGTCATTCTCAAGCTCAGCCGTGGTGCGGATGGCGTCACGCTCTGTGTCGCTGACCGTGGTGCAGGTGTGCCGGTGGAAAGACGCGAAGACGTGGTGAAACGCTTCTTCCGGCTAGACGAAAGCCGCTCGAAGCCGGGCACCGGCCTTGGTCTGTCGCTGGTCGAAGCCGTGATGGAACTGCATGGCGGCAAGCTGCAGCTTTCCGATACCGACCCCGACAGCAGCGAGGCCCGCGGCCTGACCGCGACGATGGTGTTTGCGAACGCCGGCAAGGGATAGGGCGGCCTTCACAAATCGGACATCGACCCATATTACCGCTGTGAGCAACTTCAAAGAGGAGCTCACGCCATGGCGTCAGTCATTTCCGTCGCCCGTGATCAGGTGCACCAGTTCTCCAAGGCTGTGGTCGATCGCATCGAGATCGTAGAGAATTTGGGCGTTGAGGGCGATGCCCATGCGGGCGTCACAGTGCAGCATCGTTCGCGGGTGGCTGTCGATCCGAACCAGCCCAATCTCCGTCAAGTCCACCTCATCGAGTGTGAACTGCTTGATGAACTGGCAGGCAAGGGGTTCGAGCTGAAGCCAGGAGATCTGGGCGAAAACATCCTGACCGAAGGTATCTCGCTTCTGGAACTCCCGACCGATACGATTCTGAAGATCGGAGCCGACGTCCGACTTCAGGTGACCGGCCTGCGCAATCCCTGCGCCCAGATCGAAAACTTCCGGACCGGGCTTTTGAAGAATGTCGTCTATACCGGAGAGGACGGCAACATCGTCCGCAAGGCCGGGGTCATGACTATCGTGCTTGCTGGTGGGAGCGTGCAGCCCGGCGACCAGATCGAGGCCGACCTGCCACCCTTGCCGCACCGCCCTCTGGAACGTGTGTAAGAGAAAATCATTGCCATGCCCTTGTCGCGAATCGTCGCGATCAACGCTATTGGCGGGGAGTGCACTTCGTCCTAGATTGGCTGGCAATCAGCGTCGCGCCTGTTGGCCGGGGCGTTTGACCACGACCGCTTGAACAGGCCGGAGTGCTGTGTGACCCCATCGACAGATCGACTGGATACCGTGGCTCCTGGCCTTCTGCGACCGTTGAGCCAGGCCGAAGCCAAATCTGCCCTGGCCAGACTGAAGACCCTTGGCAAGACCGAGCCGACAATAGCGGCGTTGCTCGACGGCGATACGGCGTTGCGGGATTTTATCGTCGCGGTTTTCACGCTTTCACCCTACCTCCGCGATACCGCCGAGCTCGACCCGCCTCTGCTCGCATCCGCCATCGATCTGCCTTTGCTGTCGCAGATCGACCGGTTGGTTACTGATGCCCGGGAGGCGTGGCGGCCCGTCGACGGCGTCGTCGCTTCCGAAACCGAGCTGATGGCCCGGCTGCGGCGTATCAAGCGCAAGACGGCATTTCTTATAGCGCTCGCCGACCTAGGCCGGCTGTTCGATGCAAAGACGTCGGCCCGCCTGCTGAGCAGACTTGCCGAGGCCTCCATTTCCGCAGCAATCGACTTCCTGTTGCTGTCGGCCCACGAGGCCGGCAAGCTGACGCTGGTGAACGTCACGGCGCCCAGCCAGGGCTCCGGCCTGATCGTTCTCGGAATGGGCAAGCTCGGCGCAGAGGAGCTGAACTACTCCTCCGACGTCGATCTGGTGATCTTCTTCGACGAGGCGGCGGGCATCGTTGCCGATCCGGACGACGCCATAGAAATTTTCCCGCGACTGATGCGGCGCCTCGTCCGCATCCTGCAGGAGCGCACGGCCGACGGATATGTGTTTCGCACGGACCTGCGCCTGAGACCCGATCCCGGCGCCACCGCCCTTGCCATGCCTGTCGATGCGGCGATGATCTATTACGAGGGCAGGGGGCAGAACTGGGAGCGCGCCGCCTTCATCAAGGCCCGCCCGGTAGCCGGCGACCGCGAGGCGGGGGCAGCCTTCATCCGCGATCTCGTGCCCTTCGTCTTCCGCAAATATCTGGATTTTGCCGCCATCGCCGATATCCATTCGATCAAGCGGCAGATTCATGTCCACAAGGGTCACGGCGCGATCGCGGTAAAGGGCCACAACGTTAAGCTCGGGCGGGGCGGCATCCGCGAGATCGAATTCTTCGCCCAGACCCAGCAGTTGATTGCCGGCGGACGCATGCCGTCGCTGCGCAGCCGGGCAACGGAGGCAACGCTTGCCGAACTGACCAGGGCAGGCTGGATCGATGCCGAAACGCGCGACGAGCTGAGCGAGGGCTACTGGTTCCTCCGCGATGTCGAGCACCGCATCCAGATGGTGCGTGACGAGCAGACCCACCTGCTGCCCGAGACAGACCCCGAACTGAGGCGCATCGCGCTGATGATGGGCTTTGCGGACCTGCCGCGCTTTTCGGAGCGGCTTGTGTCCGTGCTGAAGACAGTCGAAAAGCGCTATTCCCAACTTTTCGAGTACGAGAAGGGATTATCCGGCGAGGCCGGCAATCTCGTCTTCACCGGCCAGGCTGATGATCCCGAGACACTCCAGACCCTGCAGCGTCTCGGCTTCGACCGGCCGGCCGATATCTCCCGCATCATCCGCACCTGGCATTACGGCCGCTATCGCGCGACCCAATCGGTCGAGGCGCGGGAGCGTCTCACGGAACTGATGCCGCAATTGCTGCGCGCCTTCGGGGAAAGTACGCGGGCCGACGAGGCGCTGCTGCGCTTCGATCAGTTTCTCGCCGGACTGCCGGCCGGCATCCAGCTCTTTTCCCTGCTCGGCAACAATCCCGTGCTGCTCGGCCTTCTCGTTACCATCATGTCGGCGGCGCCACGGCTGGCCGATATCATCGCCGCGCGTCCACATGTCTTCGATGGCATGCTGGATCCGGGCATCATGACCGAGCTGCCGACGCGTAACAACCTCTCCTCGCGCCTCGAAAGCTTCCTGCAGCCCGCCCGGCACTACGAAGACACGCTCGACCGACTCCGCATCTTTGCCGCAGAGCAGCGCTTCCTGATCGGCATCGGGCTGCTCACCGGTGCGATATCTGGGGAGATGGCGGGACGGGCATTCAGCCATCTGGCCGATCTCGTCATCGCGTCGGCGCTGGATGCGGTTCAGAGCGAAGTAGGCCTGGCGCATGGCAATTTCCCCGGCGGTCGCATCGCCGTCGTCGGCATGGGGAAGCTGGGCAGCTTCGAACTCACAGCCGGGTCCGATGTCGATATTATTTTGCTCTATGACTACGACGATGGCGCAACCAGCTCGGATGGTCAGA
The DNA here is from genome assembly GCF_019355735.1 of Rhizobium sp. B230/85. Classification (NCBI taxonomy): domain Bacteria; kingdom Pseudomonadati; phylum Pseudomonadota; class Alphaproteobacteria; order Hyphomicrobiales; family Rhizobiaceae; genus Rhizobium; species Rhizobium sp. B230/85. Next base: position 1,625,394 of record NZ_CP072156.1, read on the forward strand.
AGCCGCTCGACGCCACCCGCTATTTCACCCGCATCACCCAGCGCCTGATCGCCGCCCTGTCTGCGCCGACGGCCGAGGGCATTCTCTATCAGGTCGACATGCGGCTGCGGCCCTCGGGCAACAAGGGGCCGGTTGCAACCCGCATCAATGCTTTCGAGAAATATCAGCGCGAGGAAGCCTGGACCTGGGAGCATATGGCGCTTACCCGGGCCCGGCTGGTTTGCGGCGACCCGACACTGGTCTCGCATGCCGAACGGATCATCGCCGGCATTCTCGCCGCGCCTGCCCATACAGCAAAGATCGCCACTGACGTGGCGGACATGCGGGCACTCGTCGATAACGAGAAGCCGCCCGCCGGAGTGTGGGATCTCAAGCACATGCCGGGCGGCCAGATCGACATCGAGTTCCTCAGCCAGTATGCGCGGCTGGTGTCGCCGCTCGCCGTTACGGCGGAAGACCGGGGCTTCACTACCGCAGAGGCGCTTGCGCGCTTCGGCCCCGGTCTCATCCCCGAACAGGATCTCGCCACGTGCCGGCAGGCGCTGGCGCTCTATACCGAGCTGTCGCAGCTGATCCGCCTTTGCATCGATGGTGTCTTCGATCCCGCACAAGCGCCGGCAGGGTTGATCGATCTCGTGGCCCACGCCGGCGATTGCCCGGATGTGGTGACACTGGAGGCTGAACTCCGCCGCCTAGGCGACGCGACGCGCCGCATATTTCATGCGGTCCTCGCGCGGTAAGGCACCCGTCGAGGTTGGCTGGTCTGGAATATAGACGGAGATGACGGTGCCGACGCCTTCGCGAGAACGGATGTTCATGGTGCCCTGATGCAGCGTTGCCAGTGAGCGGGAGATGGCAAGTCCAAGACCGGAGCCACCTTTGCTCTTGGCGTATTGGTTCTGCACCTGCTCGAAGGGCTGGCCGATCTTGCCGAGTGCGGATTTCGGGATGCCGATACCGGTGTCAGCGATCGTCAGCATGACACCTTCGCTGACATCGCGCAGGCGCACGGCGATCCGCCCGCCATTGTTGGTGAACTTGACGGCATTGGAAAGCAGGTTGAGCAGGATCTGCTTCATGGCTCGACGGTCGGCCGTCAGCGTTCTGCCTGTCAAGAAGCGCTGCTCTACCTGGATATTCTTCGAAGCAGCCGGCACCGAGGTAAAGCGCAGGCATTCCTCGATCAACGGCACCAGGTCGATTGTCTCGCAGGACAGCTTGACGTGACCGGCCTCGATCTTCGACATGTCGAGAATATCGTTGATGACGTTGAGCAGATGCTTGCCGCTGTCGTGGATATCGCGCGCATACTCGTCGTATTTTTCCGATCCGAGCGGACCGAACATCTGGTTCTGCAGGATTTCCGAAAAACCGAGAATGGCGTTGAGCGGTGTGCGCAGCTCATGCGACATGTTGGCGAGGAATTCGGATTTGGCCTTGTTGGCCGCCTCGGCGCGGTCTTTTTCGGCCAGGTAATTTGTGTTGGCAATCGAGAGTTCCGCTTTCTGGCGCTCGAGAGTTTGCCGCGAGGCGGAGAGGTCGTCGATGGTCGCATTGTTGCGTCGCTCTGATTCGCGCAGGCGCTCCTGGTGGCGTTTCAGCAGCGTGATGTCCGTGCCGACGGAAACGGTGCCGCCATCGCGCGTCCGGCGCTCGTTGATCTGCAGCCAGCGCTCGTCGGCAAGTTGCACTTCGGTGGTAACCGAGTAGCCAGAGCGGTCCGCATCGGCTATCCGCCGCTCGATCACGGGACGGGCTGCGGCTGCAGCCACGGCCGAACGCTCGGTACCGGGCATCAGGACGCTGTCTGGAAGCCCGTAGGCCTGCTGATAGTGGGCGTTGCACATGACCAGGCGGTCGTTTTTGTCCCAGAGTACGAAGGCTTCCGACGTACATTCGATAGCATCCGCCAGCCGCTGGTCGGCTTCGGCGTAGCGCTGCGCCAGCCGGTGCTGTTCGGTGACATCCATGGCGATGCCGATCATGTGCTCCTGGCCGGAATTGGTGCGGATAACCTGGGCACGGACCCGCATCCAAACATAGTGACCGCCGGCATGGCGAATACGCAGGATCTGGTCGATCTGGCTGGCCTTGCCCTTGGCGACGGCGCGTGCCAGCTCATACAGGCTGTTGTCGTTCGGATGCATCAGGCGGGCCGCGTCGCCGAAAGACAGCGTCTTGTCCGAGGCGGGCAGGCCGAGCATGTCGTACATCGAGCGCGACCAGAAGAATTCGCGGTTGGCAAAATCGAAATCCCAAAGGCCACACCGTCCGCGCGACAAGGCAGTCTCGACGCGCAGGTTGGATTCCAGAAATGTCTCGTCTGCATCCCGGGCTCGCCGGACCTGCATGTAATAGGCGTAGAGGATGACCAGCAGGATCGATGAAATCCCGGCAAATAGCGTCACGTTCAGGGTGAGCTCGTCGCGCCACAGGCGGCCGATCTGTTCCAGGGACACGGCCGACACGATGAACCCGCCCTTATCGCCGATAAGGGCGATCGAGGCGTAGTAGGGCAGGCCGCCGATGGTGGTTTCGATCACGCCCCCGCCGTCCCCGAACCGGCGAATGGTCGAGACTTCAGGAAAGAAGTCCGAGATCGTCAGACCGACGTAGCGGACCCCGTCGATGGAAGAGGCAAAGACGCGGCCGCTTGCCTGCACAAGCAGCACGAAGTCGCCGCTGTCGAGCCTGTCCTGCGGCAGGAAGGTGCGAAGCCGCGCTTCGGCCGCATCCCTGTCGCCGACATCGAATAATGTCACGTCATGGGCAAAAGCGGCGGATGCGACAGAGGCGGAGAGAACCGTGGAATGACGAGCCGCTGTTTCCATGCGGCCGTGCTCCATCACCATCGCGACGATATGCGAGGCAGCCACCACGGAGAGAAAGGCGAGAATCAAGATCGGGATTGCCCGCTTGAGGATGTTTTCTGCCTTGGAAAAATTGCGTGAAACGTTGCCGACGCTTACCCCTGCGCGGTCGATAAGACCGTCATGCCAAGATTTAAGATCGTCAAAATTGACACGCAGCCGCCCCTCGGCCGCAGTCGCCCGCCGCACGTCCACCATATCTCGCCCTGAACCTCGTGTGATTCGCGGCGCCGCTCGCCCGAACCTGCGCCAATGAATCATTCGCGATTCGGCTTGTCCAGAGGGCGTGATAAAACTTTCTTAACTATTTGCTATTGCAGGTTTTTTAGACGTCGAGATTGCGCCGGTCGGACACAATGCCCAGTCTTTGTCGTACTTGTCGCGCAAATCACCTGTTGCGTCGCCGCAAATCACTCCTTCAAAATGCGGTCGACGATGTCGCGCACGTCGGTCGAAAGCTCGCCCGCCCGCTCGATCTGCATCAGCGCCGCGCGCGCATGATCGGCGCGCACAGGTTCCAGCGATCGCCAAGAGCGCATCGACGTCAGGATACGGGCGGCAAGCTGCGGGTTGCGCGGGTCGATGGTGAGGATTTCTTCGGCTAGGAAGCGGTAGCCTCCGCCATCGGCGCGGTTGAAGCCCGTCGGATTGTTGAAAGCGAGGGTTCCGACCAGCGCCCGCACCCGGTTGGGATTGGCGCGCGTGAACAGCGGATCCTGCATCAACGCCTGGACGCGCTGCAATGTTGCGGCGCCGGGCATCGAAGCTTGGATCGCAAGCCACTTGTCGACGACCAGCGCATTGTCTTCGAATCGGCTCTTGAAGGTCGCCAGTGCCTCGTTGGCTTCCGCCGTTTCCGGGAAGCGATGCGCCAGGATTGTCAGCGCGTGGCTCAGATCGGTCATGTTGTTGGCAGCGTCGAAGGCGGCCTTGGCGCGCGCGGGAGTGTTGTCGGACAGCGACAAAAAGCCGAGCGCGGCGTTGCGGAGCGCGCGTCGGCCGGCGCTGGCGGCATCGGGGCTAAAGTCGCCCGGTGTTGCCATGCCCTCGTGGAGCGCCGCAAAGATATCCCTTCCGGCGTCGGCGATCTGCGAAAGGATCGCCTGGCGGCCGGCGTGGATCGCGTCCGGGTCGTTGTTGGCACCAAGCTCGCGGGCGAGGTCGGCCTCGCTCGGCAGGTTCAGCACCTGAGCGCGGAAGGCCGGCTCCAGTGTTTCGTCTGCGGCAGCCGTCAAAAGGGCGTCGATCAGCGTCTGGTCGCAGACGACGGGCGCACGATTTCGGGTGTCCTGGACGGCCCGCAGCAGGATCGGCAGCGCCAGATCGGTGAGTGCCTGCCAGCGCGCAAAATGATCGGACTCGAAGCGCGCAATGAGTGCAAGATCGGTGGCGCTCTGGTCGAAGTGCAGATTGATCGGCGCCGAGAAACTGCGGTTCAGGGAGAGCACGGGACGTGACGGGATGTCGTGGAAGACGACAGTCTGGGCGCGTTCGACCAGATGCAGCACGTCCGTCGTGAACTCCGCACCCTCGACTTTCGCCGGTGTCATTGGCTGACCGTCTTCGGAAAGCAGGCCAAGCCGCAGCGGAATATGCATCGGCTCCTTGGCAGACTGGCCGGGCGTTGCCGGCACGATCTGCTCGAGCGACAGCGTGAAGGTCCTGGCGAAAGCATCGTAGGCGCAGGAGGCGGTGACCAGCGGCGTACCGGCCTGATGATACCACAACGAGAACTGCGTCAGGTCGCGGCCGCTGACCTCTGCAAAGCAGGCAACGAAATCCTCGACCGTCGCGGCGTCGCCGTCATGACGCTCAAAATAGAGATCCATGCCTTTCTTGAACAGATCGCTGCCGAGCAGCGTCGCGATCATGCGCGTGACTTCGCTGCCCTTCTCGTAGACCGTCGTCGTGTAAAAATTGTTGATCTCGCGATATTTCGTCGGGCGGACGGGATGCGCCAGCGGTCCGCCGTCTTCCGGAAACTGTTCGGATTTCAGATGCCGGACCTCGGCGATACGCTTGACCGGGCGCGAGCGCTGGTCGGCTGAAAACTCGTGGTCGCGGAAAACCGTCAGGCCTTCCTTCAGGCAGAGCTGGAACCAGTCGCGGCAGGTGATGCGGTTGCCAGTCCAGTTGTGGAAATACTCGTGGGCAATGATCGCTTCGATGTTGGCATAGTCGGCGTCGGTCGCCGTTTCCGGATCGGCCAAAACATACTTGTCGTTGAAGACGTTGAGCCCCTTGTTCTCCATTGCCCCCATGTTGAAGTCGGAGACGGCGACGATCATGAAGATGTCGAGATCGTATTCGCGGCCGAAAACCTCTTCGTCCCACTTCATCGAGCGCTTCAGGGCATCCATAGCGTAGGCAGCACGCGGCTCCTTGCCGTGCTCGACATAGATCTTCAGCGTCACTTCGCGCTCGGACATGGTGACGAACGTGTCTTCGATGACGCCGAGATCGCCGGCGACCAGCGCAAAGAGATAGCTCGGCTTTGGATGCGGATCGAACCACGCGGCAAAGTGCTTGCCTTCGCCATACCCGGCACCGCCGAGGAAGTTACCGTTCGACAGCAGCAGCGGATTGGCGGCCTTGTCGCCGATGATGTTGACGGTGTAGGGCGCCAGCACGTCGGGGCGGTCGGGAAAATAGGTGATGCGGCGAAAACCCTCGGCCTCGCACTGCGTGCAATAGATGCCGCCGGTGCGGTAAAGGCCCATCAACTGGGTATTGGCTTCCGGGTTGATGATCGTGGTGATCGTCAGTTCGAAAGGCAGCGTCGCAGGCAGATCGCGCACAGTCAGGCTTTTGTCGGTGACCGAATACTGCGACGCCGGAACTTCTTCCTGGTCAAGCAGCAGGCCGGAAAGGCTCAATTCGTCGCCGTCGAGGATCAGAGGCGCTGTTGCATCGACTCCTTCGCGGCGGTGAAAGATCAGCCTGGCTTCCACCTTGGTTGCGGTCGGATCGAGTTCGAAGGTGAGGTCTACGCGCTCCAGGACAAAATCTGTGGGACGGTAGTCCGCCAAATGGACGATCTGGCCGATATCAGTGCGCATGGGGGTTCCTAGGTAGACGTTAGGGACGGTGGCCGAGCGGGCGCGAGCGTCGATTTGAAACAGCTTTATTCAATATGATTACATTAAAATCTGAACCAAAGCTAAAGCCATGTATTTCTTCGACCGCAATTTGCAATTGCTGTCCGAAATTCTTTGATAACAGAAGAATTTACCGGCGATCAGGCAAGGCGGTCGTCTGGCGAAGCAGTACGGACGGATGTCTCCGTCCCGCGCACCGGGATCGGCATGGCCTTGAAATCAGTTTTGTCGATGCGCCCCTCACCAACTTTTCGCCGCGCAGTGCGCCAGCCCGCGTAACCAGCATAGAACGCAAAAACCAGCGCCAGAAACCAGAGCAGTCCCGACGTGCCGAAGACCTGCATCATTGCACCAGCAGCCAGCGGACCGACGACGGTGCCGAGGCCGTAGAGGATCATGATGCCGCTGGAGATCGTCACATATTCGTCCGGGGCCGCGCGGTCATTGGCATGCGCGACGTTGATCGCGTAAATCGGGTAAAGCACCGTGCCGACGAAGAAGGCGGCGATATAGAGCGAGACGATGGAACGGACATCGAATAGGGTCATGACCGCACAGGCGACGACGCCGACGATGCCGCAAACGATCATCACCATGCGACGGTCGATCAAGTCGGATACCCTGCCTATCGGCATTTGCGAGATCGCCCCACCTGCCAGCACGCAGGCGAGGAGTGTCGCCCCCTGCGCCGTATTCATGCCGACGATCTGGGTGTAGACGCCGCCAAGACTATTCCAGGTGCCGGACAGGGCGCCCGATAGCAGCGAGCCGACAAAGGCAACGGGAGATAGTTGATAGAGCTTGGGAAGGTTGAATTTGGCCTGGGCTATCGGTGTCGGAGAGGCGGCCGTCGACAGCGCCGTTGGTAGCATGGCCAGCGCGAAGATGATGCCGCAAAGGATGAACAGAGACGTCGATTTGGGATCGCCGAGCGGGACGAGATATTGCCCGCCGATCGACCCTACCAGGCAGGTGATCATATACACCGAGAAGATCGTTGCCCGGTTGGCATTGGTGACGCGCTCGTTCAGCCAGCTTTCGATGATCAGGTAGCTGCCGGCGATGGCAAAGCCGCTGATGAAGCGGAACGCCACCCAGGCCCGCCAGTCCACCAGCAGCGCGCAGAGCAGGATGCCGACGCCGAGCAGCGAGATCAGGGCGCCGAACACGCGTACATGGCCAACCCGCTTCACAAACAGCGGAGTGATGATGCAGGAGATGGTAAATCCGAGCGTATAGCCGGTTGCGATGAAAGAGATCGTGAATGTCGACCAACCCTCCGCAACCGAACGGATCGGCACGACGTAGTTCATCAACCCGAGCCCGACCATCATCAGGAGGGTCGACAGCATCAGGCTGGCGATAGAGATCAGGCTTGCCAGCATGGCACTGTTCCGCTCTTGGCAGGGGTGGATGGCAGAGAATGTATTGTCCTCTATCCCACCATCGGCGCGCAATCAATCGCGACACGTCGCGGCGCATAAAGCGCGTCACCGCAAGCGAAATCGTATTTCCGTTTGAATGTGAATTGGCGGCTGAGGTTCTCGTGGCGCTGAGGCTGTTGCCCGGCTTGCTCTTTCAAGACGCTCGCATCGCCACGTTCACCGAGCACTTCAGCTATGCGGCGCCTGCACGCTTTTCAGGAGGCGCGAAATTCCGCGAACATCGTGGTCGGGCGGACAAGGCGGGAAGATGTGCCGGTGCCACGAGCCGTTATCTGCTCGTTTGTCGCCTCGAGGCGGCGATAGCCGTGCGGCCCGCGCAAAGAAGCATTTACCTGACGGAGGGTTTCAAACCCGCAATGTATAGGACGCGAACGAATGGTCATTGCCTTGGATCCTGATCGTGGTTCCTCCCAAGACGCCCAATTAATATCGCAATGCAGCATCGATTCTACAACGCATGTTGCCGCCATGGCAGTCATGCGTAAATCACATGGCTAAATTCATAATTTCATTATAGTGCCAAAAAAATAGTCGCTTATCAGACTGCATCGATCCGGCGGCGAAAAGCCAGAAGATCCTGCCACGCCAATCGCTTGTTGATCGGCGCGGTCAGCAGGTCCTGGGGATGCAGCGTCGCAATCGCCGGGACGGAGCCGGCTCCGGCGCCGATTTCGCGCCAGTGTCCGCGGAGGGCATGAATGGTCTCGTTACCGCCGAAGAAGAAGCGCGCAGTGAAATTTCCGAGCAACAGCAGGACTTTCGGCTCTGCCAAAGCGATTTGCCGCTCGATGAAGGGGCGGCAGATATCCGTTTCCGGAATGGATGGCGCACGGTTGCCCGGCGGCCGCCACGGAATGACATTGGTGAGTAGTATGCCATCACGATCAAGGCCGATCGACGCCAGCATCCGGTCGAGAAGAAGGCCGGACCGTCCGGCGAACACAGCGCCCTCGCGGTCATCGTCGGCGCCCGGCATCGGGCCGATGACCATGATTCCGCTCTCCGGGTTGCCGCTCGCAAACAGTGTCGAGCGCGCGCTGTTCTTCAGATTGCAGCCGTTGAAGGCTTCCAGGGCGGCTTTCAGTTCCGGCAGCGACCGAGCGCTTTCAGCAGCAAAGCGCGCCTGGTCGATAGCCTGTTCGTCTGGAATGGCCGGCGCGCGCGCTGCAGCGGGCGGCGCAGTCGCAACCGCCTTTGCCGAAGGCCGACGTTCGGCAGCGCTGGCGATCTGGCTTGCCGGCGTAGGCGAGGGTGCCGGCGCCGGACGCCCCGCCTGTCTCGCCGCTTTCAGCGCCTCGAATTCAGCAAAGCGGTCCACCGGATTCTCTTCCAGCATCCAACTGATGCCCGCGTCGGCATGGAAATGCAAAAGCGCGGCAAGTTCGGCCGAGGAGAGGTCTTGAACGGAGATCATGGCTGAACTCTACCGAAGCCGGTCGGGCAAGGGAAGGGCCAAAGCCCCCGCCATCCCCGGCTCAGGACGTCCACTGGGCGATATCGTCGCGCTCGCCGATCAGCGCCAGACCGTGCGCGATCGACAGCAATTCGCCACCGGTCTCGATCCGGCTCACGTCGAAGCGCTCGGTGAACAGCCGGCGCACGGCGGGCACGAACGACGTCCCGCCTGTCAGGAACACCTTGTCGATGCTGGAAGCCGGTGTGTTGGTCTTTTCCAGCACCTCGTCCAGGGCCGCCTCGATCCGCGCCAGTTCCGGCGCTATCCAGCCATCGAAATCGCTGCGCCGGATCGATGTCTTGCCGGCAGCGCCGAGAGGCGGAAAATTGAACTCCGCCTCTTCCGCGGATGACAATGCCATCTTGGTGGCGGAAACCGCCTGGTAGAGCGGATATCCCTCGTCATGCTCGATGAGCTCGATGAAGGTTTCGAGCTTGTCAGGCTCGATGGCCGTGCGGACCAGTTTTTGCAACTCCGGAAATTCGCGCGACGTCTTGAAGATCGACAGCTGGTTCCAGCGGCCGAAATTGGCGTAATAGGAGGAGGGCACCTCGAGCAGCTTGTCGAAGCTCTTGAAGTAGCTTCCCTTGCCGATCAGTGGCGAGACGACATTGTCGATAATGCGGAAGTCGAAATGGTCGCCGGCGACGCCGACGCCGGAATTGCCTATCGGCGTTGCGGTCAGCCGGCCAGCCGCAGTCTCGAACCGTATCAGCGAATAATCGGTCGTGCCGCCGCCGAAGTCGGCCACCAGCACCGTGGCGTCGCTCTTGAGGTTCTGCGCGAAGTAGAAAGCGGCCGCGACAGGCTCGTATACATAATGGATTTCCGGGAAACCCAGCCGCGTCAGCGCTTCGTTGTAACGCGCTGTCGCCAGCGCTGGATCCGGGTTGGCGCCGGCGAAATGCACAGGCCTTCCCGTGACGATACGGCCGATATCCGATGGCCAGTCGTCGCCGGCATAGGCCTTCAGGCGACGCATGAAAATTTCCATCAGGTCTTCGAAACTATGCCGCTTGGCGTGCACCAGCGTTCCCTGGAACAGCGCGCTGGCTGCAAAGGTCTTGATGGACTGGAGAAAACGGCAATCGCCGGGATTGTCGATGAACTGGCGGATCGCAGCGTTGCCCGCCTCGACCTTCAGCGCTGCAGCGCCGAGATGGCGATCCTTCATGAACGACAGGGCGGTGCGCATGCTGTCTGCGGAGCCGGCAGTGCTGGTGAACGAGACCGAGCGGGTGGTTGCTCCGTCCGCCAGCGCCATCACGCTGTTCGTCGTGCCAAAGTCGAAACCTAGCGCCTGAGCCATGCTCGCACTCCTGTCTGCCGAAAATGTCTGGATGGGGCGATGTCCCGCGTCAAAGCGAAACGCCCTCTGATCGAAGAGGGCGCGTCATCGCATAGGCCATCAGGCTGCGCAAGATGGTGAAGGCCCTGAAATCTCTCCGGACAGGCCAGAGGTCATTCCGCCGCAATCGCGGTTGGAGGGTTCTCCTGCTGCGGCTGCTCTTTCCTGCGGCCGAGGCGCCTGACGAAATTGTCGAGCCGGTTCATCTCCAGGAAGATGACGGGCGTGATGAACAACGTCAGGATCTGCGACACGACGAGGCCGCCGACGACTGCGACGCCAAGTGGCTGGCGGAGTTCCGAACTCGCGCCGCCACCGATGGCAATCGGCAGGGCACCGAGCAGGGCGCAGAATGTCGTCATCATGATCGGCCGGAAACGCCGGACGCACGCCTCATGAATAGCCTCGGCGGGCGACACCTTGTCCGACGATCGCAACGTCTCGAGCGCCACGTCGATCATCATGATCGCGTTTTTCTTGACGATCCCGATCAGCATCAATAGCCCGATCAGCGCGATGATCGACAGGTCGAAGCCAAACACTTTTAGCGCCAGCAAGGCCCCGAGAGCTGCTGCCGGCAAGCCGGAGAGAATTGTCAGGGGATGGATGAAGCTCTCATAGAGCACGCCGAGTACCACATAGATGGTGAGCACGGCGGCCAGGATCAGATAGGGCGTGCTGCCCTGCGATTGCTGGAAGATCTGGGCGGTGCCGCCATAGGACGTGAAGACGTCAGCCGGCATGTTGATCTGCTTCTTGATCTGGTCGATAAACGCCGTCGCATCGCCCAGCGCCTCCCCGGCCGGCAGGTTGAACGACACCGTCGTCGAAACCAGCTGTCCCGTCTGGTTGATCGTCACAGGTCCGGTATTGCGCTCGATATGGGCAAAATTGGATAGCGGGACCTGCGCGCCGGAGGAAGACGAGACGCGGATGCGCGAAAGCTTCTGGTCGTCCCAGGGCTGGTTGGCATCGTATTCGATGATGACGTCATAGCTGTCGCCGGTGGATTGGATCTGTGCGGCGGCATAGTCGCTGAACGCTTCCTGCAGCGTCGTGCGCAACGAGGCATTGTTGATGCCGTAGGCAGCAGCCTTCTCCGTGTCGATGACGATATTGGCCTGCAGCGCGTTGTTCTGCGCATCGGTCGTCACGTCGGTGAAGCGCGGATCCTTCTTCATCTCCACGAGCAGCTTGTTGGCCCAGGTGTTGGTCAGGTCGGCGCTTAGGGCCTGGACCACCAGCTGATACTGGCTGGCCGTCTGTCGTCCGCCGAAACGCAGGCTCTGCTGCGGATTGATGAACACCTGGATGCCCGGGATGGTCGCCACGGCGGCCCGCATTTCCCGGAGCGTCTGGTCGAGCGGCGGACGATCCTTCTTGTCCTTAAGCTGGGCATACATCGTGCCGTTGTTCAGAGTCTGGCGGGCACTGGCACCAACGATCGACATGACATGTTCGACAGCTGGGTTCTTTTCGATTAGTGCCGCAGCCTGGCTCTGGAGATCACGCATGGCATCATAGGAAATGTCCTGCCGGGTGCGAGTCGAAATCTGCAGGCGGCCAATGTCTTCGGTCGGGAAGAAGCTCGCCGGCAGGGTCATGAACAGGTAGATCGACAGCCCCACGGAGGCAAGGAAGCTGCCGAGCACCATGGCGCGGTTGCGCAGGCACCAGGCGACACCCTTGTCGTAGTTACGCTCAGTCCAGTTGAAGCCCCGGTTGAAAAGGCGAACGGGATACGGCGGATGACTGTGGCCGCTCGACAGGCGCGAACCTAGCATGGGCGTCACGGTCAGCGAGACGATTGCCGACGAGACGATGGCGATTGCCACCACCATGCCGAATTCGTTGAAAATACGCCCGACGACGCCGCCCATCAGCAGGATGGGTATGAACACCGCGATCAGCGAGATCGACATCGAGATGATGGTGTAGCTGACTTCCGCCGAGCCCTGGATGGCCGCTTGGCGCACCGGCATGCCGTTCTCGACATGTCTGAGGATATTTTCCAGCATGACGATGGCGTCGTCGACCACAAGCCCGACCGCTATCGTCAACCCGAGCAGTGAGATGTTGTCGACGCTGTAGCCGAGCACATACATCATGCCGAATGTTGCAACCAGCGACAGCGGAACCGCCAGCCCGGGGATGATCGTTGCCATCACGTGGCCGGTGAACAGGTAGATGACGAGGACCACGAGCCCGATTGTCAGTGCCAGCGTAAACTTGACGTCGCCGATCGCTTCCCGGATCGGTGCCGCCGAATCGTTCATGACAACCGTCTTCACCGATGCCGGCATCTCGGCATGCAGCTTCGGCAGCGTCTTGTTGATCTCGTCGACGACATCGACGGTATTGGCGTCGGGTTGGCGCTGGATCGACAGGATGATGGCCCGGCTGCCGTCATACCAGCTGCCGATATTCTGGTTTTCGACGCTGTCCTGAACGTTGGCAACATCGCTCAAATGAATAGGCGCACCGTTGGGATTGGCGATGACCAGGGTGCGGAATTGCGCGGCGTTGGTGCGCTGCGTATCCGCATTGATGGTCATGCTCTGGGCGGAGTTCTGCAATGTGCCGACGGGCACCTGGCTGTTGGCGTTGACGACCGCAGAGTTGACGGTGTCGATGCCGATGCCCCGGGCAAGCAGCTTGTCGGGGTCGACGCCGATCCGCACGGCATAAGTCTGAGCACCGTTGACCGTCACTTCAGCGACGCCCGGCAATGTCGACAGCGATGGGGAAATGATGTTCTCGGCGATATCGTCGAGCTTGCTGCGCGGCAGGGTGTCGCTCTGCACGGCGATCAGCATGACAGGTGCGTCTGCCGGGTTGGTCTTGCGATAGCTCGGCGGCGTCGTCAAATTGTTCGGCAGCTGCCGCGTTGCCGTGGAAATCGCCGCCTGAACGTCTGCGGCCGCAGCGTCGATGCTGCGGTTGAGATCGAACTGCAGGACGATGCTGGTGTTGCCGAGCGAATTGGTCGAGCTGATTTCGCTGATGCCCGGAATTGTCTCGAACTGCTTGATCAGCGGCGTCGCCACCGATGTCGCCATGGTCTGCGGCGAGGCGCCGGTCAGCTGGGCGGAAACGTTGATAGTCGGGAAATCGACCTGCGGCAGGGCTGCGACCGGTATCAGCTGGTACCCGGCAAGGCCGGCCAGAACCACGCCGATCGCGATAAGGGTAGTTGCGACCGGACGCTGAATACAAAAAAGCGGGATCATGGCTGGGCTCCGACCGCAAAGTTTTCGGTCTTGCCGTCAGCGGCGGATGCAACCTTTTGTGCCGCACCGTCGCTGAACTCTTCCTTGATTGTCTGGCCGTCCGTCACTTGCGACTGGCCCTCGATGATGACGTGATCGCCGACGGCGAGGCCCTTGGCGACGGCTGTGCGGTCGCCGTTGGCGCGCGCGACAGTTACCGGCGTGACGTGAACCTTGCTGTCCTTGCCGACCACGAACGCAATAAAGCCGTCCGGGCCTGGCGCCACAGCGACCGTCGGCACCACGATCAGCGGCTCCTTGTCAGAGAAGTGGACGGAGACGTTTTCCGATCTTCCGGGCCACAGTGCGCCATTGGCATTGTCGAATTTCGCCTTGACGATGATTGTGCCCGAGGCGGAATCAACCGTGTTGTCGAAGAAGCTGACTTCTCCCTGGCGAGGCTTGCCCTTGGCGGAGCGCGGAACGGTGCTGACGGGAACCGGACCAGCAGCGAGCGCCTCCTGCAACTGGCGCAGACTGGTTTCCTGCAGGTTGAATTTGACAAAAGCAGGATCGTACTTGGTGATCGTGACGATGGCGGTGCCGGGGCTCACATAGGCGCCGAGGCTGAGGGAGATGTCGCCGAGACGTCCGTCATAAGGCGCACGGATATCAGTGTGCTCCAGCAGCACCTCGTCCGACGCAAGCTGCGCCTTGTCGGCCGCAGCAGTCGCCACAGCTGCGTCGCGCGCCTCCTGCGCCTCGTCCGCCGTTGCCTGGGTGCCCGCCTTGCTGCTCAAAAGGTTCAGCGCGCGGGTCAGCGCTGATTCTGTCTGGGCCAGCGTTGCCTGGTCCTTCGCATACACCGCCTTGTCCTTGTCGACGGTGGCCTGCGCAGTGCGCGGATCGAGTTTGGCGATCAGGTCACCGGCCTTAACCGTTGCCCCATCCTGCGCAATGATCTGCGTGATCACGCCGCTTTCCTGCGCGGCTATGGTCGTCGAATCGACCGGCACCACCCATCCCGTGGCCGTCACATCCATAGGCAGGGTCGTCTCGACCGCAGCAACGGTTTTGACGACGACCGGCGCGCCTGACTTCTTACGATTGCCATTCTCGGCCGTGCTGGTGCTTGCGGGCGACGTGGAGCCCTTTCCAAGCAGGGCAGAAACATAAGGAAGACGTTCCCGGTAAGTCCAAAGCGCCGCACCTGCGACAATGACGAGACACAGCGTGATCCAGAATTTCTTCATATGTGCTACCGGTAAGGAACGACTTCGTAAGTAAGCGGCCTACAGATGTGCAATGAAACCAACGCAGAGATGACAGCGCCAGAGTAACACTTCACATTTCCGTTACCGCGCCATTAGAATACGTTCAGTTTATCTTGGCTGGCGAACCATTAGCGGGCAATCTATCACAGTTATTTCCGGGGAAAAATTAACACTTGGAAAGCTTCGGGTCGCCCGGCATGCCAAAAGGCGTTGAATCGCTCCGGAATTACATCCCAAGATTTCTCATTGCTTTCACATGCCTCCGCTGATTGCAGCAGGTGCGTTGTCGCCGCACCGGTCCTAACTTGCCTCACTCGTGGACAAGATGGAGAGCAGTCCGAACCCGGCGATCGATGTCGGGTTCGGCATCCGCGATCAGACGGAGCGCGCAGCGCCGCCGTCGCAACGGATCATCGAGCCGGTGATGTAGCTTGCCGGCTCGCTGCAGAGGAACGCCGCCGTCGCCGCGAATTCGTCGACCCTCCCATAGCGTCCGACCGGGATGCGTGCCTGCTTCTCGGCACGGATGTCTTCCATCGGGCGGCCCGTACGCTTTGCTGCCGCGCCGTCGAGGTCGTCGAGCCGGTCGGTTGCGATGCTGCCCGGCAGCAGCATGTTCGAGGTCACTCCGTAGCTTGCAACTTCGCTTGCCAGCGTCTTGCTCCACCCGGCAAGCGCCGGACGCATCGTGTTGGAAAGAGCCAGATTAGCCAGCGGCTCGATGACCCCGGAGGACGCAACGGTCAGGATGCGGCCCCAGCCCTGCGCCTTCATGGCTGGCAGCAGCGCGTTGGTGAGGGTGATGACGCGCGCCACCATGGTGATAAAGTAGCTCTCGAGATTTTCAGCGGTCATCTCTTCGGTGGTGCCGGGAGTAGGGCCGCCGCTGTTGTTGACGAGGATATCGAGGCCGCCAACCTTTGACGCAACTCCCTCGGTGAGTGTTTTGACGAAGTCGGGATCGGCGAGATCGGCTTGCAGCCAGAAGGCCTTGCCGTTTCCCTCGGCATTGATGGCTGCGCAGTTCGCTGCCAGCCTTTCGCCGCTGCGACCGCAGAGGAGCACGTCAGCGCCTTCGCGCGCCAGCGCCACGGCAATACCGTGTCCCAGTCCCTTTGAGGACGCCAGGATGAGTGCGCGTTTTCCCTTGATGCCGAGATCCATTTTGGTCGTCCTTCATTCTCGATGGCCTGTGCCAATGCTCTTCATATAGAGCGGCCGCTGGCGGCGTAGAAGAAAAATGCGCTGTCTTTTCCGTCTGTCCTTTGCCCACGGCATGAAAACTCGGCTCACGGTCGATTGTGCGAATTGAGGGAGCCGGCGTCGCATCCCGGCTCGACAATCTTATTCCGTTTTGACAAGAGATAAGACAAAACGGGGACAGGGCCGCGCGCACGGCCAAGTGGAGACGACGCTATGACCGATGCAATGGAACTGCCGGAACGCGAAAGCATGGAATTCGACGTCGTCATCGTCGGCGCCGGTCCGGCCGGCCTGTCGGCCGCTATCCGTCTGAAGCAGGTCAATCCGGACCTCACCGTCGTCGTGCTGGAAAAAGGCGCCGAGGTTGGCGCGCATATCCTGTCCGGAGCTGTAGTCGATCCTGTCGGCATCGATCGCTTGCTTCCGGGCTGGCGTGAAGAGGAGGGGCATCCCTTCAAGACGGAAGTCAAGGCCGACCATTTCATGCTGCTTGGCCCTGCCGGCTCTGTCCGCCTGCCGAATTTCCTGATGCCGCCGCTGATGAGCAATCACGGCAACTACATTGTCTCCCTCGGCCTCGTCTGTCGATGGCTGGCCGAGAAGGCAGAGCGGCTCGGGGTCGAGATCTACCCCGGCTTTGCTGCGACAGAGGTACTCTATAATGGCGCCGGCGCCGTTATCGGCGTTGCCACCGGCGACATGGGCGTCGAGAAGAATGGCGAGCCCGGCCCGAATTTCACCCGCGGCATGGAGTTGCTCGGCAAATACGTGCTGATCGGCGAGGGCGTCCGCGGTTCGCTGGCGAAGCAACTGATCGCCAAGTTCGACCTGTCCAAGGATCGCCAGCCGCAGAAGTTCGGCATTGGTATCAAGGAACTGTGGCAGGTAAAGCCTGAGAACCACAAGCAGGGGCTGGTGCAGCATTCCTTCGGCTGGCCGCTCGACATGAAGACTGGCGGCGGCTCTTTCCTTTACCATCTCGAAGACAACACGGTGGCCGTCGGTTTTGTCGTCCACCTCAACTACAAGAACCCCTATCTCTATCCCTTCGAGGAGTTCCAGCGTTTCAAGACCCATCCCGCGATCCGCGGCACGTTCGAAGGCGGCAAGCGTCTTTCCTACGGCGCCCGCGCCATCACAGAAGGCGGCTGGCAGTCGGTGCCGAAGCTGACCTTTCCGGGCGGCGCGCTGATCGGCTGCTCGGCCGGTTTCGTCAACGTTCCGCGCATCAAGGGCAGCCACAATGCGGTGCTGTCCGGAATGATGGCGGCCGACAATATTGCCGCTGCGATTGCCGCCGGTCGCGCCAACGACGAAGTTGTCGAGATCGAAAACGAATGGCGCAGCAGCGACATCGGCAAGGATCTGAAGCGGGTGCGCAACGTCAAGCCGCTATGGTCGAAGTTCGGCACGGTGCTCGGCGTCGCGCTCGGCGGCCTCGACATGTGGACCAACTCGCTGTTCGGCTTCTCATTTTTCGGAACAGTCAGCCACGGCAAGACCGATGCCGCCTCGCTGGAACCTGCGGCAAAGCATAAGAAGATCGACTATCCGCGTCCGGACGGCGTACTGACCTTCGACCGCCTGTCGTCCGTTTTCCTGTCGAACACCAATCACGAGGAAAACGAACCGGTCCACCTGCAGGTCAAAGACATGGCGCTGCAGAAATCCTCCGAACACGACATCTACGCCGGCCCCTCGACGCGCTACTGTCCCGCC
Organism: Rhizobium sp. B230/85; assembly: GCF_019355735.1. NCBI lineage: Bacteria > Pseudomonadati > Pseudomonadota > Alphaproteobacteria > Hyphomicrobiales > Rhizobiaceae > Rhizobium > Rhizobium sp. B230/85. Next base: position 1,643,016 of record NZ_CP072156.1, read on the forward strand.
GGTGTCTATGAATGGGTGGAGAAGGACGGAGCCGAAACCTACGTCATCAACGCCCAGAACTGCGTCCACTGCAAGACTTGCGACATCAAGGACCCAAACCAGAACATCAACTGGGTGCCGCCGCAGGGTGGTGAGGGGCCTGTCTATCCGAACATGTGAGGAGCGCCGGGATGACGGGAGATCCAGCCGACAGCTTCATCATCCGGCTGGCCCGGCTTGAGGAGTTGCCACGGCTGACGGAGATCGAACTCGATGCCTTCGCGACGCTCGCCGATGCGCGCGGTGGAAGCCGCGAGGCCCATGCCTTGCCGGAGAGCCTGCTGCGGCAATCGCTGGATGACGATCTGCTGTTCGTTGCCGCAGACAAAGAGAACCAGCCGATAGCCTTTCTCGCTGGTACGCAAAGCGACGAAATGCTTTATATCCGGGAGATAGACGTTGCACGTGCCTGGCAACGCAAGGGCGTCGGCCGGCGTCTGATGGCAACTGCCATCGAAACCGCCCGCGCCAGTCGCCTGCGCGGCGTGACGCTGACGACGGATCGTTTTGTGTCCTTCAACGCGCCTTTTTATGCCCGGCTGGGATTTTCGGAAATCGTCGACAGCGACCTTGTCCCTGAACTGCGCAAGGCGCTGCACAACGAAGTCTCCGTCGGCATGGGTGCAGACCGGCGTGTGGCCATGATCCTGCGTTTTACCTGACGGTTTGCACGTCGAGCGCGATGCGCCGATGGTTGGCGGGCGACTGCCGCCCGCCCGCCTGAGAGGCATCAGAGCAAGGTGCCGCTGAGGATCGCCAGGGCCACGGTGAAATAGATCACCAGGCCGGTGACATCGACCAGCGTCGCCACGAACGGCGCCGAGGCGCTGGCGGGATCGAGCCGCATCTTCTGCAGGATGAACGGCAACATCGAGCCGCAAATCGAGCCAAAGGTGACGATACCGATCAGCGCTCCGAACACCGTCAGCCCCACCAGCTGCCAGTGCGGTCCATAGTCGAACAACCCCAGCTGCTGCCAGGCAACGATACGGATGAAGCCGACAAGCCCGAGGATTGCGCCAAGTGTCACGCCGGTCGGCAATTCGCGCACAAGCACTCTCCACCAGTCCGAAAGCTTCAGTTCGCCGAGCGCCAGCGCGCGGATGATCAGCGACGTCGCCTGCGATCCGGAATTGCCGCCGGAGCTCATGATCAGCGGTATGAACAGCGTCAGCACGACCGCCTTTTCCAGTTCGCCCTCGAAATGCTGCATGGCGCTTGCCGTCAGCATTTCGCCGAGGAACAGCGCCGCCAGCCAGCCGGCGCGCTTGCGGATCATGCCGGTGAAGCTGATCTGCATGTAAGGCTTGCCGAGCGCTTCCATGCCGCCGAATTTCTGGGCGTCCTCCGTTGTGTCGGCAATCATCGTGTCGATGACGTCATCGACGGTGACGATCCCCAGCATCTTCTGTTCATCGTTGACGATCGGTAGCGCCAGCAGGTTGTGCTTGCGGATCAGGCGCGCGACATCCTCCTGTCTCATCAGCGGATACGCCGTAACCGGTTCGCCCATCTGGGCAACCGTGAGGATCGACGCGTCGTTCTCACCATTGATCAGCCGGCGCAGCGTGACGACATGGGTCAACGCATGCGTCAGGCTGTCGAGCACGTAGATGGCGTAGACAGTCTCGCGAGAGCGCTCCACCTGGCGCACGTGCTGCAGCGCCTGGCCGACTGTCCAGTCGTCCGGTACGCTCACATACTCCGTCGTCATGATGGCGCCCGCCGTGCGTGGCGGATAGCCCATGAGAGCCTTGATCGCCTGTTGCGTCGCAATGTCCAGCCGCGCAACGAGGTCGCCGCGGACATCTTCGTCCATTTCGAGGATAATGTCGGCAACGCGGTCGTTGGCGGTGGCGTTCAGCAACTTTGCCGCATACTCAGGCGGCATCGCGGTTACGATATCGGCCGCGTTGTGCAGCTCCGGTTGGTTGAGGACATGCACCGCCTTCTGCAGCGACAATGTGGCCAGTGTCGCGGCTGCCTCTCTCACGTCGAGGGCATTGAGCCGTTCGACGCGCTCTGCTGTGGTGATGCCGCGCGTTTCGTGAAGGAGGTTAAGCGCGGCGTGGCCGGCCCGAACGGGTAAGCTGTTAAGGTTCATGAGCTCGCCTTTCTGTCGATCCGCCGCAGCGGCGGATCGTGGCGAGCCGACAGGAGTCGGTTACTGCACGAAGGCCGCTGACGGCATAGGCAATCGACTGCTACTGTCGCTAGGCATCGTGAGATGACTCCGGTTGATCGGCATGGATGTCACTGACCTCCATGCCGCGAGAAATCGCGCCAAATGCCCGAAAAGTCAAGCGCGATAGGGGCTTGCAGCCGTTGCCGCATCGCTTTTTTCACGATTGCAAAAAACTGCATCGGCGGGTTGAGATGCGATATCATAACTGCAATTTACGGCAGTGAGGCCGGGTGGTTCACCCGGCCTCACTGTCTTCATCATTCGCAAGAAAGCCCTGAAAAATTTAGAATCCTGCCAGGACGATCTTGCCCTTCGTCGCGCCACTTTCCAGCATCGCATGTGCCTTCTTGAGGTTGGCGGCGTTGATGGTGCCGAGCGTTTCGGTCAATGTCGTGCGCACCTTGCCGGTGTCCACGAGCCCTGCCACCTCGGTCAGAAGGTTGTGCTGCTCGATCATGTCGGCGGTCTGGAACAGCGAGCGCGTGAACATCAGCTCCCAGTGCACCGAGATCGACTTGCGCTTGAAAGCCATGATATCGAGCGTCTTGGGGTCATCGATCAGCGCAAAGCGACCCTGCGGAGCGATCGCTTCGGCGATGTCAGCAAGGTGCTTTCCGGTATTGGTCGTCGAGAACACGAAAGCCGGTGCTCCAAGGCCTAGTGCCTTGATCTGTGGCGCCAACGGCTTGGAATGGTCGATGACATGGTGAGCGCCGAGTTCCCGGACCCAGCTTTGCGTTTCCTGACGCGATGCGGTGGCAATGACGGTCAGGTCCGTCAGCATGCGCGCCAGCTGTATTGCAATCGAGCCGACGCCGCCGGCACCGCCGATGATCAGGATCGTCCGCGAAGCACCTGGAACCGTGTCCTGCACCTTAAGGCGGTCGAACAGTGTCTCATAAGCCGTGATGGAGGTGAGCGGCAGGGCCGCAGCGGCGGCGAAGTCGAGACTTTTTGGTTTCAGCGCGACGATGCGTTCGTCCACCAGATGGAATTCTGCATTCGAGCCACCGCGATCGATGGCGCCGGCGTAGTAGACCTCGTCTCCCGGCTTGAACATCGTGACCTCAGCACCCGTCGCCTTGACGATGCCGGCCGCATCCCATCCGAGAACCTTGTATTGCCCGGCATCGGGTATGACGCCGGCACGGACCTTGGTATCGACGGGGTTCACGGAAACGGCCTTGATCTCGACGAGCAGATCCCGCCCGCTGGCTTCCGGCATCGGCAGGTCGACGTCGATCAATGCGCTTTCGGCTGAGATCGGCAGTGGATTCTGATAGGCGACGGCGCGCATGGGGAACTCCTGTGTTTGTAGCGAGACACGTTAGATGCGCATCGTTAATCGGCAACGCAAGGAGCATCGCCCTAGTTCGGTTCTATCGAGACCGTCAAATTGCGCCGTGAATGTCCGGGGAGGATGGAGGCTAGGCGATCCCGCCCTTGCGCTCCAGCGCAACGGATATGCCGAATACCGCGAGGCCACCGACCGAAAGGATGGCGCCGACATAGCCGGTGGCGGCCGCAGTGTAGCCCCAGGCGATGGCAATGCCGCCCAGCCATGCGCCGAGCGCGTTGGCGACGTTGAAGGCCGAGTGATTGGAGGCGGCGGCCAGCGTCTGGGCATCGGCTGCCACATCCATCAACCGAGTCTGGACGGCAGGACAGGCAGCAAAGCCGCAGCCGATCAGGAATGTGCAGACGCACAGCATGACGGGATCGGCAGCAGTCATCGAAAACAGCGTCATAATGACCACATTGAAAGCCAGCATGCCGCCGATTGTGCCCTTCAGCGAGATATCGGCCAGCCGCGAGCCGACGACATTGCCGACATTCATGCCGATGCCGAACAGTGCCAGTACGACCGGGATCATTCCCACCGAGAGGTGGGCGACATCCGTTGTCGTCGAGGCGATGTAGGTAAAGATCGAGAACATGCCGCCGAAGCCGACGGCAGCGATGGCGAGCGTCAGCCAGACCTGGACGCGCACCAGAGCGCCGAGTTCACGCAAAACGCTGGCGCCCTCGGCAACCTTGTCTTTCGGTAGGAACAAGGCGATCAACAGAACCGTCAGGGCGCCGAGGCCGCCAACCATCATGAATGCCGCCCGCCAGTCGAGCAACTGCCCGAGGAATGTGGCGATCGGCGTGCCTATCAGCGTTGCGATGGTGAGCCCGAGCATGACGCGTCCGACAGCCCGTGCGCGGCGATGGATCGGCACCATCGAGGCAGCCACCAGTGCTGCAACCCCGAAATAGGCTCCATGCGGCAGACCGGTCAGGAAGCGCAGCAGTGTGAAGCTGGCAAAGGTGGGCGCGAAAGCGCTCATGATGTTGCCGGCGGCAAAGACCGTCATCAGCAGCAGCAATAATGTCCGCCGGGCAAGCTTGGCCGACAGCACGGCAATTACTGGCGCGCCTATGACGACGCCAAGCGCATAGGCGCTGATCACATGCCCTGCTTCCGGCGTCGTCACACGGAACGTATCGGCGACGTTGGGAAGCAACCCCATGATGACGAACTCGCCTGTCCCGATGCCGAAACCGCCCATGGCAAGTGCCAGCATGACAAGCGCGACGGCAGTGCTCGATGGAGCTTCGACTGCGGATGGCGGATCGAGGTTGTCGATGACAAGGTCGGTCACGGAAGCTCCAGATAGGCTGGCTGCAGGAGGCTTTTCGCAGCGCCAGTAAATTTGGCGCCAGCCCCGGTCACAGATCGGAAAAATTGGGATGGCGCGATGCACCTGCAGATCACTATGAATCAAAAGGATAGCCGCGTCCCCTGCGTTTTTCGCACCGCAGCATGGCCGGTTGTGCATACGTAGGTCTACGACCGGAGCTCACCTTTCTTCACGTTGCCGTGACAGGAATGTCTTGATTTCGCTCGACGACAGGCCATCTTAGCGAGAGAATTGCATGGGCTGTCCAATATCGACTGTCCGAACTGAGGAAACCGGGATCCTCTATGAAGCTTATCGGACTTTTCAACCAAGACGGTGGCACATTCCGGACAACGGACATGAATGCCTACCGTATCCATGCGGAAAAGGTTTTCCGCGACGCCGGCCATGACTTCGAGTGTCAGGTGGTGTCGGGGAAGGAAATCGTGCCCGCCATGGAACGGGCGGCGCGGCGCGATGACATCGAGGGCATCATTGCCGGCGGTGGCGACGGCACGATTTCGGCGGCCGCCTCCGTCGCCTGGAAAAACAAGATTGCACTCGGCGTTGTGCCGGCCGGTACCATGAACCTCTTTGCCCGCTCACTTCAGCTGCCGCTGGATATCTGGCAGGTGCTCGATGTGATTGCCAATGGCGAGGTCGATGCAGTCGATATCGGCAGCGCCAACGGTCGGCCCTTCATCCACCAGTATTCTGCCGGAATGCACGCACGCCTGGTGCGCTATCGCAATTCCTTCACCTTCAGCTCGCGGATAGGCAAGATGTCTGCCAGCGTGCGGGCGGCCCTCGGCGTTATCTTCAACCCACCGGAATTCGATGTCGAGTTCGATATCGACGGCAAGAAAGAGCGCCGTCACGTGTCCGCCGTGTCCGTATCGAACAACCCGTTCGGACAAAATGCATTGCTCTACGCCGACGAGCTGACGACCGGAACGCTTGGCTTCTATCTCGCCAAGCCTATGAAACCGTTGGGCGTAACTCGGCTGGCCTTCGATATGCTGCGCGGCAAGTTTCGCGATAATGTCGATGTCATGGTCATGCACACGCAGTCGCTGCACCTGCATTATCCGAAGATGAGGTCCAGGGCTCACTGCGTGATCGACGGTGAACTGTTGCGGCTCGAGCGCGACGTCGAGCTGAAACTCCACCCGCGCGAGCTCAAGGTAATGGTTGCCCATGGAACGGCGAACCGCGTTGCCGTCGAGCAGAGCAGCGAGCCGGCTCCGGTCTGAGCAAGCGCATTATATGCGCGGCAAATATGTCCGGTAGTCGAGATCCGAGACGCTGCGCAGGAAATGGATGGCTTCCTTTTCCTTCGTATCCGCAAACAGCGTCTGGTACCTCTCGCCAAAAATCTCCCTTGTGAAGGCCGAGGCGCGAAACCGCTCAACGGCTGTCAGAAAATCATGGGTCAGCTTCGGTGCGTCGATAGCGGGCGCATCGGCGGTGGTCTCGGGCCCCGGATCGAGATCCTCCGTCAGGCCGCGCAGCATGCCGCCGAGGATGGCGGCGATTGCGAGGTAGGGATTGGCATCCGCGCCGGCAACGCGGTGCTCGATGCGAGCGCCTGCACCGTTTTTTTCGGGAATACGCAGCGCCGTGCCGCGGTGATCGTAGCCCCAGTTCATGTCGACCGGTGCAAACGATCCTGGCTGGAAGCGGCGATAGGAATTGGCAAAGGGTGCAAACACCAGCTGCGTTTCCTGCATCGTCCGCAGCAATCCGGCACACACCGATTTCAGCTTGGCGGGGTCGCCGCCCTCCGCGTCAAGAATATTGCGGCCATCCTTGTCGAGAATGCTGACATGGACGTGAAGTCCGGAGCCGGCATGATCGGTGTAGGGTTTGGCCATGCAGGTCGATTTCAGCCCATGCTGTCGTGCCGCCTGGGCCGCGATTCTTTTCAGGCCGATGCAGTCATCGGCGGCAGCCAGAGCGTCGGGCCTGTGCAGCAGGTTCACTTCGAACTGGCCCGGCCCGAACTCTGCAGTCGTCGCATCGGCCGGCAGGCCCTGCGCCCGGGCGTAAGCGCGCAGCGTCTCGAGATAGTCGCCGAGCAGGTCGACAGCATCCATGTCGTAGAGCTGAAATCCGTCCGGCTCGCCGCCATAGGTGAGGGCAGCGGGCGGCGACGGGACGCCGGTCTCGCGCCAATCCGCAGCCAGGAGATAGAACTCCAGCTCCGTCGCGACCACCGGCGTCAGCCCCATCCGCCGATAGCGCTCGACAACGGCAGCAAGGATGGCGCGCGGATCCATGAAGCTCGGCCTGCCATCGAGTTCATGCATTGTCGCCAGCACCTGGCAGGATCCGGCCGGCGCCCAGGGCATCGGCGCCAGGGTGCGCGGATCGGCGATGCAGCTTCCGTCGGGATCGCCGATGGTCATCGACAAGCCGTTCAACTCATCATTGTCGTAACCCCAGATATCAAGTGTTTGCGTCGATAGGGGCAGCCGCACGTCGCCGGCCCAGACCTTTTTCTCAGCCGAAAGCGGGATCTGCTTGCCGCGCAGCCGACCGTTCATGTCAACGATCAGCACCTCGATGCGAGCCGCAGGGTCCGGCGTGTCGTCTTTTGCGGTCTCGACCGTCATGCTCTTGAAAATCCTCGAATGCCCGGCCATGGTCGTAGCCGATCAAGCCCGGCCTTTCAATTCCGAAGGATTTGCAGACGATGACGGAGACGAAACCCTTGTCCAATCTCGCCGCCATCGATGCAGCCCATCACCTGCATCCCTTCGCCGATACCGGGAAGCTGAACACTGAGGGCACGCGCATTATCCAGCGCGGCGAGGGCGTCCATATCTTCGACAGCCTCGGTAAGAAATACCTCGATGGATTCGCCGGTCTCTGGTGCGTCAACATCGGATATGGACGCAAGGAGATCGCCGAGGCGGTCGCAAGGCAGATGAACGAGCTGCCCTATTACAATACGTTCTTCGGCACGACCACCACGCCGGCAACCCTGCTTGCCGAGAAGGTCTGCTCCCACGCCGGGCCCAACTTCAACCACATCTTCTTCACCAACTCCGGTTCCGAGGCGAACGACACATGGTTTCGCATGGCGCGGGTTTACTGGAGCGCTGTCGGCAAACCTTCCAAGAAGATCGTCATCGCGCGCCGTAACGGCTACCACGGCTCGACTGTCGCCGGCGCCAGCCTCGGCGGCATGAAATACATGCATGAGCAAGGCGACCTGCCGATCCCGGGGATCGTCCATATCGGACAGCCCTATTGGTACGCCGACGGCGGCGATCTGACGCCCGAGGCTTTCGGGCTCAAGGTGGCAGGCGAGCTTGAGGAGAAGATCGACGAGCTCGGCGAGGATAACGTTGCCGCCTTCGTGGCCGAACCGATACAGGGGGCAGGCGGCGTCATCATACCGCCCTCGACCTACTGGCCGGAGATCGACCGCATCTGCAAGGCACGCAACATCCTGCTGGTTTCAGACGAGGTGATTTGCGGCTTCGGACGCCTTGGCGAATGGTTCGGCTTCCAGCACTACGGTTTCACGCCGGACCTTGCACCCATCGCCAAGGGCCTTTCATCAGGCTATCTGCCAATTGGCGGCGTGCTGGTCGGAGACCGTGTTGCCGATGTGCTGATCAACGACGTCGGCGAATTCAACCACGGCTTCACCTATTCCGGCCATCCGGTATGCGCGGCCGCCGCACTCGAAAACCTGCGCATCATCGAGGACGAGCATCTCGTCGAGCGCGTGCGCAATGACATCGGACCCTATTTCGCTGCAGAATGGAGCAACCTTGCCGATCACCCCATGGTCGGTGAAGCCGTCAGCGTCGGCTTGATGGGCGCCCTGCAGCTTGCCGCCGATAAGACTACGCGCCGCCGCTTCGACAAGCCGGATGCCGTCGGCGCCATGGTTCGCAATCACGCGCTGGCCAACGGCCTAGTCCTGCGCGCCACCGCCGACCGCATGCTAGCCTCGCCCTCCCTGATCATCAGCCGCGAGGAGGTCGACACGATGGTCCGCATTGCACGTCTGGCGCTGGACGCGGTCTGGGCGGGAACCACCGCCTAAACCGACCATCCAAGTCAGACGATCCATTTCCCTGCCTTGTTCAGAGCAAGGGTCAAGGCTGCGACATGAATGGCCTGGATCATCTCTCCAGCCAGCATCATCCTGATGGCTTCGCGAATAGGCACTCGAACAATCTCGGTCCGCTCTGTCGGATTGTCATCCGGAAGCGCGTTGCATTCAATTCCGAGCGCCAGAACGATATGGCAAAGATTGGTATGGGTTGCCGGGTTCGGGGACAAAGACGCCACCGGCAGCCACTCCGCCGCCGAAAATCCGGTTTCCTCCCGCAGTTCACGCTGCGCCGCCTGCACCGGGCTGCCATCTTTAGCATCAATAGCACCGCCAGGCAATTCCAGCGAGATACGGCCTAAGGCATGACGATATTGTCTGAGCAAAAGAATATTGTCCTCGGTATCGATCGCCACGACCTGAACCCAGTCGCTATACTCGAGGACATAATAGGGAGCGATTTCAACGCCTTCGGATGTGACGCAATCGTCGGCCCTGACCGTCAGCCAGCGATCGCGCAGCGGGTAGCTCGACCTCTTGATGTCCCACGGAGCAAGATTGACATGCGCGGGCTGGGTCTGATCGCTTGCAGCCATGGCTTGCCTCCGAGTTTTGAAGAACGGATAGCCGCAGTGGTTACTGCGGATAGATCCAGGCATAGGCAAAATGTGCCGTGTCACCGGGCTTGCCGTGGATGTAGCCGACATCCGCCTGGCGAACGACCGCGTTTACATATTGCGGTCCGAGCGAGGTGCTTACCCATTCGGTGAGAACGGGTGGCATGGCATCACGACCCTTCTTCGGCAGCCAGACGAGCAGCACCGGCCTCTCCGCCGTCCACTGATAGGGCAGCGTCAGGTTGCCGAAAAACCGCGACATGACGGGCACGCCAGGAAACTGGAGTTTGAGGTTGCCGGCCGGCAGCCAGTCATCCGTCATCACCAGCCCCGGCGTCTTGCCTTCTGTGCTGACAATCTGGCTGGCAAAATCGGCATAGGGAACATTGTAGGCTTCATAAGAGCCGAACAGGCCCGGCACGGTCACGCGGGTCAGCAGGGCCGTCGGGATGAGCAGCATAAGTGCAATCGGAATGTAAACGAAACGCTTGGAAAAATCTTCAGCACGCAGCCCGGCAATTTCCATCTTCAGGCAAAGGTAGATCGGCAGCAGGAATAGAAACGGCAGCAGCCAGCGGTCGCGCATTGCAGTCATGCCGATGCCGAAAATCAGAACCAGCACCAGAACCGCGATGGCAACGAAGATCGTCGCCAGGAAACGCGTCCATTCGTTCGACCTCTTCAGGCTGGCAAACAGGCCTTTCCCGAACACCAGCGCGTAGACGATGGCGGTCGGCAGGCAGATGACAATGGCGAGCTTGAAAAACTCGAGAGGTCCCTGGACGAGTTTTGCCCAATGGCTCTTCGGCGCGTCCTGCTCCATGATCCCGAGCGTGCGACCGGAGGCCAGATCGAAATTGTGGAGCAGCCACAGGCCGTGCGGCAGGAAGATGATCAGTGCTATCAGCACAGTCACAAGAAACCGCTTGTCGAAAATGCGGACGCGGCCTTGCGGGTGCAGGAACACGGCAACGACGGTGGCTGCGGCCAGCAGCGCGAAATTGTATTTCGACAACATGCCGAGGCCGAGTGCCACGCCGGTGATCAGGTATCCGGTCCACGACGGCGTCTTAAGCGTCCGGATGACGCCATAGAGAAACAGGTTGATGGTCACCATCTGGGCGACCGTATGGGTGAGATCGCGTTGCGCCTCCCAGAAGAGCTGCGGAATGGTCAGCAGTGACAGGGTGGCGATGACGGCAAACAGCTTGTCGGCCAGCACCAGACGGGCGAGCTTGTAATAAGTCACGTAGATCAGAAACAGCACGAGGTTCTTGACGACGGAAATGATCGCCAGCGACAGGCCAAAGACCGAAACGAACGCTGTCTGCAGCCAGTTATACAGAGGCGGTTGCGAATCGTAGCCGAGCGTCAGCCATTGCGAAAAGAACGCCTGCTGCGATTCGTCGTAGCGCATGCTGTGCGGCATGAGCATGCGGACGACAAACTCGAGGCAGAAGTAGGCTGCCAAAAGGAGGATCACGGCATCGGGCTTGCGGACCAGCAGCCTATGCATGGGGATGATCCCGATCGAAGATCGTCCGGACGATGTAGTTTGGCGACGTGTCGTCACGGTAATAGTTGCGGGCAATCATCTCGGCCAGAATGCCGGTCGTGACCATCTGTACGGAGGCTAGAAGCAGCACGACGCCGACCATCAGCATTGGCCGGGTGCCGATATCGTTGCCCATGATGAATTTGTCGACGAACAGATAGGCCATGATGACCAGCGCAAGCGCGCCGAAGCCGAGGCCAAGCGACCCGAAGAAGTGGCCGGGCCGGGCCTTGTAGCGCATGAAGAACATCACGGAAAGAAGGTCGAGGATGACCCGGAACGTCCGTGATATGCCGTATTTCGACTTGCCATGGGCGCGGGCATGGTGGCTGACGACCATTTCGCCGATCCGCGAACTCGGCACCACGCTGGCGACCCAGGCCGGGATAAAGCGGTGCATCTCGCCCATCAGCTTGACCTGCTTGATGATCGCGGCCCGGTAGATCTTCAGGCTGCAGCCATAGTCGTGTATCTTGACGCCCGTCGTCCGGCCGATCAGGTAATTGGCGCACCATGACGGGATCTTGCGCAAGAGCAGTCCGTCCTGGCGATCCTTACGCCAGCCGACGAGAAGATCGAGATCGCGGCGTTCCAGTTCGGCGACCATGGCAGGAATATCTTTCGGGTCGTTTTGCAAATCGCCGTCCATCGTCGCGATCAGCCGGCCGGTGGCCGCATCGATGCCGGCCTGCATCGCCGCCGTCTGGCCGAAATTCCGCTGCAGTTCCACAAGTCGCAGGATCAGGCCTTCCTGGCCAAGATAGCTCCGGGCGTTGACCAGGGTCGCATCCGTGCTGCCGTCATCGATCAGGATCAGTTCCCAGCGACCGGGGAAAATGGCCATCGACTGGGTGATACGCTCGATCAACGGGCCGACACTGTCTTCCTCGTTGAAAACAGGCACGACCAGCGAAAGCTCGACTGGATTGACGGTATCCGCGTGAAGCCGATTAGACTCTGCCGTTGTCTGCAACGCTACTTTCTCCTAAAAGCCGCTATGATCGGTGGCCGGGCGAGCAAAGTTCGTACCGTCAGCCAGAGCTCACACGGGTGCTTTCCTACATGAAGAGTCCAATGGTTGCCACCCGACAATCCTGGTTTATTCGAAACCGGATGACGCTGCTGACCCTGGGCGTCGTCTTGCTCTACGCTGCCTTCATAGAATGGTTCTGGGGCTGGAGCGTCATCCTTGCAGAATGGGCAAAAGTCGGCGCCTTGCCGATCGTCGTCGCCCTCGCATTGCTGACCGGCACCTACTTTCTGCGGACGTGGCGTATCTACGATTATTTCCCGGGCGAGACGAAGGGTCACTTCGCAGCCCTTTTCCGAGTTACGCAGATCCACAACCTGCTCAACATCATGATGCCGTTCCGCACCGGCGAAACCAGCTTTCCGCTTTTGATGCGCTCCGAATTCGGCATTCCGCTGGTCCGCAGCACCGCGGCGTTGCTGGTCATGCGGTTGCTCGACCTCCACGCGCTACTCGCCGCCGCCGGCATGGGCCTCGCCGTAACATCACCGCATAAAGCCGTTGCCTGGTTGCTCTGGTGCTTTTTCCTGCTCTTGCCGGTCGCAGCCTTTGCGGTGCGCCGCCCGCTGGTCCGGCTCGCCGCCAAGGCGCTGCCCGCAAAGGCGCAGTCCATTGTCCTCGAGATCGAAAGGGGACTGCCCATAAACGCATCCGCTTTTGCAAGGGCCTGGCTGATGACCATCGTCAACTGGCTGGTCAAGGTGCTCGTGCTCGCCTGGGCGCTCGGACTTATGCAGGTTGCCCCGCTGGCGGCCAGTTTTGGCGGCGCTCTCGGTGGTGAGCTGTCTTCCGTGCTGCCGGTGCATGCGCCAGGCGGCGTCGGCACCTATCCGGCAGGCATTACGGCCGGTGCGCTGGCCTTCGGTGCCCCCTCCGACACGGCGTCGCTCATCACGCTGGCGCAGGCAAGCATCAACGGCCATCTACTGGTTATCGTTTCCGCACTCATCGGTACGGCGCTGGGACTGGCGATGTCGAAAGGCCGGGTCCAAAAGTCGGCCTGATGCCACCGCCCTCTCAGCAGGTTGGCAAGAGGGCGGTGCGTGTGTTCCTACTGGAACGCCGTCTCGAAAAAGCTGCGCAGCTTGCGCGAATGCAGCGCCTCGGGCGGCATGGCAGCGAGCTTCTGGATGGCGCGGATGCCGATCTGCAGATGTTGGTTGACCTGCGTCCGATAGAAGGCGGTCGCCATTCCCGGTAGCTTCAATTCGCCATGCAGCGGCTTGTCCGAGACGCAGAGCAACGTGCCGTAGGGCACGCGGAAGCGAAATCCGTTGGCTGCAATCGTTGCCGATTCCATGTCGAGGGCGATGGCGCGGGCCTGCGACAGCCGCTTGACCGGCCCAGCCTGGTCGCGCAGTTCCCAGTTACGGTTGTCGATGGTGCCGACCGTGCCGGTGCGCATGATCCGCTTCAGCTCGAAACCCTCGTAGCCGGTAATCTCGGCCACCGCTGCCTCAAGCGCCACCTGCACTTCGGCCAGCGCCGGGATCGGCACCCAGATCGGAAGGTCGTCGTCGAGCACATGGTCTTCACGCATGTAGGCGTGGGCAAGCACGTAATCGCCGAGCCTCTGGCTGTTGCGCAGGCCGGCACAATGGCCGAGCATCAGCCAGGCATGTGGACGCAGCACTGCGACATGGTCGGTGATCGTCTTGGCGTTGGAGGGGCCGACGCCGATATTGATCATGGTGATCCCGGCATGACCCTTCTTCTTCAGATGGTAAGCCGGCATCTGCGGTAGTCGCGGCGAAGCGATATCAGTATCAGGCGAGCTCGATCCGGCGTTGGTGATGATATTTCCCGGTTCGACGAAAGCTGTGTAGCCTTCGCCGCCCTTGGCCATCAGGTCACGTGCCCAGGTGCAGAACTCGTCGATGTAGAACTGATAGTTGGTGAACAGCACGAAATTCTGGAAATGCGCCGCGCTGGTCGCCGTGTAGTGAGCGAGCCGCGCCAGCGAATAGTCGATGCGCTGGGCGGTGAACGGTGCCAGCGGCGAGGGCTGGCCCGGAGGCGGTATATATTCGCCATTGGCGATCTCGTCGTCGGTCGTGTTCAGATCCGGCGTATCGAAAAGATCGCGCATCGGAATGTCGGCAAATGTCGCAGCCGAAGCCTCGACGTGCGCTCCTTCGCCGAAAGCGAAATGCAACGGGATCGGCGTCGTCGATTCGGACACGACAATCGGTACGTTGTGGCTGCGCATCAAAAGCGCCAGCTGCTCCGTCAGATAATGCCGGAAAAGCACGGGCCTGGTGATCGTGGTGGTGTAGATGCCGGGCGCGGTGACGTGACCGTAGGACAGCCGCGAATCGACATGTCCGAAGCTGGTAGTCTCGATGCTCACCTGCGGATAGAAGGCCCGGAAGCGAGCAGAGATTGGCTCCCCCTCGGCAAGTTCGGCGAATTTGCCGATCAAGAAGGCCGTGTTCCTGTCGTAGAGCTCGGTCAGAGCATCGACAGCTTTGACCGGATCGTCAAAGGTAACGGGCGCGAAGGGTTCGGGTGAGGATACGTCCAGCGGAGAGAATTTGTTGCTCATGCGCCATTATAGAGTGCTGTCTCCAACAAGCAAATGACGGCAACAGTGGCAGCCGGGATTTCCGCAGGATTTTTTTCCCCATCTGCGGCTCCGGGAAGATGCCAGCCCGCGACCCTTTACTGTACCGTCGAGCAATAAGAGCTTGTCGATTGCAGGCAGGTGAAGTTTGCGCCGAAGTGCGATTGCGAACCGCTGCCCCCGCTGTGCAGGACGGCTGCCGAAAAGCTGATGGCGAAAACTGCGGAAACCAAAGTGATGATGGTGAAGCGCCGCGCCAGAATTGCCATGTCCATTTCCCCCGTTGTTGGAACGGATCGCCCTTGATCCTGACGCCTTTCTGCCACGGTTCGTCTGAACGGCGGCTGATACGGCGGTTCATCCGGCATTCAGCTTGCCGGGTCGGCCTCAATTCGCATCGCCAAGACGGTGAATTCAGGCAAATACGAGCCGGGAAAAATCACGCGCCAACAACCGCGGCTCGATTCAGGGTTAGCAAAGGGTTGATTTGCAGATCCTAATTTTTCGTAAAATGCCAGGCAAAGTCCTTAATTCGCAAGGCCTGCGATGTTTAACAAAATCCCAAGTTTACCAAGCATTTGCACTTTGTTTGCATCAAATTAAGCAAGCATTTTAAGCGCTTTTTGAAGTCCTTATGCGATACTCAAATCATCAAACGAGCGGGGAAAACCCGCCACCCGGAAGGCCACCAAGCTGCGTTAGACGGCAAAGGCCCAACGGAAAACAGGGATTGCACTAACAGGTTGAAACAGGGACCGAACCGATGGCACGCTTTGAAATGACGACGTCTGAAATGGCCACCATGGGTGGCGAAAAAAATGCCGATATCTTTTGCGAAATGGGCCTGATGTACGCAACCGGCCGCGGTTGCGACATCGACCTGATCTCGGCCCACAAGTGGCTGAACATCGCTGCCATCAAGGGCTGCGACCGCGCCGCCGAGCTTCGCGCCGACGTCGCTGCCACGCTAACGAAGATGCAACTGGCAGCAGCCCTTCGCTCCGCTCGCGAGTGGATGACCATGCACTGAGGCAACGTCCTCAGACGATCAATACCAAGAACAATAACCTCGCAAAGAGGGGGAGCGTCAATGTCAAAAGGCAGACGCAACAGCGCTACCGCGACCGGCCGGGACAAGGCCGGCGCGGTTTTTGGCGCGATCATTACCGCAGCGTCTGGAGGACCTGCGGCAGTGCCTGCTCGAAAAGATCGAGATCGGCTTTCTGTCCGGCGCTGACGCGGACACACCGGTTGAGCGGCGCCACCCCGGGCATCCGGATGAAGACGCCGTGATCGAGCAGTCCGTCGACAATGGCCTTTGCGTAAACCGCGTCGCGGCCGCAGTCGATGGCTACGAAGTTGGTGGCCGATGCCAGCGGCATAACGTCGTTGTCGCGCGCGATCATGGCGATCCGTTCCCGGGCGTCGTGGATGTTGCCGATGACCTCTGTGAGATAGTCCTGATCGTCCAACGCGGCGAGCGCCCCGACGGTTGCCAGCCGGTTCATGCCGAAGTGGTTGCGCAGCTTGTCAAACGCTGCCACGGTTTGCGGAACGCCGATCGCATAGCCGACCCGCGCGCCGGCAAGCCCGTAGGCCTTGGAGAAGGTGCGGGTACGCAGGACATTGGGCATGTCGATGAGGGACGCGATCGGCGGCAAGGAAGATGCCGGCGCAGTCTCGCTGTAGGCCTCGTCCAACACCAGCATGCAGGTCTCCGGCAAGGCCCTTACAAAGGCAATGACGCTTTCCTGGTCCCACCAGCTTCCCATCGGATTGTCGGGGTTGGCAAGATAGACCAGCGGTGCATTCTCCCGCCTTACTGCGTCGAGCAGTCCCTCAAGGTTCTCGCGGTCGTCGAGGTACGGGACGGTGACGAGCCGACCGCCGAAACCGGCGACGTGGAAGTTGAAAGTCGGATAGCCGCCATGGGACGTCACCACCGGCGTGTTGGCGGAAACGATCATCCGGACGATCAGCCCGAGCAGCGAATCGACACCTTCGCCGATGGCAATGTTGGCGGGCCGTATCCCGAGGTGTGATGCCAGCGCCGTTTTCAGCTCAAAATTTTCCGGGTCGTTATATTTCCAGATCTCGCCAGTTTCCCGGCGCATCGCCTCGATGACCCGGGGTGAAGGACCGAAGCCGCTCTCATTGGCGCCGATCCGGGCCTTGACGGCAACGCCGCGTTGACGCTCCAGCGCTTCCGGTCCGACAAACGGCACGGTCGAGGGCAGGGCGCTGGTGAGCGGTGTAAAACGCGAAAAGACAGGCATGCTGGTGATTTCCCGGCGAAGCGATTGCAGTCGCCCGCACCATAAGCGCTTGTTGCCGGGTTTCAAGAGATGAGGCGGCTGGTGTCAGCGACGCATGGACCGCGCGGCATTGGCTTCGCGGTTACCGATCATGAAATCGGCACGCACCACAAGCCTCAATGTCTCAGGCGTCAGGAAGTTGATAAACCGCACGCCGATCCGGTCGCCATGCCGGTATGTCTCGGCGCAGCCGATGCGATAGGCGAGGCCGAGGATGTTGAGATAATAGTGTTGCGGCAGCCCCGCCGTGCTGCCGACAAGGAATGTCGCGCCGCCCTGCGAGATATCGATGATCTCGGCACTGCGCATCGAGACGCCGGTAAGGCAGGGTTTGACAGCGATAAGTCGTGCCGGACGCTGGACGAAAAAGCGCTCGAAGCTCCGCTCGTAGACCTCGGATTTGACGGACGCCAGATGCGTTGAGCGAAGCATGTTATTCCCCGGACGGTGGCTTACCGAAATCATCTCGGTTTAAGACACAAGCGTCGCACGAAGGCTTTGCGCATTCGTCAATCATATGGATGGCATTTTAGTGATCTGACATTTAGCTGCCAGATGGATCGATTTCAGGAAAAATACCGCGCAACCGCATATCCGCCGCCCGCGGTTGCAGCCGTAACAACGGTACCCCAGGCCATATCGACGACGCTGACCATGACGGGCCAGTTCTTCAGCGTCGAAAGGTTGGTGATATCGTAGGTCCCGTAAGCTGCAAGGCCAAGCACGGCACCAAATAGCAGAGCCCGCGTCAACGACCCGGCACCAACCGCAGGCATCACTGCGAGCATGACGACGGCAACGGTGAAAAACAGGTAGAAAAGTGCTGCGATCCCGAAATTCGGCTGTGGCAGCATCAGGTCGCCTAACTGGTCGCGATAGAAGGTGCGCGCCACAAGCCCGAGCCATGCGGCATCGAGAACAAGCAGCGTCACGAGACAACCTGCGTAGGCGGTAAGCGCTGTCTTGATCATGGGTAGAGCTCCTTTTTCAAAAAGTCCTACGCCGTTCGGCGACGGTCGGATTACCTTTCGTCAAATGATATTCGAACCGTGTGGGCAATTGGGCGTTGTATGTGGGACGATATTGCACGGATTCTTCGGGCGTAAGGTGCGCCCTGACGGAATGCTGCAGAAGTCAGGCGTAAAATTCAGTGACGGTTTCCCGGTCGGCAAAGCCTAGCGCCAAGTGGCTGCTGCTATGTCATCAGGGGGAAGGAGAAGCGCGGGGCGGCGGCCCCGCGCTTCTTTGATTCGGGCCGTCAGGTCGAGAGGCACTCAGTTGAGCCGCTTTCACGTCCTAGACGCCGACCTCGAAGTTCAAACGCAAGACATGATGTAGAAACTCAGCATTGATCAGCATGTTGAAGCTGACGGTGACCCGCGAACCCTCACGTTTGACGAGGGTGCAGCCGATCTCGTCGCGAATGCCGAGGATCTCGAGGAAAAAGTGATTAGGCAGATCGTGGCCGGTGCCCACCTCGAGCGTGGCGCCGGATTGCGACATGATCTTGATCATGCAGTCCGTTTGCACGCTCGTGCTGAGATGATGGCCCACAAAGATGATTTTGCCGGGTCTATCGACAACGAACTCCTGAAGCGCGGGCTGCTGGTCAGTGTTCGTCATGAGGTGCATCTGAAGGGGCATGTTGCCCTCCGCTGGTTGAATGATGTCAGAATAGAACGCTTCGCTTGATGAAGATTTAAGAGACTCCCTAAAAAACCAAGCATGTGTACAAATAAGCCGCAAATGCTCACTGCCTGGGCATTTTTGTGCCGGGACATACGCCGCGGCGCTGTCTCCCGGTATCCGCTACACTCAGGCCTTTACCAGCCAGGCATGTTCCGGGGCATTGTAGAACTTCCACACCCGTTTCGGCCCCGCCATCACATTCAGATAATAGAGATCGTAGCCGTGGCAGGCCGCACACGGGTGATAGCCCTTCGGCACCATCGTCACGTCGCCATCTTCCACAGCCATCACCTCGTCGAGCGACCTGTCGTCGGTATAGACGCGCTGGAAGGCAAAGCCCTGTGGAGGGTTGAGGCGATGATAATAGGTTTCCTCGAGAAAGCTCTCGTTTGGCAGATCGTCCTGGTCGTGTTTGTGCGGTGGGTAGGAAGAGGTATGGCCGCCGGGCGTGATCACCTCGACGACCAGCAGCGAGTGGGCGGCTCCATCGTCTTCCGGCATGATGTTGTTGACGTAGCGAACATTCGTCCCCTGGCCGCGCGTCAGCGCCGGGTGTGTGCCGGGCGGAAGGGCGCGGGCCGGGTGATCGCCGCCACCGGGTGCCGAGCAGACGGCCAGTTCGAGATCTGTTTCCGCCGTGACGGACCAGCTGGACCCGGCCGGGATGTAAAGCGCATGCGGAGCGCCGTCGAATGGGCTCATCCGTTCGCCCAGCAGCCCGAAATCCACATCTCCGGCTGTCGCCCGGCCTTTTCCGGTGACCCAGACAAGGCAGACCTCCCGCTCACCCGTATCACCCGCCGCTGTCTCGCCCGTCTTCAGGCGGTGCAGGTCAAACCCGACATAGGTCCAGCCGGCAGTTTCCGGGGTCACGTGATGGACTTTGCCAGTGGTGCCGCTTGGGCTGACATGCAGGTGGGACTTCGTCATTTTGCGATCTCCTGTAAACACCGGCAAAGGAATGAAAGCAGCTTCATCCTTTCGGAAAACCCTGCGTCTCAACCGTATAGCCGGCCGATGTCATGACGCGCATCAGTTCGGCGTGGCCAATTTCAGCCATTCGTTGCGGCGGCGCCTTGCGCGGATCCTGCTCGGCCTCGACCACGAACCAGCCCTCGTATCCGTAGTCGGCGAGCCGCTGGACGATGGCGCCGAAATCGAGCGAGCCGTCGCCCGGCACCGTGAAAGCGCCGAGTGCCACCGCGTCGAGGAACGACTGCTGGCTGCGATCCAGTCCGTCGACCACGGACTTGCGGATATCCTTGACGTGGACATGGTTGATCCGACCATGGTGGTTGTCGATGGTGCGCAGCACGTCTCCACCGGCAAAGGCCAAATGGCCTGCATCGAGCAACAGCGGAATGCCTTCGCCGGAATGCCGCATGAATGCGTCCAGCTCGGCCTCGGTCTCGACCACGGCCGCCATGTGGTGGTGGTAGGACAGCGGCATGCCCTTGTCGGCGCACCATTCCCCGAGCTCGGTCACACGATGTGCATAGGCCTTCATTTCGTCGTCGGACAGGCGTGGCTTGGTGGCCAGCGGCCTGGAGCGGTCGCCCTGGATGGAACGGCCGACTTCCCCATAGACAATGCAGGGTGCATCGACCGCCTTGAACAACTCGATCATCGGCGCGATGCGATCCTTGTTGGCGGCAAGCTCCTCGTCGACAAGCGTGCCCGAGAACCAGCCGCCGCAGAGCGTGACGTCGGCAGCCCGAAGGATCGGCAGCATCACGGCCGGATCGTCCGGAAAGCGGCGGCCCTTTTCCATGCCCGTAAATCCTGCACTGCGGGACTGCCTGAGGCATTCCTCCAGTGATACGTCGTCGCTCAGTTCCGGTAGATCGTCGTTCCACCAGGCGATGGGCGACATGCCGAGTTTGGCTTTCATCATGCTCTCCTCAAGATGTGATCCGGCGATTGTCCGCTATCCGATCCGCTGGGCGGCCCGCTTGGCGACGTAGTTCTTATGGGCCTCGTTGACTTCCGGGCGCAAACTCACCTCGGGAACGGCTACATCCCACCAGTGGCCACCTTCCTCGGTGGTAACCAGCGCATCGGTATCGATGACGAAGACAGACGTCCGGTCGTTCGTCCGGGAGGCTTCAATCGCCTGCTCGAGCTCGGTGATGGACGACACCTTCACGGCGATGGCACCCATGCTTTCCGCATGAGCACGGAAATCGATGGCCGGCATTACCTCGTGATAGGAGTCCTTCAAGAGATTGTTGAAGTTGGCTCCGCCGGTGGCCATCTGCAGCCGGTTGATACAGCCATAGCCCCGGTTGTCGAGCAGCACGACGGTTAGCTTCATGCCGAGCATGACGGACGTGGCGATCTCGGAATTCAGCATCATGTAGGAACCGTCGCCGACCATGACGACGACCTCCTTCTCCGGCCGCGCCAGCTTGGCGCCGAGCCCGCCGGCAAGCTCGTAACCCATGCACGAAAATCCGTATTCCATGTGGTAGCTGCCCGGCACCGTCGCCGGCCAGAGCTTGTGCAATTCGCCGGGCAGGCCGCCGGCAGCGCAGAGCACAATGCTGTTTTCGCCACCGATCGTCCGCGCAACTGCGCCGATAACCTGCGCGTCCGAGGGCAGGGCTGCGTTGGTGGTCGCCATCGCCTTGGCGGCAGCCTCCATCCAGCGCGCCTTTTCGTGCGATGCTCTCTCGGCGAGCGCTGCAGGGGCTTTCCATCCGGCAAGCCCGGCAGACAGCACCTTCAGTCCCTCGCGCGCATCGGCAACCAGCGTGTGGGAATCATGCTTGGCGGCGTCGAAGGCCGCGATGTTCAATCCCACCATCGAAAGCGCGTCGTTCTTGAACAGCGCCCAGGAGCCGGTGGTGAAATCCTGGCAGCGCGTGCCGACGGCGATGATCAGGTCGGCATCCTCGGCAATGGCATTGGCCGCCGACGTGCCGGTGACCCCGACCGAGCCGAGCGACATCGGATGGCTCTCGTTGATAGCCGATTTGCCGGCCTGGGTGACGACCACAGGAATGCCATGGGTTTCCGCGAATGAAGTCAGTTCGGCGGTCGCTTGCGAATAGAGGACACCGCCGCCGGCGATGATGACAGGCTTCTCCGCCTTGCGGATCAGGGCAATGGCGTTGGCCAGTTCGTCGGCATCCGGCCGTGGCCGGCGCTGCGTCCAGACATGTTCCTCGAACAGGCTGACGGGATAGTCGAAGGCTTCGGCCTGGACATCCTGGCAAAGCGCCAGCGTCACCGGACCGCAGTCCTGCGGATCGGTCAGCACCTGCATGGCGCGCTTCAGGGCCGAGATGATCTGCTCCGGCCGGGTGATCCGGTCGAAATAACGCGAGACCGGGCGGAACGCATCGTTGGCGGAAACCGTGCCATCGCCGAAATCCTCGATCTGCTGCAGCACGGGGTCGGGAGCGCGGTTGGCAAATACGTCGCCGGGCAGGAATAGCACCGGGATGCGGTTGACATGCGCCACGCCCGCCGCCGTCACCATGTTGAGTGCGCCGGGGCCGATCGAGGTGGTGCAGGCCATGAAGCGCTGTCGAAAGCTGGTCTTGGCGTAGGCAATCGCCGCATGCGCCATGCCCTGTTCGTTGTGGGCACGGTAGACCGGCAATTCGTCCCGGATCTGGTAGAGCGCTTCGCCAAGTCCGGCGACATTGCCGTGCCCGAAGATCGCCCATACGCCGCCGAAGATCTGGACCTTCTGGCCGTCGATGACGGTCATTTGCTTCGTCAGGAACTGCGCGACGGCCTGCGCCATCGTCAAACGGATCGTCTTGCCCATCGGGCGCCTCCCAATTTTCTTCTTTTCCAATCCGCGCGTCTACAGTCCGCGCGTCTTAAGCCAGGCCTCGGTCAGATGCCGGAAACGGCCGGCCATGTCGGCAATCGCCGCCTCGTCGTCGATCTCGCCAGCAAGCCAGCTGCGCGCTGCTTCGGCAAAGATCGTCCGGCCGACGGCAAAGCCCTTGACCGACGGTGCTGCGAGCGTCGCCTCGAAACCTTTCAGCAGTTCCTCGGCCGGCGCCTCCAGTCCCAAAAGCACGATGCCGCGGCAGAGCGGATCGTTGCCGGTCACCACCGCCTCGATGTTCTGCCAGGCGGCACGCGATGCCTGCGGCTCCAGCTTCCACCAGTCCGGCTTGATGCCGAGGTCGTATAGCTCCTGCATCGCCGTCGAGATTGTGTTGTCGTCGAGCGGTCCGTTCTTGCCGGCGATAATCTCGACCAGCAGTTCGCGCCCGACCTTCCGTGCCGCGTCGAACAGCGTGCGCAGCTTCTCCTGCTGCTCGGCTTTCAGCTCCGCCGGATCGTCCGGATGATAGAAGCAAAGGCACTTGATGCAATGGTCGACAGGCCATTCCACGAGTTGCGAGCCGATATCCTGGCTGAATTCGAATCGCAGCGGCTTCGACCCGGGCAATTCGACCGGCCGGCCAATCCACGAGAAGTTCTTGGTGGCAGCATCGAAGAAGGCATCGCGACCGAAACGTTCGTCGATCAGCATGCCGTAGCCCGGCCGTCCATCGGCAACGCGTGCCGCTGCCGAAACCGCCAGCCGCTTGAAGGCATTGATTTGCTCATAGGGGACGCCGAGTTCGTCGGCGACGCTGACCAGCTGCGAGCGGTGATCGATGGCCAGCGCCATCAGCAGCGGGATGTGACCCTTGCGGGTTGTCGCCCAGTGGATGTGGTTGAGGTCTTCGTCCTTGCGCAGTGCGCGCCGCCGGCTGCCGTGCTTGAGGAAGCTGTCGAGTTCGGCCCAGGTCGGATATTCCGGCGAGCAGAGCAGCCGCGATACGGCGAAGGCACCGCAGGCATTGGCCCAGGTGGCGCAGGTCTTGAGAGGCTCGTTCTTCAGCCAGCCGCGCAGAAAGCCGGACATGAAGGCATCGCCGGCGCCGAGCACATTATAAACCTCGATTGGAAAACCGTCGCCGACGATGCCAGCTTCGAGGTCGTCGGAAATTGCACCTTCATAGACAATGCAGCCCATCGCGCCGCGTTTTAGGACGATGGTGGCAGCGCTGAGTTCGCGGATCGTCTTCAATGCGCCGAGCACGTCATCGGCGCCGGACGCGATGAGGATCTCCTCCTCGGTGCCGACGATCAGGTCGCAGTCAGGGAGCGTCTGCTTCATCTTGGCCGTGACGCGGTCGGATTTCACGTAGCGCTCGAAACCTTCGGCATGGCCGGCAAGGCCCCAAAGATTGGGCCTGTAGTCGATATCGAAGACCACCTTGCGGCCATGCGCCTTGGCGACGCGGATCGCCTTGCGCTGGGCTGCTTCTGTATTGGGTTGAGAAAAATGCGTGCCGGAGACCAGCACGGCACTTGATGAAACGATGAAGTCTTCGTCGACATCGTCTTCGGTCAGCGCCATGTCGGCGCAGTCGGAGCGGTAGAAGATCATCGGCGAGACGCCTTCAGCCTCTACCGCCAGCAGCACCAGCGCTGTCAGCCGCTGCTTGTCGGTGACGATGCCATCGGTAGCGACACCCTCGCGGGCTGATTGCTCGCGGATGAAGCGTCCCATCTGCTCGTCGCCGACGCGCGTGATCAATCCTGATTTCAGCCCGAGCCTGGCCGTGCCGATGGCGATGTTGGCCGGGCAGCCGCCAACGGATTTCGCAAAGGACGCGATGTCTTCGAGCCTGGAACCGATCTGCTGGCCATAGAGATCGACAGAAGAACGGCCGATGGCGATGACGTCGAGCGTCGGCTCCGGCCGCGCGCCGTTGTTGAGATTTGCCATTGATATCCTCCGTCAAGATTTCCGCCGGCATCTCCCGTTGCCAACGCCGTGCACCGATAATGAAACATCGGTTCCGTAATTTTGTCAATTCGGAATGTTTATTCCATTTTATGTTTTCCGGATTTTGCCATGGCCCACTTTCTGCGCTGCTCGGCGATGGCGACGGGGAAAGCCATGATCAATGCCATGGACGCCGATAACGAACGAAAGCCGGCAAAATCCGATTCTGCCACTTCGAACCAGTGGGTGGCGCAGGCGGCGAGCGGCGAGAATGCCGAATCGGTGATGGCAATGAGTGGTACGCCGCGGTCGACCAGTAGCTGGCTTTGCACCAGGCTTTCTGCCGCATAGGGCGAAAAACTGGCGGCAATGGCTGCATCGCGTGGCGTGGCGAACTGCACAAGCTCCGTATCGACCCCGTTAGGCGAGGCAACGATCTGGTGGCGGATGTTTAGCTTGGAAAATGCGTAGGTCATGTGCGCCGTCAGCGGGTAGGAGCGTCGCTTGGCAATCAGGTAGATGGTTTCTGCTGCAGCAAGGATCTCGACCGACGTCGCAAAGGTGTCGGTCTGCACAGTTGCCGCCAGCCGGTTGATCGACTGGGTGGCGGAGGAGATAAAGCCGGCAAGGATCGCTGCATTCTCATCCTCGACGCGCGCCTCCTCCAGCGAGATCAGCCGCTCCTCGTAGCTGAGTGTCCGGTCACGCAGCCGTTCGCGGAAAATGCTCTGCAGATCGGAAAAGCCTTCATAGCCGAGATGGCGCGCCAGCCGCACCAGCGTCGAGGGCTGGACGTCGGACGCCGTGGCGATGCTGGCCGTCGTGCCAAAGGCGATTTCATCGGGGTTGTTGAGGGCAAAGACCGCAACCTGCGCCAGCCGTTTCGGCATGGAGGCCTTGCGCTCGATGATCGTGCTGCGAAGGCTTTCGAAATCGCGCGGCACCTTCGCCGGTATCGTCA
This sequence comes from Rhizobium sp. B230/85, assembly GCF_019355735.1. Classification (NCBI taxonomy): domain Bacteria; kingdom Pseudomonadati; phylum Pseudomonadota; class Alphaproteobacteria; order Hyphomicrobiales; family Rhizobiaceae; genus Rhizobium; species Rhizobium sp. B230/85. The sequence continues at coordinate 1,668,454 of NZ_CP072156.1, forward strand.
CGTCCTCACTCATTCCACGGCTTTCGTTTTTCCCGGTTTTCGGAACATATATTCCATCTGCAATGATACCGCATCTGCCGATTTCCGCCACAGGCAATTCAAGTAACTGAATTGCTTGCCGATTGTTGCAATCCTCTGGCATTTCACAAACGCTATGCTCGCAGCAAAACGATCCAGATGTTCCAAATCGTCCGGCATGACGCTTGATGGGCACCGCTGCGGTTGACGCTTTCCGGGCGAGGCGATACGCCTTGCCTTTGAAGCGCGATGCGAGGCCGCCACGGCTTCGTGTCCCCAATTTCTGGAGGGCTTGCGTGACGGGTAGATTGCTCATTGTCGGAGCAGGGCAGGCCGGCTTTGCTGTTGCTGCCAAGCTGAGGGCTCTCAAGGACACGCGGCCGATCACGCTGGTCGGCGCGGAAGAATCGCTGCCGTACCAGCGCCCGCCGCTGACGAAGAAATACCTGCTCGGCGAGATCAGCTTCGATCGCCTGATGTTCCGCCACGAGCACTGGTATGCCGAGCACGATATCGACATCCGTCGCGCGACCTGGGCAGAACAAATCCATCGCGACCGGAAGCAGGTCGTCATGCAGGACGGCAGCGCGCTCGACTACGAAACGCTGGTGCTGGCGACAGGCGCAACACCGCGCCGTCTTCCTGCGGCCATCGGCGGCGATCTCGAGGGCGTCTATGTCGCCCGGGACAAGCGCGACGCCGATCTCCTGTCAGGTGAAATGCGTGCCGGCCGCCGTGTCCTTATAATAGGGGGCGGCTATATCGGTCTCGAAGCGGCAGCCGTCGCCCGTCATCGCGGCCTCGAAGTCACACTCATCGAGATGGCCGATCGCATCCTGCAGCGGGTTGCCGCCAAAGAGACCGCCGACATCATGCGGGTCATCCACGCCGACCACGACGTCGTCATCCGCGAGAAGACCGGCCTCAAGCGGCTGGTGGGCAAGGACGGCCGTGTGGTTGCCGCAGAGCTTTCCGATGGCTCTACCCTCGACGTCGATTTCGTCGTCGTCGGTATCGGCGTCGCGCCGCTGGATCGTCTTGCCAAGGAAGCCGGCCTTATGGTTGCCAACGGCATCGTCGTCGACGAATACGTCCGCACCTCTGATCCCAGCATCTATGCCGTCGGCGACTGCGCCGCGCTGCCCTGGCAGGGCGAATTGATCCGTCTCGAATCGGTGCAGAATGCTGTCGACCAGGCAGAGGCTGCGGCCGCGATCATCGCCGGTGGCAAGGAACCCTACGTGCCGAAGCCGTGGTTCTGGTCCGATCAGTATGACGTCAAGCTGCAGATCGCAGGCTTCAACAAGGGCTACGACGATACGGTGCTGCGGCATGGCGCCCGCGAAGGATCGGCCTCCGTCTGGTATTTCAAGGCCGGTCGGCTGATTGCCGTCGATGCGATCAACGACGCCCGCGCCTATGTCACCGGCAAGAAGCTCATCGACGCCGGCCTGACGCCCGATCGCGACCTGCTGGCCGACGCCGACGCCGGCACCGACCTCAAGACCTTGCTCGGATAAGTGACGATGACCCTGCCACCCAATGCATTCAAGATCGCCCTGCGCGAGCGCCGCCCGCAGATCGGCCTCTGGGTGGCGATGGCCGATGCCTATGCCGCCGAGATCGCCGGCCATGCCGGTTTCGACTGGCTGGTCCTGGACGGTGAGCACGGCCCCAACGATCTTCGCAGTATAATGGCGCAGTTGCAGGCTCTTCAGGCCTCGCCGTCGGAACCGGTGGTTCGACTGCCGACTGGCGCAAGCTGGATGATCAAGCAGTTTTTCGACATCGGCGCCCGCACGCTGCTCATCCCGATGGTCGATTCGGCCGAGCAGGCAGCAGAACTCGTTCGCGCTGTCCGCTATCCGCCGGACGGCATCCGTGGCATGGGCGCCGGCATCGGCCGCGCCTCGCGGTTCAACACTGTTGCCGGCTACGTCGCCGATGCAGGCAAGGACATCTGCCTCCTTGTGCAAGCCGAAACCCGCGCGGCGCTTGCCGACCTCGAGCGGATTGCCGGTGTCGAGGGCATCGATGGCATCTTTATAGGGCCCGCCGACCTTGCTGCCGACCTGGGCTTTCCGGGCAATCTCGAGGCGCCCGAGGTGCAGGCGGCGATAGAGGCCGCCATAGCCACCATCGTCAAAGCGGGCAAACCGGCCGGAATCCTGACATTCAACGAGACCCTCAACCGCCGCTACCTGGGACTCGGCGCCACTTTCGTTGCGGTCGGCGCCGATGTCACCGAATTCTCCACAGCACTCCAGCGCCTTCGCCGACGCTACGGCCCCGAACCGGAAAATGCCGAAGCCGGCCCACGCGGCTACTAGCCCTCGCACTCTCAGGGTTTAGCGCACAGCAAGACACTTTTCTGACGGCATTGGAAAAAAAACCTTGCCTTTGGAGCCTTTGCCAAATAGTCACGGCCTCGGAGAGGTGGCCGAGTGGCCGAAGGCGCTCCCCTGCTAAGGGAGTATACGTCAAAAGCGTATCGAGGGTTCGAATCCCTTCCTCTCCGCCATTTACCCGGCAATATTGCCTCACCAGACTTACTGCATTCCCCGATTTAGATGTCGTCTCCATGCATCGTCACTGACGCGGGCATCAGTTCTGCGCTGCTTCATGATCGACCAGCCATCGCCCTGTCATCTTGCAACTACAGTCATCTGAGCAGGAGTGAGCAGAGGCAGCAGGTGATGCTTTGAATCGATCCATTCCCGTCCCGAGATGATCTCAATATGCTTTGGCTGGAGGCCTGGGGCTGCTGTGAGCTAAATGATTTCTCTCGTATCTTGTCCCGCCGCCCGGCGGGCATCGTGGCTTACGCCGATGGTCAGCTCGTCGGTTTCGTGAATGTTGCGTGGGATGGAGGTGTTCACGCCTTTATTCTCGACACCTGTGTCGACCCTCGAATGCGACGACAGGGGATTGCTACCGGCAGGATAAAAGAGGCCACCAGTATTGCACAGGAGCACGGTGCAAGGTGGTTGCGTGTCAACGTCGAGCCGCAGCTGGCCTCACTCTACCGTAGTTGCGACTTCTGGCCGACGGAGGCGGGGCTTATAGAGCTGCAGTAATGACGTCCGCCGGACCGGATGCCTACCCAATGTCTGCACCCAAGCTCGAATCGCAGACCGGCATCTGCACATACGATCCGAATCGACGTCCAGCGCATGTCCATTCCTCAATCGGGAATCGTTGCCGGGCTGTTTCCAAATGTTGCCGCCTGCCGTGGAAATGCCGTACATGTGGCAGGGTTTCCAGGGATTTTGTGCGTCGGCAGGTCTCCCGAAAGACTGTTATGGCTAAGCGCAGCGGAGTTAAGTCCGTGCGAGATAAGGCTTTTTCTTAATAAAGACTAAATAAACCACCCTTCACCTCACCTTTTTGTGTCCTTTCGGCAACATGAATTGGGGAAGGGTCTCCCCAAAACCCCCTTCCGGCAAGATGTCGATTGCGTGACGGCGCCCGTCGAGTATTTTCAACAACGGAAGCGAGGGCGTGATCGTCCACTTCTTGAAACATGGGGATGGGGCAGGGAATGCCTTCGGGTTAAAAATCCCAGACCCAATTGAAACTTTGAACTGGAGGTCAATCATGAACATCAAGAGCCTACTTCTCGGCTCCGCTGCTGCCCTCGCAGCAGTATCCGGTGCTCACGCTGCAGACGCTATCGTAGCTGCTGAGCCTGAGCCGCTTGAATACGTCCGCATCTGCGATGCATACGGCGCTGGCTACTTCTACATCCCAGGCACGGAAACCTGCCTCAAGATCGGCGGCATGGTTCGTACTGAAGCTCAGTGGCACAACCCATACGCTGTTGGCGATCGCTTCAAGCGCGGCACGGAATGGCACACTCGCGCTGAACTCAACGTCGACACGGCAACGGACACAGAATACGGTCCGCTGAAGACCAACATGGTCTACCGTTTCGACTCGACTGAAGGTGTCAACGACTCCAAGGTTCTGTTCGCAACGATCAGCCTCGGCGGCTTCATCGTTGGTAAGACGGACTCGCAGTACAATCAGTGGATTGGTTATGCTGGCAACGTCATCAACGACGACGTGATCGGCGATGGACCTTACGAGCTGAACCAGCTCTCCTACGTATACGACGGCGGCAACGGCTTCACTGGCGTTCTGTCGGTTGAAGACAGCCAGTCTGGCGCTGGTGCAATCGACCCGAACACGGGCCGTGATGTTTCTGACCACTACACACCTGACTTCGTTGCCGGCCTCGGCTACAAGACTGGCATGTTCGGTCTGAAGGTTGTCGGCGGCTACGACTCGGTCGTTGAAGAAGGCGCTGTCAAGGCTCGCCTCGACCTCGACTTCGGCACGTTCTCTGCCTTCTTGCTCGGCCAGTACAACACTGACGGCAACAAGATCAACCGCTACGCCAATGGCGATGCTAGCGGCGCTTCGACCGGCGATTGGCAGGTTTGGGGTGGCACGACTGTCAAGTTCAACGACAAGCTCGAGTGGAACACTCAGGTTTCGTATGCTGACAGCAAGACCTTCGAAGCTACGACAAACCTCAACGTTTTCGTTGCTAAGGGCTTCAAGATCCAGCCAGAAATCACCTACGTCAAGTACGACAACGCCGTTCTCGACGACAACACGTTCTCTGGTATCCTTCGCTTCCAGCGCACGTTCTAATTCAATCCGACTTCGGTCGATTGAAAGGAGCCCGGCTTTCGAGCCGGGCTTTTTCGTTTTTACTCTTTGTCTGTTCTCCAGGTCTTGTTTCCGCTGCCTTTTCCAGGCCGCGAGGTGATCAATCACCTTTCATGACGGAATTATCACAGTTTCGTGACGTGATTTTTGTGCAACGCACCAATCCAAAGCTTTGTCACAAACGGTGCCTGTTACGCATTGATATTTCATTGTTATATTCAATCGCTATGGTCTGCCCAGAACCGAAGCAGACGCGCTTTGGTTCTCCCCAAGGGGGGGTCACAAATACAGGGATGGGGTAGGGCACGCCGATTTTTCGGCGCGACGTCTCACGCCCAGTCGTCTTTTGATTGGAGCTAATTGCAATGAACATTAAAAGCCTTCTTCTCGGCTCGGCCGCTGCCTTCTCGGTAGTATCCGGTGCACATGCTGCCGACGCCATCGTCGCTGCTGAACCTGAGCCGCTGGAATACGTCCGCATCTGCGACGCTTACGGCGCTGGCTATTTCTACATCCCGGGCACGGAAACCTGCATCAAGATCGGCGGCAAGGTTCGCTCTGACGTCAGCTGGTACAACGCTTACAAGGCCGGCCAGGACGCTGCTGCTCGCGGCACATACTGGAAGACCCGTGCCGAACTTTCGATCGACACTGCAAGTGACACCGAATATGGCGCCCTGAAGACTGACGCCGTTTTCCGCTTCGAGTCGGCCGAAGGTAACAACACCAACAAGCTTCTCTGGGCCAACATCAGCCTGGGTGGTTTCCTCGTCGGTAAGAACGACTCGGTCTACTCGACCTTCCTCGGCTACGCTGGCGACGTCATCAACGACGACATCATCGAATACGGCATCAACGGCACCGACGAACTGAACCAGCTGACCTACGCCTACGACTCTGGCACCGGCTTCACGGCTGTTGCTTCGCTCGAAGACAGCACCAACGGCACTGCAGCTGGCGCCAATGGCGAGAACAGCTCGGATCACTACGCTCCGGACGGCGTTCTCGGTCTCGGCTACAAGGCCGGCGCTTTCAACTTCCGCGTTGTCGGCGGCTACGACTCCATCGTCGAAGAAGGCGCTGTCAAGGCTCGTGTTGATGCCAAGTTCGGCGGCTTCACCGCCTTCCTCATGGGTGGCTACAACACCGATGGCAACAAGCTCAACAAGTATGCTGGTGCCGGTGGTGCTGGTATCGGTTGGGGCGACTGGGCTGTCTGGGGCGGCATTGGTCAGCAGATCAACGACAAGCTGAAGGCCAACGTGCAGCTGGCCTACGACGACAAGAAGACGTTCGCAGCAACGGGCAACCTGAAGTTCAACCCGGTCAAGAACCTGCTCATCGAGCCGGAAGTCACCTACGTCAACTACGACAGCGTCAACAAGGACACCTGGTCTGGCATCATCCGCTTCCAGCGTTCGTTCTAATACTGAGTTGATCTAACCTCCTGTCAAAGAGATGGCCCGGTATCCCAGCCGGGCCATTTTCGTGCCGACAATTTCGAGCCGGTGAGCTTGGGAATTGGATCCCGAGCAGAAACTCTGTCCCCGTCAGTCCGCGGGGAGGGTGGCGAACTCAACGAATCAGCAGCCGCGACAGGCCCCTTCAGCCGCGTCCGTGGATGAGGTCCTGCTCGATATCGCTTTTCTGACCAAGCCGAGCCTTGTAGACCTCGTAATTTTCCATCACCCTCTGCACATAATTGCGGGTTTCCGGAAATGGAATGCGCTCGATCCAGTCAACGACTTCGTCCATCGACTTGCCGCGCGGGTCGCCGTAGCGGTTTATCCACTCGGGCACTTTTTTCGGACCGGCATTATAGGCGACGAAGGTCAGGATATAGGATCCGCCGAATGCATCTATCTGCTCGCCGAGATAATGCGAGCCGAGCGTCGCATTGTAGCCGGCATCTTTCGTCAGGCGGTCGGCGGAATAGACGATCCCGTGGCGACCGGCCACAGCCTTGGCGGTCTTCGGCAGCAGTTGAAGCAATCCACGGGCATCTGCGGACGACACGGCCTGCGGATTGAAGGCACTTTCCTGCCGGGCGATGGCGTAAGCCATGGCTTTTCCGGAGCCTGCGATATTGGCGTCGTCTGGAATGACGCCGATCGGAAAGGCAAGCGCTGCGACATCGACGCCGCGTCCATAGGCGATCTTGCCGACTTGCAGCGAAAGCTGGTGATTGCCGGACTGCTCGGCGCTGGCCGCAAGCAGCGCTATCTCGCCCGGGCTTTGCAGCTGTTGGGCTAGCGCGCGGTAAAGACTGTCGGCGCGCCAGCCATTGCCGGCTGCCTCTAGGCGCGCGATCGCCAGCACCGCTTCTCGCGATTGAAAGCGCTGCCGGTCTTCCGGCGATGGCGATGGGTAGGTCACGTCCAGCATCTGCCGTCCGAGCTTTTTCGCGGCAAGCTGACCGTAGAACGTGCTCGGAAGGGCGGCGGCCTTCGCGTAGAAATCACTGGCCTTTCCCGGGCCGCCGGCTTCCGCCGCGCGTCCGAGCCAATACCAAGCACGAGAGACGGAGATCGGTCCGTTCGACACGCCGAGGATCTTGCGAAAATGCGTTGCTGCCGTGGAGGGATCCTTCAGGCCGCGCAGCGCATACCAGCCTGCATGGAACTCCGCTTCGCCGACATCGACCGGGGTAACGGCGACGTTGTCGTCGGCAATTCTGTATGCGGCCTTGTAGTTACCTTGGTCGACAAGGCCGCGGCTGACGATTCGCTGCTCGTCCCACCACTGGCTCGCGTCGATCAGCAGGCTGCGATCGCGCGGCATTTGTGCCAACAGGGCTGCAGCCGTATCGTAGTTTTCCTTGCGCCGCTCAAATTCGATCCGCATGAAGAGGTAGGCGGGGTCGCTTTTCCACTGCGGTGAGATGTTGGCAAGCAGGCTCGCAGCCTTGGGGCTTCGATCGTTGACAGCTGCCCACGCAGTATAAAGCGATTGTGCCTTGCCGAGATCGCCGAAGCGCTTCGCCTGCGCCGTCTTGCTCCGGTAGAGCAGAAGATCCATGCGGGCCTTGTGGTCGGACGGGCTGAGCAGGCCGCCAAAAGCTGCCAGATATTTGTCCTCGAGCGATGCGTCCAGCGTCTGGTTTCGCCAGACGTTGCGGATATAGGCGGCGGCCTGGGCTGGCTTTCCAACGGCAATGAGGGCCTTTGACAACACGAATGCACCTTCTGGCGTCTCTGGTGCTGTCTCTCCAAAGGCAGCGAGCACCTCGGCCGTGGACGGGTTCTCGTTGTAGATCGCCCGCTCGGAAAAGCCACGCAGACTGGCGAGCCCCGGCCAGCCCGCAAGTTCTTGCGAGGCGGAGGCTATTTCTGCGGACGGTATTCCGGTCTGTCCCGACGTGGCAATGGCCCAGGTGAGGATGTGGCGGTCGAGGGTTCCGCGCGCCATGCCGTTGCGGACGGCGATGGCCTGCAACGGCTTCCGGTTCGACAGCGCGTCGAGGCCGGCCTTGAGATCGGCGCTCGCAGGCGCAATGTTGGAAGCGCGTGGAATAGAACCAGTCGTCAGTGGATCGTTCGGGATTGCCATGGCGACTGATGTCTGCGGCTGCCCGGCCGGATCAGGGGCGCTTTCAATCGGCAGCCCGGCCGCAAGACAGCCCCAGGCAATGGCAAGGCCTGTGGCGGACACGACCAGGATCGATTTGTTCATCCGGCTACTCACGCGAATTCAGATCCCCTCAATCTGCCGAAAGCCATCTTAACGAAACCTTAGCGCATGCACGAATTATCGATCTAACATGATACCGGAATTTGCAAACGAAGCCATAAAGCGCGCTTGTCGGAGCCAGATGGCCGCTTTATGGTGCGCAGATTCATAACCAAGGATTGCGGCCGAAGCGTGAAATGCCAGGCCTTGAGGAGTTTGCATGTTCAGGGGATCCATTCCCGCTCTCGTTACGCCCTTTACCGCTGCGGGCGCCGTCGATGAAGCTTCTTTTGCCTCGCACGTAGAATGGCAGATCACCGAGGGGAGCACCGGGCTTGTCCCTGTTGGCACCACCGGCGAATCGCCGACCCTGTCGCACGCCGAGCACAAGCGCGTCGTCGAGCTGTGCATCGAGGTCGCCGCCAAGCGCGTGCCCGTCATGGCAGGCGCGGGATCCAACAATACGCGCGAAGCGATAGAACTGGCACAGCATGCCGAAAAGGTTGGCGCGAATGCAGTCCTGGTCGTTACGCCCTATTACAACAAGCCGACGCAGAAGGGGCTCTATGCTCACTTTTCGGCGATTGCCGAGGCCGTTAAGCTGCCGATCTACATCTACAATATTCCAGGCCGCTCTGTCGTCGACATGACGCCTGAAACCATGGGTGCGCTGGCTAAGTCCTATGGGAATATTGTCGGCGTCAAGGATGCGACCGGCAAGATCGAGCGCGTTTCCGAGCAGCGCATCACCTGCGGCAATGATTTTCATCAGCTGTCGGGCGAGGATGCGACCGCTCTCGGCTTCAACGCCCATGGCGGGGTCGGATGTATTTCGGTGACGGCAAACGTCGCGCCGCGCCTCTGTGCCGAGTTACAGAAGGCGACCCTTGCCGGCGACTACAAGGCGGCGCTTTCGATCCAGGACCGGTTGATGCCGCTGCACAAGGCAATCTTTCTCGAGCCCGGTCTCTGCGGTGCAAAATATGGCCTGTCGCGTCTGGAGCGGATGAGCCGCCACGTTCGCTCGCCGCTGCTGTCTACGCTGGAACCGGGTACGGAAGCAGCGATCGATGCTGCGATGCGCCACGCCGGCCTGCTGAATTGATAGCTTGAGGCGAAGGCGGCGGCGTTCGTCGCCGTCGCGTCTTCACAATCCGGTCATACTCCCCTATCTAGGGCCCTGAACATCACTGCGGCCCGCATTTTCTCATGTTTGAGCGCCGCCGGTACCCGAGGGACGGAACAACAGATCATGGCACCCAAAGGCAGCCAACGCGTCGTCAAGAAGGTTGTCGCCGATAACCGCAAGGCTCGCTACAACTATGAGATCCTCGATACCTATGAAGCCGGCATCATGCTCATGGGCACCGAGGTGAAGGCGTTGCGCGACGGCAAGGCGAATATCGCGGATAGTTATGCCTCGGACGAAGGCGGCGAGATCTGGCTGATCAATTCCTATCTGCCGGAATATCTGCAGGCCAATCGCTTCAACCACGAGCCCCGCCGTCGCCGCAAGCTGCTGCTGACCGCCCGCGAAATCAACAGACTTCGCGTCGGCATCAATCGTGAGGGCATGACCCTCATTCCGCTGAAAATCTATTTCAACGATCAGGGCCGCGCCAAGCTCGAACTGGCTCTTGCCAAGGGCAAGAAGCTGCACGACAAGCGACAGACGGAAAAAGAACGCGACTGGAACCGCCAGAAGACCCGAATTCTGAAGGACAACGGCTGATGCAGATGGTGAGGCTGACCGTCGGCGACCTGGTCTTCGTCGCTCGTTTCGAGAACAAGAAGGCGCCTCGGACCTGCAAGGCATTCCAGGCTCTGCTGCCCTTCGTCAATCAGACGATCCACTCGCGCTGGAGCGGCGAAGCGGTCTGGGTACCTCTCGGCGATTTCGAGTTCGGCGTCGGTTTCGAAAACCACACCACCCATCCGTCACGCGGCGATATCCTGCTTTATCCCGGCGGCCACAGCGAAACGGAGCTGCTTTTCGCCTATGGCAGCTCGTCATTTGCCAGCAAGATGGGCAGTCTTGCCGGAAACCATTTCCTCACCGTCGTCGAAGGCGCTGAGCACCTGCCGGAGATGGGCCGCCGTGTTCTCTGGAACGGCGCGCAGCCAATCCGCTTCGAACCCATTGGCTGACCGTCTAACGCAGTTTCACTACTCAGGCGGATGTCGTCGACCGAACTATTCTTCCTGTTCGGCCGTCGGTGACGCGTCTACAAGCCGTGCGGGTCTTTCGGACGGGTCCCTGCCGATCTCGGATTTCAGCGAGACCAGGTCGATGAAGTGATCGGCCTGCCGACGAAGGTCGTCGGCGATCATCGGCGGCTGGGTCGCCATCGTCGAGATGACGGAAACCTTGCGTCCGCGGCGCTGCAGCGCTTCGACAAGCGTCGTGAAATCGCCGTCCCCGGAGAAGATCACCATGTGATCGACAGTCTCGGACTGCTCCATGGCATCGATGGCCAGCTCGATATCCATGTTGCCCTTTATCTTGCGGCGTCCCATGGAGTCGGTGAATTCCTTGGCGGGCTTCGTGACCACCTTGTAGCCGTTGTAGTCGAGCCAGTCGATCAGCGGCCGTATGGAGGAATATTCCTGGTCCTCGATCAGCGCAGTGTAATAGTACGCGCGCAACAGGTAGCCGCGTTTCTGGAACGCTTTCAGCAGCTTGCGGTAATCGATGTCGAAGCCGAGGCTTTTGGAGGCGGCGTACAGATTCGCGCCGTCAATGAAGAGTGCAATTTTCTCGCGAGGGTCAAACATGGCTGGTTTATCCATTGCTGCAAAAAGAAAACACTAAAAGGCAATCAAAACAAAGCCTTATCGCTAAAATATAGAAACAGGTCGCTTAATTCACGAATTGTTCATATAAGGAGATTTAGGGCAGGATTCCAGTTATTCCAAGCAACTCTGGATTGAAATGAAAAATTCAATTTCCGCTTCCTCGTCCAGCAGCGGTTGTTAATCTGTCGCCTTGCGAGGAAAAACTTGAATTTGCCGCCGTTTGATTGTATCCGGCATCCTAATTCCATACATGTCGACGACATCACGACCGTAAAGGACAGGCAATGGCCCGTGTCACCGTAGAAGATTGCATTGATAAGGTAGAGAACCGGTTCGAGCTTGTTTTGCTCGCCAGCCATCGCGCCCGGCTCGTCTCCCAGGGTGCAGCGATCACCATCGACCGCGACAATGACAAGAACCCCGTAGTTGCTCTTCGTGAAATCGCTGACGAGACCCTGTCTCCCGACGACCTGAAGGAAGACCTTATCCACTCGCTGCAGAAGCACGTCGAAATCGACGAGCCTGAGCCAGATCCGGCAACTCTTGCCGCCGCTGGTTCTTCCTCCGAGGAAGACGACGACAAGCCGGAAGCTGTGACTTTCGACCAGATGTCGGAAGAAGAGCTGCTGGCCGGCATCGAAGGCCTTGTACCGCCGGAAAAGAGCGACGATTACTGATCGTCAATCTTGATGCTCCGCATTGGAGCTATATGATGGTGAAATGTCTGTGCGCCAGTCATCCGATTGGCGCGCTTTTCTTTTTACCGGAGTAGCGTTGGATGATGCGGCAATACGAGCTTGTAGAGCGAGTTCAGAAGTACAAGCCCGATGCCAACGAAGCGCTTCTGAACAAGGCTTATGTCTATGCGATGCAAAAGCATGGACAGCAGAAGCGCGCCAGCGGCGATCCCTATATTTCTCATCCGCTGGAAGTCGCTGCGATCCTAACGGATATGCATCTCGACGAGTCGACGATTGCGGTCGCCCTCCTGCACGATACCATCGAAGACACGACGGCAACGCGGGCCGAGATCGACGAGCTTTTCGGTGAGGACATCGGCCGGCTGGTCGAGGGGCTGACGAAGATCAAGAAGCTCGATCTCGTCACCCGCAAGGCAAAGCAGGCTGAAAACCTCCGCAAGCTGCTGCTCGCCATCTCCGACGATGTGCGCGTATTGCTGGTGAAGCTCGCCGACCGCCTGCACAACATGCGCACGCTCGACCACATGCCGGCAGACAAGCGCGCCCGCATCTCGGAAGAGACGATGGACATCTACGCGCCGCTTGCCGGGCGCATGGGTATGCAGGACATGCGCGAGGAACTGGAGGAACTGTCCTTCCGCCATATCAATCCGGAAGCACACGACACAGTCACCAAGCGCCTTGAGGAGTTGTCGCAACGCAACGAGGGGCTGGTCAAGAAGATCGAAACCGAGTTGCGCGATCTCCTGGTCGCCAACGGCCTCGACAATGCCGTCGCCAAGGGCCGGCAGAAGAAACCCTATTCCGTCTTCAGAAAGATGCAGTCGAAGTCCCTGTCGTTCGAGCAACTGTCGGATGTCTATGGCTTTCGTATCATCGTTGACGACCTGCCTGCCTGCTACCGGGCGCTCGGCATCGTCCACACGCGCTGGCGCGTCGTTCCCGGTCGTTTCAAGGATTACATCTCCACGCCCAAGCAGAACGACTACCGTTCGCTGCACACCACCATCGTCGGCCCGTCGAGCCAGCGCATCGAGCTGCAGATACGCACCCGGCGCATGAACGAGATTGCCGAATACGGCATTGCAGCTCACGCGCTATACAAGGATCAGAACGCGGCGGAAGGCGATCTGCTGTCGCGTGAAAGCAACGCATACTCATGGCTGCGCCGCACTATCGAGGCATTGGCGGAGGGTGACAGTCCGGAGGAGTTTCTCGAGCATACCAAGCTCGAACTGTTCCAGGATCAGGTCTTCTGTTTCACGCCGAAGGGCAAGCTGATCGCGCTGCCGCGCGGCGCAACGCCGATCGACTTTGCCTATGCCGTGCATACAAACATCGGCGATACGACAGTCGGTGCCAAGATCAATGGTCGGATCATGCCGCTCGTCACACGGCTTGCAAACGGCGACGAGGTCGAGATCATTCGCTCCGGCGTGCAGGTACCGCCCGCCGCCTGGGAAGAGATCGTCGTTACCGGCAAGGCGCGCGCCGCCATCCGTCGCGCCACCCGCATGGCCATCCGCAAGCAATATGCCGGCCTCGGCTACCGCATACTCGAGCGTACCTTCGAGCGGGCCGGCAAGATCTTCACCCGAGACGCGCTGAAGCCGGCGCTGCACCGGCTCGGCCAGAAGGATGTCGAGGATGCCATTGCTGCTGTCGGGCGAGGGGAGATGTCGTCGCTGGACGTGCTGCGCGCGGTCTATCCCGATCACCAGGACGAACGGGTGACGGTTAAGCCTGCCGGCGACGAGGGCTGGTTCAATGTCCGCAGCGGCGCCGGTATGATTTTCAAGATACCTGGCCAGAGCAAGGTCGCCGATCTCGCCAATGCCGGCATTGACGACCTCGAAACCCTGCCGATCCGCGGACTGGCCGCCGACGTGGCCGTGCATTTCGCGCCGACGGGCGCAGTGCCCGGGGACCGTATTGTCGGCATCCTCGAGAAGGGCCGGGGAATCATCATCTATCCCATCCAGTCGCCTGCGCTGCAACGCTTCGACGACCAGCCGGAATGCTGGATCGACGTGCGCTGGGACCTCGACGAGGCCAACAAGTCGCGGTTCACCGCCCGCGTGCTGATCAATGCTCTCAACGAACCCGGCAGCCTTGCCAAGATCTCGCAGACCGTCGCCGACATCGACGTCAACATCCGCATCTTCAATACCGTGCGTGTTGCAGCCGATTTTACCGAGATGGCGCTCGATGTCGAAGTCTGGGATCTGCGCCAGCTGAACCAGATGTTGCTGCAGTTGAAGGACCTCGACTGCATTGCCACTGTTAAGCGTCTTTATGAATAATTAACCGGGCCGCAGGCACCGGAGGCGCCATGTGCATCTTTTATGATCGTTTCTTAGTCATTTTGTCGCAGGTAATAGCCTACGTATGCATAGAATGCATGGCTGCACTGGTAATCGGGCGTTGGTCATTAACGCCTGCACGAGCTATATTCACCTCATCGAAAGAACAACCAGATGAGGAAATGACAATGTTTGGTCCCTTCAAGAAATTCGCCCGCGCCCTTCGCGTTCCTAGTGTTGAAGAACGCGAAATGGCTTACCTCAACGGTTCTAACGACCGCTTTGACCTTGAGTATCGTCAGCGTCAGGTCGACCGTGGTGCATTCCGCAACCGTTAATCGACAGTAGACTTACGAAATGGGAAAGGCGGCGTGCAAATGCAACGCCGCTTGCGAGTGGTAAAACACTTGCATCACTCGGAAAAAGAAGCGCATGAGCGCTCTTGTCATCGCGGCTTCGCCTGCACTAGATATGCCGCATGTTATTTCGCCGAAGAAAACCACAGAAGCTAACTGAAAAGCTGCGCGACATGGTCTGGCCCCGCAAGGGCTTCATGCGTCCTGTCCGCTATTTCCAGAGACGCATCGTTCGCCTCAGTGCTTCCCCGCATGCCATTGCGGCTGGTTTTACTGCAGGCATCCTTGTTTCATGGACGCCCGTGATCGGTGTCCATATCGTCATCGCTTTCGTGCTGGCTTACATCGTTCGCGGCAACCTGCTCGCAGCGACCCTCGGCTGCCTTGCGGCCGGCAATCCTTTTACCTACCCCTTCATTTGGGCCATCACATGGGAGATCGGGCATCTGATCCTCGGGCGCGATAGCGGCAACCAGGGCGGATCCATCGACCTCCCGGCGCTGTTCCACCAGCTCGACGTCTGGCAATTGTGGGATGTCGTCCTGAAGCCGATGCTGATCGGCGCCATTCCCCCTGCCATCGTCTCTGGTGTCATCGTCTACAGCATCACGTTCTACGGTGTCCGGGGCTTTCAGCGCCGCCGCAAGGCACGGCTTATGGAGCGCGCCCGCGACCGCGTCACGCTTGCAGTCGAGAATGCATCCAGCGTCTAGGCGCAATGTATCGCGTCTACCAGGAGATCCGGCATGATCATCGGCATCGGCAGTGATTTGATCGACATCCGTCGGGTCGAAAAATCGATCGAGCGCTTCGGCGAGCGTTTCACCGGACGTTGCTTTACCGCCCTCGAGCGCCAGAAATCCGACAGCCGCAAGAACCGCGCGGCGTCGTACGCCAAACGTTTCGCGGCCAAGGAGGCCTGCTCGAAGGCTCTTGGCACGGGGCTTGCCCAGGGCGTCTTTTGGCGCGACATGGGCGTCGTCAATCTCCCGAGCGGCAAGCCGACCATGCAATTGACGGGTGGAGCTGCCGATCGCCTTGCCGCGATGATGCCGGCTGGCCACAAGCCCGTCATTCACCTGACCATTACCGACGACTTTCCGCTGGCTCAAGCCTTTGTGATCATCGAGGCTGTGCCCGCGACATCCTGATGCCTTGCTTCAGTCGCTTTTCATGCGGGTGGCATTGCAGCAGTGATATGAAGCGGCTAGAGAGTGCCTGACAGTCAATTGCGCCGGTGGGGTGCAAAAAAGGAATAAGACTTCGTGTCCGAGAAAGCCGTAAAGCAGCCGAATGCCCTGTGGGAAAACGTCAAAGTCATCGTTCAGGCATTGCTCCTGGCAATGGTGATCCGGACGGTGCTTTTCCAGCCCTTCACCATCCCGTCCGGCTCGATGATGCCGACGCTGCTGGTTGGCGATTATATCTTCGTCAACAAGTTCGCCTATGGCTATTCGAAGTACTCCTTGCCGTTCTCGCCCAACCTCTTCAGCGGGCGGATCTTTGCAAGCGAGCCGAAGCGCGGCGATGTCGTCGTCTTCCGGTTCCCGCCAAATCCCGAGATCGATTACATCAAGCGCCTTGTCGGCCTGCCGGGCGACCGCATCCAGGTCAAGGACGATCTTCTCTATATCAACGGCCAGGCCGTACCGCGCGCCCCGGACGGCAGCTTCACGTCGGATTACAAGCAGGATCCGGGCGAAGACGTCCCGGTGTTTCGCGAAACCTTCGAGAATGGCAAGACCTTCGACACGCTCGATCAGTCGCCTGTGTCGCGTGGCGACAACACGCAGGAGTTCGTCGTTCCGCCAGGCCACTATTTCATGATGGGCGACAACCGCGACAACTCGCTGGATAGCCGTTTCGACGTTGGATACGTGCCGGCTGAAAACCTTGTCGGTCGCGCAAGCGTCATCTTCTTCTCGCTGGGCAACGACACTTCGTTCCGCGAAATCTGGAAGTGGCCGAGCAACATGCGCTGGAACCGTATCTTCAAGGTCGTGCAATGACCAAGCTACAGGCACTTTCGTCGGCCGACCGTGCCAGACTTGAGGCAGCGATTGGCCACGAATTTGCCGAAAAGGAACGCCTCGACCGCGCGCTGACGCATGCCAGCGCGCGCACGGAAAAAGGTGCCAACTACGAGCGCCTCGAATTCCTCGGGGATCGCGTGCTCGGGCTTTGTATCGCAGAACTGCTGTTCAGCACCTTCGGCAAGGCGGACGAGGGGGAACTCTCGGTTCGCCTCAATCAGCTTGTCAGCGCCGAAACCTGTGCGCAGGTGGCCGACGAGATGGAGTTGCATCTCTTCATTCGCACCGGTGCCGACGTCAAGAAAACGACGGGCAAGCGGATGCTCAACGTCCGCGCCGACGTCGTCGAAAGCCTGATTGCCGCGCTCTATCTCGAGGGTGGCCTGGAGGTGGCGCGGAAGTTCATTTTGCGCTATTGGGAGGGGCGGGCCATTCGCGCCGATGGCTCCCGGCGCGATGCCAAGACAGAATTGCAGGAATGGGCCCACGCAAAGTTTGCCGTCAGTCCGGTTTACCGGATTGAAGACCGAAGCGGACCGGATCATGATCCCCGCTTCACGGTGACGGTGGAGGTGGCGGGAACAAAGCCTGAGACTGGGACAGATCGCTCCAAGCGCGCCGCCGAACAGGTGGCCGCGACCAAGATTCTGGAGCGCGAAGGCGTATGGCAGAGTTCGTCTGCCGGAAAATGACGGAAAAAATGACCGATACTGAAGACACAAGCGCTGTTGACGGCGTGGCCGTAGCCGATGAACGCCCGACACGCTCGGGCTTCGTCGCCCTGATCGGACCGACAAACGCCGGCAAGTCGACCCTCGTCAACCGCTTTGTCGGGGCGAAGGTGTCGATCGTCAGCCACAAGGTGCAGACGACGCGCGCCATCGTGCGCGGTATCGCAATCCACGACCGCACCCAGATTGTCTTCATGGACACGCCCGGCATCTTCAAGCCGCGCCGCCGGCTGGACCGCGCCATGGTGACGTCTGCCTGGGGCGGCGCCAAGGATGCCGACCTGATCATGCTGCTGATCGACAGCGAGCGCGGTCTTCGCGGCGATGGCGATGCCATCCTCGAAGGCCTGAAAAACGTCTATCAGCCGAAGATCCTGGTGCTGAACAAGATCGACCAGGTCAAGCATGAAGACCTGCTGGCGCTGGCGCTGGCTGCCAACGAAAAGATCCCCTTCACCCAGACCTTCATGATCTCGGCCGAAAAGGGCCACGGTTGCGAGGATGTCATGGACTATCTGGCAAAGACATTGCCGGAAGGTCCTTGGTACTATCCGGAAGACCAGATTTCCGATCTGCCGATCCGTCAGCTGGCCGCTGAAATTACCCGCGAAAAGCTGTTCCTTCGCCTGCACCAGGAGCTTCCCTATTCCTCGCATGTCGAGACGGAGAAGTGGGAAGAGCGCAAGGATGGTTCGGTGCGCATCGAGCAGGTGATCTACGTCGAGCGCGACAGCCAGAAGAAGATTGCACTCGGCAAGGGCGGCGAAACGATCAAGGCTATCTCGAGCGCATCCCGCAAGGAACTCGGCGAAATCCTGGAGCAGACGGTTCATCTCTTCCTGTTCGTCAAGGTCCGTGAAAACTGGGGCGACGATCCGGCCAGGTTCCGAGAAATGGGGCTGGATTTCCCGAAGTGACCCTCACTTTGGTACTCCACCCACAGGCTTCCTAACGGCGGGTCCGGACGGTCTCGCAGCAAGTTGCAAAGTCAGCTATGAGCAAGACCGCCAATACGAATGATACCCGGACCCCATGCGAGCTTTGCCCGCTGAGGGCGAAGCCGAGTTTTCGGGAGTTCGATGCCGACGAGCTCGATTTCGTCTCGCATTTCAAGCGTGGCGAACTCGCCGTCGATGCTGGCGCGACAATCCTCGTCGAGGGTTCGCACAGCGCCCACCTTTTCACCGTGCTTTCCGGCTGGGCCTTTCGCTACAAGGTCCTGGAAGACGGTCGCCGCCAAATCCTTAATTATGTCATGCCCGGTGACCTTCTAGGTCTGCAGGGAACGATCATGGGCGAGATGCAGCACTCTGTGGAGGCACTTTCGCCGGTGACGCTCTGTGTGTTCGAGCGCGACAAACTGATGACGCTGTATAACAGGCATCCATCACTGGCATACGACCTGACATGGATCGCGGCACAGGAGGAGCGCATCCTCGATGAGCACCTGCTCAGCATCGGCCGGCGTTCGGCGCTGGAAAGGGCGGCCTATTTGCTGGCCTATCTGCATCAGCGTGTAAGTGCCATCGAGCTGTTCAGCGGCAGGACTGTGCTGCCTGTCACCCAGCAGCATATTGCCGACACTCTGGGTCTTTCGATTGTTCACACCAACAAAACGCTGAAGAAACTCGCCGAGCGCAAATTGATTCGCTGGCAGGAGCGCGGTTGCGACGTGCTGGACGGGCAAGGATTGGCCGATCTGGCGGAATGGAGCGGGATAAGCGGAGGTAAACGCCCATTCATTTGATATCCGAATGAAAATACATGTCTTTTTTAAATGCTTAACCGCAGGAAACAGCATAGGTAGAGCGGGTCGTTAATTATAGGCGTTTGCACAACTATGGTAAGATGGCCCGAAACGACTACAATAGAGGGAAGGCAAATGCCTTCCATCGACATGGCTGCGCGGAACGCCGGAGACCAAGATGAGACTTCTACTGGCAGACTGCGCTTCGCACCGGCCTTCTTGGCAAGAAAGATGCCAATGATTCCGCAGCGCGTTCTCGTTCTCGAAGACAATCTTATCATTGCGATGGAAGCGGAGGAAATCCTTCGTGAAATTGGCTCGACCAAGGTCGAGCTGGCGTCGAACCTCGACGAAGCTTTGGCAGCGATTAACCTCGGCCAATATGATCTGGCTCTCCTCGACGTCAATCTTGGCGAAGCGATGAGTTTCAATTTTGCACGGCTCCTGACGGAGCGCGGCATCCCCTTCGGTTTCGTCAGCGGATACTCCGATACGCAGGAGTTCCCGGATGACCTGCAGGATGCGCCACTGCTGGTGAAGCCGTTCGACGAACGGGCCATGCTGCAGTTCCTGGCCAAGATGTTTCCGGCCACCGTCTGAAGCGGTTCTCGTGACAGCCTGCCTGCTTTCCACTAGACTTGCGTCTTCATAGGGACGAGTGCGTCGGATGCAGTGGCAGGACCAAGCCATCATTTTGGGTATCAAGCGCCTTGGCGAATCGAGTGTGATCGCCGAGATGATGACCCATGGCCATGGTCGACATCTGGGGCTCGTCCGCTCCGGCCGCTCGCGGTCGATGCAGCCTGTGCTGCAGGCCGGGAACCAGGTCGAAGTCACCTGGCGCGCGCGGCTGGACGAGCATCTCGGCGAATTCCGCGTCGAGCCAGTGCGTCTCCGCGCAGCCCGGCTGATGGAAACGGCGACGGCGGTCTACGGGGTCCAGGCAATGGCAGCACTTCTTCGGCTGCTGCCCGAGCGCGACCCCCATCCTCACCTCTACAACGCGCTCGACGTCATTCTGGAGAACCTGCATGATCCCGCCGATGCCGGCGAGCTTTTCGTGCGCTTTGAATTGGCCGTCCTCAACGACCTCGGCTTTGGCCTCGATCTGGCGGAATGCGCTGCGACCGGCGTGAGGGAAGACCTCGTCTACGTTTCTCCGAAGTCGGGCAGGGCCGTCAGCCGGGCTGCAGGTGCTCCCTGGGCAGACAAGATGCTGGCGCTTCCGGCCTTTCTGGCTGTCGGCAACGGCAAGGCGGCGGACGGGGAAAGTCTGGCCGCTGCGTTTCGCTTGAGCGGCTTCTTCCTCCATCGCCACGTCTACGAGCCGCGGGGCATCGATATCGGCGCAACCCGCCACGGTTTCGTCCAGTCGGCACTGAAGGCGCTGGACAGGGCAGCAGCAGCAGCTGAGCTTGAAGAATCCCCCCAAGCGGTGCCGCTTTAGACCGGTGCGCCACTCACCGTCGTTTGAACGCCCAGCCTTCGCTGCGCTCTTCGATGATCTTCACGAGGTTGCCGACCTCGATCATGCCTTCGCCACGGGGCACGGTATTCCAGCCGAACAGCGGGCCGGGGACGCGCCGGTCTGCAGACATCCTGAGGCGTCCCATGGAAGGCATCGGGTTGGCGACGTCGCGAGAGCCGGTGAGTTGATCCTGGGTGGTCATGATGCAGCGGGCGCAGGGTTTGACGAGATCCATCCTAATGCCGTTGATCTCGATCGCCGCCCACCGATCCTCCTGCCACGGCTCTGGACAATCGATGACGATATTTGGGCGAAAGCGATCCATTCCGACGGGCGACGAGCCATGGGTGGCAAGGTCCTCGTTCAGAGCGGACAGCGAGCCGGTTGTCGTCACCAGGATCTGGAAGCCATCGGCAAAGGTCACAGGCGCTGCACTGCCGACCCAGGCTTCCTCCGCGAGGCGTTCCGATGCGTCGTCAAAAATCGCGAGTTGCACCTCTCGGCCGAGCCAGCCGGATAGTGCCCGGTTGGTTGCCTCGTCGGCGACAGCAGCACTGACGATCGATTTCCAGATGTCCACGTCGAGACGCGCGACCGGGCTGGGGCGCTGGACAACGATATCGCTCTTTCCCTCCATACGCAGGAGGAGTGATCCACTACTAATCTCTACGGTGATCCGGGCCAGCAGCGGCAGTTCGCGCTGGGTGATCGCTTTTCCGTCGGGAGCCACTACCATGGCGCGCCGGTCGCCGACGAGGCCGAAGGCATCGACCGCCGAGGCCTGCAACGCAATACCGCGTGCGCTCTTCACGGGGTAGATAAACAGGTCGCTGATACGCATGCTGCCTCTCAGATTTCATCGATGAACATGGAAAGCACTGTTTTCAGACGTTCGTGCCGCGCCTTGGCCATGGCCGCCCCGGTCTTCGTCTGGAACTGATCGGCCAGTTTGAACAGCTTTGTCTCGAAGTGGTCAATCGCAAAGCGCTTGTCGTCGAGCGGTCGCTGGGTGGCCAGAGGATCGAGGGGATCGTAGAGACCGGAGCCAAGACGTCCGGCGATGTAGAAGCACCGGGCCGCACCGACCATGCCGATTGCGTCCAGCCGGTCGGCATCCTGCAATATTCTCGCCTCCAGCGTCTGCGGCGGCAGGTTAGCGGAAAAGCTGTGGGTGGTGATGGCGTGCGCCACTGCTGCAATGTCGTCAGGTGACCATCCCATGCCCGCAAGGACGCCTGACGCCTTGTCTGCCGCAAGCGCCGAAGCCTGATGACGCATCGGCGAATCTTTCTCGACCGAGACACAATCGTGCAGCAGGACAGCCGCCGTCAGGATGCGCCCGTCACCGCCATCCACCGAGCGGATATGCATGGCGTTTTTGAACACCCGGAGGATATGAGCGATGTCATGGGAGCCATCGTCGCTATCCGCTGCATGGGCCACGAGAGAGGATGCCAGTGCACCGAAAGGAGAAAAGGCTTCCGACAGCAGGGTATCACGCATCGCCGTTCCTATCGTTCATGAAGAATCGGCCTCGTTGGACCGGGCCCGATCCTAGCTGATCGGGGGCGGGAGACGATACCCGTTATCCACGGGCGCCATTGTTTGCAATTGCCATCTCGCCTTCTTCCGATTGCAGAATCACACCGGTAGCGTCGCGTGGGTAGAAATCACTATGGTTAATGACCATTAACTTTTTGTTTTGACCCGGAGCGCAAATCGGTTTACTTCTTAATAAATGATTTAAATTGTACTGCGTCTAACCGACGTCGCATGAGGCGGCACCTTCCCTAGGAGGTCCCTATGTCCCATGTATCAGTATCAACATCTTCCTATCCCTACCGTGGAACTCTTCTCCGCCTCGATACCAATGGCGACGGGCTGTTGAGCCGTGAAGAAATTGCGGCAGATCAGCGCCCCGGCATCATGGCTGCCAATGTCGACGAGCAGCCGAGCGTTAGTACCAGCAGCAGCGCGCTGGTCAGTCTGGTCGCAAAGCTGATGCAGATCCCGACCGATGGAAATGGCGCTCCCCTGATGGGCGGTGCTGCGGATGTAGATTCCGAAAGCGATGCGCAACCAACCGATATCTATCGCAACACTTATGGCCAGTATGCCCTGGACGACATGGCGGCCTGACCAACTTTCCTGACGATGCCGCCGCGACTGGCAGGTGTCGCCACTTATTTAACGATTTCGATTTGCGTGTACCTACGCGTTTTATAGCCGGCAGACATTGTTGGCCCAATTTACATACCGGCGATGATCGCCTGGTTTTCCAGCCCCACCCGTCTTGAGCAGTTGTGATTGCGAAGGCTCTTCATACGCCGCAACCGAACCGACGTGCGCCAATGCGCCGAAGGAAGGGTCCATTTATGTCCGCTACGGAGACCACGGCAATGTTGAAAACAGTTCAGTTTCCGCAAGGAATACATATTCTTGGATCGCAGGCCGCTTCTGCGCCCGGCACGGAGATCGGGAGCAGGGTCAGGCACGACGCACTCGAGGACTATCTAGCCGAGATGCAGGCCGAAATGTCTGCCTACACGGACCTGGCCGCACCCTATGAGTTCGGCCGTTCTTTACCCGTCAATAGCGCCGTATAACTTGCGTCCCGATCGCGACAAGCGAGCATCAGGAAATCTCGATCTCCCTGGCATCGAGTGACGCCTTGGTTTTGCGCATCATCTCGCGCGTCGTGGTGCTCCAGCCGCCGGTGCTGACCCAGTATTGCAACGTCACACTGATCGTTCCGCCGAGGCTGTTGACATAGGCAGTCGGCGCGGGCGTTTTCTCCACGTTGGGATCGCTTTCCGCTATCTCCATCAGCGTCGCCAGCACCGCATCGATGTCGCCTTTCGAACTGACGCCGATGGTGATCTTGTGCTTGCGGCTGGGCTCGCGGCTGAAATTGGTGATCGGCGTGTTCCAGAGCGTCGAATTCGGGGCCAGTCGGTAAAGGCCTTCCGCCGTCCTTAGCTCCGTGGCGAACAGCCCGATTTCCTTGACCGTGCCGGTGACGCTTCCCGTCTCAATATACTCGCCGACCCGAAATGGCCGCAGCACCAGCAGCATGATGCCGGCAGCTATATTCTGAAGCGTACCCTGCAGCGCCAACCCGACGGCAAGCCCCGCAGCCCCGAGAGTGGCAATGATCGATGCCGTCTGCACGCCGAACTGGCCGAGCACGGTGACGAACACCAGAATGAGCAAGCCATAATAAAGGACATTGGTGAAAAAGCGCGCCAGTGTTTCATCGATGCCGTGGACGCGTGAAATGCCGGCGAATGCCCAGCGGCTGACGAAGCCGGCCAGGACCCAGCCGGAGATCAGCAGGATGAGCGCTCCCATGATCGAAAACGTATATTGAACGGCCAGCGCACTCGCCTGCGTCAACGCAGTCCGTGTAGCGACGATAAGGTTCGCTGCCTGATTTTCCATGATGATAGACCAGCCTTTTCTGCAATGTCGGGCGGTAGATGGAGCAATTGCCGGCCCGGTCAACCAGCCGGGTCGAGCGGCAAGACGAAAGGCATGTTGCCGTCGCTGTCCGCGCCACGCCCGGCAGCCTTGACCGCTGCGACCAGTCTGCCCTGCCGTCCCAGCAACTGATCGCCAAACGCCACTAGTCTTGAATTCGGCGTTGCCTGCGGTGATGCGCGGCGAAGGCGAGCGACGAGGGCGACATCGTCTACATCGGGATCGATTGCCAGTGCTGCGATCAGCGCTGCTGCCGGCGAACGGGAAACACCCATCCAGCAGTGGATCAGCAACGGGGCGGAGCGGTCCCAGCTTCGCGCAAAGGCGATGATCTGCTCGACATGGGCTTCCTGCGGTGCGACCAGCTTGTCATTGCCGGCAAAAGTGATGTCGTTCATGCCGAGCAGCAAATGGCGGTCGGCCGAGATCACAGCGGGCCGGTGAAAGCTGTGCTGCTCGGCCATCAGGCTTATCATCTCGCGGGCTGCGTGGCGCACAGCCATCTCGGCAATGCGCTCGAGCGGTGAAACGATAATGGCGCTCATCGTGCGAAACCTGCGGCTCTGCGTCTTTCCGCCTCCAGCGCCTCAAACCGGGCGAGGAACAGCGCTTGCGCCTCTATGGCGGGCAGGGGATCGATCGGCAGCATCTCCTGGACGATGTCGCGCGGCTGGCCGAAGAATTTCCTCGCCTCGACAGGTGTGAAACCGGCGAGAACGGTCGCTTCGAAATAGGCGGCGATGGTGTCCGCCTTCTTGATGTTGTCCTTGAGCAACCGCGACGGATGGGCGGGCAGGCCGAAGCGCAGGTGGATGGCGGCTTCGAGCCGCTTTTCCACGGCCTTGTAGCCGCCGCCGACCACTGCCTTGAACGGCGAAATCATGTCGCCGATGACATATTCCGGCGCGTCGTGCAGCAGGGCCACCAGCAGGTCATCAGCTGTACTCGGCACGATCCGCCGCAGAATATCCTCGACGACGAGACAATGCTGTGCGACCGAAAATGCGTTGCTGCCGGACGTCTGGCCGTTCCAGCGGGCGACGCGCGCCAGCCCGTGGGCAATATCTCCGATTTCGACATCGAGCGGCGAGGGATCGAGCAAATCGAGGCGACGCCCCGACAGCATGCGCTGCCACGCACGCGGTTCTTTCGTCGGTGTCACGCCGTGGCCTCGTCGGCCTTGCTTGGGAACGAAAGCCCGGACCAGGCGGGCAGGGCCAATGCCACAGGAAGTTCGCCGGCAAGGATCGGCGTGTCGCTCGCCATGGCTTCTCCCGCCCTGTCGATGCGAACTATGGCAAGGCCTCTGTTGGCAGAGACAGAACCCAATGTGCCGATCGGCTTCCCACCGGCAAGAAGGACGGTTCCGGTTTCCGGGAGATCAGAGTCGGCCGAGACCAGCACCAGCCGCTTGCGGGCGGTGCCGCGATGCTGCATGCGCGACACCACCTCCTGGCCGACGTAGCAACCCTTCCGGAAAGAGAGCCCGCCATTCAGATCCATCAGGACATCGTGGGGAAAGGCGTCCTGCAACGAAAAGTCGATACCGGAGGAGGGAACGCCCGCAGCAATCCGCGCGGCGTCGTAGATGGCGACGGGATCGTCGCCATGGGCGCCGGGAAGGCGTTGGAGTGCAACGCCGGCCTTCGCAAAGCGGCTGTCGGCATATCCGCCGTTGCCAGCGTCGCCCCAGCTGACGGTCACGCCCTGCTCGTCGGAAGCCGTAATCTCGACCGCCGCCCTAAGTCGGTACATCGAAAGCCGCTTCAGCAACGCTTCGCCCTGGACGCTGTCCGTCTCGACGACAAAGCCGTCACCGTCGCGCCAGATCATGAAATCGAACATGATCTTGCCCTGTGGTGTCAGCAACGCTCCCGGACGCGCTTCGTCTGCGGCAAGGGCGCCGAGATCGGTGGTGATCAGGTTTTGCAGGAATGATTCGGCGTCCGCGCCGATGATGCGCAGCAGTGAGCGGTCATTGAGAAATACGGCTGGCATGGGCAATCCGTCACGTTTGTGCTGAGGCCTGAAAGTAGGCGTGACGGGAGACGATCGCAAGTTCCCGCCGCTGGCAGGCTATTCGCTGGCCGAGAAGAACTTCCACTTGCCGTCTGGCGTAATGCCGACCCGGTAGAAATTGTAGCCACCGAATTCTAGCATGTCGGAGTAGTCGCCGGCCGTGACGATCCGCATCAGGTCGACCTTTTCAGGCGCCGTCAGCGTCTTGATGTCTTTTCCGGCGAAGTACGGCCAGACATACATTTCATTCGGCGTTCCCTGGCCGACATGCGCAAAGCCGGTCGACAGCAGGTCGAGAAGGATCGACATCACCTCGATACCGTCCTTGTCGCCGGAGAGGTCGTGAAGGGACTTGATCGGGTCTTCGCCCGGATCGTCAGCCGTTACCTGCGTCTGGTTAAGACCGCCGCCGACATTCATCAGCGGGCGCAGGCGTTCCGGATCGCCGGAGGCGGCGGCCTCGACGATGGCCTCGCGCAATTTGCGCACCGCGTCAGGCGCCTTGTTGATATCAAAGAGGAATTCGACAGATTTGGTTGGAGTGCCGCTCGCTGGCGCACTGTCGCCTGTGCTCGGCGCGGCCTGGCTGTTCACCAGCGGGTCAGGCATGGGGATGCCCTTGCTGGGTGCTTCCAATGCCTGCAGGACGGGCTTCTCGCGTGGTGTAGCAGGAGCTTGCTTCACAGCATCGTTAAGGAGCGAAAATGCAAAGGCGGGTGCGGCCGGCATGGCGCTTGCTGCCAGAAGCGTCGCAGCCATCACGGAGGTGACAGACTGTCGCAGAACATCGCCCATGGCACGCGGCATAAAAGATCTCTTGAGGTTATTGCAGGGAACGGATCGGCGAGAACTCGCCCGACAACATGCGTTCACGGAGCGATTCGAGCAAGGCCTCGGCACCCTGTTCGCCCTGAAGGCGTATGGTCTCGCGCAAGGCATGGGCGATGGCGGCGCCGGCAATGATTTCCGGTTCGATACCGTCGGCTACACCGTCCGCCCAGGCTTCGTTCTGATATTCCAGAGCCGCCTGCATCTTCTCATGGACGATCATGTCGTCGATGTCGTTGAGGCTTGGTTCCATCATTTTCTTTAATCCTCGAGAACGCCCGGTGTACTTACTGCCCGGTTAACAAGTTTAACAGCCTTTTCCTAAAACGACACGGGTCGCTATGGAAAGAGGTTAATAAAGCGTCAATTTCCGAACCGCGCAGTTATTTCGCCAGCGAGTGTTGCACCTTCGTTACGGTACTGCTGTTCGGCGGTCATAGCCTGTGGCGTGCAATCCGTATAGACGGAAGCGAAAGATCTATAGCCACGGTTGAATGCAGCGGTCATTCGTTCCTTCCTTTTCGGCTCGTTCTTCGTCTCCGTGTCCAACAGTTTTTGCATGGCTTCGCGCCAATCTTGCGGCTCTGTTGGCGCACACAGGTGACGGAGATAGGTCACCGAGCCCAGAATTTCACCCAGCCGAAGTAGCTTATCGTCGTAGGGCGCTGGGGTCCCCGCATCTGCCGGCGGCGGATCCGGTACAGGCTCTGCCTTGGGCGACGCCGCCTCAGCCTGGATGGCGCACAGCGATAGCAACAGCGAGATGACGATGACAGGCCGGGGAATCATCGTGCCAGTTGACAGGCTGCGGAGGGTGCGAGCAAGTGGTCTGGCCGCTTCTCCCGCAATTAATGCGTTTGCGACAGCTTCTCGACACATTCGAGAACGCTCTGTGGCACCGGCAATGCCCTGATCTCGTCGAGCGTGAACCAGCCGACTTCAGCCGCATCGTCGGCGGCAGTGGCAACCGCATCCTCGTCGGCGTCTACCAGAAATACGGACAGAATAAAGTGGCTGTCTGCACTGCCGTCCTTGCCAGGATGGCGAAGATCGTAGGTCGCAAAGGGCCGGGGATTGCTGACGGCAATACCGGTCTCCTCCTCGAACTCGCGCAAAGCCGTCTCGGCCGGTGTCTCGCCGGCCTCCGCCCGCCCACCCGGAAAGGCATACATGTCCTTGGACGGAGGATTGCGGCGCAGCACGAGCAAAAACCGTCCGTCGCGCTCGAGGATCGCGGAGGATGCAGGCTGTGGAGTTGGGGTCATGGGGCACCCTAAACTGTTGAAGCAATTGCTCTCAACATCGCATGCTGCAGATTATTCATCTAGCTTTGACGACACCTTCGCAGCAATGCCATATCCTAAACCAAAAGATAATTGGCGGCATGGGTTGCGAATGATCACGTACGGGCTTTACGCATTGGCAGCGCTAGCGGAGATTGCCGGCTGCTTTGCCTTCTGGGGCTGGATGCGGCTGGGCAAGACGCTCTGGTGGTTGGCTCCCGGCATGCTGTCGCTGGCGATGTTTGCCTGGCTTTTGACACTCGTGCCGAGCGAGGCGGCCGGTCGCACGTTTGCCGCCTATGGCGGCATCTATATCGTTGCGTCGGTGCTGTGGCTCTGGCTGGTCGAGGGCCGGGCGCCTGACCGTTGGGATATTTCCGGTGCCGTGGTTTGCCTGGCGGGAACGTTGCTGATCCTGTTTGGCCCGCGCGGCTAGCGTGGCCTTGACCGGACCTGCGGTGAATGCAAGACAGATCTCATGTGTGGCCGATTTGCGTTGAAAGCGACGCCCGAAGAGGTGCGGGAATTGCTCGGGCTCCTGGAACTCGAGAGCTTTCCCGCGCGCTTCAACATTGCCCCGACCCAGCCGATCCTCGTGGTCGTTTCCGGGGAACGCCCGGATGCGGGCAGCAACCTCCCGGATCGTCGTGCCCTGCTCGTGCGCTGGGGGCTGACGCCCTCCTGGGTCAAGGATCCCAAGGCTTTTCCCCTGCTGCTCAATGCCCGTGCCGAATCGGCAATCGAAAAGGCCTCGTTCCGCGCCGCCATGCGCCATCGCCGCGTGCTGATACCCGCCTCCGGCTTTTATGAGTGGCACAGGCCCGACAAGGAGAGTGGCGAGAAGTCGCAACCCTACTGGATACGCCCACGCAACGGCGGCGTCGTGGTCTTTGCCGGATTGATGGAAACCTGGTCGTCGGCCGATGGCTCCGAAGTCGATACCGGGGCCATCCTGACCACGACCGCCAACGGAACGATTTCGCCGATCCATGACCGCATGCCCGTCGTCATCAAGCCCGAGGATTTCGCGCGATGGCTGGATTGCCGGACGCAGGAGCCGCGCGAGGTCGCAGATCTGATGGTGCCGGCCGACGAAGACCTGTTCGAGGCCATCGCCGTCTCCGATCTCGTCAACAAGGTTTCCAACATGGGCCCGGAGTTGCAAACGCCGATTGAAGTGCAGCCGCGCCTGAAGCCGGCGCGCAAACATGACCCGGGAGACGACCAGTTGCGCCTGTTCTGACGTGCCCTTGTCATTTTGTGGAATTCCCGATGCCAATTCTCTCTGCCGCTTTCTCCGGCGCCCTGCTAGGTGCCTCGCTGATCATCGCCATCGGCTCCCAGAACGCCTTCATCCTGCGCCAGGGGCTGCTGCGGTCGCATGTCTTCGTGCTTTGCCTGATCTGCGCGCTGTCTGATGCGTTGCTGATTGCCGCCGGCGTGGCAGGGTTGGGGACCGTAGTGGCCCAGTCGCCGCGGTTGATAGCCTTCGTGACCATCGGTGGCGCCGTGTTCCTCGGCACCTATGGCGTGCTGGCCTTTCGCCGTGCATGGCGGCCGCAGGCGATGCGCGCCGCCGGTGGCAACGGGCTGACCCTGCCGGCAGCAGTTGCGACCTGCCTGGCATTCACCTTTCTCAATCCGCACGTCTATCTGGATACGGTGCTGCTGCTGGGAAGCCTTTCCGCGGCCTATGAGGGAACGTCGCGGTTCGCCTATGGCGCAGGTGCCGCTGCGGCTTCTTTCGTCTGGTTCTTTGGGCTGGGCTACGGCGCGCGCTTGCTGCAGCCGGTTTTTGCCAAACCCGCCGCCTGGCGGGTCCTCGATGCAATCATCGGTGTCGTGATGAGCCTGCTTGCCCTCAGCCTGCTCTATAAATTCTATGCCGGCGCTTAAGCGATCTTCTTGGAGGTAGCCGACTTGCCCTTCAGCATCAGATGGGCGGCAGTCACGGCCTTGAGGCCGATCGGGCGGTAGAGCGATGCGAGGTCTGTCTTGGCCGGTTGTGTCGTACTTGTGTTGACGGTGCTCATTAGGATCTCCTTCCCAGGTGGTTGTAATGCTTTCTCTTTCACGGCCAATCGTGACGAATCGGAGGCGGTGCCGATCAGCTTTTGTGAACGTGCAGCATAATCCGCGAGCCTGACGCGAGGCCTGATTCGCGAATGCCGCATCAATGAGGAGGGAGATGGCACGCCAATGCGGGCCGCCGGACAGGCTGAGCAGCCGTCAGTATCTTCAGGCGGCATGGCGAGAGAGGGCGCCGATGCTGTCAGCTGGAGGTGTCAGATATGCCGGCCGATATCGTCGTTGGCGTCATCGACATCGGGGTCTGCAGGGCCGTTGATGGTGTAGGTGCCATATTTGCGCTGCCAGGAGCGGGCGCCAAGCGGTAGAGACAGGAGGTAGCCGGCCACGGTTACCACCATCACCTCCCAGGTGTAGCTCATCAGCAGTGCCACATAGACGACGACTCCGAGCATGATCGGAAGCACCAAGTCGCGGCGGATACGGCTGCCTTCGCTCTTGCCCGACCAGACGGGCAGGCGGCTCACCAGGAGGAAGCCGATGATGACGGTATAGGCTGAGGCAATGTAGCCGAATGTCTTGTCGGGCATGATGCCGAGGAAGCCGAGATAGACGGGTGCAAGCACCAGCATCGCACCCGCCGGTGCCGGGACACCAACGAAGTATTCGGATTGCCACGGGGCCTTGTTGTCGCGCTCGGCCATCACATTGAAGCGCGCCAGCCGCAGCCCGGCAGCGATCGCATAGATGAGGGCCGCGATCCAGCCGAGAGAATGGGCCTGGTTCAGCACGTAGACATAAAGCACAAGAGCCGGCGCCACGCCGAAGTTGACGATATCGGCGAGCGAATCCATCTGCGCACCGAATTTGGACGTCGCCCGCATCATCCGCGCAACCCGGCCGTCGACCCCATCGAGAAACGCTGCAACCAGAACCATCGCGACAGACAGTTCGAAGCGCTCCTCGAAGGCGAGCCGCACCCCGGTCAGGCCGGCGCAGATCGCCAGCACGGTAATGAGGTTGGGCACCATCAGCCGCAGCGGGATCTCCCGCAGGCGCGGGCCGCGTGCTTCTTCGTTTTCGCCGAGCGGTTCCAGCTGAGGAAATGGCGTCTTCATGTCGCGATCTCCCGGTGACGCTTAATCGCGTCGGCTGGTGGTCGGGCCTTTCAGCGACCCGAATTCGGCAATGACTGTTTCGCCGGCAATCGCCGTCTGGCCGAGCGTCACGCGGGGCGAAAATCCGGCCGGCAGGAACACGTCGAGGCGCGAGCCGAAACGAATGAGGCCGATGCGCTCGCCAGCTTCGATAGGCTCGTTGGACTGGGCGAAGCAGAGGATACGACGCGCCACGAAGCCGGCAATTTGTACGACGCCGATCTGGCCGCGCACGGTATCGATGACCATGCCATTGCGTTCGTTCTCGTCGCTGGCCTTGTCGAGCTCGGCGTTGAGAAAGTTGCCCTTGCGATAGGCGATGTTGCTGATGCGGCCGCGCATCGGCGCGCGGTTCACATGGCAGTTGAAGACGTTCATGAAGATGGAGATGCGCAGCATCGGTTCGACACCGAGGTTCAACTCGGCCGGCGGCGTGATCATCACAACGCTCGATACCTTGCCGTCAGCCGGCGAGATCACGAGGTCCTCGTCCTGCGGCGTCAACCGCTCCGGATCGCGAAAGAAGTAGGCGCACCAGAGTGTCAGGATCAGGCCGATCCAGAAAAGCGGCTTGAAAAACCACCCGAGGACCAGCGATGCCACGAAGAAGGCGGCAACGAAGACGTAGCCCTCCTTGTGAACAGGGACGATCGTATTGCGGATGGTGTTGTACAAGCTCATCGATGGCGGCCTTCCGTTGTTAGCCCTGACGCTGACTACAGGCAAAACGGGCGGCAAGCAATGCCGCCGAGACCGCCGCCCCCAGCTGATCGCGCCGGCGGCTCGC
Source organism: Rhizobium sp. B230/85 (assembly GCF_019355735.1). Taxonomy (NCBI): domain Bacteria; kingdom Pseudomonadati; phylum Pseudomonadota; class Alphaproteobacteria; order Hyphomicrobiales; family Rhizobiaceae; genus Rhizobium; species Rhizobium sp. B230/85. The sequence continues at coordinate 1,700,535 of NZ_CP072156.1, forward strand.
TGCTGATCAGGTGGCTGGCGATAGACGCACCACGACGCCGAGGTCGTCGCTCTCGCGAACCTGCTTCAGATGTTCTTCCGCCTGTGTCGCTTCGCGCTGGCGGTTCCACATGGAGGCGTAGAGGCCGTTCTGCTCCAGCAGGCCGGCATGGGTGCCGCGCTCGGCAATCTCGCCGCTCTTGAGAACGATGATCTCGTCGGCACCGATGACGGTCGACAGGCGGTGGGCGATGACCAGCGTCGTGCGGTTTTTCGAAACGACGTCGAGCGCAGCCTGGATCTCCTGTTCGGTCGTCGTGTCGAGTGCCGAGGTCGCCTCGTCAAGGATCAGCACTGGCGGCGCCTTGAGAATGGTGCGTGCTATGGCCACACGCTGCTTCTCGCCGCCGGAGAGCTTCAGGCCGCGCTCGCCGACCTTGGTCTCGAAGCCATCGGGAAGCTGGTCGATGAAATGGCCGATCTGCGCCACTTCGGCAGCAGCCAGAACAGCAGCGTCGTCGGCGTCCGGGCGGCCGTAGCGGATGTTGTAGGCAATCGTGTCGTTGAAAAGCACCGTGTCCTGCGGCACCATGCCGATTGCCCTGCGCAGGCTTTTCTGGGTGACGCTGCGCACATCCTGGCCGTCGATGGTGATCGTGCCGCTCTGGACGTCGTAGAAGCGATACAGTAGCCGCGACAGCGTCGACTTGCCGGCGCCGGAGGGCCCGACCACCGCCACGGTCTTGCCGGCCGGCACCTCGAAGGAGATGCCTTTTAGGATAGGTCGCGCCGCGTCATAGGCGAAATGCACGTTGTTGAAGGCAATGGCGCCTTGGTGGATCGTCAGTTCGGTAGCCCCGGACGCGTCGGTGACCTCGGCCTGAACCTCGAGCAGATCGAACATCTCCTCGATGTCTGTCAGACCCTGGCGAATTTCGCGGTAGACGAAACCAATGAAATTGAGCGGCACCGAGAGCTGCAACAGCATCGAGTTGACGAACACGAAATCGCCGACCGTCTGCGTGTGGTTGAGCACGGCGAAGGCCGAAAAGATCAGCATTACGGTGGTGCCGAGACCGAAGATCACGCCTTGGCCGAAATTGAGCCAGCCAAGCGACGTCCAGACATCGGTCGCGGCCTTCTCGTAACGCGCCATCGACTTGTCGAAGCGCTTCGCCTCCATCTCCTCGTTGCCAAAATATTTGACTGTTTCGAAGTTCAGCAGAGAATCGATGGCCTTGGTGTTGGCGTCTGTGTCGCTGTCGTTCATCGTGCGGCGGATCGAGATGCGCCAGTCGCTGGCCCGCACTGTAAACCAGATGTAGATGGTAACGGTCACGGCTGTTATCGCGAGGTAGGAAAAGCCGTAGCCCCACCAGAAGATCGCAGCCGTCAGCAGGAACTCTACGAAAGTCGGGACCGTGTTGAGGATCGTAAAGCGAACGATCGTCTCGATGCCTTTGGTGCCGCGTTCGATGACCCGCGAAAGGCCGCCGGTCTTGCGCTCCAGGTGAAACCGCAGCGACAGCTGGTGCATGTGCACGAAGGTGCGGAACGCCAGCTGGCGCACGGCATGCTGGCCGACACTGGCAAAAAGCGCATCGCGCAGCTGGTTGAGGGCGAGCTGGATCAGCCGAGTGACATTGTAGGCAATGACGAGGGCAACGGCCCCCATCATGAAGTTCGGTACGATGCCGTTCAGGTCCATCTTGCCGTTCAGCGCGTCGATCGACCACTTGAAGAAATAGGGGACGAGCAGGAGCACGAACTTGGAGATCAGCAGGAAGACCGAAGCCCAGACGACGCGCATCTTGAGATCGGTGCGGCTGGCCGGCCACATGTAGGGCCACAGATTGAGGATAGTGCGGAACGGATTGCTGGCATCCGCCGAAATCGTCTTCTTGCCGTCTGCCATGCAACTCTCCCGCATCACCGGGGATCTGGAGTGCCGGTCAGATCCGGTCGATCACGCGGTGTAAAAATGCCGCTGGTCTGTATGGCTTCACAAGCCATGCCGGCCGGGGCATCCGGCGCACGCATATACTATTCGATAGCCGTTCGAAAAGTTTTATGATCACTTTAACGCGAAGGAGCGGGCGAAAATTCTACCCGGCCCATTCCCGACGCAAAACCAAGGCGATCAGCCTAGAGATGCTTGCCCGACATACGCTGGCGATGCAGCTCTTCCGAATTCGGCAAGGCGTCTTTTGGCAGCCCGAACACCTGGCCGGGCAGGATGCGGTCGGGATTGTGGATCTTGTCCTCGTTGGCAAGATAGATCGTCGTGTACCGCACGCCCAGTCCATAGGTTCGCCTGGAAATCTGCCAGAGCGTATCGCCCTGGCGGATGATGACGGCATTCTTGTTGACGGCAAGCGGTGCCTGTTCGTAGGTTTTGACGCCGGAAGTATCTGTTCCGGCGGTCGGAGCAGGTGCTGCAGCGACCGATCCTGCTGCAGGTTTCAGCAGCGGCGAGATCAGCTGGTCGAGACGGGCGATTACCGCGCCGACTGCCACGGGATCGCGCGGCAGCGGTTCCAGCAGGGCCAGTGCCTTGCCAGCGCCGTCGGATGCCATGGACGCGGCCTGTTTCAGGGCCGCGCTGGCATCGATGGCTGGGCGGAAATCGCGCAGCCCCTTCAGGGCAAACTCCGTGCCGGAGCGGGCAGCGGCTAGCTGTTCGTTGCCCGGCATCTGGCCACCCTGGAAAAGGCCCTTGAGCAGCGCAAAGGCACGTCCAAGATCGCTGCGCAGCTTGCCGAGCTGCCCCTCGTCGAGCGCTCCGGCAGGCGCCGGGTTAACAGCGGCGGCGGCCGGCGACTGGGCGGCAACTGTCAGCTGGCTTCCTTCCGGACGGTTGAAATTGACTGCCGTGCGCACGATGACCTTACCGTTGGCATCCAGGCCATCGACCCGGATCTTATGATCGCCGACCGCCAATGGCATGGCGCCGTCGATGACGAAATGGCCGTCGCCGCCGGCCGTGCTCTCGCCGATCTGCTTTTCGTCGGCATAGGCGCGGACCTTGAGATTTGCGCGCGTGGCACCGGCGACGAAAAGATGGTCGTTCTCGACCTCGACAGCGCTGATGACCAGTCCTGCATGATCGGTGGTCGCCGGTGGTGTGCCGGCATCGGCTGCCGTTGCGGCAGCATCGGCCTGCGCCGTTGCAGGTGCGGTGGTGGCATCAGGCGCTGCCGAAGGAGCCGGCGTCGCAGCCGACTTGGTGGCCGGTGCCGTGACACGCGGCTGCTTGGCTTCCGGAGCGGTCATGATGCGGCTTGCCTCGCCGGGCTTGGTGACCATCGCCAGCAGCTGCGAAGAGCCATCCTTCGGGATAGAGACCGTTGCTGTCTCCTCGGAGATGACGGATGTGCCGTCCTTGCCAGTCGATTTCAGGGTGATCTCGTGGTCGCCGGCGGGAAGTGGATTGTCGAGCACGGCAGCGAAATCGCCTCCCGGCCCGACTTCGGTCGAGTTGATCACCTTGTCGCCGTCGATGATGTCGAGCTTGGTGCCTGGCGCGGCACGGCCGGCGATGACAGTTGAGCCATCGGGCTCGACGCGCAACACGTCGAAGGCCGGCTTAATGGGGGCGGCCGGCGCCTGTGCCAGCGGTGTGGGATCGCCAAGCAGGACAGCGCGGGCACGGTCGATTGCGGCGACGGCATCGGCGATGTTTTCCGGAAGCGCCTTGATGACGGCCAGGGCCTTGCCGGCACCCTGATGCGACTTGTCGATCAGAGTTGCGGTCGCCGGATCTGCATTGTCGGGTTTCGCGACATCGACGATTGCCTGCAGGCTGTTGATTGTCTTGGTCTTTGCGGCATCGAATACGTCCTCCGTCGGGCCCTTGCCATCGGCAAACAGCGCCTTGAGTTCAGCAAGCGAGGTGGTAGCCTTGTCCTTGAGGGCGCCGATCATGACAGCGATGTCGACGGGCGCTGGCGAAGGTGCCGTTGCCGGTGCTGCCGACTTGGCAGCTCCCTCTGCAGCTGGCGCCGTCGCATCTGCGGTCTTTGCCGGTGTATCCGCCGGTTTCGCGGTATTGTCGGCAATGATGTTGCCCACCTGCGAGCTTGCCTGGTTGATGGCGTCGCCGATCGGCTTCTTGTCGCTGCCGATGCGCGGCAGCACGAAGAAGACCATCAGGATGGTCGCAATTACCAGCACCAACAAGGCCAGCAATCCGGCGCGGTTCTTCATCATCAAGGTCTCCAGGCGGCATCGTCGTCGCAGTTATAAAAATTGCTAACGATTTCCGCTGCTTTTACAAGCTTGCTCAGCTATTTCCGGGGAATGAGGCACAGGTTTTCCGTTAAATTTCTTGACTGGGCATCTGCTGCATTGTTGTTTGCAGGCATGAATCAAGAATCTTTGCCAATTCAATCCATCTGCGTCTATTGCGGCTCCCGCCCCGGACGTGACCCTGCCCACATGGAAGCCGGCCGCGCGCTGGGCAAGGCGATTGCCGAAAGCGGCCTTCGCCTCGTCTATGGTGGCGGCACAAAAGGCATCATGGGTGCCGTTGCCTCCGGCGTGCTGTCCAATGGCGGGCAGGTGACCGGGATCATCCCGGAATTCCTCGTCGACATGGAAGCGACGCGCCATTCGCTCGGCCAGCTCGACGAGCTGATCATCACCCCCGACATGCACACCCGCAAGCACCGGATGTTCGAGCGGGCAGATGCCTTCGTGGCATTGCCGGGCGGCATCGGGACACTCGAGGAAATCGTCGAGATCATGACCTGGGCGCAGCTTGGCCAGCACGAAAAGCCGATGGTCTTTGCCAATATCAACGGGTTCTGGGATCCGATGATGGAGCTGATCCGTCACATGACCGGCGAGGGTTTCGTCCACACCGCCCACAGGGTCCAGCCGATGGTCATCGATGCCGTCGCCGATATCGTCCCCGCGGTTCTCGCCCACGCCGCCGAGACGAAGGCCGGTCGGGCGGGCGACGAGAACGTGATTTCCAAGATGTAGACCGGTGGCGGGCTCAGCGCCCGCGGCTGGTTTTCAGCATCGACCACGTGTAGAGCACGAGCCCGGTCCAGATCAGCGGGAAAGCAATCATGCGGGCCGTGCCGAGCGGTTCATGGAAAACGAACACGGCCAGCAGGAAAACCATTGTCGGCACGATGTACTGCAGGATGCCGATCGTCGACAGGCGTAGCAACTTTGCGCCGTTGGCATAGATCATCAAGGGCAGGGCGGTGACGAGGCCGCAGCCGACCAGCAACATCGTATCGTTGGCGCCAGTGGCATAGAGATGGCCCTGGCCGATGCTTTCGAGATAGATGATGTAACCGAGCGCCGGCAGGCTGAGCAGCAGCACTTCAAGGAAAAATCCCTGGTTCGGCCCGACCGGCAGCGTCTTTCGGAAAAAGGCGTACAGCCCCCATGACAGCGTCAGCAGCAGCGCCACCCAGGGTGGGCGCCCGGCGTCCACCGCGAGGATGACTACCGCGATAGCGGCGAGCAGGATTGCGACCAGCTGCGGCACCGAGATCCTCTCCTTGAGCAGCAGCGCCCCGAGCGCGATGCTGAACAGCGGATTGATGAAATAGCCGAGTGCCGCATCCAGCGAGTGGCCATTGCCGATCGCCCAGACATAGGTCCCCCAGTTGATCGTCACAAGCAATGCCGTCATCGAGGCCAGCGCGATGGTCCGAGGGCTCCTGAGCGCCGCCTTCAGGTCGCCCGTCCGCCCGAGGAACAGCAGGACGGCGCCCGCCACAGGCACAGACCAGACGATGCGATGGGCGATGACCTCGGCTGCCGGGATATGGGCGAGCGCTTTCATGTAGAGCGGCAGTATTCCCCAGAACAGATAGGCCGCCAGCGCAAAGGCAAAACCGCGCGGACTGTCTTCGTTCTTCATCAGGGTAGCGGTTGCATCGGCAGACATCGGATGGTTCCATATTTTGTTGTTATGGTCCGATTAGCCGATGCGCCCGCACTTCACCAATTCATTTCCTTGACGGACCTATTCGTGGCGCTCACTCTGCGGCGATCTTGCCGGCCATATGGCGATTTTTCATCAGCTTGTAGACCACCGAATCCGTCAACGCTTCGAACGAGGCGTCGATGATGTTTTCGGATACGCCGACCGTCCACCAGCGCACCCCGTCGCTGTCGTTCGATTCGATCAGCACCCGGGTGATCGCCTCGGTGCCGCCATTGAGGATACGCACCTTGAAGTCGGCGAGCACGAGGTCCTCGATCTCGGCCTGGTATTTGCCGAAATCGCGGCGCAGCGCCAGGTCGAGCGCGTTGACCGGACCGTCTCCCTCCGCCACCGACATGATCGTCTTGCCGTCGATGATCAGCCGCACCACGGCTTCCGAGACGGTCTTCACCCGCCCGTGCGAATCGAAGCGACGTTCGACCATCACCCGAAAGCCGTCGATCGAGAAGAATTCCGGGATGGTTCCGAGTGTCCGGCGTGCCAGCAACTCGAAACTGGCGTCGGCCCCCTCATAGGCATAGCCGAAGGATTCCCGCTCCTTGACGATAGAAATCAGCCGATCGAGCTTCGGATCGTCCTTGGCGACGGTAATGCCGCGCCGCTTCAGCGCATTGATGAAATTGGCCTTTCCGCCCTGGTCGGAGACCATAACCTTGCGAAAATTGCCGACGCTTTCCGGCGGCACGTGCTCGTAGGTGCGCGGATCTTTCAGCAGCGCCGAGGCATGGATACCCGCTTTGGTCGCAAAGGCCGAACCGCCGACATAGGGTGCCTGGTGGTTCGGCGACCGGTTCAGCAGTTCGTCGAAGGCATGCGACAGGCCGGTCAGCCCAATCAGCCGCTCGCCGTCGATGGCGGTCTCGAAGCGGCTGTTGTAGGCGCTCTTCAGCGCCAATGTCGGGATCAGTGTCACCAGATCGGCATTGCCGCAGCGCTCGCCGAGGCCGTTGAGCGTCCCCTGTATCTGCCGCACGCCGGCCTCCACGGCCGCCAGCGAATTGGCGACCGCCTGGCCGGTGTCGTTATGGGCGTGGATGCCGAGCGCTTCGCCGGGCACGCCCTCGGCAATGACGGCTTCGATGATGGCACGGATTTCCGATGGCTGGGTGCCGCCGTTGGTGTCGCAGAGAACCACCCACCGGGCGCCTGCCGCATAGGCGGACCTGGCGCAGGCCAGCGCATAACCGGGGTTTGCCTTATAGCCGTCGAAGAAGTGTTCGCAATCGACCAGCGCTTCCTTGCCTGCGCCGACAGCCGCCTTGACGCTCTCGGTGATACAGTCGAGATTTTCCGCGTTCGAGATCCCGAGTGCGACTTCGACATGGTAGTCCCAGCTCTTGGCGACGAAACAGATGGCATCGCAGCTGGCCTGCAGCAGGCCTGCCAGCCCCGGATCGTTCGACGCCGAGACGCCGGCCCGCTTGGTCATGCCGAAAGCGACGAAGGATGCATTTTTCGTGCGCTTCTGGCCGAAAAAGGCCGTGTCGGTCGGATTGGCGCCGGGATAGCCGCCCTCGATATAGTCGAGCCCGAAATCGTCTAGCAGGCTCGCAATAGCGATCTTGTCCTCGACCGAGAAATCGACGCCGGGGGTCTGCTGGCCGTCGCGCAGCGTCGTGTCGAACAGATAGATGCGCTCTTTCATGGGAGTGGCCATTCGGTCGTATCGTGATCGGGATGTTGATGGGGGCGTCGATTGAGCATTTCCTCGGGCGAGGCGGTGCTGGAGATCGACGGCAGATGCGGCTGCGTATCGAACCAGGGCACCTTGCTGCTCGTCCAGTGCTGCCCCTTCGGCTCAACTTTGGCCGGATTATCCAGGCTGCCGATCGATATGTCGATCTGATCGCTGCCAACAGCCTTGAACGTCAAGGGAGTGCCGCATCGCGAGCAGAACCCGCGCTCCGCAGCCTCTGAACTTCTATAAGAAGCGGGCAGGCCTCTCGACCACTCGAGATCGTCGGTGGCGACGGTAAAAAACGGCCACGAGATCGATCCGACGGCCTTCTGGCACATCCGGCAGTGACAGATCGCCTGGTGGCTGATCGCCCCCAGTACCCTAAAGCGGATCGCGCCGCATTGGCAGCCGCCAGTTAGAATGTCTCGCATGCCTTCCTCCCTCGCGCCCGGTCAGCTGTCTATCTTACCCGCAAACCGGTCGGTCGCGCGGATCAGCTGGTCGAGAATGCCGGGTTCGGAATAGGCGTGTCCGACCCCCTCGATCAGGTGAAACTCCGCCTTCGGCCAGGCCTTGTGGAGCGCCCACGCATATTTTGCCGGGCAGGGCATGTCATAGCGCCCGTGCACGATCACGCCGGGAATGTCCTTCAGGCGCACCGCGTCACGGATCAGCTGACCTTCCTCGAGCCAGCCGGCGTTGACGAAGAAATGGTTCTCGATGCGCGCAAAGGCATAGGCGAATTCATCACCCTCGAACGCTGTGCTCGTGGAAGGTTCCGGCAGCAGCGTGATCGTCTCGCCTTCCCAGATCGACCAGGCCTTGGCGGCGGCGAGGCGCACATGGCTGTCCTCATGGGTCAGGCGGCGGTGATAGGCGAGCATCATCTCGTGGCGCTCGTCAGCCGGAATATGGGCGACGAAGCGCTCCCACTTGTCGGGAAACATTTCGGAGACGCCGAACTGGTAGTACCAGTCGAGCTCGGCCTTGGTCAGCGTGTAGATGCCACGCACCACCAGCTCGCTCACCCGCTCCGGAAACTTTTCCGCATAGGCCAGCGCCAGCGTCGATCCCCAGGAACCGCCGAACACCAGCCATTTCTCCACGCCGGCCATTTCCCGCAGCCGTTCGATGTCATCGACCAGATGCCAGGTGGTGTTGGCATTCAGATCCGCCGCCGGCGTCGACTTGCCGCAACCGCGCTGGTCGAACAGCGTCACGTCATAGAGCGTCGGATCGAACAGCCGCCGATGGCTCGGCGATATCGTGCCCCCAGGGCCGCCGTGCAGGAAGACCGCTGGCTTTGCACCGGGCGTACCTATGCGCTCCCAGTAGACGACATGGCCATCTCCGACATCAAGGTGGCCGGAGGCATAGGGTTCGATCTCGGGGTAGAGGGTACGCAGGACTTCGGTCATAGGTTCAAACCTTTGGAGGGCCAGGTGTCGGTGTCGTGGTCGGGGTGCTGGAAGGAGATGATCGCTTCCTGGCGGGCGTAGAAATCCGGGTCCGTGTGAACGGGCTGCTCGAAGATCGTTTCTATCCATGGCAGGCGGGCGGTATGATTGACCTGGAGCTGCGGGGCCAGGTCGTCACGCTCGTCGAAGGCGCCGATGGCAATCTCGAGGCCACCGGGATGCCGGTAGGTGAGGGGCGTGCCGCACTCGCTGCAAAATCCGCGCTCGATGTTGACCGACGAGCGAAAATAGCTGGGTGCCCCGCGCGTCCATTCGGTAGCATCCGCGGGCGCTGTAACCAGCGCCGAAAACAGGCCGCCGAACTGCTTCTGGCACATGCGACAGTGACAGATCGACGGCCGCCCGAGCGCTCCCGTGATCCTGAACCGCACCGCACCGCATTGGCAGCCGCCGCTTCTGGTGAGTTGTGTCATGGCCTGTGGTCTCCCGTTGAGAGGACGATGTGAAGGCAGACGGCGCCGATGTCCTTGAGGATGTCGTCGTTCCAGAAGCGGAGAACTGTCCAGCCGTCTTGCTGCAGGCGGAGCGTTCGCTGCTTGTCGTAGGAAACCGCCTCTGAAGCGCCATGCTGGGAGCCATCGACTTCAACGATCAGCCGGTGGCTGGGACAGGCAAAATCGACGATGTAGCCGGCGATCGGCATCTGGCGGCGGAAACTGAGACCCATCAGGCGGTGGGCACGCATCTCGTTCCAGAGTTTCAGTTCTGCGTCGGTCAGCGCCTTGCGCATCTGGCGGGCGTTGGAACGCATTTTTGGAGGGATGGGCGTATGCGGCACGTTACCCCCCTCTGTCACTGCGTGACATCTCCCCCACAAGGGGGGAGATTGGCTGGCGGCACGGTCTTGCCCCGCTACGACCCGTGGAGTTTCTGGCAATATCTGCCTGAGATCAAGAGAGGATACCGTATCAGCATGGACATCGCCACACCCACCCAATCTCCCCCCTCGTGGGGGAGATGTCACCGAAGGTGACAGAGGGGGGTATGCCGCGGCAGCTGCAGGTATCACCGCTTGATCTCCCAGGTGGTGACCCGTTCGCCGGTCGAGGCGTCCTTGCCGTCCTTCAGCTGCACACCCTTGGCAGAGAGCTCGTCGCGAACCTTGTCGGCCTCGGCGAAATTCTTTGCCTTCAGCAGTTCAAGGCGCATCTGCACCAGCGCATCGATCGCCGCCGTCAGATCGGCGCCGACGTCCTTTTTGTCGGGCAGCACGCCGAGCAGCGCAGCGCTTGCGGCAAACACCGGCAGCACCGCCGGATCGGTATTGGCGGCCTGGGCAAGCGCATGCAATGCCTGAACGGCAACAACGGTGTTCAGATCGTCGGCCAACGCATCGACCACCGAGGGGGCCGGTGCCGCGTCCGAGGGGCCGGCAGCCGGCCATTTGGCGATCAGCCGTTCGGCTTCCTCCAGCCGTTTCACTGAAAAGTCGATCGGCTCGCGGTAATGCGTCATCAGCATCGCCAGCCGAAGGACTTCGCCGGGCCATGTCCGGCCGCCAAGCTTGTCGGTTTCCAGGAGCTCGGCGATGGTGACGAAGTTGCCGTCGGATTTCGACATCTTGCGGCCTTCGACCTGCAGGAAGCCGTTGTGCATCCAGACATTGGCCATCACAGCCGTGCCGTGAGCGCAACGGGACTGGGCGATCTCGTTCTCATGGTGCGGGAAGATCAGGTCGAGGCCGCCGCCGTGGATATCGAAGACGTCGCCGAGGTACCGGCGGCTCATCGCCGAGCATTCGATATGCCAGCCCGGCCGGCCACGGCCCCAGGGGCTGTCCCAGCCGGGTTCATCGGCATCGGACAGTTTCCACAGCACGAAGTCGCCGGGGTTCTTCTTGTGAACATCGACTGCGACCCGGGCGCCTGCCTGCTGCTCGTCGAGATTTCGCTTCGACAGCTGGCCGTAATCCGCCATCGACTTCGTGTCGAACAGCACCTCGCCCGCCGCCGCATAGGCATGGCCTTTCTCCACCAGCGCCTCGATGATCGAAATCATCTGGCCGATGTTGTCAGTGGCGCGCGGCTGCACGGTCGGCTCGAGGCAGCCGAGCGCCATCACATCCTTCTGGTACTGGTTGTCGGTCTTTTCCGTGACCAGCCGGATGGCGGCATTGAGCGCCATGCCCGGATAGTCGCGAAGGGCGCGGGCGTTGATCTTGTCGTCGACGTCAGTGATGTTGCGCACATATGTGACGTGCTCCGACCCATAGACCTGCCTGAGAAGCCGGAACAGCACGTCGAAGACGATGGCCGGGCGGGCGTTGCCGATATGGGCGAAGTCGTAGACGGTCGGACCGCAGACATAGAGGCGGACATTGCTCGCATCGATCGGCACGAACACGCTCTTTTCGCGCGTCAGGGTATTGTAAAATTTCAGCTCAGGCGTCCCGCCCATGTCCACTCTCCCAGATGCACGATCGAAAAAAATCGTCGCGGCCGGCGGACCGGGCGTTTCTCATCTTTGCGCAATGGGGAGACGAAAACGGCCAGGCCAGCGGTGCGCTAGCGAATAATTTTCCGGCAGATGCTGCAAATAGCTGTTTTCATGGCTGGCTTTATGGCGCGGCACGGGATTTTGGTCAAGAGCAGCGGAGGCATCGCGGATGTAGTCTTGCGATTTATTGCCTCATGCCTGACGCTTCCACTCATGCATGGCCTCGATTACTTCGACAGTCGGATACTCCCTGATATCCTCCTCGGACGACCCGGCTGCGAGTTCGCGTTTCCAATACCATTCCTGAAAAGCCAGATATTCCCCGAGTATCTTGGAGGGGCTTACCCTTGCCGTTGAGGGTTGAGCGACGAGCCACGTTCGAACATGCCTGACGGCTTTTGCAAAGTCGCCCTGGTGTGCTTGGATGTCCCAGCCGGCGATGTCGGACAGCGACTTTTGATAGTCGAAGCGCTCCTGTTCGAGGATCAAAATGACCTTTTCCGACAACGGGGAATTTCCGAACCGCTTGCAGGCATGATCCATTCCGAGCTCGAACGGCATATTCATGCGAGAGTATTGCCCGATAGAGGTAGCCTGGCAACGGCTCAGATCATGGATTCCGTACTTCGAGCCCTTGATAAGTTCAACGATCTTTTCGAGGCGGCTTGCCGCATTGTCACGGTTTTCTGGGGCCAATCGAGGAAAGAATCCGAGAAAAACCACGCAGAATGCAATGGCTTGAAGGATCGGCGCAAAGGCTTCGTCAAACGGACAATTGATAAAAACCGAGCGTTCGAACGGAGGTTGCGCCACTCTAACGCTTCGATTGAGCGTGGTTTTCGCCAAACGTGTTCCGCTCGCGAATTCGTCCGTCTTCGCCGTGAATGTAAAGTTCGGTTCCGTAGTTTCGAGCGATTGCGGTCGCGGCCTTGATGGCTTCATCTTGGGTGGCGTGAACACTGGTAGAACGCGCCGAGCCTGCCTTTCTGACGCTCCACTTTCCCGCTTGGGGCACAACATGCTGGGCTTTGCTTGTCATCGCACGATCCTCAATTCCGTGGTCGACCACGTCGGGCCAGTGAAAGCGATGTCGCTTTATTCCCGGCAATGCAATGTTAGCATGCAACCCCGCTCGCGGCCACCTATTCCGGCAACCGGTAATCCACCAGCCTGTTCTCCCGCACCACGAACAGCTTGCCAGTCTCCGTTACATCGGGTCCAACCAGCCCCATGATGACCTCGGCTACATCGCGGGGATGCTGCACGGTCTCGGGGTCTTCTCCGGGCATCGCCAGTGCCCGCATGGCAGTGCGGGTGGCGCCCGGGTCGAGGCTGGTGATGCGCAGCGGTGTGCCGTGTGTTTCTCCGGCCCAGGTGCGGGCCAGGGCTTCGACGGCCGCCTTGGAGGCTGAGTAGGGCCCCCAGAACGCACGGCATTTATGAGCGGCGGAAGACGACAGGATGACGGCGCGACCGGCCTCGGAGCGCATCAGCAGTGGCTCTACTGACCGGATCAGTCGCCAGGTGGCGGTGACATTGATCGTCATGACCTTCTCGAAGACCTTCGCCTCGACATGGCCGATCGGCGAAATTGTCCCGAGCACACCGGCATTGGCAACGAGGATATCGAGCTTGCCCCAGCGCTCGAAGATCGAGCCGCCGAGCCTGTCGATGGCATCCATGTCGGCAAGGTCGAAGGGCACCAGCGTTGAACGTCCACCGACAGCCTTGATGGCGTCGTCCAGCTCCTCCAGTCCGCCGACCGTGCGGGCGCAGGCGATGACGTGCGCGCCTGCCTTGGCCAGTTCCAGAGCGGTGAAATATCCGATGCCGCGCGAGGCGCCGGTGACCAGGGCAATCTTGTCCTGCAGGTTGACGCTCATGATACCGAGTTCCGTTCGCAATTTTATGGGGCGATAATATGCCCCATAACAGACTATCGGTCAGTCCATCAAGCGCGGCTCTCGGCCTCAACCGTTGCCGGCAAGCACCGATAGCTTGCGGACATTGTTGATGCTTTCCCGATCGAGCAACCGGGTCGGATAGTCGCCGGTGAAATAGTGGTCGGTGAACTGGGGTGCAACGGGATCGCGCGGCTCACCGCCGACAGCCCTGTAGAGACCGTCGATGGACAGGAAGGCGAGGCTGTCGGCGCCGATGAAGGCACACATGGCTTCGAGGTTCTCATACTGGTTGGCCAGCAGCTTGTCGGCGTCAGGCGTATCGATGCCGTAGAAATCCGGGAAATAGATCATCGGGCTGGCAACGCGGATGTGCACCTCGCTGGCGCCGGCCTCGCGGATCATCTGGACGATCTTTACCGATGTCGTGCCGCGGACGATGGAATCGTCGACGAGCACGACGCGCTTGCCTTCGAGGATTGCGCGGTTGGCGGAGTGCTTCAGCTTGACGCCGAAGGCGCGGATCGACTGGGTCGGCTCGATGAAGGTTCGTCCGACATAGTGGTTGCGGATGATCCCAAGCTCGAACGGTATGCCGCTCGCCTGCGCGTAGCCGATTGCCGCCGGCGTGCCGCCATCCGGCACGGGAACGACGAGGTCAGCCTCGACCGGCGCTTCATTGGCCAGATTGATGCCCATGTTGCGACGGGCGACGTAGACGTTGCGGCCGCCGACAACAGAGTCCGGGCGCGCGAAGTAGACATATTCGAACAGGCACAGCCGCTCGGGCTTGGGCTGATCGGCCTTGCGCGAATCGATGGTGATCGAGCCGTCGCTCTGGATCTCGCAGATGATGACTTCGCCGTTCTCGACGTCGCGGATGTATTTTGCGCCGATGATGTCGAGCGCGCAGGTCTCGGAACAGAAGATCGGCTTGCCATCGAGTTCGCCCATGACCAGCGGCCGGATGCCGATCGGATCGCGGGCGGCAATGAGCTTGGTACGGGTCATCGCCAGCATCGAGTAACCGCCTTCCATCTGGCGGATAGCATCGATGAAGCGGTCGGAAGAGGAAGCATGCTTGGAGCGGGCGATCAAGTGCAGCACGACTTCGGTGTCCGACGTCGACTGGCAGATGGCGCCATCGGCAATCAGCATGCGGCGCATTGTCAGGCCGTTCGTGAAGTTGCCGTTATGGGCAATAGCGATGCCGCCGACTTCCAGTTCGGCAAACAGCGGCTGGACGTTGCGAAGGATCGTCTCGCCCGTGGTCGAGTAACGGACATGGCCGATGGCACGGTCGCCGGGCAGGCGGGCAAGGGTTGCCGGATCCGTGTAGTGGTCGCCGACCAGACCCATGCGGCGCTCCGAATGAAAGCGCTGGCCATCGAAGACGACCATGCCGGCTGCTTCCTGGCCGCGGTGCTGCAGGGCGTGCAGGCCGAGCGCCGTCAGCGTTGCCGCGTCGGAGTGGCCGAGAATACCGAATACGCCGCACTCTTCGTGCAGCGTATCTCCGTCGATGTCGTTATCGATTGCAGGGGATGGTGACAGGGTCATGGCTGAAGGCCTTTGCTCTCACGGGGTTCGGGCAGCGCTGGGGCTGGGATCCAAAATAACTGAAAATCCGGCCGGGCGATATGCCTGGCCGGATAGGGTCGTCGATGCCGATCAGATGGCGATGCCAGCCAAACGGGTCAAGCCTGGTGACGCAGCGTCAATTATTCGTCGCCGGAGCGGCAGGTGTCGTCGTCGGTGCCGCTGGCGAAGCCGGTGCGTCGTCCGATGGGGCTGCATCGCTCGGTGCGGCCGCGTCATCGTTCAACTGCTGCTTTTCCGGCTGGATCTTGTCGATAACGTTGGTCCGGATCATCTGCGCGAATTTCTCCGGCAATGCAGCCTCCAGCTTGACCACCATCGAATCGAGGAAAGGCTTGGACTTGGCATTGTTGACCCAATCGGGGCGGTGCGGCTCGTCGACGAGCCAGTTCCAGAAGGCAACGGCGACGACCAGCAGCAGCACGCCACGGGCGGCGCCGAAAAGGAAACCGAGTGTGCGGTCGAGCGCGCCGATGCGGCTGTCGATGATGAAATCGGCGATCTTCATGGTGATGAAGGAGATGATGATCAGCGCGATGAGGAAGACGACTGCGGCCGAGCCGACGATGGCGATGCGGTCGTCATCGGTGTAGTGCTTGGCGTATGGCACCAGCTTGGGGTAAAGATAGTAGGCCGCAACGGCCGAGCCGCCCCAGCTGACGATCGACAGAATTTCGCGGGAGAAGCCGCGTACCATGGCGAGAACGGCGGAAAACAGCACGACGCCGATAACAATACCGTCGAAAATCGTAATGGGCATCTATACTTTACTCCAAGACCTGCCATGGGCGCCATGGCTATCGTCTGCCTGAATGCGTCTTGCCTCGTCGCCAGAGCGAAAAGGTTCAGTCCTCGTCTTCCGTCGGCCGCAGTGCGCCCTTCGATCCGGCGACCCTGACCACCATGTCGGTCAGGCTGTCGATCTCGTTCCAGCGGCCGCCGCTGCCTTTCGGCAGTTCAGCCGAGCCGGATGGTAGGAGCGCTTGCGCAAAGCCCAGCTTCTCGGCTTCCTTCAGGCGTTGTGCCGTATGGCCCACGGGCCGCACGGCGCCAGAAAGACTGACTTCGCCGAAATAGACGCAATCGGCGGGAAGGGCAATACCGGCAAGGGATGAAACCAGTGCAGAGGCCACCGCAAGGTCGGCCGCCGGCTCCGAAATCCGGTAGCCGCCGGCGATGTTCAGGTAGACATCGTGGCTGCCGAGCCGCACGCCGCAGTGGGCCTCGAGCACCGCAAGGATCATCGATAGCCGCGACGAATCCCAGCCGACGACCGCGCGCCGTGCTGTTCCGAGCGACGTTGGCGCCACCAGCGCCTGCACCTCGACGAGGATCGGCCGCGTTCCCTCCATGCCGGCAAAGACGGCAGCACCCGGCGATTTGGAATTGCGCTCACCCAGAAAAAGCTCCGACGGGTTGGCGACTTCGCGAAGCCCGATATCGGACATCTCGAAAACGCCGATCTCGTCCGTCGGGCCGAAGCGGTTCTTGACGGTGCGCAGGATACGGTAGTGGTGACCACGGTCGCCCTCGAAATAGAGCACTGCATCGACCATGTGCTCGACGACCCGCGGCCCGGCGATCTGGCCATCCTTGGTGACATGGCCGACCAGCACCATGGCGGAGCCCGTCTGCTTGGCAAAGCGGATCATCGCCTGCACGCCGGTGCGCACCTGGGTGACGGTGCCGGGCGCCGATTCGGCAAGCTCGCTCCACAGGGTCTGGATGGAATCGATGATGACCAGATCCGGTCGCTTGCCATCGGCGAGCGTCGCCAGGATATCCTCGACATTCGTCTCGGCCGCCAGCATCACGTCGGTATCGGCGGCCTTCAGCCGCTGTGCCCGCAGTCGGATCTGGGCAACCGCCTCTTCGCCCGAGACGTAGACGATCTTGTGGCCTCGGCGCGCAAGGGCAGCTGCCGCCTGCATCAGCAGCGTCGACTTGCCGATGCCCGGATCGCCGCCGACGAGCACTGCCGAGCCACGCACAAAGCCGCCGCCCGTCGCCCGGTCGAGTTCGGAAATGCCGGTATAGATCCGCGGTGCTTCCTCGATTTCGCCGGACAGCGCCACCAGCGTCACCGCTCTGCCCTTCTTTGGCACGCGGCCAGGGCCGGAGCCGATGCCGCCCATCGGGTCTTCCTCGACGATGGTGTTCCACGCACCACAGGATTCGCATTTTCCGGCCCAGCGATTGTGGATGGTGCCGCAGTTCTGGCAGATGAATTGAGTTCTGGCCTTGGCCATCAGGGAATGCTTTCGGTAAAATCTTCGGCGGACGTATTTTGACGGCCATGCAATATGCGCATCACCGTCATCGCGTTTTCAGATACGAAAAAATAGATGCATCGCTCTCGGTAGGGGAAAGCTCGCAAACCTGGAATGAAAGGACGAGGCACCCCGGTAACGCCCGTTTGCGCCATCCACTTCAGCTGCCGGTTTATGTCGTTCAGCAACTGCAAGGCGGCAACGGGATTGGAATCCGCAATGTAATTATGAATGCCGAGTAGATCGTTTAGGGACCTGTGCGACATTACCAGGCGACGCGATCGCATTTTTCTGCTCCTCGGCCATCTGCCTGATATGGGCTGTTAGATCCTCGGCGGTCTCAAACTCCATCACGCGTCCTGCGTCCACGTCGTCGATGCCCTCCTGGATAAGACGGCGCAACTCTGCCAGCTTGCCTTCGTTGCTCCCAAGCAGACGGAGCCCGGCGGAAATAACAGCACCCGCATCAGGATGTACGCCGGCTTGAACCTGGTCTTCGATAAAGGCGCGGTCTTCGTCGCTGAGATGGATATCCGTCATCACGGTCTCCTTTTGTTCACGCTTAACACAGGCAGGCAAGCGGTGGAAGCCTCATGGCTCCTCGACCAGATACCGCCGCTGGTGGCGGAGGCCCATGCTGGTGAGCATTTCGTAGCCGATGGTGCCGGCGGCGCGGGCAGCATCGTCGACGCGGATATTGCTGCCGAAAAGTTCCACGTAGTCGCCGGCCCGAACGAGCCCGTCCGGCAGGTCGGTGATATCGAAGATCGTCAGGTCCATGGTGATGCGGCCGGCGACGGGCACGCGATAGCCGGCGATGAAGCCGTGGCCGGCGGCGATCCCTGTCTGGCGCAACGGCACGCCGCCGCTCGACTGGCTGCGCATGTACCCGTCCGCATAGCCGGCGCATACGACCGCCAATGTGCTGTCGCGGGTCAGCTGCATGGCGCGGCCATAGCTGACGGCTTCGCCGGCTTTCACTTGCCGCACCTGCAGGACTCGGGCTTCGGCGGTGGCGACCGGGCGCATGGGGTTGGCCACACCGGGCACAGCCTCGCCGCCATAGAGTGCGATACCGGGGCGGGTCACGTCGAAATGGTATTCCGGGCCGAGAAAAATGCCGGCCGATGCGGACAGGCTCGATTCGATGCCTTCGAAGGCGCGGCTGACTTGCCGGAATGAATCGAGCTGCTGCCGGTTCATCGGCGAGGCCGGATCGTCGCCGCAGGCAAGGTGGCTGACCACCAGTACTGGCGAAAAGCTGGCGGGACGGGACACGTCGTCGGCGAGCGCCATTGCCTCCGGAACTGTCAGGCCCAGCCGGTTGAAGCCGGTATCGACCTGCAACGCGCAAGGATATTCGCCATAGTCGGCCACAACGGCCATCCAGAAAGCCAATTGCTCCTCGGACGATATGATTGGAACCAGATCGTTTTCGAAAAACAGCCGCTGCATGCCAGGCCAGATCCCCGCAAGCACGAAGATGCGGGCATCGGGCGCATAGAGTCGCAGCGTGACGCCTTCCTCGACGGTGGCGACGAAAAAGTCGCGGGCTCCGGCGATGTAAAGGGTTTCGCCGACCTCCTCAATACCGAGGCCATAGGCATCTGCCTTGACGACAGCGGCGGTACGGGCGCGGCCGGATCGCCGGGCCATGTCCTGCCAGTTGGCGACCAATGCCCCCAGATCGACCGTCAGCCGCAGGCCGGCGGCGTCAAAGGCATCGAGTTCATCGTCGAAGTCTTCGGAAAGGTCGGTCATGAAACCTCAATGGAATTGGCAGGAGAGAACTGAGCCCAATCATGATAGAGCCGATTCAGGTTGAAATGAAGACGGCCCCGGCTGCCAATCCCGCGTAGCCTGGCATTAATGCTCCTCGTACGGCGTGAACGACGAATCCGCGAGATCTGCGAAGCGCGTGAACTCGGCCTGGAAGGCGAGCTTTACGGTGCCGGTCGGTCCATGGCGCTGCTTCGAGATGATAACGTCGGCGGTGCCCTTGACCTTCTCGAACAGCTGTTCCCACTCGTTATACTTCGGGTCGGCCGGATCGCGGGGCTCCTGGTTCTTGACGTAATATTCCTCGCGATACACGAACAGCACGACGTCAGCGTCCTGCTCGATCGAGCCCGATTCACGCAAGTCCGAAAGCTGCGGCCGCTTGTCGTCGCGATTTTCCACCTGACGCGACAGCTGCGACAGGGCAATGATCGGCACATTCAGTTCCTTGCCCAGCGCCTTCAGGCCGGTGGTGATCTGGGTCACTTCCTGCACACGGTTCTCACCCGATTTGCCCGAACCGGTCATCAGCTGGATATAGTCGATGACGAGCACGTCGAGGCCCCGCTGGCGCTTCAGGCGGCGGGCGCGGGCGGCGAGCTGGGCGATCGAGATACCACCGGTCTGGTCGATGAAAAGAGGCACCTTCTGCATCATCATCGAGCAGGCGACGAGCTTTTCGAAATCGGCGTCGTTGATGTCGCCTCGGCGGATCTTCGACGAGGAGACTTCCGTCTGCTCGGAGATGATACGCGTCGCCAGCTGTTCCGACGACATTTCCAGCGAGTAGAAGCCGACGACGCCGCCGTTCTTCGCCTTGGTCGAGCCGTCTGCCTGCACTTCGCCCTCGTAGGCGGCGGCGATGTTATAGGCGATGTTGGTGGCGAGGGACGTCTTGCCCATGCCGGGGCGTCCGGCCAGCACGATCAAGTCCGAGCGCTGCAGTCCGCCCATCTTGCTGTCGAGCGAATGGATACCGGTAGAGATGCCCGAAAGCCCGCCATCGCGCTCCTTGGCGACGGCAGCCATGTCGATTGCCATGGCGACAGCATCGTTGAAGGCCTGGAAACCGCCGTCGTAGCGACCGTTTTCAGCGAGTTCGAACAGCCGGCGCTCGGTATCCTCGATCTGGCTTTGCGGCGGCATGTCCAGCGGTGCGTCATAGGCGATGTTGACCACGTCCTCGCCGATTGTGATCAGCGCCCGACGCAGGGCGAGGTCGTAGATGGCTCGACCGTAGTCTTCGGCATTGATGATCGACACGGCCTCGGCGGCAAGGCGCGCCAGATACTGCGCCACCGTCATGTCGCCGACTTTCTCGTCGGCCTTCAGGAAGGTCTTGATGGTCACCGGGTTGGCGATCTTGCCCATGCGGATGATGTCGCCGGCAACCTCGAAAATCCTTCGATGAAGCGGCTCGTAGAGATGCACGGGCTTCAGGAAGTCCGAAACGCGGTAATAGGCGTCGTTGTTGACGAGAATTGCGCCCAGCAGCGCCTGCTCCGCCTCGATGTTGTTCGGGGCTTCACGGTAATGCTGTTCGGCGGGAGCAAGTGCTGCGCTCTTGCGACCTGCGTCGTTCATCACATCCATCTCGATCTCCTACCTTCACTTCGCGGTGGTGTTCGACCCTGGGGCCTTGGGCGTCAAGGCCGTTCGGCCGATAATGCACCCGGCATGGGTGATTCGTCCGCCCTATGCCCGTTGTCCACAGGGCCACAAAAAAGCGTGCAATCTTTGCATTTGCCGCTTGCTCCGCATGGAGTGCCCGACTCGCCCGTGCCGGAAGGCAAATTAGACTGTTTGACTGTTGTCTGTCTTTGAGCGCGAGACAGCCGTCGCTTGAAAAGATGATAGAAGCCGGTAATCTGACAGCCTTCAGAGCAAGATAAAGCGTGAAACATGCCCGACAAAGCGACGAGCCGTGAATTCTTCGATGAGCTTTCGGCTTTCAACAGAAAGTTGCGGGCGGGCTTCGATGCTCTTGTTCGCAAGCGCGGCATGACGCTTGCCCGCGCCCGCGTGTTTTTTGCGCTGGCCAAGAAGGACGGTATCAACCAGCGTGAATTGGCCGAGCTTCTGGAGCTCGAAACGCCGACGCTGGTGCGCATTCTCGACGCGATGGAAGGCCAGAAGTTTATCGAGCGTCGCGCCGTCGAGACCGACCGCCGCGCCAAGCAGATCCATACCACCGAGGCCGGAAAGGTCATCGCCATCGAGATCGACGCGCTGGCAGCGCGGGTCCGCGCCGATATCCTCGAAGGCATATCCGACGCAGATCGGGCGACCGCGCTCAAGGTGATCCGCACTATGGCGGCAAATCTGCCGAACATCGGCAAAGACGAGGTAGCTTGAGCGCCGTTGCCGCCACCGACGGAGAGGCTGCAGGTGGCGCTGCCGGCACCCCGGCACCGGCGCCTGCAATGGCTGATCCACCGGCGATGCCGGGATGGAAGGCACTCGGCTACATGCTGTCCTCGGTGATGTTCTTTCTGACGCAGGGGCTGGGGATGAACCTCGCGCTTGCAAACCTTACCCAGATCCAGGGCACCATTGCCGCGACGACAACGGAATCCGCCTGGCTGTCGGCTGCCTACATGGCGCCGAATGTCAGCCTGGCGATCTTTCTGGTCAAGATCCGCATGCAGTACGGCGTGCGCAATTTCGCCGAGATCAGCATCATCGGCTTCGTCGTCGCCTCGCTGCTCAATCTGTTCGTCTCTGATCTCCAATCGGCAGTCATCGTTCGTTTTCTCAGCGGCATTGCCGCAGCGCCATTGTCGACGCTCGGCTTCCTCTACATGCTCGAGGCATTCCCACCGGCCAAGAAACTGACCGTCGGGCTCAGCCTGGCGATGATGAATACGACGCTAGCAGCACCGATCACGCGGCTGGTGTCGCCGACACTCCTCGATTTCGGTGAGTGGCGGGGTCTCTACACGCTGGAAATGGGCCTCGCCCTTTTGGTGATGCCGATCATCTATCTCCTGCCGCTGACTGCCCCGCCGCGGGTCAAGATCATCAACTTCGGCGATATCGTCGTCTATCTCCTGGTCGCCATCGGTTTTGGCTGTCTCGCCGTCGTTCTGTCCGTCGGCCGGCTCTACTGGTGGCTGGAAGTGCCATGGCTCGGCGTTGTCCTCGCCGTCAGCATCGCGACGCTGACGGTGGCGGTGGTGATCGATCTCGACCGAACGACGCCGCTCATCGATATCCGCTGGCTTCTGACGTGGCCGAACGTGCGCCTGACCATCGTGCTGCTCGTCTTCCGCATGATCGCGGCGGAGCAGAATTCTATCCTGCTGATCTACTACCAGAATATCGGCCTGCTCTACGATCAGCTGCAGATGCTCTACACCATCATCCTGGTGTTCTCGCTCGTCGGGGGGCTGACCTGCGCAGCCCTGATGAATGTCGGCTACACTTGGCAGATCCAGATGATCGCGCTGCCGATGATGATAGCAGCCGCCTTCATGGATAGCCAGGTGACAAGCCTGACGCGTCCCGAGCAGATGTATCTCAGCCAGGCGCTGATGTCGGCCGGAATCACGCTGTTCCTGCCGCCGGCACTGTCGCCCGGTTTCCGCGCCGCGCTTTCGAAGGGACCGTTTTACCTGGTGACCTTCTTTGTGATTTTCCTGTTTACTCAGAGCATCGGCTCGCTGATGGGGACGGCCTTCTATGGCACCCTCATCACCATCCGTGAAAAATTCCACTCCAGCGTCCTGGTCGAGCACGTCCTGCTCACCGATCCGATCGTTGCCCAGCGGGCAGCGCAGCTTTCAGCCTCCTATGGCAAGGTGATTACCGATTCGCGCCTGCTGAACGGCGAGGGGCTTACGCTGCTTGGCGCCCAGGTCACGCGCGAGGCCTACAGCCTTGCCTTCGGCGACGCCTTCTTCGTGGCCGGGGTGATCGCAGCCTTGGCATTTGTCGTATTGATTGCAAACCGGCTGATCGCCGTCATCCGCACCAAACCGGCCGATGCGCCGGCCACCGCATCCGCGACCTGAGGAACGCTGCACCATGTCCAGGCTTGTCCGATCTCCCATCGAAGTGGTTGCCGTCCTCGCCGGCATCGGCGGCATCATGCTGGTGCTCTATGCCTGGCATCTGCCACCCTTCAGGACATCTGTGGAGACGACAGACGACGCTTACGTCAAGGGCTACGTCACGGTCATCAGCCCGCAAGTCAGCGGCTACGTCACGGACGTTCGCGTCAAGGACTACGAGAGCGTCAAGCAGGGCGAGGTACTGGCCAGGGTCGACGACCGCATCTACCAGCAGAAACTCGCCCAGGCGCGTGCCAACCGCGACGGCCAGAAGGCGGGCCTTGCCAATTCCCGCCAGCAGGAGCTGGTAGCTCGCGCCGAGATCGCCTCGAGCCAGGCGGCTGTCGATAGCGTGCAGGCGGGGCTGACGCGGGCGCAATTGGCCTGGGAACGCATCGAGACGCTCGTCCAGAAGGGCGTATCGACCACCAGCGATGCCGAGACCGCGCAAGCGACGCTCGAGCAGGCAAAGGCTGCCGTCAACCAGGCGCTGGCAGCCGTCGAGGTCTCGCGGCAGAACCTGACGACGATCATCGTCAACCGCGCCTCGCTCGAGGCAGGCATTGCCGGCGCCGAGGCGGCGATGCAGCAGGCGTCCATCGACCTGCAGAATGCCACCATCATTGCCCCGAGGTCGGGCAGGCTCGGTGAAATTGGCGTCCGGTTGGGCCAATACGTCACGGCCGGCACGCAATTGCTGGCGCTCGTGCCCGAAGACACCTGGGTGATCGCCAATTTCAAGGAAACGCAGCTCGACGGCATGCAGGTCGGCCAACCCGTGGCGATCTCCGTCGACGCCTTCGGTCACCGCCGGCTGAAGGGCCACATCCAGAGTTTCTCGCCTGCTGCCGGTTCCGAGTTCGCCGTGATCAAGCCCGACAACGCCACGGGCAATTTCACCAAGGTAGCCCAGCGCGTAGGCGTCCGCGTGACGATTGACCCCGGCCAGCCGGAAGCCGCCAATCTAGCCCCCGGCCTCTCCGTCGTCGTCTCCATAGACAAGGCTTCGAAGCCGGAGGCGAATTAGGCCTGAGGCCACAAAACGCAAAAAGCCCGGATCGTGAGATCCGGGCTCAAACGCCGCCGTGAAGCGAAAGTTGTGACTATTCGTCGTCGCGGTTGCCGTCGGCATCCGGATCGAAGAAGTCTTCCGGACGCAGTGCGTCTTCGTCGATGCCGTAGATGGCGTCGGCCGAAGTCAGGGTTTCGCCCTGCTTCTGGCGTTCGGCTTCTTCGGCGGAACGGGCAACGTTCAGTTCGATTGCGATTTCGACTTCGCCGTGCAGGGCCAGCGTAACGCTGTGCAGGCCGATGGTCTTGATCGGGGTGTTCAGCTCAACCTGGCTGCGGCCGATGTTGAAGCCTTCTGCAGCGAGGATGTCGACGACGTCGCGAGCAGCGACCGAGCCGTACAGCTGGCCGGTTTCGCCAGCCGAGCGGACAACGTTGAAGGACTTGCCTTCGAGAACGTCGGCAACCTTCTGGGCTTCGCTCTTGCGCTCCAGGTTACGGGCTTCGAGCGTTGCGCGTTCAGCTTCGAAACGGGTCTTGTTGGCGGCGTTGGCGCGAAGAGCCTTGCCGAGTGGCAGCAGGTAATTACGGGCAAAGCCGTCGCGGACTTTTACGGTCTCGCCCATCTGGCCGAGCTTGGGAACGCGTTCGAGAAGAATGACTTGCATCGTGGTATCCTTTCAATGTCAGGTTTTTGGATCGGGTTTGTTCGAGGCATTCGCATCCTTGTTCGGGGTCAGTGCGATCGCCTTGCGGGTATCGGACAGGCCGAGAACGAGGATGAAGAAGATTGGCAGCACCATGGTGGCCGCCAGGTAACAGAGGATAAGGACCGGCAGCTGCCAGTCCTTGCCGCGTGTCTTGAAGTGGAGCGTCGAGAAGCCGGCGAGCACGAAGCCGGCGCCGAAGGCTCCGAACACGGTTGCGCCGACCATGGCAGGAATTCCGCCGGCAAAGCAGGCAACGAGGCCGGCCAGAAAGATGAAGATCGCATTGCGGTTCATCCTGAGCGCCGAAGGCACATCCTCCCGCGGCCGGAAATTGCGGCCCGAGGCGGTGACGATCCGGGTTGCAATGTAGTAGGCGGCAAACAGCATGATGACCCAGATTGCCGCCTGCAGGGCGGGCAGCATCAGGACGATCAGCGATTTTGTCTGGGCGGTGGCATCCGGGTCCGGCTGGAAAGACGGCTCCTGTGCCGAAAGCGCCGTCATCAGCGCATCCACCATCTTGTCGGTGAGCTCAGGTCCGTAGCCGATCATCACGCCGACGGCGATGACGCCGATGGTGACGAGCCCGCAGAGCTGCACCAGCATGTCGGAGAGAGGATACCAGGCCAACAGGTGGTCCGGTCCGCCGAGTTCGTTGGCGGGGCGGGCAAGATTTGCCAGATGGCTGATCCAGCCGGCCGGCACCAGCGTCACCAGCGCCATGACGAAAGCAAACGATGGCGATATGGCGACCGCGCCGAGCACGAAGGCGGTAAGGATCGAGACGATGGCGGCAATATTGCCCCAGCCGAGGCCGGCAATCAGAATTGGGAGGGCAGACGCAGCGTAAAGGACAGCACTGAATGACGGCTGCGCATTCGCGGCCAGCACAAGCAGGGTCGCGGTAATGCCGGCGAGCACGCCGGTCAGCATCAATCGTGAGTTCAAGGTCTTCAAGTCGCTGTCCTGCTTGTTCAAGCAGTTAGAGGTTCGTAACTGAATAAAATCTCAGCAGCGCAGCCCCAACATGGGTTTCAAACGGTTTCGATCCACGCCCACCGTGGAAGGAAGAAGGGAAGGCATCGCTGCCTTCCCTCATGTCTCGATCAGTCAGCCGCGATTAAGCGACGACGTAAGGCAGCAGGCCGAGGAAACGGGCGCGCTTGATGGCCTGGGCCAGTTCGCGCTGCTTCTTCTGGGAAACGGCCGTGATACGCGAAGGAACGATCTTGCCGCGCTCGGAAATGTAGCGCTGCAGAAGGCGAACGTCCTTGTAGTCGATCCGCGGTGCGTTGGCACCGGAGAACGGGCAGGTCTTGCGACGACGATGGAACGGACGACGGACCTGCGACGAGGAGGAAGCTTCAGACATATTCAGATCTCCTTAAACGCGGTCTTCGCGCGGACGGCGCGGACGGTCTTCGCGATCACCACGATCCGGGCGCGGGCCACGGTCGCCGAAGCCACCACGATCCGGACGGTCGCCATCACGACGCGGACGATCGTCACGGTCGCGCTTCTGCATCATGGCAGACGGGCCTTCCTCGTGCTTTTCGACGGCAATCGTCATGTAGCGCAGGACGTCTTCCGAGATGCGCATCTGGCGTTCCATTTCCTGCACGGCGGCAGGAGGAGCGTCGATGTCCATCAGGGCGTAGTGAGCCTTGCGGTTCTTGTTGATGCGATAAGTCAGGGACTTGAGGCCCCAGTTCTCGATACGCCCGACTTTGCCACCGTTAGCTTCGATGACACCCTTGTACTGTTCTACGAGGGCATCAACCTGCTGCGCGGAAACGTCCTGTCGGGCAAGGAATACATGTTCGTAAAGAGCCATGATGAGCTTTGCCTTTCTTGCGTTTGTGAAACCCGGTATCGGCGGCTAAGCCTCAACGACTGCTCCTGTAAGGGCGAACCCAAGCAAGAAAGCGTTAATCCGAGACGGTCGAGAGCGGAGACACGGGAGGCTGGAACGCTTCCGTTCCGAACGATTTCCATTTGGAAACCGGCCCTCCGTTCAGCCACCAGCCAGATGACCGGGTTTGCGAACAGGGCGGCTTATACGGGATTCTGGCGGAAAGGCAAGGGAGAGGTGAAGGAATATGAGGAAGTGGCTGTGTCTCCTTCTCCCCGCCGGGGAGAAGGTGGCCCCGAAGGGGTCGGATGAGGGGGCGCTCCTCACGCGGTACACGGTATGCCGCGCGTCCCCCTCATCTGCCCTGGCGGGCATCTTCTCCCCCGGTGGGGAGAAGAGAAATCTTCAGATCGGCATCGGGTATTGGCGATGAACCTTGGCTATCTCGGCCAACACCCCGGGCGACAGCGTCAGGTCTGCGGCGCTGATATTAATCTTCAGCTGCTCCATCGTGGTCGCCCCGATGATGGCTGCTGCCATGAACGGGCGGGTAAGGCAGAAGGCGATGGCCATCGCCGACGGATCGAGGCCGTGCTTGCTGGCGATTTCGAGATAGGCCTTGACGGCCGGCTCCTGGAGCGGCTGCAGGCGGCCGCCGAGATCGCCATTGATGGCCGCGCGGGAGCCCTCTGGCTTGGCCCCGCCGACATATTTGCCGGTGAGGAGCCCGGCTGCGAGCGGCGAGTAGGCCAGCAGCCCGACATCTTCGTGATGCGACAGTTCGGCAAGGTCGAGATCGAAATGGCGATAAAGGAGGCTGTATTCGTTCTG
Source organism: Rhizobium sp. B230/85 (assembly GCF_019355735.1). Classification (NCBI taxonomy): domain Bacteria; kingdom Pseudomonadati; phylum Pseudomonadota; class Alphaproteobacteria; order Hyphomicrobiales; family Rhizobiaceae; genus Rhizobium; species Rhizobium sp. B230/85. Next base: position 1,728,081 of record NZ_CP072156.1, read on the forward strand.
GATACTGGCGACGCGCGGCAGGCCCTTCTGTTCGGCCAGCGTCAAATATTTCTGCGTACCCCAGCTTGTCTCGTTGGAAAGGCCGATTGCGCGGATCTTGCCTTCCTTGACGCATTCGCCAAGCGTCTGGAGGATGTCCTCGATGTTGGTAATGACAGCGGCGCGGTCCTGGGTGAAGGGATTGTAGTTCCAGCTCTGGCGGAAGTGGAAATGGCCGCGGTTCGGCCAGTGGATCTGGTAGAGGTCTATATAGTCGGTTTTCAGGCGCTTCAGGCTGGCCTCGAGCGCCAGGCGGATATTGGCGGCGTCGGCGCCCTGGCCTCCGCGCAGATAGGAACGTCCGTTTCCGGCAACCTTGGTGGCGAGCACGATATCCGTGCGCTTGCCGGTCTTTTCGAACCAGGTGCCGATATGCTCCTCAGTGCGCCCCTGTGTCTCGGCAGACAGCGGGGTAACGGGGTACATTTCAGCAGTATCGAAGAAGTTGATGCCCTTCTCGACGGCGAAATCCATCTGCTCGTGGGCCTCGGCTTCGCTGTTCTGTGTGCCCCAGGTCATGGTGCCAAGGCAGATTTGCGAAATCGAAATGCCTGTGCGGCCTAAATTCTGATATTTCATGGGAAAACCTTGGATCTGGCGGGGATGCATGTCCGGGAGGACGGCGGGAATTTAGGTCTAATTCTCGCAAGTGCAAGAAAAATTCGTGAGCCTTAGCATCCGCAAAAGCCCGGTGCCGTCAGGCCTGCGCTCTTGACTCCGGGGGCAAGAATGCCGATTGGGAAGCCAAACAAGGACGCCAAACAATGACTGTTGCTTTCACATTCCCGGGTCAGGGAAGCCAAGCCGTCGGCATGGGCAAGGATCTGGCCGAGCAGTTTCCCGAAGCCCGCGCGGTCTTTGCCGAGGTCGATGACGCCCTTGGCGAGGCTCTTTCCGAGACGATATTCAACGGCCCCGAAGACAAGCTGACGCTGACGGCCAATGCCCAACCGGCGTTGATGGCCGTATCGATGGCCGCTTTTCGGGTTCTGCAAGCCCGGGGACTCGATCTCAAGGGTAAGGTCGGCTATGTCGCCGGCCATTCGCTCGGCGAATACTCGGCGCTCTGTGCTGCCGGCACCTTCACGCTCGCCGACACCGCCCGTCTTCTGCGCATCCGCGGCAACGCCATGCAGGCAGCTGTTCCCGTCGGCACCGGCGCGATGGCTGCCATCATCGGGCTCGAGCAGGCGGACGTTGTTGCCGTCTGTGAGGAAGCATCGGCGCTCGGCGCCTGCCAGATCGCCAATGACAATGGTGGCGGCCAGATCGTGATCTCGGGCGAGAAGGCAGCCATCGAGAAGGCGGCGGCACTGGCGACCGAAAAGGGCGCCAAGCGGGCGATCCTGCTGCCTGTCTCCGCACCCTTCCATTCCAGCCTGATGGCACCGGCCGCAGACGCGATGCGCGAAGCGCTCGCCAACGTCAAGATGTCCGATCCTATCGTACCTGTCATCGCCAATGTCCGTGCTGCTCCCGTCACCGATGCCGGCGAGATTGCCGCGCTCTTGGTCGAGCAGGTCACAGGCCAGGTTCGCTGGCGCGAGACGGTTCAGTGGTTTGCCGCAAACGATGTGACGACGCTCTATGAAATCGGTGCCGGCAAGGTGCTGACCGGGCTTGCCAAGCGCATCGACAAGTCTGTGACCGGCATCGCCGTCAATTCGCCCGCTGATATCCAAGCAGCGCTTGCCGGCCTCGTCGGCTGACCGAGTGCGCTACCAAGCACGCAACATCCAGGAATGAGGAAACTCACATGTTTGACCTGACTGGCCGCAAGGCCCTGATTACCGGCGCCACCGGCGGTATCGGCGAGGAAATCGCCCGCACGCTGCACGCCCAGGGTGCCATCGTCGGCCTGCACGGGACTCGTGTCGAAAAGCTCGAGGCACTGGCAGCCGAACTCGGCGATCGCGTCAAGATCTTCCCGGCCAACCTTTCCGACCGCGCCGAAGTCAAGGCGCTCGCCGCCAAGGCCGAGGCAGAACTCGAAGGCGTCGATATTCTCGTCAACAATGCCGGCATTACAAAGGACGGCCTGTTCGTGCGCATGAGCGACGAAGACTGGGATAATGTCATCGAGATCAACCTGACCTCGACATTCCGACTGACTCGCGAACTCACGCATCCGATGATGCGCCGCCGCTACGGCCGCATCATCAACATCACGTCGATCGTCGGTACGACCGGCAATCCGGGCCAGGCGAACTACTGCGCCTCAAAGGCCGGCATGATCGGCATGACAAAGTCGCTGGCCCAGGAAATCGCCACGCGCAACGTCACCGTCAACTGCGTCTCGCCGGGCTTCATCGCCAGCGCCATGACCGACAAGCTGAACGACAAGCAGAAGGACGGCATCATGGGCGCCATCCCGATGAAGCGCATGGGCACCGGTGCCGAGATCGCTGCGGCCGTCGCCTATCTCGCATCCAGCGAAGCTGCCTACGTGACGGGGCAGACGCTGCACGTCAACGGCGGCATGGCCATGATCTGAAATGGAAATTGCGGTTGGGGAGAGAATTTGTCCCCAACAGCTTGTCGGGCGGGCCCGTGGGGTTGATTTTCAGGCTTTGCGACAGAGATAAAGCATGTTAATCGGGCCATGACTGTGAACAGTCGTCCCGAATACGCAGATTCTACATGCCGTTATTGCGCGGTTTTGTGGTATCTCAAGCCGGGTTGAACGGGTTTGCCAACGGTGCTCCGATTGAGTGCTGCAGGTTGAAAACAGGGTAGGGGTGCCAGACGGCATTCTGATCAGGAAATAAGGTCGAGGAAACCGACATGAGCGATATCGCAGAACGCGTTAAGAAAATTGTTGTTGATCATCTTGGCGTCGACGCCGACAAGGTTGTTGAAGGCGCCAGCTTCATCGACGACCTGGGTGCGGACTCGCTCGACACTGTCGAACTGGTCATGGCATTCGAAGAAGAATTCGGCGTTGAAATCCCGGACGATGCTGCCGATTCCATTCTGACGGTTGGTGACGCTGTAAAGTTCATCGAAAAGGCCCAGGCTTAACAGCTTGGCAATATCAAAGGGCGGGCTCATGGTGTCCGCCCTTTTTCGTCCGGTCATGCCGGACTTTCCATATATTATGCATGGCATGCGCGAAGACAGGGGCTGAGGGCGATGAGACGTGTCGTTATCACGGGTACCGGCATGGTATCTCCTTTGGGGTGTGGCACGGAGGTGTCCTGGACACGCTTGCTCGCCGGCCATAACGGCGCCCGTCTGATCACCGAATTCGAAGTTTCCGACCTGCCTGCCAAGATTGCCTGCCGGGTTCCCGTCGGCGATGGTAGCGACGGCACGTTCAATGCCGACGACTGGATGGAGCCTAAGGAACAGCGCAAGGTCGATCCCTTCATCATCTACGGCATGGCCGCCGCCGAAATGGCGCTGAACGATGCCGGCTGGCACCCGAAGACCGACGAGGACCAGATCGCCACCGGCGTGATGATCGGCTCCGGCATCGGTGGTCTTGAGGGTATCGTCGAGGCCGGCTACACGTTGCGTGACAAGGGGCCACGGCGTATCTCACCGTTTTTCATTCCCGGCCGTCTGATCAACCTCGTGTCCGGTCAGGTGTCTATCCGCCACAAGCTGCGCGGCCCCAACCACGCCGTCGTCACAGCCTGTTCCACCGGGGCCCATGCCATCGGCGACGCCGCCCGTTTCATCGCCTTTGGCGATGCCGACGTGATGGTTGCCGGCGGTGCCGAGGCTCCTGTATGCCGCATTGCAATGGCTGGATTTGCCGCCTGCAAGGCGTTGTCGACCCAGCACAACGACGATCCACAGAAGGCTTCGCGCCCTTACGACAACGACCGTGACGGCTTTGTCATGGGCGAGGGTGCCGGCATCGTCGTGCTCGAGGAACTCGAACACGCCAAGGCGCGCGGCGCCAAGATCTATGCGGAAGTGGTCGGCTACGGCCTGTCCGGCGACGCCTACCACATCACCGCACCTTCCGAAAACGGCGAGGGCGCTTTCCGCTGCATGACATCTGCCCTGAAGCGTGCGGGCGTCACGGCAGCCGATGTCGACTACATCAACGCCCACGGCACATCGACCATGGCCGATACGATCGAGCTTGGCGCCGTCGAGCGACTGGTCGGCGCCTCCGCTTCTAAGATCTCGATGTCGTCCACCAAGTCGGCGACCGGACATCTTCTCGGAGCGGCCGGTGCAATCGAGGCGATTTTCTCGGCGCTGGCGATCCGCGACAATATCGTGCCGCCGACGCTGAACCTCGACAATCCGGAGCGGCCGACCGCGATCGATCTGGTACCGCACACCGCGCGCAAGCGCGATGTCAACATTGCGCTGTCGAACTCCTTCGGATTTGGCGGAACCAACGCGTCGCTCGTTCTGCGCCGCTATGAGGCATAGAGGCAGGTAACGGCTGATTTTTCGCGCGCGACGTGTGCGCGGAAGATCCTGAACCTGTTTTTGCCGCATTGCTTGGTCAAGAGCGGACAAAGACAAGAAGAAGGGACTGCCGGTGAACGACACGAACCAGAACGGGGATACGCCGGCGGGGCAGAAGGGACCGATCATTCCTAAATCGCCAAACGAGGCATTGCGTCCCGAACGCGTGCCGGAGCCACCGAAGCGGTCCCGCAAGGCCCGCAGCCAGATGGTCATATTCCTGAACTTCCTGATGACGCTAGTCGTATTCGTCATCGCGCTGGGCGTTATCGGCTTCTACTATGTCGTCTCGACCTACCAGTCTCCCGGACCGCTGACCACCAATGCCAACTTCATCGTCCGTAACGGAGCGGGTCCATCCGAAATCGCTTCTCGGCTGGAGGCCAGCAACATCATTTCTGATGCGCGGATATTCAAATATCTGGCGGCCCGTCAACTCCGCGACGGCGATACGCTGAAGGCCGGCGAATACGAGATCAAGGCCGGCGCGTCCATGAAGGACATCATGGAGTTGATGGAGTCCGGCAAGTCCATTCTCTATTCCGTCACGCTGCCGGAGGGCCTGACAACTCGCCAGATCTTCAACAAGCTTCAGGCCGATCCCATACTCGAGGGCGAACTGCCGTCTGCCCTGCCGCCGGAGGGAAGTCTCGAGCCGAACACCTACAAGTTTTCTCGCGGCGCGAAGCGTGCCGAGATTGTCGACCAGATGGCTGCGGCCCAGAAGAAGCTGGTCGACCAGATCTGGGAAAAGCGTGACGCCAACCTGCCATTCGCCAGCAAGCAGGAACTCGTCATACTGGCGTCGATCGTCGAAAAGGAAACCGGCCTTGCCGACGAGCGTGCACATGTAGCGTCGGTATTCATCAACCGCCTCGCCAAGAACATGCGCCTTCAGTCTGATCCAACCGTGATCTACGGTCTGTTTGGCGGGGACGGCAAGCCGACAGACCGGCCGATCTACCAATCGGACCTGAAGAAGGAAACGCCGTACAACACTTACATCATCAAGGGTTTGCCGCCGACGCCGATTGCCAATCCCGGACGCGATGCACTCGAAGCCACGGCCAACCCCTGGAAGTCGCAGGATCTCTACTTTGTAGCCGACGGCAGTGGCGGGCATGTCTTTTCCGCGACGCTGGAAGAGCATAACGCCAACGTCAAGCGCTGGCGCAAGATCCTGGCCGACAAGGGCGTAAACAGCACCGATATCGTTGTCGATGGCCAACCTGAAGAAAATGGTACTGTGACGCCGGCAAAGAAGAAGTAACCCGAAGCAAAGCACGGAGACGCTGATGGCACTGCAGTCCATGACAGGATTTGCCCGGCGTGAAGGCACCAGCGGTCGCTACCGCTGGGCCTGGGAACTGCGCTCGGTCAACGGCAAGGGGCTCGACTTGCGCCTGCGCCTGCCGCCCGGCTTAGAGCGTCTGGAACTCGACATCCGGCGCCTTGTTCCGCTGCAGTTTTCCCGTGGCAACATTCAGGCAAGCCTGTCGATCTCGGCCGACGAGAACCGCTTCGAGGCGGTCGTCAACCAGGCAGCGCTCGCCACCGTACTTGCCATGCGCGATCAGCTGGCCGGCATCATCGATCCCGCGCCGCTGAAGCTCGATACGCTGATGGCGATCCGCGGCATCATAGAGTTTCGCGAGACCCCCGAGGGTGACGATGCAGTCGCCAGCCGCGACGCCGATATCATGGCGGGGCTCGAGGGTGCGCTTTACGACCTCAAGGCCATGCGGGAACAGGAAGGGCAGGCGCTGGCCCGAGTCCTGCTAGATCAAGTGGCCACCATCGAGACGCTGACGGATACCATAGAGCGCGATCCCTCGCGGTCGCCGGCTGAAATCGCCACGAGGCTTGCAGCCCAGGTCGCCTTGTTGATGGATGCAGCCTCCGGGCTGGATCGCGACAGGCTTCACGCAGAAGCGGCGCTCATCGCCACAAGAGCGGATTTGCGCGAGGAGATCGACCGGCTGAAGGCCCATGTTGCCGCTTCTCGCGAATTGATGAGGAAAGGTGGCCCGATAGGGCGCAAGCTCGATTTTCTTGCACAGGAATTTAACCGCGAATCGAATACCGTCTGTTCGAAATCGAATGCCGCAGCCGTTACCAACGCCGGCATCGAATTGAAGGTGGTCATCGACCAGTTTCGCGAACAAGTTCAGAATTTGGAGTGAACGATGAATACGGCGACCTCGCCATCGTTGCCAATCGCCCGACGCGGTCTGATGCTGGTCATCTCCTCGCCATCGGGCGCCGGCAAATCGACGATTGCCCGCACGCTGCTGGCAGACGACAAGCAACTCAGCCTTTCCGTCAGCGTCACCACGCGCCAGCGTCGCCCGAGTGAAATCGCCGATGTCCACTATCACTTCGTCTCGCAGCGCGAGTTCGAGCGGATGCGGGATTCCGATGCACTTCTGGAATGGGCAGAGGTTCACGGCAATTTCTACGGCACGCCGCGCGAGCCTGTCGAGACTGCCATGGCCGAGGGCCGCGACATGCTGTTCGATATTGACTGGCAGGGCGCCCAGCAGTTGCAAGACAAGATGGCGGCAGACGTCGTCTCGGTCTTCATCCTGCCGCCAACCATGACGGAACTTCAGTCCCGCCTGCATCGCCGTGCCGAAGACTCGGAGGCGGTGATTGCGACGCGGCTGCAGAATTCCCGCGCCGAAATCGAGCACTGGCGCGAGTACGATTACGTTCTGGTCAACGAGGATCTGAACACAGCCTTCGATTCGGTGCAGTCGATCGTCAAGGCCGAGCGTCTGCGCCGCGACCGTCGCCACGGTATGTTCGATTTCATTCGGGGCTTGCTGGAAGAAGTGCCGAAACTTTAGAGGCAGTTCGCCAGCCGGCAGAACTCTTCCACGGACAACGTTTCAGCCCGCCTTGTCGGGTCGATGTCGGCGCGCGCCAGCAGCGCTTCCCCACCGAGCGATTTGACACTCTGGCGCAGCATCTTGCGGCGCTGGCCAAAAGCCGCCTCGGTAACACGCTCGAGCTTTGCGACGGAGCAGGGGATCGGGTTTTCGCGCGGTGTCAGGTGGATCACCGACGAGGTGACCTTGGGTGGCGGCGTGAAAGCCTGCGGCGAGATATCGAAAGCAGCATAGGCCTCCGTGCGCCAGCCACAGATCACGCCCAGTCGTCCGTAATGATTGTCGCCCTCGGCAGCGACGATCCGCTGGCCGACTTCCTTCTGGAACATCAGTGTCAGCGATTGCCAGAACGGGGGCCAAACGGCTGGCAGCAGCCAGTTCAGCAGCAACTGTGTGCCAACATTGTAGGGGAGGTTGGCGATGACGCGCACGGGGCCATCTGTCGCCAGCGCGGCAAAGTCGATCTTCAGCGCATCGCCTTCGATCACCTCCAGCCGGCCGGGATAATGGGCAGCAATCTCGGCTAGCGCCGGCAGGCAGCGCGGGTCGCGCTCGATGGCTATGACCTTCTTGGCACCGAGCGCTAAGATTGCCCGCGTCAGTCCCCCGGGACCGGGCCCGACCTCTATGACGGTAATGCCCTCGAGGTTACCGGCCGTCCGCGCCACGCGCTGCGTCAGGTTGAGGTCGAGAATGAAATTCTGTCCCAGCGCCTTGCGTGCATCCAGCCCAAACCGCTCGATGACGTCGCGAAGGGGAGGCAGCCCGTCGAGAGCGGCCATCAGGCAGATATCCTGTCGACACGGGCAAGGTCGGCAGCAAGCTTCAGGGCCGCCACGAGACTGTCCGCCTTGGCAATGCCCTTGCCGGCAATGCCGAAGGCGGTGCCGTGGTCCGGCGATGTGCGAACGAAGGGAAGGCCGAGCGTCACGTTGACGGAGTCGTCGAATCCGAGCGCCTTGGCCGGGATCAACGCCTGGTCATGATACATGCAGATAGCCACATCGTAGCGATGGCGTGCGTCGTCGTGGAACATTGTGTCGGCCGGCAGCGGCCCGAAGGCGTCGATACCCTCGGCGCGCAGCACCTCGATGGCGGGGTGGATGATGTCCTTGTCCTCGCTGCCGAGCGTCCCGTCCTCGCCGGCGTGAGGATTGAGGCCGGCCACCGCGAGCCGGGGGCGGGGAATGCCGAAACGGGCCTTGAGATCCGCGTGCGTGATCCGGCAGGTTTCGATGATGATGTCTGCTGTCAGCGCTGTCGGCACATCTTTCAGGGGAATGTGGATGGTCACAGGTATGGCCCGCAATTTCGGGCCGGCCAGCATCATCACGGGCATGAAGCGCTTGCCGCTGTGGCGGCCTGCAAGGTCCGCAAGAAATTCCGTATGACCGGGAAAGCCGAAGCCAGCCTCGTATAGCACGGACTTGGCAATCGGGTTGGTCACGACAGCCGCAGCCTCTCCGGCCATTGTCAGCTGTACGGCAGTCTCGATCGCAGCGATGGTGCCGCGCGCGGTCGAAACATGCGGCACGCCAGCAGCCACGTCCACACCCGAAGCCACCGGCAGAACCGGCAGCGCGGTGGCGAAGATCGAGAAGGCAGTCGCAGCATCGCATTCGCGAAGGGGAATGTCCCGTCCCAGCAACCGGGCGCGCACTGCAAGGGCAGCCGGGTCGCCGATGAACAGGAACGGCGCCAGCCCCAGCTCCGTGCGGCGCATCCACGCATCAAGCGTTATGTCGAGGCCTATGCCGGCAGGGTCGCCCTGGGTAAGCGCCAGTGGCCGGGTGTGGAGCGCTGTCATCCGCAGAGATCAGCGGTAGATGATCTGCGCCTTGGAGCGCAGTTCATCCACGTATTTCTTCTCGTTGCCGGTGGCCTCGCCCTGGGCGTTCTTGCCAAGATCTTCCTGGCGGAAGACGGCGGCGGCGGCGACATCGTCGCTGACCTGACGCTTGGAGCAAATGGCCAGATACTCGACGCCACGGTCCGTGACGATGGAGGACGTTGTGTTGCCGGTCGCGCCCTCGACCAGCGGCTTCCACTGGGTTGGCAGTTCCGGCGCAAGAACGCGGCCGAGGTCGCGCACCGAGACGTCATGCATCGTGGCGGCAAACACCTTGGCCTGCTCGCATCCCGGGAATTTCGCGCGCGAGGCATCCGCCTCCGCCTTGCGCTTGGCTTCCATCGTTCCCTTTTTAGCGGCGGGCACCACGAAGATGACCTGCTTGAGGAAATATTCCGTGGTCGACGTGTTGTTCTTGTTCTGCGTCATGCGAGTGATGAGCTCGTCGGGCGAGAGCTTGCCGCTGGCGCCGAAACGGGCATTGAGCACGCGCGGCCAGCTCATCTGGATGGCGATATAGGCTTTGAAATGCGCGGGCGTGACGCCGGTCTTTGTGAGGACCTCGTTCAGCTGTTCCGTCTTCATCTTGTTGCTTGCGGCAAAGCGGGCATAGGAAGCATCGACATCCGTGGTAGACACCGACATGCGAACGCGCTGGATTTCCTGGCGCTTCAGCAGTTCCGTGACCAGCTGCTCCTTGGCGAGCTTGGGCAAGTCGCCCGTCTGGTGCTGCAGGCGCATGAAGTTGATACGCTTGGCGATGTCGCCGCTGGTGATGACTTCATTATTGACGAGGACCTTGACCTCGCTGGTGCCCGATGCGACGGCCGGAGGAGCGCCCCGCTGTTGTGGCGCAGCCTGGCCCGAGATCGGCAGGGATGTGGCAATGGCCAAGGCGACAGCGCCGGTTAAAATGGCGCGTACCGGGTTCTGTCCAGCAAACATCGACTATCCCTCTCAAAGGTCCCAGCGGTTGGCCGCTCCTGTCCCGGACGTATCCGGACGGGCCAACATTTCCTGCCGACCATCTACAGCAAGGCTATGGAATTGCACAATCCTTGCGGCGAAACAATGACACGGATTTTGCACGGAATGGGATCTTTGGGCGGCGATATCACGGTGACCGGATGGAAATCCGGTCACCGTGCGCTTGCTGCTAGAAGGTGGTGTCCGACGCGCTGCCGACATTGATGTCGCCGAGGGTGCGGAAGGTGATCTTCGCACCGATAGACCAGTCGCTGGCAGTCTGGTCCACGCTGTCGCTTTTCGACAGGTAGGAGATGCTGAAGATCGTGCATTCGTCGCTGTAGGACAGTCCGACGCCGCGACGGGTCACATCGTTGTTGTTCAGGTCGTAGCTGACTGTCCCGAAGATCGCCCAGTAGTCCTTGAAGTTGATCTGGGCGCGTGTCTGGATTTCGTCGTTGTCGGAGGTGAAGCCGTATTCGGGCTGCGCCTTGATATGCGTGTAGGTTACCGAGGTCTGGAAGTCGGCATTCGCATACCCCAGCGTCGAGTCACCACGCTTGAACGACATGTCCTTGTGATCGAGGCGGTAGGAGCCCGTCAACGACAAGCCCTGCGGTGTCGATAGAGACGCCATGGCGACATAGTCGGAAACACTGTCTTCGAGGCCAGACTCGGCGCCGGCGTTTACAAGATCCGCCGTGTCGAAAGAGTTCTGTCCTGCCAGCTGGTAGGACTGGCCGACAATGCTCGTCAGCTTGTAACCGCTGTCGAAGCTGCCGGTGTAGCGGATACCGAGATTGGCGCGCGTGCCGCCTTCGATCCGGTCAAAGCCCGAGAATTTGTCGCGATTGAAGAGGTTGCTGGCGTCGAAGACGAAGCTCTGCGCGTCTTCATTCGGCAACCGGCCTGCCAGCGTTTCGTTCGGACGAACGTAAAGCTGTGCAATCGGCTCGAACACGTGTGTGCTGTTCGCCGTCGAGACCATGATCGGATATTTCGCTTCGATCCCGGCCGTCAGCATGCCCTGTGCGGCCGTGCTGCTGTCGTCGTAGTTGCCGGAATAGCTGTAGTTGGTGCCGATCGAATTCGGCGAGTCCATGCCGAGGCCGTACGCATCGCCGCGTGCTGCCATCAACGGGGTGAGGAGGAGGCCACCCTGCGTCGCGAAAGTCCGCTGCCATTGCAATTCGGTCGTCAGGCGGCTGGTGTCGCCCTTCAGTCCCTCAAACCGATCCTTGGTCGTCAGGTCGCTGAGGTCGCGCGCAGCTACTTCCTGGCGTGAGATGTTGGTGAAGTTCATCGTCGCCGAAAGTTCACCGCCGTAGACAGGCTTGGGATCGACATAGTGGTAATCGATGACAGGGGCAGCGATCGCCTGCTGCTTCTCGCTGTCGCTGTTTTCGGTGGCGTCCTGCACGTCGTAATAGAAGCCGCGCATGTCGAAATAGTTGCGCTTGCCGAGGCCCGTCAAATAGACCTCGTTGGTGTGGGTGCTCTGGTTGAGACCCTCGATGCCGTAGGTACGGGCAAAGTTGTTGTCCGTCTGCGCCATCACATCCCAGCCGAACGTCCAGCGTGGATTGATCTGGAAGTCGCCCTTGGAGGCGATCAGCGCACGGGTCTTGGATTCCGCGTCGCTCGTGCCTGCAGTGAAGGCATCGGGCTTGTTCTGGTCGATGCCGGCAGCCCGGATGGTATAGGTGCCGTTTTCAAGCCGCTGGCGGAATTCGCCTTCGAGCAGGAAGCCCTGCGTGGTGTACCCCGTCGCACTGACGGTGGCGTCCATGCTCGGCGATATGACGTAGTAATAGGGAACCTTGGCGCCGAAACCGAGGTTTTGCGAGACGCTGAAGGTCGGGAACAGGAAGCCAGACTTGCGCTTGACCGTGTTGTCCGGAACTTCGATCCAGGGAATGTAGGCAATCGGCAGGCCGAACAGTTCGAACCGGGCGTGCTCCAGGCGAACCGTGTGCGTCACGCCATTCTGCACGACGCGCTGCGCCTTCACCTGCCACAGCGGTGCCTTGCCGAGCTTGGTGCAGGCGAGGCAGGCCGTGTAAATGCCTTTGGTCAGGATCATCTGCGTACCGCCAACCCGCTCGGCCTTTTCGGAGGCAAGGCGGGTGTTGTCCGGCATTTCGATGCGCAGCGAATCGACGAAGCCATCCGAGAAACTGTCGGTAACGTCCATCTTGTCGCCGTACATGCGATTGCCGTCGGGCGTGATGAGCTCGACATTGCCGAGCGCCATCATCCGGCCGGTCTTCTGGTTGTAGACGACCTGCTGGGCGACCATCTTGTAGCCGCCATAGTTAATCTGCACCGCGCCGTTAGCGGTGACGACCTGTGTGTCCTTGTTATAGATCAGCTCGTTCGAGGACAGCACCAGCTTCGAATCAGCCGGTACATTGACCTTCGCGGTTTTCATTGGCGAGCCGTCCTGGCCGAATACGGCAGGCGACGTCGCGACGTAGGCACTCAGTGCTGCCAAGACGACAGCCGAGAGCTTTCTGATCTGTTTGCGGTTAGTGACCGCCACTAGCCATCCTCCTGATGAAGCAGGATCGTTGCGCCCAAAGCCAAGGCGACGACCACGGGTATCCATGTCGCCACGAAGGGAGGCACAACGCCACTACTTCCGAATGCCTTTACAAGCACGTTGACGACATAAAGCACGAAGCCTGCGAGTATTCCACCCAGAATCACGGAACGTGACTGGTTGAAACGGCTGAATTTTAGAGACACGGTTGCGGCAATGAGAGTCATTGCCACCATGAGGAAGGGTTGTGAAAGCAGGGAGTTAAACTGCGTCTCCAACGCCTTGGTAGATATACCAAAGCTTCGTGCGATCTCAATTCGATTAGAAAGATCATAAAAAGCAATGGTTTCAGGCTGCGCCAGCCGTTGGGACACGAAATCCTGTTTCAAATTCGTACGGACGCGCACCGTAGCCTTGTGCGCAGGGATCTCCCCCGGAGCACGCTCCACAACGCCGGTAAGAAGCCAGTAACCATCTTCCAACTTAGCCGAGTTTGCGTCCTGCCGAAGCACCACGTCGCCCTGTGGATTGAAGTGGATGAAAACGGCGTTCATCAGCGTCATGCCGTTGTCGACAACGGTTTTCGCGCCAATGATGACATCGTCGTCGCGGGCGATCTGGCGCAGCCACGGCACGGAGAGCCGGTTGTGATAGGAGGGGTCGCCGCGCAGGTCCGCCTCGAGCGCATCCGCCTGTCGCTGGCCGGCCGCCGCTATCGGGTTGAGCACCAGCATTGTCAGCAGCCCGACGATAAACGCGCCGAAAATGAACGGCGCCATGAATTGCCAGACGGAAATGCCGGCGGCGCGGGCAATCACCAGTTCGTAGCGACGATTGAGCGCGATCAGCGTCGTCATGCCGACGAACAGCACGAGAAACGGCATCGTCTGCTGCAGGATGAGCGGCAGGCGAACGGCAGTCATCAGCAGCCCGATGGCGACGGTGTAGCCGGGAAGGCCGGACAGCCGGCCGGCATTTTCGCTGAAATCGGCGAGGAAGACGATGGCCGTCACACCGACGAAGAACCAGCCGGTGGTGATGGCATAACGGAGGAAGAAATAGCGGTTCAGGGTGCCGAAAATCATGCGTTGCCTCCGCTCGATTTCCCACCGGATGCCGGCATTTTCGCCTGCGCCCGCAGCCACCATCCGCTGATGCGATTGCGCAAGGTCGTTGGCATGGTCCGCTTCTTCGTGCGTGACAGCAGGAAGATGCAGATCAGGATCGAACCGATGTTGATTGCATAGAGAACGCCGATGAAATAGGGCGCGGCTTCGATCTGGTTGGCGGCATAGAAATCCGCCCAGCGCAGGCCGAACGAGATGGTGAGCGCAGACACCATCGGATGCAGGCGTGCCTCACGATGGGACCGGGCATCGCCGGCAATGACGAGGGAGATCAGCGCAAAGATCGCCGGCAGCATCCAGTCCGTCAGGCGGCGGTGAAGCTCGGCGCGGTAGCCTGTCGGCTTCGCCTTGTAGTCGGCATCGTTTGGATCTGGATGCAGCAGGAATGGCAGGCTTCTGTCGCCGGAGCGAAGATTGGCCTGGCCACGGCTCTGGCTAAGATCCGAGAGGTCGAATGAATAGCTGTCGAACTTGATGACCGAGACGTTGCCGTCGACGGTTTTGCGGTGCACTTCGCCGTCATGCATCAGCAGCGACTTGCCGCTCGGATCGACGGCGCCTTCCTTGGCGTAATAGATAAGGTCGAAGGCCGGGTCGCGGGAATCGGCGACGAACAGGCCCTTGAGGATACGCCCCGACATCCGCTGAGAGATCTCGACATAGAGACCGTCTTCGATGCGGCGGAAGTTCTTTTCCTCGATGACCGTGGACAGAAGGTCGGCATAAGCTGCAGCGACCATGTCGCGCGCCGCGACACGCGCCTTTGGCTCAACCATATTGTCGACGGCAAAGGAGAAAATGCTGACTGCGACGGCCAGAAGCATGATCGGGCGGATGATCACGATCCGGTTGGCACCCGCAGCCTCCATCACCGTCAATTCCGAATCGGTGTTCATGGCAGTTAGCGTCTGCGTGATGCCGATCACCAGGGCGAAAGGCAGCACGACGGGAATGATCGTTGGCAGGATGAGGGTGGCAAGCGTCGCGAACGACCCCATCGACTGGCCGCTGTCCGTCACCAGATTGATGCGCTGCAACACCTGAGTCGTCCAGATGATGGCAAGAACCGGCAGCAGCGCCACCAGAAACATCAAACCGACACGCCGGGTAATATAGGATTCAAGTAGTTTCATGCCGGCCCTTGATGCGACGCGTCTCCGAAAGCCCTCAGGCCTCGCAGTTCCAATTCCTCTACGCTGTTTGTTATTTTTTTGCGACAAGCGGCACGCGAAAATTTCGTTAATTTCTCGAAATATTTCCATGGTGTGTCGTTTGTGATCGGAGGTGGGCGACAGCCGCTTTGCAGACCCGGCAACCATCCCCTTCGCGCTGCCGATTTCCCATGGATATAAAGTGTAGGGGTATGGGGCGTGCTACGACTGGTACGCGCAGTTTGCTGCGAACTAATGCAGGCTTTGTGGCCCTTAAGCTTGTATTCAATGGGGAAACCCTAAATGATCCCACATCAAAGACCCGGCATCGGGCACATCGTGGAGCTGACATGTCTGTGAAATTCGAAATCTCCTTTGCACCCTCGGCACGGCCGACGACGGGACTGGCTGTCCTCCTCCAGGGTATCGGCAGCGAACGACCGGCCGGCGCGGAGCACGTCGATCCTGCTAACACCGTTGCCAAGGCAACCCGCATCGCCGGCTATTCTGCAAAGTCGCTGAAGACCCTCGATATCGTCGCGCCGGAAGGGTCACCCGTCGAGAGGATCCTGGTGATAGGGACGGGCAAGCCGGCCGATACCACGCCGCATGACTGGTTGAAGCTCGGCGGCGTCGCTGCAGCGCGCATGAAGAAGGTCGAGACCGTGACGGTTTTCGTCGACAGCCCGGGTGCCGACGTCACCCCGCAGAATGCTGCCGATTTCGCGCTGGGCATGCTGATGCGCGCCTACAGCTTCGATACCTACAAGACCCGCAAGGGCGAAGACGACGAGAAGACCAGCAAGGCAATCAAGGTGACCATCGTCACTGCCAAGGCTGCGCAAGCCGATGTCCTGTTCGGCGATTCGGAAGCGATTGCGGCCGGCGTCAACCTCGCCCGGGACCTGGTCAACGAGCCGCCAAACGTCCTCGGTCCCGTCGAATTCGCCGCCAAGGCCATGGAGTTGGAAAAGCTCGGCGTTAGTGTCGAAATCCTCACCGAGCGCGACATGCGGACCCTCGGCATGGGCGCGCTGCTCGGCGTAGCCCAGGGGTCCGTCCGCCCGCCGCGTCTGGCGATCATGCAGTGGAACGGCGGCACGCCCGGCGAGGCACCGATCGCCTTCATCGGCAAGGGCGTCGTCTTCGATACCGGCGGCATTTCCATCAAGCCATCGGCCGGGATGGAGGACATGAAGGGCGACATGGGCGGCGCCGCTGCCGTTATCGGCCTGATGCACACGCTGGCGGCACGCGGCGCCAAGGCCAATGTCGTCGGCGTCCTCGGCCTGGTCGAGAACATGCCCGACGGCAACGCCCAGCGCCCCGGCGACATCGTCACGTCCATGTCCGGCCAGACGATCGAGATCATCAACACCGATGCCGAAGGCCGCCTCGTTCTCGGCGACGCCATCTGGTACACAAACGACCGGTTCAAGCCGCAATTCATGGTCAACCTGGCGACGCTCACCGGCGCCATCGTCGTCGCTCTCGGCAGCCAGCATGCAGGCCTGTTCTCCAACGACGACACGCTTGCCGAACGCCTGACGGCCGCCGGTCTTGCCACCAACGAGCGCCTGTGGCGGATGCCGCTCGGCAAGGATTACGACAAGCTGATCGACAGCAAGTTCGCTGACATGAAGAACAGCGGCGGCCGCCAGGCCGGATCGATCAGCGCCGCCCAGTTCATAAAGCGCTTCGTCAAGGATACGCCTTGGGCCCATCTCGATATCGCAGCCACCGCCCTCGGTTCGCCGCTCGACGAGATCAACCAGTCCTGGGGTTCCGGCTTTGGCGTCCGCCTGCTCGACGAACTCGTGCGCCAGCACTACGAGCAGTGATCGGTAGAAACGGGATCGCCCGATGACCGAGGTGCTGTTCTATCATCTGACGGAATCAAAGCTGGAGGACGCCCTGCCGCCATTGCTCGACAAAAGCGTCGAGCGTGGCTGGCGGGTGGCGGTGCAAGGTCGGGACCCGGCGCGGCGCGACCTGCTCGA
The DNA here is from genome assembly GCF_019355735.1 of Rhizobium sp. B230/85. Classification (NCBI taxonomy): domain Bacteria; kingdom Pseudomonadati; phylum Pseudomonadota; class Alphaproteobacteria; order Hyphomicrobiales; family Rhizobiaceae; genus Rhizobium; species Rhizobium sp. B230/85. The sequence continues at coordinate 1,745,080 of NZ_CP072156.1, forward strand.
CAGCCATTTGTGGACATTCCGCGAGGACAGTTTCCTGCCTCACGGCACCGATGCCGGCGAGGCGCCGGAACACCAGCCGGTGCTGCTGACGCTGTCGCCGGACAATGTCAACGATGCCAAGGTCCGCTTCTTCGTCGACGGTGCCGAAGCTGAAGAGATCGACACCTACGACCGCGTCGTATTCATGTTCGACGGCTACGACCAGTCACAACTGGAAGGTGCCCGGGCCCAGTGGAAAAAGCTGAAAGCCGAGGGCCACAAGCTCACCTACTGGCAGCAAACCCAGGAAGGTCGCTGGGAAAAGAAGGCCTGACCTGAAGATTTAGGTAGTCGAGGCGAGGGGTCACCCGTTCCCGACTACCTTGTCGATGAAAGCTTTCTTCGCGTCCGTATAGGCGGCGCGGTCCCCGGAAAATTTGGCTGCAAGAGAAATCTTAAGATCTTCATACTCAGACGCCAGGACGGCATTGGTGCGGAGTTTGTCGCGAAACAGCAGGTTTCGCCTCCAATGAAAACCTTGATGTTCTACAATATGCACGAGATGGGTGCGCGTCTGCTGCTTGATACCACGTCCGAAAATATGGTCATCCGGAACGATATCTGCACCGGCATAATCGTAGCCAATGGATTCCATCGGCTTGATACACTCACTACCGTCTTCGAAACGACGGATGCCGACGATGATATCGATAACGGGCTTCGCTCTGATGCCCGGTATCGAAGTGCTTCCGAAGTGTTGGATATCGATCGCCCGTACGCCCAGGACGAGCCGTATGCTTTCGGCTTCCTCGGCGTAGGCCTTAGGCCATCGGTCGTCGGGTTCCGCGAGCACGACGAGCTTATGTTTGACGCCAAGACCGTAGGCTGATTCTTCATTCCGCTGCATTTTCGACCCCGGAATTAATGCGAACACTACCTCTTATTCAAGCGCCTTCGCACGCATCTGGAACCCGCAGATCAATCGTGGAACGCTTCCACGAACTTGCGCTTGCCGAGCATGAAGGCGTCGGCGACGTGGCGGAGGGGGGCGAGATCGACGTCTGATGTTCCGGCCCTGACGATTTCGGCAAAGCGGCGGTACAGCGACGGGTATTCCGCCTCCGGTTCGGCGAGCTTCAGTTCTTCGTCGACGAAAAGCTTGGCGCCGCCATCGGCCAGCCGCATCGTGCCGGCCTCCGTCTCGACGATGATATCCCAGCTCTGCTTGCCGGTCTGGCGCCAGTCGAATTCAGCGTGGACGGGCACTCCGGTGGCATCCTTGAAGTGCAGGTCGGCAGCGATGGGTGCGTCGCGGTTTTCCGGGAACTCTAGGGTTGCGCCGGTGAGGAAGATGGCGCGAGGCAGGATGTGGGTGACGATCGACAGGGCGTTGATGCCGGGATCGAACACGCCGAGCCCGCCGGCCTGCCAGATCCAGTCCTGGTTCGGATGCCAGTGGCGCACGTCTTCCTTCCAGATGACATGCATGCTCTTGATGGTCGTCGCGGCAAGAAAGTCCTTTGCGGCCTCGACGCCCGGTGCGTAGCGCGAATGCCAGCTTGCAAACAACGACACGCCCTTGGCCTTCGCCAGCGCTTCGAGATCATGGACTTCGCTCAGTGTCGCGCCCGGTGGCTTCTCGAGAAACACGTGCTTGCCCGCCGTCAGCGCGTTGTGGGCGGCCTCATAGCGGTATTGCGGCGGCATGCACAGCGACACGGCGTTCATCGCAGGAACAGTGGCAATCATCTCGTCGATGGTCGTGAAACTCTGGATGCCGTCGACAGTGCCGTTGCGGCTGGCCGTGGCGATCAGGTTGTAGTCCGCATTGGCCGCGATCGACGGCAGATGCTGGTCGCGGACGATCTTGCCGACGCCGACGATGCCAAGCTGGATGGGGGCGGAGGGATTGGAAGACATGGGCTTGCTCGCGTTCCGGTGTTTCACTCAAAAGTATGATTATTTTTGAGGTGTTTGTATCAGAATGCGGGCCGCGAGCAAGGCCGGGCTTGGTGCGAGCGGCGCCTAACGGCTCATTTTCAGATCGGCCATGGCAATGACGTTGCTTGGTGCCGCGTCACGTCCGTAACGGAGCGTCACCACCTTGTAGCCCTCCTTCTCAAGTCTGTTGAGCAGGCCCGGCAGCATGATCGCAGTACGTTGGTGGATATCGTGCATCAGGATGATGCCGCGACCGCGCCGATGCAGCTCCTCCATGGTCCGCTCGAGGACGATAGCCGGCTTGACGGTGAAATAATCCTTGCTGTCGATATCGACATCCATGACGATCATGTCGCGCTGGGCAATCGCCGAGCGCAGGCTTTTCGTGTCGGCGAGATAGGGGAAGCGGAAGAAGTTGACATCGGTACCGATGGCCTTCGAGACGGCATTCTCGCCTTTGACGACCTCGGCTATGGCCATGTCGAAGCTCATCCTGGCGAGATCCGGATGGCGGTAGGTATGGCTGCCGATGGCATTGCCGTCGTCGAGAACCTTGCGGGCAATCGCCGGATGGGCGGCGGCCATTTCTCCGACCATCATAAAGGCACCCTTGACGCCGAACTGGTCGAGTGTCGCAAGAATTTTCTCGGTCTTTCCCGGCATCGGGCCGTCGTCGAAGGTGAGGATCACTTCCTTGTCGGCAAGCTTGAGGTCGTGCAGGGACGAGACCGTCAGTGTCCGACCGGCAAGATGGTGCCAGTAGCCTCCCCAGGCGGTCGGCTCCATGGCAATGGGATCGTGGGCCTTGAGCGGTGCAGTGACAGTAGCGCCCGGCGCGTAGGAGGTTTTCAGCGACATCTCTGTCGTCGGTTTTGTCGCGCAGCCGGCGAGCATCAGGCTGGCCAGAAGGCCGGCGACAACGGGACGTGAGAACATGGGAATCGCTCAATCAAGGGAGGAATATTGAGACGATATTTTCTGATTATGGTTAACGAGGTGTTGACGAAGGCGGTTCGCCCGCAGATGCCGTCGTGGTCCCGGCGCGCATGTTGGCGACTGTTGCCGATCGGCATCAACGTTGGGTTGATCGCGACCGTGAGCCGAGCAATCCGTCCTTTAGACAGGGGACGGAGGCGGGAAAGCAAACAGGCTACATCGAGGTTGCGCCTGCTTGCCTGGAGGAAATACGACGCTGGCGGTCAACCCGCCATCGCTGCCTCGTATTCGTCCGAGAGCAACATCCACTGCTCTTCGCTCTTGGCAATCTTGGCCATCAGGTCGGCGCGTTCCTTGACCTTGGCTGCGGCCTTCTCAGGAAACTTGTCGTAGATCTCCTGATCTTCCAGTTCGCGGTCGAGAGCCTGAATCTGCTTCTGCAGTTTCTGGGTCAAAGCCTCGACATCGTTGATCTTTTTCTTCAACGGTGCGTTTGCGGCGCGCTTGTCGGCATTGGCCTTGCGCTGTTCGGCCTTGTTGGCCTTGTCCTCGGGGCTGCTCTTGCCCTTGCCACCCTTGCCGCGCGATGCGGCGACGATGGTGTTGCGATAATCCTCGAGGTCGCCGTCATAATTCATGACGGTGCCGTCCTTGACCAGCCACAGCCTGTCGGCGGTGGCTTCGATCAGATGGCGGTCATGCGAGATCAGGATGACGGCGCCGGAATATTCGTTCAGCGCCTGGATCAGCGCGTTGCGGCTGTCGATATCCAGATGGTTGGTCGGTTCGTCGAGGATCAGCAGGTTCGGCGCGTCGAAGGCGGCAAGCCCCATCAGCAGGCGTGCCTTTTCGCCACCCGACAGATCCTTCGCGGCGGTTTCCATCTTGGCGGTGGCAAGCCCCATCTGCGCAACGCGCGCCCGCACCTTGCCTTCGGTGGCGCCCGGCATGCGGCGACGCACGTGCTCGACAGCCGTCTGCTCGGGAATGAGGTCGTCCAGCTGATGCTGGGCAAAAAAGCCGATCTTCAGGCCGGATGCGGTCTTTACCGAACCCGGCGAGCCAGGAAGGCGGCCGGAGATGAACTTGGCGAAGGTCGACTTGCCGTTGCCGTTCGAGCCGAGCAGCGCGATGCGGTCGTCGGTGTCGATGCGCAGGGTCAGGTGCTGCAGGATCGGCTTGCCCGGCGCATAGCCTACGGAGCCGCTCTCGATGGCGATGATGGGGGAGGCGGCTTCCTTCTCGGGATCGGGGAACTTGAAGCCCTGGACATTGTCCTCGATGACCGAGGAAACGGTGCCCATGCGCTCCAGCGCCTTGACGCGGCTCTGCGCCTGGCGGGCCTTGGAGGCCTTCGCCTTGAAGCGGTCGATGAAGGACTGCAGATGCTTGCGCGCCGCATCGTTCTTGACCTTGGCCTTCGTCTGCAACTCGTTGGCTTCGGCCCGCTGGCGCTCGAACTGGTCGTAGGAGCCGCGATAGAAGGTCAGCTTCTGCTGGTCGAGATGGACGATGGCGTTGACGGCCGTGTTGAGCAGGTCGCGGTCATGGCTGATGATGATCACGGTGTGCGGATAGCGGCTGATATAGTCTTCCAGCCACAGCGTGCCTTCAAGGTCGAGATAGTTGGTGGGTTCGTCCAGCAGCAGCAGGTCTGGCTCGGAAAACAGCACGGCGGCAAGCGCCACGCGCATCCGCCAGCCGCCCGAAAAACTCGAGGCCGGACGCATCTGCGCCTCGGCGTCGAAGCCGAGGCCGGCAAGGATGCTGGCAGCCCGCGATTCTGCCGAATGCGCGCCGATATCCGAGAGCCGCATGTGGATTTCGCCGATACGGTTGGGGTCGGTCGCGGTCTCGGCTTCGGCTAGCAGAGCTTCGCGCTCCTTGTCGGCCTTCAGCACGATTTCCAGCAGAGGCTCTTCCGTACCCGGCGCTTCCTGCGCGACCTGGCCGATGCGGGCATTCTTCGGAATGGAGACGTTGCCCGTCTCGCTTTCCATGTCACCGGTAATGATCTTGAAGAGCGTCGACTTGCCGGCACCGTTCTTGCCGACGAAGCCGGCCTTGATGCCGGCCGGCAGGGCGATGCTTGCCTGGTCGATGAGAAGGCGCCCGGCGATGCGGGCGGAAATGTTGTTGAGCGTGATCATGGGGCGGTTTTGACCGAACTTGCCCTTGAAGGCAAGAGTGTGCGCTGCAATACGGCTCGCGCGATGGCAAACAGTCGGTCGAGGGTTTAATGGCGCGCGTCGTGGCTGAACAGCTGTATCGGCTGGCGGCGGTTGCCCTGCGCGCGGGCGAGTGCTGCTTCTGCATGGGCCATCAGCTGGGCTGCCGAGGGAGCGTCGGTGCTGAGCGCAATGCCGGTAGAGACGCTGAGACGGCCCGGATCGCTCTTGTCGGAAGTCGCATAGACCAGCGTTTCCTCGACCGATGTCCGAAGCCTTGTAGCGATTGCCCGGGCGCCCTCGGTATTCACGTCTGTCACCAGGAAGCAGAAGTCGTCGCCTGTCATGCGAACGACGAGATCGTTCTTCTTGATGCTCTTGCGGAAAAGGCCCCCCAGCTTCTTCAGCAGGTGATTGGCGGCCTGCGGCCCGAACCTGGCGTTGAATGCACCGAAATCGTCGATGTCGACCATGATCAGCGCAATCCCCTGGGCGCTATCCTCGTCGTACAATTCTATCAGCCGGTTGATGAGGGCGATCTGGTTTGGCAGCCCGGTGATGCGGTCTGTGGCAACGGCGGTGCGCATTGCCGCGTTGCCCTTTTCCATTGTGTCGATCCTGTCCATCTGGTCGGTCAGCTTTTCCGTCAGCCCGGTCTCGTAGATCATCAGGTTGGTCAGCGAGGCGTTGAGGAAATCCATCTCGGCGGAAAATGCAGCAAGGCTCTGCATCGGGTCTTCGTTGACAGACTGTGTGATCGTTTCGACGGCTTGAACGAAACTCTGCTTGTGCCTCAGGCCCTCGGCCAGTTGCCCGGCGACGTCGCGCAGCATCCGTGCTGTCTCTGACTGGGTATTCTCGGCGACCAGTCCGCAATGGCTGACAAGGCGGTACCTGAGGCCGATCTCGTCGAGCATGGCCTGCGAAGGGTGGCTGCCGAGAAGAGCGATCTCGTTCGATAGGCTGCGGTCGGCGCCGAACAGTGCCTCATGGAAAAGCTGGTAGTTGCGCGGCAACCCGCGGACGTTGAGCTTGGCCATGGCGTGGCCGACCTTCTGGAGATCGACCGGGCCGAGCATCGAATTGGCCGGAGTAGCGACAGCGCCTGGCGTCGGGTGTTTCATCGCTCTGTCCTGTTCGAGGTCGCCCTGCGCCCGTCCGTTTGGGAAGTCGCCCTCGATTTGCGGCCTGCCGGGTTAAAACGGCTTTAAGGTAGCCCGGCATGGCGCCATTTTTCGAGGGTATCGGCTGGCGGGGTTAACGGGCGGTTGCAGCCAGGCGACTGCGACGGTCCCGTGAAATTGCCGCATCCCCCTTGTTTTCAGGCGGGCAGGCGGGTAAAGACCGCCAACTTTTGCCGTAAAACGAAGGATTTGAACCATGGCCACTGAACGCACCTTTTCGATGATCAAGCCTGATGCAACCAAGCGCAACCTGACCGGCGCGATCACCAAGATTCTCGAAGATGCCGGCCTCAAGGTCGTTGCTTCCAAGCGCGTCTGGATGAGCAAGCGCGAAGCCGAAGGCTTTTACGCCGTGCACAAGGATCGTCCTTTCTTCGGCGAACTCGTTGACTCCATGACATCTGGCCCGACGGTCGTTCAGGTTCTCGAAGGCGAAGGCGCCATCCTCAAGAACCGCGAAGTCATGGGCGCAACCAACCCGGCTAACGCTGCCGAAGGCACGATCCGCAAGCTGCACGCCCTGTCGATCGGCGAGAACTCGGTTCACGGTTCGGACGCTCCCGAAACCGCTGCCGAGGAAATCGCTTACTGGTTCTCCGGCACCGAAATCGTCGGCTGAATCAAGCTCTTGGCATCTTTGCCGAAGTCATTGAAGTAATTGTTGAAAGCCGGGTCGTTCGCGTCCCGGCTTTTTCGTGCCTGCGATCAGCCGGTGGGGCACTTTTCAGGTGAGAAGTCGATGCTGCCATCCGGTCTTACCAGGTCCGGATTGACGGTGTAGCCGGGCCCTACGACCAGCGGCCTTGCTGTCAGCACCGATTGGTCGACATCCGATATGACCTGCGTCTTGATGGTCTGGAATGTTTTGCCGTCGCCATCCACCAGCCGGATGTTGACGGCATAGGGCCGATCCTTGCGGACGCAGTGGACGGCGGGGCTTTGCAGCGTGATCTTGTCCCAGAGCGGAAAGATCTTCTCCCTCACCACCAGCGGATCGCCACCCATCGGGTTTTCGAATTCGGCAATGGCAAAGCTGCCATCCGGGATCGGCGCCTTCAGCGCAAGATTGACGAGGTAGGTCGCAGTCGAGACGCGGTAGTTGAAGACGAAGTGCCGGCCGTTCAATTCGGTCGGACCGTCGCTGTCCTGCCTCTGGCAGCCGCCCAGCGCCAAGAGGGCCATGGTGACTGCGAATATCTCTGTGGTTCTCATGACGGCACCTCCTGCTTCTTGCGCCTGTAGTGCCGGCTGGCCTTTGCCCGGTTGCCGCAGACGGCCATGTCGCACCAGCTGCGGCTACGGTTCTTGCTGCGGTCGACAAACAGCCAGCCGCAATTGCCGCAGATCTTCATGCGGTCCTGTTCCGGGTTCGCGAGCAGCCGCAGCGTCGAATGTACGGTCGCGCTGGCAAGACTGTCCGGCGTGGTGGCACCGCGCAAGCATGTTGCCATGGCCGCGAGCAGATCGGCCAGCAAAGCATCCGATGTCGCACCCAGCACCACCGCCCGGAAATAGTCGTCGATCGCTTCCCTCAGATTCAGGAATGCAGGCGCCTCCGAGGGTCTCAGCGGCTTGATATCGCCGAACAATGCCCGTTCGGCGCAGAACTGCATTGCCGCAGGCGCAAAGTCTTCGAGATGTTCCGGTGTCGCAAAACGGTCGATGCTGCGTGTTGCGTCGTGTCGCAGGATGACACTGTTGGCGACATCGAGCGCAAGGGCGCCACCGGAAAAGCGATGAGGGGTCCAGGAAAAGCTCATGCCGCAAATAATAACTGGTAAAAGCTATTTTGCCAGTTATTATTTTAGCCGTGGGGAGGGGTGGCATGGCCTATCTGTTGCAGCAACTGGCGAACGCTGTGCCGCTCGCGGCACTCTACGCCGCCCTGGCTTTCGGCTATGCCATTGCCTTCGGTGTCACCAGGCGGCCCGATATCACCTATGGCGCGCTGTTTGCCTTTGCTGGCCAGATGCTGCTGCTGTTCAGCGATATCGGCTACAACCGCCTCATCCTCGTGCTACCCGCAGCACTGGCATTCGGAGCGGTGCTTGCCTTCGTCTACACGCTCGGGGCGGGTCTGCTCATTGGTCGCTCCGTTATCCAGCCGCTGGCAAAGACATCGCCGAACACGGTGATCGTCGCTGCCTTCGGTGTCCTGATCGTGCTGATGGAAACCGCGTCGCTGGCGATGGGCGCCCGGCCGCGCTGGCTGCCGCCGTTCCTCAATGCACCGGTGGTGCTCTGGAACGACATCAGCTTCCCGGTGACGCTGACGGAAATCCAGCTGCTGGACACGGCCCTCATGTCAGCGATTGTCCTCAGCGGCGCGGCGGTGCTGCGCTACACCGCCTGGGGGCGCATCTGGCGCGCCGTCAGTGAGGAGCCGCTGGCCGCCCAACTTTGCGGCCTGTCGACCAGCCGGGTCTTTCTCACGGCCTATGGCAGCGCAACTCTGATTGCCACGGTCTGCGGGCTGCTGTCGACATCCTACTACGGCACCATGGATTTCGGCGCCGGTATGATGTTTGGATTGAAGGTGCTGCTGATTGCTTCGGTCGGCGGCTACGGCAATCCGCTGAAATCGGCGGGCGGCGCAGCGGCACTGGCGTTTGCGGAGACGCTGTGGAGCGCCTACGGGCCGCTCCTCTGGCGCGATCTCATGGTGTTCACACTGCTGGTCGTTTTGCTGGTCATCAGCCGGAGGGAGCGGGTCATTCCCTGAGCGTCACCTGTCTGCGGTCCATCTCGTCCGCGCCGCATCATCCGCATCGCGGGCCGCCACCCAGTCTCCGGCCTTGCCGTCGGCGGCATGGTCTTTTTTCCAGAAGGGGGCCGCCGTCTTCAGGAAATCCATAACAAAATTGGCGCCGTCGAAGGCGGCCTGCCGATGGCTCGAGGCGGCAATGACGAGCACGATGTTTTCGCCGGGGAGGATGCGGCCGAAGCGGTGGATGGCCGTCAGGCCGCGCAGTTGGAAGCGTTCAATGGCAGCGGTGGCGATTCTCTCCATCTCGGCCTCGGCCATGCCAGGATAATGTTCGAGTTCCAGCGCCGCGAGACTGGCACCTTCGTCCCGGCAGAGGCCAGAGAAGGTGACGACCGCGCCGATCTCGTGGCGTCCTCGCGACAGCTTCGCCACCTCCGCCTGCAGGTCGAAATCCTCACGCTGGACGCGGATCGTTGGCAGGATGGGAGGAACGTCGGCCATCTCCGTCAGCCGCCTGTCATCGGCGGAAACAACGCAATCTCCCGCGCGCCGACGATGCTCTCATCATGCTCGACATGTTCCATATTCACGGCAATTCGGATGGCATCCGGAAATTCCAATGCCATCTCGTACTCTTCGCCCAGCGTCTTCAAATGATTGAGGAGATCTGCACCGGTAATCACATCGGCGGGAAGAACCAGTTCGTCCTCGCCCCGGCCGATCCGTTCGCGCACCCAGGCGAAATAGACGAGTTTGGTCATCCCTCGTCGTCCACGATGTGCTTCAGCCCGACGCGGAAATAGTCGTAGCCGGAATAGATCGTCAGGATCGCCGAAATCCACAGGAGCGCAATGCCGATCTCGGTCGTGTGCGGCAGGATTTCCTCGCCGGCGGGGCCCGCGAGCAGGAAGGCGATGGCCACCATCTGCGCCGTCGTCTTCCATTTGGCGATACGCGTCACCGGCACGCTGATGCTGACCTTCAACTGCGCCAGATATTCACGCAGTCCCGACACCAGAATTTCGCGGCAGAGGATGATGATCGCCGCCCACAGCGACCAGCCGGCAATCGTCTGGTCAGCTGCGACCAGCAACAGGATCGAGGCGATCAGCAGCTTGTCGGCGATGGGATCGAGCATGCGGCCGATATTCGATGTCTGGTTCCATATCCGCGCCAGATAACCATCCAAGAAATCGGTGATCGAGGCGATGATGAAGATCCACAGCGCGACCCAGCGCGCCGTGTTGCTGATCGAAAGCTTTCCCTCGACGAAAAAGCAGATGACGATGAGCGGCACCGCCAGGATGCGTCCGTAGGTGAGGAGATTCGGAATGTTATATGCGCGCGATGCCATGAAAATCGTTTCGTTTGGAGCGTCCGGGTAGAATGACGGTCATTGTTCTATAGCGTCAATATTGTTTCAGTTTTTCCGCCGTCATTGCGTAGAATTTGCGACCTGCCGCTTTTATTTCGCGGCGTCGTCGTGAAAGTGATTGTAGACGAGCTTCGCCACGGTCTCGGAAATCCCCTCGACGGCGAGCAGGTCGGTGTATCCGGCCCGCGATACGGCCTTTGCCGTCCCGAAGTGCTGCAGCAGAGCGCGTTTGCGGGAAGGCCCGATGCCGCCGATCTCGTCGAGCGGGTTTTTGACGAACTCCTTCTTGCGTCGTGACCGGTGCGATCCGATCGCAAACCGGTGCGCCTCGTCGCGCAGGCGCTGGATGAAATAGAGAACCGGGTCGCGCGGTGGGAGGGTGAAGTTATCGCCGGACGGCGGAAAGAATCGCTCTCTGCCCGCCTCGCGGTCGACGCCCTTGGCGACGCCGATGGCAATGACGCTGTCCGTGATGCCGAGTTCGTCGAGGATGGCGCGCACCGCCGTCATCTGTCCCTGGCCGCCGTCGATCAGGATGACGTCGGGCCAGGCTGGGAAGGGCAGGTCGGCCGCATCTTCGCTGATCGCCTTGGTCCGGTCCGGCAGGCCTTCCTCTTTCAACAGGCGCGAAAAACGCCGCATCATCACTTCGCGCATCATGCCGAAATCGTCGCCGGGGGTGATCTCCGTCGATTTGATGTTGAACTTGCGGTACTGGCTTTTGACAAAACCTTCCGGTCCGGCAACGACCATGCCGCCGACGGCATTGGTGCCCATGATGTGCGAGTTATCGTAGATCTCGATGCGCTGCGGCACATAGGGCAGCTTGAATGTTTCCTTGAAGCCTTCGAGCAGCCGCGACTGCGAGGCGGTCTCGGCCAGCTTGCGACCGTGCGCCTCGCGGGCATTGCCGACGACATGGTCGACCAGGTCCTTCTTCTCGCCGCGCTGCGGCACCAGAATGGCGATCTTGTAACCGGCCTTTTCCGAAAGCGCGGCTGCCAGAAGCTCGATTTCCTCGACGGTCTCCGACAGCAGGATCTGGCGCGGCACCGGCTTGTCGTCGTAAAATTGCGCCAGGAACGAATTCAGTACCTCGGCGCCTGACAGCGACGGGTCGGCGCGCGGAAAATAGGCCCGGTTGCCCCAGTTCTGGCCGGTGCGGAAGAAGAACACCTGGATGCAGGATATGCCGCCCTCGTGGTGGATGGCGAAGATGTCCGCTTCTTCGACGCCGGCCGGGTTTATGCCCTGATGGCTCTGCACATGCGACAAAGCCGAAAGCCGGTCGCGATAGACGGCGGCACTTTCGAAATCGAGGTTCTCGGCCGCCAAGTTCATGGCATCGGCAATGTGCGATTTGACGTTCTGGCTTTTGCCCGAGAGAAAATCCTTGGCCTCCTGCACCAGCTCGCCATAGCCGTCGTCGCTGACTTCGTGGGTGCAGGGAGCGGAACAGCGCTTGATCTGGTGCAGCAGGCAGGGCCGTGTGCGCGTCTCGAAGACGCTGTCCGTACAGGTGCGGATCAGGAAGGCGCGCTGCAGGGAGTTGATCGTCCGCCCGACGGCGCTGGCCGAGGCAAAGGGGCCGAAATAGGCGCCCTTGCGGCTGCGCGCGCCACGATGCTTGAAAATCGCCGGCGCCCGGTGATCGCCGGTAATAAGGATATAGGGAAAGGATTTGTCGTCGCGTAGCAGCACGTTGTAGCGCGGCCGCAGCCGCTTGATGAGGTTGGCTTCCAGAAGCAGCGCTTCTGTTTCGGTGCGGGTCGTAACGAACTCCATGTTCGCCGTCTCGCGGATCATCTTGGCGATGCGGTTCGAGTGGCCACGACCGAGAGCGTAGTTGCTGACGCGCTTCTTCAGGCTGCGGGCCTTGCCGACATAGAGCACGTCGCCCGCCTCGTTGAACATGCGATAGACGCCCGGCGCATTCGGCAGCCGCTTGACGAACTCGCCGATAAGCTCGGCGCCCTTCAGCCCGGTCTCGTTCTTTCCGCCTTCGTTCCAGTCGACGGCCACCGTCAGGGCAGGGACGGCGATGCCGCCGCCCTCGACCTCGATGTCATCGTCGGTATCGTCCGATTCGTCGTAGAGAACGCCGCCCTCGGGCAGCTTTCTGGCATTCATTCAGCAGTCTCCGGTACGTCAGGCGTCTCCCAGGCCAGATGCTGGCCTCCATCCAGGGCAATCATTTGGCCCGTGATCGAAGGCGTGTCAAAAAGAAAGCGGACGGTCCGGCCGAATTCATCGAGCCCGGGGCCTGCCTTCAGCAGCAGCCCGTCGATCTGCGCCTGGAAATCCTCCGGCGCCTGCCGGCTGCTGGCAAGTGTCGGGCCAGGCCCGATCGCGTTTACCCTGATTCGCGGCGCAAAAGACTGGGCGAGGGTTTGAGTGGCCGTCCAGAGAGCCGCTTTGGAAAGCGTGTAGGAATAGAAACGCGGATTGAGAGCCCAGACCCGCTGGTCGATGATGTTGACAATCAAGCCGGGCACGCTGTCCGGGAGTTGTCGGGCAAATTCAGCCGCCAGAATGGAGGGTGCCCGCACATGGACGGCGAAATGCGCCTCAAATGCCTCCGCATCGAAAGCGTCTGCCGTGTCCGAGCGGAAGGTCGAGGCATTGTTGATCAGCAGATCCAGTGGCCCGAGAGCCGAAACCGTCCTTTCGACAAGGGTCGAGACCTCGAAATTATTTTGGAGGTCGGCCTTGACGGCAATTGCCTTGATGCCGCCAAGCCTCAATTCCGCCGCCAGGGCTTCCGCCTCGACCATCGATGTATCTGCGTGAATTGCAATATTGAATCCGTTAGACGCGAGATCCCGGGCCATTGCACTGCCTATCCGGCGGGATGCGCCGGTGATCAGCGCGGTTCGGAGTTTGTTATCGGTCAAAATGTCGCCTTTTCACTGCGTTGGTCGGATTAGCACTTATATAGGGAGCCGATAGACCATAGGAAGCCACTCCGATGCAGGGGCAGGGGCAACAAATGTTCTATGTAGATCTTGAGATATATTTGAGTAAAATTAAGTATAGTCTCTTTAATAATTTGTTATGGTTAACGATTGTCCTGTGGCGTTAAAGCAACATCGAATTTCAGCCATTCGGTTGCCACAATGATTTCACAATTTAGCTCTTCCAAATCCGCAATTGCATTCCAATTTACAGTCATCCGGGAGGGAATATCCAGGAATTGCTCGGACCGTTCGAACGCTAGGACAGTAGGCGACGGAACGAGATTATTAGGAGAATAAAAGTATGCGTAACATCATCACGACCCTCATGGCTTCGGCTTTCGTTATCGGTGGTTTCTCGGCTGCTATGGCTGCCGACGCTGTCGAACAGATTCCTCAGCCTCCCGTCGCTCAGGACGCTCCCCAGGTCAGCAACTGGGCCGGCTTCTACCTCGGCGCGGCTGGCACCTACAACATGGGCAAGATCAAGGGCCAGGGCGGCAGCGCTGACGCTTTTGGCGGCCAGGTCTACTCGGGCTACAACTGGCAGGACGGCCAGATCGTATACGGTATCGAAGGTGACGTAGGTTACTCCGGCGCCGACAGCACGAAGAACGGCATCACAGGCAAGAACGAAACCAACGGTTCGGTTCGCGCTCGCCTCGGCTACGACTTCAACCCCTTCATGCTGTACGGCACGGCCGGTGTCGCTGCTGGCCAGAACAAGATGTCTGACGACACTTCTTCTGACAAGAAGACGGCTGTTGGCTGGACGGTTGGTGCTGGTGCCGAAACGATGGTCACCAACAACATCTCTGCCCGCCTCGAATATCGCTACACCGACTACGGCAAGAAGAACTTCGATCTCGACTCCGGCAGCGTATCGCGCGGCTACGACGAAAATAGCGTCAAGGTCGGTATCGGCTACAAGTTCTAAGACTTGGTCTGATGTTACGGAAGAAGCCGGGTTCGTCCCGGCTTTTTTCGTTTCTAGGCCTGTAGAAAGGCGAGGTCGGCAACGAAACCCTGCCGTTTGCTATCGCGCCAGCCAATCTTGACCGGAGCGGCGGCGTCAAAGCCTTCTACTGCGGCTTCAGTTCCGGAAAGGCCGGGAATCGCTTTTCGAAGTCCCGCAGCCAATAGACCAGTGCCTTGTGATCGTCTTCCCACTCGCCGGCGAATCGCAGTTGCAGGTAACCCAGCATCGCCGCCATGGCAAAATGGCCGCCGTTCAGCTTGCGACCGATCTTCGGCGTGTCCTCGTTGAGGTAGGCAAGCGCTGGCTGGGCTTTTGCCCACTGGCGGTCGATCCAAGGCTGGAACACCTTTTCTTCCGTGCGGAAACGTCGCTCGTAGATGATCGACAGCAGGCAGTCGCATGTGCCGTCGCAAAGGGCCTCGAGGACATCGGCCTTGGTACGCTTGGCCTGGCTGCCGGGATAAAGCCGTTTGCCTTCCATGCGGCCGAAATAATGGTTGATGCCACGGCTGTCGAAGACGGAAAGGCCGTCGTCGGTAATCAGTGTGGGAATTTTACCGAGCGGGTTGTTGTCGAGGAGAATTGCAGGGCCGGCATTGGTGTCGACGCTGATTTCTGTAAGCTTGATATCGAGATAGCGTGCCGCCATCCTGACCTTGGACGAGTACGGCGATGTAGACGAGCAGAGAAGCTTCATGACTGTCTTTCCAAAACGGGAAGGTGAACTCTCAGATGTCTTCGTTGGCATCGGGCTTGCGGCTCGGCTGTTCGCCGCGCAGCCAGAAGGCCCGGTTTGAGGAGAAACGGTCCTGCGCCAGGATATCCTTCAACACCGGCAGCAGGGTGTGCAACTCGTCCTTGAGCGTGAAGGGCGGATTGACGATGATCAGGCCGGAGCCGGACAATCCGGTGAAATCGCGTTCGGTGCGCACGGCAAGTTCGGCACACAGCATCTTCGGGATCTCCAGCGCCTGAAGCGCCTCGTGAAACGCCTTGATCGGCGCATCCTTCTTCAGCGGATACCATAGGCAATAGGTGCCGCCCGGAAAGCGGCGATAGGCGCGCGCCAGACCGTCGACCAGCCGGTCATATTCGCCTTCGATTTCAAATGGCGGATCGACCAGCACGATGCCGCGCTTTTCTTTCGGCGGCAGGTGAGCGCCGAGCGATAGCCAGCCGTCGAGTTCCGTCACGCGCACCTGGTGGTCGCCCTCGAACAGCCGGTGCAGCCGGCTGGCGTCTTCCGGGTGCAGTTCCATCGCCGACAGGCGGTCCTGCGGCCGGAACAGCAGGCTCGCCAGCTTCGGCGAGCCGGGATAGAATTGCAGGCCACCGTCAGGATTGAGCGCATTGACGGCGGTGAGATAGGGCTCGAGCAGTTCGGCTGCCTGCGCTGGCAGGTCGGCGGCCATCACCCGGCCGATGCCATCCAGCCATTCGCCGGTCTTCTGGGCCTCATCCGACGACAAATCGTAAACGCCGATACCGGCGTGGGTGTCGAGCAGCCGGAAGGCCTTGTCTTTCGTCTGCATGTAGCGGACAAGCCGCGCCAGGACCGCGTGCTTGAAGACATCGGCGAAATTGCCCGCATGGTAGATGTGCCGATAATTCATTTTCGGTGATGCCTGCATGAAATGTTGCGATGCACCGGTTTTGCTCTTTTTGCCGGCCTCGCCTTGAAATATACAGTTGCGATGAACATTGCGACCCCCATTCCGGCAAAAGCGAGAATCGGCCACACGGCTTGTCCGCACGACTGTCCATCCACTTGTGCCCTCGACATCGAGATTTCCGAGGACGGCCGCATCGGCCGCGTTCGCGGGGCCGGCGATCACTCCTATACGGCCGGCGTCATCTGCGCCAAAGTCGCCCGCTATGCCGAGCGCCTCTACCATCCGGATCGCCTGATGAAGCCCGTCCGCCGTCTCGGTGCCAAGGGCGAGGGGCGCTGGGGGGATATCTCGTGGGACGACGCGCTGGACGAAATCGCCAACGCCTTCGTCAAGGCGGAAGCCAGGGACGGTAGCGAAGCTATCTGGCCCTATTTCTACGCCGGCACGATGGGCTGGGTGCAGCGCGACTCGATCGAACGCTTGCGCCACGCAAAGCGCTATTCCGGGTTCTTCTCGTCGATTTGCACCAACCCGGCCTGGACCGGTTTTACCATGGCGACCGGCGTGCTGCGCGGTCCCGATCCGCGCGAGATGGGGCGTACCGATTGCGTGGTCATCTGGGGCACCAATGCGGTCGTCACCCAGGTCAATGTCATGACCCACGCGATCAAGTCGCGCAAGGAACGTGGCGCAAAGATCGTGGTCATCGATATCTACGACAATCCGACGATGAAGCAGGCCGACCTTGCGCTGATCGTCAAGCCCGGCACCGACGCGGCGCTTGCCTGCGCAATCATGCATATCGCCTTCCGTGACGGCTATGCCGACCGCGCCTATATGGCGAAATACGCCGACGACCCGGCGGGCCTCGAGGCACATCTGAAGACCCGCACCCCGGCATGGGCCGCCGACATCACCGGTCTGACGGTCGAGGAGATCGAGGCTTTCGGGGCGCTCGTCGGCCGCACGAAGAAGTCCTATTTCCGCCTCGGCTACGGCTTCACCCGCCAGCGCAATGGCGCCATCGCCATGCATGCGGCAGCCTCGATCGCCACCGTGCTCGGCTCCTGGCAATACGAGGGCGGCGGCGCCTTTCATTCCAACAGCGATATCTTCCAGATGAGCAGCGCCGAGCTGACGGGCCGCTCCATGAAGGACGAGGATATCCGGATGATTGACCAGTCGCAGATCGGCCGGGCGCTGACGGGAGATGCCGAAGCCCTTCGCCATCGCGGCCCGGTGACCGCGATGCTGATCCAGAACACCAATCCGGTCAACATCGCGCCCGAGCAGCGGCTGGTGAAGCGCGGCTTTGCCCGCGACGACCTGTTTGTCGCCGTCCACGAGCAATTCATGACCGACACGGCATCGATGGCCGATATCGTACTGCCGGCGACGATGTTCGTCGAGCACGACGACATCTATCGCGCCGGCGGCCAGAACCACATCCTGCTCGGCCCAAAACTGGTCGAGCCGCCGGAAACGGTGCGCAGCAATCTGTTCGTGATCGAGGAGCTGGCCAAACGCCTCGGCGTTGCCGACCGCCCGGGTTTCGGCTTCACCGCTCGTGAAATGGTCGACCGCATCCTGGCCGACAGCCAACTTCCGGATTACGACTATTTTCTCGAGCACAAGTGGTTCGATCGCCAGCCGGATTTCGACAAGGCGCATTTCATCGACGGCTTTGCCCATCCCGACGGCAAGTTCCACTTCCGGCCGGACTGGAGCAATCAGCCGGCGCCGAATCGTCCGCCCAAGTCCATCGGCCTGCTCGGTCCACATGCGGAATTGCCGACCTTTCCCGATCAGGTCGACGTGATCGAGGTCGCTGACGCCGAGCATCCGTTCCGGCTGGCGACATCGCCGGCCCGAAACTTTCTGAATTCCAGCTTCGCCGAGACCAAGACCTCGCGAGAGAAGGAAGGTCGCCCGGAAGTCATGATCAATCCGAGAGATGCGGAAGCCCATGCGATCGCTCATGGCGACCTCGTGCGTATCGGCAATGTCAGGGGCGACATCCACCTTCATGCCCGCATAACCGCAGAGGTCAAACCGGGCGTGCTGATCGCCGAGGGGCTTTGGCCGAACACCGCGCATGTGGACGGCGAGGGCATCAATGTCCTGACCGGCGCCGATCCTGTCGCGCCCTATGGCGGCGCTGCCGTCCACGACAACAAGGTCTGGCTGCGCAGGGATGCCCAATGACGAAATTTGAGAAAGCCGGCGTGGCAATCGTCGCGCAGACCACGCTGTCGAAGGGCTGGACCGAGCTCAGCAGCTATGACATCGACTACACCGCCTCGGATGGCGCGACCCACCGCCTGAAGCGCGAGATTTACCATCGCACCCCTGCGGCGACGATCCTGCTCTACGATCCCCGCAAGGAGACTGTCGTGCTCGTTCGCCAGTTCCGCCTTGCTGCCCATCTGAACGGCGACCCCGGCTGGATGATAGAGACGCCGGCCGGCCTTCTCGACGGGGAGGAGCCGGAAGCAGCCATTCGCCGAGAAGCGATGGAAGAAACCGGATACCGCGTCCGCGACGTCAGATTCCTGTTCAAAGCCTATATGGCGCCGGGTGCCGTAACCGAGGTCGTCCACTTCTTCGCTGCAGTCATAGACACCGGCGATCGCCTGTCGGAAGGCGGTGGACTGGTCGAGGAGCACGAGGATATCGAGGTCATGGAAGTGCCGCTATCGGAGGCGCTGTCGATGATAGAGGCCGGCGCGATCATCGACGGCAAGACGATTATGATGCTGCAATGGGCCGGGTTGAACCGCGACCGTCTCGCCTGAGCGCTCCCGGTCATTCGGTCGCCAACGTTCATGCAACGGTCATCGACCACGGTTAAGGGCTGCGCCTTGACATGCCGGCATACGCCAAGGAGGTTCCCATGTGGCTCAACAATTTCAAGCTCGTCCTTGCCGATGAAGTGATCGACAACGGCGCCGTCCGGATCGACGACGGGGCGATTGCCGAGATCAGGGCGGAACCTGTGGCGGAGGCCACCTTCGAGGGCGGCGGGCGGTTGCTGATGCCCGGATTTGTCGACCTGCACGGCGACATGATCGAGCGCGAGATCGCGCCGCGGCCGAATGCGATGATGCCGATCGATTTCGGCATCCACGAACTCGACAAGAAACTGGCAGCCTCCGGCATCACCACGGCCTACGCCGCGCTGTCATTCGCGACCGAGAGCGTCTACGGCCATATCCGCTCGTTGGAAAATACCCGTACCATCATCGAAGGCATCCACCGGCTGAAGGCCGGCCTGCTGGTCGATCACCGCGTCCATGCCCGCTACGAGATCACCAACCTTGCAGCCTCACCGGTGCTTGAAAAGCTTATCGAGGACGATCTCATTGACATGGTATCGCTGACCGACCACACGCCGGGTCAGGGACAGTACAACGACGTCGAAGCCTATAAGGAGCGGATGTCGGCGCAGCGGGGAATTTCGGCAGAGGCAGCGGCCGAAGTCGTCGCCCTTCGCGTGGAACGCCGCAACAACCCCGAGGTTGACAAGCGGCTGCGCGAGATCACCGATCTATCACTGAAGCACCGCATCTCGCTCGCCTCCCATGATGACGACAGTGCTGCCAAAGTCGTCGAGATGAACGGTTTCGGCATCACCATCAGCGAGTTTCCGGTGACGCTAGAAGCTTCAGAGGAAGCCCGTCGGCTCGGGCTGTGGACGCTGATGGGTGCCCCGAATGCGCTGCGTGGCCTGTCGATGATCGGCAACCTCAGTGCGCTCGACGCCGCCCGCGCCGGGCTGCTGACCATCATCGCTGCCGATTATCATCCGGCCGCGTTCCTGTCGGCGACCTTCAAGATTGCCGATGCGCTGGATGGCGACCTTCCTGCAGCCGTCGCAATGGCAAGCCGCAATCCGGCGCGCGCAGCGGGTTTGATGGACCGGGGAGAGATCGCGGTCGGACAGAAGGCGGATCTGATTGCCGTTGAGCCCGGCGACGTGCCGCGCATCCGTGCAACATTCCGCAATGGCCGCGTGGTTTACAGCGACGGCACGCTGCATCCGCTCCATCTGCATCCGGCGCTGGTCGCCTGAAAGCGGGAAAAGCCGCCTGTCAGGCCTTGTCGGGATCGACCAGCAGGCCGATCAGCTTCTTCAGCGCGGGAGGGATCAGCGTTCCGCCGGCCTCGTTGGTGGTGACGGTGACGCCTTTTTCCATCCGCACCTTGCCCTCGGCAATCAGTCTGAGTGCGAGGGGATAGAGCTGGTGCTCGATGGTGAGCACCCTGGCAGCCAGTGTCTGGGCATTATCGTCGACCAGCACCGCGACTGAACCCTGGCCGATGACCGGGCCTTCATCCATGCCTTCGGTGACGAAATGCACGGTACAGCCGACGATCTTCATACCGGCGTCCAGCGCCCGCTGGTGGGTGTTCAGGCCGGGAAACAGTGGCAGGAGGGAGGGGTGGATATTGATGATCCGCCCCTTGTAGCGCTTGATGAAATCACCGGTCAGCAGCCGCATGTAGCCGGCAAGGCAGATGATGTCCGGTTGAAGCTCGTCGAGCCGCTTAAGAATGGCCGCTTCATGGGCTTCCTTGCTTTTGAAGTCGACACGCGGGATGGCGAAGGCCGGGATACCTTCCGCTTGCGCCTTGGCAAGGCCAGCGGCCTCGGCCCGGTCGGAAATGACGCCGACAATTTCGGCAGCATAGTCAGGCGCCTGTGCCGCCTTGATCAGCGACATCATGTTGGAACCGGTGCCGGAGATGAAGATGACGGCGCGTTTGCGCGTTTCGCTCATAGGGCGAGGGTTCCTTTGTACACGGTGCCTGCCGCGCCCTCGGCACGACCGATCATCCGGCCGAGAACGATGACGCTTTCACCTTCAGCCTCGAGGGCTTGCGTAACGCGATCGACATTCTCTTTGGCAACGACGACGATCATGCCGACACCGCAGTTGAAGGTGCGCAGCATCTCGTTCGCCTCGACGCCGCCGGTCTTGGCCAACCACGAGAAGACGGGCGGCACCCTGACGGCGGAAAGATCGATCTCGGCGGCAAGGTTCTTCGGCAGCACGCGCGGTATGTTTTCCGGAAAGCCGCCGCCGGTGATGTGAGCCAGCGCCTTCAGCGCACCGGTCTCGCGGATCGCCTTCAGCAGCGGCTTGACGTAGATGCGGGTCGGCGTCAGCAGCGCCTCGCCGAGAGCCTTTCCCTCTGCAAACGGGGCAGGCGCATCCCATGCTAGGCCGGACAGCGTGACGATCTTGCGCACTAGCGAGAAGCCGTTCGAATGGACGCCGGAGGAGGCAAGTCCGAGAATGACGTCGCCTTCGGTGATGTCGCGCGTCGGCAACAATTGGTGGCGCTCGGCAGCACCGACTGCAAAGCCCGCCAGATCGTAGTCACCGTCGGAATACATGCCCGGCATTTCCGCCGTCTCGCCGCCGAGCAGAGCGCAACCTGCTTCGCGGCAGCCGGCAGCGATACCTTCGACGATGGCGGCTCCCTGGTCGGTGTCGAGCTTGCCGGTCGCAAAATAATCGAGGAAGAACAAGGGCTCTGCGCCCTGAACGACCAGATCGTTGACGCACATGGCGACGAGATCGATGCCGACGGTGTCGTGATAATCGGCGTCGATGGCGATCTTCAACTTGGTGCCGACGCCGTCATTGGCAGCCACCAAAATGGGGTCGGTGAAGCCTGCGGCCTTCAGGTCGAACAGGCCGCCGAAACCGCCGATTTCGCCATCCGCGCCGGGCCGGCGCGTCGAGCGCACCGCGGGCTTGATTTTCTCGACGAGGAGGTTGCCGGCATCTATGTCGACGCCTGCGTCGCTATAAGTAAGGCCGTTTTTTCCCGACTGGCTCATGCTGCGGTCTCCGGTCGGCGCTCTTGCGCCCTGGCAATAGGGTTTTGACCGGGTCGCCATTGCATGGCAAGTCTCTTTATGCAAGGCGTTGGCGATCAAACCCCCGATTTTCACCGACCGTCGCTCGCTCGCGCCATTGCCCCTTATCATCTTGACGCTAGTTGAGCGGCTATCCTATGTGCTAATTCAACGTCACCAGCAGCAAAGATCAGGAATATCATGGAGCAACAACCATCGAGCGTCACCGATCTGAAGCGGCAGGTCTTTTTCTGGCTCGCGATCCTGGCTTTCTTCATTGCCTTCCTTTTCCTGTTCAGCTCGATCCTGCTGCCCTTCATCGCCGGCATGGCCATCGCCTATTTTCTCGATCCGGTCGCCGACTGGCTTGAGCGTCGCGGTCTCAGCCGAACCATGGCGACCCTCGTCATCCTCGTTGTTTTCGTGCTGATCTTTGCGCTGGCGCTGACGATCCTGATCCCCATCATCGTCAACCAGTTCAACGACTTTCTCCAGCATTTGCCCGGCTACGTGGAGCAGTTCCAGCAGTTCATCACCAACACCCAGAACTCGATCGTGCCGCAGTGGATCCGCAATCAGGCAGGCACGATCAAGGACAACATCTCGACGATCATGTCGGATGGCGTCAGCTTCGTTGCCGGACTTTTCGGACAGCTCTGGAGCTCCGGCAAGGCGCTGGTCAACATCGTCTCGCTGATGGTCGTCACGCCCGTCGTTGCCTTCTACATGCTGCTCGATTGGGATCGCATGATCGCCAAGGTCGATGCCTGGATCCCCCGCGAGCATGTCGGTTCCGTCCGCCAGATCGCCCGCGAGATCGACCAGGCAATCGCCGGCTTCATCCGTGGCCAGGGCTCGCTGTGCATCATTCTCGGCGTCTACTACGGCGTCGGCCTGTCGCTGGTCGGCCTGAACTTCGGCCTGCTGATCGGCATGTTCGCGGGGATGATCAGCTTCATTCCCTATGTCGGTTCCTTGGTGGGCCTGTTTCTCGCCGCCGGCGTCGCGCTGGTACAGTTCTGGCCCGACTATCCCTGGATCGCGCTGGTGCTTGCCGTCTTCTTCACGGGCCAGTTTCTCGAGGGGAATATCCTGCAGCCGAAGCTGGTGGGCTCGAGCGTCGGCCTGCATCCGGTCTGGCTGATGTTTGCGCTGTTTGCCTTCAGCATCATGTTCGGCTTTGTCGGACTGCTGATCGCCGTGCCGGCAGCGGCGGCCTGTGGCGTGCTTGTCCGCTTCGCCCTTTCACGGTATCTTGAGAGCGACCTTTACCATGGACGCACGCTGATCCTGCCGGCGCGCAAGGTTATCGACAGCAACATCGAGAAATAAAGCGACCATGAGCGATGTGAGGAAGGCTGATCCGAGGCGCCGCGGCGCCGAGCAGCTGCCGCTGGCATTCGTTCACGATGCCGCCAGCGGCCGCGACGACCTGCGCGTATCCGCACGGCTGCAGGCAGCCGTTGCCATCGTCGACAGCTGGCCCGCCTGGCCGTCGCCTGTGGTCATCCTCGCGGGTCCCGTCGGCTCCGGAAAATCCCACCTTGCAAGCATCTGGCGCGAGCAGAGCGGCGCCGTCGAGATTCACCCCGTCAAGGGGGGCAATGCCGCGCCTGCAGCGGCTTCGGGACCGGTGATCTTCGAGGATGCGGACAGAGTGGGCTTCGACGACACCGAACTCTTCCATGTTATCAACAGCGTCCGCGAAAACCGCACCAGCCTGATGATCACAAGCCGGTTGTGGCCGATCTCCTGGCCGGTAACGCTTCCAGACCTGATCTCGCGTCTCAAGGCGGCAACGACCGTCGAGATCGGCGAGCCCGATGAGGAGTTGCTGTCGCAGGTCATCGTCAAGCTGTTCGCCGACCGCCAGCTTTATATCGATGACAAATTGGTCCTGTATATTGTCGGCCGCATGGAGCGTTCGCTTGGCGCCGCCCAGACCATTGTCGATCGGCTGGATCGCCTGGCGTTGTCTCGCGGTACCCGCATCACGCGAGGACTCGCGTCTGAGGTATTGAATGAATTGGGCAATTTCGATTCAATGTGATTGACTGTGACAGTTTCTTCGTCAAATTGATGTCCAACGCAGATAAACAGGGGCAAGTGCATATGGAGTCTTCAGTCGCAGAACTTCCGGAGGAAGGCGAACCGGAGATCGTTGCGAAGCCGCCGATCAGCGATCTGATGAACAGCCCGGAGCGCTTTATCAACCGCGAGTTTTCGTGGCTGCAGTTCAATCGGCGCGTCCTTGAAGAAACCCTGAACACCGCCCATCCGCTGCTCGAACGCGTCCGCTTCCTGTCTATCTCGGCCGCCAACCTCGACGAATTCTTCATGGTCCGCGTCGCCGGCCTCGAAGGCCAGGTGCGCCAGAACATCGTCGTGCGCAGTCCCGACGGCAAGACCCCTGCCGAGCAGCTGAACGACATCCTGAGGGAGATCGACAACCTGCAGATGGAGCAGCAGGCCTCGCTCGCCGTCCTGCAGCAATACCTTGCCAAGGAAGACATCCTCATCGTCCGATCAGCGGCTCTGTCCGAGGCTGACCGCCAGTGGCTTGCCAACGAATTCGACCAGTCGATCTTTCCCGTTCTGACGCCCCTGTCGATCGACCCGGCCCATCCCTTTCCGTTTATCCCCAATCTCGGTTTCTCCATTGCCCTGCAATTGAACAGCATGCGCGGCCACGAGGCCATGACGGCGCTGCTGCGCCTGCCGCCGGCGCTTGATCGCTTTATCCGTCTGCCGGACGCCAATGGCGTCATTCGCTACATCACGCTCGAGGACGTGGTGAACATCTTCATCCATCGTCTTTATCCGGGCTACGAGGTGCAGGGATCCGGCACATTCCGGCTTATCCGTGACAGCGACATCGAGGTCGAGGAAGAGGCCGAAGACCTGGTGCGGTTTTTCGAAACGGCGCTGAAGCGCCGCCGTCGCGGTTCGGTCATCCGCATCGAAACCGATTCCGAAATGCCTGCCCCGCTGCGACACTTCGTCGTCACGGCGCTCGGTGTTCCGGACAATCGCGTTGCTGTCCTGCCCGGTCTACTGGCGCTGAACACGCTGTCCGAAATCACCAAGGCTCCGCGTGAAGATCTGCGCTACCAACCTTACAATGCCCGCTTCCCGGAACGCGTGCGCGAGCATGCGGGCGACTGCTTTGCCGCCATCCGCGAGAAGGACATGGTGGTTCACCACCCTTACGAATCCTTCGACGTCGTCGTCCAGTTCCTGATTCAGGCGGCGCGCGACCCGGACGTGCTGGCGATCAAGCAGACGCTATACCGTACCTCCAACGACAGCCCTATCGTACGCGCCCTCATCGACGCTGCCGAAATGGGCAAGTCGGTGACGGCGCTGGTCGAATTGAAAGCCCGCTTCGACGAAGAGGCCAACATCCGCTGGGCGCGCGACCTGGAGCGTGCCGGCGTGCAGGTCGTCTTCGGCTTTATCGAATTGAAGACCCACTCCAAGATGTCGCTGGTCGTCCGTCGCGAGGAGGGCAGGCTGCGCAGCTACTGCCATCTCGGCACCGGCAACTACCATCCGATTACCGCCAAGATCTACACCGACCTGTCCTACTTCACCTGCAACCCGAAGATCGCCCACGACATGGCGAACATCTTCAATTTCATCACCGGCTATGGCGAGCCTGCCGAGAGCATGGAGATCGCGGTTTCGCCCTACACGCTGCGCTCGCGTATCCTCAAGCACATCGAGCAGGAGATCGTCCACGCAGGCGAAGGGCGTCCGGCTGCGATCTGGATGAAGATGAATTCGCTGGTCGATCCAGAGATCATCGATGCGCTCTATCGCGCCAGCTACGCCGGCGTCGAGATCGACCTCGTCATTCGCGGCATCTGCTGCCTCAGGCCCCAGGTGGCCGGGCTTTCCGAGAATATCCGCGTCAAGTCTATCGTCGGCCGCTTCCTCGAGCACAGCCGCATCTTCTGCTTCGGCAACGGCTATCGCCTGCCGTCGGACAAGGCGCTGGTCTACATCGGATCTGCCGATATGATGCAGCGAAATCTCGACCGGCGCGTCGAGACTCTCGTGCCTCTTCTTAACCCTACGGTACACGAGCAGGTTTTGTCGCAGATCATGCTCGGCAACCTGATTGACAACCAGCAGAGCTACGAGATATTGCCCGACGGTACCTCCAGGCGCATGGAAGTGCGCAAGGGGAAAGAGCCGTTCAACGCGCAGCAGTATTTCATGACCAATCCGAGCCTGTCCGGGCGCGGCGAGGCCCTGAAGTCCAGTGCGCCGAAACTCATTGCCGGCCTGTTGTCGCGCCGGAAGTCATAGCTGGAATCGCATGGTGGAATCAGAAGCTCAGGGGCGCCTTCCCGGAATTGCCCCCGTTTCCGTCGTCGACATCGGCTCAAACTCCGTGCGGCTTGTCGTCTATGAAGGCCTGTCGCGTTCGCCGACGATCCTGTTCAACGAAAAGGTCCTCTGCGGCCTCGGCAAGGGTCTTGCCCTGACCGGCAAGATGGACGAGCAGAGCGTGCTGCGCGCGCTGGCGGCGCTGCACCGGTTTCGGGCTCTCTCAGACCAGGCCCGCGCCCGTACAATGTATGTGCTGGCGACAGCGGCTGCTCGCGAGGCCAGCAACGGTCCCAACTTCATCCATCAGGCGGAAACAATTCTGGGCCGCAAGGTGCGCGTGCTGTCGGGCGAGGAAGAGGCGCTTTTCTCCGCCTATGGCATCATCAGCGGTTTCCACGCTGCGGACGGAATTGCCGGTGATCTCGGCGGCGGATCGCTGGAATTGATCGATATCAAGGGAAACAAGTTCGGCCAGGGGATCACCCTGCCGCTCGGCGGATTGCGACTGTCGGAATATGCCGACGGGTCGCTCGCCAAGGCGCATTC
The DNA here is from genome assembly GCF_019355735.1 of Rhizobium sp. B230/85. Taxonomy (NCBI): domain Bacteria; kingdom Pseudomonadati; phylum Pseudomonadota; class Alphaproteobacteria; order Hyphomicrobiales; family Rhizobiaceae; genus Rhizobium; species Rhizobium sp. B230/85. The sequence goes on from NZ_CP072156.1 coordinate 1,771,669, forward strand.
CTTTGCCCGCAAGCACGTCCGTACCGCAAAACTGCTGGGCGGTGGCGAAGGACGCACCTTCTATGCGGTCGGCGGCACCTGGCGTAACATTGCCAAGCTGCACATGCAGGTGCGCGATTATCCGCTTCACATGATGCAGGGCTATGAATTGCCGCTCGACGAGATGCTGCGCTTTCTCGATCAGGTGGCCGTCGCCAAGGACAGCAAGGACCCGATCTTCCAGTCCGTCTCGAAGTTTCGGCGCTCGCTGCTGCCCTATGGCGCCATTGCGCTGCAGGAAGTCCTGCTGGCAATGAAGCCGGCGCGCGTCTCCTTCTCGTCGCAGGGCGTGCGCGAGGGCTATCTCTATTCGCTGCTCAACGAGCACGAGCGCCACGCCGACCCTCTGCTGGCCGCTGCCGGAGAACTCGCCATCTTGCGCGCCCGTTCGCCGGAGCACGCGCGGGAGCTTGCGGACTGGACGGGTCGCATGATGCCTTTCTTCGGGGTCAATGAGACCGAGGAAGAAAACCGCTACCGCCAGGCTGCGTGCCTGGTGGCCGACATCAGCTGGCGTGCCCATCCCGACTATCGCGGCCTGCAGGCGCTCAACGTCATCGCCAACTCCTCCTTCGTCGGCATTACCCATGCCGGTCGTGCCTTTCTCGCCCTCACCAGCTATTACCGCTACGAGGGCCTGAGCGACGACAGCGCCACCGGCCCGCTGGCGACGATCGCTACGCCGCTCTTCATCGAGCGTGCCAAGCTGCTCGGCGGCCTTCTGCGCGTCGTTTATCTGTTCTCGGCCTCGATGCCCGGCGTCGTCAGGAACCTCACATTCCAGCGGTCCAAAGATCCGGATGTCGACCTCGACTTCGTCGTTCCCCCGGAATATCGCGATTTTGCCGGCGAGCGCCTCGACGGACGCCTGCAGCAACTGGGCAAACTCACCGGCAAGCGCCTGGCGTTCCGCTTCGAATAGCCCGAGCATCTAACTTCTGCCCTTGCGGGAGAAGTGCCGAGCGAATGCGAGGCGATGAGGGGACGACACTTCCGGACCGTCCCCTCATCTGTCCTTCGGACATCTTCTCCCCGGTGGGGAGAAGGCGGGTTCAACTTACTTCGCGTTCAGGAACTCGCCGACCTCGAGAAGTACGAACTCGTTGTCGTCAGCCTTGCCGAGTGTCCGGCCGGAAGAGAACGGCAGGTTGTTGTCGTTGCCAACGATGATATGGGTCGCATCGACGCGGTCGACATTCTCGATGGTCACGAACGGCATGTCGTAGAAACCTTCGCCGCCGCCCTGGCGCTTCTTGTTGTTTGGGTCGGCGATGTGCATCAAGTCGATATAGCCGATCTTGCGCACGGCCTTTCCGACGTTTTCTTCGGTCATTTCGATCTTGTAGACGCGCTTGTGCTTGGCGGCGACGGCAAAGCAATCGGGCTTTGGCGCCTTCGGATCGGCGCAGACCTTGTCGCCGGTGCCGGCACCGTTGTCGCGTTCGATCACCAGCCCGGTGCTGGCATCGAGCATGTTGAAATCGCCGATCGATTCGCCGCCGGGCGAGAACGGATAGAGCCAGGAACGTCCGGTCCAGTTTTTCGCAGCAACGTCGAGTTCGATGATCCGCAGTGCCGGCTGACCGTCGACCTTCTCCACAGACCCGTCGTCCTGATAGAGCGCGCCTTCCAGCAGAGCATAAAGCTTTGTGCCGTCCGGCGACTTCGCAAGCCCTTCAAAGCCACGCGAGCGAGCGAGATTGAAGGCTGGCAGCTTGAGTGTGGGGTTGGCCGGCAGCGAGATCGTCGGATTGTCGGGGGATTTGACCGGCTTGCCGTTGACGACGGTGGCTATCACGTTGGTCAGTCGGCCCTCGGTGTCGAAATGCAGCATGTAGGGACCGAATTCCTCGCCCGTCCAGAAACCGTCGGCCACGGGCTGGATCGATTCGACGTCGAAATCGGCACCGGTGAGGTAGCGCTTCTCTGCGCCTTCGAGAACGATCGGGAAGGGCGCCTTCTTGTCCGGGTCGGAGAGGAAGACTGTTTTCAGAACCTCGACCTTGCCGCTATGCCAGTCGAATTTGAGGTGGTGATACATTAGCGCTGCATCGCTGGAATTCGCCTTCGAGCCAAATCCGTTGTCGGAGAGGCTCCAGAAGGTGCCGTCCGGCATGGTCTTGATGCCGGAGAAACCCTGCACGGCCTGACCATCGAAGGGCAGCGCGAGATCGGTTTTCACCAAGCCGTCCATGCCGGGGACGCTGCCGAGAACGGTGGCGCGCTTACGGTCGGGAGTGGTGAATTTACCGGCCGTCTTCAGGAAGTCCGGCGCATCGGCAGGCGCTGCAATGATCGTGTTGGCAGGCAGAATGGCCTGTGCGGTCAGGGTTGCCGGAAAGGCCTTTTCCTCGGCGAAAGCCTGAGACGACATCAATAGGGAAAGCGCCACGGAGGCGTAAAGGATTTTGGTCATGATTCTCACCAGTTCCGGTCGGGATTGACGCCCGAGGAGTTACGGCGGGATCGTGTCTGTGAGATTATGCTCGGATTAAGTTTTGATGACAGCGAAGCACAACTTCAGGACGCTTTTCCGAGATTGAGCGAAAGCTGCGATGGCGGGCGCGCAATTCCGTCGCCAAGGTCGGTCAGAGCGACGACCCCGACCTCCCGGCCACGTCCCTTGACCGCGTGGTTGCCGAGATATTCCGCATGGATGCCTTTGGGCAATGTCATGAGGTCGGCAAGGTCGGACGAGATGAGGACATGCCTTTCCAATGTCTTCGAAAGACCCTCGAGGCGGGCAGTGGTGTTCACCGTGTCTCCGAAATAGGTGATCTTGTGACGATCGACGCCGATTTCCGCCGTGATCACCGACCCGCCGTGCAGGGCTGCGCGCAGACGCGGGACCTGGCCGTAGACCTTCAGCCAGACATCCTTGTTCTTCTCGATGTTTGCAAAGATATCGAAAATGCAACGGACGCAGCAGCCGTTCTTGATGCCGCGTTGCAGCGGCCACGTGACGATGGCGGCATCGCCGATGTAATCGTCTATGGCACCGTTATGGCGACGGATCTGTTCGGCGAATGTCCCGAACAGCGAGCCGAGATACTGCTGCGTCCTGAGGTCGCCGTGCTGCTCTGCAAATGCCGTGGAGCCGACCAGATCGATAAACAGAAAGACCCGTTCCTCCGGCACCGGATTACGGTAGCGGCCTGTCAGCAAGCTTATGAAGACATCGCGGCCCAGCAGCTCGCGGACACGCATGATGAAAACCATCAGGGCGGTAACCGACAGCGCATAGACCAGAACCTCGGCGGACAGGATGGTCGCCTCCGCCCAGCTCGTGTTGGTTATGCCCATGATTTTCAGCAGGCTGCCAGAAATCGCATAGCCGACGCTGATGAGCGCAAGGTCGATCAGCAGCGCGATGGGAATATAGGCCGGTGTCGGCAGCCGATGGACGCGATAGTAAAGACCGGGCAGCACCAGTCCACGCTCAAAGACCAGCACAGGCATGCCGGTCGTCAGGGCAAAGATGGCTCCGATATAGAAGTGCGATTCGGGATAGAAAGCCGCGCCGTAAAAAACACCGGACAACGCAACGACGGCAGCGATAGCAAGCCAGTTCAACGCCGTGGGCAGAGTTCGCATGGTTCGTTCCGACAGGCAGATGACAGACGTCTGCCGTTATTGATCCCGCCCAACTGCTGCGGTCAAGCCTTTTCGGTCCGAAGACGGTTCCCGCTAGATGGCGATCGTCTCCACCTTCTTGTCTACAAACCGCAGCGCGACCTCGCCCTTGATGAGTTTCAGCGCGGTATCGCCGAACAAGTCTCGACGCCAGCCGGAAAGGGCCGGTACGTCGGCCTTGTCGCCTTCTGCAGCGATCCGTTCGATGTCTTCGCTGTTGGCGATCACCTTAGGCGCCACGGCGTTCTTTTCCGCAATCAGCTTCAAAAGCACCTTGAGCAACTCGGCAGCGGCAGCGGTCCCTTCCGGGGCCTGCGTATGGCGCGGAACATGCGGCATGTCGGCCTTCGGCATGTCCAGAGCGGCGTTGATAGCCTCCAGCACTGCGCCGCCGGCCGATGAGCGTTCCCAGCCCTTCGGAACGGTGCGCAGGCGGCCGAATGCCTCCACGTCACGCGGCTGCTGCTGGGCGATCTCGTAGATCGCATCGTCCTTCAGCACCCGCGAGCGCGGCACATTGCGGCTGCGGGCCTCGCGCTCGCGCCAGGCGGCGACGTATTTCAGCACGGCCAGTTCCTGCGGCTTGCGCAGCCGCATCTTCAGCCGCTGCCACGCATCGTCCGGATGCAGGTCATAGGTGTCGCGCGATTCGAGGATCGCCATTTCCTCAGCAAGCCAGGAGGCGCGGCCTTCGCGTTCCAGTTCGTCACGCAGGAAAATATAGACGTCGCGCAGGTGGGTAACGTCGGCAAGCGCGTAGTCGAGCTGCTTTTCCGTCAACGGACGGTGTGTCCAGTCGGTAAAGCGCGAGGTCTTGTCGATCTGGATATTCTTGATACGGCTGACAAGCTGGTCATAGGAGACCGAGTCGCCGAAGCCGCAGACCATCGCAGCAATCTGCGTGTCGAACACCGGATGCGGGATCAGGTTTCCGCGATTGTAGATGATTTCGATGTCCTGGCGCGAGGCATGGAATACCTTCAGCACCGAGGTGTCGGCCATCAGCGCGAAAAACGGCGCAAGATCGATGCCGGGCGCCAACGGATCGACAATGACCTCGGTTGTCGGGCTCGCCATCTGTATCAGGCAAAGCACCGGCCAGAAGGTCGTCTCGCGAAGAAATTCGGTATCGATGGTGATGAATTCTGACTTGGCCAGCTCTTGGCAGGCCGCCTCTAATTCGGCGGTAGTTACGATCATTTGGACACATTCATACGAAATTAGTTCTTGAACCTTCCTTTCCCTTTCGCTTCGATATGTCAATAAGCTGACGAGCCCGAAGGCTAAACGACCCGCAGATAGCTGGTCATGCCAGTCTTTTGATGCTCGATGATGTGACAATGCAGCAGCCAGTCGCCGGGATTGTCTGCGACGAAGCCAAGCTGGACCTTTTCGTTCGGCTGAATGAGATAGGTGTCGGAGACGAATGGCTGGACAGCGCCGGTTGTCGAGGAAAGCACCGTGAAGCTCATCCCGTGAAGGTGTATGGGATGGGAGTGCGGCGTCAGGTTTTCCATGTCGAACACATAGCTCTTGCCAAGCTTCAGTTCCGCCAGCGGCGCCGTCGGGTCCGGCGTGTCGCCCGGCCATGGCACCTTGTTGATGGCCCAGAAACTGTAGCCGAGCGAGCCGCAGATGCTGTCGGTCGACGTATCCTCCGCCGTCGCGCTGAGGATGATCGGGATATGCTCCGCGGCCCCGACATCGGCCTTGGCCACCGGGTTTGCGGCCAGCGGCGCCAGATCGCCCATGTCGCGCTTGAGCGAGCTACCGACCGCCTTCAGCGTCGCCAGCGTCTTCGGGCTGGTACCATGGATATCCTCAAGCGTGACAAGCGCCCCTTCGCTGTCCGGCATGCGGATGGCCAGTTCCAGCCGCTGGCCCGGCCCGAGTTGCAGCACGTCGAGAGGAAAGCGCTTTGGCACCGGGTTGCCGTCGATGGCGATGACTGCAGCCTCTGCGCCAGCGATCTTGAAGGAAAATATCCGCGTCACGTCGGTAATCGCCAGCCGCAGCCTGACGAGGCCGCCGGCGGGCGCGTCGTATTGCGGTTCGATCTGCCAGTTGGCCGAACGTACCGTGCCGTAGGTTCCGGACCGTGCCGAGTCGCGCGGCTTGAACTGGGCGATGAACTGTCCGTCGCCACCAAGCCGCCAGTCGCGCAGGTTGACGACGATCTCGGCATCGAATTGCGGATCCTTCGGATTATCGACGACGATCACCCCGGTCATGCCGTGGCCCATCTGGATCAGAGTGTTGCAATGGGGATGATACCAGAAGGTGCCCGCATCCGGCGGCGTGAAGGCATATTCGAATTTTTCGCCGGTATAGACATAGGGCTGTGTCAGGAATGGCACCCCGTCCATCGCATTGGGGATACGCATGCCGTGCCAGTGGATGGTCGTCGGCTCGTCGATGCCGTTGATCAGTCTTGCGGCAAAGGGTTCGCCCTGGCGCATGCGCAACACCGGCGGCATGCCATCGGCGCCATAAGTCAGCACGTCCCTGGTCATCTCGGTGCCGGTGATGTTGGCCTGGATCTTGTTTGATTTCAAGATAACCGGTTCCGGCGCTGCCTGGGCACGTCCGAAGCGACCCGCCAGACCCATGCCGACACCGTAAACGCCGGCTACGGCTGAAGCCTTGATGAGATTGCGGCGGGTGAAAACGGCCATGCTATGCTCCGGACGGGGTCTAACCGGTCCTGTTTAAAGTTGAGCGCACTATTCAGCAATAGCACCTGTTTGGCCAAACTGCCGCAGTCACCTATTGTTTATCGCGCTCGGAAGGCGGCGTGGCGAGCTTGTTGAAATAGGTCGAGGTCCGCAGCAGATTGCGAAACCGCATGCTGCGCCGCTCCGTCGGCACGCCCTCGCGCACCGTCATCCGCTGCAGTGTGTAGAGCATGAAGAAAAATAGCACGGCGGCCATGTAAATAAACAGCACGCGCGGGCCGAACCTGTCGAGCATGAAGGCTGCAAACATCGGCCCGACGATGGCGCCTACCGACCAGAAAAACAGCGTGCCTGCCGAGACCAGGGCATGTTGGCCCTTGGCGGCGTGATCGTTGGCGTGGGCCGAGCAGAGCGAGTAAAGCGGCATGCAGAAGGCGCCGAACATGAAGATGCCGACGAAATTGCGCCATTCGCTGCTGCCCGCGACAAGCGCCAGGAACAGGCAGCCGATCAGCGCGCCAACGGACGAGACGAGGATGATGAGCCGCCGGTCGAGCCTGTCGGAATAGGCTCCGAGCGGATATTGCAGCACGATGCCGGCAAAGATCCCGACGCTCATGAAGGTTGCGATCCCCGTCACCGACAGGCCGATGCCCTGCGCATAGACCGGACCCAGCGAGCGGAACACCGAGTTCGTCAGCCCGACGACGACACAGCCGACAGTGGCGAGCGGCGATATCCGCCATAGCGTCTTGATATCGAAGCGGATGGCCTCAGGTGCGCCCGGGCTCGAGCGGTCGGCAAAGGAGATCGGTACGAGCGACAGGCTGAGCGCCATCGATATGATGGCAAACAGCTGGAACCCGTCGATGCCGACGGACGGGATCAGGTATTGCGCCAGCGTCACCGAGCCCAGGTCGACGAAACGGTAGACCGACAGCGTCCGAGCCCGGTTGGAGTTGGTCACGCGGGCGTTCAGCCAGCTTTCCACAACGGCAAAAAGCCCTGCAAAACACAGGCCCTGCACGAGCCGCATGCTGAACCAGAACCATGGCACGATCAGCAGCACCATGGCGATCGAGGCGGCCGATGCGATTGCGGCCAGCGCAGAGAAGGCGCGGATATGGCCGATAGAGCGGATGATGCGGGTGACATAGACGCAGCCGATGGCAAAGCCGATATTGTAGCCGGTGCCGACGAGCCCGATGGTCGAGGCCGAAAACCCCTCGTGCAGGGCGCGCAGCGAAATGAACGTCGCCTGCAGGCCGTTGCCACCGATCAGGATACCGGCCGTGACGAGCAAGGGAATAAGGGGTCGGATCTGGCTCATCGGGGAGGGCCTGCAAACGAATCGAACCATGACCGCGAGCGGCCCGGCAACATGGCTGTCTTTCTAGGCGGGGTTTGGCTATAAAGACAACCTCAAACGCGACGAGGCGTGGCAAGTCTTGACAAATGAGGCAGGCCATGCGCTTTTCCGCCCGATTTTCTCGACGGGGAGATCGCGGCATTTCGACCGCTTCTGCCACCGTCCGCCAAGCCCAGGAATGATAAAATGCATCGCTATCGCAGCCATACATGCGCCGCTCTCAGCAAGTCCGACGTCGGGTCGACCGTGCGCATCTCCGGCTGGGTCCACCGCGTCCGCGACCACGGCGGCCTGCTGTTCATCGACCTTCGCGACCACTATGGAATGACTCAGATCGTTGTCGATCCGGATTCACCTGCCTTCAAACAGGCTGAACTGGTCCGCGGCGAATGGGTCATCCGCGTCGATGGCCTCGTCAAGGCACGCACCGAGGACACCGTCAACAAGACGATGCCGACAGGCGAGATCGAGCTCTACGCACAGGAGATCGAGATCCTGTCCGTCGCCAAGGAACTGCCGCTGCCAGTGTTCGGCGAGCCCGATTATCCGGAAGACGTGCGTCTGAAGTACCGCTTCCTCGACCTTCGCCGCGAGACGCTGCACAAGAACATCGTCAAGCGCAGCCAGATCATCTCCGACATCCGCAACCGCATGACGTCGGCCGGCTTCGGCGAATACACGACGCCAATCCTGACGGCCTCGTCGCCGGAGGGCGCGCGCGACTTTCTGGTTCCGTCACGCATCCATCCCGGCACGTTCTTCGCGCTGCCGCAGGCGCCGCAGCAGTACAAGCAGCTGTTGATGGTGGCCGGCTTCGACCGCTACTTCCAGATCGCGCCCTGCTTCCGCGACGAAGACCCGCGCGCCGACCGCCTGCCGGGCGAATTCTACCAGCTCGACATGGAAATGAGCTTCGTCACCCAGGAAGATGTCTGGGACACGATGGCGCCGATCATGACATCCGTCTTCGAGCAGTTTGCTGAAGGCAAGCCCGTCACCAAGGACTGGCCGCGCATTCCCTACGATGTGTCTATCCGCAAGTATGGTTCCGACAAGCCCGACCTGCGCAACCCGATCGAGATGCAGGCCGTCACCGAGCATTTCGCCGGCTCCGGTTTCAAGGTTTTCGCTGGCATGATCGCGTCGAACCCCAAGGTTGAAGTCTGGGCGATCCCGGCCAAGACCGGTGGCTCGCGCGCATTCTGCGACCGCATGAACGTCTGGGCCCAGTCGCTCGGCCAACCGGGCCTCGGCTACATCTTCTGGAAGGAAGAAGACGGCAAGATCGTTGGATCCGGCCCGCTTGCCAAGAACATCGGCGAGGAGCGCACCGAAGCGTTGCGCATCCAGCTGGGCCTGGAAGCCGGCGACGCCAGCTTCTTCGTCGCCGGCGAACCGGCCAAGTTCTACAAGTTTGCAGGCGAGGCGCGTACCAAGGCTGGCGAAGACCTGAACCTCGTCGACCGCGACCGCTTCGAGCTGTGCTGGATCATCGACTTCCCGTTCTACGAATGGAGCGAGGAAGAAAAGAAGATCGACTTCGCGCACAACCCGTTCTCGATGCCGCAGGGTGGCCTCGAGGCGCTGCAGACGCAGGATCCGCTGTCGCTGAAGGCCTACCAGTACGACGCCGTCTGCAACGGTTTCGAGATCGCCTCGGGCTCGATCCGTAACCAGTCGCCGGAAGCCATGGTCAAGGCCTTCGAACTGGTCGGCCTCAGCCAGACCGATGTCGAGGAACGTTTCGGTGGCATGTACCGTGCATTCCAGTACGGCGCCCCTCCGCACGGCGGTTGCGCCTTCGGTATCGATCGCGTCGTGATGCTGCTGCTGGGTGCGAAGAACCTCCGCGAAATCACGCTGTTCCCGATGAACCAGCAGGCCCAGGACCTGCTGATGAACGCGCCTTCGTCGGCAGCACCGAAGCAGCTCATGGAGCTGTCCCTGCGCGTTATCCCGCCGATGAAGAAGGACTGATCTCGGTCTTCAGAGCGTTGCAAATTGGAACCCGGTGGCGAAAGCTGCCGGGTTTTTTGCAACAAAAAACCCGGCGATACAATCGCCGGGTTGCATTCAGGCAATCGACACTGACGATCAATCGTTCGCTGATACCTTCAGCCCGATGACCTTCGGGATGGTGTTCGGGGCCCCCATGGCGGCGCCGACGATCATCGGGAAGGGGACCGGCTTCTCCGGGGAGGCATTCAGCGTAAAGCTCTGCGGATTGTCGAGGTAGCTGTTGATCGCGGCGGATACCGAGTTCTGCAGTTCCGGGATGTTCAACTGCGCTAGCATGATTGGCGCCAGGCCCTTCAGCGTGTTGGCCATCTGGGCGCCAGAGACGTTTTGCGTCGAACCGGCATAATCCAGCAGGCGCTTGGTGATGGAGGCGTCCTTGAAGTGGATCTCGGCGCTGTCAAGCGTCAGCTGCTGCATCAGCCCCATCATGGCAAGGCCGGTGGCCTGCTGGGCTGCCTGCTTGTCAGGGTTTGCCTGCGCAGCCTTTGCGGCCTCCTGCAGCGATTTCATGAATTCCATCGTGTAGCCGGAGATCGCCAGCGACAGGTCGAGGCGGCCGATATTGTCGAGGTCGAGGCCGAGATCTTCCACTGTGACGGTGCCGGGCTTGATATCCCAGCTGCCCTTCATCGTCAGGGCGCCGGAAACGTGCTGCAGGGCAAGTTTGTTGATGGTGTCCTGCGATGCCGGGTCCTTGACGTCTGACAGGTCCGCCTTGATGGCGTTGACGTTGCCCGTAAATTCGAAACCGGAATCGTCATGGGTCGGCGTCAGCGCGAAATCCATGTCCTTAACCGACAAGACTTCCTTGCCTTCCTTGGTGACCGCCAGCGGACCCGTATGGGCTTTGGAATAGAGCAGCATTCCGTCGATGCCTTCGGCATTGGCGTCGCCCGGCACTGTTACTCCACCCAGGAACATGTCGCTTGCGGTGTAGGTCACGCCCTCGTTGGTCACCGAAATATCCGGAAACGTCACTTTGTCGATAGCGTAGCCGCCGTCACTTTCTTCCGTGACATCGCTCATCGTCACCTTGCCGAGGGGAACGCCCTGGCCGCCGGACAGCGGCTTGAACGAAGCGCCCTTGAGCGTCACCGTCGTGTCGTCGACATCGACGCTGTCAGCTGCAAGACTGACGCCCTGGATAGCGTAGGCAGCGTTCATCTTCTTCAGCAGATCGTTGCCATCGAGAGCGAAGGCCGAGCTTGCGAGCGAAAGAATGGCGGCGCTGGACAGCATCAGCCGGGTTGTCCGGTAAAAAGTCATGTCGGGCTTTTCCTCATTGGCCAAGTGACAAATAGATATGCAGTGTAGACGTATGAAGCCGGGTTTGTATCGCCCGTGTCTAAAATTCTGGTGAATTGCAATAGGGAAATGCGCTCCAAGTCTCTTCACTGTTGCATTGCGGTCAATCTAGGGCGCTGTGCGGCTTAATCCACAGGCTGATACCCCTGTATTCCTTGCCGGACATCAGCTTCTCCGCTAGGCAAAGCCTATGGGACAAGAGATTTTGCCGCCTTCTGGCGGGGGCGATGACAGTATTCTGCCGATTGATCTGAAGGCGGCGCTCGAGGAGCGTTACCTTGCCTATGCGCTGTCGACGATCATGCACCGGGCGCTGCCTGACGTGCGCGATGGCCTGAAGCCCGTCCATCGCCGCATCATCCACGCGATGAGCGAAATGGGCATCCGCGCCAACTCGTCGTTCAAGAAAAGCGCCCGCATCGTCGGTGACGTCATCGGTAAGTTCCACCCGCACGGCGACCAGTCTGTCTACGACGCTCTCGTCCGTCTGGCCCAGGATTTCTCGCAGCGCTATCCCATCGTCGATGGCCAGGGCAACTTCGGCAACATCGACGGCGATAGTGCCGCCGCCTATCGATACACCGAAGCCCGCATGACCGATGTTGCGACGCTGCTGCTCGAAGGCATCGACCAGGACGCAGTCGACTTCCGTCCGACCTACAACGAGGAAGACAGCGAGCCGGTCGTCATGCCCGGCGCCTTCCCGAACCTGCTCGCCAACGGCACGTCGGGCATTGCCGTCGGCATGGCGACATCCATCCCGCCGCACAACGCCCATGAGCTCTGCGACGCAGCATTGCACCTGATCAAGCATCCGGATGCCACGGTCGAAGACCTGATGGCCGATCCGAACAATCGCGAGAAGGGTGGCATAGAGGGTCCCGACCTTCCGACCGGCGGTATCATCATCGACAGCCGCGAAAGCATCGTCGAGGCCTACAAGACGGGGCGCGGCGGTTTTCGCGTTCGCGCCAAATGGGCGGTCGAGGATCTCGGTCGTGGCGGCTACCAGATCGTCGTCACCGAAATTCCGTTCCAGGTGCAGAAGTCGCGTCTGATCGAAAAGCTGGCCGAGCTGCTCAACGCCCGCCGCCTGCCGCTGCTGGAAGACGTGCGCGACGAATCCGCCGAGGATGTCCGGCTCATCCTGGTGCCGAAGAGCCGCACGGTCGACCCGACGATCCTGATGGAATCGATCTTCAAGCTTTCCGAGCTCGAAAATCGTATTCCGCTCAACATGAACGTCCTCTCCATGGGGCGCATTCCGCGCGTCATGGCGCTGAACGAAGTCCTGCTGGAATGGCTCGCCCACCGCAAGGACGTGCTGATCCGTCGCTCGAAGTTCCGGCTCGCAGCGATCGATCGCCGGCTCGAAATCCTCGGCGGCCTGCTGATTGCCTATCTCAACCTCGACGAGGTGATCCGGATCATCCGCGAGGAGGACGAACCGAAGCCAGCCTTGATCGCGCGCTTCGGCGTTACCGACATCCAGGCCGAAGCCATCCTCAACATTCGGCTGCGCAACTTGCGTAAGCTCGAGGAGTTCGAGATCCGCACGGAATTCGACGCCCTGTCTAAGGAGAAGGCTGAGATCGAGGCGCTGCTTGCCTCCGACGAAAAGCTCTGGGCGACTATTGCCTGGGAGATCGGCGAGGTCCGCAAGAAATACGCCAAGGCCACAAAGCTCGGCGCTCGTCGTACGGTTTTCGCCGATGCACCTGAAACAGATCTTGAAGCCATCCAGCAGGCGATGATCGAGAAAGAGCCCGTCACTGTCGTTATCTCGGAAAAGGGCTGGATCCGGGCGCTGAAGGGTCATATCTCCGACACGTCAACGCTGACCTTCAAGGAAGGCGATGCGCTGCGCCTGGCGTTCCCGGCCCAGACCACCGACAAGCTGCTGATCGTCACGACCGGCGGCAAGGCCTACACGCTCGGCGCCGACAAGCTGCCCGGCGGTCGCGGCCACGGCGAACCGCTGCGTCTCATCGTCGAGATGGAAAACGACCAGGACGTACTGACCGCCTTCATTCATGATCCACATCGCAAGCTGTTGATCGTCTCGACCGAGGGCAACGGCTTTATCGTTCCGGAAGCGGAGATGGCTGCCAACACCCGCAAGGGCAAGCAGATCATGAATGTATCGATGCCGGCAGAGGCCAAGCTGCTGGTGCCGGTCAAGGGCGATCATCTTGCAGTCGTCGGCGAAAACCGCAAGATGGTGGTCTTCCCGCTGGCGCAGATCCCCGAAATGTCGCGCGGCAAGGGCGTACGCCTGCAGCGCTACAAGGATGGCGGCATTTCCGATGTCCGTTGCTTCAGCCTTGCCGATGGGCTGACCTGGGCAGACAGTGCCGGCCGCAGCTTCATGAGATCGAAGGACGACCTGATCGAATGGCTCGGCGACCGCGGCGCTGCAGGCAGAGCCGTACCGAAGGGCTTCCCCCGTAGCGGTAAATTCTCGGGCTAGCGAGGCCACCTGCCGGGGTCACTTTGGCAGGGGCACGCTCATATCACGCAAAAAGCGCGTCGCGCCGTCCTCGTCGATCTCGCCGGCGGCGACGCCGAGGACGAATTCGATTACCATCACCTCTTCAGCTTCGATCAAGTGACCGTTGATGTAAAGAAATGTGAAGGCTGCGAGAAAGCCCGTCCGCTTGTTGCCGTCAGAGAACGGGTGGTTTCTTGTCAGGCCATAAAGGTAGGCGGCCGCCAGAGCGAAAATATCGTCTTCGCCATAAGCCGCCTTGTGAAGCGGACGGGCAAGCGCTGCCTCCAGCGCATTCTCGTCTTTTAAACCAGCAAGCCCGCCATGCTCGGCAAGTTGCTCATGATGCATGATTTCAATGGCTTTGCGGCTCAACCATTTGAGCTCGCTCACTTTGCCAGCTCACGAAGAGCAATACGATATTTCTGCATGCCGATGCGGGCCGCACGCAGTTGCTCAGCTAGATCGGGCTTCTGGTGGACCAACTGGAAGCCGTTTTCGACTTCCCGTAATTCGAGGCTGTCGCCGCTCTTCAGGCCGAGGCTCTGCAGCGCCTCCTTCGGCAGAATCACACCTTCAGAATTGCCGATCTTGCGAATGATGACGTTCATAGCTCTGGCTCCGATGTTGTAACTACGTTATAACACGAACTAAAGTCGGCCGCAACGCCGCGTCTTCATCCAGCCAGCGCTGCTTGACGACCCTTCGTTCGGGCCTGCCAGAGCGAGTGGCTCGCCAGCGCGACCATCATGATGGAGCCGCCGATCAATGTCATCGGGCGCGGTGTCTCCTCAAAGATCATCCAGATCCATACAGGTGCAAGGATGGTTTCGAGGAGGTAGAACATCGCCACCTCAGGACCGGACAGGTAGCGGGGGCCTGTGGCAAGGCACCAGAAGGCGAGCGGCATCATCAGGCCGCCGTCGAGAAGGATCCAGAACGGGTGATCGACAACCAGCCCTGCGGGCAGGGCATAGGATAGCCCGATGGCCGCCGGGATGACCGTCGCCAGCAGCGGCATGAAGCCCATTCCTCGCTTCGAGCCCCGGCCAATGGTGATGGCGCAGGCGGTGGTCAGCGCCGAAATGGCCGATAACAGGTCGCCGAGCCAATGTCCGCCGCCGATGCCATCGCCAACGATCAGCCCTACGCCCACCAGCATGGCCAGCATCGTGGCTATGGTGACGTTCGACGGTCGCTCGCCAATCACGAACCATGCAAGAAGGGCCGCGAGCATCGGATTGAAGGCGAGGATGAATACGACATTCGCGGCGCTGGTGTAATAGACCGCGAGGATGAAGGTGACAGTGCCGATACCATAGAACAGGCCAACCCAGAGGCCGGTTGCGCCCGGCAGCAGCAGGCGCCATGGCCGTCCGCCCGCCCTGAGGACCAGCAGCAGGATAATGCCGACAGAAAGGGTAACGATATTGCGCAGGCCGAGGATCGACCAGGCTTCACCGCTGGAAAGACGAATGAGCGGGATGTCCATCGATAGCGCGAGGCCGCCGATGGTCGTCAGCAGGAGGCCCTTGCCATGGTCGGATAAGGCTGAAAATCCCATTCAGACAGCGCTGGGGTCGAGGGAGGCCGGGTCGAACCGTTCCCATCCGCGCGGCGTCAGATGCTCCTGCGGCTGGTAGCGCGTCTTGTAGTCCATCTTGCGAGAGCCGTTGACCCAGTATCCGAGGTAGACATGCGGCAGGCCGAGCAGCTTGGCGCGGCGGATATGGTCGAGGATCATGAAGGTGCCGAGCGAGCGCTTGTCGAGCGCTGGATTGTAATAGGAGTAGACCATCGAAAGGCCGTCGCTCATCACGTCGGTGAGAGCTGCGGCCATGAGTTCGCCGGTCGGACGCTCCTGCAGGCCAGAACCTTCCTCGCGGCGGCGATACTCGATTATGCGTGTATTGACATGGGTATCCTCGACCATGATGGCGTAGTCGAGAACCGTCATGTCGGACATGCCACCCTGCTGGTGTCGGTCATCGAGATAGCGGCGAAACAGCGAATATTGCTCGCTCGAGGGCTGGGCCGGAAATTCCGTCGCGATGATGTCCTCGTTTGTCGCCACGACGCGGTTCATGGATCGTGTCGCTTGGAACTCCTGGGCGAGGATACGCACGGAGACGCACGCACGGCACGCCTCGCAAGCCGGGCGATAGGCAATGTTCTGCGAGCGCCTGAAGCCGCCCTGGGTGAGGATGTCGTTCATCTCCGTGGCGCGCGCGCCGACCAGATGCGTGAACACCTTCCGCTCCATTTCGTGCGGCAGGTAAGGGCAGGCAGCCGGAGCGGTCAGATAGAACTGCGGAGATGGCGTTGTCTGCGTGTTCATCAGCCGAAAATCGACCTCTCGTCAGTCGTCAAAAGTGTGCCCGTTCAAGCATGGCGAAAGAATGCGAAACGTCAACACCGGGAATTGCTCCCGGCTGACGTTTTGTCGCTTCTGCGAAACAAACTTCAATTCTGCAATGATATAGGCCCGATCTGTCTCAAATCGAGCGTACGGTCACCGTGCCGATCAGCAGGTCGTGCAGGAGCCTGCTGCGATCGGTGAACAAGCCGACGAGCAGCACCAGCGGCGTCAGTACCGAGTTGAGGATCCAGAACAGCACGAGATGGACGATCGCCGTCATGAAATCGATGCGCTGCCCGTCGATGCGGCGCATGCCGATGCCGACCGAGCGCATCCCGAGCGACGCCTGCGCTGGCCCGCCGACAGTCATGCCGAAGTACAAGCCTGCAACGATGACGAACAACGCCGGATACAGGAAGAACCCGAGCCCAAGCGTGGCTACCGAGACGATGAACAGAAGGATGCCGGCCAGAATGCACAGCAGGGCAACGATGAAATAATCGAGGATGAACGCGAACACGCGGCGGCTGAGAACGCCACTGTAGGTGCGCCAGTCGTCCTGTACGGCGGGAATTGGGCTAGGGTTCAACGACATCATCGTGCTCCGCGGTTACGTCGTCAGAGATATGGTATGGCCGCCGGGAAATCGCAAGAGCGCCAAGAAAACCGCCCCCGCAATAAGGGCGAGGATGAGGGGCATGCCCCTCTAGCGTCATCGCGACGCCACAGCAATCAGCGGCCCCTCCCGACAGTCAGACCGCGCTCACCTCTTGGCAAGCGCCTTGGCGACGTCGATGGCGAAATAGGTCAGGATGCCGTCGCATCCGGCGCGCTTGAAGGAGAGCAGGGTTTCCATCATGGCCCGGTCGCCGTCGATCCAGCCGTTCATCGCCGCCGCCTTGATCTGCGAGTATTCGCCAGACACCTGGTAGGCATAGGTCGGCAGGCCGAACGCCTCCTTCAGCCGCCAGCAGATATCGAGATAGGGCAGGCCGGGCTTGACCATCAGCATGTCGGCGCCTTCCTCGACGTCCATCGCCGCCTCGCGCAGCGCTTCTGTGCCGTTGGCCGAGTCGATGTAATAACTCTTCTTGTCGCCCTTCAGCAGGCTGCCCGTGTTGATCGCCTCGCGGTAGGGGCCATAGAACGCGGAGGAAAACTTCGTCGCATAGGACATGATGCCGACCATCTGGTGGCCGTGCGCGTCCAGCGCGCGACGGATCGCCCCGATGCGGCCGTCCATCATGTCTGACGGGGCGATAATGTCGGCGCCGGCATCGGCCTGGACGATGGCCGCCCGGACGATTTGGTCAACCGTCTCGTCATTGATGATCTCGCCATCGCGCAGGATGCCGTCATGGCCATGGCTGGTGAAAGGGTCGAGCGCCACGTCGGTGATGATACCGATGTTGGGAACTTCCCTCTTGATGGCCCTGGTTGCGAGATTGATCAGGTTGTTCGCCTCAAGGCTCTGTGAGCCCGTCTGGTCGCGCAGTGCCATCTCGACGTCTGGAAAGGTGGCAATCGCCGGAATGCCGAGATCGGCGGCCATCCTGGCGGCCTCGACCGCCTTGTCTATCGTCATGCGGTTGACCCCGGGCATGGCCGTGATCGGATCGACGATACCGGTACCTGGAATGAGAAAGATCGGCCAGATGAGATCGTCGACTGTCACCCGGTTTTCCTGCACCATGCGACGGGTCCAGTCGGCCTTGCGATTGCGGCGCATGCGCCGATGGCCGGTGATCTCGTCCACCAGGTGGGTCTTGTCCGACATGTCGGTCGTCCTTTATCTCTGTCCTTGTATAGGCCGCTCATTAGCATGGTGGCGATGCAAAATAAAACCAGACGAAAGGCCGCAGCCATCAAGCCGCTGGCGAGGTGCCGATTGCCTGCCTATGATTTGCCCATGAAACATGATTCTTCCGCCATTCCGAAACGCAGCGTCCTGGACATCCTGTTCATCGTCTTCCTGCGCCTGATCGCCGTGTCCTGCCTATGGTTCGGGCTGCAATACTGGTCGATGCTGGTGGGCTATTCTCTGGCTGGCCAGGGCCGCTTCGATTTGCTGAGTCTGCCCTGGAAGGTCGCCGGAGCAGGCCTTGCCGTCGTTTTTCCCGTTGCAGCCCTCGGCCTGTGGCTGACGGTGTCCTGGGGACCGGTAATCTGGCTCTGCGCTGCGGGCGGCCAAGCGCTGATGTACGGGGTATGGCCGCAGGTGTTCGGCAGCAATCCGCTGGTGATGATCCTGCATGCCGCAGTGGTCATTCTCTACTGCATTTTTCGCGTCATGCTCTACGTGGAGAAGCGGCAGCGCCGCAAAAGTGTAACCGTTGATTTACCCTGAGACACATCGGGCCTTTGGTAAGGTGCTGTTAAGCCTGCAGTTTAAGTAGAATTTTATGTGTATTCGATAGTGTCTGTCTCAAGGCGGGAAGAAAACCAACACCGCCAAACAAAACAGTGAGGCAGTCATCATGAACACGAAAATCAAGCCGCAGGCCGTGTCTCCCGTCCAGGACGTCAAGGTCGAAGCCATCCGCGATCTCTACATGGAATCGCTGCACCTGGTCGAGCGTCTCCACCGCCGTCTCCTCGATGTCATCAAGGACGAGTTCGACCGCCAGGGTCGCAGCGACGTCAACGCCATCCAGGCACTTCTGCTTTTCAACATCGGCAACTCGGAACTGACCGCCGGCGAACTTCGCTCACGCGGCTATTATCTGGGCTCGAACGTTTCCTATAACGTTAAGAAGCTCGTCGATCTCGGCTTCATCAATCACCAGCGCTCGCGTATCGACCGCCGCTCTGTCCGCATCAGCCTGACCGACAGCGGTCAGGACATTGCCGAGACTGTCGCCAAACTCTACGAGCGCCACATCGGCTCCATCGACAAGGTCGGCGGCATCGGCACCGACGAATTCACTCAGATGAACAAGCTCCTGCAGCGCCTCGACCGCTTCTGGAACGACTCGATCATGTACCGCCTGTAAAATCTGCCGGGCCGTTATCCCAGATGGCCCGACCGAGACCTCCAGTTGGTCATGAAGGCGCAATCATGCGGTGACGCACGATTGCGCCTGCTGGCGTTTGTGGGAAAGACGCGATCCCGATAGACTGAGGCCGATGGACTTCGCTGTCAGAGCGACAAGGTTTTCCGTGCCTCCGCGGGCATGGCTGCGAAGATTGCCGAAATGCTTTCTTCGACGGAGAGGCGGGCGGTGTCGAGGCTGAGGTGCGGACTATCCCATGGCTCGTACTGATGTTGCGCAACATCTTCCCAGGTCGGCAGCTTCAATCCTTCGACAGTTGACGGTCGGCTTTCCACACGATGCCGATGCATCTCCGGGTCGGAACATACGACCTCGACCTCGATGAAGCTCACTTTTACCTCTGCTGCGATGTCCCTGAATGCTGCACGGGTTATTTCGAAAGGATTGACAGAGTCGGCAATCACGAATTGGCCGAGGGCGAGATTGTCTGCAGCGAGGCGGTAGCTCGTCAAATAGCCGGCCGGACCCACATCCTTGCCTTGCGGTAAAATCTCGGCAGAACGAATTGCCTGCTCAATGGAGTCTATGCGCAGGTAAACCGCCTTGGTCCGGCTTGCCAAGGCTTGGGCGATGGTGCTTTTCCCGCTGCCGGGCAATCCGCCAAAGATAAAAAACATCCGACAATTCTCCGTCGTTCGCATACGACTCCAGTCGGCCACAGGTCTCCTGGTAGCATTGGCGATATTTACCGCTGCCACTGCGACAGATTTATATCGCCTCTCGATTGTTCGCGAATTCCAAATGCAGCGTTTTACCTTTCGCCGCCAGATCGTCACAGAAACGTAACGAAAACAATGCTATCTCGACGTCGGACTGATCACGTGCCATCTGCAAATTTTGACGGGCCGTTATCCCAGATGACCCGGCAGAGACCTCCAGTTGGTGCCTGAAGGGCGCGGCGGTGCAGGGATGTGCGGTCGCGCCCGCAGGTGTTGACCCGGCGCGACCATCTTTTCGCAAAATGTTATCGGGCAGTCTTGGTCATCAGGGCGCGACCGGCATTGCGGATGGTCAAAGCCGAATCCGCCATCGGTGCGACGAGGCCGGCGGCGATGGCAGACGTCAGGGCTTCTGCGTAATCTTCGCCTTCGAGGCCGTGCTTCTTGGAGTGATTGAGGACAGCGCCGCGGGTGGAGGTCGGCGAGGCGCCGAAACGGCTGTTCTGAAAGGCGTTTACGATGATCAGGTATTTTTCGTCCAGGGTCATGATAGCTCCGATGCGGTTCCGGTGGTGCTACCAGTAAGCGAGGCCAAGCGATACCTTCGTTCTGCACGGGTGGCAGAATTCTTGCATTATCTGGCTGTACGGCCGATTTTTTGTGCTTTTTTCGGCCGGCTCTGACACTGTTTGCCCCAATCTGCAGCTAGCCACGCCGGCGCGATTTCGGTCTGGATGCCAATTGGTCGAGGGCGCCGGAATGGGCTTTTCCCCAGTTATACAGCATCTCGATCGGCTCGACGAACTCGATGCCGAGAGGCGTCAGGCTGTATTCGACGCGGGGCGGGACAACGTCGAACACCTGCCGCGTCACCAGCCCGTCATGTTCCATCTCTCGCAGCGTCTGCGTCAGCATCTTCTTGCTGATGCCGGGCAGGCTGCGCTGCAGAACGCCTGTGCGGCAGGTTCCGCCGTGCAGCGTATGCAGTGCGTGCAGCACCATGCTCGTCCACTTGACGCTGAAGAGCTCCAGCACCCGGCGGGGCGCGCAGTCTTCCTCGTGGGTCGGTATATCGTCTTTCATGGGCACCTCCCGGTGGCTATGGCACTTAACGGTGCCTTCTAGCAGAGCCTGCGTAAATTGCCTATTTCCTCTTCAGCAAAAGGAGTTTGGAAACATGACGAAATCAGCCCTCATCATTGGCGCCACCGGCATTGTTGGCAATAACCTCGCCCGCCATCTCATCGACAAGGGTTTCGAGGTCGCAGGCCTCGCCCGCAATCCGGCAAGCGACATTGCCGGCCTGCGCCCGGTTGCAGCCAACCTGCTCGATCCCGAAAGTCTTGCCTCCGCCGTGCGCGACCTGAAGCCGAGCCATGTCTTCTTCAGCACCTGGTCGCGCCAGGCGACTGAACTCGAAAACATCCGCGTCAACGGCGCGATGGTGAAGAACCTGCTCGATGCGCTCCGGCCACACAAGTCGGTGGAGCATGTGGCGCTGGTCACCGGCCTGAAGCATTATCTCGGACCTTTCGAGGCCTACGGCAAAGGCGTGTTGCCGGCCACACCGTTCCGCGAGGAGCAGGGTCGTCTCGAAGTCGACAATTTCTACTATGCACAGGAAGACGAGGTTTTCGCCGCCGCCAAGACCGATGGCTTTAGCTGGAGCGTCCACCGCCCGCACACCATCATCGGCTACGCACTCGGCAACGCCATGAACATGGGCGTGACGCTTGCCGTCTACGCCTCGATCTGCAAGGCGACCGGCCGTCCCTTCATCTTCCCGGGCTCGCCGATGCAGTGGAACGGCTTGTCGGACATGACCGACGCCCGCCTGCTCGCCCGCCATCTGGAGTGGGCCTCGACCACGGACGCAGCCCGGAACAAGGATTTCAACGTCGTCAACGGCGATGTCTTCCGCTGGAGCTGGATGTGGCAGCGCATCGCCGCATGGTTCGACATCGAGCCACAGCCGCTGCCATCCGAAATGACGACGCTCGAATCGCAGCTCGCCGATGCTGGCCCGATCTGGGCGGACATCGCCGCCAAGAACGGTCTTGCGGAACATGACATCAACAAGCTCGCCTCCGCCTGGCACACGGACGCCGATCTCGGCCGCCCCATCGAGGTGATGACAGACATGAGCAAGAGCCGCAAACTCGGTTTCCTCGACTACCAGGCTACCGACGACAGCTTCACGGACCTCTTCACCCGCCTCCGGGAAGCCCGCATCATCCCCTGAGTGAGGACAGCACCGCCGGGGATGGGCATGGTTTCGCCCCCGGCAGTGCTCTATATCATCCCTGGCCAGGTAGCTTGTAATCCTTGGCCCCGTCGCTCGTCATCCTCGGGCTTGACCCGAGGACCACAACCTCCGAGCATCCTCGGGTCAAGCCCGGGGATGACGAACTCTGGAGGCTCTTCCACCACCATCACGCCACCCACCATCACCGCCCGCGATAGACGAACGGTGGCGGGACCGCCAGCGAATCGGCTTTTGCCTGCGCTGTCAGCTCACCGCGCAATGGAGAGAAGGTGCAGACGGGGTCTGTCGCTGCTGGGTCGCCAGCGAGCGCCATGGCCTGGCAGCGACAGCCGCCGAAATCGATGTGCTTGCGGTCGCATGAGCGGCAGGGTTCCTGCATCCAGTCGTCACCGCGATAGGCGTTGAAGGCGGCGCTGGCGTACCAGATTTCGGCAAGCGGCCGCTCCGTGGCGTTGTCGAAGGTGAGGCCGGCGATGGTCTCTGCCGCATGGCAGGGCAGCACCTTTCCTGAAGGCGTGACGTTGAGGCCGATGCGCGCCCAGCCGCCCATGCAGGCTTTGGGGAAACGCGCATGATGGTCGGCCGGCACATAGTCGATGACCAGCGTGCCTTCGAGCCGCTTGCGCGATGCATCGACGAAGGCGTTGGTCGCTTCCACCTGCTCCAGCGTCGGCATCAGGGCCTGCCGGTTGCGCTCCGCCCAGCCATGGAACTGCACCGTGGCAATCTCGATGCGCCGGGCGCCGAGCGCGATGGCGAGATCGAGCATGCCGCCAATCTCTTCCATATTCTGCTTGTGGCAGACGGCGTTGACCGTCAGCGGGATACCGGCTGCGCGCGTCCATTCCGCAACTGCCATCTTGCGCGCATAGCCACCCCTGTAGCCACCGACCTGATCGGCTTTTTCAGGCGTGATGCCCTGGATCGATAGTTGCAGGTGGTCGAGGCCGGCATCCGCCAGTTCGGCGATGCGAGCCTCGGTGAGGCCGACGCCCGATGTGATGAGATTGGTGTAGAGCCCGAAGCCGGCTGCAGCGCGGGTCAGCTCGACCAGATCGCGCCGCGACGCTGGCTCGCCGCCGGAGAGGTGCAAGTGCAGCACGCCCATCGCCGCCGCCTGGCGAAAGATCTCGATCCATTGTTCGGTGTTGAGCTCCGCATTGGCCCGCACCAGCTCCAGCGGGTTGGAGCAATAGGGACAGGCGAGCGGACAGCGGTGCGTAAGCTCGGCCAGCAGCGCCATCGGCGGTGGAGCTGCAATGCGGCGTGCCTCCGACATCGATTTGTCCGCTGAGAAGACGACGGTCATTGGACGATCTCCAGCATCCGGCGATTGGCGAACTCCTGCGCAAAGGCGATGATGTCGGCCAGAACCTGGTCCTTCGGAGCACCGAAATCGCGGGCAAAGCCGTCAGCGATCTGATCGAGGCTCTTCACGCCATCGAGTGCGCGGACGATGGCGACAGCGATCTCGTCGAGCGCCAGCGCCCGCTCCGGCGCAAGCAGTACCATCTGCTTGCGCACAGGATCTTCATGCAGACGCACGCCGCGTGGGAGCTTGATGACGGTTTCGGCGGTGATGGTGACTGTCTGTCGGTCGCTCACAGGCGCGGTCCTTTCGGGAGGTCGTCATCCGGCGAAAAGGCAATGACCGCCTCGCGGCCATCCCATCCGCCGGGCGGTATGCGGCCGGGCGTTACATAGGCGGAATAAAGCGCGTCGAGTTGAGACCAGAGCACATCGGTCTTGAAGGTCAGTGCCGCTGCGGCCGCATCCTGCTTTTCCAGCGTATCGGCATGGTCGAGTACATAGCCGAGCCCGAAGGCTACCTCCTCTGGTGCTTCGTTGAGACGCTGGCGAAAATAGGCGAGTGCCCGATCGTCGGCAAAGGCATAGTGCTTCAGCAATCCGGCAATGCGGTCGGCGTGGATTTTCGGTGCAAACATCTCTGTCAGCGACGAGGCGACGGCTTCCAGCATCGGCTTTTCGCGCACGAAATGCAGATAGGCGTCGACGGCGAAGCGGGTTCCGGCCAGCACACCCCTCGTCGATGCAACATAATCCGGATCGAGACCGACGGCTTCGGCAAGCTTCAGCCAACGGCGGATACCACCGCCTTCCTCGATGCCGCCATCATGATCCTCGATCCGCCGGCGCCAGGCGCGGCGCAGATCGGGGTTGTCCGAGCGAGACATGAAAGCGGCATCCTTCATGGGGATGCGGCTCTGATAGTAGAACCGGTTGATCACCCAGGCGCGCACCTGTGTCAGGCTACATTCGCCGCCGTGCAGCATGATGTGGAAAGGGTGTTTGTCATGGTATCGCTCCGCGCCGATGGCCCGCAGGCGATCTTCGAAACTGTGTCGGTCAGGTGTTTGTTGCAAGATTGATCTCCATGCCGTCATGGCCGACCTCGAAACCCGCATCATAGACTTTGTCGCGGGCAGGGCCTTGTCGCCAGATCGGATTGGTATTGTTGATATGGACGTAAATCGTTCGTCCGATGGTGACGCTCGAGAGCGCCTCCAGGCTGCCGCCGACGCCATAAATCGGCATATGACCCATGCGCCGGCCGGTCTTCTGGCCTGTACCGCTGACGAGCATCTCGTCGTCGGTAAACAGCGTGCCGTCGAAAAGCAGCAGATCGGCGCCATCGATACGGGACATGAGCTTTTCCGTGAGCGCAGCGCAGCCGGGGATGTAATAGGCGCGCTGGTTTCCTGACTTAAGTTCGATGCCGACGGTCTGTTCGCCTTCGAGGCCGACCTCCGGATTGTCGTCCTCCAGGAATAGCGGCACCTTGCCCGGCACGGGGAACAACTCCGCCGTCAATCCCGGGAGAAGCTGGAAAGGGGTGTCGAGAGCGATCGTTTGCCGCTGGACGAAAGCGGGATCGAGTGCCGAAAAAACCGGATTGCCAGACAGGATGTCGGCCAGGGCTTCCGTCATGAAGAGCCCGAATGCCTGCTTTTCCCGCAGGACAAGCAGCCCTGCGATGTGGTCGATATCGCCATTGGTGACGACAACGCTGCGGATGGGGGAGTGCCGGAGTTCGCGGGGGTGCAGGGCGCGGTTGTCCGCTATCTGCTGACGGATATCCGGCGAGGCATTGAGTATAGCCCAGTTTTCACCGTCGACGCTGACGGCAACGGAAGACTGGGTCTGCGGGCTCAGTCCGGATCCCTTGACCCGGGCCAGCCTGCAGTTTTCGCAGCCGCAATTCCATTGCGGCAGTCCGCCGCCGGCTGCGGTCCCGAGCACGAGAAAGCGCATATCTGTCAAACCCGTGCTCCGGATGCTTCAGTCCTAGAACAGGACGGGTTCGCTGCCGTCGGCCGGAGCGTAACGGTTGATTTCCATGCCGCAGCTAACTTCGATGAATTTTGGTGCATGCCATTTCATGATGGAATCTCCTGTTCGTGAATGTGAGGGCAGGGCAATCTGCTCCCAACCTTAAACTTCGCCCGGCCCGTTTCCGTTCCGAGCGACCGTGTCGAAAAAGGCAGGTCTTTCACCATCTTGGTTCACTTACCCGTGACAGGATTCCAAGTGTCCGGCTGATATAGCGTGACGCCAACGCGCCTGTCGGGTTCTGAACCAGAACCAAAAGACGACTGCCGGTGACAACTCTGACGGCAAGCGATCAAAAAGTAAATTCAAATCGATAGGGAGGCTAATAATGTCACCGCGACGCCTCCGACTTTGCCGGCAGTCCGCTGGCTACTGGAGTATCAACCGTTCTATTCCAGCGCACCGTCCGGCAGTGGGGCAGGCGTTGCCTTCTTCGGCGCGACCTTCTTGCGCACGGTCTTTGCCTTGCTGGCCTTGCTGACTTTCAGCACCCGGCCGGCTGCCTTTGCTTGTTCCAGCATCATCTCGATCTGGATTTGCTGGATCTCGGTCAGCCGCTCCCACTGGCGATTGAGCAGGTGGTCGACTTTTTCATGCAGGTGGCGGATTTCGAGCTCGGCCTTGAGGTTGACCTTGTAGTCGTTGAGCGCCCGCAAGCGGTCTTTTGCCTCCTGCCGACGCTGGCTCATCATGATGACCGGAGCCTGCAGGGCCGCGATTGTCGAGAGAATGAGGTTGAGCAGAATGAATGGATAGGCGTCAAAGGCCTGGGTGGCGCCCATGACGACATTGATGAGCATCCAGATGGCGAGAAACGCGCAGAAGGAGATGATGAAGGTCCAGCTGCCGCCGAAGGAGGCGACGACGTCGGACATGCGATCGCCGATGGACCGGTGGTCCTCGTAGTCCTCTTCGATATTCTCGGCCAGCGTGTCGTGTGTCTTCAGGCTCTCGACGACTTCGTCTTCCAGCGTCGACAATTCGCCGCGCTCGTCCTTCAGCAGTTCGGCGATGTACTGGCCGCGGTATTCGTCCATCGCCTTGCGGCTGAGATAGTCGTCGGAGCGAATGCCCGGATGCTTCTGGCGGACGAAATCGGCGAGCGACGGGCGCAGGTCGTCGAAATGCACGGCGTCCTTCTTCTTCAGGGCCGCGCCGGTAATCGCGTCGATCAGCTTGACGGATTTCGCCTTGGCCTGCGCGAGGCTCCGCGTGTAGTCGTCCATCTCGACGGTCGCGGCTTCACCCTGACCGGCGTCGAAATCAACCATGCCTTCTTCCGTCTCGATCGCATTCTCTTCAGCCATGGCGAATCCTTTCTTCGATTGTTTGTCCGTCTAGACAGGCTTCTGAACAGGATTGTGACCGAAGTCCCTCGTGCGTCAGCTCTTGATACGAGTGATGAGCACGATTTCCAGGCGACGACAAGAGGCGATGCCAACCATTGCCTGCTGTGGATTTTCTGCCACGCCGGCGACCTTGTTTCGAATGCAACCATGAGGGCCGCGCGTCGCTGATTGACGCCTGTGCCGGATGCACTATGAGCATGCGGACCGTCTTGT
This sequence comes from Rhizobium sp. B230/85, assembly GCF_019355735.1. Lineage (NCBI taxonomy): Bacteria > Pseudomonadati > Pseudomonadota > Alphaproteobacteria > Hyphomicrobiales > Rhizobiaceae > Rhizobium > Rhizobium sp. B230/85. The sequence continues at coordinate 1,798,447 of NZ_CP072156.1, forward strand.
TTCAGCAACACTGAATGATCATTTTTCGCCGTCGGACCATGCAAGCAAGTTCCGTGCCTGACGACACGAATCGGCCATATTGGTATGACAGCGAAACGGGATGGCAGACGTGCGGCCTCCGGCCCGAATGCCTTGTTTGCCAAGGCTTTGACCTCTCAAAATTGTGATGGTCAAAAATGAGGTTCGGACCGGTGTGGACGCAACAGATCGCTGCGTGCCGCGTTATGCAGTGCGAGTGTTTCCAGAATTTCGCTTTTGGCCGCAGACGATCATCGTCGCCGGCGTGGAATGGTAGGGTTATGTCGAAGAAAAACGGAATTGTAGACTTCTCACGCCGCGCCTTTTTGCGGTCGGCAGCAACCGTCGGCGCCGTCGCTATGGCAGGCCCGGTATTTGCTCAGTCGGCAATGGACGATATCATCAATGCGCCGCGGCGCGGCTCTTGGGATGATCAGTTCGACGCCAAGTCCGCCTCCCGCACGGCCGCCGCAATGGTATCGAACACCCCGATCCTGAGTCCGGACTCGGTTTCCAACATCCAGCAGGCGATTGCCCAGTATCAGGCGATTGCCGCAAACGGCGGATGGCCGCAGATCGACGTCGGCGATAACAAGCTGCAACTCGGCGTTTCCGACCCCATCGTCGAAACGCTGCGGCAGCGCCTTGCCATCACCGGCGACCTGCCGCGCGAGGCCGGCATGTCGCCGGCGTTCGACTCCTATGTCGACGGCGCAGTGAAGCGTTTCCAGGCCCGTCACGGCCTGCCGCCAGATGGCCGTCTCGGCGAATACACCGTCAAGGCACTCAACGTGACGGCAAACGTCCGCCTTCAGCAGCTGAACACCAACCTGATCCGCCTCCAGACCTTCCCGGCAGACCTCGGTCGCCGCCACGTGATGGTCAATATTCCGGCGACCTATGTCGAGGCCGTGCAGGACGGCCAGGTGGCGCTCCGTCACATGGCGATCGTCGGCCGTATGGCGCGCCCGACCCACATCATCAACTCGAAGATCTTCGAGGTGATCCTCAATCCCTATTGGACCTCGCCGCGCTCGATCGTCGAAAAAGACATCATGCCGATCATGCGCAAGGATCCGACATACCTGGCGAAGAACAACATCCGCCTGTTCGACCCCAAGGGCACCGAAGTCGCGCCGGAATCGGTGGACTGGAATGCCGACAAGGCGCCGAACCTGATGTTCCGTCAGGATCCGGGCAAGAACAACGCCATGGCGTCTGCCAAGATCAACTTCTACAACCCGAACAACGAATATATGCACGACACGCCGGAGCAGGGCCTGTTCAACAAGCTGATGCGCTTCGACAGTTCGGGCTGTGTGCGCGTTCAGAACGTCCGCGATCTCGTCGTCTGGCTGCTTGCCGAGACGCCGGGATGGCCGCGCCAGCATATTGAAAGTGTGATCGCCAGCCGTATCAACACGCCTATCAAGCTACCCGAGGAAATTCCGGTTTATTTCGCCTATATTTCCGCCTGGGGTGCGGGCAATGGCGTGGTGCAGTTCCGCGACGACATCTATCAGCTGGACGGCAATTCCCAGCTGGCCCTGGATACGACGCAGGGCATGGAAAAGCCGGTTCAGTAAGCTCCACGATGCAATATCCGACGAAAGCCGCGCTCTCTAGCGCGGCTTTCGTGTTTCTGCGGGCAGGACACCGCGGTTTGCCCAGCAAATGTCGCGGATCGTCTTGCCCTCGCAAGGCCGCGACGCTAAGACGTCATGCATTCCAGATCCGGAGATTTGACGATGACCCATCCTTCCACCGAACCGTTCTTCAATCGCCCGCTGTCCGAGGCCGATCCTGAAATCTTCGGCGCGATCACAAAGGAACTGGGTCGTCAGCGACACGAGATCGAACTGATTGCATCCGAAAACATCGTGTCGCGCGCCGTGCTGGAAGCGCAGGGCTCGATCATGACCAACAAGTATGCCGAGGGATATCCGGGCAAGCGCTACTACGGCGGCTGCCAGTTCGTCGACATCGCCGAAGAACTGGCCATCTCGCGCGCCAAGCAGCTGTTCGGCGTCGAGTTCGCCAACGTCCAGCCGAACTCCGGCAGCCAGATGAACCAGGCTGTCTTTCTGGCGCTGCTGCAGCCGGGAGACACCTTCATGGGCCTAGACCTCAATTCGGGCGGTCACCTGACGCACGGTTCGCCGGTCAACATGTCAGGCAAGTGGTTCAACGTCGTTTCCTACGGCGTGCGCGAAGGCGACAACCTGCTCGACATGGAAGAGGTCGCCCGCAAGGCCGAAGAAACCAAGCCGAAGCTGATCATTGCCGGCGGCACGGCCTATTCCCGCACATGGGACTGGAAGCGTTTCCGCGAGATCGCAGACTCTGTCGGTGCCTACCTGATGGTCGACATGGCCCACATTGCCGGCCTCGTAGCCGGTGGCCAGCATCCGTCGCCGTTCCCTCATTGCCACGTGGCGACGACCACGACCCACAAGTCTCTTCGCGGCCCGCGTGGTGGCATGATCCTCACCAATGACGAGGGTCTGGCAAAGAAGTTCAACTCGGCCGTATTCCCGGGCCTGCAGGGCGGGCCGCTGATGCACGTCATTGCCGCCAAGGCCGTCGCATTCGGCGAAGCGCTGAAGCCGGAATTCAAGGAATACGCCGCCCAGGTGGTGAAGAACGCCAAGACGCTCGCTGAAACGCTGATGGCAGGCGGTGTCGACGTCGTCTCCGGCGGCACAGACAACCACCTGCTGCTGGTGGACCTGCGCAAGAAGAATGCCACCGGCAAGCGCGCCGAGGCAGCCCTTGGCCGCGCCTACATCACCTGCAACAAGAACGGCATCCCTTTCGATCCCGAAAAGCCTTTCGTCACCTCCGGTGTCCGTCTCGGAACGCCAGCCGGCACGACGCGCGGTTTCAAGGAAGCCGAATTCAAGGAAATCGGCAATGTCATCATCGAGGTGCTCGACGGCCTGAAGGTCGCCAACTCCGACGAAGGCAATGCCGTAGTCGAAGCTGCCGTCCGTGAGAAGGTCCTGGCCCTCACCAATCGCTTCCCGATGTACGACTACATCGGCTGAGGGATTTAAATGCGCTGCCCATATTGCGGGACCGAAGACACCCAGGTGAAGGATTCGCGTCCGGCGGAGGATAACACCTCCATCCGCCGGCGGCGCATCTGCCCGGAATGCGGCGGTCGCTTCACGACCTTCGAGCGCGTGCAGTTGCGCGAGCTGATGGTCACCAAGAAGACCGGCCGCAAGGTTCTGTTCGACCGCAACAAGCTGGTTCGTTCCTTCGAGATCGCGCTGCGGAAGCGCCCGGTCGATCGGGACCGCATCGAGCGCGCAGTCTCCGGCATCGTCCGTCGTCTGGAAAGTTCCGGCGAGACCGAGATCTCGTCCGAGCAGATCGGCCTGCAGGTTCTGGAAGCCCTGAAGACGCTCGACGATGTCGCTTTCGTCCGCTACGCGTCTGTCTATCGGGACTTTTCCCATGCCGAGGATTTCGAAAAGGTCATCGCCGAGATCAACGCGAAGATCGCCCGCGATCCACTGGACGGCTGAGCGATGACTGGCCCAAAGTCGGCAACCGATGAATTCTTCATGGCCGAGGCCATCGCCCTCGGGCGTCAGCATCTCGGCCAGACCAGCACCAACCCTTCCGTCGGCTGTGTCATCGTCAAGGATGGCAGTGTTGTCGGCAGCGCGGTGACTGCTCTCGGCGGCCGACCGCATGCAGAGCCGCAGGCTCTGGCCGCAGCAGGCGAGGCGGCCCAGGGCGCTACGGCCTACGTCACGCTCGAACCCTGTTCCCATTACGGTCGCACGCCCCCCTGTGCCAATGCGCTGATTGCAGCAGGCGTTTCGCGCGTTGTCGTCAGCGTCGGTGATCCCGATGCCCGCGTCGCGGGTCGCGGTCTCCAGATGCTGCGGGCCGCCGGCATTACTGTCGAGACCGGCGTATTGGAGACGGAGGGCCGCCGGTCGATGGCTGGCTACCTCATGCGGCAGACTCAAGGCCGACCCTATGTCACTGTCAAGCTTGCAGTTTCCGCCGATGGCATGATCGGCAAGGCAGGCGCGGGACAGGTTGCGATCACAGGCCCGCAAGCCCGCGCCGCAGTCCAGCTTCTGCGCGCCGAGAGCGATGCCATCCTTGTCGGCATCGGCACCGCCATTGCAGACGATCCGCTGCTGACCTGCCGGGCGCCGGGTCTCGAACACCGCTCTCCTATTCGGGTGGTGCTTGATCGGAGGCTTGAACTGCCGCTGTCCTCGAACCTGGCAAAGACTGCCGGGGAGGTACCTGTGATTTCGGTTGGGCTCGTCAATGACGAGGACCGGCGCGCGGCTCTCCGGGATGCAGGGATCGAGATCCTCGATCAGGATCCGACAGATCTGGCGATGCTGCTGACGACGCTCGGCGGTCGCGGCATATCCTCGCTGCTGGTGGAGGGCGGCGCTAAGACCATCCGCAGTTTTCTCGCGGCCAGCCTCGTCGACCGCATCCTGCTATTTCAAGCACCCATCACCATCGGTAAGGGCGGCCTTGCATCGCCGGTTCAAAGCACCGATATCCCTGCAGGCTTCACCCATGTCGGCACCGAAGTCTACGGCGACGATCGCTGCGAAACCTATGAGAGAGACATCTGATGTTTACCGGAATTGTCACCGATATCGGCACCGTCGAAGAAGTTTCCCCCATGCAAGAGGGCATCAAGCTTCGCATCGCCACCATCTACGATCCGCAGACCATCGCCATGGGCGCATCGATCTCCCATTCGGGCATCTGCCTGACGGTGACCGGTCTTCCCGAAGGCGGAAGCAACGATCGCTGGTTCGAGGTGGAAGCCTGGGAAGAGGCCCTTCGCCTGACAACGGTTGGCACCTGGACGGCAGGCACCCGCATCAATCTCGAGCGCTCCCTGAAGATCGGTGATGAGCTCGGCGGCCACATCGTCTCCGGCCATATCGACGGCAAGGCCGAGATCTTGTGGGTTACAGAGGAGGGCGAGGCCACCCGTTATCGCCTGCGCGCACCAGAGCACCTCGCCAAATTCGTGGCGCCGAAGGGCTCGATTGCCCTAGACGGCACATCGCTCACCGTCAACGCCGTCGATGGCACCGATTTCGATGTTCTGCTCATCCGCCACACGCTCGAGGTCACCACCTGGGGCGAGCGCAAGGCCGGCGATTTCGTCAATTTCGAAGTCGACACCATGGCGCGATACGCCGCGCGACTGGCCGAGTTTCCGGCAGCGCAAGCGGGTTGAGGCCTGCGGCCATCATCAAACCGCTACCTTTTCGCTGCATTTTCGTAATCTTGGCGTAAGAAAGCTGCGTTAGGCGCTGCGGGTGCGCGAGATCAACGCGCACTTTTGAAAACTGCGGCATCGATGGGATCCGACCTTTTGCATCCATGTCTGCCTCATCTGCGTCGTAGCGTCGACGCCGTGTAACGGAAAAGCAGGAAATTCAATGTCCATCGAATCCTTGTCACCAGTCCGAGCCGGTCGCGCTATGCGATACGACAGCTGGACCATCGCCCTGCACTGGTTCTCGGCATTGCTCGTCATCGCCCTGTTCGCCTCGGCCATCACCTGGGATTACCTGCCGAGGGGCACGCCGCTTCGTAAATCGCTGCAGTCCCTGCATATTTCGATGGGCATCCTGCTCAGCGTCATCTTCATCGCGCGCGTCTTCTGGCGTTCGACCGGTGGCCGCAAGCTCGCCGCGCTGGAAACCGGTATCCAGCGCATCCTGTCGAAGAGTGTCCACCATCTGCTCTACCTCCTGCTGGCGGCGCAGATTGTGCTCGGCTATCTCTTCCGGTGGGCGCAGGGCGAGCCGTTCATGTTCTTCGGCCTGTTTTCGATCCCCAATCCTATCGGGGAGAACAAGGAACTGGGCCACTGGTATTCCTCGACACATTATTACGTGGGCTGGACGATTATCATCCTTGCATGTGGACACGCCGTTGCTGCTCTCGCGCACCATTACCTGATGCGCGACGGTGTGCTGAGACGGATGTTGCCGGCACGTGTCTGAGCCTTAAAGGCGGCGCGCACGTTCCAGCAGCGTGACCTCGGAGCCGAGGTAGGAAGTGGTGGTGACCTTTTCGAAACCGAGCTTCTCGGCCACCCGCAGGGAAGCACCGTGCTCCAAAGCGATGATGCAGGTCATGCGCTGCTCGGGGAAACGCTCCCGGCCCCAGGCCATCATCGCCGAGACCGCCTCGGTCGCATAGCCCTTGCCATGAAAGGCGGAGTTCAGCACCCAACCTGTCTCCAGCGTTCCCGCGATCGACGGTGTCATGTCACGCATTGCCTCCAGGAACCCGGCTTCGCCGATAAACACGCCGCTTTCTTTTTCTTCGATGGCCCAGAAGCCGAAACCCAGCATCTGCCAACTCCCCGCATAGCGAAGCAGCCGCGCCCAGCTTTGCTCACGCGAAAACGGCACCCCGCCGATGAAGCGGACCACGGCAGGGTCGGCCCACAGTGCGGTACAGGCCTCGAGATCGTCGAGCCGGTGCGCCCGCAGGACCAGACGCTCGGTGACCATCACCGGCACATTGCCATCAGCGGCCGCCATGCTCATGCGCCGGGGTCCCCGTCCCAGTAATCCACATGGCTCTCCTCCCGGCCGACGAAGCGGAAGCTCTTCGTTATGGCGTCGCCGGCCCGCGTCTTTGCCATGAACTTTCCGGAATCGGGATACTCGCAGATCTCGGTCCTCGCCATCGTCGACACAGCGATGAAGACGAGGGGCACGTCGCCGGTGTTGATCAACTGGTGCGCCGTTTCCGGGCCGCCCGCTGGAGCTCCAAGCACGTCGCCGGCCTTGACCGTAATCCGCCGCGCACCGAACCGGTAGTCGCCCTGACCGGACAGGATGATGAACGCCTCGTCCTCGACATGGTGGTTGTGGAACGGGCAGCCGGACTTGCCGGGCGGGACGATGTTGTAACTCATGCCCAGTTGCTTCAGCCCGATTATTGCCCCGAAGGAAGCGTCGCTGCCGCCGTAATATTCGCCCTGTTGCCAGTCTTCCAGCGGCAGCGCGTCGAGGCTGACGGCAACCTTGTCTGTGTCTGTCATACATAACTCCCTGTGGTGGACCAGATTAGCTGAACCCGTTAAGAGCGGGAAGGGCAGTCTTGCGCGGTTCCGGGCGCTCTATTGCCTGTCTGAGACCGAAAAACACTTGCCAACCGCGATACGGCATGGTTTGACGCCCGCCATGTCAGGCGTTCGCGCCACTCAAGATCCAGGTGCCGTATGTCCAGCTCATCCAATGCTCATATTCTGATTATCGAAGCCCGCTTCTATGACGATATGGCCGATGCGCTTCTCGACGGCGCCAAGCATGCGCTCGAAGAAGCCGGCGCAACCTACGACATCATCACCGTGCCCGGCGCGCTGGAAATTCCGGCGACCATCGCCATGGCGCTTGACGGCGCCGACAATGGCGGCACGGCCTATGACGGTTTCGTTGCGCTCGGCATGGTCATTCGTGGCGAAACCTACCATTTCGATATCGTTTCCAACGAGTCGTCGCGCGCATTGATGGATCTGTCCGTCAGCGAGTCGCTCGCCATCGGCAACGGCATCCTCACCGTCGAAAACGACGAACAGGCCTGGAGCCGCGCTCGCCGCAGCGACAAGGACAAGGGTGGCTTTGCCGCCCGCGCCGCCTTGACGATGATTTCCGTCAAGCAAAAGCTGGGTGCCTGAGCGATGAGCAACGAGGAAGTCGAGCGCCCGGTCAAGACCGCCAACCAGCGTGGCGCCGCGCGTCTTGCCGCAGTACAGGCGCTCTACCAGATGGATATAGGCGGCAGCGGCGTGCTCGAGGTCGTTGCCGAATACGAGGCGCATCGCCTCGGACAGGAAGTCGACGGCGAAACCTACCTCAAGGCCGATGCCTCCTGGTTCCGCTCGATCGTATCGGGTGTGGTACGCGAGCAGACGCATCTCGATCCACTGATCGGCCAGGCGCTGCAGGACGACTGGGCCTTGTCGCGTCTCGACAGCACGGTGCGTGCCATCCTGCGTGCAGGCACATTCGAAATCGTCGATCGCAAGGATGTACCGGTGGCCGTCATCGTCACCGAATACGTCGAGATCGCCCAGGCATTCTTCGGCGACGACGAGCCCAAGCTCGTCAACGCGGTGCTCGACCGCATCGCCAAGCAAGTCCGGGTCGAGACGAAGAAGTGATTCTCGCCTGAGTCGCCGTAGTAGTTCGAAAATCTACCCCTGCGCGCCGCTTCTTCGTCATCCCATCCGGCTTTTTCAGCCCTGATTTGGCTCGCTTTGCAGGATCGTCGGCGCTCCCGTGCATAACGACGGCTGTTTTTGCCACCCATGGCTTTTTGCCTACCGCCCGTCTTGACGCGCGGTTGTCCCGCACGCAATCTCGCCTTCCGCAAAGGCCGCTATCCTTGGAGGAGGTGGCGACCGATGCCTTTTGCGGCCGGGGGAGACAAGCGCCGGCTTTTTGGGAGGGAAGATCGAATGCTTATACTTTTTGGCGTCATTGCATGTGGGGTGCTGTCGCTGCTCTATGCGGGATGGGCGACCCGCTCGGTGCTTGCCGCCGACCAGGGCAATGCGCGAATGCAGGAAATTGCCGGCTATATTCGCGAAGGCGCGCAGGCCTATCTGACGCGCCAATATAAAACCATTGCCATCGTAGGCCTCGTCGTCTTCTTCGCCGCCTGGTGGCTGCTTTCGGGCGAGGCGGCGATCGGCTTCCTAATCGGCGCAGTGCTCTCCGGCGCCGCCGGCTTCATCGGTATGCACGTCTCGGTGCGCGCCAATGTCCGCACCGCACAGGCGTCGTCTGTTAGCTTGTCGGCAGGCCTCGATATCGCTTTCAAATCCGGCGCGATCACCGGCATGCTGGTGGCCGGTCTCGCTCTGCTCGGCGTCTCCGTCTACTATGGCGTCCTCACCGGCATTCTCGGTCACGATCCCGGCTCGCGAGATGTCGTCGATGCGCTGGTCGCACTCGGCTTCGGCGCCTCGCTGATCTCGATCTTTGCCCGCCTCGGCGGCGGTATCTTCACGAAGGGCGCCGATGTCGGTGGCGATCTTGTCGGCAAGGTGGAGGCCGGCATTCCGGAGGATGACCCGCGCAATCCCGCGACCATCGCTGATAACGTAGGCGATAATGTCGGCGATTGCGCCGGCATGGCGGCCGACCTGTTCGAGACCTATGCCGTCTCCGTCGTCGCCACCATGGTGCTGGCTTCGATCTTCTTTGCAGGCAGCGCCATCCTGCCGGTCGCCATGGTCTATCCGCTCGCCATCTGCGGCACCTGCATCATCACCTCGATCATCGGCACTTTCTTCGTCAAGCTCGGCCCCAACGGTTCTATCATGGGCGCGCTCTACAAGGGCCTGGTTGCCACCGGGCTGCTGTCGATCGCAGGGCTCGCCGTCGCGACATCGGTCACCATCGGCTGGGGCTCGATCGGAACAGTCGGCGGCGTCGATGTCTCCGGCCTCAACCTCTTCTACTGCGGTCTCGTCGGTCTGCTTGTTACGGCCCTCATCGTCGTCATCACCGAATACTACACCGCGACAGGCAAGCGCCCGGTGGTCTCCATCGCCCAGGCGTCGGTGACTGGTCACGGAACCAACGTCATCCAGGGACTGGCTGTTTCGCTCGAATCGACGGCGCTGCCGGCCATCGTCATCATCGGCGGCATCGTTGCCACCTACCAGCTCGGTGGCCTTTTCGGCACCGGCATCGCCGTCACGGCAATGCTGGGCCTCGCCGGAATGATCGTCGCGCTCGACGCTTTCGGTCCGGTCACCGACAATGCCGGCGGCATTGCCGAAATGGCCCATCTGCCGCCTGAGGTCCGCAAATCTACCGATGCGCTGGATGCGGTCGGCAATACGACCAAGGCCGTCACCAAGGGCTATGCCATCGGATCTGCCGGCCTCGGCGCCCTCGTGCTGTTTGCCGCCTATTCCAACGACCTGAAATATTTCGCCGCCCATGGCGACCTGTTTCCCTACTTCGCCAACATGGGGGCGATTTCCTTCGATCTCGCCAATCCCTACGTTGTCGCCGGACTGCTCTTCGGCGGCATGATTCCCTACCTGTTCGGCGGCATCGCCATGACAGCGGTCGGCCGCGCCGCCGGTGCCATCGTCGAGGAAGTACGCCGGCAATTTCGCGAAAAGCCCGGCATCATGCTCGGCACCGAGCGCCCGGATTACGGTCGGGCCGTGGATATCCTGACGAAGGCGGCCATCCGCGAGATGATCGTCCCTTCGCTGCTGCCGGTGCTGGCGCCAGTCGTGGTCTATTTCGGAGTGCTGCTGATATCGGGGTCGAAGGCCTCGGCCTTTGCGGCGTTGGGTGCCTCGCTGCTCGGCGTCATCATCAACGGCCTGTTCGTCGCCATCTCGATGACATCGGGCGGCGGGGCATGGGACAATGCCAAGAAGTCGTTCGAGGATGGTTTCGTCGACAAGGACGGTGTGCGGCACATGAAGGGGTCGGAGGCACACATGGCCTCTGTGACTGGCGATACCGTTGGCGATCCCTACAAGGATACGGCCGGTCCCGCCGTCAACCCGGCGATCAAGATCACCAACATCGTCGCCCTGCTGCTGCTGGCGGTGCTGGCTCGGTCAGCCTGATACAACAAAAAGCCCGCGGCGCATGAGTGCGTCGCGGGCTTCGTCTTGTTTGGTGGGCTTATTGGCCCGGGTTGACGGTGTTCAGCAGGTTCTTGGCGCCATTGGCACCCGTGCCGCTGCCCATCAGGACCTGCTGCAGGAAGGTCATGTCCTTGCCGCCTGTTGGCGTCGTGCGCGAAATCATGTCGAACGGCTTGCCGTCCTTCAGCGAGTAGTTCGCCCGCTGCTTCACGACACCGTCCGTGTCGAAGTAGATCGCCAGGATCGACTGGGCGACCAGGTGCGGCTTCATGAAGGCCACCGGGCGCGTACGCTTCTGGGAGATGTAATAAAACACCTCGCCGTCGAACGTCGCCGTCGTCGATGGCGTGCCCAGCGACAGCAGCACCTGCTCGCGGCTGGAACCGACCGGCACCAGATCGAGCGACTGCTGGTCGAAGATGTAGCCGCCATTCATGACGTCACCGGTCTGGCAGCCTGCAATCCCTGCGGTGGCAATCAGCAGGGCGATGGTGGCGCCCCGGATGAAAGTTCTGTCCGACTTGAAATCCCGTCGCGTCAACGACATCTCCCTATCTATCAATCCTGCGGCCGACCGCCCGGAACACTTGCTGCGCACATCATTATGGCGTTTCCGCGATATGCGGAAAATCCGGTGATGGACGAATGGCCCTGAAGCGACTGTCGTGGCACCAGGGCCGGACAGATCGGGCGGTTCCCGCAAGGGCACCAACGGCATTGCAATTCGCGCCTGCTTCGGTAAACCAGCTTTTTGACGGATGCAACAAGGGCCGGCGCCATGCGGCGCGCCGAATGGGCCAATTCTGGGAAATTCGATGATCTTCGGGCTCTTTGCCAAAAAGAATCACAATCGGACGATCGTCGAGCGGCAATATGCGGCCCTGACCGCTGCAGCCCGCCAGCCCGGCTTTTATGCCGTGCTGGACGTCCCGGACACGGTGATGGGCCGTTTCGAAATGCTGTCGGCCGTCATGATCCTGTTTTTTCGCCGCACCCGGTCGTCTCGGACCAGCGGCCAGGAGATTGCCCAGGAAATTGTCGATGCATTCTTCCAGGATATCGACTATTCGATCCGGGAACTCGGCGTCGGCGACAACGGCGTGCCGAAGCGGATGAAGAAACTGGCCGGCATGTTTTACGGTCGTCTCGAATCCTACGCTGCGGCGATGGACAGCAACGATCGTGAGGCACTCGCGCAGGCGCTACGCCGCAACATATATCCCGAACCGCGCGACGATGCGCCTGACATGCTGGGATTGGCCGACTGGATGATGTCGGCGGAAAACCATCTGTCGGGCATTTCGGAAGCGGAAATTGCCACAGGCTCGGCGTCACTGCCGGTGCCGGCATAGGAGGCAAAGATGAAGAACAAGACGGCGACAGCCGAAAACCCGTTTTCCTACAACGTCAAGGTTGGGCATATTTCGCTCAATCCGATCGAGGTGCGTCTCGAAGCCGACGAGGCTGAACGCACGGGCCTGGCTGCTCTGTGGAATGTCGTCTCGGTCGACGATCTCAAGGCCGAGCTGAAGATCTCCCGCTGGAAGCGCGATGGCGTCAGGGTGAGGGGCACTGTCAAGGCGCGGATCGTTCAGGAGTGCGTCGTGTCGCTCGACCCGGTCGCATCCGAGATCGACGAGGAGTTCGACCAGCTGTTCGTTCCAGAGGGATCGAAGCTCGCCCGCGTCCCGGTTCAGCCCTCAGGCGAATTGGTGCTCAACCCCGACGGTGACGACCTGCCCGAGACCTTTGTCGGCGATGTCATCGATGCCGGCTCTATCGTCACGGAATTTGCTGCAATGGGCATCGAACCCTATCCGCGCAAGCCCGGTCTGGACTTCGAGGACCATATCGAGGATACCGCCGACAATGACGTCAAACCGTCAGCATTTGCTGCTCTAAAGAACTGGAAGAAGGAATAGGCTTCCGCGGCCCCTTCGGCACAATTCAGTTGTAAGGCAAATGAAAAACGGTATTTTGGCCGAAATTTCGCCAAATGTGGCGGAAAAAAAGGATCAGTCAGGCGTGATCAGAATTTCTCTCGACCTTATGGGTGGCGACTTCGGCCCTGGAGTTGTCATCCCCGGTGCTGCCAAGGCGCTGGAAAGGCACCCGGAAATCTCCTTCCTGCTCTATGGCCGGAAAGACCTTTGCCAACCGCTGATCGACAAGTTTCCCAAGCTCAAGGCAAAGTCCGTATTCTACGATTGCGAAGTCGCAGTCGCCATGGACGAGAAGCCCAGCCAGGCGCTGCGTCGCGGTCGCAATGTCTCGAGCATGTGGCGCTCGATCGAAGCGGTGAAGCTCGGCGAGGCCGACGTTATCGTGTCCGCCGGCAACACCGGCGCGCTGATGGCGATGTCGAAGTTCTGCCTGCGCACCATGGCCAACATCGAACGGCCCGCTATTGCTGCGATCTGGCCGACGCTGCGCGGCGAGAGCATCGTACTCGACGTCGGCGCGACCATCGGTGCCGATTCGCAGCAGTTGCTGGATTTTGCCCTGATGGGCGGCGCCATGGCGCGTGCGCTGTTCGAGGTGGAACGACCGACGGTCGGGCTGCTGAACGTCGGTGTCGAGGAGATGAAGGGACAGGAAGAGGTCAAGGATGCCGGCCGCCTGATCCGCGAGGCCAATCTCGAATCGCTGGAATATTTCGGCTTCGTCGAAGGCGATGACATCGGCAAGGGCACCGTCGACGTCGTTGTGACCGAGGGCTTTTCCGGCAACATCGCCCTGAAGACGGCGGAAGGAACAGCCAAGCAGATCGCCGGCTATTTGCGCTCGGCGATGAACCGGACCCTGATGGCCCGCATCGGCTATCTTTTCGCCAAGGGTGCTTTCGACATGCTGCGTGAAAAGCTCGATCCGAGCAAGGTCAATGGCGGCGTGTTCCTCGGCCTCAACGGCATCGTCATCAAGAGCCATGGCGGCGCCACCGCTGACGCCTTCGCAGCAGCTATCGACGTCGGCTACGATATGGCCAAAAACGGCCTCACTCAGAAAATAGAAAACGATCTCAAGAGATATCATGCCATGCGTCTGCCGCCCATCGGGCCGGAAGCTGTCATGAGCGACGAGGTATAATCAGCATGATCCGTTCAGTAGTCCGCGGCTTCGGGGCAGCGCTTCCGAAGCGCGTGATGACCAATCGCGAAATGGAAACCGTCGTCGATACGTCCGATGACTGGATTGTCCAACGCACCGGCATCCGCCAGCGATACATCGCCGGAGATGGTGAGACCACCGCATCGCTCGGCGAAGCCGCTGCCCGTGCTGCGCTCGACAATGCCGGCCTGACGGTCGCTGACATCGACCTGATCATCCTTGCCACCTCGACGCCGGACAACACCTTTCCAGCGACTGCGGTCAATATCCAGAACCGTCTGGGCATGCACCACGGCTTCGCATTCGACCTTCAGGCGGTCTGCAGCGGTTTCGTCTATGCCGTCACCACTGCCGATGCCTACATACGCGGCGGCCTTGCCAACCGTGTGCTGGTGATCGGTGCAGAGACCTTCTCGCGCATCCTCGACTGGAACGACCGCACCACCTGCGTGCTGTTCGGAGACGGGGCAGGCGCGCTGATTCTGGAAAAGGCTGAAGGCGAGGGCACTGTTGCGGATCGCGGCGTGCTGACTGCCAGTCTGCGCTCTGATGGGGCACACAAGGACAAGCTCTTCGTCGACGGCGGGCCATCCTCGACGGGCTCCGTCGGCAAGCTGCGCATGGAAGGCCGCGAGGTCTTCAAATATGCGGTCGGAATGATCACCGATGTCATCGTTGCCGCTTTCGAGGCCACCGGCACCACTGCCGACGATCTCGACTGGCTGGTGCCGCACCAGGCCAACCGCCGCATCATCGACGGTTCCGCGAGGAAGCTCGGCATTCCGCCGGAGAAGGTCGTCATCACCGTCGATCTTCACGGAAATACCTCGGCTGCCTCCATTCCGCTGGCGCTTGCGACTGCTGCCGGAGACGGGCGGATCAAGAAGGGCGATCTGGTGATGCTGGAAGCCATGGGCGGCGGGTTTACCTGGGGTGCGGTGTTGCTGCGTTGGTAGCGGCCAAACCCAAATTCCGATTCCGAACAAGAGCTTGACCGTTCGGCGCAAGGGCAATACTCTCTCGCGGCGACCACAATTCCAGAACACGATGGGCGGGGAACCATGACCGGTAAGACAGTCACGCGGGCAGACTTGGCAGAGTCGGTGTTCCGGAAGGTCGGCCTGTCCCGTACCGAATCCGCGGAACTGGTCGAAACCGTGATCGACGAGATCTGCAACGCCATCGTGCGGGGCGAAATCGTCAAGCTTTCGTCGTTTGCGACGTTCCAGGTGCGCGACAAGAACGAGCGCATCGGCCGCAATCCGAAGACGGGCGAGGAAGTGCCGATATCGCCGCGCCGGGTGATGACATTCAAAGCATCCAACGTGCTGAAGACCCGCATCCTCAAGGCCCATACGAGCCGCAAGACCAAGGTCAAGCCCGCAGCGCCCGTGGCCTGAACGGGCTAACCGCTTTTGCAGCGGGCATCTTCGATCAATTTTCCAACACATATTTTCGCATAATGCTGGTGTTCATTGTGTAACACCCGCAGACTGCACTTGAAATGCGTGTCGCAAACCTTTGAAATATAGCGATTCGTTACCAGATGGCGAGAATGGTCGTGCAGGGAGAGTGACGTTGGACAAAAGCCCGGATGCTTTCCGCACCATCAGCGAAGTCGCTGACGATCTCGATCTCCCCCAGCACGTTCTTCGCTTCTGGGAAACCCGCTTCCTGCAGATCAAGCCGATGAAGCGGGGCGGCGGCCGCCGCTATTACCGGCCGGAAGACGTCGATCTGCTAAAGGGCATCCGCCATCTTCTCTACGACCACGGCTACACGATCAAGGGCGTCCAGAAGCTTCTGAAGACGAATGGCAACAAGTTCGTGATCGCGGTCGGCAGTGGCGACCTTGCCAGCGTCGAGGCGCTTGCTGCTGCGGTACAGGAGCCGGCTCCGTCCGAACCACGGGTCAGCACCGCCGAGGAAGACCAGATCGTCGGCCGCGCCAAGACTCCGACCAGCCGTCGGTTCTTCAATTTCGGAGGCGGCGAAGAGGGCGCTCCGGAGATTTCACTGGGCGGGTCGACTGTGGGCAAGGAAGATCGTGCGCTGTTGCAGGAAGCGCTGTACGATCTGCTGGAATGCAAGCGTCTACTCGATCAGGTTCGCTGACCGGAGGCCTCAGCCGATGTTGAGGCTGGTAAGGGCGGCTTCCAGCTGGTGTAGCTGGTAGGGCTTGTTGAGCAGCTGACGACCGCTGCCTTCCATGCCCTCGGGCAGGACGCCGTAGCCGGTGGCAAAGATATAGGGCTTGTTCTTCTCATCGAGCAGACGTGCAACCGGCAGCGAGCTCTTACCTGCCAGAGACACGTCGAGAATAGCTGCATCGAAGGCGCCACCCTTCGCCATTTCAAGCGCGTCTTCCAAATCCGCTGCCGTACCGGCAACCGCGTAGTCGAGTTCCGAAAGCATATCTTCCAAAAGCATGGCGATGAGCGCATCGTCTTCTACGACCAGAATTCTGCGGTGTGTCACGAATATGTGTTCCCCTGTTCAACCCTACCAGCAGCTTATTTGGCTTGAAACGACGGGGTGTCAAGGTCCGTTAGCGGACCGTCTGCTTTTTCGGTGGCACACATCTATGTCATGTAGCGGAGCTATGCCCCGCCTGGAACGAAATGCTGAGCCGGAATACCGCCTCGAAAACAAAACGGACGCCTTAGGCGCCCGTCGCAAACTGTCGCGGATTTCACTCTACCGGAAAACCGGGCGCCGCTGGGCGTTCATCAGCAGTTCGTGTTCGAGCGCGAAGGGCCCTAGAAGCGCCAACAACTTGTCTTCCTCAGTCTTGTCCAGCCGGTAGCGCCGGGCAAATTCGGAAACGCTCCACACGCGCCTGTTGGCGGCGTTCTCGATTGTCTTGCTGTCGATATAAGTGCTCATGGTACCAGTCCTCCTGTAGCCCACCTCGCTAACGTCGAATCCTGGGGAATGTTCCTGACGGGAGGCGACGAATTCCCCCGTTGCCGCCGGGCTTGCACCCCGTGGAGGCCTATGGCATCCGTGGACCATGACACTGGAAACTGTAAGACGCTTTTTCGAAGCCAATGCGCCAGACCTGACGATTATCGAAACGGCCGAAAGCTCCGCTACCGTTGCCATGGCCGCTGCTGCTCACGGCGTGGAACCTGGCCAGATCGCCAAGACGATTTGCCTGAGGGTCGGCGACAAGGTCATCCTTGTCGTCATGAGCGGTACTGCGAGGCTGGACAACAAGAAGAGCCGCGAGGCGCTCGGCGCCAAGCCCCGGATGCTGGATTTGGAAGATGTGGCAACACTGACGGGACATCCCGTCGGTGGCGTCTGCCCGTTTGGTCTCGCAACGGACTTGCCCATTTACTGCGATGTATCGTTGCAGGCCTACGCGGAAGTTCTTCCGGCGGCCGGGGCGACAAACTCGGCAGTGAGATTGTCGCCGCAGCGAATGGTAGATCTCACCGGTGCTCAGTGGGTCGACGTCTGCCAGTAATTTGGTTGTTGCCTAGTTAGCGCCAGAAGCGCTGGCGGCTGTTAACGCCGGAAGAGTGTCCGAGCGCGTAGCCGAGACCGAATGCGATGGCACCGATGGTCACCAGCAGCGCAGTCGCCGTGTGCGGGTGTTCGACCGCCGCTGCTGATACGGCGCTTGCCTCGTCCTTCAGGCCAGAAACGACAGCCTTTGCCTTTTCGGCGACGCTGTCGGAAGGCTCTACGGGCGTGCCGGTAAAGCCGGCGTGGAGGTCTTCGTCGTTCTTTGCCATCTTCTTCTCCTGTGTTGCAGAAAAACAGCCAAGTGGCTGCGAAGTTCCGATAGCAACGTCATTCGGCAACGTCATTCGATGGACTGCCCGCGCGAACGCGGGCAGTCCGGGCGATTAACGGCAAACGCGCGTCTTGCGGACTACTAGCTGGCCATGGTGACGCACTTTTGTCACCTTGACGTAGCAGTGACGGCGTGGGGGATGATGCCAGCCGCGGTGCATCGGCCGTTCGCGCGTCGTCACGGTGGTGACCGTGTCGGCATATGAGGCCGGTGCGAATGACACGATGGAAGTCACTGCGATTGCAGCAGCTATGATCAGGTTTTTCATGGGATTTCCTCCATTTGGATTGGCGACGGGAAACGCGGGCCTGGCCTCGTTCGTTCCCCCTCGCGAGTGGATTTTATGCGACGATCTCAGTAGTCGTCGTAGTGGCGGTGGTGGTGCCATCTCCGGTCACCCCAATAGGGTGGCGGCGGGCGATGGTGACCGTAGAAACGCGGTGGCGGTGGCGGCAAACGGCGCCAGCCGTTGCGTCGGCAATCGCCCCACGGCGTCTGGTGGAAGCCGGGACCGCAGACGTAATCCACCTGCACGACGACGGTCGGGGCCTTGGCGATCGAGACCGCAGGCATTGCGCTCGCGCCTGTCGCGAACAAACCGCCGACCAGAATTGCAGAGGCAATAATCATGTTCTTCATCAAACTTCCTCCTATTGGACGGCTTATTTAGCGACCGCAGGTCTGAACGGCTGATGAACCGAGTTAGGCCATTTCCGGGCAAAAATCGGGCATTCTGGGAGCGCCCTGATACGGCTGCCGACAGGAATCTCGCGCCCCTCACAAATTCATTCGGCACCCGGCATTTTTTCGCTTGCGTCCAGAAAGTCGAAAGACTAATCAGACCAAGCCTTTTAGGCAGGTCGGGGCGTAGCGCAGCCCGGTAGCGCACTTGACTGGGGGTCAAGGGGTCGCAGGTTCAAATCCTGTCGCCCCGACCAATTATCTCCTTGATATCCCTGGTAAAATCACAAAAAAACCTCAGGCTGGCTGCTTCACCGTAGCGCGGTCCATGCCATGCCGGCGAGCGCGCAGGCTATCATCGTCGTGACAACGGAAGCTTTGAAGCGGAAAATCGCGATGGCCGCTGCCAGCGACAAAGTCATGGCGGGAATGGCTGCCGAGGCTAAAATCGGGATTTCGAGGCTGACAGGGCCGATGCCTGCCCGGACTGCTCCGAAAAGCGTATGGACGGCAAACCAGATCGCCAGGTTGAGGATGACGCCGACCACTGCAGCTGTTATCGCCGACATGGCGGCGGAAAGAGCGACATTGCTGCGCATGCGCTCGATGAACGGCGCACCGAGGAAGATCCAGAGAAAGCACGGCACAAAGGTTACCCACGTCGTCAGAATGGCGGCCAGCGTTGCCGCGAGCATTGGGTTCAGGCTCCCCGGATTGCGCAGGGCGCCCATGAAGCCGACGAACTGTGTCACCATGATCAGCGGGCCTGGGGTCGTTTCGGCCATGCCGAGCCCGTCGAGCATTTCCCCGGGTTTCAGCCATCCGTAGTGCTGCACGGCCTCCTGTGCCACATAGGCAAGCACCGCATAGGCGCCACCGAAGGTGACGACCGCCATCTTGCTGAAGAAGACGCCAATCTGGGTAAAGACATTGTCCGCGCCCAAGAGGACATGAAGAAGGATCACCGGTCCGAGCCACAGGGTGAGAAAGACGATGGCTATTCGCAAGGACCAGCCGACGTCAGGACGTGCGTGCTCTGGGGTGTCCTCCCCAAGCGCGGAGTCTGCATCCGGCATAACCCGCCCGGAGCCCGATCGGTGGCCGCTATCGATCCGGAACCAGCCAAGTCCCGCCCGTGATCCGGCATAGCCAGCGAGGCCGGCCGCAACGATGATCAGCGGGAACGGCACATGGAAGGCTGCGATCGCCACGAACGCCGTGGCAGCGATGGCGATCATTGCGGGGTTTTTCAGCGCCCGTCCGCCAATCCGCAGGACTGCCTGGACGACGACCGCAAGAACCGCCGCCTTCAGGCCGAAAAACAGGCCGGCCACCATGCCGGCATCCCCGAAGGCGGCGTAGAGATAGCTGAGGCCAAGGATTGCCACGAAACCGGGAAGTACGAACAGCGTGCCTGCGACAAGCCCGCCAGCCGTGCGGTGGAGGAGCCAGCCTAGATAGATCGCCAATTGCTGTGCTTCCGGGCCAGGCAGCAGCATGCAGTAGTTCAAGGCATGCAGGAAGCGCGCTTCACCGACCCAGCGTTTCTCCTCGACGATAATCCGGTGCATCAGCGCAATCTGTCCGGCCGGGCCCCCGAAGCTCAGGGCGGCGATCCGAGCCCACACCAGCAGCGCCTCGCCAAAGGCAATGCCGTGCGCTGGGGGACTGTCGGGAGCCACGACTATGACGCGATCTGCCAAGGTTCAACTCTTCCGGCAGCGTATGGCGATAGAGGTGCCGGCAAGGTGGGACCCTTGTCTCCGCCCAATGATCCAGATCTGCAGGGGTAACGGCATGACGCGTCCTGACGGGATGTGTTTGCCGTGGACATCGCTCCAGAGCACGCCGCGTTGCGTTACGCAGCCCGCACATCAGTGGCAGCGGCACAGGGCGGCTGTCAAGCGGGTGAGGCGTTGCCGGCTCCGGGAGGCTGCCGCTTGCGTGTCACAGGCGACGGTGCGCCGCCTGTAACTTCAGTTCGAGGCACACAAATGCGCCTGAAAGCCTAGACCGTCATGATGACGCGACCGATGCGGCCGCGTTCTTCTGCCCGTCGGTGCGCGGCGGCTGTCTCGGAGAGGGGGAACGTGGCATCGATCGGGACATTGAGGGAACCGTCCTTGGCCATCGGGAACAGTTCCTCGATCAGCCTGCGTGCCTGGGGATCGGTCATTGCCGTACCGAGGAGACAACCGATGATGACGTGGCGGTGCATCAGGATCTGGCCCGCATCGATCATCGTGCTGCGGCCGCCGAAGACGCCGATCAACACAGCCTTGCCGCCGTCCTTCAACACCTTGAGAGAATCGACCAGTGCGTCGCCGCCGACATTGTCGATGATGAGATCGACCTCGTTGCCCCCGAGAAGCGCACGGACGTGTTCGCTCGCCGGCTGGTCAGCGGTGACGATTGCGTCCGTGAGGCCATAGGCCTTGAGCTTTGCGAGGCTCTCTGCCTTGGTGCCGGTGCCGATTACCCGTGCGCCGGCCTTGGCGGCAAGCTGGACGGCGGCAAGACCGACGCCGCCGCTGGCACCGAGGACGAGGACGGTCTGGCCGCTCTGCAAATCACCGAGCTTGAGCGCATAGGCGGCCGTGCCGGGGCCGACCGGAATGGCGGACGCTACTCCTATGTCGAGGCCGTCTGGAACGATGAAGCAATTTGCCGCCGTAACCGCGCGAAGAGTGGCATGCGATCCCTTCCATTGGAAAGTTGCAACGCGCTGCCCGACGGATAGCCCTGTCACAGCCTCGCCAACCTGCAGGATCGTGCCTGCGGCCGCATAGCCGACCACTTCGTCGGCACCCTGGCGCGTCAGCGCCCGGTTGATCAGGTCGCCGCCCTCGATGCTGATAGCCTCGACGCGGATGAGCACTTCGTCGTCGGCTGGAACAGGATCGGCAACCTCACCATAATGAAAAACATCCGGCGTGCCTGGTTCGCTGTAGATTGCAGCTTTCACTGGCTTTTCTCCTTGTGGGATAAGCCGCCATGGGGCGACAGACCGCGCAGATGTAGTGTGCCCTACGCCGCAGACAAGCGCATGAGGACGTCATTGCGTAGCAGGCCTAATGATTTTGGTGGCTTTGTATCGACTGTAGAGGTGGGTGAAGAGGGGAGCGACTGAACTTGAGCGCTGTCTCAGACAGTTGCTGATACTGTACAGCCTGAATTCAGGGTGGAGGCAACTGTGGGTCATCCAAGAGGGGAACGTTATCATAACGGAGTGCGGGGTCGGCAGCGTCGAGAGAAGCGACCGACCCCCGCCGGTCATTTCTGTTCGACTGAAACGCCGTTCTTGCCGATGGTGAGTTCGACACCCTCGGGTTTCTGCTTTTCGTGATAAACATAGGCGCCGAGGCCGATGACGGCGACGATCAGTGCGCCGATAATGAGATAGAGCCCGTTGCTGCGATTCAAGATGTCCCCCTGAGCGTAATGCGGGAGCAGAATGCGCGACTGCCGCTTTTGTTCCGTGCGTTGCAGGAATTGTTGCGCTGCCGTGGAAATTGTGTCGAAAGGAGAAATTCAGTCGTCGTTGGTGGAATTGAGGTTTTCGGGGCGTGTGCCTTCGTCGCCGTGGGTGTGTTTCAGTCTAAGGCCGGCGCCGCCGCCATCCTGGCTACCATCGGCGAGAAACTGTATGCCGCTGGCCTCGAGCGCGGCGCGGATGGCCGAGACAGCGTGGCTGTTGGCGGGTTCAGTGCCGGTTTCGATGGCTTCGACCTCGGCTGAGCTGAGCCTGGCGGCGTCCGCCAGCTGTTGCAGTGAAAGGCCGGTCATGGCGCGGGCGGCGCGGATTTGTGCTGCTGTGATCATGCCTTCAACTCTAGGGCATTCTCCGGCGTTCTCAAGAGGGTGGGCAACTGATGGCCGAGCAATTCGAAATAGATTTCCTCGGTTTCGTCGGCCATCCCTGACAGCGTGTATCGGTTGCGGCGCCGCTGCGCCTCGGCCGTGAAGATCGTTCTGGTCTCCGGCTCTGCAGCGCTGACCATCGCGGCCGCCAACTCTGCCGGATCGTCGCTGTTGGCAATCCTGATGCCGTTGCGGCCGTCTTCGAGCACCGTGCTGACGCCGCCGACGTCGGTCAGGATCAGTGGCTTGGCACCCGATGCTGCCTCCAGCATGACGTAGGACATGGCCTCGTAGCGGCTCGGCATGACGACGATATCGAAAGCGTCGATGGCGACAGGGCCGTGGATGCTGCTGTCGAGATGCGCACGGTTTCCGAGGCCGGCCGCAGCCATACGCTGCCTGACCTCGTCTTCGAGCTCGCCGCTGCCGATCATCAGCAGCTTGGCGGAAGGCAGCTGTTCGGCCACGCGCGCAAAGGCGGCGACAAGCCGTTCCGGCGCCTTCTGGGCCGAAAGCCTGCCGACGAAGCCGAAGAGGATGTCGTCCGGAGCAATGCCGAAGCGGGTACGAATTGCCTGGCGTTCGCCGACCGGCGGTCGGGCGACGCCGTTGTAGACGACCCGTAGCCGGCGTCTCGGAATGCCGATGGAGACGGCATGGTCGTATTCGTCGCGCGAGACGCAGATCACCCGGTCGGAAAAGAACGCGCCGAGAAGCCGCTCGATGCTGCCGAAGACGAAGCGCGGCTTTGCTCCGAGCGAGGGGTCCATCGTCCGGAAGGCGTGCGGCGTGTAGAGCACCGGCGTCTTCGACCACGGGAACCGAAGCCGCGCGAGAGCCCCGGCCTTCGAACTGTGGCCATGGATCAGGTCGAATGGACCATGCGCGGCGATGAGCCGGCGGATTTCCAGCCAGGCGGTGAGGTCGGCCGGGCCGAGAGCCCGCTTCATGCCGACGGAATGCACGGCGGTGAGGCCCATGCCCTCAAGCTCGTCGACGAATTTTTGTTCGGCGCGCACCGGTGAATAGATCGCCGTCACGGCATGGCCACGGTGCTGCATGGCCCGGCAGAGGTCGAGGAAATGCCGGCCGGAGCCGCCGCCGCCGGGCTCGAGGATCTGCAGCATCGACAGGTGCGTAATCGCGGTGCTGACGTTCATGCCGCGATTTCTCCCCGGGCAAGCCGATGCTGGTGGCGAACTTCGAGCGCACCGCAGCCCCATACGATCCCGATCAGCATGTAGAGATGGCGCCAGTGATCCGTGTCGATGACGTTACCGATGCCGACATGGCCGAGGACGACGATCCAGGCAATCATCAGGAACGGCTGCCAGGGCCGTTCCTTCAAAACGTTCTTGAAGCCGATATAGATGGTCCAGCAGATCATGCTCACCCAGCAGAAGAAACCGATCCAGCCGTAGGTCGTCAAAGTCTTCAGCCAGATATTATGTTCGTCCTCGCGGAACATCGTCGCAAACACAAGCGGCCCGATGCCGAGCGGGCGCTGCATCGACAGCAGGAAGCCGATCCGATGGCGCTCGAAGCGCCCGAGGTGCCCTCCATCGTAGTCCTGCACCAGCTGGGTGCGGGTCGAGAACAGGTCGCTGACCTGGTGGAACTGCAGGGCGACCAGGAGGGCTGCGCCAAGCAGCAGGATTGCCGTCAGCGTCATGACCAGGATGCGCAGGCGAAACGTATTGCTGCGGTGCTTGAGCAGCATGAAGAACACCAGCGCCACCGACGAGAAGGCGAACAGGCCCCAGGCGGCGCGCGAAAACGACAGGAAAATGCCGAGTGCAAGGATCGTCAGTCCGATTGCCTTCAGGGGCGCCTTGCGGAGGTCGCCGATGATGACGCCATGGATGAGATAGAGCGTCGGCGCCACCAGATAGGGGCCGAAGACGTTCGGATCCTGGAAGGCACCCATCGCCCGGTCGTAGCGAGTGAACATGCCGGCGCCGGGGAAGGCATGGAAATAGCCGAGAATGCCGAGCAAGGCCGTGATGATGGCGGCAGCCACCCAGACCTTGAACATGAGCTTCAGCACGTTCCCGTTGTGCTCGATGATGGCCGCATAGAACACCGCGCTGAGGGCAAGAAAGGTGGAGACGGCGATATAGATCGGTGCGTCCATTTCTGCGCTGCCGAGATCGCGCATCTGCGTCATCGACAGCATCCCGCCGATGTTGAATGTCAGAAACAGCATGAGCAACGGCGCCACGCTGCGCGAGATGCGCAGGCCGAGCATGAACCAGAGGCCGATCAGCATCGCCATCCACAGTTCGTACGGCGCCGGTTCTGCGACGACGAAGCCGGAGAGGAAGACGCCGAACGCAACGCAGCCGGTGCCGATCAGCCGCAGCGCGGCGAGCTGCGGTTGGGTGACCTGCGGTGATGGGGTGGCGAACGTGCTCATCGGGCTCAATAGGCGTTTTCGGTGTTGAACAGGCGGATCGGCGTCAGGAATAGGATCTTGAGATCGAATAGCAGCGACCAGTTCTCGATGTAATAGAGGTCGTAGGCCGTGCGGAATTTGATCTTGTCGTCATTGTCGATCTCGCCGCGCCAGCCGTTGATCTGCGCCCAGCCGGTAACGCCCGGCTTGACGCGGTGGCGGGCAAAATAGCCCTCGACAACATCGCCATAGGATCGGTCATGGCTGGCGGCGGCAACCGCATGGGGGCGTGGGCCGACCAGCGACAGTGTGCCCAGCAGAACGTTGAACAACTGCGGCAGTTCGTCGATGGACGACTTGCGGATGAAGCGGCCGACGCTGGTAACGCGCGGATCGCCCTTGGTGACGGCATTGCGGGCGGTGGGGTCGCTCATGTCGGTATACATGGAGCGGAACTTGAAGATCTTGATGATCTCGTTGTTGAAGCCGTGGCGCTTCTGCATGAAGAACACCGGGCCCTTGGAATTGAGCTTGATGGCAATCGCCGCGCCGACCATCACCGGCCAGAGCAACAGCAGTGCCAGCACGCTGAAAAACACGTCGAACACCCGTTTTGCGACAGAATCCCAGTCCGGGATCGGCTTGTTGAAGATGTCCAGCATCGGCACAGAGCCGACATGCGAATAGGCGCGCGGCCGGAAGCGCAGCTTGTTTGCATGGGCGGCGAGCCGGATATCGACCGGAAGCACCCACACCTTCTTGAGAAGCTGCAGGATACGCTCCTCCGCAGATATCGGCAGGGCGATGATCAGCATGTCGATACGGGTGACGCGGGCAAATTCCACGAGCTCGGCGACTGTGCCGAGTTTCGGATAGCCGGCGACGACGACGGGCGATCGTCTTTCTCCCCGGTCATCGAAAATGCCGCAAATGCGGATATCGTTGTCGACCTGATCCTCCAGCGCCCGGATCAATTCCTTGGCAGGTTGACCGCCGCCGACGATGACCGCGCGACGTTCCATGATGCCGTTGCGCGCCCAGCGGCGAATGCCCCAGGCAAACAGCAGCCGCTCCGCAAACAGGAACGCCATGCCGATCAGGCACCAGCTCATGATCAGCCGCGGCGGGAAGGTCGGCAGCATCTTCAGGGCAATCGCAAACAGCGGCATTGCGACGAACGGCAGTGCCCAACCGAGAACAATGCGGCGGAGGTGGCGCGTCGGCGCGCGCAGCACCGGTATCTGGTAGGTGTCGAAAACTTGCAGCGAGAGAATATTGATCCCGGCGACAAGCACCGTGATTGGGACCTGGATCAGCGCTTCATAGGTCGGACTGCCGAAACGCAGGTAAAGCAGCAGCAGTCCCAGCGCCAGTAACGACACGAACTCGAACAGCATGAACTGGCCGATGATGATCGACGGCGTGTAATTGCCTTCGCGAAACTGCTCGGCGATCTGCCGCGCAAACGGATTGAGCTTGACGGTGCCCTCGGCCTCGACCTTTTCGTCGGGACTGCGGGCACGGATTTCCGAGACGCTCTTGCGAATTTTGTCGAGGTCGAAGTCATCAGGCTTTTCGATATTCGTCATCGCTCTCGATCCGTCTCACTGACGTATCAATTTCTATCGAAAGGCCCCTAAGGATGGCTTAGTAAGGTAGGTTAAATTTTAGGAACTGGCCTGTAGATCCAGTATGTCTGTATACAGCTTCAGAACTTCGCCGGCCATAACGGGCGCCGAAAATCTTTTGTGTATCATTTCAAGACCGGGCATGGCGCGGATACGCCAGTCCGGTTCCGTGATCGAGGCGGCCATGATGCGCGCAAGGTCGGCGACGTTGCCGGCCTTGGCGAGACCCTCGCTGGTTGCGCCCAGTACTTCGGGAATTCCACCGACTGCCGATGCGATGACGCCCTTGCTGGCCGCCAGTGCCTCGAGCACGATATAGGGCATGGATTCGGCGCGGGAGGGAACGACGACGGTCTGCGACATCGACAGGGCGTCCTCGATGCGCATGGCGGGGAGAATGCCGACGCGCGGATAAAGTCCGCCCGCGACTATCATCCTCATGTATTTTTCCCGGTCCTGCCCATCGCCGATCAACAGCGCCGACAATGGCCGACCGACCAGCCTCTCGGTCTGCCCAAAGGCCTCTATAAACAGATCGGGACCCTTGAGGTCCCGAAGCATGCCGATATAGACGAAGTCGACGGAGTCTGATCGGGTTGGAACAGTCCTGAAATCCCGCTCGTTGATGCCGTTGTAGACGAGCCTCGACATGGGGGAGGGAGGGCCGACCTTCGCCTCGTAGGCGTGTCTCTCGAAATCGCAGATGAAAATCAGCGCGTCCGTCAGGCGTTCCTGCAGGCGTTCCATCGTGAACACCGCGCGTCCCTTGAGAGACGCCTTTGAAAAATGCAGGCTGCCTCCATGGGCGGTATAGACGCGGGCAACGCGATACTTGTTCACCCGCAACACTGTGCCGATGACGCGCGCCAGCATGCCGCCCTTGGCGCCATGTCCGTGCAGCACGTCCGGCCGCAAACTCTTGATCGTCCTGTAGCCCCGCCAAATCGCCGGCATGTCCGCGAAGCTCACCGAACGGCGGATCGGCATGCGCGTCAGGCCGAGTGTCAAGAACGGCTTTATTTCGTCAAACAGCGCATCCTCATGCGCTCCGCCTGTCAGGCTGTCGCAGACGATCCCGACGTGATGGCCGGCCCGGCTGTGCTGCTCGGCCAGATCGCGCACATGCCTGAAGATCCCGCCAACGGGCGACCTGAAGCAATGGATAATGCGCAAAGGCTTCGCCATTGATAATCAGAACAGCCTTTCGCGGACGTAGATTGTGTCGCCTGCAAGCACCGCATCGGAAATTCCGACGCGCCCTGTCATCACGTGGCCGTTGATCTTGCGGGTAACGTCCGTATTGCCCTGATAGGCGCGCGGCGTAAAGCCGCCGGCGGCTGCCACCGCGTTCTGGATCGTCATGCCGGGGACATAGGAGTATTGGCCTGGCTGGCCGACTTCGCCCATGACATAGATCGAGCGATAACGGTCGACGTCGATGGAGACGTCCGGGTCGCGCAGGTAGCCCTGCTTCAGCTTCGACGCGATCTCGCCGGACAGTTGCTGCATCGTCTTGCCACGAGCGGTCACCTGGCCGATCAGTGGCACCGAGATATAACCGGCCTGATCTACCGTATAGGTATTCGTGAGAGCCTGCTGCTCGAAGACGGTCACACGCAGGCGGTCGCCGCTATCGAGCCGGTAAGGCTGGATAGTCGCGGCGCTGAACGCCTCCGGCGCTGGCTGATAGCTCACGCAGCCGCTCAGGGCGGTGCCGAGGACAACCATGCTCAGGACGAAGACGATGTTACGCTTAGCGAAAGACATCCGCGTGCTCACAAAGGAATAAAATCATGAACCCGTTATCAGTCTGTTAGGGTTAACAGACGGTAAATCGGGACGACAAATTGCGCATAATGGGCCGGTTCAGCAGAAGAGGGGCCTTAACCCTTGCGTTACCATAGTCGTTTACGGTTGCCGCCAAACGAGTATCGGAGTGCGGTATGCCCGGCGTAAACAGCAGCCAGCAGGATGTCGACATTGATTTGAGCCAGCTTTTCCGGGCCGTATGGCGTCGGCGGCTGCGCGTGGTGCTGATCGTCACTGCCGCTGCTCTTGTCGCCTTCGTAATCGCCAAGGTCGTCTCGCCCGAATATCGCAGCGAGACGAGGGTGCTGATCGAGCCGCGCGCTGCGGCTTTTGCCACCACGAGCAACCAAGCAAGCGCCGGCAGCAACGATGCGTCTCTGCTCGATGAACTCAATATCGCCAGCCAGGTGCAGATCCTGCAGTCGGCCGACCTTATCAAGCAGGTGATTACCCAGCTGAAGCTCTACGACCTGCCGGAGTTCGAGGACAGTGCGCGGTCGTCGGCGCTGTCCGGTCTGCTGGTCACCCTGCATCTGAAAAAGCCTTCATCCGACAAGGCACCGGAGGAGCGCATCCTCGATGCCTTTACCGAGCGGCTGCAGGTCTACCAGATCAACACGTCGCGCGTCATCGGCATCCAGTTCACCT
Organism: Rhizobium sp. B230/85; assembly: GCF_019355735.1. Classification (NCBI taxonomy): domain Bacteria; kingdom Pseudomonadati; phylum Pseudomonadota; class Alphaproteobacteria; order Hyphomicrobiales; family Rhizobiaceae; genus Rhizobium; species Rhizobium sp. B230/85. Next base: position 1,827,054 of record NZ_CP072156.1, read on the forward strand.
CGCGGGATCCGAAGCTCGCCGAAAGCGTTCCGAACGCCATGGCTTCGGTCTATCTCTCGATGCAGAGCGGCGCCAAGCTCGATTCCAATGCCGAGGCAACCCGCTGGCTGGAGCCGGAGATCGCCAACCTGCGCATCAAGGTGGCGGAAGCGGAAAAGAAGGTTGCAGATTACCGCAGTGCCAATGGCCTGCTGCAGACCAACGACACCACCAGCTTTTCCAACCAGCAACTGACCGACATCTCGACGCAGCTTGCCCAGGTGCGCGGCGAAAAGGCGAATGCCGATGCCCGTGCCCAGGCCGTACGTAACGCCCTGGCCTCCGGCGGCCCCACCGACACGCTGAACGACGTCAGCGGCTCGCAGACAATGCAGCGTCTGAAGACGACCGAGTCCAGCCTCGAATCGCAGATTTCGGACCTTTCGACGACGCTGATGGACGGTCACCCGCGGCTGAAGAGCCTGCGCGCCCAGCTGGCCGACATCCGCTCGCAGATCACCCGCGAGACCCGCAAGATCCTGACCGGCATCGACAACGAGGCAAAGATCGCCGCGATGCGCGAGCAGCAGCTGTTGGCGCAGTCGAAGCTCCTGAAGGCGGACAGCGCCCGTGCCGGCGAAGACACCGTCGGCCTCAATGCGCTTGAGCGTGAGGCAACCGCCGAGCGGCAGCTGCTCGAGACCTATCTCGCCCGCTACCGCGAAGCTGCCTCCCGTTCCGACAAGAATTCCAGCCCTGCCGATGCCCGGATCGTGTCGAGTGCGGTCGAGCCGGTTGACCCCTACTTCCCCAAGGTCGGGCCGATCGTGGTCATCGCCGCCGTTGCAGCCTTCGTGCTCAGTGCCATTGTCATCATGCTTATGGAGCTGTTCAGCGGTCGCGCCCTGCGGCCGGTGGGCTTGCCCAATGACGGTGCGCGCCGTGCGACCATGTTCGAAGACGATGGCCTGCCGAGTGCGACAGCCGCGCCGCTCCGCCGTGCGGTAGTGCCCGCAAGCCTGCTGTCGGCAACACGCAGAGTGCAGGCGCCCGAACGGGCTGCCGTTCAGCCGGAGACAATTATGCAGCCCCCGGCAGCGGCTGTCGTCGCTGAGCCTGAAGCGCTGCCTGCCGCCACTGTCGAGGCGGTGGAGGACTTCTCGATCCCATCGGTCGCCGAATACTTCATCGATGCCAAGGTGCCGATGGCAATCGCAGTCTCGCCGGATGGTGACGCGGGTTCGACTGCCACCGTCATGCTGGCCCGCACCATCGCCGACAGCGGCCGCCGCGTGGTCCTGGTCGACATGACCGGCACAGCCTGCCCGACGCGCCTGATGGCCGACAAGCCGGGACTTCCCGGCGTGACCGACCTTTTGTGCGGTGAAGCAGCGTTTGCCGACACCATCCATCCCGACCGCCTGTCGGACGCCCATCTGGTGCCGCTCGGAGCAAGCGATCTTGCAAGCGCCATGCGCGGAGCCGACCGGCTTTCGCTGATCCTCGAAGCACTCGTGTCGGCCTATGATCTGGTGCTGGTCGAATGCGGTGCGGTCAACGTCGACGGGATTGCGAAATTGACGCGCAGCAAGGATATCGAGATCATCCTCTCCATGCCCGTGCCGGATGAGGCGAAGTTCGTCGCCGTCATGCATGATTTCCAGCAGGCCGGCTACGAGCATCTCGTGCTGATGTCCGGCATCAGCAGCGACGGTGACGAGGACCGGCACCGCACCGCCGCCTGAGGCTTGCTTCAGGCTCCGTCCAGCGTTGCCGCCTGCTGGCGGCGAGCCCTCAGTTTCTGGATGGCACTGTACAGGCGCGGGTTACCCTTGATCAGCGCCTTTGCCCGCGTCAGACTTCTCTGCCCGAAGGCGGCGACCCTCCCGAGTGGCGAGACCGGCAGCAGGATATCGTGCTGCACCGTCTGCACCGGGCACCACGAGCGCTTGTAGAGCTGGTCGCCGATGCCGAAGTCGAACAGCGCGATGCCGGATTCCTGGCACTTCTCGATCATCACCCAGAACAGCAGTTCGCCGGGGCTGGCCTCCGGGACCACGCTCTCGTCGATTGAGGCAAACTGGCAGATGACGTGGTCTCCCTTGCGCGAAAGGGCTGCAATGGCCGGCAGATGACCGTCATGCCGTCCCTTGAGCCTGATGGCGTGCAATTCGAGCGCGATGCTGTCGCCCTCGATATTTTTCGTCGCGAGCAAGCGTAGCAGGAAGTCGCGGGCGTCGCTCCCCTGGAAGACATCTGGCAGCCCGGCCGCTCTGAACCGTTCTGCCTTCTGCTGCAGGAAAAGATCGAGCATCTGTCGCTTTTCCTCCGGCGTCGTGGCGACGACATGCTCGAAGCCACCGATTTCGTTGAGAAACTTGGTCTGGGACCGATACTTCTTGCGACGCCGTTTCGCATTGACTTGGCTGAGCGTTTCCTCGAATGAGCCCAGCAGAGGCAACTGGAAGGCACGGTTCTGGTTTTCGACGGAGGGCAGGGACGCGAGCGGGCTGACACGACCGCGCCATGCCAGCGGCAGGTTCGACAGCAACAGCAGATCGGCATGCCCGCGCAACGCGGCAGCGATGGCCGCCCGAACACCTGCCGAAAGGGTTGTGACGTCGGCAAGAAATTTCGCGGAGAACAAGCCGGTATTAATGTTGCTGCGAGGAGCGCCGATGAAGCGTGCGGTTCTGACGCCATGGCTGCGGACGATCTCTAGCGGCAGAATGAAAGCCACTTCGGAGCCGATGCTTGCGCGCAGGATGGCAAGCGTCGGCCGATAAGTCTCGACCCAGGCCGTGCACCACCCGAAACTCTGGTGCAGGGATGTCAGCCTGTCTCGCTCTAGCCCACGCCATTCCGCTTCCAGAGGCGCCATGCTGTCGCTGACGGTGATCGTCAGCGAGCCGCTGCCGGCCTGCAGCGGCGCTGCTGGTCGAGGCTGCACCACGACGCCGGTTTCGCCATCGGCTGATGTTCCGGTTTCGCCTGTCGCCGTCCGCACTTTTGGCCTCCGCGCCTGTTCTGCAGGCGCACGCTAGGGGCGAGGCCGTCTATTTTCGGTTTAAGTGCAGGTTTGGCCGGTGTCTTCCGGCGATCATGCTTATCCGGCGGTTAACTCCGGCAGGCAGCTATCCCTGCTTCGGTCCAGACATCCATTTGATCAGCCCCATCGCCGGCAGGATCCATAACAGGCCGGTGAGGAAAAAGTAGGTGAGGTGCACCCACCAGGGGGAGGCTCCGAGCGCATTGACTGCCACCGTCGTAGCCAGCAGAGCGTAGCCGAGCACCAGCACGACCAACAGAATGGTGCCGATGAATTTGCGCAGGCGTATGGGCATGGTGGCACTCTCCTCGGCAGTCGATTGCGGGGATGGGGAGTTGCGACCCCATGCCGCAAAGGCGCAGCCCTTGTTTTGCACCGCTCGCTGGGGCAAATCAACAGGCAGATTGAAGGAGCCCACCATGGCTGTTGCACATTTTTCCACCGAACAGGTCGTTCGCGGCGAGGTCGCCCGGCAGGAGCGCAATCGCCGTGCCGTCCGCATCTGGCTCGGCTTCGTGCTGCTGTCACTGTTCTGTCTGGTTCTGGTCGGCGGCGCGACGCGGTTGACCCAATCCGGACTGTCGATCACCGAGTGGAAGCCGATCCACGGCGTGATCCCGCCTTTGAACGCCGCCGAGTGGCAGGATGAGTTCGATCGCTACAAGCAGATCCCGCAATTCAAGCTGCTGAACAGCGACATCACGGTCGATGATTTCAAGAGCATCTTCTGGTGGGAGTGGGCGCACCGGTTGCTCGCGCGCGCAATGGGCGTCATCTTCGCCGTGCCGCTGATCTTCTTCTGGGCGACCGGCCGGATCGAGAAAAGCCTGCGGCTGCCGCTGGTGGGTATCTTTGCTCTCGGCGGACTGCAGGGCGCAATCGGCTGGTGGATGGTGTCGTCGGGCCTTGAAGCCCGCACCGACGTCAGCCAGTACCGGCTTGCCACGCATCTTGTCACCGCCTGCCTGATCTTTGCCGCCTGTATGTGGGTGATGCGGGCGCTGACCCCGCATTCGGACGACGCGCCTCCGAGTAGCCATTCCGGCCGGATTGCCGGTCTGATCGCCCTGATGGCCTTGTTCCAGATCTACCTCGGTGCGCTGGTCGCAGGCTTGCATGCCGGCCTCAGCTACAACACCTGGCCGTTGATGGACGGCGCCGTCGTTCCCGGCGATCTGTTCGTCCAGAACCCGTGGTGGATCAATTTCTTCGAGAACCCGAAGCTCGTGCAATATGTCCATCGTCTCGGGGCCTACGCGCTGACTGCCGTGGTGCTGGTCAACATGATCGTCTGCCTGCGTGTTACACCCGGCAGCACCCATACCCGCCGCGCCGTGGTGCTGGCGTTTCTGGTGCTTTGCCAGGCCGGGCTCGGCATCGCCACGCTGCTGATGCAGGTGCCTCTGCATCTGGCTCTCGCGCACCAGGGCGGTGCCCTTGTCGTGTTCGGGTTTGCTGTGGCCAACTGGCGGGGTTTCTACGGCGAATATCCGCGCGACACCACGGTGGTCGTTGGCGCCTGACGCTGCCGGCGATCATGCCACGCGAAGTCATTGGCCGAATCGGCAAATAGTTGCATTCTGCGCAAAAGCGATGGGATGCAGATGAACTGGCAGCTACAAGACGAAAACAGCGGCGGCAAAATGCCTCTGCTGTCGCTGGCGGTGCCTTTCTACAATGAGGAAGAGATGGTTGCGGCTTTCTTTGCCGCCGTTGTCCCGGCTCTGGAGGACATTCCTGCGCTGCGCTTCGAGATCGTTTGTGTCAACGATGGTAGCCGCGACGACACCCTGCGCCTGCTCTTGGCTGCTGCCCGAAGCGACCCTCGCATTCGCGTCATCGATCTCACCCGAAATTTCGGCAAGGAGGCCGCCCTCTCAGCTGCCATCGACGAAAGCCGCGGCGATGCTGTCGTTCCTTTCGATGCCGACCTGCAGGATCCGCCCGAACTGATCGCAAGGCTGGTAGAGCGCTGGCGTGAGGGATATGACGTCGTGCTCGCCCGTCGCACGGATCGCCGCTCGGACGGCGCTGCCAAGCGGCTGACGGCATCCTGGTTCTATCGTCTTCACAACGCCGTCTCGGATGTGCAGATTCCGGAAAACGTCGGCGACTTCCGGCTGATGACGCGTGCGGTCGTTGAAGCTGTCAAGCAATTGCCGGAATCCCATCGCTTCATGAAGGGCCTGTTCGCCTGGGTCGGCTATGAGACGGCAATCGTCGATTACACCCGCGAGGCGCGCGTCGCCGGTCAGAGCAAATTCGCCGGCTGGCGCCTGTGGAATTTCGCCCTCGAGGGCATTACCAGCTTCAGCACGCTGCCGATGCGTATCTGGACCTATCTTGGGGTCGCCGTAGCGCTGGTCGCCATCGGCCGCGCCGCTTTCCTCATTCTGCGAACCTTGATCGAGGGCGTCGATGTGCCAGGCTACGCGTCGCTGGCGACAGCAATCCTCCTCCTCGGCGGCATACAACTGATCGGCATCGGAACGCTCGGGGAATATATCGGCCGCATCTATCTCGAGTCGAAGCGCCGGCCCATCTACCTCGTCAAGCGTCGCCATGAGGTCGTACCCTCGGAACTGCCGCTTGCTACGGTGCACCAGCACCATGTCTGAGGGACGCGCGGATGCCGGCCGGGCGCGGGGTAGGATTGGGATGTCGCCGATGGGATTGCTCGACAGGGATGCGCCCCTCGGCACCCGCATATTCTGGATTGCCTGCGTCGCGATAACCCTGCTCGGCCTTGCGTTGCGGCTGCCCAACCTGGCTACCCGGTCGCTGTGGCTGGATGAGGCCTATACTGCATGGTTTGCCGCCCAGCCGCTGCGTGCGCTGTGGACCGACGTGCCGCTCTACGAAACCCATCCGCCGATGTACTATACCCTCCTCAAGGGCTGGACGATGCTGTTCGGCAACTCGGAGGCCGCCCTTCGCATGCCGTCGGTGCTGGCAAGCGTCGCCACCATCCTGCTGGTGGCGGGAGCCGGTCGCATCCTCAATGCCGGTCCACGTGGCGACCGGATTGCACTGCTGGCGGCGCTGCTTCTGGCGATCAACGCGGGCAGCATATACTATGCGCAGCAGGCGCGGCCCTATGCGCTGGAAACCTTTGCCGCATCCATTGCCATTCTCTCGGCGCTGGTGCTGCTGCAGCGGCTGCGGGCCGGGGCTGAACAGTCTTTTCTCCTGCGCCCTCTCGTGTCACCGATTGCAGCGCTGGGTCTCTCTACGGCCGCAACCATGTGGCTGCACGACACCGGTATCCTGGTCGCCCTCGGGATATGGGTCGGGCTGATAACGTCGCTGCTTGTCTTCATTCCCGGTTGCCGGGCAGGGCAGGCACTGGCTGTCGCCTTGCCGGGCGTCCTGGCGCTCCTGCTGTGGTCGCCCTTCCTGCCGATGTTCATCCGGCAAAATTCCGGCATGGCATCGCTTGCCTTCTGGATCACCTTCTCACCCTGGGATCTCTTGACCGCCTGGTTCCTGATCGCAGGCGGTTATCTGCCCTTCATTCCCGCCGTGCTGCTGTTCTTCGCCGGTATGGCGTCGGTCTGGCGCAATCAGCGGCCACTGGCAGCGCTCATCTTGGTCGTGGTGCTCCTGCCCTGGGCGACAATGCTGGCGATCAGCTATTTCATAAAGCCTGTCTACATCGACCGCCTGTTCGAATGGATGGCGCCGACCGTGCTCGGATTGATCGCCATCGGCATGCTGACCAGAAGCCGCTGGTCAAGCCTGCGACTGGTGACGGCCGTGCTGTTCATCGGCATGTGCCTGATGTCGACCAACGCAGTCTATCACCTCGATACAGAGGACTGGCGCGGCCTCGTCGCATCCATCGCGGCAGATGCCGAGCCCGGCGATCTGGTCATAGCCTCCCCGAACGAACTCGATGCTCCCATGCGGTATTACATTGCCCGCACGCAGCCATTCCCGGATCTGATGGTGCTGCCGGCGCCGTTTCCAGCGCTCGGTATGCCACGCGTCTACGTCAGCAATCGCGGCGCGCCGAAAATCATGCCCGAGGATCGTCAAAAGGTTAGGGCAGCTCTGGAGACGCACCGACGCGTCTGGCTGATCGAGCGGGCAACCGATCTATACGATCCGCAGGGCCTGATCCGCGCCGAGATCATGGCCAGCCGCCACAAGATATCGTCGCGCATCAGCGACAGCATCTCGCTCGATCTGTTCGAATGAGCGATGCAATCTGCTTCCCCTACCGGGATGTCCAATTAATGAAGCTAGAAACCGTCGGCTCACGAAGGATTGACTCGCCTGTTTACGAAATATGCTCCGAATCGCTCTATCGACTGTGTTTGACGGCTCGCTGCATGCTAGGGGCGAGCCCTGATTCTCTAGGAGTGCTTAGTACGTGCGGTTGCCTTCGACCTTTCGGACCATCGGCCAGACCATTGGCGTCTTCAGCATTGCGGCGCTCCTCGGCAGCGCCGTGCCAGCCTCTGCCGTCCAGCAGTCGGGCTCCTTCCCGTCCTGGCTCGATGCCCATGTCGGGCTCGGGCCGGGCCAGATTGCGCGACCTGTCCTGAAGCGCGCCCGTGCTCTCTACCAGCAGCGCGTCAGCGAAGGCAGGGTCCGGAACCCATGCTATTTTGCGATGGATGCCACCAAGCCGAACGATCCCGGCAGCGAAACTTCCGGTGGCCGCTTCTACATCATCTGCGAGGCCAGCCAGTCGTTTCGCGCGATCGCAGCCGGCCACGGCAGCGGTACGAAGCTTCCAGGCGTCGTCGATTTCTCCAACGGCCGGGAATGTGCCCGCAATTTCGGCAACGCCATGGACTCCAACCTGACGACGGGTGGCTCCTATGTCACCAGCGAGGTGAAGACGTCCTTCAAAGGATATTACAAGTCATCGGGCGTCAAGGACGCTGTCTTCATGCGGTCCTTCCTCCAGTTCGACGGCGAGGGGGATACGGCGAATGCGCGCGCCCGCGTTATCGGCGGTCACGCAGCCGCGAAGGTGGCCGCCATGTGCATGATGAAGGCCCCGGCGAGTCCCTACGCCAACAAGGACGGCTATGTGCCGTTCGGCAATCTGGTCAACTACGCCGGCGGCCGCAGCAATGGCTGCACCAGCTGGTCGCCGACGGATGCCAACCAGGTCATCTCCATGGTTAAGGACAACCCGACGACGCTTTATATCTATCCGGAATCATCGGATATATCAGCCGTTGCCAAGGCTGCTGCGTCCCATGCATCGCTGTCGCAAGCGGGGCTGTACTGGAACGATCAATGCCTGCAGAAGATCGGCACCCCGAAATTCTGGTCGAAGACAACTCTCGAGCCAGTTATCGCCAAGTACAAGGCCGATAATCCCCCGAAGCCCGGAAAGCCGCTTCCCGTCTGCGCACCGCAATAAACGGTTACAGGAAACGGTGGACCTGAGGTCCGTGGGGCTTCCAGTCTAGCGGAAGATGCCATCCAGCGCCGGCATGCCGAGCACGGCGGAGGTGCCGATCAGCGCATAGCAGATCCATCGGAAGGTGCTTTCGCGGGCGAGGCCGAAGAGCCTCGTTCCACCGTAAAGCCCGAGCACATAGCTCGGCAGGATCACAACCGTCAGCGCGAACACCTGCGCCACGAACAGGCCGCTGGTATAGTAGCTGACGACGCTGAGAATGGTCGAGATCGAGAAGTACAGGATGATGTTGGAACGGACGCGGGTAAAGTTGCTCTTGCCACCGAGCCAGAAGGCGACGACCGGCGGCCCGCCAAGCTGGGCCGCACCACTGAACAACCCGGCAATGAAACCGACCGCCGCCGTCAACGGCCGCGTAGGCTCGCCATGGTAGCGCCAGCCGGATACCAGCAGCGTCAGCAGGCAGGCAGCGATTGCAGTGATCAGCCAGCGCAGCAGGAGAGGATCCATCAGCGCGAGAACGGCAGTGCCGAGCGGTACCCCGATGATAGCCCCGACCGCCATCGTCACGACCTCGCGCCGGTTTGCCAGATGAAAGGCCGGACGTACCATGCCAAGCGTCGCCAGCCCGTCGACCACCAGCAGCACCGGTGAGATCAATCTTGGGCCAATCAGTGCACCACCGAGCGGAATGAGGATCAGCGCCGCGCCAAAGCCCGAAAATCCGCGCGCAAGACCGGCAACGAGGGCGATGGCGACAAGCGCCACCAGACCATGTGCAGGCAGGGATGCGATAAACCAGGCGTCAACGGCAGCCCGCAGCGCATCCAGAGACATTTCTTGGCTTACTCCCGGGATTTCAGGCGGACAGCATCAGGTCCATGTTCTGCACGGCAGCACCTGAAGCGCCCTTGCCGAGATTGTCGAGCAGCGCCACCAGATTGACCTGGCTGCCACCCGGCGTCCCGAACACAAATAGCTTCATCGTATCCTTGCCGGCCAGTTCGACCGCATCGACGCGGGGCTGGGCGCGGCTGGCATCAAGCGACACCACCTCGACGATATCCTGTCCGGCGTAGTAATCCGTGAGCGCCGCGTGGATGGTTTCCAGCGTCGTTCCTTGCGCCAAGGCATCCAGATGCAACGGGACCTGGACGATCATGCCCTGCGGAAACTTGCCGACCGACGGCGAGAAGAGCGGTGCGCGGTCGAGCAGTCCATGGGTGGTCATTTCAGGCACATGCTTGTGATTGAGCGGCAGGCCATACAGGAAGTGCGGCGAGGAGATCGAGTCAGGCCGGCTCGGGTCTTCCATCTGGGCGATCATCTGCTTGCCACCGCCGGTATAGCCGGAGACCGCATTGACGGTAACGGGATAGCCATCAGGCAGCATGCCGGCAGCCCTCAGCGGCCTTATCAGCGCGATGGCACCGGTAGGGTAGCAGCCAGGATTGGCGACGAGACGCGCCGCCGCGATCTTGGCGTCCTGGCCCTTGGCCATCTCGGCAAAGCCGTAGGCCCAGTTCGGGTCTATACGGTGAGCCGTCGAGGTGTCGATGATGCGGACATTGTTGTTGCCGGACACCATGGCCACCGCTTCGCTGGAAGCATCGTCCGGCAGGCAGAGAATAGCGATGTCGGCGCTGTTCAGCATATCTTCGCGAATTGCCGCATCGCGCCTCTGTGCTTCCGGGATCGACAGCAATTCGACATCGCGACGATCGGCCATGCGCGTGCGGATCTGCAGGCCCGTGGTGCCGTGTTCGCCATCGATGAAGATTTTCGGTGCCATGATCGTCCTGCACTTTCAAAGGGTTCGCGTGATTTACGGAATCAATATGCCATCAACTTGATTCAGAATGATAACAACCGCCTCAGCGGCCTGTCGCCAGTCGCCCGGCATACGATCCGAGCATATACATTGCCACCGTGGCGCCCGCAATGGCGGTGATATCGGCGTGGTCGTAGGCTGGCGCCACCTCGACGACATCCGCGCCCCGGATATCGAGCGATGACAACCGCTGCAACACCGATAGTATTTTGGCGCTCGACGGGCCCCCGGCGACAGGCGTTCCGGTGCCGGGTGCATAGGCAGGATCGAGGCAGTCGATGTCGAAGGTTAGATAGGCCGGCGCACCGGCGGTGCGGGCGAGGATCCGGGCGGCGATGTCGGATGCTGTCATGTCCTCTACTTCGTAGCCATGGATCATCTCTATGCCGCAATCCTCCGGCGCCTGGGTGCGGATGCCGATCTGGATCGAGCGGGAGGCATCGATCAACCCGTCGCGTACCGCCCGCCCGACAAAGGAACCATGATCGATGCGCCCGGCCTCGTCAGTCCAGGTGTCCTGATGGGCGTCGAACTGCACCATTGCCAGCGGCCCGTGCCGCGCGACATGGGCTTTCAAGAGCGGCCAGGTAATGAAGTGATCGCCGCCGAGTGTCAGCAGGAAGGCACCGCTGTCGAGCAGCGTGTTGGCCTGGCGTTCGATGGCAGCAGGCGTGGCTGCGTGGTTGCCATAGTCGAGCAGGCAGTCGCCGTAGTCGATGACAGACATTTCGGCAAAAAGGTCGCGGGCGAACGGATACTGTGGATCGTTGTCAAAAATCGCCGAAGCTCGCCGGATCGCCTGCGGCCCAAAGCGGGCGCCGGGGCGATTGGAGGTGGCCGCATCGAAGGGGATGCCCCAGACGACGGCATCAGCGCCCGTCGGGTCCTTGCTGAAACGCCGGCGCATGAAGGAAAGGGCGCCGGCGAAGGTCGGGTCGCTGGCGGCCGAGGTGGGGGAGGTTGCGGTGAAAGCATGGTCGATGGATTTATTGGCCAAGCTAAGCCCCTGAAGTTCTTGTCTTGATTGTGGCGGTTGGATTTAAACAGCTTCGGTGCTGTTTTCACGTCAAGTTCGGACTGTAAATCAGCAACAGGGCAGCGACCAGTCATCGCTTCGGTGTTAGGCGGCGTTCTGATCTGCGGAGACGGATACTTTCAACCCGAGCGCCTTGATAACGCCGAAGAAGGTCGACAAACGCGGATCACCGGCTTCGCTGAGTGACTTGTAGAGCGCTTCCCGGCTCACGCCTGCGTCTTTGGCAACAGCTGTCATGCCGACGGCCCGCGCGACATCTCCGAGCGCATGCGCAATCACCGCTGGATCGCCATCTTCAAAAGCTGCCTCCAGATACATCATGCGGTCGTCAGCTGTTTTCAGATGGTCGAGGACATCGAAACGAGTGGTTTCCAAGGGCATTCAGATCTCCTTTGCCAGTTGCTGGGCGAGGGCTATGTCACGGCTTTGCGATGATTTGTCGCCGCCGCAGAGAAGAATGACCAGTGTCTCGCCGGACCTTGCGAAATATATGCGATAGCCGGGACCATGGGGTACTCGCATTTCGCTGACACCATAGCCGACAGGCTTGACATCCCCCGGATTTCCAAGCTCGAGTCGTCAGATGCGGACGACGATACGCTTGCGGGCCTGGTCGTCGCGGAGCGCATCCAGCCATTTCGCGAACATCAGGGTCTGACGCACCTCGATCATGCGTGAACTATAGTTCACGAAATTATTTTGTCAAAATGCCATTCACTGCCGATACAAGCTCACCACAACGAAAAAAGGCGGCGCCGAAGCACCGCCTTTCCGAAGTCCGAAGACCACAAGCGATTAACGCTTGGAGAACTGGAACGAACGACGGGCCTTCGCCTTGCCGTACTTCTTACGTTCAACAACGCGGCTGTCGCGTGTCAGGAAGCCACCCTTCTTCAGAACGCCGCGCAGGCCGGGTTCGAAGTAGGTGAGGGCCTTGGAGATGCCGTGACGTACGGCACCGGCCTGGCCGGAGAGACCGCCGCCAGCAACCGTGGCGATGATGTCGAACTGGCCGTCGCGGGCAGCAGCGACGATCGGCTGGCGCAGGATCATCTGCAGAACCGGACGTGCGAAATATGTTGCGAATTCGCGGCCGTTGATGATGATCTTGCCGGAGCCTGGCTTGATCCAGACGCGGGCAACGGCGTTCTTGCGCTTGCCGGTGGCGTAGGAACGGCCGAGCGAGTCGACCTTGCGAACGTGAACCGGAGCAGAAGGCTGTTCCGAAACCGTGCCGAGATCCTTCAGGGAAGAGAGGTCAGCCATACTCAGGCGCTCCTTGTGTTCTTGCTGTTCAGCGCGGCGACGTCGAGAACGGTCGGCTGCTGCGCTTCATGGGGATGGTTGGAGCCGGTGTAGACGCGCAGGTTCTTCATCTGGCGACGGCCGAGCGGGCCGCGGGGAACCATGCGTTCGACAGCCTTTTCGAGAACGCGCTCAGGAAAGCGGCCTTCGATCAGCTGGCGAGCGGTACGCTCCTTGATGCCGCCGGCATAACCGGTGTGCCAGTAGTAAACCTTGTCTTCGTACTTCTTGCCGGTGAAGACGACCTTCTCGGCATTGATGACGATGACGTTGTCGCCGTCGTCGACGTGCGGAGTGAAGGTAGCCTTATGCTTGCCACGCAGACGCATTGCGATAACAGAAGCGAGACGACCAACGACGAGCCCTTCGGCGTCGATGATGATCCACTTCTTCTCCACCTCTGCAGGCTTCTGGGAGAAGGTTGCCATGTTGTATACTCTCTTTTAGGACCCAGAACCCGAAGGTCAGGGCGTTTCTTGTTGCTTGAATTGGAAAGGCTTGGCCCGGCCAAAAAGAAAGCAGCCCGGAAAGGCTGCGTTTCTGCTGCGGCTTTTAGGGGAAAGCCCATCTCAGGTCAAGATTGGCATTTCGAGAGGGGGTTAAAAATAGTCAATGATATCAACGCTCTAGAGATGTGGTATATCAATACCACAAAATTCTCTGCGTCTGATATTTTCTGTGACTGAAGGTAAAGGCAATCATTTCATCAAAAGTAAGCTTGAAAAGCTTCCACCTCGCGACAACAAGCGTCTACCAAAGAGGGTAAGCTCGAGTGCTCTTGTCGCTAGGCGAGCAACAAAGAAACCTACGTTCGTCCACTGTCACAATGTTGCAATGCACCAAAGGCGGTAGCGGAATATCTGTGGCAACTATAAGATGTTACTGATGGATACCAGAACAAAAGTAGTCCGAAACGGGACAATTGATAGAACCTTGTCCCGCTCCAATTTGGCTCGCTCTTTATCACTCTCAGCTGCGCTCGCTGGCGGTTTCGGAGCTCAAGATAGGCGGCGTACCAAAATCAACGGTCGGGTATGATCTCGTCGTCGTCCAGTTCGCTTGTCGAGTGACAGGTGTAGACCGGACAGTTTTTCGTGTCCTTCGTCGGCAGCGTGTCTTCGAAAGCATATTCGCCAAAATTGCAGGCCCCGCGGTCGCTGACGTAGCGGTCGTAAAGCGTCAGGTTTTTCGTTCGTTCCGCAGGGTGACGGAAAATCACGGCGCGTTCGCGGCCGATCAGCGCCTGCGCTGCCGAGCAACTGTATGACATGGAGTTGTAGCGATTGATCGCCAGTGCGGGCGTGGCCATAGATGCTGCCAAAACGCCGAGTAGGATGATTTTTTGCATGAGACTGTCCTCACAGGTTCGGTTCATGCCTATATACGCACAAGCGGCGGGCTAGTTTCCGCTGGATACGACAAAAACGTAACTGTGATCGAAGCTGGAGATGTCAGCAATGAACCACGACCGTTATGACGATTCCTATATCGCCGACATTCTGCACAGCGTGAAGACCATCGCACTGGTCGGCGCGTCCCCGAATGCTGCACGCCCGAGCAATGGGGTGATGGGCTATCTGCTGGCCAAGGGCTATCACGTGATCCCGGTCAATCCCGGCCTGGTCGGCAAGGAAATCCTCGGCCAGCCGGTGTTCGGCAAGCTTGCCGACATTCCAGAGCCTGTCGATATGGTCGATGTGTTTCGCGCGCCTGAATACCTGGATGCCGTTGTCGAGGACGCGTTGGCGCTTCCGGCCAAGCCGCAGGTTATCTGGTCGCAGCTCGACATCCGCGACGACGCCGCCGCAGAAAAGGCCGAGGCGGCCGGCGTCAAGGTGGTCATGAACCGCTGCCCGGCAATCGAGATCCCTAGGCTTGCTGCCGCCTGATTGATTGCGCCTCGAGTGGTAGGATTTTCTCCGCTTCAGGCGGGATTGAGAAAAGATCGCGATGAATTTGCATCGCTGTCGCGCTATGGTCGCCCTTGAGATTTGAGGGAGGACTACCATGGCGACCATCAACCCAGGCTTCGATACGCTGGCAATCCATGCCGGTGCACAGCCCGACCCGACGACCGGCGCGCGCGCGACGCCGATCTACCAGACGACGGCCTACGTCTTCAGCGACGCGGATGCCGCAGCTGCCTTGTTCGGGCTGCAGCAGTTCGGCAACATCTACACCCGCATCATGAACCCCACCCAGGCCGTGCTCGAGGAACGCGTCGCCGCGCTTGAGGGTGGCACGGCGGCGCTGGCGGTGGCATCCGGCCATGCGGCTCAGCTTCTGGTGTTCCACACCATCATGCAGCCGGGCGACAATTTCGTTGCGGCAAACAAGCTTTACGGCGGTTCGATCAACCAGTTCGGCCATGCCTTCAAGAACTACGGCTGGCAGGCGCGTTGGGCCGATCCGCTGGAGCCCGAGAGTTTCGAGAGCCAGATCGATGATCGCACCCGCGCAATCTTCATCGAGAGCCTTGCCAATCCGGCCGGAACCTTCATCGACATTGCAGCCATCGCCGCCGTCGCCCATCGCCACGGCCTGCCGCTGATCGTCGATAATACGCTGGCCAGCCCCTATCTGATCCGGCCGCTCGAACACGGCGCCGATATCGTCGTGCACTCGCTGACAAAATTCATGGGCGGGCATGGCAATTCGATGGGCGGCGTCATCGTCGATGGCGGCACCTTCGACTGGTCCGCATCCGGCAACTATCCGATGCTGTCGGCGCCGCGCCCGGAATATAACGGCATGGTGCTGCATGCGACCTTCGGTAATTTTGCCTTCGCCATAGCCTGCCGCGTTCTTGGCCTGCGCGATCTCGGTCCGTCCATCGCCCCGTTCAATGCCTTCCTGATCCTCACCGGCATCGAGACGCTGCCGCTCCGCATGCAGCGCCATTGCGACAACGCGCTTGAAGTCGCCAACTGGCTGAAGCGACACCCCAAGGTCGCATGGGTCAAGTATGCCGGTCTTGCCGACGATCCCAACCATGCCTTGCAGCAACGCTATTCGCCTAAGGGTGCCGGCGCCGTCTTCACCTTCGGCCTGAAGAACGGCTACGAGGCGGGAAAGACCTTCGTCGAAAGCCTGACGCTGTTCTCGCATCTCGCCAATGTCGGCGACACGCGCTCGCTTGTCATCCACCCCGCGTCTACCACCCACAAGCAACTGACCGACGAGCAGAAGATCGCCGCCGGTGCCGGTCCCGATGTGGTCCGGCTGTCGGTGGGTATCGAGGATGTGAAGGACATCATCGCCGATCTCGATCAGGCGCTGGGGAAGGTGTAGTGGGGAAGAAGGTATAGTCACCCAATTGTTTGCGACTATTCTTTTATCACGACCGTTGCAATCAAGTGGTTTAGTTGAGAACAGTTTCCAAAATACTTAATTGCATGATTTCGGCTGCCTGCCTTAAGAACCCTACTACCAACGGCAGCCGACCAGCCAAGCCAGTCCGATTGCCCCGTGGACAGTACATTATGTCTCAATTCAGTTAAGCCATATCGAGAATCTGGAATTTCTAAAATTTTTGCTCGCGATATTGGGGTTGCAGATAAATGATTGTATAGAAGATCAATCAACGCCGACGCCCTACTTGTATTCATGAGGTGGTCCTCAAGTATAGATGCGAACCAAAACAGCTGGAACTCCAAAAGTCTAGGTGAGGAGTGGGTGATTTCTTCAATGGATTTGGCAAGAAATTCTTTATCGGCAACTCCGGAGCAAAAACTATAAACACTTTTCGTCAAGTTAGGAAAGTTTCTAATTATATCAGGCAATCTGCCTTCGACTTTTTCTGCGTGGTCGCGCATAATGGTGAGAATAAGCTCGGCATCTTCTTCCTCAATATCTGGTTGAGCGAGTATGTCATTTACATATGCGAGTTCCGCGTCGGTCAGCGAGAATTTTAAAGTAAAAGAATCCTCTTCGCCCTCGCCATCGTAGCCGGTGGCAATTGCTATTCTTCGACGTTTAAGCAATTTTTCCTTCACGGCATCAATTTTATCTTCACGATTTAGATGTTGTGCAGATTTTCGGCTTGTTTTTTGCGGATTTACTGACAAACCCTTGTCTGCCAGCAAATTTTGAACCATTATAAAGTCATTCGTTATTGTATTCTTATTGTCTGAAAATAAATATATGTCGTCCATAAATCTTATTATTTTACTCGATTTAAGCCCATGGTAATTTTCTACAAATCGCAGAAAGTCGTTTCCTATCATTTTGGCCGGATAAAGCCCCTGTGGAAGGCAATCAACTGATCGTCCTGAGTTGATTTCGCGGAGCATCTGTCCGAAGCCATTGACCTCGTTCTCTGGCGCTTGCAACTCCCTGAACCAATTTACGACGTCATGGTGATAGATATTGTTAAAATAGGAAGCTACGTCGATGCTGATAAAGTGCTTGTAGCTTTTTGAGTACTCAGAAATGGCGCCTTTGAAAGCTTTATATGCCACTGTAGCGCTAATAGGCGCTCCCTCGTCGAACCTATAGCCGAAATGCTCTCTATCTTTTGAAAAAGGCTTTCGAAAGCGCGATCTGTTTTTGTAGACAGTGTCGTATAGAAAGTATTCGCTTACGGCATCGAGCTTTACAGTTCGGCGGAGATGGTGACCCGGTTTTGCGGCGTAAACTCGACGTTGTGGGAGAAATGAAAAAGCTTTCTCTTTGTCATCGAGGCATTTTTAGATAAACTCTGATAGTTCCTGTTGCCCGTTCTCTATTAAAAAGAGATTTGTCTTCAATGGAAACAGTGTTTTAGGAAAATCATTTCTATAGAAGTCCGCCGTGGAATTCACCGTCGTGGCCGAAGTAGTTGTTGGTTTTGGCATTGTTTTCGACGGCGGAAAAAAAGACGGTCTTGTTGGTAATTTGGGCATTTAGCGCCTTCCAGACTGATCCTGATAAGGTTCCAGCAATACAGGTTTTCCTGCTTTATTCAATCATAAAGAGAATAATAGTTGCGTTGGCTACTTGAGGTGGCCAGTGGGCGTGGGTTGCGCGCGTGTCAATGGCACTGCTTGGGCACAGATTTCGGGAAGTGCAGTTACGATCATTTCGGACTACGCTATAGTAACGAGGCGACCCATCCATTTGCGAGATGCCCATGCCCAACGCCCTCCGCTTCGATCCCGAAACCGTCGCTCCCGAAGAGGGGGCGCCCGCCGCAGACCGCGTGCTTTCCGGCAACCCCCAGTTTCGGACATGGAGCCTCGACGAGGCCGAGGGTGGCATTTACGCCGGCATATGGGAGGCGACTCCCGGATCGTGGCGCATCGTCTACGAGGAGTGGGAATACTTTTCCATTCTGTCGGGGTACTCCATCGTGACAGAGGATGGCGGCGAGGCGCATCATCTTCGCGCCGGCGACCGCATGGTCTTGAAACCCGGCTTCAGCGGAAGCTGGGAAGTGATTGAAACGACTCGCAAGGATTATGTCGTGCGGCTTTAGGATAGGGCGCAGGCTCCCGCCTGGCCGTTGCACTCGACGACGATGGCCTAGCTTCCGTGACGAGCGGCAGTCGCTGTCTGCCCAGCCCCATTGGCGCGGTCTGCATTCTCGATCCACGCGGCCGCACACGCCCTGAAAACCGTGTCATTTGGCCATCATCAAACTGTCATCAAACTGAAACATTGCAACTATAGAGCCATCCATGTCGCCGGAAGTGGCGGCCGTGATGGATCGATGGACGGTCCGTTTGTGGCTCCCTTCCGCCCGCCATCCGATCATCACTCAAGGAAGTGAGACCCTTATGTTGAATTTGAAAATCCGCACCCTCTGCCTGAGCGCAGGCCTGGTCGTCACCATGACGGCTTCGGCCATGGCTGCCGACATCACCGGCGCTGGTTCGAGCTTCATCGCTCCGGTTCTGTCCAAGTGGGCCGAGGGTTACAAGGCTGCAACCAACAACTCCGTCAACTACCAGTCGGTTGGTTCGGGCGCCGGCATCAAGCAGCTCCTCGACAAGACCATCATCTTCGGCGCTTCGGACAAGCCGATGAGCGACGCCGATCTCGAGAAGAACGGCATTGCCCAGTTCCCGATGATCTCCGGCGGCATCGTCGTTTCCTATAACGTCGAAGGCGTAAAGCCGGGCGAACTCATTCTCGACGGCACGACGCTCGCCGACATCTTCCTCGGCAAGATTGCCAAGTGGGACGATGCTGCGATCAAGGCTCTCAACCCCAACGTAAAGCTACCTTCCACGGCGATCTCCGTCGTTTACCGCGCTGACAGCTCTGGCACGACCTTCAACTTCACTGACTACCTCTCGAAGGTTTCGCCGGATTGGAAGTCGAAAGTTGGTTCCAACACGGCTGTTGAATGGCCGGTCGGTTTCGGCGCCAAGGGTTCGGAAGGCGTTTCCACAACCGTCAACCAGACGGCTGGTTCGATCTCCTACGTTGAATACTCTTACGTCGTCGCCAACCACATCGGTTTCGCGAAGATGAAGAATTCCGCCGGCAAGGTTATCGAGCCTAGCCTCGAAACCTTCAAGGCTGCTGCTTCGAACGCCGATTGGGCACATGCCAAGAACTTCAACCTGATCCTCACAAACCAGCCGGGCGAAAACAGCTGGCCGATTGCAGCGTCTACCTGGGTCATGCTTTACAAGAAGCCTGCCGATCCTGCCGCAAACGCAGAAGCCCTGAAGTTCTTCAAGTGGGCCTACGAGAAGGGCCAGAAGTCGGCGACCGACATGTCCTACCTTGCTGTTCCGGAATCAGTCGCCAAGGTCGTGGAAGAGTCCTGGAAGAAAGACTTCGGCACCAAGTAATCTGTGCTGACTGAAAAACGAGCGGCGGACAGGGTATTGCCCTGTCCGCCTTTAATGACAGGACAAGGAGAAAGCGATGGCTGATGCGACTCAGACGGCTGGATTCCAGACCATGGAAACCTCCGCCGTCACCAGAAAATTCCGGACGCAGGATCGGATTTTCTATTTCATGACGCTCAGCTCGGCTTCTTTTGTCGTGCTTCTGCTGCTGGCAATCCTGACCGTTCTGGTCGTGGATGCCTTGCCAACATTCCAGGCCTTCGGTTTCTCGTTCCTCTGGGGCACAAGGTGGAGCGCTCCCCTGGAGATTTACGGAGCGGTGCCCGCCCTGGTCGGCACGCTGGTGAGTTCGCTCATCGCGATGCTGATTGCAGTTCCGCTGGGCATTGGTATCGCCATCTTCCTGACCGAGCTTTGCCCCGGCAGCCTGCGGCGCCCGATCAGCACCGCCATTGAGCTCTTGGCCGGCGTTCCCTCGATCATCTACGGCATCGTCGGTCTGTTCATGATCGTGCCGCTGATGCAGACTTATGTCCTCCCATTCCTCATGAACACCGTTGGCCAGGTGCCGCTGATCGGGTCGCTCTTCCAGCCACCTGCACCGGGCGTCGGCCTTTTGACGGCAAGCCTCGTGCTGGCCATCATGATCCTGCCGTTCATCACGGCGATTGCCCGCGACGTCTTCACCACCGTGCCGCCGATGCTGCGTGAATCCGCGTACGGCATGGGCATGAGCACCTGGGAAGTGGCGCGCAACATCCTGATACCCTACACACGCCGCGGTCTCGTCGGCGGCATCATGCTCGGCCTTGGGCGTGCGCTCGGCGAAACCATGGCCGTCACCTTCGTTGTCGGCTCCGTCAGCCGCCTGCAGTCGTCGATCATCTCGCCGTCGACCACCATTTCCGCCCAGATCGCCAATAATTTCGGCGACGCCGACGGTCTGCAATTTTCGAGCCTGATGGCACTCGGTCTGCTCCTGTTCGTCCTTTCCTTCTGCGTGCTTGCAGTGGCGAGATGGATGATCGGCCGCGTCGACTCGTTTTGAGGAAGAAAGCCATGGAAAACGCAATTCGTCAGAGGATCATCTCGCGCCGCCATATGACGAACCAGGTCATGATGGCCTTGTCGTTTCTCGCTGCCATCCTCGGCATACTGTTCCTGAGCGTCATCCTCGTGACCTTGGTTTATCGAGGTGTCACGGCACTCAGCCTCGACGTGTTTACGATGTCGATCCCGGCCCAGGGCTCGCGCGGCGGCCTGCTGAACGCCATATACGGTACCTTCATCGTGACCGGTCTGGCGACCCTGCTGGCAGCACCGATCGGCATTCTTGCCGGCACCTACCTGGTAGAATTCGCCAACGGCAGCAAGCTTGCCGAGGTCGCCAAGTTCATCAACGACATCCTGCTCTCCGCACCCTCGATCATCATCGGCGTGTTCGTCTACGGTGTCGTGGTCGTGCCCATGCATGGGAACTCCGCCATCGCCGGCATCCTTGCATTGGCGCTCATCGCCCTCCCGGTCATCAACCGCACGACGCAGGACATGCTTCTCCTGGTGCCGAACTCGCTTCGTGAAGCAACGGCTGCCCTTGGCGCGCCGCGCTGGAAAGCGATGACGACTGTGATATACAAGTCTGCCTGGTCGGGCATCCTGACGGGTATCCTGCTGGCCGTTGCCCGTATCAGTGGCGAGACCGCGCCGTTGCTGTTTACGGCCGGCTATAGCAAGTTCATGCAGGGGGGGCTAACCGGTCCGATCGCCACGCTGCCGGTTGCCATCAACACGCTGGCCGCTGATGCCGGTGAGGATCTGAAGCAATTGGCCTGGGCAGGCGCGCTGATCATCACTGTCGCCATTCTGGCCCTCAATATCATTGCCCGTTTTCTGAGTGGGCGCCGCCAGTGACGCAGCCGCCGAACGATAGGAATAAGACCATGAACATGAGCGACAACAATTTCCTGAGCGTTAACGCACAGTCGGGCAAGGGCGCAGTCTCCGCTTCGGATATTGGTGACCTTCCGAAGCTCGATGTGAAGAACCTCGATTTCACCTATCAGAACGGCCATCGCGTTCTGAAGGGTGTGAACATGAGCATCAGTAAGAATGCCGTGACGGCGTTCATCGGTCCTTCCGGCTGCGGAAAGTCCACGCTGCTGCGCACCTTCAACCGCATGTATGATCTTTATCCGGGCCAGACGGCTTCTGGGGAGATCCTGCTGGACGGTCGCAACATCCTCAGCAAGGACGTCGATCTGAACGATCTGCGTGCCAAGGTTGGCATGGTGTTCCAGAAGCCGACGCCGTTCCCGATGTCGATCTATGAAAACGTCGCTTTTGGCATTCGTCTCTATGAGAAGATTTCCAAGGCGGAGATGGATGCGCGCGTCGAACAGGCGCTGACCGTCACGGCGCTGTGGGGCGAAGTGAAGGACAAGCTGCACCAGAGCGGCCTCGGACTCTCCGGCGGCCAGCAGCAGCGTCTCTGCATCGCCCGCGCCATCGCTGTGAAACCATCCGTCCTGCTGTTGGACGAACCCACATCGGCACTCGACCCGATCTCGACCGCCAAGATCGAGGAACTGGTTGCGCAATTGAAGGGCGATTTCACCATCGTCATCGTCACGCACAACATGCAGCAGGCCAGCCGTATCTCCGACAAGACCGCCTTCATGTATCTCGGCGACCTGATCGAATACGGCGCCACCGACCAGATCTTCCAGGCGCCGAAGAACAAGCGTACCGAAGACTACATCACCGGCCGCTACGGCTGATATCTGCCTGTATCGTATTGCAGATGGCGCTCCGCAAGGGGCGCCATTTTTGTTTGCGGCTTGATAGCGGACAGTTAGGAGTGTGTTCGGAGGGGTCGGAAGGTGGAGTTTACCAGCGCGTTACAACGCCAAACAACGGGATTTTCTCGTCGAGGGTGATCAGCGCCATGTTTTCAAGAATCGCTTGGGCACTGAGAATGCGATCGAAAGGATCGCGATGCGCGCCCGGAAGAAGGGCGCTTCTGACCATGTGTGTACTGGTGATCGGCAAGTTGATAAAGCCGCCGTCTTCGACAGATTTTGAGAAATCCGGCAGCAAACTCAACGCAGTGTCCAGCTGGCCCTTTTGATATTTTGTGACTATCTCCCACGCGGAAGCTGCGCTGACGAAGATGTCGTTTTGCCCGTCAGTGATAAGTTCTCGGGCAGTAACTGAGAGCTTTTTGCTTCCGTTCAGCCACCAAATGAGCGTGTGCGTGTCGAGGAGATACCTCATCCGCCGGTTAACTCGTCAATCTCCTGGTCTGAAAGCGGATGGAAAAATTCCGGGCCGATCTTTAGTTTCCCTTTAAACCGACCTGGCTTGCGCTTCTTCGCACGTTCTGCCCGGGCTATTTCCTCGGATATCTGAGAGCGCTTCAAGAGAGCATTGAGCGTTTCTGTTTCTTGTGCGGTAAGTCTGAGACTGAAATCGTCGGTCATAGTCTCCTCCTCAAACGTCCAAGATTCAGGTCAACTTCTCAAAAATTATAGCTTGTTTTACTACCAGCGCAAATCCAGCCGCTCCAGCCCATGGAAATGGTAGACGTCCTTGACCACCGGCGTCTTTGCCAGCCGCAATCCCGGCAGCCGCTCGAACAGTATCGGCAGTGCGATATTAAGCTCGAGGCGGGCAAGCGGTGCACCGATGCAGAAATGGATACCGGCGCCGAAGGAGAGGTTGGGCGCTTCGCGGCGGTCGGGCTTGAATGTCAGCGGGTCGGAGAACTTTTTCGGGTCAAGGTTGGCGGCAGCAAGGATCATTGCCACCTTCTCGCCGCGCTGGAAGGTGACGCCATCGATGTCGACAGTCTCCAGTGCCCAGCGCTGGAAGATGTGCACCGGCGCGCAGAGCCTGAGTGTTTCCTCGACCGTGCGCTCGGTCGCGGCTTCGTCGGCAAACAGCGTCTTCGGGGACAGCCCGCTTTCGAGGATGACGCGAACCGAATTGCCGATCTGGTGGACGGTTGCCTCGTGGCCGGCGTTGAGCAACACGATCGTCGTCGACACCAGTTCCTCGTCGGTGAGATACTGGCCTTTATGCTCGGTGGTGATCATGTGGCTCAGCAGGTCGTCGCGAGGCTCCACGCGCCGCTCCCGGATCACCGATCTGACATAGTCGGCAAATTCCTTTGCGGCCGTGTCTGCGGCATCCTCGTCGGCACGCGTCCTGCCGAACATGTACATCCGCACATAGGCATGCGACCACTTCAGCAGCTGCGGCCCCATCTCGTCGGGAATGCCGATCATCCGGGCGATCATCGTCACCGGAATGATATCGGCAAAAGCCGTGAGCAACTCGACTTCGCCGTTCCTTGCAAAATTGTCGATCAGCCGGTTTGCCAGTTCTGCAATTTCCGGCTTCATCTTCTCGACGTGGCGCGACACGAAGGCCCGGTTGATCAGCGTCCGCAGTCGCGTGTGCTCCGGCGGCTCTATCTCCAGCAGCGAATGCAGCTCGGCGGCATCGAAGTTGCGCAGATGGGGCAACGGTTCGGCAAGGCCAATCTCGGCCCGGCTGGCGACGTGCAGGATCTGGCGGCCGAAGCGACGGTCCCGCAAAAGAGCGTTCACGTGGTCGTACCCGGTGACCGTCCAGAGCTTCTGCTCCTCCCAGTAGAAGGTCGGACACTGCTCGTGCAGCGCCGCGTAGACGGCATTCGGGTTGCCGTAGAATGCGGGATCTTTGCCATCGAGGGAAACGTGGCGGGTGGCAGGATCGATATGGAGCATGGGAGGGATCTTCATGATACTGGCATTAGCCCAAACCGGCCGGCCCGGGAAGCGTGTCGGAGCCCCTTTTATACTAGCTTCGCGCCAGCGTGCCGATCCGTTGCAGCGCCTGGATCTGGTCGTCGACCGTCGGCACCAGTTCGCCGGCTTCCTGTTCGCTGGACGCATTATTTGCGCTTTCGGTAGCAGCCTCGCTGAATACCACCGTGCAATTGCGTCCTGCTCGCTTGGCAGCGTAAAGCGCCCGGTCCGCAGCCCCGGTGAGCTTGTCCCAGTCTGCAGCCTCGGCAGTCGCAAGTGCCACGCCGACGCTGACGCTGGCACTGACGGCAGCACCCTCGATCTGCAATGGCGCACGGCAAAATTCGCTGCGGATCGTTTCCGCCACTGCTTCGGCTTCCGTCTGATCTGTCACGGTGATGAAAGCCATGAATTCCTCGCCGCCCATTCGACCCAGGGCACCGCCGCGTGGAAGGCACTTTCGCGTGATGGTGACGAATTCGCAAAGCACCTGGTCGCCTGTCTGGTGGCCATAGCGATCGTTGATGCTCTTGAAGTGATCGAGATCGAACAGAAGGGCGGCAATCCGCCGAGACGGCGATGTCGTCTCGCGTCTCAGAAGCCCGAAGAATTCAAGCAACCCGCGCCGGTTGAAGGCCGAGGTCAGCGAATCGTTCAGCGACAATGCGCGCCAGCGGCGCTGCGACCGCTGGACCAGCACATGGCCGGTCAGCACGACACCGATCGTGATCAGCAAAGCATTCACGAGTACCGTGACGGTGCGGTAGGTGAGGGCGGCCTCTGGCGAGGGGCGGAAAATGACTGCCGAGAGTGCGATGACGAAGCAAAGGGAGGCGAGTGTCATCAGGACGAAAGCCAGCGGCATGCGGGCCGCCTCGGGACGGCTGGTTGCTGGACGGACGGCCGCCGCAAGGAGGGTTGCGCTGGCAGCACTTGCCAGCAGGAAAAGGACAACGCGGTTGGCGAGATCGTCATGCACCCAGGGAAGACTGATGCCGATCAGCCAGATGGCCGGCGGCAACAGCGCAGTCCACTCCGGCCGGCGTTTGTCGAACAGGCTGAAGCCGGCGATCCAGGCGCTCTGGCCGAGGAAGGTGAGTACGTTGCCGAGATCGATTGTGAGAATATTAGGCATCAGGCCCTGGAGGCTGATCAGCACATAGCCGACGGCGCGCAAGGCGAAGCCCACCGACCAGAGCAGGTAGAAGGA
Organism: Rhizobium sp. B230/85; assembly: GCF_019355735.1. Lineage (NCBI taxonomy): Bacteria > Pseudomonadati > Pseudomonadota > Alphaproteobacteria > Hyphomicrobiales > Rhizobiaceae > Rhizobium > Rhizobium sp. B230/85. The sequence goes on from NZ_CP072156.1 coordinate 1,852,419, forward strand.
CGATCTGCGGTCGCTGCGCCAGGCGAAGAACAAGACGACGGCAAGCGTCGTCGCTTCCGAACACCAGATCGTCAATCCCGTCGTGATATTGAACACAGGCTGCGCAACTCCATCTCGCGCAGCACCATGCCGCAAGAAACTGGCCAGCCGGTTAACGTGGACCTCAAATAACGCCCATCGCTCGTCAAATCGCGGCACGGTTGCGTCAATACGGAGGGCCGCGATCAAACATTCATCGTTTCTTCACTCTGCCATGTCGAAAAGCTGTGAGCGCCCTCTGGCGTAACGCCGCATTAATAGCCATCTGTGACAAACAGCCGTAACTGCAGCGTGAACTTCATTCGCATCCGCTTCTTGACGTTATCCTCTGGCGCGTCTTGAAGTACAGGGCGGTGACACTCTATGTAGGGGTGACGATTTTATTCGATTCCCGGTATTTCGCCGCCGGGCAAGTTTGACAGAGGACGCACATGAGAAATCCAGTCGATACCGCAATGGCTCTGGTCCCCATGGTTGTGGAGCAGACCAATCGGGGCGAACGGTCCTACGACATTTATTCGCGCCTTCTGAAAGAGCGCATCATCTTCATGACGGGTCAGGTCGAAGATCACATGGCGACGCTTGTCTGCGCGCAGCTGTTGTTCCTTGAGGCTGAGAACCCGAAGAAGGAGATTGCGATCTATATCAATTCTCCGGGCGGCGTCGTGACTGCCGGCATGGCCATCTATGACACCATGCAGTTCATCAAGCCGGCCGTATCGACCCTGTGCATCGGTCAGGCGGCCTCGATGGGCTCGCTGCTGCTGGCGGCCGGGCATAAGGACATGCGCTTCACCACGCCGAATTCCCGCATCATGGTTCACCAGCCCTCCGGCGGTTTCCAAGGGCAGGCATCGGACATCGAGCGCCACGCCCGCGACATCATCAAGATGAAGCGCCGCCTGAACGAGATCTATGAAAAGCATTGCGGCCGCACCTATGAGGAAGTCGAGCAGACACTCGATCGCGACCACTTCATGACCGCCGAAGAGGCAAAGGACTGGGGTCTGGTCGACAAAGTCCTGACGTCGCGCGCCGAAATGGAATCAGACGCCGAAGCGTGATTATTCGCGGGGCGGTGTCTTCTAAGCCACAGTTCTATCCCATTTGTGATCAACGAGGGGGTTTCAACTGCGGTAGAAGAAGCTAATAGTAGGCTTTAACGCTATGTTTTGATTTTATGACATAGCGTTCGGATTCGACGGGGAATTCGTTGCCGCCGTGGCCCGTGCAGTGTGCGGACCACGTTCAGTACCCCTAGGAGCGCCTGAACCGGCTAAGCTCCAGTCCATGGAGTGGCGCAGGCGAGCGCAGAGAGTGGACCGCCATTTCGATTTGGAAATGCGGCGTGCTGGAAGGAAAGTGATATGAGCAAAGTCAGCGGCAGCAACGGCGGTGACTCCAAGAACACCCTGTATTGTTCTTTCTGCGGCAAGAGCCAGCACGAAGTCCGGAAGCTTATCGCCGGACCGACCGTCTTCATCTGCGATGAATGCGTCGAGTTGTGCATGGACATCATCCGCGAGGAAAACAAATCCTCGATGGTCAAGTCCCGCGACGGCGTTCCCACGCCCCAGGACATCATCAAGGTCCTCGATGAATACGTGATCGGCCAGCGCCAGGCAAAGAAGATCCTTTCGGTCGCCGTCCACAACCATTACAAGCGTCTGGCGCATTCTTCGAAGAATGGCGACATCGAATTGGCGAAGTCGAACATCCTGCTCGTTGGCCCGACCGGTTGCGGCAAGACCTACCTTGCCCAGACGCTCGCCCGGATCATCGACGTGCCCTTCACCATGGCCGATGCCACGACGCTGACGGAAGCCGGCTATGTCGGTGAAGACGTCGAAAACATCATCCTGAAGCTTCTGCAGGCTGCCGACTACAACGTCGAGCGCGCCCAGCGCGGCATCGTCTATATCGACGAAGTCGACAAGATCTCGCGCAAGTCCGACAACCCCTCGATCACCCGCGATGTCTCAGGCGAGGGCGTGCAGCAGGCGCTGCTGAAGATCATGGAAGGCACAGTCGCTTCCGTGCCTCCCCAGGGCGGTCGCAAGCATCCCCAGCAGGAGTTCCTGCAGGTCGACACGACCAACATCCTGTTCATCTGCGGCGGTGCGTTTGCCGGTCTCGACAAGATCATCTCTGCGCGTGGCGAGAAGACGTCTATCGGCTTCGGTGCTTCCGTCAAGTCGCAGGACGATCGTCGCGTCGGTGAAGTGCTCCGCGAACTCGAGCCGGAAGACCTGGTCAAGTTCGGCCTGATCCCGGAATTCATCGGCCGCCTGCCTGTCTTGGCGACGCTGGAAGACCTAGACGCCGATGCCCTGATCCAGATCCTGTCCGAGCCTAAGAACGCGCTGGTGAAGCAGTATCAGCGGCTGTTCGAGATGGAAGACGTGGAACTCAACTTCCACGAGGACGCTCTTCGCGAAATCGCCCGCCGGGCAATCACGCGAAAGACCGGCGCTCGTGGCCTGCGGTCGATCATGGAGAAGATCCTTCTCGACACGATGTTCGATCTGCCGGCACTCGAAGGTGTTCGCGAAGTTGTGATTTCGGACGAAGTCGTGCGAGGCTCCGCTCGGCCGTTGTACATCTATGCTGATCGGCCCGATGAGAAGGCCAATGTGTCGGCCTGATGTCTGACGCAATAGTGTAGCAATCTTGAGGGGCTCGTCGATGACGAGCCCCTTTCTGTTTGAAATACCATGCAGTTTGCTGTTAGACTTTCGAATATGGTGGTCACTGATCCGGCGTAGCCGTTGCACTTGAGATCACCGGCGGCCATGATGGCGTGATTCTTCGAGCGTTCTCGCATCAGCCATTCCGTTCCGTACCGGTGGACATGGCAGGGAGGCGAGGCGCCGGACGAGCCCGATTTGTTTTGCGTTGATCGTTGTAATAAGCCTGTCACATCTGCCACGGCCGGCAGGCGGCATGGCTTGAAATTGCCAAGGTGAAACTCCACTTCTACATCAAGTGAGAGAGGCCGGCGCACTGAATACTGCCGGCGCTTATCCCGGAAACGGGACGATGGAAAGGAATTGAAATGTCGAAGAAAACGTCTGCTGCACACGAGAGCACCGCCTATCCGGTACTTCCGTTGCGCGATATCGTGGTCTTCCCGCACATGATCGTGCCGCTGTTCGTCGGTCGCGAAAAGTCGATCCGCGCTCTGGAAGAAGTCATGGGTTCCGACAAGCAGATCATGCTCGTCACCCAGATCAATGCCAGCGACGACGACCCCGCGCCGGAAGCCATTCATAAGATCGGTACGATCGCCAACGTGCTGCAGCTGCTGAAGTTGCCAGACGGAACCGTCAAGGTTCTCGTCGAAGGCCGCTCGCGCGCCGAGATTGATAACTACACCAATCGCGAAGACTTCTACGAGGCCATGGGCCACGCTCTCGAAGAGCCGGTCGAAGATCAGGTAGAGCTTGAAGCGCTGAGCCGCTCGGTCGTTTCCGAGTTCGAAAGCTACGTGAAGCTCAACAAGAAGATCTCCCCGGAAGTCGTTGGCGCGGCTAGCCAGATCGAGGATTACTCGAAGCTGGCCGACACCGTTGCCTCGCATCTTTCGATCAAGATCACCGAAAAGCAGGAGATGCTGGAAACCACCAGCGTCAAAGGTCGCCTCGAAAAGGCGCTCGGCTTCATGGAAGGCGAGATTTCGGTCCTGCAGGTCGAAAAGCGTATCCGCTCGCGCGTCAAGCGCCAGATGGAGAAGACCCAGCGCGAGTACTATCTGAACGAACAGATGAAGGCGATCCAGAAGGAACTCGGCGACGGCGAGGAAGGCCGCGACGAGATGGCCGAGCTGGAAGAGCGCATCAACAAGACCAAGCTTTCCAAGGAAGGCAGGGAAAAGGCCGATGCCGAGCTGAAGAAGCTGCGGCAGATGAGCCCGATGTCGGCGGAAGCCACCGTCGTGCGCAACTATCTCGACTGGCTGCTTGGTATTCCGTGGAACAAGAAGTCCAAGGTCAAGACCGATCTCGCCGCTGCCGAGAAGATCCTTGAGGACGACCACTTCGGTCTCGACAAGGTCAAGGAGCGCATCGTCGAATATCTCGCCGTGCAAGCGCGTTCGTCGAAGCTGAAGGGCCCGATCCTGTGCCTCGTCGGTCCTCCCGGCGTCGGCAAGACATCGCTTGCCCAGTCGATCGCCAAGGCGACCGGCCGCGAGTATGTCCGTATGGCACTCGGCGGCGTGCGCGACGAGGCCGAGATCCGCGGTCACCGCCGCACCTACATCGGCTCGATGCCCGGCAAGGTCATCCAGTCGATGAAGAAGGCCAAGAAGTCCAACCCGCTCTTCCTGCTCGACGAAATCGACAAGATGGGCCAGGATTTCCGTGGCGATCCCTCTTCCGCCCTGCTGGAGGTGCTCGATCCGGCGCAGAACGGCACATTCCAGGACCACTATCTGGAAGTCGAATACGATCTTTCGGACGTGATGTTCATCACCACGGCCAATACGCTGAACATCCCTGCACCTTTGATGGACCGCATGGAAGTGATCCGTATTGCCGGCTACACCGAGGATGAAAAGCGCGAAATTGCCAAGCGGCACCTGCTGCCGAAGGCTATCAAGGAACATGCGTTGCAGCCGCACGAATTCTCGGTCAGCGACGATGCCCTGATGGCGATCAGCCAGCAGTACACCCGCGAGGCCGGCGTCCGCAGCTTCGAGCGTGAATTGATGAAGCTCGCCCGCAAGGCGGTCACCGAGATCATCAAGGGCAAGGCAACCTCTGTTGCCGTGACCGCAGACAATATCGACCAGTATCTGGGCGTTCCCCGGTTCCGCCATGGTGAAGCCGAGCGCGAGGATCAGGTTGGCGTTGTGACCGGTCTGGCATGGACGGAAGTCGGTGGCGAGTTGCTGACGATTGAAGGCGTGATGATGCCGGGCAAGGGCCGCATGACGGTCACCGGCAATCTGAAGGAAGTGATGAAGGAATCGATCTCGGCAGCGGCGTCCTACGTCCGTTCGCGAGCCGTCGATTTCGGTATCGAGCCGCCGCGCTTCGACAAGTCGGACATCCACGTCCACGTTCCGGAAGCGGCAACGCCGAAGGACGGTCCGTCTGCAGGCGTCGCTATGGCCACCGCCATCGTGTCGATCATGACCGGCATCCCCGTCAACAAGGATGTGGCCATGACCGGTGAGATCACGCTGCGCGGTCGCGTTCTGCCGATTGGCGGCCTGAAGGAAAAGCTGCTCGCTGCCCTTCGCGGCGGTATCAAGACGGTGCTTATCCCGGAAGAAAACGCCAAGGACCTGGCGGAGATCCCGGACAACGTCAAGAACGGCATGGAGATCATTCCGGTGTCGCGCATGGGCGAGGTGATCAAGCATGCGCTGATCCGCCAGCCTGTGGCTATCGAGTGGGATGGATCGATCGAAACGCCGCTAATTGCGACCGTCGAAGGCGTCGATGACTTCGGCAATGCGATTGCGCATTGATGTTGGCTTTTGCCATACTTGTGCCGAATTGACATAATTCACCAAAAAGGCCGGCTTAATCGCCGGCCTTTTCTGTGAAAACAACGCAGGAATGCTTGCTTTTCCTTGCTTTGCAGGGCTTTTGGGTTGCGACGGGCCAGAGCTTACGTATTCTGCGCCCGGCTTAAACGATTGAGTCGTTTCATACCGAAGAAAGGGTTGGAAACATGAACAAGAATGAACTCGTGTCTGCTGTGTCCGAGAAAGCCGGCATCACCAAGGCTGATGCAGCATCCGCTGTTGACGCTGTTTTTGAGGTTGTGCAGGGCGCACTGAAGAGCGGTGGCGACGTTCGTCTCGCCGGTTTCGGTAGCTTCACCGTTTCTCACCGTGCAGCGTCCAAGGGTCGTAACCCGTCGACCGGCGCTGAAGTCGACATTCCGGCTCGCAACGTGCCGAAGTTCACGCCCGGCAAGGGCCTGAAGGAATCCGTTAACAGCTGATTTCGCTTTGCCGGCCGGATCACGGCGATCCATGCTGGCGGCGCTTATAAGAGGGTCCGGTTTTTGCCGGACCCTTTTTCGTTTACCAGCGCTGATGCACGTGCGGTGCGACGAGCCTGTCGTAGACGTCGCGCGTGGCCGCCATGACATCGGCCGATAGCGGCGCCAGATCGGCTGCGGCGGCATTTGCCTTCGCCTGCTCGCCGTTTCTAGCCCCCGGAATGACCACCGTCACGGCGTCGCTCATGAGGATCCAGCGCAGTGCGAAGGCCGCCATGGTCGTCCCCTCCGGCACCAGCTTGCGGACCTCCTCTACGGCCTGCAGCCCGACTTCGAACGGCACGCCGGCAAAGGTCTCGCCGACATCGAAGGCCTCGCCGTTGCGGTTGAACTTGCGGTGGTCGTCGTCAGCGAATGCCGTGGCGGAGTTGATCTTGCCGGAGAGCAGGCCGCTTGCCAGCGGCACGCGGGCGATGACGGCAACATTCCGGCGTCGTGCCTCTGCGAAAAACAGGTCGGACGGACGCTGGCGGAAAATGTTGTAGATGATCTGGATGCTGACGACGCCCGGGAATTCGATAGCCTTCAGCGCTTCTTCGACCTTTTCGACGCTGACGCCATATCCCTTGATCTTGCCCGCCGTCTGCATCTCGCTCAGAGCCTCGAAAACCTCAGGCCGATAGAGGACTTCCGTCGGCGGGCAATGGAGTTGCACCAGATCGAGGCTGTCGACGCCAAGGTTCTTCAGGCTCCGGTCGACAAAGGCCTCGATGTTGGCCTTGGTGTAGCCGTCTGCGACATGTGGATCGAGCCGCCGGCCGGCCTTGGTGGCGACCATCGGCCGCTCGCCGCCACGTGTCTTCAGCACTTCGGCGATGATTTTTTCCGAGCGACCGTCGCCATAGACGTCGGCAGTATCGATGAAGCTCATGCCGGCATCGAGCGCTGCGTTTAATGCGGCCCGCCCATCGGCCTCGCTGACGTCGCCCCAGGCGCCGCCGATCTGCCAGGCGCCGAAACCGACGTCGCTGACGATGAATGGTGTGCGTCCAAATGGATGGTATCTCATGGTATTCCTCCTCCGGTGGATGGGTGTCGGCGTAGCAGGCGGCTTCGTGTGCAGCAAGCGGATCTCGTGTACGACCGAGACGCAGATAGAGGCGGGGTGCGGCGCGGCAACCAACGTCGTGGTCGGCGCCGGTAAATTCGTCTCCTCGCTGGAAATCCCGAGGTCGCCCCGGTAAGCTCCATCTCGACTCGAAGTCATGAGTATCCGCCATGCCGACGCCCATTCGCCTCTCCAACGAATTCCTCACCGTCGACATTTCGTCTCTCGGCGCTGAAATGCAGGCACTGACATCAGACGATGGGCGTTCCTATCTCTGGAATGGCGATGCCGCGTTCTGGACCGGTCGCTCGCCGATCCTGTTTCCCATCGTCGGCAGGGCTCCTGACGACCAGCTGACGATCGATGGCAAGACCTATCCCATGGGGCAGCACGGCTTTGCCCGGCGCAGCGAGTTTGTCCTCGCAGCATCGACCGCGACCATGAGCCGGCACGAACTTGCAGCCTCGGCAGAAACGCGGGCGGTATACCCCTTTGAATTCCGGCTCGCCGTCGAGCATCGGATCGCGGGGCGGGCGGTGACGGTTTCTGCCGAAGTCAGTAATCTCGGCAACACGCCGATGCCGTTCGGCCTTGGCTTCCACTCAGCCTTCGTCTGGCCGCTGCCGGGATGCGAAGGGCAGCCACACGGCGTTACCCTCGATAATGGCGCCGAACCGGCGCTGGTGAGGCTCCAGGGCGGTCTCGTAAAGCCCGGCACCCTTCCATCGCCGTTCAAGGCCGGCCATCTGCAGCTCGATCATGCAATGTTCGATGCGGATGCGATGATCTTTCCGGAGGGTGCAGGGCAGGGGCTTACCTATGGCGCGGAGGGCGGGCCACATCTTCGTTTCGCTTTCGAAAATCTCCCGAACCTCGCGCTGTGGTCCAAACCCGGTGCCCCGTTCCTGTGCGTCGAACCCTGGCATGGCACGGCAGCGAAGATCGATGGCTCGAAGGAACTGGCCGACAGGCCATACTCAGAGATCCTCGCCCCTGCGGCAACCGCACGCTTTTCGTTGACTGTCGAAATCCCGGCATAGGCAGCGTGCCGGCGGCAAGCCGTTAACGCTGGATAACCCCGGGACGAGCGACCTGTCGCCATAGCATTCGCTGCCGAAGACGCTTAAAAAAGGTGCTCGACGCCTTTGCTGTCTGGAGAGCATGTCCTCATTCACCTTTATCCACGCCGCCGACCTCCATCTTGGCAGTCCCTTCCAGGGGCTGGCACTGAAGGATGCCGACATTGCAGCTGTGTTCGTCGATGCCAGCCGCAAGGCCTTCTCGACGCTGGTCGATCGAGCGGTCGAGCGCAGGGTGGATTTCTTCGTCATCGCCGGTGACGTCTACGACGGCGACTGGAAGGACAACAAGATCGGGTTGTTCTTCAACCGCGAGATGGCGCGGCTGGAGCGGGCTGGTATCCCCGTCTATCTGCTGAAGGGCAACCACGACGCCGAAAGTGTCATCACCCGGACGATCACGCTGCCCGATAACGTCCACCAGTTTCCGACTGGCAAACCCGGCACGTTCAAGCTGGAGGCCCTGAAAGTCGCGCTGCACGGGCAGGGCTTTGCCGACCGCTCGGCGACCGACAACCTGGCGCTCGGCTATCCGGCCGCGGTCCCCGGCTGGTTCAACATCGGCGTGCTGCACACCTCGCTGACCGGCCGCGAGCCGCATGCCAACTATGCCCCCTGTTCGCTCGACGACCTGCGCTCGCGCGGTTACGACTACTGGGCGCTCGGCCATGTTCACGAATACGAGTTGCTGGCTGAAAACCCGGCGATCCTGTTTCCCGGCAACCTGCAGGGACGAAGCATCCGCGAATGCGGCCCAAAGGGCGCGCTGCTGGTGAGTGTCGAGGATGGTATCGTCACCCACACCCGGATCATCGTCGACGAGGCACGCTTCGGCGAACTCGCCGTCCTTGTCGATGTCGATGACGATCAGCAGGCGATCCTGCGTCGTATCCAGCAGGCAGTCGAGCCGCTGGTCGAGGCTATGGAGGAACGCATCCTGGCTCTACGCATCCGGCTTTCCGGCGAAAGCCACGTCCGCAAGGCGATCATTGCCCGCCGCCGGGATTTTCACGATGAAGTACAGGCAGCCTGCCATCGTGCGCACGCCGACATCTGGCTGGAGAAGCTTGAGATCAGGCTTGAGGATCCGGCAGGTCGCGCTGTCACCGCCAGCGCGACTGCCGGGCTGGACCTGGACGCCTTGATCCCGCCGGCGTCAGACTTGCCGCCGGCCGTGATCTCGGAGGCTGAGGCCCGTCTATCGGAAATCGTCGCCAAGCTGCCGGGCGGTCTCGGCGCCCAGGAACAGCCGCTGGACGTCGATCTGCAATCGCTGCTGGCCGAAGCCCGCGACCTGCTGGTTGCCCGGTCCGGAGGGGCGGTCTAGCCGATGCGTTTCAAGAGCCTGGAAATCCTGCGTTACGGCGCACTCACAGACCGCACCCTGAAATTCCGGCCGGACGCGCGGCTGCACATCATCTACGGGCCCAATGAGGCCGGAAAGTCGTCGGCTCTGGCTGCGATTTCCGATTTGATGTTCGGTTTCCCGACGGCTGCCGAGTACAGTTTCCTGCACGAGGCCAACACATTGCGGGTCGGCGCCGAAATTGTCAGCCAAGGCGGCCAGAGCCTTGCCTTCCGCCGCCGTCGTGGCCGCAAGAACACGCTGCTGTCGGCAGACGCCGCGGAAACCGCATTGCCGGAGGATGCGCTTGCAGCCTTTATCGGGAGTCTCAACCGCGATGTTTTCGAGCGTGCCTTCGGGCTGAATTCCGATCGCCTGCGCCTTGGTGCTGCCGCGATGCTGAAAGGTGGCGGCGAGATCGGCAGCCTGCTGTTTTCGGCGGCCTCCGGTCTGCTCGGCCTGACGCAGCTGAAGCAGTCGCTGGAGAATGAGGCCGATCTCATCTTCGGGCCGCGAAAATCCAAGGATCGGTCGTTCTACCAAGTGCTCGAGCGCCATGACGAGGCCAAGCGCGCCGAGCGGGACAGCGAGCTGAAATCCGGCGACTGGAAACGGCTTTTGGCCGATGCTGCCGATATCGAGGCCCAGCTGGCAGCGCTTCAGGCGGAGCGACAGGAGACCAGGCACACCCTCGATCGCCTCACCATGCTGAAAACGCTGGAGCCGGTGCTGGCGGAAATCGATGCGGAGCAGGATCGGCTAGCCGAGTTCGTCGACCTTGCCGCCCTGCCGCAGCCTTTTGCAACGGAGCTGGCGCAAGCGCTGGCGCGTCGTCAGGCGGTAGAGGCTGCGATCCGCGTTGCCGATGCCGAGATGGGCCGCATTGCCGACGACATCAGCGCCACCCCTGTAGATGAGGCGATACGGGCAGCGGCGCCGGCGATCATGGCCCGCTACGCCGAGACAGCCGATTATCGTTCCAAGACCAAGGACATGCAGCGCGTATCGGGCGAGATCGATGAGTTCGACGCCCGTCTGGTGCAGTTCGCCCGCAGGCTTGGCCTCAGCGATGTGGCCGAGGTCGAACGCGTTCAGCCAAGCGACGCGGAACTCGCGCGCATCCGCAGGCTCACCAGCGAGGGCATGGCCCTGCAGCGCGATCATTCGGATGTCGGCCAGAGACTGGCCGAGGCGCGTGACCAGTTGCGGCGCCTTGAGGAGACGGCGGCGAGCGGCAGGCTCATCGACCCCAAGCCCTATCAGGAGCAGATGACCGTTCTGCAGCCCGATCTGTCTGAACTGTCGCGTCTGGATGCCGTTGCTGTTCAGGTGGAGCGTCTGGAGAGAGACCTCGAGGCGGCCACCGCCCGAATGTCGCCTGCGATAGACGACCTCGAGCGGCTGCTGTCCGTTCCCCTGCCGGATATCGCAGCACTCGCCAAGCAGGGCGACACCCTGGCAGAGGCCGAGGCCGATAGCCGCGATGCTGCCAACCGACTGGCGGCGCTGGAGAACGAGGCCAGCGAGATCGTCGCAAAGATCGCCGGTATGCAGCACGAGGGCTCGATCGTCACCCGCGAAGAGATCGCCGAGGCGCGCATCCTGAGAGACGGGGTTTGGCAATCCTTCGCTGCCGCACCGAAATCTACCAAGGATAATGCAGAAGTGGTGTCGCAAGCCATCCGCGAAGCCGACAGGTTGGCCGACCTGGCGCTGGCCAACGCCGACCGTGTCTCGCGTCACACGCAGCTCCGTCTGCGGCAGGCCGAACTCGACCCGCAACTGGAGGCCGCACGGTCCGAGAGCTTTACCAAAGACAAGGCGCTCGAGGCTGCGCGTAAAACATACCGGCAGCTGTTCGAGCCGGCCGGTGTCAAACCGTTGTCGCCGGACCGCATGATCGACTGGCGCCGCGCCGTCGACGCTCTCTCCAGGCAGCGTGAAACCCTCGACGACATCAGGGACGAACTGGCTGAACTGAAACGCAAGGAAGCGCGGCTCGGACCGGTGCTTGCAGACCTCGCCGATGCGACCGGATACAGCGCCGCCGCCTCCCTTGCGCCATCGGCGCTGGCTCGTGGCCTGTCGCGACACATCGAGACGATAGCCGAGCGCTGGACCGATAGCCGGTCGCTCGAGGGCAAGCGCGCTGCGGCGCGGGAAAACATCGCCAGTCTCGAACAGCGCCAGTCGGATATCAACGTCTCCATCGCCAAATTCGAGGCAGCCTTTGCCAACGCCGCGCTGGCGATAGGGCTACCGGAAGGCACCACCGTCGATATGGCGGAGGCGGCGATCGAGATATGGAAGTCGCTGCCGGAAACGCTGACGGAGCGGGAAAACCGCCGCCGCCGCGTCCGTGGCATGCAGCGCGATACGACAGCCTTCGAGCACGCCGTACGGGATCTCGTGAACGCCATCGCGCCGGACCTGAAGCCGCTGGCGCCCGATGCCGCCGCAGAAGCGCTGCACGAGCGGGCCGTGTCGGCCAATGCCGGCGACCAGCGCCGCGCGGCTCTGGAAAAGGCCCGCCAGCAGGCCGGGTTACGGCTGGCACGATGCCGGTCGGATATGGAGGAGGTCGAGGCCGAACTCGCCGCACTTTCAATACAGGTGCCGGGTGAGCATGACCTCGATGCGCTTCTGGCGCGGCTTGAGGAGCGCCGCCGCCTGCAAAGCCGGCTCGCTGAAAGCCGGGCGCGATTTGCACTGCAGGCAAACGGACAGGATGAGGCACATGTCCGGGCCGGCCTATCGGGTTTCGACCGGGTTGTAGCGGAGCTCGAAATCGAGCAGCTGGCTGCCCGAGACCAGACCCAGCTGAGCCGGTTTGCGGACTTGAACGTGCGGCTCGCGGAAAACCAGCGGCAACGCCAGCTGCTCGAGAACGGTGCGGGCGCGGAATTGGCCGTCTTCCAGAAAAACGCGGCGGAGGCGGAGGCCAAGGCGCTCGCCCGCGAATGGCTGGTCCTCAAGCTGGCATCGAGCCTGCTGGCGTCATCCATGGAAACCTACCGAGAGCGGCAGGCAGATCCTGTGATGCGCCGGGCAGGGGAGTTGTTCTCTGTGCTGACCGGTGGCCGTTTTTCGCGCCTGGTGCAGCTGTACGACGACAGGGACGAGCTGCAGCTGCAGGCGGAGCGGACGGGTGGCGAGAAAGTGCCGCTCGACGGCCTCAGCGAAGGCACCGGCGACCAGCTGTACCTTGCTCTGCGGCTTGCCTTCCTCGAGGACTATTCAGCGCGCAACGAGCCAGCGCCGCTGATTGTCGACGACATTTTCCAGACGTTCGACGATGATCGCACCGCATCGGGCCTCAAAGCTCTCTGCGGTACGGCTGATCGGTTCCAGACGATTCTCTTCACCCATGAAATGAGTGTCGTCGATATCGCCACCCGCGAGATCGGCAAGGAGCTCGATCTCATCAGGCTTTAGGCTCAGGGGCGCGTGAAGACCACATGCGTGCGCGCAACGGGGAAGCCATATTTCGTTACCCAGGCGTTGTTGATAATGCTGCCATCCGGTTGGACGACCATCGAATCATGGAACCGGACGATGTTGGGTTTGCCCTTCGGTTCGAGGTTGACCAGGTACGTGAATCTCGCGGTCTGGCCGGTAATCTTCACCTCGGTGTCGCCGACCACATCCTCTCGCGTACCGCGATAAGTGTTGGGTCCGGTGCGCGTGAAGCGCCAGGTCTTGCGGTCGGTCTCGCCGTCCGCATAGCGAAAGTCCTCGCGCAGGGAAAAATGCTTGCCCGACGATGTGCCCGTAAGCTTGACCTTGAAATCGCGGCTGACGCCGTTGATTGCGCCAAAATGCCCGGTCGCCACGGTGTGCCCCGCAAAGTACTGTTCAAGCCGCAGATCGGCGGCGGATGCTCCGGCCACGCCCACCAGCTGCAGCAGGGCGGCGGCGATAAGGGTTCGTCCAAAACGCATCTATTCTCTCCCGTGATTGCCGGCGTCACCCGTTGGCACGCCGTTGCAAGACATACGCCGGCATCCCGGGCATGGATCATAGCAAGGGCTCCGCACACGAGGTGCCGCGAGCCTGCGGGGAGGGCTGTATTCGAACCAACCAATGCGGCGAGCACGAATCGGCTCCGGATTTCGGCCGAGGGCAAAGGCAACGCTGCTTCGGGCTCGATGGTTTTGGCGGCAAACGGCGGCTCCAACGTGCTTTGCGGGAAGCCCCGGATGGTCATCCAAAACAAATCACCGGCGGTCATGGAATTGTCTTCAAAGCTGCTTGACACCAAAAGGCGAACCTCGTAGTTAGCCGCTCATCGAACGGCGAGCCGCTCGGTTGGATACGCAAGTGTCCGGAATGCTTGAAATGAATTGCGGGTGTAGCTCAGTTGGTTAGAGTGCCGGCCTGTCACGCCGGAGGTCGCGGGTTCGAGCCCCGTCACTCGCGCCATTTCAAGTTAAGCAGATCTTCTGAAGATCGCCTTTCCGGTTGTTTGGGGTCACGGCTTTAGGGCCACATAATATGCGCGGGTGTAGCTCAGTTGGTTAGAGTGCCGGCCTGTCACGCCGGAGGTCGCGGGTTCGAGCCCCGTCACTCGCGCCATTAGCCAACGCTGATGACCCCTCCCAGAAAACCTTCGAAAGTGCGGCATAGTGGCATCGAAGCCATGCGGTTTCTCCTGCTACGTGATCCGATGTCTGGTCGCGCAAGACATTGCAGCTTCCGATAAGTCGTTATTTTCAATGATAATTCAGTAGCCTGCCGACCTGTGCTGCCCCGTCGTTTGCTCTGTCTGCGCGCATAGGTATTATGCTTTGCAGCCGACGTGTCCTGACGCGCGTCCAAATCCCCCGTCAAAGCTCTTGCACCGGCGCGTCGCCTGCGCTAACCACGGCGTGTTGCAATGCTCTTTCGCTTGCTGGGCAATCGCCCCGAGGTGCCGCCCCGGCGCTTCCCCCCGCAGGCAGGGATGGACACCATGACTGGACTTCTGAGCGCCTATATTCCGATCGCAATCTTCATCGGAATTGCCCTGATCATCGGCCTTGCGCTGCTGGTCACGCCTTTTGCCGTCGCCTTCAAGGCACCGGATCCGGAAAAGCTTTCGGCCTTCGAATGCGGCTTCAACGCCTTCGACGATGCCCGCATGAAATTCGACATTCGCTTCTACCTTGTGTCGATTCTCTTTATCATCTTCGATCTGGAAGTTGCCTTCCTGTTTCCGTGGGCAGTGTCGTTCTCATCGATCGGCTGGTTCGGGCTGTGGTCCATGATGGTATTTCTCGGCGTGCTGACCATCGGATTCGTCTATGAATGGAAAAAGGGAGCCCTGGAATGGGAGTAGGCAATAGCAACGCGACGCTGATCGCGCCGCAGCCGAAGGGCCTTGTCGATCCGTCGACCGGCCGTCCCATCGGCAGCAACGATCCGTTTTTCGGCGAAGTTAACAACGAGCTGGCCGACAAGGGCTTCTTGACGACAACCACCGACAACCTCATCACCTGGGCTCGTACCGGCTCGCTGATGTGGATGCAGTTCGGGCTCGCCTGCTGCGCCGTGGAAGGCCTGATGCAGGTCTCCGGTCCACGCTACGACATGGAGCGCTTCGGTGTTGCACCGCGCGCCTCTCCGCGCCAGTCCGACGTGATGATCGTGGCGGGCACGCTCACCAACAAGATGGCCCCGGCGCTCCGCAAGGTCTACGACCAGATGCCTGAGCCGCGCTATGTGATCTCGATGGGATCCTGCGCCAATGGTGGCGGCTACTACCACTATTCCTACTCGGTCGTGCGCGGCTGCGACCGCGTCGTGCCTGTCGATATCTACGTCCCGGGCTGTCCTCCCACGGCAGAAGCGCTCCTCTACGGCGTGCTCCTGCTGCAGAAAAAGATCCGCCGCACCGGCACGATCGAACGCTAGATCGAGGGACAAAGTATAATGACTGAAGCCCTGAGCGAACTTGCAGCCTACATCGGCGAAGCGCGCGGTACGCTGGTTTCCTCGTCGGAGATCAAGTTCGGCGAACTGACGCTCGTAACCGATGCAGACAACATCGTTGCGCTCCTGACATTTCTGCGCGACGATCCGAAATGTGCGTTCATCGCGCTCACCGATATCTGCGGCGTAGACTGGCCACAGAGGCCGGAGCGTTTCGACGTGGTTTACCACCTTATGTCGCCGACGAAGAACCTGCGCATCCGCATCAAGCTCGTCACGACGGAAGACCGTGCCGTTCCGTCCGCCGGCGGTGTATTTCGCGGTGCAGACTGGTTCGAGCGCGAGGCATGGGACCTGTTCGGGATCACCTTCTCCGGCCACACGGACCTTCGCCGTATCCTGACCGACTACGGTTTCGAGGGCCATCCGCTGCGCAAGGATTTCCCGACAACCGGCTTCGTCGAAGTACGCTACGATGATCTGGCCAAGCGGGTCGTCTACGAGTCGGTGGAACTGAAACAGGAATTTCGCAATTTCGACTTCCTCAGCCCCTGGGAAGGCACGGACTACGTCCTCCCGCCCGTGGTGCTGCCGGGTGACGAGAAGGCGAAGCAGTAGGCAGTAGGTTAGGCTTTGGGGAATAGGCAGTAGGCAATAGTGGGGGAGACTGCGACGGCGATTAACTCTTATCAGGATCTGATAGTGTGGAAGCGCTCGATGGATATTGCAGTTGACTGCTACAGCCTGACCAAGACTTTTCCCAAAGACGAAATCTACGGCCTCGTTTCGCAGATAAGACGTTCCGCGGCCTCTGTTGCGGCGAATATTGCCGAAGGTTACGGACGAGAAACGACGGGCGCGTACGTTCATCATCTGAAGATCGCGCAGGGTTCGCTGAAGGAATTGGAAACGCATCTCATACTGTGTTCACGCGTGGGATTGATTGAGGCGCATCAACTTGAAACGGCGCTTTCCACAAGTGAAGAAATCGGAAAAATGCTTCGCTCTCTCGTGCGGCGCCTGCAGGAGGTACGGAGCAAATGAAGGCTAAGACTGAACCGACTGCCTATTGCCTAATGGCTAATGCCTGCAGGAGCGGAGCGACGAGCAATGACTGAACACAACGTCCGTAATTTCACGATCAACTTCGGTCCGGAGCATCCGTCTGCGCATGGCGTGCTGCGTCTGGTGCTGGAGCTGGATGGGGAGATTGTCGAGCGCGTCGATCCGCATATCGGCCTGCTGCATCGTGGCACCGAGAAATTGATCGAGACCAAGACCTATCTGCAGGCTGTGCCCTATTTCGATCGGCTGGACTACGTTGCGCCGATGAACCAGGAGCACGCCTTTGCGCTCGGCGTCGAAAAGCTGCTTGGCCTCGAGATACCCATTCGCGGGCAGTTGATTCGTGTGCTCTATTCGGAAATCGGCCGCATCCTGTCGCACATCATGAACGTCACGACACAGGCGATGGACGTGGGTGCCATGACGCCGCCGGTCTGGGGCTTCGAAGAGCGCGAAAAGCTGATGATCTTCTACGAGCGCGCTTGCGGCGCTCGGTTACACGCAGCCTATTTCCGTCCGGGCGGCGTCCATCAGGACATTCCACCGGAGCTCGTCGAAGACATAGGCAAGTGGTGCGATCCCTTCCTGAAGATCCTCGATGACATCGAAGGTCTGCTCACCGGCAACCGCATTTTCAAGCAGCGCAACGTCGATATCGGCGTAGTGAAGCTGGAAGACGCCTGGAACATGGGCTTTTCCGGCGTCATGATCCGTGGCTCCGGTGCCAAGTGGGACCTGCGTCGCTCGCAGCCCTACGAATGCTATTCCGATCTCGAATTCGACATCGCCATCGGCAAGAACGGCGATTGCTTCGACCGCTACCTGATACGCATGGAAGAGATGCGCCAGTCGGTGCGGATCATGAAGCAGTGCGTCGACCGTCTTCTCGGCGTCGCCAAGACCGGTCCTGTGTCGTCGCTGGACGGCAAGGTCGTGCCGCCGAAGCGCGGCGACATGAAGCGCTCGATGGAAGGCCTCATCCACCATTTCAAGCTCTACACCGAGGGCTACCACGTGCCGGCCGGCGAAGTTTATGCGGCCGTCGAGGCGCCGAAGGGCGAGTTCGGCGTCTACCTGGTGGCTGATGGATCTAACAAGCCATACCGCTGCAAGATCCGTGCTCCGGGCTTCGTTCACTTGCAGGCAATGGATTTCCTCTGCCGTGGGCACCAGCTGGCCGACGTCACCGCAGTTCTCGGGTCGCTCGACATCGTCTTCGGCGAGGTCGACCGCTGATGCAGCGTCTTCCCCTCGTCATTGCCGCTTTGATGTTTGCGTCGGCTGCCTCTGCGCAGCAGACGACGACCAAGCTTGGCTCGATGGGGCAGGTGGTGGGCAAGCCGATTACCGGCGACAGCACCGGCTCGGGAGCAGCCTCTGGCGAGCAGACCATGGCAGAGCTTCTGAACAAGGGTTATGATATCAAGGCCGCCGTGCCGAATGGCGGCAAGTTCATCGTATTTATGCAGAAAGACCAGTCGGCCTATGCCTGCGAGTTCCAGTCCCTGACGGGCGCGCGGTGTGGTTCCATAAACTGAGATAAGGCGTGAAAGTATGTCCGTTCGTCGACTAGCAGAAAATCAGTTCCAGCCTGCCGGCTTCGCGTTCAGCGACGAGAATTCCGCATGGGTGGACCGGACTATCCAGAAATATCCGGAAGGTCGCCAGCAATCGGCGGTGATCCCGGTGCTGATGCGCGCGCAGGATCAGGAAGGCTGGGTGTCCAAGGCTGCGATCGAAAAGGTCGCCGATATCCTCGGCATGGCCTATATCCGCGTCCTGGAAATCGCTACCTTCTACACCCAGTTCCAGCTGCAACCGGTCGGCACCCGCGCCCATGTGCAGGTATGCGGCACGACCCCTTGCATGCTGCGCGGCTCGCAGAAGCTGATGGATGTCTGCAAGAGCAAGATCCACGAGCACACCTTCGCCCGCAATGCCGAGGGCACGTTGTCCTGGGAAGAGGTCGAATGTCTCGGGGCCTGCGTCAATGCACCGATGGTGATGATCGGCCGCGATACCTACGAAGACCTGACACCGGAACGGCTTAGCGAGATCATCGACACGTTCGAGGCCGGCAAGGGCGCCGAGATCAAGCCGGGTCCGCAGATCGACCGCTGGTTCTCCTCCCCCGAAGGTGGCCCGACGGCTCTTCTCGGCGAATACCAGCCCTACACCAAGGCAGAGGACAAGCCGCCGGAGCCTGCTGCCCCTGCCGCTGAAGGCGCGACAACGCCGCCGTCTGAGGCAGCAAAGCCGAAAAGCACGGATGCCGAGACCAACGCTGCGCTGAAGAGCCCGGCCGATGGCAAGTCGGCAGCGCCAGCGGGTACTCCGAACGCACAGCCGGCAAAGGCGGACAACACAGCGTCCGGTCCGGCCAAGGCCGGCGCCACAGAGCCGGCTGAAGCGCCTGCAGCGCCAACGCCCAAGAAGCCGCAGTGATGATGACAGGAATGGCCAACGTCACGAATGATCGTCTCCAGATGAGCATGAAGCCTATTCTGGCCGACATGGTTCTCGGAAACGCCGAAGCGTATGAATGCGTCGCGTCGACCCGTGGTCGGCTTACAGTCCACACGCTAAACGCAAACGCTGCTCGCGGCGACGTTGCCAATCTGTATAGATCTGTTGGACGTATGAACATGCGACTGTCATGCATCGAAACACGTCTCGAAATAATCGACGAACCGGCGGAATAAGCACATGCTGAACGATCAGGATCGCATCTTCACAAACATCTACGGCCTTCGCGACAAGTCGCTGAAGGGCGCCATGAGCCGTGGCCACTGGGACGGCACCAAACAGATCCTCGAAAAGGGTCGCGACTGGATCATCAACGAGATGAAAGCCTCCGGCCTGCGCGGTCGTGGCGGCGCCGGCTTCCCGACCGGCCTTAAATGGTCGTTCATGCCGAAGGAAAACGACGGACGCCCGCACTACCTCGTCGTCAACGCCGACGAATCGGAGCCGGGCACCTGCAAGGACCGCGACATCCTGCGCCACGATCCGCACACGCTGATCGAAGGCTGCGTCATAGCCTCCTTCGCCATGGGCGCCAACCACGCCTACATCTACGTGCGCGGCGAATACATCCGCGAGCGCGAGGCGCTTCAGGCGGCGATCGACGAATGCTATGATGCCGGCCTGCTCGGCAAGAATAACAAGCTCGGCTACGACATCGACATCATCGTCCATCACGGCGCCGGCGCCTACATCTGCGGCGAGGAAACCGCGCTGCTCGAAAGCCTCGAGGGCAAGAAGGGCCAGCCGCGCCTGAAGCCGCCGTTCCCGGCCAATATGGGCCTCTACGGCTGCCCGACGACGGTCAACAACGTCGAGTCAATCGCCGTTGCGCCGACCATCCTGCGCCGTGGCGCTGCATGGTTCTCCGGCATAGGTCGCCCGAACAACGTCGGCACCAAGCTTTTCATGCTGTCCGGTCACGTCAATAAGCCGGTCACCGTTGAAGAAAGCATGGGGATCACCTTCCGCGAGCTCGTAGAAAAGCATGCCGGTGGCATCCGCGGCGGCTGGGACAATCTGCTGGCGGTCATTCCCGGCGGCGCATCCTGCCCGATCGTTCCTGCCAAGGACATGATCGACGGCATTATGGATTTCGACGGCATGCGGGCCGCAGGTTCGTCCTTCGGTACCGGCGCCTCTATCGTCATGGACAAGTCCACCGACGTCATCAGGGCGATTGCCCGCATCTCGGCCTTCTTCAAGCACGAGAGCTGCGGCCAGTGCACGCCGTGCCGCGAAGGTACCGGCTGGATGTGGCGGGTGCTCGAGCGCATGGCGAAGGGCAATGCCCAGAAGCGCGAGATCGACATGCTTCTGCAGGTCACCAAGCAGATCGAAGGCCACACGATCTGCGCACTTGGCGACGCGGCATCATGGCCAGTGCAGGGCCTGATCCGGCATTTCCGTCCCGAGATCGAAAAGCGTATCGACCAGTACAGTGCCAACGCGCTGGACCACGGCGCCGTACTCGAGGCGGCGGAATAGGAATAACGGTAATGGCGACGCACGAATAGGCGCCGCCCTCCGACTGTTGCGGGGCAGCGAAAGCGGTGACCCGACGAGATGGCGACAGATACGCGGTTGACCCGGGCAACTGTCGGTAGAATGAAGGAAGCAGCCGTGTTGCGGATCGTCTCCGTTGATTCGGGTGCTTGGGGGCAGCGGGCGACCGGGTGGTGGTCTCTGTAGGCGGAATGCTAGGCAATTGCATCGCGCGCGGCTTCTCGGCCGTTTGACGGCGAGGCTGTTGCGGTCATGAATTTGTTGCAGCCGGGTCCGGCGGCAAATGCGAAACAGGACTGAGTGGACGATGGCAAAACTGAAGATTGACGGCAAAGAGATCGAAGTCCCGGATCACTACACGCTCATCCAGGCGTGCGAGGAAGCCGGCGCCGAAGTTCCGCGCTTCTGTTTCCACGAACGCTTGTCAGTCGCCGGCAACTGCCGCATGTGCTTGATCGAGGTCAAGGGCGGACCGCCGAAGCCGCAGGCTTCCTGCGCTATGGGCGTGCGCGATATCAGAGGCGGCCCGAACGGCGAACTCCCGGAAATCTTCACCAACACGCCTATGGTCAAGAAGGCCCGCGAGGGCGTGATGGAATTCCTGCTCATCAACCATCCGCTGGATTGCCCGATCTGCGACCAGGGTGGCGAATGCGACCTGCAGGACCAGGCGATGGCCTTCGGCATCGACTCGTCGCGCTACCGCGAAGACAAGCGTGCGGTCGAGGACAAATATATCGGCCCGTTGGTCAAGACCGTGATGAACCGTTGCATCCACTGCACGCGCTGCGTCCGCTTCACCACCGAAGTCGGCGGCATCTCCGAGCTAGGCCTCATCGGCCGTGGCGAGGATGCAGAAATCACCACCTATCTCGAGCAGGCAATGACCTCCGAGCTGCAGGGCAATGTCGTGGACCTCTGCCCGGTCGGCGCGCTGACATCAAAGCCATTCGCCTTCACGGCCCGTCCGTGGGAACTCAACAAGACCGAATCGATCGACGTCATGGACGCGCTCGGTTCCGCCATCCGCGTCGATACCCGTGGTCGCGAAGTCATGCGCATCCTGCCGCGCACCAACGATGCTATCAACGAGGAATGGATCTCCGACAAGAGCCGGTACATCTGGGACGGCCTGAAGACGCAGCGTCTCGACAAGCCCTATGTCCGTCGCGACGGTCGCCTGCAGGTCGCTACCTGGGCGGAAGCCTTTGCCGCGATCAAGTCGGCAGTCGCCTCCACGTCGGGCGACAAGATCGGCGCAATCGCCGGCGATCTCGCCTCGGTCGAGGAAATGTACGCCCTTTCCGAACTGATGAAGGCGCTCGGGTCTGAAAACCTCGACTGTCGCCAGGATGGGGCGGCATTCGATCCGTCGCTTGGTCGCGCCAGCTATGTCTTCAATCCGACCATCGAGGGCATCGAGGCGGCAGACGCGCTGCTCATCGTCGGCGCCAACCCGCGTTATGAGGCTGCTGTCCTCAACGCGCGTATCCGCAAGCGCTGGCGTCGAGGCAAGTTCCCGATCGGCGTGATCGGTGAAGGCGGCGAGATGCGTTACAAGTACGATTATCTCGGTGCAGGTCCGGATACGCTGCTGGACGTCGTCAACGGCGGCCACGCTTTTGCAGAGATCCTGAAGAATGCCGAACGCCCGATGATCATCGTCGGATCCGGCGCGTTCATCCGCGAAGATGCAGCTGACATCGTTGCAAACGTCGCTAAGCTTGCCGTCGGAGTTGGTGCAGTCACCGAGGGCTGGAACGGGCTTGCCGTTCTGCACACGGTTGCCTCCCGCGTCGGTGGCCTCGATCTCGGCTTTGTGCCGGGTGAGAAGGGCGTCAACGCGGCCGCCATGCTGACGGCGATGGATGTTCTGTTCCTACTCGGCGCCGACGAGATGGATTTCTCGGCCAAGACCGCCAAGTTCACCGTCTACATCGGGTCGCATGGCGACCAGGGTGCCCACACCGCCGACGTCATCCTGCCCGGCGCGACCTATACCGAGAAGTCGGGTATCTGGGTCAATACCGAGGGCCGTGTCCAGATGGGCAACCGCGCCGGCTTCGCACCGGGCGATGCGCGCGAGGATTGGGCGATCCTCCGGGCTCTCTCCGACGTCCTCGGAAAGAAGCTGCCATTTGATTCGCTGAGCCAGTTGCGGTCGAAACTCTACGCTGCATTCCCGCATTTCGCTGAGATCGACGAGATCGCCGTGGCTGACAGTGCCAGAATTGTCGCTTTGTCGAAGAAAGCCGGGAAGATGGGCAAATCCGCGTTTGCGTCGCCGATCAAAGACTTCTATTTGACGAACCCGATAGCCCGCGCCTCCGCTGTTATGGCGGAGTGCTCGGCATTGGCCCGCAACAACTTCCAGGCTGCGGCAGAGTAAGGGTAGGGGACGATGGATTCATTCTTCATGGCCTACGTCTGGCCGACGATCATCATGGTTGGACAGTCGCTCCTGCTGCTCGTCTGCCTGCTGGTCTTCATCGCCTTCATCCTGCTTGCCGACCGCAAGATCTGGGCCGCAGTGCAACTGCGTCGCGGCCCCAACGTCGTCGGTCCTTTCGGCCTGTTTCAGTCGTTTGCCGACCTTTTGAAGTTCATTTTCAAGGAGCCGCTGATCCCGGCGGGCGCCAACAAGGGCGTCTTCCTGCTGGCGCCTCTGGTTTCGGTGACGCTGGCGCTGATGACCTGGGCGGTTATTCCGCTGGCCAACGGCTGGGTCATCGCCAACATCAATGTCGGCATCCTCTACATCCTGGCGATCTCGTCTCTCGAGGTCTACGCCATCATCATGGCCGGCTGGGGATCGAACTCGAAATATCCGTTCCTCGGCGCGCTGCGTTCTGCGGCACAGATGGTCTCCTACGAAGTCTCGATCGGCCTCGTGATCGTTACCGTGCTGCTCTGCGTTGGCTCTCTCAATCTCTCCGACATCGTGCTGTCTCAGAAGATCGGCCTTGGCACCAAGATCGGCTTGCCCTCGTCCTTCCTCGACTGGCATTGGCTGTCGCTGTTCCCGATGTTCATCATCTTCTTCATCTCGGCGCTGGCCGAGACGAACCGTCCTCCCTTCGATCTTCCTGAAGCGGAGTCCGAGCTGGTGGCCGGCTACATGGTCGAGTACGGCTCGTCGATGTACATGATGTTCATGCTCGGCGAATATTGCGCCATCGTCATGATGTGCTCGCTGACGACGATCCTGTTCCTCGGCGGCTGGTTGCCTCCGCTGGATGTCTGGTTCCTGAACTGGGTTCCCGGCGTCATCTGGTTCCTGATCAAGTCGTGCCTGGTGTTCTTCATGTTCGCCATGGTCAAGGCCTTCGTTCCGCGCTACCGCTACGACCAGCTCATGCGCCTCGGCTGGAAGGTATTCCTGCCGCTGTCGCTCGCCATGGTCGTCATCGTCGCATTCGTCCTGAAGCTGACGGGATGGGCATGATCATGTCCGTCTCGCTTTCATGCAGATTTGGAGTTTAAAATGGCCGGATTATCCAACGCCATCGGCTCGCTGTTTCTGAAGGAATTCGCCGGCGCCTTCCTGCTGACGATGCGCTATTTCTTCAAGCAGAAAGCGACCATCAACTATCCCTTCGAAAAGGGACCGGTCAGCCCGCGCTTCCGGGGCGAGCATGCGTTGCGCCGCTATCCGAACGGCGAAGAGCGCTGCATCGCCTGCAAGCTGTGCGAAGCGATCTGTCCGGCGCAGGCGATCACCATCGAGGCTGGCCCGCGCCGCAACGACGGAACCCGCCGCACCGTTCGTTATGACATTGACATGGTGAAGTGCATTTATTGCGGCTTCTGCCAGGAAGCCTGCCCGGTCGACGCCATCGTCGAGGGGCCGAATTTCGAGTTTGCCACGGAAACCCGCGAAGAACTGTATTTCGACAAGCAGCGGCTTCTGGATAACGGCGATCGCTGGGAGCGCGAAATCGCTCGCAACATCGCAATCGACTCGCCCTATCGCTGAGCCGTTGCGCCTGAATATGCCATGACGGCCGGCGGCACTTTTCGCCATCGCCATGGTTCAAGATAGACCGGGGCTTCGCGTCATTGTTGCGAAGCCGGATCGGGCCGGGGGTTTTCTCCCGATTGCCCGGGGGAAGATGAAAAAGGCACCAACATGGGTCTGCAGGCTCTATTTTTCTATCTGTTCGCCTTCATCGCGGTAGCGTCGGCGTTCATGGTCATTTCGGCGCGGAACCCGGTTCACTCGGTCCTGTTCCTCATCCTGACATTCTTCAACGCGGCCGGCCTGTTCTTGCTTCTGGGTGCCGAGTTCCTGGCGATGATCCTGCTGGTCGTTTATGTCGGCGCCGTGGCGGTGTTGTTCCTTTTCGTCGTCATGATGCTCGACGTCGACTTTGCCGAACTGCGCTCCGGGCTTTTGAGCTACGCGCCGATCGGGGCGATAATCGGGATCATCCTCGCTGCCGAACTGATCGTCGTGGTCGGCGGCAGCGTCATTTCGCCTGAGATCGCCAAGACCGTGGCGATGCCCATCCCCGATCTTGCCACCCGCACGAACACCGCAGCGCTCGGCGACGTCCTCTATACAAACTACGTCTTCTTCTTCGAGATCGCCGGCCTCGTGCTGCTGGTGTCGATGATCGGCGCCATCGTGCTGACGCTGCGCCATCGGGTGAACATCAAGCGCCAGGATATTTCCAAACAGGTTGCCCGTACGCCGGCGACTGCCGTCGAGGTAGTTTCCGTCAAGCCCGGGCAGGGCATCTGAGCTGAGACGCGGGGATAAAGGAACAACACTATGGTCATCGGTCTTTCCCACTACCTGACGGTCAGCGCCATCCTCTTCGTGCTCGGCGTCTTCGGCATCTTCCTGAACCGCAAGAACGTCATCATCATCCTGATGTCGATCGAGCTGATCCTGCTTGCGGTCAACATCAACATGGTTGCCTTCTCGTCTTTCCTGAACGACATCGTCGGCCAGGTCTTCGCGCTGTTCATCCTGACCGTCGCTGCTGCTGAAGCTGCCATCGGCCTTGCAATTCTGGTGGTCTTCTACCGAAACCGCGGCTCCATCGCCGTGGAAGACGTCAATGTGATGAAGGGCTGATCGCGCTATGTTGTTGTATAAGGCAATCGTCTTTCTTCCCCTGATCGGTGCCCTGATCGTCGGCTATTTCGGCAGGCAGATGGGCGCCAAGGCGTCGGAATATCTCACATCCGGCCTGATGATCATCGTCGCCGTGCTGTCGTGGATCGTCTTCTTCCAGGTTGCCCTTGGCACCCAGGAAACGCTCGTCGTAGACCTGTTCCGCTGGATGCAGTCCGGCCGCTTCGATGTCTCCTGGCAGCTCCGCATCGACACGCTGACTGCCGTCATGTTCGTCGTGGTCAACACGGTCTCGACACTCGTGCACATATACTCGATCGGCTACATGCACGACGATCCCAACCGTCCGCGCTTCTTCGCCTATTTGTCGCTGTTCACCTTCATGATGCTCATGCTGGTGACTGCCAACAACCTGCTGCAGCTGTTCTTCGGCTGGGAAGGCGTCGGCCTGGCATCCTACCTGCTGATCGGCTTCTGGTTCCAGAAGCCTTCGGCGAACGCCGCCGCCATCAAGGCTTTCGTCGTCAACCGCATCGGCGACTTCGGCTTCCTGCTCGGCATCGCCGGCGTCTTCGTGCTGTTCGGCTCGGTCAGCTTCGACGTGATCTTCTCGAACGCCCAGTCCTTTGCTGCAAATAGCCGCGCCGATCAGGTCGTGCTCAGCTTCCTCGGCATGCACCTCAATCACACCAATGCCCTGACCGCCGTCTGCCTGCTGCTGTTCATGGGTGCCATGGGCAAGTCGGCGCAGTTCCTGCTGCACACCTGGCTGCCGGATGCCATGGAAGGCCCGACACCGGTGTCGGCGCTGATCCATGCCGCGACCATGGTGACGGCCGGTGTCTTCCTCGTCGCCCGCATGTCTCCGTTGTTCGAACTGTCGCCGGATGCGCTGGTCGTCGTCACCACCATCGGCGCCATCACCGCGTTCTTCGCGGCAACCGTCGGCCTGGTCCAGAACGACATCAAGCGCGTCATCGCCTATTCAACCTGTTCGCAGCTCGGCTACATGTTCGTGGCGCTGGGCGTCGGCGCCTATGGCCCGGCGATCTTTCACCTCTTCACCCACGCCTTCTTCAAGGCGCTGCTGTTCCTCTGCGCCGGCTCTGTCATCCACTCCGTCGGCGGCGAGCAGGACATGCGCAAGATGGGCGGCCTGCGTCCGCATATCCAGAAGACCTTCTGGATGATGATCGTCGGCACGCTGGCAATCACCGGCTTCGGCATTCCGTTCACCTCGATCGGCTTTGCCGGCTTCTTCTCCAAGGATGCCATAATCGAGGCCTCCTTCGCCTCGAACAGCCCGGTCGCAGGCTTCGCCTTCACGCTGCTGGTCATTGCCGCGCTGTTCACCAGCTTCTACTCCTGGCGCCTGATCTTCCTCACCTTCTTCGGCAAGCCACGCGCCTCGCACGAGGTCATGCACCATGTGCATGAATCTCCGAACGTCATGCTGGTGCCGCTCTACGTGCTGGGCCTTGGCGCACTTGCCGCCGGTTTCCTGTTCCATACGGAGTTCGTCGGCGAAGGTTTCGAACATTTCTGGAAGGGTGCCCTGTTCATGGCGCCGTCCAACCATATCCTGGAAGAAATGGAGCACCTGCCCACCTGGGTCGAGCTCAGCCCGTTCATCGCCATGGTCATCGGCTTCGTGCTGGCCTGGTACATGTATATCAAGTCGCCCGAGACCCCGAAGGCGCTGGCGCGCCAGCAGCGCGTGCTCTACCAGTTCCTGCTCAACAAGTGGTACTTCGACGAACTCTACGACTTTCTGTTCGTCCGGTCCTCCAAGGCGCTCGGCCGCTTCCTGTGGCACGGCGTCGATGAAGGCACGATCGATCGGTTCGGCCCGAACGGTGTTGCCG
The DNA here is from genome assembly GCF_019355735.1 of Rhizobium sp. B230/85. NCBI lineage: Bacteria > Pseudomonadati > Pseudomonadota > Alphaproteobacteria > Hyphomicrobiales > Rhizobiaceae > Rhizobium > Rhizobium sp. B230/85. The sequence goes on from NZ_CP072156.1 coordinate 1,879,900, forward strand.
CCCGTGTCGTCGACCTTGCCAACCAGGTCGTTCGCCTGCAGACCGGCTACCTCTACCACTATGCCTTCGCGATGCTGCTCGGCGTTGCAGCCCTCGTTACCTGGATGATGCTCGGGAGTTCTATCTGATGACCGATTGGCCAATTCTTTCCACGGTCATTTTCCTGCCGCTGGTCGGCTGCCTGCTGTTGTTGTTCATGCGTGACGACACACCCGCCGGCCGCCAGAACATCATGATCATCTCGCTCGTGACGACGCTCGTCACCTTCGTGGTCTCACTCTTCGTCTGGATCGGCTTCGACAACGGCAACGCCGGCTTCCAGATGGTCGAGAAATACAACTGGCTTGCCCGCGGCATCTCCTATCATGTCGGTGTCGATGGCATTTCCATGCTGTTCATCGTGCTGTCGACCTTCCTGATGCCGTTCGGCGTGCTGACCTCATGGAATGCGATCACCTACCGCGTCCGCGACTACATGATCGCCTTTCTGGTGCTCGAAACGGTCATCCTCGGCGTGTTCGCGTCGCTCGATATCGTGCTGTTCTACGTATTCTTCGAGGCCAGCCTGATCCCGATGTTCCTGATCATCGGCGTATGGGGTGGCCCACGGCGCATCTATGCCTCGTTCAAGTTCTTCCTTTATACGCTGCTCGGCTCGATCTTCATGCTGGTCGCGATCATCGTCGTCTACAACGAGGTCGGCTCGACGGCGATTCCGGACATCCTGGCGCATCACTATACGGAGCGAATGCAGTTCTGGTTGTGGCTGGCGTTCTTTGTTTCCTTCGCGGTGAAAGTGCCGATGTGGCCGTTCCACACGTGGCTCCCCGACGCCCACGTCGAGGCGCCGACGGCAGGCTCGGTCGACCTTGCGGCGCTGCTTCTGAAGTTCGGCGGCTACGGCTTCCTGCGCTTCTCGCTGCCGATGTTCCCGGATGCCTCTGCCTATTTCGCGCCGATGATGATGGTGCTCTCGGTCATCGCCATCATTTACGCGTCCTACGTGGCCCTGATGCAGACGGACATCAAGAAGATGATCGCCTACTCCTCGGTCGCCCACATGGGCTACGTGACGATGGGTATCTTCGCGGTCAATCAGCACGGCATCCACGGCGCCCTGTTCCAGATGCTGTCGCACGGTCTTATCTCTGGCGCGCTGTTCCTTTGCGTCGGCGTTATCTATGAGCGCATGCACACCCGCGACATCACCGCCTATGGCGGTATCGTCAGCACCATGCCGAAATACGCAGTGGCGTTCATGTTCTTCACCATGGCCAATGTCGGTCTGCCCGGCACGTCCGGTTTCGTCGGCGAGTTGCTGACTACGATCGGCGTCTTCCGCATCAGCACCTGGACAGCGTTCTTTGCCGCTACCGGCGTTATCCTGTCGGCTGCCTATATGCTCTGGCTCTATCGCCGAATGATCTTCGGCGCGGTCACCAACCCGAAGATCAAGGACCTCCTCGACATCTCGATCCGGGAAAAGTTCATCGTCTATCCGATGATCCTGGTGACGCTGTTCTTCGGGATTTATCCGCAGCCTGTTTTCGACGTCTCCGCTGCGTCTGTCGACTTGCTGATACATAACTACAATGCTGCGCTGCACGTCACGCCGCTTGCACCACAGCCGAAGTAAGAACGGGACGTATTGACATGATCGCGGAAACAATTTCAGCTAGTCTTTATCTCTCCGTCCCGGAGATCATCCTTGCTATCGGCGCGCTGGTGCTGCTGATGGTCGGCGTGTTCGCAGGTGAACGCTCGGGGCGGCTGGTCACTGGACTTGCCATTCTGGTGCTCACCGCCGCAGCGCTGTGGATCCTGTTCGTCCAGGGCACCGGCTCAGCCTATGGCGGTGCCTACGTCGCCGATGGCTACGCGCGCTTCATGAAGATCACGGCGCTGGTGGGCTCTGGCGTCGCCATGTTCATGGTGATGGGCGAGGGCAGCGACGAGCAGCTCGACCGCTTCGAATATCCGGTCCTGCTGCTGCTGGCGACGCTGGGCATAGTCCTGATGATCTCGGCCCACGACCTGATTTCGCTCTACCTTTCGTTGGAACTGCAGTCGCTGGCACTTTACGTGGTCTGCGCCATCAATCGAGACAGCCTGCGCTCGACGGAAGCCGGCCTCAAATATTTCGTCCTCGGCGCCCTTTCGTCCGGCATGCTGCTTTACGGCATGTCTTTGGTCTACGGCTTCACCGGCCACACGACGTTCGATGGCATCGCCACGGCGTTGGCCGGCGGACGCTCGCTCGGTCTGGTGTTCGGCCTGGTCTTCGTGATCGCCGGTCTCGCCTTCAAGATCTCGGCCGTGCCGTTCCATATGTGGACGCCCGATGTATACGAAGGTGCACCCACCGGCGTAACCGCATTTCTGTCAGGCGCACCCAAGGTTGCCGCCATGGCGCTGCTGGTGCGTATCACCACCACTGCTTTCCACCCTGTCATCGGCGACTGGCAGCAGATCATCATCTTCGTCGCAATCGCCTCGATGCTGCTCGGTTCCTTTGCCGCTGTCGGCCAGCCAAACATCAAGCGGCTGATGGCCTATTCGTCGATCGCCAACATGGGCTATGCACTGGTCGGCCTTGCCGCCGCAAATGCACACGGCGTGTCGAGCGTGATGATGTATATGCTGATATACATGATCATGACGCTTGGCGCTTTCGCTTGCATCATGGCCATGCGCCTTAAGGACGGAACACGCGTCGAGAAGGTTAGCGATCTCGCCGGCCTGTCGGTGACCAATCCTTTCATGGCATTCGTGCTCACGATCCAGATGTTTTCCATGGCCGGCATTCCGCCCATGGCTGGCTTCTTTGCTAAGTATTTCGTCTTCACGGCGGCCGTCGAAGCAAAGCTCTATGCCCTGTCGGTCATCGGCCTGATGGCCTCGGTCGTCGGTGCCTACTACTATCTGCGCGTCGTCCGCGTCATGTGGTTCGACAAGGCGACTGTCGAGTTTGCGCGGGTTCCCGGCACGCTGCGCATCGTCTTCGGCGCTTCATGCATCTTCGTGCTCGCCTATGCCTTCTTCGGCGGCGCGCTTGGCACGGCGGCAGACGTCGCGGCCACGACGCTGTTTTGACGGCGGCGGATACAGGACGTCGGCGGGAGGTCGACTATCGGCACGTGGCGCTTGGCGAGACGATCTCTACCAACAGCGAGTGCTTGTCGCGGGCACGGGCCGGCGACAGCGGCAATCTCTGGGTCACGGCTTCAAGGCAGACAGGTGGGCGCGGGCGTCGTGGCCGTGCCTGGGCGTCCGAGCCTGGCAATCTCTATTCTTCCCTTCTGCTCATAGATCTCGCGCCGATGGAGCGGATTGGGTCGCTTCCTCTGGCAGTCGCGGTTGCGGTCCAGGAGGCAGTGCGATCGGTGATGCCAGCCGGCGGTAACCCGGTCGAAGTCAAATGGCCGAACGATGTCCTCATCGGCCGCAAAAAGACCAGCGGCATCCTGATCGAGGGCGAGGCGCTGTCTGACGGCCGCTACGCACTTGTCATAGGCATCGGCATAAATGTTGCGGTCATGCCCGACAACCCGCTATACCCGGTGACTTCGCTTGCCGAGCAAGGTGCTGCAGTTTCACCGGAAGAGTTGTTTGCGCACCTCTATGCGGCGATGGCAGAGGCTTTGAAGGAATGGAACGGCGGCCACGGTGTGGCGGAAACGGTGGCGCGTTGGCGAAGGGTCGCCTGCGGCATCGGTGAGAAGATAACGGTAAACCTGCCTGACCGGTCGATTTCCGGCCATTTCGCAGGGATAGATGATAGTGGCTTGCTCAAGCTCGATACCGGCGATGGCCGGCTGATGACGATCGCCGCAGGCGACGTCTTTTTCGGATAATGGATTAAAGAACAGAATGGCTAATCAAGACGAACTGGTGTTCCTGCCGCTGGGCGGCGTTGGCGAGATCGGTATGAATCTCGCGCTCTACGGCTACGGCCCCAAGGACCATCGTCAATGGATCATGGTCGATTGCGGCGTGACTTTCCCCGGTCCGGACCTGCCGGGCGTCGATCTCGTGCTGCCTGACATCCGTTTCCTCGCCAAGGAACGCAAGAACCTCAAGGCGATCATCATCACCCACGCCCACGAGGACCACTACGGCGCCCTCAACGATCTGTGGCCCGGCCTGAATGTCCCGGTCTACGCCTCCGGGTTCACCGCCGGCCTGCTGGAAGCCAAGCGCAACTATGAGCGCAACACAATGGGCCAGATCCCGATCACGCCGTTCAAGGCCGGCGACCGGGTGAATATCGGTCCGTTCGAAGTCGAGGCTATCGGCGTGAACCATTCCATTCCCGAGCCGATGTCGCTGGTCATCCGTACGCCGCTCGGCAATGTCGTCCACACCGGCGACTGGAAGATTGACCACGAGCCGTCGCTTGGACCTTTCACCGATGAAGCCCGCTTCCGCCAGGTTGGCGACGAGGGCGTTCTGGCGCTGCTCTGCGATTCTACCAACGCCATGCGCGACGGCGTTTCCCCTTCCGAAAGATCCGTGTCCGAAAGTCTCGGCAGGATCATCGCCAGCGCCGAAGGCCGCGTGGCGATCACCACCTTCTCCTCGAACGTCGGTCGTATCCGCACCGTCGCCCAGGCTGCGGAAGCAGCCGGACGCGAGATCCTGCTGCTTGGTTCGTCGCTGAAGCGCGTCGTCGAGGTTGCCCGCGACAATGGCCTGATGGAGGGCATTAAGCCATTCATCGCCGAAGACGAGTATGGCTACATCCCGCGCGACAAGGTCGTCATCATCCTGACCGGTAGTCAGGGCGAGCAGCGCGCGGCACTCGCCAAGCTCTCCCGCGACGAGATGCGCAACGTCGCGCTGTCGTCCGGCGACATCGTCGTGTTTTCGTCGCGCGCCATTCCCGGCAACGAAAAGGCCATTGGCGATATCAAGAACGGCCTGATCGAGCAGGGCATCCAGATCATCACCGACAACGATGCCCTCGTGCACGTCTCCGGCCATCCCCGCCGCAACGAATTGCAGCAGATGTACCAGTGGGTTCGCCCACAGGTGCTCGTGCCTGTGCACGGCGAGGCCGCCCATCTCGTCGCCCAGAAACTGCTCGGCGAGCAGTCCGGTATTCCGCTCGTGCCGAAGGTTCGCAACGGCGACATTCTGCGCCTGGCGCCAGGTCCCGTCGAAGTCATCGGCGAAGCGCCGCACGGCCGTATTTTCAAGGACGGCACGCTGATCGGCGACTACGATGAAATGGGCATCGGCGACCGCAAGAAGCTCTCCTTCGTTGGCCATGTCACCATCAACGTTCTGCTCGACAGCAAACTGGACATCGTCGGAGACCCCGACCTCGTTGCGATCGGCCTGCCGCAGTTCGACGTCGAGGGCGAAGAGATGGAGGACACGCTGTTCGACGCGGTCGTCAGCGCCATCGAAAGCATTCCGCGCGCTCGCCGCAAGGATATCGCCATGCTGCAGGAAGCGGTACGCCGCGCCGTTCGCTCGACAGCCAATGCCGTCTGGGGGAAGAAGCCGATCGTCACCGTCTTCATGAACAAGATCTGAGGCATCACACACGGAGGCAGCCATGCTCGGGCGGGTCAATCATATTGCCATTGCCGTTCCCGACCTGGCTGCCGCTGCCGCTGTCTACCGGGACACACTGGGGGCGGCGGTGTCTCAGCCGCAGGCGCTCGCTGACCACGGCGTGACAGTCGTCTTCGTCGAACTTCCCAATACCAAGATCGAATTGCTGGAGCCGCTCGGCACCGGTTCGCCGCTTTCGGCATTCCTTACCCGAAATCCGGATGGCGGCATGCACCATGTCTGCTACGAGGTGGACGACATCATCGCGGCCCGCGACCGGATGCTTGCCGGCGGGGCGAGGGTGCTTGGCGACGGTCAGCCGAAGATAGGCGCCCATGGCAGGCCGGTGCTCTTTCTTCATCCAAAGGATTTCATGGGCACGCTGATCGAGCTCGAACAGATCTGACAAGACGCACGCGGCAGTGCTTGGCGCCGCCCCGCGTTGCCCTTATAGTCGGAGCGGGAGAGTGTGCAGTCCGGCTTTGATTTCCGCTGGCTGCCATCTGTGGTGAGGAGCGCAGCATGATACAGCCTGTTCTATCGGCAATGGCAGTCTATTTTGTAGTGTGGTGGATCACGCTCTTCGCCATTCTGCCAATCGGCCTCCGGACGCAGGAGGAAGATAACCATGTTGTGCTCGGCACCGTGGCAAGCGCCCCAACGAAATTCAGGGCTGCAAGGGTGGTGATGCTGACGACGCTGACATCCGGTATTCTCTACGGCACGTGGTATATCTGTTCCACCTATCTGGGCCTCAGCATCGACGCCATTCCGCAGATCGTTCCGCGCTTCGAATAGTGGAATTGGATATCGCAGCGCTTTGCGCGCGATAATCGGCAGGGTTGCTGTCATCGCTGCAACCCATCCCGTGTGTCATACGCCCGTCATCTATCGGATGCATAGACGGCACTGCGCGAAGTGTAATCCGCCGCCTTGCTGTTAATATTTCGGGCTTCGTGAAAGGCCAAAAAAAAACAAGGCCAGAAGCCTTGTTTTCAAAGTATCGCGTGATCCGTAACCGTTACCGGGGCTGCGACTAAGCGCGCCTAAGATCTAATCCTCCCAAGACTTGACCGCGAGATCGACAGGAATTTAATCATCCTGCCTCTTTTGTGAGCTGAAACTAGCCCAAGGAGGGGGCTTTGTCATCTGTTTTTTTGCATATTTGTTACACCCGCGCAAATTTTTTCTGTTGACAAGTTTTTACTAAAGTCGTCAATCGTGCGTCATTTTGGCGCGGTCCGCCGAAAGGTGGGGATGGTGCATGCCGGTCCCCCGATGCGCCGTGAAGGCGGGCAAATGCGGGTTTCTTTCCGTCCGCGAAGCAGCTATGAACGCCCCCAGCGTTAACTTTTTTGCGATTCCGCCAGTAGTGGATTCGTACAACCTCTGGAATATGCGATGCGCCTGTCCCGATACTTCATGCCTATCCTCAAGGAAAATCCCAAGGAAGCGGAAATCGTCTCGCATCGACTGATGCTGCGCGCCGGCATGATCCGCCAGCAGAGCCAGGGCATCTACTCGTGGCTGCCGCTCGGCAAGCGTGTTCTCGACAAGGTCAACAACATCATTCGCGAGGAGCAAAACCGCTCCGGCGCCATCGAGCTGTCGATGCCGACGCTTCAGTCGGCCGAACTCTGGCAGGAAAGCGGACGTTACGAAGCGTATGGCAAGGAAATGCTGCGCATCAAGGACCGTCAGGACCGGCCCATGCTCTACGGCCCGACCAACGAGGAAATGATCACGGACATTTTCCGTTCGTCAGTCAAATCCTACAAGGATTTGCCCCTCAACCTCTATCACATCCAGCTGAAATTCCGCGATGAGATCCGTCCGCGCTTCGGCACCATGCGCTCGCGCGAGTTCATGATGAAGGACGCCTATTCCTTCGACCTGACCAAGGAGGGTGCCGAACATTCGTACAAGAAGATGTTCGCGGCCTACCTGCGGACGTTCGAGCGGCTTGGCCTGCGCGCCATCCCGATGCGCGCCGACACCGGCCCCATCGGCGGCGACCTCAGCCATGAGTTTATCATTCTGGCCGACACCGGCGAGTCGGAAGTCTTCAGCCACCGCGACTTTGTGAAATTCGACATCCCTGCCGAGGACACTGACTTCGACGATATCGCCGGCATCAACGCGATCTTCGAAAAGTGGACATCGGTCTACGCCGCCACTTCCGAAATGCACGATGAGGCGGCCTTCGATGCCATCCCCGATAGCGAGCGCCTGTCCGCGCGCGGTATCGAAGTTGGCCACATCTTCTATTTCGGCACCAAATACTCCGAGCCGATGAACGCCAAGGTACAGGGTCCCGATGGCAAGGAGCACCTCGTTCACATGGGCTCCTACGGCATCGGACCGACACGTCTGGTGCCTGCCATCATCGAAGCGTCGCACGATGAAAACGGAATCATCTGGCCAGCATCCGTATCTCCCTTCGATGCCATCATCATCAACATGAAGGCGGGTGACGAAGCCTGTGATTCTGCCTGCGAAAAGCTTTATTCGACGCTTACCAAGGCGGGCAGGGACATCCTCCTCGATGACCGCGACGACCGGGCCGGCACGAAATTCGCGACGGCAGACCTGATCGGCGTGCCGCTGCAGATCATCGTCGGTCCACGCTCCGTTGCGTCGGGCGAGGTGGAGGTCAAGGATCGCAAGACCGGTGCGCGCGAGACCATGACCATGGACGCTGCAATCAACCGGCTTCTGGGCTGAGCGAAGGACGACAGGGTATGGCGGTAAGCGGCGCAGCAGTGGCCAAACAGGAAAAGACGTCTGGCGCTCGCTCGCCGTCGCGTGCATTTTCTGCATTCGAACGGCTCGTTGCCTGGCGCTACCTGCGCGCCCGGCGCAAGGAAGCCTATATCTCGGTGATTGCGGGCTTTTCCTTCATTGGCATCATGCTCGGCGTCGCGACGCTGATCATCGTGATGGCGGTCATGAACGGTTTCCGCACCGAACTGATTTCCCGTATCCTCGGCCTTAACGGCCATGTCATCGTCCAGCCTATCGACACTCCGTTGAACGACTACGCGGCACTTGCCAAGAAGTTTGCGGCCGTTCCCGGCGTGACCATGGCCCTGCCGCTGGTGGAGGGCGAAACGCTCGCCTCCGGCCGGGGTGGCGTCGGTAGCGGCGCGCTGATCCGCGGTATTCGTGCCGAGGATCTTGAGAAGCTGAAGACCGTCTCCGGCAACATAAAGAACGGTGACATGGTGGGCTTTGCCGCCGGCACCGGTGTGCTGATCGGCTCGCGCATGGCGCAGCAGCTGGGTCTGGCCGCCGGCGACCAGATCACTCTCATTGCCCCCGACGGCGACGTCACGCCATTCGGCGTCAACCCGCGCGTCAAATCCTACACGGTGTCCGGTATCTTCGAGATCGGCATGTCCGAATACGATTCCTCTATCGTCTTCATGCCGCTCGAAGAGGCGCAGCTTTATTTCAACTCGCCCGGCATCGTCCAATCCATCGAGATCTTCGTCACCAAGCCCGACGATGTCGATACCATCAAGCCTTTGATTGAGGCTGCAGCCGGACGGCAGGTCTATCTCACCGACTGGCGCGCCCGCAACGAGACTTTCTTCTCGGCACTCCAGGTCGAGCGCAACGTCATGTTCATGATCCTGACGATGATCGTGCTGGTCGCGGCGCTGAACATCATCTCCGGCCTGATCATGCTAGTGAAAGACAAGGGCAGCGACATCGCCATTCTCAGGACGATGGGGGCGACATCCGGCTCCATCATGCGGATATTCTTCATGACCGGGGCAGCCATCGGTATCGTCGGCACTTTTGGTGGCGTCGCGCTCGGCGTTCTCGTTTGCATCAATATCGAATCCATTCGCAAATTTTTCTCCTGGGTATCCGGTACCGTCCTGTTCGATCCGCAGCTGTATTTCCTGAGCAAGCTGCCGGCGGAGATGAACCTCAGCGAAACTGTCACCGTCGTCGTCATGGCGCTTGGTCTGTCTTTCCTCGCCACGATCTTCCCCGCCTGGCGAGCCTCGCGGCTCGATCCGGTCCAGGCGCTGCGCTATGAATAAGGATGCCAGCATCTCCATGAAATCCAACGTCGTGCTTCAGCTGACCGGCATCGATCGCCACTATGGCGAGGGCGAGACCATGCTCTCTATCCTGAAGGACGCAGATTTCGCGCTCCATCGCGGCGAAATCGTTGCGCTCGTCGCCCCGTCCGGCACCGGCAAGTCAACGCTGCTGCACGTCGCCGGCCTGCTCGAGCAGCCGGATGCTGGCGATGTGACGATCAACGGCAATCCCTGCAACAACCTCACCGACGAGAAGCGCACGGCCATCCGTCGCAACGACATTGGCTTCGTCTACCAGTTCCACCACCTGCTGCCTGAATTCTCGGCCATCGAGAACGTCATGATGCCGCAGATGATCGCCGGACTGACGCAGAAGGAAGCCCGGGTCAGGGCAAGCCAACTGCTCGATTACATGCGCGTCGGCCATCGCGGCGAGCACCGCCCAGCCGAACTCTCCGGCGGCGAACAGCAGCGCGTCGCCATCGCCCGTGCCGTCGCCAATGCGCCACTGGTGCTTCTCGCCGACGAACCGACGGGCAATCTCGACCCCGGCACCGCCCACTACGTCTTCGATGCCCTGGAGGCGCTGGTGCGCCAATCTGGTCTGGCGGCGATGATTGCCACCCACAATCACGATCTCGCTGCCCGCATGGACCGTCGCGTTACAATCTCGGGCGGCAAGGTCGTCGAATTCTGATCGTCGTGCCGGTCAAGGCACGATGAGGCCGCCGCGATAATCGAGTTCATAGGCGGTGCGGCCGTCTACGATGATATGCTCGCGCCCGCTGAAATGGGTGCAATCACCGCTACTCTCGTCCGTGTAGCGACCGAAGTCATGGTCGAACTGCAACCCACCGAGGAACCGCTTCTCCTCGACATACAGATGCCGCAACGCTGCCTTGATGACGCAGCCTGCCTTCACTGCATCGATCAGTGCGGGCTCGATGATCTTCCCGAAATAATTCATTGCCCAGACGGGCTTGCCTGATAACCACGCCACCTCCTGGCCGGCAAAATCGGAGCCTCCAAAATAGCTGTCGAGATAACGCCACCGACCGCGCTCATAGCCGATGTCGTGAGACCCCGGACGACAGGAAGATAGTTTCGCCGCATCGGCCACATAAGTCTGCGATTTCGCCACGACGATAAAGTCATTCAGCAGCGCCGGATCCATAACTTCTCCCCCAGGATGCATTCTCAGGGTTGCATTTTCACGCGGCCATGTAAAGAACAAAATAAGAACAAAGGCATCTGACTGCAGGCGCTGTAATTGTCCCGACGCTCATTCATCGCGGATGCCACACGCGTCCATGGCGGTTTGATCCGCCCAGTCGGCAACTGCGGCTGTCCTCGCGTCGACTTTGCGTTCCTTGCCACCGCTGCTGACCTTGCCGCTGAGCACATTATAGTCGCAAGTGCCGCTGCTTTCGGGATCCAGCGTGTCGTGATGCGTGTAGGTGAAGCCGGCGACGACGAATGTCGCGTTGCGATAGGCGATCGTCAGCGTCTGCTCCCAGCGGTCGCGTCCGCCACCGCTGTTTTCCGAATGGACGGAGATCGATCCGTTGGGCAGCGCTGATATGCCCGGGTCCCGGCCGAACATACCGTCGAGACTGGTATTGCCGGATACCTTGTTCGGTGCTGCTGCGGCGAGATGTAGAAGAAGATGCTCCTTGTCGCGCAGGTAGATGTAGATGCCGATGTCGTCGCCGTCTTCCTCAGGGGCGATGAGCAGGGCGAGGTCAGCATTGCCGTCCCTGTTCCAGTCGCCGATCGCAGCTCCGATGATCTTTCCCGGCCCGATATCGCCGGCAAACGCACTCGACACGCATAAGGCGGCACTGAGCAGCGCCAAGGCCAAATTTTTCATAATCATCTCCTCCACGCACGCTCATAGCATGGCGTCGGTGCGCGTCCCAGTCATGGGGCCTAGCATGGCGGCATTTGAATCAAGCTCGCAGAAAATACTGTTGACAGGTGAATATAAAGGGAACATATAAGGAACATAACAACACCGGAGAGGCCCAATGACCGATATTATTCGAGACGTCGCCGCTTTCGCCTCCATCGTCATGTTCGTCACCAGCCTGTCGATCATCGTCATGGCGATGTAAGTTTTCGGGTACGACCACCGCCACGTGGTCTTGCCGACCTGAGTTGTTCTGGACTTTGCCAGCCGCTATGCCGACAATAGGACCGATTCATTCGGGCATGCGGAAGGGCTTATCATGGCAGAGGCAACTGACAGGCAGGGCGGACATTCTGGATCGTCGCCGGAGTTCGTGCACCTGCGTGTGCATTCGGCATATTCGCTTCTAGAAGGCGCTTTGCCGCTTAAGAAGATCCTCGCCAAGGCTTCAAGCGACAGCCAGCCGGCTCTGGCGATCACCGATACCAATAACCTGTTTATCGCGCTCGAGTTCTCCCAGAAGGCAATGGACGAGGGTCTGCAGCCGATCATCGGCTGCCAGGTTTCGATCGACATGGAAGATGCCGTCGAGGGCGAGAAGCGCAACGGCCAGCAGGGGCTCGCCAAGCTGCCTGCCATCGTGCTTCTTGCGGCTAGCGACGCCGGCTACGAGCGCATGGTCGATCTCGTCAGCCGCGCCTATCTCGGCGGCGACAATAATCAAGCTGTGCACGTCAAGGCGTCCTGGCTGGAGGAGATCGGTACCGACGGCCTGATCGCGCTGTCCGGCTCCGTTGGTGGGCCCGTCGATATCGAAATCAAGGAAGGCCATCCGCAGAAGGCGGTGGCGAGGCTGCTGCGCCTGAAGGCGCTTTTCGGCGACCGGCTCTATGTCGAGTTGCAGCGCCACGGCACCTATGATCGCCGCCACGAACAACGCATGATTTCACTCGCCTACGAGCACGAATTGCCGCTGGTCGCCACCAACGAGGCCTTCTTTCCGACCCGCGACGACTATGATGCCCATGATGCGCTGATGGCCGTCGCCCATAATGCGATCGTCTCGGACGACAGCCGGTTTCGCCTGACACCGGACCACTATCTGAAAAGCCGCGCCGAGATGGCGAAGCTGTTTGCCGATCTGCCGGAGGCGCTGGCTAACACCGTCGAGATCGCCGAGCGCTGTGCCTTCGTACTGCAGACCCGCAAGCCGATCCTGCCGCGCTTTACCGGTGCCAGCGATGATCCGAAGGAGGCCGAACGCGCCGAGGCGCTTGAATTGCGGGCCCAGGCTGTCGAAGGGCTCGACATGCGGCTGGCGACGCTCGGCACGGCGCCGGGCTATGACGAACAGGTCTATCGCGACCGGCTGGAATTCGAACTCGGCGTTATCGAGCGCATGGGTTTTCCGGGCTACTTCCTGATCGTTGCCGACTTCATCAAGTGGGCGAAGAACGAGGATATCCCGGTCGGTCCCGGGCGCGGATCGGGTGCGGGCTCGCTGGTGGCCTATGCCCTGACCATCACCGACGTCGATCCTTTGCGTTTCTCGCTGCTGTTCGAACGCTTTCTCAATCCCGATCGTGTGTCGATGCCAGACTTCGACATCGACTTCTGCCAGGACCGGCGCGAAGAAGTCATCCGCTACGTCCAGAAGAAATACGGCCGCGAGCAGGTGGCGCAGATCATCACCTTCGGATCCCTGCAGGCCCGCGCTGCCCTGCGCGACGTCGGCCGCGTGCTGGAAATGCCCTATGGCCAGGTCGACAAGATCTCGAAGCTGGTGCCGAACAACCCGGCCAATCCGGTGACGCTCGCACAGGCGATCAAGGACGAGCCGCGATTTCAGGAGGAGGCCGAGAAGGAGCCGGTGGTCGCCCGCCTGCTTGACATCGCGCAGAAGCTGGAGGGTCTCTATCGCCACGCCTCGACCCATGCCGCCGGTATCGTCATTGGCGACCGGCCGCTGTCGAAGCTGGTGCCGATGTACCGCGATCCGCGCTCCGACATGCCGGTCACCCAGTTCAACATGAAGTGGGTCGAACAGGCTGGCCTCGTCAAGTTCGACTTTCTCGGCCTCAAGACCCTGACGGTGCTGAAGACGGCAGTCGATTTTGTGAAGCTACGCGGCATCTCGGTCGACCTCGCCACCATTCCGCTTGATGACGCGGTGACCTACGAGAAGCTGGCGCGCGGCGAAACGGTCGGTATCTTCCAGGTGGAAAGCCAGGGGATGCGCAAGGCGCTGCTCGGCATGCGGCCGGACTGCATCGAGGACATCATCGCGCTTGTGGCGCTTTATCGTCCCGGCCCGATGGAAAATATCCCGACCTACAATGCCCGCAAGCACGGCGAGGAGGAGATCGAGTCGATCCACCCGATGATCGATCACCTTGTCAAGGAAACGCAGGGCGTCATCGTCTACCAGGAACAGGTGATGCAGATCGCCCAGGTCCTGTCAGGCTATTCGCTTGGCGAGGCGGATCTTTTGCGCCGCGCCATGGGCAAGAAGATCAAGGCGGAGATGGACCAGCAGCGCGTTCGCTTCGTCGAAGGTTCGATGAAGAACGGCGTCTCGAAGGTGCAGTCCGACAACATCTTCGAACTCTTGGCCAAATTCGCCAATTACGGCTTCAACAAGTCGCATGCCGCCGCCTACGCCATCGTCTCCTACCAGACGGCCTATATGAAGGCCCATTACCCGGTTGAGTTCCTAGCCGCGTCGATGACGCTGGACATGGCCAACACTGAAAAGGTCAACGATTTCCGTCAGGATGCCAAGCGCCTCGGCATCGAGGTCGTGGCGCCGTCGGTGCAGACCTCGTTCCGCCATTTCCAGACCGGGGACAGGACGATCTTCTATTCGCTGGCTGCCATCAAGGGCGTTGGCGATGCCGCCGTCGAGCACATCGTCGAGGTGCGTGGCGACAAGCCCTTTGCCAGTATTGAAGATTTCTGCCTGCGTATCGACCCGAAACAGGTCAATCGCCGCGTTCTGGAAAGCCTGCTGTATGCCGGCGCCTTCGATTGCTTCGGCATCGACCGGGCCCAGCTTCTGGCAGGCATGGAACGGCTGATCGGCTATGCCCAGCTCGCGCAGGAAAACCGCCGCAGCGGCCAGCATGACATGTTCGGCTCGAGCTCCGCCTCCGGGCCTGAAAAGATTTCCTTCCCGGCCTTCACGCCGTGGCTTGCGTCTGAACGGCTGCTGAAGGAGTTCCAGGTGCTCGGCTTCTACCTCACCGCCCATCCGCTCGATGCCTACAGCGGGGTCCTCGACAAATTACGAGTGCAGAGCTTTGCCGACTTCTCTGCCGGCATCAAGCACGGCGCCGGCAATGCGCGGCTGGCCGGCACCGTCATCGCCAAGCAGGAGCGCAAGACGCGCACCGGCAACAAGATGGGTATCTACACATTCTCGGACGCCACCGGCCAGTTCGAGGCTGTCATGTTTTCCGAACTGCTGGCCCAGTACCGCGAAATCCTTGAGGTGGGCAAATCCTTCGTGCTGACCGCCGCCGCCGAGGAGAGGCCGGAAGGTATCAGCCTGCGGCTGAATTCCGTGCAATCGCTGGAGGAAAAATCGTTGCAGATGCAGAAGGCCATGCGCGTCTTCGTGCGTGATTCAGGCCCGCTGAAGATGGTGGCCGCCCATCTGAACGCCAGGGGCGACGGCCTGGTATCCTTCATCGTCATCAAGGAAGACGGCAAGCGCGAGGTCGAAGTCGCACTGCCCAACAAATACCGCATATCTCCCGAAATCGCGGCCGCCATGCGAAGTGCACCGGGGGTCATCGACGTCGAGCTGGTTTGACAGGGTTACCCCTTCGTTGCCAGACCGCCACGCCGCGTGATGGTGATGAAATCGGTGCCGTCGCCGGTCTCCGGGCCGACGCCGGTGTCCGATATGGTCAGCGACGACCCCGTTGTCAGAAGGCCCTCGATCTTTTGCCTGACGTCGTCGGGGATGGAGATTCGGTCGAGGGCCCGGTCGGCGGCATCCAAGGCCTCCGATTGTCGCTCACTGGTAATGCCGAAGCGCTTTTTCGTATCCTTGGACAGGTCGCCCTCCAGCGTCATGCCATACCACTGCGCCTGGCCAATGGCGCGTTCCACGTCGTGGGCGGTAAAGAAATGCGTTCCGAGCGCTTCCTGTGGCTCCGCAATGGTGGCCGCTGCCTCGAGCACCGGCTTGAAGCCCTGTCGTACCATGATCGCACCGTTCGGTGGCTCGCCCTTGCCGGCTGCGGCATAGACGGCCTTCATCAGTTCCGGTCCGATCAGCCCACCTGTCGCGGGTAGGCCATGGGCACTGCGAAAATCGCGGATGGCCCGGACGGTGGCAGGACCGAGATAGCCGTCAGGAAGGCCTGCATCGAAACCGAGGGTGGATAGAAGCTGCTGCAGGTCGAGGACGTTTTCACGCAAGCCCCGCCGGGTGATCAGGATGCTCAGCGGCGCCTCGTTGCGCGGGGCAGTGAGCGCCGGTGGCGGAGGCAGCGCGGCGGTGTCGTTCATGGCCACTTCCACCGGCTCGGCGCGCAACAGAAAGCCTGACGTCGTCGGACGCAGAGACAGCTCGGAAAACATCGGGCCGCTGACCGTCGGGGCCAACGGATGAAACAGCGTCGCATGCTCGATCGGCTGGGGGACGACGGCGGCGTCATTGATGACCACGTGCACGCCGGGCTGCGTCATCGCGTAGAGCTTCTTGGCGAAGGCTTTTGGCATGCGCACGCAGCCGTGAGAGGCAGGATAGTTCGGCACAGAGCTGGATTCGTGAAGGGCGATGCCCGACCATGTCAGTCTTTGCATGAACGGCATCGGCGAATTCGAATAGATGTTGGAGCGGTGGTAGACCTCCTTTTCCAGCACCGAAAAGATGCCCGATGGCGTCGAATGTCCGGATTTTCCGGTCGACACTTTCGAGGTCGCGACCACGGTGTCGCCGTCATAGACCGATAACTGCTGCCGGTTCGTCGACACGACGATCTGAAGCACCCGAGCATCGGCCGCCTCGGCCGGATGGGTCAGTGCGGTGGCCGAAAGCAGGCCGATACCAAGAACCAGACGCGTAAACATGATGTCCACCAAAAACGCAATACTCGTGACTATGACCATAGCAAGGGAAGTTTAAGGAAGACTTGAGACCTCATCGAGTACAATTTTAGATTGTGTCGAGCGGTGATACCACTTTCATAATGGTTTAATAATAAACCTCTTGGCAACAACTCAAGAGATTGGTATTGCATCGAAAAAGCGGTATAGGTTGCTGTATGTTTCTGTCATGCGATGCACTTATACGTCTGCATGAATGACAGGTTATCGTAAATACTAATGAACCTTAAGGTAGATTAAGTGTCGTCTGCCGCCGTATATTCGGAAGGTGTCTCGGTATTAACCCGCAGTGACTTAGCCAGTTTGGAATATCTATGTCTGATAGTGATGTCGAAATGAAAATGCCGCACCAAGAGACTGCGTCGCGGATAGAAACTGTTGCTGTTATAATACCCTATTATAATGGTTCGAAATATATTCGTAGGTCGGCCGAGAGTGTGTTGGCGCAGACCGTTCCTGCGACGGAATTTGTAGTCGTCGATGACGGATCTTCACCAGAAGAAGCGGCGTTGCTTGACGAAATAGCCCAGTCCATGGGCTTTCGTGTCTTGAGAAAAGAGAATGGCGGCCAAGGGACTGCAAGAAATTACGGTGTTGCACATACGTCTTCGAGGTTCATCTGCTTTCTTGATCAGGATGACTTCTACCTGAAAACGCATATAGCAACGCTCCTCGACGCAGTTCCTCTTGACGATCCGCATTTTGGTTGGGTTTATGGCGACCTGATGGAGGCGGATGGCGAGGGCAATATCGTGCGCTCGGACATGGTCAAGCAGCATGCGTTGCACCCTAAGCGGTTCATCAATGACCTGCTTGCGAACGACATGTTCGTACTGCCGTCAGCGTCGTTGATCGAGCGCACAGCTTTCGAGGCAGTCGGCGGCTTTGATCCGCAATTTACCGGCTACGAAGATGACGACCTTTTCCTGCGTATCTTCCGTCGCGGGTACACGAATTACTTTGTCGATAAAGCCGTCACCGTCTGGTGCATCAACAGTGAGAGCACGTCGTACAGCATCAAGATGAGCCGAAGCCGGCTTCGTTATGTGAAAAAGCTCTGCTCGCAGTTTCCCGATGATGTCGACAAGAGGCGCAACTATGTGAGGGACCTCATCGCGCCGCGTTTTACGCATATGATAATTTCGGATGCCTTTACGGCCGTGGCATTTTCCAAGACGCCGCAACAGAAAAAGATGGCGGCTTACAAGGACGAACTGGTCGAAATCATGAATGGTTATGTAGAAACCATATTCGGATGTACGAAACTGAGTATCAAAAATCGTATTGCGATATGGGTGCAGTCAAAGATCATCAATCTGAAGTCGAAAAATCTTTCGTTGGCGGCGTTGTATCTTTTCCGGACGTCTAGACGGGCGAGAAATTTCATTCGTTGAAAATTGAGTGTGTCTACATCAGGCCTATCTCTATTCGCCACCAAGGCTCCCGACAATGTCTTTCGTGACCTCGACGATAAGGGATCTTAGCCAGCGGTGAGCCGGGTCTTGGCGATAGCGCACGTGCCAGGCCATTTCGACGGGAAATGTGCCGAGGTCCACGGGCGCAGGCAGGACCCGCAATCGCGGGTCCGCAGCAAGGTGGTGGCAAATGAGGCCGGGCAGGGTGGCGCAGTAGTCCGTCACGGCGATCATCTCCGGCACGGCCAGAAAGTGCGTGACGGACACGGCGACCTCGCGGTTCAAGCCCTTCTGTCCAAGCGCCTGGAAAAGACCGGCCCGCAGCCGTCCAGGCGGGATGACGTTGACATGCTTGAGGGTCTCGTACTGTTCCCTTGAGATACCGTCGCGGATGTCAGGATGTCCGGCTCTCACTACACAGGCCAGCCCATCGTCCATCAGGTGCTGGACGACCAGATTATCCGGCGGATCCACGATCCGGCCCATCACCATGTCCGTCGCACCGGATACCGCGCCGGCTTCCGTGGCATCGTTGTTGAACGGTATGAGACGCAGCCTGATGCCGGGTGCGCGTTCGCGTAGTTTCGAAACGATCGAGGGCATCAGGACAAATTCGACATAGCTGTTCGGTGCGATAGTGAAGAGCCGCTCGGCGTGCTGCGGATCGAAATCCTGCTGCCCGACGATTGCCTCGTCGATCTTGGCGAGAGCGTCGATGATGACAGGCGCTAGCTCTTCTGCCATCTGGGTCGGCCTCATGCCGTAGCGCTCCCGGATAAACAGCGGGTCGCGCAGTGTCTCGCGCAGTCGGTTAAGGGCGTTCGACAGGGCTGGCTGGGTTATGCCCAACCGCTCGGCTGCACGGGTGACATTGCGCTCCTCCATCATGACGATGAAGACCGGTAGCAGATTGAGATCATATTTCATCCAGTCATAATCGTTCATGAATATCTGAAATACAAATAATAAATTTCATAAATTCCTTGCCGGGGCGCATAGTCGCCTCATCGGAAACGACGGCGCCGCCACAAGCGGCTCGTCGAACCCGGAAGGAGGGCGTGGCGTGGTGCCGGGCCCGATTTCAAAACCCTCGATGGGATCTGTAAAATGAAAATTCTGATGGTTCTGACCTCGCATGACGAACTTGGCAACACCGGCCGCAAGACCGGTTTCTGGCTGGAGGAGTTCGCCGCTCCCTATTATGCATTCCTTGAAGCGGGTGCTGATATCACCGTCGCTTCGCCGGCTGGCGGCCAGCCGCCTCTCGATCCGAAAAGCGACGAGGAGGGCTCCCAGACGGAGCAGACCCGCCGTTTCCATAACGACCAGAAGGCCCAGGCGGTTCTCGCCTCTACCGTTAAGCTTGACTCCGTGTCGCACGAAGACTTTGACGGCGTCTTTTATCCCGGCGGCCATGGCCCCCTGTGGGATCTTGCGGAAGACAAGACCTCGATCGCGCTGATTGAAAACACTTACCGGGCCGGCAAGCCCGTCGCCCTCGTCTGCCACGCACCGGGTGTGCTGCGCCATGTGAAGGCTGCCGACGGAACACCGCTGGTGAGCGGCAAGAAGGTCACGGGCTTCAAGAACTCGGAAGAAGATGGCGTCGGCCTCACGGATGTCGTGCCTTTCCTGGTCGAGGATATGCTGAAGCAGAACGGCGGCGTCTATTCCAGCGGCGATGACTGGGCGTCCTACACGATCAAGGACGGTCTCCTGATCACCGGCCAGAATCCAGGCTCTTCCGTTGAGACGGCAGGCATCCTTGTCGCGGCACTGACTGCCGCCAAGGATGCGTAAGCGCGGTTAACAGCGTTTCCTGCAGATATTCTTCGACCAGTGGCCTGGCCTTAAAGCCCGGCCATTTTTATGGGGCAAGGAAGTCGCGGCAGTTGTGTCGTCTCCGAATTCGGCACTGCGGACCACTTCAGTCGCCTTCACTTTTCGCGTGCCGGTTCGATTTCCCATTGAGGTTGGAGACGTGAACTGCTGGTATGCCATTCATTAGTCCAGAGTTTTCGCTTTCCGATGATCACCGGAGCGGCTTATGTCGATTTCAGATGCGATCTATCGTCCCTTCTAAACCTTGATCCGGCCGCTCGATATCCCTTATCGGCCATTACCCACCAAAGGCCCCATCGCAGTTCTGCTCCACCTGATTAAGATGTTCCGCGGCGTGCTGATTGCCATGGCGCTGTGTTCGATGGTGGTCGAGGCGATCAACCTGACGATCATCTGGGGGCTCTCTGTGATTGTCGATGGCATCACTACACAGGGCGTCGCGAGCTTTGTTGATAGCCGGTCGGGGCTGCTGGTGCTGCTCGCCTTGATGATCTTCCCGGTCATGCCGATATTTTTCTACGTCACCAATATCCTGAATTCCCATACCGTCGGCATCAGCCTCCCCATCGCCATCCAGTGGCAGGGGCACATGGCGGTGGAGCGGCAGGACCTTGCTTTCTTCCACGACCTGTTTGCAGGCCAGGTCGCGTCGCGGCTCAACCAGGTTGCCTATGCCGTCCAGCAACAGATGCTGATCACCTTCCAGACCGCGCCGCGCTTCGTGTTGCAGATCTTCGGCTCCGTATTCCTGCTGCTGGCATTGTCGTGGCAACTGGCGCTTCCCGTCATTGTCTGGATTGCGCTGAACGTTGCCTTCACCATCAAGGTCGTCCCCGATTTCACGGAGCGTGCACGTCGCTCCGCCAAGCAGAACAGCCTTATCTCCGGTGCGCTGACCGACCTCTACAGCAATATCCAGATGGTCAAGCAGTTTGCCGCCGAAGACAGCGAGGCGGGCACGCTGAGGAAGATCATGTCCGAGGCGGTGCGTACGCTCCATCATGAGCAACGCATCTACCGGACGACCGAACTGGTCGTCATCAGTTTCAATATGCTGCTCTGGCTAGTGATGCTGGGGATCGGGTTTGTCGGCCTCTACGACCGCTTTGTCACCGTCGGCGATTTCGTGGCGACGGTCTATATCCTGCAGCGTCTGTCGGCGGGATCCTTCACCTTCCTGCAGATGGGCCAGCAAATCTTCAAGGCGCTCGGCACCATCAAGGACGCGATGCCTGTGATGACGACGCCGCCGACGATCACGGATATGCCCGGTGCGAAGAACCTCTCCGTGTCGCATGGGGAGATCCGCTTCGAGGGCGTCGGCTTCTCCTATGCATCCGGCAAGGCCATCATCACCGATCTCTCGCTCACGATAAGACCCGGCGAAAAGATCGGACTTGTCGGCTTCTCCGGCGCCGGCAAGACGACGTTGGTGAACCTGCTGCTTCGATTTTATGATATCACTGCCGGCACGATCCGCATCGATGGACAGGATATCCGGGAGGTCACCCAGGCGAGCCTGCGCAAGGGGATCGGCGTCATTGCCCAGGATGTAGCGCTCCTCCACCGCTCGGTTGCCGACAATATCCGCTACGGACGCCCCGACGCAGATCAAGCGGAGATCGAGGCAGCAGCACAGGCTGCACGGGCCAACGATTTCATTTCCGAGCTTGCCGATGGTGAGGGGCGCAAGGGATTGGATGCCTTTGTCGGAGATCGCGGCATCAAGCTCTCCGGCGGCCAGCGACAGCGGATTGCGATTGCACGCGTCATTCTGAAGGATGCGCCTATCCTGGTGCTCGACGAGGCGACCTCCGCCCTGGACAGCGAGTCGGAGGCGGCCATCGAGGAAAGGCTGAGCGCAGTGATGGAAGGGAAAACGGTGATTGCCATAGCCCACAGGCTCTCGACAATTGCAAGAATGGACAGGATCGTGGTGCTCGATCAGGGAAGGATCGTCGAGGAGGGCACGCCGGACGCGCTGATCGAACAGGACGGTCTGTTTGCTCGTCTGTGGAAACGCCAGACAGGTGGCTTTATGCCGGAGGAGATCGGCTAGAGAATCTCAGGCATTTCCAGACGCAACCAGCCTCGTAGTTTTGCTGGCGGCTCTGGTAAGCATCACTGAACGGGGCAGCCAGTCAGTCCTTCACGACCGCTCCCGCCTGCCGGCACCGAACGTGTACCCCGTTTCCACCGATGCATCCCCGAACTTGGCTCTGAGCTTGTCCATTGCTGCCTCGGCTGCGGCCCGCCGGGCGGCGGGTTCGTCCACAAGATCTGGCGGATCGGCGCGGCCGGCGTCGCAGAGGTCGCCAACGCCGATGCCGAGAAGGCGGAATTTCGTGCCGTCGGTCTCGGCCTCCAGCAGCCTGAGCCCGGTCCGGAAAATCCGGTCGGCCAGTTGTGTCGGGTCTTCGAGCTTGCGGTTGCGGGTGCGGCTCTTGAAATCCGCCGTCTTCAGCTTCAGCACCACGGTATGGCCGGCGATGTCGCCCTTCTTCAGGCGTCTCGACACTTTTTCGGAGAGGTTGCGCAGAACAGGCACTAGGTCGTCATATCGGGAGATATCTTCGAAAAAGGTCGTCTCTGCAGACACGCTCTTGGCGGGGTCGTTAAGATGCACCTCGCGATCGTCTATGCCGCGCGCCAGCCGGAACAGCCGCTGCCCCATGACGCCGTAGCGGCGCATCAAGGCTCCTTCGTCCATTGCCTGCAGCTGGCCGATGGTGCGGATGCCGTCGCCCTCCAGCGTCGCGGCAAATGCCTTGCCGACGCCCCAGATGGTGGTGACGGGACGTGGCGCCAGGAACTCGACTGCCTCCTGTCGGCCAATGACCGAAAAGCCGCGTGGTTTGTTGAGGTCGGAGGCGACCTTGGCGAGGAATTTGCAATAGGACAGCCCGACCGACACCGTGATGCCGATCTCGGACTGCACCCGCCTGGCAAACTTCGCCAGGATACGGGCAGGGCGATCCTGGTGCAGAAGCTGCGTGCCGGCAAGTTCGAGAAAGGCCTCATCGATGGAAAGCGGCTGCACCAGAGGCGTCAGTTCCTCCATCATCGCCCTGACCTCGCGCCCGACCCGGACATATTTCTCCATGTCCGGGCGAATGACGACCGCGTTGGGACAGGCCTCGAGCGCTTTGTACATCGGCATGGCCGAACGAACGCCGTGAATGCGGGCGACGTAGCAGCAGGTCGAGACGACGCCGCGCTTGCCGCCGCCGATGATCACAGGCTTGTCTGCAAGCTCCGGATTGTCGCGCTTTTCGACCGACGCGTAGAAGGCGTCGCAGTCGATATGCGCGAGCGTCAGGTCGTTGAGTTCGCGGTGGTAGACAAGCCTTGGACTGCCGCACGCACCGCAACGCTTCACGACCGCCGGCTGTTCGCTCAGGCAATCGCGGCAGAAGCCGGGCGTGGTATCAGGCAAGTTGGTCATGATGAGAACAAATGTTGAACATCATCACTCTATGCATTATGGTCTAGCCACTCAAGGATGAAAATCGGCGCAAGAGGTGGAGCATGTATAAGTGCCTGCAGTCCAGGACCTCAAAGCCCGATATGCGCCCGGATCAACATGTCCGCCGCAGACCAGTCCTCGACGCTGACGATCCCGGGCGAGGGCACTGGAAGGAACGGCCGGAAATCGGCATTGGCCATGAGGTTGACCAGCAGGCAATCCGGCACGGCCTGTCCGACGGAGAGCAGATTTCTCTCGATGTCGTCCAGAAACACAACCGGCTGCGGCCTGTCGCCATGCAACTGCGCGAGCACCGGCCCCTTTGGCTGCTCGGTAGCGATCATCGGGAAGTGAAGCCCGAACCTGTCGAGCACGGCGCGGCGGGTTTGCTGGTGGCGCGGCGGCATGGCCGTCAGGAAGACGATATCGGCATCTCCGGCAAGGCCGGTGAGCGTTTCGACGACGCGCTCGGCCGGCGTCTGCCACTGGTCCTGCGTCAGGAAGAAATCCTCGAGGAAGGCCGAAACGGTTTCGTCGTCCGGCACCGTCCCATCCTGGTTCGAGACGACGTTGCCGTGAATACGGAAGGAGCGCGCCAGAAGGTCGTGATCCCTGGCGCGCAAAAAGCGGGTGAACGGCGTCAGAAACTCGAGAACAACCTCGTCGATGTCGCAAACCACGAGAGGTCTGTCCCGAAGCGGCACATGTCCTATGTCAGTTGTCTCGTCCAAGATCAGTATTCCCCCGAGCCGAGGCCTGGAGCTGAGAAGTGTGCGGAAGCCGCCATGACCGCCTCTGGCGCAGTGCCTGTCGCCGCACAGAAGGCCATAAGCGATGGCTCGTGGTTCATCAGGAAATCCAAGAGACCGCCGAGAAAGCTTGGCTCGTTGACAGCATTGCGCAACTGGGCGGCCTCCATTCCGGTCAGTGCCAGGAAGCGGCCGAACATATCCGGCTCGTTCGCCAGCCATCCGAGTACAGCGATAGCGATTTCCTGCGGATCTGCGTCAGATCCTTTCGGCTTCTTGAAGTTGCTTTGCATTTCGCGGGGCAAATTACCTTTTTCTCAACCAAATGCCGCTAGCGTCACCCTAACGGATTTATCGAATCGGCTGCCGCGCGACCTTATATTTTCGCTGAGTGGATTCAAGGCCGGTGGCGAGGACACTGTATTATGCCCAAGCAAGTGATGATTGTCGAAGACAATGAGCTGAACATGAAGCTCTTTCGCGATCTCATCGAGGCGTGCGGTTACTCGACGATCCAGACCCGCAACGGCATGGAGGCGCTCGAACTCGCCCGCAAGCACCGTCCCGACCTGATCCTGATGGACATTCAGCTGCCAGAGGTTTCCGGGCTGGAAGTGACGAAATGGCTGAAGGAAGACGACGAGCTGCACGTCATTCCCGTGATTGCCGTCACTGCTTTCGCGATGAAGGGCGACGAGGAGCGTATCCGCCAGGGCGGCTGCGAAGCCTATGTCTCCAAGCCGATTTCCGTGCCGAAATTCATTGAAACAATAAAGACCTATCTGGGCGACGCCTGAGCGTTGAAAAAGACCATATGACCGCGCGAATTCTGGTTGTTGACGATATTCCGGCGAATGTGAAGCTTCTCGAAGCCAGGCTTCTGGCCGAGTATTTCGAAGTGCTGACCGCCGATAATGGCAGGGATGCGCTGGCCATCTGCGACACCACCCAGGTGGATCTCATTCTGCTCGATATCATGATGCCTGGCATGGATGGCTTTGAGGTCTGTGAGCGGCTGAAGGCAGATCCGAAGGTTGCCCATATCCCTGTTGTCATGGTGACGGCGCTCGACCAGCCGGCAGACCGTGTTCGCGGCCTCAAGGCCGGTGCCGACGACTTCCTGACAAAGCCGGTCAATGACCTCCAGCTGATTTCACGCGTCAAGAGCCTGCTGAGATTGAAGACCCTAAGTGACGAGCTGCGCTCGCGTGCCGAGACCGCACGCACGCTCGGCTTCGAGGATGGCAGGATCGGCGAGGGCAAGGGCGAGGAGATTGCGCAGGTCCTGCTGGTCGACGGCCGCGCCAATTCGCAGGAGCGCATCGTGCGCGCCTTGAAGCCGATTGCCAATGTCGTGGCCATGTCCGACGCCCAGGCAGCCTTGTTCGAAGCAGCGGAAAGCTCCTTCGAGCTGGTGATCGTCAACTCCAATTTCGACGACTATGATCCGCTGCGCCTTTGCTCGCAGTTGCGCTCGCTGGAGCGGACGCGATTTCTTCCGGTCCTGCTGATCACCGATCAGGGTGCCGACGAGATGATCGTCCGGGCACTCGAGCTCGGTGTCAACGATTACATCGTGCGTCCGGTGGATACCAACGAGCTCGTGGCGCGCTGCCTGACGCAGATCAAGCGCAAGCGCTACAATGATCGTCTGCGCGCCAGCGTCCAGGAGACCATCGAGCTTGCAGTCACTGACGCGCTGACCGGGCTGCACAACCGACGTTATCTCGACAACCACCTGGCCATTCTCTTCAAGCGATCCGTCCAGCGCGCCAGGCCGCTTTCGATCCTCATCAGTGATATCGACCGCTTCAAGGCCGTCAATGACCTCTACGGTCACGATGCCGGCGATCAGGTCCTGCGGGAATTTGCCGCCCGCGTACGCTCCACCGTCCGCGGCGCCGATCTCGCCTGCCGTTTCGGCGGTGAGGAATTCGTGGTCGTCATGCCGGATACATCGGCACCGGTCGCAGCCGCTATTGCGGAACGACTGCGTTCAGCCGTCGAAAGTACACCATTCACCCTGCGCGGCACCGGCCAGACCATCGCCATCACGGCTTCCTTCGGGATCTCATCCCGCGAGACATCGCTCGATGGGCCAGATGAACTATTGAAGCAAGCCGACCGCGCCCTCTATGAGGCGAAAAACGGTGGACGAAACCGCGTGGTCGCTGCGGCCGCCTAGGCCTGCAGCGCGTCCGGCGGTGCGAGAGGAAGTCACTGCAAGCTGTTTTGTGCGGCCATTACAAAAGTTTAATATCTGAAAAGTAGCGCTTCCGGGATTGGTTCGCAGAAGATTGATAAGTAATTATGCGTCATTTTATTTCCAAAATTGCGAGATTTCGCAATTTCAGTCAATAAGAATTTAAGATATATTGAGTTTACGACAGTAGTGCAGGATGATTTATGTCGTAATGCTGACATGCATCCATATCCATGCTGATGTCTTCGGACACAGATTTTGCAAGCAACGCCTGCTCAGTATAAAAAGATTGAGTCGTAACTGAAGGTATACTGACGTTTTGCAGTATTTTTGAGTTTAAGCCAAAAAGCGTCGCATCCCAAGCTAGTTTCAACCGCACCCTATTTAACCATAGAGTCAGTCTGACCTCTTTTGACACTGAAGACTTCTTGATTTTAACCGACTTTTAAGCGAGTTTGCCGAGGTCGAACATCGTCCAGCCGGACGGAAATACCCCATGATGCTCAGGTCCGCCGCATCACCTGGTTCGTGGGGTCGGTCGGTCGGATGCATGCCCTGCGGTTCCTCGTACCGCTTTGCATCCGTCCGACCCCTAGTGAGCGCCGCTCTTTCCCGCCGGAAGAGCGGCGTTTTCTATAATGACAGGCCACGCGAACCGCTACCGCCGATCGGAGTTCGATACATCATATTAGTGATGTATGATTTATCATGCCGCGATTTTGCGTGCAATATCGGCCAGGAAATCGGTAGATATTAAACAAACGATCGGCAGACATTAAAAAAGGCGCAACCCCTGCAGGTGCGCCTTTTAAAACCTGAAAACCATAATGATCTTACTTGATCTTGGTTTCCTTGAACTCGACGTGCTTCTTGGCAATCGGGTCGTACTTCGTCTTGTTCATCTTGTCGGTCATCGTGCGGCTGTTCTTGGTGGTGACGTAGAAGAAGCCGGTGTCGGCCGTCGACAGAAGCTTGATCTTGATTGTTGTTGCCTTGGCCATGGTCGTCCTGCCTTTAAGAAAAATGATGCCGTGGACGGCCGGTTGCGGTCCACGGCAAATTATGGCGCGAAATTACAAATCGCGCCCGAAAAGTCAACCCCTCTTCCCCAGGAAGAGCAGTCTGGCCCCGGAAAGCAACACATAAAGCCCGAAGAAACCAGCAATCGCCCAGGCAAATCCATCGGTTCCTGCTGCGTCAATAGCTGTGCCGATCGCCTGCGGGCCGGCGACCGTGCCGATTGCATAGCAAAACACGAACGCCGCATTTGCAGCGGCAAGATCGGGCCCTGTCAGCTGGGATCCGAGGTGGCTGAGGCCTACCGTATAGAGCCCGGAGACGCATCCTCCGAAGAAAAGAAGCAGGCCTGCGGTTATCATCCAGTTGCCTACCACCCATGGCAGCGCGAGCGCGCCCACCAGGCCCATGCAGGCCATGATGACCAGCAGCGGGCGCTTGTCCGTCAGTTTGTCCGATAGCAGTCCGAGCGGGATCTGGAAGACGACGTTGCCTATACCCATCATCGTCAGCAGCAAGGCGGCATGCGATTCGGTAAAGCCGGAGCGCGTCGCATAGATCGGAAACAGCGACAGGCCTCCTGCCTCGACTGCGCCAAACACGAACACCGCGGCGGTAGCCGTCGGCACCAGGAAGACATAGCGCATGAAATGCATCTCGGGCTTTTCTTCCAGCACCGGGCTTTCGTTGCGGGCAATGAAGATCGGGATGGCGGCAACGAGAATGGCGACCGCGCCGATCAGGAAGGGCAAAATACCCTCGCTGCCGACCATGGAGAAAATCAGCGGTCCCGCAGCAAATCCCAAAGAAAGAACCGTGGCGTAGAGCCCGAGCACGAAGCCGCGCCTTGCCGGGGGCGAGGCGGCGTTGATCCAGAATTCCGAAAGGATGAACAACGTGGTCGTCGCGCCGTGGAAGACCAGCCGCAGCGGGAACCACATCCAGAAGGCCGTCGCATAGTAGAAGCCGACAGCGCTGACGGCCGAGAGAAATACCGCCCACATCATTGTCGAGGCAACGCCGAAGCGGTGCGCCAGCCGTGTGGTGATGGGCGCGGCGATCATTGCCGCGATCCCTGCCATCGCTGTGTTGAGGCCGATCAGCGACGACGAGATACCGCGCTTTTCAAGGATGATGCTGAAAAGGGGCAGGCCGAGACCGATGGCAATGCCAACGGCCGAAATCGACGAGATCGCGGCGAAAAGCGAGGGCCAGTGAATTTCTTCGACATGGCCGACCTTGCCGTTCGTCGGTTCAGTCATGGTTGATCCTTAGCATGGAGCGAACGAAACGTCCGCGTCGCAGAATTGAGAAAGGCATCTTGCCGGCTAATCCAGAGCGCCACATTCCGGGGCGTCCGGTCGATCGCAGCGGCCGGAGCATGCCCGACAATGCCGGCAATGTTCAGACAAGAATTAGCCTCCATGTCAACCCATGGCCGGTGATGATGTCAGGTCCCGTGGGGAAAACACTGCCGTTTCGGCTTGTCTCGGCGTCCTGCAGCCTTACCCGGTGCCGCTGCCTTCATCGAATTCGTCCGGGCGGTCTTCGTGTCCACCGAAGCCGTGCATGCGCAGAGCCCATTGCAGCCCGATCACGCCACCCTTGATCGGCTGGATGACGGCAAGCGCCGTCAGCACGGTGATCGGCGCCCAGATGGAAAGCGTCGCCCACATCGGCAGATGGTGCATCGTGTCCGATATCATGTAGCCGCCGACGACAACGTGGCCGAGCACGAGGATGACGAGATAAGGTGGCAGGTCGTCGGAGCGGTGGTGAAACATCTCCTCGCCGCAGACAGCGCAGTTGTCCACCGGTTTCAGAAACGCCCGGAAAAGCTTTCCACGGCCGCAGTTGGGGCAACGGCTGCAGGCGCCCCGCAGGATAGCCTGGCCGAGCGGGCGCTCGGTTTTTTCAGGTCCGCCATAGCGAATGACGGGTGTCGAACCGCTTGCTGTCATTACTCCTCCTCCGGCCGCCCTCCAGCAGCTATTTCCGTCCGCGCGGTGGCCTCGTCCCCGGCTTCTTGCGCACCGGCGTGCCGCCACGTCCAGACTTGTGGAACGAACGCATGCCACGCGGCAGTTCGCGTCCCTCGCTCAGCATCTCGAAGCGCAGCGCGCCTGCCAGCGGAACCG
This sequence comes from Rhizobium sp. B230/85, assembly GCF_019355735.1. Classification (NCBI taxonomy): domain Bacteria; kingdom Pseudomonadati; phylum Pseudomonadota; class Alphaproteobacteria; order Hyphomicrobiales; family Rhizobiaceae; genus Rhizobium; species Rhizobium sp. B230/85. Next base: position 1,909,377 of record NZ_CP072156.1, read on the forward strand.
CTTCCACAAGCTTCACCTTGACGCTGTCGCCAAGCCGGTAGCCGAGCCCGGTCCGGTCGCCGACCAGTGCCTGGTGCGCCTCGTCATAGATGTAATAGTCGTTGCCGAGCGTCGAGATCGGAATGAAACCATCGGCGCCGAATTCCGGCAGCCCGATGAAAAGGCCCGACTTGGTAACACCGCCGACGCGGCCGTCGAACTCTTCGCCCACCCTGTTGCTGAGGTGATGGGCAATCAGGCGGTCGACGGTCTCGCGCTCGGCCGCCATGGCGCGCCGCTCGAAGGTCGAGATTTCCGCTGCGATGTCGTCGAGACCGGCTTCCTGCTCCGGCGTGATGCCGCCTTCGCCAAACCCGAGCGAACCTACCAGCGCACGGTGGACGATAAGGTCGGCGTAGCGGCGGATCGGCGAGGTGAAGTGGGCGTACTTCATCAGGTTGAGGCCGAAATGGCCGATATTCTCCGGGCTATAGATCGCCTGGCTCTGGGAGCGCAGCACCATCTCGCTGACCATCGTCTGGTGCGGCGTGCCTTCTGCCTTGGCAAGGATACCGTTAAAATTGTTGGCCCGCATGTTGCCGCCCTTGGCGAGCGGAATGTCGAGCGTCGCCAGAAATGTTCTCAGGATCTCCTGCTTGGCAAGCGACGGGCCGTCATGGATGCGGAACACCAGCGGCTGCCGCTGCTTTTCCAGCGTCTCGGCAGCTGCGACGTTCGCCTGGATCATCATCTCTTCGATCAGTTTGTGCGCATCCAGCCGTGGTGGAACGACCACGCGGTCGACTGTCCCGTCCGGCTTCAGCTGGATCTTGCGTTCGGGCATGTCGAGTTCCAGCGGCTGCCTGCGGTCGCGGCCGCGTTTCATCACCCCATAGGCATGGTAGAGCGGCTTCAGGATCGGTTCCAGCAGCGGTCCTGTCTGATCGTCAGGTGTTCCGTCGATCGCTGCCTGCGCCTGCTGGTAGGAGAGCTTGGCGGCACTCTTCATCATGATGCGGTGGAAGGTGTGGCCGATCTTGCGACCCTCGCGCGAAAACACCATGCGCACGGCAATCGCCGGCCTGTCGACGCCTTCCTTCAGCGAGCAAAGATCGTTGGAGATCCGCTCCGGCAGCATCGGCACCACCCGGTCGGGGAAATAGACCGAGTTGCCGCGCTTCTGCGCCTCGCGGTCGAGCATGGAATTCGGCCTGACATACCAGGAGACGTCGGCGATTGCGACGTTGACGATGACGCCTTCGACATTGTCGGGAGAAGGGTCCAGCTCGGCATATACGGCGTCGTCGTGGTCCTTGGCGTCGGCCGGATCGATGGTGATCAATGGCACGTTGCGCCAGTCTTCGCGGCTTTTCATCGTCGCTGGCTTGGCATCGTCAGCCTCCGCCAGCACCGGCAGCGGGAATATGTAGGGGATGCCGTGAGCATGGATGGCAATCATCGAGATTGCTTTTTCCGAGCCGACGGAGCCAAGCACCGACAGGACCTTGGCGCGCGGCAGGCCAAAGCGGCCGAGACGCGCAACTTCGATCTCGACAAGGTCGCCATCCTTCGCGGTGCCGATATCCTCGGGATCGATGACCATTTCCTCGCCGCGCCGCTCCACCGGCATCAGCCGTCCGCCACCACCGGGCATCTCTCGGAAAACGCCAAGTGCAGCACTGCGGCGGCGGTCTAGAACCTTGATGATCCGTGCCGTATAGGCCGGTCCGCCGCGGTCTCCGGCCGGAAAGATCTTGGCCAGAACCCGGTCGCCCATGCCGGCCACGGGTGCCTTGCCCTTGCCGTTGCGGCCGGCGGGCGAAGACGTCTGGCGGATGGCAACGGCAGGCGCGACGCCGGCATCTTCCGGCCATTCGGCCGGGCGGCCGATCAGCTCGCCGTCCTTGTCGCGGGTGGTGATGTCGAGCACGGTCACGGGGGGAAGGGCACCGGGCCGCATCAGCGACTTGCGGTTCTTCTGCACCATGCCGTCTTCTTCGAGGTCGCGCAGCAGGTTTTTAAGCTCGACGCGCTGCTCGCCCTTCAGCCCGAAGGCTTTGGCCAGTTCGCGCTTGGAGGCTTGCTGTGGATGGTCGGCAATGAAGCGCAGAATGACTTCGCGCGGCGGCAACACACCCTGGACGATAGTGTCCCTGGCTGGCGCCGTAACATCACCCTTGACCGCGCCAGCCTTGGCGGCGCGCACGGGCTTGCCGAGACGACGTTCGACTGGCGACGGTCTGCTGCGCGGTTCTCTGCTCACTCTGCTGCCTTCTTCACTGTCTTCTTGGCGGCTAGCTTGGCCTTGGCCTTGGCTGCCGGCTTGGCGGCGGTCTTGGTCGTCTTTGCCGATGCGGCAGCGGTCTTCGTCTTCGCTGCTGCCTTCGCCTTCGGTGCGGCCTTGGCCTTGGCGGCAGCCTTCGGCTTGGCAGGCTTGCCGGCCTTTTCGACGATCAGGGCAAGCGCTTCCTCGACACTGACGCTCTGCGGATCCTTGCCCTTCGGCAACGTCGCATTGACCTTGCCCCAATTGACATAGGGCCCATACTTGCCGTCGCGCACGGTGATCTTGCCGCCACCGTCCGGATGGTCGCCAAGGTCCTTCAGCGCTGCCGGCGTGCCGCGACCGCTTGGGCCTTTGGCCTGCTTGTCGGCGAGCACCGTGACGGCGCGGTTGAGACCGACGGTGAATACGTCCTCGATGGTCTCGAGGTTGGCGTAGGAGCCGTCGTGCAGCAGGAACGGCCCGTAGCGGCCGAGACCGGACGAGATCATCTTGCCGCTTTCGGGATGCTTGCCGATATCTCGCGGCAGCGCGATCAGTGCCATCGCCTTCTCATAATCGATATCCTCGGGCTTCCAACCCTTCGGCAGCGACGAGCGCTTGGCTTCCTTGCCTTCGCCGCGTTGGATATAAGGACCGAAGCGACCGGAGCGCAGTGTCAGCTCTTCCTCGGTCACGGGATCCTTGCCGAGCGCCTTCGGCTCGCTGAGGCCGGTCGATTCCGCATCCGTGCCGCCTTCAGACGAGAGCTGGCGGGTGAAATTACAGTCCGGGTAGTTCGAGCAGCCGACGAAGGCGCCATACTTGCCGAGCTTCAGCGACAGGTTGCCGGTGCCGCAGACCTGGCAGATGCGCGGATCGCTGCCGTCTTCGCGGGTCGGGAACACCAGCGGCGCCAGCGCCTCGTTCAGCGCGTCGAGGACGTTGGTGACGCGCAGTTCCTTGGTGTCGTTGATCTGCGCGAAGAAGGCCGTCCAGAATTCGCGCAGCACGTCCTTCCAGTTCAGTTCGCCGGCGGAAATCCGGTCGAGCTTCTCTTCGAGATCGGCGGTGAAGTCGTATTCTACATAGCGGGTGAAGAAGTTTTCGAGGAAGGCGGTGACCAGCCGGCCCTTGGCCTGCGGCACCAGCTTGCGCTTGTCGATCGTCACATAGTCGCGGTCGCGCAAGGTCGCCAGCGTCGCCGCATAGGTGGACGGGCGGCCTATGCCGAGCTCTTCCATCTTCTTGATGAGGGTCGCTTCCGAATAGCGCGGTGGCGGTTCCGTGAAATGCTGCGTCGAGTTGATCTTCTGCTTGGCGAGGTTTTCGCGGGCATTGATCTCCGGCAGGCGGCCGTCTTCTTCGCCGTCGTCGCTCTGCTCGCCGTCTTCCTTCTGGTCGGTATAGGCGGCGATGAAGCCATCGAAGCGGATAACGGAGCCTACGGCACGCAGGCCGGCCTTGTCGCCGCCATTGGTCGCCAGGATCTCCACGGTCGTCCGCTCGATCTCGGCAGACGCCATCTGGCTGGCAATCGCCCGCTTCCAGATCAGGTCGTAGAGACGCAGCTGGTCGGCATCGAGCGCGCTGCGCAAGTGATCGGGAATGCGTTCGAAGTCGGTAGGACGCACGGCCTCGTGCGCTTCCTGGGCGTTCTTCGCCTTGCTCGAATAGAAACGAGCCTTTTCCGGCAGGTAGCGATTGCCGAACTGGCTGCCGATGGCGCTGCGCGCCGCATCGATAGCCTCCGGCGCCATCTGCACGCCATCGGTACGCATATAAGTAATGAGACCCACGGTCTCGCCGCCGATGTCGATGCCCTCATAAAGCCGCTGCGCGACCTGCATGGTGCGCGACGCGGAAAATCCGAGCTTGGACGAAGCGGCCTGCTGCAGCGTCGAGGTGGTGAACGGTGGCGACGGGTTGCGCTTGACTGGCTTCGCCTCGACGGTGTCGACGACATAGCTGGCGCCTTCGAGCAATGTCTTGAGATTGCCGGCCTGTTCGCCATTGGCAATCGAGCGGGCCTGCAGACGCTTGCCGTCGGCAACCGTCAGACGGGCTTCGAATTCATCGCCGCGAGGCGTTTTCAACAGCGCCGAGAGGTTCCAGTATTCTTCGGAGACAAAGCGCTCGATCTCGGATTCGCGGTCGCAGACAAGCCGCAGGGACACTGATTGGACGCGGCCGGCCGAGCGGGCGCCCGGCAGCTTGCGCCACAGCACCGGCGACAGGTTGAAGCCGACGAGATAGTCGAGAGCCCGGCGCGCCAGATAGGCGTCGACCAGCGGTCCGTCGATATCGCGCGGATTGGCCATGGCGTCGAGAACGGATTTCTTGGTGATGGCGTTGAAGACGACGCGCTGCACCTTCTTGGTGCCGATCACCTTCTTCTTGTTGAGAAGGTCGAGCACGTGCCAGGAGATCGCTTCACCTTCGCGATCAGGGTCGGTCGCGAGGATCAGGCCATCGGCCGTCTTCATGGCGTCCGTGATATCCTTCATGCGCTTGGCCGAGGCAGCATCGACTTCCCAGAGCATCTCGAAGTCCTGGTCGGGCAGAACTGAACCATCCTTGGCGGGCAGATCGCGCACGTGACCGAAAGACGCCAGGACCTTGTAGTTGGGTCCCAGATATTTGTTGATCGTCTTGGCCTTGGCAGGCGATTCTACCACTACAACATTCATGATCATTCTCTAATTAGGAGGTCGCGCTGAGGAGAAACAGGCGGGTGTCCGGGCAATCTTCACTTCCCGGCCCCTCGACATGGACAGTGAAATCGCTGCGGTCAAGAGGGACGGTGCATTTTTGCCGCCTGCAACGTGACGCAACTTTTACGAGATATTAAACGTATTGCAATTATAGATAAATGCTTTATCGTCTTTGTTATGCAGAGATAACGACAGTCCATGCAGTGATACACCCTTGCAACGGGAAGACGAAATGACGTCCAAACCTGTGAAAAATAAGGGAGGGCAGACCTCCATGGAAAGCTTTGCATTCATCCGCCAGATGTTGGGCGAGTTGCGGCAGGTGGCAGAAAGGGAACGTGCCGATCTTCTGTGCTACCTTCTGGAGATGGCCTACGTCGAGGCCGGCGACCTCCAGGCCGGCCATCGACCCCTCGCATCAATCCACCATGGCGAGCGACACTAGCCCGCCGGGGTGTCGATGCAACCGTCCGGCGAGATCGAGTTCGATCAGGACGAGATAGACCGACGCCGCCGCCAGCACCGTGTGGCGGATGATGTCGTCGATCTCGACCGGTGTCGGCCCGAGCGAATCGACGATGCGGGCGCGGTCGTTGTCATCGGGCGGCAGCAGCATCGGCTTGCCGGGATCCTCGCCAGGCTCCTCCGCCATCGGAGTCGCGAACAGGTCGATCTCCGACAGCGGCGCCAGCGCCTCGATGATATCGCCGGGGCTGGTGGCGATCATTGCGCCATCCTTCAGCAAGCCGTTCGTTCCCTGGCAGCGCGGATCGAGCGGCGAGCCGGGCACGGCAAACACCAGCCGCCCGAATTCCCCGGCTAGCCGCGCCGTGATCAGCGAGCCGGAGCGCGTTGCGGCCTCGACGACTACCAGACCCAGCGCGGCCCCAGCGATCAGTCGATTGCGACGGGGGAAGTCGCGGGCCCTCGGCTCCCAGCCGAATGGCATCTCGCTCAGCGCCATGCCATCGCCGTTCCAGATTTCATTGAGCAATCCGACGTTTTCGGGCGGGTAGGGCTGGTCCAGTCCTCCGGCCAGTGCCGCGATGGTGCCGGTCTCGATGCTGGCCCGATGGGCTGCCGTATCGATGCCGCGCGCTAGCCCCGAGATCACCGCATATCCGGCACGACCGCAGTCCCGCGCGATCATCGCAGCGAACTTGGCGCCGCTGATCGAGGCGTTGCGCGAGCCGACGACACCGACCGCGGGCTTCGTGCCGGTGGCAAGATTGCCCTTGGCCGCCAGCAATGGCGGAGCACCGTCGATCTGCCGCAGCGCCGGAGGATAGTCGGGTTCGCCGATGCCGATGAAGCGCGCTCCGAAGCGCTCGGCAATTTCCAGTTCGCGCAGGGCATCGCTTTCGCTGCAGATGCGGATAGCCCGCGTTGCGCCGCCGCGCTGCGACAATTCCGGCAGCATCGCGAGCGCGGTTTCAGCCGAGCCGAAGTGGTTGATGAGGTCGCGGAAGGTGGCAGGCCCGACATTGTCGGAGCGGATCAGCCTGAGCCAGGCAATCCGTTGTTTTTCCGTCAGCGCAATCCCAGACCGTCTTGCGCTGTCCGTGGCCATGAACCTACCCCTTGGATCCGATCTTGCTTTCCGTCCCTGCAGTCAGCCTGGCGATGTTGGCCTTGTGTTTCCACCAGCAGATGAGGCTCATCAGCGTCATCGCCGCAGCAATCTTGTCGGGTCCCACTATCCACAGCGCAACCGGAATAACAAGTGTTGCAACCAGTGCGGACAGCGACGAGTACCGGCTGAGGAAGGCGCAAGTGAGCCAGACGACCGCAAACAGCAGCACCATAACCGGCGCCAGCGCCAGCAGGATGCCGATATAGGTTGCCACACCCTTGCCGCCCCTGAAGCCGATCCAGACCGGAAAGATATGGCCGATGAACGCAGCAAAGCCCGCAAGCAGGCCGGCCTCTGCGCCAAAAAGCCGCGTGCAGACAAATGCGGCGAGGGTGCCTTTGAGGGCATCGAGCAGCATCGTTGCGACTGCGAGCTTTTTGCTGCCGGTGCGCAGCACATTGGTTGCCCCGATGCTGCCGGAGCCGATTGACCTCACATCGCCGAGCCCGGCCATGCGGGTCAACACCAGTCCAAAGGGGATGGAGCCCAGCAGATAGCCGATAGCAAGGGCTGCCAGCGCTAGCGGCACGGTGATCTGCCAGTTCATGATGTCGTTCAAATCGTCCCCCTATAGTCCGGCTTTTGCGTCCGTTTTCAGTTCAGCGAATAGACCAATGCGCCCCCCACATAGGTCGCTACCGCCCGGCCGCTGAACCGGGCATCCTCGAACGGTGTATTCTTCGAGCGCGACAGAAGCATGTCCTTGGCGACAAGCCAAGGCTCGTCGATATCGATCAGCGTGATATCGGCTTTCGCGCCCGGCTGGAGCGTGCCGGCATCGAGCCCGAAGATCTGGGCCGGTCGCGTCGACAGGGCATCGATCAGCCGCATCAGGCTGACCTGGCCGCTGTGGTGGAGGCGCAGGGCCGCGGCCAGCATGGTTTCCAGCCCGATGGCGCCGTCGGCCGCTTCAGCGAAAGGCAGCCGCTTGGTGTCGACATCCTGCGGATCGTGCGAGGAGACGATGATGTCGATCGTGCCATCGGCGAGCGCTTCGATCATCGCCATCCGGTCGTCTTCGGGTCTCAGCGGCGGATAGAGCTTGAAGAAGGTACGGTATTCGCCGATGTCGTTCTCGTTCAGCGCCAGATTGTTGATCGAGATGCCGCAGGTGACCTTGGCGCCGCGTTTCCGGGCGTTCCTGATCGCCTCGGCCGACTCAGGCACCGAAATCATCGCGGCGTGGTAGTTGCTGCGGGTCAGTGCCGCGATCCGGAGGTCGCGCTCGAGCGGGATGAGCTCTGCTTCCTTCGGAATACCCGATAGGCCGAGCCAGCTGGCAAACAGGCCTTCGTTCATGACGCCCTCTACGCCGAGATGTTCGTCGCGCGGCACGGAAGCAATGACGGCGCCGAACTCGCGGCCGTAGGTCATAACCCGGCGCAGCACCTGTGCGTCGTGGATGCTAGCATGGCCATCGGTAAAGGCCACGGCGCCGGCTTCTCGCAACAGGCCGATCTCGGTCATTTCAGTGCCGGCCAGCCCCTTGGTAAGGGCAGCGGCGGGATAGACATTCACGACCGCCTTGTCGCGCGCCGTTTTCTTGACGAATTCGACCAGCGCGATGTCGTCGATGACAGGGTCGGTGTCCGGCATCATGATGAAGGAGGTGATGCCGCCGGCTGCTGCAGCGCGGCTGGCCGAGGCGATCGTCTCGCGGTACTCGCTGCCGGGTTCGCCGACATGCACGCGGGCATCCACAAGGCCGGGCACCGCTATCAGCCCGGCGCAATCGCGCACGGTGGCGCCGGCTGGAAACGGCAGGCCATCGGCTTGCCTGCCGGATGCAACGATGACGCCGTTCTCGACGATAACGGTGCCGGTCTCGTCGAGTTGGCGCGAGGGGTCGATGATGCGGACGTTGGTGAGGACGATGGTGTTCATGCGCGCGGCCCCTGGTTCTGCGAGACAAGCAGCGTTTCCATCACGGCCATCCTCACGGCGACCCCCATTTCCACCTGTTCGGCGATGACGCTCTGCGGGCCGTCGGCCACTTCGGAGGCGATTTCGACGCCACGGTTCATCGGCCCCGGATGCATCACGAGCGCATCCTCCTTGGCGGCTTTCAGCGTCTCGGCATCGAGCCCGTAGAAATGGAAATATTCGCGCACCGAAGGCACGAAGGCGCCGGACATGCGCTCGCGCTGCAAGCGCAGCATCATCACCACGTCTGCATCCTTCAAGCCTTCCTTCATCGAGTGGCAGATTTCCACGCCCATCTCGGCCATCCCGGTCGGCAGCAGCGTCGCCGGCGCCACGACGCGCACCCGCGCGCCCATGGCATTGAGCAGGAGAATATTGGAGCGGGCGACGCGCGAATGCAGCACGTCGCCGCAGATGGCAACGATGATGCGCGACAGCTTGCCCTTGGCGCGGCGGATGGTCAGCGCGTCCAGCAGAGCCTGGGTCGGATGCTCGTGCTGGCCATCGCCAGCATTGACGACGGCACAAGATACCTTTTGCGCCAGCAGCGCTGCCGCCCCGGCGCTGGAGTGGCGGATGATCAGGACATCAGGGCGCATCGCATTCAGCGTCATCGCCGTGTCGATCAGCGTCTCGCCCTTCTTCACCGACGAATTGCCCACCGACATGTTCATCACGTCGGCGCCGAGCCGCTTGCCGGCGAGTTCGAACGACGCCTGCGTCCGCGTCGAGGCTTCAAAGAAAAGGTTGATCTGCGTCAGCCCGCGCAGCGTCGACGTCTTCTTCTCGCGCTGCCGGCTGATCTTCACCGCCTCGTCCGCCTTGTCGAGTAGATAGGTGATATCCTGCTCGGTGAGACCTTTGATGCCGATAAGGTGGCGGTGGGGGAAAAAGACCATGCGGGCGCCCTCGGATGTCGTCAGGGGCTCTATAATGAGCGCGCGGCGAGGGGGCAAGGCGGTTCGAAACGTTCAGGCCGGGCGAGGGGGCTTCGGCAACATGTTTATGGTGTTGGCTCGAACACTTTGAGCAACGGTGGATGCCCTACACAAGCGCCATCAAAATGCTGTCGCGGTAGACATTCCCGAGTTTCCAGTCCCGGCGACGGCGGCCCTCTATGACGAACCCCATCCGCTTGTAAAGGCCGATCGCAGCGTCGTTGTCATGCAGTACCGAAAGCTCGATTCGTTCTAGCTCTCTTTCTCGTGCCTTAGCCAGAGCCAGCGCAATCAGCCGCGTCCCCAGACCCAAGCCGCGGTATCCGGGAACAATTCCGATCCCGAGGCTGCCGATATGGGCATGCAGAGGGCCATCGCGCGGAGAGATGTCGCACCAACCGATCACCCTGCCATCAACGGTGGCGACCGCCTGCGGAGCTTGCCGTATGCGCATTGACTCCCACCACGATGCGTACCGATCGATGGGTGGGGCGTTCAACCGTGACAGCCAGAGACCTTCCTCCGCCACGACGGCTAGGCATCCGTGGCACGCTTCCATATCCTCATCGACGGCGCCTCGAACGTCAAGAAACATGGCGCACTCTCCCTCCTAAGTCAGATTTTCCAGATGCGGCGCTGGCGGACCAAAGCCGCGAACAGCAACTTTAGGTTCGCCAGGACGCGAAATTTAGAAGCTCGCCCTATAGGTCAACATTTTAGCCCCACTGTGTACATCGCCATGAATCTTTTCCATGGACGTTTCCACCATAGGTGACTTCGGCTAGAAGCGAATCATGACCCAAGCGCCCCGGAACGAAGACCCGTTGACCGATCTGAACCAGCCGAGCCTTTGGTCCGGCATCAATGCCTATCGTTCCGATCCGCTGATCGTCGACCTGACGGCCAATCTGCCGCGCAGCATTCGCGAAGATCTCGAGCAGATGGGGCGTTTCGTGACGTCGCATGAGGCGCAGGAACTGGCCCGGATGGCAAACCAGGGCGTGCCGCAGTTGAAGACCCATGGTCCGCGCGGCGAGCGGCTGGATATCGTCGAGTTCCATCCGGCCTGGCATGCGCTGATGCGCCGCTCGATGTCGGCGGGGCTGCATTCGTCGATCTGGGATCCGCAGGCGGATGTCGAGGCCAAGGACCAGGCGCACAAGGTACGAGCCGCGCGCTTTTACCTGACGGCGCAGCTCGAATGCGGCCATCTCTGCCCGCTGACAATGACCAGCGCCTCGGTGGCGGCGATGATGGCAGCCCCTGCGGTCCAGAAGGACTGGGCGCCAAAAATCCTGTCGCGGAAATATGATTCCACCAACAAGCCGGCCATGCAGAAATCCGCCGTCACCATCGGCATGGGCATGACGGAAAAGCAGGGCGGCACGGATGTGCGCGCCAATGTCACGTCGGCCGAGCGGGTGGGCGAGGGCATCTATCGGCTCTCCGGCCACAAATGGTTCCTGTCGGCGCCGATGAGCGACGCCTTCGTCATGCTCGCCCAGACAGGCGACGGGCTTGGCTGCTTCCTGGTGCCACGGCTGCTCGAGGACGGCTCGGCCAACGGGCTGCATTTCCAGCGCCTGAAGGACAAGATCGGCAACCGCTCGAATGCGTCCGCCGAAGTTGAATTCACCGACACGTTCGGCTTCCTGCTCGGCACTCCCGATGGCGGCGTCCGGACGATTCTCGACATGGTGACCCTGACGCGGCTCGATTGTGCGCTGGCGTCGTCGGGCATCATGCGCGCGTCGCTCGCCGAAGCGGTGCACCACGCGCGCGGTCGCAGCGTGTTCGGCAAGCCGCTGGTGAGCCAACCGATCATGACACGCGTGCTCGCAGACATGGCGCTCGACGTCGCCGGTGCGACTGCCCTTTCGTTCCGTCTGGCCGAAGCCTTCGACAAGGCCCGCGACAGCGCCGACGACGCAGCCTACGCCCGGGTGATGACCCCGGTTGCCAAATACTGGTGCTGCAAGATCGCCCCGGCGCTGATCTACGAGGCGATGGAATGCATCGGCGGCAGCGGCTATATCGAGGAACGCCCCATTGCCCGCCACTACCGCGAGGCGCCGGTCAACGCCATCTGGGAAGGCTCCGGCAATGTCATGGCGCTCGATCTTCTGCGCGTCCTCAACCGTGGTCGAGACCTGTTCGAAACGGTATTCGCCGGACTTGCCCGCGATCTCGGTCCGGCCGGCAAGAAGACCATCGCCGTGCTGCGTGCCGCCATGGCGCTCTGCGAGCGCGACGAGGGCGCTGCCCGGCTGCTGATCGAGCAGCTCGCCTTGGCTACCGCCGCCGCCGAACTCTACCGGCTCGGTGCCGGCAAAGTCGCCGATGCCTTCATCGAAACGCGTCTGGCCGGCGGCTGGCGCTCGACCTACGGCATGCTCGACAGCCGTTTCGACGCCAGCTACATCGTCGATCTGCTCTATCCACCCGCGACCTGACGGAGAGTTCGGCTCGCATCGAAACGCAAGGGGGACGTGTGGTTACGCTTCGCAGCTTTCGTCCCTCCGATATCGACAGCCTTTACGCCATCTCGCTCGCGACAGGCCATGCCGGCGGCGATGCCTGGCACCTCTACATCGATGGTCGGTTGATGGGGCATATCTACGTCGGCCCCTATGCGAAATTCAGTCCGGAAACCATGCTCGTCGCCGAGGACGAGGAGGGTGTCGGTGGCTATATCCTCGGCGTGTTCGACACGGCGGCCTTCGAGGACAGGCTTGAAGAGGACTGGTGGCCTGGTCTTCGCGCGATCTATCCGGAGCCGAGCGGCCCATCGTCGCAATGGAACGCCGACGAGCGCCGCTGCTTCATGATCCACCACCTCCGCCATACGCCCGAAAGCCTCATCCAACCCTATCCGGCGCATGTGCACATGAACCTTCTCCCACGCCTGCAGCAGCAGGGAATTGGCACAGCGCTTCTTGACCGCTGGATCACGATGGCCCGACAGGCCGGCGTCAGCGGCATCCACTTGGGAACCAACACTGCCAACCACGGTGCCTCGCGCTTCTGGCCGAAGCGCGGCTTTGCGCAATTGTCCCCGCCCGTAGCGCCGCTCTCCGAAACCACTGTGTGGTTCGGGCGTAGGCTTTGATTGCACGAAAATTAGTGTGTGACGACTTTCAGGCCGAGATGGTCCCGCATGGGATCGAAATCGCGATCGTGATGCAGAAGGCTATGGCCCTCTTCTATGCAGAACGTGCCTATGATGAGATCGATTGACTTGCGGATGGTGATGCCCTTTTCGCGCAACAGCCTTTAGTTCATCCAACGCTTTACTATGGCGGTGTTCCTTGGTGCAGCGCTATCCACAACCTTTGAAAAGCCCTGCGTTGTCGGCGAAATGACCGGCTGATAGTCACTGGCGATGACCACAGACAAAAACGATATGGCAGATTCGGTCCTTCTTCTGGAGAAGAACTCCGTTGCGCTTCTCTCCGAGCCGGTAAAGCCGCTGCGCAACCGCCTTGCAACCGAACACAATATCCTCGAATCCGCCAAGGCACTTCTTGCTGAACACGGCTTCCAGGCGTTCGGCATCAATGCCGTGGCCCGTCGCGCCGGCTGCGACAAGCAACTGATCTACCGCTATTATGGCGGGCTCGACGGTCTGGTCGAGGCCATCGGCGCCGATCTCGGTAGCTGGGTGAGGGACCGTATCCCAGACGATAGCGGTGGCATGTTCATGCTGACCTACGGCGACCTGATGGAGCGGCTGGCGCTGCTTTTCCTGGATGCACTGCGCGCCGATCCGCTGATGCGTCGCATCGTCGCCTGGGAGGTGTCGGAACAGACGGAACAGGTACGAAAACTGTCCGAGGCACGCTCCAAGGCGCTGGCCGCCTGGATCGACCGGATGCGCGGGTCGCTTGTGCCTCCCAAAGGTGTCGATGCGGTTGCCGTCAACGCCATCATTCTCGCGGCTATCCAGCATCTGGTACTCTCGGCCGCCATCGGCGGCCAATGTGCGGGATTGTCGCTGAGAAGCGAGAAGGATTGGGACAAGGCAGCGACCGGCCTGAAGCGCATCGTCCGTGCCGTCTACGGCTGAGGCAAGTTCTCCACAGGCCGTTAACCTTAACGAATGGTTTACGTTGCGGGAGGCCGGCTGACGGCACAAGGTGGCGAGATCATCAATTGTTAACCAGTGTGGCCATGACAGCAAAACCGGCTAAAGCCGCTCTATTCCTGATTTCAATGATGTTTTTCGCCGTCCTGGCTCTCAATATTGCAGTGCCTGCGGTGATTTTGGGCTCATTGGCGCTGGTGAGCGAGCTGGTCCTTTGCAGCGGAGATGGCGTCGCATATCGGGGAGAGGCCGCATGAAATGGTTTCTGCTGTTCTGGGGCGGGCCGATCTTCTTCCTCGGCAGCTGGTACTGGCTGTCCTACTACGACATCAGTTTCGGCATATTCATGTACACCCGCGAGGTTCACGACCTGACATTTCAGGTCTACGGTAAAGTCCTCGGGCTACCCCCGGAATCGATCCCACCGCTGGTGCTGCGCGCTATCATCGTCGATAGTCTCGTGGTCTTCGCGCTGATCGGCTTTCGCAAGCGCAAGCTGATTGCAGCCTGGTGGCAGGCGCGTCAGGCCTCGAGATCCGGCGATCGATTGCGGGACAGCGAAGACAGCCTGTCGAGCGCGCCCTGAAGAATAAAGCTGGCCGCTGCGGAATCGATGCGCTCGGCACGTTTTGCCCTTGAAACATCCATGGCGATCAGCTGACGTTCTGCCGCGACAGTCGACAGGCGCTCGTCCCAGAAGACGAAGGGCAGGGCGGTTTTGTCCGACATGGCCCGCACGAAAGACCGGGTCGCCTGGACCCGCGGCCCCTCCGAGCCGTCCATGTTGACCGGCAGGCCGATGATGAACGCCGCTACTTTTTCCTTCTCCGCGAACGCCAGCAGTGCTGCAGCATCGGGCGTAAACTTCACCCGCCGCAGCACCGGACGTGGCGTCGCCAGTCGTCGCCCGATATCCGACATCGACAGCCCAATGGTCTTCGTGCCGAGGTCGAGGCCTGCAATCGCCTGATTCGGCAGCAGGGTTTCCGCCAGTTCTTCGATGGTGAGGACTGTCATCGGGATATTGTCTCGTCAAAAGAAATTGAGCGGCGGATCACTGTCATTTTTTGCCTTTTGGGCTATGTCGCTAGTGTCCTTAGCATCAAGGTTCGAATTTGCATCCCTCAATTCACGGAGTTATCCCATGAAAGTCACCTGGCTCGGCCATGCCGCATTCCGCATCGAGACTTCCAAGGCAACGATCCTGATCGACCCGTTCCTGAGCTATAACCAGTCCTTCTCCGCAGCCGGCCTGACGGTTGCCGACGTGTCCAAGGGTGTCACCCATATCCTGTTGACACACGGCCACGCCGACCACGTGGGCGACACGGCAGCGATTGCCAAGGAGACCGGCGCGATCGTTCTCGCCAATGCCGATCTCGCAGCCTGGCTCGGCGGCAAAGGCGTCGAGAAGATCGAATCCGGCAACACCGGCGGCACGATCCACTTCGACGGCTTCACCGTCACCTTCACCAACGCCCTGCATTCGTCGGCCCAGCAAACGGAAGACGGCGTTTCGCACGCGCTCGGCAATCCGAACGGCCTCGTCCTGCATTTCGATGACGCGCCGACCCTCTACCACATGGGCGATACCGATATCTTCGGCGACATGGCGCTGATCAACGAATTGCACCAGCCTGAAATCGGCCTGGTGCCGATCGGCGACCGCTACACCATGGGCGGTGCTGTGGCTGCGCTTGCCTGCCAGCGCTTCTTCAACTTCAAGTCGGTGATCCCCTGCCACTACGGCACCTTCCCGATCATCGATGCGACGGCCGAAAAGTTCGTCACCGCCATGGAAGGCGCAGCCGCCAAGGTCGTCGTGCCGAAGGTCGGTGAGGCAATTTCGTTCTAAGGCGTTTAGTCGAGGATAAAGCTGCAAGACATGCCGGCACCTAGATATGCCGGCATGTCGGAATATTCATTCGTGATCGCGACCGTTAAGCCAGCGTTGGCTCGACGCGTCTGCTGGACGGGCCGGTTTGAGATGCCGAGACCGTGCCAGTACCCTGTGCCCACTGGCCCAATGCTTCGACCCGCCGCGTGAGGCGTGGATAATGCGAAAAGATATGCAGGAAGAATCCGGCCACGGATGGCACCATCCGCTCCTGCGCCTCAAACGCTGCCGTATTCAACTGGGCGTTCAAACGGGCGCTGCCGCATGCCAGCATCTGCAATGCGGTCCGGGATGCTTGAATATTATTCGCGACGACCAGGCCGACGCGGTCGCACGTCAACTCGCGTGCACGCGAATATGCCGCGCCGAGAAATGGCACGATATGAGCTGGCAGATGAAGCAGCATAGGAATTGTGTTGAGATGGCCGGCTGCGTGATGACCGAGTTCATGGCCGATCACGAAACGAACCTGCTCGTCATTGTCCGCATCGATGAGCTGCGACGTTAGCCAGATATATTTGGTCCGCCCGACGAGCGTAAGCGCCATGGCATTCATGACACCGCTGGAATTATAGACGAAGGCCGTTGGCGCTTCCATCCCGAGTTGCCTGGCACCGTCTTCGACCATCTTTTGAAGTTGTGGAAATTGCTGCTGGCTGACCATTACGTAATGGCCAATCATGTAGGCGCGCAGCAAGGCCCGGGCGACAAAGCTGACGAACCATAAAATGCCGATGTAGAACACGAAAATCAAAGCCATTCCGATATTCTTCGATGCCGCTATTAGCAGGGCTGCTGCCAACAGGAACCAGATCAGGCTGCCGATGAGCAGCATCAGCGAACCATAAAACTTCTCTTTGGGATGGCGGATTTTAGAAATTTCAAACGTCATGAGTTTTTCTCCCCACAGTGCACTATGGGAAAAAACCGTAGATTGCAGATATTGGGA
The DNA here is from genome assembly GCF_019355735.1 of Rhizobium sp. B230/85. NCBI lineage: Bacteria > Pseudomonadati > Pseudomonadota > Alphaproteobacteria > Hyphomicrobiales > Rhizobiaceae > Rhizobium > Rhizobium sp. B230/85. The sequence goes on from NZ_CP072156.1 coordinate 1,925,757, forward strand.
AGCGATAATAAAATCTGCAAAGGCCAAAAGGTCTATGTTGTTAACACTCTTTTAATTTCCGCCACTCGTCCGGTTGATGCCGCCTTGGCAGTTGCACCCGACGGACATGGCCTTTATAGCGTGGGAAACACATCCCAGCCGGAGAATTTCATGTCCGTCGATCTTGCCATCGTCAAGCGCGTTGCGCGCCTTGCCCGCATCGCCGTTACCGAGGACGAAGCCAACCGCATGGTCGGCGAGCTCAACGGTATACTCGGTTTTGTCGAGCAGCTCTCCGAGGTTGATGTGACGGGTATCGTGCCGATGACCTCGGTCACGCCGATGGCCATGAAGAAGCGCGAAGACGCCGTAACTGACGGCAGCAAGGCTGATGACGTCGTCGCCAATGCGCCGCTCACCGACCGCAATTTCTTCCTCGTTCCGAAGGTCGTCGAATAGGCATTCGAGCCGTTCCGATCCATCCGACCGCAGCCTTTCCAGACCTGAAGTGAACCGATCATGAGCGAACTGACCAGCCTGACCATTGCCGAAGCCCGCGATAAGCTGCGTGGCAAGGAGATCACCGCGACCGAGCTTGCGACCGCCTACGTTGCGGCCATCGACGCGGCCAATGGCGCGCTGAATGCCTATATCAAGGTGACGCCCGACAAGGCTCTGGAGATGGCCAAGGCCTCGGACGCTCGTATCGCCGCTGGTTCGGCCGGTGCGCTCGAAGGCATTCCGCTCGGTATCAAGGACCTGTTCGGCACGGAAGGCGTCCACACCCAGGCCTGCAGCCACATCCTCGACGGTTTCGAGCCTCGCTACGAATCGACCGTCACCCAGAACCTCTGGAACGACGGCGCCGTCATGCTCGGCAAATTGAACATGGACGAATTCGCCATGGGCTCGTCGAACGAAAGCTCCTATTACGGCCCGGTCATCAACCCCTGGCGCGCCACGGGCTCGGACCAGCAGCTGGTTCCCGGCGGTTCCTCCGGCGGGTCTGCTGCAGCGGTTGCGGCCCATCTCTGCGCCGGCGCCACAGCCACAGACACCGGCGGGTCGATCCGCCAGCCAGCCGCCTTCACGGGCACCGTCGGCATCAAGCCGACCTATGGCCGCTGCTCGCGCTGGGGCATCGTCGCCTTCGCCTCGTCGCTCGACCAGGCCGGCCCGATTGCCCGGGACGTGCGCGATGCCGCCATCCTCCTGAAGTCGATGGCATCTGTCGACGCCAAGGACACCACATCGGTCGATCTTCCCGTCCCCGACTATGAGGCAGCGCTCGGCCAGTCGCTGAAGGGCATGAAGATCGGCATTCCACGCGAATACCGAGTCGAGGGTATGCCCGGCGAAATCGAGACCCTTTGGCAGAAGGGCATTGCCTGGCTGAAGGATGCCGGCGCCGAGATCGTCGATATCTCGCTGCCGCACACCAAATATGCGCTGCCGGCCTACTATATCGTCGCTCCGGCTGAAGCCTCGTCGAACCTTGCCCGCTATGACGGCGTACGCTACGGCCTGCGCATCGACGGCAAGGACATCCTCGACATGTACGAGAAGACCCGCGCTGCGGGCTTCGGCACCGAGGTCAAGCGCCGCATCATGATCGGCACCTATGTGTTGTCGGCCGGCTATTACGATGCCTATTACCTGCAGGCGCAAAAAGTCCGTACGCTGATCAAGCGCGACTTCGAACTTGCCTTCCATGCCGGTGTCGATGCCATCCTCACGCCAGCCACGCCGTCCTCCGCCTTCGGCATTGCCGACGAGGAACTGGCCGCTGACCCGGTCAAGATGTACCTCAACGACATCTTCACGGTGACCGTCAACATGGCTGGCCTGCCAGGCATCGCCGTCCCCGCCGGTCTTGACGCGAAGGGCCTGCCGCTTGGACTGCAGCTCATCGGCAAGCCGTTCGACGAGGAAACTCTGTTCAAGACCGCTCATGTCATCGAGCAGGCAGCCGGCAAGTTCACGCCTGCCAAGTGGTGGTAAGAGCCTGAATTGGGGTTCGCGGTCGGAGATCGCGGGCTCGATGTAACATTCGTCCGCAATGGATGAATTGAAACCCCGTCGGTATGGTGCGCTCAGCACGTGCCGGAGCTTATGGACGCCCTCGAGCATCCTGGCAAAGTGCCTTCATGTACACGCGCGCTACGACCCGTTTGACTTCCTCGGAGATCGTTATGGGCGTCGATCAATAGCCAGGAAATATTCAAACCATGGATTGGGTCCCTATATTATTCATTACGTTCAAAGTTCTGGCGCTAGGAACGGGCATGTTCTTCGCCATTAAGTGGCATCACGACCAACGGACCTCGTCCAAGCCGACCGATATGATCAAAGTCGCGCTGGAGGTCGGTTGCTATCTGCTGATGGTGGTGATCGTCTTCGCGCTGGTCTACGTCCTGTTGGGCTATCTCGATTTACTTCCTGCCGGTTTGGGTTCTGATTGAGCGGACGTAGAAGCCCGGAACCAAAGTCATCAATCCGGGCCTTGCCTCGTTGGCGGCACCAAAGGCTCTCCCGCTCAATAAGGTCTCGCTGACCAGCGGTTGTGTACAGCCACGGAAACCGTGACTGTCTCTTAGCCAGCTTCGCTGAGCATCTGGCAAAAGCTGTCATCAAATGTTTTACTGGGTCAGTAACGCGTGGGGTGCTCATGATTCACATTCGCAATGCCCATGAAGGCGAGACGGAGATCCTGACCAACATCGGGCTTCGCGCCTGGCAGAAGGCCATGGCGGCGATTGGGGACAGCGACGTCATGATGGACGGCGCGAGGGACTCCTTCTCGAATTTTACCCGCGACTCCTGGCTGACGATCACCGTTGTCGAAAATCACGGGGTTGCCTGCGGCTGGGCGGCGCGTGAAAAGCTGGACGAGAACATCACGGATTTCTGGATCGACCCTGACGAACTCAGGCAGGGACTGGGTTCGGCCCTGCTGGCGCAGATCGAGAGCGATATTGCTGCCCAGGGCTTCGACACCGCAGCGCTGCAGACCCACTCCGGCAATGCCGAGGCTATCGGCTTCTTCAAGGCGCATGGTTATACCGTCCACTGGCTGTCCGTCGTCTATTCGCCCTCCCTCGACCGGGATCTGCCGACCGTCGGCCTGTCTAAATCGCTGCTTCCGCCGGACGACGACCTTTACGGCAGCAGCTTCTGAAAGGGGTCGAGGTCTCCGCTTCCTATGAGGGCCAGCGTCCGGTCGTCGGGGATCCCGTCGAAGAAGCGATCGAGTGCCCGCTGGAAAAGCGAATCGCGCCCGCTGACAGCTGCAAAGAGCGTCATGCTCGATCGGAATTTCAGATCGTCGGGAGAACCGAGGATGGCGTGGGCAGAGCGCCCGCCGTTTGCCGTACCTCCGGCAGAGAGCATTACCTGCGCGCAGGCCGTCAGCCGCTTCCCGAGCAGCGGGTGGGAGATATAAGCCAAGGCTTCCTCCTTGGAGCGGATCGCATATCGCTGCGCCATCGAAGATGTACCAAGCCCGGCGATCTGCGGAAAGACGAACCACATCCAGTGCGAGCGCTTAGCGCCGGCCAGGAGTTCCGCCAGCGCCTGTTCGTATATGCTAGCCTGCGCCTCGACAAACCTGTCGAGGTCATGGGGGTCGGTCGAAGCGGCCATCGTCATTCTCCTGCGTGCGCGTCATCTATATTTTGGGCGCGCCGCCATTCCGGCAAGGCAATGGCCGGCGACGGGGCGCCGGCGTCGATCAATTGCCGTCTGCAGCACCCGAAAGCCTTGCACGCCAAAGCCATTTCCTTTACCTCACAGACAAGAAATCCAGCCTTTGAAGAGCATCCCATGACCCTTGTCGACGTCCGCACGCCCGATCCGAAACGCTTCATTCCCGGCGCCACAGGCGACTGGGAAGTGGTCATCGGCATGGAGGTGCATGCGCAGGTTCTCTCCAAGTCGAAGTTGTTCTCCGGCGCCTCCACCGAGTTCGGCAAACCGGCCAATTCCAACGTCTCGCTGGTCGATGCCGCCATGCCCGGGATGCTCCCCGTGATCAACGAGGAATGCGTCAAGCAGGCGGTGCGCACCGGCCTCGGCCTGAAGGCGCAGATCAACAAGCGCTCGCTGTTCGACCGCAAGAACTATTTCTATCCCGACCTGCCGCAGGGCTACCAGATCTCGCAGTTCAAGGACCCGATCGTCGGCGAAGGCCAGATCGTCATCTCGCTCGGCCCTGATCGCCAGGGCCAGTTCGAGGACATCGAGATCGGTATCGAGCGCCTTCACCTCGAGCAGGACGCCGGCAAGTCGATGCACGACCAGCACGCCACCATGTCCTATGTCGACCTCAACCGCTCCGGCGTGGCGCTGATGGAGATCGTCTCCAAGCCCGACATGCGCTCGTCCGACGAAGCCAAGGCCTACATGACCAAGCTGCGCTCGATCGTACGCTATCTCGGTACCTGCGACGGCAACATGGACGAGGGCTCGATGCGCGCCGACGTGAACGTTTCCGTGCGCAAGCCCGGCGGCGATTTCGGCACGCGCTGCGAGATCAAGAACGTCAACTCCATCCGCTTCATCGGCCAGGCCATCGAATACGAAGCCCGCCGCCAGATCGCCATTCTGGAAGATGGCGGCTCCATCGACCAGGAAACCCGGCTGTTCGATCCGGCCAAGGGTGAGACCCGCTCGATGCGCTCCAAGGAAGACGCGCACGACTACCGCTATTTCCCCGATCCGGACCTTTTGCCTCTGGAATTCGACGATGCCTTCATCGCCGAACTCGCCAAGGATCTGCCGGAGTTGCCGGATGCCAAGAAGGAGCGCTTCGTGCGCGAACTCGGCCTCTCCGTCTACGACGCGTCGGTGTTGGTCTCCGAGAAGGCGATTGCCGATTATTACGAGGCACTGGCCGCCGGCCGCGATGGCAAGATGGCCGCAAACTGGGTCATCAACGACTTGTTGGGCGCCTTGAACAGAACCGGTAAAAGCATTGAAGAGACTCCGGTTTCCGCAATCCAGCTCGGCGGTATTCTCGACCTGATCAAGTCCGAGGCCATCTCCGGCAAGATTGCCAAGGATGTCTTCGAGATCGTCCTTACCGAGGGTGGCAATCCGGCCGAGATCGTCGAGAGCCGCGGCATGCGCCAGGTGACGGATACCGGCGCCATCGAAAAGGCGGTCGATGAGATCATCGCTGCCAACCCGGATCAGGTCGCCAAAGTGCTGGCCAAGCCGACACTCGCCGGCTGGTTCGTCGGCCAGGTGATGAAGTCGACCGGCGGCAAGGCAAACCCGCAGGCCGTGCAGGCTCTGGTCAAGGCCAAGCTCGGCATCGTTGAGGAGTAGGGATGTACTTCGTGCGCACCGCCAGCGCCCGCGACCTCGACAAAGTCCGCGCGCTGCTGAACGAGACCTGGCATGCGACCTACGACAATCTCTACGGCGCAGCCAAGGTCGAGGAGATCCATGCGTCGTGGCATTCGGCTGCAGCGCTGAAAACGCGCCTGGAGAAGAAGGATTCGGAGTTTGTCGTCGCCGATGACGGCAAGGAGCTCGGCGGCATGGGTTACGCGGCCCTGTCCGAGGAGACGGCCAAGGTCGCCGTGTTGCACATGCTCTACGTCCGGCCGTCGGCGCAGCGGCAGGGTATCGGTCGCGATCTCTTCGCGGAGCTCGAGACCTGTTTTCCAGATGCCGACCGGATGCGTGTCGAGGTGGAGCCGGAAAATGCACCGGCCATTGCTTTCTACCAGAGCCTCGGCTTCGATGAAGTCGGTCGGAACAAGAATGATGGGCCGAAGCAATCCGGCTTGCCGACACTGGTGTTCGAGCGCGCGCTGACGAACCACTGATCGACAGAATGTCTCTCCGCTTTCCATCGCGTTGCTGGCTGACCCGGCATCATTTCATCCGGCGCAAGCTCGCCCCCCTCTGTCACTTCGTGACATCTCCCCCACAAGGGGGGAGATTGGCTGGAGATGCATCGCCTGTCCCAAAGGCAGTGAAGTTTCTTTTCCCTTTGGTCAGGCGACCCGGCGGTTGCGGCTGATCTCCCCCTCGTGGGGGAGATGTCGGCGTAGCCGACAGAGGGGGGGTACTCGCTGCAGTCTCGGCGAGATGAATACGATGCAGACGGTGCCATGAACCAGCCACCAGATGGCCAGCCACGAAGGTAGAACTCCATGACCAGCCTGACCATCCGCGAAGCCCGCGAGGCAGACCTGCCCGCCCTGATCGCGCTGTTTGCGGCCGACCCGCTCGGCGGCCATGGCGACACGCTGGATGCGGAAGCGTTCCCCGCTTATCTCGAAGCCTTCCGCACAATCGCAGCCTCGCCCGACCAGACCCTTTATGTCGCGGCGCGCAACGGCGAAGTCGTCGGCGCCTTCCAGACCATGTTCACCACCTCGCTCACGGGCCGGGGCGGGTCGGCAATGATCATCGAGGCGGTGCAGACGCGCGACGACATGCGCGGGCAGGGGATCGGTGCCGCGATGATCGACCACTGTATCGCGGACGCAAAGCGTCGTGGCGCAAGACTGGTGCAACTGACATCCAACGCGACCCGCAAGGATGCCCATCGCTTCTACGAGCGGCTGGGCTTCAAGCCGAGCCATCTGGGCTTCAAGATGGCGCTGAAATGACAGCCGGAGCGGCTGGAATCGCTGGACAATAACTTCTTCCGGCGGCATAAGCTTTGGATCGAATTCTGCTCCCGCCCGCGCCGTTTCGCCGGGCCTCGAGGAAAAGACAATGATGAAATTCCTGCTGCTGACCTTCACTTGGTGGAACGGTGCGACTGTCGGCACCCGGCTGGCGATCTGGCGCTTCGGCAAGCGCGTCGGCGAGGATGAGGCCGGCAACGTCTACTATGAAGGCGGCATGTCGTCCTACGGCCTGCGTAAGCGCTACGTCGTCTACAACGGCTATGCCGAAGCCTCGGCCATCCCGCCGGGCTGGCACGGCTGGATGCACCATCGCACAGACGTTCCGCCCTCGGAGGAGACCTATGTCCCCAAGGAATGGCAGAAGGCTCACAAGCAGAACCTGACGGGCACGCCGCAGGCCTATCGTCCGCCGGGTTCGCTTGCCGTTGCCGGCGAGCGCCCGCGCGTCACCGGCGATTACGATGCGTGGACGCCCGGCAACTGATCGGATCGTCCAACCCGCGCTTTGGCCACATTTGGCGTTTACGCGCTGTAAACCGGCTGCTCATCGCATGAGCTCTGCCGACCGATACCACGCTGGAGACTGGCGGATATGACGTTTTTCACGCGAGGCGCTTCTTTGCGTGCGGCGACCGCAGCGATGTTTGCCCTTGGCGCCATTGCAGTATCCGCCCCGGCCGAAGCCGCCCGTATCTCCAATCCTGTCGCAGTGTTTTCAGGCCTCGACAAGATCACAGGCCGCATCACCACATTCGACGTATACCTGAACGAAACCGTCCAATTCGGCGCCCTTCAGGTGACGCCAAAAGCCTGCTATTCGCGCGACGATGCCGAGCAGCAAAAGGTCGACGGCTTCGTCGAGGTCGACGAAATCACGCTCGACCGCCGCATCCGCCGCATCTTCACCGGCTGGATGTTCGCCGACAGCCCCGGCCTCAACGCCGTCGAACACCCGATCTACGACGTCTGGCTGAAAGAGTGCAAACAAAAGTCCGACGTCCCGCCACCGGATGCTGCGAAGACGAATTAGGGTGTGGTGTGGGTTTTTGGACAGTGTTGTTCCGCGCAGTTCGACCTATCTCCGCTCGCCTCAAGTGCACTTCCAACTACAGCCAGCCTCATTCCTGTGCTTGTCACAGGAATCCAGCCACGGCGCGTCTGCGCCGTGAGAGGAGGCTGCGTCGTGGAAGTAGTCTTTGGCCCAAGGACTTGGGCGGCTGGATTCCTGTGACAAGCACAGGAATGAGGGAGGCCGGGGATCGCGCTTTCCATCCCATTCATAGGACGGAAAAGTAAACCGCGCTGAAGTCCTCTACCAACGGCGTCTTCAGAATTTCAGATTGCGGCTTTCCATCGCCGCCTTCAACAGCACCGCATACTCGTCCTTTGGCACATCGATGGCGCCGAAGTTCTTGAGGTGCTCGGTCGTGAACTGGGTGTCCAGCAGCGTGAACCGCTTTTCCCGCAGGCGCTCCACGAGATGCACCAGGCAGATCTTCGAGGCATCCGTTCTGCGCGAAAACATGCTTTCGCCAAAAAACGCCGAGCCGAGCGAGACGCCGTACAGGCCGCCGACGAGCTGGTTGCCTTCCCAGGCTTCGACCGAATGGGTGTGGCCGACGCGGTGGAGGGCAGAGTAGAGGCTGCGGATGGTGGAGTTGATCCAGGTGGATGGCCGGCCGGTCGTGGCCTCGCCGCAGGCTGATATGACGGCGTCGAAATCGTAATCGAAGCGGATGTCGAAGGGGGATTTGCGGACCGTCTTGGCGAGACTTTTGGAGATGTGGAACCCGTCGAGCGGCAGGATACCACGCATCTCAGGCTCGACCCAGAAAATCTCCGGATCGTCTGCCGATTCGGCCATCGGAAAAAGGCCGATGGAATAGGCCCGCAGAAGGATCTCGGGGGTAAGCCCTTGCGATCTTCTGCGGGAGCCTACCATTGCTTACTCTACCGGCTTTTCAAGGTAGTGCTCCAGCCAGTGGATATCGTAATCGCCATTGGCGATATCCTGGTTGGAGACAAGATCCTGGAATAGCGGCAGGGTGGTTTTGATGCCGTCGACGACGAATTCGTCGAGTGCACGACGAAGCCGCATCATGCATTCGACGCGGGTGCGGCCGTGAACGATCAGCTTGCCGATCAGGCTGTCGTAGTAGGGCGGGATCTTGTAGCCCTGATACACCCCAGAATCGATGCGCACGCCAAGACCGCCCGGTGCATGGAAATGCGTGATCGTGCCGGGCGAGGGCACGAAGGTGCGCGCATCCTCGGCGTTGATACGGCATTCGATGGCGTGGCCCTGGAAATGCACTTCGTCCTGCGTCACCGAAAGACCGCCGCCGGAGGCGACGCGGATCTGCTCGTGGACGAGGTCGATGCCGGTGATTGCTTCCGTTACGGGATGCTCGACCTGCAGGCGGGTGTTCATTTCGATGAAATAGAACTCGCCATTTTCATAGAGAAACTCGATGGTGCCGGCGCCGCGATATTTCAGCTTCTTCATGGCATCGGCGCAGATCTGGCCGATCTTCATCCGCTGCTCGACATTGAGCGCCGGCGAATTGGCTTCTTCCCAGACCTTCTGGTGACGGCGCTGCAGCGAGCAGTCGCGCTCGCCGAGGTGGATGGCGTTGCCTTCGCCGTCGCCGAACACCTGGACTTCGATATGGCGCGGCGTCGTCAGATATTTTTCCATGTAGACGGCGTCGTTGCCAAAGGCAGCAAGCGATTCCGAGCGCGCCGTCGACCAGGCCTCGAGCACATCGTCCGGCGAGTGCGCCAGCTTCATGCCGCGTCCGCCGCCGCCGGCCGTCGCCTTGATCAGCACGGGATAGCCGATTTCGGCAGCCGTCTTGATGGCTTCGGCTTCGGTCTTCACTTCGCCGTCGGAGCCCGGCACGACCGGAATGCCGAGTTCGACAGCCGTCAGCTTGGCGGTGATCTTGTCGCCCATCAGCCGGATATGTTCGGCCGTCGGGCCGATGAAGGTGATGCCGTGGGCCTCGAGTATATCGGCGAACTTGGCGTTCTCGGACAGGAAACCGTAGCCGGGATGCACGGCATCTGCGCCGGTGATCTCGCAGGCAGCAACGATCTGGTGAATGTTGAGATAGCTATCGCGTGCCTGCGGGGGGCCGATGCAGACGCTCTCGTCAGCAAGCCGCACATGCATCGCATCGGCATCGGCCGTCGAGTGAACGGCCACGCACGGAATGCCGAGCTCCTTGCAGGCGCGCAGCACGCGAAGGGCGATCTCGCCGCGATTGGCTATGAGGATCTTGGAAATCATGGGCATGGGCCTACTACTCGATGATGACGAGAGCTTCGCCATATTCGACCGGCCGCCCGTCTTCGATGAGGATTTCTGTCACCTTGCCGGACTTCGGCGCAGGGATCTGGTTCATCGTCTTCATGGCTTCGATGATCAGCAGCGTCTGGCCTTCCTTGACCATGGCGCCGACTTCGATGAAGGCGCGGGCGCCGGGAGCGGACGCCATGTAGACCGTACCGACCATCGGCGCCAGAACGACGTTGTCGGGGTTGCGCGCAGGGGCTGCCGGAGCGGCGGCAACGGCTGCGGCAGGTGCTGCCATCTGCTGCTGCGGCGCTGTCATCATCGGCGCCTGGACATACTGCGTCGTGCCGGCGCGGGAAACGCGGATGCGCAGATCGTCCTGTTCGACCTCGATCTCCGTCAGATCGGTCTCGTTGAGGATGTTTGCGAGATTGCGGATCAGTGCCTCGTCGATACCCGGTTTGTTGTCAGCCATGGAATTTGCCCTGTGTCATTCTTGTTATTGCGTCAATTTGGTTTGGCGCGATGCGCCTCTGTCGTCTGCTAGGCGGGCCGCCGCCGCGCACCGCTTCCTTCGTGAGCCGCTTCCCGTAGCATCGGGATCCCGCTGTCGCCAGCGTCTGGCTCAGGCACGACTGACGCTGGGAGCGCCGGGCCGTTGAGGAGAAGAATGGTGTGCGTCATCATCGGTTCCGTCAAAGTCCAGGGCAACCTATAGACTCCCGAGCCTCCGGAGGAAAGCCCCCAAGGCACGGGACGCACGCGCTGCTGCGGCAGCCAGCCCTTGTCCACATCTAACAGGGGGCGATTGCGGCAATATGATGGGGGATGGGTATGTAGACCAGCCGATCAGCAGCTGGTCTTGCCGCAGGCCCGCACGCTGGCGACCTTTTCCTTCAGTGCATCGAGGCCGATGGCGCCGGAGACAGCCTCGTTGCCTATGACATAGGCCGGCGTGCCGGTAACGCCGAGGTCCGTCGCCAGCTGGTATGTGGCCTTGACGCTGTCGGTGTTCGGGTTGGCGGCCATCTCCTTGCGCAGCGCATCTTCCTTGATGCCCAGCGTGCCGGCGACCTCGATGGCGCTGTCCTCGGTGGCGCGACCTTCGCTGGAGAGCAGCGTATGGCTGAATTCGGCATATTTTGCCGGTGCTAGGCGACGGAAAGCATCGGAAACGCGCGAGGCTGCCACTGAATCCGGCCCGAGAATCGGGAATTCCTTGAGGACATAGCGGATATTCTTGTCGGCCTTCAGAAGCGCGTCGGTGTCGGCAAGCGCGTGGCGGCAATAGCCGCAATTATAGTCGAAGAACTCGACGATGGTGACATCGCCCTTATCATTGCCGATGTTGACATCGGACTTGCTGTTGAAGATTTCGTCCTTGTTGTCCGAAATCGCCTTGTTCGACTGGCTGAGGCGCTGCTCTTCCTGCTTCTTTTCGAGCGCCGCCTGCACATCCAGCATCACTTCGGGATGGCTGACGAGGTATTCCTTGATGAAGTCGCCCATCTCCTTCTTCTGCGCCTCGTCCATCGCCAGCGCTGGCTGGGAGAAGGCAAGCGACGAGAACAGGGCAACCGCCGAAAGGCTCATCAGGGTTTTCGAAAGCAGGGCCATAAAATCCTCGTCATCTGGTAACTGGGCAGGGTGTCCGGGTTCAGCTATCACCGCGTGGTTAACATCTGCCGACACAAAGCGGCAAGGTAAGGTGCTGCGGTAAAAGGTCAAACAGCTAATTTCATCAGTGCCGCACAATCGCGCCATTGTGAACACGCAAGCTTTGCGGCAATTGTCTGGCCACGCAAACAGTCGAGAAGGTGCCGAATTTGTTTTCCCTATCCAAGCGCAGCGACGTCGAGCCGTTTCACGCCATGGACGTCCTGGCCGAGGCGACGCGGCGTCGTCAGGCCGGCCATCCCGTCATTTCCATGGCTGTCGGCCAGCCATCGCACCCGACGCCAAAGGCAGCATTGGAGGCGGCCCGCAGCGCCCTGGAGCATGGCCGCATCGGTTACACCGATGCACTCGGCATGGCTGCCCTGAAGCAGGCGATATCCGGCCACTACAAGTCGCGCCACGGTCTTTCCATCGACCCCGCGCGCATCGCCATCACCACGGGCTCGTCGGCCGGCTTCAATCTGGCCTTCCTCGCGCTGTTCGACCCCGGCGATTGCGTGGCCATCGCACGCCCCGGCTATCCCGCCTACCGCAATATCCTGTCTGCCCTCGGGCTTCAGGTGATCGAGGTGCCGGTCAGCGCCGAGACAGCGTTCACGCTGACGCCCGAGAGCCTCGAGGCGGCGGCGGTCGAAAGCGGCAAGCGGCTGAAGGGCGTGCTGCTTGCCAGCCCCGCCAACCCGACAGGCACCGTCACCAGCCGGGAAGGGCTGGCGGTGCTCGCAGCCTATTGCGCTGACAACGCCATCGCCCTCATCTCGGACGAGATCTACCACGGCCTGACATTCGTCGGAGAAGAGACCAGCGCACTTGAAATCACCAATGACGCCATCGTCATCAACTCGTTCTCGAAATATTACTGCATGACCGGCTGGCGCATCGGCTGGATGGTGCTGCCGGAGCGCCTGGTGCGGCCGATCGAGCGTGTCGCCCAGAGCCTCTACATCTCGGCCCCGGAACTGTCGCAGATCGCCGCCACTGCCGCTCTCGGTGCCTCCGCCGAACTCGATGTCTACAAGGCAAGCTACGCCAGAAACCGCGACCTGCTCGCCCGCCGCCTGCCGGAGATCGGCTTTTCCATAGCCTCGCCCATGGACGGCGCCTTCTACGCCTATGTCGATGTCAGCCGCTTCACCAACGACAGCATGGGCTTTGCGCGCAAGATGCTCGCCGAGATCAACGTCGCCGCCACCCCCGGCCTGGATTTCGATCCGCTGGAAGGTTTCCGAGCGCTGCGGTTTTCCTATGCAGGCTCGAATGCCGAGATCGAGGAAGCCGTCGAGCGGCTCGCAGATTGGTTGAGATAGGCCTAGTTTTCAGAGGGTTGGCAGCATCCGCGGAATCAATCAAGCAAGCCGTTGATTCGAAGTATGAGGCAAGAACCATGTCAGCCCCGGCGTGATCTCCCCCTTGTGGGGGAGATGTCGGCTCGGCCGACAGAGGGGGTTGGATACCAACACCTCCAAATTTGCCGCGCCACCCCCCTCTGTCACCTCCGGTGACATCTCCCCCACAAGGGGGGAGATCCGGCTGCAGTGCCCCAGATCGATCCTGTGTATTCGCCATGCGCATTTGCTCAAGCGATGAAAACCATAGTGATAAAGTAAAAACAAACGGCTGGGGTCGCGCGGGCCAACACATGTGGCCAAGCTGCCGAACCGTGCGTTGAAAGGTGCTATTTATCTCGGAACTTGCGAGGCAGCTTTCTAATTTCCTGGGAGAAAGTTTGTCGGGCCTGCGTTACTCGTGTGTCAGCAAATGTCAGCATGAAAACTCACGGTGAAGGAGTGAAAGTTGGAGGCTTTAAACGGGGGCAGAGCCGGGAAGATATGGCTTGAGGGAAATACGGTCCTACGTCCGGCTGGACCATGGACCCCGACGGTTCACAGGTTCTTGCGGCATCTGCAATCGAAAGGCTTCTTGAGGGCACCAACGCCTATAGTAATCAACGACACTTACGAGGTCGTGAGCTACGTCGAGGGGCGCGTATGCGAGCATCTCGGTGATCCGGATGTCGGCTCAGAGCAGATGTTGGCCTCGGCAGGACAGCTTCTCCGGTACTTCCATTCCGCATCAGAGGGGTTCCTTGAAACTGATCGCGCGGTGCAGACGTGGTTTCTGCAGGCACAAGAGCCGGAGGAGATCGTGTGTCACGGTGACTTCGCGCCCTACAACGTGACAGCCATCGACGGAATTGCGACAGGAATCATAGATTTTGATACTGCACATCCGGGACCCGCTCTATGGGACTTGGCGTATGCAGTTTACCGGTGGGCGCCACTGTCCGATCCATCCAATCACGGCGTGGTATTTGAACTCGAAGAACAGTTTCAGCGAGCGACAATTTTCTGCGATGCTTATGGCGCGACACATGAACAAAGAGTTCAGCTTCCGGAAGTCATATGCAGACGCCTGACGGCGCTGGTAAACTTCATTCGTGCAAGCGCTGAGGCAGGCGACGGGACATTTGTGCAGAACGTTGAAGCCGGACATGCAGACTTATATCTGCGCGATATTGTTCACATCCAGAGGCGGGTGGATCAATTGATATTAGCCCTTACCCGTTAAGCGCGCTGGCAAGTTGGCGGAAGCAGAAGTACTGCGTCTGCAGCTAATTCGGTTCAAACCCCAACCAAACACACCATAAAAAAATCCGGCTGCATTGCTGCAGCCGGATTTTATTCATTGGCCTCCGAAAATCTTTCAGAAGAAGCCGCGGCGTTGCCACCAGCCGGCTTTTTTCGGCTTGCCGTCGCCGTCGGTTGCCTTGTCCGTGGCCTGGGTCGATTTGACCGCAGGCTCGGAGGAGGCGAGGTTGGACTGGCGGTTGGCGCGGGCCGGCTTCTCAGCTTCTGTCGCCGGGGATTCTGCAGGCTGGGCGTTGGAAGCTGTGGCAACCGGAGCCTCTGGCTCGATAGCCACAGGCTGAGACAGCACAGGTTCGGCGGCAACTGCAGGCTCGGCACCGGCTTCAGTTGCAGGTGCCTCGGCAGCTTCGGCCTTCGGTTTGCGACGGCTGCGGCCCTTCGGCTTGACCTGTTCCTCGGTCGCAACTTCGGCGTCGATCGCGGCAGGCTGCTCGAGAGCAGGGGCTTCGGTCGGCGCGCTGGTTGCGGCGGTCTCGTCGCCTTCGTCGGCAGACGTTGCTTCTTCGCTGTCCGTACCTTCGCCGTCGGCGATCAGGTTGCCGTTCTCGTCGCGATTGCGGCGACCGCCACGCTTGCCACGACGGCGACGCTTGCGCTTGCCCTGCTCGTCGCTCGACAGTGCCGAGACTTCGCCTTCACCCTCGACTGCGGCCTTGCCGTCTTCGCTGTCGTCCTCATCTTCGCCATCTGCGTCGTCGCTGTCGTCGCCGACAATGTCATTGCCGTCGGCATCCTGCATGACCTGGCCGTCGGCTCCGCCGTTCTTGCCCCGACGTCTGCGGCGACGCTTGCGCTTGCGGTTCGGGTCGCCCTCGGAGCGGGCCACGGCCTGTTCGACAGGAGCTGCCTTTTCCTCGATCTCTTCTTCTTCGTCCTCGTCGATCTCGACGGGAACGTCGTCGTCCTCGTCTTCCTCGATGGCAGCGAAGTTGAAAAGGGTTTCGATCTTTACCGGGTTTTCGACGGCTTCGCCGCGATCGATGGCAAAGTGCTGCGCACCGACGCTCGGGTCGCTGTCGATGATGATCGACACGCCGAAGCGGTTTTCATAATCGATGATCGTCGCCCGCTTGTGGTTGAGCAGGTAGAGCGCCGTTTCCGGCGTGCAGCGCACGGTGATGTCGTGCGTCGTGTTCTTCAGCAGGTATTCCTCGATGCCGCGCAGCACATGCAGGGCAACCGACGACTGCGAACGCACCAATCCGGTGCCGCCGCAATGCGAGCAGACCTGCGTGGTCGATTCCAGCACGGAAGCGCGGATACGCTGGCGCGACATTTCGAGAAGGCCGAAATGCGAGATGCGACCGACCTGGATGCGGGCGCGGTCGTCCTTCAGGCATTCCTTCAGCTTCTTCTCGACAGCGCGGTTGTTGCGCTTTTCTTCCATGTCGATGAAGTCGATGACGATCAGGCCGGCAAGGTCGCGCAGGCGCAGCTGGCGGGCGACTTCCTCGGCCGCTTCCAGGTTTGTCTGCAGCGCCGTTTCTTCGATCGAGTGCTCGCGGGTAGAGCGGCCCGAGTTTACGTCGATAGCGACCAGCGCTTCTGTCTGGTTGAGGATCAGGTAGCCGCCGGACTTCAGCGTCACCTGTGGCTGCAACATGCGGTCAAGCTGCGCCTCTATGCCGGAGCGCGAGAAGATCGGGTGGATATCACGGTAAGGCTGAACCACCTTGGCGTGGCTCGGCATCAGCATCTTCATGAAGTCTTTGGCTTCACGATAGCCTTCTTCGCCGGCGACGATGACTTCCGAAATGTCCTTGTTGTAGAGATCGCGGATCGAGCGCTTGATCAACGAGCCTTCTTCATAGACTAGCGTCGGCGCAGTGGAGGCGAGGGTGAGCGTCCGGACGTTCTCCCAAAGGCGCATCAGGTATTCGAAGTCGCGCTTGACTTCGACCTTGGTACGGTTGGCACCAGCCGTGCGCAGGATGACGCCCATGCCCAAAGGCACTTCGAGCATCCGGGCGATTTCCTTCAAGCGCTTGCGATCCTGCGGGTTGGTGATCTTGCGCGAGATGCCGCCACCGCGCGCGGTGTTTGGCATGAGCACCGAATAACGGCCGGCGAGCGACAGATAGGTGGTGAGTGCTGCACCCTTGTTGCCACGTTCTTCCTTGGCCACCTGCACCAGCAGGATCTGCCGACGCTTGATGACTTCCTGGATGCGGTACTGCTTGCGCGGACGGCGCGCGGCACGCTCGGGAACCTCTTCCATGGCGTCTTCGGCGCCAACGGATTCGATGATCTCTTCTTCGTGGTCGTCATCGTCGTCGTCGTCGTTGTTACGACGGCTGGACGGACGAACGTCTTCCGAAACCTCGTCGGTTTCGACCATGGCAGCCATAGAGCCGGACGAACCTTCGTCGCTGCCGTCGGATGCCGGCGCTTCGACGTCGGATGGCGTCGCATCTTCGGCGACGACCTTCTTGGCGCGGCTGCGGCGTGGCTTTGCCACCTTCTTCACAGGCGTTTCGGCTTCAGCTTCTGCAGCTGGCGCTTCAGCGCTTGCAGGCTCGGCATCGGCAACCGGCTTGGCGGAAACCTCGACAGGTGCCGGCTCGGCAGCAGCGGCGCCGGCTTCTGCAGCGACGGGCTCCTGTGCAACCACGGCATCTTCGGCAACGGGAGCGACAGGCTCCGGCGCAGCGACGATGCCGACATCCGGCTGCTCCTGCTCGGCCAGATCGAAGGCGGTCTCGACGTGTTCGACGTCGTTGTCGCGGCGATGCTCTTCAGCCTCGGCGCGCAGCAGCGCCTGACGGTCGGCAAGCGGGATCTGGTAGTAATCGGGGTGGATTTCGGCAAAGGCCAGGAAGCCGTGCCGGTTACCGCCGTAATCGACGAATGCAGCCTGCAGGGACGGCTCGACGCGGGTGACTTTGGCCAGGTAGATGTTGCCGCGAATTTGCTTCTTGTGCTCTGACTCGAAGTCGAATTCTTCTATGCGGTTCCCTCGAACCACGACAACGCGCGTCTCTTCCTCGTGAGACGCGTCGATAAGCATTTTGTCTGCCATGAAAGCTGTGCTCCTCGGCGCAGCCCCTGGGGATATGACCGGACTGTCGTTAAGACAGGCTGGATGCACTCCGCCACTGCGGCGCCGGATAATGATAGTCGCGATGGGTCTCTGCGATTGCGCAACAGCCAGACAACAGCCGGGAGAACCCGGGGCCTGTACACTTTAGAAAAAAGCTGCTGCGACAACATCCGTAACCAAGCGAGATCGACAATGCCCTAGACCCAGTTGGGTCCGATGAATTTGCCCTTCTTGAAGGGCGTTTGGTGGCTTTTCCACCGATGAAATTCCTGCACGAAGCCGGAAATTCGGGATCCAGTATCAGGATGGAAGCACTCAGACGGCGGACGATGGCCGGTTGTGGCGCCATAGATTTGGGCGGCTGCCTTTGCGGCGACTCTATCCCGTCAACACTTCTACCCTATTGTTCGTTGTATGATCTAACCGTCACAATAGCAAGGACAAAGCCAAGTGTGCCATAATAATGATGGATTCCTCGGATGAACCCATAGCTGGCGATCATTGTACGATTCGGAGCCCGGTTTGACGCTGGACGAGAGCTGCAATCAGCTGTTTTCGGCGTCTTCTCCCGCGTGGTTCATAGTGCTGCCGGATGGGCGTGTCGATCGATTTAAGGAACTGAAGCATGGCGGGGTGTATCTGGTGAGCGCAAGGCAAGGCGGCAGAATTCTGGCGGCGCTCGGCGTCATGCTGCTAACGACGATGGCGACTGTTCACGCCGCTCCGGCTACTGTGCCATCAGCTGCATCGCCGGTCACCGCTGCCTCCGCCGATCCCATCCTCGCCTATGGTGCCCGCATTGCCGGCGACGACGCCCGCACACGCGTCGTCATCGAACTCGACCGCGAGCCGTCCGTCGCCGTGCATTACCTCGCCGATCCGCCACGTGTCGTTGTCGACCTGCCTGCCACCGCTTTCGGTTTTCCGGCCAAGGATCTCGATGCCCGCGGGCTTTTCAAGGATATTCGATACGGGACGATGGACAAGGACAGTGCCCGCATCGTTCTGACCGCCATCAAGCCGGTCAAGCTGGTGGTCGCGCGGGTGCAGTCGAACGAAACCGGCAGGGGATACCGTCTGGTGCTCGACGCTGAGATGGTACCGCCGGAACAGTACGCCGAACTCGTGCGCAAGCAGACATGGACCGACGAGGATACCGCCGCCGATGTCGGCCCGGTGGTCCCCGTCGAAAACGTCAAGCCGAACGATTTCCTGATTGCGGTGGATGCCGGCCACGGTGGCATCGATGCCGGCGCCATGGCGAGCGACGGCCTGACACCCGAAAAGCAGATCACGCTCGCCTTCGCCAAGGCGCTGACAGAAAAGTTGAACGCCCAACCCGGCATCAAGGCCTTCCTCACCCGTGACAGCGATTCCTATCTCTCGCTGTCGCAGCGCGTGACGATCGCCCGACAGAACCACGCCGCCCTGTTCATATCGCTGCACGCCGACACGTTGAAGCAGAAGGATATCCGTGGCTCGACGGTCTACACCATATCAGACAAGGCGTCGGATCGGCTGGCCGCAGACGTCGCGGACCGTGAAAATTCTTCCGACAAGCTGGCTGGCAGCGAGGTCAAGGCGCCGCCGCCGGGCGTGGCCGACATCCTGACTGACCTTACCCGACGCGAGACGCAGGCCTTCTCCGTATCGCTCGCGCAGGATGTCCTGAATTCCTTCAAGGGCCAGATCGCGATGATCAACAATCCCCACCGGTATGCCGGCTTCCAGGTGCTGACGGCGCCCGACGTGCCCTCCATCCTGGTCGAACTCGGCTTCCTGTCCAACAAGGAAGACGAAAAGCTGCTGCTCGACGAAGAGTGGAGGGGCAAGCTGGTGGACCGGCTGACCGAGGCAGTTCGGCAATACAGGGCAGTGACGGTCGCAAACGGCGGTTGACTGGGATATAGTGGCTTGTCTGCCACAGGCCGGCCAGAAGGTCCGCCGCCGACTGGAGAATGAGGCGACAGAGCCCTATTTCGCTCACATTGCCGCCGTCGAACGGAACTATGGTGGAGGAGGCGGAGCAAAGGGCTTTTGTCGCCTCTGATCTCTTGCTAATAGGCTTCGCGCGTGCAAGACGCCCGGGTATGCGGATATTTTGCCCGTGCGCCGAATTTTTCTACACACACTGGTAGCGACGATATGGTCAGACTTATTGGATATTTCTTTGGCTTGGCCTGCATCGTCTTCGTCGGCGCTGCTGCGGCTGCCGCCGTCTATCTGGGCGTCGTCTCCAAGGATCTGCCGAATTACGAAGTGCTGGCCAACTACGCGCCGCCGGTGACCACCCGCATCCATGCCGGCAACGGCGCGCTGATGGCCGAATATGCCCGCGAACGCCGGCTCTTCCTGCCCATTCAGGCTATTCCCGATCGCGTCAAAGCCGCCTTCCTCTCCGCGGAAGACAAGAATTTTTACAACCACGCTGGCGTCGACATCACCGGTCTCGGCCGCGCCGTACTCGTCAACCTGCAGAATTTCGGTTCCGGTCGTCGTCCGGTGGGCGCCTCGACGATCACCCAGCAGGTGGCCAAGAACTTCCTGCTGTCGGCCGACCAGACCTTCGACCGCAAGCTGAAGGAAGCGATCCTGTCCTTCCGTATCGAGCAGGCCTACAGCAAGGACAAGATCCTCGAACTCTATCTCAACGAGATCTACTTCGGCCTCAACGCCTATGGCATCGCCTCTGCGTCGCTGACCTATTTCGACAAGCCGGTAACGGACCTGACGATTGCCGAGACTGCCTATATGGCGTCGCTCCCGAAAGGTCCTGCCAACTACAATCCTTTCCGTCATGCCGACGCCGCCATCGCCCGCCGCAACTGGGTCATCGACCGCATGGTCGAGAATGGCTATGTCAGCCAGGCCGACGGCGAGGATGCCAAGAAGCAGCCGCTGGGCGTCGTGACCCGCAGATCCGGCGGCACGGTCGTCGCGGCCGACTTCTTCTCCGAAGAAGTGCGCCGGCAGATCATCGATAAGTATGGCGACAAGCAGCTCTATGAAGGCGGTCTTTCAGTCCGCACCTCGCTCGATCCGCAGTTGCAGATCGAGGCACGCAAGGCGCTGCAGGACGGTCTGGTCGGTTATGACGAGCGTCGCGGTTATCACGGTCCGCTGAAGCAGATCTCGACAGCGACAGACTGGGGCATCGAGCTCTCCAAAATCCCAGCCTTGTCGGATGTTCCCGAATGGAAGATTGCCGTCGTGTTGGCGGTCTCGAGCGATGGTGTCGATATCGGCCTGCAGCCGGACGTCGATCCATCCGGCAAGCTGTCGACAGAGCGCAAGCGCGCCTCGATTGCAGCCGCCGATATGCGCTGGGCTTATCGTTCCGCCGAAGCCAATGGCAAGACGGCGAAAACACCGGCCGGCGTCCTGTCGCCCGGCGACGTCATCTATGTCGAGAAGCTGGCTGATTCTGCCGGCTACCGCCTCCGTCAGCCGCCGAAGGTACAGGGCGGCCTGGTGGCGATGGACCCGCATACCGGTCGCGTTCTCGCTATGGTCGGCGGCTTCTCCTACGGTCAGTCGCAGTTCAACCGCGCCACCCAGGCCATGCGCCAGCCCGGCTCGTCCTTCAAGCCGTTCGTCTACGCTGCTGCCATGGACAACGGCTATACACCGGCCTCGGTCGCGCTCGACGATCCTATTGAAATCCAGCTGTCGAACGGTACGGTCTGGCGGCCGGAAAACTACGAAGGCGAGGGCGGCGGCGCCCACACGCTCCGCTTCGGCATCGAGCACTCGCGCAACCTGATGACAGTGCGGCTGGCAAACGACATGGGCATGAACCTCGTTGCCGAATATGCCGAACGGTTCGGCATCTACGACAAGATGGCGCCTGTGCTCGCCATGTCGCTCGGCGCTGGCGAAACGACTGTGCTGCGCATGGTCTCGGCCTATTCGGTCATTGCCAACGGCGGCAAGCAGATCAAGCCGACGCTGATCGACCGTATCCAGGATCGCTACGGCAAGACCATCTTCAAGCATGAGGAGCGCGTCTGCGACGGCTGCAATGCCACGGACTGGCAGAACCAGCAGGAGCCGACCGTTGTCGATAACCGCGAACAGGTTCTCGACCCGATGACCGCCTATCAGGTGACGTCGATGCTGCAGGGCGTCATCATCCGCGGCACCGCTGCCGGAAAGATCAAGCTCAACACCGAAGTTGCCGGGAAGACTGGGACGACCAACGACCAGAAGGATGCCTGGTTCGTCGGCTACACCCCGAACCTCGTGGCTGGTCTGTATGTCGGTTACGACACACCGACCGATCTCGGTCGCGGCGTGCAGGGCGCCTCTCTGGCGGCCCCGATCTTCAACGACTTCATGCAGGCTGCCACCAAGGGCGAGCCGCCGGAGAAATTCGTCGTGCCAACCGGCATGACCATGGCATCCGTCGATCGCAAGACCGGCATGGCCGCCCAGCCCGGCGATCCCGATTCGATCGTCGAGGCATTCAAGCCCGGCACCGGACCTGCGACCTCCTACACCGTGATCGGTGCCGGAAATGCCGGTGGCGAGGTGCAGCTGGCGCCGGAAGAGATCCTGAAGACATCACCGCAGGCCAACCAGGCCGTGACATCAGGCAGTGGCGGACTTTATTAGGCGGAAATTGCTGGATTAAGCGGAAATGGCTGGCGAGGCCGGCTCCGATATACCGCCACTACGACTTGGCGGCTGCCGGCGTCTCGAACAGACCGGTCGGAAAACCGTCGAGACTGACCTGGTTCTTTTCGCGCCAGTAGTCCTCGATCCCATCCACGCCTTTGGCCTTTGCCCAGGCGTCCATCTGGGTGCGCTCTTCCCGGTATTCAAACAGTGGAACGCCATAGCCGCAGGATGTCTGGACGATATCGAAATCGAGCCACACCATCTGGCGTGCCCCAAGCGGCGCCTTGTTTTCGTATTTTTCCTGCAGAAGCTCGGCAAATTTGTCGCTATCGCGGTGAATGACGCGTCCCTTGCCGTAGAGCCTGAGGATGAGCGGCGGTCCCTCGACGGAACAGAACATCATCGTCAGCCGGTCGTTTATCCTCAGGTGGGCGGCAGTCTCGTTGCCGCTGCCGCTGCGATCGAGATACATCGCAGCATTGTTGCCGAGAATGCGGAACAGGTCTGTGCTGCGCGGCGACATGTTGACGTGGCCCGTTGGAGCGGCCGTCGCCGTGAAAAACATGTGCTGCGCTTCAATGAAGCGATGGTGATGGGGTTCTAGCGTTTCGAAAAATTTGGCCATGCCGAACTTTAGAGTTCTAATTCCAGCATGCCAAGACGATGTTTTGCGAAGAATTCATGACCAGGGCCGGTTTGACGACCGAGGTCTGGCACAGTCTATGAAATCGCCTTGATCTCGAGTTCGCCATCTCCAATGACGACGACGTCGCCGACAGCCTTGCCGAGCAGAAGGCGCGCGACAGGAGAGACGAAGGATATCGATCCGGCCTTTGGGTCCGCCTCGTCCTCGCCAACGATTCGGTATGTCTGAACCCGGCCATCGTCACGGCTGAAAGTGACGGTATTGCCAAAACCGACGGTATCGGCGTTTTCGGGGGCAGGGATCACCTGTGCCGTCCGAAGCCTGGCCGCAAGATAGCGCGTATCGCGCAGCGGGTTCGCAGTCTGCCGACGCCGTTCGTTGACCTCGTCGATCTTGCTTGCCACCTCATAAGCGGTGCGCGCCTGCTGCATCTGCAGTTCGAGCGCCTTGAGGCCCGCTTCAGTCACAAGGTTCGGGTGTGTGGAAATCGGACGATCCGGCAAAAGGGTCTCGGACGCCGTCTCGAAACTCTCTTCCTTGGTGAAGGCAACGGCCAATCTCTAACTCCATTTCAGACTTTGCGAGCACAACGCTATACGCGGAAGACAACGACCTCCACGATACGCTGTTCCACGCAAAGGCGCCAATCTTCGTGCAAGGCGGCGTCAGGCGGTGGCGGGTTCCGTGTATATTGCCGGTTTCAGGCCGATGGCGATAGCCTCGTCGACGGCGAGTGCCGCCATGGCAAGGGCAGCCTCCCGCGTTCTCGCTGCTGCGATAAAGCGACCATTATGGCAGAAGCTGGCACCTTCGACACCGGACGCCGCCTCCAGTTCGCCATTGGTGAGTCCCGCCCATGCGGCGGGCAGGTCGGCTCTCAGTTCGAAACCTTCTGCAGCGCGGCGAATGCCGGTCACGCACCAGTCCTTGTCGCGCGGGTGAACCACGAACAGCAGCTGATCGGCCCCGGCCTTGACGATAGCCGGGCGGAACGGCATGCCCATGGGCAGTTCGAGAATACGTCCATCCCCGGCATTGACGATAGCCTTGTGGACCAATGCCTCCGCACGCAATTTTGCGGCGCTGCGGGCAATCCGTGCCTCGACGAAGCTGCGGGCGATTGCCAGAGCGGCGTGAAAACAACGATCGTCGGCTTCAGGGTCTGTCTCGTCGAACACCGGTTTCAACGTTTCCAGCAGCGCCGGCAGAGTCAGCCCGGCCAGCGGCCCCGTTGGACTAAGAGCGCCATTGTCCATGAGGTCGATCGGCAGGACGAAGCTGCTGTCGAAGGAAGCATGGATAGGGTCGATGTCCGCGTCTGCAATAGCCGACGCGGCGAGGTAGTCGCGACCGTAATGCTTCCAGACCAGCCCGAACGAGCTATACGGCTGCCCATCGTCGCGCAGGGGCGCGCCGCGCTGGTGGTGATCGAAGATCTGCTGGTCCGCGTCATAGCTGCCGCCGACATCGTAAATGATCCGATCCGGATTCGGCTTGATCCACTCTGGTGACCGGCTGCGGACGATTCGCGCGGCGGGGTACAATTTGGTGAGGATGACGCTCGACAGAAGCTCGTCGGCATGAAAGCCACCGGAATGGGTGACGAGAAAATCTGGATTCATGCCGTATGTGCCCCGTGCCTGGCGGAATGCCAGCCTGTTGAACGCACCAGATAACCAATGCCGCCGGCGATCTCAACCCCGTGAAATTGCGAATAGGGCGCGATCGGTTGCGAGGAACGGCATCGCCTCCGATCCCGGGGAGCGGCTTCGACTTGACGACATCGACATATCCGTTATTCTGGATATATGGAAAATGACAATGCGATTCTGGCTTTTGCAGCCTTGGCCCAGTCGACGCGGCTCGCGACATTCCGCCTGCTCGTAAGCCACGAGCCGCACGGAGTGCCTGCTGGCGAACTGGCGCGGATGCTGGACATCCCGCAGAACACCATGTCGGCGCATTTGGCGACGCTGTCTCGCGCAGGCCTGGTGAGGAGCGAGCGCCGCAGCCGATCGATCATTTACCGCGCGGATCTGGAAGGCTTCGAGCGCCTGACCCTTTTCATGATCAAGGACTGCTGCGGCGGAGATCCCGCCCTTTGCGCGCCCCTGGTGTCCAGACTGATTCCGCGCTGTGGACAGGAAAACCCGACATGAGCGACGTTATAGTGAAGCTGCTCGATGCAATAGAGTTTTCGCTGCCGGCTGCAAAACGATCCATTCCTTCCCGTGAAATCGCCCGATGATGTCAAATTTCGAGCGCTACCTCACTGTTTGGGTTTTCCTATGCATCATCGTTGGCATCGCCCTCGGCCATCTGATGCCCGGCATCTTCCATGCCGTCGGCGCGGCTGAGATTGCAAAGGTTAATATCCCCGTCGCCATCCTCATCTGGCTGATGATTATTCCCATGCTTCCCAAGATCGACTTCGGCTCGCTGTCCAAGGTCGGCAGGTACTGGCGTGGGATCGGGGTCACCCTGTTCATCAACTGGGCTGTGAAGCCGTTTTCGATGGCGCTGCTGGGATGGCTTTTCATCGGCTGGCTTTTCCGCCCGTTTTTGCCTGCAACCCAGATCGATTCCTACATCGCAGGCCTCATCATACTGGCGGCTGCCCCATGCACTGCAATGGTCTTCGTCTGGTCCAATCTGACCAAGGGCGAACCTCACTTCACGCTGTCTCAGGTCGCTCTCAACGATGCCATCATGATCGTCGCCTTCGCGCCTATCGTCGGACTGCTCCTCGGATTATCGGCGATTACGGTACCGTGGGACACGCTGATGATATCGGTGGCGCTCTATATCCTCATCCCTGTTGCAATCGCCCAGATACTGCGCCGCAGTTTCCTTTCCAGCGGCCGGACGGCTGTCTTTGAAACCTTGATGGCGAAGCTCCAGCCGCTGTCGCTGGTCGCTCTTCTGGCGACGCTCGTGTTGCTCTTCGGCTTTCAGGGCGAGCAGATCATCGCCCAGCCTACGATCATAGCCCTGCTGGCGGTGCCGATCCTGATCCAGGTCTATTTCAATTCCGGCCTGGCTTATATCCTGAACCGCATCTCGGGAGAGCAGCATTGCGTGGCCGGCCCGTCGGCGCTGATCGGCGCCAGCAATTTCTTCGAACTTGCGGTGGCCGCTGCGATCAGCCTGTTCGGGTTCCAGTCGGGCGCGGCGCTTGCCACCGTCGTCGGCGTGCTGATCGAAGTGCCCGTGATGTTGTCCGTCGTCTGGATCGTGAACCACTCGAAGGCCTGGTACGAGCGCGGCCCTTCGGTCTCCCGCAACACCTCCACAGAGGAGCCATGACCATGGATGTCACTATCTATCATAATCCTGCCTGCGGGACCTCCCGCAATACTCTGGCGCTGATCAGGAACGCGGGTATCGAACCGACGGTGATCGAGTACCTGCAGACGCCTCCCTCGCGGACTGAACTCGTGGGGCTGCTGACCGGCGCAGGCCTGTCGCCGCGCGACGCACTGAGGGAAAAGGGCACGCCTTACGATGAACGCGGCCTCGGCAATCTGTCGCTGACGGACGAGCAGATCATCGACGCCATGTTGCAGCACCCGATCCTGATCAACCGTCCATTCGTTGTCACGCCGCTCGGAACGCGCCTCTGCCGCCCCTCGGAAGCGGTGCTGGATATCCTTCCCCATAGGCAGGTCGGCGCCTTTTCGAAGGAAGATGGTCAGCAGGTCATAGACGAAAAGGGCAATCGTCTTGTCTGAATTGCCCGCCGCAGATCTGCGCCACATCCGGATGCCCGACCTCGATGCGCTGCGGACAGACATCTCGCATCACAAGCCCCGTATTCTGTTTCTCTATGGCTCGCTTCGTGAGGTTTCCTATAGTCGGCTCCTCGCGGACGAGGCCCGTCGCCTGCTCGAGCATTTCGATTGCGAAGTCCGTATGTTCGATCCGCGCGGTCTGCCGCTTCCCGATGCGGAGCCGGCCGACCACCCGAAGGTCGTAGAACTCCGCGAACTTTCCGAATGGTCCGAGGGCCAGGTCTGGGTAAGCCCGGAGCGCCACGGCGCGATGACCGGCATCATGAAGGCTCAGATCGACTGGATCCCGATGTCCATCGGTTCGGTTCGCCCGACGCAGGGCAAGACGCTCGCCGTCATGGAAGTCTCCGGTGGCAGCCAGTCGTTCAACGCTGTCAACCAGATGCCAATCCTCGGCAGGTGGATGCGGATGATCACCATTCCGAACCAGTCCTCCGTACCGCAAGCGTTCCAGCAGTTCGACGCCGATGGCAGGATGAAGCCGTCTCCGCTTTACGATCGCGTGGTCGATGTCTGCGAGGAACTGGTCAAATTCACGCTGCTGACACGCGACGCGTCTTCCTACCTGACGGACCGCTACAGCGAGAGGCGCGAGGATGCCGGTCGACTGGAGGCGCGGACCACGTTGAAGTCGATATGAAGCGCTTCGACCTGCCGGTGGCTGCCATTCTCGGCCTGGGGGTCACGCAGATTGTCGGCTACGGCACGCTCTATTACTCGTTCGGCATTCTGGCGCCTGACATGGCAAGGGATCTCGGCGCCTCGGTGGAATGGATGTTTGGTGCCCTGTCGGCAGCGCTGCTGATCGGCGGGTTCGTCGCACCCTGGCTCGGACGATGGATAGACCGCTTCGGAGCAGGCAGGATCATGGCGATCGGTTCGTTGATAGCAGCCCTGGCGCTCGCCGCCTGCGCTCTGGCTCCCAACCGTTTCGCCTTCGCGGTGATACTGGTGTTCATCGAGGCGGCCGCTAATTTCGTCCAGTACGGAGCGGCCTTCGCGCTGCTGGTGCAGATCAACCCCAAAGTTGCACAGCGGAGCATTACTACCCTGACGCTGATCGCCGGCTTTGCCTCGACGATCTTCTGGCCCATCACCACGGCCCTGCATGCCCATCTGCCGTGGCGGGAGGTCTACGTCGTCTTTTCGCTTCTCAATCTGGCCATCTGCCTGCCGATCCACGCATGGCTTGCACTGTCTACTGCCAAGGTGCGCCGAAACGGCGCCGCCACCGCGCCAGCCCCTGTCGAAGGCGCACTCGCCGAGGGGCAGAGATTCCTCGGTTTCGCGCTGATGGTCGTTGGCTTTGCATTTCTGTCGCTGGTGAGCTCGGCCATTCTTGTGCATATGGTGCCGCTCATGGCGTCGCTGGGGCTCGGAACCATGGCCGCTCTCGTCGGCACCGTGTTCGGTCCGGCGCAGGTCGCCAGCCGCGTGATCAACATGGTCTTCGGTCGCAACCTTCATCCTTTGCGACTGGCGGCGTTGTCCGGGCTTCTCGTCTCTGTCGCCATCGTGGTGCTCGATGCGACTGCGCCTTCGACATCAGGCGCAATCGCATTTGCTGTGCTGTTTGGTTTCGGCAATGGCATATTCAGCATCGCGGCTGGGACGCTGCCGCTGTACCTGTTTGGCAGCGAAGGTTATGGCAGGCTGCAGGGAAAACTTATGTCCGCACGGCTGATTGTCGGAGCGACGGCGCCGTTCGCCTTTGCCGTATCGCTGGCATCTGCAGGGGCGGCGATCTCGCTCGGTGTTGTCGCAGCCTTTGGTGCCATTGCCACCTTCAGCTTTCTCCGGATCGGCCGGATTGCCGCAACGCCACATCGCGTTTCCGGAAAAATCGGGTGATCGTGCGCGAGCAGGTCGAACCATGAGATCGCCAAAGAGCGCTCCGGATGCAGATACCTTTCGACGGGGAAAGCAAAGTCGGCTAGAGTTCGCGAAGCACGAACTGCGTGGCGGACGCAAACTTCACGGACTATTGCGATGACGGTGACTGGTATTCTTCTGATCGTGGTGATGCTGGTCGCCGCTGTTCTCGTGTGGCTGAAGCGCGGCAAGGGCGCACAGCGCTCTGCCGTGTTCGAAACCTCGGGCCTTTCCTATTTCAAGGTATTGCTCCGGCAGCGCGGCGTCGACTTATCGCGGATCCCGGATGCGGCGCTCGCCGACATCATTCGTGCCAAGATCGCCGCAGCCAAGACCCAGGCGACCGTCGCCGGCATGACCGACGCGACGCGGTCCCGCAAGAACTGGCGGATCAATCTGGTCAAGTCGCTGGAAGCGGAAGCCACCCTGATGGTCTCGCTGATGGCGTCGGGAGCCGAGGTCGATCCTACGTCCGATGCCGCGATTGCGCTGACACGGCACGGTGTATTCAAGCCAAGAAAGCCAACCGGCCTCACCGGCATGACGCCCGAGCAGTTCCTCGACGCCACGAGACGCGGTACGCTTTACTCGGAGCTGGGCGAGCGCCGCGCCAAGCGCGAGACATCCTGAGGCGCCTCATATCGTCGAGCGTCCGGTGTGACGTCTGCCGCTGCCGACGCATACATCTCAAAAAAATCGAAAGTTACTCACGACTATGACGGCTGCCTTTTTTGCGGACTATGCGAAGGACCTGAAAGTCCTGCTCGACGAGATCGACACCGCGCCGGAGAACTTCCGCTCGTTCGATCTGCATATCGATCTCGCTCACAGGGGCCTGTTGTTCGTCTACGAGACGCGCCGCAAAATGGGGCAGACCGACAGCATCTATTACGCCCGGATGGCGAAGACCGGTGCAAGCAAACAGATATCGCAAAAGACCGCTAACGACGCAGTCAGCGGCTTCTTTCGCCACGGACAATTCCTCGCTCTGACCGGAGAATTTGCCGGTGCCGATGGCGCCGAGGGCACGACTGTCGAGGGTGATCACCCCACCTGCGCCATCGCCTTCACCTATCGCCGTACCGGCATGGAAAAAGCCATGTCGATGCGTCTGATCTTCCTCGGTTTCTCCACCGACGACGGGGCGATGGCCTATGCGACGACGGTAGCGGATACGCCGACGCTCGCCGTCTCCCGCCCGTTCCGGTCTGCTCGCGTCTGGGAATGGAAGTAGGCGCCGTCGTCCGAAGCGCCTCCGATCTCTTTTACCAGGGCACAGTCTGCCCGTCGAAATAGAAGCCGGCATTAGGGCCGGTCGCATCCTGGCTTGCCAGCCAGACGATCCCGGCCGCAGCCTGCTCCACCGTGCGATAGCCGGAGTGCCCGTTGAAATCCGTCGCGGTGTAGCCGGGATCGACTGCGTTGACATGGATGCCGCTGGCCAAAAGTTCCTTAGCGAAGGCCACGGTGACCGCGTTGAGCGCCGACTTCGAGCTGTTGTAGCCCATCGGATTGACGGCATAAAAGGGATGGGCCGGATTGGAAACCCAGCCGATCGAGCCAAGACCGCTGCTGACCATGACGATGTTGGCGCCTCCCGCCGCTGTCAGCAAGGGTATGAAGGCTTGCGTCACCCTGATCGCACCGAACACATTGGTCTCGTAGACGTCGCGGATTGCAGCGAGGGGCTGTTGGCTCGGAGGCACCGGCGGGCCACCCGAAATGCCGGCATTGTTGATCAGCACGTCGAGCTTGCGATCGGCTGCAGAGACCGTGGCGACAGCGGCAGCCACGCTCTCGTCGCTGGTAACGTCGATGGAGAGCAGCCTGACGTCATGACCCTCCGCCTGCAATTGCCGGACAGCCATCCCGCCGCGCTCAGCGTCCCTGCTGCCAAGCCAGATCCGGTAGCCGAGACGGCCGAGTTGGCGTGCCGTCTCGAAGCCTATGCTCTTGTTGGCGCCGGTGATGAGAACTGTTTTTCCACTCATGGTTCGTTTCTCCTATAACCGAGGCCCGGCCTATCGCCTGGTTCGGCATTTCTAAATACTGCGCTGTCCCGAAGCAGCTTCGGCCACCGCAACGGCATCGAACTGCGGCTCGAAAGCCTTTGGCGAATTTATAGTTTCGTTCTGTGGTGTTTGATAATCCGCCCTAATCCGGATAAGCTGATCGCCATGGCGAACAGTAGCGAACAACTATTCCTTGACGATCTTTCCATCTTTCTCGCGGTTTGCGAGACCGGCGGTTTCCGGGCTGCGGCAAAGCGGCTGGCGATGTCGCCGTCAAGCGTCAGTGAGAAGATCGCCCAGCTCGAGGCTCGCTTGGGTGTGCCTCTGCTGATCCGCACAACCCGAAGCGTGATGCCGACAGAGGCCGGGCGCGGGCTTGCCGCACGGATCACGCCGCTTTTGAGCGAGACACGTGCAGCGCTCAACGATGCAGCCAGTACGCATGGGCAAGTGAGAGGGCTGCTCAGGCTGAATGTCACCGGCGCCGTCATGGTCGATATCCTGCCGCCGCTGATCGACCGGTTTCTCGATCTGAATCCGCATGTGAGGGTCGAGATGGTGGTGGAGGACAGGCTCGTTGACGCGACGGCAGCTGGCTGCGATGCCGGCATTCGCTATGGTGAGCATCTGGCGCAGGATATGATCGCGGTGCCGATTGGCCCGCGCATCCAACGGCTCGCAGCAGCAGCCTCGCCTGACTATCTCGAGGCACGCGGCAATCCCCGGCATCCCCGCGATCTGCTCGATCACGACTGCATCCGCCTCAGGTTTTCCAGCGGGGCGCTCGTCGAGTGGGAGTTCCAGAAGGGCGAGGAAACCGTCACCGTCGATCCGCCGGGTCGGTTGATCGTCGGGGTCGAGGCTGCCGCAACCGCGATCGACTGGGCCTGCCGTGGCCGTGGTTTTATTGCGACATTCGAGAATTTCATCGATCCCTACCTCAGGTCCGGCGCTCTGGTGCCGGTGCTGCCTGAATGGTGGATGCCGTTCGAGGGGCCATGGCTCTATTTTTCCAGCCGTTTCATGCCCGCTCCCTTGCGCGCCTTCGTCGATCTAGTCGCTGCGGAACGGGCATCGCCCAGTGTTGGAGGGTTGGTGCCTCCTGGAGCCTGAAACGCATAAGTCCCGATGACGCAAGCATAACCTCTGTATCGCACGCACAATCCGAGTTGCGGAGATCGCCTCTATCGGTTCTAGTGCGGCACCTAATCCGTTCACGCGTCACGAGGTCGTCGTCATGAAGTCTCCGTTCCAGCTTGCCGCCTGTGCCGAAATGCTCTGGCGCGACCGGCCGATCGAGTGGCGGGCGAGCCGGCTGAAGGAGCTCGGCTTTGGCGTCGGTCTCTGGAACTGGCCGGAGCACGATATTGGCAAGCTGGAGGCGACGGGCGCCACCTTTACCATCATGAATGGTTACCTCGAGGGACGCCTGACCGATGACGAAGGTGCCGCCCAACTGCTGAAGACGGCGCGAGAAACGGCCAGGGTCGGCAAGCGGCTGGGCGTCCAGCGTCTTAATCTGCATGGAACGGGGCTGGGCGAGGGTGGCCTGCCGATCCGTCCTGTCGAGGTCGTCACCGGCGCCATGTGGCTGAAGGCCCGCGCCACGCTATGCCGTGTCGTCGAATTGGCTGAGGAGGAAGACGTCACCTTCAGCCTGGAAAACCTCAACCTGCTCGTCGATCACCCCGGGGTGCCCTTCGGCCGGGCAGAGGATACGTTGGCGCTTGTGGCCAGCGTCGACCATCCGCGCCTGACACTCAATCTCGACCTGTATCACGCCCAGATCGGTGAAGGTAACCTGATAGAACTTTGTCGCAAGTGCCTTCCATGGATAGGTGAAATACAGGTTGCCGATGTTCCCGGACGTCTGGAGCCTGGAACTGGCGAGGTCAACTGGAAGGGCGTCGCGCGGGCGCTGAAGGCGATGGGCTATACCGGGCCGGTCGCCATGGAAGCCTATGCATCCGGCGATCCCGAGGAAGCACTCGTGGCGTTTCGAGAGGCCTTCACCGTCTGAACCGGCGGTCTCGTACGCCGCTGTTCCAAGGCGCCTTGCCAGCCTTGTGCGGTAACCGCCGACTGCGGGCTTTACATCCGCGGCATGCCTAACTATGTCACGGGCAACATCAATCGAACCGAGAAGCGAGACCATGCGCGCCGAAATCGAGAATATTGTCGACGAAATCAAGCAGGCCATAAGCCTGCTGAGGAGGCATCTTTGACTGGGATCAGGCCGTAAGGCGACTGGACTGGTTGAATAACAAGGCAGAGGATCCAAACCTCTGGAACGATGCATCCGAGGCACAAAAGCTGATGCGCGAGCGTCAGAATCTCGAAGACAGCATCAATGGCGTCCGGCTGCTGGAACGTCAGGTCGATGACAACATCGAGATGATTGCGCTCGGCGATGAAGAGGGCGATGCCGATATCGTCAGGGAAGCCGAGGAAGGCCTGAAGGTCCTGCGCACCGAAGCGGCTCGCCGCCAGGTCGAGGCGATGCTGTCCGGCGAGGCCGACAGCAACGACACCTTCCTCGAAGTCCATTCGGGCGCCGGAGGTACCGAAAGCCAGGACTGGGCCAACATGCTCCTGCGCATGTACACCCGCTGGGCCGAACGTCAGCGCTTCAAGGTCGAATTGCTGGAAGTCCATGACGGTGAAGAAGCCGGCATCAAGTCGGCGACGCTGCTGATCAAGGGCCACAACGCCTATGGCTGGCTGAAGACCGAGTCGGGCGTCCATCGCCTGGTGCGCATTTCGCCCTACGACAGCAACGCCCGTCGGCACACCTCGTTTTCGTCGATCTGGGTCTATCCCGTCGTCGACGATTCGATCCAGATCGACATCAACGAAGGCGATTGCCGCATCGACACCTACCGCTCGTCCGGTGCCGGCGGTCAGCACGTCAACACGACGGATTCCGCCGTGCGCATCACGCACATCCCGTCCGGCATCGTGGTGCAGTGCCAGCAGGAGCGCTCGCAGCACAAGAACCGGGCGACAGCCTGGGAAATGTTGCGCGCACGCCTTTACGAAGCCGAGTTGAAGAAGCGCGAGGATGCCGCCAATGCTGAAGCGGCATCGAAATCGGATATCGGCTGGGGTCACCAGATCCGTTCCTACGTGCTGCAGCCCTACCAGCAGGTGAAAGACCTGCGCACCGGCGTTGTCAGTACCGCGCCGGACGACGTGCTCGACGGCGAGATCAGTCCGTTCATGGAAGCCGCTCTGGCGCACCGCATCAGCGGCGCAGCAGATGCCGCAGTGGACGATATTGACTGATCGTCGCTGCCGCTTCTGCCAAACAAAGACCCCCTCGCGGCTGCCTGCCTCGAGGGGGTCTTCTTTTATGGCCAGCGCTTACTCCGGCGCCTTCTCGACGACGATTTCCCCGAGTTCGTCGAGCATGACATTCCAGACATCCGCGTCGGCATCGGCATCAGCCTTGATATAGAGCGTGGCAAACAGGCCGGGTTCGCGGATGATGCCCCCGGAGTTTTCGGGCCGGATATCCGTAACGATGGCCTTCAGCGCGGTAATTTCCGGCAGTTCCGTCGTGGAGACGATCTGCGGCCCATCGTCGGTCGTGGCGACCTGCTGCAGGTAGACCTTCGATGTGCGATCTGCCTGGCGCACGGCATAGAGCTTGTAAAACCCGTGGCGCGATGGTGGCGTGATTGCGGTGGACGCATCGGTGCTTGGCAAAGTCGCGGCTGGTGCCGGCTGCACCGTGCTGGTATCCTGCCAAAAGCCTGTCGTCGTCGAGGCAATGATGCTGGCTGGCAGTACGCCGTCGTCGGCCCGCGCCTCGGAAGTCGAAACGACGCTTGCCAGCAGTGCGGCCAACAGTGGGGCGTGGAGTGCGTTTCTCAAGAGTTAGCTGCCATCAGATGTCGTCAGGGGAGTGGGCCGGTTAATCGGAAAATTGCTCGGCGAGGATACGGTCGGACCACGAGCGGTCGGGGTCGGAAAGGATGCGGGCGGTGGTGTCCTGGGTCTGGGCGATGCGGACGCTCAACACCGATTTGACCTCCGTGTTGTCGGCCACCGCATTGACGGGGCGCTTGACCGGCTCGAGGACGGTAATGTCCACCGTCACCTTGTTGGGCAGCAGCGCCCCGCGCCAGCGACGCGGACGGAAGGCGCTGACCGGCGTGATGGCGAGCAACGGCGCTTCCAGCGGCAGGATCGGGCCGTGGGCGGAGAGGTTGTAGGCGGTGGAGCCGGCCGGTGTGGTGACCATCAGGCCGTCGCAGATCAGTTCTTCCAGCCGCACATGGCCGTCGATCTCGACGCGCAGCTTGGCCGCCTGATAGGACTGACGGAACAGCGAGACCTCGTTGATAGCGAGCGCCACCGATTCGCTGCCGTCGGCATTGACTGTACGCATCTCCAGCGGATGGAAAGCATTCTCAACCGCTGCATCGATGCGTTCGTCGAGGTTCTCGACACGGTAGTCGTTCATCAGAAAGCCGACGGAGCCGCGGTTCATTCCGTAGACGCGTTTGCCGGAGTTCATTGTGTTGTGCAGCATCTGCAGCATGAAGCCATCGCCGCCGAGCGCTACCATGACATCGGCGTCCTCCTGGGGCGCCTGGCCATAGATGGCGATCAATTCTTCGCGCGCCGCCAGCGCCTCCGGTGAAGTCGAGGCCAGAAAGCAGAGGGACTGAAATGAGCGCGGCATGCAATATCCTTCGACAATCTCCGTCTACGTAAAGGATAACACCCCTGTGCGACAAGCCGTATTCGCCCACCGGCGATATCGCGGCATAGTCGAATAGCGGGCACGGCTCCGGATACAATCTTCCGGCGAGGCTGCTGGAACAGGCTCGCCATGTCGCAGCCAAGCCGTTACAGACGAACGGGCAATTGTCCTTTCAGAGACCAAAGTGCCGATGTTTTCCCTCAGGCAGCCGAGTTCGTACGAGCAATCCATCAAGAAGAGCCGGTTTCGCGCGCTCTCCGCCGCGATAGCCGATGAGGACGAGGCGAGGGCACAGCTGTCTGCTCTTGCCGATGCCGGCGCGAACCACAATTGCTGGGCCTGGCGCATCGGCCAGACCTATCGTTTCAATGACGATGGCGAGCCGGGCGGCACCGCCGGCAAGCCCATCCTGCAGGCGATAGACGGCCAGTCGTTCGACCGTGTGCTGGTCGTCGTCTCCCGCTGGTTCGGCGGCGTGCTGCTCGGAACAGGCGGGCTGATGCGCGCCTATGGCGGCACGGCCGCAGCCTGCCTCAGGGCCGCCGATCGGGTCG
This sequence comes from Rhizobium sp. B230/85, assembly GCF_019355735.1. NCBI lineage: Bacteria > Pseudomonadati > Pseudomonadota > Alphaproteobacteria > Hyphomicrobiales > Rhizobiaceae > Rhizobium > Rhizobium sp. B230/85. The sequence continues at coordinate 1,961,255 of NZ_CP072156.1, forward strand.
AGATGGTGCCAATGGTGGCTGCAACCGCATCTATCGGATTTTCCGATCTGGCTCTGGCCAAGGCGCGGCTTCTATCAATCGCCGGCCTCTCCGTCGTCGCCGAAATGTTTACTGAAGACGGTGCAGTGCTTTCCCTCAGTATTCCGGAAGGTCAGGCAGATCGGGCCGCAGCCCTCGTCGCCGACATTACGAACGGCCGCGTCCTGCTCGATTTCGGCTCTGCGGGCAATCCGGACGCTCTAGCGGGACCGGCGCCGTAGCCACGGATAGCTTGGCCATCGAGAACCTATCTGCGGCAACCGCGCCTGAACGCGCTGAAACGCATGGGCGGCGGCTTCCGTTTGCCGTCCTTATTGACTATCAGTCTGCCATCAATTGTGAGGAGTTCCCCCGTGCCGACCACTGACGATCTGCGCATTCTCGAGATCACCCCCCTGAGCCCGCCGTCCCGTGTCGTTGCGGACGTGCCATGTTCGCCTCATGCGGCCGAGACGGTCTCGGCTGCCCGCGCCGCCGTGCACCGTATCCTCACCGGCGAGGACGACCGGCTGGTGGTGGTCGTCGGCCCGTGTTCGATCCACGATCCCGTTGCCGCGCTTGATTATGCACGGCGCCTGGTCGAGGAGCGCAAGCGGCATCAGGGCGAACTCGAAATCGTCATGCGCGTCTATTTCGAAAAGCCGCGCACCACGGTAGGCTGGAAGGGCTTGATCAACGATCCCCGTCTCGACGGTAGCTTCAAGATCGAGGAGGGCCTGCGGCTTGCCCGCCAGCTGCTGGTGGATATCAACGACCTCGGCCTGCCCGCCGGCTGCGAGCTTCTCGATACCATCACGCCGCAATATATCGCCGACCTCGTCAGCTGGGGTGCTATTGGCGCGCGCACCACGGAGAGCCAGGTGCACCGCGAGCTCGCCTCCGGCATGTCCTGCCCGATCGGCTTCAAGAACGGCACCACCGGCGACATCAGGATTGCGCTGGACGCGGTGACCGCCGCCTCGCAGCCGCACCATTTTCCGGCCGTCACCAAGGATGGCCGCGCCGCCATCGCCTCGACATCCGGCAACGAGGATTGCCACCTTATCCTGCGCGGCGGCAAGGCGCCGAATTTCGACGCCGAAAGCGTTGCCGCAGCCGCAGCCGAATCGCTGAAGGCCGGCCTGCCGCCGCGCATCATGATTGATGCCAGCCACGCCAACAGCGGCAAGAACCCCGACAACCAGCCTCACGTCATCGACGCCATCGCCAGCCAGGTTGCAGCCGACGACCGGCGGATCATCGGCACGATGCTGGAAAGCAATCTCGTCGGCGGACGCCAGGAACTGGTGCCTGGAGGCAAGCTGACCTATGGCCAGAGCATCACCGACGGCTGCATAGACTGGGAAACTACTGTCTCGGTGCTGGACGTGCTGGCAAAATCGGTGATCGCCCGGCGGGGCTAGGGGCGCAGGGTTGACGCGCTTCATGAAAAAGGCGTTCAAGGCGAACGAATGCCTCAGCTAGAAGACTTTTTCCGGAAGGCTATTTCGTAGCCGCGCGTCGCGCCGGCATCGCTGGCGATCTTCTCAACCTTCCTGGCAGCGGCCTTCTCCTTGGCGGCTGCCTTTTCCATCATCTGGCCAAGGCCGGCCAGGGACTTCTTTTTCGGCGGTTCGTCGGTCATTTCCTACCTCGCTGTTGCACCCGATAGTGCTGCCAGTTCGGCAGGCGGCAGGCAATGGAAAAAAGCCATTACCGGAGCGCACAGTCGTGGGTGTCAATCCGGGAGCTTTTCCGGCTGATCGACTGCGGCATCGGCAGACGCTGCATTGTCGTTTGTCGAAACCGCACGTTCGAGCTCGGCCGCGCGCAGCCTGGCAGCACTCTGCAGAAGCTGCGCAAACGCTCCCGGTGGCACACCATCGGCCTTTAGGACCTGACCGATCAAAGGATCTGCCGCTGCTTCATGGATCGTCATATCTTCGCCCATAGTCGCGCTCCTGGTTAATATGAACTGAATCGTACCGTCCATCGGTGTCGAGATTGAGTCTGGAATTCGGGTCATCGATGCATTTAATTGAGATAACGTGCCTGGCTCAGCCAATTGAACCGCAAGTTTTTTCGAACGCCGAAGGTGCACCCAACGCCTTGGGGATGAGCCGGAACTGATCAAACACGAACGGTCGTCAACTATGATCGAAGGTCTTAGGCCAGACCCCGAACCTCACTGGCTGCTCTGCGCGGGTGCAGGTTGTGACACCGCACCGCTGGTGCCGGCACCGCCGTTGGGCGCGGGGTTGGTGTGGGAAACCTCCCGGGTCATCGCGAAGGCAGCCAGACCGACAACGAAGACCACTGCCACCGCCAGACCCCAGAATGACAGGCTTTTTCCACGTCCAGACATTGCCCGCTCCCGGCCCTGGTACGCCGTTTCGGGCACGGCAGCGGCATCGTTGTCGTTATCTACCGGCTTGGACATGACGATCGTTCCCCCAAATATTTGCCTGACAACCCGTCAAGCGCGCGCTTGTTCCGCGCAGCAGCGCCTTTGAGGAGGGATCCGTGGCCGATTGTTATTCCTGCTGGCCGTCAGGCGTTCAGGTCGAGCTGAACGGCAGCTTCCGCCACTGCCGACTTTGTCTTCTGCTTGCGCCCCAAACGCGATTTTGTCGACTTCGCAGATGTGTCGCCGCCAGCATCTTCCAGGTCAGGAATGAGCATTGCGTCGTCGGTTGGCACGAAAGCGCCGTTTCCGGCTTCGTCGGCGGCAAGGGCTGGCTTCAGCGCACGCGCCTGACGGTCTGGGGAAGGGGCGGCTGTCTGGGGGGCAAATCGAATCATCAACATGGTACTCCGCAATGTTCTCTTTATGTTCACATGCGGGAAAGCCCGAGTCAATGGACACACTCAAGATCGCGCCGATCGCGCCAAGATCGTGCCAAGATCGCGGTTGTCCGCCCGCGTCCGGCGCGATAGGTATCCACCCCCAAACTTAGGAGGGCCGTACCGGAATGGACGACAAAGTGGTAAAATTCAAACCGAAGCGCCCGGAAAAAGCGCCACGCAGACTGTCCCGCTGGCAGCGGAAGATCGTCATCACTGTCTTCATCTGCGCCGTTTTCGGCATCATCTATCTGAAGAACTGGCTGATGGGGCAGGCGTAAGGGCTGGGCAACCCCAAGACCCGACCACATGCTGTCGCACGCGGAGAAGTCGGATCTACGGAACATATCAAGAAAAAGTGGTGCCCCCGACAAGGTTCGAACTCGTGACCCCCTGATTACAAATCAGGTGCTCTACCAACTGAGCTACAAGGGCGGCAGAGGGGCAAATAGCAGATTCTCAGCGCCTGTAAAGTCAAAATCATTGCCGCCATTGATGTTTTCGCATCTGTCCCCAATCCCCCGCACTATTCACAGGGGATAGCGAACATGGACGCGGTGGATTACAGCGGAGCCAGTCTTGTCGAGGATGACAATGTCACGGTGATCAACAATCTCAAACATGGAGGGCATCCAGCTGACGAGCGAACCGGACGAGATCTAATACCTCCATGCCAAGATCAAACGGCTGGTGTTGCGCACCGAGTTTTTGAAGAAGGCCTAAGCGTCGCATTACTTTAATGGCCGGTCGCAGCGATGCGACCGTTTTCACCTCGCCTCAGCGAGTATCCCAGCGGTCAGGGCTGGCGTACGAGTTTCAGCGGCTTGCCACCATCCTCAAGCGATTTGTCGAAACTCCCGTCCGCCTTCATGTCGAAGGAGATCGACGTGCCGTCGTCGCTCATCAGTACCAGGCCGAAGCCCTCCAGCGCCCAGAGCGTCAGCTTCATATCCTTGAACTCTGCAGCGCAGTCACCGTTCGGTGACACCTTGGTTGTGCCGTCGCCGTCCTTGTCGCCCGTCAGCTTGAGCGCGCAGATAGGCTGTGTTCCCTCCGGTTTCTGGATAGCCCAGTTGCCGGCGATGCTTTCGATTGTCGGGACATGATCGATGGTACCCAGCGCGGGCAGCAGCCACATCGGTTCGCCGTCCTCGGTTTCCCAGGGTGATCCCTCGTCCTGGATGAAGTTGACCAGCGTCTTGTGGGCGGCATCGACGATCGACAGCGTGCCGTCCTCGGAAAGCGTCCATGCCGTCGCCTTGGAAAGTGCCGGTGCCGCCGTTGCGCAGGCTTCGGCGCCGGCAAGCGCGTAGCCGCCGGCAGCAGGCGTGGTAGCGAATGTCAGCAGGCATCCCTTGCTGCCGTTCTGCGGCGCTGCCAGCCAGTTGCCGGCCTGGGCCTTCAACTGGTCGGCATCCGCAGCCTCGACTGCGCTGGCAAATGTCAGCAGTGAAGCGGCACAGACCGCCAGGGCAAGGATAGGGCGCACGGCATTCTCCATCGGCTGCAGACCGTCGGGCCTGCCGATCAGGGTTTCAGGTAGGACCGCGCCGCATAGAGCGCGATGGCGGCGGCATTGGAGACGTTGAGCGACTTGATGGCGCCCGGCATGTCGAGGCGTGCGAGCACATTGACTGTCTCGCGCGTCTTCTGCCGCAGGCCCTTACCCTCGGCGCCCAACACCAGCGCAACCTTGTCGCCGGAGAACGTGCCCTCGAGCGGTGCCGGCCCGTCCGAATCAAGGCCTATCGTCGTGAAGCCGAGTTTGTGCAGTTCGCCAAGCGTGTCGGAAAGGTTCGTCACCTGGATATAGGGAATAAGCTCGAGCGCACCGGATGCGGATTTGGCAAGGACGCCCGATTCGGTCGGGCTGTGGCGCATTGTGGTGATGACGGCACCGGCGGCGAAGGCAACGGCGGAGCGCATGACGGCGCCGACATTGTGCGGATCGGTGACCTGATCCAGCACCAGCAGCAGCGGACTGTCTGTCAGCGCCGAGAGCTTACGCACAGGCAGCGGCCGGGTTTCCAGCATGACGCCCTGATGGATGGCATCCGGGCCGAGGATCTTGTCGAGGTCCTGCGGCGTGATCATCTCGACGGGGTAGGGCAACTGGTCGACGGGGCCGATATCGAGGCGCACCAGCGCGTTCTGGGTAACCGAAAGCTTCAGCAACTTGCGTTCGGGATTGTCGAGTGCAGCGCGCACGGTGTGCAGCCCGTAGAGCTGGACGAGATCGGGGGCGATCGGCGCAGGCTTCCAGTCGTCGCCGCCGGCGCGTTTGCGCTTCTGCGGCTGGGGCGTTGGAATTTCACCGCGTTCACGCTTGGCATCGCGATGGGCGCGGCGCAGCGTGGCGTAATGGGTATCCTTTTGCGAATGATCGCCGGACGTGGTTTCTGGGCCGGTAGGGCCGGGGGCTTTATCTTTGCTCATGCGGCTTTATACCCAGCGCTGCGATAAGCGCATAGTCCTTCTTTCATGTCTTGCTTTGATCGCGGGCCTTTCCGTTGGAGAGGAAATAATTTCGTCATTTTTGCACATTCCTCGTGTTGACAGACCGGAGCCGGGCGGTCATATACGCGGCGCAGTCACGGCGGCAACGTCGGGTCTGACAGACTTGGTCGCCAAGATCCGGATGGAATCTGGAGGGATGCCCGAGTGGTTAAAGGGGACGGACTGTAAATCCGTTGGCTCAGCCTACGTTGGTTCAAATCCAACTCCCTCCACCATTCCGTCATTGGATCTTGCACCCGCGGGTATAGCTCAGTGGTAGAGCAGCAGCCTTCCAAGCTGAATATGCGGGTTCGATTCCCGCTACCCGCTCCAGGGCCTTGGAAATCTAAATCACAATTCCCATCTAACGAGTTGAACCGACAAGCGCTTATCGCCCTGTCCGGAACATCCGCTGCATTCCGTCAAACGCACTGCTGTGTAGCTGGCGGCGCGCGACAATCGCCGGTCGCGGGCGAAAATCCGGCTGTGCAATTAAGTCTTGCGCTCCCGCATCGAAAGCCTTAAACGGCGGCACTAAACCGGTTCGCCGGGGTCACCAATCCTACGTTCATCAGGAAGCATTCAAATGGCAAAGAGTAAGTTTGAGCGCAACAAGCCGCACGTTAACATCGGCACGATTGGCCACGTTGACCACGGCAAGACGTCTCTGACGGCAGCGATCACCAAGTATTTCGGCGAATACAAGCGTTACGACCAGATCGACGCTGCCCCGGAAGAAAAGGCCCGCGGCATCACGATCTCGACGGCTCACGTCGAATACGAAACGCCTGCCCGTCACTATGCACACGTCGACTGCCCCGGCCACGCCGACTACGTCAAGAACATGATCACCGGTGCTGCCCAGATGGACGGCGCGATCCTGGTTTGCTCGGCTGCCGACGGCCCGATGCCCCAGACCCGCGAGCACATCCTGCTTGCCCGTCAGGTTGGCGTTCCCGCCATCGTCGTGTTCCTGAACAAGGTCGACCAGGTCGACGACGAAGAGCTGCTCGAACTCGTTGAGCTCGAAGTGCGCGAACTTCTGTCGTCCTATGACTTCCCGGGCGACGATATCCCGATCATCAAGGGTTCGGCTCTGGCCGCTCTCGAAGATTCGGACAAGAAGATCGGCGAAGACGCCATCCGCGCGCTGATGGAAGCCGTCGACTCCTACATCCCGACGCCTGAGCGTCCGATCAACCTGCCGTTCCTGCTGCCGATCGAAGACGTGTTCTCGATCTCCGGCCGTGGTACGGTTGTTACCGGTCGCGTCGAGCGCGGCATCGTCAAGGTCGGCGAAGAAGTCGAAATCGTTGGCATCCGTGCAACGACCAAGACGACGGTTACCGGCGTTGAAATGTTCCGCAAGCTGCTCGATCAGGGCCAGGCTGGCGACAACATCGGCGCGCTGATCCGCGGCGTCACCCGTGACGGCGTCGAGCGTGGCCAGATTCTCTGCAAGCCAGGTTCGGTCAAGCCACACAAGAAGTTCATGGCTGAAGCCTACATCCTGACGAAGGAAGAAGGCGGTCGTCATACTCCGTTCTTCACCAACTATCGTCCGCAGTTCTACTTCCGCACGACGGACGTGACCGGCATCGTCTCCCTGCCGGAAGGCACGGAAATGGTCATGCCTGGCGACAACGTCACCGTTGCTGTCGAACTGATCGTGCCGATCGCCATGGAAGAAAAGCTGCGCTTCGCTATCCGCGAAGGCGGCCGTACCGTCGGCGCCGGCATCGTAGCCTCGATCGTCGAGTAATAACGACCGGTCTATCGAATTGAACAAGGCCTCGCTGGCGACAGCGGGGCCTTTTCACGTCTGGAGTTTGCTGGACGTTCATGAGGAAGCCAGAGACGGTTACTGGCAGTCGATCCGGGTGACGATGCCGCCGTCCAGCGCGAATATCGCGTCCTGGGGCACATCCAGGCCCAGCGCATCCGCCTGCTCCAGGTCAGCGTAGATTCCCCGGATGACGCGTCCGGCGACGCCGTGCGAGACGATGATCTTGTTCGCGGCCGGGTGGCGTTTGACTTCCGCAAGCGCCTCCAGCAGGCGTTCCGCAAAGCCCGCGAAGCGCTCTCCGTCGGGCGAGTGGAAGAACCATTCGAAACGGCTGAGCCCGTCGAGGGCACCTGGCCATTCCATCTCGATTTCGTATGTTGTCAGTCCGTCCCAGCAGCCCATGCCGATTTCCATCAGGCGCGGATCGAATACGATCTCGTCACCAAAGCCGGCGGCGCCTGCGATGATGGCGGCCGTGTCTGCGGCGCGCCCGAGCGGGCTTGAGAAGATGGCCGTGCTGTCGGGATCGATAAGACCCCGAAGCGTCGCGCCGACACGCTCGGCCTGCTGTCTGCCGGCGCGGTGAGGCCGGAATCGACCTGGCCTGCCAGCGGCCTGCAGCATTGAATTCGGTCTGGCCGTGTCTGACGAGATAAATCATTAGAGGTTATTGGCGAGGTAGTCCGGCCGCTGTCAAGGGCGACATTGGAGCGAAGGCGCGAAGCTCATCATGCCGCTCAACAGCGCGAATGCGAATCGCATGCGCCGCCGACTTGTCCTGCCACGAAGCAGGGGGCTCAATCCTGATCGCACTCAGCTCTGTATGCGGCTGCTATCGCTTGCATCTCGTACCGCGCGTCTGAAAAATATCCGGCAAGTTTCTCGCTTCCACAGGAGGCGTAGCTGGCGTCGCTCCTTGACGTCCCACGGCAAGGCGTCGTGGTGACGGAAAAATCCAAAATCGGACTTGCCAATTTATGCCGCGCGCCGTAAAGGGAGCGCCATGCTTCCGAAGGGCATCCGGCGATATGCTGGCAGTGCCCGGAAAAAGCCTCTAGGGGTATAGCTCAGTTGGTAGAGCGGCGGTCTCCAAAACCGCAGGTCGTAGGTTCGAGCCCTGCTGCCCCTGCCATATTTTCCAAAATCATATCGACCCTTAATAGTGTCTGGCAAATTCCGGACCAGCATCGGCACATTACCCTGACATCTCGATCTCGACACTGCCGCCAGCATCCGGCGGCGCAAATATTCCGTGGGCATCTTGATCGCTATTCGATCGATCCACATCTGCTCGTCAGTATCCGCGTCAGGCATTGACCGCGACGGTCCACGCCCAATCTGCATTTCCATCGATGCGTAGGGGGTGAGGCTGTATTCTCATCTTGGAGCCAAGACCGCCGCTGTGGCGCATCCGTGTCATCAACTCATAACCGTCAGGAAAATTGGATTGAAAACGGACTATGCCTTGCCAACTGCCGGTTCCCGTATTCGGGTCATAGATCTCGAAACCGGCGGCAACGGCCCCAATGATGTCTGCGAGATCGGCTGGCAGGATGTAAGGCTCGGGGCGGATGGTCTCTGGCATGTTGGAGAAGAGCGCGGCGGCCTGATGGTCAATCCCGGCCGCCCGATCTCAGCCGCGACGATGGCAATCCATCATATCATCGACGAGGACGTCTCGGACGCGCCATTGTGGAGGGATGTCGCCGGGCGTGTGCTGAGGCCGGAGGGCGGCGTGCTGGCCTTGGCGGCCCACCGTGCGTCTTTCGAGCAGCGCTACTGCACACCGCGCCATAGCGGCGGCGCAGCATGGATATGCACCTGGAAATGCGCTCTCCGCGTCTGGCCCCACCTCGCGAGCTTCTCGAACCAGATGCTGCGCTACCAGAGGATGCCGGAGGGCCTTGTCCGCGAGCTCGGCCTGCCAGCCCATCGGGCGACACCCGATGCCTATGTTACCGCTCACCATTTGCGCGACCTGTTGAACGCAGCCCCGCTTGAGCAGCTTCTTGCCTGGAGCGTGGAGCCAGGGCTTTTGCCTCGGGTTCGCTCAGGACCCGACCGCGGCAAGGGCTGGGACCGTCTGAGCCCGGAAGCGCTGCGGGAATTTGCCAAAGACCGCGATGTCGATATCCGCTTCAGCGCCGAAACCGAATTGCGCCGCAGGGAAGGGACAGGTCCTCTGCCTATTGTTCCTCCAATAGGGCAGGGAAGGCTGTTTTGACGTACGGAGACGGTGATGATTCAAGGAGCGGAACCGCCGCAAATGGGCTGGACAAGCTTTCTTCGGGCGCATGCATCTTTTTCGCGGGAATTGCGTTGTTAGGCTTTAGATTAAACCGAAAGGCAACGACCATGGATCCGATTACCAAAACCGCCGGCGCCAAAGACAAGCTGGAGTCGCATTTGGCCGAGATGGAAGCCCGGGCGATGGATGGCGGCCCAGCGCTGCTCGATGCTCCCCGCATCGACCGCCAGGCTCGCCTGCAGGCGCTCAGGGACGAGGTTGCCGATCTGCAGGAGACGGTGGCCGGCATAAAGGCGAGGGTGGCCCGCACGCGGCAGCAAGCGGTATCCGTGGTCAAGTCGGGAGCGGAATGGGCGGATGCCAGCGCGCATGCTCAGGTCGGTTCCTACCCTTGGGCAAAGCTGGCTGGCGCCTCGGTCGCCACATTTGTCGGCACCAGGATTTTGCGCATGCTTCCCCTCGGCGGCATTCTCTCGATTGCAGCACCACTGATCATCTCCCAGATCAAGGCAAGGAACGCCAAGCGCTAAAATTAATTGCAGCGATTTCCCGCACTGCGATCCCGTTTGAAATCGTAGTGCGGGCGCGCCTCGGGCTAGGGGCTTTCACCTACAGTGGTCGCCCATGCAGACATAAAACGTTAATTATTACTCTTTGACGTTGACATCCCCGGTGGTTACGCCTATCTAGACTTCATCGATCTTTTGCTTGCTGAACTTTGGTTGCCGCGCGATTAGCACCGCGCCTGACGAACTTCCCTTTCAAAATACATCGTTATCACCGCCTGCAGTGCTTCTGGCATTGCGGTATTCTAAAAATGCTTTGAAAAGGGTTCATCATCATGACCACAGGCACAGTAAAATGGTTCAATTCCACTAAGGGCTTCGGCTTCATCCAGCCTGACAACGGCGGCGACGATGCTTTCGTCCATATCTCCGCTGTAGAGCGTGCTGGTATGCGCGAAATCGTTGAAGGCCAGAAGGTCAGCTACGACCTCGAGCGCGACAACAAGTCGGGCAAGATGTCTGCTTGCAACCTCCAGGCTGCATAATTTAAAGCTTTCTTCTTCGCCTTGACCACGGATGTACTGGCACTGCGACGAAAGAAATCTCTTTAAGGCCGGGTTTTCCCGGCCTTTTTCACGTTTTTCTAATATTGCGATAGGACCCCGTCATGGCAAATGAAACATCGAAATCCCGCGAAGAAGCCGAAATCGCGTTCGCAGGGACGCAGACCCATTTCTATGCGCGCGGCCAAGCCGCTGAAGAACTCGACGCCATGGTCGCCGACCGCGAATCCAAGACCGCGCGCTTGCGCGAAGCCCGTCTCGCCAAGGATCGCCGCGATATGATTGCCGCGACCGCAGCAAGGCTTCAGAAGCGCTCTGCGAAAGCCTGAGCTCCCCAGTATAGCAATCTGCCGTCAACGTTATCTGGAGGCTGCGAAACCGTCGCAGCCTTTTTGCGTGAGACGGAATGCGTTGCGAGCGCGGCAGTTTCGCTGTGACGATAGTTGCCGCGATCCCGTCAGCTGCAACACTCAATCGCTGACAAAAGCTTCACTCAGCATTTCATTGAAATCTGTTCTACCGCTCTGAAAATCGGTGTGATCACAAGCAAACGCCGATATCTGAATTGACAGATACCGGCGCCGATAAGGCTGACTGATTGTAGTCGGTCGGCGGCTCCGACTAGCGGGTGGCGCCCCAGATAAACGCCAATGCCGCGACGATCGAGACCGCCGTCAATGGATTGTCAGTGACTGTGGTCTTCACATCGTCAAGGATACGGTTGAAGCTGAAACCGGTTGCAACGCTGCTTGGTTCGTCCTTCCAGTCGCGGACCCTTTCGGCCTCGCGCGAATCCGCCCGTCCCTGAGGGATCCCGCTGATGGACTGCGAGACCGGGTCGGACGCCGGAAACGTGTCTTCAAGTCCCTGTTCGAGAGAATCCTTGCCGAGCACGCGCTGGACATTCTGCTCCTTGAGCAGGGACGCGACGGCTGGCGAGATAGGATCGTTCGGCATGATATTCCTCCTGGATTGTAAAAACTCCCGCACTTATTGCAGGAGCTGAGCAAAGCTCTTTTCGTCTGGTACCTTGCCGTCTGGCGTCAGGTCATTGACAGCCTTGGGGAGATCCTGTGACAGGCGGCTCAGCAGTTCCTGCTCGCTCAATCCCGTCTTTTCAGTCAGTTCCTTGATGACATCCGGTCCGAGCGCCTGCGACAGCTGCTGGTTATCGATCGGCGCGTTATCGCCGGGCGATACCCATGAGTTTGCAGCATCGCCGTGACCGTTCTGCTGGAATTGCTCCAGCAATCCGCCAAGCCCACCGCTGAGGATGCCGCCCGCAGATCCACCGCCGAGCAAGCCTCCAAGGCCGCCTTGCGTCAGACTGCCGAGCAAGCCACCGAGCCCGCCGGCCTGATCCTCGCTTTGTTGCGTGCCGGGCTGCTGGGGCGAGGGAGCCTGTCCGCTCTTGGTGAGGTTGCGCAGCACCTCCGCAATCTGGTCACGATGCTGATATCCTGCGACAGCGAGGACACCGAGGAGTGCTTTCATGGGGCCAAGGTTCATCATTCATCTCCCAATATTGATCGTAGTGAAGAATGCCGGCGACGTCGGATTGTTCCGCCTGCCAGCTGCGCCGTCGCCGCAATCTCTAGTGCGGCAACGGGCATCTCGGTTGTATCCCTGAGAGGAGCGGTCAGAACATTTCATTGCGCACGCCTTTACACGCAGTTCGCGTCCTGCCGTCGCTGCTCTAAAGCCTGTCCTCCCGGACCCAGACACTGACGTTTCCGCCGTGCGTCGGAAACTGGCCCTTTCCGTCCTCGCCGACTTCTATCCTGTCGTCTCGGTGGCCAAGGAAATCCACGAACACGCCGCCGGCATGACCGGTGCCGAGCTCCACAGTCTTTTCGCCGGCCTCGCCATTCGAGAGGACCACCACGCAGCCCGGCGCATCGGCGGTACCGTGGCGCACAAAGCCGATGCAGTTGGGATCGTCGAACAGGTCGGTCTGGCCACCGTTGGCAAAGCGCTTCCTGGCTTCCACCAGTCGCGGCAGGCATTCGATCGCCGGCATGTCGACAGACCGCTCATCGCCGTCCTTGTCATCCGTGTAGCTCGCGCCGTAGAGATCCGGATAGAAGACGCATGGTGTTCCCTGCTCACGAAGCAGGATGAGCGCGTAGGCGAGCGGCTTGAACCACGGCTCGACGGCCGCCTCGAGTGATTGCAGCGGCTGTGTATCGTGGTTGTCGACAAGAGTGACGGCGTGCTGGGGAAGGGCCGACACCAGCGATCCATCGAAGATCGTTCGCATGTCGAAATCGCCGCCCTGCTTCGACGCTTCGTGGAAGCGGTGGTGGAGTGCCACGTCGAACACCTGCAGTTGGTGATCGACTAGCTCGAGATAGCTCTTCAGGACTTCCATGTCCGGGTGCCAGTATTCGGCGACGACGAAGAGGTCGCGGCCGGCCGTCTCCCTCATGTGCCCGACCCAGTCCCGGAAGAACCAGGCCGGAATGTGCTTCGCCGCATCCAGGCGGAACCCGTCGAGCGGTAGCTGCTCGGAGACCCAGCGGCCCCAGTATTTCAGCTCCTCGTAGACGGCGTTGTTGCGAAATTCGACATTGGCACCCATCAGGTAGTCGAAGTTGCCATTTTCTTCGTCGACCTGATCGTTCCATTCGCCGTCGCCATAGTCGTTGACGAGCCGGAAGATGCCTTTTTCGTCGGGCTCCTCGATGACATCGACGCCGCTGAAGCACTTCATATCCCAGATGAACTTGGAGTGCTCTCCATTGCGGCCGGGGAAGGTGAACCGCGTGTAGGCCAGAGCCTGGAATGCCTCGTCGTCGATCTGCGTCCTGTCTTCCGCATTGACGCGGCGTACCTTGACGCTTTCCTTTTCGTCGGCGCCCATCTTGTGGTTCAGGACGACGTCGAGAATGACGCCGACACCTTTGGCTTTCAGGCTGGCAGCTGCATGTTCGAGGGCTGCCCGGTCACCGTATTTTGTGGCGACGGTGCCTTTTTGCTCGAACTCTCCGAGATCGAACAGATCGTAGGTATCGTACCCGACGGAATATCCGCCGGCGGAGCCCTTGTAGGCTGGCGGCAACCAGACGTCGGTAATGCCGATATTGGCAAGACTTTCGGCCTTTTCAGCCACCTCGTTCCAGAGCCGGCCTCCATCCGGATAATACCAGTGAAAGAACTGCATCAAGGTGCGACCGGCCATGTCTATTTATTCCTCATGAATCGACGTGCCCATAACGGTCGGTCTTCAGATCTGTTCCGCGTCCTGCCGATACAACACGCATGCCCCGTGCGGGATGCGCCCTCAGCGAGGAACCGTCTCGACATTCTTGCGATCACCGGTCAGTGACAGCGCCAACGCGGTGCAGACGGCACCCGACAGCAGGTAGGCGCCGATTGCCCATATGCCGACATGGGTCGCCAGCGCGAGCACGATCAGGGGCGCAAATGCAGCGCCCAGGAGCCAGGCTATATCGGAGGTGAATGCCGAGGCCGTGTAGCGAAACTGCGGTGCAAATCGGGTCGCAACGGCGCCAGACGATTGGCCGAAGGAAATGCCAAGCACGAAGAAACCGATGAGCAGGAAGACATTCTGGCCGGCCTGCCCGAGTGTCAGCAGGAAGGGTGCTGCAAAGGCAAATATCGCGATTAGCAGCGCTCCCAGCAGCAGCTCGCGCGGCCGGCCGATCCGGTCGGCCAGCAAGCCGGAGAGAATGATGCCGACGACGGCAAACACCGATGCGCCGACCTGCCAGAGCAGCATATCGGCAGCACCGCGCCTGTCGGTGGCCACGCTCCAGCTCAGCGGAAAGATGGTGACGAGGTAGATGGTCGCAAAAGCCGCGAGTGGCACGAAAGATCCGATCAGGATCTCGCGTCCTTGCGTGCGGATCGTCTCCAGAACCAGACGCGGCTGCAATTCGCGTTCCAGCAGCGCCTGCTCGAAGGCCGGCGTCGCAACTATGCGAAGACGCGCAAACAAGGCGACGACGTTGATGGCGAAGGCGACAAACAGCGGATAGCGCCATCCCCATGACAGGAAGTCATCGTCAGACAGGTTACCGACGAAATAGGCGAAGAGGACGGCGGCAAGAGCAAAGCCGATGGGCGCGCCGAGTTGCGGGATCATAGCGTACCATCCCCGCTGGTCTGCCGGTGCGTTCAATGCGGAGAGCGAAGCCAGGCCGTCCCATGCTCCGCCGAGTGCGATCCCCTGGATAATGCGGAACGCCGCAAGCATGACGATGACCGGCATGCCGATCTCATCGTAGCTTGGCAGGAAGGCAACAGCTGCCGTCGATCCGCCAAGCAGGAATAGAGCAATGGTGAGCTTGGTGCCGCGACCATAGTTCCTGTCCACCCACATGAAGATGAGCGATCCGAACGGGCGGGCGATGAAGGCGAGCGAAAAGACGGCGAACGAGCAGAGGATCCTGTTCGTCTCGCCGTCGATGAAGGGGAACATCAGGCGGGGAAATACCAGAACCGAGGCGATGCCGTAGACAAAGAAGTCGAAGAACTCCGACGTTCGCCCGATGATGACGCCGATGGAGACATTTGCCGGAGCGCTCGTCTCGCCGCGATGGAGGTCGCGGGCGTCTTCCTCCAATGTCGATGACTTGGGGTTGGCATGATCTTGGCTCATCGTCGTCCCTCGCTCTTGCAGTCCGATATCAAGCCGCAACGCAGGCGGGCAAAATTGGTTGCGCACCATATTGAACAATATCTCTGCTTTTCACGCCAGCGCATCATTCGGTTCTACGAATGGAAGGCATCGTCGAGTAGAGGGCTTACGTGGGCGATCTGCAACCCAAGCTCTATTTCAGAGGGAAAGCACTTGAATGTCCGCAAGGTGGCGTGCTAAAGCACCGCAGCCGAAGCCGGCAGAGAATTCTCGGGGGCAATTTTAGCCGCGCCGGGGAGATCCTGTTGTTTAGGCCTTATAGATGCCGATCTGACCAGCGCGAAGGTTTCGCTGCTTCTCGGGTCGGTTTGCTGCATCTGCGGCAAAATTCGTGAGCGACTGATTCATCTCTTGTTAAAAAGGGAATCGGTCGTTATGTAAGGGTTCAACAGACACGCGGTGCGTGGGGCTGACTCGTTCAGCTTTACGCGCCGTAATTGCGTGGGCAGTCAATGGCATCCAAATCGAATCCGCTCGTGTTTCTCCGGCAGGTCCGCTCGGAGACGGCGAAAGTTACGTGGCCTTCGCGTCGTGAAACGGTGATCTCCACCGTCATGGTGCTTGTCATGGTGGTATTCGCGGCAATGTTTTTCTTTGCTGCCGACCAGCTTATTGGCTGGATTCTTGGTTACGTGCTGCAGGCCGGCAATTAATATCGAGTGGAGATGAAGATGGCGGCACGTTGGTACATCGTCCACGCTTATTCTAATTTTGAAAAGAAGGTTGCCGAGGACATCGAGAACAAGGCGCGTCAGAAGGGTCTGTCGCACTTGTTCGAGAAGATCCTCGTGCCGACCGAAAAGGTGGTTGAAGTGCGCCGCGGCCGCAAGGTCGATGCAGAGCGCAAGTTCTTTCCGGGCTACGTCATGGTTCGAGCTAACCTGACCGACGAAGCCTATCACCTGATCAAGAATACGCCGAAGGTCACTGGCTTCCTCGGTTCCGACAACAAGCCGGTTCCGATCCCCGACAGCGAGGCTGATCGCATTCTCGGTCAGGTCCAGGAAGGTGTCGAGCGTCCAAAGGCCTCCATCTCGTTCGAGATCGGCGAGCAGGTTCGCGTCTCCGACGGTCCGTTCGCCTCTTTCAACGGCACGGTACAGGATGTCGACGAAGAGCGTTCGCGCCTCAAGGTGGAAGTCTCCATCTTCGGCCGCGCCACGCCGGTCGAACTCGAATACGCACAGGTCGAGAAGGTCTGAGTTTTCTTGAATTCACCATCCGTCATTTGCGTGACGGATGGTGTGCGGCGTTTGCCGCAAGCGCGTGGAAGGGCAGGGCTCTAGCCGAACCTGACGTCCGTACCACGCAACCGCAGCCGCCGGAGCGATCCGGCATCAACGGCCGGGCAACCGGCCAACAGTGAAAGGCAGAGAGATATGGCTAAGAAAGTTGCAGGCCAGCTCAAGCTTCAGGTCAAGGCAGGATCGGCTAACCCGTCCCCGCCAATCGGCCCGGCGCTTGGTCAGCGTGGCGTAAACATCATGGAATTCTGCAAGGCGTTCAATGCCGCCACGCAGGAAATGGAAAAGGGCATGCCGATCCCGGTCGTCATCACCTATTACCAGGACAAGTCCTTCACCTTCATCATGAAGCAGCCGCCAGTCAGCTACTTCCTGAAGAAGGAAGCAAAGATCACTTCGGGATCGAAGCTGCCAGGCAAGACCAAGGCAGGCGAAATCTCCCGTGACCAGGTTCGCAGCATCGCTACGGCGAAGATGAAGGACTTGAACGCCGCGGATATCGAAGGTGCAATGGCCATGATCGAGGGCTCCGCCCGCGCTATGGGCCTGGAAGTGGTAGGTTAAACCGATGGTTGCGAAGCGCATCAAGAAAATCCGCGTCGGCGTCGATCCGACCCAGCTCTACGCTCTCGACCTCGCCATCGGCATGGTCAAGGAACGGGCTATCGCCAAGTTCGACGAAACCGTCGAAGTCTCCATGAACCTCGGCGTCGACCCGCGTCACGCCGACCAGATGGTCCGTGGCGTCGTCAACCTGCCGAACGGCACCGGCCGTGACGTTCGCGTCGCCGTCTTCGCTCGTGGCGCAAAGGCTGACGAAGCCCGCGCTGCTGGCGCCGATGTCGTTGGCGCCGAAGACCTGGTCGAAATCGTCCAGGGCGGCAAGATCGACTTCGACCGTTGCATCGCAACGCCTGACATGATGCCGCTGGTCGGTCGTCTCGGCAAGGTCCTCGGCCCACGCGGCATGATGCCTAACCCGAAGGTCGGCACCGTGACCATGGACGTCGCTGGCGCTGTCAAGGCATCCAAGGGTGGCGCAGTCGAGTTCCGCGTCGAGAAGGCTGGCATCGTCCACGCCGGCATCGGCAAGGCCTCGTTCGAGCCGAAGGCGCTGGAAGAAAACATCCGCGCATTCGCCGACGCCGTCATCAAGGCAAAGCCGGCTGGCGCCAAGGGCATTTATGTCAAGCGCGTCGCCATCTCTTCGACCATGGGCCCAGGCGTCCGTATCGAAGTTGCTTCGGTCACCGCACCGGTCTGATAATTCGGCCGGGCGCAAGTCCGGCCATCAACAATTCCCGACCTCTCCGGAGGTTGGGATTTCCGGAGAAATCCGGAATTCCTGTCCGAGATTGCAGGTGGTTATCCCTTAATCACTGATGCCTGCATGAGACGGGTAAGACCCGAATTTGGATGAAGTTTTTGACTTCGATGAACTCGGTTCGAGCCTTGGATGCCTTGTGTTCTGCGATCCCCCGGGGTCCAGGCGCGAGGGGACAGGATCCTCAAGCGTCGCTTGGGATCTCATCGATCCCTTGAGGCAAAAGGCAACCCGGCAGGGCCGTCCTACACGGACCTGTCAACTGGAGAAAAGCAGTGGAAAAAGCGGAAAAGCGCGAATTCGTCACGGAACTGAACGGGGTCTTCCAGGCCGCCGGCTCAGTCGTCGTGGCCCACTATGCTGGTGTCACAGTCGCACAGATGAACGACTTCCGTTCGAAGATGCGCGCTGCTGGCGGCACCGTCAAAGTCGCGAAGAACCGCCTGGCCAAGATTGCTCTTCAGGGCACTGAGTCGGAAGGGATGTCTGATCTCTTCAAGGGTCAAACGCTGATCGCTTACAGCGCAGACCCGATTACGGCTCCTAAGGTACTCGTGGATTTTGCCAAGACCAATGACAAGATCATTGTTCTCGGTGGTTCCATGGGATCGACCACACTCAACGCGGACGCTGTCCGGTCGCTTGCGACCCTGCCTTCGCTTGATGAACTGCGTTCGAAGCTGCTGGCCATGATCCAGACCCCAGCTACCCGTATCGCAGGCGTCGTTGCAGCACCGGCAGCTCAGCTTGCTCGCGTGTTTGCCGCCTATGCCAAGAAGGACGAAGAAGCCGCTTGAGGCGGTTTTTCGCTGTTACATTAAACCAGATCGAACCGAATAAAAAAGGAACTATACCATGGCTGATCTCGCAAAGATCGTAGACGACCTTTCTGCTCTGACCGTTCTCGAAGCCGCTGAACTGTCGAAGCTCCTCGAAGAAAAGTGGGGCGTTTCCGCTGCTGCTCCGGTTGCTGCTGCAGCCGCTGCTGGCGGTGGCGCTGCTGCTGTCGTCGAAGAAGAAAAGACTGAGTTCGACGTCGTCCTCACGGACGTGGGCGCGAACAAGATCAACGTCATCAAGGAAGTCCGCGCAATCACAGGTCTCGGCCTGAAGGAAGCTAAGGACCTCGTTGAAGCCGCTCCTAAGGCTGTCAAGGAAGGCGTCAACAAGGCTGAAGCCGCTGACATCAAGAAGAAGCTCGAAGACGCCGGCGCTAAGGTCGACGTTAAGTAATCTTCAAACTGCGTTTGGGGGGTGGCTTCGTGCCGCCTCCCATTTGCCGTTTTTTCTGAACGCCTTACCTAAGGGCCGCATCTTCGGCTTTTCGGTAATGAGTTCTTCAAGAGGATAGTCTCCAGGCGAATACGACACGGCATCCGCGCCTGCGCATTCGAATGTGAGACGAGATTGAACCACTCATTGATAGACGGGATCGCCTGGCCAGCGGTTCCCGTCAGTTGCAGGCCCGGATGCAAGATTTTGAAGGAGCGACGATGGCTCAGACCCTTTCGTTCAACGGTCGTAGGCGCGTACGCAGATTTTTTGGTAAGATTCCTGAAGTTGCAGAGATGCCGAACCTCATTGAGGTCCAGAAGGCATCCTACGACCAGTTTTTGCTTGTTGATGAGCCCAAGGGCGGTCGCCCCGACGAGGGCCTTCAGTCGGTTTTCAAGTCGGTGTTCCCGATCACCGATTTTTCCGGCACCTCGATGCTTGAATTCGTCTCGTACGAATTCGAACCGCCGAAGTTCGACGTCGACGAATGCCGTCAGCGCGACCTGACCTACGCAGCGCCGCTCAAGGTGACGCTGCGCCTCATCGTGTTCGATATTGACGAAGATACGGGCGCGAAGTCCATCAAGGACATCAAGGAACAGTCGGTCTACATGGGCGACATGCCCCTGATGACCAATAACGGCACCTTTGTCGTCAACGGCACCGAGCGCGTCATCGTCTCGCAGATGCACCGTTCGCCAGGCGTGTTCTTCGACCATGACAAGGGCAAGAGCCATTCGTCCGGCAAGTTGCTGTTTGCTGCCCGCGTCATCCCTTACCGTGGTTCCTGGCTCGACATCGAGTTCGACGCCAAGGACATCGTCTACGCCCGTATCGACCGTCGCCGCAAGATCCCGGTAACGTCGCTGCTGATGGCGCTCGGCATGGACGGCGAAGAAATCCTCGAGACCTTCTACACCAAGTCGACCTATGAGCGCTCCGGCGACGGCTGGCGCATTCCGTTCATCGCCGAGACGCTGAAAGGCGCCAAGACGATCACCGACATGATCGACGCCGACACCGGCGAAGTCGTCGTCGAAGGCGGAAAGAAGCTGACCCCGCGCCTGCTCAAGCAGTTGACCGAGAAGGGCCTCAAGGCCCTCAAGGCGACCGACGAAGAGCTGTACGGCAACTTCCTCGCCGAAGACATCGTAAACTTCGAGACCGGCGAGATCTATCTCGAAGCCGGCGACGAACTCGACGAAAAGACGCTGCCGATCATCCTCAAGGCCGGTTTCAACGAGATCCCTGTTCTCGGTATCGACCACATCAACATCGGCGCCTACATCCGCAACACGCTCTCGGTCGACAAGAACGAGAACCGTCAGGATGCACTGTTCGATATCTACCGCGTCATGCGTCCGGGCGAGCCGCCGACAATGGACTCGGCCGAAGCCATGTTCAACTCGCTGTTCTTCGACAGCGAGCGTTACGACCTGTCGGCTGTCGGCCGCGTCAAGATGAACATGCGTCTTGACCTCG
Source organism: Rhizobium sp. B230/85 (assembly GCF_019355735.1). Lineage (NCBI taxonomy): Bacteria > Pseudomonadati > Pseudomonadota > Alphaproteobacteria > Hyphomicrobiales > Rhizobiaceae > Rhizobium > Rhizobium sp. B230/85. The sequence goes on from NZ_CP072156.1 coordinate 1,981,704, forward strand.
AAGTCGAGGACACTGTCCGCACGCTGCGCAAGGAAGACATCCTCGCAGTCGTCAAGATGCTGGTCGAACTGCGCGACGGCAAGGGCGAAATCGACGACATCGACAACCTCGGTAACCGCCGTGTACGTTCGGTCGGCGAATTGATGGAAAATCAGTACCGCCTCGGCCTGCTTCGCATGGAGCGCGCTATCAAGGAACGCATGTCGTCGATCGAGATCGACACCGTCATGCCGCAGGACCTGATCAACGCCAAGCCAGCCGCTGCTGCCGTCCGCGAATTCTTCGGCTCCTCGCAGCTGTCGCAGTTCATGGACCAGGTGAACCCGCTCTCGGAAATCACCCACAAGCGCCGTCTCTCGGCTCTTGGACCGGGCGGTCTGACCCGCGAGCGCGCCGGCTTCGAAGTCCGCGACGTGCATCCGACCCACTACGGTCGTATTTGCCCGATCGAGACTCCGGAAGGCCCGAACATCGGTCTGATCAACTCGCTGGCCACCTTTGCCCGCGTCAACAAGTACGGCTTCATCGAAAGCCCTTACCGTAAGATCATCGACGGCAAGGTCACCTTCGAAGTGCTTTATCTCTCCGCCATGGAAGAGGCCAAGTACTACGTTGCCCAGGCCAACGCCGAAATGAACCCCGATGGCTCGTTTGCCGAAGAGTTCGTGGTTTGCCGTCATGCCGGCGAAGTCATGCTTGCTCCGCGCGACAACATCAACTTGATGGACGTCTCGCCGAAGCAGCTGGTTTCGGTCGCTGCCGCGCTGATCCCGTTCCTGGAAAACGACGACGCCAATCGCGCTCTGATGGGCTCGAACATGCAGCGTCAGGCCGTGCCTCTGCTGCGTGCCGAAGCTCCGTTCGTCGGCACCGGCATGGAGCCGATCGTTGCCCGTGACTCCGGCGCTGCCATCGGCGCCCGTCGTGGCGGCGTGGTCGACCAGGTGGATGCGACACGTATCGTTATCCGCGCTACGGAAGGCCTCGATGCTTCGAAGTCCGGCGTAGATATCTACCGCCTGATGAAGTTCCAGCGTTCGAACCAGAACACCTGCGTCAACCAGCGTCCGCTGGTCACCGTTGGTGACGTCGTCAACCGCGGCGACATCCTGGCCGACGGTCCTTCGACCGATCTCGGCGATCTGGCGCTCGGCCGGAACGTGCTCGTCGCGTTCATGCCATGGAACGGCTACAACTACGAAGACTCGATCCTGCTTTCCGAGCGTATCGTTGCTGACGACGTGTTCACCTCCATCCACATCGAAGAATTCGAAGTGATGGCGCGCGACACCAAGCTTGGTCCGGAAGAAATCACGCGCGACATTCCTAACGTATCGGAAGAAGCGCTGAAGAACCTCGACGAAGCCGGTATCGTCTACATCGGTGCCGAAGTGACGCCGGGCGACATTCTGGTCGGCAAGATCACACCGAAGGGCGAGAGCCCGATGACGCCGGAAGAAAAGCTTCTGCGCGCCATCTTCGGCGAGAAGGCCTCCGACGTTCGCGACACATCCATGCGGATGCCTCCGGGCACCTACGGTACCGTCGTTGAAGTTCGCGTTTTCAACCGCCACGGCGTTGAAAAGGATGAACGTGCGATGGCGATCGAGCGGGAAGAAATCGAACGTCTCGCCAAGGACCGCGACGACGAACAGGCGATCCTCGACCGTAACGTCTACGGCCGCCTGATAGAAAACCTGCGCGGTCAGGTATCGGTTGCCGGTCCAAAGGGCTTCAAGAAGGGCGTCGAGCTCTCCAACGCCGTCATCTCCGAATATCCCCGCTCGCAGTGGTGGATGTTTGCAGTCGAGGACGAGCGGATCCAGGGCGAAGTCGAAGCGCTCCGTGGCCAGTACGACGAATCCAAGTCGCGCCTTGAACAGCGCTTCATGGACAAGGTCGAAAAGGTCCAGCGCGGCGACGAAATGCCTCCGGGCGTCATGAAGATGGTCAAGGTCTTCGTCGCTGTTAAGCGCAAGATCCAGCCAGGCGACAAGATGGCTGGCCGTCACGGCAACAAGGGCGTTGTTTCGCGCATCCTGCCGGTTGAGGACATGCCTTTCCTCGAAGACGGTACGCATGTCGACATCGTGCTGAACCCGCTCGGCGTTCCGTCGCGCATGAACGTTGGCCAGATCCTCGAAACACATCTGGGTTGGGCCTGCGCCGGCATGGGTCGCCAGATCGGCGATCTTCTGGAAGCCTACAAGGCAGGTGGCGATATCGCGCCGCTGCGCAAGACGATCGACGACGTCGTCGGCTCTGGTCCGAAGGGCGATGAAGTCAGGGAGTACGACGACGAGTCCGTCGTTCGCCTGGCCGATCAGTGGAAGCGCGGCGTATCGATTGCAACGCCTGTATTCGACGGTGCCCATGAAGCCGACGTCAACGACATGCTGCGTCTTGCCGGTCTCAAGGAAAGCGGCCAGTCGACGCTCTACGACGGACGTACAGGTGAACAGTTCGACCGTCAGGTGACAGTCGGCTACATCTATATGTTGAAGCTGAACCACTTGGTCGACGACAAGATCCATGCCCGTTCGATCGGTCCTTACTCGCTCGTGACCCAGCAGCCGCTGGGTGGCAAGGCGCAGTTCGGCGGTCAGCGCTTCGGGGAAATGGAAGTCTGGGCACTGGAAGCATACGGTGCGGCATACACGCTGCAGGAAATGCTGACGGTGAAGTCGGACGACGTGGCCGGGCGTACCAAGGTTTACGAAGCGATCGTCCGTGGCGACGATACCTTCGAGGCCGGTATTCCGGAAAGCTTCAACGTTCTCGTCAAGGAAATGCGTTCGCTGGGTCTGAGCGTCGAGCTGGAGAATTCCAAGCTCGAGGATCTGCAGCCAGTGCAGTTGCCGGACGCGGCCGAATAACAATCGATAAGATGCGCGCTGCCTTAGGCAGCGCGCATCGTCCCTCCGCCATCACGTTTTCGTTTGGCCTGGCAGGGACGATTCCGCCGCAATCTGCGGTTATTGTCGTTTTAAGGCGTCAGTCCGGTTCCCGGGAATTTGCCGGTACTGATCGCATTTGGGGGCGTTTCGCCCAAGAAGGAGACAGGCATGAACCAAGAGGTCATGAATCTTTTCAATCCGCAGGTGCCTGCACAGAACTTCGATTCAATTCGAATTTCCATCGCATCGCCGGAGAAGATCCTCTCCTGGTCGTACGGTGAGATCAAGAAGCCAGAAACCATCAACTATCGTACGTTCAAGCCTGAACGCGATGGTCTTTTCTGCGCGCGGATCTTCGGACCGATCAAGGACTACGAATGCTTGTGCGGCAAGTACAAGCGCATGAAGTACAAGGGCATCATCTGCGAAAAGTGCGGCGTGGAAGTGACGCTGTCGCGCGTTCGGCGCGAGCGCATGGGCCATATCGAACTGGCAGCACCCGTTGCGCACATCTGGTTCCTGAAGTCGCTGCCTTCGCGCATCTCGACGTTGCTCGACATGACGTTGAAAGACGTTGAACGCGTCCTGTACTTCGAAAACTATATCGTCACCGAGCCAGGCCTGACTGCTCTGAAAGAGCATCACATGCTCTCGGAAGAAGAGTACATGCTTGCCGTTGACGAATACGGCGAAGACCAGTTCACTGCGATGATCGGCGCCGAAGCCATCTTCGAATTGCTGGCCTCCATGGATCTCGAAAAGATCGCCGGCGATCTGCGCCAGGATCTCGCCGACACCACGTCGGACCTGAAGCAGAAGAAGCTGATGAAGCGTCTCAAGATCGTTGAGAACTTCATGGAATCCGGCAATCGTCCGGAATGGATGATCATGAAGATCGTTCCAGTGATCCCGCCGGACCTGCGTCCGCTGGTACCGCTGGACGGCGGTCGCTTTGCGACCTCCGACCTGAACGATCTGTATCGCCGCGTCATCAACCGCAACAACCGCCTGAAGCGCCTGATCGAGCTTCGTGCGCCTGGCATCATCATCCGCAACGAAAAGCGCATGCTGCAGGAATCCGTCGATGCGCTGTTCGACAACGGCCGTCGCGGTCGCGTCATCACGGGTGCAAACAAGCGTCCGTTGAAGTCGCTCTCCGACATGCTGAAGGGCAAGCAGGGCCGCTTCCGCCAGAACCTGCTCGGCAAGCGCGTCGACTATTCCGGCCGTTCGGTTATCGTTACCGGTCCGGAATTGAAGCTGCACCAGTGCGGCCTGCCGAAGAAGATGGCGCTCGAACTGTTCAAGCCATTCATCTACGCCCGTCTCGACGCCAAGGGTTACTCCTCGACCGTCAAGCAGGCGAAGAAGCTGGTCGAGAAGGAAAAGCCGGAAGTCTGGGATATCCTCGACGAGGTCATCCGCGAGCATCCGGTTCTCTTGAACCGTGCGCCGACGCTTCACCGCCTTGGCATCCAGGCATTCGAACCCATGCTGGTCGAAGGCAAGGCCATCCAGCTGCATCCGCTCGTCTGCACGGCCTTCAATGCCGACTTCGACGGCGACCAGATGGCTGTCCACGTGCCGCTCTCGCTGGAAGCCCAGCTTGAAGCACGCGTCCTGATGATGTCGACCAACAACATCCTGCACCCTGCAAACGGCGCACCGATCATCGTGCCGTCGCAGGACATGGTTCTCGGCCTCTACTATCTGTCGATCATGAACCAGAACGAGCCGGGCGAAGGCATGGCCTTCTCGGATCTCGGCGAGCTGCATCACGCCCTTGAAAACAAGGTTGTGACGCTGCACTCCAAGGTGCGTGGCCGCTTCAAGTCGATCGACGAAGAGGGCAAGCCTTACTCGAAGATCTATGAAACGACGCCTGGCCGCATGCTCATCGGCGAACTTCTGCCGAAGGCATTCAAGGTTCCTTACGAAACCTGCAACCAGGAAATGACCAAGAAGAACATCTCCAAGATGATCGACACGGTCTATCGTCACTGCGGCCAGAAGGACACGGTCATTTTCTGCGACCGTATCATGCAGCTCGGCTTCGCTCACGCCTGCCGCGCCGGCATCTCGTTCGGCAAGGACGACATGGTCATTCCGGAAACCAAGGCCAAGATCGTCGGTGACACCGAAAGCCTGGTGAAGGAATACGAACAGCAGTACAATGACGGCCTGATCACTCAGGGCGAAAAGTACAACAAGGTCGTAGACGCATGGGGCAAGGCTACCGAAAAGGTCGCTGAAGACATGATGGCCCGGATCAAGGCCGTCGAGTTCGATGAGGCTACCGGTCGCCAGAAGCCGATGAACGCGATTTACATGATGTCCCACTCCGGTGCCCGCGGTTCTCCGAACCAGATGCGCCAGCTGGGCGGCATGCGCGGCCTGATGGCCAAGCCTTCGGGCGAAATCATCGAGACGCCGATCATCTCAAACTTCAAGGAAGGCCTGACCGTTAACGAGTACTTCAACTCGACCCACGGCGCCCGCAAGGGTCTTGCAGACACCGCCCTGAAGACAGCCAACTCCGGTTACCTGACGCGCCGTCTCGTTGACGTTGCGCAGGATTGCATCGTCACGCACGTCGATTGCGGTACAGAATCGGGCCTCACCATGACCGCCATCGTCGATGCCGGTCAGGTGGTTGCTTCCATCGGTGCCCGTATCCTCGGCCGCACGGCGCTGGACGATATCGATCACCCGGTCACGGGCGAGCGCATCGTCGATGCCGGCAAGATGATCCTCGAGCCAGATGTCATCGAGATCGAAAAGGCCGGCATCCAGTCGATCCGCATTCGTTCTGCCCTGACCTGCGAAATCCAGACGGGCGTTTGCGGCGTCTGCTACGGCCGAGATCTCGCCCGTGGTACGCCGGTCAACATCGGTGAAGCTGTTGGCGTTATCGCCGCGCAGTCGATCGGTGAACCTGGCACCCAGCTGACCATGCGTACCTTCCACTTGGGCGGCACGGCTACCGTGGTCGACCAGTCGTTCCTCGAAGCGTCGTACGAAGGTACGGCGCAGCTGAAGAACCGCAACATGCTGCGCAACTCGGACGGCGTTCTCGTCGCCATGGGCCGCAACATGACGATCCAGATCCTCGACGAACGCGGTGTCGAGCGCTCCTCGCAGCGCGTCGCCTACGGTTCCAAGATCTATGTGGATGACGGTGACAAGGTTCGTCGTGGACAGCGCCTTGCAGAGTGGGACCCCTACACACGTCCGATCATGACGGAACTGGCCGGTACGGTTCAGTTCGAAGACGTCGTCGACGGTCTGTCTGTTCTGGAAGCCACCGACGAAGCGACCGGTATCACCAAGCGTCAGGTCATCGACTGGCGTTCGACCCCACGTGGTTCGGACCTCAAGCCGGCGATCGTCATCAAGGACGCCAGCGGCAATGTTGCAAAACTGCCCCGCGGTACCGATGCCCGCTTCTTCCTCTCCGTCGATGCGATCCTTTCGGTCGAGCCCGGCCAGAAAGTATCTCAAGGGGACGTTCTTGCCCGCTCGCCGCTGGAAAGCGCCAAGACCAAGGACATCACCGGCGGTCTGCCACGCGTCGCCGAATTGTTCGAAGCCCGTCGTCCGAAGGACCACGCTGTCATCGCCGAAATCGATGGCACGATCCGTCTCGGCCGCGACTACAAGAACAAGCGTCGCGTTATCATCGAGCCTGCGGAAGACGGCGTCGAGCCAGTCGAATACCTGATCCCGAAGGGCAAGCCCTTCCATCTTCAGGACGGCGACTACATCGAAAAGGGTGATTACATCCTCGACGGTAACCCGGCACCGCACGACATCCTGGCGATCAAGGGCGTCGAGGCACTTGCCTCGTACCTGGTCAACGAAATCCAGGAAGTCTATCGTCTGCAGGGCGTTGTCATCAACGACAAGCACATCGAAGTGATTGTTCGTCAGATGCTACAGAAGGTGGAAATCACCGATGCGGGCGACAGCCACTATATCGTCGGCGACAACGTCGACCGTATCGAGCTGGAAGACAACAACGACCGCTTGATCGAGGAAGGCAAGAAGCCTGCTTACGGCGATCCGGTTCTGCTCGGCATCACCAAGGCGTCGCTGCAGACGCCGTCCTTCATCTCCGCCGCGTCCTTCCAGGAAACGACGAAGGTGCTGACGGAAGCTGCAATCGCCGGCAAGACCGATGGCCTGCAGGGCCTGAAGGAAAACGTCATCGTCGGCCGCCTCATCCCGGCCGGTACCGGTGGTACCATGACGCAGATCCGCCGCATCGCCACGGCGCGCGACGAACTGATCCTCGAAGAGCGCCGCAAGGGCTCCGGATCGGCTGTCGCCACGCCGATGCTGCAGAACCTCAATGAAAAGGCCCCAGCCGCCGAGTAATCGGCGACAAGGTCCAGAAACAAAAACGCCGCCCGGAGCGATCCGGGCGGTGTTTTGCGTTTTCGTGTTCGCTTGATGACGCGGCAGAGATTGGTAGCGTTGGGGTATCAGGCCAACTCCGCCGTCATCCTCGGGCTTGTCCCGAGGATCTGCAATGACTTGAAATCGCCGGTAGATTGGATCCTCGGGACAAGCCCGAGGATGACGGACGGTGTTGATGATAAAAGAAAGGGCTGCCGGTTTGCCGGCGGCCCAATCACATAAACTTCGGCTATCTCACATGCCGAGCGCGGTACGCAACTCGGCCTTGGCCGCTTCGAATTCCGTCTTGTAGTCGTCATGGGACATGATCGTCGATGCGATGACCGTGCCGGAGATGCGGCCGGCTTCGATATCGGTGGCGTAGTGGATACCGCCAACCATGCGGTTATGGCCATATTCCCAGGCGCGGGCCATCAGCGCGGCTTTCTTTTCCGGCAGCATGTTGGAAAGCACGATCCCCATCAGGGTTCCGACCGTCGTATGGCCGGATGGGTAGGAGCCGGACTTCGACAGCGGCACGACCGGGTGCACGAGATCGCTATAGAGATGCGGGCGAGGGCGGTTCCAGACCTTCTTGGCGGGATCGGTGACAGCGCCTTCGGTTTCGACGATGCGATCGAAGAAGGCCGTGAACTTCGGCAGGTTTTCCTTGGTGAACTTCGGGCTGTCGACGACATCGGCAAAGCGCCAGACATTTTCCTCCGCGTCGGCAACGGCGCGAGCCGACTGCTCCGGTGTGCGGGTAACCTGAAGGGTCAGGATCTCGCCGAGCTCGGCCTTCATCTGGGCAGAGTCATTAGCCGGTGGCGGTGGCAGCAGCACCAGGAGGTTGACCTCAGTGGCGTCGGTAAACGGCTTGGCCTTGGCATCCCCGGCAAACGAGGGCAGGGCGATACCGATAGTGAAGGCGAGGCTGATGGCGCAGATCTTGGCAAAGTGTTGCATGGTGGCTCCCCTGATGCAGTGACACACTGCGCAGGTATCAAGGGAGTGTTTTAGCTGTGTGACAGCTTTGTTGGGGATGGTGATGGCAAGCTATCTCGATTGCGCAAGCTCATCCCCGCCAATAAGCGTTAGGTAGTTAAGCTTGTAAGAAGCGGCAGCTTGGCTTCCATGCCATATCCAAGTTTTGCAACCGCTTCCGGGATGTCGAGCCATAGGAAGCGAAAGAGAATGGGAGGCCCGCCTCCGAATGGAGATTGCTCGTAGTGCGTCCAAGTTTCGGGAAGTTCGCCGCCAAGTTCAGCATGAAAGAAGTGCCTACGATGTATGACACATTGCCCATTTTTCCAAAACTTATAGTCGTCCATTCCTAGCAACTTGAACGGATCGGCAGCCCGCAGGCCGGTTTCCTCATAGAACTCGCGTGAGGCGGCAACATCAGCCTGTTCACCATATTCTATAGTGCCGCCGGGGACCTGCAGTTCTACTTCGGGGAAATCGGGTTCGTCAAATACGAGAACCTTGCTACCCCACGTGCCGTAAATCAAGACCTTCAGGGCATTTGGCTCCATTGCATTCACCTGAACCGGATAATCGCCACTTCGCCTTCAAGCGCGCCGTTGTAGGCCGATGCGTGGGGCTCCTCGGTGGGGACCTCCGTGAGCATGCCGATCTGATCGAGATCGGCTTCGATGAAGCCTTCTTCGGAAAGGGCGTTGAGCGCCTCGCGCACGGCGGTGTCGTCGTCTGCGGCCCGCAGCATGACATGCAGTTCGACACCTTCGCCGCCATCGGTCTCGTAGCCCTTGCCGATGATGATGAAAACCATCGGGCCATCATAGTTGTTGTCGTTGTCCGGATTGGTGATCATCGGGAAGTTCCTCAGGCGAGTCGATTCGATCTTGCGAATCTAGGGTTGCTGTAGCCCTGACGTGCACGGCTGGTTGTCGATTCCTTATAGGCTTTCGATGCCATGCCAAAGTCTATCTTGTCACGGGAACCGCATTTCCCCTATAATTGGCCTCTAAAGTGCTGCTTTCCAGGGGTTTGGTGAGCGGAGCGCCAAGATAATTTTGTGTCCGGCCTTGACGAAAGGCCTTGAAGCCAGTAGTACCCGCCCCATCAGAACAGATGTGAGGCATGGCTGTTCGGAGCGACACGCTCTGGAGATCACCTCAAACAAGGTTCTAAACGCACGTTGAATACAGGTTTTCCGCACGCATGACGCCATAAAATGGCGTCCTCTGCTTTGATGTGGTCCATCCGTGAAAGCGGGTCGGGCCACGCTTTGTGCATTACCGATACGTGTGGTGCTGCCGGAAACGGCGAATGTTATGCCCGCAAGGGTGTTGAGACAAGATTTTAAGGGATGGTTGAATGCCTACCGTAAACCAGCTGATCCGCAAGCCTCGCCAGGCACAGGTAAAGCGCAATAAGGTTCCTGCACTCCAGGAAAACCCGCAGAAGCGTGGCGTTTGCACACGCGTTTACACGACGACCCCGAAGAAGCCTAACTCGGCTCTGCGTAAGGTTGCCAAGATCCGCCTGACCAATGGCTTCGAAGTCATCGGCTACATTCCTGGTGAAGGCCATAACCTTCAGGAACACTCTGTCGTCATGATCCGTGGCGGCCGCGTAAAGGATTTGCCGGGCGTTCGTTACCACATCATCCGCGGCGTTCTCGATACCCAGGGTGTCAAGAACCGCAAGCAGCGCCGTTCCAAGTATGGCGCAAAGCGTCCGAAGTAATTTCGGGTTCAGAATTTAAGGTGCTGCGCGAGGTTCTCCGCGTGATAAGGCGCCGGCAACATTTGAAGAGACAAAACTATGTCAAGACGTCACAAGGCTGAAAAGCGCGAGATCAACCCCGACCCTAAGTTCGGCGATCTGATCGTTACGAAGTTCATGAATGCGATCATGCTGCACGGCAAGAAGTCGGTCGCTGAGACGATCGTTTACGGCGCGTTCGAAAACGTACAGGGCAAGTCCAAGCAGGACCCGCTCGTCGTGTTCCACTCTGCGCTCGACAACATCGCTCCGCACGTTGAAGTCCGTTCGCGCCGCGTCGGTGGTGCGACATACCAGGTTCCTGTTGACGTGCGCCCAGAGCGCCGCCAGGCACTTGCTATCCGGTGGCTGATCACTGCTGCCCGCAAGCGTAACGAAACCACCATGGTCGACCGTCTCTCGGGCGAACTGCTGGACGCCTCCAACAACCGTGGCAGCGCCGTCAAGAAGCGCGAAGACACGCACAAGATGGCTGATGCCAACCGTGCGTTCTCGCACTATCGCTGGTAACCCCGAACGGTATCCGAAAGGCAGTCCATTATGGCTCGCGAATATAAAATCGAAGACTACCGCAATTTCGGTATCATGGCGCATATCGACGCCGGCAAGACCACGACCACCGAGCGTATCCTCTATTACACCGGTAAGTCGCACAAGATCGGCGAAGTTCACGACGGCGCAGCCACGATGGACTGGATGGAGCAGGAGCAGGAGCGTGGCATCACGATCACCTCTGCTGCTACCACGACCTACTGGAAGGGTCGCGACGGCAAGACCCGCCGCTTCAACATCATCGACACCCCCGGCCACGTCGACTTCACGATTGAAGTCGAGCGTTCGCTGCGCGTACTCGACGGTGCGATTGCTCTTCTCGATGCCAACGCCGGTGTAGAGCCGCAGACGGAGACCGTCTGGCGTCAGGCTGAGAAGTACAATGTTCCGCGGATGATCTTCTGCAACAAGATGGACAAGACCGGCGCTGATTTCTATCGCTCGGTCGAGATGATCAAGACCCGCCTGGGCGCGATCGCCGTCGTCATGCAGCTGCCAATCGGCGCCGAAAGCGATTTCATCGGTGTTATCGACCTGGTCGAGATGAACGCCCTGATCTGGCGCGACGAGTCGCTCGGCGCCCAGTGGGATGTCACCGAGATTCCGGAAGACATGAAGGCCAAGGCGCAGGAATATCGCGAAAAGATGATCGAACAGGTCGTCGATATCGATGAAGCTGCTACGGAAGCCTATCTCGAAGGCATCATGCCTGACAACGAGAAGATCCGCGAACTCGTTCGTCGCGGCACCATCGACGTCAAGTTCCATCCGATGTTCTGCGGCACGGCCTTCAAGAACAAGGGCGTTCAGCCTTTGCTCGACGCCGTTGTCGACTACCTGCCTTCGCCGCTCGACATTCCGTCGATCGCCGGCATCGACGTGAAGACCGAAGCCGAAATCGCCCGTCATCCTTCGGATGAAGAGCCGCTTTCGATGCTCGCCTTCAAGATCATGAACGACCCCTTCGTCGGTTCGCTCACCTTCGCCCGTATCTACTCCGGCAAGCTCACTAAGGGCACCGCGGTCATGAACACGGTCAAGGAAAAGCGCGAGCGCATCGGCCGCATGCTGCAGATGCACTCGAATTCCCGTGAAGACATCGAAGAAGCTTTCGCTGGCGACATCGTTGCTCTCGCCGGCCTCAAGGAAACCACGACCGGCGACACGCTCTGCGATCCGCTGCACCAGGTTATCCTCGAGCGCATGGAATTCCCCGAGCCGGTCATCCAGATCGCCATCGAGCCGAAGACCAAGGGCGACCAGGAAAAGATGGGCCTCGCGCTCAACCGCCTGGCTGCTGAAGATCCTTCTTTCCGCGTCAAGACGGATGAGGAATCGGGCCAGACGATCATTGCCGGCATGGGCGAATTGCACCTCGACATCCTCGTCGACCGCATGCGCCGCGAATTCAAGGTAGAAGCCACCGTCGGCGCGCCGCAGGTTGCCTACCGCGAAACCATCACGAAGAAGCACGAAGAAGACTACACGCACAAAAAGCAGTCCGGTGGTACCGGTCAGTTCGCGCGCGTCAAGATCGTCTTCGAACCGAACCCTGATGGCGACGAATTCAAGTTCGAATCCAAGATCGTTGGTGGCTCTATTCCGAAGGAATACATCCCAGGCGTTCAGAAGGGCATCGAAAGCGTCATGTCGTCCGGTCCGCTGGCTGGCTTCCCGATGCTGGGCGTCAAGGCAACCCTCATCGACGGTGCCTTCCATGATGTCGACTCCTCGGTCCTCGCCTTCGAAATCGCCTCCCGCGCGTGCTTCCGTGAAGCTGCAAAGAAGGCCGGTGCTCAGCTTCTCGAGCCGATGATGAAGGTCGAAGTTGTTACGCCTGAAGATTATGTCGGCGACGTTATCGGCGACTTGAACTCGCGTCGTGGCCAGATCCAGGGCCAGGAAAGCCGCGGTATCGCCGTTGTCATCAACGCCAATGTGCCGCTCGCGAACATGTTCAAGTACGTCGACAACCTGCGCTCCATGTCCCAGGGCCGTGCACAGTACACGATGACATTCGACCATTATTCGCCGGTTCCGTCGAACGTAGCCACTGAAATCCAGGCAAAGTATTCCGGTCAGAAATAACCGGAATACCAATTGACCGAAACAAGAATAATCCCGGTACGGGAAGAGATAACGGAGAGCCGAAATGGCAAAGAGTAAGTTTGAGCGCAACAAGCCGCACGTTAACATCGGCACGATTGGCCACGTTGACCACGGCAAGACGTCTCTGACGGCAGCGATCACCAAGTATTTCGGCGAATACAAGCGTTACGACCAGATCGACGCTGCACCGGAAGAAAAGGCCCGCGGCATCACGATCTCGACGGCTCACGTCGAATACGAAACGCCTGCCCGTCACTATGCCCACGTCGACTGCCCCGGCCACGCCGACTACGTCAAGAACATGATCACCGGTGCTGCCCAGATGGACGGCGCGATCCTGGTCTGCTCTGCAGCCGACGGCCCGATGCCCCAGACCCGCGAGCACATCCTGCTTGCCCGTCAGGTTGGCGTTCCCGCCATCGTCGTGTTCCTGAACAAGGTCGACCAGGTCGACGACGAAGAGCTGCTCGAACTCGTTGAGCTCGAAGTGCGCGAACTTCTGTCGTCCTACGATTTCCCGGGCGACGATATCCCGATCATCAAGGGCTCGGCTCTGGCCGCTCTCGAAGATTCGGACAAGAAGATCGGCGAAGACGCCATCCGCGCTCTGATGGAAGCTGTCGACTCCTACATCCCGACGCCTGAGCGTCCGATCAACCTGCCGTTCCTGCTGCCGATCGAAGACGTGTTCTCGATCTCCGGCCGTGGTACGGTTGTCACCGGTCGCGTCGAGCGCGGCATCGTCAAGGTTGGTGAAGAAGTCGAAATCGTCGGCATCCGCGCAACGACCAAGACGACGGTTACCGGCGTTGAAATGTTCCGCAAGCTGCTCGATCAGGGCCAGGCTGGCGACAACATCGGCGCGCTGATCCGCGGCGTAACCCGTGACGGCGTCGAGCGTGGCCAGATTCTATGCAAGCCAGGTTCGGTCAAGCCACACAAGAAGTTCATGGCTGAAGCCTACATCCTGACGAAGGAAGAAGGTGGCCGCCATACCCCTTTCTTCACCAACTATCGTCCGCAGTTCTACTTCCGCACGACGGACGTGACGGGCATCGTTTCCCTGCCTGAAGGCACGGAAATGGTCATGCCTGGCGACAACGTCACTGTTGCTGTCGAACTGATCGTGCCGATCGCCATGGAAGAAAAGCTGCGCTTCGCTATCCGCGAAGGCGGCCGTACCGTCGGCGCCGGCATCGTAGCCTCGATCGTCGAATAATAACGGACGGCTGCCGCGCAAGCGGCAGCCGATACCGTGACAATAATATGAAGCAGGGGGCCTTGGCCGCTTGCTTATGACACGGAAATGTAGCAAATGGCGCGCAGGCGCGATTTGCGCGGCGCTTCGCATGTCGAAGCGGCTTTTAAATAGAACAATAAGGTGGGCTAGGTAGCCCAAAGGCTGGATAGGGATGCCAAATGCTGGTGTCCCTCTCGATCTTTGAAACCGGTGATCCGCCTTACGTCATAAGACAAACCGCATTCTCTCGGGGGCGCGGCGATAACAGACAACAAGGATAATGTCGAATGAACGGCCAGAATATCCGCATTCGCCTCAAGGCGTTCGATCATCGGATTCTCGACGCTTCTACGCGTGAGATCGTATCGACGGCTAAGCGCACCGGTGCAAGCGTCCGGGGCCCCGTTCCACTTCCGACCCGTATCGAGAAGTTTACGGTTAACCGCTCCCCGCACATCGACAAGAAGAGCCGCGAACAGTTCGAGATGCGCACGCATAAGCGCCTGCTCGACATCGTTGACCCGACCCCCCAGACAGTAGACGCGCTGATGAAGCTCGATCTCGCTGCTGGTGTCGATGTTGAGATCAAGCTCTGAGACTTACAGTCTTCGAGCTGAGTGAGAAGGATTGAACCGATGCGTTCAGGTGTGATTGCACAGAAGGTGGGAATGACGCGCGTCTATAATGACGCAGGCGAGCATGTCCCTGTTACGGTACTGCGTATGGAGAGCTGCCAGGTGGTGGCCCAGCGTACGGTCGAAAAGAATGGCTACGTCGCTGTCCAGGTTGGTTCTGGTGTGGCCAAGGTCAAGAATACCTCGAAGTCCCTGCGTGGCCACTTTGCCGCTGCAAACGTCGAGCCGAAGACCAAGCTGCAGGAATTCCGGGTTTCGGAAGACAACCTGCTCGAAATCGGCGCCGAAATCACGGCTTCCCATTTCGCCGCTGGTCAGCTGGTCGATGTTACCGGCACCACGGTCGGTAAGGGCTTTGCCGGCGCTATCAAGCGTCACGGCTTCGGCGGTCTGCGCGCCACCCACGGCGTGTCCGTATCGCACCGTTCGCACGGTTCGACCGGTTCGCGCCAGGATCCGGGCAAGGTATTCAAGAACAAAAAGATGGCTGGCCACATGGGCCAGACGCGCGTCACGACGCAGAACCTTGTAGTGGTTTCGACCGATGAAGATCGCGGTCTTATCCTTATCAAGGGTGCCGTCCCGGGCTCCAAGGGTGCCTGGATCATCGTTCGCGACGCCGTCAAGTCAGCCGCGAAGTAAGGGAGCCGAACCAATGGAATTTAACGTCAAGACCCTCGAGGGGAAAGACGCCGGGAAGGTCTCCCTTTCTGATGCGATTTTCGGCCTCCAGCCGCGCGAGGACATCCTCGCTCGCGTCATCCGCTGGCAGCTGGCAAAGAAGCGCGCTGGCACGCACAAGTCCAAGGGCCGTGCTGAAATCTGGCGCACCGGTGCCAAGATGTACAAGCAGAAGGGTACGGGCCGCGCTCGTCACCACTCCGCACGTGCGCCTCAGTTCCGTGGCGGTGGTAAGGCTCACGGTCCGGTTGTTCGCAGCCACGAACATGATCTGCCGAAGAAGGTTCGCGCCCTCGGCCTGCGTCATGCTCTGTCGACGAAGTTCAAGGCTGAAGACATCATCGTTATCGATGACTTCATCGCAACGGAAGCCAAGACGAAGGTCCTGGCAAATACGTTCAATGCAATGGGCCTGACCAACGCGTTGCTCATCGGCGGTGCCGAGCTCGACGCCAACTTCAAGCTTGCAGCCGCAAACATCCCGAACATCGACTTTCTGCCGATCCAGGGCATCAACGTTTACGACATTCTGCGTCGCGGTAAGCTCGTGCTTTCCAAGGCCGCTGTCGAGGCTCTAGAGGAGCGCTTCAAGTGACCGATATTCGCCATTACGACGTGATCGTCTCGCCGTCGATCACCGAAAAGTCCACCATGGTTTCCGAGTATAACCAGGTTGTCTTCAACGTTGCCCTGACGGCTACCAAGCCGCAGATTAAGGCAGCCGTAGAAGCCCTGTTCGGCGTCAAGGTGACTGCTGTTAACACTCTGCGCCGCCTCGGCAAGACCAAGCGTTTTCGCGGTTTTGTCGGCAAGCAGAAAGACGTGAAGAAGGCGATCGTGACGCTGGCCGAAGGCCAGACCATCGACGTCTCCACAGGTCTGTGAGGAATTAGAAAATGGCATTGAAATCATTCAATCCGACGACCCCGAGCCAGCGTCAGCTGGTAATCGTCGACCGCTCGGCCCTCTACAAGGGCAAGCCGGTCAAGGCGCTGACGGAAGGTCTGTCGAAGAAGGGCGGCCGTAACAACACCGGTCGTATCACCGTTCGATTCCAGGGCGGCGGTCACAAGCGGACCTACCGCCTCATCGACTTCAAGCGTCGCAAGTTCGACATCGAAGGCACGGTTGAACGGATCGAATACGACCCGAACCGCTCTGCCTTCATCGCCCTCATCAACTATGCCGATGGCGAGCAGCGCTACATCATCGCACCGCAGCGCCTGGCGCCCGGTGACAAGGTCATCGCTTCCGACAAGGTCGTGGACATCAAGCCTGGCAACGCCATGCCGCTGCAGTTCATCCCGGTCGGCTCGATCATCCACAACGTTGAGATGAAGCCGGGCAAGGGCGGCCAGATCGCTCGCTCCGCCGGTGCCTATGCGCAGCTGGTCGGCCGCGATGCAGGCCTCGCTATCCTTCGCCTCAACTCCGGCGAACAGCGCCTCGTACCGGGCACCTGCCTGGCTTCGATCGGTGCCGTTTCCAACCCGGACCACGGCAACACCAACGACGGCAAGGCCGGTCGTTCCGTTTGGCGCGGCAAGCGTCCGCATGTTCGCGGCGTCGTCATGAACCCGGTCGACCATCCGCACGGCGGTGGTGAAGGCCGGACCTCCGGTGGTCGCCATCCGGTGACACCTTGGGGCAAGCCGACGAAGGGTGCGCGTACGCGCTCCAACAAGTCGACCGATAAGATGATCATGCGCTCGCGCCATCAGCGCAAGAAGTAAGAGAGGAAGTCTCCAATGGCTCGTTCAGTATGGAAAGGTCCGTTTGTTGACGGCTATCTTCTCAAGAAGGCTGAGAAGGTTCGCGAAGGTGGACGCAACGAAGTGATCAAGATGTGGAGCCGTCGCTCCACCATCATGCCGCAGTTCGTCGGTCTGGTCTTTGGTGTCTACAACGGCAGCAAGCATATCCCGGTCAATGTCAACGAAGACATGGTCGGTCACAAGTTCGGTGAGTTCGCACCCACCCGTACCTATTACGGTCACGGCGCGGACAAGAAGGCGAAGAGGAAGTAACGATGGGCAAGGCAAAAACAGAACGCCGGCTCAAGGACAACGAAGCGCAGGCAGTCGCCCGCACGCTTCGTGTCAGCCCGCAGAAACTCAACCTCGTTGCTGCGCTTATCCGCGGCATGAAGGTCGAGCGCGCCTTGGCCGAGCTTGAATTCTCGCGCAAGCGGATCTCCGGAGCGGTCAAGAAGACCCTCGAATCGGCGATCGCGAACGCTGAAAACAATCACGATCTCGACGTCGACGCTCTCGTCGTCGCCGAGGCCTACGTCGGCAAGTCGATTGTCATGAAGCGCTTCCACGCTCGTGGTCGTGGTCGTGCATCGCGCGTCGAAAAGCCCTTCGCGCATTTGACGATCGTCGTTCGCGAAGTGCAGCCAGCACAAGAGGAGGCCGCATAATGGGTCAGAAGATCAATCCAATCGGTTTCCGCCTTGGCATTAACCGCACTTGGGACAGCCGTTGGTTTGCAGACAATGCCGAATACGGCCAGTTGCTGCATGAAGACATCAAGATGCGCAAATTCGTCATGACCGAGCTGAAGCAGGCCGGCATTTCGAAGGTGGTTATCGAGCGTCCGCACAAGAAGTGCCGCGTCACGATCCACTCGGCGCGTCCGGGCCTGATCATCGGCAAGAAGGGTGCAGACATCGACAAGCTTCGCAAGAAGCTGGCCGACATGACGAACTCCGAAACGCACCTGAACATCGTCGAAGTCCGCAAGCCGGAAATCGATGCTGTCCTGGTCGCCCAGGGCATCGCTCAGCAGCTGGAACGCCGTATCGCTTTCCGCCGCGCCATGAAGCGCGCCGTTCAGTCGGCAATGCGTCTCGGTGCCGAAGGCATCAAGATCACTTGCGCCGGCCGTCTCGGTGGTGCTGAAATCGCCCGTACGGAATGGTATCGCGAAGGTCGCGTGCCGTTGCACACGCTGCGCGCCGACATCGACTACGGTACGGCTGAAGCCACCACCGCTTTCGGTATCTGCGGCATCAAGGTCTGGATCTTCAAGGGCGAAATCCTTGAGCACGACCCGATGGCATCTGAACGCCGTCAGGCCGAAGGCGACAGCCAGGGCCCAGCCAGCAGAGAAAACCGTCGCCGCGATCACGCCTAAGGGCGCTCGAGGTAGTTAATTCGGAGAATAGATTATGTTGCAGCCAAAGCGTACGAAGTACCGCAAGCAATTCAAGGGCCGCATCAAGGGCGTAGCCAAGGGCGGTTCTGATCTCGCATTCGGTGAATTCGGCCTGAAGGCCCAGGAACCGAATCGTGTCAACGCTCGTGAGATCGAGGCGGCTCGCCGCGCGATCACGCGTTTCATGAAGCGTGCCGGCCGTGTATGGATCCGGGTTTTCCCGGACGTGCCGGTCACCAAGAAGCCGACCGAAGTCCGCATGGGTAAGGGCAAGGGCGGCGTCGAATACTGGGCATGCAAGGTCAAGCCCGGTCGTATGATGTTCGAGATCGACGGTGTCAGCGAAGAAATCGCCCGTGAGGCGCTTCGTCTGGGTTCTGCCAAGCTCTCGGTCAAGACGCGCTTCGTGCAGCGCATTGCAGAGTAAGGAAGAACAGCTATGAAAGCCGCAGATGTTCGCGCGTTCACCGCCGACCAACTCAAGGAAGAGCTAGCCAAGCTGAAGAAGGAGCAGTTCAACCTGCGCTTTCAGAAGGCCACTGGCCAGCTTGAAAAAGCCTCTCGTGTGAACGAGGTCCGCAAGGACATCGCCCGCGTGAAAACCATTGCCCGCCAGAAGGCGGCAGAAGCCAAGGCCTAAAGGAAAAATAAGATGCCGAAACGCATTCTGCAGGGCGTCGTGGTCAGCGACAAGAACGAAAAGACCGTCGTGGTTCGGGTCGAGCGCCGCTTTGCGCATCCGCTCCTCCAGAAGACGGTTCGTCGTTCTAAGAAGTACAAGGCCCACGACGAGAACAACGCATACAAGACCGGCGACATGGTTTCCATCGAGGAATGCGCGCCGATCTCCAAAGACAAGACCTGGACGGTCGTTTCCGGTCAGGTTAAGTAAGAATTTGCGGCGAGGCCTTGCGTCTTGCCGTAATTTCTATATGAAGCAGCGACGGAACGCCTGAGACTCGGGCGTTCTTTTGCTTTTAGCGCACGGAAGGTCCCATTGGGGAAACCACCCTGGCAAGATCGATCCCGCGCTGGCTGAAGCTACTGCCTTGTTTTCACTCTTCCTTTTTGGAGGGGCGCAAGCGGGTAAACAATTCCATAAGCCGGGATAGGGGGCTCCGCCCAACCATTCCGGTATAACAAGAAGGCGACCTGATATGATTCAGATGCAAACAAACCTCGACGTCGCGGATAATTCCGGCGCACGTCGTGTCATGTGCATCAAGGTGCTGGGCGGTTCGAAGCGCAAGTATGCCTCGATTGGCGACATTATCGTCGTATCGATCAAGGAAGCTATTCCGCGCGGCCGCGTTAAGAAGGGTGACGTGATGAAGGCTGTGGTCGTTCGCACAGCTGCCTCGATCCGCCGTGCGGATGGAAGCGTCATTCGTTTCGATACCAATGCAGCAGTACTTATCGACAACAAGAAAGAGCCGATCGGCACACGTATCTTCGGACCGGTTCCGCGCGAACTTCGCGCTAAGAACCACATGAAGATCATCTCGCTCGCTCCTGAAGTTCTGTAAGGGGAGCGGTTAAAGATGCAAAAGATCCGCAAGGGCGACAAGGTCGTCATTCTGGCTGGTAAGGACAAGGGTCGTACCGGCGAAGTCATTCAAGTGATGCCGAAGGAAGACCGCGCAGTCGTTCGCGGCGTGAACATGGTCAAGCGCCATACACGCCAGTCGCAGTCGCAGGAAGCCGGCATCATCAACAAGGAAGCCTCGCTTCACCTGTCCAACATCGCGATTGTCGACAAGGACGGCAAGCCGACCCGCGTCGGTTTCCAGGTCGTTGATGGTAAGAAGGTCCGCGTGGCCAAGCGTTCGGGAGATGTGATCGATGGCTGAGGCTAAATACGAACCGCGCCTGAAGACGGAATACGTAACCCGTATCCGCGCAGCGCTGCAGGAACAGTTCTCCTACACCAACGAAATGATGATCCCCAAGCTGGACAAGATCGTCATCAACATGGGTGTGGGCGAGGCGACGGCTGACTCCAAGAAGCCGACGATTGCTGCTGCCGACCTGGCCGCAATCGCTGGCCAGAAGCCGGTCATCACTTTCGCGCGCAATTCCATCGCTGGCTTCAAGGTCCGCGAAAATATGCCAATCGGTGCCAAGGTCACGCTCCGTGGCGCCCGCATGTATGAGTTCGTGGATCGCCTGATCAACATCGCGCTCCCGCGCGTTCGCGACTTTCGCGGCCTGAACCCGAAGAGCTTTGACGGTCGTGGCAACTTCGCCATGGGCATCAAGGAACACATTGTGTTCCCAGAGATCAACTACGACAAGGTTGATCAGATGTGGGGCATGGACATCATCGTTTGCACGACGGCGACCAAGGACGACGAAGCGCGGGCTCTGCTCACAGAGTTCAACTTCCCGTTCCGCACGTAACCGTAACGACGAGCGTAGAAAAGGAAATCAAATATGGCGAAGACAAGCGCAGTTGAAAAGAACAAGCGCCGCCGCAATACGGTTGCTAACAGTGCCGCAAAGCGTGCCGCGCTGAAGGCAACCATCATGAACCAGTCCCTTCCGATCGAAGAGCGGTTCAAGGCTACCCTGAAGCTCGCATCGCTGCCGCGCGATGGATCCAAGACTCGCGTCCGTAACCGTTGCGAGATCACCGGTCGTCCGCGCGCCTACTACCGCAAGCTGCGCATGTCGCGTATCGCACTGCGTGAATTTGGCAATTTCGGCAAGGTGCCGGGCATTGTCAAGTCGAGCTGGTAAGGAGTAGCCCACATGACAATGACAGATCCATTGGGCGATATGCTCACACGCATCCGTAACGGTGCCTCGCGTCGCAAGTCGTCGGTTTCGACACCTGCTTCCAAGCTCCGTGCACGTGTTCTCGATGTCCTTCAGTCCGAAGGTTACATTCGTGGCTATTCCGTCGTCGATTTCGGCAACGGCAAGTCCGAGCTCAGCATCGAGCTGAAATATTATGAAGGCGCATCGGTCATCCGTGAGATCGGCCGTGTGTCTAAGCCGGGCCGCCGGGTTTATGTCTCGGTCAAGTCCATTCCGCAGGTCGCGAACGGTCTCGGCATCACTATCCTTTCTACTCCGAAGGGCGTGATGGCCGACCACCAGGCTCGTGAACAGAATGTTGGTGGCGAGGTTCTTTGCTCGGTCTTCTAAGGCTGGTCTAAAGAATTTCCCTCGAAACAGACAGGTTTGAAAAAATGTCTCGTATCGGCAAGAAGCCCGTTCAGGTGCCTGCAGGAATCACGGCCACGATTGATGGCCAAAAAGTGACTGCTAAGGGCCCCAAGGGTGAACTGTTTTTCGTCGCGAATGACGATATCGGTCTCAAGCTCGAAGATAATGCGATTGTTGTGACTCCGCTCAACGACAGCAAGAATGCTCGCTCAAAGTGGGGCATGTCCCGCACGATGGTCGAAAACATCCTGGTTGGCGTCAAGGACGGTTACGAGCGCAAGCTCGAAATCAACGGCGTTGGTTACCGCGCGGCCCTGCAGGGCAAGAACCTGCAGTTGGCGCTTGGTTTCTCCCACGACGTGATTTATGAACCGCCAGTCGGAATCACAATTGCTGTGCCGAAGCCGACGGAAATCGTCGTCACCGGTATCAACAAGCAGCAGGTCGGCCAGGTGGCCGCAGAAATCCGCGAATACCGTGGCCCCGAGCCTTACAAGGGCAAGGGCGTCAAGTATGCCGGTGAGCGGATCATCCGCAAAGAAGGCAAGAAGAAGTAAGGATCACGCGAAATGGCTAGCAGGAAAGAAGCACTTGCACGTCGTGCCAACCGCGTGCGTCGTCATCTTAAGTCGGTGGCTAACGGCCGTCCGCGCCTGTCGGTTCATCGCTCTTCGAAGAACATCTACGCCCAGGTCATCGACGATGTGGCCGGCAAGACGCTTGCGTCTGCCTCCACTCTCGACAAGGATCTGCGCGGTTCTCTGAAGACCGGTGCTGACACAGCAGCGGCAACGCTCGTCGGCAAGCTCGTTGCAGAGCGCGCCTCCAAGGCGGGCGTCAACGAGGTCGTGTTCGACCGCGGCGCCTTCATCTATCACGGTCGCATCAAGGCTCTGGCCGAAGCTGCCCGTGAAGGCGGTCTCACCTTCTAATATAAATTTCCGGCCGGTGGCGTAAAGCTCCCGGCCGGATTTCGGTCTTTTCAGACCATCACCGGACCACAGGGCAGCGAAAAGCCCGATGTGGTCTTGTTGCAGTTGCCGATTGCACCCGGAAAAGAAAAAGGAAAAGGACAATGGCACAAGAAAAAAGAGGTTCTCGCGACGATCGCCAGAACCGTGACGAGCGCGATAGCGAATTCGTCGACAAGCTGGTCGCGATCAATCGCGTTGCCAAGGTCGTCAAGGGCGGCCGTCGTTTCGGCTTTGCAGCTCTCGTCGTCGTCGGCGACCAGAAGGGCCGCGTTGGCTTCGGTCACGGCAAGGCGCGCGAAGTGCCTGAAGCTATCCGCAAGGCAACGGAAGCCGCCAAGCGCGAGCTGATCTTCGTTCCCCTGCGTGACGGCCGTACGCTGCATCACGACATCCACGGCCGTCATGGCGCCGGCAAGGTTCTGCTGCGCTCTGCCAAGGCTGGTACCGGCATCATCGCCGGTGGTCCGATGCGCGCCGTATTCGAAACGCTCGGCGTTCACGACGTCGTCGCCAAGTCGACCGGTTCGTCGAACCCATACAACATGGTTCGCGCAACGTTCGACGCTCTGAAGCAACAGATCCATCCGAAGGACATCGCAGCTCAGCGCGGCATCAAGTATGCCACTCTGCAGGCTCGTCGTATTGCCTCCGGTAATGCGTCTGAAGAATAAGGGAGTTTGACCTATGGCCAAAACGACCAAGAAGACCGAAGCAAAGACCGTAACGGTCGAGCAGATCGGTAGCCCTATTCGCCGTCCGGACGTTCAGGAAAAGACCCTGATCGGCCTCGGATTGAACAAGATGCACCGTCGCCGCACTCTGGAGGATACTCCTTCGGTTCGTGGAATGATCCGTGCTGTCCAGCATCTCGTTCGCGTCGTCGACGAGAAGTAAGCCGGAGGATTCGTTATGAAACTGAATGAAATCACCGACAACGAAGGTTCGACCCACTCCCGCAAGCGCCTCGGCCGCGGTATTGGTTCGGGCAAGGGCAAGACCGGTGGTCGCGGCGTCAAGGGGCAGAAGTCCCGTTCGGGCGTGGCGATCAACGGCTTCGAAGGCGGTCAGATGCCAATCTACCGTCGTCTGCCTAAGCGCGGCTTCAACAACATCTTCAAGTCCGACTACGTCGTCGTATCGGTTGCTCGCCTCCAGGCAGCAGTTGACGCCGGCAAGCTGGACGCGAAGACGACGATCGATGCTGTAGCTCTCAAGGCTGCCGGCGTTATCCGTCGTGTCAAGGACGGCGTCCGGATCCTGTCCGACGGCGAAATCTCGGCAAAGCTGACCCTCGAAGTCGCAGGCGCTTCCAAGTCTGCTGTCGAGAAGATCGAAAAGGCTGGCGGCTCCGTTAAGCTTTTGGCTGCCGCACCTGTCGCAGCTTCGGAATAATACAGACGAATTAATCGCCCGGGGTGCTTCACACCGGGCGATTTTGCTCCCATATGTGAGCTTCGGATCCTGAGTCGTGCGTTCGCGCGGGGAGGGCGATGACGGGACCTTCGGCTGGCATGCGCTCTTGCATCGCAGTCCACCCAATGCTCGACTTTTTAAACAATTTGATTACACATTCCGGACTCGGCCGATTTAGCCGGAATTGGTAGTGCGGAGATTTGCATGGCGTCTGCAGCGGAACAATTGGCATCCAATCTCAACTTTTCAACCTTTGCCAAGGCAGAGGATCTGAAAAAGCGGCTTTGGTTCACGCTCGGTGCGTTGCTTGTCTATCGCCTCGGCACCCATATCCCCCTTCCAGGCCTTAATCCTGCTGCCTATGCCCAGGCTTTTCAGGGCCAGGCGGGCGGCATCCTCGGCCTTTTCAACATGTTTTCCGGTGGCGCTGTCCAGCGCATGGCGATCTTCGCTCTCGGCATCATGCCCTACATTTCCGCCTCGATTATCGTACAGCTGATGACTTCGGTCGTTCCCGCGCTCGAAAACCTGAAGAAGGAAGGCGAGCAGGGCCGCAAGATCATCAACCAGTATACGCGCTACGGCACGGTGCTGCTCGGCACGCTGCAGGCCTATGGCATCGCGGTGGGGCTTGAGAGCGGTAACGGACTTGTCGTCCAGCCCGGCGTCTTCTTTATCGTCTCCACGGTCATCACGCTGCTCGGCGGCACGATGTTTCTCATGTGGCTCGGTGAACAGATCACCTCGCGCGGTATCGGCAACGGCATTTCGCTGATCATCTTCGCTGGCATCGCAGCTGGCCTGCCATCGGCCCTGGCCGGCACGCTGGAACTCGGACGCACCGGCGCACTTTCGACCGCGCTCATCCTGCTCGTCCTCGTTGTCGCCGTTGCGGTCATCGCCCTCATCGTCTTTGTCGAGCGCGCCCAGCGGCGTCTGCTGATCCAGTATCCGAAACGCCAGGTCGGCAACCGCATGTTCCAGGGCGATACCTCGCACCTGCCGCTGAAGCTCAATACATCGGGCGTCATCCCGGCGATTTTTGCCTCGTCGCTATTGCTTCTGCCAGCGACGCTCGCGGGCTTTGCCAACACCGCCGGAATGCCTGCCTGGGCAACGTCGATCGTCGCAGCACTCGGCCACGGTCGTCCGCTCTACATGGTGCTCTATGCGCTGATGATCGCCTTCTTCGCGTTCTTCTATACGGCCATCGTCTTCAATCCGAAGGACACGGCCGATAATCTCAAGAAGCACGGCGGGTTCATTCCCGGCATCCGCCCGGGTGAGCGCACGGCTGAATACATTGACTATGTGTTGACCCGCATCACTGTGGTCGGCGCCATCTACCTCGTGGTTGTCTGCATTCTGCCGGAAATCCTCGTTTCGCAGACAGGCATTCCGCTCGCCCTCGGCGGCACTTCACTCTTGATCGTCGTCAGTGTGACGCTTGACACGGTAGCGCAGATCCAGGGTCACCTGATCGCGCAGCAGTATGAAGGTCTGATCAAGAAGTCGAAGTTGCGCGGAGGAAAGCGGGGGAGATGAGACTTATCCTTTTGGGACCACCGGGCGCCGGCAAGGGTACCCAGGCTCAGCGTATAGTCGAAAAGTACGGTATCCCGCAGCTCTCCACCGGCGACATGCTGCGTGCGGCAGTCTCTGCGGGCACTGAGGTCGGCAAGCGTGCCAAGGCTGTCATGGATGCCGGCAAGCTGGTGTCCGACGAGATCGTCAACGCGATCATTTCGGAGCGTATCGACGCCGAAGACTGTGCCAAGGGTTTCATCCTGGACGGCTTTCCGCGCACTCTGGTGCAGGCCGATGCCACCGAGAAGATGCTCGCTGCCAAGGGCATGCAGCTCTCGGGTGTCGTCGAGATCAAGGTCGATGACGTCGTGCTCGCGGACCGGGTTTCCGGACGCTATACCTGCGCCAACTGCGGTGCGGGTTATCACGATACCAACCTGAAGCCGAAGGTCGAGGGTGTCTGCGATCGATGCGGTTCGACGCACTTCAAGCGCCGCCCTGACGATACGCGCGAAACCGTGGTGACGCGCATGCAGGCCTACTACAAGGAAACGGCGCCTTTGATTGGCTACTACTATGCCAAGAAAATGCTTCATTCGGTTGACGGCATGGCGGATATCGATCATGTCACAGCAGAAGTCGAAAAGATTCTCTCCAGCCTTTGAGCTTCGGAGAGTTGTTGTCGGGCAATTGCACTGCCTGACGGCGATTTCGCAAAACAATTGCGGCGCGTGATTCGGTCGGACCGGTTGGTCGGGGCGGGGATAAGCCAAAATAAACTTAGCGGAACAGTTGCCTTTTGGCAGTGATTCCGCTAAACACCGCGCCAACTCGCGACATAGCTGCGATCGGCGCGGACTTCCCTCGGGAATTCCGGGTTCGGTCGTTTTGACATGTTATCGACCTCGAATTGAACAGGCGGCCTCTACGGTCGCGTAACAGAGACCTTTGCCTGATGGCAAACGGAACGCAAGGAGAATAGGCGTGGCACGTATCGCTGGCGTCAACATCCCGACGGCAAAGCGCGTAGTAATTGCGCTGACCTATATTCACGGGATTGGACAGAAATTTGCGCAGGAAATCGTTACCAAGGTTGGTATCCCGGCTGAGCGCCGCGTTCACCAGCTGACGGATGCCGAAGTCCTGCAGATCCGCGAAACCATCGACCGCGATTACCAGGTCGAAGGCGACCTGCGTCGCGAGACGTCGATGAATATCAAGCGTCTGATGGACCTCGGCTGCTACCGCGGCCTTCGTCATCGTCGCGGCCTGCCGGTTCGCGGTCAGCGCACGCACACCAATGCCCGCACCCGCAAGGGTCCGGCAAAGGCGATTGCTGGCAAGAAGAAGTAATCACCGGGAAACCGTGTGAGGGAGGCTGGCGGTTCCGCCGGCCTCTTTTGAGTTTGGCGAAGGGCCTCAGCGCCCTGCGCCGGTGTAGCCGCTGGCATTACGGCGGTGCAGAGATCCACGAAAGGGACTATTATGGGCAAGGAAGCCGTCCGCATTCGCCGTCGCGAACGCAAGAACATCTCGTCGGGCGTTGCGCACGTCAACTCGACGTTCAACAACACGATGATCACCATCACGGATGCGCAGGGCAATGCGATTGCCTGGTCGTCTGCTGGCGCCAAGGGCTTCAAGGGCTCGCGCAAGTCGACACCGTTCGCAGCGCAGATCGCCGCTGAAGATGCTGCCAAGAAGGCGCAGGAACATGGCATGAAGTCGCTTGAAGTCGAAGTTTGCGGTCCAGGTTCGGGTCGTGAGTCGGCTCTGCGCGCGCTCCAGGCTGCCGGTTTCATGATCACGTCGATCCGCGATGTGACGCCGATCCCGCACAACGGTTGCCGCCCACGCAAGAAGCGTCGCGTATAATCATCGCCAATCACACACCGGTGAGCGCCCAAAAGGCGATTGCCGGTGCTTCTCAAGCTCGGTTGCCACGATTGGATGGTGGTAACGAACGGAAGGCAGGAATATGATTCAGAAGAATTGGCAGGAACTGATCAAGCCGAACAAGGTCGAGTTTTCCTCGGGCGGCCGCACAAAGGTCAACCTTGTCGCTGAACCGCTTGAGCGTGGCTTTGGCCTGACGCTCGGCAACGCGCTCCGTCGCGTGCTTCTGTCCTCGCTGCGCGGCGCCGCCGTCACGGCAGTACAGATCGACGGCGTACTGCATGAGTTCTCATCGATCCCGGGCGTTCGCGAAGACGTTACGGATATCGTTCTGAACATCAAGGAAATCGCCATCAAGATGGACGGCGACGATGCCAAGCGCATGGTCGTTCGCAAGCAGGGTCCAGGCGTTGTCACCGCCGGCGACATCCAGACGGTCGGCGACATCGAGATCCTCAACCCGGATCACGTCATCTGCACGCTCGACGAAGGCGCTGAAATCCGCATGGAATTCACCGTCAACAACGGCAAGGGCTATGTTCCGGCAGAGCGCAATCGTGCGGAAGACGCACCGATTGGTCTCATCCCGGTAGACAGCCTCTACTCGCCGGTCAAGAAAGTGTCCTACAAGGTGGAAAACACCCGCGAAGGCCAGGTTCTCGATTACGACAAGTTGCTGATGGCCATCGAAACGGACGGCTCGATCTCCGGTGAAGATGCAGTCGCTTTCGCGGCCCGCATCCTGCAGGACCAGCTCGGCGTTTTCGTCAACTTCGACGAACCGCAGAAGGATGTCGAAGAAGAGACAGTCACCGAACTGGCCTTCAACCCGGCTCTCCTCAAGAAGGTGGACGAACTGGAACTGTCTGTCCGCTCGGCAAACTGCCTGAAGAACGACAACATCGTCTATATCGGCGACCTCATTCAGAAGACCGAAGCCGAAATGCTTCGCACTCCGAATTTCGGCCGCAAGTCGCTGAACGAAATCAAGGAAGTTCTCGCTTCCATGGGCCTGCATCTCGGCATGGAAGTGCCTGCGTGGCCCCCAGAGAACATCGAAGATCTCGCCAAGCGCTACGAAGATCAGTACTGAGCGGCGTGAGGCAACGTGTGTCGCGGATTTCCGCCGGCACGCCGATCGCAGAGAACAATAAGTAAAGGCAGGATGACTGCCTTTCCCCGTCAAACAGCAGGCATATCGCCTGCATGTGCCAGGAAACGGCAGGCCCAAAATCAAAGG
Organism: Rhizobium sp. B230/85; assembly: GCF_019355735.1. Classification (NCBI taxonomy): domain Bacteria; kingdom Pseudomonadati; phylum Pseudomonadota; class Alphaproteobacteria; order Hyphomicrobiales; family Rhizobiaceae; genus Rhizobium; species Rhizobium sp. B230/85. The sequence continues at coordinate 2,010,347 of NZ_CP072156.1, forward strand.
GCACCTGCGATTTAAGGAGAATAGCAATGCGCCATGGTATGGTAGGCCGCAAGCTGAATAGAACTGCAAGTCACCGCAAGGCAATGTTTGCCAACATGGCGGCTTCGCTCATCCTGCATGAGCAGATCACCACGACCTTGCCGAAGGCAAAGGAAATCCGCCCGATCGTTGAAAAGCTGGTCACGCTCGGCAAGCGCGGCGACCTGCACGCTCGTCGTCAGGCTATTTCGCAGATCCGCGACGTCGCTGTCGTATCGAAGCTCTTCGATGCCATCGCTACCCGTTACGCCACCCGCAACGGCGGCTACCTTCGCATCATGAAGGCTGGCTTCCGCATGGGTGACAACGCCGCCATGGCCGTCGTCGAGTTCGTCGACCGCGACATCGCTGCCAAGGGCGCCGGCGACAAGGCTCGCGTTGCAGCCGAAGAAGCTGCCGAAGCTGCTGCCGCTTAAGCGGTAAAAGCCTCACCAATCAACAGGCCGGACGAGCAATCGTCCGGCTTTTTTGATTTCTTGCGGGTGTATGATGAGAAGGGAGGGCTATTCCGGTATGTGGATATCTTCCCTGATATGCCTGAGATAGACAACGATGGTGAACGTCATGATGACGACGAGCGACCATGAACTCCATATGCCAATGTTGACAGCGGACCACTCGCCGAGTTGGCTCGGATAACGCCATATCCCGAAGAAGGTGCTGAAATTTTCGAAAAGCCAGATGAAGAAGCCGATCAGGGCAAAAGCCAACAGCAGGGGCATCCGCCGGTCCCGATCATACGGGCGGAACGTGACTGAAGTCCGCGAATAAAGTCCAATCGTACACGCGGCAATGTACCAGCGATAGTCGGCGATGTAGTGGTGTGTGAAGAAGTTCAGGTAAATTGCCAGCGAGAGCACCGCTGCCATCCAGTATGGCGGATGATGCCTGACGCGTAGGGCGAGGAGGCGCCACGCCTGTATTACGTAACTGCCTACGGCAGCGTACATGAATCCGGAAAACAATGGCACGCCGAACAGCTTGCTATAGGCAAAGTCCGGATATGCCCATGAATGGATGCTGCTCGATGTTTTGAAGACCTCGAGAGCGAAACCGATAACGTGAAAGAAGCAGATCGCCTTCAACTCATCGATGCTTTCCAGTTTGGTAGCGACCATCCAGAACTGGATGGACAAGGCAACCAGCAGCAGCACGTCATATCGGGGAATATGAAAAATGCCGCCGCGCGGGACTGTGAAGATGGCGAGGAAAAAGAGGCCAGCAAAGAGACATGCACGTGCTTCCTTAATACCAAAATAGACGAGTTCTATGAGAAAGCGCTTGGTTCCCGTCAGATGCGGCGCTGCACGTATTTCGATTAGATGCCTGTCGATGGCCGGAAGCAGTCTTCGGAGGGGCAAGGCGTTTGAATTCCTGAAATTAACTCGATGGCTGTGAGCTGTTTCCGCAAATACGGTGACCGGCAGACCAGCATGCGGCTGGGCTGTCGGCTTGCCAAATCGAAATGTGAGCTATAGGTGCGACGAACCCATTAACATCGCGGTGGAGCGGCCGAAGTGCTCGCATTTTTTCGAGGTCGCTCACCAGGGAGCAGGGCAGCCCGTCTTGCAATGGCAATTGCCATCATTGCTGCAGGTCTGGCGTTGCGGCGATATGGCTATGGGCTTAACCTTCCGTTCGTGGTCGTGAAGTATGGCGGCTCGGCACTGTGGGGCGCGATGGTCTATTTCCTAATCGCAGTGCTTGCACCAAACTCGAGACGGGCAAGCATTGCCTGCGCGGCGATGGTGATCTCCGCCGCCGTCGAGTTGTTCAGACTCTACCATACGCCGCCTATTGATGCGTTCAGGTTGACTGCTGGCGGTGCCCTGCTTCTCGGACGCGTGTTTTCCCTAAGCAATATAATTGCCTACGGCATCGGCATCGTCGCCGCATCTGCGTTCGACAGATTTCTGGCAGCCCGCAGTCCTATCTTGCCAAAGTAGAGAAGCCTCTGCTGCCTCAGGCAGCCACCGCCCTTTGCCGCGTTCCGCGTCTTCGTTGCATCATGATTGGCCGGTAGGACCTGTAGAGGATCATTGCGATCAGGAGGCCGATATAGATGTACTGCTCGAGCGACAGCACCTTGGTGGATAGTGCGAAGTGGAGAGCGCCACAGACGGCGATGATGTAGACGAGCCGGTGCAGCCAGATCCAGTTCTTGCCCATCTGCCGTATCGAGTACCTGTTCGAGGTCACGGCCAGCGCGGTCAGCATCACCAGCCCTGCCATGCCGAACATGATGAAGGGTCGCTTCAGAATGTCGCCGACGATGGCATCGAGCATCAGCGCTTGGTCGAGGATGGTGTAGACCAGAAAATGCATCACGACATAATAGAAGCAGAGCAGCCCCAGGGCGCGGCGGTAGCGCAGCCAGTTCCAGCCGACGAGGTCGCGGAGCGGGGTAATCGCGAGCGTTAGGATCAGGAAGCGGATAGCCCAGAGGCCGAGGAAAAGCTCGAAGGTCTTGGTTGGATCGGCGCCAAGATTGCCGGTGGCGCCGAGGTAGAATGCGTAGGCGGCGGGAAGAAGTCCGACGACGTAAAGCAGCCAGACGGAGGCTGGCTGGAAGCGTTTCGGAAGCGCGAGCGACAGGGCCATTAGTAGTTCGCCTTCAGATCCATGCCGGTGTAGAGGCTCGCCACCTGGTCGGCATAGCCGTTGAAGGGCAGGGTGGGGTGGCGGCTGGAGGAGAAGAAGCCGCCTTCGCCAATCCTGCGCTCGGTCGCCTGGCTCCAGCGGGGGTGATCGACCGCCGGGTTGACGTTGGCATAAAAACCGTATTCGCCGGGGTTGGAGACCTGCCAGGTATTCATCGGCTGATTATCGGTGAGCGTGATACGGACGATCGACTTGATGCCCTTGAAGCCATATTTCCACGGAACCACCAGGCGTATCGGCGCACCGTTCTGGTTGGGCAGCGTCTCGCCATAGAGCCCGACGGCAAGCAGCGCCAGCGGGTTGCGCGCTTCGTCCAGCCGCAGTCCTTCGACATAGGGCCAGTTCAGGGACTGGAAGCTGCCGGATTGGCCGGGCATCTCGGACGGCCGGACGATGGTCTCGAAGGCGACATATTTCGCGCTGCCCAGCGGCTCCACCATGTCGAGCAGCTTGGATAGCTGGAAGCCGTCCCATGGGATGACCATGGACCATGCCTCGACGCAGCGCATCCGGTACACACGCTCTTCTGGAGGAAAGGCCTTGATCAGCGCGTCGATATCGAAGGTCTGCGGCTTGCCCACCATGCCATCGACGGTGATCGTCCACGGGCGCGGCTTGAATTTGCCGGAGTTGGCGGCGGGATCGGCCTTGTCCGTGCCGAATTCGTAGAAGTTGTTGTAGGTCGTGACATCCTTCTTCGGCGTCAGCTTTTCATCGACCTTGTAGTCGGTCTTCGACGCTGCCAGCGCTTCCGCCATGGCTGTTGTGCCACCGGCAATCGACAGGCCGGCGCCTGCTGCTGTCGCCAGGAAGGCGCGGCGGCCTAGATAAGTCTGGCGAGGCGTGATCTCGGAGGCGGCAATCTTGGGCGGTTGGTAGGTGGCCATGGGTAAAATCCTCGATGAGATGACGGTATCGATGGTGATACGCAGAAATACCGACGTAAGTTACAAATAGGCCCGCATTTTTTTGTGAAAAGAAGCCAATTTATTGTGTTCGGCCTAAATGTTGAGGTGTCATCGGCAAACGTCATGCATCTGTTCGATATTTTGGTCGCGGCCTCGTCCGGGAATGATCGGGATCGTCGATGGCGAGGATATTGCGCGGGGGCCATACCCTTGCAGCGTACCGGATTCGGCTTACCTGATAGTGACAGTCCGCACCGATTGATTTACGACAATTCTAAAAAGCAGGGGCTTGCCGGTCCGTCTGGCGGAATAGGTCTGCCGCAAGCAATGCCCGTAACTGCAGGACGTCGAGGATAACACCATGCCAGCCTACCGTTCGAGAACCACCACCCACGGCCGCAACATGGCCGGTGCCCGCGGCCTGTGGCGCGCAACAGGTATGAAGGATAGCGATTTCGGCAAGCCGATCATTGCCGTCGTCAACTCCTTCACGCAGTTCGTGCCCGGCCACGTGCACCTGAAGGATCTTGGCCAGCTGGTGGCGCGCGAGATCGAGGCGGCCGGCGGCGTCGCCAAGGAATTCAACACCATTGCCGTCGACGACGGCATCGCCATGGGCCATGACGGCATGCTTTATTCGCTGCCATCGCGTGAGCTGATCGCCGACAGCGTCGAATACATGGTCAACGCCCATTGCGCCGATGCCATGGTCTGCATTTCGAATTGCGACAAGATCACCCCGGGCATGCTGATGGCTTCGCTCCGCCTCAACATCCCGACCGTCTTCGTCTCCGGCGGCCCGATGGAAGCCGGCAAGGTCACCATGCACGGCAAGACCGTGTCGCTCGACCTCGTCGATGCGATGGTGGCTGCAGCCGACGACAAGATCAGCGACGAAGACGTCGCCGTCATCGAGCGCTCGGCCTGTCCGACCTGCGGCTCGTGCTCGGGCATGTTCACCGCCAACTCGATGAACTGCCTGACGGAAGCGCTCGGTCTCTCGTTGCCGGGCAATGGCTCGACGTTGGCCACCCATTCAGACCGCAAGGAGCTGTTTCTGGAAGCCGGCCGTCGTATCGTCGATCTCGCCAAGCGCTACTACGAGAAGGACGATGTCACGGCACTGCCGCGCACCATCGCCTCCAAGGGCGCCTTCGAGAACGCCATGGCGCTCGACATCGCCATGGGCGGATCTACCAACACGGTCCTTCACATCCTGGCCGCAGCCCACGAGGGCGAGGTCGACTTCACGATGGACGACATCGACCGCCTGTCTCGCAGGGTGCCTTGCCTGTCGAAGGTGGCACCGGCCAAATCCGACGTCCACATGGAAGATGTCCATCGTGCCGGCGGCATCATGGCAATCCTCGGCGAGCTGGAACGCGCCGGCCTGCTGAATTCCGACCTGCCGACCATCCACGCGCCGACGCTCGGCGATGCGATCGCACAATGGGATATCGCCGTCACCGCCAACCCGGCAGCACTGAAGCTGTTCAGTGCGGCTCCGGGTGGCGTGCCGACGCAGGTAGCCTTCAGCCAGAGTTCGCGCTGGGACGACCTCGACGTCGACCGTGAAAAGGGTGTCATCCGCAGCGCCGAGCATCCGTTCTCCAAGGATGGCGGACTGGCTGTTCTCAAGGGCAATCTCGCCGTAGACGGATGCATCGTCAAAACGGCAGGCGTCGATGAAAGCATTCTGAAGTTCTCCGGCCCGGCCCGCGTCTTCGAAAGCCAGGATTCGTCGGTCAAGGCGATCCTTGCCAACGAGGTCAAGGCCGGCGATGTCGTTGTCATCCGTTACGAAGGTCCGAAGGGCGGTCCTGGCATGCAAGAGATGCTCTACCCAACCAGCTATCTGAAGTCGAAAGGTCTGGGCAAAGCCTGCGCTCTCATCACCGATGGTCGTTTTTCGGGCGGCACGTCCGGCCTGTCTATCGGTCATGCGTCGCCGGAAGCTGCCAATGGCGGTACGATTGGCCTGGTGCGCGAAGGCGACATGATCGACATCGATATCCCGAACCGCTCCATCAGCCTGCGCGTCAGCGACGAGGAGCTCGCAGCCCGCCGCGCCCAGCAGGATGCACAGGGCTGGTTCCCGGTCGAGAAGCGCAAGCGCAACGTCACGACGGCGCTCAAGGCCTATGCCGCCTTTGCCACAAGCGCCGACAAGGGCGCGGTGCGCGATCTCAGCGGCCGTTAGATAAACAATTGGCCGCAGTTTTCACCGCGGCCGACATTCTTCTAGAGAAGCCCTTGCCATCGAAAACCTGGTAGGGGCTTTTTTATTCAAGGTGTTACCGCAGCAGTGACCGTGCCGGTCAGTTCGGACGGGCGAGGTTCTTGTAGGCGACATCCAGCTGCTTCAGGCGGTCCTCGTAAGAGGTCTTCAAGCATGCCGCATCTGCGCCGCAGGCCTGGCGCTTCTTCAGCCAGGCGCTCTGTTCGTCCTGCAGCGTGCCGCGCGATCCCATGGCGAGAAGGCCGGAGATCAGCTCGAAGGTCGTGGCCATCTTGACGTCGGCATCGTTCAGGCTGCGGGTGTCGCAGATCATTTTCTCGTCCGGCTGAAGCGTCTTGCCGTCGCAATCGAAGCTGGCGGCCTTTGCCGAGCCTAGCGGCGACAGGATCGGCAGCAAGCCGACAAGGGCTGCGCAAACTAGGTTGGCAGACCGGCGGCGGGTGGTGAATGTCAGAGGCGAATGATCCATCTTTTGATTCCGATTTCAGAAAGTTATGGCGCTTGGTTGATGATGCACTTCCGCTCGAGAATCAGCCAGATTTGCACACTGCTGTACTCCTAACCCATTCCGGACCGTTTTGTTCAAACCGCGTACGCGCAAAGCCTCCGGCTGGCTTGAAGTTCCATGATTGCGCCCTCTTTCCTTTCTAGCGTTCGCGGTTACAACGTTGCTTCCACAGACACTTTATAAAGGGTTCCCCATGCAAGGTTTGCTCAAACGCGCTGCGATCCCTATGCTCGCGCTCGTCGTCACGCTTCCCGCCCCGGTCTACGCCGAGACGGCCAAGGCCGTGCCGGAAAACAAGATGGAAATGCAGCTTTCCTTCTCGCCGCTGGTCAAGCAGACGGCTGGCTCGGTCGTCAATGTCTACGCGGAACGCGTCGTGCACCAGCAGTCTCCTTTCGCCGGGGATCCCTTCTTCCAGCAGTTCTTCGGCCAGCGCATGCCGAACCGCACGGAAAAGCAGACCTCGCTGGGCTCCGGCGTCATCGTCGAGGCGAACGGCACGATCATCACCAACAACCACGTGGTCGATGGCGCCGACGACATCAAGATAGCGCTTTCAGATGGCCGCGAATTCCCCTGCAAGGTGGTCCTAAAGGATGACCGGGTCGATCTCGCCGTGCTGAAGATCGACACGAAAGAGCAGTTGCCGATGCTGCCGATCGGCAATTCCGATACGCTCGAGGTCGGCGACCTCGTGCTTGCCATCGGCAACCCCTTCGGCGTGGGCCAGACGGTAACCAGCGGTATCGTTTCGGCGCTTGCCCGCAACCAGGTGAAGAACGAGGTCGGGTTTTTCATCCAGACTGACGCTGCGATCAACCCCGGCAATTCCGGTGGGGCGCTGATGAACATGAAAGGCGAACTCATCGGCCTCAACACGGCGATCTTCTCGCAGAGCGGCGGGTCGAACGGCATTGGCTTCGCCATTCCCGCCAATCTCGTGCGCGTCTTCCTCGCCGCCGCCGATCGCGGTGACAAGAGTTTCGAGCGTCCTTACATCGGTGCCACCTTTGAGCCGGTGACCTCAGAAGTTGCCGATGCGCTTGGCCTGAAGCGGGTTCGCGGAGCCCTGATCACCAAGGTCACCGACAACGGTCCCGCCGCCAAGGCCGGTCTCAAGGCTGGCGAAGTCGTCACCGCCCTCAACGGCGTATCCGTCGAGCATCCCGATGCTCTTGGCTACCGTCTGACAACCGCCGGCCTCGGCGCGACGGTATCGCTGACCGTGCTCGACAACGGCAATGAGCGGGAAGCGAAAATGACGCTGGCAAGCGCTCCCGAAACGCAGCCGCGCGAGGAGAAGCTGATTACCGGCAGCAATCCATTCTCCGGTGCGACAGTGGCCAACCTGTCGCCGCGCGTGGCGGATGAGTTGCACATGCCGACCGATACGGCCGCAGGCGTCGTTGTCGAAAAGCTGAAGGATGATTCCGCCGCTGCGCGTCTCGGCTTCCAGCCGAAGGACATCATTATCTCCGTCAATGGCACGCCCATTACCAATACCAAGAGCCTCGCAGCAATTGCTGCCAGCGAACCCGATATCTGGCGCGTGGAAATCGAGCGGGACGGTCAGCGCATCCGGCAATTCTTCCGATGAGCAACGACCTGTTTGCGCCGCAGATCCCGGCATCGGTCGCCAGCAAGCGACCGTTGGCGGACCGTCTGCGGCCGCAGACGCTGGCAGACGTCACGGGCCAGCAGCACCTCACTGGCGAGGACGGCGTGCTGCGGCGGATGATCGAGAGCGGTTCGCTCGGATCGATGATTTTCTGGGGCCCGCCCGGTACCGGCAAGACCACCGTGGCGCGGCTGCTGTCAGGCGAGGCAGGTCTCGCATTCGAGCAGATCTCGGCGATCTTCTCCGGCGTTGCAGACCTCAAGAAGATGTTCGAGACCGCCCGTATGCGGCGCATGGACGGCCGCCAGACATTGCTGTTCGTCGACGAAATTCACCGCTTCAATCGCGCCCAGCAGGACAGCTTTCTGCCCGTCATGGAGGACGGCACCGTCATTCTGGTCGGTGCGACGACAGAAAACCCGTCCTTCGAACTGAACGCCGCTCTGCTGTCTCGCGCCCGCGTGTTGACGTTCCGCGCCCATGACGAGGACAGTCTGCGTGAACTGCTGCAGCGTGCCGAGCGGGTGGAGGCAAAGCCGCTGCCGTTGACCGACGACGCTCGTGACAGTTTGCTCCGGATGGCAGATGGCGACGGTCGTGCGGTGCTGACGCTTGCCGAGGAGGTCTGGCGGGCGGCGCGGGCGGATGAGGTATTCGACACCGCGGCCCTGACAGAAATCGTCCAGCGGAGGGCGCCTGTCTACGACAAGGCGCAGGATGGGCACTACAATCTGATTTCAGCGCTGCACAAGTCGGTGCGTGGGTCGGACCCGGATGCGGCGCTCTATTACCTGGCACGGATGTTCGATGCCGGTGAGGATCCGCTCTATCTCGGACGACGCCTCGTGCGCATGGCGGTCGAGGATATCGGGCTTGCCGATCCGCAGGCTCTGGTCATCTGCAACGCAGCCAAGGACGCCTACGACTATCTGGGCTCGCCCGAGGGCGAACTGGCTTTCGCGCAGGCCTGCGTCTATCTGGCAACCGCACCGAAATCGAACGCGGTCTATACGGCTTTCAAGGCGGCGACGCGGGCAGCCAAGGAGAATGGTTCGCTGCTGCCGCCCAAGCATATCCTCAACGCCCCCACCAAGCTGATGCGCGGCGAGGGATATGGCGACGGCTATCGCTACGATCACGACGAGCCGGATGCTTTTTCAGGCCAGGATTACTTTCCCGAGAAACTCGGACGTCAGAAATTCTACGATCCACCCGAGCGGGGTTTTGAGCGCGATATCAAGAAGCGTCTGGAATGGTGGGCAAAGCTTCGCAAGGAGCGGGCCGGCGAGTGAACCGGGCGCCGTCCTCTACCCCGCTGCAGCCCTCTGAATGCGCGGCGCTAACGCCTTCTCGATGAGCTTGACGCTCGATTCGGCGAGGCCTTTGTGGCCCTCCATATCGACCACCAGATGCCAGTGGCCGGTCTCGGGAACGGTGAGGCGGATCGGTGACTTCTTGGCGACGCCACCGACGAACTGATGCTTGAGCGTCTCCTTGAAACGCTGGAAATTTCCACCCGTCATCAGCCTGACATTGGCGACCGCAGAGAGGGTGATTTCAATCGTTGTCTCTGCGCGCTGGTCGCCCAGATCGTAATGGGTGTAACGGAAGGCTGGCTTTGGCATCTCGGTCATCTCATGTCGCGTCCGACACCAAAATATCCACCAGGTGGTTAAGGAAGAATGGAGTCGGACGCGTTTCGGACCTATCAACGCAACTTAGTGGCTAGTGAAGGACTTGATTTCCAACCCGTCGAAGCCGAGCACGATATTTTCGGGCAACTGGCAGACTTCGGCAGGATTGCGGTCACATTCCTCGCGGGCAAAGTGAAGCGCTGCAGTCTCGTTGGCGAAGAGACCGCCGATACGTCCGAGGCGGTCCTGCACGATCCAGCCGCCGTGACCGTCGCGCCCGACCAGGAAGCGGGCAGCGGACGAAGCGGCAAGCGAGCCGGTCGAGCGATGTTGGAGCGGTTCGGCTTCGTCGCGTTGGGTATTGGAGCGGGGCATTGATATTCCTTTCAGGCAGTTTTGTCTGGCATCGGCCGGTATTCTACCGGCGCTGCGTCACGGTTATGAATGTATGCCGGCAGGCATAGGGTTTCCATTTCGGGCGACAGCTCGGAATATTAAAATCTCATATCCTCATGGACCGGCCCTGGAGGTCGGGGACGACAGTGCAGGGCTTGTGCTCCAGGCCATGGAGCAGGGTCAACGCGTCGCGGATGGCAGTCTCCGTCTCGGGCTCGACCGAGACCAGCGGCAAGCGTACCGCCGTGCTGACAGGCCTGCCGTCCAGCTGCATCGCCTGTTTGACCGTCGCGGGGATACTTTCGGCAGCAAGCGCCCGCCACAGCGGAAGCAAGCGCTGCTGCAGGCTGAGAGAGGCCGCGAGGTTACCGGCGGCGGCTTGGTGCTGGAGAGCCGCGCTCATCTGCGGCGCGACGTTGGCAGCGTCAGAAAAGCAACCGGCACCGCCTGTCATTGCAAACGCGAGGGCTACAGCGTCATTGCTGGTATAGAGACCTACACGTCGCGGCAGCAACTCCGTCCACGCGCCGAGGCGGCCGATGTCTCCGCCACCGTCGCAGATGCCTATGACGCTGCCGATTTCGCCGAGCCTTTCGATCGTAACCGGCGCGAGGTCGATCCCTGCATGGGCTGGCCTGTTATCGATGATCAAAGGCAGATCGATGGCGTCGGCAATGCTTTCGAAATGGGCAAGGATGCCCCGCTGCGTGGGCTTGGAATAATAGGGGACGGTTATCAGCGCGGCAGACGCACCGGCGTTGCGGGCCTGCCGGGTCGCGGCGATCGTCTTGGCGGTACAGTTGCTGCCTGTCGCTGCAATGACCGGCACCTTGGCCGCTGCCGTCTCCACGCAGATCGCAATAACGGTCTGCCGTTCGTGATCCGACAGCACGGGACCTTCTCCGGCGAGGCCACAAACAGCAAGACCGTCGATGCCGCTGGCGATCTGCCAGGACACATGGTCCATCAACGCGTTGCTGTCGATGGCATCATCGCGAAAGGGGGTGATGAGCGATGTGATCGCGCCACCGATGCTCCGCTTGCGGGCGGCGCTGTCGAGGTAAATCGTTCTCATGGGAATGGCTGCTCACAGATAGGAAAACAGGATAGCGATCTCGACGCTGCCGAGCACGATGCCGAAGACAAGCATGATCATTGCCGTGCGGCGCGCCCGCAGGCGACGGCGGTTGGTCTGGCTCATGAGCAGGCAAGCCGATCTGGTTCGGCAGGGTCAGGCCGCTTGGGCCAGGTGGCGTAGGGCATGGTTCACCTCTGCAATCGATGCAGTGATGGTAATGCCGGGCTTCATAGGAAAGCCATACGAGCCCGAGCGGCCGAGAATAAAGACTTCATAAAAATAGAGGTCGTGCGTGGCGACTGAGCTCAGACTAAAGCGCGGCGATTTTCGCGGTCGAGCTGTGTGACCAGAGCGAGGATCGCCTCGGATGTCGGCGTCGGCACGCCTGAAAGGCGACCGCACGATACGACCATGCCGACGAGCGGCGTGATCTCCAGCGGCTTGCCGGCCAGCAGGTCCTGCAGCATGGATGTGCGGACATCGCCGATCCTCTTCGACTGCTCGAGCCGTTGCTCGACCGACATCGTGAAACTCGCGCCGAGCGCTTCGCCCACCGCCTTGACCTCCGTCATCACCTGCGAAACCATGTTGGCGAGCGCCGGGTCGGCCATGATGTCCGACATCCTCGCCCTCGTCAGTGCGCTGATCGGGTTGAAGGCCGCATTGCCCATCAGCTTGCTCCAGATCTCGTTGCGGATCAGGGGCGTCGTGCTGACATTGAGGCCGCCGGATGTCAGGAGGTGGGTAATCGCCTCGAGGTCGGCGGTGTTTTCGCCTGAGGGTTCGCCAAGCACGAAGCGACCGTCGTTGCTCAGATGGATTTCTCCGGGCGCTGTGACTTCGGCGCCCTGGTAGGCAACGCAGCCAATCACCCGGTCGGGGCCAATCGAGCGCCACAGGACACCGCCGATGTCCAGTTCCTCGAACTGAGTCTCCGCATGCTTGCTCTGGGTGTCCCGATGAAAATACCACCAGGGTATCCCGTTCAGAACCATGACAACGCGGGTGGTGGCGTGCAGGAGGGAACTGATGCCAGTTGCTGCCGCGCCGAGTTGATGACCCTTCAGGCCGGTGATGATCAGATCCTGCGGGGGTAATGTGCTGGTATCGTCCGTGGCAGTCACGTGGACTGTCAGCGGTTCCGTTGCTCCCGCCGTCCAGAGCTTGAGCCCGTGCTGCCGGATGGCGTCGAGATGACCGCCGCGCGCTACGACGGATACAGTGACGTCCGCAAGGGCTCCGCTGGCCAGCCGCGTAGCGATGGCGCCTCCGAGCGCGCCGGCGCCAAAAATGCAGATTGTCTTGATCGATGACGAGGGCATTGCAATCTCCGCGATCTCAGATGGACGTTTCGTATTGACAGCGCTCGCCGTGGCACCGATGCGCCAGACCCCGGACCTTTCGGCAAGGAGCCTGGCGCAACAATCAGGTTCAGACTGCGCCGCCGTGCAGGCCGCCAAGCAGCCACAAGACGATCAGGACGAGCAACACCAGGCCCAGCACGCCGCCGAGGCCACGTCCGCCGTAACGACCATGGGCATAATAACCGCCACCGCCACCCAACAACAAAACCAGAATTACGATGATCAGAATCGTTCCCACGGTGATCACTCCCTTGCTTAGCATCCCGACAAATCACAACAAAGCCAATGCTTTGAGAGGTCCGGTATGATCGGCCATATAGAACTGCAAAGCCGTTAGTCCATGGAGCCCTGCGACAATTCGACAATCTTGACATGCCGGCTTGGCCAGAGACGAACGTTGCTGTTGCATGGTTTGTCTACGGCTGGATGGCGATGCCGGCCTCGATAGCGGCCTCGATAAATGCCTTGCGGGCGTCCTCGTCGGTGCGTTTGCCTTGCCGCACCTCGGCGCATATCAGTAGCGCCCGGTCGAGCGCTGGACCGTCCTCCTGTGGCCAATCCTCGATCATTGCCCAGGATGCTGCCTGTGTTGTGGCGATAGTCACAAAGGTTTCCGGACCTTCGAGCGCCAGGGTAACCGGCTGTTTCCAGGGGGTGTCCATATTGCCGACCTTTTTTCATGATAGTTGCCGAAGGATCTTTCATAGGCGGTTTTGGGAGCCTATGCGAGCGCCTGATGGCAAATCTGAAGAATACAGCAGGTGCCGATGGTTAGTCGACTTTGCGGATTCAGACTGAGAGGCAGGTGATAGAGGACTTGAACGCGCTAATGAGGTCAGCGGTGTGCCACCAGGACCAATCCGGTCTCACGGGGTCTGGTCGGGTGACAACGGCGCAGGCACGCCCTCCCGGATGTGCGCGGAGAACCCGGGCGACAGTCCGTCGGCCTTGGCCTTTTCGTCAATATGAGACAATCGTTTCAGCTCTTCGAGCGGCAAACGCGTATCGAGCGCCTTCTGGTCGTAGGCATAATCCGGGACATAACCGTTGACGACAAGACGCCAGTCGAAGGGCAGGGCGTCGCCCACAGCCCGCACCATCTGGATGACTGCCGTGGTGCAGTTGGTCGTCAGCGAGTTGTAGAATTTCGGCTTTTCGGCAAGCGCGTTGGCGTCGGCCACATAGGCCAGCAGCAGTGCCCGTGCTCCGGCCGGGGAGATATTCATCCGATAGAGCTGCACATCCTCGCCGCGCACGTTCGAGCGCACGCCGACCACGTCGCGCTCGTCGGCGGCGATGATCACCAGCGGATTGCTCTTGAACAGGTCGGCGACGGGGGAGAAAGCTCCACCCTTTCGGCGCCTGACCTCGATCGACCAAGCCAGCTGCCGCCCATCGGCAAACCCGAAGCTGACAATCATGTGGGCCATCACCGGCCCCGACCAGTAGGACATGAACAGGTCGACCGTCCTGACCGTACCGAGATCGTAGCTTCTGCTCTCCCAGTGCGGGGTGAAATCCGTGTCGCTCCGCCAGTCGAACGCCCGCACGTCGCTGAGTGTTAGCTGGTTACCCTCGATCCTGCCCGTCACCTGACGCGCCACATCAGGCGCCCAGTCTACTGTGGACGGGGGCGTGATCGTTGTCCACCAGGCAATAACAAGCACGGAGGCTACCGCGAATGCCGAAAGACATGAGGCTCGTCTGCGGCCGAACAGGCCAACGACCGTAGCAAGCCCGCCCAAGGCAAAGATACCGGCACAGACGGCGCGCCATACCTCTGGCAAGGGCAGGCGATACCAGAGGGCCAGCGACGCCCATGCTGCGACGGCGACGACGAGCAGGATAAGCCCGAACAAAAGCAGGGCGCGGCCGATAGTCTTCAACGGTTTATTCCTCGCTACCGACGGGGTTTTCGCTGAGGAAAGTGGCGCCGATGTGGAGTTCGGCAACAGGGTGCGCAGGAAGATATCGCCGCCGGCCATATTAATCCGGCCACTTGGTTCCGACCGGGCGAATTCGATGGGCGCCGGAGGTCGCTATTGCAAGCTTGCTGCGGATTGCGCCCATTGCATCGCGGCATTGGCCATCGTCGCCATATGTTCTGCAGCGGAAGGGCCGGAAATCGTCTTGCGCGGCTTCAGGTCATGATCGCCGTCATCGAGCCAGAGTAACGCGATGCTGTCCGACAGGTCATAGTGCAAAACCTCGTCGCGGCTACCCAGAAGATCGCGCGTCCCCTGGCAGATCAGCGTCGGCGTACGCAACTGCCGCAGATGAGCCGTCCGCAGGTTTTCCGGCTTGCCCGGCGGGTGGAAGGGGTAGCCCAGGCAAAGGAGGCCGATGATTGCCTTGTCGTCATGGAGTTCGTCGGCGATCATGCTGGCGACCCGTCCACCCATCGATTTTCCGCCGATGATCAGCCGACCGTGAGCCCCGAGTGCCGTCACCGCCGCGCGATATTCCTCCATCAGCATCTCCGCCTTAGGCGGCGGCCTGCGCACGCCTGAAATGCGTCGTGCTGCCATGTAGGCGAACTCGAAGCGGGCGACCCGGAAGCCAGCTGTCGCCAACGCATCCGATGCCGCCGACATCGAGCCCGAATCCATCGGTCCGCTGGCACCGTGGGCGAGAAGTATGGTGTAGGGAGCGTCGGCAGCGCCGGATAACAGGAATTCCGGGATGAAAACTGACGTCATGAGGCACCTCGGCTGGTTACAGGGACGATATGCCTTACGGTAGACAGAAGTTTTATGTCCACCACCACGAAAAAAGGCCCTCGCTCGAACGAGCGAAGGCCTTCTTGAACCAACGGTTCGAAGCCGTGCCTCGGCTCCGGCCAGCGCGTTGATATTACTTGGCGAGACGCAGGTTGAGCTGTGCAACGCCGGCTGCAACGTTCAGGCCGGTGCTAGTTTCGCCGCTGAGTGGCTGCAGGCCGAAGTTCTTGGAAGAACCGCCGACCAAAGCGTTTGCGCCAAGACCGATGCCGACCGAGGCGCCGGCGGAAGCGCCGACATAGTTGCCTGCCAGCGCGCCTTCACCGGTGCGGGTCGGGTTGACGTTGTAGACGAGCCAGCTCAGGTAGGCCTTGCCGGTGACACCGATATCGATGCCGAGCTTGCCGATCGAGCCGACATAATGTTCGGCCTTGCCGTTGCGCTGCTTGAATTCGCAGCTGACAGCCTTGCTCGATCCGAGAATCATGCCGACGCCACCGGCGACCGTGCAGGAAAGCGTGCCAAGCCGCTCCTTCGGCTGGGTGGCGACAACGCCGGTGCCCTTGTGCCTTGGCGCAGCGTCCGCAACGGAGGCGAATGCAACGGCGGCAGTGGCGGCGATGATGACAAGATTTTTCATGGGTAGGTCCTCAGTGATTGATGCCCCAAGAACGCAGCAGATCGAAGAAGGTTCAATCGTTTGCGTGGCGAGATGCTGGCGTTGCCGATCTAGCCGGTCAGTTCGCCCGTCACGAACTGCGCCCGCCCCATGCCGAACGACCAGTCTTCGTCGCTGTTTTCGATGATTGAGATCATGACATCAGATGAGGCGATGCCACAGCTATCGTGAAGCGCCTTTGCCATAAGTTCGTAGAAATTGAGTTTTTCCTCCCGGCTTCGAGGACGCGTGACCACCTCGATCAGGATAAACTTCTCCGACCTTTGAATATCGAGCCCCGTATCGAGTGCCTTCAGATGCGATGGTTCGTATTCGTTCAACAATTGATAGCGATCCCGCTCCGGCACGTTGAACGCCGTTACCACCGTATGGTGGATCGTATCGAGAAGTTGGCTCGTCTCTGCGGGGGAACGGCCTCTGACGACGTTGATTTTAATGAGTGGCATCGTTTCAATCCATTTTCTGTAGCGGGTTGGCTGCCGCTATAGATGCGCTCGAGGTCAGAGACTTCCAGACCGCCTCTCATCCGATTTTGCCCCACTCGATATTTTGGATACGCGTCCAG
Organism: Rhizobium sp. B230/85; assembly: GCF_019355735.1. Taxonomy (NCBI): domain Bacteria; kingdom Pseudomonadati; phylum Pseudomonadota; class Alphaproteobacteria; order Hyphomicrobiales; family Rhizobiaceae; genus Rhizobium; species Rhizobium sp. B230/85. The sequence continues at coordinate 2,026,756 of NZ_CP072156.1, forward strand.
CGAGAACGCGCCGGCCCTCATGAACCCGGAGCGCCCAGCCGCAGGGGGCGTGTTCCGAGCCTTGCGCCGGTGACGGCATCGATGGCGATTGGCTCGATTTCATGGCCTGACTCGACGTCGATGTAGCGTGCGAGTTCTCCGTCGCAATGTCGGTGTGCCCATGCGCCGATCATCATCAGGACGGGCAGGAAGTCGCGACCGGCTTCGGTGAGGACGTATTCCTCCCGGGGTGGGCGCTCGGAGTAGAGCCGTTTCTCAAGCAGCCCGTCTTCGGTCAGCGCCTTCAGGCGCTTGGTCAACATGGTCGGAACGATGCCGAGGCTTTTACGAAACTGGTCGAAACGCGTCAAACCGGCGTGGGCGTCCCGCAGGACGAGAATACTCCAGGCATCTCCGATTGCCTCAAGGCTTCGAGCGACCGGGCATTGCAGCGGTGTAGGACTTTGCAGCGGTGTAGGACTTTTCATTTCGTATCTTTTCGATAGTGACAGAGTATCAAAAAGATAGTAACATGCTTCCAGACCTTTATCCACTCCCTTGGAAAGCTGATGAGATGACAAACAGAAATAACAGCGTCGCGCTGGTGACAGGCGCTTCCTCAGGCATCGGTCTGGTGACGGCACAGGCGTTGGCAAAGGCCGGCTACCGGGTCTTCGGAACCAGCCGCAAGCCTGTCGCGAGCACTGCGGTCATCACCATGCTTGTCTGCGACGTCACGGATGAGGCGTCCGTGCAGGCCGCCATCGCTGCCGTTCTGGATCAGGCAGGCCGTATCGATCTGGTCGTCAACAATGCGGGCGTCGGTCTTCTCGGTGGCGCAGAAGAATCGTCCATTGCGCAGGCCCAGCGGCTGTTCGATGTGAATGTCTTCGGCGTCGCCCGTGTCGTCAACGCCGTGTTGCCAGTGATGCGCCAGCAGAAGAGCGGCCGGATCATCAACATGAGCTCGATCCTCGGCCTCATTCCATCGCCCTTCAATGCCTTTTACGCCTCGACCAAGCACGCGATCGAAGGCTATTCGGAATCGCTCGACCATGAAGTGCGCACATTTGGTATCCGCGTCGTCCTCGTCCAGCCCGGCGTGACGCGCACCTCGTTCGAGGAAAACCTGACGCGCGCCGACCGTCCGCTTTCAGCCTATGCCTCCGAGCGCGATCGAAGCGAAAAGCTCATGCGCAGATGGGTGGAAACCGGCGATGCACCTGAGGTGGTTGCAGACGTCGTCGTCAAGGCAGCCATGGCAGAAAGGCCGAAGCTGCGCTACTCCGCCGGCAAGCAGTCCACCCAGGCCCGCTCGCTCCGCCGTTTCATGCCCGAGCGCCTGGTCGACCGCATCCTGCGCAAAGTCAACGGACTGCCTGCTTGAGGGCAGGTCGGTACGGAATGGGGCGCATCGGCAGTGACGCCGACATGTATCAATAAGGCATCCTGCCAAAGGACGTTTTAGACCTCCAATTGAAAATGGGCGGCTGTTGCCAGCGCGCCCATTTTTATTGTCAGCTCGGTTTATTGCCGAGTGGGAAGACTACTCCTCCGATCAAGAGCAACCGCTGGTCGCGCCGCAGGTGTCGCACTTTTCGCAGGTGCCGTTGCGGACCATCGTGAAGTTCTGGCATTCGCCGCACATGCTGCCGGTGTAGCCCTGCATGATCGAGCGGGTGCGGCGTTCGGCTTCCAGCTTCTTGGCATCGGCCTTCGCGGTTGCCGCTGCATCGGCTGCTTCGTCCGAGAACAATGCAGTGTTTTCTTCCGCCATTTCTTCAGCCAGCTCCTTGGCGCGTTCGTCGTATTCGCGCTTGAAGGAGACGACTTCCGATGTCGAGATCGCGGCGATCGTTTCGAGCTTGCGCACCGCGCTGCCTGAGAATGCCGTGATCGTGGCGCCGCCGGACGATGCCTTGGCAGGGGCCGCGGTGGCAGCCCCCTTCGGCTCGTTGGTCTTGCCGACCAGCGTCGGCTTGTAACCACGCGTCAAACCCTTCGAGACGACATCGGCCTTGCCTTCCGAAACACCGCGACCGAGCGAGGTGTTGTTGAAGTCCGAAGTGTCGACATGGGCAAGGTCATGACGGCCGAGGTAGGAGACGGCAAGTTCGCGGAACACATAGTCGAGGATCGACGTGGCGTTCTTGATGGCGTCGTTGCCCTGGACGATGCCGGCCGGCTCGAACTTGGTGAAGGTGAAGGCGTCGACATACTCTTCCAGAGGTACGCCGTACTGCAGGCCGAGCGACACCGAGATGGCGAAGTTGTTGATCAGCGCGCGCAGTGCCGAGCCTTCCTTGTTCATGTCGAGGAAGATTTCGCCAAGGCGGCCGTCGTCGTATTCACCGGTGCGCAGGAACAGCGTATGACCGCCGATCTTGGCCTTCTGTGTGTAGCCCTTGCGGCGGCCGGGCAGCTTTTCCTGCTCGCGGCTGACGCGCTCGATCACCCGTTCGATGATCTTCTCCGTGATGGTGACGGCTTGGGCCGCCGCCGGCTGCTGCAGCAGTTCCTCCAGCGCATCTTCGTTGTCGTCGTCGTCGATCAGCGATGCATTCAGCGGCTGCGAAAGCTTGGAGCCGTCGCGATAGAGCGCGTTGGCCTTCAGGCCGAGCTTCCAGGACAGCATGTAGGCGTTCTTGCAATCCTCGACGGTCGCGTCGTTGGCCATGTTGATGGTCTTCGAGATGGCGCCCGAGATGAAGGGTTGTGCGGCCGCCATCATCCGGATGTGGCTGTCGACCGACAGGTAGCGCTTGCCGATCTTGCCGCAGGCATTGGCGCAATCGAACACGGCCAGGTGCTGGTCCTTGAGGAAGGGTGCGCCTTCCAGCGTCATCGCCCCGCAGATGTGGATGTTGGCAGCCTCGATCTCCTTCTTGGAGTAGCCGAGGTGGTCGAGCAGGTTGAAGCCCATGTCGGCCATCTGCGCGTCTGTGACGCCCAGCGTGTCGCGCATGAAGTCGGCACCCAGCGTCCACTGGTTGAACACGAACTTGATGTCGAACGCAGATTTCAGCGCGCCGTTGACGGCTTCGATCTTGTCGTCGGTAAAGCCCTTGGCGCGCAAGCTACCGGGGTTGACGGCCGGTGCCTGATTCAGGTTGCCATGGCCGACGGCATAGGCTTCCATCTCGGCCAGCTGGCTCTCGGAATAGCCGAGCGCCCGCAGCGCTTCCGGTACGGCACGGTTGATGATCTTGAAGTAGCCGCCACCGGCGAGCTTCTTGAATTTCACCAGCGCGAAGTCCGGCTCGATGCCGGTCGTATCGCAATCCATGACGAGGCCGATGGTGCCTGTCGGCGCGATGACGGTGGCCTGGGCGTTGCGGTAACCGTGCTGTTCGCCGAGCGCCAGTGCCTTGTCCCAGGCAGCCTTGGCATGGACGACCAGATCCTGATCAGGGTTTTCGGAGTGGATGAGGGCGACCGGGTTGATCGACAGCCCCTCATAGCCCGTTGTCTCGCCATAGGCAGCGCGGCGATGGTTGCGGATGACGCGCAGCATCGATTCGCGGTTCGGCTTGAACATCGGGAACGGCCCGAGCTCGGAAGCCATTTCCGCCGAGGTGGCATAGGAGACGCCGGTCATGATAGCCGTCAGCGAGCCGGCAATGGCACGCGCGTCGTCGCTGTCATAGGGAATGCCCGACGACATCAGCAGGCCGCCGATGTTGGCGTAGCCGAGACCGATAGTGCGGTACTGATAGGAGCGCTCGGCGATCTGGCGGGACGGGAACTGCGCCATCATTACCGAGATTTCGAGAACCACGGTCCACAGGCGGACAGCATGTTCGTAATCGGCGATGTTGATGCGCTTGGTGGTGGCATCCTTGAACTGCAGCAGGTTCAGCGAGGCGAGGTTGCAGGCGGTGTCGTCGAGGAACATGTATTCCGAGCACGGATTGGAGGCGCGGATCGGGCCTTCAGCCGGCGAGGTGTGCCAGTCGTTCATCGTCGTGTTGAAATGCAGGCCCGGATCGGCAGACGCCCAGGCGGCGTAGGAAATCGTTTCCCACAGGTCGCGGGCCTTCAGCGTCTTCATCACGCGGCCGTCCTTGCGGGCAGTCAGGTTCCAGTCGCCATCCTGTTCGACAGCGCGCAGGAAGTCGTCCTTGATGGAGACCGAGTTGTTGGAATTCTGGCCGGACACCGTGAGGTAGGCTTCCGAATCCCAGTCGGTGTCGTAGGTCTTGAACTTGAGGTCGGTATAGCCCTGGCGGGCAAACTGGATGACGCGCTGGACATAGTTTTCCGGCACCTGGTCCTGCTTGGCAGCACGGATCTGGCGCTTCAGCGCGACGTTCTTCATCGGGTCGAACGGGTCGTCCTTGCCGCCTTCGAGGCAGGCCTTCATGATCGCTGTCAGGTGACGGGCAACGACCTTGGAGCCGGTGACGAGGGCCGCAACCTTCTGCTCCTCCTTGACCTTCCAGTTGATGTATTCCTCGATATCCGGATGGTCGATGTCGACCACCACCATCTTGGCAGCCCGGCGCGTCGTGCCGCCAGACTTGATGGCGCCGGCAGCCCGGTCACCGATCTTGAGGAACGACATCAGGCCCGACGAACGTCCGCCGCCCGACAGCTTTTCGCCTTCGCCGCGCAGATAGGAGAAGTTGGAGCCGGTGCCGGAGCCGTACTTGAAGAGACGGGCTTCGCGAACCCAGAGGTCCATGATGCCGCCTTCGTTGACGAGATCGTCCTCGACCGACTGGATGAAGCAGGCATGCGGCTGCGGATGCTCATAGGCCGACTTCGACTTGGTGAGCTTGGCGGTGAAGGGGTCGACGTAATAGTGACCCTGGCCGGGGCCGTCGATGCCATAGGCCCAGTGCATGCCGGTGTTGAACCACTGTGGCGAATTCGGTGCGACGCGCTGAGTGGCGAGCATGTAGGCGAGCTCGTCGCGGAAGGCGAGCGCATCGTCTTCCGACGAGAAATAGCCGCCCTTCCAGCCCCAGTAGGTCCAGGTGCCGGCAAGGCGATCGAAGACCTGGCGGGCATCGATTTCGGAACCGGTCTGTTCGTCCTTCGGCAGACCCTTCAGAGCAGCCTCATCGGGAACAGAGCGCCAGAGAAAGGAAGGAACATCGTTTTCCTCGACCTTCTTCAGGCGCGTGGGCACGCCCGCCTTGCGGAAATACTTCTGTGCCAGGATATCGGCAGCGACCTGGCTGAACTGGGCAGGCACATCGATGTTCTCGAGGCGGAAGACGATCGACCCGTCCGGATTCTTGATCTCGCTGATTGCCTTGCGGAATTCGACCTCCGCGTAAGCACTCTGACCGGGCTTGGTGAAACGTCTTTCGATGCGCATCTGGGTCTACCTCTTTTGGGGTGCGCCCAACCTTGAAAGGGGGCGCGAATATGGTCTTCCGGCATCGCGTTTCATCGCGCCGCCAGTGTTCATCCCGTATCGTACAGAAGTCGTCATCCGGAGATGCGCTTCTGTATCTTGTGGAGATTGTGGCTGCAAACACTAAATATAGTATTAAACAGACAATTTATCCAGTCCCGTGTGTTGCCCGGCAGCGCTTTTCGCAATCATCGGAACTGCCCTCGAGAAGACGCCTGTCATGGGCGTCCAGCGCGATTTGAAACTCGATTTTTGAAAAGGAACCGGCCTCGTTACAATATCCGGTCCGTCACCGCCTTAACGTGGTCTCATTAAGTTTGAAACGTGCCGGATCGTCAAGGGCTGGTTTTTAATGTTCGGCTAACCACAATATCTTGTGGGTGAGCCTGTGGAAACTGGGGGAAACGAGAAAGCCCCGTAAAGTCAGACGCTTGCGCGGCGACCTTGCTATCCGGCTATCGATAACGGCTTGCGCCGCCTGCCATATGGGCCGAAAAAACGACAAGATTTCCATCGTTGCAGAAAGGTCACTCGGTAACGTGCCAAGGGCCGGTAACGGCAGCGATTCGCGTGCCAAAATGCCAACAATTGCCGAGGCTTGGAGGCATAGGGATAATCGGTCGTGTGAAGAGTGGGCGGCGGCAGGGCCACTCTGGGCATGCAGCCACCGGGCAGTCATTCCGGTGGCTTGATTCGTGGGAGACGGCCTTGCCAGATCAGCCGCGCGTGCCCTTGGCGATCGGCTCCTGGTAGCTGAACCCCATGTCCCAGGGAAAATAGATCCAGGTGTCCTGGCTGACCTCGGTGATGAAGGTGTCGATCACCGGAACGCCCTTGGGCTTGGCATAGACGCAGGCGAAATGCGCGTTCGGCAGCATGGCGCGGACCTCGGCGGCCGTCTTGCCGGTATCGGTCAGGTCGTCGACGACAAGCACGCCTTCGCCGCCTTTTTCCAGCAGCGCTGGCGTGATGCCCTTCAGCACGGCCATTTCACCCTGGGTGACGTAATCGTGGTACGAGGCGATGCAGACCGTCTCGATCAACCGGATGTTGAGTTCGCGTGAAATGATGGCCGCCGGCACGAGGCCGCCGCGCGTAATGCAGACGATAGCGTGGAACTCACGGTCGAGACCGGCAAGCCGCCAGGCGAGCGCCCTTGCATCGCGGTGAAACTGGTCCCAGGAAACGGGAAAGGCTTTATCGGGGAGGGACATGGATCTTGGCTCCGGCAGGCACGGGGATGACGACGCGCCGGGGATCACCGACGACCGCAGGCAGAGTTTCCGTCACCGCCGGGCTAGGCCCGGTCCCGAAACGCAATTCGCGCAGCGAAAGCGACTGCGCGAAAAAGGTCCCGGAGAGGATTTCTGCTTTTGGTCGTCGTTATTAGCGGGATTTGCCGCCAAAACGCAAGAGCAGGCGGTATCGGCCTCAGCGCGACAGCAGGGTCAGCGCCGTCATCGATTTCAGCATGGTCTTGGTCGTCCCGCCGAACAGCATCTCCCACAGCCGCGATTGGGTGTATGCGCCCATCACCAGCAGGTCGATGCTATCTTCCGCCAGCCGCTTCTCGATGATCTGCGAAGCAGACTTGTCGCCGCTTTCGGTGGTCGTCAGCGTCGCCTTTACGCCCCGCCGCACAAGCGCTGCCGAAATATCGGCGCCGGTTGCCGGCGCCTTGCTGCGGTTGTCGGCCGGATCGATGGAGAGGATCTCGACAGAGTCCGCAGCTTCCAGGAAGGGCATCGCATCGAAGGTGGCGCGGGCTGCTTCCTTCGAGCCGTTCCACGCGATCAGCACGCGCCTGATCGGGTTCGGAGCCTTGAGGATATAGGGTACCATCAGCACCGGGCGGCCGCTTTCGAACAGGAAGCTTTCCACATCTACATGTCCGTCGGAAGGATGGGCCGGGTCCGGCTGGACCGCGATGATCAGGTCGGCGCTGCGGGCCGTTTCGATGATGGGCTGTGAATCATAGCCTGCCGAACTGGCAAAGCTGCGCCATTCGAACGACCCGCCGCTGGCCGTTGCCTTGGCATGAAACAGCTGCTCGATAGTCACTGCCTCGGTACGGGCCATGTCCTGCAGCGCCTGTACTGCAATCGGGTCCGGGATCTCCATCGGCGCCACCATCGGTACCGGCGAAACGATCTCGGCGTGGAGGCCAATGACATGGCTGTTGTTGCCAGCCGCCAGCGAGAACGCAATATCGGAAGCGATGCCGGCATTTTGCGGCACGTCCAGAATAGTGACGATGGTTCTAAAGGCCATGGGATCTCCTTGGGTCATGAATGGACGTTGCCGTCATGTGGCGGTTTCCGCCGCATGACGAAATTGCGCCCTAAGCCTCTGCCGAATGGTTTTCCTCGACCTTTGCCTTGCGGATGGTCTCGATCATCTGTCTTACTTCTTCGGCAGCAGCCTGCATCGCCGCCTCGGTGCGCGCCCGCACAACGATCTCCGTCGAAAAACTCTGCCCGAGATAGCGGGGGTATGAGCCTATGCTGGTTTCCGGATGAGCCTTCTGGATAGCGCCGAGCGGTGTGCCGATATCGCCTTCTCCGAACGGGCAGGCAACTGCCGTCGACAGCATCGGCGTGCCCGTGCGCAGGGTCGGAATGACATTGTCCAGCATGGCCTGGAACACCTGCGGCACGCCGGCCATCACATGCACGTTGCCAATGGTAAAGCCGGGTGCGGTCGAGACCGGGTTGGCGATATGAGTTGCGCCGACGGGCATGCGCGCCATGCGCTGGCGGGCCTCGGTGAAAGGCATGTCACGGCGCTCGTACATGTCAGCCATCAACTTCATGGCTTCGGCATCATGCTCGCAGGGAACGCCAAAAGCCTTGGATATAGCATCGGCGGTGATGTCGTCGTGGGTCGGGCCGATGCCGCCGGAGGTGAAAACGTAGTCGTAGGTGCCGCGCAGCGCATTCAATGCCGCAACGATCGCGTCTTCCTCGTCGGAGACGATGCGAACCTCCTTGAGGTCGATGCCCGAGAGCAGCAGGATGTCGGCGAGGTGGCCGATATTCTTGTCTTTTGTCCGGCCGGACAAAAGCTCGTCGCCGATGGCGAGCATCGCGGCGGTGATGATCTGGTCTGTCATAGCAGTCTTTGCCTTCTCTCAACGGTTCCGGCGAAACTTACAGCAAAACGCGCCGTCGGGAAGACCCGGATTCGATCGCAAAAAATGAACGCCAAGGAAAATCGTTCAATATAAATGAACAGTCCGTATCTGGGACCCTATCTGGAACGGAGCCCGCCGTTGGGCTAACTGTCGATCATCAGCACAGGGATGCTGCGAGGCACGATATATGCTGTTGGAATTCATCAAACGCATTCTCTCCGGTTCGCCGTCTGCGGCGCCGTCAACACTCCCAGCAAAGGAAGAGAAGAAAATGGCCAAGGTCCTGGTTCTATATCATTCCACATATGGTCACATCGAAGCGATGGCTTACGCAGTCGCCGAAGGCGCAAAGTCGGCCGGTGCCGAAGTTGTCGTCAAGCGCGTGCCGGAGCTGGTGTCCGACGAAGTCGCCAAGGCATCGCACTACAAGATGGACCAGGCAGCGCCGATCGCCACCGCCGATGAACTTGCCGAATACGACGCAATCATCGTTGGCGCCGGCACCCGCTTCGGCACCGTCGCTTCGCAGATGCGCAACTTCTGGGATCAGACCGGCGGCCTGTGGTTTGGCGGCAAGCTGGTCGGCAAGGTCGGCTCGGCCTTCACGTCGTCCGCCAGCCAGCACGGCGGACAGGAGTCCACCATTCTCGGCTTCCTGCCGACCTTCCTGCATCACGGCATGGCTGTCGTCGGTCTTCCCTACAGCTTCGCCGGCCAGCTCGGCACCGAAGAAGTCAAGGGCGGCTCGCCTTACGGCGCAACGACGATCACCAACGGCGACGGCTCGCGCATGCCTTCTGAAATCGAACTCGAAGGTGCAAGGTTCCAGGGCGCCCACGTGGCAAAGATTGCCGCCAAGCTCGCCTGATTTTCGCTCGTGAATAACTGGAAAGCGCGGCCGTGAGGTCGCGCTTTTTGCATGAAATACAGATGCGTTAAGAAGATCAGATGGTGCGGACGACGGGGGTCGAACCCGTACAGCCAAGGCCGAGGGATTTTAAGTCCCTTGCGTCTACCAGTTTCGCCACGTCCGCCTGCCTTTCAAATCAACGAGTTTGACGATTCCGTCAACCCGGCGATCTCAGATATCGCTACGCAGGAGGAGCTACTGGCTCGTCTTCTGCTCCCGGACGGCTCATCAGCCGGCGACCAGAAGGTCCGGCGTCCATCGCGCCCGGATGCGGTTGAAGGCGTAGCCCATCGCCACGCCGGCAATCGCTCCACCACCCTTGACGATGGCGTCGTGCAACCGAGCATGGCGGGTTGGCGAAAACTCCTGCAGGAACTCGAAGCCGAGTGCGCCTGCGACCAGAAGAACTCCGATCGATTTCCAGTGGCGTGGGTAGGCCAGCACGAAAACAAGACCGGCAAGCGCATAGGCGCCGGCTCGGTCGATATTGACCGTCGTCAGCGTATGCGGCCTGAGGTCAATCGGCGAAACAGTGGAGAAGAGAATAAAGGCGAGCACGAACCATGCCGCGCCCTTCAGGAGGATTCGTGTCATCATACCGTCATAATAGGCAGGCTCACGGCGGAATAAAGGCTTGGCATCCACACGCCAAAAGGGGCGGTCTAAAAAAGACGAAGCCCGCCAACCCGGATACACCAGGCGCGTAGCGGGCCTCTAACCATCATCATGATGGCTTGCCGTATAGAGTGCACCGCGCGAGTAGATGTCAATCCAAAGAAATGAGGGGTTGAGCCTTGTCGTCTGCGACGATTCTTTCGCAAGAGACACTATGAAGCGGTTCATTACCGAAAAATCGGAGTTTGCCTAGCCTCAGACAAACAAGAGACTTTATCTCGACAGCCGGCCTGTGTCATAGCCAGACGCTTGAAACAACGAAGGACGTTCAGATTTTGAACACACGGGATGTCGACAGCGCACAGGAAGCCATGCGGGAGATTTTCCCCGCGACGCCGCTGCAATTCAACGAGCATCTCTCCGCCCGCTACGGTGCCGATATCTGGCTGAAGCGCGAAGACCTGACGCCGGTGCGATCCTACAAGATCCGCGGCGCGTTCAACTTCTTCCGCAAGCAGATGGCAGCCGGCGGTACCGGGAAAGTCTTCGTCTGCGCATCGGCCGGTAACCACGCGCAAGGGTTTGCCTTCGTGTGCCGCCATTTCGGCGTGCCCGGCGTGGTTTTCATGCCGGTGACAACGCCGCAGCAGAAGATCGAGAAGACCCGCATATTCGGCGGCGAATTCATCACCATCAAACTCTTCGGCGACTTCTTCGACCAGTGCTACCAGGCTGCCCGCGATTACGTCTCGGCCAATGACGGCTTCATGGTGCCGCCATTCGACCATGCTGATATCATCGAAGGTCAGGCGACGGTGGCGGCCGAAATCGCGGCGCAATTGCCGGAGGACGTGCTGCCGGATCTGGTCGTCATGCCGGTCGGCGGCGGCGGACTGGCTGCCGGTATTACCGGCTATTTCAGCGATGTCCTGCCACCGTCGGCGTTCCGCTTTGTAGAGCCGGCGGGCGCTCCCAGCCTGCGTCGCTCGATAGAGGCTGGAAGCCTGCTGACATTGCCGAAGGTCGATAATTTCGTCGACGGGGCGGCGGTTGCCCGCATTGGCGATCTGAATTTTGAAGCATTGCGAGCTTTCCCCGCCGATCAGGTGATGCTGATGCCGGAGAATGCCATCTGCGTGACGATCATCGATATGCTGAATGTCGAAGGCGTCGTGCTCGAACCGGCGGGCGCGCTGGCAATCACCGCACTCGAGGCGATGGATCGCGACGCCATCCGTGGCAAGACCATCGTTGCCGTCGTGTCCGGTGGCAACTTCGATTTCGAGCGGCTGCCCGACGTCAAGGAGCGCGCCATGCGCCATGCGGGCCTAAAGAAGTACTTCATTCTGCGGCTGGCCCAGCGGCCGGGCGCGCTGCGCGATTTTCTCAATCTCCTCGGCCCTGACGACGACATCGCCCGCTTCGAATACCTGAAGAAGAGCGCCCGTAATTTCGGCTCTATCCTGATCGGTATAGAGGTGAAGAATGCGGACAGTTTCGGGGTGCTGCGGCAGAATTTCGAGAATGCCGGACTTGGCTACGAAGACATCACCGACAATGAGATCCTTGCAAACCTGATCATATGACTATCTGCGCTTTCAGGCTGCGGTCAACCAAGAGGCAAACAATGGCGTCCTTCTTCTCATCCATCCTGTCGATGTTCACCGGTGCCGGCGGGCCCAAGGCCGACGCCACAAAGGCGGGGGCGCCAGCCGCCACGCAGACTTATCAGGACTGCCAGATTTTCGCAGTGCCCCAGCGGGAAGGTAGCCAGTTTCGTCTGGCCGGTCGCATCGAAAAGCAGGTGAACGGCGAAATCCTGGTGCGCAACTTCATCCGCGCGGACGTCTTCAGTTCGGTCGATGACGCGGTCGAGACCACCTTCCGCAAGGCACAGCAGATCATCGATCAGCATGGCCCATCATTGTTTGCCGATGGCGACCCAAACCGGCAAGTCTGAGTCGCTAGGCTATTTCACCAGTGGCGGATGTGAAGCTTGCTCGTACGCGATCTGCTAAAACAATATTTTACGTTATTGACAAGAAGGCGCGGGACCCGGCGCGAATCGGCTCCCTCAGCAGCATTTCTGCGAGTTTTGCACTTAAGCACCGCGTGTCGCTACTCTCTCTTCTTGCTTAGCACCGCGCAGCGTTAACATCGTTGCGTCAAAATACCGGATTCGACTGTAATAGACTTGGCGGAACCTCAGTCGTCCTATATTTCAAACTTAAACGGTCGTTGTGCAAAAGCACGTTTAAGAGGCGAAAGCGGACAATGCGATGAGGGAGCTTAACCTGGCTTTGTTCGTGCTCGAGGCCGTCGCCTATTTTACGATCATGGTGACGCTCCTGCATTTGCGGCACCGCATCGGGCTCGGCGTCTTCTTGACGGCGCTCGGCGTCATGCACTTCATGGAAACCTACCTGGCAGCCGTCTTCTATGTCGAACTGCCTTTCGGCGTTGTCTCTCCCGGCTCCTCGGTGTTTTTCGCCGGCAAGCTGATGATGATCCTGATGCTCTATATGCAGGAGGATGCGGCGATCGTTCGCCAGCCGATCTACGGGCTCTTCCTCGGCAATTTGCTCACGGTGACGATAGCCTGGGCGGTGCAATTTCAGATTCCCGCCGTACTATCGCCGGGCCGCGGCACGGATTTCGCTTTTCTTCGGGAGATGGGCTGGCTGATGATCTGGGGCACGGCGCTGCTCTACATCGACGCCATCGGCATCATCCTGCTCTATGAGAAGCTGGGCCGTTTCATACAGCGCTGGGTCGTGCTGCGCTTCATGATCGCGGGCTTCGTGCTGCTGACGTTCGACCAGATCGGCTTCTTTGCGGCCCTGCATTATTTTGCCGGCGTGCCGATGACTGCCTTCTGGAGCGGCTGGATCGGCAAGCTTCTCGCGGTCCTGATCTATTCGGGGCTTTTCGCGCTTTATCAGCGCGGCATACGACGACATCTGGCGACCACCGCGCATCGCTCGGTACTCGACGTGTTCCACGACCTGACGTTTCGCGAGCGCTACGACGATCTCGTCTCTCGCAGCGGCCGCGATCTGCTGACGGGTACGTTCGATCGCAACCGCATGGAGGTCGAAGGGCCGCAGATACTGCGCGATAGCCAGAAACGTAACGAAACCATGACGCTGCTGCTGATCGACGCCGACGAATTCAAGGCGGTCAACGACCAGTTCGGCCATCTCGAGGGCGATGGCGTTCTGAAGGCGGTCGCCGCCGCAATCTCGAACGCATTGCGCCCGACCGACCGGCTGTTCCGGTTCGGCGGCGAGGAATTCGTGGTGCTCTGCACGCGGACCAACCACGCCGAAGCACTGCTTCTGGCCGAGCATCTGCGATGGCAGGTGGCGGAAACCATCCGCAACCCAGGGGGCAAGCCCATCACCATCAGCATCGGCGTTGCAACGTCCGGGGACGATGCCGCAAGCTTCAACGGTCTGCTGGCAATCGCCGACGACCGGCTTTACATGGCCAAGAACGACGGCCGCAATCGGGTCGTCGGCCGCGCCGGCTGGAAGCCGCTGGGCTGACGCCGGCGTTGCGCTGGGTGTTCCGACGGGCACCATCGGTACCCGTCGCATAAGCTGGCCGCGATCAGAGAATCAAACGGAACGTATGGAAACCGTCGGCGCCGTCGCCGACATCCTCGACGTGGACGCTTTTGAGGTCGGCGATATAGGTCTTCGCCTTCGGCGCGCTGTCGAACACGACGGTGGTGCCCGGCATCGGCTTGAAGGTCCAGTTGCCATCGGCGCTCGGGTTGATGGTACCCTGATCGTGGATATAGCGGACGATGACGTCGCGATTTGTATCAGGAGCCTGATAGACCACCTTGTCCGTGGCAATATCCGGAAACTTGCCGCCGCCGCCAGCCCTGTAGTTGTTTGTGACCACCAGGAATTTCATCGCAGGATCAATCGGTTTTCCGTCGAACTGCAGGTTTTGGATGCGATTGGAATCGGCATTCACCAGCTTGCCGTCGTCATCGAACCGACGCTTCTGCGAAAGGTCGATCTGATAGGTGACGCCGTCTATGACGTCGAAATTGAACGACGGGAAGGACTGGTTCAGCAGCGGTGCATCTTTTGCGCCGGGTGTGATCTGGTTGAACATCGATGCCGACATCTCCAGCCAGTTCTTGACCTGCGCTCCGTTGATGACCACGGCCTGCACTGTGTTCGGATAGAGGTAGAGGTCGGCGACGTTCTTGATGGCGATCGGACCTGCGGCAACGTCGGTGTAGTAGTCCGGGCCGTTGCGGCCACCGCATTTGAACGGCGCCGCGGCAGAGAGAACAGGCAGATCCTTGTACTGCGTCTCCTTCAGCATGTCCTTGATGTACCAGCTTTGCGCCTTGGAGACGATCTGGACCGAGGGGTCGTCGGCCACCAGCGCGAAATAGGAATAGAGCGGTGCTGCCGTCTTGCCGACCGGCGTGCGGACATAGGCGAGGGTTGCCTCGTGCTCGGCTTTCGCTGCCTCGACCACTTCCTTCTTGTCGCCGACATCGGCGATAACCTTCTTCTTTTCGTCGCGGTGATAGATCGGCCGGGCTTCGCATGTGAAGTCGACGATCTTCCAGTCCTTGCCGTCCTTTTCCAGCAACAGGTCGATAAGGCCGAGGTGGGAACCCCAGAAGCCCCCCATGACTGCAGGCTTGCCTTGCAGCGTGCCCTTGACGGGGTCGGCGCCCTTGATCCCATCCCACGTTTTCGGGCCGGGGAAGACCAGATGCTGGTGGCCCGTGAAGACCGCATCGATGCCTTCGACTGCCGCGACATAGAGCGATGCATTTTCCATCCGGTCGGTTGGTGCAGCGCCATCGATGCCGGAATGCGACAGGGCGATGATGATATCGGCGCCCTGTTCCTTCATGACGGGTACCCATGCCCTCGCGGCCTCGACGATATCGCGGGTCTGCGCCTTGCCCTCGAGGTTCTTGATATCCCAGAGCATGATCTGTGGCGGCACGAAACCGATGAAGCCGATCTTGATCGGCGTCTCCTTGCCGGCGCCATCCTTGATGGTCTTGTCGAGGATCAGGTAGGGCTTGAAGAACAGGTCGTCCTTCTTCGGGTCGCTGGCCAGTTGCCCCCTGGTGAGGTTGGCGCAGACGAAGGGGAAGTTGGCGCCGCCCAGAACCTTGAACATGAAGTCGAGGCCGTAGTTGAATTCGTGGTTGCCGAGCGTGCCGACATCGTAATTGAGCGTGTTCATCGCCTTGATGACGGGGTGGACGTCGCCGTCCTTCATGCCGTGCTGATAGGCCATGTAGTCGCCCATCGGATTGCCCTGCAGAACGTCGCCATTATCCACGAGAATTGAATTGGTCGCTTCGGCGCGTATGGAATCGATGATCGTTGCCGTCCGCGTCAGCCCCATCGTCTCGTTCGGCTTGTCGGCGTAGTAGTCATAGGGGAAGACGTTGACGTGAATATCCGTGGTTTCCATCAGCCGCAGATGGGCCTGATTGCCGGCTGCGCGCGCCGAAAAGGGGTGCAGCATCACAAGTGCTGCAGACGCACCGAGACCGCCCAGCAACGAGCGGCGGGACATGGAAAAATCGAAACTCGCAGGCATGGCTTTCTCCTCAGCATTCATCGACGTCCCCCGACGCCGGGCGAGACTAGGATGATTTATCGAGGAGTGCACCCGTTAAGTGACAGGTAGATGGCACCAGTCCGGCAAGCGGTCAGCGTTTCAGAACCGGGGTGATATCCTTGTGGAAAAATCGGAAATAGGAGCTGACCTGCGCCGCCGCATTGGAACTGCGGTTGAATTCGACGCCAATGCGGCCATTGCGCATCCAGCGGACCGTCCCCTCGATGGTGCCGATTTCTTCGCAGTCGATGCGGACCTTGCTGCCGGCCGCTCCGAGGAAGGCGCCGCTCAGATCGAGAGCCAGGCCCGTGGGCGAAAGATCGACGATGCGTCCTTCGGTTTCACGATTGAGATATCTGACGCTGCCGACCAGGCGCGCATGGCGCCGAACCTGGCTGCGCACCTTCATACCGAGCATATTGGGTTCGTTCTGCATTGTCATCCTGCCTCCAGTTAAGGATTAGCCGACAGACGTTGATAATGAGTCTATGCCAAGCTTAAGTTTCGAAGCGTGGTAATCCGGTTAAAGACCGACATTCGGCCTGTCGATTACCTCTCGCAGTGCGAAGCTCGAATTGATCTTGACCACGTGCGGCAAGGCGGAAATCCAGTCGCGGTGGATGCGCTCGTAGTCCTCCAGATCGCGTGCTGCGACCCGCAGGATATAGTCGTACTCGCCCGACATCAGATAGCAAACAAGCACGTTGGGACAGAGTTTCACCGCCGTTTCGAACTCGGTCAGTGTTTTGGCGAACTGGCCGGACAACGAGATATGGACAACGGCGATCATCCGGTAGTCCAGCGCCTTGTGCGACAGGCGCGTGTGGTAGCCGCCGATGGTGCCGTTCTTTTCGAGAATATCGACGCGGCGCGAACAGGCTGATGGCGAAAGACCAGCCTTGACGGCAAGCTCGGCATTGGTGATCCGAGCATTCTGCTGCAGAGCTCTCAAAATGGCACGATCGATGGCATCGAGCTCGGACATTCGAATTTCCTTCGATATTTGACCATAAAACGCAATTATCGTCGAAAAGCGGCAGTTATGCAAACCGTCTTTGCAAGGACATTGCGTCGCCGAAATGGTTCACTCAAGCATCACGATCCGCAAAAGCGGACGGCTATTAAGAGGAACGAACATGCGCATCGGCTGCCCGAAGGAAATCAAGAACCACGAATACCGCGTAGGCCTGACGCCTGCCGCCGTGCGCGATTACGTCGCCCACGGCCACCAGGTCTGGATCGAGACCAAGGCGGGGGCCGGCATCGGTGCCGACGACCACGCCTATGCAGCGGCCGGTGCCAAGATTGTCGGCTCGGCCAAGGAAATTTTCGAGGGCTGCGACATGATCGTCAAGGTCAAGGAGCCGCAGCCGCAGGAATGGGCGCAGCTGCGCGAAGGCCAGATCCTCTATACCTATCTCCATCTTGCTCCGGATCCGGAGCAGACAAAGGGCCTGCTGGCTTCCGGCGTCACCGCCATTGCCTATGAGACTGTGACCGACGACCGTGGCGGCCTGCCATTGCTTGCACCGATGTCGGAAGTCGCCGGACGCCTGTCGATCCAGGCTGGAGCGACGGCATTGCAGAAGGCCAATGGCGGTCTCGGCGTCCTCCTCGGCGGCGTCCCGGGCGTGCTGCCGGGCAAGGTCACCGTTATCGGCGGCGGTGTCGTCGGGCTGCACGCTGCCCGCATGGCCGTCGGCCTAGGTGCAGACGTCACCATCCTCGATCGCTCCCTGCCGCGCCTGCGCCAGCTCGATGACCTCTTTGCCGGTCGCGTCCATACCCGCTATTCCAGCATCCAGGCGCTGGAGGACGAAGTCTTCTCCGCCGACCTGGTCATCGGTGCCGTGCTTATCCCTGGTGCTGCTGCGCCAAAACTCGTGACCCGGGACATGCTGACCGGCATGAAGAAGGGTGCCGTCATCGTCGATGTCGCCATCGACCAGGGCGGTTGCTTCGAGACCTCCCATGCAACGACGCATTCCGATCCGACCTACGTCGTCGAAGGCGTCGTGCATTATTGCGTCGCCAACATGCCCGGCGCCGTGCCCGTGACATCCGCCCATGCGCTGAACAACGCCACGCTTCACCATGGCCTAGCGCTTGCCGATCGTGGCCTCCGCGCCATCGCCGAAGATCGCCATCTGCGCAACGGTCTCAACGTCCACAAGGGCCGCATCGTCAATGCAGCGGTGGCCGAAGCACTCGGCTATGAAGCCGTTGCGCCGGACAGCATCCTGAACGTCGCCTGACCGCAGGGCTAACTGTCAGATGAAGGCGCCGGGCTCCCCGTGGACCGGCGCCTTTTGCTTGTCTATGCGGCACTGGTAGCAGTTGTTGCGCGCCGATCGGACGTGGACATAAGCTATTTCCGGCCGCTCCAGCAGTGTTTCGGCATAGGCGGGAATGTCGCCGGTGGCCGTGACGGCGCCGGTGCCGTAGACGATGCGATTGCTGTCGTTGTATCCCCGCACGATGAAGTCGCGGGTGCCGGACAGAACGGGCGGCAGGACCTCCTCTGCCGCATAGCGCTGGCAAGGTACCTTGTGCAGAAAGACCGGGCCGGTTTCGGCGTACGGCTGCAGCGCCGGAAAGGGCCGATAGGCAAAGACCAGCAATTCATCCCCGGCGTTGATATTGCGAAGGCAATGCCGGCAGGGATTGCCTGGGCCATCGGAGACCGTGGTTTCCGGCAGCCTCCCGTAGGCATCGGTGGCTCCGTTCCAGAGAGCTTCGGCATCGGTGTGGGGCATGGCGGCGAAACGAATGTTGGACATGACAGATCTCCCTTTGAGGTCGTCATGACGGCTCCCATCAGCGCGAAACCACCCGTTTCTTGCCGTTCGTTTTCATAGCGCTATTTTTCGACTAAAAGGGAGTTTCAGCATGCCGAACATCGATCTCGACTATCTCGCCAGGCAGAATGACAAGATACTCGAAGAACTTAGCGCATTGCGGCGAGAGGTTGCCGACCTCAGGGCCACAGCCGGACAATCGCTCGAAATAGACCGGCGCACAGATCCGCGCCGGCCAAGCGGCCTGTCACGCTAGCCTCAGCCGCGCTTGATGATCTCGAGCAACTCGTCGTCCGTCAGCGGCGTGACGGTGCCCTGCGCCGTCGATACCGGTGAGAAACCGAACATCTGGTAAAGCTGCAGTGCGCGCGGATGGTCGAGATTGTTGGTGGTTACCACGATCTTCTGCGGGTTCGAAAGCCACAGGGCATAGAGAGCCTGCAGCAGAAACCACTTGCCGATGCCGAGCCCCAGCGCGTGCTCTATCAGCCCGAAGTGACTAAGCTCGATCGTGTCCTCGTCGACGCGAAAATGTTCGAAGAAGCCGGCCGGCGCGCCGTTGACGTAGAGGACGCTGACGTCGTTGCGCTCGTCGTGGAGCACGGTTGTCAGTTCCTCGTCGCTCATTCTCATCCGGTCCACCCACTGCCATCGGGCACCGACCTGCCGGTAGAGATAGCGGTAGAACGGCAGCGGGATCTTCGGCGCCCGCATGACGGCAGCCTGGATATTGATCGGGATCGCCAGGCTGGTCTTCGGCGGCGCAGTCATTTCCAGTCGGGTGATCTGGACCGGTATCTGTGCGAGGGATGTTTCAGTCATGTTCAAGCCTTGCCGGTGGCGATGGGTGTGTCCTGCCGGCTTCCCCATTCCGTCCAGGAGCCGTCATAGAGCCGGTTGTCGCTGTGATCGAGTGATTCCAGCGCCAGCGTGATGATTGCCGCAGTGATACCCGAACCGCAACTGGTGACGACCGGCTTGGAAAGATCGATGCCGGCAGCTTCGATGGTCTGCTTCAGTTCGGACAGCGTCTTCAGCTTGCCGCCGGTCGAAAAGGAGCCGGAAGGCAGGCTCCGGGCACCCGGCATGTGGCCGGAGCGCATGCCGGCGCGGGGTTCGGGTTCCTCGGCTGCGAACCGGCCGGCGCTGCGCGCATCGGCAATCTGCATGGCGCCGCTGGAGACGATATCGCGCATGTCCTCGAAGCCGACCACGCGCTTGTCGTCGAATACATGGATGAAGGTTGCGGGCTGCGGATCCGGCGCCGTCGTTTCCAGGGGACGGCCCTCGGCCTTCCAGCCATCGAGGCCGCCATCCAGAACTACGACGTTGCTAGCGCCCATGATGCGGAACAACCACCAGACGCGCGGTGCCGAAAAGATACCGGGACCGTCATAGACGACGATCCGGTCGGTTGCCGATATCCCGAGCTTGCCGACCTGTTCGGCGAAATAGTCCGGGGAGGGCACCATGTGCGGCAGGTCTGTGGAGTGATCGGCGATCTTGTCATGGTCGAAACGAACGGCGCCCGGAATATGGCCGGCGGCGTATTCGGCCTCCGCGTCCCGCTTCTGCGCCGGAAGATAGAACGCGGCGTCGACCACCTTCAGGTCCGGAGCGCCAAGCTGCTGTTGCAGCCAGTCGGCCGATACGACAAAACGGCTTTGGTCGACACTCATGCTGATCTCCATGCTGTTCAGGCTTCTTGCCCGGGCGTTCCGAAGCGGATGCGAAAGCGCCGGTTTTCCTTGCCCTTTTTTTCGATCTTGGCGATGAAGATCGCGCCGACCTCCTGCGTCTCCGACACATGTGTGCCGCCGCAGGGCTGGCTGTCAACGGACGAACTTTCGCCGATGCAGACGAGACTGACCCGGCCAAGTCCTATCGGAGGCCGAACGTTCTTGGACTTGACGATGCCCGGATTGGCTGCAAGCTCTTCGTCGGTAATCCATTGCAGGGTGATTGGGTGATTTTCGTTGACGAGCGTCATGAGCTTCGCCGTCACATCGTCCTTGTCGATGGCCTCGCTCATGTCGAAGTCGACGCGGCTCTCGTCTTCGCCGACGGCAGCGCCTGTGATCGGGTAGGGGCAGACGACGGACAGGAGATGGCAGGCGGTGTGCATCCGCATCAGCCGGTAGCGGCGCGGCCAGTCGATGTGCAGAACCACTGTCTCGCCGACGGAAGGCACGGCCTCGCCTTTGAGCGGTGTGTGCAGGATAATGTCCTTGGTCGCGCCATGGCGGGCCTGGCCAAGCATGATCCTTGAGCCGTCGCTGCGTTCCAGAAATCCGGTATCGCCGGGCTGACCGCCCGATGTTGCATAAAAGCAGGTCCGGTCGACCTCGATGCTGCCGTCCTCGTGCACTGCAGTCACCGTCGCCTCGACGGTCGACAGATAGAAATCGTCACGGAAGAGCGCCTCGACTGTCATCGGCAATCACGCGACCCGTTCATAGGGAACGGAAATCTGCGGGGACGCCGTCAGCCAATCCGGCACAGGCAGGCCCTTTGATTTCAGGAAGTCCGGGTTGAAGAGCTTGGACTGGTAGCGGTTGCCATAGTCGCAGAGGATGGTGACGATGGTGTGCCCGGGGCCGAGATCCTTCGCCATCCGCATCGCGCCGGCTATGTTGATCGCTGAGGAGCCGCCGAGGCATAGCCCCTCATGTGCTGCAAGGTCGAAGACAATCGGCAATGCGTCGGCATCAGAGATCCGGTAGGCAAAATCAGGCTTGAAGCCCTCGAGATTGGCTGTGATGCGCCCCTGGCCGATACCTTCGGTGATCGACGATCCCTCGGATTTCAGCGTACCATGGGCATAGAACTCATAGAGCGATGCACCTTCGGGATCGGCAAGCCCGATCTTGATGCCCTTGTTGAAGCCATGCAGCCCCATCGCCGTTCCGGCCAGCGTGCCGCCGGAACCGACCGCGCAGATGAAGCCGTCGACCTTGCCATGCGTATCATCCCAGATTTCGCGCGCCGTCGTCTCGATGTGCGCCTGGCGGTTGGCGAGGTTGTCGAACTGGTTCGCCCAGATGGCGCCGTTCGGCTCGGTCTTTGCCAGTTGTTCTGCGAGCCGGCCGGAAACTTTGACGTAATTATTGGGGTTTTTGTAAGGGGCGGCTGGCACCTCGACCAGTTCCGCACCGAGCAGCCTCAGCGCGTCCTTCTTCTCCTGGCTCTGCGTTTCCGGGATGACGATGACGGTGCGATAGCCCAGCGCCTTGGCGACGAGCGTGAGGCCGATGCCGGTGTTGCCGGCCGTGCCCTCGACGATGACGCCTCCAGGCCGCAGTAGTCCCTTTTTCTCGGCATCGCGGATGATGTAGAGCGCCGCACGATCCTTGACGGACTGGCCAGGGTTCAGGAATTCCGCCTTGCCATAGATCGTCGAGCCGGTCGCCTCTGAGGCGCCCTTCAGCTTGATAAGAGGTGTGTGGCCGATCGCTTCGAGGACGGAGGGGTAAACGCTCATGGGATCTGCCTTCTGTTTGATCCTATTGTAAGAACGGTCTTTTCTCTCCACAAGGCGGCATTGGCAAGAAATACCGTTCTCATAGGGCGGCCGGTGCGATAAAATTCATTGGCTCCAAGCAATAAGTCTGCCTTGGTGATCTGTCGATTGACTTTTGGCGTAAGCGTCAGCAGAAAAGTTCGAGCGGGTGAACGGTCTTGGTCGGAACGAATATGGTGGGCAATCAGATCGATACTTTCGACGCGCTTATGGCGCATTATGTTGCCGGCTCGCTTCCGGAACCTGCCCGCATTCTTGTTGCTGCCCATCTCGAGATGCAGCCCATCAATCGTTTAATCGTCCATGATCTGGAAGCACTTGCAGGCGAGGCTCTGGAACAAATGCCTGCCGCAGATCCCGGTGACAGGAACGCCCGGCTTGCTGCAATTTTCGCGTCGCCGGCCTCGTCGGAACCGGCGCCACGACCGGTCGAAAGATCAGGTGACGGCGGGTTGCCACAGACGCTGCGCGATTTCATCGGTTACGATCTTGCGGATATCCCGTGGCGCAGCAAGTTGCCGGGCTTCAAGAAATACGGCCTTGGCGAAATCGATGGCTGCAAGGTGAACCTGATGTGGATCCGAGCCGGCAGGAAGCTGCCGACCCACACCCATGAGGGCGCCGAGTTGACGCTGGTGCTGGAGGGTGCATTCTCGGATGCGCGCGGCCGCTACGGGCCGGGCGAGATATCGATCGCCGACGACAGCATCGTACACCGGCCGGTCGCCGAAAACGACCGGCCCTGCATTGCCTTTTCGGTGCTCGAGGCGCCGATAAAATTCAAGGGGCCGCTGACGCGTCTCGTTGGCGACCTGCTCGGCTGAAAGCAGCCACAATAGCGTGCTATCGGCAGCGACAAACTGCTGGACAGGAACTTTCTGACATCGCCTGGTGTTGAACCGGACCCGCCGAGGAGCAAACGAGATGCGTGACTATGTCGCCCGACCCGATCATGGGATCGTCTGGATTTCCGGAGCCAGCTCGGGCATTGGACGGGCGCTCGCGCTCAAGCTGGCGGGTGAGGGGTACCGGGTCGCCGTGACCGCCCGCAACCATGACAAGCTGCTCGAACTCCAGTTGGAGGCGGCAGGACTTGCCGGCAGCATCATCGTTCTCGATGGCGACGTTACCAGTGCCGAGGACATGGAACACACAGTCGCCGCCATAGAGTACCAGCACGGCACCCTGGCCATGGCGATCTTCAATGCCGGCGTCTATCTGCCCGTGGACGGTGCGCATCTGAAACACGAGGACTTCGAGCGAAGCTTCGCCGTTAATTTGTCCGGCGTGGTCAATTGTTTGATCCCCGCAGTCCGTCACATGAAGACGAAGGGGCAGGGCCAGATTGCTATCGTCTCCTCTGTGACCGGCTACGGAGGGCTGCCGACAAGTGCTGCCTATGGAGCCACCAAAGCGGCGCTCATCAACATGGCTGAAAGCCTGAAATTCGATCTCGATAAACTCGGCATCCGAATCCAGGTCATCAATCCGGGCTTCGTCGATACCGAAGCCACAAAGAACAACCAGTTCCCTATGCCGTCGCTGGTGACCGCCCAGGTCGCTGCGGATGAGATCGCCGCAGGCCTGAAGTCGCTCTCCTTCGAGATCAGCTTTCCGAAGAGTTTTACGCTAAGGCTGAAGCTGCTGAAATTCCTGCCCTACAATCTCTATTTCAAGGCCATCAACCGGTTTACCGGATGGCCCGAGCGGGCGGTGGAGTCTCCGCGCGATCCCTCTCCGCATCCAGCCGAGTAGCGGCTGGCCTGCTGCCATCGATACGGGAGCGCAATATCTTGTGCGCTGCCTCGTCGAGCGGAAAATTCCACATCAGCGCCACCGCGACGAGTTTCAGCACGATGGGTATCCACGCATAGGCGATGGCCAGCGTCCAGAGAGCCTGCGGCCGGTTGCCGGCACCGGCCGCTGCATCGAAGCCGAAGGCGGACAGCAGTGGAAAGATCAGCCCCACACCCGCCGCCAGCGACAGCTTGGTGGCCAGACCCCAGGCGGCAAAATAGAGGCCGCCGCGCTGCGAGCCGGATTGGGCAGTGTCGACATCGATGACATCGGCCTGGATCGCCGGCGGCAGCGACAGGTCGAAGCCCAGCATGAGGCCGGTGACGACGCAGATGGCTCCAAAACCATAGAGCGAACCGGAAGGCAGCAGCGGCGCTGCGACGAAGGCGGCACAGGCAACGATCATCGCAATGCACCAGGCGCGATGCTTGCCGAAGCGTCTGGCAGCCAGCGTCGCCAGCGGAACACCGGCGATGCCGAACAGGAAATAGATAAACAGCAGCGGCCCGCGCGATTGCGGCAGCCCAAGCCGGTCCGATACAAAATAGAGAAAGAGTGTCGCGGGGATCCCGTTGGCAAAGCCGTTGATGAAATAGGCGATCAGCAGGCGGACGAACGGCTTGTTTGCCGCCAGAAATCCGAGGCTCTGCCGAAGCGCCACCCTGGCAACGCTATGCTCGCGCGGTTCCGGCACGAAAATCACGGCCATCAGGCCCGAGACCGGCAAGCTGATCGCGACGATGATGCCGAGCACGGCCAGTCCGGAAATCGCAGCGCCGCGCTCCATGCCGATGGCGAATGGCACGACGATGGCAATCAGCACCCCGATCAGGGAGATGCCCTCGCGAAGGCTGGTGAGCGATGTGCGCCCACTGTAGTCGTCGATCAGCTCCGCGCCCCATGCCGAATAGGGCACCATCGCCATCGTATAGCCGAGAGACAGCACTACGCCCCAGACGCTAAGCCACAGAAGCGTCACACCCGGTGGCGGCGAATAGAGCATCAGCGCGGCAAGCGAGGCGATGGGTACCGAAAGCGAAAAAAGCAGGCGACGTCGGCCGAAGCGAGGTCGGAAGCGATCCGCGACCACGCCGACCAGCGGATCGGATACGGCATCGAATATCCTCACCAGCAGCAGCACGAAGCCGACGCCGGCAAGGGGGAGGCCTATGGTTTCGGTGTAGTAGGTTGGCACCACCGCATAGAGCGGCAGGCCGAGCGCTGCGAGTGGCGCTGCCGGCAGCGCGTATGCCAGAAGCCGCCACCAGCCGATCGGTCGCTCACCGCTCGACTGAGGTGAACGAAGTCCGTCCGCGTCACGCCCTGGCAAAAACCACCTGGCGCACGTCGATATTGCGCGAGAGGAAGCCCGCCTCGCAGTAGAACAGGTAGAAGTCCCAGAGCCGCTTGAAACGGTCATCGAACCCAAGCGGCTTCACCCGCTCCCAGGCGGCCCAGAAGCGGTCGCGCCATTCAGCCAGCGTCCGGGCGTAGTCGAGCCCGAAACCGAAATCCTTGACCATCGACAGGTCTACCTTCCGGCTCAGCGCCAGGAGATGTTCCGGCGTCGGGAGCATGCCGCCGGGAAAGACGTATTTCTGGATGAAGTCCGGATTGGCCTTGTACTTCGCAAAGGCCTCCGGCTTGATCGTGATGATCTGCAGGCCAGCCTGGCCACCTGGCTTCAGGCAGTCCTTCAGCTTGGTGAAATAGGTCGACCAGTATTTCTCGCCGACCGCCTCGAACATTTCGATCGAGATAATCTTGTCGTAGACACCGGTTTCGTCGCGATAGTCCTGGAAGCGGAAATCGACGCGGTCGCTGAGGCCAGCCTTGCGGATACGCTCTTCGGCGAAGACCAGCTGTTCGCGGCTGATGGTCAGGCCAGTAACGCGGCACCCCATTTCCCGCGCGGCGAATTCGGCAAACCCGCCCCAGCCGCAGCCGATCTCCAGCACATGGTCGCCCGGCTTGATGCCGGTGGCCTCTGCCAAGGCCCGGTATTTCGCATTCTGGGCCGACTGCAGGTCGTTGGCGCCGGTCGAATAGAGCGCGGAGGAATAGGTCATGCTCGGATCGAGCCACGCTTTGTAGAAGTCGTTGCCGAGATCGTAATGCGCCGAAATATTGCGCTTGGATCCGGCCTTGCTGTTGCCGCGCATCCAGTGGCGGATCTTTTCGACGACCTGCATGATGCCGCCGGTGCCGTTGGCATACTGGTCGGCTGCTTCGCCGTTGATCAGGAAAAGCTGCAGGAAGGACACGATGTCGGGGCTGTCCCAATCGCCGTCCATATAAGTCTCCGCGACGCCAATCGTGCCCGTAAGCAGCGCCCGGTAGGCAAGCTTCCAGTTGCGCAGCGTCACGGCAGCCTTGGGACCCTCCATCTTGCCGACAACGACCACCTTGCGGCCGTCCGGCATCTGGATGGCGAGCGAACCGGTCTGCATCTGCAGTAGCCCGCGAAGGGCAAGTCGCGCCTTAAACGGCAATCCCTTGGAGACGCGCGCGATGTTGTCGTGCGTCAGAATCTCGGCGCCCTCGGCGAATTTCGTCCAGTCCTGCCTGTCAGTCATCGATGCTCCGGTAGCAATTGGCTTGGCTCCTGCACCTATATGATGTGCGACCGGGACTTGCCAGTCCTTGGCATCTATTGTCGGGGAATCCCAAGTCATTCTGCGGCCTCCAGGGTTATGCGCTGCGGCTTGATGCTGACGGGAGGCGGAGCCTTTGGCTTGGGGATGTATTTAGCCCCCTTGAGCCATAGCTTCAGTGCCTCCCAGTGAATGCCGGCGACGATCTTCATGGTCAGGAACGGGATGCGGACGGTCAGCGCGAGAAGCGTCGCTGTTGCCATTGTCTGCCGACGTCCGGTGAATGTGGCCGCCAGCAACGGACCCTCGGCATCGGTTTCGAGGATACGCCAGCGAATTTCATCGCCCGGCGGGAGCATGCGGAAATGATAGCGCATCTCCATCGGGATGAAGGGCGAAACGTGAAAAATCTTGTCGCAGCTCTGGCGCAGTCCACTCTCGGTCATCTCGCCGTCGCTGACCGGGCACACATAGGTGTGCCGCTCGCCGAACGTGTTGCGGACCTCGTAGATGGCAGCCATCAGGCGCTCGTCGGCGTCGTAGGCGTAATAGACGGAAATTGGATTGAAGACGTAGCCAAGGATGCGCGGGTAGCAGACGAGCACGATGCGGGCGGCCCGTTCTGCAAGACCAGCGTCAGCCAGCAGTCCGTCGGCATAGGCGCGTAGCGTGGCACTGTCCCCGCAGTGGTCTTTCTCATGGAAAGCCACCAGGTTTCTCTTGTTCACGGAAAACAGCGCTGACAATCTGTCCGCCTCGATAAGGCGGTCGAGGTCGACGAACAGCGAGAACACCCGGTACTGGAAGCGGTGTCCGAACGGCTTCATGCGCTGGTGCATCACCTCGCCGGTATAGAGCGCAGCGGGCGCAAGAGGCACGGGACCGTTGCGCTCGAGGTTGACACCGCCCTTGTGCAAAGGCTTCCTCATACCAGGACTTCAAGTTCTTGCTTGGCACGGACGGCAGTCTGCCTCGGGGCGCGCCACGGGATGACGCCGCCGAGCGCCTCGGCTGCCGCGAGACCGGAGGTCAGGCCGTCTTCATGGAAGCCGTATCCAGTCCAAGCGCCGGCGAAATGGCTGTGGTTCCGCCCTTGGATGCTGGCAAGCCGCAGTTGTGCGTCCATGCTGCCGCCGTTGAATTGCGGGTGGTCGTAGGAATACTCGGCAAACACCTTCGACGGATCGAGTTCGCGGTCCGGGTTGAGGGTGACGAACAGCGGATGGTCGTCACGGATGCCTTGCAGCCGGTTCATCCAGTAGCTGACAGCGCAGCCATTTTCGCCTTCGCCTGCGCTGGAACGGAGATAGTTCCAGGATGCCCAGACCTTCCGACGCTTCGGCATCAGGGCGAGGTCGCGGTGGAGCACGACACGGTTAGGGCCGTAGGGGATAGCGCCGAGCAAGCGTCGTTCTTCGGGTGTTGCGTCCTTCAGCATCGCCAGGGTCTGGTTGCTGTGGGCGGCAAAAATCACCTTGTCGTAGATCGCCTCGCGACCATGCTCGTCGGTGATCAACACGTGATCGTCGCGGCGCTGGACGGCGCGGATGCCGCATGACAGCTTCAGTCGGTCGCCGAGCGGTGACAGAAGCTTTTCCAGATAGTTGCGGCTTCCCCCGGTGACCGTGCGCCACTGGTGCTGCTTGAGGTAGATCAGGCGGTGATTGTCGAAGAAATTGACGAAATGCTCGGCGGGGAAGTCGAGCATCTGCGCTGCCGGTGTCGACCAGATGGCGGCCGCCATGGGGATCAGGTAGTTGTTGGTGAAGCCCGGCGAAAAACCGCGCCAGTCGAGATAGTCGCCGATCGACCGTTCGGCCAGATGGCCGGCAGCGCGGTCCGTAAGGCAGGTCTTGTTGAAGCGCATGATCTCGCGCACCATCCACAGAAAGGAGGGACGCAGCAGGTTGCGTTTCTGGGCGAACAGCGTCCCCAGATTATCGCCACTCCATTCCATCCTGCCGCGGTCGAGCGACAGCGCAAAGCTCATGTTGCTGGCATGGGTTTTGACACCCAGTTCGGAAAATAACGCCGTCAGGTTCGGATAGTTCTGCTCGTTGTAGACGATGAACCCGGTGTCGACGGAAATCGGCGTGCCGTCATAGTCGATGTCGACCGTTGCTGTGTGCCCGCCCGCCCGATCCGCCTTCTCGTAGAGCGTGACATCGTGCACCGGGTGAAGCGCCCAGGCGGCGGAGGTGCCGGAAACGCCGGAGCCGATTACCGCGATTTTCATGCGGTGGGCGCCGTTGTGTCCGGGGTCTGCAAACAGGGCGTTCATGCGGCGTCCTTTACTGCACTATAGGCTTTCAGCGCCCGGTCACGGGCCTTTGCGTGGTCGACGATCGGGTTGGGGTAGGTCTTGCCGAGAGCGATGCCCGCCTTGTCGAGCACCGATGCCGGTGCCTCGAACGGCCGGTGAATGTACTTGTTGCCGAGTTCGGCCAGTTCCGGAACGAACTCGCGGACATACGTCCCATCGGGATCGAATTTCTCGCCCTGCAGAATGGGGTTGAAAATACGAAAGAACGGCGAGGCGTCAGCCCCGGACCCTGCGACCCACTGCCAGCTGGCAGCATTGCTGGCGGGATCGGCGTCGACGAGCGTGTCGCGGAACCACTCCTCGCCCTGACGCCAGTCGATCAGCAGGTCCTTGATCAGGAACGAGGCGACGATCATACGGACGCGATTGTGCATCCAGCCATGCTTCCACAACTGGCGCATGCCGGCGTCGACGATGGGATAACCCGTGCGCCCTTGCGTCCAGTCCTCGAACAGATCCGTTTCCGTCCTCCATTCGAAGGCGTCGAAACGCTTGTTCCAGTTGGCGGAGGGAAGGGCCGGGAAGTGGAACAGGAGATGATAGGAAAAGTCGCGCCAGGCCAGTTCCTTGCGGAAATGGATGACGTCGTCCTGCGGCGTGCTCTTCGGCAGGTTGCGCGTCGCATACCAGATGCGGGCCGGCGATATCTCGCCGAGTGCCAGATGCGGAGAAAGCATCGAGGTCGCGGGCTTGGCCGGGAAATCACGATCCGCTTTGTAACCGGTCAGCGCCTCGTCGACGAAGTCGTCGAGCCGCGCGCGCGCCGACGCCTCGCCTGGCACCCAGACGTCGGAGAACGAGAGCGCCCAGTTCGGCTTTGTCGGCAGCAGCTTCCAGTCCGACAATGGCTCGCTGTCCGGCCACGCTTCAGGGGCTGTGATTTTCTTCGGTGCATCCAGCGGCTCCGGCGGCTCGCCACGGCCCTCGAGCGCCCGCCAGAACGGCGTATAAACGCGGTAGGGTGTGCCTCCGCCGGTCATCAGCTTCGAAGGCTCATGCAGCAGCTGGCCGGCGAAGCTGGTGGCCTCGATGCCGCGCTCGTTAAGTTGCCGCTTGATCTCGGTATCGACGGCGATACCGGCAGGGTCGTAGCGGCGGTTCCAGACTACGCCGGTCGCGCCCGAGGTTTCGATAAGCCTGGAGAGCACGGAAAGCGCCTCGCCGCTTGCAAATATCAGGTCGCTGCCAAGGTTGCGGAGAGACGCCTGAAGCGCGGTCAGCGAGTGGTGGAGCCACCAGCGCTGTGCGGCGCCGAGCGGTCCCGTGCCTTCTTTATCGGGTTCGCGTATATAAAGGGGAATGATCGGCCGGCCTTTTTCGCGGGCGGCATGCAGCGCGAGGTTGTCGTCGAGCCGGAGGTCCTTTCGGAACCAAAGGATGGTGCATCCGCTCGCCTTCGTCACTGCTGTCATCCCCCTTTTTCCTTCTGATTGAAGTCTGTTACGCATCTACGTTGTTGTCGGATCAAAGGTTTCAAGGCTTGCGGCGAAAACCCGCGCAGCCCTGTCCTCGGCGCCGGATGCCGCCGTGAAAGCAAGCGAAATGCATTGACGCATCAGATTCTCCGAGGGCTGTCACCGTTCTGTTATGCAACGTGGTTAGCTCTCCGGCCATATCGGCAAGGAGTGTAGCATGGCAGAAATCCGCATCGAACAGGTCCGCAAGGCCTATGGCAGCAACAAGGTTGTTCACGGCGTGGATCTGAATTTTCGTTCCGGTGAGTTTGTCGTCATCCTCGGGCCGTCCGGTTGCGGCAAGTCGACCCTGCTCAGGATGATCGCAGGCCTTGAGGATATCACCAGCGGCGAGATCGTCATCGACGACGTCGTGGTCAATCAGCTGGAGCCCCGCGAGCGCGGCTGCGCCATGGTGTTCCAGAACTATGCGCTCTATCCGCACATGAATGTCGCAGCCAACATGGGCTACGCGCTCAAGGTTTCCGGCGTGCCGAAAGAGGAACGCGACCGCCGCATCAAGGAGACGGCGCGCATCGTCGGCCTCGAGGATTTTCTCGACCGCAAGCCGGGCGAACTATCCGGCGGCCAGCGCCAGCGCGTCGCCATGGGTCGCGCCATCATCCGCGAGCCGAAAGTCTTCCTGTTCGACGAACCGCTGTCCAACCTCGATGCCAAGCTGCGCGTCCAGATGCGCGTCGAGATCCGCCGCCTGCACAAGCGCCTGTCGGCCACCTCCGTGTTCGTCACCCATGACCAGGTCGAGGCGATGACGCTCGCCGACAAGCTGGTGGTGATGTACAAAGGCAAGGTCGAGCAGGTCGGCACGCCCCTGGAAGTCTATAACAAGCCGCGCACCCGTTTCGTCGGCTCCTTCATCGGTTCACCCGCGATGAACTTTCTCGAGGGCTCGTTCGCCGCAGACGGCACGCACTTCATCTTCGACGGCATTCCGATCCCGGTCGATCCGGCCATCGGCAGGGCCAATGCCGGGCGCGCTGCAGCACTCGGCATTCGTCCTGAGCACGCCTACATGGTTCCGGTGGGGACGCCAGGCAGCATCCCGGCGACTGTCGATTTCGTCGAGGAGCTCGGCGCCGGTCGCGTCATCCACTCCGACATCAACGGCTCGAACTTCGCGCTCAGCATTTCCGACCATATCACCAGCGAAACCGGCCAGGAGATTGCACTCCACCTGCCTGCCGAGCACATCCACCTGTTCTCCAACGAAACCGACCTGCGCCTCGACCTGCCGGAAACGGCACCGGTGCGGAAGCTGGAACTGGTCTCCTAAACAGTCCTCGAAATTCGATCCTCCCCCAATGCCGCCGGTTCCCCCCGGCGGCATTTTTGCGCCTGGCCCCATGGCCAAACGAAAATGGCGGGCCGAGGCCCGCCATGAGATGAATGCGAATGGTGGACCTCGGCTATTTTTCTGTCGAGACCAGCCCGCGCACGAACCAGCGCTGCATGAGCACCACAACGACCAGCGGCGGTAGCATGACGATCAGCGTGCCGGCCATGGCAATATGCCATTCCGGAATACCCCCGATATTGGGAATCAGCTGCTTCAACTCGGTGACCGCGGTCTGGTAGCCCGGATCCGTTGTGACCAGCAATGGCCACAGATACTGGTTCCATGCGTAGAGGAACATGATCGTGCCGAGCGCTGCCATGTTCGTGCGAGATAGCGGCAACAGGATATCGATGAAGAATCGCAACGGCCCCGCACCGTCCATACGGGCAGCCTCCGTCAGTTCGTCGGGCATCGTCAGGAAGAACTGGCGATAGAGGAACGTCCCAGTGGCCGTGGCGATTAATGGAAGGATAAGGCCCGGGTAGGTATTCAGAAGCCCGAAGTTCATCGACAGTTGCACGCCTGAAAAACGCTCTATCAGCCAGCTGATGCCGGTGACGTCTAGTATTGCCTGGTAAGGCGCCAGCACGTTGGCAGCGACCGCGTAGGTCGGCACGATGCGCACTTCGAGCGGCAGCATCAGGGTGATGAAGATCGCCCAGAAAATCAGGTTGCGACCGGGGTAGCGGAAGTAGACCAGCGAGAAGGCCGTCAGTGCCGAGATGATCACCTTGCCGGCCGCAACGCCAACGGCAAGGATCAGGCTGTTCAGGAGCTTCGGTCCGAGATTTGCTGTGACCCAGGCTGTTTTCAGATTGAGGAAGAGGTCAGAACCCGGGATCAGCGACATCGGCACCTGGTTGACGTCATGCAGATTGTGCGAAGCGGCAATGATGATGATCACGAAGGGAAGGGCGGCAATCAGAAAGCCGATGAAAAGGACCACATGGTTGAATATGTCCAGAAGGGGGGTACGTTCGACCATGATCGCCTCAACGGTAATGTACGCGCCGCTCGATGAAGCGGAACTGGAAAATGGTAAGCAGAACGATCAGGACCATCAGGATGATGCTCTGGGCAGCTGCACCGGAGAAGTCGAGGCCTTTGAAGCCGTCGGAGTAGATCTTGTAGACCATGAGATTTGTCGCATTGGCGGGTCCGCCGGATGTCATGATATCGACGATGCCGAATGAATCCTGGAAGCTCTCGGTAATATTGATGACCAGCAGGAAGAAGATCGTCGGCGTGATCAGCGGGAACTGTATGTCCTTGAACCTCCGCAGCACACTCGATCCGTCCATCGCCGCAGCTTCGATCAGCGAGCGCGGAATGCCCTGGAATGCGGCCAGGAAGAAGATGAAGTTATAGCCGATATATTTCCACGAAAATGCGATGATGACCGAAGCCATCGCATCGGCGCCGTTGAGGCCCGGGTCCCAGATCCCTGGCCACCATTGGTTGACGACGGCGACGATGCCGGCCTGTGGTGCCAGAATGAACCGGAAGCCGAGCGCAAGCGCCGGGGCTGCGATGCCATAGGGCCAGATCAGCACGACGCGATAGAACTTCGAGCCTCGAAGCTGGCGATCGGTGAGCGCTGCCAGAAGCAGGCCGATCGACATCGCGGCTGTCGTGCTGATCGCCGCAAAGACCATGCTGCGGGTGACGGAGTTCCAGTAGTCGGCATTGCTGAGAAGCGCTTTGAAATTATCGAAGCCGACCCACGTATTGCCGCCGCCCCAGGGTTGCTGGAGGGTGAGGGACCAGAACACGGCCTGTCCGGCTGGCCAGTAGAAAAAGGTAAAGATCAGGAGGATCTGCGGCACGGCAAACATGATGCCGATGGTGTTTCTGTTGAATGTCGTGCGTTTTTCCATTGCTTCTTCCGGCAGGCGGCTATCGGACGAGGACGTCCGTTGCAAATGACGAGACGCCGCCCAACCGGTTTCGGATGGACGGCGCTGTTGCTTTCAGGGTCGATCAGGGAAGGGTCTTGCCCTTGTAGGTCTGTTCGAAGCGCTCGAGATTGGCGTTGCCGTTCTTCACAAGCGTATCGATACCCTCCTGGACGCCGATCTTGTTGGAAAAGATCGCCTGCATCTGGTTGCCGAATTCAGCGCGGATCTGCGTGAAGTTGCCGAGGCGGATGCCGCGGGTGATCGGTGTGGGCGTCGATGCCGTCAGGCTGGCGATAGCGACTTCGCGACCCTTGTAGGGAGCCTTTTCGTAGAAGCCGGTCGACTTCATGTAATCGAAGCCCGACTTGGTGACGGGGATATAGCCGGTGTTGGTCGACCAGAAGAGAGCGGTCTTCGGATCGTGGACGAAGTTGAGGAAGGCGGCAGCGGCCTTGTACTCATCCTTCGACTTGCCCTGCAGAACCCAGAGCGAAGCGCCGCCGACGAGCGAATTCTTGCGCTCGGTACCGGCGTAGACCGGAAGCTCGGCCACATCCCAGGCCATCCCGGCCTTCTGTGTCTTGCCGACCGTACCGTGGTCGCCGACAGAGGTCATGATCATCTGGCAATCGCCGGAAGCGAAGGCCTGGACCATGTCCTGGCCCTGTTCCTTGGCTTTGATCTTCACGAGGCCCTGATCGTACCAGCTCTTGAGGTCGGTCACGTACTTTACGAACTTCGTCTTGTTCACCATCAGACGGGCGTTGAGACCGTCATAACCGTTGTTTTCGGTGGCGATCGGCTGGTTGTGGATAGCAGAGAACTGCTCCATCAGCTGCCAGCTCTCGTTGTTCGAGATGTTGATAGCCATCGGGCATTCATAGCCTGCGGTCTTCAGCGCCTTCATGTCGTCGGCGGCTTCTTCCCAGGTCTTCGGCGCTTCCGTCTTGCCGATTTTGGCAAAGGAGTCCTTGTTCCAGTAGAGGAGGGCAGTCGAGGAGTTGAACGGGAAGGACAGCAACTCGCCCTTGGACGTCGCGTAGTAGTCGGCGATGCCCGGGAAATAGTCTTTCCAGTCGATCTTGTAGCCGTTTTCTTCCATCAGCTTGCCGGCCGGGTAATAGGCACCGGACAGCATCATCGTTGCCGTGCCGGCATCGTAAACCTGGACGATGGCTGGCTGCTTTCCGGCGCGGAAGGCAGCAATGGTGTTCTGCAGCGTGGCGTCGTAGTTGCCCTGGCTGGTGCAGGCGACTTCGTAGTCCTTCTGCGACTCGTTGAAGTTCTTGCACATCTGCTGGACGACGCGTTCTAAGTCGCCCGACAGGCCGAACCAGAAGTCGAACTTGACCGGCGCAGCGGCAGCCGGCAGAGCGAGCGACAGGCTGATCGCCGCAGCGCCAGCAGCCGTCAGGCAGCGCTTCACGCCCGGCAGACCCATATAATGATTGAGTTTGAACATAATCCCTATTTCCTTTTGATCGACAAGGCTGCAGGCCCCACGCAGCCCTTGGCAGCGGCTTTATAGACACGCTGTGTGACAGTTTATTGCGGGCAGATGTTGCGGCGCGAAATGGTTCTGGACAGGCTGTGACGCACCGTCGGAGAGATGATCGAAGGCGACCGGCAAGCACCGAAAATGACAAGACATGATCGGGTGCGCGGCCTCCGCTGCCAGCCACTGACCCTCAGCGCTCTGTCACGCACGTTTTCGTGATCCCTTGAATAAGAAGGAACCCTTTGTAACTCTTTGCCGTTATGGGGTTGTGAATTCCAAATGAGGTCCAAAATGCGCAATTTTATTCTTGCTTCCGCAGTTGCACTGGCTGCAACCCTTTCGGCGGGCGTAGCTGCTCGTGCTGACAACATGTCCATGCGTCACAACATGCACGGCATGCACCAGAAGCATTGCATGATGAAGACGGTAAAGCACCGCGACCGCCACGGTCACATGGTCGTCAAGAAGATGCGCGTTTGCCGCTAAACGGCCGGCCAGTCGTTTTGATGGAAACCCGGTTGACGAAGTCAGCCGGGTTTTTTTACGGGATGGGATGTGGTCCGTGACAGGATGCACGATCCGCATTAGGATAGCCCACTAGCATTTTAGGGAAAACCGACATGATGAATGTCCGCCAGATCGCCACCGCCGCAGTCTTTGGGGCGTCCACTTTATTCATGACCGTCTCGCCTGCGGCTTCCATGCCGCTTTCGCATGTCGCATCGGTGCAGACCGGCACCGCTGAGGTCATTGAGGTCAGGAACCGAAGTCATCATCATGATCACCACCGGCGCGACCACCGCTTCCACGGCCGTGACGATTACTATGACAATAACGACCAGAGCGGCGTCCTCTTCAAATCGTTCGTAACCGGGACATTGTTTCACGCCCGCTAGTCAAAAGCGTAGTGCTATTTGATAAGCCTAAGGGCCTGGATCTTCGATCTTGCCCCGCCTGTTTCCGTACCGACGCCAACCTTTCGGAAAGGGTTGGCTGGGATAATGCCGCTCGCTAGTGAAGGAGCGGACAATGGCACAAAGGCGCAGCACGCGAAAACCAGCCCGCAGGACGGCCAAAAAGAAAAGCGGCGGCGGCGGAAGCATTCTGCCATGGTTGGCCGTTGCGACAGTGCTGGCGATTGTCGGATACGATCACTGGCAGTCCATCAAGCCTGAATTGACGACCCTGGCAAAGGGCACCGTTGCTGCACCCGTGATAGCCGCCCTCCCGTCACCGGCTGCCAGGCCGCAGGCCCCGACTGTTCGTGCCGTGGACAACAGCCCGGTTCCGCCAGCGCCCATTCCCGTCGCCATGCCCGTTCCGACACCGAGCCCGCAGCCGGCCTCCGCCTTGACTGCGACATCCGTCTCGGAAAGCTTCGGTCTTTGCGGCCAGGGCACGCATATCAACTGCGTCTTCGACGGCAGCACGTTCTGGGTCCGCGGCACGAGGATCCGGATCGCCGATATCGACACACCGACGCTCGGCCCCTCGCGTTGCGTCGAGGAAGAGCGGCGCGCCAATATCGCCAAGCTGCGTCTTCTCTCCTTGCTCAACGCCGGCCCGTTTACGCTCCAGCCGGCATCGTCGACAACTGAGCCTGCGGGCACAACGCAGCGTCGCGTCCTGCGCGCCGGCCAGTCCTTCGGGGATACTTTGGTGCGCGAGGGCCTCGCCCACCGTCGGATGGACCGCCCTGTTTCCTTGTGCGCCTGACCTCCATCTGGTGGGCACACATTATCCACAGAGATCGCGCGGGCCCTCTATTCCTGTGCACGTCCTGCCTGTTCAGGTAGCTGTCAGGAAACTCACCTAAGTGCCGCCGCTTTTGTGGGGTCTAGGGCAGTACCGATTCCGGGCGGCTTGCAGAAGTCGTCCCTGTCTTTCCATCTGGAGAAGATTTATTGACCGATCATGCCGG
Source organism: Rhizobium sp. B230/85 (assembly GCF_019355735.1). NCBI lineage: Bacteria > Pseudomonadati > Pseudomonadota > Alphaproteobacteria > Hyphomicrobiales > Rhizobiaceae > Rhizobium > Rhizobium sp. B230/85. The sequence goes on from NZ_CP072156.1 coordinate 2,063,537, forward strand.
CGGGGGCGGGCGCCATTCATTCCGTCCACGAATAGGCAGCGTCACGCTTTGCCTGTTGACGAGCCTCTACATCGTCCTTTTCACCAACTACACATTCTGGACGCGGGCTCACACCTACCTCTCGAGCGATCCTATCGCCTTCGTGGCTTTCGTCGTCGGCGTCTGCGCGCTGATATCGGCCGTGATGATCATTCCCTCGGCAAAGTACCTGATCAAGCCGGCGCTGGTCTTCTTCGTCCTGATAGCATCGGTATCGTCCTGGTTCACCGACCAGTTCGGAACGATCATTGATCGCGAGATGATCCGCAATGCGGCGGTGACGACCACAGCCGAGGCGGGGCACCTGATCACGGTAGGCTTTGCCACCCACGTGATCCTGACCGGCATCCTGCCGTCGCTTTTCATCATCTGGGTGCGGGTCCTTCATCGCCCGTTTCTCAGCAAGCTCGGCTATAATCTCGCAGTCATTGCCCCATGCCTTGCCATATTCGTGGTAGCCGGCCTTAGCTTTTCGCGCACCTACGCCGCCGTCGGCCGCAAGAACCCGGATCTCGTCCTGACGCTCAACCCCTTCGTGCCGATCGTCAGCGCCGTCAAATATCTAGTCGGCACGGAACGAGACCGTAACATTGTTGCCGCCCCCATCGGCACGGACGCGCACCGGACTGCGCCGGGCCAGAAGCCACGGGTCACGATCATCGTCGCCGGCGAGACGGCGAGGGCGCAGAATTTCTCGCTCGGAGGCTACGGACGCGATACCAATCCGGAATTGAAGAAGCAGGATATCGTCTATTTCCCCAACACGACGAGTTGCGGCACCGCGACGGCGACCTCGATCCCGTGCATGTTTTCCATCTACTCCCGCGCCGAGTACAGCCACCGCAAGGGACTGGAAACCCAGAACCTGCTGGATGTGCTTTCCTATGCCAAGGTCAACGTCACTTGGCTGGACAACGACACCGGCGCTTATGGCGTCGCTGACCGCGTGCCCTACACCTTCCTGCCGAAGGCGGCCGATCCGCGCTTCTGCAAGGACGGCGAATGCCTCGATGCCATCCTCCTCGACAAGCTCGACGACTACCTCGCCAACGCCAAGCAGGACAGCGTTCTGGTTCTCCACCAGCTGGGAAGCCATGGCCCGGCCTACTACCTGCGCTACCCTGAGAATTTCAGGCGCTTCACTCCGGATTGCCGCGCTGCCGAGTTCGGAAGCTGCAAGCCCGAAGAGATCGTCAACGCCTATGACAATTCCATCCTCTATACCGACCACATCGTCTCGGAGGTCATCAACAGGCTGAAGGCGCATCAAGGCAACGTGGCGGGCGCGATGATCTACATCTCCGACCATGGGGAATCACTTGGCGAAAACGGCCTCTATCTCCATGGCGCACCCTATGTCATCGCCCCGGCGGAGCAGACGCGTGTGCCATTTCTTGTCTGGCTGGCCGGCGACCTGCAGGCGTCTGCCGGCTTCGACATGGCCTGCCTTTCGGCCAGGGCAGGGGCGTCCTACTCCCACGACAACTTTTTTCACAGCGTGCTCGGCCTGATGGACATCGGCACCAAGGTCTATGACCCCGCCCTCGACATCTTCGCTAGCTGCCGGAAAAAGGTGGCTGGGGCTTCAAGTCCGGGATAGCGGCGGCGCAGCCACAAAGGGCCAGCGCGGGCGCGTCGCAGCCTTCGCCTTTTTGCTTGAAAACAGAGGGATTCGCGGTTAAGCAAAAGCCCAATGCTCCAGCCGCCGGCAGTGTTTGCGATTTCGTCTGCGGAACATGGACAGCAACGGCGGGAAATCCGCTCTTTCGGAGGCGAGCAGCGATGTCTGCAAAGATCTATCGTCCGGCGAAGACCGCCATGCAATCCGGCAAGGCCAAGACCCACAGCTGGGTCCTGGAGTTTGACCAGGAGAGCCCGCGAAAGATCGATCCGATCATGGGCTACACCTCGTCTGACGACATGCGCCAGCAACTGAAGCTTTCATTTGAAAGCCAGGAGCAGGCCGAGGCCTACGCAACCCGCAACGGCATCGAGTATCGGGTAATCCCGCCGAAGGAAACCGTCCGCCAGACCGTTTCCTACACCGACAACTTTCGCTTCAATCGCAACCAGCCCTGGACACACTGATCCATCAGGCTCCGTTCGCCACGCTGCCAACTCAATGCAGCAAAAACATCCGGCCCCTTAGCTCAGCTGGATAGAGCACCTGCCTTCTAAGCAGGTGGTCGCTGGTTCGAATCCAGCAGGGGTCACCACTTTTTTCAGAATATCAGAATCCTAATGCCGCGTGACAGCCGCCGTAATCGGAGCCGCCTCTGGCAACGTCAGGCTGGCGACGGCGAGTTGCAGCAGTTGGCTGACGGGGTGGTTGTTGGCGCTTTCAGCGGCGTTCCGGGCGGTCTGGCACAGCCGCAAAAGTGCGGTGGACGGACAGTCGGGTGTTGCATTGCTCACTGGGAATATCATGCCGGCGTATTGGGATGGGGTGCCCGCGGGATCGCGGAAGCATTGGCCGTATGCAATCACCCGCGTCGTTTTCCCGTCGCCGTCGATGACCCGGTAGGTTTGCTGATAGGGGCTGCCGCTGATGATTGCCTCGTGGATCGCTCTCGCGACGGCACCTCGATCCTCCACGTGCACCTTTTCGATGAACCGCTCTATCGGCAGGCCACGTCTGACGCGATCGGCTGGCAGGTCGAATAGTTGAGCGACGCTGGCGCTGGCCATGACTGTATTCGTCGCGAGGTTCCAGGAGTAAGTTCCCGCTTCGCGGGTAGTCGGTCCCCTGGATGGTTCGAAATACAGTCTGCTCATCATGCCCCCGATACTGCAGCTCCAAGAATCAATATCCTGGGTACAATTTATGGGCGAAGTTTCGCGATATACAAGACGTTCGAATATTCTAATTTAAATAATGTCAAATTTAGCATTTTGTAGGAGGGCATTCGAACGTCGTGGGCAGCGGTGGTCCGCCTTCGAACACTGGAATGCTAGGGCGCCAATCCTCAGATAACGATGACGCCTTTGTGCTTGGCCTTGTCTTCCGGCTCGACGTGGATGGTCGTGATGGCGCCCGACACGGCTTGCTTCAGGGCGGCCTCGATCCTGTCGCAAATCGTATGGGCGTCGCCGACGGTCATTGCGGTCGGGACGACAAGGTGGAAGTCGATGAATGTGACGCGGCCGGCATGCCGTGTCCGCAGAGCGTGCGCCTCGAGAGCATCGCTGGCATTGGCGGAAATCACCCCGCGGATCAGCGCAAGTTCTTCGGGCGGGGCGGCTTCGTCAAGCAGGCCGCTGGCGCTTTCGCGGATGACGCCCCATCCGCTCCACAGCACGTGCAGCGCCACCAGCGCGGCAATGATCGCATCGAGCTGGATGATGCCGGTGAAGATTACCAGCGCCACGCCGATGAGCACGCCGAGCGAGGTGACGACATCGGCCATCAGATGCTTGCCATCGGCGACCAGGGAGGCCGACCGGTGGAGCTTTCCCTGGTTTATGAGGACGGTGCTCCAGCCGATGTTGAGGATCGTGGCGGCGGTGCTGACGATCATGCCGGTCCAGGGTGCATCTATCGGCTTCGGGGCGATGAAGCCATGATAGGCTTCGTTGAGAATGGCAATGGCGGCGCCGACAATCATTGTGCCGACTACTACGGCAGAGAGATATTCAGCCTTGTGGTGACCGTAGGGATGCTGCTCGTCCGGCGGCACCGCGGCTGCCTTGATAGCGAAGATGACGGCCATCGCGGTGACGACGTTGATGATGCTCTCCAGCGCGTCGGAGAACAGCGCGACGCTGCCAGTGATCCAGAACGCAGCATATTTAATGGCCAGCACGACGATGCTGACAACGAAACTGCCGAGTGCGATTTTCAGTGACCGGTCCATCAATTCCTACTCCGCCGGCAGCGCAATCCGGTCGTTGAGGTGACCGGTGCCCTGACAAAAGACGGAAAGCTCTATGAAAAACAACGGAAGATGCACTGCGCGCTGATGCGCGAGCGTCATACTGTGTTCCTGAAAAGCAATCCCCTAAGCCGAGAGATAAGAAAAGCGCCATCGGCTGTCAAGCCGCTAAAATGGCTTTTATCTAGTAATAAGAATGACTTGCAGGTAGATTGTGCGAATGGGAATGAGTTGCATTAAGCATACGGCAACTCATGCCCCCTCTGGGGTGCGTGGCGTCATACTCTATCGAGGCTTTGTCGGGACGGGCGCTGCTTCCAGCGCCCTCCACATTCAGAACGAGATCATGTCGATCGTCGTCAATGTCGTCTTGGCGGCGACGCCCGGGGCGTGTGTCATGTGCCACGCGACATATTGCTCGGCGTAGAGTTCGGTCGACGACATAGCGTCGACAGGCAGGATGATGTTCATGCCGTGAAATGCAGCGTCGCTCGCGGTCGCAAGCACGGCTCCCTCGGATGCCGTACCGGTGACGATGACGCTCTTTATCCCCTTGGCTGCCAGGATCTTATCGAGGTCGGTATTGACGAACTTGTCCGGGCCGGATTTGACGATTGCCTCGCCATCCCGAGGCGCGAGAACGGTGGCAATGTCGGCTTTGGTGCCGGCGCCTGCGAGACTGTAGACCACAAGCATCCCCTTGGCGCGCGCCTCGGACAACAGCTTGGCAACTTTTGGAAGCGACTCCAGGCACCGGGGCTTGGTCTTGCTGTTGCATGGCCCCTTGGTCGGATCCTGCGCGCCATTGAAATCTAGAAGCAGCAACGCTGTCGTTGGCAGATCGACCTTGACCGGCTTGAGTTCGGGTGGAGCCGGTACCTTCACCTCTTTCCAGGTATCGATGATGGTCTGCGCCGACGCTGCACCGGATAGGGCGACGTTACAGGCCAGCGCCGCAGCGATCATGGCAAGGGTTGCGGTTTTACGTAATGTCTTCGATTTCGTCATTTACTTCTCCCGGAGCGGTTATCGCCGCTACTTTGACCAAGGATGAGGGGAATGTAACGAAAACTATACGTGAACGGGCTATCTGTGGACTTTATCGAGTGGCATAAGAGACCAGCTTGCTGCAAAGTTGAACGGTAATGTTAGGCTCGGGCGTTCGAAAGAATCGCCGGCAGTAAAACATCAGTTGTCTTCGGCACATTTGATCGCCATATGCGTTGCCTCACCATCAACTTCGATGAATAGGGCTCTGAAGGGCCGGAGATACGATGACAGCCGTGCCGCGCGATACTTCCGCACCTGCCAAGGGCCTGCCGAGCATCCTGTTTCCGATGATCGGTTCCATCGGTGTCGTCTATGGTGATATCGGCACCAGCCCGCTCTACGCCTTCCGTGAGGCACTGCGCCCCTTTGTCGACGACGGCGTGACACGCGGCGAGATCCTCGGCCTCGTGTCGCTGATGCTCTGGACGCTGACCGTCATCGTGACGTTCAAATATGTTCTTTTCTTGCTGCGCGCCGACAATGACGGCGAGGGCGGCACGCTCTCCCTGCTTGCTCTGCTCGCGAAGAAATCGAGCCGCTACAAGAATGGCCTGCTGTTTGCAGCGCTAATCGGCACCGCCCTGTTCATCGGCGACGCGATGATTACGCCAGCTCTGTCGGTGCTGTCTGCCGTCGAGGGGCTGAAGCTTGTGACGCCGGTTTTCTCGACCTATGTGGTACCGATCGCCGTCGTCATCATGATCTTGCTGTTTGCCATCCAGTCGCGCGGCACGGCCACAGTCTCGCGCTTTTTCGGTCCCATCACTCTTCTCTGGTTCCTGGTGATAGCCCTCGGTGGCCTGTCGCATATCATCGAGTCCCCCTCCATTCTGACCGCGCTCAACCCGATCCATGCCGTCCGCTTCATCGCCCATGCCGGGACGGTGGGGCTTGTCGTGCTCGGCGCCGTGTTCCTTACGGTGACGGGTGCTGAAGCGCTCTACGCCGATCTCGGACATTTCGGCCGCAAGCCGATCCAGGCTGCCTGGTTTTTCGTGGTCTTTCCGTCGCTGGCATTGAATTATCTCGGGCAGGGCGCATTGGTTCTGCATGACCGCGCTGCGGCCGCCAATCCGTTCTTCCTGATGTTTCCGGACTGGGCGCTGCTGCCGGTCGTCATCCTCGCCACCTGCGCAACAATCATTGCCAGCCAGGCTGTCATCACCGGCGCTTTCTCGCTAGCCCGCCAGGCAATCCACCTGGGCCTGCTTCCGCGCCTTGAAATCTGCTTTACATCGGAAACCAACACCGGGCAGATCTACCTGCCGACCGTCAACGCCATCCTGCTGATCGGCGTGCTCGGGTTGATCTTCCTGTTCAGGAGTTCGGATTCTCTCGCCACCGCCTACGGCATCTCGGTGACCGGCGCCATGGTGGTGACGACCATCCTCTCCATCCAGTTCGTGCGTCTTTTTTGGAAATGGTCGCTGGCAACGGCACTTGCCGTCCTGCTGCCGCTGCTGGCGCTCGAATGCATCTTCCTCGCCGCAAACCTGCTGAAGATCACCGAAGGCGGCTACATTCCCGTGCTGATCGCCGGTGCACTCATCGTGATGATGTGGACCTGGCGAAAGGGCACCGGCCTGTTGAAGCTGAAGGCCGCCCGCAACGACGTGCCGCTGATGCAATTCATCGGGTCTATCGAGCGCAAGAGCAACCACGCGCCCGTCTCCGTGCCCGGCACCGCCGTGTTTCTCACCAGCTTTCCGGATCTGACACCGAACGTGCTGCTCCATAACCTGAAGCACAACCACGCACTTCACAACCAGAACATCATCCTGACGATCAAGACCATCCCTCGACCGATGGTCCCGGAAGGCGAGCGCTACATCATTGAATCGCTGTCGAAGCGGTTCATGAAGATGGAATTGCGCTTCGGTTTCATGGAGACGCAGGATGTGTCGAAGGCCCTTAGCCTCTGTCGCAAGGATGGCTTCAAGTTCGACATCATGACGACCTCTTTCTACATTGGTCGCCGCAAGCTGGTGGGCAGCCCGACCTCCGGCATGCCGCTGTGGCAGGACCGGTTGTTCATTCGCATGGCGGGCCTCGCTATCGATCCTTCCGATCACTTTCACCTGCCCAATAACCGCGTGGTCGAGATCGGCGAGCAGGTCATCATCTAGGACCTGCCCGTCAGATAATGTGGCATATCGAGGAAGCAGAAATTGCTGCTTCTTTCGCTCCCGAAACGGTGACATGGTTGTATTGACACAATGCAACTTCGCTCGACCCCGGGAGGATCTTCTGCCCATGCCGTTTGCCAAAATGTTTTACCGTCTTTGGAAAATGGCAGTGGTGGTCGCCATGCTGTTGCTGGCGGGTACGCTGGCGCATGCCCAGCAGGCCGCCCCCGTGGCTGCTGGCCAGCAGAAGATCGACCAGCTGATCAAGTTACTCGACGATCCCGAGGTTCGCGCTCTGCTCGCGCAGAGACCCTCCGCCACTGCGACTGCGATGATGCCCAACATGTCTGCCTCCGCACTGACGACGCTGCTCAACGGCGTCCAGGGCCACCTTCTCGCGGTCAGGGAGGCAATTCCGCTGGTTCCCGGCGAATTCTCCCGGGCCGGGACGACGATCATGGCGGGGATCGACAACCGGAGCGCAACGCACGTCTTTTTGCTGTTCCTGCTGCTGGTGGCGCTTGGACTTGCTGCCGAGTTCGGTTTCAGTCTTCTGGTCGGCCACCTCCACGCCGGACGTTCCGCCATCCCCGGAAATGCGACACCTGTACGGAGCATCCACACGCTCGGCCGCCACCTGTTTGGCGAACTGGCGCCTCTGGTGATCTTCGCCATCGCCAGCGTGGGCATGTTCCTGATGGTGACCTGGCCGCCACTGCTGCTGGACCTGATCGTGCCGACCCTGCTGGGATTGATCGCCGCCCGTCTGGTGATACGTCTCTGCCGAGTAGTGTTGGTGCCCTCAGCCGCGAAGTCCGAGACGCCACAGGCCCGCCTTATCCCGATGGACGACGCAGCGGCGCGGTTCTGGTTCTCGCGCGTCGTCGTGTTCACACTGACATTCTTCGTGGGGTGGGCGGCGGAAGGCATCATGGGCGCGCTCGGCTTTCTTCCACCGGTGCGGGCTGCCGTCGGATATGCTATTGGCGTCGGGCTGCTGGCCATTGCCATCGAGATCGTCTGGCGCCGGCCGCGACCGATCGATCGTCCGCGCCACCAAGGGATATTCCACTGGCTGGCGACATTCTGGCTTTGCGTCATCTGGGCGCTATGGGTGGCAGGGCTGGATGTGATGATGCTGCTCTGTACCTACGTTATCGTGATCCCTGCAGCGCTGCGGATATCGTCCGGGGTCGTTCGAAGCGCCTTTGCGGCGCAAGGAGGACCGGGAGGGGCGGATAGCCCCGTCTATCAGGTCTTGGTCGAGCGCGGCCTGCGGGCCACGATCATCGCAGTAGCCATTCTGTGGCTCACCATGATCGTCAGCCTGCAAACAAGCGCGATGGTGGAAAATGCGCAAGTCGCGGGCATCATTCGCGGCGCCCTGACGGGCATCGTCATCCTTTTGGCGGCCGATATCGTCTGGCAGATCGCCAAGGCGCTGATCAACCACCGTCTCGCCCTTGCGCGTGCCCACGAAGGCAATGACGCCGAAGTTGCCCGCAGTGGCCGGCTGCTAACGCTACTTCCCATCTTTCGAAACTTCCTCGCGATGCTCATCATCGCCATTTCCGCCATGATGGTTCTCTCGGCACTCGGCATCGAGGTCGGGCCGCTCATCGCTGGCGCCGGTATCTTCGGGGTTGCAATCGGCTTTGGATCGCAGACACTGGTGAAGGATATCATCAGCGGCATTTTCTACATGACGGACGACGCATTCCGGGTCGGAGAATACATCCAGAGCGGCACCTACAAGGGTACAGTCGAATCATTCAGCCTGCGGTCGGTCAGGCTACGCCATCACCGCGGCCCGATCTTCACGGTGCCGTTCGGTGTGCTCGGGGCGGTCGAAAACATGTCGCGCGACTGGGTCATCGACAAATTCCTTATCTCGGTCAGCTACGAGACCGATGTCGTCTTGGTGAAAAAGCTGGTGAAAGGTATAGGCGCGGAACTGCTGGAAGATCCGGAACTGGGGCCGAAGATCATCGAAACCCTCAAGATGAAGGGTGTCGAGCAGTTCGGGGACTACGGTATTAACCTGAGCTTCGCGGTCATGGCAAAGCCCGGCGAGCAGTCGATGATCCGGCGTCGTGCATTGGCGCTGATCCGCGAGGCCTTTACTGCCAACGGCATCGAATTTGCCTCGCCGACAGTCCGTGTCGGCAATGACGAGCGAGCAGCTGAGGCGGTTGCCGCACTGACCTCGAACAACAATGCTCTCGCCCAGAAGAAGCTTGCGGGCGAGGCGGCGCAGTAGGCGGACGTGCGTCAAAACAGCATCCACCCGATATGAAAAAGGCCCGGCGTCGCACAGAACGACACCGGGCCTTTTAATTGGGACGTGTGGACGATCAGTGCAGGATCTGGCTGAGGAACAGCTTGGTGCGCTCATGCTGCGGATTGTCGAAGAATTCGGCGGGCGAGTTCTGCTCGACGATCTGTCCCTGGTCCATGAAGATGACCCGGTTCGCAACCTGGCGGGCAAAGCCCATTTCGTGGGTGACGCAAAGCATCGTCATGCCTTCTTCGGCAAGACCGACCATGGTGTCAAGCACCTCCTTGATCATTTCCGGATCGAGTGCCGACGTCGGTTCGTCGAACAGCATGATTTTCGGGTTCATGCAGAGCGAACGGGCGATGGCGACGCGTTGCTGCTGTCCACCCGAGAGCTGGCCCGGATACTTGTTGGCCTGGTCAGGGATCTTGACGCGGGTGAGGAAGTGCATCGCAACTTCCTCGGCCTGCTTCTTCGGCATCTTGCGCACCCAGATCGGCGCCAGCGTGCAGTTCTCGAGGATCGTCAGGTGCGGGAACAGGTTGAAGTGCTGGAACACCATGCCGACTTCGCGGCGCACTTCATCGATCTTCTTCAGGTCGTTGGTAAGCTCGACGCCATCGACCAGGATATTGCCCTTCTGGTGCTCTTCCAGCCGGTTGATGCAACGGATCATCGTCGACTTGCCGGAGCCAGACGGGCCGGCGATGACGATGCGTTCGCCTCGCATGACCTTCAGGTTGATATCGCGCAGCACGTGGAAATCGCCGTACCACTTGTTCATGTTGATGATTTCGACCGCGACGTCGGTCGTCGAGACTTCCAGTTTTTTCAATTGAGCTTCAGCCATGATCTATTCCCTCGATCTTATTTCCTGTGGCCAGTGTCTAGGTGGCGTTCCATGAAGTACGAATATCGCGACATGCCGAAGCAGAACAGCCAGAAAACGAAGCCGGCAAATATCAGCCCCGTCAGCGGTGTCACCGGTGTCAGCCATCGGGAGTCGCCGAAGCTGGCTTTGACGATGCCCAGAAGGTCGTACATGTTGATGATCGACACCAGCGAGGTGTCCTTGAACATCCCGATGAATGTGTTGACGATGCCCGGAACGACCAGCTTGATCGCCTGCGGCATGATGATGAAGGTCATCTTCTGGAAGTAGTTCAGGCCTAACGAGTCCGCACCTTCATACTGTCCTCTGGGGATAGCCTGCAGGCCCCCACGAATGACTTCCGCCATGTACGCCGAAGCAAAGATCGACACGCCGACGAGCGCCCGCAGGAATTTGTCGATATTCGTACCGGGAGTCAGGAACAGAGGCAGCAGCACGCTGGCCATGAACAGCACGGTAATCAGCGGTACGCCACGCACCAGTTCGATGAAGCCGATGCAGGCACCCCGAAGGATCGGCATGTCCGATCGCCGCCCGAGGGCAAGCACGATCCCGAAAGGCAGCGATACGACGATGCCGACGAAGGACAGGATCAGCGTCACCATCAGGCCGCCCCAGAGGGACGTCTCGACATGGGTCAGGCCGAACGAACCGCCGAGAAGCAGGATATACGCGAGGATCGGCAAGCCCACCAGCAGAAGAGCCGCATTCCAGCCCTTGCGCGGTGCAGACGGTATCAGGAATGGGACCAGCAGTGCCACGAACAGCACGGCGATCAGGATCGGCCGCCAAATCTGGTCACGGGGATAGGAGCCGACCATGAAGGCCGTGAACCAGTCGCCGACATAGGCCCAGCAGGCGCCGCTCCAGCCATCCGGCTGGATGCCGCCCTGGCTGACGGTGGCGCAAAATGTCCTGTCTTTACCGACCCACACGGCGTTGATGAACAGGAATTCCACGACCGAAAGCAGGAACCAGACGGCAATGACTGCGACCACGACGCTGAGGATGGCGTCCTTGGGCGTAGCGAAGAGATTGTGCTTGGCCCAGCCACGAACGGTCTTGTCACTCAGCGGTGCCGCTTCCGGGGCAATGAGTTTCTCTCGAAGAAAAGCGATCTGAACGGCCATCTTAGCGCTCCACCAATGCCATACGGGCGTTGAACCAGTTCATGAACAGCGACGTGATCAGGCTCAGCGAAACATAGATCGCCATCCAGATGCCGATGATCTCGATCGAGTGGCCGGACTGGTTGAGGATCGTCCCTCCCACGGCCACCAAGTCCGCATACCCGATGGCGACGGCCAGCGACGAGTTCTTCGTCAGGTTCAGGTATTGCGATGTCAGCGGTGGAATGATGATCCGCAATGCCTGTGGCAGGACGACAAGCCGCGTCGTCAGGCCGGGGCGGATCCCCAGCGCATGTGCTGCTTCCGATTGCCCCTTTGAAACGCCGCGGATGCCGGAGCGTACGATTTCGGCGATGAATGCGGCGGTGTAGAACGACAGGGCCATGTAGAGCGACAGGAATTCGGGTCCGACCACCGTGCCGCCGTTCATGTTGAACTTGCCGAGCACTGGGATATCGAACGTCACGGGGAAACCTGCGATGGCGAAGGCCAGTAGCGGAAGGCCGATGATCAAGGCGAGATTGACGAGAAGAACCGGCGGACGCTTCCCAGTTGCCAGCTGACGCTTGTTGGCCCAGCGGGTGTAGATGATGGCGCCGATAATGCCCACGGCACAGGCGACCGGGACAGTCCATATGCCGGCGCCGAAGATCGGCGCGGGCATGTATACGCCGCGATTGCTGACATAGACGGACAACGGCAGAGACATGGCCTTCTTGACATCCGGCAGCAGAGACAGCACGCCCTTGTACCAGAAGAAGATGACCAGAAGCGGCGGAATGTTGCGGAAGATCTCGACGTAGACCGTCGATAGTTTGGCGATCAGCCAGTTGTGCGACAGGCGACCCATGCCGACCAGCAATCCGATGATCGTTGCGGTCACGATCCCGCAGGCGGCCACGATGAGCGTGTTGATCAGGCCGAGGGTGAGGGCACGCAGATAGGTCGAGTCACTCGAATACTGGATCGGCGTCTGCGCGATATCGAAGCCGGCACGGCCGTTCAGGAAGGTGAGGCTCGCCCTCATGTTAGCTTTTTCAAGGTTCTGCGCGGCATTCGAGCTCGCGTACCAGACCAGCCAGACAATGAAGATTACGGTCAGCGCCTGGTAGATAAATTGGCGCAGTTTCGGGTTGTAAAGCAAAGAGTGCCACGAACGACGGCTGCCGTTCCCCTCTGCGGCTGCAACGGCCATGCATTATCCCCTTATATCCACTCGCCCTTTCTGGGCGTTATAGTTCAACTGCGGGAACCAAGCATGGGCTCCCGCAGCGTGGTCAGTCGGTTATTAGCGGATCGGCGGCGAGTACTGCAGGCCGCCCTTGTTCCAGAGAGCGTTGAGGCCACGCTTGATCTTCAGCGGGCTGCCTTCGCCGACGTTGCGCTCGAACACTTCGCCGTAGTTGCCGACGAGCTTGACGATGTTGTAGGCCCACTTCTCGTCAAGTCCGAGATCCTTGCCGATCGTCTCGTCCTTCTCCTGGCCGAGGAAACGCTTGATGTCCGGATTTTCGGACTTCGTCATTTCATCGACATTTGCCTGCGTGATGCCGAACTCTTCAGCCGAAACCATGGCGTAGTGGGCAAAGGAAACCACGTCGAACCACTTGGAGTCGTTCTGGCGAACGGCCGGGCCGAGCGGCTCCTTAGAGATGATTTCCGGAAGGACGATGTTGTCGTCGGGATTGGCGAGCGACAGGCGGATCGAGTACAGGCCCGACTGGTCGGTCGTGTAGACGTCGCAACGGCCGGACGAGTAGGCGGCGTCGACTTCTTCCTGCTTTTCGAACACGACAGGCTTGTATTCGAGCTTGTTGGCCTTGAAGTAGTCGGCGAGGTTGAGTTCGGTCGTCGTGCCGGACTGGACGCAGACGGCAGCGCCGGAAAGTTCCAGAGCAGATTTCACGCCGATTGCCTTGTGGACCATAAAGCCCTGGCCGTCATAGTAGTTGACCGCACGGAAATCGAAGCCGAGCTGGCTGTCACGGCTGGCGCTCCAGGTCGTGTTGCGGGCAAGAATGTCGATTTCGCCTGACTGAAGCGCCGGGAAACGATCCTTCGCCGAAAGCGGGGTGTACTTGACCTTGGAAACGTCGCCGAAGACGGCGGCTGCAACTGCCTTGCAGAGGTCGACGTCGAGACCGGACCATTTGCCAGACGAATCCTGCGCGCCGAAGCCAGCCAGGTTCGAGCCGTTGACACCGCACTGCACAAAGCCCTTCTTCTTGACATCGTCAAGCGTGCCAGCGTGCGAATAGGATGCACCAAGGACGAAGATCGCCGCGCCGACCGCACCTGTCAGAATCTTGCTGCTCATTGTTTTCCCAACCTTTGTTGTTCTCTTGTTATATTTGAACCTCTTCACGCGTTGGCACAACTTTTCGTTGGTGACGTTGGTTTGCCCCCCGGCGTGAGTGCCGACATCACAATCGCAAATTCGGTCACGGTCAACCCTCGGTCACGATAAACATGATTTCCGAAAGTGTTTTCTCGGTTTTTGACCGGACAATGAGCGCATGCATAATGAATGGGCTTGGGCTGCAAATTAAATAGTCAGGTCTTCGCTGCGATTACAAAGGGCAGGTTGCGTTGGCCTGCCGGACCGGCTTGCCCGCGAGGCTTGACGACACCGTGTTCGCCAGCCACAAGTCAAGCTTTCCGATAGGCCCGAGGCAGTTATTAAGATGATCGAAAACAAGAGTTTCCTGCAAAACGCCGGCATCAATACCCGCTTGTCGCATGCTGGGCCGAAGCCTTCCGACTACTATGGTTTCGTCAACCCGCCGGTTGTCCACGCATCGACCGTCCTGTTTCCCAACGCCCGTGCGATGGAGACCCGCGAGCAGAAGTATACCTATGGCACGCGCGGCACGCCGACGACGGATGCGCTCTGCGAGGCAATCAATGAGCTCGAGGGCTCTGCAGGGACCATTATCGTGCCCTCCGGTCTTGCTGCCATTACTGTGCCGTTTCTGGCGTTCCTTTCGGCCGGAGACCACGCCCTGATCGTCGATTCCGTCTATACCCCAACCCGCAACTTCTGCGAGACGATGCTGAAGCGCCTGGGCGTGGCGGTCGATTACTACGACCCGCTCGTCGGCGCCGGTATCGAGCAGTTGATCAAGCCGAATACCAGGCTGGTGCACACGGAAGCGCCGGGCTCAAACACCTTCGAGATGCAGGATATCTCGGCGATTGCAGCCGTTGCCCACAAGCATGGTTGCGTCGTGACGATGGACAATACCTGGGCCACGCCACTCTATTTCAAGCCCCTCGACCATGGCGTCGATATCTCGATCCACGCCGCGACCAAGTATCCCGCTGGGCATTCGGATGTGCTCATGGGCACCGTCTCGGCGAATGCAGCCCATTGGCAGCAGCTACACGACGCCCGGATCGCGCTTGGCATCTGCGGCGCCCCTGACGATGCCTACCAGGTGCTGCGCGGGCTTAGAACGATGGGCATCCGCCTCGAGCGGCACCAGCAGAGCGCGCTGGCGCTCGCAGAATGGCTGGAGAGCCGTGACGATGTCGCGCGCGTGCTGCATCCAGCGCTGCCGAGCTTTCCGGGCCACGATCTCTGGAAGCGCGACTTTACGGGTTCGAGCGGCATCTTCTCGATCGTGCTTGCCGTCGACACGCCGGACATGTTCCGGGCCAAGGCGCATGCCTTCCTCGACGCCCTGTCGATCTTCGGGCTCGGCTATTCCTGGGGCGGGTTCGAAAGCCTTGCCGTTCACGTCAATCTCAGTGACCGGCGGATATGCAAGGCACCCAAGGAGGGTCCGGTGCTGCGTCTGCAGATCGGGCTCGAGGATGTTGCCGACGTCAAGGCCGACATCGAGAGAGGCCTTGCTGCGGCAGCGGCCGTCTGATCAGCCGATGGCGCGGTAGTCGAAGATCCAGTCGAGGTCCGCCGCAAGGGTTTGCGGCGGGCGCAGCGACAGTACAAGGTCACGTCCAAGCCGGATCGGTCCTCGCGCATGGTAGGCAAAGCGGTTGAAGGCGGCGCGTTTGCGCAGCCGGGCAATCCGCGGCTCGCGTCTGGCCTCGAAGGCGACCAGCGCTTCCGGCAACGGCTGACGGCTGACTGCACCGGCAAGCTCGAAGGCATCCTCGATCGCCATGGCAGCCCCCTGCGCTGCAAACGGCATCATTGCATGCGCGGCATCGCCGATCAGCACCGTGTCGAGGCCGTTGTGCCAGCGTCCCGCGCCAACCTCGTAGAGCGGCCAGACGGTGGGATCCGCCTGCCGATCGAGCAGATCAGACAGCTCGGTGTTCCAGCCGGAAAAATGCTGGCGCAGCAGCGTGCGCTGGGCAGCGCTTGCCGAATGGCTCCAGTCGTGGCCGACGCTGCCGCCGGCGCAGATCGCCACGAAGTTGAAGGCTGACGCCTCCTTCAGCGGATAGCAGACGAGATGTGCGGCGGGGCCCAGATAGGCGGTCACGCTGCTACGATCGAGAATCGCCGGCGCGTCGGCCTCGGGGACCATGAAGCGCCAGGCGATGTTGCCGGAAAACTTCGGGTTGCCGCTGCCAGCCACGCTGCTGCGCACCTTGGACCAGACACCATCGGCGCCAACGATCAGCTCCGGCTTCCGTCCGCCTGGCCACAGGGCATCCGGTGTTGAGGCATCGAAGCCTGCGCCGAAATGCAGACGACAGAGCGGACTGGCTTGCACGGCCCGCAACAGGACGCCTTGCAGGGTCGCGCGGTGCAGGGCGCCGTAGGGTGCATCCCAGCGGACGCGCGCAAAGGCACCGCTGGGCACGGCAGCGATCTGGCGTAGCGAGCGTCCGGAAACGAGGCGGATGGCCTCCGGCTCAAGCCACAAGTCGGCGAGCTCGTCGAGCAGGCCGAGTTCATCGAGGATCCGCGATGCGTTCGGCGATATCTGCAGGCCGGCGCCGACTTCTGTCAGCGTCTCGGCCCTTTCGAAAATTTCTGATTCGATCCCGTGCCGGGCAAAAGATAGGGCTGTGGTCAGCCCTGCGATACCGGCACCGATGATCGCGACAGTCTTCAAGAGCATTGGAGCGTCCGCTCCCGGCGGTTCAAGCGGCCCTGAACTCGAAGACACAGCCGGTCGGATTGGTCTGATCGGCTTTCAGCGAGGGGTTAAAGCGATAGAGGGTCGAGCAATAGGAGCAGACTTTTTCGTTATCGTCGCCCATGTCGATGAAGATATGCGGATGGTCGAAGGGGGAGGAAGCGCCGGTGCACATGAACTCCTTGACGCCGATCTCGATCACCCGATGGCCGCCGTCGTTCTGGAAATGCGGAATATTATGGCCGGCCATGCGGATCTCCAAAAGCTTCTGATAAGTGGCGCGACCTTATAATCGTTCGACCGGGTTGTGTAGTGCGAAACGCAAGGCGACGTGACAGATTTTGTGCCTCACCAGATTTTGTGCAGGGCAGGGTTCACCGGGCGGCGTCGATAATTTAGGAAGGGCGTCGACACAGGAACGATACGATGAACCTCAACGCCCCCGATTTCTCCACTTTCCGCCATGATGACCTGGAGTTGGCCTATTTTGACGAGGGTGACCGCCAGGCTCCCCCGGTCCTGCTGATACACGGCTTCGCTTCGACTGCCGCAGTCAACTGGGTTTATCCCGGCTGGCTAAAGACGCTGGGCGAGGCGGGCTACCGGGTCATTGCTCTCGACAATCGCGGCCATGGCGCCAGCGGCAAGCCACATGAGCCGGACGCCTATCGCCCTTGGGTGATGGCGGAAGATGCATCGGCACTTCTCGATCATCTCGACATCGCGCGTGCCCATGTGATGGGCTATTCGATGGGCGCCCGTATTTCCAGCTTCCTGGCGCTCGCCCGGCCTGAGAGGGTTCGCTCGCTGGTGCTCGGCGGCCTCGGGATCGGCATGACGGATGGCGTCGGCGACTGGGATCCGATTGCCGATGCGCTTCTGGCACCGTCGCTGGAGACCGTGGAGCATGCCCGAGGCCGCATGTTCCGCAGCTTTGCCGACCAGACGAAAAGCGACCGCGTTGCGCTGGCCGCATGCATTCGCGGTTCCCGAGATCTCATCAGCCGGGACGACATGGGAACGATTGCCGCACCGACCCTGATCGGTGTCGGCACCAAGGACGACATCGCCGGTTCGCCGCAGGAACTCGCAGCGCTGATGCAGCATGCGCAAGCCCTCGATATACCGGGTCGCGACCATATGCTTGCCGTCGGCGACCGCGTCTTCAAGGCGGCGGTCCTGGAATTCTACCAGCGCGTGGCGCTGGAAGATGGCGGCAGCCGGCCGGGTGGCGAGGTCTCGGCCTAGGTCCAGCAAATCCATTCCAAAGATAGAGCCTGCCTCACCCATTTATATTGCTCTGATCTTGCTCTATATAACGATCTTCCAATACGGAAAGAGGACGCGACCCATGGTAGCGACATCGGATATTCGCCATATCGACAGCGTCAAGACGGTCGACCCCATCTGGGACAGCATGCGTGACGAAGCGCGGGCTGCGGCTGAACGGGATCCTGTGCTGGCCGCTTTCCTCTATTCGACCGTGGTCAATCACCGGTCGCTCGAGGAATGCGTGATCTACCGGATCTGCGAGCGCCTCGATCATCCTGATATCCAGGCGATCCTCTTGCGCCAGACGTTCGACGAGATGCTGACGGATTGGCCGGAATGGGGAGCAATCCTGCGCGTTGATATCCAGGCGTTCTACGACCGCGATCCGGCCTGCCTCCGCTTCATGGAGCCGGTGCTCTATTTCAAGGGGTTCCAGGCGATCCAGACACATCGGCTCGCCCACTGGCTGCTCAATCGCGGCCGACGGGATTTTGCGCTCTACCTCCAGAGCCGTGCGTCGAGCGTTTTCCAGACCGACATCAATCCGGCCGCGCGTCTCGGCAAGGGCATCTTCCTCGACCATGCCACGGGCCTCGTCGTCGGCGAGACGGCGGTCATCGGCGATAACGTCTCCATCCTCCACGGCGTCACCCTTGGCGGCACGGGCAAGGAAGGCAGCGATCGTCACCCGAAGATCGGCAACGGCGTGCTCATCGGCGCCGGCGCGAAGATCCTCGGCAATATCGCCATCGGCCATTGCTCGCGGATCGCGGCAGGCTCCGTGGTGCTGAAGGCAGTACCGCCGAACACCACCGTCGCCGGTGTGCCGGCCAAGGTCGTTGGAACCGCCGGTTGCTCCGAGCCATCGCGCATTATGGACCAGATTATCGGCGCCGGAATCTGACCGAGCCGCCATGCTCGCGGCGGTAAGGCGGCTGAGGGCCGCCTTTGTCTTTACATCGCCGCTTTTCCCATGCAACAACCCGCCCCCAATCTACGGTTACGGAGATCAATCGTGAAGCCAGACGAAATCAAGAAGCTCGACGCCTATTTCAAACGCAGCCTCAACCCGCTGATGGCGGTCAAGGCGCGTCCTCGCAAGGACGATTCGGCCGAAGTCTACCTGGGCGATGAATTCCTGGGTCTCGTCTATGTCGACGACGAAGATGGCGATCGTTCCTACAATTTCTCGATGGCCATCCTCGAGGTCGATCTTTGATCTAAGATGCCAACCGGCCGCTTCGGCGGCTGGTACAGGACCCTGAGGGATCAAGTGGAGCGGGCGTCAGCGCCGCGATCATTGACCCGTCGTACAACTCAAGGTGATGCGCAAAATCGTCGAAACGGTTGACTATTTGTGCAGTGCACCTAAATTTTCTTCAATCGACTACGGTTGGAGGACCCTATGCTGAACGACAACCAGAACGCTGCGCCCGACACCGACGCCATCGACGAGGCGCTTAAGAACTACACCCAGGCCGCCTTGAGCGTGCAGGCCATTGCCGCAGAGGCGGCGGGCTATTCCAAGAAATCATTCGAGGACGCAGTGTCGCATGTTGGCACGCTGTCGAGTGTGACAAGCCTCGATGCTGCCTTGGAGCTTCAGAGCAATTTCGCGAAATCCTACTACGAGGGCTTTGTCGCCGAGGCGGCGAAGATCGGTGAGATGTACGCCGGTCTTGCCAAGTCGGTATACGACCCCGCCCGGAAAGCTGCTGCCAGATCAAGTGGTAACGCCGGGGATTCGGCCAATGGAGCCGCCTGATTGCGGCGACGTAAGACGGCCGCCAAGCCTATTCAGAAGACCGGTCGTGCAACGCGCGCCGGTCTCTTGCATTTTTGTTCGGGCGCCATCGCTGTTTTCGGGCGATTTTTAGGGTGTGGCCCTGTTTGAAGACGAATTGTGATTGCAGTGTTGAGTGGGGGGCTTAAAATCCCGCCAATATGAACTAAGTTAGGGTTTCGGATATTCGGCCGGTGATTTGCAATTGAACGATGCCCGCCGAGTGCTTTGAGGAATGAACGACTATGATCGCCAAGCCGATCCGGATGCAGAAGGATAGCGAAAGGAACGGGGGCAACGGTAATCGCGAGACCTCGGTCATTACGCGGACGAAAGCCAAGACGAAGAAGCCCAATCTATACCGCGTGCTGATACTGAATGACGACTACACACCAATGGAATTCGTGATCCACATTCTGGAGCGTTTCTTCCAGAAGGACCGCGAGGGAGCCACCCGTATTATGCTGCTCGTTCATAATCACGGTGTGGGCGAATGTGGAATATTTACATATGAAGTGGCGGAGACCAAGGTAAGCCAAGTGATGGACTTCGCTCGGCAGCACCAGCACCCGCTACAATGTGTTATGGAAAAGAAGTGAGGATCTGACGTGCCAACATTTTCGCCTAGTCTCGAGAAGGCACTGCATCAGGCACTGACATACGCGAACGAGCGGCATCATGAATATGCCACACTCGAACATCTGCTGTTGGCGTTGGTAGACGACGCAGATGCAGCGGCAGTCATGGGCGCCTGTAATGTCGACCTCGATTCGCTTCGCAAGACGCTGATCGAATATGTGGACAACGAACTATCGAACCTGATCACCGGATATGACGAGGACTCCAAGCCGACATCCGGCTTCCAGCGCGTCATCCAGCGGGCCGTGATCCATGTGCAGTCTTCGGGCCGCGAAGAAGTGACGGGCGCCAATGTTCTCGTCGCCATCTTCGCCGAGCGCGAAAGCCATGCCGCATACTTCCTGCAGGAGCAGGAGATGACCCGCTACGACGCGGTGAACTACATCTCGCACGGTATCGGCAAGCGCCCGGGCTCCTCCCAGGTCCGGTCTCCGCGCGGCGTCGACGATGGCGATGCCGAAAGCAAGCCGACATCGCGCGGCGAGCAGGAAGAAGGCGGACCCAAGAAGGCGCAGGACGCCCTCAAGGCCTATTGCGTCAACCTCAACGAGAAGGCCAAGACCGGCAAGATCGATCCGCTGATCGGCCGCCACTCCGAGGTCAACCGGACCATCCAGGTCCTGTGCCGCCGCTCCAAGAATAACCCGCTCTATGTGGGCGACCCTGGCGTCGGCAAGACCGCCATCGCCGAAGGTCTGGCCAAGCGCATCGTCGAGGGCAAGGTTCCCGAAGCGCTGCAGGATGCGACGATCTTCTCGCTCGACATGGGCACGCTGCTCGCCGGCACCCGCTATCGCGGTGACTTCGAAGAGCGCCTCAAGCAGGTCGTCAAGGAACTCGAGGAATATCCGGGCTCCGTGCTGTTCATCGACGAGATCCATACCGTCATCGGCGCCGGTGCCACGTCCGGCGGCGCGATGGATGCATCGAACCTGCTGAAGCCGGCCTTGTCTTCCGGTGCGATCCGTTGCATCGGCTCGACGACCTACAAGGAATACCGTCAGTTCTTCGAAAAGGACCGGGCACTCGTGCGCCGCTTCCAGAAGATCGACGTCGTCGAACCGTCGATCGAGGATGCCATCGAAATCATGAAGGGCCTGAAGCCCTATTTCGAAGAGTACCACCATCTGCGTTACTCCAACGAGGCGATCAAGTCGGCCGTCGAACTGTCGGCCCGCTACCTGTCCGACCGCAAGCTGCCGGACAAGGCGATCGACGTCATCGACGAAACGGGTGCAGCCCAGATGCTGCTGCCGCCGTCCAAGCGTCGCAAGCTGATCACCGAGAAAGAAATCGAAGCGACGATCGCGACGATGGCGCGCATTCCGCCGAAGTCGGTCTCCAAGGACGACGAGATGGTTCTCGCCAACCTGGAAAAGGAACTGCGCTCGGTCGTCTACGGTCAGGATCCGGCCATCGAGGCCCTGTCGACGGCAATCAAGCTCGCCCGTGCAGGTCTGCGGGAACCCGACAAGCCAATCGGCTCCTACGTCTTCTCGGGCCCGACAGGCGTCGGCAAGACCGAGGTCGCCAAGCAACTTGCCTCGTCGCTCGGCGTCGAACTGCTGCGCTTCGATATGTCGGAGTACATGGAGCGTCACACGGTCTCGCGGCTGCTCGGCGCACCTCCCGGCTATGTCGGCTTTGACCAGGGCGGTCTGTTGACCGATGGCGTCGACCAGCATCCGCATTGCGTCGTGCTGCTCGATGAAATCGAGAAGGCCCATCCGGACATCTTCAACATCCTGTTGCAGGTCATGGATCACGGCTCTCTGACGGACCACAACGGCAAGAAGATCGACTTCCGCAACGTCATCCTGATCATGACGACGAATGCGGGTGCGTCTGAAATGGCCAAGGCTGCCATGGGCTTCGGCTCGGCAAAGCGGACGGGCGAAGACGAGGAAGCGCTGAACAGGCTCTTCACGCCGGAATTCCGCAACCGCCTCGATGCGATCATTCCGTTCGCAGCGCTGCCGAACAAGGTCATCTACAAGGTGGTTCAGAAGTTCATCATGCAGCTGGAAGCCCAGCTGTCCGAACGCAACATCACCTTCGACCTGCACGACGATGCCACCAATTGGCTGGCTGAAAACGGCTATGATGAGAAAATGGGTGCCCGTCCGCTCGGACGCGTCATCCAGGAGAACATCAAGAAGCCATTGGCCAACGAGATCCTCTTCGGCAAGCTGAAGAAGGGTGGCGTGGTCAATGTCACGGTCGGCCCGAAGGAAGACGGCAAGCCAGGCATCCTGCTCGAATGCATCGCCGAGACGGCCCGTATCAAGCCGAAGCCTGAAGCCGAGGTCGTCGATCCTACGATCGAGGTCGAAGACGGCGATGTAGTGATTGCCGAAAACGTCGAGAATGCCGACATCGCAACCGGCCCCAAGCCTGCACCCAAAAAGGTGAAGGCCACAGTTGGCGGCGACGAAGACGCCAAACCGGCCCGCAAGAGCTCGACGGTGCCGAAGGTGCCACGCAAGAAGTAACGACTATCCAAGAAAATGCCGGGTCAAAAGCCCGGCATTTTTTATGGTGGGAGAGCGGTCGATGCATGCCCCTTGTTGAACTGCGACAGCAGAACATGCACAGGCGTCCACGCGTCAGCTACCTACGTGCCACTCGTCCTACCACATTGACACACCGACAGCCATTAACTCGCATTGATCAACGGTCCGCACCAATCGTCAGGACATCGCCTCAATTATCTTGCGCGCGTTTTCGGCCAGCACTGCGCCATCCTCCATCTTGCCGGAATGCGGCTTGAGTGCTGCTCCCTCGTGGCGCGGGACGATGTGGAAGTGGAGGTGAAAGACGGTCTGCCCGGCGGATGGCTCGTTGAACTGGAGGACGGAGACGCCGTCGGCGTCGAACGCCTGCCTGACGGCATTTGCGACCTTTTGAACCACCACAATCAGATGCGACAGCGCCTCGGGCGAGGCGTCGAGCAGGTTGCGGGACGGCTGCTTGGGGATAACCAGCGTCCTGCGGCATGACATCCATCAGCGCCAGACTGAAATCGTCCTCGTACACCTTGTGACACGGGATCTCGCCACGCAGGATTTTTGCAAAGATGTTGCTGCTGTCGTAGATTGCGGCCATCGAAAGTTCCTCCTTGAATTCGGGGCGATCTTTGCTTCGCTATGCGCAACAGCCACGAAAATGTGTCCGGATTTTTATTTGGTGATCACAGTCAACGCAACCTTGTAGGGCGGTTAAATCAGTGAAATGTCCCTGAGAGTGGCGATCGCCGAGGACGTTTCCCATCTTGAAACAGTGGCTATCGTCGCTATTGCTGGATCGTTGGTCGGGGCTGTGCCAAGGCGTCGGGTGATCTCGTCCGTTAGCGCAGCGACGTCCGCCGACCCAACGTAGAGGCAGGCATGGCCTCCAGGCAAAAAAGATTTCAGCATCGCCGTGAACGACCCGTCACTGGCGAGAGCATCATAGGCATAGGCGATCATTTCGGAGCCCAGCGCGTCGCCGCCTTCCCAGCCCTGAATGATCTTGGTTCCGCCGCCAAGCGGCTCAAGCAGAGGTCGCAGTGTGTCGATGGTGCTGGCGGGGACGTGCTGCCAGCCGAGTTTTTCGGCCTTTCTTCCCGCATCGGTAGGAAGGGGCGCGGTGCAGAGGTCGAGCACATCGCTGGCGGCGGCTTTGATCGGTTCTTCCGCCAACGCCGGCAGTGCCAGAAGGAGGATCAGCGGCGGAACTGCGCGCCACCCAAGCGATCGTCTGCTGACCATGCTGATGCCTCCAAAGACCTAGCTAATCCTGCCGCTCGCCCTTTCGGAAGGGGCTGTGCTCGGCGAGGATCTCGCCCATTTGCTCCACTTCCTGCCGCTCGCGCTCGAGATAGTCACCGACGGCCCGACGGAGGCCGGGATGGGCGATGAAATGTGCCGAGTGGGTGGTGACGGGCAGGTAGCCGCGCGCCAGCTTGTGCTCTCCCTGTGCTCCCGCTTCGACCCGCTGCAGCCCCTTGGCAAGCGCGAAATCGATGGCCTGGTGGTAGCAGACCTCGAAATGCAGGAAGGGGTGATCCTCGATGCAGCCCCAATGGCGGCCGTAGAGCGCATCGCCGCCGATGAAGTTGATGGCGCCGGCAACATAACGGCCGTCGCGCTTGGCCATGATCAGCAGGATGTCGTGGGCCATCCGTTCGCCGATCAGCGAGTAGAATTTGCGGGTGAGGTAGGGTCGGCCCCATTTGCGGCTGCCGGTGTCCATGTAGAAGGTAAAGAACTGATCCCAGATATCCTCTGTGAGGTCCTTGCCGGTCAGCCAGTCGATGGTGATGCCGCCTTCGAGCGCCGCCCGCCGTTCTTTCTTCAGCCCCTTGCGCTTGCGCGAGGCGAGCGTTTCGAGAAACGCATCGTGGTTTGCATAGCCATTGTTGATGAAGTGAAACTGCTGGTCGGTGCGGTGAAGGTAGCCATCCGTCTCGAACAGTTCCACCTCGGCTTTCGGCAGGAACGTGATGTGTGCCGACGAAATACCGATCTGCCGCGTGACTTCCTTGAGGCCTTCGGCCAATGCCGGCTGCAGCATGTCGCGATCATGGCCTTCGGCCACCAGCAGCCGTGGCCCGGTTGCCGGCGTAAAGGGCACCGCGCATTGCAGCTTGGGATAATATGAACCGCCGGCCCGCTCAAAAGCGTCGGCCCAACCCTGGTCGAAGACGTATTCGCCCTGGCTATGGTTTTTCAGATATCCGGCGACGGCGCCGAGCAAGGTGCCATCGGGTTTTTCCAGCAAAAGATGGTGCCCGAGCCAGCCCGTCCTCTCGGTCGCCGACCCGGATTCCTCCAGTGACGATAGATAGGCATGCGATACGAAGGGATTGTAGGGCAGGATGCTGCCGGACCGCGCGGCCCCGGCAAGCCGGGACCAACTCTCCGGAGAGATGGATTTGAACGACTGTTCGGCGCGAAAGATCAGTTCATCTGTCATGGATGAGGATAGGGCTTTCCCTGGGGTCGAAACCTTCGAATGTCATCTGGTCGGCGTTGGCGAGCGTCCGCTTGATTCCCGCCTCGTCGCGCACGGTCCAGGTGATGACCGGTATGCCGCGCTGGCGCTGCGCCGTCACGAAATCGTTTGGCAGGTCGCCGTGAAAATACGAGATGAAGTCTAGACCCAGTTGCATGGCTTCGTCATGGGCAAAAAACGTCTCAGGCTTGAAACCGTCGGCGGTGAGGCCAACCGGGTAGGGCGGCTTCAGCGCCTTCAGATCCTTGAGCAGCCAGTGATCGAAGCTCATCAGCGCGACATGGCCCTTGTAACCTTCGAGAACCTCGAGCACGGTCTCGGCGAAGCCTGCATCTTCGCCCGCCTTGCCTTTCAGTTCGAGTACCAGCGGCACCTTTCCGTCGCAGAGCTGCAGCAGCTGTTTGAGCGTTGGGATGCGGTCTTTGGTGCCTCCGACCGAAAGCAGGCCGAGTTCCTGCGAACTGCGGTCGCGCAGTGCGCCCGGCAGGTTGCAGAGCCGCTGCAGGTCGTCGTCGTGGAAGACCACCGGGACGCCGTCGGCGGCGTAGTGCAGGTCGCACTCGATCGCAAACCCGGCCTCGATAGCACGGGAGAATGCCGAAAGCGTATTCTCCCAGACAGTCTTGTTCATGTCGTGATAGCCGCGATGGGCAACCGGTTGCGCGGTGAGCCAGGCGATCTCGCTCATTCGCCGATTTCCATGATGGCATCGATCTCGACGGCGGCGTTGAACGGCAAGGCAGCCATGCCGACGGCTGCGCGGGCATGCTTGCCGGCATCGCCTAGGACGGTTGCCAGCAGGTTGGAGGCGCCATTGATGACCAGGTGCTGCTCGCCGAACTCAGGCACCGAGGCGACAAAGCCGTTGAGCTTGATCAGCCGCTTGATACGGCCGAGATCGCCGCCGAGGGCAGCACTCGCCTGCGACAGGATATTGATGGCGCAAAGCTCCGCCGCCCGCTGACCGGTGGCGACATCGACGTTTCGGCCGAGATGACCGGTGATGGCGACCTTGCCGTTTTCCATCGGCAACTGGCCCGATATCGTAAGCATGTTGCCGCTGATGACGTAGGGAACATAGTTGGCGGCTGGCGCTGCCGCCTGGGGCAGGGTGATGCCCAGCTGGCTCAGGCGGGCATTGATCTCGTCGGACATTTTCGTCTCCCGTTTGTTGTAACTTCGTCAAAAATCCGTCATCAAGGCTCAATCCGCGCAATGTGGGGGCGCTTGCCTTTGTTTAACCGAAAGCGTTCTTATAACATCGTGTGCGAGTCCAACAGGAGATAATGCATGTTCCGTTCGAGTCTTGCCGCGGTTCTCCTTGGCAGTACAGGCGCTCTTTGCCTGTCTTTTGCAACGGCGCAGGCAGCCGGTCCGAGCGGGCTGGTGGCCCATCGTGCGATCTACGATCTCGAACTCAAGGATGCCACGGATCGCTCCGGTATCGCCGGCATGTACGGTCGCATGGTCTATGAATTCACCGGTTCTGACTGCTCCGGCTTCACCACCAATTTCCGGTTCGTGACCCAGATCGATACCGGCGACGCGACCCGCATGAGCGACCAGCAGACGACGACCTTCGAGGACCTGACCAAGCGGATTTTCAAGTTCGAGACCAAGTCGTTTACCGACGACGCACTGGACAAGGATGTCCGTGGCGCTGCTGCCGACAGCGCCAAAGGCGTCAAGGTCGATCTGGCGCAGCCGTCTGCCAAGCAGATCGATCTGGCCGAGAGCCGCTTCCCGACCGAGCATATGCTGGACATCATCCACAACGCCAAGCTCGGCAAGACCTTCTTTGAGGCCCACGTGTTCGACGGGTCGGACGATGGCGATCGATCGCTGGCCGCAACCACCGTGGTCGGCAAGGCGGAAACGCCAAAGGCTGGCGATACCACGGACGCCGACAAGGCGGGTGCCTTTGCCAAGACGCCGTTCTGGCCTGTGACGGTCGCATACTTCAACGAGAAGGCCCATGGAGACGCCACGCCCGTCTACCGCATGTCATTCAAGCTCTACGAAAACGGCATCACCCGCGACCTGACGATGGACTATGGCGATTTCGTTTTGACGGGAAAGCTGACCAAGCTCGAAATGCTGGACGCCAAAGCCTGCAAGTAGGCCTTTGGCATGCGAGGTCCTGGGCTAGCGTAATTTTAACGACACTGCTTGCCTTTCTGCTCTGGGAAGAGTATGGGCAACTCATTCCACACGTGAGGCAAGGGATTGTCCGGGAGAAATCCGGACCGTTCCACCCGGTGGTATCTTCCTAGAAGATGCTGTTCGCCTTGCGGAGGTTCAACCGGATAAGGAGTAACCCAGGCATGGCATTGCCCGATTTTTCTATGCGCCAGCTTCTCGAAGCCGGCGTTCACTTCGGCCACCAGACACACCGCTGGAACCCGAAGATGAAGCCATATATCTTTGGCGACCGCAGCAACATCCACATCATCGACCTTCAGCAGACCGTTCCTTTGCTCACCCGCGCCCTGCAGGTTGTCAGCGACACCGTTGCCCGTGGCGGCCGCGTCCTGTTCGTCGGCACCAAGCGCCAGGCGTCTGAAATCATCGCTGACAGCGCGAAGCGTTCTGCTCAGTATTACGTTAACTCGCGTTGGCTCGGCGGCATGATGACGAACTGGAAGACCATCTCCAATTCGATCCAGCGCCTTCGCAAGCTCGACGAAATCCTCAACGGCGACGCCCAGGGCTTCACCAAGAAGGAACGCCTCAACCTTGAGCGTGAACGCGAAAAGCTGGACAAGGCTCTCGGCGGTATCCGCGACATGGGTGGCACACCTGACCTGATGTTCATCATCGACACCAACAAGGAAAAGATTGCCATCGACGAAGCAAAGCGTCTCGGCATCCCGGTTGTTGCGATCATCGACTCGAACTGCGATCCGGATCAGATCGATTATCCGATCCCGGGCAACGACGACGCCTCGCGCGCCATCTCGCTCTATTGCGAACTGATCTCGCGCGCTGCCATCGACGGCATCGCCCGTCAGCAGGGCTCGTCCGGCCGCGATCTCGGCGCTGCTTTCGAAGCACCGCTCGAGCCGACCCTGGAAGAAGAAGTTGCTCCTGCTCCGCAGGCTTGATTGACCGAGCGGCAGGCGGATGAAAATCTGCCTGGCCGCGACTGAAATTCAGATAAGGCCGTTGGTGACTTGAGCAAGTTTCAGCGGCCTTACCTGTTTCAGGCGAAGGCATTCGGCGTAGATCCACCGATATGCTATCGTTTGAAAATCATTCCGTGTGGCGCGCTTTCATAACGCTGTCATGCATAGGGGTACATTTCGTCCCTCAAACCGGGTGCCGCGCCGGCTGATGCCGTCAGCGCACCATACCAACCGACAAGAGGCAAATAATGGCTGAAATCACGGCTGCACTGGTAAAGGAACTGCGCGAAAAGAGCGGCGCAGGCATGATGGACTGCAAGAAGGCACTCACCGAGACCGCCGGCGACATGGAAGCCGCGATCGACTGGCTGCGCGCCAAGGGGATCTCCAAGGCTGACAAGAAGTCTGGCCGCACGGCTGCCGAAGGCCTCATCGGCGTTGCCAGCGCCGGCACATCGGCCGTTGTCGTCGAAGTCAACTCCGAAACCGACTTCGTTGCTCGTAACGATGCCTTCCAGGGTATCGTCCGCAACATCGCCAAGGTTGCCCTGACGACCGACGGTTCGGTCGAAGCCGTTGCCGCTGCGACCTATCCGGATTCTGAGAAGTCCGTCGCCGACACCATCAAGGATGCTATCGGCACGATCGGCGAGAACATGAACCTGCGTCGCACGGTTCTGCTGTCGGTCAAGTCGGGCGTCGTCTCGACCTACATCCACAATGCAGTCTCCGACGGCCTCGGCAAGCTCGGCGTTCTCGTTGCGCTGGAATCGACCGGTGACAAGGATGCGCTGAATGCCATCGGTCGCCAGGTTGCCATGCACATCGCTGCCACGGCACCGCTCGCCCTGCGTCCTGAAGACGTCGATACTGCTGTTGCCGAACGCGAACGCAACGTGTTCATCGAACAGGCTCGCGAATCCGGCAAGCCGGAAGCCATCATCGAAAAGATGGTCGATGGCCGCATGCGCAAGTTCTTCGAGGAAGTCGCTCTTCTGTCGCAGGCTTTCGTCATCAACCCTGACCTGACGGTCGGCGCTGCCATCAAGGAAGCCGAAAAGGCAGTCGGCGCGCCGATCGAGATCACCGGCATGGCACGCCTGCTGCTCGGCGATGGCGTCGAGAAGGAAGAGACTGACTTCGCAGCTGAAGTCGCTGCCGTCGCCAAGGGCTGATCGTCGGTCTGCTTACTGCGGGAAAACCAGAGGGCATCGCGTGACAACGCGATGCCCTTCGTGTATCCGGCTTTTTACGATCAATCTTAGGAGCAACCATGTCCGAGCCGATTTACAAGCGCGTCTTGCTGAAGGCGTCTGGTGAAGCTCTGATGGGGACCCAGGGCTTTGGCATCGATGTCGAAGTTGCCGACCGGATTGCCTCAGACATTGCCGAAGCCCGCCACATGGGCGTCGAAGTCGGCGTGGTTGTAGGCGGCGGAAACATCTTTCGCGGCGTCGCGGTGGCCTCCAAAGGCGGCGACCGCGTCACCGGCGACCACATGGGTATGCTGGGAACCGTCATCAACGCGCTGGCGCTGGCGACTTCCTTGCGCAAGCTTGGAATCGACACGGTGGTGCTGTCGGCCATCGCCATGCCTGAAATCTGCGAGAGCTTTTCGCAGCGCGCCACGCTCTATCATCTGTCGCTCGGCCGCGTCGTGATTTTTGCTGGCGGCACCGGCAACCCGTTCTTCACCACCGATTCGGCTGCTGCCTTGCGCGCCGCGGAAATGGGCGCCCAGGCCATCTTCAAGGGCACGCAGGTCGACGGCATCTATTCGGCCGATCCGAAGAAGGTGCCGGACGCTACCCGTTTCGAACATCTGACCCACAGCCAGGTGCTGGAAAAGGGTCTGGCCGTGATGGATGTCGCCGCCGTCGCACTGGCGCGCGAGAATTCCATCCCGATCATCGTATTTTCTATCCATGAAAAGGGCGGTTTCGCCCAGATCCTGACCGGCGGCGGCTACAAGACCGTCGTATCCGACAACTGACAATCTCATGGCGTCGTGGATCGACGCCGCATTGACGACGGGAGTAAAGACATGAGTGGCAACACCGACCTCAACGAAATCAAGCGCCGCATGGACGGCGCGATTTCCGCCTTCAAGGGCGACATCGCCTCGCTGCGCACCGGCCGTGCGTCGGCAAACATCCTCGATCCGGTAACGGTCGATGCCTACGGTTCGCGCGTGCCGCTGAACCAGGTCGCCAACATCACCATTCCGGAACCCCGCATGCTCTCAGTCTCTGTCTGGGACAAGTCCATGGTGAGCGCCGTCGATCGCGCCATTCGCGAATCCAACCTCGGCCTGAACCCGATCATGGATGGCCAGAACCTGCGCATTCCGCTGCCGGAACTCAACGAGGAGCGTCGCCGCTCGCTGGTCAAGGTTGCCCACGAATATGCCGAGAAGGCCAAGGTTGCGATTCGCAACGTCCGCCGCGATGGCATGGATGGCCTGAAGAAGGCCGAAAAGGACGGGGCTCTCGGCCAGGACGAAACCCGCGCCAAATCGGACCGCGTGCAGAAGATGACGGATGACTCGATTTCCGACATCGACCGCTTGCTCATCGATAAGGAAAAGGAAATCATGCAGGTTTAGGTCTGCACGAACCAGCGTCCTGCCGTCGAACGAACTGGATACCCATGTCAGAGTCTAGCCTTATGATAGTCCCCGAGCACGTCGCCATCATCATGGACGGCAACGGCCGCTGGGCCAGTGCGCGCGGCCTGCCGCGCACCATGGGGCATCGCAAGGGCGTCGATGCAGTCCGCGAGACCGTTCGCGCTGCTGGCGATGTTGGTATCAAGTACCTGACGCTGTTCGCGTTTTCTTCGGAAAACTGGCGCCGTCCAGAGGCCGAAGTCACCGACCTGCTTGGGCTTCTGAAGGCATTCATCCGTCGCGACCTCAGCGAGTTGCACCGGCAGAATGTCCGCATCCGCGTCATCGGCGATCGCCAGAACCTGCGGGGCGACATCCTGCCGCTGTTGATCGAAGCCGAAGAGACAACCAAGAACAACACAGCGCTGACGCTGGTCATCGCCTTCAATTACGGCTCCCGCGACGAAATCGCCCGCGCCATTGTCAGTCTTGCCAAGGATGTCGAGGCGGGACGCTTGCGGCCGCAGGATATTACGCCGGCACTGATCGACGGGCGGCTGGATACGGCCGGAATTCCCGACCCGGACCTCATCATCCGCACCAGCGGCGAGGAGCGGCTCTCCAACTTCCTGCTCTGGCAGGCTGCCTATTCTGAGTTCATGTTTGTGCCGGACTACTGGCCGGATTTCAGCCGCGCCCTGTTCCTGTCCGCACTCGAGCGCTATGCCGCTCGTGATCGCCGCTTCGGGGCCCTGTCGGCCAAGCCGACCGCCGCCGTGGGTCTCTAAATGAGCCGCGAACTCAGGCTTCGAATTATATCGGGCGTCGTCATGGCAGTCGTGGTCCTGTTGGCCACCTGGCACGGCGGCTCGGTGTTCCGGCTGCTGGCATCGGTCATAGGGCTCCTCATCTACTACGAGTGGTCGACCATCACCGGCCTGCGGGATCGCGACTTTCCGGGAGCTGCCCTAGGCTGGCTCGCGGTCGTCGTCATTGTCATCGCCACGCTGGCGCGAGAATCGGTCTATGCGGTCGGCGCGCTGCTGCTTTTCACGGTCCTCGGCATGGGCCTCGTTGCGGCCCGAAAAAAAAGCTGGTGGTTGCCGGTCGGCATCGTCTACGCGGGCCTGACGGTCATCGCCATGTCGGAAATCCGCGACGACGACTTCCTCGGCTTCGTATTGATGCTGTTCATTTTTGCGACTGTCTGGGCAACCGACATCCTTGCCTACTTCGTCGGCCGCGCGCTGCGTGGGCCGAAGCTTGCGCCGCGCATTTCCCCCGGCAAGACGTGGTCCGGAGCCGCAGGCGGCACTCTTGCGGCTGTGATCATAGGCCCGGCAGTCGTCTGGTGCTTCTTCCCCGGCACAGGGCTCCGGGTGGTACTGGTGGCTCTCCTGCTGTCGGTCTGCAGCCAGGCTGGCGACCTCTTCGAGTCCTTCATCAAGCGTCGTTTCGGCGTCAAGGACTCCGGCCATCTCATTCCCGGACATGGTGGCGTGATGGATCGTGCCGACGGCCTCGTTTTCGCTTGTTTTGCAGGCTTCTTGTTGGCTATCGTGCTGTCGTTGATGGCGGGAGGCGAGATGTCGTCCTTGGGCGGCGTATTGCTGGGTGTCTGAAATCAAAACATACAGGATCCGTTCATGGGCAGCATAATGAGCATCGTCAGCTTCCTCGTAGGCTACATCCTGCCCTTCGTGCTGGTGCTATCGCTGCTGGTGTTCGTCCATGAGATGGGCCACTACCTTGTCGGCCGATGGTCCGGCATCCGCATCCTGGCATTCTCCGTCGGGTTCGGCCCGGAGATTGCGGGCTACACGGACAGCCACGGCACCCGCTGGAAACTCTCGGCAATCCCGCTCGGCGGCTATGTGAAATTCTTCGGTGACCAGGACGCCTCCAGCAAGCCGGACATCGATGCGGTCTACGCCATGAGCGAGGCCGAACGTGCCCAGTCATTCGTCGGTGCCGCGCTCTGGAAGCGTGCCGCCACGGTGGCAGCGGGTCCCATTGCCAATTTTATTCTGGCGATTGCCATCTTCTCCGTCCTGTTTGCCATATACGGCCGCCAGGTTGCCGACCCTGTGGTAGCGGAGGTCAAGCCGGATAGCGCGGCCGCCCAGGCGGGGATCGAACCAGGCGACCTCCTTGTGGCAATTGACGGCGACAAGGTGACGACATTCGACGACGTTCGCCGCTACGTCAGCATCCGCCCGGGCCGCAACATTGTCGTGACCGTCGAGCGGCGTGGCGAAAAACGCGATTTTCCGATGGTTCCGCTTTCGACCGTCATGACCGACCAGTTCGGCAACAAGATGGAAGTCGGCATCATCGGCATCGTCACCAACCAGGAGATGGGCCATTTCCGCAAGGAAAGCTTCACACCGCTCGGCGCAGTGGCCGAAGGTGTCAGGCAGACCGGGCACATCGTCACCGGAACGTTCGAATATATCGGCAATCTTCTTGGCGGCTACATGAAGGCGGATCAGCTCGGTGGCCCCATCCGTGTCGCCCAGGCCTCCGGCCAGATGGCGTCGCTGGGTATTGCAGCCGTGCTACAGTTGGCTGCCGTTCTGTCGGTTTCCATTGGGTTGTTGAACCTAATGCCTGTACCGGTACTTGATGGCGGCCACCTGATGTTCTATGCGATTGAGGCGGTAAGGGGAAAACCGCTTGGGGCCGGCGCGCAGGATGTCGCTTTCCGCATCGGTTTGTTCATGGTGTTGTCGTTGATGGTTTTCGCAACCTGGAACGATATAAGCGCCCTGATTGGATGAGGGCAGGACAGCGGAAATAATGCTTTATTTACGATGTTTCAAAGCTGTAGTGGCGAATGAGACACGTTTCCAAATGAAGTAAACAGAAATTAACCCGCGCGCTTGCTTGTAGGCTAAAAGCGGGTAAAACGACACACGTGGCCGGAATCGAGTTTGCTCGACATCAGGAACGACTGAGAAAAGGTAAGAAGTACATGAAGGCTGGTTCAAAGTTTTTGAACGCAGTATCGGCGGTTGCGCTGTCTGCTGGTATTGTTGCTTCGGGCGCAGGTGTCCTTACCCTTGCATCCGCCTCTGTCGCGGAAGCAGCTGTCATCCAGAAGGTCGACGTTCGCGGGGCATCCCGCTCTGGCGCGGACGCTGTTCGCGACAACATAACGATCAAGCCCGGTGTTAGTTTCACCAGTTCCGACGTCGATGACTCCGTAAAGCAGCTTTACGCAACGGGTTACTTCTCCGACGTCCACATCAATGTTTCCGGCGGCACGCTCGTCGTTTCCGTCAAGGAAAACCAGATCGTCAACGCGGTGGTTTTCAACGGCAATCGCAAGATCAAGGATGACAAGCTGCAGGGCGTCGTCAAGACGCATGCTTCGGGTCCTTTCGATCAGAACATCGTCAATGACGATATCAAGACCATCAAAGAAGCCTACGCAGTCATCGGCCGCAACGAAGTGACCGTGACGACGCAGGTCGTCAACGTTGCTCCCGGCCGCGTCAACATCGCTTTTGTGGTCAACGAAGGCGACCGTACGAAGATCGACAAGATCAACTTCACGGGTAACCAGGCCTATGGTGATGGTCGCCTTGCGTCAGTTATCGCGACGAAGAAGACCAACTTCTTGTCGTTCCTGACCCGCAAGGACGTCTACAGCGCCGACAAGCAGCATGCCGACGAAGACACGCTGCGCCAGTTCTATTACAATCACGGCTATGCCGACTTCCGCATCGTTTCCTCGGACGCGACGCTGGACGAGCAGACAAACGCCTACACCATGAACTTTGCCGTCGAGGAAGGTCCACGTTACACCTTCGGCGACATCTCAGTCGTGTCGACGGTCGACGGCGTGAATGCGGATGAACTCAAGGGCCTGATCTCCACGTCTACCGGCGAAGTCTACAACGCCAAGAACATCCAGAAGTCGATCGAGGCGATCTCCAAGCGCGTTGCTGCTGCTGGATATCCCTTTGCCCGTGTTACGCCGCGTGGTACGCGCAACTTCCAGAACAACACGATCGCTGTCGAATATCTGGTTGACCAGGGCGAACGCGCCTATGTCGAGCGCATCGAAATCCGCGGCAACACCCGCACCCGCGACTACGTCATCCGTCGCGAATTCGACCTGAACGAAGGCGATGCGTTCAATCAGGAAATGATCACCCGCGCCAAGCGTCGCCTCGATGCTCTCGGTTACTTCACGAGCGTCAACATCACGACGGCACCGGGCAGCGCGCCTGACCGCGTCGTTATCGTCGTCAACGTGATCGACCAGTCGACCGGTTCGTTCGGCGTCGGTGCAGGCTACTCTGTCGGCAACAACGGCGGGATCCTGCTCGAAGCCTCCGTCGAGGAAAAGAACTTCCTCGGTCGCGGCCAGTACATCCGCATCGCTGCGGGCGCCGGCACAGAAGGCTCGCGCACCTACAACATCTCGTTCACCGAGCCCTATTTCCTCGGCTACCGTCTGGCCGCTGGTTTCGACATCTTCAAGAACCAGACGTCGAGCGACGATTACTACGACTACAGCGAAGCCGGCTTCTCGCTCCGCGTGACCGCGCCGATCACCGAAGACCTGGCCACGACCCTTCGCTACAACTACAAGCACATCGATTACAAGGGTACCAACGACTGGGAAGATCACCTGTCGAACACCTACCAGAACCTCATCAACGACGGTCCGTGGACCCAGTCGTCGGTGTCGCAGACATTCACCTACAACACGCTCGACGATCAGAACCTTCCTCGCGACGGTATCATCGCCAAGCTGACGCATGAGTTTGCAGGCCTCGGCGGCGACTCGAACTTCTACAAGATCAGCGGCAAGGCGCGCTTCGTGAAGACGCTGAGCGACGAAGCCGACATCATCGGATCTCTGACGCTCGGTGCCGGCTACGTGCTGCCTACGAACGGCAAGCTGAACGTATTCGACCAGTTCCAAATCGGCGGTCGTGAAATTCGCGGCTTCGAGAACACGGGTATCGGCCCACGTACTTCGAATGGCGACAAGGACCCGTTGGGCGGCACGACATACTTCACGGCTTCTGCTGAAGCCAGCGTTCCAATGCCCGGCGTCCCACAGGACATCGGCCTGCGCGCTGCAGCCTTTGCCGACGCTGGTACCCTCACGGGTAACAAGGTCGATACCTCTGGCGATAGCGTCAACAGCGATAGCTCGATCCGTGCATCGCTCGGCCTCGGCATCATCTGGGCCTCGCCCTTCGGTGTGCTGCGCGTCGACTATGCGCAGCCTGTCATGAAGCAGAGTTACGACAAGGTTCAGCAGTTCCGGTTTGGCATTGCCAACCAGTTCTGATATCGGCAGGCCCAGACCCACGGGTTAGAATACCGTCCTGGAGCTGTTGTTTATGGAACATAACCGTTTTTTCCCGCCCCATGCTGGGGTCAGCCTTCGGGAGCTGGCCAATCATCTTGGGGCGGTTGTTGCCGATGAGAAGTTTTCAGACCGTGTCGTTCGTTCTGTAGCCCCCGTATACCGGGCAGCTGAAGGCGACGTTTGCTATATTCTTTCCCGCAAGAATATGGATGAATTGAAGACCTGCAAAGCCTCCGCCATCATCTGCGATGCGTCGATGCAGTCGATAATTCCGCCACACGTGCCGATCATACTATCCTCAAAGCCCCATGCTGCCTTCGCGATTGCCGGCGCCTTGCTGCATCCTGCCGCAATGCGCGCTGTAACCGTCGGAACAGCTAAGAGCGGCATATCACCTGCCGCGTTTGTCGACCCCACGGCACGGCTCGAGGCCGACGTGCTGGTCGAACCGATGGCGGTTATCGGGGCAGATGCCGAGATCGGCGCGGGGACGCAGATTGGCGCAGGTGCCATTATCGGCGCTGGCGTCAAGATTGGCCGGAATTGCTCGATCAGTGCTGGGGCCAGCGTTCTTTGTGCCTATGTCGGCAACAACGTCATCATTCATAACGGTGCGCGCATCGGGCAGGATGGTTTCGGCTATGCGCCAGGTCCGGCGGGCATGCTGAAGATCGTCCAGGTCGGACGCGTCATCATCCAGGATCACGTCGAGATCGGCGCCAACACGACGATCGACCGGGGCACGATGGACGACACCGTCATCGGCGAAGGAACGAAGATCGACAATCAGGCGCAGATCGGCCACAACGTCCGCATAGGGCGCCACACAGCGATTGTCAGCCAAGTCGGCATCGCAGGCAGCGCTCGCATCGGCGACGGCGTACAGATTGGCGGACAGGCCGGGGTTGCCGGTCACATCCATGTCGGAGACGGTGCGCAACTTGCTGCAGGTAGCGGCGTTATATTCGATCTGGCGCCTGGTGGTCGCTACGGCGGCGTTCCGGCGCGGCCGATCAAGGATTTTCTAAGGGAGATGGCGGAGACCATGGCTAAGATTGGAAGCCGCAAGAAGGCACGGGATGGCAAGGATGACTGATCACCCCGGGACCGAGCTCGGATCGGCCGATATCCTCGAGATCATGAAATTGTTGCCGCACCGCTATCCGTTTCTCCTCGTTGACAAGATCATCGAGATCGATGGCGACAACTCCGCAATTGGGATCAAGAACGTCACCGCCAACGAACCGCATTTCACTGGGCATTTTCCGGATCAGCCGATCATGCCTGGCGTCCTGCTGATCGAAGGCATGGCGCAGACAGCCGGCGCTATCTGCGCCCGTAAGGAAGGCCAGAGCGGTAGCCTCGTCTACTTCATGACCATCGATAATGCGCGCTTCCGCAAGCCGGTCGTGCCTGGCGACCGCGTTGAGTTTCACGTTGCGAAACAGCGCCAGCGTGGCAATATCTGGAAGTTTCATTGTGATGCAAAAGTTGACGGCACCAAGGTTGCTGAGGCCGATATCGGCGCGATGATCGTGCGCAAGGAAGAATCATGAGCGGCATAGCAAAGAGCGCCACTATCCACCCGATGGCCATCGTCGAAGATGGCGCCGTGCTGGGCGAGGGCGTCTCTATCGGGCCTTTCTGCTTCGTCGGACACAAGGTCGTGCTGGGTGACAATGTCCAGCTTTTGAACAATGCTGTTGTCACCGGCCGCACGACCCTCGGCAAAGGCTGCAAAATTTTTCCCATGGCGGTCGTCGGCGGTGATCCGCAGAGTGTCCATCACGGCGGCGAGGACACCAGCCTGACGGTTGGCGACAACTGCACGATCCGCGAGGGCGTGACGATGAATGCCGGCACCGCTGAATTTGGCGGCGAGACGATCGTCGGCAACAACAACCTGTTTCTCGCCAACTCGCACGTCGCCCATGATTGCCGGGTCGGCAACAACGTGATCATGTCCAACAACGTCATGCTTGCCGGCCATGTGGTGATCGGCGACCGCGCCATCCTGGGCGGAGGCTGTGCCGTGCACCAGTTTACCCGCATCGGCCGCCAGGCGTTCATCGGTGGTCTCTCGGCGGTCAATTACGATGTCATCCCCTACGGCATGCTGAACGGAAACCCGGGGATATTGGGCGGCCTTAACGTTGTCGGCATGACGCGTGCGGGTATCGAGCGGCCGATCATTCATATGGTCCGTCGCGCCTTCAAGGCGGTGTTCGAGGGCGAAGGTTCGATCCGCGAAAATGCGGCTGCAATCCGCACCGAGTTTGCCGACTGCGCCGAGGTGATGGAAATCCTCGACTTTATCGCCGCTGATAGCGATCGCGCCCTTTCGTCGCCGCATCGCGGCAACAAGAACTGACGTGAACGATAGCGGGAACGACGACAAGGGCCGCCTGGCGATCATCGCCGGCAGCGGCTTTCTGCCAGCCTACCTCGCCGAGGCCGCCCGACAGGCAGGCGAAAACCCGGTCATCGTCGTATTGAAGGACGAGGTTCTCCGCGACTGGAGCGACTACGACCACGCGCTGCTCGGCGTCGGTGACTTCAAGGGATTCGAGGCGCTTTTCGATCGTTACGATGTGCGCCGTATCGTGATGTCGGGCAGCGTTGCCCGACGCCCGGAATGGCGCGAGATACGGCCAACCTGGCAATCGTTGGTCAGAATGCCGGGCGTCGTCAAAACGCTGCTGTCCGGCGGCGACGATACCGTGCTGAAGATGGTGATCGGCCTGCTCGAGGTCAAAGGTCGCAAGGTCATCGGCGCGCACGACATCGCACCGGATCTGCTTGCGACAACCGGCACGCTCGGCAGCCACGCGCCGTCCGAGGATGACATGCGAGACATCAAACAAGCAGCCAGGGCCGCCGATGCACTCGGCATGCTGGACGTCGGACAGGGCGCCGTCAGCGTCGGCGGACGCATCGTCGCGCTCGAAGGCGTCGAGGGGACGGACCAGATGATCGAGCGCGTCGCAGGCCTTCGGGCAGCCGGCCGCATATCGCACCGGCGCCGGGGCGTGCTGGTGAAGCTCTGTAAGCCGCAGCAGGACCTGCGCGCCGATCTGCCCTCCATCGGCGTATCGACCATCCTCAACGCCAAGGCAGCTGGCCTCGGTGGCGTTGCTGTCGAGGCCGGGCGTGCGCTGATACTGGAGCGTAAGGCGACGATCGACGCTGCCAATGAGGCCGGCCTGTTTTTGTTCGGTATCGATCGCGGCCTGACTGCCGGAGGCATCCAGTGAACACTTCGCCCCTGAAGGTCGCCATCATTGCCGGGGAAGTCTCCGGCGATCTGCTGGGCGCCGATCTCGTTGCCGCCCTGCGCCTGCAGACGACGCGACCGCTCGAGCTCGTAGGCGTCGGTGGCGATGGACTGGAGGCGCAAGGACTAAAGTCGCTTTACGATTTCTCCGAACTGTCGCTGATGGGGTTCACCCAGGTGATCGCCAAGTTGCCGCGGCTGATTGCCCTTATCGGCGAAACGGCAAAGGCCGTCATCGCCGCAAGGCCGGATATCCTCGTCATCATCGACAGCCCGGATTTTACCCACCGGGTGGCCAAGCGGGTCCGCAAGGCGCTGCCCGACCTGCCGATCGTCCAATATGTTTGCCCGAGCGTCTGGGCCTGGAAAGAATATCGTGCCACAGCGATGCTCGCTTACGTCGATCACGTCCTGGCTGTCCTGCCGTTCGAGCCGGAAGTCATGAAACGTCTCGGCGGCCCGCCGACGACCTACGTCGGTCACCGCCTGGTGACAGATACCGGTCTGGTCTACGCGCGCCGGCAGCGCGCCGCCCGTCCGCCGCTCGACGCGAACGACACGCGGACCATAATATTATTACCCGGCTCAAGGTCTTCCGAAATAAATAACCTGATGCCGTTCTTTCGCCAGACTGTTGATGAACTTAGCCGGCGTAATAAAAGCATGCGATTCGTCATGCCGACAGTTGCCCGGCGCGAAGATTTGGTTCGTAAGCTGGTCGCCGACTGGGAGATCAAGCCCGAGATCGTCATCGGTACTGCCGCCAAGTGGCAGGCCTTCGCGTCAGCCGACGCAGCGATGGCAGCGTCGGGGACGGTGATTCTGGAACTCGGCTTGACCGGTGTGCCGGTCATTTCGACGTACAGCACGGATTTTATCGTCAAGCTGCTGCACAAGCGGATAAAGACCTGGACCGCTGCGCTGCCCAACCTGGTTGCCGATTATGTCATCGTGCCGGAGCAGATCAACGAGATGTTGCTGCCGGGCCTGTTGGCCCGCTGGCTCGAGCGCCTGTCGAGCGACACCCAGCAGCGGCGCGCGATGATCGAGGGTTTCGACCTCGTTTGGGACCGGATGCAGACGGAGACACCGCCCGGAGAAAAGGCAGCATCCATTGTGCTCGAACTTCTGGACAACAAAAAACCCGCCCATTCCTGAGCGGGTTTTTTTATAAAGTCTAAGGCGTTTAGCGGCCGTCGACCGGTGTGTAATCGCGCTTCGGTTCGCCGGTGTAGAGCTGGCGAGGACGGCCGATGCGCTGCTGCGGATCTTCGATCATCTCGTTCCACTGGGCAATCCAGCCGACGGTACGCGCGAGTGCGAACAGCACGGTGAACATTTCCGTGGGGAAACCGAGTGCCCGCAGGGTGATGCCCGAATAGAAGTCGACGTTGGGATACAGCTTCTTTTCGATGAAGTAAGGGTCGTTCAGAGCAATCTTTTCGAGCTCCAAAGCAACCTGCATTAGCGGATCGCCGGCATTGCCGGTTGCTTCCAGCACTTCGTACATCGTCTTCTGCATGATCTTGGCGCGCGGATCGTAGTTCTTGTAGACGCGGTGACCAAAACCCATGAGGCGGAAAGGATCGTTCTTGTCCTTGGCGCGGGCGATGTACTCAGGGATGCGATCGACGGTGCCGATTTCCTGCAGCATCATCAGTGCAGCTTCGTTGGCGCCGCCATGGGCCGGGCCCCAGAGGCAGGCGATGCCGGCCGCGATACAGGCAAATGGGTTTGCGCCCGAAGAGCCGGCAAGACGGACCGTCGATGTCGAGGCGTTCTGCTCGTGATCGGCGTGCAGGATGAAGATGCGGTCCATCGCACGGGCAAGAACCGGATTGACTTCGAAT
This sequence comes from Rhizobium sp. B230/85, assembly GCF_019355735.1. NCBI lineage: Bacteria > Pseudomonadati > Pseudomonadota > Alphaproteobacteria > Hyphomicrobiales > Rhizobiaceae > Rhizobium > Rhizobium sp. B230/85. Next base: position 2,104,859 of record NZ_CP072156.1, read on the forward strand.
TCTTCGCAAGGAACCGCAAAACACATGCGCAAAAAATTCGACGCATAGTCGAGATCGTTCTTCGGATACACGAAAGGCTGGCCGATATGATACTTGTACGCCATCGCGGCAAGCGTCGGCATCTTTGCAATCATCCGGAGGCTCGCCACCATGCGCTGGTGCGGATCCGTGATATCGGTTGAATCATGATAGAAGGCCGACAGCGCACCAACGCAACCGCACATCACAGCCATGGGATGTGCATCGCGGCGGAAGCCTGTGAAGAAGCGCGTCATCTGTTCATGCACCATGGTGTGGTGAACGACGCGGTCGTCGAAATCCTTCTTCTGCGCAGCCGTCGGCAGTTCGCCGTAGAGAAGCAGGTAGCAGACTTCCAGGAAGTCACCCTTTTCGGCCAGCTGCTCGATAGGGTAGCCGCGATGCAGCAGAACGCCTTCGTCACCATCGATATAGGTGATCTTGGATTCGCACGATGCGGTCGAGGTGAAGCCGGGGTCGTAAGTGAAGGAAGCGGTATTCTTGTAGAGTGCGCCAATGTCGAGGACGCTCGGACCGATGGTACCGGCCTTCACCGGCAGATCGACAGTCTTATCACCCCAGGTCAGTTTCGCGCTTTGTTCCGTCATGAGAGCCTCCAAGATTTGGCGGGTTGGTGCCTTAAAAAAGCACCAAAGGGTTAAGCGTCTAAAGATTAGCTATATGATCCAGAGGCTAATGCCAAGTTACCCTGACCGGTATTTGTGCATCGCGGTATCAACTTTTGGGCAGCGCCTCCGCCATGACTGCGATGCCTTTAAAGCCCGATCTGCGGCATTCCAGAAGCGACGTTCCCGCGGGACGCATTTCAATCGATTTCAGTTGAATTGTTCGAGCAAAGGTTGCAAAAATACCCTGGGCTTGAAGATTGCGAGCGGGGCTGACTGGCGAATGGCAGAGTTGGACGCGCGCGAGAGGCAAGGTCATCGCCAGGTATTTCTCGGCCTCGCCGAGCGTTCGCGCGCTACTGTCAACGCCGTTGCCAAGCTTGGACGGATGCCTGCCCGCACGCAACACGCCGTGCCGTGGCCGAAGCGCGCTGCCCTTTCGCTCAACGGGTGGCGAATCGCAACCGCGGGGATGATTGCCGAAGAGGCCGCCCACGGTCGCGCAATGCTGTTTGCGCCCGTCTACATCGGCTGCGGAGCCATAATCTGGTTCGAGCTTCCGGGCAATCCGCCGGTGACGGGCATTGCGGCGGTCTTCCTGGTGCTCGCCGCCGTCTGCCTCCTGAAACACAATCTGAGCCCAACGTTGCGGCATCTGGCGTTCGCAGCGGCGCTGGGCCTGCTCGGCATGCTTCTCGCTGAATGGGAGACATGGCGAGCGTCGACGATCATGCTGGACTCGCCCGTGACTACCACCATCACCGGTCAGGTTCAGCGCCGCGAAGTGGACGACAAAGGGCGGTGGCGCTACGTGCTGGATCTGCTGGCGACAGACGCGCCTGTCGTTCGGCGGCCACCGGAGCAGATATCCCTTCTCGTGCGCGGCCAGGATGTACCGTTCGAACTCGGAGATGTGGTTGAGGGCAGGGCCCGGTTGAGCCCGCCAGCCGGCCCGGCGCTGCCCGGCCTCCACGATTTTGCCTTCACTGCCTATTTCGAAGGCACCGGTGCCAACGGTTTCTTCTACGGTACGCCGCAACTGATGATGGCCAGCGTCGACGACACCAGCGAGCGAACGACGCTCCAAAGGACCGACCGCTGGCTGACTGGGCTGCGCGGCCATATCGGCGACCGAATCCGCTCGATCCTGCCCGGCGACACCGGCGCCTTCGCGGCTTCGCTGGTCAACGACGAACGTCGGGCGATTTCGCCTGAAACGACGGATGCCCTAAGAGTGTCCGGCCTCGCTCATATCATTGCCATCTCGGGACTGAATATGGCTTTGTCGGCCGGTATCTTCTATGTCGGCCTCCGGCATGCACTGAGCCTGTTTCCCGGATTGGCGCAGGCTTTTCCGACCAAGAAAATTGCAGCCGTCGGTGCGCTGATCACCGTCACCGCCTATTATTTCATTTCCGGCTTCGGTGTATCGGCCGAACGGGCCTTCATCATGATGGCGATCATGCTGGTCGCGGTGCTGTTCGACAGACCATCCTTCAGCCTGCGCAATGTCGCCCTTTCGGCTATCGCCATTCTAGTGCTCTCGCCGTCGCAGATCCTCGGCCCGAGTTTCCAGATGTCCTATGCGGCGACCATCGCCCTTGTATCCGGCTATTCGCTATGGAAGCGACGTCCGCCCCGCGAGCGGCGGTTTGCTGCTTTCCGGGCACCGATGCCGGTGCGGGCGGTCAGCCGCTTCTTCACCGGCATCGCCATGACGTCGTTCATCGGCGGCGCGTCGACGGCAATCTTCTCGATCGAACACTTTCACCGGCTGGCGACCTATGGCCTCGTTGCCAATCTCGCCGCCATGCCGGTGGTGTCATTCATCGTCATGCCGGTCGGCATGCTTGCCATGCTGATGATGCCCTTCGGCCTCGACGGCGTGTTCTGGCTTGTCACCGGTTGGGGACTTGATATCGTCATGGTCATCGCAAAGACGGTGGCTGCATGGGGCGGCAATGTGCCCTTCGCGCGCCTGCCTAGCGGACTTTTCCCGACCATCATTGCCGGCTTCATGCTGATGACGGTGCTGCGAACGCCCATGCGCCATGCCGGCGCGTTGCTGATTGCGGCCTCGGTGACTTTTGCCGCCTTCCAACCGTCTCTCCAGAAATCGGAACTGCTGATTTCGGAGGATGGCGAACTGGTCGCCATGTTCCGGCAGGGGAGACTCGAGCGCAATCGTGAGCGCCCCCCGGATTTCATCTATCAGCAATGGCAGCGAGCCCTGCCGGTGTCAGAGGATACGCCGCCGCAAATGCTGCCGCCGGACAACTCGACCCCGCCCCATTCCGTTCGTGGCCGCCCCTCGACCCGTATGGATGCGGAGCATCAGGCCACATTGCGATCAGCAATGGAAACTGCTCTGGACAATGCGGTCGACGGCGGGTTTGCCTGCCATGGTCGCGATTGGTGCGTTGCCATGCTCGAGACGGGCGCGATGCTGGTGACTATCTCCGATGCGGCTTATCTGGGGCCGGCCTGCGATACCGCCGACATTGTCATCACGCCGGTCAAACTTCGCCTTGATCTCTGTCGGTCCGGTGCAGTGCTCTACACCGGCGCATCGCTACGCAAAACAGGTTCCATCGAGGTCAACTTGATATCTCCTGAGCCAAAGTTCATCACCGCGTTCAGCGCCCTTGACCGTCCATGGGAGAGGCATCGAGCCTATGACTGGCGAAAGCCGGCCTTCACCGGTACCGATGCCACGTCACCGGTCAGTGATACCGGCGGATAAGTCCGACAAGTCGCCCCTGGATCTTTACCCTGTCCGGGCCGAAGATGCGGGTCTCGTAAGCCGGATTGGCTGCCTCGAGTGCAATGGAGGCACCCTTGCGCCTAAAGCGCTTGAGCGTTGCTTCCTCGTCATCGACGAGGGCGACAATAATGTCGCCGGGGCTCGCCGTACTGGCATTGCGGATGATGACCGTATCGCCGTCGAAGATGCCGGCCTCGATCATCGAATCGCCTCGCACTTCGAGCGCGTAATGCTCGCCGGCGCCGACCATATCGGCGGGGACCATGATGTCGTGGGTGTTGTTCTGGATCGCGGCGATGGGAACACCGGCGGCGATGCGGCCCATGACCGGCAGCGAGACGGAGCCGCTGCGGTCGTCGACTGCGGGCTTTGTCGGCGCTGCGGCGACCGCCGGCGTCTTGCCAAGGCTGCCTTCGATGACGCTCGGCGAAAAGCCGCGCCGTGGCTGCGCATTCGGGTTATAGGCCTCGGGAAGCTTGATGACCTCGATGGCACGCGCCCGGTTCGGCAGGCGGCGAATGAAGCCGCGTTCCTCCAGTGCCGTGATCAGCCTATGGATACCTGATTTCGACGCCAGATCCAGCGCGTCCTTCATTTCATCGAAAGAAGGCGGCACGCCGGACTCTTTCATTCGTTCGTGAATGAAGAGAAGCAGTTCCTGTTGCTTGCGCGTCAACATCGTTTTTCGTGCTCCAAGTGCGAAACAAAGCCAGAACGGACACTATATGTTCCATATGTGTTCCGCAAGTGACTAAATCTTTGTGAACGCCGTTGGAATAATCGCATTTTTGGAAGATCATGTCGCGCTGCCGTCGCTGACGGCTTCGCAGGGTGGAGACAAACCATGACAGCAGCCTATCCAATCGACCATCTGGTCCTGCCGACCTGCGATATAGCCTCTGCGCGCCAGCGGCTGAGCAAGCTTGGCTTCACTGTCGCTGCCGATGCACGGCATCCCTTTGGTACTGAAAATGCTTGCGTTTTCTTCGCCGACAAGACCTATCTCGAGCCACTCGGCATTGCCAGTCTCTCGGAGTGCGAGGCGTCGGCGCTGGCCGGCAATGTCTTCGTCGCGCGCGACCAGGCTTTCCGGTTTCGCGTCGGCGACGATGGTTTTTCCTCCATTGCCTTCGCAACCGGCAATGCTGAAAGCGACCAGCAGCGCTTTCGCGACCGCGGGGTCTCGGCCGGCAAGATCCTCGAGTTCGAAAGGCCGATGCGCATGCCGGACGGGTCCGAATCGATTGCCGGCTTTCGCCTTGCTTTCGCCGCAGATTTGCGTGCCCCGGATTTCTTCGTTTTCACCTGCGAGCGCATTAATGCGATGCCGACGGATCGCAGCGCGCTGGAGAGGCATCCGAACGGCGTTCTCGGCATTTCGCGCATTGTGCTGTCCTGCGCCAGCCCGGAGGCGTTTTCCGGGCTCATCAGCCAAGTTGGCAATGGTGCCGCAATCGCTCCGCATTCCTTTGGCATCACAGCATCGGCAGCCAATGTGGAAATCGACATCTTGAGCGGCGAGGGGATGGAGGCCTTCTATGAGGCGGCGCCATCCGGTGAAGATGCGGGCCTGCGGGGGCGGGCAATCGTCTTTGCGGTTCGCGATCTTTCCGTGACAGAAGCGCATTTGGCTGGTAACGGCGTGACCTACACACGCAAGAGCAACACTATTCTGGTGAAGGCCGCTCCCGGGCAGGGGGCATTGTTTGCCTTCGAGGAGACAGCATGAGCCATTCGACAAATTCGGACGTGGTCGCCGGCGAAGGCCCCGGCAAGGTCACTTTCTCCAACAGCAAGCGCCTCTCGCTGATTGCCGGTCCCTGCCAGATGGAGAGCCGCGATCATGCCTTCACGATAGCCGGCAAGCTCAAGGAACTCTGCGCCTCGCTTGGCATCGGGCTCGTCTACAAGTCGTCCTTCGACAAGGCCAACCGCACATCCCTGTCCGCCCAGCGTGGCCTTGGGCTGGAAGCGGCTCTGGAGATCTTCGGCGAGCTGAAGAAGGAATACGGTTTCCCGGTGCTCACCGACATCCACACGGAGGAGCAGTGCGCCCTTGTCGCCAAGACCGTGGATGTCCTGCAGATCCCGGCCTTCCTGTCACGCCAGACCGATCTTCTGGTCGCTGCCGCCAGGACCGGCCGCATCATCAACGTCAAGAAGGGTCAGTTCCTCGCCCCCTGGGACATGAAGAACGTGCTGGCCAAGCTTAACGACAGCGGTAACCCGAACATCCTGCTCTGTGAACGCGGCGCATCCTTCGGCTACAACACGCTGGTCTCCGACATGCGCTCGCTGCCGATCATGGCGGCGATGGGCGCTCCGGTGATCTTCGATGCTACCCACTCCGTGCAGCAGCCCGGCGGCCAGGGCGGGTCCTCCGGGGGCCAGCGCGAATTCGTGGAAACCCTTGCCCGCGCGGCCGTTGCCGTCGGCGTCGCCGGCGTGTTTATCGAAACCCACGAGGACCCCGACCATGCGCCGTCCGATGGCCCCAACATGGTGCATCTGAAAGATATGCCGAAGCTGCTCGAAAAGCTGCTGGCATTCGACGCCATCGCCAAGGCCTAGCATCTGCGGGAGCGTTCAACAGGCTGACATGATCTTGGTTTAGTCGGCTATGACGTTCCCTCATTCGAAGCGCGTGATGGCATTGTAATTGTCACGCCTTCGATTTAGAGATTTCAATCGATTATAACCAGCGAGCAGGAACCAGCCATGACCGCAATCACCGACATTATCGCCCGCGAGATTCTCGACAGCCGCGGCAACCCGACTGTCGAAGTCGACGTATATCTGGAAGACGGCAGCATGGGTCGCGCCGCAGTCCCGTCGGGCGCCTCGACAGGTGCCCACGAGGCAGTCGAATTGCGCGATGGTGGCTCGCGTTACCACGGCAAGGGCGTCGAAAAGGCTGTAGAAGCCGTCGATACCGAGATTTTTGAGGCCATCGGCGGTCTCGATGCTGAAAACCAGATCCAGATCGACAACCTGATGATCGAGCTGGATGGCACGGCCAACAAGTCCCGCCTCGGCGCCAACGCCATCCTCGGCGTATCGCTCGCCGTCGCCAAGGCCGCCGCCCAGAGCGCCGACCTGCCGCTCTATCGCTATGTCGGCGGCGCCTATGCCAGCCTTCTGCCTGTGCCGATGATGAACATCATCAACGGCGGTGCCCATGCCGACAACCCGATCGACTTCCAGGAATTCATGATTCTCCCCGTCGGTGCAGAAACCTTCTCCGATGCCGTCCGCATGGGCTCCGAAGTTTTTCACGTGCTGAAGAAGGAACTGTCGGCCCAGGGTCACAACACCAATGTCGGCGACGAAGGCGGTTTCGCACCGGGCCTGAAAAGCGCGCCGGAAGCCCTGGACTTCATCATGAAGTCGATCGAGAAGGCCGGCTATCGTCCCGGCGAAGACATCTACCTCGGCCTCGATTGTGCTGCGACAGAGTTCTTCAAGGACGGCAAGTACGTTCTCGAAGGCGAAGGTCGCACGCTGGAGCCGGGCGCCATGGCTGAATACCTTGCCGAACTCGCTGCCAAGTACCCGATCCTGTCGATCGAAGACGGCATGTCCGAAGACGATTGGGAAGGCTGGAAGACGCTGACAGAGCTGGCCGGCAAGACCACCCAGCTGGTCGGCGACGATCTGTTCGTTACCAATTCCTCGCGCCTTCGCGACGGTATCAAGATGGGCGTTGCCAACTCGATCCTCGTCAAGGTCAACCAGATCGGCACGCTGACCGAAACGCTCGACGCCGTCGAAACGGCCCACAAGGCCGGCTATACAGCCGTCATGTCGCACCGCTCTGGCGAAACCGAGGATTCGACGATTGCCGATCTCGCGGTCGCCACCAACTGCGGTCAGATCAAGACCGGCTCGCTGTCGCGCTCGGACCGTCTTGCCAAGTACAACCAGCTGATCCGCATCGAGGAAATGCTCGGTCCGCAGGCCCGCTACGCCGGCACGTCCATCCTGCGCGGCTGATACCAGACGCATTCGCTTTTCTACCAACCGCGCCTTCGGGCGCGGTTTTTTAGTCGATTTCGCAACACGGTCAACGGACGGTTAATCTCTGCCGTCTAGTGTCGCTCACACGGGTACAGCGTATGGGCAAACGGCATGTGGACAAAATATCATAAGAAGAAGCGGCTTGGTCACCTGGTGCTTCCAGCCATCACCGTCGCCTTCGTATCCTATTTCGGCTACCACTGCGTCCATGGCGATTACGGCCTGCGGGCGACCGAAGTATTCGAGCAACAGCGACTGGCCCGCTCCAAGGATCTGGCCGATCTCGTTGCCAAGCGACAGCACCTCGAAAAGGAGGTTGCCCTGCTCAGCGACGGATCGCTCGACAAGGACATGCTTGATGAAAAGGCCCGTTACCAGCTCGATTATTCCAAGGCCGACGAAATCGTCATCTTCAACAAATAGCGCGATTAACTGAATTTCAGTTAATCGGAGATTTTATTTATTTTTCAGTGACTTATATCGAATACTAGCCATGCGTTTATGGCATTGCTGCATCTGTTAATCTTCCCTATGTTACGCGTCACCATTGATCGATGCTTATCACACAGGGGAGGGTTGAATGGCGCCGAAAATCGCGTCCGTTTCCAACCGGAAAACGTCCAAGTCAGCACGTGTTGAAACCAACGGCGGTCCTATAGCCGATTTCGATCGCGACGAAGAGCTGAAAGCCTACCGCGAAATGCTGCTCATCCGGCGCTTCGAGGAAAAGGCCGGACAGTTGTACGGCATGGGGTTCATCGGCGGATTCTGTCACCTCTACATCGGCCAGGAAGCTGTCGTCGTCGGCATGCAGATGGCCCAGAAGGAAGGCGATCAGGTCATTACGGCCTATCGCGACCACGGCCACATGCTCGCTTGCGGCATGGAAGCGCGTGGTGTCATGGCCGAGCTGACTGGTCGCAGCAGCGGCTATTCGCACGGCAAGGGCGGCTCGATGCACATGTTCTCGAAAGAGAAGCATTTCTACGGCGGTCACGGTATCGTCGGTGCGCAGGTTTCGCTCGGCACCGGGCTCGCTTTCGCCAACAAATACCGTGGTAATGACAGCGTCTCGGTCGCCTATTTCGGCGACGGTGCGGCCAACCAGGGCCAGGTCTACGAGAGCTTCAACATGGCTGCTCTCTGGAAGCTGCCGATCGTCTATATCATCGAGAACAACCACTACGCCATGGGCACGTCCTCTGCCCGCGCGACGGCGCAGTCCAACTACTCGCTGCGCGGTTCGGGCTTCGGCATTCCCGGCATGCAGGTCGATGGCATGGATGTGCGCGCTGTCAAGGCGGCAGCCGACGAGGCGCTCCAGCATTGCCGTTCCGGCAAGGGCCCGATCATTCTCGAAATGCTGACCTACCGCTATCGCGGCCATTCGATGTCCGACCCGGCGAAGTATCGCTCCAAGGACGAAGTGCAGAAGATGCGCTCAGAACATGATCCGATCGAGCAGGTGCGCTTGCGCCTGGTCGGAAAAGGCTGGGCATCCGAAGACGATCTGAAGGCGATCGACAAGGATGTTCGCGATATCGTTGCCGACAGTGCCGATTTCGCCCAGTCCGAGCCGGAGCCGGATGCATCCGCGCTCTACACAGACATTCTGCTCTGATCGGGGAGGGAACACATGCCTATCGATATCCTGATGCCCGCCCTCTCTCCGACGATGGAAGAAGGCACACTGTCCAAATGGCTGAAGAAGGAAGGTGACAAGGTCACTTCCGGCGACGTCATTGCCGAAATCGAAACCGACAAGGCGACGATGGAAGTCGAAGCCGTCGACGAAGGCACGATCGGCAAGCTCCTGGTCGCCGAAGGCACCCAGGGCGTGAAGGTCAACGCCAAAATCGCGATCCTGCTTGCCGAGGGCGAAAGCGCCGACGCCATGAACGCTGGTGCGGACACCGAAAAGGCTGCAGCCCCCAAGGCCGATGCCGATACGCCGGCTGCGGCCAGCAACGACGCCGGCGGCAAGGCCCGCCAATCCGCCGATGAGCCGACGGCCCGCGCCGACAGCAAGGTGCCGGCCCAGCCAAAGGCTCATATCGCTGCCGATCCGGACATCCCGGCCGGCACCGAAATGGTCTCGACGACCGTACGCGACGCACTCCGCGACGCCATGGCCGAAGAAATGCGCGCTGACGATAACGTCTTTGTCATGGGCGAGGAAGTGGCCGAGTACCAGGGCGCGTACAAGGTGACGCAAGGGCTGCTGCAGGAATTCGGCGCCCGCCGCGTTATCGATACCCCGATCACCGAGCACGGCTTTGCCGGTATCGGCGTCGGTGCCGCCATGTCCGGTCTGAAGCCGATCGTCGAGTTCATGACGTTCAACTTCGCCATGCAGGCCATCGACCAGATCATCAACTCGGCTGCCAAGACGCTCTATATGTCCGGCGGCCAGATGGGTGCGCCGATCGTCTTCCGTGGCCCGAATGGTGCGGCTGCCCGCGTCGGTGCCCAGCATAGCCAGGATTATTCTGCCTGGTACAGCCAGATCCCTGGCCTCAAGGTCGTCATGCCGTACACGGCAGCCGACGCCAAGGGCCTGCTGAAGGCTGCGATTCGCGATCCGAACCCGGTGGTCTTCCTCGAGAACGAAATCCTCTATGGCCAGCATTTCGACGTGCCGAAGATGGATAACTTCGTTCTGCCGATCGGCAAGGCCCGTATCCACCGCACCGGCAAGGATGTGACGATCGTCTCGTTCGGCATCGGCATGACCTACGCGGTCAAGGCTGTCGCCGAACTCGAACAGCTCGGCATCGACGTCGAGCTGATCGATCTGCGCACGCTGCGTCCCATGGACCTGCCGACCGTCATCGAATCGGTGAAGAAGACCGGTCGCCTGGTCACCGTCGAGGAAGGCTATCCGCAGAACTCGGTCGGCACCGAAATCGCCACCCGCGTCATGCAGCAGGCTTTCGACTATCTCGATGCGCCGATCCTGACGATCGCCGGCAAGGACGTTCCGATGCCCTACGCCGCCAATCTCGAAAAGCTGGCCCTTCCGAACGTCGGCGAAGTCGTCGATGCGGTGAAAGCCGTCTGCTACAAATAAGGGGAAGGTCTTTCGATGCCTATCAACATCACCATGCCCGCCCTGTCGCCGACCATGGAAGAGGGTACGCTCTCCAAGTGGCTGGTCAAGGAAGGCGATCAGGTCAAGTCCGGCGACGTGCTGGCCGAGATTGAAACCGACAAGGCCACCATGGAAGTCGAGGCAATCGACGAGGGCACCGTTGCCAAGCTCGTCGTTGCCGCCGGTACCCAGGGCGTCAAGGTCAACGCGCTGATCGCCGTACTGGCCGCCGATGGCGAGGACGTCGGTGCTGCTGCGAGCGGTGCGGGGTCCGCAGCCCCGGCTGCAGCGTCCGCGCCGAAGTCGGAAGCTGCACCTGCCGCCAAGCCTGAGGAAGCCGTCAAGGCGGATGCGCCGGCCGTCGCGGCCGCAGCACCTGCTGCGCCGAAGGCCGCTCCTGCAGCTGCCAGCGGCGCCCGGACCTTCTCGTCGCCGCTTGCCCGTCGCCTGGCGAAGGAAGCCGGAATCGATGTGTCGGCAGTGGCCGGTTCCGGCCCGCATGGTCGCGTCGTCAAGAGCGATGTCGAAGCTGCGGTTGCCGGTGGTGGCGCCAAGGCGGCCTCCGCAACACCTGCATCGGCCCCAGCAGCAAGCACACCGAAGGGTGCGTCGGACGAAGCCGTCATGAAGCTGTTCGAAGCCGGCTCCTACGAGCTTGTGCCGCATGACAACATGCGCAAGATCATCGCCAAGCGTCTGGTTGAATCCAAGCAGACCATCCCGCATTTCTATGTCACGGTGGATTGCAATCTCGATGCCCTGATGGCGTTGCGCGCGCAGCTCAACGATGCCGCACCGCGCAAGGACAGCGCGCCGGCCTACAAGCTGTCGGTCAACGACATGATCATCAAGGCGATGGCACTTGCGCTCCGCGATGTCCCGGATGCCAACGTGTCGTGGACCGAGAACGCCATGGTCAAGCACAAGCACGTGGACGTCGGCGTCGCCGTCTCCATCCCGGGCGGCCTGATCACGCCGATCATCCGCAAGGCCGAGCTGAAGACGTTGTCTGCCATCTCCAACGAGATGAAGGACCTCGGCAAGCGGGCCAAGGAACGCAAGCTGAAGCCGGAAGAATTCCAGGGCGGCACGACGTCGGTCTCGAACATGGGCATGATGGGCGTCAAGGAATTTGCCGCCGTCATCAACCCGCCGCACTCGACCATCCTGGCCGTGGGCGCAGGCGAGCAGCGCGTCATCGTCAAGAAGGGCGAAATGGCGATCGCTACCGTGATGAGCGTCACGCTGTCGACCGATCATCGCAGCGTTGACGGTGCCCTCGGCGCCCAGCTTCTCGCCGCCTTCAAGGGCTACGTCGAGAACCCGATGGGCATGCTGGTTTAGCGAATTTCCGGCCGCAACATCGTTGCGGCCGTCTGCCGACCACGTCACAACAGGCCGTGACATTTGGCGCACTCATCTCCATATTTTGTCGAGGCGGCTTTGGCGCCAAGGAGACACGCGATGGCAGATGATCCGAAAGACATGGTTATGCCGATGCTGCGCGAGATCCGCGCTGAGATCCGAGATCAGTTTCAGGAAGTGAAAGAGCGGCTGGACAAGTTGGAGAGTGGACAAAAGACCGTTCGCCACGCTTTGAAGGCGGACACCATGATGTCGTGACTAGTCACTGGTGACTTTGAAGATCGGATATTCGAGCTCGAGCGCAAGGTCGAAGCTCTTACGAAGGGCAAGTGAAAATGGTTTTCGCATGGCCCGGACTGACATTGGGGAATGAAGCTCGATGAGCGCCATGAAAACTGTTCTTTGCTACGGCGACTCCCTGACCTGGGGCTACGATGCCGACACGCTCGGCCGTCATGAATTCGAAAACCGCTGGCCGAGCGTGCTGCAGGAAGCACTCGGCGGCAAGGTTCGCGTCATCGCGGAAGGTCTGAATGGCCGCACAACGGCCTTCGACGATCATTTGGCCGACGGCGATCGCAACGGAGCGCGAATCCTGCCGACCGTGCTCGAGACGCATGCGCCTATCGACCTCGTTGTTATCCTGCTCGGCACCAACGATATGAAGCCGGTGCTCGCCGGTTCGGCGTTTGCTGCCTGCCAGGGGATGGCGCGGCTCGTCGGGCTGATCCGGCACCATGACTGGGCGTTTGACTACGACGCCCCTGAAATACTGATCGTTGCGCCGCCGATCATCTGCGAAACGGCGAATGCCCCATTTGCCGCGATGTTTGCCGGCGGTGTGGAAGAATCGCCGAAGCTGGCGACGCTCTATCGCGACCTGGCGGACGAGATGGGCTGCGGCTTCTTCGACGGTGCCTCGGTTGCCGTCACGACACCGCTCGACGGTGTTCACCTCGACGTTGAAAATACCCGGGCACTCGGCCGCGGCCTTGAGCCGATGGTGCGGATGATGCTCGGGCTTTGATTGATCTCTGGCTGGCCCTGGTTTTCGTGCGGCCGGTAACGACAAGAAACGACAAGACAGGAATTAAAATGGCAGAGAACTACGACGTCATTATCATCGGCTCCGGCCCCGGCGGTTACGTGGCGGCGATACGCGCGGCCCAGCTCGGCCTCAAGACGGCGATCGTCGAGCGCGAGCATCTCGGCGGAATCTGCCTCAACTGGGGCTGTATCCCGACCAAGGCGCTGCTTCGCTCGGCCGAGGTGATGGACCACGCCAACCATTTCAAGGATTACGGCCTGGTGCTCGAAGGCACCGTCAAGCCGGACGTGACCGCAGTCGTCGCCCGTTCGCGCGGCGTTTCCGCGCGGCTGACCGGCGGCGTTGCCTTCCTCATGAAGAAGAACAAGATCGACGTCATCTGGGGTGAAGCGAAGATCACCAAGCCCGGCGAGATCGTCGTCACCAAGTCGAAGAAGCCTGCCGTGCAGCCGCAGAACCCGCTGCCGAAAAATATCAAGAGCGAAGACGGCACCTACAACGCCAAGCACATCATCGTCGCCACCGGCGCTCGTCCGCGTGCGTTGCCGGGCATCGAGCCGGACGGCAAGCTCATCTGGACCTATTTCGAGGCGATGAAGCCCCAGGCTCTGCCGAAGACGCTGCTCGTCATGGGCTCCGGCGCTATCGGCATCGAGTTCGCCAGCTTCTATCGTTCCATGGGCGTCGACGTCACCGTCGTCGAGGTCATGTCGTCGATCATGCCGGTCGAAGATGTCGAGATTTCCGCCATCGCCAAGAAGCAGCTCGAGAAGCGCGGCCTGAAGTTCATCCTCGACGCGAAGGTGACCAAGGTCGACAAAGCGGCAGACAGCATCACGGCCACCATCGAGACCAGGGATGGCAAGAGCCAGCAGATCACTGCCGACCGGATGATTTCGGCCGTCGGCGTCGTCGGCAATATCGACAATCTCGGCCTCGAAGCGCTCGGCGTGAAGACCGATCGCGGCTGTGTCGTCATCGACGGCTACGGCAAGACCAACGTCCCCGGCATCTATGCGATCGGCGATGTCGCGGGTCCTCCGATGCTTGCCCATAAGGCCGAGCATGAAGGCGTCGTCTGCGTCGAGAAGATCGCCGGACTGCCGAATGTCCACGCCACCGACAAGAGCAAGGTTCCCGGCTGCACCTACTGCAATCCGCAGGTGGCATCGGTCGGCCTTACAGAAGCCAAGGCCAAGGAACTCGGCCGCGACATCCGCGTCGGCCGCTTTCCTTTCGCTGCCAACGGCAAGGCCATTGCGCTCGGCGAAGACCAGGGGCTTTGCAAGGTCATCTTCGACAACAAGACGGGCGAATTGCTTGGGGCGCACATGGTCGGCGCCGAGGTCACCGAACTTATCCAGGGCTTCGTCATCGCAATGAACCTGGAGACGACGGAAGAAGAGCTCATGCACACCATCTTCCCGCATCCGACGGTATCGGAGACGATGAAGGAAGCATCGTTGGACGCCTACGGCCGCGCGCTGAACGCTTAATAGACCGCTAAGCCGCCCTCTATTGTAGCGGACCAATGCAAAGGAGATTATCATGTCAATTCTATCGCAGCCTTGGGTCGTATTCCTGCTGATCGGCCTCGTGGCCGGCTTCCTCGCCAGCCTCGTAGTCGGCGGCGGCGGTCTGCTCAGCTGCCTGCTGAGCGGCGTCATCGGTGCGTTCGTCGGTGGTTTTCTGTTTCACGCGCTGGGCATCTCGCTCGGCATCCAAAATCTGCTGGTTGTGCAGATCATTCATGCGACTGTCGGCGCCATCATTGTGGTGTTGCTGGCGCGAGCGATAGCCTGAGGCTAAGGGCAAATCATGGGCGTAGGTTGGATTGGCGCTATCATCATCGGCGGACTTGCCGGCTGGCTGGCCGGCAAGCTGATGGAAGCGCGTTATGGCATCCTCTTGAATATCGTGCTCGGCATCGTCGGATCGGTGGTGGCGAACGCCATCCTGACCCAGTTCCACATCGCCGTGGCAGACACACGCATGGGCTTTTTCATCACCGGTTTCCTCGGTGCCTGCATTCTGATATTTCTCGCCCGGCTCGTCCAGCGATAGGTTTGTCGCTATAGCGGCAGAAAGAACGTTATGGTCACGATTCTCGACACCATCAATCCATCGGCCTTGCGCATCCGCCACCCGGAGAAGGCCCACAAGCCCGATACCGAAGTGCTGCGCAAGCCGGACTGGATCCGCGTCAAGGCCCCGACCTCAAAGGGCTACGCGGAAACGCGCGCTATCGTCAAGGAACACAAGCTCGTCACCGTCTGCGAAGAGGCGGGCTGCCCCAACATTGGCGAGTGCTGGGACAAGAAGCACGCGACCTTCATGATCATGGGCGAGATTTGCACCCGCGCTTGTGCCTTCTGCAACGTCTCGACCGGCAAGCCGAATGCCCTCGACATGGCGGAGCCTGAAAACGTCGCCAAGGCCGTCAAGGAAATGGGCCTCAGCCACGTGGTCATCACGTCAGTCGACCGTGACGACCTCGCGGATGGCGGCGCCGAGCATTTCGAGAAGGTGATCTGGGCGATCCGCGCCTCGTCTCCGCTGACCACCATCGAGATCCTGACGCCTGACTTCCTGAAGAAGCCCGGTGCGTTGGAGCGGGTCGTCGCTGCCAAGCCCGACGTCTTCAACCACAACATGGAAACGGTGCCCGGCAATTACCTGACGGTCCGTCCTGGTGCACGCTATTTCCACTCCATCCGCCTGCTGCAGCGCGTCAAGGAGCTCGACCCGACGATGTTCACCAAGTCCGGCATCATGGTCGGCCTCGGCGAAGAGCGCAACGAAGTGCTGCAGTTGATGGACGACCTGCGCACTGCCGATGTCGACTTCCTGACCATCGGCCAGTATCTGCAGCCGACCCGCAAGCACCATGCCGTCATCAGCTTCGTCACGCCGGACGAGTTCAAGTCCTACGAGACAGTTGCCTACACCAAGGGCTTCCTGATGGTGGCGTCCAGCCCCCTGACACGATCCTCCCACCACGCCGGAGACGATTTCGCGCGACTTCGTGCGGCGCGCGAAAAAAAGGTCCTGATGGCGGCTGAGTAGGCGGCATTTCTGGAGTGAGCCTGTTCTTTCCGACCAACTGGGGTTCGGAATGGTGATCTCCCGCTGTCATCCGCCGGTCATCGAAGCGGTTTAGGGCGTCGTCCGCGAATAGCATCCCCGGTCTCTGAGGTTCGATGAGGGCAGGGCGATTAACGCGGAGGCAGGCGATGACTGCATTAACGAAGCCCGAGGCCCCGAACTACCTCACTGATATCACAGACGTGGCCGAGCGCATTGGAAAAGCCAGTCGCATCATGGTGATCGGTTGCTCCGGCGGCGGTAAATCGACCTTGTCGCAATATCTGGCCGTACGCTTCGGCCTCACCTATGTCTCGATCGATCGTGATATTCTCTGGCTCCCCGGCTGGGCTCAGCGCGACAAGCAGGAACAGCGGCGGCTGATGGCCGAAAAGGTGCAGGAGGACAGATGGGTCTTCGACGGTACCGGTCCCACCAGTTTTGACATCCGCCTGCCGCGCACCGATATCGTCATCTGGGTGCGCATGCCACGCCTTCTCTGCATCTGGGGGGTAACGTCGCGATGGCTGCGATGGCTTGGCCGGACGCGACCAGAGATGGCGCCTGGTTGTCCCGAGAAGCTCGATTGGGAGTTCCTGCGCTATGTCTGGACGTTCGACAATCGCTTTGCGCCCCTGGTGGTCGCTTCACTCGTCAAGAACGGACCCGATGTTCCCGTTTTCCAACTAAATTCGCGCCGCCAGATGCGCAGGCTTCTTGATCTTCTGGGTCCGCCCGCTTAATTGCCGCTCATGCCAAAGTTCGAAACCCACCGTCCCGTTCCCCATACGCCCGATCAGATGTTCGACCTCGTCGCCGATGTTGAGCGCTATCCGGAATTTCTGCCGCTCTGCAATGGCCTCGTGGTGCGCAGCCGCAAGGAGCGCGACGGCAAGACCTTGCTGGTTGCCGACATGACTGTGGGCTACAAGGCCATCCGCGAGACCTTCACCACACAGGTGCTGCTCAACCGGGCGGAGCACGCCATCGACGTCCAGTACATCGACGGTCCCTTCAAATATCTCGACAACCGCTGGCGCTTCCAGCCCGACGGAAACGGTGGCTGCACCATCGACTTCTTCATCGACTACGAATTCAAGAGCCGTATTCTCGGCGCGCTGATGGGGTCGATGTTCGACCGCGCCTTCCGCATGTTCACGGAGGCCTTCGAGACCCGGGCCGGCAAGATCTACGCCTGAGCCAGATCCAGCAGCATTTCCAGCGCAGTCGCCACCGTCGCAAGCCGTACGGCATCCCGACCGAGATCGCCATAGCGCATCTCACGATGAACGATCGCGCCGCTGCGGGCACGAGCGGCGAGGTGCACAAGCCCGATCGGCTTTTCGGCGGAGCCGCCGCCCGGACCGGCAATACCGGTGACGGCAACGGCAAGCGCTGCATGCGAGCGGAACAGGGCGCCCTGAACCATCTGTAGCGCGGTCTCTGCAGACACCGCGCCATAGGCCACAAGCGTCGCTTCCTGCACCCCGAGCATCTCCATCTTCGCGGTGTTGGTATATGTGACGAAGCCACGGTCTACCACTGCCGACGAACCGGCGACATCCGTGAGCGAGCCGGCAATCAGGCCGCCCGTACAGGATTCCGCAGTGGCCACCATGAAGCCACGCGACTTGCAAAGCGTGACAAGCCGGGCCGCGAGTGTTGCGACCGGATCGGTAAAGGTGCTCATGGCTTGTTGCTCCTGTAGACCACTGTCGCCGTTGCAATCGCCGCAATGCCCTCGCGGCGGCCGATAAAGCCGATTTCCTCGTTCGTGGTCGCCTTGACCGAGCAGCGGTCGAGACTGATGCCGAGGCATTCCGAGAGCTTCTGGCGCATTTCGAGCCGGTGCGGGCCGATCTTTGGCGCTTCGGCAATCAGCGTCACATCGGCGTTCATGATGGTCCCGCCCGCATCGCGGACGATCCTTGCCGCATGCTCGATGAAGATCCGCGACGCGGCTCCCCGCCACTGCGGGTCGCTTGGCGGGAAGTGATCGCCGATATCGCCGGCACCGCAGGTCGCTAGCAGGGCGTCTGTGAGGGCATGCAGCGCCACGTCGGCGTCCGAATGGCCTTTCAGCCGCTGGTCGTGGGGCAGGAATATGCCACAGAGAGTGACACCGTCGCCGGGCTCCAGTTGATGAACGTCGTAGCCGTTGCCGGTCCGCACGTCGGGAAGGTTTGCCGACATTCTCTCATCTGCCATGCTGATATCCCTTGCGATCGTCAGTTTGATGTTGTCCGGGCTGCCGGCCACGAGTTGGACCGGCAAGCCTGCCCATTCGGCAATCGATGCGTCGTCGGTGAAGTCCGATCTGCCGTCGAGAGCGGCCTTTTCATGGGCGGCAAGGATAGCGGTAAGCTCGAAGGCCTGCGGCGTCTGGGCAGCGTAGAGCCCGGCACGCGCAACGGTTTCAACCACCAGACCGACAGAGCCGAGCCGCTTCAGTGTATCGGCGACCTGTATCGCAGGCAGCACGGCCGAGGCGCCGTTTTCGAGCGCGGTCATGATCTCGTCGAGGAGGGTATGGTTAAAAAACGGGCGGACCGCATCGTGGATCAGCACATGGGTTACGTCGGCAGCCTTGAGCGACCTCAAACCCTCCAGCACGGATTGCTGGCGCGTCTCGCCGCCAAATACGGTTGAGACCGATGCCGCTTCGCTGATTCCCCCAAGCGCCTTCGCCAGCAGCCGTTCGTCATCGCGATGAATAACCACGACTATTTGCAAAGCCTGGCGCCACGTCATAAAGCCTTCAAGCGTATGGGCGATAATCGCCTTGCCGCCGATCGGACGATACTGCTTCGGCCCGTCTTCCGGTGAACCTGCCCGCTCGCCCCGCCCGGCCGCAACGACGATAATTCCGATCTTGATCGGTTGCTTTGCGTGCATTTGCGTCCTAAACCCCGGATTGTCAGTCAAGTTCTGAAAGCGGGTCTATCGTCTCCCCCCGGGCTTTTCCAGCATTTGCCCAAAAAATATCGAGCACCTCCGAAAGCGCTTGGCAAGCATCGTAATTGTGGCTAAAAATAGTGCAAATTCCTCGCGTGCCCGAAAGATAACCGATTGTCAGCCATCGACATTGCATCCCCTTTGTCCATCGGGCCTGTCCAGATTAGAAACCGGGTGGTGCTTGCGCCCATGTCCGGGGTCACGGATCTACCCTTTCGCCAACTGGCAATGCGCTTCGGTGCGGGCCTTGTCGTCACTGAAATGGTGGCGAGCCGCGAGCTCGTTCAGGACACGGCAGAATCCTGGTCGCGCCTCAGGCATGCAGGTCTAAAGCCCCATATGGTGCAACTGGCCGGTCGCGATGCCTACTGGCTGGCGGAGGCCGCAAAGATCGCTGCCGGAAACGGCGCAGATATCATCGACATCAACATGGGTTGCCCTGCCAAGAAGGTTATCGGCGGTTATGCAGGTTCGGCTTTGATGCGCGAGCCCGATCATGCTCTTGCGCTGATCGAGGCAACGGTCAACGCCGTCGACGTGCCGGTAACGCTGAAGATGCGCCTTGGATGGGACGAGAATTCCATCAATGCTCCCGATATCGCAAGGCGCGCCGAGCAGGCCGGCATCAAGCTCGTCACGATCCACGGTAGAACGCGCATGCAGTTCTATCAGGGACGCGCCGATTGGGATGCGATCCGCGCAGTGCGCGACGCTGTCTCCATTCCGCTGGTTGCAAACGGCGATGTCGAGACATCCGAGGACGTTGCCGAGATCCTCCGTCGCTCTGGCGCCGATGCCGTCATGGTGGGACGCGGATGCCAAGGGCGACCCTGGCACGCCGGTTTCCTTGCCGGCCATGCAGCCCCTTCGGCAAGCGAGATCGCCGACATCGCTGTAGACCATTATCACGCCATGCTCGAATTCCATGGTGCTCAGGTCGGCTTGCGTCATGCGCGCAAGCACCTGGGCTGGTATCTCGATCGCCATGCGCCGGCCTTCGACAAGTCGGCCATCATGACATCGACCGATGCAGGGCAGGTGGCATCGCTTTTACACGAGGCGCTGTCCGGTCAATCGGGCGGCTCCCAAATGACGCAGGAGGCAGCATGACTTCCGGGTCAAAACACGAGCCAGCCGGCCACACCGTTGCCATGGCGGTGCTCAACGCCATCCAGAACCCCGTCGTCATGGTTGACGAAGCCGGCCTGATGGTGTTTGCCAACTGGGAGGCCGAGGCATTCTTCGGCGCCAGTGCCTCGCATCTGGCGCGCTACAATATCTCGACCTTCATTCCTTTCGGCAGCCCGTTGATCGGACTGATCGACCAGGTGCGCGAACGCCGCGCGCCGGTCAGCGAATACCGCGTCGACCTGAGCTCGCCGCGCCTCGGCCAGGACAAGCTTGTCGACATCTACGTGGCGCCGGTGGTGAGCGAGCCCGGCTGCGTCGTGATTGTCTTCCAGGAACGCTCCATGGCCGACAAGATCGATCGTCAGCTGACGCACCGGGCTGCGGCCCGTTCCGTCACGGGTCTCGCCTCGATGCTCGCCCATGAAATCAAGAACCCGCTTTCCGGCATTCGCGGCGCCGCGCAGTTGCTCGAGCAATCGGCTGCGGATGACGACCGCGCCCTGACCCGGCTGATCTGCGACGAGACCGACCGGATCGTATCGCTCGTCGACCGCATGGAAGTGTTCTCCGACGAGCGACCGGTCGACCGGACGCCGGTCAATATCCACTCCGTGCTCGACCGGGTGAAGGCCGTCGCCAAGGCGGGCTTCGGGCGCAACATCAAGATCACCGAGAACTACGATCCGTCGTTGCCGGCCGTCTACGCCAACCGGGACCAGCTTGTGCAGGTCTTTCTCAACCTCATCAAGAACGCCGCTGAGGCCGTTGCCGACCGCCCCGATGGCGAGATCGTGCTGACCACCGCCTATCGACCGGGCATCCGGCTGTCGGTTGCCGGCTCGCGTGAAAAGATTTCGCTGCCACTGGAGTTCTGCGTCATCGACAATGGACCGGGCGTGCCGGCCGATCTGCTGCCGCACCTGTTCGATCCGTTCATCACCACCAAAACCAACGGCACCGGCCTCGGCCTTGCGCTGGTCGCCAAGATCATCGGCGATCACGGCGGCATCGTCGAATGCGACAGCCAGAACCACAAGACCACCTTCCGCGTTTTGATGCCGGCTTCCAAGGGTACCACTCCCGAAGACTCCCTTCCCGCGAACACCACAGGATCTTCCAGATGACTGCTACGATACTTGTCGCTGACGACGATGCGGCCATTCGCACAGTTCTCAACCAGGCCCTCAGCCGGGCAGGGTACGATGTGCGCATCACGTCCAATGCCGCCACGCTCTGGCGCTGGATTTCCGCCGGCGAGGGCGATCTTGTGGTCACCGACGTGGTGATGCCCGACGAGAACGCCTTCGACCTGCTGCCGCGCATTAAGAAGGCAAGGCCTGAGCTGCCTGTTCTGGTGATGAGCGCCCAGAATACGTTCATGACGGCGATCAAGGCCTCGGAGAAGGGGGCCTACGACTACCTGCCGAAGCCTTTCGACCTTACCGAACTGATCGCCATCATCGGCCGCGCGCTCGCCGAGCCGAAGCGTCGCCCGATGAAGATCGAGGACGACATGCAGGACGGAATGCCACTCGTCGGCCGTTCGGCGGCGATGCAGGAAATCTACCGGGTGCTCGCCCGCCTGATGCAGACCGACCTGACGCTGATGATCACCGGCGAATCGGGCACCGGCAAGGAACTCGTGGCCCGCGCGTTACACGACTACGGCAAGCGCCGAAACGGTCCCTTCGTCGCCATCAACATGGCGGCTATTCCGCGGGACCTGATCGAATCGGAACTGTTCGGCCATGAAAAGGGAGCCTTCACCGGCGCACAGAATCGCTCGACAGGTCGTTTCGAGCAGGCCGAAGGCGGCACGCTGTTCCTGGACGAAATCGGCGACATGCCGATGGATGCCCAGACCCGATTGCTGCGCGTTCTGCAGCAGGGCGAGTACACCACAGTCGGTGGTCGTACGCCGATCCGCACCGATGTTCGCATTGTCGCGGCCACCAACAAGGATCTGAAGCAGGCGATCAACCAGGGCGTTTTCCGCGAAGACCTGTATTACCGCCTCAACGTCGTGCCGCTGCGCCTGCCGCCGCTGCGCGACCGCGCCGAGGACATCCCCGATCTGGTCCGTCATTTCATCCAGCAGGCCGAAAAAGAAGGTCTCGGTACCAAGCGATTCGACACCGAAGCGCTGGAGCTGATGAAAGCCTATCCGTGGCCCGGCAACGTCCGCGAGCTGGAAAACCTCATACGACGCCTGATGGCGCTCTACCCGCAGGAAGTCATCACCCGCGAGATCATCGATTCGGAACTCCGCGCCGATGTCGCCGACAGCCCGATCGACAAGGGCCCGGTACGCACGGGAACGATGACCATCGCCCAGGCGGTGGAAGAAAACATGCGCGCCTATTTCACCAGCTTCGGCGATAACCTGCCACCGCCCGGCCTTTACGATCGCGTTCTCACGGAGCTCGAATATCCGCTGATTCTGGCCGCGCTGACGGCCACACGGGGTAACCAGATCAAGGCGGCCGATCTCCTTGGTCTCAACCGCAATACTTTGCGCAAGAAGATCCGGGAACTGGGCGTCTCCGTGTACCGCAGTTCGCGCACGGCTTGACAACCGCCTCGCAACCGTTGCATTTTCGCCACAATGCGTTGCTTAAAGGTCACGCAGCCGGTGGAGGATTTTCCGAGGCGGTCTTGCGACAATCGCAATGCATCGAAGCTGTCTGAAGGTTGATGCACTCACAGTGTGCCGACTCTTGGCGAACTCGACGTTGTGACGGGTGGGTTACCCTCCTGGTCGCAGATTGCCGAATGCTGTGTCCTGCAAACCCGGTTTATCCAGTGGGCCAAGCGCTTCCCAGCGCCGGTGCCGGGAGACGAATGTATGAACGAGGACGCTGTAGCGCCGTCTGCCAGCGGCCAGGCGATCGTCAAGGTCACCGACCGCCGTGCGAGCTTCGCCTTGCCCGGCCTGATACTGGCAGGCGGAGCCTTGCTCTGCGCCGGCGTGACGCTTTTCATATTGCTCGGCCTGACACCCGTTCCGCCCACCTCCCATGTCGTCGTCGCCTCCGTTATCGTCAATTCGCTTTTCGTCGCGGCGCTGATCATCCTGATCGGTCGCGAGGTCTTCCGGCTTTTCAAGGCGCGCAGCCGTGGTCGTGCCGCAGCCCGCCTGCATATCCGCATCGTCGTGCTATTCTCCATCGTCGCCATAACGCCCGCCATCCTCGTGGCGATATTTGCCAGCTTGACGCTGAATGTCGGCCTTGATCGTTGGTTCGCGTTACGAACCCAGCAGATCATCCGCTCGTCGCAGAACGTTGCGCAGGCTTATCTCATGGAAAATGCTAGCTACCTGCAGGGGCAGACCGCGTCGATGGGCAACGACCTCGAGCGCAACCACACGCTCTACAGCCTGGACAGGACGGGTTTTGCCGACCTGATGACCCGTCAGGCCAAAGGGCGCGGTCTCCTGGGCGCCTTCCTCGTCCGTGGCGACGGTTCGGCCATCGTCCAGGCAGACATCAAGACGGAGCGGCCGCTGCCGGCCATTCCCAAGGATGCGCTGGAAGCATCGGCCGGCGGACAGCCGACACTCATCCCCCCGGGTGTAACCAACCTCGTCGGTGCCATCATCAAACTGGACGAAATTCCGGGCGCGTTCCTCTACACCGTTCGCGCCGTCGATCCGCGCGTGATGAATGCCATGCGCATGGTCGAGGAAAATACGGCCGAATACAAAGGCATGGAAGAGGGCCGCATGTCCCTCCAGATTGCCTTTGCGGTCCTCTATATCGGCTTTGCCCTGATCGTCCTGCTGGCGGCAATCTGGACAGCAATCGCGGTCGCCGACCGTATCGTCCGGCCGATACGGCTGCTGATCAGCGCCGCCGACAACGTCGCCTCCGGCAACATGAACGTGCTCGTGCCGGTGCGCGCCGCCGATGGCGACGTCGGCAGCCTGTCGCGGACGTTCAACAAGATGATTTCCGAGATCCGCACCCAGCGTGACGAGATCCTCGAGGCAAAGGACGAGGTCGACGACCGTCGCCGCTTTATCGAGGCCGTGCTGTCGGGCGTTACCGCAGCCGTCATCGGCGTCGAGCACGATCGCCGCATTACCATCGTCAACCTTTCCGCAGAAGTGCTGCTGACGCTTTCGAGCAACGAACTGCTGGGCAAGAGCCTTGCCGAGATTGCCCCCGAGGTCGATCAGGTCGTGACGGAAGCGACCGCTCGCCATCGCAATGACTTCCGCAAGCAGATCAGCCTGGTGCGCGGTGGAACCGTCCGCACGTTGAGCGTCCAGGTGACGCGCGAGGAAACGCGCGACATGAAGGAGTCCTATGTCATCACGCTCGATGACATCACCGACCTCGTCATCGCCCAGCGATCGACGGCTTGGGCGGATGTCGCCCGCCGCATTGCCCACGAGATCAAGAACCCGCTGACGCCGATCCAGCTTTCCGCCGAGCGTATCCGCCGGCGCTACGGCAAGCAGATCGACGAGAACGACCGGGCGGTGTTCGACCAGTGCACAGATACGATCATTCGCCAGGTCGGCGACATCGGACGTATGGTCGACGAATTCTCCTCCTTTGCCCGCATGCCGAAGCCTACCATGGAGCCCACGGACCTGCGCAGCATCATCCGCGATGCAGCCTTCCTGCGGGAAATGGGCAACAACCATGTCAAGTTCAAACGCGAACTCGGCAGCGAGCCGCTGGTCGGCATGTTCGATACCCGGATGCTCGGACAGGCGTTCGGCAATATCATCAAGAATGCCGTCGAGGCGATCGATGCGGTTGGGGCCGGGGAAGAACGGGGCGAGCCGACCATCCTCGTCAGGGCGTCGCTGGATCGGGAGCGCGACCGCTTCACCGTCGATGTCATCGACAACGGCCGCGGCCTGCCGGTGGAAAACCGCCACAGCATCCTTGAGCCCTATATGACGATGCGGGAAAAGGGCACGGGCCTCGGCCTGGCAATCGTCAAGAAGATTATAGAAGACCATGGCGGGCAGCTCGAACTGCACGATGCTCCCGCCGAATTCGACCAGGGAAGGGGAGCCATGATCCGCGTGCATCTGCCACGCCGCGAACTGGCGACCATTGCTCCCGAGGCAAACGACAAGGAAGCAGCTTATGGCATCTGATATTCTGGTGGTGGACGACGAGGAAGACATTCGCGAGATTGTCTCCGGTATTCTCTCCGACGAGGGCCACGAGACCCGAACGGCGCATGACAGCGACAGTGCGCTTGCGACCATTGCCGAACGCGTGCCGCGGCTGATATTTCTCGATATCTGGATGCAGGGCAGCAAGCTCGACGGGCTGGCGCTGCTGGACGAGATCAAGATACGTCACCCGGATCTGCCGGTGGTGATGATCTCTGGTCACGGCAACGTCGAGACAGCCGTTTCCGCCATCAAGCGCGGTGCCTTCGACTTTATCGAGAAGCCCTTCAAGGCCGACCGTCTTATCCTGATCGCCGAGCGGGCGCTCGAAAACTCCAAGCTCAAGAAGGAAGTGGTCGACCTGAAGCGGCGCACAGGCGACACGATCGAGCTGATCGGTACTTCGGTCGCTGTGTCGCAGTTGCGCCAGACCATCGACAAGGTGGCGCCGACCAACAGCCGCGTCATGATCTTCGGCCCGTCCGGCTCCGGCAAGGAACTTGTCGCGCGCATGGTGCACAAGAAATCGACCCGTGCCAACGGCCCGTTCGTCGCCCTCAACGCGGCCAATATTACCCCGGACCGGATGGAAGTGGCGCTGTTCGGCACCGAAGGTTCGCCCGGGCAGGCGCGCAAGATCGGCGCCCTCGAGGAAGCCCATCGCGGCATGCTCTATCTGGACGAAGTCGGAGAAATGCCGCGCGAGACGCAGAACAAGATCCTCCGGGTTCTGGTCGATCAGCAGTTCGAGCGCGTCGGCGGCTCCAAGCGCGTCAAGGTCGATGTCCGTATCATTTCGTCGACGGCCTATAATCTCGAAAGCCGGATCGCCGAAAACCTGTTCCGCGAGGACCTCTATCACCGGCTGGCCGTGGTGCCCGTCCGCGTTCCGGCGCTTGCCGAGCGTCGCGAGGACATTCCGTTCCTGGTAGACCAGCTGATGCGGCAGATCTCCGAGCAGGCCGGCATCCGCCAGCGCCGCATCGGCGACGACGCCATGGCAGTGCTGCAGGCTCATGACTGGCCAGGCAATATTCGCCAGCTGCGCAACAACATCGAGCGGCTGATGATTCTCGCCCGCACCGACGGACCGGACACACCGATCACCGCCGAGATGCTGCCGACCGATCTGGGCGATATGCTGCCGAAGGTGTCGGCGCAGAACGACTATCACATCATGACGTTGCCACTGCGCGAGGCCCGCGAAATGTTCGAACGCGATTACCTGATCGCCCAGATCAACCGTTTTGGCGGCAACATCTCGCGGACTGCCGAGTTCGTCGGCATGGAGCGATCGGCGCTGCATCGCAAGCTGAAGTCGCTGGGCGTGTGAGTCGCCGGGCAGGCAGACGGTAGCCGGCTGGGCCACATGCTTCGAGGGAGAGATGTCTTTTTATCGGTCTCTGGCGGGATATATAAGCAATTGCCAGCGGTTAGGGAGGTGACATTGGCCGAAATTCCGGCATAGCCTTTTCGACATTGCGGAAAAGACTGCGATTTGATACCAAGATTTGCTGGAGGAGAGGCGAGGGTATCTCCTGCCGCATCCCATAGTCTATAATGATATTGCACCGGCCGAAATGGTCGGCAAGAAAGAAAGAAGCGGCGCCATGGCGGAACGTTCTCAGAATTTGCAGGACTTATTTCTCAATACGGTTCGCAAGCAAAAGATTTCACTGACGATTTTTTTGATTAACGGTGTAAAACTCACGGGCGTTGTTACGTCCTTCGACAATTTCTGCGTCCTGTTGCGTCGTGACGGCCATTCTCAGCTTGTCTACAAGCACGCTATCTCTACGATTATGCCAGGCCAGCCCATGCAGATGTTCGAAAGCGAAGAAGCCGCTTCCTGACTGCATCCCCGATAGGATTTCTGACATCACAACACGCGATACCAAAAATGACAGCATCATCCCGGAAGCGGAAAAGCACAGGGATGACATGCGGGCCGTCGTCATCGTTCCTGTTCTGAAGCAGGCGCGCGGCAGGGCTTCCAAACCCGATGGCACCGTTACCACGACACGGACGCCGGAAAGCCGGCTGGAGGAAGGCAGGGGTCTGGCCCATGCCATCGACCTCGAAGTCATGTACGGCGCCATCGTCCCCGTAAACGAACCCCGTCCCGGGACGTTGCTCGGCAGCGGCAAGATCGAGGAGATCGGCGCGCTGCTTGACGAGTTCAATGCGGGCCTGGTCATCGTCGACCATCCGCTGACGCCGGTGCAGCAGCGCAATCTCGAGAAGGAATGGGGCGCCAAGGTCATCGACCGGACGGGCCTGATCCTGGAAATCTTCGGCCGCCGCGCCTCCACCAAGGAAGGTACGCTGCAGGTCGATCTTGCCCATCTCAATTACCAGAAAGGCCGCCTGGTCCGCAGCTGGACCCACCTTGAACGGCAGCGCGGCGGCGCGGGCTTCATGGGCGGTCCGGGTGAAACCCAGATCGAGGCCGACCGTCGGCAGTTGCAGGACCGGATCATCAAGCTCGAGAAAGAACTCGAGCAGGTGGTGCGGACGCGCCAGCTGCACAGAGCAAAGCGCCGCAAGGTGCCGCATCCGATCGTGGCACTGGTTGGCTATACCAATGCCGGCAAGTCGACGCTGTTCAACCGCATCACCGGCGCCGGCGTGCTGGCTGAGGATATGCTGTTTGCGACGCTTGACCCGACTTTGCGCCGCATGAAGCTGCCGCAGGGCCGCACCGTCATCATGTCCGACACCGTCGGCTTCATCTCCGACCTGCCCACCCATCTCGTGGCAGCCTTCCGCGCCACGCTGGAAGAGGTGCTCGAGGCAGACCTGATCCTGCACGTGCGCGACATGGCGGATGAGGACAATGCTGCCCAGAGCGTCGACGTCATGCGCATCCTGGCCGACCTCGGCATCGACGAGGCCGAGGGCGAAAAGCGTATCATCGAGGTCTGGAACAAGATCGACCGGCTCGAGCCCGAAGCCCATGACGCGATGATGCAGAAGGCCTCGACGGCGAAAAACGTCATCGCCGTATCGGCAATCACCGGCGAGGGTGTGGACACGCTGATGGACGAAATCAGCGGCCGGCTCTCGGGCGTGCTGGTCGAGGCAACGATCACGCTGCCTCTCGACAAGCTGGCCCTTCTGCCCTGGCTCTACAGCCACGGCATCGTCGATGGTCGCGAAGATCACGAGGACGGCACGGTGTCGCTCGACGTCCGACTTTCGGAAGCCGAAACCGCCGAACTGGAACGGCGCATGGGCAACGGCCAGAAGGCGCAAAACGCCGACTGGTGAACTATTCGGGACTGCAGCTCAAGTCAGCTGCCGCTCGATTGCCTTCGCCGCTTCCCAGAGTTCTTCCATTCTCTCCAGTGTCGCTGCTTCCAGCGTTTCGCCTTCTGCCTGAAGCGTGCGCTCGATATGGCCGAAGCGGCGGCGGAATTTGGCGTTGGTGCCGCGCAGCGCCTGCTCCGGATCGGCATCGACATGCCGACCGACATTGACGACGGCAAAGATGAGATCGCCGAGCTCGTCGCGGACCTTGGCCCGGTCGCCCTCTCTTAGCGCCTCGCGCAATTCAGCAATTTCCTCCTCGATCTTGTCGAGGATAGGTTCTGCCGTGGACCAGTCGAAGCCGACCTTGGCGGAGCGCTCCTGCAGCTTGAGGGCTTCCGTCAGTGCCGGAAAGCTGCGCTGCACTGAACCGAGATAGCCGGCGTCCGGATCGGCCTTCGATCCGCGCTTGGCGCGCCGTTCTGCCCGGAGCCGCTTTTCCTCAGTCTTGATCTGATCCCACTGCAGCTTTACGGCGCCGGGCGTGGATGCGTCGGACACGGCAAAGACATGCGGATGGCGCCGCACCATCTTGGCCGTAATGGCCTCAACCACGTCGCCGAATGAAAACTCCCCGGCTTCTTCCGCCATGCGGGCGTGAAACACAACCTGCAGCAGGAGGTCGCCGAGCTCGTCACAGAGATCGTCCATGTCGTTGCGCTCGATAGCGTCCGAAACTTCGTAAGCCTCTTCGATTGTATATGGTTTGATGCTTTCGAACGTCTGGACGATATCCCAGGGGCAGCCGGTTTGCGGATCGCGCAGTGCTGCCATGATCTCGATCAGGCGCGAAATGTCCTTGGAAGCTTCCATCACGATTTCTCGGTCACTTTTCGATCGTCAGTTGAGGGGGATGGCGTTGTCGTCTTTCGTCGCCTGATAGCTGTCCGAAAGTTGATCGTAGACGGCTTTGATCCGCGCTGTCTGTGCCTCGAGCGCCGCCTTGACTGGCTCCGGTTCGATGGCGACGAGGTCGGCGATGGCAAAGGAATTCCAGAAGGCGTTCTGCTTGCGGTAACCGCCGGGCTCGAGACCGAAAACTTCGCTCAGGATCTTCAGGTCGTGGGGTATGGCGAAGGCATCGCGCGAGTCCTCGTGGCTGAAGAAATAGTAGAAATTGTCGAACCCCGCCCAGGTGATTGCCGACATGCACATGCTGCAGGGTTCGTGAGTCGACAGGAAGATCAGCTCCTTGGTATCGGGCGTTTCGCCCATCTCGTAGAACCGCTTCAGCGTGTGAACTTCTCCGTGCCAGAGCGGGTTTTCCATCTCGTTGTTGGTGGCGGCAACGACGAGCGAGAGGTCAGACTTGCGCAGGATGGCCGCGCCAAAGACCTTGTTGCCGTCGGCAACGCCTTTTTCCGTCAGGGGAAGGATGCTCTGCTCGATGACATCGAGGAGACGGGCGACGATATTGGATGGCACGCGGGGATCTCCTTGGACGAGGTTTCCTGACCTTAGCCGCACAAAACCCCCGGATGAAAGCGAAAATGGCGAATGGACATTCTTTGTCACAGAGAATAAAAATCGCCGATCTGGTCAAGACGGCCGGTGAGTTTTACTCCAAGGCGGTGATTGTCTGGTAAAAGAATACGCAGGGCTTCCGCTATTGGAATTTCTGTTTCTTCAATTTCCCGCTGACAAGAGCCATATTCGGGCACTCTCGAAGTGGATTGATAATGCTTTCCTGGAATAAGCAGCTTTCAGTGTTTCCGGCTTTCATGCGCGTGGAAGGACGGATTGCAGCCGTATTCGGCAACGGTGACGAGGCTTTCGCCAAGGCGAGGCTTCTATCGAACACCCGTGCCAAGATCGTCGCCTATGCCGACGATCCTGCAGATGACTACGCCGCCTTTCTCGAATCGAACGGCATCGAAACCCATCGGAAGCCCTTTGCGCCAGAATTGATGGAGGGGGCCGTGCTCGTCTTTGCGGCAACCGGCGACGGCGCACTCGACCGGCGCATCGCGGAAGCCGCGCGCGCGGCAAGAATTGTGGTCAACGCCGTCGACCAACCGGATCAATGCGACTTCTATACGCCTGCCATCGTCAATCGCGCTCCGCTTGCCGTTGCCATAGGCACGGAAGGGGCGGGTCCGGTGCTGGCGCAGATGGTCCGTGCCCAGGTCGATCAATTGCTCTCTCCATCTCTCGGCCGGCTCGCGCAACTGGCAATCAGCTATCGCAAGGCTGTGGAGGAACGCATACCGAAGGGTGTGGCACGCCGCATCTTCTGGAGGCGCTTCTTCTCAGGCGGCGTCGCCGATGCCATGGCCACCGGCGATGTCACGCAGGCACAGCATGTTGCAGACGGGCTGCTCGCACAATCCGGGCGCGCCGAGGGGCACGTCTGGCTGGTTGGCGCAGGACCCGGTGCCGAAGACTTGCTGACGCTGCGCGCCCAGCGGGTGATGATGGAAGCCGATGTGCTGGTCTATGATGCGCTTGTGCCGCAGGCGATCGTCGACATGGGCCGCCGCGATGCAGAGCGCCTGTCGGTGGGCAAGCGCAAGGGCTGCCATTCAAAGTCGCAAGCCGAAATCAACGACCTGCTGGTACAGCTCGGTCGCGATGGCAAGCGGGTCGTGCGCCTGAAATCGGGCGATCCGCTGATCTACGGGCGTGCTGCCGAGGAAATGGCCGCACTTCGGGCAGCTGGCATATCCTATGAAATTGTTCCCGGCATAACCTCTGCCCTGGCTGCGGCCGCGGATTTCCAGCTGCCGCTGACATTGCGCGGCGTCGCCTCGTCGCTGGTTTTCACGACAGGCCACGACCTTACCGGCGACGCCTTGCCGGATTGGGCAAGCCTGGCGATATCGGGCGCCACCATCGCCGTCTACATGGGACGTACTGTGGCCGCCTCGGTCGCCGGCCGGCTGATGGAGGCCGGACTTCCGGCGGAGACGACGGTCGCTGTCATCGAGAACGCCAGCCGTGCCGATCGCCGCCTGTTGCACGGCACGCTGAAGGATCTTCCGGATCTGGAGTTCCGCGATGAACTCACCGGTCCGGTCATGGTCATCATCGGCGAAGCCGTGGCGGGCGCCAATTTCGATCACTCCGAGCCGCTGGTGCACCAGCAGTCCGTGGCTCAAGAACGTGCAAGGAACTGAGATGGCAGACAAGGTCCTGACCGCTAACCGCCTGACGGACGGCATTTCCGTCTGGCTTGACGCCAACGGCCAGTGGGCCACGTCTTTGCAGGAAGCGCTTGTCGCGCGCCATGCCGAGGCTGTGGCTGCCCTCGAGGCGATTGGCAAACAGTCCTATGCGGATAACAAGGTCGTTGACGTCAATCTCATCGACGTTCAAGAAACGGACGGTGTCCTGTGGCCGTTGCGTCTTCGCGAGCGCATCCGCGCCGAGGGCCCGACCATGGAATACGCACCGGGCTATCCGGTCGCCGATCCCAAATTCATTGATGCCTGAGGAAGACGATGTATCGCTACGACGAATTTGACCATGCCTTTGTCGCCGAACGCGTCGCCCAGTTTCGCGATCAGGTCGAGCGCCGGCTCTCCGGCGAACTGTCCGAGGATGCCTTCAAGCCGCTGCGCCTGATGAA
This sequence comes from Rhizobium sp. B230/85, assembly GCF_019355735.1. Taxonomy (NCBI): domain Bacteria; kingdom Pseudomonadati; phylum Pseudomonadota; class Alphaproteobacteria; order Hyphomicrobiales; family Rhizobiaceae; genus Rhizobium; species Rhizobium sp. B230/85. The sequence goes on from NZ_CP072156.1 coordinate 2,136,975, forward strand.
CGGCGTATATCTGCAGCTCCACGCGTACATGCTGCGCATCGCCATTCCCTACGGCACGCTTAGCTCCAAGCAGATGCGTATGCTGGCGCATGTGGCGCGCACCTATGACCGCGGTTACGGCCACTTCACCACGCGCCAGAACCTGCAGTTCAACTGGCCGAAGCTTTCCGACATGCCGGCGGTTCTCGACGACCTGTCGAAGGTCGAGATGCATGCCATCCAGACATCTGGCAACTGTATTCGCAACGTCACCGCAGACCATTTTGCCGGTGCCGCGGCCGACGAAGTTGCCGATCCGCGCCCCTATGCCGAAATCCTGCGCCAGTGGTCTTCGGTTCATCCCGAATTCTCGCTGCTGCCCCGCAAGTTCAAGATTGCCGTCACCGGCGCCGAGCGCGACCGTGCCGCTATCCAGGTGCACGACATCGGCCTGCACCTGAAGAAGAACGAAAAGGGTGAGATCGGTTTTGCCGTCTATGTCGGCGGTGGCCAGGGCCGCACGCCGATGATCGCCAAGCTGATCCGCGAATTCCTGCCGGAAGAGGACCTGCTGTCCTACACGACGGCCATCATGCGCGTGTACAATCTGCACGGCCGCCGCGACAACAAGTACAAGGCGCGCATCAAGATCCTGGTGCACGAGACCGGTGCCGAGGAGCTCGCCCGCCAGGTGGAGGTCGAGTTCGCGCAGCTGAAGGACACGGAACTGAGACTTCCGGAGGCCGACGTCCAGGCAATAACATCCTATTTCGCACTGCCTGACATGCCGGAGCGTCCCGAAGGCTGGGAAAGCCTGGCGCGCTGGAAGAAGGCCGATCCAGATTTTGCCCGCTGGGTCCAGCAGAACGTCCAGCCGCACAAGAACCCCGACTATGGCATGGTGACGATCTCCCTGAAGCCGATCGGCGGCATACCGGGCGATGCGACCGATGCGCAGATGGAAATCGTCGCCGACATCGCCGAGGAATTCGCCTTCGACGAGATCCGCGTCAGCCATGAGCAGAACCTGATCCTGCCGCACGTGGCGCTGGCCGATCTGGAATCGGTCTATCGCCGACTGCAGGGCACCGGTCTCGAGACAGCGAATGCCGGTCTGATCACCGATATCATTGCCTGTCCCGGGCTGGACTATTGCGCGCTGGCAAATGCCCGCTCCATCCCGCTGGCGCAGGAGATTTCGACGCGCTTCGGCTCGTTCGAGCGTCAGGCGGAAATCGGTGAATTGAAGATCAAGATTTCCGGCTGCATCAACGCCTGCGGCCATCATCATGTCGGTCACATCGGACTGCTCGGCGTCGAGAAAAAGGGCGCGGAGCTTTACCAGATCACGCTCGGCGGCTCCGGCGACGAAAACACATCCATCGGAGAAATCATCGGTCGCGGTTTCGATCCGGACAAGGTGACCGACGCCATCGAGACGCTGGTCAACACCTATCTCGGCCTGAGGCTGGATCCATCCGAGATTTTCCTCGCCGCCTACAGGCGCGTCGGACCGCAGCCCTTCAAGGATGCGCTCTACGGCTCGGCAGCGGAAGCGGCATAGGGGATGACCATGACACGTATCTGGAGAGAGACCGGTTTTGTCGACACCGATCCTTGGGTCGCCGAAACCGAAGAAGTCCAAGCGACGGAAAGCCAGACCCGGCTGCTCGACATCGACACGTTGGTGGCACGGGCCGAGGAAAGCAATGACGTCGGTCTCGGTGTGCTGCTGAAGCCTGCCGACGACGTCATGCGGCTGGAGCCCTATCTCGATCGTCTGGCCATCGTCGCGGTATCGTTTCCGGCGTTCAACGATGGCCGTGGCTTCAGTCAGGCCTCGCTGCTTCGCCAGCGACTGGGCTACGCCGGCGAGGTTCGCGCCATGGGAGACGTGCTGATCGACCAGGTGCCGCTGATGCTGCGCTGCGGTTTCGACAGCTTTTCCGTGACCAATGCGACGGCCTTGAAGCGCCTCTCGGAAAACAGGCTGCCCGGGATCCAGTACCACTACCAGCCGACGGCCCAGCCGGCAGAGGCAGGGCAGGGTTACAGCTGGCGCCGGATCTCGCCGAAGACGGCCTGATATTGGTTGTCGCTTCACCGCATGGCGGTGTCCTGCAGGCTTGAAACTTGACAAGTAGGTGCATATTTCCGTTCCTCGCTGCATTGCGGAACGGCATGCCTTCAAATTGCGGGCATTGTGGAATATCAGCCTGCGATCGATAGAAGTCGCACACGCATTATGGGATCTGAAATCGCATGAACGCCCCCACGACGACAGATGATTTTGCATCGACCGTACCCGCCGGCGTTTTCGCCGAGACGGTTTTGAGTGTCACCCACTATACCGATCGCCTTTTCCGTTTCACCATGACGAGGCCGCAGGGTTTTCGTTTTCGCTCCGGCGAGTTCGCGATGATCGGTCTGATGGTCGACGGCAAGCCGATTTACCGGGCCTATTCGATCGCCAGCCCGGCCTGGGCCGACGAACTCGAATTCTTCTCCATCAAGGTACTGGACGGTCCCCTGACGTCGCACCTGCAGGGCATCAAGCCTGGCGATCAGGTGCTCATGCGCAAGAAGCCCACGGGTACGCTGGTGCTTGATGCGCTCACCCCCGGAAAACGCCTCTATATGTTTTCCACCGGTACCGGCATCGCGCCGTTCGCCAGCCTTATCCGCGATCCAGAGACCTACGAGAAGTTCGACGAAGTCATCCTGACGCACACCTGCCGCGAAATCTCCGAGCTGAAATATGGATTCGATCTCGTCCACGAGATTCAGCACGACGAGTTGCTGAGCGAGATCGTCGGGTCGAAGCTTCGCCACTACGCGACTGTTACACGCGAGGATTTCGAGTATCGCGGCCGGATCACGGATCTCATCTCCTCCGGCAAGCTGTTCACCGATCTTGGCGTCCCGTCCATCGATCCCGCAATCGACCGCGGAATGATTTGCGGGTCTTCAGAGATGCTGAAAGAGACGAAGGAAATCCTGGAGAAGGCCGGTCTCGACGAAGGCGCCAACAACAAGCCGGGCGAGTTCGTCATCGAACGGGCATTCGTCGGGTGATCGTGGTCTAACCGCACAGCAAAAGGGCCGTGCGACGAACACACGGCCCTTTCTAGGACGCAAAACGTTATACGTTCAATCCTTTAGCGATCTACCGTCGTATCGGTAGCCGGCGGCCGTCTCTTGGCCGCCATGAGCAGGTCCAGTTCTGTCGAAGAAGGACCGAACTTCGTGAAGAGGCGCTCAGCCTCTTCTGCTTCGAGACTGTACTTTTCCGCAAACTCGGCGACGCTGTAAGGACGACCCCGGCTGACTTTGCGATTGGTTGAAGCGATCGATATTTCCGTCATTTCGTTCTCCCCACAAAACGAAGTGCGTCAGGTTAGCGGCGAATAAGACGTCCGACGGCGATCAGGATGCAAGCGCCGATGAAGCCGGCGATCAAGTATGCAATCCAGCCCGTGCCGAGGCTGATGTGAAGTGCGCCGAGGATAAAGTTGGCGACGATAGCGCCGACGATACCGAGAATGATGTTCATGATGATGCCGGTATTGCTCTTCATGAACATTTCGGCCAGCCAGCCTGCGAGGCCACCGATAACAATTGCTGCGATCCAACCAATTTGTGCGTCTTGCATAATATTCTCTCCGGTTAAGTAAAATCCCACGTAAAATGCACTTCACGCAGATTTGTTCCACGAGCGGCGTGAATTAAATGCGCCGATTCAACTCGGTAGCCGAAGATATTTGCTGCAGCGCAAACGCCGATGCGGTCAACGCTTTGTTTGGTTGACTTGGCAATCGATATTGAGGTGATCAATTTGGATCGGGAGATCGCTTCTTCACCTGCCTCGGCGGTCAAGCGATTTGCTTTATCTCGGGTCGGACAATTGTTGAAGTGGTGGGCGGGATGGGACTCGAACCCATGACCATTCGATTAAAAGTCGAATGCTCTACCAGCTGAGCTACCCGCCCCACCGTTGGCCTTGGGTCTCTGAACCGACCCTGCCTGAAGTGCGCGGAACATAGGCAGACGTCCCGATGCGGTCAACCCGGAAAATCGTGCTTTTTCGTCGCACAAACCGGTTTTCTTCTGCCTTCCTCAAAAGGTGATTGGCTTTGGCGGAATGCCGGCGATAGGTAGGCGATCTCGCTGGATCTGGAGTGTTTCGTGTCGATTGCCGATATTTCGCTGCTCAGTGCTCTGCTGGCCGGTGCGTTGTCCTTCCTGTCGCCTTGCGTCCTGCCGCTGGTGCCGCCTTACCTCTGCTACATGGCGGGTATCTCGGTGGAGCAGTTTCGTGGCGGTAACGCAGTGGTCACGGATCGATCGCAGGTGCGCGGCGGCGTGCTGCTTTCGGCGCTGTTCTTCACGCTGGGTTTTTCCACCGTCTTCGTGGCGCTCGGGGCCGGGGCCTCGACTATCGGCCTTATGTTGCGCCAGCATCTCGATCTGCTGGCACAGGTCGGCGGCTTCATCATCATCGTCATGGGGCTGAATTTCCTCGGCATCTTGCGGTTCGGCCTGCTGTCGCGGGAGGCGCGGTTCCAGGGTGGCGGCAAGCCTGCGACCTGGACCGGCGCCTATATCATGGGTCTGGCCTTTGCCTTCGGCTGGACGCCGTGTATCGGCCCGGTGCTTGGCGCCATCCTCGGAGTTGCCGCCTCGCGTGAAACCGTCGGTGCCGGAGCAGGGCTGTTGGCCGTCTATTCGCTGGGCCTTGCCGTGCCGTTTTGGATTGCCGCCGGATTTTCGGGCGCCTTCATGGGCTTTCTGGCACGCTTCCGCCGCCATCTCGGTCTGGTCGAAAAGGTGATGGGGGCGTTCCTGGTGCTGACCGGGCTGGCCTTCATTTTCGGCTTCGTCAGTCAAGCCGCGATCTGGTTCCAGCAGACCTTTCCCATCCTCATGCAAATCGGGTAGCAAGGCGAACTAATATTCTCCTGCTTTTCGAATCGGAAATGCCTGATGGCTGACATTGTCGGTCTGCTCCTACCGTTTTTCGGCCTGATCCTGATCGGTGCCGTCGCGGCGCGCATCACGAAGCAACCGGCCGAGGCTCTTGGCTGGCTCAACACCTTTATCGTCTACGCCGCGCTGCCTGCGCTTTTCTTCAAATTGGTGTCGCAGACGCCGATCGAGCAATTGACGCGCCTCGGCTTCATCGGCACCGATCTGGCTGCGACCTATTCCATCTTTGTCCTGCTGCTGCTGGTCGGGCGGTTCGTGCGACGAAACTCGCTGCCGGAAAGTACGATGCAGGCCTTCGCCGGGGCCTATGGCAATATCGGCTATATGGGGCCGGCCCTGGCGCTGCTGGCGCTTGGCGAGAAGGCTGCAGTGCCAGTGGCATTGATCGTCTGCCTGGAGAATGCGTTGCATTTCATCGTTGCGCCGGCGCTGATGGCAATCGATGGAAATGACAAAAGGACGAAGTCGCGTCTTGCTTTCGACGTCGCGCGAAAGGTCTTGTTTCACCCCTTCATCCTGTCCACGGCGCTGGGATCTGTCGCCGCCGCAACCGCTGTGGATCAGCCATTGGCGTTCCGCCGGTTCGTCGACTATCTCGCGCAGGCTGCAGCGCCTTGCGCCCTGTTTGCGATGGGTGTCACCCTTGCGTTGCGGCCACTGCGACGTATTCCGGCAGAGATCGGCTACATCGTGCCAGCCAAGCTCATTCTTCACCCGCTTGTCGTCTACCTGGCACTGGAGGCCGTCGGCGGCATAGAGCCAATCTGGATCTATTCCGCCGTACTGCTCGCCGCGTTGCCGACTGCCACGAATGTCTTCGTAATGAGCCAGCAATACGGTGTCTGGCAGGAGCGTGCGTCGGCGACCATCCTTATCAGCACGGCGGCCTCGATCGTCACGGTGTCGGCGATCCTCTATTTGATCCGCTCAGGAAGCCTGCCGGCGCAGCTTTTCCATTAGGAACGTGGGGATAAAGCGCAAACCTTTACCGGGCTCGATGCCTTCGCGCATGACGATGTTGCGCAGTGGCGTCAGCGAGGCGAGCACGTGCAATCCGGCTGCGCGAAGCATTTGGACCGGCAGGAAATCCGACAGAAGAGAACGGTTGAGCAAATCGACGCTTGCTGTCCGGCTGAGGATATCGGCACGCCGCTTGCGGTCGAAGCGATCGCCTGAAAGCGGTGAAACTGCCTCCTGCGGATTATCGCAAAGAATGTCGGTGAGCGCCATGATATCGCGCAGGCTGAGGTTGAGGCCTTGCGCACCGATGGGCGGGAACACATGGGCGGCCTCGCCGATCAGCGCCGCGCGACCCTTGCCGAAATGCGCAGCGGTCATCCCGGAAAGTGGCCACACCTGCACGCCATCCGCGACCGTCACCTTGCCCAGCAGCGACTGCATCCGTTCCTCGACGAGGACGCTGAGATCTTCAGGCGTCCTGGCTGCATTGCGCGCAGCCTCGTCCGGCTTCTGGACCCAGACCAGGCTCGATCGGTTGCCGGGAAGGGGCACTTGCGTGAATGGCCCGCTCTCGGTGTGGAATTCGGTAGAGACGTTACGATGGGGAAGGGAATGCTCGAAATTCAGCACCATCGCGGACTGTGGGTAGGACCAGGTCTTTACCGAGATGTCGGCAGCGTCTCTCACCATCGAACTCCGACCATCGGCGCCGACGACGAAATCGGATCGCACGGTCTCACCGGTGTCGAGCGTCACGATGACACCCTCGTCGCGGATGTCGATGCCAGCAGCTGTCGCCTCTATCGACGTAATGTTGCGTTCCTCACTGACAGCTTTGGCAAGTGCGGCCAGCAGCACCGAGTTCGGCATGTTGTACCCAAATGCCTCGAGGCCGATCTCGGCTGAATGGAAGGCAACGGTGGGCGAGCGCAGGAGGCGGGTGGTGCCGTCGATGATCTGCATGGTCGTCAAGGCAGCGGTGGACGGTGCAATCTCCTGCCACACGCCAAGCCTCTCGAGAAAGCGAATCGACTGGTCCATCAAAGCCGTGGTGCGCCGGTCGGTTTTAGCCGGCGCCGGCGCGACGAAGGCAACTTGCCTGCCACCGCGGGCAAGCGCAATGGCGGCAATCATGCCAGCAGGGCCACCGCCGACAATCGTGATATCCATCTGCTCCATAGGTCCCGTCCTGTTGTTTCAGGCATCAGAGGTAGTCTCTCGCACCGGCGAAATCCATGGGATGAAATGGCGCAGGCAGCGAAAATCGGCGGGCACAACGGTTATAAATTGTGCTTTTGCGCTGGCAGCGTTGAACAAAGGATGCATATTGGGCAAAACATGCCTGCCGGGACGGGCTGATAGGGTGGCGATACGGGGACGCATGAAAATCTTTAAGTACAGGCGGGTGCCTTATGCGGAGATCCGTGCGTTCTCCGTCCACATCCTGACAGCCTCCGGCTCGTTCCTGGCGTTCCTCGGCGTCGTGGCGGCGGCCGAGCATCGTTTCGTGGTGATGTTCTGGTGGCTCGGGCTGGCACTGCTGGTGGACGGGATAGACGGTCCCATCGCCAGAAAGGTGCGCGTCAAGGAGGTCCTGCCGAACTGGTCGGGCGATACGCTCGACAACATCATCGACTATGTGACCTATGTCCTGCTGCCGGCCTTTGCGCTTTACGAGAGCGGCATGATCGGCGAGCCGCTTTCCTTTGCCGCCGCCGGCATGATCGTCGTCTCGAGCGCGATCTACTACGCCGACACCGGCATGAAGACGGAAGAGTATTTCTTCTCCGGCTTCCCCGTCGTCTGGAACATGGTGGTATTCACGCTTTTCGTCATCCAGCCCGGAGCGACGACCGCCATGGTCATCGTCAGTTTCTCGGTCGTGCTGACATTCCTGCCGATCAATTTTCTTCATCCGGTGCGCGTCAAGCGGCTGCGACCGCTCAATCTCTTCGTTTTCCTGCTGTGGTCGGCGCTCGGCATCTTTTCGTTGCTGAGGGACTTCGTGATGCCCCAGTGGGCCCTCGTCCTGTTCATCCTGAGCGGCATCTATCTCTATTGCATCGGTGCCGTTCTGCAGTTCTTCCCGTCACTCGGTCGTCGCTGACGGGAAGTTCATCCACAGGATGAGCTTCGACGCATTATTTGCTGTTGTGCAAAGCAACAAAGTCGGTATCAATATCAACCAGACGTCGCCGTAGCCCGTGCTTGCGGTTGCATGAGAACAGAGTGGAACGAGACTGCTGAGGCCTAGAAGATCCTGAGAGGACGAGGGCTGCAGGGAAAATGAGGAATCCGTGTCGTCATCCGATGCGTCGCCGAACGGCGCGTTACTGTCGGTCCGAAAGCTGACGAAACTGTTTGGCAGTTTCGCTGCCTGCAACGAAATAGATATCGACATCCAGCCTGGCGAAATTCACGCGCTGCTCGGTGAAAACGGCGCCGGCAAGTCGACTCTCGTCAAGATGCTGTTCGGCGTCCTGGAGCCTAGCGACGGCGATATCGTCTGGCAGGGCAACGCTGTGTCGATCCCTTCACCCGGCGACGCCCGCAGGCTCGGCATCGGCATGGTATTCCAGCATTTCTCACTGTTCGAGGCGCTGACGGTGGCCGAGAACATCGCGCTTTCGCTGGACGACAATATCCCGATTGCCAAGATCGCCGAGGAAGCCGCCGCCCTGTCAGAGGCGTACGGACTGCCGCTCGATCCCTATGCCCACGTTGCCGATCTCTCCGTTGGCGAACGCCAGAGGATCGAGATCGTCCGGGCACTGCTGCAGAATCCGAAACTGATCATTCTCGATGAACCGACCTCCGTGCTGACACCGCAGGAGGCCGATCGCCTGTTCGAAACGCTGTTCAAGCTGCGTGCGGAAGGTCGCTCGGTACTTTACATTAGTCATCGCCTCGAAGAAGTGCAGCGTATCTGCGACCGCGCCACCGTGCTGCGCCACGGGCGCGTCACCGGCGCCTGCGATCCGAAGCAGGAGACGACCGGCTCGCTGGCGCGCATGATGGTCGGCAGCGACGTTGCCAGCATCAAGCACGGCGATCGCGGCGAAAAGGGCGAGATCCAGCTCGAGATTGCCGGTCTTTCCGTGCCCGCGCGCACGCCGTTCGCCATTTCGCTGAGCCAGGTGTCGCTCCGCGTCCGCGCCGGCGAAATCCTTGCAATCGCCGGGGTTGCCGGCAACGGCCAGGGCGAACTTTTCGACGTCATCTCCGGCGAGTTCCCGGTGGTCTCCGACGACCTTATTTTCATCCGCGGCGAGCCGGTGGGGACAAGGGGCATAACCGCCCGCCGCCTGCTTGGCGCCGGTTTCGTGCCCGAGGAGCGCCACGGCCACGCTGCCGTCACGACCCTAAGCCTTTCCGACAATCTGGTGCTGGCCCGCAGCCAGTCCGACCGCAAGGCGTTTCTCGGCGGAGGCGCGTTGCAGATCATTCGCCGCGCTGCGGTGACGCTGGCGACAAAGCGGATTTCCGCGGCCATGGACGTGCGCAAAAGCGGTGAGGACCCGATGGCCGGCTCGCTCTCCGGCGGCAACTTGCAGAAATTCATCGTCGGCCGCGAACTCGACCGCCAGCCGGACGTGCTGGTTGTCAACCAGCCCACCTGGGGCGTCGACGCCGGCGCTGCGAGCCGTATCCGCCAGGCCCTGGTCGACCTTGCCAAGGCCGGTTCGGCAGTGCTGGTCATCAGCCAGGACCTCGACGAAATCTTCGAGGTTGCCACCGAGATTGCCGTCATATCGGACGGGCACCTGTCCCCGTCTTATCCGGCAGGCGAGATGACACGTGAAAAGATCGGACTGTTGATGGGTGGCACCCACGGCGTGTCGACAGAGGCGGAGCCGGCCCATGCGCATTGAACTCGAAAAGCGCGGCGAAGTCTCCAGGCTGTTCGGCCTGCTGTCGCCGCTTCTGGCCCTGCTGCTCACCCTGATTGCCGGGGGCATCATGTTCCTGCTCCTCGGCAAGGATCCGCTCGGTTCGCTCTATGCCTTGCTGGTGGAACCGCTGTTCGATCCCTGGTCGCTGAACGAGCTTGCCAAGAAGGCCGCACCGCTGATCCTGATCGCCGTTGGCCTGTCTGTCTGCTACCGCTCGAACAACTGGAACATTGGCGCGGAAGGCCAGTACAGCGTCGGTGCCATCGTTGGCTCGATGATCCCCGTCTATTTCTACGACTGGCAGTCGCCGCTGGTCCTGCCGCTGATGCTGGTCATGGGCGCGCTCGGCGGCGCCCTGTTTGCGACGATCCCGGCACTGCTGAAGACGCATTTCAACACCAACGAAATTCTCACCAGCCTGATGCTCACCTATATCGCCCAGCTGTTTCTCGACTGGCTGACGCGCGGTCCCTGGCGCAATCCCGATGGGCACGGCTTTTACGGGACGCGCGACTTCACGCCAGACCAGGTGCTGCCGCCGATCTGGGACGATATCGTCACGGCCCATTGGGGACTGATATTCGCCATCGTTGCGGCGGTGCTCATCTGGTTCATGATGCGCTTTACCCTGAAGGGCTTCGAGGTCGTGGTACTCGGCCAATCCGAACGGGCAGGGCGGTTTGCCGGCTTTTCGCCCCGTAAGATGGTTTGGTTCAGCTTCATCCTCTCGGGTGCGCTGGCGGGCCTTGCAGGGATCTCCGAAGTTTCAGGCTCCATCGGCCATCTGCAGCCCGATATCTCGCCCAGCTACGGCTTCACGGCCATCATCGTCGCCTTTCTCGGCAGGCTCAATCCGCTCGGCATCATTGCATCGGGCTTCGTCCTGGCGCTCACCTACATCGGCGGCGAGGCGGCACAGTTGTCGATCGGTGTTTCGGACAAGGTGACGCGCGTCTTCCAAGGCTTCCTGCTGTTCTTCGTGCTCTCCTGCGATACGCTGATCTACTACAAGGTGCGCATCGTCTGGTCGCGCATCCGGGCCCGGACAGGAGCCGCATCATGACCTTTTTCGAAGCCGTCCTGCTGACCATCATCACCGCATCGACTCCGCTCGTCATTGCCGCCATCGGCGAACTGGTGACGGAGCGGGCCGGCGTCCTCAATCTCGGCGTCGAGGGCATGGTGGTCATCGGCTCCGTCAGCGCCTTCGCCGCAGCACAACTGAGCGGCTCCGCCTATATCGGCCTGCTGGCAGGGATTGCCGGCGGCGCATTTTTCTCGCTACTGTTCAGCTTCCTGACCCTGACGCTGGTGGCAAACCAGGTGGCGACGGGGCTGGCGCTGACGATTATGGGGCTCGGCGCCTCCGGCATGATCGGCGAGTCCTATGTCAGCGTTCCCGGCATCCGGCTGCTTCCGATCGAGATCCCGCTGCTGTCGCAGATACCCTACATCGGCACCGTGCTGTTCAAGCAGGACATCGTCTTTTACGTATCCATCTTGCTCGTCATCGCCGTCAACTGGTTCCTGTTCCGCAGCCGGGCGGGGCTTAAACTCCGAGCCATCGGCGACAGCCACGGATCGGCCCATGCCCTCGGCATTCCTGTCATCAGGACGCGCTATCTGGCCGTGATGTTCGGCGGTGCCTGCGTCGGGCTGGCTGGCGCGCAGCTGTCGCTGATCTATACGCCGCAATGGACGGAGAACATGTCCGGCGGCCGTGGCTGGATCGCCCTGGCGCTCGTGGTGTTCTCGTCCTGGCGTCCGTGGCGCATATTGGCGGGCGGCTACCTGTTCGGGGCGGTGACGATCCTGCAGCTGCATGCACAGGCGTTCGGCATCGGCATTCCAGCCCAGTTTCTGTCGATGCTTCCCTATGCGGCGACAGTGATCGTGCTTATCATCATTTCTCAAAATCGGCGTATGACTCTCATCAATACGCCGGCATCGCTCGGCAAATCCTTCGTGCCGGACCGGTGATAAAATGCCAGAAGACGGGCTCTCGCCAACTTTACAAACAACAGGGGTTCTTATGAAAAAAATTGCAATTGCACTGGCAGCAACCGCCGCCGTGATCATCGGTTTCGGCTCGTCGGCCGAAGCGGCTGGCAAGACCAAGGTCTGCTTCGTCTATGTCGGTTCCCACACCGACGGCGGCTGGTCGCAGGCCCACGACATGGGCCGCCTTGCGGTCGAAAAGGAATTCGGCAGCAAAGTCGAAACCGCCTACCTCGAAAACGTTGCCGAAGGCCCGGACTCCGAGCGCGCCATCGAGCGCATGGCCCGTTCGAATTGCTCGATCGTCTTCACGACGTCGTTCGGTTTCATGGATTCGACGGTTGCAGTTGCCAAGAAGTTCCCGAAGGTCAAGTTTGAACACGCGACCGGATTCAAGACTGCCGACAACCTTGCCACCTACAATTCGCGCTTCTACGAAGGCCGCTACATTAACGGCCAGATCGCCGGCAAGATGTCGAAGAAGGGTATCGCCGGATACATCGCGACCTTCCCGGTTCCGGAAGTCGTCATGGGCATCAACGCCTTCGAGCAGGGCGCCAAGTCGGTCAACCCGAACTTCAAGATGAAGGTCATCTGGATCAACACCTGGTTCGACCCGGGCAAGGAAGCCGATGCGGCGAAGGCGCTGATCGACCAGGGCGTCGACGTGCTGACCCAGCATACCGATACCACGGCACCAATGCAGGTCGCCGAACAGCGCGGCGTCTATGCTTTCGGTCAGTCCTCGGACATGATCAAGGCCGGCCCCAAGGTACAGCTGACGGCGATCGAAGACACCTGGGGTCCGTACTACATCAAGCGCGTCAAGGCGCTGATGGACGGCACCTGGAAGTCCGAGCAGTCCTTCGACGGACTGAAGGCCGGCAACCTCACCATGGCGCCCTACACCAACATGCCGGATGACGTGAAGAAGATGGCCGAAGACACCGAAGCCAAGATCAAGTCCGGCGAGCTTGCACCGTTCACCGGCCCGATCAACAAGCAGGACGGTACGCCTTGGCTCAAGGCTGGCGAGAAGGCCGACGACGGCACACTGCTGGGCATGAACTTTTACGTCGAAGGCGTTGATGATAAACTGCCGAAGTGAACAGTATATTCCAATGAACTAACAGAAAGGGCGCCGATTTGGCGCCCTTTTTGCTGCAGTGCGTCACACTATCCGCATTTACAAAAGTATTACTATATGATTTTTTGACGTTGGCCGCGTGGAGGCGGCCCAATGGGAGGAAATCATGAGATTGAAGACCGCACTCGCGAGTGCAACGATTCTTGCTGCCTGCATGTTTAATTCGGCCTACGCCAAGCCATTGGTTGTGGGCTTCTCGCAGATCGGCTCCGAATCGGGCTGGCGCGCCGCCGAGACGACGCTGACGAAGAACGAAGCCAAGAAGCGCGGCATCGATCTGAAGTTCGCCGATGCGCAGCAGAAGCAGGAAAACCAGATCAAGGCCATCCGTTCCTTCATCGCCCAGGGCGTCGATGCCATCCTGATCGCACCGATCGTTGCAACAGGCTGGGACGCTGTCCTGAAGGAAGCCAAGGAAGCCAAGATCCCGGTCATCCTGCTCGACCGCGACATTGACGCACCGAAGGACCTTTACCTGACTGCCGTTACCTCCGACCAGGTCTACGAAGGCAAGGTTGCCGGCGACTGGCTGGTAAAGACGGTCGGCACGAAGAAGTGCGATATCGTCGAGCTTCAGGGCACCACAGGTTCATCGCCTGCCATCGCCCGCAAGAAGGGCTTCGAGCAAGCCATTGCCGGCCATGACAACCTCAAGATCGTTCGCAGCCAGACTGGCGACTTTACCCGTTCCAAGGGCAAGGAAGTCATGGAAAGCTTCCTGAAGGCCGAAAATGGCGGCAAGGACATCTGCGCCGTCTACGCACATAACGACGACATGGCTGTCGGCGCTATCCAGGCCATCAAGGAAGCCGGCCTGAAGCCAGGCAAGGACATCCTCACAGTTTCGATCGACTCGGTGCCGGATCTGTTCAAGGCAATGGCAGCCGGCGAAGCCAATGCCACGGTCGAGCTGACGCCGAACATGGCGGGACCAGCCTTCGACGCTCTCGAAGCCTACCTGAAGGACAAGAAAGAGCCTAAGAAGTGGATCCAGACGGACTCCAAGCTCTACACGCAGGCTGACGACCCGCAGAAGGTCTACGAAGCCAAAAAGGGCCTCGGCTACTGATTTGAACTATAGAACCGCACCGGCCCATCATGGGCCGGTGCGGAACAGCCTTGGCATCGTATCGGACATCATGTCCGCCGCCGTGGCCTGAACGCTCAATATCAGGAAACATATCCTTCCATGGCTCACGATTTCGAGAACATTCTCGCGGCCACCGATTTCTGCAAATATTTCCCTGGCTCAACCGCCCTCGATCACGTCAATTTCACATTACGACGCGGCGAAGTGCATGCGCTGCTTGGCGAAAACGGCGCAGGCAAATCGACGTTGATCAAATGCATGACCGGCGCTTACCGTCCCGATGCCGGCACCCTCGTTCTCGATGGCGCTGAAATTCAGCCGCACGACACGCTGTCGGCGCAAATGCTCGGGATCGGAACCGTTTATCAGGAAGTCAACCTGCTGCCCAACCTGAGCGTCGCCGAGAACCTGTTTTTAGGGCGTCAACCGCGCAAGTTCGGCATGGTCAGCACCCGCAAGATGAACGAGCAGGCCCGTACGCTGCTGGCGCAATACGGCATCGATCTCGATGTCGGCCGCCAGCTCGACCGCTTCTCCGTCGCCATCCAGCAGGTCATCGCCATCGCCCGTGCCGTCGATCTCTCCGGCAAGGTGCTGATCCTCGACGAGCCGACCGCCAGCCTCGACGCGCAGGAAGTCGCGATGCTTTTTGGCATCATCAAGAACCTGAGGGCTCGCGGCCTAGGCATTATATTCATTACGCATTTTCTCGAGCAGGTTTTCGAGATCAGCGACCGTATCACTGTTCTTCGCAACGGCAAGCTGGTCGGAACGCGCGACCGCGAGGGACTGGAGCGGCAGGCGCTGATCGAGATGATGCTTGGCCGTGAGCTGGCCGCAGCCGAGGCTACCGTCCGGGTGGATCAGGACGCTGCCGGGCCGGTCAAGTTCCAGTTCAGGAATTTCGGCAAGCGCGGCAAAATCATGCCGTTCGATCTCGATGTTCGCGCCGGCGAAGTGGTCGGCGTTGCCGGCCTGCTCGGCTCTGGCCGGACGGAGACGGCGGAGGTCATGTTCGGCGTCGTCCGAGCCGACAGCGGCGAGGCGAAGGCAGACGGCAAGCCCCTGGCACTGTCCACACCACGCGCTGCCATCAAGAGCGGCTTCGGCTTTTGCCCGGAAGACCGCAAGACCGACGGCATCATCGGCGACCTGTCGATCCGCGAAAATATCGTCGTGGCGCTGCAGGCACGCCGCGGCTGGGCGCGGCCGCTTGCACGGAGCGAACAGAACGCCATCGCCGACCGCTACATCAAGGCCCTCGATATCCGCACGACCGACCGCGAAAAACCGATCCGGCTTTTGTCCGGCGGCAACCAGCAGAAGGCCATCCTTGCCCGCTGGCTGGCGACCAACCCGAGCTTCCTCATACTCGACGAGCCGACGCGCGGCATCGATGTGGGCGCGCATGCCGAGATCATCCATCTCATCGAGGATCTCTGCGCCCAGGGCATGTCGCTGATCGTCATCTCGTCCGAACTCGACGAACTCGTCGCATATAGCTCGCGCGTCGTCGTCTTGCGCGACCGCGAACACATCGCCGAACTGACCGGCGCCGAAATTTCGGCCAACCGCATCGTCGAGGCAATTGCCGGCACATCCAGCAAAAAGGTGGATGCATGACTTCCGCATTCAAGCCACTGCTGATCAGGCTGGCTCCGCAGCTGATCGCACTCGCTCTCATTCTTCTTTTGAATTTCATCATGTTCCCGCAGTTCTTTCATCTGGAAATTCAGAATGAGAGACTTTACGGGAGCCTGATCGACGTCCTCAATCGCGGCGCGCCGGTGGCGCTGCTGGCAATTGGAATGACGCTGGTGATCGCCACCAAGGGAATCGATTTGTCGGTCGGTGCTGTCATCGCCATCTGCGGCGCTGTTGCGGCATCCTCGATCGTCTCGGGCAATTCGGTCGGCTACACCCTGGTGCTGGCGCTGGGTACAGGCCTGCTCTGCGGCGTCTGGAACGGCTTCCTCGTCGCAGTCCTCGACATACAGCCGATCATCGCTACCCTGGTGCTGATGGTGGCAGGTCGCGGCATCGCCCAGTTGGTGACCGAAGGCGTCATAATGACCTTCAACAATGACGGGCTGATCTTTTTTGGCAGCGGCTCGATTGCAGCCCTGCCGATGCCGGTCGTCATCTGGATCGTCGCCGGCATCGCCATCACGCTGTTGGTGCGACGGACCGCGCTCGGCATGCTGGTCGAAGCCATCGGCATCAACAGGCGGGCGAGCACGCTGTCGGGCATCCAGACACCGGTGCTGCTGATGGCTGTCTATGCACTGAGCGGCCTATGCGCCTCGGTCGCAGGCGTCGTCGTCGCTGCGGACATCAAAGGCGCCGATGCGAATAATGCGGGCCTCTGGCTGGAGCTCGATGCGATCCTTGCTGTGGTCGTCGGTGGAAACTCGCTGCTCGGCGGCCGGTTCAGTATCGTCGGCTCGTTGCTGGGCGCGATGATCATCCAGTCCGTCAATACCGGCATCCTGCTGTCGGGTTTTCCGCCGGAGTTCAATCTGGTGATCAAGGCGGTCATCGTGATCGTCATCCTCGTCATCCAGTCGCCAGCCCTGAAATCCGTCGGTATTTTCTTCAGCCGTCGCCCGGAGCGACAGGTCGAAATGCCCAAGCCCGATAGCCAGAGGGAGCCGGCCAAGTGAACTCCAAATACCTGCCCTTACTGGCCACCATCATCATCTTCATCCTCGCCTACGCGCTGTGCGCGGTCCAGTATCCGACCTTCCTCTCGACCCGGGTCGTCGGCAACCTGTTCACCGACAACGCCTTCCTCGGTATCGCGGCCGTCGGCATGACCTTCGTCATTCTCTCCGGCGGCATCGATCTGTCGATCGGCTCGGTGATCGCCTTTACCGGCGTGTTTCTGGCGGTCGTGTTGCGCGATACGTCGATCCATCCGCTCGTCGCATTCGCAATTGTGCTCGTCATCACCAGCACCTTCGGCGCTGCGATGGGGGCGACCATCCACTATCTGCAAATGCCGCCCTTCATCGTCACGCTTGCCGGCATGTTTCTTGCCCGCGGCATCGCCTTCGTGGTTTCGATCGACAGCATTCCGATCAACAACGACTTCTACACCCAGCTCAGCGATTTCTATCTGCTTCTGCCCGGCGGCGGCAGGTTGACATGCATCGGTTTCATTATGCTCGTCGTCTTTGCCGTCGGCATGCTGCTTGCCCACCGCACGCGTTTCGGCGCAAACGTCTATGCGCTTGGCGGCGGAGTGCAGACGGCAGCGCTGATGGGCGTTCCGGTGGCACGCACGACCATCCTGATCTACGCGCTTTCCGGTTTCCTGGCAGGTCTCTCCGGGATAGTCTTCTCGCTCTACACCTCAGCCGGCTATTCTCTGGCAACGGTCGGGGTGGAGCTCGATGCTATTGCGGCCGTGGTGATCGGCGGCACGCTGCTCACGGGCGGCGCCGGCTTTGTCGGAGGCACGCTGATCGGCATCCTGATACAGGGCCTCATCCAGACCTACATCACCTTCGACGGTACGCTGTCGAGCTGGTGGACCAAGATCCTTATCGGCTTTCTGCTTTTTGCCTTCATCCTGCTGCAAAAGGGCCTGCTCCTGCTGTCACGCTATAACCGGCGTTTTGCTTGAGAGGATAACAAGTTGCGCAGCCGTTTGATCGACAGACAACAGCCGAACGGCAAATCGCGGAACAGCCATTCCCAGGTCGTCGACGATCTCGGCAAGGCCATCGTCAGCGGCTCCTTTGCCGTCGGCGAGATCCTGCCCGGCGATGGCGATCTGCTCCAGCGCTTCAAGGTATCGCGCACCGTGCTGCGAGAGAGCATGAAGACCCTGGCGGCCAAGGGGCTGGTCGTGCCGCGTGCCCGCGTGGGCACGAAGGTCACCGAAAAAATCCACTGGAACATGTTCGACAGCGAGGTGCTGACCTGGCATTTCGACAGCGGCGTCAATCGTGAATTTCTGTTGCATCTCTATGACATACGGCTTGCTTTTGAACCTTTTGCTGCAGGTCTGGTTGCCGAGCGCGCCATCGAGTCGGAGATCGAGGATCTGCGGCTGCTGGCAACCGAGATGGCGGCCACGAACCACACGAGAGACAGTCTCGCCGTCGCCGACCTCAAGTTCCACATGGCCATCGCCGATATCTCTCACAACCCCTTCATGCGGACGCTCGGAAGCCTGATCGAGGCGGCGCTGGTCGGAATGTTCCGCATGAGCACGCCGCCTTCGAGCGAGGGCTTCAGCAACATTTCAGTCACCCACATGCAGATCGTCGACGCCATCGGCGCCCGCGATGTGAAGGCTGCCCGCGCGGCTATGGAATATGTGATTCTCGATGGTCGCGGCCATGTGCTGGAGGCTTTCGAGGCACTGAGCAAACCATGATCGGCCATCGCTTTTTGCTCTTGGTGCCGCTCCGGTCTAGCTGCTATGAGACGCCCAAGCGGTGTTGACCGCACAAGATCCAGTCGCCGGAGCTCGCCATGGAACGCACTTGCCTTGCCGTCATTCTCGCTGCCGGCGACAGCACCCGTATGAAGTCGTCGATGTCGAAGGTGCTGCATCCCATCGCTGGTCGCCCGATGATCGCGCATGTGATGGAGGCCATCGCCAGAACCGATATTGCAGCGACAGCGCTGGTCGTAGGGCGTGATGCCGAGGCTGTCACCCGGGCAGCCCGGCGCGACGGCATGGAGATCCAGGCTTTCCTCCAGAAGGAGCGACGCGGAACCGGCCACGCCGTGTTGGCCGCGAAGGAGGCGATTGCATCCGGCTACGACGATATCCTGATTGCCTATGGCGACGTTCCGCTGATCACCGATGGACCGCTCCGGGCAGCGCGGGCAGGGCTTGCTGCCGGCAACGATGTCGTCGTGATCGGCTTTCACACGGACAAGCCGAGCGGTTACGGACGGCTTCTGGTCAGGGACGACGAACTGATCGCGATCCGCGAGGAGAAGGACGCAACCGATGAAGAGCGCGCCGTGACCTGGTGCAACAGCGGCTTGATGGCGATCAACGGTGCCAAGGCGCTGGACCTGTTGTCGCGTATCACCAACGAAAATGCCAAGGGCGAATATTATCTGACCGACCTCGTCGAGATCGCCCGCTCCGAGGGCGGCCGCGTGGTTGTTGTCGATGCGCCCGAGTCAGAGGTCATCGGTTGCAACAATCGCGCTGAACTGGCCGTCATCGAGCGCCTCTGGCAACAGCGACGCCGATACGAGGTCATGCTGTCGGGTGTGACGATGATCGCCCCGGAGACCGTTTATCTCTCCTACGACACTATCATCGGCCCCGATGCGCTGATCGAGCCGAATGTCGTTTTCGGCCCCGGCGCTGTGGTCGAGGGTGGCGCGGTGATCCACGCCTTTTCCCATGTCGAGGGTGCTCGCATCAGCGAGGGCGCGACTGTTGGCCCGTTTGCGCGCCTCCGTCCCGGCGCCGACCTGGCCACAGGCGCCAAGGTCGGCAATTTCGTCGAGATCAAGAACGCGAAGATCGGCGAGGGCGCCAAGGTCAGCCATCTCACCTATATCGGGGATGCCACCATCGGGGCCGACAGCAACATCGGCGCCGGCACCGTGACCTGCAATTACGATGGCATCAACAAGCACCACACGACCATCGGCGCCGGCAGCTTCATCGGCTCGAACTCGTCCCTCGTCGCCCCGGTCACCATCGGCGACGGCGCCTATGTGGCATCCGGCAGCGTGATCACTGCCGACGTGCCGGCCGACGCCCTGGCGCTTGGACGTGCGCGGCAGGAGATCAAGCCGGAACGTGCCCGGCTGATCCGCGAACGGGCGCGCGCGCTGAAGGCGGCAAGGTCGGCAAAATCCTGAAAATCGGCTGCGTAACGGTCGGAAATTCAATGTGACCGCTGGCCCGATTGAGTAACGCCGAAGAACCGCTAGAAGTCGTTGCATCGAAGAGTTGAGACGGAGAAGTTCATGTGCGGCATTGTCGGTATCGTAGGAGCCAAGCCTGTGGCCGGCCGTTTGGTCGATGCGCTGAAGCGTCTCGAATATCGCGGCTACGATTCGGCCGGCGTCGCCACCATCCATGACGATATTCTCGAGCGCCGCCGCGCCGAAGGAAAGCTGTTCAATCTCGAAAGCCTGCTCGACCGCGAGCCGCTGGACGGATCGATCGGCATTGCCCATACGCGGTGGGCGACCCACGGCGTTCCGAACGAAACCAATGCCCATCCGCATTTCGTCGATGGCGTCGCTGTTGTCCACAACGGCATCATCGAGAACTTTTCCGAGTTGCGCGAAGAGCTGAAAGGCGAGGGCGCAGTCTTTACCACCCAGACCGACACCGAGGTCGTTGCCCATCTGCTGGCAAAGTCGATCCGCGAGGGCCTTGAGCCGCAGGCAGCGATGCTCCGCATGCTCAACCGCGTCACCGGCGCATACGCGCTGGTGGTGATGTTCAAGGATCATCCCGATGTGCTGATGGCTGCCCGCTCGGGCCCGCCGCTGGCCATCGGCTACGGTCGTGGCGAGATGTTCCTCGGCTCGGACGCCATCGCGCTGTCGCCGTTCACCAACGATATCGCCTATCTCGTCGACGGCGACTTCGCCATCGTGACGCGCGAGGCTGCCGAGATATTCGATTTTGCCGGCAAGCCGGTCCAGCGTGCCCGGCAGATCTCTCAGGCAACTGCCTTCGTTGTCGACAAGGGAAATCACCGGCATTTCATGGAAAAGGAAATCTATGAACAGCCGGAAGTCATCTCCCATGCGCTAGGCCATTATGTCGACTTTGCCAGCAACCGCATCAATGCCAATGCGTCGGCGATCGATTTCAGCGGTGTGACCGGGCTTGCGGTATCTGCCTGCGGCACTGCATTTCTTGCGGGTCTGATCGGCAAATACTGGTTCGAGCGCTATGCGCGCCTGCCAGTCGAAATCGATGTCGCATCCGAGTTCCGATACCGCGAGATGCCAATTTTGCCAAGCCAGGCAGCGCTGTTCATCTCGCAGTCCGGGGAGACGGCAGATACGCTGGCGTCGCTCCGCTACTGCAAGGAAAACGGCCTGAAGATCGGCGCCATCGTCAACGTTCGCGAATCGACCATTGCCCGTGAATCCGATGCCGTCTTTCCGATCATGGCAGGCCCAGAGATCGGCGTCGCTTCGACGAAGGCCTTCACCTGCCAGCTGGCCGTCCTGGCAGCGCTCGCAATCGGAGCCGGTCGCGCGCGCGGGACTGTCAGCGCCGACGAGGAGGTGACCCTTGTCCGCCACCTGGCCGAGATGCCGCGTATCATGAGCCGGGTGCTTAACCTGATCCAGCCGCAGATGGAAAGCCTTGCCCGCGAGATCGCCAAGTTCAAGGACGTGCTCTATCTCGGTCGCGGCACCAGCTACCCGCTGGCGATGGAAGGCGCGCTGAAGCTGAAAGAAATTTCCTACATTCACGCCGAAGGCTATGCGGCAGGCGAGCTCAAGCACGGACCGATCGCATTGATCGACGAAAACATGCCGGTCATCGTCATCGCGCCCTATGACCGCTTCTTCGAGAAGACCATTTCGAACATGCAGGAGGTTGCGGCACGCGGCGGGCGCATCATCTTCATCACCGACGAGGCCGGTGCTGCCGCCTCCAACCTGCCGACCATGGCGACTATCGTGCTGCCGGTCGTCGACGAAATCATTGCGCCGATGATCTTCTCCATGCCGATCCAGCTGCTTGCCTACCACACGGCAGTCTTCATGGGCACCGACGTCGACCAGCCCCGCAATCTGGCGAAATCGGTCACGGTTGAGTGATTTGAGGCGCTACGCTGTCGATTGCTGCGTCCTGATGCATTAACGGGTTGGTGGCAAGCGTTGCTGCGGGTTGTGCGTCGCAGCAACTTCTGGCAATTTCAACTCTGTCGGCAATGGGGATTTTGCTGACGACGCGGCAGGCTGAACGGAGTTCAGAAACGACAAATGGCGGAAAATCCCGAAAAGACGACGACGAGACTGTCGGTCGCGGCACGCATCCGCAACAATTTTCTGACGGGGCTCATCATCTGCGCGCCGATCGCCATTACGCTGTGGCTGACCTGGTCCGTCGTCCACTGGGCTGACAGTTGGGTTGAACCCTACATTCCCGCCCGCTACGACCCCGAGAGCTACCTTAACTTCGCCGTGCCCGGAACCGGGCTTGTCATGGCGATGATCTTCATCACTATCATCGGCTTTCTCGGCAAGAACCTCATCGGCCAAAGCATCGTCCAGTTTGGTGAATCCTTGGTGCGTCGGGTGCCGCTGGTCCGCACCATCTACAAGAGCCTCAAGCAAATCTTCGAAACGGTGCTGAAGGAGAAGAGCAATTCTTTCAAGCAGGTGGGGCTGATCGAATATCCGAGCCCCGGCCTCTGGTCGCTTGTCTTCGTCGCAACCGATGCAAAGGGCGAGATCGCATCCAAGTTCAACGCCATGGGCGTGGATATGGTTAGTGTCTTCCTGCCGCCGACGCCAGTTCCGACCGCAGGCTTCCTGGTGTTCGTGCCGCGCGAAAAAATCGTCATTCTCGACATGAGCCCGGAAGACGGGGCGAGGCTGCTCATTTCGGGTGGACTGGTGACGCCGGATCACGTCGATGCTTTGCCCACCTCGGAACTCCACACGGCGTACAAGGCAAAGCGCCTAGCCCGCGCGGAGAAAGCGGATCGCCTCATCACGCCGGAATAGATATAGCAGCGTCCTGACGGCCTGGCCGCGATCACTGACGAGATCTGCGTCCCGTTCAATGAGATAGGCGGCGTCTTTCCGGGCAATTTCCAGAAGATCGGCATGGGCTTCGATGCTGGCGATGCGAAAGCCCGGGGTGCCCGACTGACGGGTGCCGAGAAGCTCGCCTTCGCCGCGCAATTTCAGGTCTTCCTCGGCGATGCGAAAACCGTCCTCGGTGTCGCGCATGATCGATAGCCGCGCATGGCCGGTTTCGCTGAGCGGTCCCTTGTAGAGAAGGATGCAGCTCGACGCCTCGTCACCGCGTCCGACACGACCGCGCAACTGGTGCAACTGCGCCAGCCCGAAGCGCTCGGCGCGCTCGATGACCATGATCGTCGCATCCGGTACGTCGACGCCGACTTCCACGACAGTGGTCGCCACCAGCAGCCTGGTTTCGCCGTTCTTGAAAGCCTGCATCGTGGCATCCTTTTCCGGCCCGCTCATCCGCCCGTGGATGAGCCCGACCTTGGGCCCGAAGAACTGGGCGAGCGTCTCGAAGCGCTCCTCGACGGACATCAGGTCGGATTGCTCGGACTCTTCCACCAGCGGGCAGATCCAGTAGGCCTTCTTGCCATCGGCAAGGGCGCTGCGCAGCCGCTGGACGATATCGCCGACGCGTTCCGTGGGAACGGTCACGGTATGGATCGGCTTGCGGCCGGCCGGCTTTTCCGTCAGCTTCGAGACATCCATGTCGCCGAACGCGGCCAGCACCAGCGTTCTGGGGATCGGCGTCGCCGTCATCACCAGCATATGCGGTGAGATCCCCTTGGCCGTCAGGCGCAGCCGCTGGTGGACGCCGAACCGGTGCTGCTCATCGACGACAGCCAGCATCAGGTTTGCATAGGAGACGCTGTCCTGAAACAGCGCATGGGTGCCGATGACGATCTGGGCCTGACCGGACGCAATGCGCTCAAGGATTCCGTCACGCTCCTTGCCCTTCGTGCGGCCTGTGAGGACTTCGATAGAAAGTCCTGCAACGGCAGCGAATTTTGAGATCGTGCTGTAGTGCTGGCGGGCGAGGATTTCCGTTGGCGCCATCAGCACCGCCTGTCCGCCGTTCTCGATCACGGCGGCAATCGCCATCAACGCTACCAGCGTCTTGCCGGCACCTACATCCCCCTGCAGCAGGCGCAGCATGCGCTCGCTGCCCGCCATGTCCTTCAGGACATCGGCGATTGCCGCCGTCTGGCTGCCGGTCAGCGAGAAAGGCAGCGCGCCAAGAATCCGGCTGCTGATCTTACCAGTCGCATGAACGGGCTGGCCCGGCACGCGACGCAGCCGCTGGCGGACAAGTGCCAGAGACAACTGGCCGGCCAGGAACTCGTCATAGGCAAGGCGACGGCGGGCAGGTGCCTGCGGGTCGATGTCTTTCGCATCGCGCGGATCGTGCAGCATTCGGAAGCTCGTCGCGAAATCGGAAAAGCCCTGCTTCGTCACCAACGCTGCGTCGTCCCATTCCGGCATATCCGGCATGCGCGTCAGCGCCGCCTCGATCGCCTTGCGGACGGTGCGCAACGTCAGGCCGGCGGTCAGCGGGTAGACGGGCTCCACCAGGGGCAGAGTCTCGCCTTCGCTTTCGCGGACGATGTAATCCGGATGCACCATTGACGGACGGCCGTTGAACCAGTCGACCTTGCCGCTGACGGTGACGGTCTCGCCGAGCGGTAGCTGCTTTTCCAGCCACTGTGCCTTGCCTCGGAAGAAGACGAGGCCGAGTTCGCCGGTCTCGTCGTGCAGGAACACGCGGTACGGCTGGCTGGTGCGCGGCGGCGGCGCCTGATGGCGGTCGACCCGGCCGGTGATGGTGACGATGGTCCCCTGCGGCGCCCGTGCGATTCCCGGCTGTTCGCGCCGGTCGACGATTGATGAGGGGGCATGGAACAGCAGGTCGACGACCCTGGTGTCCTCAAGATTTTCGCGGCCAAGCAGCTTTACCAGCAGGTCGGCCACTTTTGGCCCGACGCCCGGCAGCGAGGAAATGGAAGCAAACAGCGGATCGAGAATGGCAGGGCGCATGATGGCGGCAAAATGCGACGGCGGACCCCGCTTTGGCAAGGCCGGATGACGCGATCCGCCGAGAGTTCTCGACATGCCCCCGGAAAAATCCCCGGCAGCGTCTTTTTTCCGAAAAACCGGTTCCCACATTTCGAAGCGATGCTTTATAGAGACGCAGCAACAAGAAGGTGTGTGAGATGACAGGCGTAACACTGAGCAGCGCGCTCCTCGATCCACGCCGCAAGCGGATTCTGTTTCGTTGCTGGCATCGCGGTCTCCGGGAAATGGATCTGGTGTTCGGCCAGTTCGCGGACGCAGAGCTGCCGACACTGTCGGAGGCCGAGCTCGACGAGTTCGAGATCATCATGGATGAGGAAGACAATGATCTGAACCGCTGGATCCTCGGCACGCTTCCCGTACCCGAGCGGTTCCAGACGCCGCTGTTTACCCGCATTGCCGCCTACGCGCCGGATTTCGAACAGATGACCGCCGACCTGCGCAGGGTCGCGGAATGATTGCAGGTATCGACGTCAGGAAACTTGCAGCGGCGCCCGTGCCGCTGACGATCGGCAACGTTCCGGCCGGCCTCGATCCCTTTATCATCGCGGAATTGGCGCGGTCCGGCGAACCGGTTGCCTACGTGCTTTCCGACGGACAGCGCATGGCTGACATCGAGCAGATGCTGTCGTTCATTGCGCCTGAAATTCCGGTGCTGACCCTGCCGGCCTGGGACTGCCTTCCCTATGACCGCGTTTCCCCGAGTTCCGACACGTCGGCACGCCGGCTGGCGGCGCTTGGCGGGCTGATCGCCTACCACAAGAAGCCACATTCGGCGATCGTCCTCGTCACCGTCAATGCCCTGTTGCAGAAGGTCGCCCCGCAGGACGTGATCGAAAGCCTGGCCTTCTCGGCAAAGCCCGGCAGCCAGTTGCGCATGGACGATATCGCCGGCCGCCTGGAGCGCAACGGTTTCGACCGGGTCGCGACCGTGCGCGAGGTCGGTGAATTCGCGGTGCGCGGCGGTATTCTCGATGTCTTCGTGCCCGGGTCGGAAGAGCCCGTGCGCCTCGATTTCTTCGGCGATACGCTGGAGAGCATCCGCAGCTTCGACCCGGCAAGCCAGCGGACGACCGGGCAGGTGCGCTCGCTCGATCTCAATCCGATGAGCGAAGTGACGCTGACGCCGGATACGATCAGCCGCTTCCGTACCAATTACCTGGCGACCTTCGGCGCTGCCACCCGCGACGACGCCCTGTATGTCGCCGTCTCCGAAGGCCGGCGGTATCCCGGCATGGAGCACTGGTTGCCGCTTTTCTATGAAAAGCTCGATACGATCTTCGACTACCTGAAGGGCTTCCGCTTCATCACCGACCATACGGTGCGCGAAGCAGCAGAGGAGCGCTCGAAGCTCGTCCGCGACTATTACGAGGCGCGCCAGCAGTCCGGCGAGCAACGCAAGGGCGCGATGACGCAGGGCACCCCCTACAAGCCTGTGGCCCCCGGCGAGCTTTACCTCGACGGCAAGATGTTTGGCGCGACGCTCGATGCCTTCAACGCCATCCGGATGTCGCCGTTCAACGAGCACGAGGGCGCGACCCGGATGGTGGTCAATGTCGATGCGCGCCAGGGGCCGCGCTGGGCCCGCGGTGCCACCGAGCAGGTCGATGCCGAGCGCGTCAACGTCTTCGATGCCGTCGTCAAGCATATCGCAGATCGTCGTGCGGCCGGTGGCAAGGTACTCGTCACCGCCTGGACGGAAGGCTCGCTGGAGCGCCTGCTACAGGTGCTCGCCGAGCATGGCCTGCAACGCGTCAAGACCATCGAGGCGATGAAGGATGTCGATGCGCTGGCCAAGGGCGAGGCGGCAGCGGCCGTGCTCAACCTCGAAAGCGGTTTCGAAACCGGCAATCTGGTCGTCATCGGTGAACAGGACATTCTCGGCGACCGCATGGTCCGCCGCTCCAAGCGCAGCAAGCGCGGCGCCAACTTCATTTCCGAAGTCGCAGGCCTCGACGAAGGCTCCATCGTCGTCCACGCCGAACACGGCATAGGCCGCTTCGTCGGCCTCCGGACCATCGAGGCTGCCGGCGCGCCGCATGCCTGTCTCGAGCTGCTCTATGCCGACGACGCAAAGCTGTTCCTGCCGGTCGAAAACATCGACCTCCTGTCGCGCTACGGCTCGGAAACCAGCGACGCGCAGCTGGACAGGCTCGGCGGCGGTGCATGGCAGATGCGCAAGGCCAAGCTGAAGAAGCGGCTGCTGGATATGGCCGGATCCCTGATCCGTATCGCGGCCGAACGCCTGACGCGCCATGCGCCGGCGCTGATCGCACCCGATGGCATCTACGACGAGTTCGCCGCTCGCTTCCCTTACGACGAGACCGAGGATCAGGCGAACGCCATCGACGCCGTGCGTGACGATCTCGCCGCCGGCCGGCCGATGGATCGCCTCGTCTGCGGCGACGTCGGGTTCGGCAAGACGGAAGTTGCGTTGCGCGCCGCCTTCGTCGCGGCGATGAACGGCGCCCAGGTGGCGATCGTGGTGCCGACGACGCTGCTGGCTCGCCAGCATTTCAAGACGTTTTCCGAGCGTTTCCGTGGTCTGCCGATCCGGGTTCAGCAGGCTTCGCGCCTGGTTGGCGCAAAGGAACTGGCACTGACCAAGAAGGAAGTCGCCGAAGGCAAGACCGACATCGTCGTCGGTACGCACGCGCTGCTCGGCAACGGTATCAAGTTCGCCAATCTTGGCCTGCTGGTCATCGACGAAGAGCAGCATTTCGGCGTCAAGCACAAGGAGCGGCTGAAGGAGCTGAAGAGCGACGTCCACGTCCTCACCCTCTCGGCGACGCCGATCCCGCGCACCCTGCAGCTGGCGATGACGGGTGTGCGCGAGCTCTCCCTGATCAAGACGCCACCGGTCGACCGCATGGCGGTGCGCACCTTCATCTCGCCCTTCGATTCGCTGGTGATCCGCGAAACGCTGATGCGCGAGCATTATCGGGGGGGCCAGAGTTTCTATGTCTGCCCACGGCTCGCCGACCTTTCCGATATCCACGCTTTCCTGCAATCGGATCTGCCGGAACTGAAAGTCGCCGTTGCCCACGGCCAGATGCCGGCGAGCGAGCTCGAAGACATCATGAATGCCTTCTACGAGGGCCGCTACGATGTGCTGCTGTCGACCACCATCGTCGAATCTGGCCTCGACGTGCCGACTGCCAACACCCTGATCGTCCACCGCGCCGACATGTTCGGGCTTGCCCAGCTTTACCAGCTGCGCGGTCGTGTCGGACGTTCCAAGGTGCGGGCTTTCGCGCTGTTCACGCTGCCCGTCAACAAGGTGCTCACCTCGACGGCAGAGCGCCGCCTGAAGGTGCTGCAGTCGCTGGATACCCTCGGCGCCGGCTTCCAGCTCGCCAGCCACGATCTGGACATCCGAGGCGCCGGCAATCTGCTGGGCGAGGAACAGTCTGGCCATATCAAGGAGGTTGGCTTCGAACTCTACCAGCAGATGCTGGAAGAGGCCGTGGTCGAAGTGAAGGGCGTCGACGAGATCCAGGACACCGGTTGGTCGCCGCAGATTTCGGTGGGCACGCCGGTGATGATCCCCGACGACTATGTGCCCGACCTGCACCTGCGCATGGCGCTCTACCGCCGGCTCGGCGAGATCACCGATCTCAAGGAAATCGACGGTTTCGGCGCCGAGATGATCGACCGCTTCGGACCCATGCCGATCGAGGTGCAGCACCTGCTGAAGATCGTCTACATCAAGTCTCTCTGCCGCATTGCCCATGTGGAGAAGCTCGATGCCGGGCCGAAGGGTGTCGTCGTGCAGTTCCGCCACAAGGAATTCCCGAATCCGGCAGCCCTCGTCGGCTATATCGCCAGGCAGGGCTCAATGGCGAAGATCAGGCCAGACCACAGCGTCTTCCTCACCCGCGACCTCCCAACACCAGCCAAGCGCTTGGCGGGCGCCGCCGTAGTCATGACGCAGCTGGCGGAACTGGCAAAATAAAAGGCTGCGTGCCCTGACGGAGCGCGCAGCCTGATTTACAGGGTAAATGTGAGAAATGCTGCGCTAGTTGAGCGCCGCGCGGGCCTCGCCCTTCGTCTTGGCGATGTCGCGGAGCGCGTTGGCAATCACATCCGGCGTCTGGGCGCCGCTGACTGCATATTGCTGGTCGAAGATGAAGAACGGCACGCCGTTGACGCCCATCTGCCGTGCCGACTCGATTTCCGCGACGATCAGGTCGCTGTCGGCATCGGAGGCGAGGAGGGCCTCGATGACCGCGCGATCCAGTCCGGCGGCTTCGGCGATGTCGAGAAGTACGGCGTGGTTGCCGACATTTCTGCCTTCTTCGAAATTCGCCTTGAAGAGGCCTTCGACCACCCGGTTCTGGAGTTCGCGATCTTCGGTCACAGCCCAGTGGATCAGTCTGTGGGCATCGAGCGTGTTCGGGCCGATGGTGATGGCATCGAAATTGAATGCAATTCCGACCTCGCGGCCAAGACCTGTGAGCATCGCGTGAGCGCTGGCCACCTTGTCTGCACCGCCAAGCTTTTCAGCCAGCTTTTGCTTCTGGTCGACGCCTTCAGGCGGATAATCCGGATTGAGACGGTAAGGGCGCCAGTTGATGTCGACACCGACTTCGTCCTGCACTTCGGCAATCGCCAGTTCGAGCCGCGCCTTGCCGAGGTAGCACCACGGGCAGACGACGTCCGAGACGATATCGATTGTGATGCGTTCCATGGTCGTTGCCCTTTCCTGTTTATCGGACCGAAATAGTCTCTTTGCCGCCTGGCTTCAACCAGGCACCAAAAAGGAACTACCTCACTGCACCGACGCATCCCACCACACAGGCAGCTGATAGCCGTATAGGGGCGTGACAGCCGGATGCCCTATCCGTTTGTGCCGAGCCACATATTGCTGGTCGATATGATAGAGCGGCACGAAGTAATGGCCGGAAAGCAACAGCCGGTCGAAGGAACGGACGGCATCGCGAAAATCCTCAACGCCGCGCGCCGAGAGAATGTGGCCGATCAACGTATCCACATCGGGATCGGCAACGCCCGCAAAGTTCTCGCTGCCCTGTCGATCACGCGCCACCGAACCCCATCGCCCGACCTGCTCGATGCCCGGCGAGAGGGAAGATGTGAACGATTTGATGATGATGTCGTAGTCGAAGCTGATTGTCCGGCGCTGGTACTGCGAATCGTCGACGGTGCGGATCGCCACCTCGATCCCCAGCAGGTTCAGCGTTCTCCGGTAGGCGATTGCCAGTCTCTCCTGGTCGGCATTCTGTGTCATGATCTCGAACGCCAGCTGATGCCCGCCGGCATCGACCATCTTGTCATCCTTGATCGTGTATCCACCTGCCTTTAGCAGATCCACGGCCCGGCGCAGCACGGTGCGGTCGCGGCCGGAACCGTTGGTGACGGGCAGCTTGTAGGTACCGTCGAGCACGGCCGGATCGATGCGCTTGCTGATCGGACCCAGCATTTCGAGCTCGCGGGCATCGGCGGGTACGCCGAAGGAAGACAGGTCTGAGCCCTGCCAGTAGCTCTCCGTTCGCGTATAGGCGCCTGACGATAGGTTCTTGTTGACCCACTCGAAATCGAAAGCCAGCGAAAGGCCTTCGCGCACCTTGGCGTTGGCGAAGATCGGCCGCCGCGTGTTGAAGACAAATCCGAACATGCCGCTGGGAAGCTTGGGATTGAAGACATCCTTTACAACCTCGCCGGAGCGCGCCGCCGGAAAGTCGTAGGCATTTGCCCAGTGGCCGGGGCTACCATCCGCATAGATATCGACATCGCCTTTCTTGAAGGCCTCGAACAGCGTGTTTTCCTGCAGGAAATAGTGAACGGTCAGCAGGTCGTAATTGTCGACCCCGACCTTGGCCGGAATATCCTTGCCCCAGTAATCCGGGTTCCGCGCAAAGACGATGCTGTCGCCGGGGTTCACCGTTTTCACCCGGTAAGGCCCGGACCCGATGGGTGCCACCAGCGTCGTCTGGTCGAATTTATCCGGATCGATCGCATGCTGCGGCAGGATCGGCGTCGAGCTGGCGATGATCATCGGCGTCTCGCGGTCGGCCTTGTCGTTGAAGGTGAAGCGGACACTGTGCTCGCCGACTTTCTCCATCTTGGCAACGGCATTCAGCCGGTTCGAGTAGGGCACGCGGCCCTTGTCACGCAAAAGGTTGAAGCTGAAGATCACATCATCCGGTGTCACCGGCTGGCCATCCGACCACTTGGCGGCGGGATTGAGATTGAACTGTATATAGGACCGCTTGTCGTCCCATTCGGCGGTCTGGGCGAGCAAGCCGTAGAGGGTAAACGGCTCGTCGCGCGAGCGCTGCATCAGCGTTTCGTAGACGATGTTGCCGTAGTCCGGATCCCACATGCCGCGCGCCGTCGTCCGCATGCTTTTGAGGATGAAAGGGTTGAGATTATCGAAGGTACCGACCACCCCGTAGCTGATGTGGCCGCCCTTCTTGACGGTCGGATTGACGTAAGGGAGGGCCTTGAAGTCGGCGGCAAGCGCCGGATCGCCGTGCATGACAAGGCCGTGCACGGGGTCCGCCTGGGCGGTCTTGCAAAGCATTGCCGCAGCTAGATAAATCGCGACCCGGAGCGCTCGCATGGCATCCTTTCCCATAAGGGCATGATTCGTGACGGCGACCTTATCATGGCCTCCTCGATCCAAGACATAGGCATCGGATTTGTCCATCCTGCGGCCGAAACATGCAAAGAAAAGCTGGATATCCGAAGCAACGCCATGTAACAGGTGATCCACAGTTCGGAGTCATGCATTTGCCTTATTCTTTCGACAGGTGGACAGCAGTTTGACCCGAAAGGCATGAGGTGGCAGAAGGCTGCTTTGCATCGGATTTCAGGAGGCGGATTTCGCTATGACGTTCAAAACTGACAAAACAATTCGCGCGGCTCTGTCTGCACTGGCACTCGTGATGGGCGCTGCTGCGCCGGCTTTTGCGCAGGATGCACCGGCTGCTCCGGCCGATGGCGCCGCTCAGACCCCACGTCTCGGCTGGTACAAGACATGCGCAAAGCAGGATGACAACGACATCTGCATCGTCCAGAACCTGATCATGGCCAACAGCGGCCAGCTGGTGACGGCAATTGGTCTGATCTCTATCGACGGCAAGGTCAACCGCAAGATCCTGCAGATCTCCGTCCCGACAGCGCGCCTGATCGGGCCCGGCATCACCATGCAGATCGATGGCGGCAAGGGCCAGAAGGTCGATTACGCCGTCTGCCTGCCGGACAAGTGCACAGCCGAAATTCCTCTGACGGATGCGACGATCGCATCGCTGAAGAAGGGCACGGACGTGACCTTCACATCGATCAACTTCCGCCGCGCTCCGAACCCGATCAAGGTTTCGCTGACCGGCTTCGGCGCCGCCTATGACGGCCCGGCGATCTCCGATACCAAGCTCGCAGAAAGCCAGCGCAGCCTGCAGGACAGCATGCAGAAGAAGGCTGAAGAAGCCCGCAAGAAGCTTGAAGACGCCCAGAAGGCAGCGAAGTCCCAGTAAGCACCACACGCGTATGATCTAAAAAGCCCGGTTCAGCCGGGCTTTTTTTATGGCTCATCGTCAGACGACAAAAAAGCAAGCCGGTTTGTCGGCTTCCTTTCATAGGCGCGTATCTGTTGAGGGATCAGTGGGCGAAGCTCATCTTG
The DNA here is from genome assembly GCF_019355735.1 of Rhizobium sp. B230/85. Taxonomy (NCBI): domain Bacteria; kingdom Pseudomonadati; phylum Pseudomonadota; class Alphaproteobacteria; order Hyphomicrobiales; family Rhizobiaceae; genus Rhizobium; species Rhizobium sp. B230/85. The sequence goes on from NZ_CP072156.1 coordinate 2,169,458, forward strand.
GGCTTGAGCTCGCCGGTCGTCTTGCGGTCGAAGATTTGGTAGACCTGCGGGTTGCGGAGAGGTTCTCCGCTGTCGTCGCTGACGAGGTTCTGCTCTGAGACATAAGCGACATATTCCGTCTCCTCGTTTTCAGCCAGCAGGTGATAGAACGGCTGGTCCTTGCTGGGACGAACCTCGGTCGGAATGGCATTCCACCATTCTTCCGTGTTGGCGAACTCCGGATCTACGTCGAACACGACGCCTCGGAATGGAAACACCCGATGCCGGACCACTTCGCCGATATTGAATTTTGCATCTTTTTGTTTCATGGCGCGACTTCCTTTCACGCAATTATGTGGGACGATGCGCCACATTTTTCAAGCCTTTTGCCGCCGTTGTCCCACAGCGCTGCCATAGTCAGGCGGCCGACAAGACCAGTAAAGCACGCCGCGCTGGCTCGGCGCAGAAAAAAAGTCCCGGCGATGACCGGGACTTTCTGGTTGATGACTAGGCCGAGTAGTACATGTCGAATTCGACCGGATGGGGTGTCATTTCGTAGCGCATGACCTCCACCATCTTCAGTTCGATGAACGAATCGATCTGGTCGTCGTCGAACACGCCGCCGGCGGTCAGGAACTTGCGGTCCCGATCAAGGTTTTCCAGCGCTTCACGCAGCGATGCGCAGACGGTCGGGATCTTCTTCAGTTCCTTCGGCGGCAGGTCGTACAGGTCCTTGTCCATCGGCTTGCCGGGATGGATCTTGTTCTTGATGCCGTCAAGGCCGGCCATCAGCATGGCGGCAAACGCCAGGTATGGGTTGGCAGTCGGATCCGGGAAGCGAACTTCTACGCGCTTCGCCTTCGGGTTGGAGCCGAAGGGAATACGGCAGGAAGCCGAACGATTGCGAGCCGAATAGGCAAGCAGCACCGGAGCCTCATAGCCCGGGACGAGACGCTTGTAGGAGTTCGTCGACGGGTTTGTGAAAGCGTTGATGGCCTTCGCGTGCTTGATGATGCCGCCGATGTAATAGAGGCAGGATTCCGACAGGCCGGCATACTCGTCGCCGGCGAAGGTCGGCTTGCCGCCCTTCCAGATCGACTGGTGCACATGCATGCCCGAGCCGTTATCGCCGAAGATCGGCTTGGGCATGAAGGTCGCCGTCTTGCCATAGGCGTTGGCGACCTGATGAACGACGTACTTGTAGATCTGGATCTTGTCGGCGTTGCGCACCAGCGTGTCGAACTTGACGCCGAGTTCGTGCTGTCCCGCAGCCACTTCGTGATGGTGCTTTTCAACCACGACGCCCATTTCGCCGAGAACCGTCAGCATCTCGGAGCGCATGTCCTGGCAACTGTCGATCGGCGGAACTGGAAAATAGCCGCCCTTGACGCGAGGACGGTGACCGAGGTTGCCGGTCTCGTAGTCGGTGTCGTCGTTCGACGGCAGTTCGCTGGAATCGAGCTTGAAGCCGGTGTTGTAGGGATCGGCTTTGTACTTGACGTCGTCGAATACGAAGAACTCAGGCTCCGGGCCTACGAAGATCGTGTCGCCGATGCCGGAAGCCTTCAGGTAGGCTTCTGCCTTCTTGGCGGTACCGCGCGGATCGCGATTGTAGGATTCGCCGGAAACCGGGTCCAGGATGTCGCAGAGGATGACCATGGTCGACTGCGCGAAGAACGGGTCCATGTGAACCGTTTCCGTGTCGGGCATCAGCACCATGTCGGATTCGTTGATGGCCTTCCATCCTCCGATAGAGGAGCCGTCGAACATGACGCCATCGGCGAACATGTCTTCATCGACGCAGGCAACGTCCATCGTCACGTGCTGCAGCTTGCCCTTCGGGTCCGTAAAGCGCAGGTCGACGAACTTGACGTCGTTGTCCTTGATCTGTTTCAGAATTTCGTTTGCGGTCGTCATGGGATGCTTCCTCGGTTTTTTATGACGATTTTGCCCTGGCCACCGGCGAGGGCTTAGATGGCATCTATACCCGTCTCTCCCGTACGGATTCGGATGACCTCTTCGATATTGGAAACGAAGATCTTTCCGTCGCCAATTCGTCCGGTCTGCGCCGCCTTGCGGATCGCGTCAATAACCGCTTCGGCATTTTCGTCTGCCAACACAACTTCGACCTTCACTTTCGGAAGGAAATCGACGACATATTCGGCACCACGGTAGAGTTCCGTGTGACCTTTCTGGCGACCGAAGCCCTTGGCTTCCGTGACAGTGATACCCTGCAAGCCGACTTCCTGAAGGGCTTCCTTCACTTCGTCCAGCTTGAATGGCTTTATGATCGCTTCGATCTTTTTCATGAGAAAATGTCTCTCCGCTTCTCCCGTTAGAGCGGACATTGCCCGCTCGCCCTTGTTGATGCACGTATCATGCCAGATTATCCAGAGATGTTTCGGTAAATGTTGCAGTTTTGAGCAATTTTGAGGCTGATACAGGGTTGTTTGACATATCGTGCCCCGAATTGAATATGCGCAGACACGTTTCGGACGATATCCGGAATGGAGGGCGGACCGCAGCGGTTGGAACGGCCTACACGCCCTGAATTCGACTGATTAAAAAGCGTGCTTTTGCTCAAATTTAAGTCGGCGGCACGCGGGATTTTTTGATTGTTTTTCAGGCGTCGTTGCGATCATTATCGTCCATGACACACACCCTAGCTGAACTCCTCCTGACACCCCAATCGATGGCGGCGGTCGACAAGGCCGCTGCGGCTTCAGGAATTGACTCTTTCGGACTGATGCAGAAAGCCGGCCGGGCGGTGGCGGCTGCGGCCTTGCGGGATTGTCCGGAGGCGCTGCGATACGCGGTCCTGTGCGGCCCCGGCAACAATGGCGGAGATGGCTACGTGGCCGCTTTGGCGTTGCACGAATGCGGTGCCGAGGTCGACGTATATCACCTCGGAGATGCAGCCGTGCTGAAGGGCGATGCGGCGCGCGCCTTTTCCGCCTGTCCGATTGCCGGCTCGCCGCTCGGTGCCTATCTGCCCCGGGCCGGCGACCTCATCATCGATGCGATTTTCGGTGCCGGCCTCGCGCGGGATGTGCCTGACGCCGTCGCAGCCGTGATCGAACGAACACGTGCCGCTTCCATCCCGGTTATCGCCGTCGATTTGCCGTCGGGCGTCAACGGCGCTACCGGCCGAGTGCTGGGCGCCGCCTTTCGCGCTTCCCATACGGTGAGCTTCATGACGCGCAAACCCGGGCATCTGCTGATGCCGGGCAGGGAGCTGTGCGGCACGCTCGAGATCGTCGATATCGGCATCCCGGCCCGCATCGTCCGGGAAAACGCCAACGGGCTCATCGCCGAGAACACGCCGGAACAGTGGCGGTCTTCCGTGCCTGAGGCTTTGGTGGAAACCCACAAATACAAACGCGGGCATCTTGTCGTCTTTTCCGGCAGCGAGACGGCGACGGGTGCGGCACGCATGTCGGCCATGGCGGGTCTGAAGGCTGGGGCGGGGCTGGTGACGATCGCCTCTTCCAGAGCCGCGCTCAAAGTCAATGCGGGGGCGCTGACGGCGATCATGCTGCGCGAAATCGATGACAGAGCCGCTCTTGAGGAGTGGCTCAACGATGCACGGCTATCGACTTTCGTTCTCGGCCCGGGTTTTGGCACAGGCGAAAAAGCACGGCAGTTCGTGGCAGCGCTGGTGGATCGACATCTCGTGCTCGATGCGGACGGCATCACCTCATTCAAGGACGATCCCGACGCACTCTTCGATGCTTTTGCCACCGGGCCGACTCATCTTGTGCTGACGCCACATGAAGGCGAGTTCGGCCGTCTTTTCCCGGATATCGCCAAGGATGAGGCTCTCGGCAAGGTCGAGAAGGCAATCGCAGCCGCAAGGCGCTCGCATGCGGCAATCGTCTATAAAGGCGCTGACACGGTGATCGCCGCGCCAGACGGGCGGGCACTGATCAACTGCAATGCGCCGCCATGGTTGGCAACTGCCGGCTCCGGCGATGTGCTGGCGGGGATCATCGGCGGACTTCTGGCGCAGGGCATGCCGGCCTTCGAGGCCGCGGCTGCCGGTGTCTGGCTGCACGGCGAAGCGGGAAACCGGGCCGGCAAGGGCCTGACGGCCGAAGAACTGGTCGGCCACGTGAGGCCGCTCTGACCCGTACTAGGATTTGGCAAGCACGCCCTGCAGGGCAATGGCGCCCTGCGGTGCGTTGACTTTTCCATCGTGGATCATAAAGGCGAAGACATCCCGCGGCTGGACTTTCACCTTGCGCGCAGAATCGATCAGCGGCAGGTCGGCGGGCAACTTGCCTTCTGCCCAGGTCTGAAGGCGCTCCGCCCACTCTTTCAGTTCCTTCGGCGGATAGCAGGTCTTGATTTCATCGGAGCCCTTCTGCAGGCGGCTGTAGACGAAATCGGCGGTCACATCGGCGATCATCGGATAGTCATGATGGTCGGCACAAACCGGGGCCACCTGGTATTTCTCCAGCAGCGCGACGAACTCCGGCACCTTGAACGAATCGTGGCGTACCTCAACGACGTGCCGCAGCGACAGTCCGTCCTGCTTCAGCGGCAGGAGCTTCAGAAAGCCTTCGAAGTCTTCAGCATCGAATTTCTTCGTTGGTGCGAACTGCCAGAGCAGCGGACCCAGCCGGTCGCCGAGCTCGCTGATGCCGGACTTCAGAAACCGCTCCATCGATTCCCCGGCTTCCGCCAGTATCTTGCGATTGGTGACGTAACGCGTCGCCTTCAGGCTGAATATGAAGCCATCCGGCACCTCGGAGGCCCATTTTGCAAAGGTCGCCGGCTTCTGCGTCGCATAGTAGGTCCCGTTGACCTCGATCACCTTCAGCTTGCTGCTGGCGTAGCGCAACTCGTCCTTCTGCTTGAGATCGTCGGGGAAGAACGTCCCGCGCCAGGGCTCGAACGTCCAGCCGCCGATGCCGGTGCGAATGGTGCCTGCCGCTGTCATATGGTTCCCCCGTCTATTTATCGTACCGGTATCCGGCGCTTCGAGTGTCTGTTCGCCGGGAGATCACTCTGCCGCAGCCACGGCCTTCTTGACGGGCCGCCGCTCCAGCAATTCCTTGAGGAAGTGTCCGGTATAGGACCGCTTCTCCTTGACGATTGTCTCAGGCGTGCCAACTGCCACGATCTCGCCGCCGCCGTCGCCACCTTCGGGGCCGAAGTCGAGCACCCAGTCGGCGGTCTTGATGACCTCGAGATTGTGCTCGATGACGACAACCGAATTGCCTTGGTTGACCAATTCGTGCAGCATTTCCAGCAGCTTGGCAACATCGTGGAAATGAAGCCCTGTCGTCGGCTCGTCGAGGATATAAAGCGTGCGCCCGGTCGAGCGCTTCGACAATTCCTTGGCCAGCTTGACACGCTGCGCCTCGCCGCCGGAGAGCGTGTTGGCCTGCTGTCCGACCTTGATATAGCCGAGACCGACGTCCTTCAGCGATTGTAGCTTGTCACGCACCGCAGGCACCGCAGCAAAGAAATCGACGCCTTCTTCGACGGTCATGTCGAGCACGTCGGCAATCGACTTGCTCTTGAAGGTGACGTCGAGCGTCTCGCGGTTATAGCGCTTGCCGTGGCAGACGTCGCAGGTGACGTAGACGTCGGGCAGGAAGTGCATCTCGATCTTGATGACGCCATCGCCCTGGCAGGCCTCGCAGCGTCCGCCCTTGACGTTGAACGAGAACCGGCCCGGCTGGTAGCCGCGCGCCTTGGCTTCCGGTAATCCGGAAAACCAGTCGCGGATCGGCGTGAAGGCGCCGGTATAGGTGGCCGGGTTGGATCGTGGCGTCCGGCCAATCGGCGACTGGTCGATGTCGATGACCTTGTCGATATGCTCGAAGCCATCGATGCGGTCGTGCTCGGCCGGCGTTTCGCGGGCGCCCATGACGCGGCGGGCCGCAGACTTGTAGAGCGTCTCGATCAGGAAGGTGGACTTGCCGCCGCCCGAGACGCCGCTGACGGCGGTGAAGACGCCGAGCGGGATCGCAGCCGTAACGTTCTTCAGATTGTTGCCGCGGGCGCCAAAAATCTTGATTTCCTTGCCCTTCTTCGGCTTGCGTCGCTCTGCAGGCACGGGCACGCCGAGATCGCCGGACAGATAGCGGCCTGTCAGCGAATTCGGGTTCGCCATGATCTGCTGCGGCGTGCCATGCGCAATGACCTCGCCCCCATGGATACCGGCTGCAGGGCCGATATCGACGACATCGTCTGCCTGCATGATCGCATCCTCGTCGTGCTCGACGACGATGACCGTGTTGCCGATGTCACGCAGATGCTTCAGTGTCTCCAGCAGGCGCGCATTGTCGCGCTGGTGGAGGCCGATGGAAGGCTCGTCAAGGACGTAGAGCACGCCCGTAAGGCCGGAGCCGATCTGGGAGGCGAGCCGGATGCGCTGGCTCTCGCCGCCCGAGAGCGTTCCTGAATTGCGGGAAAGGCTCAGATATTCCAGCCCGACATCGTTGAGAAACCGCAACCGGTCGCGGATTTCCTTGAGGATGCGGACCGCGATTTCGTTCTGCTTGGACGTGAATATCGCCGGCAGCGTCTCGAACCAGTCGCGGGCGTTGCGGATCGACATCTCCGAGACCTGGCCGATATGCAGCGTGGCGATCTTCACCGCCAGCGCTTCCGGCTTCAGCCGGTAGCCGGCGCAGACGGGACACGGAGCCGCTGACATATAGCGCTCGATCTCCTCGCGCGCCCAGGCGCTGTCTGTTTCCTTCCAGCGGCGCTCTAGGTTGGGCACGATGCCTTCGAAATTCTTGTGCGTCGTGTAGGCACGCGCACCGTCGGCGTACTGGAACTCGATCTTGTCTTCCGTGCCGTGCACGATCACTTCCTTGGCCTTAGCAGGCAGGTCGCTCCAGCGGCTCGAGAGCTTGAAGCCATAATGCTTGCCGAGCGCCTCCAGCGTCTGATTGTAATAGGGAGACGTCGATTTGGCCCACGGGGCAATCGCGCCATCGCGAAGGGTGCGCTCATGCTCGGGGACGATCATCTCGGGATCGATCTTCTGCAGCGAGCCGAGACCGTCGCAGGAGGGGCAGGCGCCGGCTGGATTGTTGAACGAGAACAGGCGGGGTTCAATCTCTGGAATGGTAAAGCCGGACACCGGGCAGGCAAACTTCTCTGAAAACAGCACCCGTTCGTGGGTCTCGTTCAGCGACTTGTTGGCGGAACCGCCGGCAGAGGTTTCCTCGGGCGGCAATGGCTTGTCGGCAAACTCCGCCACGGCCAGTCCGTCCGCCAGCCGCAGAGACGTCTCGAAGCTGTCAGCCAGACGCGCCGCGACATCAGCGCGCACGACAATGCGATCGACGACCACGTCGATGTCGTGCTTGTACTTCTTGTCGAGGGCAGGCGCATCGGCGATCTCGTAGAACTGTCCGTCGATCTTGACGCGCTGGAAGCCCTTTTTCATGAGCTCGGCAAGCTCTTTCTTGTATTCGCCCTTACGCCCGCGCACCATCGGCGCCAAAATATAAAGGCGGGTGCCGTCGCCAAAGGCGAGCACGCGGTCGACCATCTGGCTGACGGTCTGGCTCTCGATCGGCAGTCCGGTGGCTGGCGAATAGGGCACGCCGACGCGGGCAAACAGCAGGCGCATGTAGTCGTAGATTTCCGTAACGGTGCCGACCGTCGAGCGTGGGTTGCGCGACGTCGTCTTCTGCTCGATGGAGATCGCCGGGGACAGGCCCTCGATCAGGTCGACATCGGGCTTCTGCATCATCTCGAGGAACTGACGCGCATAGGCCGACAGGCTCTCGACATAGCGGCGCTGGCCTTCCGCATAGATCGTATCGAAGGCGAGCGACGACTTTCCCGAGCCCGACAGGCCGGTCATGACGATCAGCTTGTTGCGCGGCAGATCGATGTCGATACCCTTGAGATTGTGCTCGCGCGCACCCCGGATGGAGATGGTCTTCAGTTCGCTCATCGTTTTCCGCTAAATCCCTGTTCAGCCCTTATCTAGTGATGAAGGCCGGCGAGTCGAGGTTGAAATGCGACTCTCCGCCCGCTTTTCGATTCGGTTGACAAAATCATAGCCGCTGACTAGAACAAAGAAAGAACAAAATTCCTTGTGGATGACCGCCGCTTAGATCGCACCGGGCGGGGCCGATGGTTTAAGGTGCGTGCAATTATGTTCCAGGGCCGCCGGTGGGCGCGGCGAGCAGGGTGATTGGTATGGCGGGCAGCGTAAACAAGGTAATTCTGATTGGGAACCTCGGGGCTGATCCGGAAATCCGCCGGACCCAGGATGGTCGCCCGATCGCCAATCTCAACATTGCCACCTCCGAAACGTGGCGGGACAAGTCGTCCGGCGAGCGCAAGGAAAAGACCGAGTGGCACCGCGTGGTGATCTTCAACGAGGGTCTGTGCAAGGTTGCCGAGCAGTATCTGAAGAAGGGTGCCAAGGTTTACATCGAGGGCGCCCTGCAGACCCGTAAGTGGACTGACCAGGCCGGTATCGAGAAATACTCGACCGAAATCGTCCTTCAGGGCTTCAACTCCACTTTGACCATGCTCGACGGACGCGGTGACGGCGCTGGCGAAGGCGGCGGTCGCGGCATGCAGCGCAGCGGCGGTGGTGGCAATGATTTCGGCGGCGGCGGTTCGGGCTACGGCGACGACTACAACCAGTCTTCGCCATCGTCGTCATCCGGTCGCGGCAATGCCGGTAACGCCGGCAATAGCGGCGGTGGCGGAAACTTCTCGCGCGAACTTGATGACGACATTCCGTTCTGAGATTGGACTATCCGATGCACCCTGCGGGGTGCATCTTTCGTTTTGCGGCCGGAATAACAGGGACTTCAGCAATGTCAGACGCACTCGTGCCAAGAAATCCGTCGACATGGAGACGCGTGCTGGCGCTTATCCTCGACCTGATCACCGCTTTTTTCGGCCTGGGTTACCTCGTGGCGCTGCTGACGGGCGGCATGACTGAAGATGGTTTCCAGCTGAACGGCTGGCCGGCAATGCTGCTGTTCGCGCTGGTCATCGCCTATTTCGTCATTGCCAATCGATTTTTCGGCGGCACGATCTGGAAATACATATTGAAGGCGCGCACCTAACCCGCGCACACCCGGTCAGATCGCAAAGGCCGATCGGATGCCATCGACGACGAACTGTGTGGCAAGCGCTGCCAGGATAACGCCGAGGAGGCGCGTCAGGATCGCACGTCCCGTCATGCCCAGGAAGCGGTCGAGACGCTCGGCAATCAGCAGGGCTGCAAATGTCAGTACCAGGCAGGCCGCGATCACGACGATCAACTGCGAGCGATCGACGGAGCTCTGCAGCGATCCAGAAAGCAGGATCGTCGCAGAGATGGCGCCGGGCCCCGCGATCAGCGGCAATGCCAGCGGGAAAACCGAGATGTTATGGATATGATCCCGGGTGATTGCCACCTCGGCCGTCTTTTCCTTGCGGTCCTGGCGTTTCTCGAAGACCATCTCGAAGGCGATCCAGAATAGCAGCAGTCCGCCAGCAATTCTGAATGCACCGATCGATATGCCGAGTACGCCAAGCACGCTTGAGCCGAACAGCGCGAAGGCGGCGAGGATACCAAAGGCAATCAGCGAACCGCGCAAAGCGACCTGCGTCCGCTGGCTGCGGTTCATGCCTGTCGTCAGCGCCAGGAACAGCGGTGCCAGCCCGGGTGGATCGATGGTCACCATCAATGTGGTGAAGGCATTGATGAGACTGTCTACGCTCGCCATAATTTCCCCCGGATCGTCAACTTCACTTATGAAACTGACCCTTAAGCGCTGATCGCCGTTTGGCAAAGCGTTCGCAGCGACGAGCTTTTCCCACATGTCGCAAAAATGTGCTATTGAAACGTTCCAGAGGCTAAAAGCCTGTTCAAAACCGTTGGCGAAATTAGCGCCTTTGTCCGCTTTCCGCTATAAATTCCACAGTGATTCTTAAAGAGATCGTGATCTGTTTTGACTGAGCAATCCACACCCGGTGGCGGGAAGCTCCCGCCTGGTATCGAGCCAATTTCCATCATCGAGGAAATGCAGCGGTCCTATCTCGACTACGCCATGAGCGTTATCGTCAGCCGCGCCCTTCCGGATGTCAGGGACGGTCTCAAGCCTGTTCATAGACGCATCCTTTTCGGCATGTCCGAACTCGGGATCGACTGGAACAAGAAATACGTAAAATGCGCCCGCGTGACCGGGGATGTGATGGGTAAATTCCACCCGCACGGCAACTCGGCCATTTACGATGCGCTGGCCCGCATGGCGCAGGACTGGTCGCTTCGGTTGCCGCTCATCGACGGCCAGGGCAATTTCGGTTCCGTCGACGGTGATCCGCCGGCAGCCGAACGCTACACAGAGTGCCGGCTGCAGAAAGCTGCTCACGCGCTGCTCGACGACCTCGACAAGGATACGGTCGACTTTCGCGAGAACTATGATGGCACGCTCAGCGAGCCGGTCGTGGTGCCCGCAAAATTCCCCAACCTGCTGGTCAACGGCGCTGGCGGCATCGCCGTCGGCATGGCCACCAATATTCCGCCGCATAATCTGATCGAAGTGATCAATGCCTGCATCGCGCTGATCGACGACCCGGCCATCGAGCTCGCCGATCTGATGCAGATCATTCCGGGCCCCGATTTCCCGACCGGTGCCAAGATCCTCGGTCGTGCCGGCATCCGCTCGGCTTATGAGACCGGTCGCGGTTCGGTCATCATGCGCGGCGTTGCAGCCATCGAGCCGATGCGCGGCGATCGCGAACAGATCATCATCACCGAAATTCCCTTCCAGGTGAACAAGTCGACGATGATCGAGAAGATGGCCGAACTGGTGCGCGAAAAGCGCATCGAGGGCATCTCCGACCTGCGCGACGAATCCGACCGACAGGGCTACCGCGTCGTCGTCGAGCTGAAGCGCGACGCCAATGCAGAGGTCATCCTCAACCAGCTCTATCGCTACACGCCGCTGCAGACGTCCTTCGGCTGCAACATGGTGGCACTGAACGGCGGCAAGCCGGAACAGATGACGCTGCTCGACATGCTGCGCGCCTTCGTTTCGTTCCGCGAGGAAGTCGTTAGCCGGCGTACGAAGTACCTGCTGCGCAAGGCCCGCGACCGCGCCCATGTCTTGGTCGGTCTCGCTATTGCAGTTGCCAACATCGACGAAGTCATCCGTGTAATCCGCCAGGCGCCGGATCCGCAGTCTGCCCGCGAAGAGCTGATGACGCGCCGCTGGCCTGCATCGGATGTCGAAAGCCTGATCCGGCTGATCGACGATCCGCGCCACCGCATCAATGAAGACCTGACCTACAATCTGTCAGAAGAACAGTCCCGCGCCATTCTCGAATTGCGCCTTGCCCGCCTGACAGCCCTCGGCCGCGATGAAATCGGCGACGAACTGAACAAGATCGGCGACGAGATCAAGGATTACCTCGACATCCTGTCTTCCCGCGTTCGCGTCCAGACCATCGTCAAGGACGAACTGACGTCTGTGCGCGACGAATTCGGCACACCGCGCCGCACCGAGATTATCGATGGCGGCCTCGAGATGGATGACGAGGATCTCATCTCCCGTGAGGACATGGTCGTAACCGTCTCGCATCTCGGCTACATCAAGCGCGTCCCGCTGACCACCTATCGCGCCCAGCGCCGCGGCGGCAAGGGCCGCTCCGGCATGGCCACCCGCGACGAGGATTTCGTCAACCGGCTTTTCGTTGCCAACACCCACACGCCGGTGCTGTTCTTCTCCTCGCGCGGCATCGTCTACAAGGAGAAGGTCTGGCGTCTCCCCATCGGCACGCCACAGTCTCGCGGCAAGGCGCTGATCAACATGCTGCCGCTCGAAAAGGGCGAACGCATCACCACGATCATGCCGTTGCCCGAGGACGAGGCGAGCTGGGAAAACCTGGACGTCATGTTCTCGACAACGCGCGGTACGGTTCGCCGCAACAAGCTGTCGGACTTCATCCAGGTGAACCGCAATGGCAAGATCGCCATGAAGCTGGACGAGGACGGCGATGAAATCCTGTCCGTCGAGACCTGCTCGGAACATCAGGACGTTCTGATGACCACGGCGCTTGGCCAGTGCATACGCTTCTCCGTATCCGACGTCCGCGTCTTTGCAGGCCGCAACTCCATCGGCGTCCGCGGCATCACCATGGCCGAAGGCGACCGCATCATCTCGATGACGATCGTCAGCCATGTCGACGCCGAGCCGTGGGAGCGGGCTGCCTATCTGAAACGGGCCGCCAATGAGCGGCGCCTGACAACGGGCGAAGCCGAAGATATCGCACTTGTCGGCGAGGAAGTCGTGGAGGAAGGCCAGTTGAGCGACGAGCGCTACGAGGAACTGAAGGCGCGCGAACAGTTCGTGCTGACGGTTTCCGAAAAGGGCTTCGGAAAACGCTCGTCTTCCTACGATTTCCGCATATCTGGCAGAGGCGGCAAGGGCATCCGTGCCACCGACACGTCAAAGACCGGCGAGATCGGCGAACTTGTTGCGGCCTTCCCTGTCGATGACGGCGATCAGATCATGCTTGTCTCCGACGGCGGCCAGCTCATCCGAGTTCCCGTCGGCGGCATCCGCTTCGCCAGCCGCGCTACCAAGGGCGTGACGATCTTCTCCACCGCCAAGAACGAGAAGGTCGTGTCGGTCGAGCGCATCAACGAGCCGGAAGACGATGAGGAAATCGTCGATGTCGCGGAAGATGGCACCGTAGCGCCTCTCGATGCTGAAACTTCAGACAGCGAGACGCCGCCAGCCGGTTCGCCGGATGAAGGCAGTCCCGAATAGCAGCCGACAAGATATGCCACCGATACCAAAAAACCGGGCGCAGCTTTTGCGCCCGGTTTTTCGTTGAGGAAGGGTAATAAAACAATGAAGCCGAACGATGGGAGGATCGTTCGGCTTCATTGTTTGATAATTATTGATGATGAGAGCGTGTGAGAAATCTACTGCAGACTTCCAGATGCAGCAGGCGTTCAGAACGCCTTGTGCTGCTTGGTGATCTGCTTCATCTCTTCGCTTTCGCGACGCAGTGCCGAAACGGTTGACGCCACGGACACGACGAACATGACGCTGATAACGGCAGTGAGCAATGTCAAAATCGTGAACATGGTTGTTTTCCTTCTTCGCAACTCCGTGCGATCAGATCCTTAATATTGGCTCGCCACGTAGGAGTGAGCCGATGCATATGGACCATAGACAGGAGACTGATCGGTCTTCTGACCGTAGAGAGCAACTGTGAAAGCCAGCATGCCGGTAATGACTGTCATCCAGACGACGTTGATGAGGATGACTTTGTCCGGCATGGCTTTTTTCCTTCGTGTTACTGTGTTCATGTCTGTGTTCCGATCTGATAACGTGTCCTTTGGAAATTGGTTCCGCCGGATGTTGACAACTATTTAACGAAGGTTCGCTGAAGCAACTTTGAATAGGTCGTTCATTTACCGTTCATGTTTGCGGCCGCCCGCCGAAGTGTCGCCACGACGTCCAAAGCGAGTGCATTTTCGGGGACTGGAGTGGCCGTCGGCCATTCGATTTCGTAGGTCGAGTTGAACCGGCGAACGAGCATCTCGACGATCAGCGAGCCGATGATGGTGGCGGTAGCGAGAAGGATCAGCATGATCGTCAGCCTCGAAACGGAGCGTTGAACTCACCGTCCTCGTTGCTTTCGACGGTATGGCCCTTTTAATCACGGCCTGCCTGAAACGGCCTTGAACGCCGCATTCATCTTCCATTCAGCCGCCGGTTGCCGTGCCGCAAATGACTTGCGATAGCGCCCCATCCATGACAAAAGGCCAGCGAAACAACCGGCCGGTAGAGAATGACGATAGCTTTCTATCCCGGATCCTTCGATCCGATGACAAACGGACATCTCGACGTTCTCGCCCAGGCGTTGAACGTCGCGTCGACTGTTATCGTCGCGATCGGGGTGCACCCGGGAAAGACACCGATGTTCTCCTTCGAGGAGCGCGCCGAACTGGTCCGGCAGTCGCTGGCCGCCGCTCTTCCCGGCAAGACTGACGCCATTTCGGTGGTCTCGTTCGACAATCTGGTGATCGACGCCGCTCGCAGTCATGGTGCATCGCTGCTGGTGCGCGGCCTGCGCGATGGTACCGATCTCGATTACGAAATGCAGATGGCCGGCATGAACCGCCAGATGGCGCCCGAGCTGCAGACCATCTTTCTGCCGGCCGGCACCGCCTTCCGGCCGATAACGGCCACATTGGTTCGCCAGATTGCAGCCATGGGCGGCGATGTCAGCGCGTTCGTGCCCGCACCGGTTCTTGTCGCCCTGAAGGCCAAGGCGAAACGCTAGGCCCTAACGATTTTCCCAACGGAGCATTCCATGAAGTTCATCCACATCGCTTTCGCCGGACTTATGTACCTGGCATCCCTGACAGGCGCTGCTTCCGCTGCCGACGATAACGACATCACGATCCAGCTGAAGGACGGCCCGGTCGTCATCCAGCTCATGCCGGAAATCGCCCCGAAGCACGTCGCCCAGATCAAGGCGCTGGTCGCCAAGGGTGCCTATGACAACGTCGCCTTCCACCGCGTCATCGACGGCTTCATGGCCCAGACCGGCGACGTCAAGTTCGGCAACATGGCCAAGGGCTATAATGCCCAGCAGGCCGGCATGGGCGGCTCCGACATGCCCGACATCAAGGCCGAGTTTTCCAAGACGCCTTTCGTGCGCGGCACCGTCGGCATGGCCCGCTCGCAGGATCCCAATTCGGCAAACTCGCAGTTCTTTATCATGTTCAAGGACGGACCTTTCCTCAACGGCCAGTACACGGTCGTCGGCAAAGTCGTGTCCGGCATGGAATTCGTCGACAAGATCAAGAAGGGCGAGGGCGACAGTGGTTCCGTTACCGACCCTGACCGGATGATCAAGGTCACCCTGGGCAAGAAGTAAGAAGTTCAAAAGAGGAAAACACAATGGCTGAGATCAAAGATCCGGAAAACACCATCATCCTGGAAACCACCAAGGGCAAAGTCGTCATCCAGCTGCTGCCGGAAGTGGCACCAGAGCACGTTGCGCGCATCAAGGAACTGGCCCGCGAAAAGGCCTATGACGGCGTGGTCTTCCACCGCGTCATCAACGACTTCATGGCCCAGACCGGCGACGTCAAGTTCGGCAAGACCGGCGGCGCAGACTTCAACCCGGCCCGCGCCGGCATGGGCGGCTCGTCCAAGCCAGACCTGAAGGCTGAATTCTCTGCGACCAACCACACCCGGGGCATCTGCTCGATGGCCCGCTCACAGGCTCCGAACTCGGCCAATTCGCAGTTCTTCATCTGCCTTGCCGATTCACCGTGGCTCAACAAGCAGTACTCGGTCTGGGGTCAGGTCATCGAAGGCATGGATAACGTCGACAAGATCAAGAAGGGCGAGCCCGTCAAGGATCCGGATTCGATCGTCACCATGCGGGTTGCCGCCGACGTCTGATCGTGATTACTCCTGAAGCCCGCCCTTCGCGCTCCCGGCGCGGGGGCGGGTTTCACTTTGTCTGGAATTGCCCATGCGCGTAGACCTATTCGATTTCGACCTCCCGGATGAGCGCATTGCGCTGCGTCCCGCCGAGCCGCGTGACAGCGCCCGGCTGCTGATTGTCGATCCCCACGCAACACCCGAATTGTCCGACCATCTCGTCCGTGACCTGCCTTCGTTCCTGCGGGCTGGAGACGCTGTGGTGTTCAACGACACCCGGGTCATTCCGGCCCAGCTCGAGGGCATTCGTCACCGCGACGGCGCGACCAGCCAGCAGGTTTCCGCCACGCTCCACATGCGGATGTCGCCCGGCAGCTGGAAAGCCTTTGCCAAACCGGGCAAGCGCATCAAGACCGGTGACCGCATCCAGTTCGGCAGCGAAACCGCCGAGATCGCCCTTGAGGCAACTGTCGGCGAGAAAGGCGAGGGCGGTGAAATCACCCTGCATTTCGATTTCTCCGGTCCAGAGCTGGATGCAGCGATAGCGGCCGTCGGCCACATCCCGCTTCCTCCCTATATTGCCGCCAAGCGTCACGAGGACGAGCGCGACAGTACCGACTACCAGACGATCTATGCCCGGGAAAAAGGAGCCGTCGCGGCACCCACGGCCGGGCTGCATTTCACCCCGGAACTGTTCTATGCCCTGGACCGGATCGGCGTCGAGCGGCATTTCGTGACGCTGCACGTCGGCGCCGGAACGTTCCTCCCGGTCAAGGCCGATGATACCGACGACCACAAGATGCATCAGGAGATCGGCCATGTCAGCGCAGCGACGGCTGAAGCGCTGAATGCGGTCAAGGCGCGCGGCGGCCGGATCGTCTGCGTCGGTACGACATCGTTGCGACTGATCGAGAGTGCGGCCGCAGACGACGGCACCATCGATCCGTGGTCCGGGCCGACCGGCATTTTTATCACCCCAGGCTACCGCTTCAAGGCGGTCGATATCCTGATGACCAATTTTCACCTGCCGCGCTCGACGCTGTTCATGCTGGTTTCTGCTTTCGCCGGCTTCGAAACGATGCACGCGGCCTACGCCCATGCTATCGGCACCGGCTACCGTTTCTATTCCTATGGCGATGCCAGCCTCCTGTTCCGGAAAGACTAGATGAGCCAGACCTTTCAGTTCCAGTTGAAGAAGACCGATGCAGGCGCCCGTCTCGGTGAAGTCTCGATGCCACGCGGTTCGATACGCACACCGGCCTTCATGCCGGTTGGCACCGTCGGCACCGTCAAGGCGATGTATCTCGACCAGGTGCGCGACAGCGGCGCCGACATCATCCTCGGCAACACCTACCACCTGATGCTGCGTCCGGGCGCGGAGCGCGTCGCCCGCCTTGGCGGCCTGCACGAATTGATCCGCTGGCCTTATCCAATCCTTACCGATTCCGGCGGCTTCCAGGTGATGTCGCTGTCGGGGCTGCGCAAGCTCGACGAGCAGGGGGTCACCTTTAAGTCCCACGTTGACGGCAGTACGCATTACATGTCGCCAGAGCGCTCGATCGAGATCCAGGGCCTGCTGGACAGCGACATCCAGATGCAGCTCGATGAGTGCGTGGCGCTGCCGTGCGAGCCGAAAGAGATCCAGCGCGCCATGGAAATGTCGCTGCGCTGGGCGGAACGCTGCAGGGTGGCGTTCGGCGAACAGCCCGGCAAGGCAATGTTCGGCATCGTACAGGGCGGTGACATTCCCGATCTTCGCATCCGCTCGGCGCAAGGGCTGACCCAGCTGGACCTGAAGGGTTATGCCATCGGCGGCCTCGCCGTCGGCGAGCCTCAGGACGTCATGCTCAAGATGCTGGAGACGACCTTGCCGGTGTTGCCGACGGACCGGCCACGCTATCTGATGGGTGTCGGTACGCCTGACGATATCCTGAAGTCGGTGGCACGCGGCATCGACATGTTCGACTGCGTCATGCCGACCCGCTCCGGTCGCCACGGCCTCGCCTTTACCCGGCGCGGCAAGGTGAACCTGCGCAACGCACGCCATGCGGAAGATATGCGCCCGCTCGACGAACAATCGAATTGCCCGGCATCGCGCGACTATTCCCGCGCCTACCTTCACCACCTGACGCGCACCGGCGAAGCGTTGGGCGGCATGCTGCTGTCATGGCACAATCTCGCCTACTACCAGGAACTGATGCAGGGCATCCGGCAGTCGATCGAGGAGGGCCGCTTTGCCGATTTCATGGCGGAAACGCAGGAGAACTGGGCAAAGGGCGACCTCGAGCGGATCTGAGTATTAGATGCCCTTGCTCGTCGTGTTCGGCACGATCTGCACGCCGTTGATCTTGTAGCCGCCGTCAGGCTGACGAGCCAGCTGGTAGATCGCCGACCAGTCCTGACCGTCGCGGCCGGTGATCAGCACTTCCTGGTAGAGAACGGCATCGTCGCTTTCCGATTTGCTGCGACCGAAGGCATAGTTTCCGGGATGATAGACCGGCTGGTAGCTCTTCTTCACCATCGCGAAGAAGGCGTCCTTGTCCGGAAATTTAGCGGCAATGCCCGGCGCTGCAAAAGAGTAGGCCGCGTCCGCATCGTCGTGAAGAAAGGCCTGTATCTGCTTCTCGATGACCTGCTGGGCCGCCAGCGCAGCATCCGCCGCCGCAGCAGGCGTAAGACCCAAGCAGAAAAGGAAGGCTAGGAAAGCGTAAGGCAGCGTGCGCATGCAAGGACCTCCTGTAGCGGAAGCCCATAGAATAGCGCGTTCAGCGAATTTTAAAAGGGAACATACGTCGTCGCTTATTTAGCTCGTTCGAGCAAAGTACAAACAAGCGATGGTGCTGTACTTTAACATATTGATAGTAGTGAGAGTGACGGCTGACGCGAATGCAGGCCGTCACTCTTCAGTGACGTTTCAGGCTTGGGCGCCTTAGTTCTGGCAGTCCGAAACGATAACTCGGCAATTCGGGCAATCTTGCAGCGCCTTCTTTTCGGCTTCGCGCTTGGTGTCGCCGTAGCCTATGCCGTAGTTGACCTTGTCGCCGACATAGGCGCCGCACGTCTCGAACCAGACGGCAATTTCACAGCTGTCGTTGCCGGCTTCCTTGCAGGACTTCATCGCATCCCGCTCGGCTTCCTTGCGGGTCGAGCCCCAGCCCGTGCCATAGCCGACGTCGCTCGCCGATGTACCCTTGCTGTCGTTGACGGCGAAAGCGCCGAACGCGAATGCAGTGCTTGCCTGAACCGAAAGCAGAAGTGCGATCGACATGCCAAGTGCAGCTTTATAACTCATGATGAACCCCTACAAAAATGGTAACCGCCCTCTCGCGGCGGGGTATCATAGCATCTCACGGGTCATGAAGAACCGAGCCTATACTTCCAGCGCAGCCCATTTTTGGTAGGATTTATTAACCTTATATAGTTTGGAAAAAAACATTTTCCAAAAGTTCTTCAGAAAACTGGAGCAATATCTGGTTTTTCCTGTTCTGTTTGCCGTGAGAAGTAATTGGCAATCAATGCTCCGGAAATATTGTGCCACACGCTGAAGATCGCGCTCGGAACTGCGGCGATCGGCGAAAAATACGCATTGGCAAGTGCTGCACCCAATCCGCTGTTCTGCATGCCGACCTCGATGGCCAATGCCTTGCGTTTCGGCAGCGAAAGTCCGAACGCCTTGGCCGCGAAGAAGCCGAAAAGATAGCCGAGCCCGTTGTGGAGGACGACGACGGCAAAGATCAGCAGCCCGGATTGCGCAATTGCGCCCTTGCTGGCGCCAACGACGGCACTGACGATCAGGACGATGCCGACGACGCTGACCAGCGGCAGCACCGGAATGGCCGCCCGTACGAGCGACGGGACAAACTTCTGGAACAGCAGTCCCAATGCCAGCGGCAGCAATATGACCTGGACGATGCTAAGAAACATCGCGACGGGATCGACCGGCAGGTATTGGCTGGCAAACATCCAGACCAGGAACGGCGTGACAATCGGTGCGGCCAGCGTTGTCACGCTTGTGCAGGCGACGCTGAGGGCGACATCGCCTTTCGCAAGATAGGTCATGACATTGCTGGACGTGCCGCCCGGGCAGCAGCCGACGAGGATCACGCCTGCTGCGACCTCCGGCGGCATCGGGATGATGCGTGTCAGCAGAACTGCAAGTGCCGGCATGATGATGAAGTGCGCGAGGACACCGATTGCGACCTCCAGCGGACGCCTGACGAGCGCCTGGAAGTCATCGAGCGAAAGCGTCAGGCCCATGCCGAACATGATGATGCCGAGCAGGATGACGATGTAGGGCGCAATCAGCTTGAACGTGTTTGGAAACAGAAATCCAAGGACCGCAAACAGGATGACCCAGAGGGCAAACGTCCTGCCGACGAATGCAGACAGCGATACGAGTGTTTTCACGAGAAGCCTCCCAAATAGCAGGGTCTGGCTTGATCGGCATGCCTCCGCCTGTCAAGGTCAGGCCTGGACGGGTTGGTTCTGAAGCAGCACCAGCGACAAATTATGGGCCAAGCAAAAGCTTCACTAACAAAGCGTGGGCAGCGCTCAGATCCGGAAGTCAGTCGGGGACGTATTTGTTCTCGTAGCGGACGCGGAAATTACGCCGGTGAAAATCCTCGCGGAAACAGATGAAGACCAGCTCAAGATCGCCATCGTCATGATTGTGGCCGAGCAGGCTAAGGGCGATGACGATCGTGCCGCTGTAGCCCCGCGTCAAGCGGATGGCGGCATTGCGGATCTCGTTGGCTGTTACCGGGTCGTTCTCGGTGCGGCGATAGACGAGCCAGAAAGGAGCGGTTTGTTTGGCTTCCGCAAGCGCGACGTCCACTTGGTCGCGGAATTCGCCGGTATGCCGACCTCTTTCCGAAGCTGCTGCCCGTTCCATATCCTCGGTCATGACGTTCAGGTAGCCATCCCGGCCGCTGCCGTCGAGGATCGTGGCCTCGACTTTTTCCAACGCCTTGTCTTCACTTAACGCGGTCTTGAACAGGATCGCCATCGAATCGCCTATACTGCATATACGGGGTCAAATTAGCCAGTCTTATGGACCCGGGCCACCGCGAAGCACGAGGTCAGCCGCTCCGTGGACCTTATAAGGAATACAATGGTTCTCGCAATGCAAGGTGTGAGCAAGTCCTACCAGACGGTCGAGGGACCACTGGAAGTGTTGCATTCCATAGATCTCGGTCTGGACGCTGGCCGGAGCCTGGCACTCACGGGCGAATCGGGCAGCGGCAAGAGCACTTTGCTGCATCTCGCAGCCGGTCTCGACAGCATCGATGCCGGTAGCATTGCTATCGCCGGCAACGATGTGACGCATCTGCGCGATGTCGGCCGCGCCGCGCTGCGCCGCAGCGTGGTCGGTCTCGTGTTCCAGCAGTTCAATCTCATTCCCTCGCTCGACGTCGAAGCCAATCTTGCCTTCCACGCCCGTCTTGCCGGACGGCACGACACCGGCTGGCAGAAAGAGCTGACGGAGAGGCTGGGGCTGGCGGGCTTGCTGAAACGCTACCCGGAGCAACTCTCCGGCGGCCAGCAGCAGCGTGTTGCCATAGGTCGCACGTTGGCGGCACGACCAAAGCTGGTGCTGGCCGACGAGCCGACCGGTAATCTCGACGAGGCGACTGGCGACGCGGTGCTCGACCTTATGCTGTCGCTGGTGGCCGAGACGGGAGCCGCGTTGCTGATGGTCACGCATTCGCTGCGCCTCGCCGAACGCCTCGATGCACGCATCCATCTGCGCTCGAGGCGGATCGCCTGATGCTGGCAGTCAGCCTCTCCGCGCTGCTGTCCCACTGGCGCCGCCGACCGATGCAACTGGCCATGCTGCTGCTCGGCCTGTCCCTGGCCACGGCTTTGTGGTCAGGCGTGCAAGCGATCAACGCCGAAGCCCGTGCCAGCTACGACCGCGCGGCAGCCATGCTCGGCCAGGACCGGTTGCAGCAGATTGTCTCCGCCGATGGCGAACTGATGCCGCAGTCCGATTTCGTCGCTCTCCGGCGTGCCGGCTGGCTGGTGTCTCCCGTCATCGAAGGCGACATAAGGTTCGGCACCGTCAGGATACACGTCATAGGCCTCGATCCGGTCAGCCTTCCCGCAGAGGCGCAACAGGTGAACGTCAGCGCAGGCAATGACCTCCTGAGCTTCATCACGCCGCCGGGCCGCATGTATGTCGCGCCGGCAACTGCCACGCAACTGGCCGGCCAGCCGGCGCCGCCGCTGGAGACGGCTAGTGGCCTGCCGCCGGGAACGGCGCTTGTCGACATCGGCATCGCCCAATCCCTTCTGGATAAACACGGACAGATCAGCCGCCTGATCCTCGACCCCCACCAGCCAGCCGGTCTCGCACCGCTGTCGTCGATCGCACCAGGTCTCGTCGTTCACGCGCCGGACCCGCAGGGCGACCTCGTCCGGCTGACTGACAGCTTCCATCTCAACCTGACTGCTTTCGGGCTGCTGGCCTTCGCCGTCGGGCTGTTCATCGTCTATTCGGCCATCGGTCTTGCCTTCGAGCAGCGTCGCCAGACATTCCGGACGCTCCGGTCTCTGGGCCTGTCGGCCCGGGCCTTGATCGCCCTGTTGCTGGCCGAATTGCTCATCCTCGCGCTCGTTGCCGGCCTTGGCGGCGTGGTGCTTGGCTATTTCGTCGCATCGGCCCTGCTGCCTGACGTGGCGGCCACATTGCAGGGGCTCTATGGCGCCGCCGTGCCGGGCACGCTGACGTTGCGGCCGGAGTGGTGGGCAACGGGTATGGCCATTGCCGTCCTCGGCACGCTGGTGTCGTCGGCACAGAGCCTCTGGCAGGTCTGGAGATTACCGCTGCTGGCGCCCGCCCAGCCGCGTGCGTGGGCGAGGGCGTCGGAGGCAGCACTCAAGGTCCAATCGGGCCTGGCGCTCGGCTTTTTTGCGGTCGGCCTGACGCTGGCGCTCTGGGGCTCCGGTCTGGTGGCCGGGTTTGCGGTTCTGGCCGGGCTGCTGCTGGGCTCGGCACTGCTTTTGCCTGTGGTCATGACCTTGATGCTGGCGATCATGCAGCGCCTGGCACGCGGTCCCCTGACACAATGGTTCTGGGCCGATACCCGCCAGCAACTGCCCGGCCTGTCGCTGGCGCTGATGGCGCTGCTGCTGGCCCTGTCGGCGAATGTCGGCGTCGGCACCATGGTCGCGAGTTTTCGCCTGACCTTCATCGGCTGGCTCGATCAGCGTCTGGCAGCCGAACTCTACGTCACCGCGCGCAACGAGGGCGAGGCATCGGCCTTGCGCACATGGCTCGCCCCCCGCGTCGATGCCGTGCTGCCGATCTGGAATGTCGAAGGTACCGTCGCCGGTCGCCCGGCGCAGGTCTTCGGCGTCGCTAATGACCGTATATACCGGGACAACTGGCCGATGCTGCAGGCCGTCCCCGACGTCTGGGACCGGATCGCTGCAGGAAATACCGCGCTGATCAACGAGCAGATGTCGCGCCGCGAGAAACTCAGGGTCGGCGACCCCCTGGTTCTGCCGGGAAACTGGAAGACCACCATCGTCGGCGTCTACTCCGACTATGGTAATCCCATCGGTCAGGCCATTGTCGGTATCGATGGCTTGACGACCCACTACCCCAACGTTTCGCGGCTACGCTACGGCCTGCGTCTCGATCCGGCCAAGACCCCGGCGCTTGTGGATGCGCTTGAGGCGCAGTTTCACCTGCCGTCGCAGAATGTCGTCGACCAGGCGAGCATCAAGGCCAAGTCGCTGGAGATCTTCGAAAAGACATTCGCCGTCACCGGCGCCCTCAATGTGCTGACACTGGGCGTCGCCGGACTGGCGATGTTTGCCAGTCTCATGACCCTGTCAGGCATGCGGCTGTCGCAGATTGCCCCGGTCTGGGCGATGGGGCTGACGCGTCGGCATCTGGTGGCGCTCGAAGTGGCGCGCACCATGGTGCTGGCGGTCCTCACCCTCGTTGCGGCGCTGCCGGTCGGCATCGGTCTCGCCTGGGTGTTGCTTGCCATCGTCAACGTCGAGGCATTCGGCTGGCGCCTGCCGATGCACCTTTTTCCTTCGGACTGGCTGCGGCTGGCCGGGTTTGCGCTGGTTGCAGCGTTGCTGGCAGCGCTCATCCCACTCCGCCGACTGGCGACGCTGTCGCCGTCCGATCTGCTGAAGGTTTTCGCCAATGAGCGTTAGAGCATCGCTGTTTTGCATCGCACTCGCCGTCGGTTCTCAAGGCGGGATGGTCAACGCCCAGGGGTTCGCCGGTCTCGGCACCAGTGCCGATGGCTTCGCCGTCCCCAAGCCAGGTGTGCCCTTCAGCTTTCCGGCAGACCATGGCCCGCATCCGGACTACCGCATCGAGTGGTGGTACCTGACCGCGGATCTCAAGGGGGCGGATGGAAAGGACTACGGGGTGCAGTGGACGCTGTTCCGTTCGGCGCTGTCGCCCGGCGCGAAGGCGAACTGGTCCAGTCCGCAGATCTGGATGGGCAACGCCGCCGTGACCACGCCGACGCAGCATTTCGTCGCCGAAAAGTTTTCGCGCGATGGTTCAGGCGCTGCCGGGGTCACGGCGACGCCTTTTGCGGCGTGGATCGACGACTGGCAGATGAAGACGCGTCCGGATAAACCGGCAGGTGGCGACGCGCTGTCCCACATCGATCTCACCGCCACCGGTGCAAGCTTTCGCTACGATCTCACTCTCGACGCGAAGGGGCCCATCGTTGCGCAGGGCGATGGCGGCTATTCCGTGAAATCGGCCGGCGGTCAGGCAAGCGAATACTATTCGCAGCCGTTCTACGCGGCAAAGGGCACGCTGAAACTGCCGGGTGGCGATGTCGCCGTGACCGGGGATGCGTGGCTCGATCGGGAGTGGTCGTCGCAGCCGCTTTCGGCCGACCAGAAGGGCTGGGACTGGTTTTCGCTGCATCTCGAAAACGGTGAAAAGCTGATGGGTTTCAGGCTGCGCGACAGCGGCGCGGGTTTCACCTCGGCCACCTGGATTGCCGCCGATGGCAAGCCGACGCCGTTACCCAAAGGCGCCCTGACCATGACGCCGCTCAAGACAACGAACGTCTCAGGCCACACCGTGCCGATCGAATGGCGCCTGGATATCCCGGTCCGCAATTTCAGTGTCACGACCAGCCCGCTGAATGCGCAGGCCTGGATGGCAACGCGCTTTCCATACTGGGAAGGGCCGATCAGCTTCCAGGGAACGCAAAAGGGCCGCGGTTATCTCGAAATGACCGGTTACGACTAGCGGACAGCGCTGGCATCCAGATCGGCCTTGGGAACGTCGCGGTGAATGCGTAGCGGCTGTTCGGCGTCGTTGTATTCCTGCTCATCCTCCGCAAGCTCGACTTCGCGGATCCATTCGCGCCAGATCGCAACGATGATCGCCATCAGCACCGGACCGATAAACAGCCCGAGAAAGCCCATCGTCTTGACGCCGCCGACGAGGCCGAAAAACGTCGGCAGGAACGGCAGCTTGATGGGGCCGCCGACCAGTCTCGGTCGCAGCGTCTTGTCGACGATGAAAAGCTCGACCGTGCCCCAGACGAGCAGCGCGACGCCGGCGACCTGGGCACCGCTGCCGAGCAGATAGAGGGAGACCAGCGTGAACGACAGGGGCGCGCCGCCGGGAATGAGCGCCATCACGCCGGTGAGCACGCCGAGCGTCACGGGCGAGGGGACGCCGGCGATCCAGTAGGCGACGCCGAGGACGATGCCTTCACCGATGGCGATGACCGTCATGCCCATGACCGTCGAACTGATGGTGATCGGCACGACCCGCGAGATCCGCGCCCAGCGATTGGGAAAGATGCGCTCGCCGATCAGATCCAGCTGCCGCACGAAACCGATCCCGTCACGATAGACGAAAAACAGCGCGATCATCATGAACAGCAACGTCAGGATCACGTGGAATGCGCCACCGCCTGCCGCAAGGACCGCGCGGTAGATGTTGCCGATGTTGGCGCCGCTGACAACCTGCGCCATTTCGCCGATGGCACCGGGAACGCCGACATAATGCGTCCATTGCTCATTAAGCCACGGCCCGGCGATCGGCAGGTCCATGATCCACAGCGGCGTCGGAGCGCCGAAGCGATTGACGTGCAGCGCCCAGGTGAACCATTCCTTCACCTCGCCCGAGGTGTAGATCACAGCGAAGACGATCGGAAGCACGAGGAAGGCGATGATCAGAATTATGGCGATGGAGGCAGCGATCGTGCGGCGATTGCCGGTGCGGCGCAGGATATCGCGATAGATCGGCCAGGTCGCAAAGCCGATGACGAGTGCTGCCAGCACCGGAACGATGAAGCCGTAAAAGAAGTAGATAGCGGCCAGCGCGATAAGCAGCAGCAACCAGCGCGCGGCCGAGATCGACGGGATCAGCGCCATCCGTGCCTGTGTCGCTGGTCCCAGCCAGCTCGGTTCCCCCGGCTTTTGACGTTCGAACATACCCACCCGGACTTCTGTCTTCATTTCAGTTCAATTGGTTATGGGGCATGAACCAGGCTGATTCAAGGGTAAGGCCCGCAATGGCCTATATTACACCGCCGTGACAGCGATGCGACCGCAAGTGGTTGTGGAGGAGAAAAAGTCTACCTCGCGTCGCTCCCCGATATCGACCCTAGATATCGAGATTTTCCGCAAAGGCTGCGCGCTCCTGGATAAAGCGGAAGCGAGCATCTGGCTTGGTGCCCATCAAGGCATCCACCGCATCCCGGGTCCCCTCGAAGTCGACATCGTCGATCGCCACCTTCAGCAGCGTCCGCCGCGCAGGGTCCATCGTCGTTTCCTTGAGCTGTGCCGGCATCATCTCCCCGAGGCCCTTGAAGCGTCCGATTTCGACCTTCTTGCCCTTGAACACCGTGTTCATGATCTCGGCACGATGCGCGTCGTCGCGGGCATAAAGGGTTTTTGCACCCTGGGTCAGCCGGTAGAGCGGCGGTACGGCAAGGAACAGATGGCCGCCCCGGATCAGGTCCGGCATTTCCTGGTAGAAGAAGGTGATCAGCAGCGACGCAATGTGGGCGCCATCGACATCGGCGTCGGTCATGATGATGATGCGCTCGTAGCGCAGATCCTCGTCGCGATATTTCGCACGCGTTGCGCAGCCGAGGGCCTGGATCAGGTCGGAGATCTGCTGGTTGGCCGAGAGCTTTTCGCGGGTGGCGCTGCCGACGTTCAGGATCTTGCCGCGCAACGGAAGAATCGCCTGGTTGGAGCGGTTGCGGGCCTGCTTTGCCGAACCGCCGGCCGAATCGCCTTCGACGATGAAGAGTTCGGCACCGGCAGCCGTATTCTGCGAGCAGTCGGACAGCTTGCCCGGCAGGCGCAGCTTGCGGACCGCGGTCTTGCGGTTGACCTCTTTTTCCTTGCGGCGACGCAGCCGCTCTTCGGCGCGTTCGATCACCCAGTCGAGCAGCTTTTCGGATTCGGCCGGATTGTCGGCGAGATAGTGGTCGAAGGGGTCGCGCAAGGCATTTTCGACAATGCGCTGGGCTTCGGCACTGGCCAGCCGATCCTTGGTCTGGCCGACGAATTCGGGCTCGCGAATGAACACCGACAGCATGCCGACGGCTGAAATCATCACGTCGTCGGTGGTGATCGCGGCAGCGCGCTTGTTCTGCGTCAACTCCGCATAGTTCTTGAGCCCCTTCAGCAGCGCAATGCGAAGGCCGGCCTCATGGGTGCCGCCTTCGGCGGTCGGAATGGTGTTGCAATAGGAATGTACCTGCGGATCGCCGCCGTACCAGCTGATAGCCCATTCCAGAGAGCCGTGGCCGCTGGCCTTCTCCGACTTGCCGGCGAAGATCTCGCGGGTGACGGTGAACTCCTTGCCCATCGTCGCCTGCAGATAGTCTTTCAGGCCGCCCGGAAAATGGAAGACTGCCTTGTCGGGAATATCGGAACCTTCCGGCAGCATCCCGGCATCGCAGCTCCAGCGGATCTCGACGCCACCGAATAGGTAGGCCTTGGAGCGGGCCATGCGGAAAACACGCGCCGGATCGAACTTGGCGTGATCGCCAAAGATCTGCGGATCGGGATGGAAGCGCACGCGCGTGCCGCGACGATTGTGGATATCGCCGAGTTCCTCGAGACCGCCCTGCGGAATGCCGCGTGAAAAGCGCTGGCGATAGAGCTTCTTGTTGCGGGCAACTTCGACTTCCATGTCGTCCGAAAGCGCATTGACCACGGAGACGCCGACCCCGTGCAGACCGCCTGAGGTCTCGTAGGCCTTGCCATCGAACTTGCCGCCCGCATGCAGCTTGGTCATGATCACTTCGAGTGTCGACTTGCCCGGCACCTGCGGATGGTTTTCTACCGGTATGCCGCGGCCGTTGTCGCTGACGGTCAGGTAGCCCTCGACGTCGAGATGGACCTCGATGAAATTGGCATGGCCGGCGACAGCTTCGTCCATCGAATTGTCGATGACTTCGGCAAACAGATGGTGAAGCGCCTTTTCGTCAGTACCACCGATATACATGCCGGGACGCATGCGGACGGGTTCGAGGCCTTCGAGCACCCGGATCGCCGAGGCATCATAGCCGTCGGATGACGATTGCGTCGGCGGCGCCGGGCGAGGGGCGGCTGCGACTTCCGGCTTCTTTGGGGCATCTGCCTTCTTGGCGACTTCCGGGGCTGCGGCGATCGTCGAGACTGCGGAAAAGAGATCGTTGCTGTCATCCATAAGCGTGTTCAAATCTTAAAGTGAGAGTAATCCCCGCGAGCGGTGGCAGGCCAGAGCGAATCGATGGCGTAGCACGCTCGACTGATCCGGATTCTGGCAGAAATCTTGCAAAAAAGCGACGCAGGCAGATTCCGGGACCAATTGGAAAAAAGATTTGCGTCGGCCATCGCCGAATGGCAAGCCACAGTTCTTCAAAGGGTCCCATCGGCATGCCAATGTCCACAGTTCATTTCTTCAAGATCGCTGCCACCGTCGCGTTTATCGCCTTCCTGTCCACGAATGCGTCTGCCGTGCAATTGAAGCCGTTCAAGGACGAGCTGTTTTCCAGCCAGACCATTGTCGAGAGCCATGATAACGGTGCGTTCGAAACCATCGACTACCAGGAGATGCGCGACATCAACGGCCGGGACATCGTTCCAGAGCGCCGCGTCAAGCCGGCCTATCTCGGGCTCGGCGTCCGCTGGAAGCAGACGGACGAGACGCTTGCTCTCGGTGCACGCAAACTCGATGTCACCAGGGTGGGACCTGCGACCGGCCAGGCCTTCACAGTGATCTTCGTCCACGGTCGAGCCGGCGACCGGCGGCTGGGCTCGAACGACTATATGTTCGGCGGCAACTTCAACCGGCTGAAAAACCTCGTGGTCGACAATGGCGGCAGCTACTATGCGCCGACCATCGGGACGTTCGATGCCGAAGGTGTGGCCGATGTCGCCGCGCTGATCCGGGCAGTCTCCGAACAATCAGGCGGAAAGCCTGTCATCCTCTCCTGCGCCTCGATGGGCAGCATCGTCTGCTGGGGGATCACGCGGGATGTCGAGAGCGTCAAGCGGCTTTCCGGGATGGTGATGATGTCAGCCGTGACTGACCCGACCTTCGCCAAGAGCCCGTTCTACAAGGCCCGGCTGCCGATCTGGTTTGCCCATGGCAGCGCCGACAATGTCTATGCGGCTGCAGACCAGCAGGCGCAGTTCGAAAAGCTTATCAAGGCAAAGTATCCGGCCCGCTTCACGCTCTATACGAACGGCACCCATGGAACGCCATTGCGCATGCTGGACTGGCGGAAGACCCTCAACTGGCTGTTTTTACCCTCGCCATGATCGCAGTTTTTGCTTTCGGTCGGAGCGACGGCTGGCAATCGGGATGGCGTAATGGCGCGCAACTTTCATTTTGCCGATTCTTTTGCTAGGTCCGCATGCAAAGCGACGGGAGGAGAGGCGCCATGACACAGAAGATACGTCCGCTATTGGCGGGCAACTGGAAAATGAACGGCACGCGGGACAGCCTGACGGAGATAAAGGCTATTGGCGATGCGATCGATCAGGCCCAGGCGGAGAAGGTCGAGGCACTGCTCTGCCCACCGGCAACGCTGCTCTATGTGGCGACCGCACTCTGCGACGACAGCCCGCTGGCGATCGGCGCCCAGGATTGCCACCAGCACCGCATTGGCGCCCACACCGGGGATATTTCCGCTGAAATGATTGCGGATTGCTTCGGCACCTATGTGATCGTCGGTCACTCCGAGCGGCGCCGGGACCATGGCGACAGCAGCGAACTCGTGCGTGCCAAAGCGGAGGCCGCACATGCGGCGGGACTGACCGCCATCATCTGCGTCGGCGAGACTGCCGAAGAGCGTCAATCCGGCCATACCATCGATGTTCTGAAGCGGCAGATCGAAGCATCGGTCCCGCGCGGCTCGACGGCGGACGATACCGTCATCGCCTATGAGCCGGTCTGGGCCATCGGAACCGGTCTGGTGCCGCAGGAAGAAGAGATTGCCGCCGCCCATGCTTTCATGCGCGCCGATCTCGTGGCGCGGCTGGGACGGACTGGCAAGAGCATGCGGCTCCTCTACGGCGGCTCCGCGAACCCTGCCAACGCAGCTGTCCTCATCGGCATAGATAACGTCAATGGCTTGCTGGTCGGCGGAGCGAGCTTGAAATCGGTCGATTTCATCGCGATATACAACGCATATCTGAAACACACGGCCTGACGCTGGCCGCCTCCTGCCGTTTTTGGGCTGCAGGGGCGGGCCACGATGAAAAGGCTTGGAATAGGCGAGAGGCTCATGTAAAGAGCCGCGAGCTTTTCTTCTTATGCCCGTATACGCGGGCGGGACTGGACCTATGCAGACCGTATTGATTGTCATTCATCTCATGATCGTGCTTGCGCTGGTCGGAGTGGTTCTTATTCAACGCTCCGAAGGCGGCGGCCTTGGCGTCGGCGGCGGGTCGGGCTTCATGTCCGCCCGTGGCGCTGCCAATGCGCTGACCCGGACAACGGCGATCCTTGCGACGCTGTTCTTCATCACGTCGCTCGGTCTCGGCGTCCTGTCGCGCTATGAAGGTCGCCCGACCGACATTCTCGACCGGATCACGCCGGCTGGACAGACGAAGAGCGGCGGCATTCTCGACTCGCTCGGCGGCGCAAAGCCCGCGACAGGCACCGCGCCTGCTGGTACTGCACCGGCAGGAACCGCGCCAGCAGGAACGGCACCCGCTTCGCCTTCCGGCCAGGCTGCCCCGGCAACGCCAGCACCGGCGCCGACCGGCGTACCCACGGGTCAATAACAGACCCTGAAACAATCCTCCGGCAGGTATCAAAACCTGCCGGTTTTATTTTGTCCATCCTCCGCCTCGTCTTCAAAAGTTCTGGAAAAGAATTTTGGGGCTGGCGGAATCATTTGTTAAAAGGTAACCGGTGGCTCCCATGGCGCGATATGTATTCATCACCGGCGGCGTGGTTTCCTCTCTAGGCAAGGGAATTGCGGCCGCTGCTCTCGGAGCACTCCTGCAGGCCCGCGGTTATAGATGCCGCCTGCGCAAGCTCGACCCCTATCTCAACGTCGATCCGGGCACGATGAGCCCGACACAACACGGCGAAGTCTTCGTGACGGATGACGGCGCAGAGACCGACCTCGACCTCGGGCACTACGAGCGCTTTACAGGCCGCTCCGCCACCAAGACCGACAACATCACAACCGGTCGCATATACAAGAACATCATCGACAAGGAACGGCGCGGCGACTACCTCGGCGCCACCGTCCAGGTCATTCCGCACGTTACCAACGAGATCAAGGATTTCGTTACCGAAGGCAACGACGACTACGACTTCGTCATCTGCGAAATCGGCGGTACTGTCGGCGATATCGAGGCGATGCCGTTCATGGAGGCCATCCGCCAGCTCGGCAACGACCTGCCGCGCGGCACGGCCGTCTACGTCCACCTGACGCTGATGCCGTACATTCCGGCTGCCGGCGAGCTGAAGACCAAGCCGACCCAGCATTCCGTCAAGGAACTGCAGGCGCTGGGTATTCACCCCGACATCCTGCTCGTACGCGCCGATCGCGAGATTCCGGAAGCCGAGCGCAAGAAGCTTTCGCTGTTTTGCAACGTCCGCCAGTCCGCTGTTATCCAGGCGCTGGACGTTGCCAATATCTATGATGTGCCGACGGCCTACCACAAGGAAGGTCTCGACAACGAAGTGCTGGCCGCCTTCGGTATCGAACCGGCACCGAAGCCGCGTCTCGAAGCGTGGGAAGAAGTCTGCAATCGCATCCATACGCCCGAAGGCGAGGTGACCATTGCCATCGTCGGCAAGTACACCGGCCTCAAGGATGCCTACAAGTCGCTGATCGAAGCGTTGCATCACGGCGGCATCGCCAACCACGTCAAGGTCAAGCTCGAGTGGATCGAATCGGAAGTCTTCGAAAAGGAAGACCCGGCTCCCTATCTCGAAAAGGTGCACGGCATTCTCGTGCCCGGCGGCTTCGGCGAGCGCGGATCGGAAGGCAAGATCCACGCGGCCCGATTCGCCCGCGAGCGTGCAGTTCCCTATTTCGGTATCTGCTTCGGCATGCAGATGGCGGTCATCGAGGCGGCCCGCAACCTGGCCGGCATCGAGCACGCCTCGTCGACGGAGTTTGGCGCGACCAGCGAACCGGTCGTGGGCCTGATGACCGAATGGATCAAGGGAAACCAGCTGGAGAAGCGCGCGGCCTCAGGTGACCTCGGTGGCACAATGCGCCTCGGCGCCTACAAGGCGGCGCTCAAGAAAGGCACGAAGATCGCGGAGATCTATGGATCTTCGGATATTTCCGAACGCCATCGCCATCGCTACGAGGTCAATGTCGATTACAAGGACCGGCTGGAAAGCTGCGGCCTGGTATTTTCGGGCATGTCACCGGACGGCGTGCTGCCGGAGACAATCGAGTACCCCGATCATCCATGGTTCATCGGTGTCCAGTATCATCCTGAGCTGAAGTCCCGTCCTCTCGACCCGCATCCGCTGTTCGCAAGCTTCATCGAGGCAGCACTCGAACAGAGCCGCCTGGTCTGAGGCGACAAGGACATTACGGACAACATTCGAAGCCCGGCGAAAGCCGGGTTTCTTTTTGAGCCGCATCAGATTTTTCGCGGGGCTTACGTCATTTGCCTCTCGTCTCGCTTTTCTTTCCATGGCAGTTTGCGGTGCAGTGCCAGAGGAAAGTGAAGTTTGATGCCCAATCCGTTTGACGACCGGAAAGACCGTGCCCGGACGAAGATCACCATGACCTACATCCTGCTGATCGGCTTCAATATCGGTGCGTGGGTTTGGGCATGGTCGGCCTTTTCGGACCGCCCAGCCTTGCTCGGCACGGCGTTCCTTGCCTACATGCTTGGCTTGCGGCATGCCTTCGATGCCGATCATATTGCGGCCATCGACAATGTCGTGCGCAAGCTGGTGCAGGACAACAAGTCACCGGTTTCCGTCGGCTTCTTCTTTTCGCTCGGTCATTCCAGCATCGTCGTGCTGGCATCGATCGCCATCGCGGCAACTGCTTCGATGATGCCGCTCGGCGCTTTCCGCGATGTCGGCGGCATTATCGGCACATCCGTTTCAGCGCTGTTCCTGGTCGTTATCGGCGTTGCCAATTTCTTCGTGCTGCGCGGCATCTGGGCAGCTTTCCGTCGTGCAAGGCGCGGCGAAACGATCGTCGAGGAAGACTTGGATGCGCTGTTGTCGAACAGCGGCTTCCTCGCGCGCATCTTCCGGCCGATGTTCAAGATCGTCACGCGCTCATGGCACATGTATCCCATCGGCTTCCTCTTCGGCCTCGGCTTCGACACGGCTACGGAAATCGGCTTGCTCGGGATATCGGCGACGCAAGCCGCGCAGGGCATGTCGTTCTGGACGATCCTCGTTTTCCCCGCGCTTTTCACGGCTGGCATGTCGCTGCTCGACACCACCGACAGCGTCCTGATGACACGCGCCTACGGCTGGGCCTTCATCAATCCGATCCGCAAGCTCTGGTACAATCTGACAATCACCGCCGCCTCGGTCGCCGTGGCGATCTTCATCGGTGGCATGGAAGCACTTGGCCTTATTGTCGATAAGCTCGGGCTCGAGGGTGGCATCTGGCGCACCATTGCCGACCTCAACGATAATCTCGCCAATTTCGGCTATGCCGTCGTCGGTATCTTCGCCGCCAGTTGGTTGATTTCCACCTTGGTCTACAAGGCGCGTGGTTACGACGACGTGACACTGAACCTTGCCACTGGGCAATCCACCACGAACTGACGAATCCGCCTCATTCGTGAGTGCCTTCCGGGGCGGCTCCGGATCCACCAATATGGCAGACCCGGATATGACTGACCGACCGTCAGGCGGCCTTCGGCAATGGTCCTGTATAGCGCGACTGCGGGCGGATGAGCCGGCCGTCAAGCACCTGCTCGCGGGCATGGGCAATCCAGCCGACCATGCGGCCGATGGCGAATACGCCGGTGAATGCCTCCCTCGGGAAACCGAGCGAATCGAGCAGCATTGCCGTGTAGAATTCGACGTTGGTCTCGATAGGCCGGTCCGGCTTGCGTTCGCGCAATAACGCCAGTGCGGTCTGCTCCACCGCCTCCGCCAGCTCCATCCGCCGTCCATCCACCTGTCCGGCCGCAACGATCGGCTTAAGCGCCGCCTTCAGCGCATCGGCGCGCGGATCGCCCACCCGGTAGATGCGATGGCCGAACCCCATCAGCCGCTCGCCCTTGTCGAGTTCGGCAGCGATCCACGCACGGGCGTTGGCAGGCTCGCCGATGGCGTCCAGCATGTCGAGCACCGGCCCCGGCGCGCCGCCATGCAGCGGTCCCGTCAAGGCTCCGAGCGCACCGAGCACGGAGGAAGTGAGCCCGGCCTGGGTCGAGGCGATCACACGGGCTGCAAAGGTCGAGGCGTTCAATCCGTGGTCGGCGATTGTGACCAGATAGGCATCGAGTCCCGCCGTCTGTTCTGCGCTGGGCGTGATGCCGGTGAGCATTCTCAGAATATCCTCGGCCTGCGAAAGGCTGGGATCCGGGCGTATCGGCGGCTTGCCGTCCCGAAGTCGCAGCACTGCCGGCAGGAATACAGCGGGTGCTGCCATCAGCCTCACCGCCGTGGCATGGTCCGCGCCATCCGGTACGCGGGCAAGCAGCGCCCGGATAGCCTCGACCGGCGGCAACCTGAACAGGCCCGGTTCGCTCTCGGTTACGATATTGAACATTGACACCCGCGCGTCACCGATAAGTGACCTTCGTCCATCGACATCGGTCGTTTCCGGAAAAAGCCCCGAAAGCAACAGCTGGGCAACGTCCTCGTAGCGGCTCGTTGCCACGAGGTCGTCCAGCGACACGCCACGTATCACCAGTCGACCGGCGAGCCCGTCGACATCCGACAACCGGGTTTCTGCGGCAATGACATCGTCCAATCCACTTTTCATCGTCTTCTCCTTTGACTATGCGAGATGATCGGCGCCATTTGTATTGACGTCAATCTTGATGCTTTCGATCAATATGAGGATGCCATGTCGTGGCTGACTGCAGAGCAGGCGTTGCAACTGCTCGGAACGAAACAGCAGACCTTGTACGCCAATGTCAGCCGGGGTCGCATCCGTGCCAAGCCCGATCCGGCCGAGGGCCGCCGCAGCCTTTATTTTCGCGATGACGTGCTCCAGCTCGCCAACCGCCAGGCCGGTCGCCGCAAGAGCGAAACTGTCGCTGCCGAAGCAATCCAATGGGGCGATCCCATGCTGCCCTCGGCGGTCTCGACCGTTTCCGATGGCCGGCTGTTTTACAGGGGCAGGGATGTTGCAGCGCTGTCGGAGAATGCGACGCTTGAGGAAGTAGCAGCCTTGCTCTGGGATATGCGCCGTCCGCTGTCTTCCCTGGCACAGAATGGCGTCTCGAAAGACGGCGCGACAATCGCATCGGCTTTGGTTGCACTGGCAGGTCGGGCGACGCGGGATCTACCGTCCATGGAGAGATCCCAGTCCGCGCTGCAGGCCGACGCGCAGAGCGTGCTTGCCACGGTCGCAAATGTGCTCGCTCCCTGGTCCGCCGACCAGCCCCTGCATAGACGTCTGGCGGAAAGCTGGGGCCGCCCTGCCGCAGCGTCGATCCTTCGCCGCGCGCTGGTGCTGTTTGCCGATCACGAACTGAATGCCTCGACCTTTGCCGCCCGCGTCACAGCCTCGACAGGCTCCTCCCTGTCTGCGGCGGTCTTGTCTGGCCTGGCGACGCTGACTGGGCCGCTGCATGGCGGCGCCTGGCAGGCTGTGAAGGTACTCGTCGGCAACGCCGAAGAGCTCGGTGCCCACGAGGCGGTCAGCCGCTATCTGGCTCAGGGGCGCAAGCTGCCGGCCTTCGGGCATCGCCTTTATCCGCACGGCGATATCAGGGCCACCACGCTGCTCCGACATTTCGAGCTCCCTACTGCCTTCGCCGACCTGCAGGAGGCGGCCGAGAAAATCGTCGGCGAGCGCGTCAATGCCGATTTCGCCCTCACGGCGCTTGCCGTCGCCTACGACCTGCCACGCGATGCCCCGATGACCATATTTGCGCTGGCGCGGACGGTCGGGTGGCTGGCACATGCGATGGAGCAGGCTGTCGGTGGGCGGCTTATCCGACCACGCGCTCGTTACATCGGCCCCACATTGGAGGCTTGAGCCCGCGCCCCAATGGCAGTAGGAAGATGTAATTCAAACGATTAGGGTTGCTCACGTATTCTTGATGTTTCGCAGCTACGCTTGCCTGCTAACCCTCGACGCCGTAATTTGCGAGCACTAAGGCCTGTCGCAAAATCACCCTATACACTTGACCGGAGCGACCGCTCCAAAACCGTCCCAAGGAGACGTGACTATGCAGATTGGTATGATTGGCCTCGGCCGCATGGGCAGCAACATGGTGCAGCGGCTTATGAAGAGCGGCCACACGGCCGTCGTCTTCGACGCGCGCGCCCAGAGCGTCGAGGACCTCAAGGGCATGGGCGCCACCGGCAGCTCCAGCCTTGAGGACTTTGTCGCCAAGCTGGATAAGCCACGCGCCATCTGGATGATGCTGCCGGCAGCCATCGTCGACAACGAACTGACCAAGCTGGTGCCGTTGCTCGAAGAGGGCGACATCATCATCGATGGCGGCAACTCCTACTATCATGACGACATCCGTCGTGCGGCGATGCTGAAGCAGAAGGGCATCCACTATGTCGACGTCGGCACCAGCGGCGGCGTGTTCGGCCTGCAGCGCGGCTATTGCCTGATGATCGGCGGCGAAACGCCGACCGTCCAGCACCTGTCGCCAATCTTTGCAACGCTTGCGCCTGGCATGGGCGACGTGAAGTCGTCCGCCCAGCGCAGCGAAGTCGCTGCTGCCAAGAGCACGGCGGAGCAGGGCTTCCTGCATTGCGGTCCGCATGGCGCCGGTCACTTCGTCAAGATGGTCCACAACGGCATCGAATATGGCCTGATGGCTGCCTACGCAGAAGGCTTCAACATCCTGCGCCACGCCAATATCGGCATGCAGCAGGCCGAGGCCGACGCCGAGACAGCGCCGATGTCGAACCCGGAATTCTACCAGTACAATCTCGACATCCCGGAAATCGCCGAAGTCTGGCGTCGTGGCAGCGTCATCACCTCTTGGCTGCTCGATCTGACGGCAGATGCGCTGCACGAAGATCCGGCCCTGTCGCAGTATGCCGGCCGCGTTTCGGACTCCGGCGAAGGCCGCTGGACGATTTCCGCGGCTATCGACGAAGGCGTTCCGACACCGGTCCTGAGTGCGGCCTTGTTCAGCCGCTTCTCTTCGCGCGGCAATGACGGCTTTGCCAACCAGGTGCTGTCAGCCATGCGCGCCGGCTTCGGCGGCCACCACGAAAAGCCACCCGTCAAGTAAGCGGGCCGGCAACAGACGCACTTCCATCGGGCGGCGAAAGTCGCCCGATGTGATTCTGGCAGTTCGCTCGCGAGGGCGTCAGCCCTGCAGGTCCGGCCGCAGCAGGAGAATGGGGCAGGGCATGCCGGCCGGCATCGCCGGAGCATTTGGGGGCCGTACGATCAGGCAGTCTGCCTGGGCGAAGATCTTCATCATCGAGGAATCCTGCTTGCCGAAAGGCTCCGTAAGCCAGCTGCCATCGCTCGATTTGGAAAGCGTTGCGCGTAGATAGTCCTGACGCTGATTGTTCGCCGCAAGTGGTTTCGCCGTCAGCGAAGCTGCCGCGCGCTGGATCGGCGGCAGACTGGCAAGTTTGCGGATCAGCGGCTCCAGGAACAGGATGCCGCAGACAAGGCTCGACACCGGATTTCCGGGCAGGCCGAGCACATGTGCCGCTCCGAGGCTGCCGACCATCAGCGGCTTGCCCGGCCGCATGGCGATGCGCCAGAAGTCGAGTTGCATGCCGGATGCCACAAGCGTTGCCTGCACGAGGTCATGGTCTCCCACGGAGGCACCGCCAAGCGTGACGATAACGTCGGCACCGGCGTCGCGCGCACGTTCCACAGCCGCCGTGATTGCCGCGCTGTCATCCGGCGCAATGCCGAGGTCGAGGATATCGGCTCCGGCTTGTCGAGCGAGAGCTGCGATGCCGAACGTGCTTGAGGCCAGGATCTGCGATGGACCGGGGATTGCGCCGGGCGGCAGCAGTTCATCGCCGGTGGCAAGGATCGCCACCAGCGGTTTGCGGAAGACGGTCAGCGTCGCATGGTTCATGGCTGCTGCCACAGTCAGCCGGGTGAAGTCCATGACGGTGCCGTGCGGCAGCACGATCTCGCCATCGACGAAGTCCTGACCGCGTGGGCGCACATGCTGGCCGGAGCGTACCGGATAGGTCGAGCGGATGCTGCCGTCGGTCGCCTCGACATCCTCCTGCAGAAGTACGCTGTCGGCCCCCTCAGGCAGTGGCGCGCCGGTGAAGATGCGCACCGCCTCGCCACTGGCGACTGTGCCTTCGAACGCGTGGCCGGCGGCCGAGATGCCGATGACTTTCAGACTGGTATTCGGTGCAGAGAGATCGGCCTGCCGGATCGCGTATCCGTCCATCGCGGAGGCGTTGAAAGGCGGCTGGGTGAGGCGGGCGGGAAGGTCTGTCGCCAGTACACGGCCGGAGGCATCACTGAGGGTCACAGTCTCGTGCTCGGCGACAGGCCGCACCTTGTCCAGCAAGCGCGCCTGCGCTTCGGCAACAGGCAGCAAGCTCATGGGGATGGGCCTGCAAGCCGGAAGTCGCCGGATTTGCCGCCGGACTTTTCCTCGAGCCGGATGCCGCCGATTTCCATCAGCCGGTCGGCCGCCTTGGCCATGTCGTAGATTGTCAGGCAGGCAACAGAGACGGCGGTCAATGCTTCCATTTCGACGCCGGTGCGTCCCGTAAGCTTGGCAGTTGCCATCACACGCAGTCCGGGAAGGCTGTCGTCGGGCGTGATCTCCACACCGATCTTCGTCAGCATGAGCGGATGACAAAGAGGAATAAGGCTCGATGTCTGCTTGGCGCCCATGATCCCTGCCAGGCGCGCCGTGCCGATGACGTCGCCTTTCTTGGCGTTACCCTCGAGAATCAGCCGGAGTGTCTCAGGCTGCATCTTCACATGGCCCGAAGCCGTTGCACTGCGCATGGTCTCCGCCTTGTCGCCGACATCGACCATGTGGGCTTCGCCGGACGCATCGATGTGCGTGAGGCTGCCGTGCTCTGCCGCCATGCTATTCGGCCGCCAGCGCGGCGGGTTCGCCTGTCAGGAGGGTTCGCGTTGCCGCTGCCACATCGTCCTTGCGCATCAGGCTTTCGCCGACCAGGAAGGTATCGATCCGGCATGCCTGCAGCCTGAGGCAGTCGGCGTGGGTGAAGATGCCGCTTTCGCCGACGATTATCCGATCCGCGGGCACCATCGGTGCCAGTCTTTCGCTGGTGGCAAGGCTGACCTCGAAAGTGCGCAGGTCGCGGTTGTTGATGCCGATGAGCGGCGACGACAGTTTCAGCGCACGCTCCATTTCCGGCTCGTTATGCACTTCCACAAGCACATCCATCCCGAGTCCGAAGGCTTCGTCCTGAAGGCGCTCCGCATCCTCATCCGAAAGCGATGCCATGATCAGAAGAATGCAGTCGGCACCCCAGGCGCGAGCTTCCTGCACCTGGTAGGTCTCAAACATGAAATCCTTGCGCAAGGCGGGCAGGCTGCAGGCGGCGCGTGCGGCGGTCAGGAACGCCGGGGAGCCCTGGAAGCTGGGGGCATCGGTCAGCACGGAAAGGCAGGCAGCTCCGCCCGCGTCGTAGGCCGCAGCCAATGCCGGCGGATCGAAGTCGGCACGGATCAGACCCTTGGACGGGCTTGCCTTCTTGATTTCGGCGATGAGGCCGAACAGGCCAGCCTCATGCTTTGCCACGAGAGCCCGGTGGAAGCCGCGCGGCGGCGTCTGGTCCGCCTGCATGGCCTTGAGGTCGGCAAGCGAAACCGATGCCTTTGCGGTCTCGATTTCCTGGCGCTTGTAGATTTCGATTTTTTTGAGAATGTCGGTCATGGCGAGCGCCCTTCCTTCAGTCGCCGTCGTTCGAGACGGCAATCAGCCTGTCGAGAGCGGCAGCCGTAGCGCCACTGTCGAGCGATTTTGTGGCAAGCCGCATGCCGTCGATGACGGTCCCGGCCTTGCCGGCCACGACCAGAGACGCGGCGGCGTTGATCAGCGAGATATCGCGATAGGCATTTTTTTCGCCGGAGAGCACGGCACGCAAGGCGGCCGCATTGGCAACGCCGTCGCCGCCCTTGAGGTCGGCCAAGACGGCAGGCTGCACGCCAAAATCACCGGGGCGGAGTTCGAACGTCCTGATCTTGCCGTCTTCGAGTGCCGCAACCTGCGTCATCCCCGTCGTGGTGATCTCGTCAAGGCCGTCGCCATGGACCACCCACACATTTTCTGCACCGAGATCGCGCAGCACTTCGGCCAACGGCACCACCCATTGCGGTGCGTAGACGCCGAGCAATTGCCGGCGAGCGCCAGCGGGGTTCGACAGGGGGCCGAGAAGATTGAAGATCGTCCGGGTGCCGAGTTCCACCCTGGTCGGGCCTACGTGGCGCATCGCCGAATGGTGTATCTGGGCAAACATGAAGCCGATACCGGCGTCGCGGATGCAACGGCCTATATGCTCCGGCGAGATGTCGAGCTTCACACCCAGCGCCGAAAGGCTGTCGGCTGTGCCGGCTTTCGAGCTTTGCGCGCGGTTGCCATGCTTGGCAACCGTTACGCCGCAGCCTGCGACGATCAAGGCGGCAAGGGTGGAAATATTGTAGGTGCCCATGCCGTCGCCGCCGGTGCCGACGATGTCGATGGCATCGGCCGGAGCTTCCACAGGCAGCATCTTGGCGCGCATCGTGGTGACGGCGCCGACGATCTCGTCGACGGTTTCGCCTTTCATCCGCAGCGCCATCAGGAAGCCGCCGATCTGCGACGGCGTCGCCTCGCCGGACATCAGGATCTCGAAGGCCTGCCGCGCCTCGTCGCGCGTCAGACTTTCATGGCCGGCGACTTTGGCAAGCAGTGGCTTCAGATCGGCCATCGAGGTCGGTTCCCTAGCTTAGCGCTGCACGGCCTGAGCCGCGGCCTCGCGGTTTACGGTCACGCCGTATTTCGTCTGCAACTCGGCAACCATCTGGTCGAGGATATCGTCACCGGCAGCGTCTGCAATCCTGGAAATCTGCTGGTCCTGGTTGGCAAGGACATCCGTGGCTGGCGGCGTCGTGTTGACGTCGGTTACCTTCAGCAGGATCTGCGTCGTGTCGTCGCCGCCGACGGCGCTGGCAACCGTATCGACAGGTCCGGAGAATGCTGCCGACACACCGGCGCTGCCAAGGACGCTGTCGTCCATGTTGCGCGTCACGTTGGTCTTGTTTTCGACGGCAATGCCAAGCGGCGCGGCAATATCGGCGAGCGACTTGCCCTTCTTGGCCTCATCCTTCAGGGCGGTGGCCTTGGCGGCGAGGGCGACCTTCTGCTGTTCCGCGGTCCAGTCGGCAGCGGCCTTGTCATGCACCTCGGCAAGCGGACGATCGTGCTCAGGGGTCACGTCCAGTACGTCGAACCAGACATAGCCGTCGCTGCCGATGGGAACGGGAAGTGCCTGGACGCCGACATCGGTCTTGAAGGCTTCCGTGAGCAGCTTCTGGCGCTCGGGAATATCCTTGACCTCGTTGCCGGCCTTGTCGAGGCCGGTGGCGTCGACGGAATCGACCGTCACGGGCTTCAGTTTCAGTTGCTGCGCTGCCTCGACCAGTGTCGCGCCGGAGCCGCGTGCATCTTCGAACTTGTCGTGCAGGTCGGCGATCTGCGAGGATGCTGCAGCAATCGCCATCTGCTTGCGGAGGTCTTCCTTGACGTCCTCGAACGACTTGGCGCTTTCCACCTTGATGTTGGTGACGCGCAGGATAACCGGTCCGAACGATCCCTCGATGACGCCGGTCGTGCCGCCGTCCTTGGTGACAGCGAAAGCCGGTTCCGCGATGGCAGAATCCGGAACGCTCGCCTTGTTGAATGTACCGAGCATGACGTCGCTGGCGGTCTTGCCCTGATCGGTTACCAGCTGGTCGAAGGTCGTGCCGGTTTTAAGGGCGACGGAAGCCGCGTCCGCCAGGTCCTTGTTGGCAAAGCTCAGCTGTTCGATCGTCCGGGTCGCCGGGATCGTGAAGCTTTCCTTGCGCTTTTCGAATTCGGCGCGCACGGCATCGTCCGTGATGGCGGCGGTATCAGCAATGTCGGCTGCCTGCAGCTTCACGTAGGAGAGTTTGCGATACTCCGGCGCGCGGTACCGCGACTTTACGCCTTCGAACCACTTCGCCAGCACGTCGTCAGCCGGGGCCTTGACCGGATCGATGTTCGCATTTGTGAGGATCAGGTAGTCGATGCTGCGGCTCTCGTCGTGGAACTCCTTAAGGCCGGCAACCAGCGTTTGCGGTGCCTTGAAGCCGTTGGATATGGAATCGACGATCTGGCCGCGAACCGCGACCTTGCTGCGCTCATTGATATAGTCGTCCTGGCTGATGCCGGCATTGGCGAGGCGGCTTGTGAACAGGCCGCGGTCGAATTGACCTGTGTTCGACTTGAATGCCGGGTCTTCGCCGATCAGTTTGGCGAGCCGGTCCTGCGACAGTCCGAGGTTCATGTCGGCTGCCAGCTGGTCCAGCGAGGCGCCAGCGACGAGCTGGGAGTTGGTCTGCTGTTCAAGCCCGAAGGCGCGGGCCTGCTCCGGCGACAGCTGCGTTCCGAACTGCTGGCTCAGCGCCGAGAGCTGGCGTCGATAGGCGAGG
The DNA here is from genome assembly GCF_019355735.1 of Rhizobium sp. B230/85. Taxonomy (NCBI): domain Bacteria; kingdom Pseudomonadati; phylum Pseudomonadota; class Alphaproteobacteria; order Hyphomicrobiales; family Rhizobiaceae; genus Rhizobium; species Rhizobium sp. B230/85. Next base: position 2,212,080 of record NZ_CP072156.1, read on the forward strand.
CGGTATTCCGCAGCCCCGATCTGCTGGTCGCCGACACTGATGACGGTCGATCCGGTGCTGCCGCCGATCAAGGACCGCGACACGCCCCAGATCCCGAAGGATGCCACTAGCAACAGCATCAGGCCCTTGGCGACCCAGGTGCGGGCCAATTTTCTCAGCAGTTCAAACATCGGAATGCTAACCTCAATACGGAACGGCCTCGCAAATCAGGCGAAGCATTGGCTGTTCCTTAGAGCAATCCGCACGGGAATTGAAGAGCATCCGCCGAAATCGCAAAATGCGCGGAACCAATGCCGATACTCGGCGTTTATCGGGCACAAACAAAGGAGCTGAAAAATGGCTGAACTGAAAACCGCTTCCATCCAATCCGCAGCAGCACGTGTCGAAACAGAAGCAGCAGCGCAAGACCTTTCCGCGCAGATCACCGCGCTCAAGGAAGATCTGGCCAAGCTGTCCGAAAGCGTTGTGGCGATCAGCCAGGGTGCCAAGACGGTTGTGACAGAAGAAGCCGCTCTGGTGACCTCTCGCGTCCGCGACAAGGTCCGCGAAGAGCCGCTTTTCGCTCTCGCCGTGACCGCAGGTGTCGCCTACGTCGTCGGCCTTCTCAGCCGCCGCTAAAACAATCAAATCTAAGCTAACCAGAAAGCCGGCGGTAATCGCCGGCTTTCTTGCGTTTATGGCTTTTTTGAATACAGCTATAGCGATATAGAACGTTTGACTTATTATGTATCAGGGTATAGTAAGCATGCTACCGAATAGCAGGCTTTGCGCCCATGACAATCTTCTCTTTCCACGCTTTACCTGAATACGTTTCAGCCCGCCGCCAACTGTGCGAACCGGCTGTCGTCCTGAAATCCTGCTCCGACAGGCTGCCTGGCCATAACAGACCGGCGTCGAGGGGCAGTTGCAGGCATTTCCGCATCGTCCCGACTTCTTGACCAATCCCCGCACCAACCACGTTGCCAGCGGCCCTTCGGCCCTGTGCCAGCAAGAGACTTCCCATGGCTGAACGACTGCCTCTCCCCAGATCCGCCAAATTCGAAAAGACCATCCGTGTCGTCACGACGGACGAGATTGCCGAAGGACCCTCCGGCAATCCGACAGCGGCGCCGACAGCTATCGCTCCGCCTGCAGCAGCGCCCGTTGCGACGCGCCGACGCCGTGGTGCAACGCGGCTGATCCTGTTTGCGGCGCTCCCCATCGTGCTCGTCATCGGCGGCTATTTCTACGTCACCGGCGGGCAGGTGATGTCCACCGACAACGCCTACATCGGCGCCGACATGGTCGGGGTTTCCACCGATGTCAGCGGCTTCGTCGCTGCCATAGAGGTGCATGAAAATGAACAGGTGAAGAAGGGCCAGGTGCTGTTCAGGCTGAAGCCCGATTCCTTCCAGATTGCGCTGGAGGGTGCCAAGGCCCAGCTCGGCGTTGCCCGCAACCAGATCCTGAACCTGCAGGCCAGCTACCAGCAGACCCTGGCGGAGATTGCCCAGGCCGAGGCCGACCTGCCGTTTTACCAGACCTCTTTCGATCGCCAGCAGAGCCTGATCAACAGTTCCGCAGCCTCCAAGGCCGCCTTTGATTCGGCCAAGCACGACCTAGACGCCGCCAAGCAGAAAGTAGCGGTCGCCAAAGCCCAGGCCGCCACAACACTGGCTCAGATCGGCGGTGACCTTAATCAGCCACTCGAGCAGAACCCCACCTATCTTCAGGCAAAAGCCGCCGTCGACGACGCGCAGCGGCAACTCGACGACACCGTGGTTCGGGCTTCCTTCGATGGCACCGTCACCAATGTCGACAGCCTCCAAGTCGGTGGCTACCTCGCGGCTGCTCAGCAGGGCTTTTCCCTGGTGTCGTCGAACGACATGTGGATCGCCGCCAGCCCGAAGGAAACAGAACTGACCTACGTCAAGCCGGGCCAGAAAGTCTCCATCTCCGTTGATTCCTATCCGGGCACGGTCTGGACGGGCACTGTCGCCAGCATCAGCCCCGCCTCGGGCTCCAGCTTTTCGTTGCTGCCGGCGCAAAACACCACCGGCAACTGGGTTAAGGTGGTCCAGCGCATCCCGATGCGGGTGAACATCGACGATGCCGCCGGCAAACCGCCGCTTCGGGTCGGCATGAGCACGGAAGTGGACGTCGACACGGGCCACGCTCGTGGCTTGCCGGATTTTGTCGCAAAACTGCTGGGCCGTTCCGATGGCAAGGGTCATGAGTAACCCATCCGACGGCGCCGCGCCCGTCATCGCCAACCGCGGCGCAATCACCGCCTGTGTCATTCTCGCGGTCATCATGCAGGCGCTGGATACGACGATCGCCAATGTGGCATTGCCGTATATCCAGGGCAGTGTCGCAGCCAGTTCCGACCAGATCAACTGGGTGCTGACCTCCTACATCGTCGCTGCCGCCATCATGACGCCGCCATCGGGCTTCCTGTCCGCCAAGTTCGGCCGCAAGCGTGTGCTGCTGACGGCAATCGCCGGCTTCGTGGCCGCCTCTGTGCTCTGTGGCTTTGCCCAGTCTCTGGTGCAGATTGTTGGCTTCCGCCTGTTGCAAGGTCTTTTCGGCGCGGCTCTCGTGCCGTTGTCGCAGGGTATCCTGCTGGACATCTACTCCGTCGAGGAGCGCGGCAAGGCCATGGCGCTGTTTGGTGTCTCGGTGATGGTTGGTCCGGTGCTCGGCCCCGTCATCGGCGGCTGGCTGACAGACCATATCAGCTGGCGCTGGGTGTTCTACATCAACGTGCCGATCGGCCTTGTCGCCTTTATGGGCATCGTCGTCTTCGTCAAAGAGACGAAGGTCGACGCGCTGGCTAAGCTCGACGTTTTCGGCTTCAGCATGCTGAGCCTCGGCATAGCTTCGTTGCAGCTCTTCCTCGACAGGGGCGAGCAACTGGACTGGTTTTCATCCGGCGAGATCATCGTCGAAGCGCTGGTCTGCTTCTGCGCCTTCTACCTGTTCGTGGTCCACACATTCACCACAGAGAAATCCTTCGTCAACCCGCGTCTCTTTCTCGATCAGAATTTTTCCGTCAGCATGTTTTTCATCTTTATCGTCGGTGTCACTTATCTGGCATCGCTGGCGCTGATGACGCCCTATTTGCAGACCCTGATGGGCTATCCTGTCGTCACGGCGGGCATCGTCATGGGACCGCGTGGCCTCGGCACCATGGTCTGCATGTTTCTTGTCGGGCGCCTCATCGGCAAGGTGGATACGCGCTGGCTCTTGCTGCTGGGGCTCGGCCTCACGGCCTGGGCGATGTACGAGATGACCGGCTGGACACCCGATGTCTCGCAAACGACGATCATCGTTGTCGGCTTTGTCCAAGGCGCCGGTTTGGGCTTCCTGTTCGTACCGCTGACCACCGTCGCATTCGCGACCCTGCCGGCGCACATGCGCGGCGAGGGGACAGGGCTGTACAATCTATCGCGCAATATCGGCTCCAGCGTCGGCATCTCCATCGTCTCGGCGCTGATCATCCGCAATACCCAGAGCAACCACGAATCGATTGCTGCCTACGTGACGCCGTTCAACCACGCGTTCGACGCACCAGCCGCCCAGGGCCTAAGCCCGCTGACCGCGATTGGCCGCGCCAGCTTGGACAATATCGTTACCCTGCAGGCGACGATCATCGCCTATATCGACGACTTCAAGCTGCTGATGCTGATGTCGCTGTTTGCCATGCCGCTGGTCATCCTGCTGCGCAAGCCGGCTGCACCGCCGAAGGTCGACCACAGCATTGCCATGGAATAGCAAATGCCGGAGCCTGCCGATGCGGCATCAGCCAAATTTACGGCTGACAAAGCGCGATCCCGCCGCGCCGAACCGCCAGGGAGCCGCGACATTGCGCGTGATGCCGATCCGCGGCCCAGAAACGATGGGCGTCTCGGAACCCGCAGCGAGTGTGAACGGCGGCTGGTCAAGAGGCGCTCCGTTGTGTGCAAGTTCGATGCCCAGCGCCTGGCTGAGCTTGCCGGGACCGCTGCACAGTTGCGCAAGATTATCCGTGCCGCGTCGCCCTGCCATCCTGTCAAGACCGGTGTTCGGTTCCAGCGCACGGATCAGCACCGCGCTACCGGGCAGGCAGACGAAGTTGATGCACCAGTGAATTCCATAGGAGCGGTAGACATAGGCATGCCCGGCCGGGCCGAACATCACGGCGTTGCGCAATCCCGGTCCGCGGAAGCTATGGGAGGCTTCGTCGTCCAGCCGATAAGCCTCCGTTTCGACTATCAAGCCGCCGACGCCGTTGGCGCAAAATTGCCAGCCGATGAGATCGCGCGCGACCTCCACGACATCCCGCCCGAAAAAGGCAGCCAGGCTGTTGCTGAGCATAAGACACAAACCTTTGATCGATGGAGGTCACCCTGCAACTGCAGACGTTGAGCACGTGCGTGTATAGTAACCCGCTCCAATCGAAGTCAACGAACCCCGGGCCCTGCGAGCTCAGGTTCAACTTGCCGAGTTGCTGCTCAAACTGGGAACATATTAGCGTTTTGCGTCTTTCCACGCAGGAGGCTGCGGATGGCTAAGTTCTATTTCAACATAAGCGATAACGAGGGCTTTTCCGCCGGTGACGCGCCCTTCGAATATCCGACGCTGACTGCGGCCATCGACCAGGCTAAGAGCGTGCTGGCAGAGATGGCGATCGATGGGATCCCAGAGGGCAACGGCCGTCGCCTCTCCGTGGAAGTCGCCAATGACCGCCGCCAGCCCGTTGTCCGGTTCACGATTGTGCTGATGGTCGACTATTCGCCCAGCGATAGCGCCTGACGGGTTTTGCGGACGTAGACATTGCAGCCCGATATGACAATCGATGACGCTCTGACATCAAAATTGTGAATATGAACGCACGATGAACAAAATTGGCGTTCATACGTTACAACTGATAGAAAAAGGAGCGTGTCGCCATGTTCATGTCTATTCTTCCAACGAGCGGTTTTGTCGGCGCCCAGATGGCTGGCCTTTGTGCAGCAGTTTCCTCAGCTTTGGCCTACGCATCCGGCCTTGACGGAGCCCGTATTGAAGTCACCCAGGATCGAGGCGTCATCTATCTCGACGGCTCCGCACCGAGCCTTACGGCACTCGAAGCCGCAGTCAACGTTGCGCGCGAGATCGCCGGCAATTCAGTCTGCAACCGCATCGAGCCAGCCTACTGAGCCTCACCACCGGCGACAGGCTCCTGATATTCGCGTAGACCGATCTACTGCCGCCTGGCCGCACCCTTGTCAACGACCTCGAAGATTGCCCTGAGCCGATCCAGGTCGTTGGCCTTCAGCGTTTCCATATCCCCGGTCGGATTGAGGGGCTTGAACCATTCTATCGCCTCCCGCAGCACTGTCGCGTAGGGCTCGCGGTATTCGCTAAGCCCTAGCACCCATTCTCGGACGGTTTCGCGCTCCATACGGGACGCGGCATAGCGAGCATGGACGGTCTTGGCGGAACTGATGAGGTCGTCGACGTTTTTCATGGGCACTCCTCGGCTGACCGTCAATGGACCGGCGGGTCCTGGTCGTCAAGGAAAGTCCGTATTCCCTCGCGCTCTATAGTCGCCAGGAATTCATCGAAGGCATCGCGGTCGGTGGAGAAACCCTCTTCCCACATGGTTCGTCCATCCGCAGCATCGGTCACCTCCATCTTCCAGTCGAGCGTGGTGCCAGCTGCACGGAATATGTCGACGCGCACCGTGGTGCCGCTTTCCGAAAACTCACCGGAAAGCTCCGAGTGCTCAAGTCTATCTTCGTTCCGAATCATCCGATCTTATCCTCCTGCTTTTCGCTTCCTAACATGCCCGAAAGGCGAATTCTCGACGGTTGGGAATCGCCAAAAGAAGAGCCCGATGCGCTGGGCGCATCGGGCTCTTACATTTGATAACGGCCGCCTTTTATTCATCACCTTGTGCAGAATTAGGGCTGTTCGCGGGTGCCGTTTGCATTGGTGCGCTGATCGTCATCTTCCAGATCCGTTGAGACCATATACGTGTCCGAATGCTCGCGGGCCGCCTCGCGCATCGCGCGCGGGCTCGCGAGATCGTCACCCTCGATGGTCTCGGAACCGGCCTTGCCGCCGGTTCCGGCTTCAGCGTCGTAGTCGCGCTCGGCTTCCGCCCAGTGCTCCGAGTGAGCGCCGTCCGGCTGTCCGTTGCGTTCCCAGATTGCGTGTGCGCGGCGTTGGATTTCTGTTTCGCGGTTATCACTCATCATCATTCTCCCGTTGATGCGTATAAAACATGCACGGCGTCAAAGCGTTCCAAAGAAACGGAAGTGTGAATATATACAGTACGGATAAAGCGGTGTTTGCAGGCGCAACGCAACATCAAAGTTCCGCGTTAAAACTATCGCCTGTATAGCCAGCGAGCGCGTCAAAAAAAGGATCGATGGCATGGCACTCGAGGTCTGCGCGCATTGCGACTGGAGCAAGCACAGCGGAAAGCGCTGGATGTCGGCCGCCATTCGGGCGGATGGCAAATGGATTGTCGCCGCTCCGGAGCTTGTCGGCGATACCGCCACCTTGTTTCAGAGACTGGCAGGACGTTCCCACCAGTCCGGCTCGCTGCTGGTAGGGTTCGACTTCCCGATTGGGCTCCCCAAAGCCTACGCCGCAGATGCCGGCATTGCCTCGTTTCGCGAAGCGATCGCACAGTTCGGGAAGGGTGATTGGTCCGATTGGTATGACGTCGCCGATCAGCGCCACCAGATATCCCATCGACGGCCGTTCTACCCGATGCGGCCAGGCGGAACGGAGAGAGCCCATCTCTACGACGGACTTGGTATCCTCAAGAGCGATGATTTGTTGCGAGAATGCGAACGGGCGACGCCCTACAGGCCAGCCGGCTGCTCATTATTCTGGACACTGGGCGGCAATCAGGTTGGCAAGGGTGCGATATCGGGATGGCAGGAGATCATTGCGCCGGCGCTCGACGACGTTGGCATCTGGCCATTCGATGGAACGCTCGCAGAGCTTACCTCCTCCAGGTCTGTGGTGATCTGCGAGACCTACCCGGCCGACGTATACAGCCTGCTTGGAATTGCGAAAAATTGGGGAAGCAAGAGGCGTCGGGAGGATCGACGGCGCGTCGGTCCCGGCATTCTGGAGTGGGCGAAAGCGCGTCAGGATATCGACACGACGGCAATCGTCGACTGCCTGCGTGACGGCTTCGGAGACGACAGTTCCGGAGACGATCGCTTCGATGCGGTTGTCGGGCTGCTCGGAATGCTCGAAGTCGTCACCGGCCGCCGCCTGGAAGGCTCACCGGACAGCGATAGCGTAACGCGGGTCGAAGGCTGGATACTCGGACATCTTCGTTGACATTTGTCGGCGCAGTGGCCGCTGCGGATCGCTAAAGATCCGCACCGGTTTCCTGGTCGATCTCGCTTGTTGACGCTGCCTATTCGGCGGCGACGGCGGTGGTGGATGCTGCCGCTTCGATCTCGCGCACAAGCGGGATCACATGGCGGCCGAAATACTCGACCTCTTCCTGGAAATGCAGAAAACCCAGCAGGATGAGATCGGCACCGGCGCGCTTCAGGTCGACGATTCGCTCGGCCACCTGCCGTGGCGTGCCGATCAGGTTTGAGCGAAAGCCGTCATTATACTGAACGAGGTCCTCGAACGTCGATTTCGCCCAGTTGCCTTCGCCCTCGGGGGAGGCCTTGCCGGCATTCTTGACCTCATGGGCGAATGCCTTGACGGCGTCGATGTTGGCTTTGTCGATGATCTCGGCAAGCACTACCTTCGCCTCTTCCTCCGTCTCGCGGACGATGGCAAACGCATTGACGCCGACGCGAACGGAATGGCCATTGGCCTTCGCTTTCCTCTGGATATCGTCGACCTGCTTGCCGATTTCCTCCGGCGTATTGCCGTTGGTGAAATACCAGTCGGAGACACGCGCGGCCATGTCGCGCGCTGCCCGAGACGAACCGCCCTGAAAGATTTCCGGCTGCGGGTCGAGTGGTTTCGGCTTCAGCGAATAGTCGTTGAAACGATAGAAGTCGCCGCTGAATGTGAACTTGTCCTCGGTCCAGATGCCGCGCAGTGCGCGAATGAATTCTTCCGAACGGCGATAACGCTCGTCGTGGTCGAGCCAGTGTTCGCCGATGGCATGAAACTCTCCGCGAAACCAGCCGCTGACGACATTGACCGCGACGCGACCGTTGGTCAGGTGGTTGATCGTAGCGATCTGCTTGGCCGCAAGCGCCGGGTTCCAAGGCCCCGGCAGCAGTGCTGCAATGACCTTCAACGTCGTCGTTGCTGCGAGCAGGGCATGGCTGAATGCCACAGATTCATGCTGGAATTCCGCGCCGTATCCAGCCGTGAAGCGGATCTGGCTGAGCCCATATTCAAAACCCGCCGCTTCTGCGATCTGCGCCAGCTTCCTGTTATAATCGATCGTCCAGGACGTTCGCTGTTCGATATCGGACGTCACCAGCCCGCCCGAGACATTCGGCACCCAATAAGCAAACTTGACGGGGTCGGAGTTGTGAAAAGTCATCGCATTATCCTCCTTCATGCAAATCAGGCTCGGGCGCGTCGCGAAGGCCTTTGGGTGGAGTTTCCTCCTGAACCCGGCGGTGCACGGAACGCCACAATCGCAACGTCCACCCTTGGAGACTTGCATAATCTACCAAATCGATAGAACTAAAAGGAGGCCGAGTACCAATAAACGAAGTCTTCAGAGAAAATTGCCCGGCTCGCATCGCTTTCCAGGAGAATATCAATCTCGAATCCGTCAGACGCCACCTCTGGATGATCGCCAGGACTGAATACGGCACAAATATCGCATCGTCTCTGCCCGGCCATCCCGAAGCGTCCTCTTATTGCCCGCAAAGCCGCGTGATCAAGGTGAGGGCGACTGAGCCAAATCCGGCCAATTTCGTGTGAGGAGATACGATTCTCCGCGCAAGCCACCAACCAATGGCAAGCCAAGAACGTGCCGCCACCAGACTATTGCAACGCACTGATATTTGGACGCGAACGAAAGACCAACGCTGCAGGAGTGGTGGCGTTAGTTTGTTTGACGAGGTGGAAACGGACAAAATAAGAGATTGGCGCACCCGACAGGATTCGAACCTGTGACCTTTGGAATCGGAATCCAACACTCTATCCAGCTGAGCTACGGGTGCATGCCGTGGGCGGAGCTTACCGCCTGTCCGATGGCAGGTTCATAGCCCAGGTCGCGTCAGGCATCAATGCGGAAAATGCGGAAAAGCTGTCAACGACGCCAACAGTTTTTCGCAAAAGACAAGGCCGCGACGTTTTGGTTCGCGGCCTTGTGCTTTCAAGCCTGGCGATCACGCCGTCTTCATGGCGCCGGGGCCTGGAGTGGCCTTGGGCGGCACCTTGCCGAGGATGATCATGCCGAGCACTTCGTCCTTGGTGACATCCTCAGTACGGGCATGGCCCACCACCTGGCCGTTCTTCATGACGGAGACGCGGTCGGCGAGATCGAAGACATCGTGGATGTCGTGGCTGATAAGGAAGATACCGATGCCTTCCTTTTTCAGTTGCTTGATGAGTTCGCCAACTTGCGCCGTCTCTTGCGGTCCGAGCGCCGCCGTCGGTTCGTCCATGATCAGGATGCGGGCGTTGAAGAGGATAGCCCGGGCAATCGCCACAGACTGCCGCTGGCCGCCGGACAGCGCCTTTACCGGCTCCTTGAAGCGTTTGAAGTTCGGGTTCAGCCGGCCCATCACTTCGCGGGCGGACGCTTCCATTGCCACGTCGTCAAGGGTTCCCCAGCGCGTCTGCAGTTCGCGGCCGAGATAGAGATTGGCAGCGGCATCGACGTTGTCGGCGACGGCGAGCGTCTGGTAGATCGTCTCGATGCCGAATTTCTTGGCATCGCGGGGCGTGCGGATGTCGACGGGCTCGCCGTTGATGAAGATATCGCCGCTGTCGCGCTTGTAGGCGCCGGACAGGATCTTGATCAGGGTCGACTTGCCGGCGCCGTTGTGGCCGAGCAGGGCGACGACTTCGCCCGGATAGAGGTCGATCGAGGCGTTGTCGACCGCGTGGATGCCGCCGAAGGAAATGGAAATGTTCTTCAGTTCCACAAGCGGAGTGTTGTGATCCGTCATAGCTGGAATTCCTCTTACTTGGCCCGCGAGCGATAGACGGTGTCGAGCCAGACGGCGATCACCAGCACGACGCCGACGACGACGTTCTGGATGGGCGTATCGACATTGGCGAGCCCCATGCCCGACTGCAGAGACTGCATGACGAGGGCGCCGAGCATGGCGCCTGCCACCGTGCCGGTACCGCCGGCGAGCGACGTGCCGCCGATGACGGCCGCAGCGATGGTGTAGAGCTCATAGGTCGTGCCCTGCGAGTTGGCGGCGGCATTCAGCCGAGCGGTCGAGATCGCGGCGGCGACGGCGGCGAGAAAGCCCATCAGCGTGAATATCTTCACCGTGACCCAGCGCGTCTTGATGCCGGCGAGTTCGGCTGCTTCCGGATTGCCGCCGATGGCAAACACATAACGACCGAAACGCAGCCGCGTGGCGATGAACGTCATGATGATCCCGGCGGCGACGGCAATCAGGACGGGAACAGCAATACCGTAGGGGATATCGAGGCCGCCGTCAGGCCAGGCGATGCCGTGGTCGTTGGCGTACTTCTTGGCGATGCCGACCGGCCAGTAATAGATGGTGAAGACATAGATCGTGCCCAGCACCATGGCCGAGCCGAGGATGGCGAGGAAATATTCGGCCCAGACGGGGCGCCGGGGAAAGTTGAAGCGCTTGCGCTGGCGCCGCGAGCCGGCAATGCCGACCACGATCATCAGGCAGGCGACGATGCCGATGACCCAGCTCCAGGTGGCGCCGATGGAGCCTTCCGCGCCGCCGCCCATGATCCGGAAAGTGGCGTCGAGCGGCGCAACGGTCTGGCCCGACGTGACATACCAGGCAAGCCCGCGCCAGGCGAGAAAGCCGCCGAGCGTGACAATGAACGAGGGAACGCCGAGGAAGGCGATAATGATACCCTGCAGGAGCCCGATCAGGGCGCCGGCAGCCAGTCCGCAGATCAGCGCGATGACCCATGTCCAGTGGCTGTCGAAGCCGAGATAGGTCGGCAACCATTTTGCCTGGACGACACCCATGATCATGGCGACGAAGCCGAGCAGGGAGCCGACGGAAAGGTCGATATTGCGGGTGACGATGACCAGAACCATGCCGGTCGCCAGGACGGCGATCTCGCAGGTCTGTACAGAGAGGTTCCAGAGGTTGCGCGGCGTCAGGAACAGGTGCCCGGTATAGAGGTCGAAGCCGACCCAGATGATCAGCAGTGCGCCGACCATGCCGAGCATGCGGGTATCGATCTCGGTGGCACGCAGGAAGCGCGTGAGCGCATTGGTCTCCGTGGCGCGCGCACCGCCCGATGTTGTGGACTGGGTCATGTCGGCCATTGCTCTGCCGTTCTCCACTGTTGAGCGCAGACCGTCGACACTTTGCGTTTCACTGGCATAAGTCTGGCGCTGTTCTCGAATATGCGTCCCGGCCGATGGATGGACAATCTCTCGGCATAGGTGCCGGCACGCGCGGTGACGACCTCAGTGACGCAAGGGTTGCGGCAGTGGCCATAGCGTCCTTGCAGACATGGCCGCGCCGGTGGCGATCGGCGCCGCACCGGTTATCGGGCGGCGCCTCACTTGCAGTTTGGGTCAGCGGTTACTTGCAGGCAGCAACGGCGCCGGCCTTGACGCCCTGGCAGGCTTCGGCCTTGGAAATCCAGCCAGCGTCAATGACGACGTTGAGGTTATCCTTGGTGATGGCGACAGGCGTCAGGAAGACCGACTGCATTTCGACATGCTTAGGACCGCCGTTGAAGCTCTGGACGCCCTTGATTTCGGTCATCTTCTTGCCACCGGCAAGATCGAGAGCGATTTCAGCGGCGCGCTTGCCGAGTTCGCGGGAGTCTTTCCAGACGGATACGGTCTGGGTGCCGAGCGCGATGCGGTTGAGGGCCGCCTTGTCGGCATCCTGGCCGGATACAGGCACGGAACCGGCAAGGCCCTGTGCGTCGAGCGCGGCAACGGCGCCACCGGCAGTTCCGTCGTTGGAGGCAACGACCGCGTCAACCTTGTTGTTGTTGGCGGTCAGGATCTGCTCCATGTTGCGCTGTGCATTCTGCGGCAGCCAGCCATCGGTATAGGCTTCGCCGACATTTTTGATCTTGCCGGCATCCATGGCAGCCTTGAGGACTTCCTTCTGGCCTGCAAACAGGAAGTCTGCGTTCGGATCGGAAGACGAGCCCTTGATGAAGACATAGTTGCCTTCAGGCTTGACCTTCAGCACGTCGCGGGCCTGCATGCGGCCGACTTCCTTGTTGTCGAAGGTGATGTAGAAAGCAGCCGGATTTTCGATGAGTCGGTCGTAGCCGACGACCGGAATACCTTCGTCTGCGGCTTTCTCGATTGCCGGGCCGATGGCGTCGCTGTCCTGGGCAAGCACGATCAATGCCGTGGCACCCTGCGAGATCAGCGATTCGACGTCGGTCAGCTGCTTGGAAGCAGAGGACTGGGCATCTGCGGAAATGTACTTGGCGCCCGCTGCGGCCAGTGCCTTCTTAATTGCGGCTTCGTCGGTCTTCCAGCGTTCTTCCTGAAAGTTCGACCAGGAAACGCCGACGACGAGATCCTTGGCGAAGGCGGTCGTCTGCATCGTCAAAACAAGGGCTGCGCCAGCGGCGAGCCTAACAAAAGTTTTCATAATACCCTCCCGAGTGAAACGCGACCGCACGCACCTGTAGAGCTCCCGCCCGGCCGCCGCGAATGTGCTGTCGAAAAAACTCCTTTTTTCTCGACAGTCGAGAAATTAAGTGTCAGAGAATTTTAAGGCTGTCAACACTGCACGACCAGGTTTTGTCGGCGATCAAGATCCAACCGCAGGTTCGTTATGCGCGACTGACAGGGAGAGGGGAGAGACACCTGATGCAAGGCAAGTCCAGTGCCGAGTGGGTGCGCCGGCGCAACAGCGTCATGGTGCTCAGGGCACTGCGCCGCCACGGGCCGCTGGCTCACACGGAGCTCTCGGATCACACGACTTTGTCGTCCGGCACGATCTCGGCAATCACCGCCGATCTCGAGCGTGCCCAGATCATCGTCAAGACCGAGCAGCAACTGGCAGGCGGCCGCGGCCGGCCGCGCGTGGCCTTTGCCCAGCGCCGCGACTGCGGCTATCTGGTGGTGCTCATCATCTCGTCGGATGCGGTTCAATATTCGTTGGTGGATTATGCCGGCACCTTGCTCGATCGATTTTCCGAAGGCCGGTCGCAGGACGGAACGGGCATTGCCCGATTCGTCGAATCCATAAGGGCAGGGTTATCCAGAATTGTCGCCCGCTCGAAGATTGCGTCGCAGGACGTGCTCGTCATCTCGATCAGCAGCAAGGGCCTGGTAGACGGTCTTGAGCCGGTGCTGCGCTGGTCGCCAATCTTCGGGGAGGAACAGATCGACTTTGCCGCAGTTCTCGGAAACGATTGGCCGGCGAAGATCATTCTCGGTAACGAGACGCTGCTGGTGGCCGATGCCGCCGGACAGCGCGAGGAGCAGGGCCGGGGTTTCGAGACGCTGGCAGCCCTGTCGCTTGGCCACAGCATCGGGCTCGGCATCGTCAGGCGCACCGCCAATGGCGACCGCGAGGTCGCGGCACCTAATTTCGGCCATATGCTGCATGAGCCGAATGGCGGCCTCTGTCGCTGCGGGTCGCGCGGCTGCATCGAGGCCTATGCGGGTTTCTACGCCATCCTGCGCAATGCCTTTGCCGTGCCGCTCGACACCATTCCGGCCAAGTTCGTACCGGTCGCCGAACTCGACAAGATCGCAGCCAGCGCCCGGCAGGGAAATCGTCGCAACCGCTTTGCCTTTCACCAGGCAGGCCTGGTGCTCGGCAATGGCCTGTCGCGGGTGCTCAGCCTTTACGAGCAGATGCCTATCGTGCTGACGGGTCCGGGAACGCGATACGTCGATCTATTGCAGGAGGGTATGGAGGAGGGTTTGCGGCAGTCGCAGATCGTTCGCATGGGAGGCCTGCCGGAAATGAGGATCATGGCAGACGAACAGGCGCTGGTCTTCGAGGGCCATCTGCGCCGGGCGCTGGATGCGATAGACGGCGACATCGTTGCATTGCGGGCGATTGCCGATGTCGAGATCAAGGATCGGGCAGGGTAGGCACCCCAATATATCGACGCCGGATAGTGGCCCGGCGTCGATCGATAGCTTGAGCGGATAATCTCAGGCGACGGAAATCAATTTGCCTTCCTTGACCGAGCGCACTGCCGCGTCGGCAAGTTTCAGCGCGGCGAGGCCATCGGCGCCGGACGGGCTGATGTCGGTGCCTTTCTCGACGGCGCTGATGAAGGCGGCAATCTCGTTGGCATAGGCTTCCGTATAGCGCGTCATGAAGAAATCATGCAGAGGCGGACGGGTGTACCCGTCGCCATTGGCAACCTCGATGGAGAAGGGGCGCTGGTTCTCAGCGGCCACCATGCCCTTCGAGCCGTGGATCTCTATGCGCTGGTCATAGCCGTATGTGGCACGGCGCGAGTTCGAGATCATCGCCTGCTTGCCGGATGCCGTCTGCAGCAGCACCGAGACGCTGTCGTAATCTCCGGCCACGCCGATTGCCTTGTCGATCAGCACCGCTGCCGTCGCGCTGACGGATACCGGCTCTTCGCCGAGCAGGAACCGCGCCATGTCGAAATCATGAATGGTCATGTCGCGGAAAATGCCGCCAGAGCGCTTGATGTAGTCGACGGGCGGCGCACCGGGATCGCGGGAGGTGATCGTCACCATCTCGACGTCGCCGATCTTCCCATCGTCGATCGCCTTGCGCACGGCCATGAAATGCGGATCGAAGCGGCGATTGAAGCCGACCATCAGCTTTCCCTTGGTCTTTGCGACGACGTCGATGCACGCCTCGACCCGGGCGGTATCGAGGTCGATTGGCTTCTCGCAGAAGACAGCCTTGCCAGCGCGGGCAAAACGTTCGATCAGGTCTGCGTGTGTATCTGTCGGGGTGCAGATGACCACTGCGTCGATATCTGCTGACGATTCGATCGTGTCGATGGTGCGAACCTCGCAGCCATAGGCCGAAGCTATCGCATTGGCTGCGGCCGCAAAGGGATCCGCTACCGCCACCAGTTTCGCATCACCGTTGGCGCTGACTGCCTTGGCGTGAACCTTGCCGATGCGGCCGGCGCCGAGCAGTCCAAATCTTACCGTCATTTTCCATCCTCCCAGATTCGGAACAAATAAACCGTCTTGGTCTCATTCTGGAATTTTCATTCCATCTTCCTGTGCCGTCGTCAAGCGCCCGGGGTTTCACAATCGCGAAATTCAGCTTATGGACGGTGCCGAACAAACAAGCGGACAACAGCCTCATGAAAATGATCGACCCGAGCCATCGATTCTACCGCCCAATCTATGTGCGTATCGGCATCGTTGCCCTCTGCCTTGGCTGGGCAATCATCGAGGCAACCTTCGGCGAGCCGATCTGGAGCATGGCCATCGGTGCCGTAGGCGCCTATGCGGCGTGGGTTCTGCTGTTGAACTATACGCCAACGCCGGAAGAAATCGCACCGCCGCCGCCGCCGCGTGACGATGCAGGTCCAGAAGCCTGATCTGTCTAATAGCCTGATCTATTTGAAAAGTCTGGCGCGGATCTCGATGCGGCGCAGCGCCTCGTCGATCAGCAGGTTGGCGATTTTCATGCGCGTCGTCGCCTGTTCCTTGAACAGCGGGTTGACGCTGTCGGGATGGTTGGCCTTGGCAAAACTGCGGCGCTTGTCGTTGAGCGTCTGCAGCGTGTCCGCAGCCGAAATTCCAAGTTCCGCAGCAACCTCCTGCGGCAGGATACGCGCCAGGTGGACCGGCATCACCGGTGCGGCGCATTCCTCCGGCTCTATGTCTTCCGTCGCGGTGGACGGCGCCTCAGGCGCGGGCGGTTCTCGTTCGGGCCCGAGGTTGTCGAGATAGGCCTGGTCAGGTCGCGCCTCGGATACGGACACGCCATCCCGCACATCAGCCGCGAAGCTGGAATTCAGGCCTTGAATTCGGTGCGCCGAAGCCGGCTGAGCGAAAACTGCTTCTTCATCCTCGGCGTCGAGACGGTCGAGAACGGATTGAAATATGGATTGTCCAAACAGCATGATGTCTCCCAATCCGCAAAGCCTACGAAACGAAAGTGGTGTCTGGCTGGTCGGTCAGATTGCAGCGCGCCGGCTTTCCTGCAGGATCATGTCATAGAGTAGTAGGGCGCTGGGTGGCAGGGCGCGTTCGCGCGCCGTGATCAGGCTGTAGGGCTTTACATCGATGGCGAAATCGATCGGCAGGATACAGGCCTCGCCTGCCTGTGAACTCTGGCCGCAGATGAAATCGGCCATGTCGCGAGCGATCGGCGAAATCGCATCTGTCTTGCAGACGACGGCAAGTGTCAGGACCACCGAAGACGTGTTGACGATATTCTCCGGCAACGCCACGCCGGCGGATATGAAAATATCCTCGAGCCTGCGGCGCAGCAGCGTACCCGGCGGCTGGAACACCCAGTCCTGGCCGGTGAGATCCGCAAGCCCGACGACGCCCTTTTTGAGCAATGGATGCCCCTTGCGCACGATCAGGCAGGCTTTTTCGATGCCGATCTGATGGGCGGTGAACAGCCGCGGGTTCAGCTCGTCCGGAATGCGGCTGATGATGAAGTCGTGCCGGGCCGCCAGCAATTCGCGGGCGAGAACGTTGCTGTTGTCGACCTGGATATTGATTTCGATGCCCGGATAGGCCTCTGTCACCCGCTGTATCGCCGGGACCACCAGGCTGATGGCCGGAGCTGCCACGGCACCGAGATGCACGGACCCACCCTTGCCGGTACGCAACTCGGCGATCTCGCGGCTGGCCTCCCGCAGTTCCAGCAGGATCTTGCGGGCCCGCTTGGCAAGCGCCAGGCCGAACGGCGTCAGTTCCACGCCACGGGCGACGCGCTGGTAGAGAGATGTCTTGGCGATCGCTTCCATCTCCGACAACATGCGCGAAGCTGCAGGTTGAGAGATATTCATGGATTCGGCTGCGGCGGATATCTGTCCGTGATCCTCGA
Source organism: Rhizobium sp. B230/85 (assembly GCF_019355735.1). Lineage (NCBI taxonomy): Bacteria > Pseudomonadati > Pseudomonadota > Alphaproteobacteria > Hyphomicrobiales > Rhizobiaceae > Rhizobium > Rhizobium sp. B230/85. Next base: position 2,229,164 of record NZ_CP072156.1, read on the forward strand.
TCATGACGATCATCCGCAGATGATTCATCTTCAATCCGTTGCGCAGGAGGCTGTCGTCACGAAAATTATCTGTGTGGATTTCTATACCATCACGAGAATAATCGTTGTGTATGTTCTCCATGGTGGCATTTTTCCTGCTTACGGGGCCAAAAAGTAGTACTTTTTACCATTATACCAAAATCATCATATTGTACGCCAGTTATTCTATTTGACAGTTATACGAATTGATTCCAGTTTGCCGCCGTGCTGGGAGCAGCATGACACGTGTGGGATCGTGGAGGAGACGTACTTCGTATTGATATTGAAGTAATATCCAATCAACGGAACCTGCCACAGTTTCGGGGTGGGCGCTTTTGCGTACGCCAAATCTTTAAAAAAACGGGAGAGAGCAATGAAATCCATTATCTCATTGATGGCCGCAGCGGCCTTCGGTGTTGCAACATTTGTCATGCCAGCCATGGCTGCCGACAAGGGTCTGGTTGGTATCGCTATGCCAACGAAGTCTTCGGCGCGCTGGATCGATGACGGCAACAACATCGTCAAGCAGCTTCAGGCTGCTGGTTTCACGACCGACCTGCAGTATGCTGACGACGATATTCCTAACCAGCTTTCGCAGATCGAGAACATGGTCACCAAGGGTGCCAAGGTTCTCGTCGTCGCTTCGATCGACGGCACGACACTGTCTGACGTGCTGCAGAAGGCCCATGACGCCGGTATCAAGGTCATCGCCTATGACCGCCTGATCCGCGATTCGGCCAACGTCGACTACTACGCTACCTTCGACAACTTCCAGGTCGGCGTTCTCCAGGCTGGCACCATCGTTGACGGCCTCGGCCTCAAGGACGGCAAGGGCCCGTTCAACATCGAGCTTTTCGGCGGTTCGCCGGACGACAACAACGCCTTCTTCTTCTATGATGGCGCAATGTCGGTTCTTCAGCCTTACATCGACAGCGGCAAGCTCGTCGTGAAGTCCGGCCAGGTTGGCATGGACAAGGTCGGTACGCTGCGTTGGGATCCGGCAACGGCTCAGGCCCGCATGGATAACCTCCTGTCGGCCTACTACACGGATGCTCACGTCGATGCAGTCCTGTCGCCTTACGACGGCCTTTCGATCGGCATCATCTCGTCGCTCAAGGGCGTCGGCTACGGCTCGGGCACCCTGAAGCTGCCAATCGTCAGCGGCCAGGATTGCGAAATTCCTTCGATCAAGTCGATCATTGCTGGCGAACAGTATTCTTCGATCTTCAAGGACACCCGTGACCTCGCCAAGGTCACCGTTGCCATGGTCACCGCAGTTGCTACCGGCGGCACACCTGAAGTCAACGACACCAAGACCTACGACAACGGCGTCAAGGTCGTTCCTTCCTACCTGCTGAAGCCAGTCGTCGTCACCAAGGACACCTACCAGAAGGTCCTCATCGACAGCGGCTACTACAAGGCTGAACAGCTTAAGTAAGCACTGAAAACCACCGGAACCCGCAGATTGCGGGTTCCGGACTTCGCATTTATGATCGTCGCGTCAGTCACGACTCCCGGCGTTGGATTTTGATTATGGACAATATTATCCTAGAGATGCGGGACATCACCAAGACGTTCCCGGGCGTCAAGGCGCTTGAGAATGTGAACCTCAAGGTTCGGCAAGGTGAGATCCACGCACTGGTGGGCGAAAACGGGGCCGGCAAGTCGACCCTCATGAAAGTTCTATCCGGCGTCTATCCGGCCGGCACTTACGATGGCGATATCGTATACGAAGGCGATGTGCGTAACTTCAAAGTCATCAAGGACAGTGAAGCCATCGGCATCATCATCATTCACCAGGAGCTGGCACTGGTGCCGCTTCTGTCGATCGCCGAAAACATTTTCCTCGGCAACGAGGTTGCGACCAACGGCGTCATTCGCTGGCAGGAAGCTTTTTCGCGCACCCGCAAGCTGCTCGACAAGGTTGGATTGAAAGAGTCGCCGGAAACTCTGGTGACCAACATCGGCGTCGGCAAGCAGCAACTGGTCGAAATCGCCAAGGCGCTGTCGAAGAGTGTGAAGCTGCTTATCCTCGACGAGCCGACAGCCTCGCTCAACGAAAAAGATTCCGACGCCCTGCTCAATCTGCTGATCGAGTTCCGCAACCAGGGCATCACCTCGATCATCATCACGCACAAGCTCAACGAAGTGCGCAAGGTGGCCGACCAGATCACCGTCCTGCGCGACGGGATGACCGTGAAGACGCTGAACTGTCACGAGGAAGAGATCAGCGAAGACATCATCATCAAGAACATGGTGGGCCGCGAACTGGCTGACCGCTATCCGCCGCGCTCCGTGCCGATCGGCGAGACGGTTCTGGAAGTCAAGAACTGGAACGCCTTCCACCAGCACCACCGCGACCGGCAGGTTCTCCACGACATCAACGTCAACGTCCGCAGGGGCGAAGTTGTCGGTATTGCCGGCCTGATGGGGGCAGGGCGCACCGAGTTCGCCATGAGCGTCTTTGGCAAATCCTACGGCCACAAGATTACCGGCGAAGTGCTGATGGACGGCAAGCCCGTCGATGTCAGCACTGTGCGCAAGGCGATCGACGCCGGTCTCGCCTACGTGACGGAAGACCGCAAGCATCTGGGCCTGGTGCTGAACGACAGCATCATGCACAACACCTCGCTGGCCAACCTTGCCGGCATCTCCAAAGCGACCGTCATCGACAACCACAAGGAATCGGATGTCGCCACCGACTTCCGCTCCAAGCTGCGCATCCGCAGCTCCGGGATTTTCCAGGAGGCCGTCAATCTTTCGGGCGGCAACCAGCAGAAGGTCGTCCTGTCCAAGTGGCTGTTCTCGGATCCTGAAGTCCTGATCCTCGACGAGCCGACGCGTGGTATCGACGTCGGCGCCAAATACGAAATCTACAGCATCATCAACCAGCTGGCTGCCGACGGGAAGGGCGTTCTGATGATTTCATCGGAAATGCCCGAACTGCTTGGGACTTGCGACCGCATCTACGTCATGAACGAAGGACGCATCGTCGCTGAATTGTCCAAGGAAGAGGCAAGCCAGGAAACCATCATGCGCGCTATCATGCGCTCTGGGGAGAAGAAATAATGACTCCTGTTAACCCCCCCGCCGCTGAGGAAAGCCACGTGATTTCCGCCGTCGATTACATCCGCGGCAATATTCGTGAATATGGCATGCTGATCGTTCTCGTAGCGATTATGGTGTTCTTCCAGTTCTACACAGGCGGTATCCTGTTCAAGCCGGTCAACCTGACGAACCTCGTGCTGCAGAACTCGTTCATCGTCATCATGGCACTGGGCATGCTTCTCGTCATCGTTGCCGGTCATATCGACCTTTCCGTCGGCTCGATCGTCGGCTTCGTCGGCGCCATCGCCGGTATCCTGACCGTGCAATACCAGATGAACTTCATCCTTGCGGCCCTGCTTTGCCTGGTCGTCGGCGGTGTCATCGGGGCGGCCCAGGGCTACTTCATCGCCTATCACAAGATACCGTCGTTCATCGTCACGCTGGCCGGCATGCTTGTCTTCCGCGGCCTGACGCTGTTCGTCCTCGGCGGCAAGAACATCGGGCCTTTCCCGAAGGACTTCCAGCTGATCAGCACCGGCTTCATCCCCGATTTCATCGACATCAGCGGTCTCGTCTCCGGTCTGCACTCGACCTCGATCATCCTGTCGATCGTTATGCCGCTGCTCCTCTTCATCATGGCGTGGCGTCGCCGGAAGACCAACGAGAACCACGGCATCGACGTCGAGCCGATGAGCTTCTTCCTCATCCAGAACCTGATCATCTGCGGCGCCCTGCTGTTCCTCGGTTACCAGCTGTCGTCTGACAAGGGCCTGCCGAACGTCCTGATCATCATGGTCATCCTGATTGCGGCCTACGCCTTCATCACCCGCCAGACGACCATCGGTCGTCGCGTCTATGCCATGGGCGGAAACGAGAAGGCGACGAAGCTTTCGGGCATCAACACCGAGCGCCTGAGCTTCTTCACATTTGTCAACATGGGTGCGCTTGCAGGTCTCGCCGGCATGATCGTCGCCACCCGCCTCAATTCGGCAACACCGAAGGCCGGCGTCGGCAACGAGCTTGACGTCATCGCGGCCTGCTTCATCGGCGGTGCCTCGGCATCCGGTGGCGTCGGCAAGATCACCGGCGCTGTCATCGGTGCGTTCATCATGGGCGTCATGAACAACGGCATGTCGATCGTCGGTCTCGGCATCGACTTCCAGCAGATGGTCAAGGGACTGGTGCTTCTCGCTGCCGTCTTCTTCGACGTCTACAACAAGAACAAGGGCTGATCGCCTCTGGCGATCGGTTCCCATTTGCAGTCAGGCGAGCGATTTTCGCGGGCTCTTTCCTTAAGGGCGTGCCACGCGGGCTAGTCGCTTCCGCCTTCCAGATAGAAGGACAAGGTCCGTGCTCATTTCCCAGATCAAAGGTGCAGACGGCGCGATAACAGTCGCCGTCCGCAACGAACCGGGCGAAACCGCCAAGGCCGTCAAGGGTGCCGCCAGCGTCTATGCGCTCGCGATCGAGGCTGCCGATGGTGGAAAATCACTCTCCGAAGTCATCGCCGCCCACGGGCTGGGTGAGACTGTCGACCTCGACAAGGCCTATGCCGAAGGCAGGTTCCTGCCGCCAATCACCCATCCGGACGCTGCCCACCTGCACCTGACAGGCACGGGCCTTACCCATCTGGGTTCGGCCGCCACCCGCGATTCCATGCACAAGAAGACATCCGAAGAGGCTGAGGAAACCCTCACCGATTCCATGAAGATGTTCCGCATGGGCCTTGAGAACGGCAAGCCGAAGAATGGCGAAAAGGGTGTCCAGCCCGAGTGGTTCTACAAGGGCAACGGCAACGAGACTGCAGCCCCCGGCGCACCCTTGGTGTCGCCCTCTTTCGCGCTCGACGGCGGTGAAGAGCCTGAAATGGCCGGCATCTATGTCATCGGCAAGGACGGCACTCCGTTCCGCATCGGCTTTGCGCTGTCGAACGAATTCTCCGATCACGTGACAGAGCGGATCAACTATCTCTACCTCGCGCATTCCAAGCTGCGGCCTGCTAGTTTCGGCCCGGAAATCCGCATCGGCGCTGCGCCCGACGACATCAGGGGTACGTCGAAAATCACCCGCGACGGCAAGGTCATTTTCGAAAAGCCTTTCCTGTCGGGCGAAGCGAACATGTCGCACACCTTTGCCAATCTCGAATATCATCACTTCAAGTACGGCCTGTTCCGCGCTCCCGGCGACGTTCACGTCCACATGTTCGGCACGGCGACGCTGTCGTTTGCGGACGGTATCAAGCCACAGGCCGGCGATGTGTTCGAGATCGAAGTTGCAGATTTCGGCCTGCCGCTGAGCAATCCGCTCGCCGTAGCCGCGGAAACAGACGTGACGGTTCGCCAGCTCTAGAGACTTATGCTCCGGCCCGAGAGGGATGATCCGGAGCGCCCCCAAGGACGATGTGACATGCACAAGAAAGCAGAATGGCCGCGCCGGTTGAGATCGCAGGAGTGGTACGGCGGCACCAGCCGTGACGTGATCTACCACCGTGGCTGGATGAAGAACCAGGGCTATCCGCACGACCTGTTCGACGGACGGCCGGTCATCGGCATCCTCAACACCTGGTCGGACATGACCCCGTGCAACGGCCACCTTCGCGAGCTCGCGGAGAAGGTCAAAGCCGGCGTCTGGGAGGCCGGCGGCTTCCCGATGGAAGTGCCGGTATTCTCGGCCTCCGAAAACACCTTCCGCCCGACCGCAATGATGTACCGCAACCTCGCGGCACTGGCGATCGAGGAAACCATCCGTGGCCAGCCGATGGACGGCTGCGTGCTGCTCGTCGGCTGCGACAAGACCACGCCGTCGCTGATCATGGCAGCTGCTTCCGTCGACCTGCCGTCGATCGTCGTCACCGGAGGCCCGATGCTGAACGGCTATTTCCGTGGCGAGCGCGTCGGCTCCGGCACCCATCTCTGGAAGTTCTCCGAGATGGTGAAGGCCGGCGAGATGACGCAGGAGGAGTTCCTCGAGGCAGAAGCGTCGATGAGCCGTTCTTCCGGAACCTGCAACACCATGGGCACCGCCTCGACCATGGCGTCGATGGCCGAAGCCCTCGGCATGGCGCTGTCGGGTAACGCCGCGATCCCCGGCGTAGACAGCCGCCGCAAGGTCATGGCGCAGCTGACAGGCCGCCGCATCGTCGAGATGGTCAAGGACGACCTGAAGCCATCCGACATCATGACCAAGGAAGCCTTCGAGAACGCCATCCGCACCAATGCGGCCATCGGCGGCTCAACCAATGCCGTCATCCACCTGCTTGCCATGGCCGGTCGCGTCGGTATCGATCTTTCGCTGGACGACTGGGACCGTTGCGGCCGCGACGTACCGACCATCGTCAACCTGATGCCGTCGGGCAAGTATCTGATGGAGGAGTTCTTCTACGCCGGCGGTCTGCCTGTCGTTCTGAAGCGCCTCGGCGAAGCGGGCCTGCTGCACAAGGACGCGCTGACCGTCTCGGGCGAGACGATCTGGAACGAGGTCAAGGACGTCGTCAACTGGAACGAGGATGTCATCCTGCCGGCCGACAAGGCGCTGACCCAGTCTGGCGGTATCGTCATCGTGCGCGGCAACCTGGCTCCCAAGGGTGCGGTATTGAAGCCATCCGCTGCTTCGCCGCATCTGCTCGTCCACAGGGGTCGGGCAGTCGTGTTCGAGGATATCGACGACTACAAGGCGAAGATTAACGACGATGCGCTCGATATCGACGAGACCTGCGTCATGGTCATGAAGAACTGCGGCCCGAAGGGCTATCCCGGCATGGCCGAGGTCGGCAACATGGGCCTGCCGCCAAAGGTGCTGAAAAAGGGCATCACCGACATGGTCCGCATCTCGGACGCTCGCATGTCCGGCACTGCCTACGGTACCGTCGTGCTTCACACGTCGCCGGAAGCCGCTGTCGGCGGTCCGCTGGCTGTCGTGAAGAACGGCGATATGATCGAGCTCGACGTGCCGAACCGGCGCCTGCATCTCGACATTTCCGACGCGGAACTGGCAGAGCGGCTGGCCGCATGGCAGCCGAACCACGACCTGCCGACGTCCGGCTACGCCTTCCTGCACCAGCAGCATGTCGAAGGTGCCGATACCGGCGCCGACCTCGACTTCCTCAAGGGCTGTCGCGGCAATGCGGTCGGCAAAGACAGCCACTAAAAGCCATCCACATATGATATCGACGAAAGGCGGGGCTATAACCCCGCCTTTTCCTTATCTGCAATTAGCCAAGACTTTGCCGGCGGGCGAGGCGGCTTCCGGCGAACTACGCTTTACCCGACAGCGCTCCAGAAACCATGCTTCTTGCCATGCCTTCGCTTCAGCTCCGCAACATAGACAGCATGATCCGGGAACGCCCCGAAATCGGCGATATGGCTTGCGAGAATTGCGCAGGTGGCAAGGTGTCGGGCGGCGTGGCGATAGCGGCTGGAGCGGCCGCCCTCCAGCGAGAAGTCGATCATCGCCCGCAGCAGGATGGTGGCCGCCAGCGGTTGTTTTTCCTGCAGCCATTCGGCAGCTTTGGCCAGGATCTCGTAGAGGTCGCCATCGATCTCCCCAGCGCGGGCAAGCACCAGCTTTGCCGCTTCCGCCGGCGCCGGCCATCCCTCATAGAACATCAACGCCATATGGACATCCTCGAAGTCGGCCGCGTAGGCGAAGGCCTTTTCCTCGGCCTCGATATCGTCGAAATCCGGCAGGCGCTTGATGAACGCCTTCAGGTGTTCGACGCTCAGGTCCCGCTCGAAACACTGCCAGCGAAAAGCTTGCGCCTCCGCCTCGCGGCCGAGCACCTCCAGCGTCTCGACGCGCAAATGCTGCCACTCGATATCCAGCGCCGGGCGTCCCGTCGGCGGCGCCTTGTCGAGGGCCGCGAGCGCTTCCGCCGCCCGCCCGGCCGCAAGCAGCCGTGTGGCGATCTGGGCGGCAATGGAAGGCACGGTCTGCGACTTTTCACTGTGCTGACGGACGAATGCATCGACGTCCCCCTCGGCATCGGCGATCTGCTGCAGCGCGATGCGGACGGCGGAGTCCCGATGGCGGGCCTCGATCTCGTCGGCATAAATCGGCCCGCTCATGCCCCAGCCGATGGCGACGCGGTCTTTGGGCACCTCGAGCTTCTCCTGCTGCCATCCGGCCAGCAGCTTTTTCAGCTGTGCCAGCCCGCTCTGTCCGAGGGCCGCTGCAAGCGCCGGGATCAGCGGGTCACATTCGCCATACTCATTGCGCCTGATCGCGCCAAATACCTGTTCCGCCAGCCTCTTGTGGTGGGACGCCCGTGGGGCGATGGTGCCGAGATCGACGCAAGCAGCATGAAAACTGCCGATGATCACCCCATTGCTGTCGTCGCATCGTGCGAAGATCGAACCGGCCAGCTCGAGAAAGCGCCACAAAAGGTCCATCGCCTCGTCAGGATCGCCATCGGCGATGGTGCCTGAAATCATCGTACGCTGCGTTTCGAGGTCGCTCTTCAGGGCCTTGATCTTGCGCCAGTCGATGTAGGTTTTCGCCCGGTCGATGGACGACAGCCGCTTGCGCACCTCGCGCGCCACCTCGGCCGTGCTCTGCGCACCTGCCAGCTCCAGCCGAAGCCGCCGTTTGTGCGCCGCGTTGCCCATGCTGATCTCGATCAGCAATTCGGACAGCCGCCCGGCGCCGAGCGTCTCGAGGTTCTTCGCATTCAACGTCGTCTTGGCGGCCATGAAACATCTGCTTCTTTGGTTTAAATCCGGGTGTCCGGAGCCGGCAGATTAACGGCGCCAAGGGCAGGGGGCAATCGCGTTCGCCACCCAGATGCAGCCCAAGCGCATCCCGTCAGAGCGGTTTTTGCAAGAAGAAACAATAGCCTCGCCGCGCCAGCCGATAAAAATGCGCACTAAGCCAAAACACCCGCCGGCAGGGGGTTGCATCGCCAAGAGAATCCTTTATATGACGACGCACCGGCGAAGACCTGAGGCATGCCACAGGGATCTCTATTGGGGAATAGTTCAACGGTAGAACGACGGACTCTGACTCCGTTAATCTTGGTTCGAATCCAGGTTCCCCAGCCAAATCTAATTCATAGAATTAATTTAGATAATTACAGAAAATTACGTTTTGTGGCCGATATTTTCTCGGGGACGAATTTATCGGATCGTGAAAGCACTGAAACCGCCAAATCCGAAGAATGCACAACTCAAAGTTCCTTACGTTTCAGCTCCAGTCTCATTCAGTAAATTTTTGACCAGCGCTTGAAGGCTGAGATGTCAGCTCTCAACAGCTTGAACCACTCCCCACGCGTTCGCTTTGAAGCGAAGCGTTTATGCCAGTATGCTTCGACACCAGCGGGGTCATCAGTGAGGATCGAATGAACGAGTTCGATTTCCTGAGGTAATTCAATCTGGATTTGTCGCCCGCGCTTGTTTAAGGTAGTTGTGCACCCGATCTTATAATCGGAACCATGGCGTTGCATGTAGACGAAACCGAGCGCTACCGCGGCATCTTGGTCGCTCGCAGCTGTTCTGCGGCGCGGGACGTAGCTTCGAGCGAACGCTGCCACTTCTAACTCTTGAGCACGATCAGCGTAGTCAGCTAAGGCTGCGGCTAACTCCACCATGTTCCAATGCGAAGCAATTGTTTTTGCGTCTGGGCTACCAGGACGCTGGTGAAATTCGTATTTAAGATCGGTCGTGGACGGGAATCGGCCGAGCGACCTTGAGATCTCCATCACTATTTGAAGCAGGGCATCTTTCCCCCAAGCTCCCTGAAGTTGGTTTGGTGTAAGTCCTGCTTCGGCGACAGCATCACTCCAGTTTCGCCAAATCTTACCAATCCACTCGTGGCGTTTAACACCTGTTGCTGTTTCAAATCTGGCGATCCCAGGCGCCTTACCTCCACTGCTAGCGGCCAACTGCTGTATCTTGCGAAGAATATCCTGCTTCAGATGTGCATTCATAACTCTGATCCTAGGGTTAACACTTGGCAATAGACCAGCAGCCACATGCGAGGTTGTTCAACACGCTGCGGCGTTGTCATCCAGGAGAATCAAAGAAAATTACGGCGCACAAAGAGTGCCGTCTCTCGAAAATTAAATTGCATTAGCCTTGCCCCGGTTACATGAGTAATTGCGAGTAGATCTTCTACGATAAATTTCCAACAAGAAACTTTGCTTTCACTAGTCACACTCTCCCTACCCGTCCCACACCCCATCCCGACAGCCCCAGGCAAGCTCATCCTCCCATAACCGCCTCAGGTCGGGGAGCGTGGCGAGTCTTTGTGCGCGTCCTGTAAGCGACCTAGCTGTGAGGGCGTTCGGGGTCCCCTGTGATTTCGGGCGTGCATTGTTCGCGGGGGCGCGGGCAGGGCTTCGCGGCTGTGAAGATATCAAAGGGGTTCCACATGATTTCGCCGATTTCCTCGCTGAGCGCCACGCAGATCAGGGCGCTTGCGACCACGACTATCGCGGCCTGGACGACCAACGACATTTCGGCGTTGTCGACGACGCAGATCAAGGCGCTCTCGGCAGCGCAGGTCGCGGCGCTTGAAACGGAAGACCTTGCTTCCTTCTCGACAGCCCAGCTCTCCGCCATCTCGGCAACCTCGATCACCAGCCTCAGCCTCGACCAGCTGGCCATACTCACCACCGACAAGATCGGCGGCCTCGCGGCGACGCAGATCGCGGCGCTGAAGACCGCACAGATCGGCGCGCTCGACGCGCAGCAGATCGAGGCGCTGACGCCCGCTCAGGTGGCATCCCTTAGTGCCGGCCAGATCGCAGCACTGTCGACAGACGATATCGCCGGCTTCTCGACGGCCGACATCGCCGCAATCAGCGCCAGCGCCATTACCGGGCTGTCGTCCGCCAATATCTCCGTGCTCAGCTCCGGCCAGACTGCGGCCCTCAAAACCAGCCAGATCGTCGTGCTGAGGACCAGCCAGGTCGCGGCGCTGACGACGGACCAGATCCCCGCACTCTCGACCGCGCAGATTGCCGCCCTCAGCGCGACGCAGGTCAAGGCCTTGCCGACCGGAGATGTCGGCGCCCTATCCAGCGCCCAGATCGCCGCCCTCGGCACGAGGGCGATTGCAGGGCTGACGTCGGCCCAGATTTCGTCGTTGTCGACGGGGCAAATCGATGCCTTCACGTCTGTGCAGATCGCCAGCCTCACCTCGCTGCAGGTCTCGGCCGTCAGCGTGGCCGGCCTCGCCACATTTTCCTCCGGCGACATGGCGGCGATCAGCACCGTGGCGCTGGCAGGGCTGTCCACCGCCAGCATCGCAGCACTCACCTCCGATCAAGCCGCAGCGCTGAAGACAACCCAGATCGCGGCGCTGAGAACGGGCCAGATCGCAGCGCTCACTTCCGACCAGATCCCGGGCCTGTCGACCTTGCAGATCGCCGCCTTGACCGCATCGCAGGTGAGGATGCTGAACGGCGCAAGTATCGCCGCGTTGTCCACCGATCAGGTCGCGGCCATCAGCACCAAGGCCGTCTCGGGCCTCACCACGCAGCAGATCTCGTCGCTCTCGACAGGGCAGGCGCAGGCTCTCACCCCGGCGCTGGTCGGCGTCATGACGGCAGCCCAGATCGGCGCGCTCAATACTGCTGATCTCGCTACCTTCTCGACGGCCGATATCGCCGCAATCAGCGTTGCCGCATTGCCGGGCCTTTCCACCGCCAATGTCGCCGTTCTCAGTTCCGACCAGCTATCCGCCCTGAAGCCAACCCAGATCGCCGCCCTGAAGACAACCCAGATCGCTGCGCTCGACGCAACCCAGACACCGGCGCTGACGACGGCGCAGGTCACCGCGCTGACCTCGCTGCAGATCAAGGCTTTGGCGAGCACCAGCGTCAGTGCCCTGTCCGCCGACCAGATCGGCGCGCTCAATGCCAAGGCCGTCGCCGGCATGACGACCGCCCAGATCGCGGCCCTCTCCACGGATCAGGCTGCAGCGCTGACATCCAGCCAGATCGCAAGCCTCAACTCCGGCCAGATTGCAGCACTCAGCACTGCCGATATCGCGACGTTCTCGCCCGACGAAATCGCGGCCATCAACGCGGTCGCCCTGACAGGGCTGTCCACCGACGGTATCGCGGCGCTCACTCCGGATCAGGCGGCGGCGCTGAAATCGACCCAGATCGCAGCCCTGAAGTCCGGCCAGATCGCGGCCCTTTCGTCCGACCAGATTGCTGCGCTTACGACATCGCAGGTCGGCGCGCTGGTCTCGGCGCAGGTCAAGGCCTTGTCCAGCGGCGGCCTCGCGGCCCTTTCCGGCGACCAGATTACCGCGTTGAACAGCAAGGCTATCGCAGGCTTTACCTCGCTGCAGATCTCCTCCCTGTCGACGCTGCAGATCGAGGGCTTCACATCCGCCCAGGTCGCCAGCCTCAGTTCCGCGCAACTGGCAGCGCTGAGCACGGCAGACCTCGGTGTCCTGTCTACGGACGAGGTCGCCGCCATCAGCAACGCGGCGCTCTCAGGCCTTTCGAGCGCCGGCATCGCCGCCCTTTCGCCGGAACAGACGGCAGCGCTGAAGGCAACCCAGATTGCCGCCCTGAAGACGGCGCAAATCGCAGCCTTGAGTGCCGCCCAGATTGCCGAACTCGGCACCTCGCAGGTAGCCGTGCTGACGGCAGCGCAGACCGGCGCACTGTCCAGCACCACCATCGCCGCGCTGTCGAACGAACAGATCGGAGCCCTCAGTGCCAAGGCCGTGGCAGGTCTCACGTCGGCACAGATCGCTGCCCTGTCGGTCGATCAGGTGGAATCTCTGACCTTGGCGCAGGTCGCAGGCCTCGGCTCCGCCCAGATCGCCGCCATGAGTTCAGCGGATCTCGCGGCCTTCTCGGCCGATGAAGTGGCAGCTGTCAGCACCGCAGCGCTTTCCGGCCTTTCCAGCGATGTCCTGTCGTCCCTCAGCGCCGACCAGATCGCAGCGTTGAAGACAAGCCAGATCGCAGCCCTTAAAACCGCACAGATCGCCGGCCTTGCATCCGGGCAGATCGGCACCCTGAGCACCACGCAGGTTGCCGCCCTCAGCGCCGCGCAGGTCACGGCTCTCTCCTCCGGCAGCGTCACGGCCCTCTCCGACGACCAGATAGCGGCGTTGAGCGTCAAGGCGGTCGCCGGCCTGACGTCGACGCAGATCACCCTGCTATCCAGCGACCAGATCCAGTCGCTGACCTCGGCACAGGTGGCAGGCCTTGGCTCCTCCCAGATTGCCGCCCTGAGCACGGCAGGTCTCCAGGCCTTCTCGACCGACGATATCGCGGCGATCGGGACGGGAGCTCTTGCAGGCCTCTCGACCACTGCCATCGCCGCCCTCAGCCCGGATCAGGCCGCAGCGCTGAAGACGACGCAGATTGCGGCGCTGAAAAGCGCACAGATCGCGGCACTGACCACGGCACAGATTGCCAGCCTCACGACCCAGCAGATCGGGGCGCTCAGTTCATCAGCCATCTCCGGCATTTCGACAGCTGACATCGCAGCCTTTTCCGCAGACCAGATCGCCTCGCTGACGGCAACGGCGATGAAGGGCCTGACCTCCTCGCAGATCGCTGCCCTGACGACCGACCAGGTCAGCGGCCTCTCGGCATCGCAGATCGGGGCGCTGAATTCCTCGCAAATTGCAGCCCTCAGCACCGCCGACCTCGCGACCTTCTCTGCAGCCGATCTGGCCGCGATCAGCGCGGCCGGCATGTCGGGCCTCTCCAGCGACAATATCTCCAGCCTTTCGCCTGACCAGGTTGCTAGCCTGACCGCGGTCCAAGTGGCCGGGCTGACATCCTCACAGATAGCCGCCCTAACCGGGGCGCAGGTCGCAGCGCTGACAACCACGCAGGTAGCTGCCCTCGTCTCGACCGCGATACCCGGCCTCTCGACTGCAGGGATCGCATCCCTCTCGGGCGAGCAGGTTGCGGCGCTCACCACCAAGGCCGTCGCCAGCCTCACCACGGCGCAGGTCGGCGCCTTGTCCAGCGACCAGATCAACGCGTTGACGGCAACGCAGATTGCCAGCCTCGCCTCGAGCCAGGTCGCCGCCCTGACTGCGGGCGATGTTGCGGTCCTTAGCGCCGACGATATCGCAGCGATCACCGCCTCGGCGCTTTCCGGCCTGTCATCCAGCAACATCGCTGCCCTCAGCGCCGACCAGATTGCAGCCCTGAGTGCCAGTCAGCTGGCTGCACTGCAGACAGCCCAGGTTGCGGCGCTGACTTCAGCGCAGCTTCCGGGCCTCACATCGTCGCAGATCGGCGCGCTCACCTCTCTCCAGATCGCGGCTCTCTCCAGCGACAGCATTGCAGCCCTGTCGCCGGACCAGGTGGCTGGCCTCAGTGCCAAGGCCGTTGCCGGCCTTACGGCAGCCCAGGTTGCCGCGTTGTCGACCAGCCAGGTCGAAGCGCTGACTCCGACCCAGTTTGCAGGCTTCAGCGCCGCGCAGGTCGGTGGCCTCAACAGCGCGGATGTGGCTGTTCTCTCGACGGACGATATCGCAGCTATCGGAGCGGCTGCGCTGCCGGGGCTGGCGAGCGCCAATATCCCATCGCTCACGCCGGACCAGATGGCGGCCCTGAAGACAAGCCAGATCGCCGCACTGACCTTCGCCCAGACCCGGGCCCTGAGTTCGGCACAGGCCGCAAGCCTCAGTACCGATCAGGTGGCGGCGCTGAACGCGGTACAGATAGCTGCGCTCGGAACGGCCAGCGTCGCAGCGCTCTCGACCGATCAGGTCGCGGCCCTGAATGCAAGGTCTCTGGTCGGCCTGACCACGGCTCAGATCGGTGCCATGTCGACGGCGCAGGTCGAAGCCCTGACGCCGGCCCAGGTGGGGGCACTCAATTCCCTGCAGATCGCGGCATTGAGCACGGACGGGCTGTCGGCCTTCTCGCTGGCAGACATCTCCTCGATCTCTACGGCGGCGATTGCCGGCCTCTCCACGGGTGATATCTTCGGATTGTCGAGCGCCCAGTTGCAGGCAATCACCGCATCACAGGCCGAGGCACTGGATCCAACCCAGATGGCGGCGGTCATCACAGCCTACCAGTCTTTCTGATAGGATTGGACCATGCCTTTACCCACGTCGCGCAAAGCGTCGTGGGCTTTCCGGCTCAGAGAAATTCGCGCAGCGTGTCGCGCGATTGCAGCGACAGGAATTCGATTGCAACGCCTTCGCGGAAATGGCGAACGATCCTGCCGCGCATGTTGCCGAGGCGGACGGCCATGCCGAGGGCAGGGCGCGCTTCGACATCGACGGCAGCACCGGAGAGCGACAGATCCATGAGGCGGCAGTTATAGACGGAGCCATCCTCGAGGGTCAGTTCCACCGTCGCACTCTTCGGCGTCAGCCGATCATGGCGGCGATCCTCGGGCAGGCCGAGTTCGTGCTTGTTGGCAAGCCAGGTCAGCTGTGCTGCGAGCTTCTCGCGTTTGCGATCGGTGGCGTTGATCGACATGTTGAAGCCGCGATTGTCGAGCGAGATGACAAGACCCTCAATCCGGCCTAGATGGTCGATATAGGCAATAACCCGCTCATTCGCGCGCGGCCTGCCTTCGCATATAACGTAAAGGTCGCCCGGCGACATATCGACGACCATGCACTCGAATTCATCGTAATTTGCCAGCATCAGGCGACCCTGCATGTTGATCGGCACCCTTTGAAAGGTCCGTTGATCCACGCGCGGCGCACTCCGCGTTGTCAGTGCTGGCTGGAATGAGTGCATAAAGCGACTTCTTGATCCTGTGAGGCTCCAAGCATTGGTAGCAGAAATTTGTTAATAGATGATTGGCCGCCGTACGCCAGTTGCATTCGATGCACGTCATGCACTCATTCGCCACGCCCCAAAAGAGCGCAGGTTGTATCGTGGCTACCGGAGCATCTGCGACAGTTCGAAGGTCAGAGGTTGAGCGCCCGGCGAACGGCGAGGGATAGCCCCAACCCCTTGCTGGCCAAAGCCGATGCTTGAGATTGCGGCGCAGGCGTTTCGGGTTCGCGCAAGCCCGTCTGGCCATCGATCTTACGGCCACGATCGAGACGAAGACCGGCGAGGGGCTGCATTCCAAGCCAGGCGCTTTTGCTCGTCGCCACCAGGCAACCCAGCACCCGATCGCAGCGATCCGGCGAGGAGCGCATCGGCAGCAGGATGACCTCGAATGTCATCGAGCGGCCATAGCCGCCATTGCCCGTTGCATTGAGCAAGGCCGGCGAAACCCCGTCCATGACCCCCTTGGCAAAAGTGACGGCCTCGTCACCTTGGCTGCTCCAAAGCGACGAAAATGGCATGTCGCGAAGTTCCCGGGCGAAAAGACTGCAAATCATCGTCCCCGCCAGGCGAAAGCGGGGACCGCCGGCATCAGCGGCTTCCAGGATGAAGACCTGCGGCAGCATGTGACGGATGGCACCCGGATCGATCTCGGACCGCAACGGAGCGTCGGCGATCCCTCGGGTGCTGTTCCAATAGGTAAACAGTTCAAAGCTCGTATCCAGGCGCATGGTCGGTCCGTGTGTCAATTCGGTGCAGGATGGCGAATATTTCCGCCCTCTGGACCATCCCATGCTTATTCCGTGCCACGGCAACCGGGTTAGGGTTAACGAAGCCTTTCAATTGACCGCCGGTGCTTTCCCGTGAGATCGAGGATCATGACAGTCCGAAGGCTGACAGCACCAACTTCCAGCCGCCCGGCTCAATTGGGCGGCTTCTTTTTTGGCAACCGCTCCTGTATGCCTTGCGCTTTCCTTTCACGACGAAGAGCATGACATGCAAGACGATGTGCCCAATCTTCCCCCGACAGTGGAGAACCGCCCAGACGCGCCTCCGCCACGCACACCGATCTTCAATCTTCCCCCCGTCCTCGTCGCGAGCCTAGGCCTGCTGCTGGCGATCTTTCTGATCCAGAGCGTATTTTTTTCGACGGACACGCTCGACTGGTTCTTCTTTACTTTCGGCTTCGTACCGGGCCGCTACACAACGCCTTTGTCGCAGCAGGGTCTGGAGTGGCTCTGGACGCCGGTAACCTATTCGCTGCTGCATGCAAGCATCGAGCACATCCTGTTTAACGGCTTGTGGCTGATGGCCTTCGGTGCGCCGGTGGCTCGCCGCATCGGCCCGGTGCGCTACATCGCATTCTGGATACTTTCGGCAATCGCAGCTGCAGCACTCAATGCCGCCATCCATTGGGGCCAGATGACGTTGATGATCGGCGCATCGGGCGTCGTCTCGGCGCTGATGGGGGCTGCCTGCCGCTTTGCATTTCCGCCCGAGAAACGCGGGCCTCGCCCGATGGAATCGCACCTCAATCCAAGACTGTCGATCATTGGCGCATTGCGAAGCCGGACAGTCCTGATGTTCATCCTGTTCTGGTTCTTCACCAATATACTCATCGCCTTCGGCATGCCGCTGATTGGCGATGGATCGCAGGACGTGGCATGGGACGCTCATGTCGGCGGCTTTATCTTCGGTTTCCTGCTCTTTTCGCTGTTCGACCGCCCGATAGAATTGCCGACGCCGCCTGAAGACGTCGCCGCCATCGATGGCTGAAGGTTGCATTCCCGGCAACCTGAGTGCAACATCGAATTCCGGCCGCGCGGAGGGAGGAGACCACGGGCGACCGGAATCCTATTGCGATTTCGAAAGGGGAGGATCGAATGCCAATTTCCGTAAAATCCATTTTGGACGCCAAGGGTCGCGCCGTGGTGACCGTCGGTCCGGACACGACGCTGCTTGAGGCCGCTGCGATCCTGGCGGAACACCGTATCGGTGCGCTGGTGATCGGATCGCTCGGAGGCACTATCTCCGGCATATTCACGGAGCGGGACGTTGTAAAAGCTGTTGCCAAATATGGCCGCTCCAGCCTCGACCAACCGGTCGTGGAAGTGATGAGCTATAACATCGTCCGCTGCAGCGAAGATTCGACGGTCGACCAAGTCATGGAGATGATGACGCAAAGACGGTTTCGCCATGTACCGGTGGAAGACGACGGCAAGCTCAGCGGCATCATTTCGATCGGCGACGTCGTCAAGGCTCATATCCGCGAGATTGAACTCGAGGCCGAACAGATCAAGGCCTATATCGCTGGATGAAATGTCCTGGGGAAGGGGCTGATCACAGCGCCTCCCCAGCTACGACTGCGGGATGTGCGCCACCCACCGCGTCAGCGGGCATAGGCCTCCTGCATGCGGCGAATTTCCGGAAGTCGAGCCGAAGCCTCCTCATAGCCGCGATCGATGGCCGCACCGGCGCGATGAAACTCGGATAGGCCGATATCGCTCAGTCGCGGATGCAGCGCCAGGTCCGGTGGGTCGCCGGCAAGACGCGCGCGCGAAATCCTGTCCTGTATGATGTTGAAGGCCTGCACCATGACGCCGGTCATACCGAGCCTGGTATACGGCGCTTCGGACTGGCGATGGATGTCGGTCGCAGGCTGCAGAGCGTTGTGCTTGACCACGGCCGAACGGCCGTAGAGATCGTAATTGAGGTTGACCGCGACGACCAGCGGCTGTTCGTAGGACCGGCAGACCGAGACCGGCACCGGATTGACGAGCGCGCCATCAACCAGCGTCCGGTTGTTGCTGCGCACCGGCTCGAAAATTCCGGGAAGGGCGTAGGACGCACGCAATGCTGTGATCAATGATCCGTTGGTGATCCACACCTCATGGCCGGTGTTGAGTTCGGCCGCCACGGCAACGAATGGCCTGGGCAGGTCCTCGATGCTCAGCCCCTGCAGGTGCTCCTGCATCCGCTTGGTCAGTCGCATGCCGCCGAAGAGCCCGCTTCCGCCAATGGTCAGGTCAAGCAGGCTGGCAATGCGGCGCATGGTAAGCGAGCGGGCGAATGTTTCGAGTTCATCGAGCTTGCCGGCCAGATAGCAACCGCCGACGAGTGCGCCGATCGATGTGCCGGCAATCATACCGATCTCGATGCCGGCCTCGTCGAGCGCTCTCAGCACGCCGATATGCGCCCAGCCTCGCGCTGCGCCGCCGCCCAGCGCCAAAGCGATTTTCGCTTTGCTGGGAAGGACGGGAATGAGGGCCGTTGCGGAGAGATCGTTGCCTTTGGCCGGGGAGGTAACCGCCGAACTCTGTCCGGCTCCCTGACGATTGAAACGCCAGTTCAGCATCTTGTCTTCCTTCGAGACGTATCGCGCCTCTTGTTATATCGCGTCCCTTTTTGTTTGCCTGAACATCATACGTCTACAGGGCTTAACAGTGTAATGCCCTGCCGGATCAATTTGTTTTAATGGCCATATACATCGCGTGGGTCGAAGTGGCGGTGAGTGTCGACGATGCGCACCACCGGCTTACCGTCCTGCAATTCGACGACCCGGTAGAAGCACGAGCGCCGACCGGTATGGCAGGTGGCAGCATGACCCCCAACCTCGACCTTCAGCAGGATTGCATCCTGATCGCAATCGGTACGGATTTCCATAACCGTTTGCAAATTGCCGGACGTTTCGCCCTTCTTCCAGATCTTGGCGCGCGAACGGCTGTAATAATGCGCAATGCCGGTGCTGAGCGTGAGGGACAGAGCCTCGGCGTTCATGTGCGCTACCATGAGCAGGACACCATCACTGGCGTCGGTGACGACAGCGGTGATCAGACCGCCATCGTCGAAACGCGGCGTGAACTCGCCGTCATCCTCAAGTTCCGCCTTGTCGCGGGAAGGCTCCCTGAATCCTATCATCGCAAACCGTCACCTGAAATTAGCGTCCGCGCACCAGCGTCATGAAACGCGCCTGCTCGGCCGGATCGACCTTGTAAGAGCCGGTGAACCGTGTCGTCAGCGTTGTCGATCCCTGCTTCTGCACGCCGCGCATGGCCATGCACATATGCTCGGCCTCGATCATGATTGCAACGCCACGAGGACGCAGCGTCTCGTCGATTGCGGTGGCGATCTGTGCCGTCATAGTTTCCTGGGTCTGCAGGCGGCGCCCGAAGATATCGACCACGCGGGCGATCTTGGACAGGCCAAGAACGCGGCCGTTCGGCAGGTAGGCCACATGAGCTTTTCCGATGATCGGCACCATGTGGTGCTCGCAATGGGAAAAGAACGGAATGTCGCGCACCAGAACCATGTCGTCGTAGCCAGCCACTTCCTCGAAGGTCCGGCCAAGCACATCTTCCGGATCCAGGTCGTAACCGGCGAACAGTTCGCGGTACGACTTGGCGACGCGTGCGGGCGTGTCGATCAATCCCTCCCGGGTCGGGTCGTCACCGGCCCAGCGGAGAAGGACACGCACGGCATCCTCGGCTTCCTTTTGAGTCGGACGATCCGGGTGGGTGTCGGTCAGCGCCAAATTCTTCAACACAGCGTCCATTTCAGGCTCTCCTGATCCGCGATAGGGATCGTTTCAGTCTCGTCAGCGACATTGCCAGCCGGACACGGCTTTCGGCAAAATCAGTCCATACGTCCAGATTCTCGCGGCCGTCGTACACTGTTTCGGGTGAAACTCGCAGAAGAGCGTTGTAAAATCATGTCCTACGAACGAGATACATATAGTACGGCACCCTCGATGTGAAAGTGTTCGATCGGACACGGTGTGTTTTTCGTTTAGAATACAGTGACCGCCATATCGGAGCCCGGAGCGCAATGGACGACATCTACAACACCAAAATCCTTGAGTTTGCCGGCAACATAACGCGCATCGGCGTGATTGAGGATGCGGATGCCAGCGCCAAGGCGCACTCGCGTCTATGTGGCTCCCGCGTCACCATATGGCTGAAACTCGATGGAAATGTGGTCAGCGACTTCACCCACGACGTCAAGGCATGCGCGCTCGGCCAGGCTTCATCGTCAATCATGGCACGCCATGTGGTCGGGGCGACCGTGTCTGAACTGCGCCAAGCTCGAAGCGACATGCTGGCGATGCTGAAGGCAGACGGCGAGGGGCCTGTCGGCCGATTCGAGGAGATGCGATACCTCCGCCCGGTCAAGGACTATAAGGCGCGGCACGCATCGACGATGCTGACATTCGACGCCGTCATCGATGCCATCGAGCAGATCGAGGCCAGACGCGGCGCAGCCGTGGAGGCCTGACCATGTGCGACGCGCACGGCCATGACGATAAACCCCGCCAATCCAGAAACTATGCCGGTCCCTTCCGCAAGACCCCGGACCGGCTGCTCGGGATAGGCCTGATCCGACTCTACCAGCTGACACTTTCCGGCTTCATCGGCAATTCCTGTCGCCACCTGCCGACCTGTTCGGAATACGGCTATGAGGCAATCGCACGACATGGCCTCTGGCCCGGTGGCTGGATGACGTTGTTTCGCGTCGGCAGTTGCGGGCCTGGCGGCAGCAGCGGCTTCGACCCCGTTCCGGAGGTTCTCGAGCGCAGATACCGGTGGTGGACGCCGTGGCGATATCTGGCCCTGCGCCGCTCGCCGGGCGCCTGATAAACAACATCATACACGGCCGGGTAGAACATGAACGGCGTGCCTGATCTTTACTCAAAGCCTGAAAACATCTATCAGGCGCTGCGAGATCGGCGGCCTATTGCCCATCTCGTTTATGACGCACCACCCGCATTGGTTGGCGGGACTGGATAAGGAAGCTTATGATGACGGATGCTATTTCCCTGACATTTCCCGATGGTTCGGTGCGCGGCTTTGCAGCCGGCGCAACAGGCCGGGATGTCGCCGAATCGATATCGAAGTCGCTGGCCAAGAAGGCCGTGGCAATTACCATAGACGGCACTGTACAGGACCTCTCCGAACCGGTGACCTCAGGGGCGATCGAGATCGTCACCCGTACCGACCCACGCGCGCTGGAACTCATTCGCCACGACGCGGCCCATGTCATGGCAGAAGCCGTGCAGGAACTGTGGCCCGGTACGCAGGTGACCATCGGTCCGGTGATCGAGAACGGTTTCTATTACGACTTTGCCAAGAACGAGCCGTTTACGCCGGACGACCTGCCCGTCATCGAAAAGAAGATGAAGGAAATCATCCTGCGCAACAAGCCGTTCACAAGAGAGATCTGGTCGCGCGAAAAGGCCAAGCAGGTATTTGCCGACAAGGGCGAGACCTACAAGGTCCAGCTGGTTGATGCGATCCCTGCTGGCCAGGATCTGAAGATTTACTACCAGGGCGACTGGTTCGACCTCTGCCGTGGCCCGCATATGGCCTCGACCGGCCAGATCGGCACTGCCTTCAAGCTGATGAAGGTGGCCGGTGCGTACTGGCGTGGCGACAGCAACAATCCGATGCTGACCCGCATCTACGGCACGGCGTTCGCCGAACAGTCGGAACTCGACAACTACCTGAACATTCTGGCTGAAGCCGAGAAGCGCGATCATCGTCGCCTCGGCCGCGAGATGGACCTGTTCCATTTCCAGGAAGAGGGACCCGGCGTGGTCTTCTGGCATGGCAAGGGATGGCGGCTGTTCCAGTCGCTGGTATCCTACATGCGCCGGCGCCTTGCGCGCGACTACCAGGAAGTCAACGCGCCGCAGGTGCTCGACAAGTCGCTCTGGGAAACCTCGGGACACTGGGGCTGGTACCGCGACAACATGTTCAAGGTGACGGTTGCCGGCGATGAGACCGACGACGAACGCGTCTTCGCGCTGAAGCCCATGAACTGCCCCGGCCATATCCAGATCTTCAAGCATGGCTTGAAGTCGTACCGCGAACTGCCTGTGCGACTTGCAGAATTTGGCAACGTTCATCGCTACGAGCCCTCCGGCGCCTTGCACGGACTGATGCGCGTGCGCGGGTTTACGCAGGACGATGCCCACATCTTCTGCACCGACGAGCAGATGGCCGCCGAATGCCTAAAGATCAACGATCTCATCCTCTCGGTCTATGAGGATTTCGGCTTCCAGGAAATCGTCGTCAAGTTGTCGACACGGCCGGAAAAGCGGGTCGGGTCGGATGCCCTGTGGGATCGCGCCGAAGCCGTCATGATGGAAGTGCTCCAGACCATCGAGGCGCAATCGGGCGGGCGTATCAAGACCGGCATCCTGCCGGGCGAGGGCGCTTTCTACGGTCCGAAGTTCGAATACACGCTGCGTGACGCCATCGGCCGCGAATGGCAGTGCGGGACGACGCAGGTCGACTTCAACCTGCCGGAACGCTTTGGCGCCTTCTACATCGACCAGAACTCGGAAAAGACCCAGCCGGTTATGATCCATCGCGCTATCTGCGGCTCGATGGAGCGCTTCCTCGGTATCCTGATCGAGAACTTCGCCGGTCACATGCCGCTGTGGATTTCACCGCAGCAGATCGTCGTCGCAACCATCACATCCGAGGCTGACGACTACGGTATGGAAGTAGCCGAGATGCTGCGCGAAGCAGGCCTGCAGGTCGAGACCGACTTCCGCAACGAGAAGATCAACTACAAGATCCGCGAGCACAGCGTCACCAAGGTGCCCGTGATCATCGTTTGCGGCAAGAAGGAAGCCGAGGAGCGCTCGGTCAATATCCGCCGCCTCGGTTCGCAGGCGCAGACCTCGATGTCGCTCGATGCGGCTATCGAAAGCCTGACGCTGGAAGCCACGCCTCCGGACGTTCGCCGCAAGGCAGCGGAGAAGGCGGCGCGGGCAGCCTGAGCGATCACTCTCTGACAGAGCCGTGCTGGCTCTGTCAGAGAACTGACATCGAAGTGTAATATACCGACGCCAGTGTGATCAGGGGCGGGGCCTACCCGGAACAATCGTGAAGCTCAAAGTGCTTTCCTACGCCAATGACCGTGATCCTCGCCTGAAGCGCTGGTTCATCCGCTCCATCGAGGGCCTGTCGGGCCGAGATCGTTACGCGCGGCTTTACGACATCTGGCGCAGCGACATCGTTGCCTCCGGCGACCGTGTGTTTGGCAAGATGCTGGACCTTATCGACATCCGGATGGACGTGCGCGGCGCCTGGCCGCCGGTCAATCTGCCCGACACGCCGCTCGTCATCGTCGCCAACCATCCGTTCGGCATCGGCGACGGGATAGCGGTGCTGGCGCTGGCCGAACAACTCGGTCGTCCCTTCCGGGTGCTGATCAACGACGAACTGCTCAAGGTTCCGGAGATGAGCGCCTATTCGTTGCCGATCTCGTTCGAGGAAACCCGCGAAGCGATGGCGATGAACATGCAGACCCGCCACGAGGCCGTTCGTCTCCTGAAGGAAGGCGTGACCATCATCGTCTTTCCAGCCGGCGGCGTGGCCACGGCGAAGCGGGGATTTGGTCTGGCGGAAGATCTGCCCTGGAAGATCTTCCCGGCAAAGCTGGTGCAGGCAGCGCGGGCGTCCGTCATTCCGATCTATTTCGAAGGCCAGAACGGCCGGCTGTTCCACCTTGCGAGCAAGCTTTCCCTGACGCTTCGTATCTCGATGCTGATCCGCGAATTCCGACGCCTCTCCGGCAGCACGATCACCTCCCATATCGGTGACCTCATCACCTTTGAAAAACTCAGCGAGGGTGCCGATCGCAAGGATCTGCTGTCACGACTTTACAGCGCCGTGTTCTCGATGGCGCCGCCGAAGCGCCCGGTTCTCAGCCGCGCCAGCTGAGTCTGACGAAGCCGACCTGAGCCCGCTAATCCATGCTGGTACCGTCGTCGCCTGGAGGCAGCGGCGGCTGGACGGCGGAGGGTCCGCCGGCCTCGGGAGGTGCGGTCGGCGCCTGTGCGGCCGGTGCCTGCGGCGAAGGTGCCTGCTGCAGCTGGTCGTCAGGTCCGTTTTCCGGATCCTGCAGATCCTGTGGCTGCTGCTCTTTCATCAGCACCTCGACGTCGGTGTTCTTGCCGGCCGCAACACTGAAATCCCGCTGATAGATCTTGTCCTTGTTGCGGGCGACGGCAGTGTAGCGCCCCTCCGCCAGTATCATCGTCGGGAAGGCGCTGACGCTCTCGCCGACGATATCGCCGGCAGCCGTCAGCACAGACCAGGCCGTATCGGCAATGGCCTCGCCGCCGGCATCCGAAACCAGCTTGAAAGTGAGTTTTGCGGCACGATGCTGGATCGTCGCCTCGGTCACCTTGCCGGCCTCGACCTGGATATCGGCGCGGATGATGGCATTGACCTGCCCGTATTCCGAGACAATGTGGTAGGTCCCGGCGCTGAGTCCCACCAGCGTGTTCGGCTTGACGTCGGACATGACGAGACCGCGTGTCCCGTCCTCCTTCACCTCGTTGGAATAGACGGAAAAACTGAGCTCGGCCGGTGGAATCCTGACATCGGAGCCGGACACCGCGTTGAGCAGGATGCCGCCGGCATCGAGCACCATGACCTGCTTCTGCGTCTCGCCGCTTTCCGGCACCGTGAGCTTCTTGGTAACGCCGGCGCGACCGAATGAAACGTTGACGAAATAATCCCCCGGGCCGAGCTGAAAGGCCGCCGAACCGCCTTTGGAGCTGGCCACCAGCGGCAGTTTTCCGTCACCGCCAGCGACAGGACTGAACACGTACCAGGACAGACCCTGTTGCAAAGGCGGCCCATCCGCCGTCAGCTTGGCGTCGAGTGCGACATCGCGGATGGCGGCTGCCTTCTTGTCCGTCCCCGGGGAGATGAAAGCGTTTAGCTTCGGCATTTTCGCCGTACTGTCGAGCTGCTTGAATTCCTTGAAGGCATCGTCTGCCCGGACGGAGAGGCCGGTAGCGAGCAAAAGCATCGCCGTCAGGCCTATACGACCGGTATGAACAAAAGCCGACATGAATTCCCACCGATCGATGACGCGTATCAATCCGCAACAGAAGACCAACGCGGTGGCAAATTCAAGACCTTGACCATCATACCCCCGGGTTTCGCATGGTTTTGTCCCTGCAGCGGCAATTGACATCGGCGCAGCCGGCAGCGACAAACCGGCATCGCCATTCATGACCCTTGCGACCTTGTCGCCACGATGGAATTTCTGATGAAAAACGACATCACGCTGATCGATTACCTCGCTGTCCGCCGGTCGACGCCTGCCTTCCAGATGTGCGAACCCGGGCCGGGCAGGGGCGAACTCGAGGACATGTTGCGACTGGCCTCGCGCGTGCCGGATCACGGCAAGCTCGCACCCTGGCGCTTTATCGTCTACCAGGGTAACGAGCGAGCCAAGATCGGCGAGGCGCTGCTGCAGTTGGCGCGGGAGGCAAAGCCTGACCTTTCCGACGAAATGAGGAAGGTCGAACTCGCCCGGTTCACCCGCGCGCCTGTCGTCATCGCTGTCGTCAGCACCGCCGGACCTCATGTCAAGGTGCCCGAATGGGAGCAGGTCCTGTCGGCTGGCGCGCTCTGCCTCAATCTGTCGATGGCGGCCAACGCCCATGGCTATGTCGCGAACTGGCTGAGCGAGTGGTTTGCCTATGACGAGCGCGCCTATCCTTTGCTCGGCATCAGGCCCGGCGAGAAGGTTGCAGGTTTCATCCATGTCGGATCGACCACCTTCCCGATCACCGAGCGGCCGCGCCCTGAACTCAGCGACACCGTGACCTGGGTCGGCGGAGGCGACGGCTGATGTTCTACAGCACGGACACCAACCGGCACGGCCTGTCCCATGATCCGTTCAAAGCCATCGTCACGCCAAGGCCCATTGGCTGGATCGGCAGCAAGGGCAGGGATGGCTCGATCAACCTGTCCCCCTACTCCTTCTTCAACGCTGTCTGCGACACCCCGAAGATCATCATGTTCTCCTCGCAGGGCCGCAAGGACAGCGCCCGGAACGCGGAAGAAACCGGCGTGTTCACCGCCAATTTCGTCAGCCGCAACCTGATCGAACAGATGAATGCCTCCTCGGTGAGCGTACCCTATGGGGTCGACGAGTTTGATGTCGCGGGCTTGACGGCGGCACCCGCTGAACTGATCGATGCGCCCTACGTCTCCGAGGCCTTCGCCGTGCTCGAATGCAGGGTGACGGAAATCCGTAATCCCATGACCTTGTCCGGGACGCCGGCCAACAATTTCATGGTGTTCGGCGAAGTCGTCGGCATTCGCATCGACGAGGTGATCATCCGCGACGGGCGCCTCGACATGGAACTGGCACGGCCCATGGGCCGCATGGGCTATATGGACTACAGCGAGGCCAGCACGGTGTTCGAACTGCTGCGTCCACCCACGCCAAAGTCGTAATTCGATGTCGATTTACCCGTCGTCGGCCAATTCGACAATCTTACCGGACGCTTAACGCCTATGGTGAACCAATCATAAACTTTTTGCCGCTAGTCTCGGAATCACAGTAGCGGACGGCAGCCGTCCCCAACATCGAGGCCGGAAAAGTGATCGTAGAGGCATTTCTTCGCTGGACGGAAACGGCCAAGGCCGGCGACAGGGCAAGGGCTGCCAATGCGCTTGGTCGGGCCTATCTCGGCACGACGATGCCGGCTGCCGAACGCGATGCGGCCGAGATGGCGATGACTTTCCTGCTAGACGATCCATCGCCGCGCGTCCGCCTGTCTCTCGCGGAAGCACTGGCCCATGCAGCAGATGCGCCGCGCAACGTCATCCTGTCGCTAGCCACCGACCAGCCAGAAATTGCTGCCCAGGTCATCCTCTGCTCGCCGCTGTTTAACGACGCCGATCTCGTCGACCTCGCCTCGCGCGGCGACAGCGTGACGCGGGTGCTGATTGCCTCGCGCGGGGCACTCGGTGCGTCGGTCGTTGCGGCCATTGCCGAGATAGGCGACGAAGAGGAAGTTCTTTGCCTTCTGGAGAATGACGGTGCCTGCTGGTCGCGCGCTTCGCTGAAGCGTGTCACGGATCGGCTGGGCCATTCCGCCGATATCCGCCGGCTGCTTCTCGAGAGGCATGACTTGCCCTGCGATGCCCGCCATCTGCTGATGCAGCAGGTCAGCGACGCGCTGGCGGAATTTTCGCTCGTACAGGCAACCCTCAGCCCGCGCCGCCTGCAGCATGTGACCCGAGAGGCAGGCGAGGCGGCCACCGTGGCAATCGCGGGTGCCGTCAACCATGATGAAATCTCCGGAATGGTCGAGCACCTGCGGCTGTCCGGGCGCCTCACGCCGGCTTTCCTGATGCACACGCTGTGCAGCGGCAAGGTCGATTTCTTTGCCGGCGCCGTCGCCAATCTCTCAGGCTGCAGCGAGCCTCGTGTGCGGTCCATTCTCGGCACCGGACGCATGCATGCCGTGCGTGCCCTCTTTGAAGCCGCCGGATTGTCGCGCGATATCAGCACGCTGTTCGTCGAGGCGACGATGCTTTGGCGTCAGGCGTCGCGGTCCACCATGGAGACCATGCTGGATACGGTATCTCAACGCCTGTTGCGACGCCTTGGCCGGCGCCACGGCACTGCTGGTGGCGTCACCGACCTGCTGGTGATGGTCGAAAAGCTGCACATCCAGGAGCAGCGTCAGTCGGCCCGCAATTTCGTCTCCCAGGCCATGCCCTACGCGGCCTGAGAAACCGAAAGATCGCCTACTTACCCGTCTCGACTTCCGCGATAAAGGCCTTGATGATTTCGGTGAGCAACGCCGGCTGTTCAACGCAGGCTATGTGTCCTGCATCGCGGATCAGTTCATAGCGCGCATCGGGAATGCGCTTGGCCATTGCCAATACGACGTCAGGCGGTGTCGAGCCGTCCTTACCGCCGGCGACACAGATCGTCGGTACGGCAATGGACGTCGCCGCCGTCTCATAGTCTGCGTCTCTCAACGCCTCGCAGGTCGCCACGTATCCCTCCGCCGGCTGACGGACCAGCATATTCCGATAGCCGGCATAGGCTGTATTCTCTGGGCGTCGGAATTCTTCCGTGAACCATCGCTCCATGATGCCGTCGGCAAGCGCCTCTATGCCGCCGGCCTTAACTGCGGCGATGCGGTCATTCCAGAGGTCGGGTGTCCCTATCCTTGGCGCCGTGCCGCAGAGGATGAGGCCTCGCACCAGTTCGGGACGGCGCTGGTAAAGCGACTGGGCAATGAGCCCACCGACAGAAAGGCCGCAGATATACGCATTGCTGACGGAAAGCATGTCGAGAAGACCGGCGAGGTCGCCGGCATGGTCCTCGATCGCATATGGGGTCTGGCCGACATCCGACAGGCCGTGACCGCGCTTGTCATAGAGCACGATGGCAAAATCGCCCGCAAGCCGGACGATCACGTCGCGCCATATGCGGAAATCTGTGCCGAGAGCATTGGCAAAGACGATGGTCGGCTTGTCGGCCGGCGCGCCGATGATTTGATAATGGATCATCAAATCGTTGATGCGGGCAAACTGCATGCTTTGGTCCTCACGATCGGTTTAGGCTTCCATAGCCAGCGGCATGCCGGCAACACGCTCTATTGCCATGAGGATGGCTGCACAGCAAAGAAAATCAGTTCGTTGCAGCGAGCGGCGTAGGTCAGTTCGGTCCGTCGCCACTCCGGGCCACGGAGACTTCAGGGAGAGCATTCCGACGCTCATCTACCCAATGGCTGGCGATTGGTTCGGAACAATAGCAAACCGATTTTGTTGTCCTAGCAACGCCGCAAGGGCCTCCGTCCCGGCGCTCGAGGAATTGACAGCCAATGCAGAAACATCATCAGAGCCTGAGAAGCCTTGCCCGCACCCACGGCATAGACCTCCGCCGGCCGTCCTCGGACGGCAGCACAACGGCAGTATCCGACGCTACACTGCGGATGATGCTGACGGCGCTCAAGGTCACGTTCGATGATGAAACAGCACCCACAGGCCCCGCCAACTGCTTCCTGCCTCCGGAGCTCATAGATCGTCCGTGCTGGGGTCTCAGCCTGCAGCTCTACGAGCTTCGTTCAGCCCGCAACTGGGGCATCGGCGACTTCCTCGATCTCGAGGCTTGTTGCGATCTGGCAGGCCCGCTGGGTGCCGACTTCATTGGCCTTAACCCGCTGCACGCGCCATTCACGGCCGATCCCGAGCGCTGCAGCCCCTATGAGCCTTCCAACAGGCATTTTCTCAACCCTTTCTATATTTCAGTCGATGCGGTGGAAGGCTTCGCGATGACGCCCGCGCTGGATGAGCGCATCCGGCGACTTCGTGCCACGGAGCTTGTAGACTACAGGCAAGTGGCGGAACTGAAGCTCGAGGTGCTCCGGGACCTTTGGACGAGCGGGAAGGGCGGTCGCGGCAGCCCTGATTTTGCCGCCTATGTCTCGGAAGGCGGCGAAGGCCTGCAGCGACACGCTCTGTTTGAAGCCCTCTCCACGGAGATGGGCAGGGGCGGTGTCGGGACCGGTTGGCACGCATGGCCGGATGCTTATCGCACTCCATTTTCAGAGGAGGTCGGCCGCTTTGCGGAGGAGCACTCCGAAAACATCATGTTCCACAAATGGCTGCAGTGGCTGGCGCATCAGCAACTCGGCCAAGCCGGCACCCGTGCCAGGGAACGTGGCATGCGCATCGGGCTATACCTCGACCTTGCCGTCGGCGAGGCGCTTGATGGCTCCGCAACCTGGAGCGATCCGGATTTCTACGTCTCCGGCGCCAGCATCGGTAACCCGCCCGAACCCTATGCCATCGACGGCCAGGACTGGCGGCTGGCCGCCCTTTTGCCGGACGCCATCGCATCCGGCAAAGCCTCGCCGTTCCACAAGATGCTGGCGGCTGCCATGCGCTACGCCGGCGCGATCCGCATCGACCACGCGGCCGCTCTTTCGCGCCTCTTCCTCGTACCCACCAGCGGCACTCCGGCAGACGGGGCCTATGTATCCTATCCGCAGGAAGACCTGCTGCAGGTCCTCTCCAGTGCATCGCAGCAATACCGCTCTATCGTCATAGGCGAGGATCTCGGCAATATTCCCGGTGGTCTCCGCGAAGACCTTGCCGACGCGCAGATACTCTCCTACCGCATTCTGTCTTACGAGCGAAACGGGCAGGGGTTCATCGCTCCGGAAGCCTACCCGGCCCTCGCGCTTGCCTGCGTCTCCACCCACGATCACCAGACATTTACGGGCTGGTGGCGCGGCGACGACATTGCGCTACGCTCCGAGCATCGGCTGGTGCCCGCCGAGCTTGCCGAAGTCCACGAGATCGCAAGGCAGGAGGAGCGTGATGACCTGCTTCGTGCCTTTGCAGATGCCGAGGTTCGCGAGCCAGCGATAACAACGGGCGAAGACGAAAGTGTTGCCCTTGCCGTAGCCTCCTATCGCTATATCGCGCAGACGCCATCCGCGATGGTAGCGGTCAGGCTTGCAGACCTCACCAACGAACCGAACCCGACCAACATTCCGGGCACCAGCACCAGCTATCCGAACTGGAAGCCCAAGCTGTCGGTCCCGCTGGAATCGCTCGCTGAGGCACCGCTGTTTCGTGAAATCGTCAGCGCCATCAGTCAGATCCGACCGCGATAGTGCAAAGGCAGCAGGCTAAGGTAACTTGCCGGCTCAGCCCCCACCACCAAGTGTCACGGACATGAAAGCTCGGAATGTCGCTGCAGCCGTGGCCATAGGTCGGGCGCGCGCCCAGGCCAGGCCGACATCCATGCTGGGGACGGGTTCGATCAGTCTGCGAACTTCGATGCGCTGCCCCTCGAGAGACCACGGCCGATAAACCATGTCCGACAGGATAGTGACGCCGACACCGGCTGCGACGAGCGAGCGGACGGCCTCGACGGAGCTGGTCGTCAACACGGCATTCGGCTTTTTACCGGCAGCATCCCAGTAGCGTGTGGCGGTCGTGCTCGCCTCGTCGACGGTCAGCATCACATAGTCCTCCTGCGCGACGTCGGCGAGGCTGATTTCGGTCCTTGACAGCAGGTGGTGATCGGCGGAGAGCCAAAGCCGGCGTGATGATCGCAGCAGCAGTTCCTGTTCGAGTTCGTCCGAATTCGCCAGGTTGGAGACCAGCATGATCGCGATATCCAGGTCGCCGCTGGCCAGCTGTCGCTCGACTTCGGCGCGGGGCAATTCCCTGATCTCCACCGAGATATGCGGGTAGGTCTTTCGGAAGCGCGCGTAGTATTTCGACATGAAATAGCCGGTCACCGTGTAAGTCATGCCCATGGTGAGTTTTCCCGACAGTTCCGCACGCTCGCGCAGAGGGCTGTGAACCGCAGCGGCGACCGCTCCGGTGATGATCCGTGCGTGATCGAGGAACCGGGCGCCCTCCATCGTCAGCCGCACACCTCCATGCGTCCTCTCCAGAAGCTTGACCCCGAGCTCCTCTTCCAGCGATTTTATCGCTGCCGTTACCGCCGATTGGGAGATGTTGAGGTTGACGGCCGCGTGGCTGACTTGTCCACTTTCTGCAGACGCAATAAAATAATCTAGTTGTTTCAGTGTGATGCTCATGTCTGTTCCACCAATTTCTTATTATCGTTTTTTTCGATATTACATTACGAAAATTACTATTTCACAAGAGGCAAAAGCTCGGACAAGATTTGTGCAACGCCGCAAAGACGGCAGCTTATAAGGGGCACAACAACGATGAGCGTCACGCTGAACTGTGACATGGGAGAGAGCTTTGGCCTTTACAGGCTGGGCGACGACGCCGGGCTTATGCCGCTTATTGATGCGGCGAATGTGGCCTGCGGCTTCCATGCATCCGATCCCGACCATATGCGAACGACAGTCCTCCGCGCCAAGGAGCATGGCGTCAAAGTCGGGGCACACCCGTCGCTTCCTGATCTCCAGGGTTTTGGCCGACGCGAGATGAAGATGAGCCGGCAAGAGATCGCCAACTCGGTCATCTACCAGGTCGGCGCGCTGCTCGGTTTCCTGAAAGCGGAAAACATGCCGCTCAATCACATCAAGCCGCATGGCAGCCTTTACAACATGGCCGCCCGCCAGGAAGAAGTCGCTCAAGGCATATGTGATGCGGCAGAAGTCTTCGGTGTGCCGGTGTTCGGCATGACAGGTACCCTGCACGAAAGCATCTACCCGCAGCGCGGCATCCGCTTCATCCCGGAATTCTATGCCGATCTCGACTATACGCCGGCGGGTGCGCTGATCGTCACGCGCGAGCATCCGGCCATGGATCCGGAGCTGATGGCGTCCCGCTGCGTCCGCGCGTTGACGGACAAACAGGGCACGGCTACCGACGGCAGTCTCTTCCCGGTTGGCTGCGAAACGATTTGCGTGCATTCGGATACGCCGAACGCTATCGATATTGCCAAGGCCGTGCGCAGCGCAATCGCGCCCTGGCACTGATTTCGGCGGCCGCCATCCATGGCGGCCTTATTGCCTGCATCCATCTTGCATTGTCGGAACAGGAGACCCATTCCATGCCACAGATCCTTTCACCGCTTCCCGGAACGTTCTACCGCAGTGCGGCACCAGGCCAGCCGCCATTGAAGGCCGACGGCGACGATGTCGCAATCGGTGACGTTATCGGCCTGATCGAGGTGATGAAGTCCTTCCACGAGGTTAAGGCCGAGGTTGCCGGTAGCGGCATCTCCTTTCTTGTCGACAACGAAGACCCTGTCATGGCAGGCGCACCGCTGGCGGACGTCGGCTGATGCTGAAGAAGTTGCTGATAGCCAATCGTGGCGAGATAGCAGTGCGCGTCATCCGCGCTGCCAAGGACCTCGGCATTGCTACGGTAGCGGTATACTCCGCGGCCGATGCGGATGCGTTGCATGTTCAGCTGGCAGACGAAGCCGTCAACATCGGCCCACCGGCAGCCAAGAAGTCCTATCTCAACATCGAGGCCCTGTTGGCGGCAGCCCGCGACACCGGATGTGACAGCATCCATCCAGGCTACGGCTTTCTGGCTGAAAACGCCGAGTTTTCCGATGCCGTGAGTGCGGCAGGCCTCGTCTTCGTCGGCCCCTCCGGCAATGCAATCCGCCTGATGGGAGACAAGGTTTCGGCGCGCCTCGCTGCCTCTGCTGCCGGCGTTCCAGTTGTTCCGGGTTCGGTCGGTCGGGTCGAAAGCATCGAGGCGGCGCGGGACGTACTGGCCGAGACCGGTTTCCCGGTGATGATCAAGGCCGCCGCCGGCGGTGGCGGACGTGGCATCCGCATCGCCAACTCGGCGGCCGAATTCGAGCAAGCCTATCCGCAGGCCCAGGCCGAAGCCCTGGCTGCCTTCGGGGACGGGGGGCTTTATATGGAGAAGGTCATTGGCCGTGCCCGCCATATCGAGGTGCAGGTGCTTGCCGACGGCCATAATGCGGTCCATTGCTACGAGCGGGAATGCTCGCTGCAGCGTCGTCGCCAGAAGGTCTGGGAGGAGGCGCCTTCGCAAGCCCTCTCAGACGCGCTGCGCGAAGAACTCTGCGCCTCGGCCGTAGCGCTCGCAAAGGCCGTCGCCTATTCCGGCGCGGGGACAGTCGAATACCTCTACGACGATGCCGCCGACCGCTTCTATTTCATCGAAATGAACACCCGTATCCAGGTCGAACATCCCGTGACCGAGGCTGTGACCGGCATCGATCTCGTGGCGGAGATGCTGCGGATTGCCGGCGGCGAGCCATTGCGATTGTCCCAGGCCGATATCAGGGTCAGCGGACACGCAATCGAAGTGCGGCTGAACGCGGAAGATCCCGCCAAGGATTTCGCGCCGTTTCCGGGCAAGGTCGGCGATCTCAGGATACCCGGCGGCCCCGGCGTTCGCTTCGATTCGATGCTCTACGCCGGTTACCAGGTACCGCCCTTCTACGATTCACTTCTCGCCAAGCTGATCGTCCACGCAGAGACCCGGGAAGGGGCGATTGCGCGGCTTCAAAGGGCATTGGGCGAACTCGAGATCTCGGGCATGAAGACGACCAAGCCGCTGTTTCTGGCACTTGCCGCAGACCCGGCAGTCCAATCAGGAAACGTGCATACGCGCTGGCTGGAAGGCTGGCTTGTCGAAAACGCAGCGGCGCTTGCCAGCTGAAAAGGAGAACCGATGTCGATACGCTTCAACTTCGGCGGTGACGAACACATCTTCGGCGAGGTGTCCGAGGAAATGTCGCTCACTTCGTTCTTCACCGGCCTTTCGATGATCAACGCGGTTCGCGAGGCCGGTATCCGAGGGGTCACCGAGACCTGCCCGGCCAATGCGAGCTTCCAGATCCGCTTCGATCCGGATATCATTGCGCCGCAGGATCTTCTGAAAGAACTGCAGTCAATGGAAGACGCCGCGTCAAAGTCCGACGCCTCGCTGAAAACACGCATCATCGAGCTTCCCGTTTATTTCCAGGATCCCTGGACCCATGAGACGGAAATGCGCTTCCGCGAGCGCCATCAGGACCCCAGCGCGACGGACCTCGAATATTCGGCCCGTATAAACGGATACGCCACGATCGAGGAATTCATCGCCGCCTATTCCGGTCAGCCCTGGTTCGTTTCCATGGTCGGCTTCGTGGCGGGCCTGCCATGGCTATACCAGATGGTGGAGCGCAAGAAGCAGATCGAGGCGCCGAAATACCTGCGTCCCCGTACGGACACACCGAAACTCACCGTCGGTCACGGCGGCTGCTTTGCGGCGATCTATTCGGTGCGCGGCGCCGGCGGCTACCAGATGTACGGCGTCACGCCGGCACCGATCTATGACCCGACCCGCAAGATCCGCTATCTCATCGACGAGATGTGCCTCTTCAAGCCGGGTGACATCGTCAAGTTCAAGTCGATCACGCGTGACGAATACGATGGCACGCTCGAGGAAATCGAGGCGAACCGCTGGCAGCCCACGACGCGCGATTGCACCTTCAAGCTCACCGACTTCAACAAAGACATGCTTGGTACCAATGTCCAACTGATGGAGCTTCTCAATGGCCGTTAAAGTCATCAGTCCCGGCCTTGCGACCTCCGTGCAGGACCTCGGTCGCCCCGGCTATTATCACGTCGGCATCCCCGAAGGCGGCGGCATGGACCGGTTTTCGAGCCGCATGGCAAACCTGCTTGTCGGCAACGACGCAGGAGCAGCGGTCCTCGAAGCGACGTTCATGGGGCCTGAGCTGGAGTTCACTCAACCGGCCGTGGTAGCCATCACCGGCGGCGAGTTGCCGCCCAAGGTCAACGGCGAGGAGCGCCCAACCTGGGAAAGCTTCGAGGTCAAGGCGGGCGACCGTCTCTCCTTTGGCTACCTAAAATCCGGCGCGCGCGCATATATTGCAATTTCGGGCGGCATCGACGTGCCCGTCGTGCTCGGGTCCCGCTCCACCTACGTGCTGGGCGCGCTCGGCGGCTTTGAAGGCCGCGTGCTGAAAGCCGGTGACGAGCTTCCCATCGGGCAGGCAACAGGTACCGCCGGCCGCTCGCTACCAGCGGCCCTGCGCGGCCTCGGCGCGATGCCGGCAGAACTGCGCATGCTGCCCGGCATCTACTGGCACAGGATCACCGAGGCTGCCGGAAAGCGGTTCTTCGAGGATACCTGGAAGGTAGCCCCTGAGGCAGATCGCATCGGCTACCGCTTTCGTGGGGGTACACCGCTCGAATTCATGCCCCGTGAACAGCCTTTTGGTGCAGGTTCCGACCCTTCCAATATCGTCGATGCCTGCTACCCCTATGGCTCGGTTCAGGTGCCGAGCGGCACGGAGCCGATCGTACTCCACCGCGATGCCGTATCGGGCGGTGGCTACATGATGCTCGGCGTGGTGATTTCGGCAGACATGGATCGCATCGCCCAGATGCAGCCCCATACGCCGGCGCGCTTCGTTCCCGTCACCCTCGAGGAAGCTCTTGCTGCGCGCGCCGATCGCCGCGCCGAGCTCCGGAAGGCGGAAGAATACCTGACCGCCTGAGGCAGCGGCCCGCGACCGGTCAGGACTGGCGAGGGAAGGGACGAGGCTAAGGTCGGCGCGAGCCGGCCCTTCGAAGCGCCAGCCGACAAAAGGCTGGCACGCGCAACAACAAGACAAAGCCGGTAAACGGCGAGACTTTGGCAGCCGAGCGGTCCGCAGAGATCGCCGGTACCGAAAAAGGGGAACATAGCTAGACTCGGCAGCCTGTAACACGGCCGGACCCGTCGTTCCCTTTCCATCGGTAACACAAGGAACTGGGAACATGGTTGAACTGAGCGCGCAAAACATATCGGTCGCCTTTGCAGGGCTCAAGGCGCTGTCGTCGGTGACGCTCGACATCACGCCCGGACATATCAGCGGACTGATCGGCCCGAACGGTGCTGGCAAGACGACGCTCGTCAACGTCCTCACCGGATTTCAGGCGCCGACGGAGGGCGAAGTGAAGCTCGATGGAGCATCGCTCAATCGCCTCAAGCCGCATCAAGTACGCCGCAGGGGCATCGCCCGAACGTTCCAGGGCGGGCGCCTGTTTCGCGACCTCGCAGTCGTCGACAATCTGGAAGTGACCGGCGTCGGGCTCGGCATGAGCCGGCGCGCCGCCGTCGCCGAAGCTGAGGCCATGCTCGACTGGATGGGCATCGGATCGCTCGGTTCGCGTATCGCCGGAACGCTTCCCTACACGGACGAGCGCCGGGTCGCTATCGGCCGCGCGCTGATGGGCCGCCCAGCCTACATCCTTCTCGACGAGCCCGCCGCCGGCATGAGCAGCCAGGAGGCGGCCGACCTGTCGTCCCTTGTGCGCAAGATCGCCCGCGAACTCGGCTGCGGAGTGCTGATCATCGAGCACAATGTCGGTCTCGTCCTCGGTCTCTGCGACCACATCGTCGTGCTCGATTCCGGTGCTGTCATAGAGGAGGGGACACCGGCTGCGATCCGCAACAGCGAAAAGGTCCGCCACGCCTATATGGGAACTGCTGCGGACACAGCGCTGCCGGTCGTGGAGGTGCTGCTATGAGCCTGCTGGTTCTCGCCAATATCGAGGTTCGCTACGGTCGCCTGACGGCCGTGCGCGGCGTATCGTTTTCCATCAGGGATGGCGACACGGTTTTCATTACCGGGCCAAACGGCGCCGGCAAATCATCGTTGCTGCGCGCAATTGCCGGCGTCACGCCTGCCTTTGCAGGCACGATCGATTTCGACGGCTACAATATCACCGGCCGCGCGCCGGAGGATATTGCCCGCCTCGGCTTTTCGCTGGTGCCTGAGGGCCGGGATGTCTTCGGTTCGCTGACCATCGAGGAAAATCTGCTGGTCGGCACCGGAATGAAGGCAAAGGATCGCGGCTGGAAGGCCAAGGTCGCCGAGGATCTCGAGGCGGTCTACCAGACATTCCCGATGCTGAAGGAACGCCGCAACGGCCAGGCCGGCCTGCTGTCTGGCGGCCAGCAGCAGATGCTCGTCATCGGCCGGGCGCTGATGACCAATCCGCGCCTGATCGCCATCGACGAGCCGTCGCTCGGGCTGGCGCCCAACATCACCGATCAGGTGTACGAGCGGCTGATTGCCTTGCAGGCGCTGCGCAAGTTGACGCTGCTGATCGTCGAACAGAGTTCCACCCGCGCCAATCTCGTCGGCGGACGAATGCTGCTGATGCGCGGTGGCGAGGTCGTGCTTGACGGCGATGCCCGCGAACTCGGCACCAGCGAGGCCATCCAGGCCGCCTATTTCGGCTACGAGGACAAATGAGATGTTGCAGATCGTATTTGACTCGCTGTCCCTCGGTTCGCTCTATGCCCTCGGCGCCCTCGGCATCGCGCTGATCTTCGGCGTCATGCGCCTGGTGAATTTCGCCCACGGGGACGTCATCGCCTTCTGCGTCTTCGCATTGCTCTGGCCATCCACGGATGCGATGGCCATCGTCTTTGCCGGCAACCTGCCATGGTACCTGCTGGTGCCGCTGGTGCTTGCTACGGGTGCTGCGCTGTCGGTCCTCTGCGAAATCGTCGTCTTCCGCCGCTTCCGCCGTGCCAACCCGGCCACCATGATGATCGCGTCTTTCGCGCTCGGTTTCGTCATCCGCTACTTCCTGCTGATGCTCTTCACGAGCCGCCCGAAGTCGATCTCGCTGCTGCCGATGCTCTCGCAACCGGTGGAGATCTTCGGCGCCCGGCTGCCTCTGCTGCAGCTGATCACCATCGTCGCGACAGTGTTGATCCTGATCGCCCTTTCGCTCTTCCTGCGCCGCACGAGGTTCGGGCTGGAAATGCGCGCAGCCGCCGAAAACTTCTCGATGGCACGGATGCTCGGGGTGAGGGCCAACCGGGTGATCATGGGGGCCTTCGCATTGTCCGGAGCGCTGGCTGGCGCAATCTCGCTGATCTTCGTCTGCCAGACAGGCACCGCCGATATCCAGATGGGCGGGGCGATCATGCTGATGGCATTCATCGCAACGGTGATCGGCGGCCTCGGCAGTCTTCCGGGTGCAGTGCTTGCCGGCTTCCTGCTGGGTGCTGCCTCCGTCATCATGCAGGTGGTGTTGCCGATCGATGCGCGTCCGTTCCGTGATGCCTTCGTCTATGGCGCCGTCATCCTCGTCCTCCTCTTCCGTCCGCAAGGTCTGATCGCCGCGCGCGGCACCAAGGAAAGGGTCTGATCCATGACCACTGCAACCGCTCCCGCCTTGCCGGCCGAACTGGCATCGCCGCGCAAGCCCGCACCCTTCGCGCTCGCCCGGCGCACGATCATGACGCCGATCCTGCTGTCTCTGCTCATGCTGGCGATCGCCGTGCTGACCGTCATGACCGGCTCGCGTCCGTTCAACCAGGCGGTGATCGATGTCTTCGTCCGCATCACCCTGGTCGTCGGGCTCTATATCTTCATCGGCAACTCCGGGGTCCTCAGCTTCGGCCATATCGGCTTTACCTGCATGGGTGCCTATGCCGCAGCGTGGCTGACCATTAGCCCGATGATGAAGAAGAGCGCGCTTCCGGGCTTGCCCGGGTGGCTGCTCGAGACGCGTCTTCCGTACTGGGAGTCTGCGATTATTGCGGCGATCTTTGCCGGGCTGGCGGCCCTGGTTTTCGGGCGGGTGCTGATGCGCCTGTCGGGCATTGCCGCGTCGATCGCCACCTTCGCGATGCTGGCAATGATCAATACCATCTACTCGAACTGGCAGGATGTTACCGGCGCGACGTCGTCGGTGGTGGGCATTCCCATCGTGCGCCTCATCTGGCCTTATGTGGGTGCGGCCGTCCTCGCCATCTTCATCGCCTGGGCGCATGCCATCTCGCGCTCGGGACTGGCCTTGCGCGCCGCCCGCGACGAGCCGACGGCGGCTGCCGCCTCCGGCGTCGATATCCCGAAGGAGCGGCTGGTCGCATTCACCATCTCGGGCGTGGTCATGGGCCTCGGAGGCGCTCTGATGGCGCATTCGATCGGCGTCGTCACGCCCGACAATTTTTATCTCGGCCTCACCTTCATCACGCTTTCCATGCTCGTTGTCGGCGGCATGAGCAGCCTTTCCGGCGCGGTGATCGGGGTGGTCCTTCTCTCTGCCCTCATCCAGGTTCTTCGCTGGCTGGAGGCGGGTGTCCCCGTGGGCACAGTCACCCTCGCTCTTCCCAAGGGGCTCCAGGAGATCGCCCTCGGTGTCATCATGATCGTCATTCTCGCGCTTCGTCCTGCCGGCTTGATAGGCAATCGCGAGATCACGTTTTTCAGGCGTAAACATAACAAATAGCCGACGAGGACAACAATCGTCAGGCAATAAAGGAGCAGCTAATGGAATACGTAAGAAGACTATTTGCAGCAGTTCTGGCCACGGCATTCGCCGCGGCCGCAGTTCCGGCCATGGCCGACGACAGCAAGATCGTTGTGGGCTTTGCGACGGCCGCATCCGGCTTCATGCAGGCTTACGACAAGCCCGCAACCGATGCCGCGATGATCCGCATCGATGAGATCAACGCTGCCGGCGGCCTGCTCGGCAAGAAGATCGAAGTCGTCAGCGCCGACACCAAGTCCGACCGTGCAGAAGGCGCCAAGGCTGGCCTGTCGGTCATCGACCAGGGCGCAAGTCTGGTAGTCGTTTCCTGCGACTACGATTTCGGGGCACCGGCAGCACTGGCCGCCGAAGATGCCGGACTGGTGTCGTTCTTCCTTTGCGCGGAATCGGTCAAGGCCGGTATCCAGGGCGTCGGCAAGCACAGCTTCTCGGCTTCCGTGCTGGCAGCTGTCCAGGGCGCGACGATGGCCGAATGGGCCTTCAAGGAAAAGAAGGCCCAGACCTTCTACCGCCTGCTCGACACCTGGACGGAATACAACAAGGGCATCTGCGACGGCTTCGACTGGATGATGCCGAAGCTTGAAGCCCAAGGCGCCAAGCTCGTGGGCCAGGATACCTTCAAGAACGAAGATGCCTCGATCGCCGCCCAGATCACGCGCATCAAGTCGCTCCCCAAGGAGCCTGACGCCATCATGCTCTGCACGATGATGCCGGGCGCCGTCTCGGCGATCAAGCAGATCCGCGCCGCCGGCATCAACTCGATGATCCTCAACGGCTCCGGCGTCGATGGCAGCTACTGGCTGTCGGCCGTGCCGGACCTGTCGAACTTCTACACGCCGGTCCAGGGCTCGATCTACGGCGACGACCCAAATCCCGATGTGCAGAAATTCAATGGCGTCTATAAGAAGAAGACCGGCACGGATCCTTCCAGCCAGTACGTCTATCCCGGCTATTCGATGATCGACGTCTGGGCCAAGGCCGTCCAGCGCGCAGGCACGACCGATGCCGACGCAGTGGTTGCCGAACTCGAGAAGATGAAGGACGAGCCGACGCTCTTTGGACCGCGCACCTTCACCGCCGAACTGCACCACCAGAACAAGGCGCGCTACCTGATCGTCGAAACCAAGAACGGCAAGCCCGGCGTCGTTGGCAACTGGACGATCTCCGAGCCAGTTCCAATGGAAGCACTGGTCAAGAAATAACAAACCACCGCCGGGTCTGACCCGCCAAAACCAAAGAGCCCGACCGCTTCCACGCGGCCGGGCTTTTCACTTTCCGCTGCGGAGAAAAGTGTGACGCGGGTTTACCGAAGCTGCAACGAGAGCCGGCCAGACGGCGGACATTGATCCTGCGCTAAATCTCACGTCTCAGTCGCCGCCCATGGCCACGCTGGCAACAACGGGCAGGGGTCCATCGCGCAATATCCTGGCGTTCGTCCATGTCGAGCTGCAAGTAGGTGCGTTCCATTCCTCCACACTATCATAGCGGTCATAAATCCTTGAAATCATTGGCATGTCGCACTTGAAAATAGAATGTACCCGACTAGATGCAAAAGGTGGATAAGATAGATTATGGAACTGATGTGGATAGCCACATACTACCAAACCCCGCACCCATCGCAGATCCACGGCTACTCCGGCGTGTCGATCTCGAACGCGAAGCTCATCTGGTCGTAGGCCGGTTCGACGTTGGCTGGTGTTTCTCTGAGAACGGTGGCGTAGTCGAGCGGTGTGTGCATGTGGGTCAGGATGGCGCGCTGTGGCTTCAGGCGGCTGATCCAGTCGAGCGATTGCTCTAGCGACAGATGGCTTGGATGTAACCGGTACTGGAGCGCGTCGATGATCAGCACGTCGAGGTTGCCAAGAGCCTGGACGGATGCTCGCGGGAAATCGCTGACGTCGCTGCAATATGCGACGTCGCCGATGCGAAAGCCGAGCGACTGGATGTCTCCGTGTTGCTGGAGATGCGGCTGGACATGGATCGGGCCGCCGGCGCCGTCGATTGCGAACGCCTGCATATCCTCAATGATGACAGGCTCGACGATCGGCGGGTAATTGCTGCCGGTCGGTGTTTCCAGGCAATAGCCGAAACCCTGCCGGATGCGGTCCATGGTGACCCTGTCGGCGTGGATCGGAA
Organism: Rhizobium sp. B230/85; assembly: GCF_019355735.1. Lineage (NCBI taxonomy): Bacteria > Pseudomonadati > Pseudomonadota > Alphaproteobacteria > Hyphomicrobiales > Rhizobiaceae > Rhizobium > Rhizobium sp. B230/85. The sequence continues at coordinate 2,271,649 of NZ_CP072156.1, forward strand.
TGCGCTTGTTGTCGATGTGGAAATAGCCGCGCAGGTCGTCGATGCCGTGGATATGGTCGGCGTGCGCGTGGGTATAGAGAACCGCGTCGATTGCCTCGACCCTGGCGCGGACCATCTGCTCGCGAAAGTCTGGACCGGTGTCGACGACGACGGTGGTAACGCCGCCATCCGGCCCAAATTGTTCAATCAGCAATGCCGCCCGGCTGCGCCTGTTTTTGGGATTGGTCGGGTCGCAGGCGCCCCAGTCGCCGGTGATGCGCGGAACGCCCGGAGACGATGAGCAGCCGAGAATGGTGAACCGCCGCCTGTAGGTCACGCCGTCAGATCCTCGGCATCTTCGAAAAAATCCTGAATGCATTTTCGGTCGTCAGCGCCGCAACTTCCGCACTGCTGACGCCGATGGTCTCGGCCAGCACTTCAGCCGTGTTGACGACGTAGGACGGCTCGTTGCGCTTGCCGCGCCAGCGTTTTGGCGCAAGGTATGGCGCATCGGTCTCGACCAGAAGCCGGTCATGCGGGACGGTCCTGGCCACCGCGCGCAGTTCCTCGGATTTGGGGAAAGTCAGGATGCCGGAGAACGAGATATAGCCGCCGAGCGCAACGCCCGTGGCTGCCAGATCGGCACCCGCCGAGAAACAGTGCAGGATGAAGGGGAAGGCGCCCTTCCCTGTTTCCTCGGTCAGGATTTCAGCCATGTCGTCGTCGGCGCTGCGACTGTGAATGACAAGCGGCAGGCCGGTTTCGCGCGCCGCAGCGATATGTCGGAGAAAGCCGGTGCGCTGGTCCTCAGGCTTCACCGTGTCGTAGAAATAGTCGAGCCCGGCCTCGCCGATGGCCACCACCTTCGGATGGCGCGACAGCCGCACGAGATCCTCGACCTCGATGTCGAGCTCCTCGTCGGCATTGTTCGGGTGCGTGCCGACGGAGCAGAACACAGACGGATAGGCGTCGGTGATCGCCAGCAGGCCGTCCAGCTTGGCGACACGTGTCGAGATCGTCACCATCTGGCCGACGCCGGATGCGTGGGCACGCGCCACGATGGCATCGCGCTCCTCGGCGAAATCGGCAAAATCGAGGTGGCAGTGGGTATCGATCAGCATGTCGTCCTAGACCTCCGGCGCCACGTAGCGCGGGAATACCGGCTTCGGTGCTTCGAGCGGGGTGCCCGGCACGAGACGACCCGCCTCGCCCAGCGCCGCGAAATCGCGTTTGTCCGCAGGCGCGGCCACCAGGTCCAGCAGCTTGGCTGCCGAATCCGGCACAAACGGCTGCAGCAGGATGGCGATCTGGCGAACCACTTCGGCGGTTACGTACAGCACGGTTCCCATGCGGACGATATCGGTCTTTTTCAGCGCCCAGGGCTCCTGGCCGGCAAAGTACCGGTCGGTTTCAGACACGACGGCGATGATGGCCGCCAGCGCCCGGTGGATCATCTGCTTGCCCATCTCGTCACGGGTGATATCGGCCAGGGCATCGACTTGCGCCAACATCGCCTTGTCTTCATCTGACAGAGGCCCGCATTCCGGAATTTTTCCGTCGCAATTCTTGACGATCATCGACAGCGAACGGCTGGCAAGGTTACCGATGCCGTTGGCAAGATCGGCGTTGATGCGTGTGCCGATGGCGTCTTCGCTGCAATTGCCGTCCTGCCCGAACGAGATTTCGCGCATCAGGAAATAGCGGATCGGGTCGAGGCCGAAATGGGCAATCAGCTCGAACGGATCGAGCACGTTGCCGAGCGACTTCGACATCTTCTCTCCGCCCTTGGCCAGCACGAAGCCGTGGGCAAAGATCCGCTTCGGCAACGGCAACCCGGCCGACATCAGGAACGCCGGCCAGTAGACGGCGTGGAACCGGATGATGTCCTTGCCGATCACATGGACATCGGCCGGCCAGAATTTTGCCCGGGGGCCATTGGGATCTTCCAGATAGCCAGTCGCGGTCAGGTAGTTGGTGAGCGCATCGACCCAGACATACATGACATGCGATGGGTCGTTCGGCACCTTGATGCCCCAGTCGAAGGTGGTGCGTGAGATCGACAGGTCGCGCAGCCCCGATTTGACGAAGGACATCACCTCGTTGCGGCGCTCGGAGGGGCCGATGAATTCGGGATCGCTCTCGTAGAGCGCCAGCAGCTTGTCCTGGTACTGCGACAGGCGGAAGAAGTAGCTCTCCTCCTGCACCCATTCGACGACCGTGCCCTGCGGCCCGTAGCGCAACCCATCGGCGCGCTTCTCGGTTTCGTTTTCCTGGTAATAGGCCTCGTCGCGCACGGAATACCAGCCGGCGTAGGAATCCTTGTAGATGTCGCCATTCTCGGCCATCCGGTTCCAGATGTCGCGCGAAGTCTGGTGGTGACGCTCTTCCGTCGTGCGGATGAAGTCGTCGTTCGATGAATTCAGCAGCTTGCCCATCGCACGGAATTCGTCCGAGTTGCGCAATGCCAGAGCCTCCGGGGCAATCCCTTCGAGCTTTGCCGTCTGCTGCATCTTCTGGCCGTGCTCGTCGGTGCCGGTGAGAAAAAACACCTCGCGCCCGTCCAGCCGCTGGTAGCGGGCCAGCGCATCCGTGGCGATCAGCTCATAGGCATGGCCGATGTGCGGTCGGCCATTGGGATAGGCGATCGCGGTGGTGATGTAGAATGGGGAAGTGTCTTTCATCGGCGGCATCGAGCCCGTCTTGTTATGTTTGAAGAAGCTGCGTCGCTATTATCGCAAGTCGCACCGCAGCGAAACCTTGAAGTTTGGCGCCAGCGTCGATCGACCCGGCAGGAGGCGACTACAGCTGCTGTTTAAGATCGCCCAGCACGGTCAATATGGTCTGCTTGCGATCAAGATTGTAGGCCTGCGACACTGTCAGCCGTTCGGTGACGTCAGAATGAAGCCGCGACATCCGCTCGGCGTCCACCACCCGGCCTTCGAGTGCCGCCTGGCGCGCCCGCGCCATGATATCGTCCTCGATCTGGGAGACGAAGAAATCGAAAATCGTTTCGCTCTCCCGGCCCGACAGCACGTCCGCAAGCTTGTGCATCGCCTTGCGCGCTGCAGGCCCATCGGAAGCCACCACCTGTCGGTAGGCCGCGACAATGTCCGCGCCACCGTAGTTGATCAGCTTCAGCGCCTCGCTGACGCTCCCCTTGGCATCGCGCAAAAGGTTGGCATCGGCGGCGATGTCGAGATTGGACAAAGCCGCTGCCAGCGCTTCGTCACTGAGCGGTGACAGGCGCAATGGCAGGCAGCGCGAGCGTATGGTCGGCAGAAGCTTGCCGGGCGCGTGCGACAGCACCAGGAACAGCGCCCGCTTCGGCGGCTCCTCGAGTATTTTCAGGATGGCGTTTGCAGCGCTGCGGTTCATGTCGTCGGCGGGGTCGATGATGACGATGCGCCAGTTGCCGGTGCCCGACGTCTGCGAGAAGAATTTACCGGCCCGCCTGACCTCGTCGACGGTGATTGCCGATTTCACCTTGCCGGTCTTCTCGTCGACAGGGCGCGCCAGATAGAGAAGGTTGTGAGACGCGCCCGACGCGATGGCATGGCTGACGACAGAGGCCGGATCGGGATCGGCGATCTCGCCCGGCGCCATCAGCGGATCCGGATGCGACAGCACATGATTGGCAAAGCGGAAGGCCAGCGTCGCCTTGCCGATGCCCTCCGGCCCCTCGATCAGGATCGCATGGTGGCCCTTGCCGGAACGATAGGACTGGGCCAGGAACGCCTCTGCCTCCGCATGGCCGAAAAGCCTGGTATTTTCCATGGGAGCAATGGCGCCGTCCAGCACGCCGGGCCGTTCGTCGCTCATTGTGCGGTCTCCGGGCCGGGCCCCGCCTGCCCGTCATGCGATGCCAACCGCTGGCTGACAATGGCAAGGATGCGGGCCGCGATCTCTTCGGGTGCATGCAGGGCGTCGATGACATGGCAGCGTTGCGGATCGCTGGCAGCAATATCGAGAAACGCCTCCCGGCGCTTTTCATGGGTTTCCATCTCTTCCTTTTCAAAGCGATCCGGCTCGGCCGTCGTCGCGGCTCCGCGCCTGTGTGCACGCTCGAGGCCGACGCTGGCGGGCAGGTCGAGGATCAGGGTGCAGTCCGGAACGACGCCGTCGACGGCAATCCGTTGCAGCGCCTCGATGAAATCAGGCTCCAGATTGCCCGTCACGCCCTGGTAGACGCGCGATGAATCCATAAACCGGTCGCAGAGAACGATTTTCCCTTGCGCCAGAGCCGGGCGGATGACCTCCTCGACATGATCGTTGCGGGCCGCAGCAAACAGGATGGCCTCCATGCGCGTCCCGAAAGGCTCGGCAGCCCCGGAGAGCAGCACGTGGCGCACCGCCTCCGCACCGGGCGAACCGCCGGGCTCGCGGGTGACTAGCACATCGCGACCGCTCGCCGTCAGGGCTTCGGCGAGCAGACGGATTTGCGTCGATTTACCGGCACCCTCCCCGCCTTCAAAGCTTATGAACAAACCGGTTCCGTTCGACAATTGCTCGCATCCTGCGATCTCGCATTCCATTCGGCAGTCAGATAGGCACTGCCATCGGCCGTTGGCGACTGTTTAACGCAAGACGACGCCGGGCGAAACCTTCTGGCCGAGAGTTTGCGATGTTGTGCGGTGATTTGCCCGAAGCTCTGTCAAGCCGGGGTCGGAGTTTCCCAGAGCCAGGAAAACAAAAGCATTTCCGATAGCTCGACCAGGGCATCGAGCGCCCGGCGCCCGAGACCGCCCTGGGCGACATCGCCATCGGTGAACAACGGAACCTCGCGCACGACGCGGGTCCCGGAAAACACTTTTAAAATCCCCGCCGGCTGGCCGCTTGCAACAGGCGCGGCCAGCGGCCAGCGGTAGATGACGCGGGCCGTCAGCCGATCGGGATTGTTGACGGGCACGTAGACATCCACGCCTGTCTTGGCGACAAGCCCGACCGATGCCCTGGCGCCGCCGTAGACGCTGGCCGTGCCAATCACTTCGCCCTCATCGAAAACACGCTGGCTCCTGAAATTGCTCAGTCCCCATTCCAGTACGCGCTTGGCTTCCTCGGTGCGCTCCTTGTCGGAGCCGAGGCCGCCCATGGCAAGGAACAGACGCCGCCCGTCACGCGTCACGGATGAGACGATCGAAAACCCCTCGCCCTCCGCAAAGCCGGTGCCGAGCCCGTCGACGCCCATGGTCAGCGGCAGCAGCGGATTGCGGTTTCGCTGAAAAATCTTGTTCCAGGTAAAGTCGGGCTGCGAGAATGACTTGTAAAGGTCCGGATATTTTGACTGCAGGTCACGCGCCAGCGTTACCAGTTCGCGGGCCGAAACCTTGCTGTCGGCATCGGGAAGTCCCGTTGCGTTGCCGAACTGCGCCTTCGGCATGCCGATTTCGCGCGCATGCTGGGTCATCCTGCGGGCAAACTCCGCCTCGCTGACGGACATGCCTTCGGCAAGCACGATGCAGGCGTCATTGGCCTGCTGGATCGCCGCGCCCTGGACGAGGTCGCCGATCCGCACGCGGGATTTCAGCGCTGCAAACATGGTCGACGCCCGCGATGGTGCGCCGCCCCGGCGCCAGGCGTTTTCAGAGACGGGATAGGTGGTATCGAGGCTAACCTCGCCGCGGGCCAGCGCCTCGAAAACCACGTCCAGTGTCATAAGCTTTGCCAACGACGCTGGAGAAAAGGGTTTGTCCTCATTCTTGGCCAAGAGAACGGTGCCGGTCGACGCCTCGATCATAAAGGCCTGCCCGGCCTTGGTGTCGAAGGCCGGTGGTGGCGTTTGTGCGACCGCATTTGTGGAAAACAGCGCGACTACAGCGAAAAGGTATTTCAGCATCGAGTCCCCTTCCCGCTTGCCTGCATTAAAATTACGCGCGGCCCGGAACTAAGGCAATTGCCGCCCTCAGTCGACCTGCGCGGCGGCCATCTGCCGATGATACGAAGCCAGTATCGATTTCTGCGTCAGGCCATCGTTGCGGACCATCACGGCGTCGAACGCCAGTGCACGTGGCGCAGCCCTCTCAGGTTCCCCATAGGCGACGGCAAGAGACGACGCAGGTGTCAGAGCGGCAAAACCCTGGCGGGAATTCGGCCGTTCGTATGGAACGGGTCCGATCTGCGGCAGCGACACGAGGATACCCTGGGCCGCCGGCTCCGGTGCACCCCAGTTCATCGGTGGCTGCTGCTGCTTGAAGGCCGGCGATGTCGGTGTCGATCCGGCATAGGCAGTCGACGCCATGGGAGCTGCCGCGGGCACGGGCACTCCCGACGTCGGGCGGCGGGTCGGCTGGCGCAGCGGCGTCTGCACATAGTCCGGCAACTGGTCGGCGGTCATCTTGCCATTCGATGCGACCATCAGGCCGCTGCCGAACTGGCTGCCGGGATTGATGCCGGGCACGCGGCTGCCCTTCGGTACATAGGAGGCCATCAGATAAGGCATGTCGTGACCCTCGAGCGGTGCACGACCGACATATTGCACCCGCACCGCGCCGGTCCCGCTGTCGCGAAGATCGAGGAGGTCGGCGCTCTTGTTCGAAAGGTCGATGATGCGGCCGGGATGATACGGGCCGCGATCGTTGACACGCACGATGACCGACGAACCGTTCTCGACATTGGTAACCCGCGCGTAGCTCGGCAGCGGAAAAGTCGGATGGGCTGCAGATAGGCTTAGCTGGTCATAGACCTCGCCATTGGCCGTCAATCGGCCGTGAAATGCGGAACCGTACCAGGACGCGATGCCGACCTTGTTATACCTGTAGTCTTCCTTCGGATAATACCACGCACCCTTCACCTGATAGGGATTGCCGACCATGAAGCGTCCGCCGCCGCTGGGAATCTTGCCACTGGTGACGACGCGCGGGCTGGCCTTGACGCCATATTCGGCTTCAGAAAAATATTCCTTGCCATGCTTGGTCTTCAGAGGCGGAGCATGCGTCGTGCCGCAGGCGGAAACGGCTGCACACACGGCCGAGAGTGCCGCCCAGCGCAGGCCTCTCCTGTATGATACCGAAACATTCTCGAACGTCATGTCTGCCAAACCGATACGCGATACTGAACAAGGTGGAACAGAAGAGGGTGGATGAGACGACGGGTCTTCAACTCCAATTCCGACCTACGCCCCAATCACCTAACGGGACTTTAATCATGTTTGCATGATGTCAAATTAGCCGGTCCCAGTGGCCTAAAAGGAACAATTGTAACGATCATGGTTAACCAGCAGTAAACGGAACCAGGCAACCGCGCGCCAACCCTGACGGCCGGGAAAAGTATCAACCCGTTGCGCGACTGCGCTGTCCCCACGGATCGAATCTCAACCCCCAGGTCAGGTTCGTCTCCTAGCAGTACGGTTTTCTCCCCGGGGAACTACATGCGTCTGTTTTCGATCATCCTGGCCGGCTCACTGGCGGTTTCCACCACTGCGTTCGCCAATTCTCCCTGTAGCGGCAAGAAAGGTGGCATCGACCATTGCGAGGGCAGCACATTCATATGCAATGACGGGTCGGTGAGTGCCAGCAAGAAGTCATGCTCAGCCACCATGGGAACAGGCACGGGAGCACTCGGCATAGCCGGCGCCCAACAGGAAGAAATGTCGCCGACAGCTTCGAGCGACTGCTCCTGCCGATCCGCAACCTATTGCACCGGCCCAAAAGGCGGCCACTTCTGCACCACAGATACCGGTGGCAAGAGCTATCTCCATAAAGACTGACGAACGAGCCTCGACCAGCCAACGATAGTGGCTTAGATCCATGTGGCAAGGACGCTTGCATTGCCGAAAAGGTTGACGCCGCGTTGCAAGAAGCTATAAGCGCAAGTCGAAAACCGAAATAGTTGCAACCTGCGCCGCAACTAGTCATTCCGGTCAACGATATTGAAGAAGAAACCGCTTCAATATCATACGCTTGGAAGAGTGTCCGAGTGGTTTAAGGAACCGGTCTTGAAAACCGGCGTGCGGGAGACCGTACCGTGGGTTCGAATCCCACCTCTTCCGCCATTTCGCTGCAGATTGTGCGACAAACTGCGATTGCTGCGAATGGGATCGCCACGTCATCTCGCCGACGCAAAAATCAAAAGTGCTGGTCAAGAAACGCCGCCGCTTCGTCCGAGATTCCGACTACTTTGTTCGTCGCCTGACGATAGAGTTTGAAATTTAGCTCGGTTCCCGGCTGGCCATCATTCCATTCGTTGAGAGGCTTTAGCTCGCTCCGCCCCAGCGGCCTTTTTACGAGCGCGGTGCATCGAATGGAGAGGCTCACGCGCGGCGTTTGCCGGGCGACGCCGCGCTTCTTTGCAATCGCCTCGGCGTAAGTCACGATGCCGCGCGCGCAAAGGCCTCGCCCGCCCTCGTTCTCGCTTGCGAATACGAAAATTACGTCACCTTTGACGATCTGTTTGCCGCCGTACATCGTTTTCTGTGCCGTGAACGAGAAACTTTCAACCCTTGGATCGCCAACCTCAGCCTTGATCGCGAACGCCATGACTCTCCCTCCCGACTGCCCAAAGGACACATAGTGCTATAGCGTAGACATAGTGCCATCTTCATCGGGCGTGGCCCGCCACTTTGCCGAGGCAGCCGTGTCTGCGAACGGCTTATCGCAAATCGCCGCCCTTTTCATGCCATCACACGCCCTCGCCGGCGATCGACTGCCGATCCGAATCAATCGTGGCGTCGATGTAATCCGCAAGCCCGTCGAGCAGGACGCGTGTTTTGAGTGGCAAATGCCGAGCGCTTGGATAGAGGGCAACGATCGGCGCTTCGCCACCATCCCAACTTGGCAGTACACGCTCAAGCAGGCCTGTGGTGAGGTCTCCGGCAATATCGACTTCCGATTTCAACATGATGCCAAGGCCGTCCCGCGCCCAGCCGTGCACGACATCGCCGTCATCGGCGCGTAGCCGTGCATGCGCCGCAATATTTGCTGTGGCGCCATCGGGCCCGTGCAGGTACCAGGGTTCGCTGGCGGCGCCATAGCGCAGGAAAGCGTGCGCCTTTGAATCGCCCGGCGTGAGCGGCCGGCCAACGCGATCGAGATAAGCGGGCGCCGCAACCAGGATGCGCCGATTGTCGGCGAGCTTTCGCATCATGGCCGAACTGTCAGCAAGGGCGCCGATGCGGATCGCGACATCAAAGCCGTCGGCTACGATATCGACCACACGGTCGTCGAGTTCCAGCGCGACGGTAAGGCCGGGGTAGCGCCCGGCAAGTCGTCCAAGGGCCGGCGCCACGAAGCGCCGGCCGAAAGCGATCGGCGCACTGACGCGCAAGGTGCCAACCGGCTCGTTGCGACCGCCAGCCAATCGGCCTTCCGCCGCTTCCAGGGTTTCGAGAGCCCGCACGACATCGGCCAGCAGCCGAGCGCCTTCGTCTGTCGCGCTCAGTGACCGGGTGGTACGATGGATCAGCCGAACGCCGACGCGGCTTTCGAGTGTCCCGAGCCGCTTGCTGACCACGGCCAGCGTAACGCCAAGGCGCAATGCTGCAGCCGTCAGGCTGCCTTCCGCCAGGATCGCGCGAAACGTCTTTAACTCGTTGAGGTCATCGAGCATCAATTATCAATCCGAAGTCGACAAACAATCGTCTATAAATAACATTATCATCTATGGCACGATAGTCCATATCATGGCTCATGACGAATGTAGCCATTCTCACCAACAATCGAACGCTTCTCGGTAGCGACCTTGCCGCAATCGCCGCGTCCGCGATCTCCGCTCCCGGCAATGCCCGATCGAAGCCCGCCGTGTGGTTCGCTCGCAAGGATGAGATCGCGACATGGGCAGCCGAGCACCGCGCGATCACTCCCATTTATGACCGCGGCGCGCTGACCGTCAGCGGGTTGCCCGGCTCAGCCGCCTGATCCCGAACGAAAGGATTTGACCATGACTCTCTCCCTGAAAGATAAACGCGTCCTCATCGTCGGCGCCACCGGCGGGATTGGTGCCGCGACGGCCGAAGCTTTTGCCGCGACCGGTGCTTCCGTCTTCGCCGCTGGCAGGCCCGGTCCCAAGCTCGAAGCCCTCGCCGCCCGCATCGCGGCCCAGCCCGTCGCGCTCGACATTCTCGACAACTCCGCCATCGAAGTCTTCTTCGGCGAGGCGCAGCCGTTCGACCACTTGGTGATCGCCGCGGCGGCAACCCGGAGTGGTCCCGTTGGTGGGCTGTCGCTCGACGACGCCAAGGCCTCCATGGAAAGCAAGTTCTGGGGCGGCTATCGCATCGCGCGGGCCGCCAGAATCGCGGATAGCGGTTCGATCACCTTCGTCTCGGGATTTCTGTCACGGCGTCCGAGTGCGAGTTCGGTGCTGCAGGGGGCAATCAATGCGGCCCTGGAAGCGCTCGGACGCGGCCTGGCGTTGGAACGGGCCCCGGTCCGGGTCAACACAGTGTCACCCGGCCTGATCGACACGCCGCTCTGGGGCGGCATGGAAAAGGCCGACCGCGTAGCCATGTTCGCCCGCACGGCCGAACGGCTGCCCGTGCGTCGCGTCGGCGAGCCGGAGGACATCGCGCAGGCGATCCTGTTCGTCGCGACCAATCCCTTCGCCACCGGTACCACGGTCACAGTCGATGGTGGCGCCACCATCGCCTGAGACAAGCGGTGCTCGCCCGAACTCGGAAACACGACCACTTCACCACTGCGCCGACCGCTATCCTCGACGAACGCGTGTGTCGCGGGGACGACGATGCCGCCAACCCCTGAAAGAGAAAATGTCATGCGCAAATTTCCAGTCGCAGCCGCCATCCTCGGAATGCTGCTCTCTGTGCCAGTCGATGCCGCGGAGCTGAAGATCGACGATCTCACCGTTGGAAGGACCGTCTCGAACGAACAAAACCAGGCGACAGTGACGGCAGCGAAGGCCTTCTATCAGTTCTGGGACACCGGCGACGAAGCCGCCCTCAAGGCAGCGATCGCGTCTACCTTCACCGACCGCACGCTGCCGCCCGGCCGTCCCCAAGGACCGGCAGGCCCGGCGTTCGCCTCGAAAAAATTCCGCTCAGCGGTCCCCGATCTCCGCGTGGAGGTGAAGAAAATGATCGTCACAGGTGAGTTTGTTACGGTTCACATGGAGTTCAGAGGTCATTTCACCGGCACCTTCGGCACAGTGAAGGGCCAGGGGCAGGCGATCGACTTCATCGCGACCGATCTGCTCAAGGTGACCGATGGGCGGATTACGGACAACTGGCACATTGAAGACAATCTGACACTGCTCTCGCAAATGGGCGTCGCGACCGTAACGCGGTGATGGTTGCGCGAACCTGAAAGCCCCTACCGTGTGGGAGCGCTTTCGAATGGTGCATCAAATTGCGCGAGCAGCGGTCCATTCCTGACGGCGATGATATCATCATCGGCCAGATGCGGCATTAGAGGGCTATAGCGTAGACGTAGTGCTCTTCATCATCGCGCGGGGCCCGCCATTTCGCCGACTTTACGCCATGGTGCGACATTCTTCGCGATAGATCCTCGACCACCGCCGATAGAGCCACAGAGGCGATATGTGAGGATGTCATACATGGCTTATGAGAACCCTCGGATCGGCAGCAAGCGCCCCCAGACGGACGCTTAAATGAGCATTTCGAGCCGCCGAAAGCGGCCATTTGTTCAGCGCGATCTTTCCCGTTTCTCTGTCTCCCCGCGAAGATTTGGGGGGAAGCCGAAGTTGCGCTCGGTCGCGTGTATGAGGAACGCGGCGGCTTTCTCGCTCCCGGTCCGCAATCGGGAAAGTTGCCTTGCCGGTGACGGCGTTAAGGCGGCGATCGAGCCGCTTCCAAATAGGCGTTGCACATCATCATGAGCTGACCTTGGACGGCGCGTTCCTCGTCTGGAGGCAAGTTGCGCTCGAACACGTTGCGGACCGTGCCGAAAACGGTGGCTAGCAGCGTAAGGTTGACGGTCGACAGCTCGGCAAAGGTCGCATCGGAAGCGGTTCCTAACATCGCAGCGGTCGCGGCATCGACACGGGCGGCGAAGGCTGCGATCAGCGCCTCGTTGTCAATCTCCACAACGGAGCGATAGAGCGCGCGTGTCACCTCCGGCCGCTCCGTCTTGGCGTGCCAGTAGGTCGTCACCAGCGCCTCGATCATCCGCTTGATGGCAGCGCCGTGCTGCACCAGGCACGCAGCCTCTACTTTGGTAGCCAGTGCGTCGAGATAGCGTTCGTTGAGCGCATAGTACAGCGCCTGCTTGTGCGGGAAATACTGGTACAGCGTGCCCACCGACACGCCCGCCCGCTGCGCCACGCGAGTGGTCGTCAATCGGTGCGGTCCATCGCTCACCAGAACCTGAATGGTCGCCTCGAACATGACGTCCAGCGTCACCGTCGCCCGTGCCTGACGCGGCGTTTTCCGGGGGTTTAGGTGGGACGGCCGCGCCGAAGCCATAAGCGAATCCTCAAACTGATGGATCCTTCATATATTGGAGCGACACCAAAACGAACCCCATAAGGACTGAAGAAATGGCCGACACTTCCCGCATTGCCCTCGTCACCGGCGCGAACAAAGGCATCGGACTTGAAATTGCTCGCCAACTTGCTCAAGCGGGTGTCACCGTTGTCATCGGCGCTCGCGATCCCGGTCGCGCCACCGCATCCGTGAGCGGGCTATTGGAAGCTGGCCTGTCGGTTCGATCAGTTACCCTCGACCTCAACAATCATGCGGGCATCGCTGCGGCGGCCGAAACTATTCGCGCCGAATATGGTCGGCTCGATATCCTCGTGAACAACGCCGGCATCGTCGATGCCGAGGACGGACCGCCGACCAGCGGCTCAGCGGAGGCCGCGCGGCGTATCATGGACACCAACTTCGTCGGCACGTTGGCGGTGACGCAGGCAATGCTGCCGCTACTGCGCCTGTCGTCGGCCGCCCGTATTGTGAACCTATCCAGCTCGCTAGGTTCGCTCGCGCTCAACGGCGATCCAGCCTCGCCCTACTATTCAGCCCGGCTGATCGGCTACAATGCCTCCAAGGCGGCGCTGAACATGCTGACTGTGCAGCTTGCCGAGGAACTGCGCGACACGCCCCATGTCATCAACTCGGTTAGCCCAGGCTATGTGAAGACCGACCTGACCGGGGGCAACGGCTTCATGACGCCCCAGGAGGGCGCGAAGCTGCCGGTCAAATACGCGCTGCTGGGTGGAGATGCGGTATCCGGCCGCTTCGTTGAAGCACGTGGCGAGACGCCTTGGTAAGCTTTCGCGTAGGACGCCCTGCCCGCGTGACGGACGAGAGAGACGAGAGCGGACGGCCGGCAATTCACCAGCCCGGCCGTTCAGGACATAAATGGCCAAACTGCTAGGCAACCGTTGCAACCTCGGAAGTCGCGCCGTGCGGCGGTAGAGGGTTACAGCGTAGACATCATCACAATCGGGCGCGGCCGCCACTTCGCCGATGTTCAATCAGAGGCATTGTCGAGATGGTTTGCCCCATACCCTCACAGTCAGTCGAGCTATCCCGAGCGCGCTCCTCTGGCGAGTTCGGCCATCAACTTGCGCTTCGAAGACGCCCATGCTGCGCGGCAGCAGTCAAGATACCAGCTTCCGCATGCGCAGGTAGTTCAGATACTTCGCATCGGATTCCTCGAATATCTCCTCGCCCTCGGCCATGTAGGCGCGCAAGAGCGGGTCGGTGCTCTCCTCCTGATGACCAAGATCGTAAAGGCATGTGCCTATGCCTAGCTGGACAAAGCCGTTGGCATGGCCATCGCTGCTCGCTGCCGCCTGCTGGAAGGAGGAGAGCGCGGCCTCCATATCGCCTTGCTGCCTTTGGGCGTCGCCTATAGAAGCATAGAGCCACAGCGCCGCATCCCATTTGTGGTGCGGCTCCGGTAGCAAACGGATGGCCGACTGCCAGCACCGGATCGCACCTGTCTCGTTGCCAGCATCAAGCAGGTCGTTGCCCTGCTCGGACAACTCCGTCACGCGCTCATGAATGTCGTCCGGCAGTTCTTCCTGTTCAACACTCATTCTGCAAAGCCTTGTCTATCGATTTATCGGATATCTCTGTGGCGGGCGACGAAAGATACCCTGCCATACACGTACCCGACCGTCGCCTCCGCTGCCGTCGTCTTCAATCCTGTTGAATGAAATTGCGCGTTAGACCAGAAACCCAAGCCCACGAAGCCTTTTCTCCAGCGCGGCCATCGTTTCCTCCGGCGACCTTCCGACGGTCTCCAAGCGGACCTCGGGTTTTTCCGGGGCCTCGTAGGGGGAATCGATGCCCGTGAAGTTCTTGAGCATCCCATTTAGCGCCTTGGCATAGAGACCTTTTGGATCGCGGCGGGCACACTCTTCGAATGGCGTATCGACAAAAACCTCGACAAATTCGCCTGGCTGCAACATCTCCCGCGCCATCTGTCGCTCTGCACGAAATGGAGAAATAAACGACACCAGGACGATGAGGCCAGCATCGGCCATCAGCCGCGCGACCTCGGCAACACGCCGGATATTCTCGACCCGGTCCTCGTCCGTAAATCCCAGATCGCGGTTAAGCCCATGGCGCACGTTGTCGCCATCCAGGAGATAGGTATGGTAGCCGGCAAAATGCAGCTTTTTCTCGAGCAAATTGGCAATTTCCGACTTGCCCGCACCGGACAGACCGGTGAACCACAAGACGACCGGCTGCTGATACTTTGCCGCTGCGCGCTGCGTCTTGTCGATATCGAGAGACTGCCACCGGATATTCCCCGCGCGCCGCAAAGGATTGAGGATCGTTCCTGCAGCCACGGTAGCATTTGTCATCCGGTCGACAAGGACAAACGCGCCAGTGATGCGATTGACGGCAAAAGTGTCGAACGCGATCCGTGACTGTACCGAGATGTTGGCCACGCCTAGCGCGTTGCGCTCAAGCGTCTTTGTCGCCTCATGGGCAAAGCTGTCTACGTTGATGCGGCATTGCAGATCCGTCACCGTGGCGTTGACCTGCTCCACCTCCGTCCGCAGGATATAGGATCGACCGGGTAACAACGGCTGCTCATCGAACCAGACGAGATTGGCGGCGAACTGGTCAGAGACATGCGGATGCGCGGAGGGCGACACAAGCATATTGCCGCGCGATACCTCTACCTCGTCCTCGAGCACGATCGTGATCGCCTGGCCTTCGATGGCGCGCGTAAGATCTCCATCGTCGGTGACGATGCGCTTCACCCGTGTCAATTTGCCGGATTTGGCGATGGCGACGACATCACCCTGCTTTACCGATCCGGAAGCCACTGTGCCGGCAAAGCCGCGCAAATCGAAATCGGAACGGCTCACATACTGCACCGGAAAACGAAATGGCGCGTCGGCAGTTGCCTCCCCGATCGATACGGTCTCGAGCTGCTCCAGCAAGGTCGGACCCACATACCAGGGTGTCCGGTTCGATCGCCGCACGACGTTGTCGCCGTGGCGCGCCGAAACAGGGATCGCCTCGATTGTCTCGAAACCGAGTTCAGCAACAAACCCGCGATACTCCTCCTCGATACGTCGGAATACGTTGCCATCAAATGCGACAAGATCGCATTTGTTCACCGCCAGAACGACGTGGTTGATGCCGAGCAGCGAGGCGATGACCGAATGGCGGCGCGTCTGGGACAGGATCCCCTGGCTTGCATCGACAACGACGACCGCCAGATCGGAAGTCGATGCGCCCGCCGCCATGTTGCGCGTGAATTGAGCTCGACCCGGTGCATCGGAGGCAATAAATTTTCGCTTCGATGTTGAAAAGAACCGATGACCGGGATCATTGTCAGACACCAGCGATCCCTTGGCTTCCTGCGCATTGGCGAGCGGCGAAAAATCGGTGTCTTCATTGTTGGAAGATGCGTACAAATGGCTTTGACTTTCGGACGCAGGTTCGTGTGCAATCACGCTGTCATCGTCCAGAAGCCGGCCAATTAGTGTGGACTTGCCGCCATCGATCGATCCACACGTCAGAAACCGCAGTTGCGGCTTCTGCGTCCGCGCGGTAGCGATCGCTCTTTTTTCATCAGCGGCAGGCTTGCCTAGGGACCTGTTCAAATGGGGGCGCATGCCTGTCAAAATAACCCGCTTATGACTTTGTGTTCATCCGCAAATGCGCGTCCGAATCAAGTTAGAGAAGGGGCTTCCCTTCAGTTATCGCCGGCGGCAGCTGATAGTTTGCCGCGCTTGAACACCTACATTCTAAGGAGCAGGCTCTGCTCAGGTACCGACAACGTGAAGTTGACATCTGCTTCGCTAAGGATTCGTAGGTCACTGTTCAGATAATGTCATTAGTCTCTGGAATTTCAAGTTGGCGACCAATTTAAAAACCAAAAGACAGTTCTTTAAATACCAATCCGTATCCACCTGCGAAATACACTTAGGATTGCAATAAGCGTGAGAAAATCGGCAGAATAACAGGCAGCGGCCTGACACTTCTGAATTGCGGCAATAAATATGTTAGCGCCGCATTCAGGCGTTGAAGTTTTCAACGCCTGAAAAAGATGAGGATAAGGGTGACAGCCGCTCGTAACGTCAACCTGATGCCAACAAAGCCCTATCAATCAACCCCGCGCCAAACTTTTCACCGGCGGCTGATACCCCTGGCCGCTGACAACGCTGCGCGTACGGGAGCCGTGGCGCGCCATGTCCGGCTTTCGGTGACAGCTCTGAAATCGGCTTCAGCCTTTTCAGCGCGAGCTTGTTCGGTGGAAACCGCAATTTGCAGTTTGGCGGCTTTGCTTTCGGCGCGCTCTGCCTGCACGCGCAATCCGGATGCTTCATTCGAGAGCCGAGCGGATTCTTGCACCAACGCGGCCACTTCGCTCTGGAGGCGGGACACTTCGCTTTGCAGACCTTCGGATCCGCTCTTCAACCCGGCTGCTTCGCTTGCAGAACGACCCGCCTCATCAGAAACCCGCGAAAGCTCCGCACGAACTCGAGCCAGTTCGCGCCGCAGCGCAAGCATGTCAACTTCGTCATGCCTCAGTGACGCCGGCCCCCGGTGCAGCGTCGGTGAAGTCTCCCGTTTGGTCCCCTCGTCAGTGCCGACACGCACCTTAGCAGGATCGGCTATTCGCTCGTGGGCCGAATATGCGAGCTCTGGCGTCACCTCCGGCGGGAGGACAGGCTGGAGCGCTCTGAAGAGGTATTGCTTGTCCTCGATTATTTTCGGGAAAGCCAGAAAATGGATCGGTATCTCGACTTTTGCGGCGCGCCAGATCAAGTCGTGGAACGACACAGCCAGCAGGCGTGCCTGATCGAGGGGATTGACCGAGTAGACTACACCGCCAGGTGTCGTTCCCCAAACTTCCCAACTTTGGTCCAGCTCTGCCATCCAGGGAGCCGACTCGTGCATCGCCCGCATCTCTAGGACTGTGCGGCTGGTCGCAGCTTCCACGAGATCGCGAACGGGAATCAAAATTGCGTCCACGGCGATATGCGGGTTAGCCAGGATTTGTTCAAAATACTGACCGATCCACGGAGACTTCACCACATAGGGCAGGTTTTCTCCGGTTCCGCTGACGATTTCTTCCAAGCCGGCATTTGCCGTGTCGTCCCACATTACCTGGCCATCTCTGCTGCGCGAGAGAGTGGTATCGAGCCCGAGTTCTGTTAGATAGCGCACCAGAAAACTGGTGCCTGCACGCCCGGTGCCAGCAATCAGAAGATGACGCTTTGGCGATTGGTATGAGCCCGCCGCTGGATCGGCTTTAGTTTCGTTCAATCTATTACATCCTTTATTGCGCTGATGTAGCGCTGAAAACAAACGGCAGCCGTATTACGCGGATGGCTGCATGAGACAGGGCACTCACCCGTTCATAAGTTTGACGTGGCACCAATGTTTTGTATCGCTCCGGCGTGGACCGCCTTGCGAGTTTTGGGCGATATCGTGATTTT
This sequence comes from Rhizobium sp. B230/85, assembly GCF_019355735.1. Classification (NCBI taxonomy): domain Bacteria; kingdom Pseudomonadati; phylum Pseudomonadota; class Alphaproteobacteria; order Hyphomicrobiales; family Rhizobiaceae; genus Rhizobium; species Rhizobium sp. B230/85. Next base: position 2,289,451 of record NZ_CP072156.1, read on the forward strand.
GCGCTCTTGAGAGTGGATTTAAGAGCGCAATGAGGAACTATGGCACAGGCCATTTTGCTGACGGGTCAAGAACGGCGCCGTCGTTGGTCACCGGATGATCGACAGGAAATTCTGGAGGCAGCATTCGCTCCCGGTGCAAATGTGTCGGAGGTAGCGCGTCGTTTTGATGTTTCGACGGGGCTGCTCTACACGTGGCGCCGCCAGGCGCTGTCGGTTGAGGTGACGGATGGTCCTGCCTTCGTGCCCGCGACGGTCGTGGGTGCCGCGGGCGGTGGCGATGTCGTTGCGGCGACGATCGCTGTGGACTTTGCGAACGGTACCAAGGTGAGGATTGCGTCCGGGGCACCTTGTGATCTTGCCGCAGCAGTAATGCGAGCGCTCAAATGATCCCGATCAGTTCGAGCGTGCGTGTTTGGATTGCGAGCGGCCATTGCGATATGCGCAAAGGGATGCAGGGTCTTGCTCTGATCGTGCAGGAAGGTCTGGGCCGTGATCCGTTCAAGGGGGACGTTTTTGTCTTCCGGGGGAAAAGTGGCCGGCTGATCAAGGCTCTTTGGCATGACGGAATTGGCCTTTCGCTATACGCAAAGCGGCTCGAGCGCGGCCGCTTTATCTGGCCGGCGACGGAGGATGGAGCGATTGCGCTGACGGCTGGCCAGATGTCCTATCTGCTTGAGGGAATTGACTGGCGAAACCCGCAGCAGACATGGCGCCCGACGAGCGCGGGATAGCGTTTTTTTGGCGGGATTGCGTGCGGCAGCACCAAGAAAAGCTATACAAATCAGTGGTTTTGTGATTCACTTCGAGCATGGAAACCGGCTCGGGAAATCACCGTGATCATGCTGCAGCCCTGGAAGCAGAGCTAGCGATTGCGCGGTCGGAACGGGCTACTGCTTTGGCCGAATTGGCTGTTGCCAAGGCCAAGGAGGCCGACGATCAGGCCATCATTCTTCGCCAGAAAGTCTATATCGAAAAGCTGCAACGGGAACTGCGCGGTCAGAAGTCGGAACGGACAGCGCGGCTGATCGCGCAGATGGAGCTGATGCTTGAGGACGCCGAAGCGGCGGCGACCGAAGATGAGCTTGCCGCCGAAATGGCCGTTGCCGCAGCTGCTGCGATTGCGGTCACCGGCTTTACGCGCAAGCGGCCCGTCAAGAAGCCTTTCCCGGAATATCTTCCGCGTGAGCGTGTCGTGGTGCCTGGTCCGGTTGCCTGCAGCTGCTGTGGCGGTGAACGGCTTCGCAAGCTCGGCGAAGACATCACCGAAACGATGGAGAGCGTACCGCGTAGCTGGAAGGTCATTCAGACGGTGCGGGAAAAGTTCACCTGCCGTGACTGCGAGAAGATCAGCCAGGCACCTGCACCCTTCCATGTCATACCGAGAGGATGGGCGGGTCCGAGCCTTTTGGCGATGATGCTCTGCGACAAGTTCGGCCAGCACATTCCCCTCAATCGCCAGGTCGAACGTTTTGCCCTGGAAGGTGTGCCAGTCAGTCTGTCGACAGCAGCAGACGCGATTGGCGCGTGCTGCCAGGTCCTTGACCCGCTTGTGAGGCGGATTGAAAGCCATACGTTCGCGTCTGAACGGATCCACGGTGATGACACGACCGTGCCGGTTCTCGCTCTCGGCAAGACCGTCACCGGTCGGATATGGAGCTACGTCAAGGACGATGCTCCGTTTGGCGGAACGGCGCCTCCGTCGGCGATGTTCTATTATTCCCGGGACCGGGCCGGCGAACATCCACAGGCGCATCTGGCCAATTATAGCGGCATCCTTCAGGCGGATGCCTATACGGGCTATGGCCAGCTCTATCTTCCTGATCGAAGTCCGGGCCCGATTCATGAGGCGGCGTGTTGGGCGCATGCCAGGCGACCATTCTTTGCGCAAGCCGATTTGGAGGCAAACGCGCGCCGAAAAGCGCAGGGTAAAAATGCCGCCGTCATCTCGCCGGTCGCCTTGAACATGGTGCAGCGGATCGACGCACTGTTCGAAATCGAGCGCCATATCAATGGCCGTACGGCCGATGAGAGAAAAGCAATCCGCCAGCAGTTGTCAAAACCGCTGATCGACGACGTGGAGATATGGATACGCGAACATCGCGCTAGGTTACCGCGCGACAATGACTTGGCAAAGGCGTTTGACTACATGCTGAACCGCTGGGAATCGTTCACCCGTTTCCTCGACGACGGGCGCATTTGCCTGTCGAACAATTGTGCGGAGCGATCTCTACGCGGTGTGGCACTCGGACGGAAAGCCTGGCTATTTGCCGGTTCCGATCGAGGGGGCCAGCGGGCGGCGGCCATGTACAGCCTGATAGTCACCGCGAAAATGAATCGCATTGACCCACAGGCCTGGCTTGCCGATGTCCTTGCCCGCATCGCCGACCATCCAGTCAGCCGTCTTGATGAGCTTCTCCCCTGGAATTGGCGGGAAACCACAACATCGCCACTGAGGCAGGCGGCCTGATGGCAGGTCCTCTCGTTCGCTTAAAGATCATGCTCGATGACGTTGATCCCTTGGTGATGCGGCGCGTTGTCGTCCCATTCCGCATTCGGCTTGACCGGCTTCATGAGGTTCTTCAGGAGGCTTTCGGCTGGACAAACAGCCATCTGTATGAGTTCAGGATCCGTGACATCGGGTTCGGCGTGCCTGATGGCGGCTTTGATGGTCCCATCGATGCACGCAAAGAAACGCTTCTTGCTGCCATAGAAGATATCGGCGCGAAATCATTCAAGTATCTCTATGACTTCGGCGACGGCTGGACGCACACCGTGAAAATCGAAAAGGTTTTACCGGCGACCGCCGGCTTCGACGATCCCTTCCTGCTTGACGTTGTCGGACGATGTCCACCGGAGGATGTCGGCGGTCCGTGGGGTTATGAAGAGTTCCGCGAGGCCATTGCGGACACCAACCATGAGCGTCACCACGAACTTGTGGAATGGTGGGGCGATGCGCACTACGATCCTGGCGATGTCGACGCCGGCAATCTCCGCAAAAACGTCGAGGCTTTAGCTGCAAAGTGGAAACGCCGATCGCGAAAGAAAAGCTGAACCTGCGGTCCTCGGCGAATGCTTACAATGTTTTGCCAATTCACGATTTGCGCGAGATATGACGAACGCCTGACAAATTCAATCGTTGGGGAATTGTCAGTTCTCAGCTCCGCGCTAAGCGGAGAAAAAAACGCATTTCCGAAAAATAATTTTTTGCACAGCTGCCGGGCTGAAGGCGGAGATAAGTGGATATTGGGGTGACAAAACGTGCTGGGATGTTCTGAAACGGGACAAGGTGTGCTGGATCGGCACAATTTCTTTCACAGTCCGCTCAGGCAGTCGCATTTTGGTACAATGGCGTAAAACCTATAGATATCAGTGGGATGCCGGCGTTGGGGGCTGCTTTCGGCCGTCACTTCGTCTTTTCCCATGTATTTCGATTTTCGTTCAAATTTGCGTCGATTTTTATTCGAGTTTTATTACTGTTTGTCTTTTGTTTTATTCTATTAAGTCCTTAATTTGACTACGTAATTTTGCGTGGGGTAAAAACGTCTGTGGCAATGTCGTCTCCATAACGGGGACGAAAAAAATGATAACATCCTTGCTGCGCAGAGCCGCCACGGCCGCCGTCATGACCCTCAGCCTGATTGGCTTTGCAGAGGCCACACCGGCGACCATGGGGATTACCGGAAATGCTGCTCCGCCGATCGGCCACTACGAATTCTGCCGCGATAATCCGAGCGAGTGCGCCTATGCCGGTGGCGATGCCGGTCCTGCAATTCTCAGCGAAGACCGCTGGAAGACGATCCTCAAGATCAACTACACTGTCAACACGACGATCAAGCCGATGACCGACATGGAACTCTACGGCGTCGAGGAAAAATGGGCGATCCCCACCTGGGCCGGCGATTGCGAGGACTACGCGCTGCTGAAGCGCAAGGAGCTCATCGCTGCCGGGTTCTCGCCGTCCGACACGCTGATGACAGTGGTTCTGCAGCCAAACGGCGAAGGCCATGCCGTGCTGACAGTGCGCACCGACCATGGCGATTTCATTCTCGACAACATGCGCAACAAGGTCATGCTCTGGTCGGATACGGAATACACATATCTGAAGCGCGTTTCGGTCGAAAATCCTTCACGCTGGGTCAAGATCCAGGATGGCCGCGCAGTTGCCGTCGGCAGCGTGAAATAAGCTTTTGCATAACCGGTCGCCAGCGCTTCGCTGTCGTCCGTCAAGCCCGGTCTGTCCCCGTACTCGTCATTGACCGGCGCTTCGAGCCGTTCCCGCTGTCCCGGGAACGGCTCTTTTTTGTTTCCAGCCAATGCAGCCGGCAATTAACCCGACGTTAACCATGATGGCGCCAACTGGGTCGTATCAAGACTCATTCGTATTGTTGCCGGGGCACAAAGCGGCCGGCGGATAAACGAAGGCAAGATCCATGGCCGCCGCCTCCCCGTCGAATACTACCGTGGATAACCACCTACCGCTCGTGAGTGGTGGCGTGGCGTGGCGATTGTTTTTCCTGCTGGCGTTGCTGGTCGTCCTGACGATCGCCATTGCCGTCGGTGGACGCTGGATCGGCAGACGGATTTCACTCGCCGGCCACACCACCAGCACACAGACTTTTGCGATCACCATCGGCGAAGACAGCCTGAGGCTGGCGGCAAATACCATCCGCTTCCCGAGCGAACGCATCGATGGCGTCACCGAGCGTGTCGATCTCTATCTGACGTTTCCCGAGATACAGGGATACAGCGACGCCAACAGTCAGAATTTCAATGATATTTCCCGCTCCTCCTCGCTGGTCTTCCTGCAGCTGACGCAAGGGACGATGTCACGCGACATGTCCGGACGACTGGAGCCGATCTACGCGCATCTGATCGAGGGCGCCCCATTTCCGGGGCCGAACGGACTGACGGCACATCGGCTTCGGTCCGATGCCGGATATGCCGGCGAGACCCTACTGACAGCACCGCGGCTCGGCAAGCCGGACTATGTCGTCCGCTGTCTGCTGCCGTCTTCGCCTGACAAGGCCACCAGTGCAGATTGCCAGAGAGACGTCAAAATCGGTAACGATCTCAGTCTTCTCTACCGCTTTTCCAGCCGCCTTTTGGGCGACTGGGATCATATTGATGCCGCACTTCAGCAGTTTGTGGAAATGCGCCTGACCCAATCCGCAACACCAACGGCTGCCCTTCCCTGAGACGTCGCAAAAGCAGCCAAATCCCGCAACGAACTGTTCATCATAAACCGATTGGTAACGCTAAGCCCCTATTATTGCCCGCAACGGGCGCTCTGGGGAGGTTGCGGCCGGATCGTTGGAATTAAAATGCAAGTGAAGAGTGAAATAGTGCCCAGGTCAATTTTCAGAGCATCGTCGTCCCGTACCCGTCGGTTTGTCACCAAGATTTGCCTCGGTTTCGCCATGATGGTCTCCGTCATTGCCGTCGCATCGCCGTCAAACGCTGCAAAATATGCTGGGATCGTCGTTGATGCGAAGACGGGCAACGTGCTCTATAGCGAGGATGCTGATTCTCTGCGCTATCCGGCGTCTCTGACCAAGATGATGACCCTCTATCTCACCTTCGAAGCGCTTGAATCGGGCCGTATCAAGCTTGACACCCAGATACCTTTCTCTGCGCTTGCCTCAGCCCAGGCACCCACCAAACTCGGCGTTCGTCCCGGCGGCACGATCACCGTCGAACAGGGAATCCTCTCGCTGGTGACGCTGTCGGCCAACGACGCTGCAATGGCGCTTGGCGAATATATCGGCGGCTCCGAGGAAAAATTCGCTGCGCTTATGAATAACAAGGCGCGTGCTCTCGGCATGACGCGCACGACCTACCGCAATCCGAACGGCCTGCCCAACACCGCGCAGATGACAACGGCGCGTGACCAGGCCCGGCTCGGCATCGCCCTTCGCGAGCATTTTCCCCAGTATTACGGCTACTTCTCGACACGCTCCTTCACATTCGGCAGGCGCGTGATCGCCAATCACAATCGCCTCGTCGGTTCGGTTCGGGGCGTTGACGGCATCAAGACGGGTTACACACGGGCTGCCGGGTTTAATCTGGTGACGTCTGCAGAGCTCGAAGGTCGCTCTATCGTCGGCGTCGTGCTCGGTGGCGCCTCTACCCCTGCCCGCGACAACCAGATGCGCAAGCTCGTTGCTACCTATCTGCCAAAAGCATCGCTGCATGCAGACGCCGGCAAGGCTGTGGCGCAGGTCGCCCAGGTGGCCCCGGAGCGTCCGGCCTTCCAGGCACCGGCGCCTTTGAAACCGAATGTCGCCGCTGCCGCAGCCCGCATGGCCGCTATGGGCGATGTTCGCCCGCCCGCAAGCGTGCCCACGCCGTCCGGCCGTGACCCGTCGTCCAGCGTCGCGGCATTCGCCGCAGTCACGCCGACATCGTCCAATCCACTCGTTGCCACCAAGCCACACAACAAGAATGTACCGCCGAACGACGTCGCCTCGATCGCGCCGGCCTACGCCCAGTCGTCCAGCGACAGCGATGACGTCGACAGCGTCGTGACCGCGTCCACCCGCCCGGCCAAGGCCAATCCACTGGATGACAAGGGACCCCGCGGGTGGGTAATCCAGGTCGGCGTTTCTCCCAGCAAGGAGATGGCAAGCGATCTCCTCGACAGCGCCAAGAGCAAGGGCGGCAAGTCGCTGCGCTCTGCAAAGGCCTACACGGTGGCTTTCGGGAGTGGCAACTCTCTCGTCTACCGCGCCCGCTTCGGCGGCTTCGAAGACCAGCGTGAAGCCACCAACGCCTGCAGCGTCCTCAAGCGCTCCGGTATCAAATGCTGGGCGAGCCTGCAGTAGGCCGTCTTGCGATGTACTGGCCGATGCCGCGTTCCAGCATCGGTTCTTCGAATAGACGCGTAATGTTCGTTCGACCCTGAATTTGTAATGTGTACGGGGAATTTAAAATGGCAGTGAACGAGAACAGTCCGGATATCTCGGTCGGGGGGGGCAAGGGCAGGCCGAAAGCCTACGCGCTGCACCCTCTCCACGAGGCGGCAATGCGGATCGCCGAAATCGGGCGCGGCCGCTCCCGGTCTAAAACCAAAGACCTGATCGGTGTACTGTTGTGCCATGGCGCGCGCGCCTGGCGCTATTCGCAGCCCGAAGCACGCATCCATCTGCATGTCTCGACCATCAACAGACAGGCGCCAGTGCTGATGCGGCTTCGCTAATTCAGAGAAGACCGAGTTCGATGAGTTCGCGGCGAAGCTCCGCGGGCATCTCGGCAACATCTGCGCCGAGGCTATGCAGGTCGCGCGGAACGTCTTCCTCGGTCAGGTAGCGCCAGCCCTGGAAGGGGCGGCGCGGTTGGCTGGTGGTCTCGATGACTTCCGGACCGAGGATAAGCCTGCAGCGCGAAATCCCCTCCCCGTCGGTAAAGCTGACGACATCCAGGAGCTTCTGACGGGCCTGGACCTGGCCCTTGATCACCCAGTACAGAGAACCGCCGTCCACAAGCTCCGCGACGCGTTTCGGCACCATCCGGGTCGTGTGCACGCTGTGCGGTTCGAGGCCGGCGGCAAGCGCGGTCAGCGAGCGCTCAGCCACCCATTCACGCAAGTCGTCGATAGAATCGGCGCCGACGCAGAGTTTGATCATATGCAAAGCCATGCGGCCGTTTCAAATCCTTTTGGCCGGCAGCGTCAAGCCTTTCCGGACGGCATCCACAAGCTCAGCACTCGACCACGTTGACGGCCAGTCCGCCTGTGGAGGTTTCCTTGTATTTCTCGCTCATGTCGTAGCCTGTCTGGCGCATGGTCTCGATACAGGCGTCGAGCGGGACGAAGTGCTGCCCATCGCCCTTCAGCGCCAGCGAAGCGGCGGTCACCGCCTTCACCGCACCCAGCGCGTTGCGCTCGATGCAGGGGACCTGCACAAGGCCGGCAATCGGGTCGCAGGTCATGCCGAGGTGGTGCTCCAGAGCAATCTCGGCGGCGTTCTCGATCTGCTCCGGCGAGCCTCCCATGACGGCAGCAAGGCCCGCTGCGGCCATCGCCGCTGCCGACCCCACCTCGCCCTGACAGCCCACCTCGGCGCCGGAAATCGACGCATTGTGCTTGATGATGCCGCCGATGGCTGCTGCCGTCAGCAGATAGTCGCGGATACCGCGCTCGTCGGCATCGTCGTGGAAATGGGTGTAGTAGCGGATCGTTGCCGGGATGACGCCGGCAGCACCGTTTGTGGGGGCCGTGACGACGCGGCCGCCGGATGCATTTTCCTCGTTGACGGCCATCGCGTAGACGCTGAGCCAGTCGTTGGCGAGCAGCGGATTGATGCGGTTGCTCCGCCATTCCTCTTCGAGCTTGGTGTGGATGGTGCGCGCCCGACGACGGACGTTGAGCCCGCCGGGCATAATGCCCTCGCCCTTGAGGCCGCGGTCGATACAACTGCTCATGGCCGCCCAGAGCTTGTCGAGCCCGGCATCGAGCTCCGCCGTGGTCATCTTGGTTTCCTCGTTGGCGCGCTTCATCTGGGCAATTGACAGGCCAGAGCGTTGGGCCATTTCGAGCATCTGCTTGGCGCTGGCAAAGGGAAACGGAATCTTTTCGCCGGCGGCGGGCTTCGATTTATTGGCCCGCATCTGCGCAAGTTCCGTATCGGTCACAACGAAGCCGCCGCCGACGGAATAATAAATGCGCCTGACGAGCAGCCGGTCGTCCTTGTCGAATGCCGAGAAGCTCATGCCGTTGGCATGGCCGGGCAGCGGCGTCTTCTTGTCAAACACCAAGTCGGTCTTGGGCTGGAAGCCGTAGGTCGGGTGGCCGGGGGGCGATATCTGGCCACTGCGCTCCACCTCGGCGATGATGCCGTCCATACGATCCGGATCCACCGTGTCCGGCTGTTCGCCGGTAAGGCCGAGGACGACGGCGCGGCCGGTGCCGTGGCCGATGCCGGTAAAGGCGAGCGAGCCGTGAAGGCTGACCTTGATCTGCGCCACTTGGACATTCGAGGACGGGCGCGGCCATTCGCTCGATAGCAGGAGATCGAGAAACAGGTTGGCTGCCGACATGGGCCCCATTGTGTGCGAACTCGATGGACCGACACCGATCTTGAAGACGTCGAAGACGGAGAGAAACATGAAAACCTGCAGATAGGAGGAACGGCTACAACGAAGCTATGTCAACGACATCACGGGCCACGGCGACCCACCGACATCGGATGGGATGACTGCGACATTACGACACTGCGGCCACGGTTCAAAGATAAGATGCACGTGGCGCTCCTTCAACATTGCACTTGCGGCCGTCATGGCTAGTGTCGGGGCTCGAACAGCCCTGGGGACCCGCTCGATGTCGACCGCCGATTTTGCCGCCTTGGCACTTTTCATCTTTCTCTGGATAGCCCTCAACTGGATCACCAGCAGTTCGAGGTTCTTCAACCGCATCAGCCTGACGCAGGCGATGATCGAGCGCCGGCGCGAATGGATCTACAATTCGCTGCGCCGCGACCTGAAGATGATCGATACCCAGATCCTTGCAGGCCTGCAGAACGGAACCGGCTTTTTCGCCTCGACCTCGATCTTCGCGATCGGCGGCTGTTTTGCGCTGCTCGGTGCCACTGACAAGGTCAATGCCTTCTTTGCCGACCTGCCCTATGTCTTCAACGGCAGTCGGACCACCTTCGAATTGAAGGTCGCCGGCCTCGCTGGCCTGTTCGGCTACGCCTTCTTCAAGTTCGGCTGGGCCTACCGCCTGTTCAACTACTGCACGATCCTCTACGGCGCCATTCCGATGATGGGCGATGTCGACAAGGACCCGGCATTGACGCGCCGCGCCGCCGAGCGCGTCATCCACATGAACATCATCGCGGCCCGCAATTTCAACGCCGGCCTGCGGGCGATCTTTCTCTCCATTGGTTATCTCGGCTGGTTCGTCAGTCCCTATGTGTTCATGGTCACCACCCTGTTCATCATCGTCGTGCTCATACGCCGCCAATTCTTCTCCGACGCGCGCCTTGCCATCATGGATATCGACGTGCCTTGAAATCGCCGCGCTTGTCCTATTTCCGGAACATCTTCGGCTGCGGCCGATGAACAGTGTTTCCCGGAAAGGATAAGTTGATGGCTGCTGTCGCCGAGAGCATCGACGAACCGCGCAAGCCCCCGCGTATCGGCCTGCTCGACACGTTGCGCGGCATCGCCCTGCTGGCCATGGCGAGCTATCACGGCACCTGGGACTTCGAGTTCTTCGGATATCTCGATCCGGGCACGGCCGAAACCGGCTGGCTGAAAATCTATGCCCGCGTCATCGCCAGCACCTTCCTCTTCATGGCCGGCGTCAGCCTTGTCCTCGCAAACCGGCCGGCTATCCGTTGGCAACCTTTCTGGAAAAGGCTGGCGATGATCGCGGTGGCGGCGATTGCCATCTCCGTCGTGACGCGGTTCGCAATGCCGGACGAGTGGATCTATTTCGGCATCCTCCACAGCATCGCAGCACTCAGCCTCATCGGCATCGGCTTTCTGTGCCTGCCGACAGCCTGTATCTGGGCGGCCACGGCAGTGCTCGGCGTCGGTTGGGTCGTGAATGTCTTCGTCATGCCGGGTGCGCTTGGGTCGGACCTGTTCAACCCGCGCTACCTTGCCTGGCTCGGCTTTGCGACGATGCCGGTGCGCTCAAACGACTTCGTGCCGCTATTTCCTTGGGCGCTGGCCTTCTTTGCCGGCTTGAGCGCAGCCACTCTCGCCCTGCGCACCAGTCTGCCGCAGCGGCTGGCATCATTGGGTACCGGCAACAGCCTGCTGGCGAAAGGCGGGCGCCACAGCCTGCTCTTCTATCTGCTTCACCAGCCTATCCTGTTCGGTCTCGTCTATCTGCTGTCGCTGGTCGCACCGGCGCCAAAGCCGGATCCTGCTGTCGGCTACCTCCGCCAATGCCAGGCCACCTGCACCCAGTCAGCAGGCGAAGCACTGTGCCGCAGCTTTTGCCAATGCACGCTCACCCGGATGAAAGCACAAAGTCTTTTCGAGCCACTCCAGTCTGGCGCAATCCAGGCAGATCAGAATGATCAAATACAGAGAATCGCAGTACAGTGTACGGAACAAGCGCAGTGACGGGAGTATTCTATGAATGCCTATCGTGCCAAGCCGCTCAGCTTTCCCTGGCCTCCGTTCATCTATGGGCTTGCCATTATCACGGCGCTCGTTGCTGACGCAGTCATCCAGATACCCATACCAGGACTTCGATCTCCCTATTTCTGGACGCTCGGGGCAGCTCTTACACTCCTGGCTGTCTGGCTGGATCTTTGGGCGATGAAAACGTTGCTTGACCGAAGAGCGACGGTCATGCCCCATCGTCGCTCGGTTCACCTGATGACGACAGGACCGTTTCGCTACACCCGCAATCCGATCTACCTTGGTTATACGCTGGTCACGGTCGGGTGGGCATTGCTGACCGGCAACCCCTGGCTACTGGTCGCTGCCCTCGCCGCGACAGTCGCCACCGACTACGGTGCGATAAGGCACGAGGAACTGCACCTGCTGTCCCGATTCGGCTGTGAGTTCGAATTCTACTGCCGCCACACGCGGCGCTGGCTTTAGCCGGAAGACCGCCATATCTCAGGTTCCGACACCGATTTCAGCCAGTCGGCCTATGCAAGCCTCCTCGACATGGTCGAGTTCGGTCAGCGTATCCTCGATGTCCTTGCGCTTTTGCCGCAAATCGTCCCGCTTTTCGGCAATCCGCTTCATCAGAAGCTTGAGCTGGCCGACCTCGCCGGGCGGTTCGCGGTAGACCATGATGATCTCGCGGATCTCGGCAATCGTGAAGCCAATCCTTCGGCCTCGCAGGATTTCGGCAATAAGCCGACGGTCAGCCTGGCGAAACAGCCTTGTGCGGCCGCGCCGCTCCGGGTGGATCAGCCCTTCGTCCTCGTAGAAACGTAGCGTTCGGGTGGAAACGCCGAACTCGCGCGTCAATTCTGTGATGCTGTAGAATTTGTCGACCGGCAATGGATGGCGCCTCCGGGGCTGCAGCAATGGCTCTTACGTAAAAGTCAATTCTAGCCAATCTCGCCAAGCCCGGCAATCGATCAATGCGGCCGCTCAGTGAATGACAAACCACCATGTGGCGATGCCGAGAAATGCGAAATAGCCGGTGCAGTCGGTAACCGTGGTAACGAAGGCCGACGAAGCGATGGCGGGATCGGCGCCCATCCGGTTCAGCAGCAAGGGCAGCAGGATACCGCCAAGCGCTGCCGCCACGAGGTTGATGACCATCGCGGCACCGACGACCACGCCAAGCTGGAGATCGTGAAACCAGAAGGTGGCGATCGCTCCCATGAGGATGGCGAACACGATGCCGTTGAGCAACCCGACGGTCGCCTCCCTGCGGATGATCCGTGCCGCATTGTAGATATCGAGATCGCCGGTCGCCAATGCGCGTACGGTCACCGTCATCGTCTGCGTACCGGCGTTGCCACCCATGGAAGCGATGATCGGCATCAGCACGGCGAGCGCGATCATCTTCTCGATGGAAGCATCGAAGACACTGATGATGCTGGACGACAGGATCGCCGTCAGCAGGTTGACGGCAAGCCAGAGAAAGCGCGACCGCACCGTCGACGCGACGCTATCCGACAGTTCTTCATCGCCGACGCCGCCGAGCCGCTTGATATCCTCGTCCGCTTCCTCGTTGATGACGTCGACGACGTCGTCGATGGTCAGCACGCCGACTAGACGGCCGTTATCATCGACCACAGCGGCAGACAGCAGGTCGTACTGCTCGAAAAGACGGGCAGCCTCTTCCTGGTCCATCTCTGCCGAAATCGGATGCGTCGTCTCGCGCATGATGTCTTCGATCTTCGTCTGGCGTTTGCTGCGCAGGATGCGATCGAGCGCAAGCCCTCCGAGTAGCTTGAAGGTCGGATCGATGACGAAGATTTGCGAGAAGTCTTCCGGCAGCCCCTCTTCCTCGCGCAGATAGTCGAGCGTCTGGCCGACTGTCCAGAAAGGCGGCACGGCAACGAACTCCGTCTGCATGCGGCGACCCGCCGAGCTTTCCGGATAATCCAGCGCCCGCCGCAAACGAACACGTTCGGTGAAAGGCATCTGCGACAGGATTTCGTCGCGGTCCTGCTTGTCGAGGTCCTCCAGGATATAGACAGCGTCATCCGAATCGAGCCCGCCGATACCGGCAGCAATCCGCTCGTTCGGCAGGTGATCGACGATCTCGCGGCGGATCGCCTCGTCGACCTGCGTCAGCGCCGTCATATCGAAATCGTCACCGAGCAACCCGACAAGCGCCAGCCGTAGGTCGGAGTTCAGCGCCTCGAGAAGATCGCCAAGCTCGGATTCGTGCAGACGCACGACATTGCGGTGCAGAAAACCCGTATCGCCGGCATCGATCGCATGGCTTACCTGCGTCAGAAAATCGGCACGTACATTGCCGTCTTCGTCGTAGATGTCGAAGTGCCCGGTGTGGCTTCCGGCGCGAACGCGTTCGTCTGTGTCGGTCGTCGTCATCCGCGCCTCGCATTTTGCCGCATTCAGCACACCGAGTGAGAATGGCTGGATAAAATCCAATGTCAACAAGCGGATAGCCACGAATTCCTGTGGGATGGGAAGCTTGACACAGCCATTCGTTCAACAGTCTAACCGCTACGCCACAGTTTTAAAAAAAGTGACCCATGACCCCTCTCGCCATTCTTCGCTATCCAGATGCCCGTCTGAAGGTCGCCTGTGCCCCGGTGGTTGCCTTCGATGACGAACTCAGCCGGCTGTCGTCGGATCTGCTGCAGACAATGCGGGCAGCACCCGGGGTCGGAATAACGGGCGCCCATGTCGGCATCCTGAAGCGCGTCATGGTGATCGAACTGCAGCCTGGAGACACCATCCTGACCCTCATCAACCCCGAGATCGTCTGGTCATCCACCGAAACGGCGCGCCATCTGGAAGGCAGTGTCTGCATGCCGGGTGCAACAGAGGAAGTCGTTCGGCCCTCCGGCATCCGCTACACCTATCGCGACATCGAAGGTGCGCACCACGAGCACGCCGCCGACGGCTTTCTTGCCGCCTGTATTCAGCATGAGATCGATCAGCTCGACGGCATCTTCTGGCTACAGCGTCTGTCGAAGCTGAAAAGGGATCGGCTTGTCAAAAAATGGGAAAAAGGTGAAAGCGCCCGACGCGATTGAACCAAGCGCGCTTCAAGCCGTTGTGGGTCTGAAACGACGCAAGGGAGCTCGATCATGGGTGGTATTAAGAAAGACACGACACGCGAAGAAGACTACCGCGACTACGAAGAGCGCGACCTGAAGGAAGGCTGGCCCTATGACGACGACGCCGGCGCCTCCTCGGAGCCGTCCGAGAATCGCCCTTATGGCGAGACGGATGCTAATTTCGATGAAGGCAGTAACAAGAGCTTCACCGTTGCGCGCACCGACGCCGACGGCCAGCAGGAGCGCCAGTCCAACCCCCTGACCTCGACGACACGCGATCTCGTCGAATCGGACGATATCGAGGAGCGGGTGATGGATGCGCTCAGCGACGTCGAGGGTGCCAGCCCGGAAATGATCGACGTGCGCTCGGAAGGCACAGTCATCATCCTCGAGGGTGAAGTCGACGATGCTGCCACAGCGCGCCAGCTCGGACGCATCGCCCGCTCGATCTCCGGAGTGACCGCCGTGCGCAACCTCATCCAGATCATCGGCGTGGACGCCAACATCCCCGACGACGACTGAGAACAATACCGTAAACGCAAGAACGGGCGCCCCGACGGCGCCCGTTTTCGTTTGCGTCAAAGTATGAAATCAGCCTTTGAGCTTTGAATTGCAGAGGCTGTAGTAACCGCCGCCCTTCTGGATCCACTTGACGCCGGCAAGGGCATTCTTGGCTTTGGCATCGTGGTAGGCATCGACGCAGGTGTGGAAGCGGGCCTTGCCTGCAGTTTCGGTCGCATATTTCGGAGAAACGGCGGTGGGCAAGCTCAGGCCGGCAGGCGCTGCCATGGTCGGCTTGGCTGGCTCCTTGGCTGGAGGCGCAGTGGCGTCCGGCTCGTCTGCTGCCTTTGTTGCCGTCGGCTTGGCGGCCATTGTGTTGGCCTTGGTCGGCGCAGCAGCAGTGGTTGCGGCCGGCGCTGCGGCGGCAGGCGCTGCAGCGGCATCGGCGCCGCACTGGGCGGTACGGTAGTCGTTCCACTTCATGCCGTTCAACGTCCCTGCGGCCTGCGCCGCCTTGTACTTGACGCTGCACTCTTTCATCGTCAGGGCCGACGCGGGCGTGATCAAGGTCAGCGAGCCAAGCAGGGCGAAAGAGGCGAAAGATGTGAGTAAGAGTGTACGGCTGGTCATTCCAAGTCCTCACTTTGATGGTTGGGTCAGTATCGATCCCGCGATTCCCCATCTTGCGTTGCGCAGGGAGCCGCTGAAGAAGAGACTATTTCAGCGAAGGTGAACGCAGGATGACGAAAAAGCTAGGCCTCATTTCAAGGGACTAGAAGAGAGGCGGTCGGGATTATGGCGTGCACCAGCTGAAACACCACTCCGCAGAGAACGATGAACGCAAGGCCCATGGGCATCAGCAAATTGTTGTTCAGCATGCATGGCTCCCCCCAATACTTGGTTGGAGCATAGTCTACTATCGCGGACTGGCAAGCCCGATATTAATGTTTGGTTAAGCTTGATGCAGCGCCCAGCAACACAATAATATTAAGATATTCGAAGCATATCAGGACTTGTCTTCAACCGTCGGACCAAACACTGCCTCGAATGACTGTCGCAGGTTGACGTCGACGTCTGCCATGGTGACGGGCAGTCCGAGATCGACGAGGCTGGTGACGCCGTAGCTCGCGATGCCGCAGGGCACTATACCCGTGAAATGCTCCAGATCTGGCTCGACGTTCAGCGACAGGCCATGGAACGTCACCCATTTGCGCAGACGGATACCGAGCGCTGCGACCTTATCCTCCGCCATCGATCCATCTGGCAAAGGCGGCCGTTCCGGACGCCGCACCCAGACACCGACCCTGTCCTCGCGCCGCTCGCCACGCACGTTCATCGTCTCCAGCGTGCCGATGATGACCTCTTCCAGCGCTGCCACGAATGCACGGACGTCCTGGCGCCGGCGCTTCAGGTCCAGCATGACGTAGACGACGCGCTGGCCTGGACCGTGATAGGTGTATTCGCCGCCTCGCCCGGTCGCAAAAACGGGAAACCGGTCCGGCTGGATCAGGTCGGCCGAATGGGCGCTCGTGCCGCCGGTATAGAGTGGCGGATGTTCGACCAGCCACACGAGCTCGTCGCTGCGCCCCTCGGCAATGTCAGCCACTTCCCGTTCCATGGTCGCCACGGCATCGGTGTAGTCCACCAGGCCGTGAGCGACACGCCAGCGCACCGGAGGCGAACCAGGGGCCGGAATCATCGAAATCTCAAGATCCTTGCGCAACATCGCCGTCTGACTTCCCTGCAACAATTTATGTGAGACCGCTGGCAATAGCTGCAGCCGTTATTATGGCGTTATATGGATGGTTTAGAGGGTAAATTCAAACGCTTGTCACAGCATGTGAAAAAATCGGTGATAACGCTCTTGTGCCCCTCTAAGCCTTTTGCTACATGCAGCGCGCCGGAGCAATTCGGCACCTACCACGATGCGGTCGTGGCGGAATTGGTAGACGCGCAGCGTTGAGGTCGCTGTGGGGCAACCCGTGGAAGTTCGAGTCTTCTCGACCGCACCATCTCTTCTCGCAGGCTTTATGCAGCGGAACGAAGAGCTCTCTTTAAAGTCGAAAACGACTTTCGCTTCGGCGAGACGCCGGGGCAGCCGGAAGATGTTATTGTTATCCCTGCTTCTCATAGTTGCTCTTGCCTGCGCATTTCGCCTGTGATTGATGTCACGACGAAAACCGCAGAGCACCCAATGTCCCCAGCTGATTCTTCCTTTCAAAATCCGTTGCGCGGAATGCTGATCATGGCAGGCGCGATGGTTGTGCTTCCGGTCATGGATGCGATTGCCAAATATATGGCGACGTTCGAGGGGATGTCGCCGGGACAAGTGACTTTTTACCGCTTCTTCTTCCAGCTCCTCTGTACCCTGCCGCTGCTTCTGGCCGGAGGGTCTGCCTTTTCCACCAGGCGCCCATGGATGAACCTTTTGCGCGGCGTCCTGCATGGAGCGGCAAGCCTGCTGTTCTTCGTGGCTGTCAAATACATGCCGCTTGCCGATGTTTTCGCCATCTATTTCGTCGAGCCCTTCATCCTGGTCTGCCTGTCGGCACTCTTCCTCGGCGACAGGGTCGGCTGGCGGCGGTGGCTGGCGATCGTGGTCGGTTTCGGTGGCGCGATGATCGTCATCCAGCCAAGCTTCGAGATCTTCGGCCTGAAAGCGCTGTTGCCAGTGGCCTGCGCGTTTCTCTACGCCATCTACCTTTTCATGAACCGCGCCATAGGCGAAGCCGATTCGCCTTTGGCAATGCAGACCATGGCCGGTATCGGCGGTACCGTCTTCATGGCCGGTGCCCTGTTCGTCGGCAATGCCGCTGGAGCTGTGGATTTCTCCCTGTCGTTGCCCGGCTCCACCCTCGGCCTCCTGCTGCTTCTCATCCTCGGCTCGATTTCCGGCTACGCTCATATTCTGGTTGTCAGAGCATTTCGTCTGGCGCCCCTCTCGCTGCTGGCGCCGTTTCAGTATTTCGAAATCATTTCAGCGACGGTGCTCGGCTACGCGCTTTTCGGCGACTTTCCGAACCTCTCCAAATGGATCGGTATTGCCATCATCGTCGGCTCCGGATTGTTCATCATCTGGCGCGAACGGGTGAACTCTCGATTGTTAAAAACAGCCGTATTCGCCGACTAGGACGTTAACCGCGATCCTTGAGGCTTTCTCAACCGGAGGGCGGTAAAGAATTTCCCAGTTTCATGATGAAACGGGAGATAAAAGATGAGCGAGTTCCGTCTCTCTTTTCCGGCTTGGCTTCTTGCCGGAAAGAGTCGGCTTTCGGCCGAAGATGTACTGACATTGCGCAGGATTAGCTTTCCGGATGGCATCCGGGCGTCTGAAGACGCGGCTCTCCTGATGTCGATCCACAATTCCATCCCTGAGAAATGCGACGAATGGCATGGCTTCTTTATAGGAGGGCTGGCCGATTTCGTCGTCAATCACAGCTATCCCCAAGGTTCGCTGGATGATGCGAACGCGGCCTGGCTTATACAGGCGCTGTCCAGCGATGGCGTTGTCCACGCACCGAGCGAATTCGAGGTGCTGATGCAGGTCATCGATATCTCGGCAAACGTGCCGCCTGCGCTCGGCGCCTTCGCCATCGACCAGCTGAGATACGCCCTGGCTGCCGGCACCGGCGCCTATTGCGAGGTTCGCAGCATCGACAGCAGGGGTATTACCCGCCACGACGTCGAGTTTGTCAGGCACGTGTACAGACACTCGACAGACGCCTCTGGCATCGTCCTTTCGGCTGTCGAGATCGAGGCTCTCGACCGTGTTGCGCTGGCAGCGGATCCCCATGCAAACCATCCCGACTGGGCCAGGTTGCGACAGGCAGTCCGGGCGAAGCGCAGTGAAAATACGCCGCGCATCCGCTGGCTCCGCGTGTCGGACGATATGCTGGCAGAGGGCAACACCGAGGCCGCCGCCTAAGCCTGGTAAACTCCGGTTGGGCATTTTACCCGCCGGATGTTTTACAGCATTGAACCGCCTGTGGATTTGCGATTAGAACAGTCGATACTCAAGCCGCTGCGGAGCATCGATGTTCACAAAAATCCTGATCGCCAATCGCGGCGAGATCGCCTGCCGGATCATCAAGACGGCGCGGCGGATGGGCATTGCCACGGTTGCCGTCTATTCGGATGCCGACCGGGACGCGCTGCATGTCGAAATGGCCGACGAGTCCGTACACATCGGTCCACCGCCTGCCGCAGAGAGCTACCTCGACGCAGAGAAAATCATCGCTGCCTGCCGCCAGACCGGCGCCGAGGCTGTCCATCCCGGCTACGGCTTTCTCTCGGAACGGGCATCCTTCTGCGAGGCGCTGGAAGCCGAGGGGATCGTTTTCATCGGGCCGAAGCCCAAGGCCATCAAGGCTATGGGAGACAAGATCGAATCGAAGAAGTTCGCCCGCGCCGCCGGTGTCTCCACGGTTCCTGGCTATCTGGGAGTGATCGCCGACGCCGACCATGCGGAGACTATTGCCGCAGAGATCGGTTACCCCGTGATGATCAAGGCCTCCGCCGGGGGCGGTGGCAAGGGCATGCGTATCGCCTGGAGCAGTGCCGATGTCCGCGACGGGTTCGACCGTGCCAGTTCGGAAGCCAGAAGCTCGTTCGGCGACGACCGGCTGTTCATCGAGAAATACATCGTCGATCCCCGCCATATCGAGATCCAGGTGCTCGGCGATGCTTTCGGCACCGTGCTCTATCTCGGCGAACGAGAATGTTCGATCCAGCGTCGGAACCAGAAGGTCGTCGAGGAAGCACCCTCGCCGTTTCTCGATGCCGCCACACGGAAGGCCATGGGCGAGCAATCGGTGGCGCTTGCAAAAGCCGTCGACTACCAGAGCGCCGGCACCGTCGAGTTCATCGTCGACAGCCAGCGCAATTTCTACTTTCTCGAGATGAACACGCGCCTTCAGGTCGAGCACCCCGTTACCGAGCTTGTCACGGGCATCGATCTCGTCGAGCAGATGATCCGGATCGCAGCGGGCGAACGACTTTCCCTGGCGCAGGAAGACGTGGCGCTGAAGGGCTGGGCCATCGAAAGCCGCGTCTATGCCGAAGACCCCTATCGCAACTTCCTTCCATCAATCGGCCGATTGACCCGTTACCGCCCACCGGCCGAGCGCCGGACGACAGATACGGCTCTCCGCAACGATACCGGCGTCTTCGAAGGTGCCGAGGTATCGATGTTCTACGACCCGATGATCGCCAAGCTCTGCACATGGGCGCCAGATCGCCTGCAAGCCATCGAGGCCATGGGCGAGGCGCTGGACGGCTTCGTCGTCGACGGGATCGCCCACAACATTCCGTTCCTGTCCGCGTTGATGAAGCATCCGCGCTGGCGGGAGGGGCGGATCTCCACCGGTTTCATCGCCGAAGAGTTTCCCGATGGCTTCGCGCCGATGGCGCCGGACGCAGAACAGACCGAAACGCTGGTGGCGATTGCCATGGTCTGCGGCACGATCGATGCTGACCGCCGCCAGCACTATGCCGACCGCCTGCGTCCGCCGCCTGGAGACGAGATGATAGACCGTGTCATCAAGCTCGGGACGGATTACTTCCGCGTGCGGATGGCGAAGCGCGATAACGCAACGCCGTTTACGTATCTCATCGAGATAGCGGGCAATGAGATCGCGGTTGTCACCGGCTGGAGACCCGGCGACGCGGTGTGGTCAGGAACGGTGAACGGGCACAGCGTGACTGTCCAGACCCGGGAGCAGTCCAACGGCCTGCGCCTAGATTGGCAGGGCCTGTCGGTCGTCACCCGGTTCCTGACACCCCGGCAGCATGAACTCGACCGCCTGATGCCCATCAAGACGCCGCCCGATACTTCTAACCTGCTTCTATGCCCGATGCCGGGCCTGCTGGTTTCCATCGCGGTGACGGAAGGGCAACTGGTCAAGGCTGGCGAAACGCTGGCGGTCGTCGAGGCGATGAAGATGGAAAACGTGTTGCGGGCGGAGCGTGACCTGACCGTCGGCGCGATCGCGGTCAAGCCGGGGGAGAGCCTGTCGGTAGACGCTGTCATCATGACATTCGCGTGAGCCGGCCGGATGGTTAAATTGGTCGCTATGATCCTCGCGCTTTCTTAAAGAATCCGGCGAGATAAACGCCTTCAGGAGCAATTGCGCCCTGAGGAAAAACCGTGTCGTCGCTCTATTCCGCCATCCTGTTGCTGGCGATCAATCTCGGCGTACTGTGGCTGCTGATGGCTGCTCCCGTCGGGACGCGCACGATCCGCATGCGTCGCTCCTTCCGCCAGCCCGCCGATGCTCTATGGCAGGCGGTCAATCCGTCTGGAGCCAGCGCCGACTGGCACCATGGGGTCATCTCCAGCCGCGCCATCCTGGATAGACCGGGCATTGTCGAGCAGACCTATCGCCATCTCGACCGCCAGGGACAACCGATCCGCCGGCTTTTCGACGTCAAGATGACCGAGCCGACACCCGGCATGCTTGGCTACACGACAACGGTCGTTGACGACAGCACGCTCGACAATCGCTTCTGGCGCCATTTCCACGAACGGCGTCAGGTCGTGACCGACGCATCCGGCACGACGTTGATCGTCGAGCAGACCGATACCTATCGCGGTTTTGCTTTTCTGATCTTTCGCTATTTCACGCTCCGCCGCGAGTTGCGCGCTCTCGAGGGCTGGCTGAAAACAGGCCAGTCGACGCCCAACGGCATTTTTGAACATCCGCTCGTCCAGACCTTCCTGGCGGTCCTGTCGACCCTGATCCTCTGGCCATTTTTCGGCCTGGATGCCGCCGGGCTGATGATATCCACCTTTCTGACGGTAGTCATCGTCCTGCACGAACTCGGTCATATGGCCGCCTACCGGACATTCGGCCATCGCAAGGTGCGGATGATCTTCGTGCCCCTCCTTGGCGGCATCGCGATTGGCGGACGGCCATACAACAGCCTGTTCGAAGTCGCGACCTGCGCGCTCATGGGATCAGGCATGTCCGCCTTCCTGGTGCCGATCCTGATTGCAGGCATCCGCGCCAACGAGGCCGGCTGGCTGCCGGCCGATTGGCACGGACCTCTGCTAGTCTTCCTGCTCATTCTCGGCGCCTTCAATCTCCTCAATCTTTTGCCGATGTATCGCTTCGACGGGGGTCAGGTTCTGCGCCAGATCTTCACCGGGAAATTCAGCCTCGTCTTTGCCAGTTTCGCAATAACGCTGGCGATTCTTGCCGTTGGCTGGTCCATAGGCCTGACCGCATCTACGCTGCTTGCCGCCCTTGCGGTGTTCACGCTGCTCAGCCTGATCGGCTTCGGCTCGGTCAAGCCAAAGCACGAACTGGAGAAAATGTCCGGTGGCGAGAGACTGCTCGTCTCGTTCGGACTCTATGCCGCCGTGGCGATGCATGCCTATGCCATCCGTTTTGCCGCAGACATCCTGTTCTGATCGCGACCTCTTCGGTCGAAACTCCGGCTGGCGTAGTGGCTTCGACTGTGAACCCGGCTAAGTATCTGATTTTTCGCTTGAGCCGCAGCCGCGCGCCGTGCAATGTCGCCGCACTCGACAATCCAGTGCAAATCACCAGGAGACAGACGATGGACGTACGCGCCGCCGTTGCCGTTCAGGCAGGAAAACCGCTCGAAATCATGACCGTCCAGCTCGAAGGCCCTCGCGCCGGCGAAGTGCTGATCGAGGTCAAGGCGACCGGCATCTGCCACACCGATGATTTCACGCTCTCCGGCGCCGATCCCGAAGGCCTTTTCCCGGCGATTCTCGGCCATGAAGGCGCCGGCATCGTTGTTGACGTGGGCCCCGGCGTGACCTCCGTCAAGAAGGGCGATCACGTCATCCCGCTCTACACGCCGGAATGCCGCGAATGCTATTCCTGCCTTTCGCGCAAGACCAACCTGTGCACCTCGATCCGTGCCACCCAGGGCCAGGGCGTCATGCCCGACGGCACGTCGCGCTTTTCCATCGGCAAGGACAAGATCCACCACTATATGGGTTGCTCGACCTTCGCCAACTACACGGTCCTTCCCGAGATCGCGCTCGCCAAGGTCAATCCCGACGCGCCGTTCGACAAGATCTGCTACATCGGCTGCGGCGTGACGACTGGTATCGGCGCCGTCATCAACACGGCAAAGGTCGAGATCGGCTCGACGGCCATCGTCTTCGGCCTCGGCGGCATCGGGCTCAACGTGCTGCAGGGTCTGAGGCTCGCCGGCGCCGACATGATCATCGGCGTCGACCTCAATAACGACCGCAAGGCATGGGGCGAGAAATTCGGGATGACGCATTTCGTCAATCCGAAGGATGTCGGCGACGACATCGTTCCCTATCTCGTCAATATGACCAAGCGCAACGGCGACACCATCGGCGGCGCCGACTATACGTTCGATTGCACAGGCAATACCAAGGTCATGCGCCAGGCGCTGGAATCGTCTCATCGGGGTTGGGGCAAGTCCGTCGTCATCGGCGTTGCCGGCGCCGGCCAGGAAATCTCCACCCGCCCGTTCCAGCTGGTCACCGGCCGCTCCTGGATGGGCACGGCCTTCGGTGGCGCGCGCGGCCGCACGGATGTGCCGAAGATCGTCGACTGGTACATGGACGGCAAGATCCTGATCGATCCGATGATCACCCACACGATGCCGCTCGACGACATCAACAAGGGTTTCGAGTTGATGCACAAGGGCGAAAGCATCCGCAGCGTCGTCTTGTACTGATCTGGTCGAGGGCGGCCTTCCGGCTGCCCTCCCGTCTTGAAAATGGACCGTCTTATGATTTACGTCGATGCCGACGCATGCCCGGTGAAGCCTGAAGTCCTGAAGGTTGCCAAACGGCACAATCTCGAAGTGACTTTCGTCGCCAACTCAGGCCTGCGCCCGTCACGAGATCCGATGATCAAAAATGTCATCGTTTCCAACGGCTTCGATGCCGCTGACGACTGGATTGCGGAGCATTGCGGCGTTGGCGACGTGGTGGTCACTGCCGACGTGCCGCTGGCCGGGCGCTGTGTTGCGACCGGTGCCCTCGTAACGGGTCCGACGGGACGCGTCTTCGACACGGGCAACATCGGCATGGCAACGGCAATGCGCGATCTTGGCGCCCATCTGCGCGAGACCGGCGAGAGCAAGGGCTACAACGCAGCCTTCTCGCCGCGCGACCGGTCCAGCTTCCTCGAAACATTCGACCGGCTCTGCCGGCGGGCGAAAGCCCAAGTCCCCCCGACTGGAGATCCCACATGAAGGTCCATTCCCAGGTTACCGCTTTCGGCGGAATGCAGGGCGTATACTCTCACGAGTCCGAAGCCTGCCAGTGCGAGATGACGTTTGCCGTCTTTGTGCCCCCGCAGGCCATCGAACGGCCCTGCCCGGTCGTCTGGTTCCTCTCCGGCCTCACCTGCAGCCATGCCAACGTCATGGAAAAGGGGGAATATCGGCGGATGGCGGCGGAGCTCGGCCTGATCATTGTCTGCCCTGATACAAGCCCGCGTGGCAACGATGTGCCCGACGAACTCACAAACTGGCAGATGGGCAAGGGTGCGGGTTTTTACCTGGATGCCACCCAAATGCCATGGGCTGCAAACTTCCAGATGTATACCTACATCACCGAGGAACTGCCGGCCTTCGTCGCCCAGCATTTCCGCGTCGACATGACACGCCAGGGCATCTTTGGACATTCCATGGGTGGCCACGGCGCCCTGACGATCGCCCTGAAGAACCCCGACCGTTTTCGGAGCTGCAGTGCTTTCGCGCCCATCGTCGCGCCGATGACCGCCGACTGGTCGACCGGTGCTTTCAAAAAGTATCTCGGTGAAGATCAGGCGACGTGGCGGGCATACGACGCCTGCGCGCTCGTCGAGGACGGCGCCCGCTTTCCGGAAATCCTGATCGACCAGGGTAAGGCCGACGGCTATCTGGACACCGGCCTGCGCCCATGGCTTTTCGAGACAGCGACCGAAGATACCGGCATCGCACTCACGCTGCGCATGCACGAGCGCTACGACCATTCCTACTATTTCATCTCGACCTTCATGGACGATCACCTGAAATGGCACGCCGAGCGGCTGGTCTAGGAAAATCGGTCTAGACGCGAAAACTTGGGTTGGTATCGAAGCGGGGAAGACGAGCGCTTCCCCGCTTCGAGCCTTTTACTTCTTGCGATTGTCGACGGCCAGCAGGCCCGGGCCTGCGAACACGAAAAACAGGAAGACGAAGCAGAACAGAATGGCAGCATCGCCACCGTTGTTGACCGGAAAGAAATCCTTCGGTGCGTGCGCCATGAAATAGGCGACGGCCATGTTGCCGCAGAGAATGAAGGCAACCGGGCGGGTGAAGAGGCCGAAGAGGAACAGCAGGCCACCGAATGCTTCGAGAATACCTTGGGTCAGAGATAGCGCCGTCAGCGGCCCGGCGTGCTCGCCGTTCGGAAAGGCAAAAAGCTTCTGCGTGCCGTGCTCGATGAACTGCAGCGCCGTCATGATGCGAAGGACGGTGAGCGCGTAGGGTTGGTATTGGTTTAATCGATCAAAAAATGCCATGAAAATCTCCGGTTGAAAGCTCCCGCGCCACCGTTAACCTGAGGCTTCGATTCCACGAAGACACAGCTTCTGACACCACATCAATTTTTCGTGTAAAATCCGCGACTTGTCGTCACAGGGGAATGTTGTCGTGCTTCTTCCAGGGGTTCGACAGGTCCTTGTTCCGCAGCATCTTCAGCGCCCTGGCCAAACGCCTGCGGGTTGAGTGCGGCATGATGACCTCGTCGATATAGCCTCGCTCGGCGGCGACGAAGGGTGACAGGAAACGATCCTCGTACATCTTGGTATGCGCCGCGATCTTGTCCGGGTCGGCGATATCCTTACGGAAAATGATCTCGACCGCCCCCTTGGCCCCCATCACCGCGATCTGCGCAGTTGGCCAAGCATAATTGATATCGCCGCGCAGATGCTTGGACGCCATCACATCATAGGCACCGCCGAACGCCTTGCGGGTGATAACGGTCAGCTTCGGCACCGTCGCCTCCGCATAGGCAAACAGCAGCTTGGCACCATGCTTGATCAGCCCGCCATATTCCTGCGCCGTGCCGGGGAGAAATCCAGGCACATCGACGAAGGTGACGACGGGAATGTTGAAGCAATCGCAAAAGCGCACGAAGCGGGCGGCCTTGCGAGAGGCGTCGCTGTCGAGCACGCCGGCCAGAACCATCGGCTGGTTGGCGACGAAACCGACCGTCGATCCCTCGATCCGGCCGAACCCACAGACGATGTTCTTCGCAAAGCTTGCCTGGATCTCGAAGAAGTCCCCCTCGTCCGCCACCTTGAGGATAAGTTCCTTGATGTCATACGGCTTGTTGGCGCTGGCAGGGACGAGCGTATCCAGAGACATATCCATGTCAGTCACCGACTGGTGACTGACAATCGATGGCACCGGCGCGGTGTTGGAAAGCGGCAACAGGTCGATCAGCCGGCGCACCTGCAGCAGGGTGTCGATATCGTTGTCGTAGGCGCCGTCGGCGATCGACGATTTCGTCGTGTGGATCGACGCCCCGCCGAGTTGCTCTGCCGTCACGGTCTCGTTGGTCACCGTCTTGACCACGTCAGGCCCGGTGACGAACATGTAGGACGTGTCGCGCACCATGAAAATGAAATCGGTCATGGCCGGCGAGTAGACGTCGCCACCGGCACAGGGGCCCATGATGACCGAGATCTGCGGAATCACGCCAGATGCAAGGACGTTACGCTGGAAGACCTCGGCGTAGCCGCCAAGTGCTGCGACGCCCTCCTGGATACGGGCACCGCCGGCATCGTAGAGACCGATGATCGGCGCCCGGTTCTTCAGCGCCATGTCCTGCAGCTTGATGATCTTTTCCGCATGCGCTTCGGAAAGCGAGCCGCCGAAGACGGTGAAATCCTTGGCAAAGACGAACACCGTCCTGCCGCTGACCGTACCCCAGCCTGTCACTACGCCGTCGCCGGCAATACGGTTGTCCTGCATGCCGAAGTCGCTGGAGCGATGCTGGACGAACATGCCGAATTCTTCGAACGATCCGTCGTCGAGAAGCACGTCGATCCGCTCGCGTGCTGTCAGCTTCCCCCGCGCATGCTGTGCATCGATGCGAACCTGTCCCCCGCCGAGCCTGGCCGCCTCGCGGCGTTCTGCCAGTTCCTCCAGAATGTCTTTCATGCCAGCCTCAGGTCCAACCGCATTTCAGGGTCTGTCGTCTCACGCCTCGGTCGCTTCCGGACCCGTCAGTTATCCGGTCGCGGCGCCGTAAGCCCGTAGGCCGCACGAATGCGCGCGGCAATATCCTCGGCCATGAGGTCGTCTATTGCATCGCTATCGGCCGAAAACGTTGTCGACTCGAAGGAGTTCACGGCAACCACCGAGCCTGTATCGATCGCACTGGCGTCGATATCGACCTTTGCGGAGTTGCGGTTCTTCTCGTAGCCCTGTGCCCGCTCGGATTGTGTGATGTGGATGGTGAGTGCCACGGCACCCTCCGTCACAGCACGCTTGGTGGCAGCAATCGCGGCGTTCACCCGTGTGCTGACCTCAGACAGCAGCCTCGGAGACGCGCCATTCGCGGAGACGACAGTGACACTGCGGACATCGTAGACAGGCCCGGGCGGCGGGTTCAGAGGCGGCATATGATAGCACGCGGACAGCAGCACGCATGCTGCCAGCGCCGGCAACAGCCGAACCTTGGTGGAGAAAGAAATTTTGCTGCCGATCATCACGCTACGCCCGTTAGGCCTCAACCTTCGCTATAACGGATTGCAAATCAACACTATTCCGCCAAAGCGTGACGAAAAACCTCGGCAGCGGTCA
The DNA here is from genome assembly GCF_019355735.1 of Rhizobium sp. B230/85. Taxonomy (NCBI): domain Bacteria; kingdom Pseudomonadati; phylum Pseudomonadota; class Alphaproteobacteria; order Hyphomicrobiales; family Rhizobiaceae; genus Rhizobium; species Rhizobium sp. B230/85. The sequence continues at coordinate 2,316,924 of NZ_CP072156.1, forward strand.
GAAATTCTGCAAACCGCAGCGACCGTCGGTGCTCCGCTTCTGCATCGCTACCCCACTGTTCGCTCGTCCAGTCCTCGTCAAGATGTGCCAGCGACCAGCTTTCTTCTGCCGGAAGATATCCCTCAGCAAACGCCAGTGTGAGGATCGCCGATCCCGTCAGCGTCGTCAGGGTATGAAGGCCTGCCAGTTGCAGCGGGTTTCCGTATTTCGAGAGCGCTGATTCGAATTTGTCGATGGCCTCTTTCGGCTGCTCCCGATGTATCACGCCTTCGGCCAGCAGAAACCGGGCCCCGAATGTCGCATCTGCCCAGTCCAGTACGGGGTCCCAGCGCTCTGCCTGGCGCCGGACGAGTTCGACCGGCGTATGCGCCCGGTAGCAGATGAGATCGATGCCGCTGTATCGGACGATGTCGTCGGAAACGGCCTTGGGATCTTTGGCGATCCCATCCAGCGCCGTGTTGACCAGCCGCGTGACCGGCATCGTCATCGGGTCGATGAAATCAGCCTGGGCCCGCCATTCCCGGGCGATCCGATCTGCCAGCACCGCGTTTGCAACGCTCAGTGCGTTGCGGGCCGGTGTCTTCACGGGACGACCGTCGAGTTCGACTGCAAAGCCACCCTCGCCCTGGCGAACGCCTACCTCCTTGTAGAAGCGCTTCGGCAGCGGCTTCTTCATGGCCATCTGTGCCCGGCGAACCGGGTCGGGATCGCTCAGCTGCTGGGTGAAATCTGTCAGATCTTCGCGCATCGGATAGCCTCAGACAATATGGCTCAGCAGGTCGTTCGGATGGTGGGCGATGGCGTCTGCACCGCTTGCAAGCAGGTCTTCTATTGCTGCATAGCCCCAGGCGACGCCGATCGCCGTTGCACCGGCGGCCTTGGCCATCTGCATGTCGTAGATCGCGTCGCCAATGACAACCGTATCGTGGGCAGAGATGCCGGTTTCCTCGCAGCACTCGGTCACCATAGCGGGGTGCGGCTTCGACGGGCAGTCGTCGGCTGTGCGCGAAACGACGAAATGCGGCGCAAGGCCGTGCATGTGGAGGATCTCGGTCAGCCCGCGACGGGATTTGCCGGTGACTGCGCCGATCGTCAACGCGTCGCCGCGCGCAACCAGCGTATCGACCAGCGGCCGTATACCGTCGAACAACGGCGTATCCATGCCCGGCTCATCGCGCACATCGGTGTAGATGGTCTTGTAATGAGCCATCATGGCCACCGCCTCGTCGTCGACATGCTGACGGCCCAGCATGCGGGCAATGGCGATATCGAGCGTCAAGCCGATGATCGACTTGGTCGAAGCGATGTCCGGCCGTTTGTGCTTGAAGTCGACGAAGGTGCGGGCCATCACCTCATGGATCAGGCGCGCGCTGTCGACGAGCGTACCGTCGCAGTCAAAGAGAACGAGCTTCATTCTTCGTTGTTTTCATAGGGCGAGAGATCGAAGCCGAGCAGGTTCCAGCTCTGCACCATGTGTGGCGGCAATGGTGCCGTCACGCGCAGCCGTCCGCCGTTCGGGTGCGGTATATCGATGTGGCGGGCATGCAGATGCAGCCGCTTCTGGATACCGCCGGGGAAAGGCCAGTTGTGGTCTTCCTCGAAATATTTCGGATCGCCGATGATCGGATGGCCCATGCCCAGCGCATGAACTCGGAGCTGGTGGGTACGGCCCGTATAGGGCTCCATCTCAAGCCATGCCATAGTCTGCGCAGCTGTTTCCAGCACACGGTAATAGCTGATCGCATGATCGGCGCCGTCTTCGCCGTGCTTGGCGATGCGCATCCGATCGCCGTCCGGTGTCGCTTCCTTCACCAGCCAGCTGGAGATCTTGTCCTCGTGCTTGCGCGGTACGCCCTTGACCAGCGCCCAGTAGGTCTTTTTCGTGTCGCGCTCGCGAAACGCCGCTGTCAGCTTCTGCGCTGCACCGCGGGTGCGGGCGACAACGATCACACCGGTCGTGTCGCGGTCGAGGCGGTGCACCAGACGCGGCTTTTCGCCCTTCTTGCTGGTCCAGGCTTCGAGCATCTTGTCTAGATGACGGTGAAGGCCGGAGCCGCCCTGCACGGCGAGGCCGGCCGGCTTGTTGAGTACAAAGACTTTCTCGTCCTCGTGCAGGAGCATGCGGGCCAGCAGATCGCCGTCGTCGTCGTTCTTCAGGTCGCCGCCGCTGATCGGGCCGCCCTTGATGATCTTCTCGTCGATATCCATCGGCGGAATGCGGACGGTCTGTCCGTACTGGACACGCGCGTCGGTCTTGACGCGTCCGCCATCGACCCGCACCTGGCCGGAGCGAAGCAGTTTCTGCAGCTGCCCGAATCCGAGGCCCGGAAAATGCACCTTGAACCAGCGGTCAAGGCGCATGCCCGACTCTTCCGGCTCGACTAGTCTATGCTCAATCCCGGCCATGCTTCTTCTTTCAAACGATGAGGTCTCGGCCTAAGCCGGCCTTTTGCCGTCGCTTTAGAGCATTTTTCGGCAAAGTGGAAACCGGAATCGTCGCCATTGGTCGTTTGTTACGCTTTCCGGCCCGGTTTTGCCAGATCAGGTCAGTGCCCGCGCCACCATGAGGCCTGCAAAGACCGTGCAGAGCGACACGCCGACGCTGACGAAAACATATAGCAATGCAAGACCGACATTGCCACGCTCGGCCAAGGCGATGGTGTCGAGCGAAAATGCGGAGAACGTGGTGAAACCGCCGACAAGCCCGGTCATCAGCAAAAGGCGCAGATTGTCCGATCCGCCATATTTGCGGGCGATGAGCTCCGCAAACACCCCGATGATGAAAGAGCCGACGACGTTGACGGTCAGCGTCCCCCAGGGGAAGGCAGGCCCGCCGATCCTGAAACCCCAGATGCCGACATAATATCTGAGGACAGAGCCGATTGCGCCGCCGAAAGCGACCAGAAGAACTTGAAACATGAGGTGCTGTTACCGAAGGATTGCGATCCCGCCAAGGTAGAAATCGGCAAAGCCTCATTCGTTTGGCGATCCATAAAATACCACCGGTTTTCTTCAGCGCGCAAGAAGATCGTCGCGATAAGGTTCCATATGCTTCTCCGTCTGGACATCTCGTAATGGTCGAAGTCGTCAACGTTTCCGCCTACATGGCATCCTGGGCCGCTGACATGACCAAACAGCCGACGCTGGTTCCGCCTGCCATCGCCGAGCGGACTGCGCGCAAGGAAGCGCTGCGCCGACTGCGGGATGGTGTTGATGACAGCGACGTCGAAAGCATTTCGCCGATCATTCAGGCAACGACCATTGGCCTCGACCTGATGAATGAAGGCAGCCGCCAGCCGCGCTCCACGCTCCAGCACGCGCTGGATTCTTACGCCGAGAACGACTGACTTGCCGTTCCGCCTAGTTGCCCCTCGCTGACTCCACCGGCAACGACATCGAAACCGCTCCGGCTTTTTCAAACGTCAGCATAACCGGCACGACACCGCCTTGTCTGAAGGGCGCCCTCACTTGCTTGAACATCATGTGAAGCGTGTTCGGCGACAGCACGACCGTCGCGCCCGGGCCGATCACGATGCCATCCTTCAGTTCGCGCATCCGCATGATGTTGTCCTTCATCGTCATTTCGTGAAGCTCGACTTTCGCTGCCGCCGGAGACGAGACGGAGACCAACCGCTCTTCGCTGCTGCCACCATTGTGGATCGTCACGTATCCGCCGCCGACCGGCTGCCCCGGCAACATCGCCCTGACATAGCCGCCGGTGATGTCGAGATCGCCTGCCTTGACCGCCGCTGTGCCGACAGGTTCCGGGCTGGACATCGACATGCCAGACATATTTTTCATATCACTGCTCTGCGCCAGCACTATCGAGGTTCCCGACGCAAGCAGCACCAAGGCGAGTGCTAAAACTCTGAGCGAGTGGTGTTTCTGCATGGCGTTCTCCAGTCTGGCGATGCGCGTTTCACATCGTATGCTATCGCCGGATGATGGGATGTTTGGCCCGAACTTGCAACGCTGCCGCGCAGGCATCGCGAATGCCGGAACGCCGCGACAAAAAACTGCCGGATCGCGACATTTCCACTTGCCAACGCCAGCGCCCGCCCGATAATGGCTTCCAACCCGATTGGGAGAATCCGGCGATGCCGGTGCCGAAGGAGCAACCGCCCCGGAAACTCTCAGGCCCAAGGACCAGTCGGGGGCAGACGAAACTCTGGAGAGAGGCGCCGCGTTGACGGTGCTCGCCGAAGGGATAACAATCTCAGGCGAACGGACAGAGGGGGCTCATCACCAAGGCGCCATTGCGCCGGATCCATGAGCCCGCGCTTCGAGAGAAGTGCAAACGCCGGAGGCGTCGTTTGACCGAGACAGTTGCCCTGAAAAAGACAGCCCTGCACCAGCTGCACATTGCACTGGGTGCCCGCATGGTGCCTTTCGCCGGATACGACATGCCGGTGCAATATCCGGCCGGCGTCCTCAAGGAGCATCTGCAGACGCGCTCAGCGGCGGGTCTCTTCGATGTGTCGCACATGGGCCAGATCATCATCCACGCCCGTTCAGGCACTTACGAGGATGCGGCCCTGGCGCTGGAGACCTTGGTGCCCGTCGACATCCTCGGCCTCAAGGCGGGACGTCAACGCTACGGCTTCTTTACCGATGACAGCGGCGCAATTCTCGACGACCTGATGATTGCCAATCGCGGCGACCATCTGTTCGTCATCGTCAACGCCGGCTGCAAGGACGCCGATCTCGCCCATCTGCAGAAACATATCGGCGATCGGTGCGAGATCACGCTGCTGGACCGCGCCCTCGCTGCGCTCCAGGGCCCCCGTGCGCAGGCAGCGCTGTCGGAGCTCTGGCCGGGTCTCTCGGAAATGAAGTTCATGGATGTCCGCGATGTCGGCCTGCACGACGTACCCTGCCTGGTGTCGCGTTCCGGCTACAGCGGCGAGGACGGTTTCGAGATTTCCATTCCGGCAGACAAGGCCGAAACGGTGGCCAAATGGCTGCTCGACCACCCCGACGTGCAGCCGATCGGCCTCGGCGCCCGCGATTCCCTCCGGCTCGAGGCCGGCCTATGCCTCTATGGCAACGACATCGACACCACCACATCGCCCGTCGAGGCAGGGCTGGAATGGGCGATCCAGAAAGTCCGTCGCAATGGCGGCGCTCGTGCCGGCGGCTTTCCGGGTGCAGAACGTATCCTGGCCGAACTCGATAATGGCGCGTCGCGCCGTCGCGTCGGACTTAAGCCGGAGGGCAAGGCGCCGGTTCGCGGCCATGCCAAACTTTACAGCGATGCCGAAGGCTCGACGGAGATCGGCGAGGTCACTTCCGGCGGATTCGGCCCGAGCGTCGATGGCCCCGTGGCCATGGGCTATGTGCCGACAGCTCTCGCTACGCCCGGAACATCGATTTTCGCCGAGGTGCGCGGGAAATTCCTGCCCCTCGTCGTCACCGCCCTTCCCTTCATCACCCCGACTTACAAACGCTAATACCGGTTTCCCAGAGAGGATATTTCCATGTTGAAGTTCACCGAAGAGCACGAATGGCTGAGCATCGAAGGCGGCATCGCCACGGTCGGCATTACCACCTACGCCGTCGACCAGCTTGGTGACCTCGTTTTCGTCGAACTGCCGGAGATCGGCGCCACTCTGACGAAGGCCGGCAATGCTGCGACGGTCGAGAGCGTCAAGGCCGCCTCCGACGTCTACTCCCCGCTCGACGGTGAAATCACCGAAGTCAACGAAGCGATCGTCGCAGATCCGTCGCTGGTCAACTCCGACCCGATGGGCAAGGGCTGGTTCTTCAAGCTGAAGCTCGCCAATGCCTCCGATGTCGACACGCTGCTGGACGAAGCCGCTTACAAGGAGCTCACCGCCTGATGAATACGCCGACTGAGTTTACCTTTACGGACTACCAGCCGTATGATTTCGCCAACCGCCGTCATATCGGTCCTTCGCCCGAGGAAATGGCGGCGATGCTGAAGGTCGTCGGCTACAAGAGCCTCGATGCGCTGATCGACGCCACCGTGCCGCCAGCGATCCGCCAGACGTCGCCGCTCGCCTGGGGGCCAGCGATGACCGAACGCGAGGCGCTCGACAAGCTGCGCGAGACTGCCAACAAGAACAAGCTGCTCGTCTCGCTGATAGGCCAGGGCTACTACGGCACGATCACTCCGCCTGTGATCCAGCGGACCATTTTGGAGAACCCCGCCTGGTACACGGCCTACACGCCTTATCAGCCGGAAATCAGCCAAGGCCGGCTAGAGGCGCTGCTGAACTACCAGACCATGATTACGGATCTCACCGGCCTCGACGTCGCCAACGCCTCGCTTCTGGATGAGGCCACCGCTGCCGCCGAAGCCATGGCGATGGCCGAGCGCGTGTCGAAATCGAAGGCCAAGGCGTTCTTCGTCGATGCCGCCTGCCACCCGCAGACAATCGCACTGATCGAGACCCGCGCCGAGCCGCTGGGCTGGCAGGTCATAACAGGCAATCCCTTCACCGATCTCGACCCCGTCGATGTCTTCGGCGCCATCTTCCAGTATCCCGGCACCCATGGCCACATCCACGATTTCACCGGCCTGATCTCCAGATTGCACCAGACGGGCGCGATCGCTGTGGTCGCCGCCGACATCCTGGCGCTGACGCTGCTGAAGTCGCCCGGAGAAATGGGCGCAGATATAGCCATTGGTTCGTCGCAGCGGTTCGGCGTACCCGTCGGCTACGGCGGCCCACACGCCGCCTACATGGCCGTCAAGGATGTCCAAAAGCGCTCGATGCCCGGTCGCCTGGTCGGCGTCTCGCTCGACGCTCGCGGAAACCGCGCCTATCGGCTCTCGCTGCAGACGCGCGAACAGCATATCCGCCGCGAAAAGGCGACTTCCAACATCTGCACCGCCCAGGTGCTGCTCGCCGTCATGGCCTCGATGTACGCGGTCTTCCACGGTCCCCAGGGCATCAAGGCCATCGCCCAGCAGGTGCACCAGAAGGCCGTGCTGATGGCCAAGGGCCTCGAAAAGCTCGGCTACACCATCGAGCCAGAGACCTTCTTCGACACCATCACCGTCGATGTCGGTCACATGCAGGCGCTGATCCTGCGCGCCGCTGTCGCGGAGGGGGTCAACCTTCGCAAGATCGGCGAAACCCGAATCGGCATGAGCCTCGACGAGCGGACCCGCCCTGCAACGCTGGAAGCAGTTTGGCGTGCCTTCGGCGGCACGTTCGAGCTCGCCGACTTCGCCCCGGAATATCGCCTGCCGAAGGACCTTTTGCGTACCAGCCCCTACCTCACGCATCCGATCTTCCACATGAACCGCGCAGAAAGCGAAATGACCCGCTATATCCGGCGGCTGTCGGACCGGGACCTAGCGCTCGACCGTTCGATGATCCCGCTCGGCTCCTGCACGATGAAGCTGAACGCCACAGCCGAGATGCTGCCCATCAGCTGGCCGGAACTTGCCGATATCCACCCCTTCGTGCCCGACGACCAGGCGCTCGGCTATCGCGCCATGCTCGACGACCTCACCGAAAAGCTCTGCGCCGTCACCGGCTACGATGCCTTCTCGATGCAGCCGAACTCCGGGGCGCAAGGGGAATATGCCGGTCTCCTGACCATCCGTAACTACCACCGTGCCAACGGCGACGATCACCGCGACGTCTGCCTGATCCCCACCTCTGCCCACGGCACCAATCCGGCCTCGGCACAGATGGCCGGCATGAAGGTGGTGATCGTCAAGGTCGGGGACGACGGCGATATCGACATGGATGATTTCCGCGCCAAGGCAGAGCAGCATGCGGCAAATCTCTCCTGCTGCATGATCACCTATCCCTCGACCCACGGCGTGTTCGAGGAGACGGTGAAGGAGATCTGCGAACTCGTCCACAAGCACGGTGGCCAGGTCTATCTCGACGGCGCCAACATGAACGCTATGGTCGGTCTGTCCCGACCCGGCGATATCGGTTCCGACGTCAGTCACCTGAACCTGCACAAGACCTTCTGCATCCCGCATGGCGGTGGCGGTCCCGGCATGGGTCCGATCGGCGTCAAGGCGCATCTGGCAGCCTACCTGCCGGGCCATCCGCAGACGGACGGTCGCCCCGGCGCTGTCTCTGCTGCAGCTTTCGGCTCTGCCTCGATCCTGCCGATCTCCTGGAGCTATTGCCTGATGATGGGCGGCGAAGGCCTGACGCAGGCAACGAAAGTGGCGATCCTCAACGCCAACTACATCGCGGCGCGACTGAAGGACGCCTATCCGGTGCTCTACACATCGAAGGCCGGTCGTGTGGCGCATGAATGCATCATCGACACGCGGCCGCTGGTCGACAGCGCCGGCGTGACCGTCGACGATGTCGCCAAGCGGCTGATCGATTGCGGCTTCCATGCCCCAACGATGAGCTGGCCGGTGGCCGGCACGTTGATGATTGAGCCGACCGAGTCGGAAACCAAGGCCGAACTCGACCGCTTCTGTGCAGCCATGCTCGCCATTCGCGACGAGGCCCGCGCCATCGAGGACGGCCGGATGGACAGGACTAACAACCCGTTGAAAAATGCGCCGCACACGGTCGAAGACCTCGTCGGCGAATGGAATCGGCCCTATTCCCGCGATCAGGCCTGCTATCCGCCCGGCGCCTTCCGCGTGGACAAATACTGGTCACCGGTCAACCGCGTCGACAACGTCTACGGCGACCGCAACCTCATCTGCACATGCCCGCCCGTCGAGGACTACGCCGAAGCAGCAGAATAAAGACAGATGGCCCCGGATCGAACCGGGGCCATTTTTCAAGCGAAGAACTTGTAGCTCGCAACGCAAAGCGCCAGAGCACCGAAGCCGATCAGCAGGTAGGCCGAGACCCGCCCGACCTTGTCGGCAAACTGGTCCGACAGCCGGTCGCGCGCCAGACGAACCGCGCCGCTGAGGAACAGCCACCAGGCGACCGAGCCGGTAAACGCTCCCCCGACGATAAACGCTGCACTCGCAGCGCTGCTCTCATGGGCAAGACCGAAGGCTGCAAAAAGTGCACCGAAGGAAATGATCGTCGCCGGATTGGAAATGGTCAGGAAGAATGTCGCGACGGTCGTTCGAAAAAGATCGGCGGCGCCGATATCCGCAGCCGCAATCGGGTCGCGGTCGAGGCTCTTGTAGCCGAGCCAGATCAGCAGCAGCCCGCCACAGAATGCCAGCGGCAAAGCGATCTTCGCGAGCACGTCTGCAAATATAGCCAGCCCGCCAACGGCAACCAGGGCGTAGCTCGCATCGCCGAGCGCCGTCCCGAGGCCCAATGCAGCGCCGGCCCAGAAACCGCGTTCCAGCGTGCGGTTGATGCACAAGGTACCAATCGGCCCCGGCGGCGCGGTGATGATGATCCCGAGCAGCGCGCCCTTCAGAAACAGTATCAGCCACATGCTACATCACCGGTCCTGCCGGCAGCAGCGAACGGAGCAAGAAAAGCAAAGGCCGCCCGAGACGGCGGCCTTTGTCCAACGGCGGCAATAAGAGATTAAATGGCTGCAACAGACGCCTCGCGCTGGGAGGCGAGCGCTGCGAGATCCGCAGGCTTGAGTTCGACCGATTCGCCACAGCCGCAGGCGGAGGTCTGGTTGGGATTGGTAAAGATGAAGCCGGAGCGCAGCGTCGTCGTTTCGAAACCCATCTCGGTTCCGAGCAGAAAGAGTACAGCAGACGGCTCGATCCAGACCTTGGCCCCGTCGCGCTCAATCAGATCATCCTCGGGATTGGCTTCGGTCACCATGTCGATGGTGTATTCCATCCCGGCGCAGCCACCCTTCTTGATGCCGACGCGAACGCCCTTGGCATCCGGCCCGGAATTCCCGACAATCGCCTTGACGCGATCCGCCGCGCTTTCGGTCATGGTCATAACTGCAAAGCCCATCGGCCTAGTCTCCTGTGGCAACCGGGTTCAAGGCCCGGTGCTTCGTCTTCCAAGATGTAATACCACGCCATGCTTGGATCAATAGCTAAACCAGCTTCGGCAAGTCGCGCGCACCGTGCACCACCCGGACGATTTCCACACCATCGACATCTTCACGGTAAAGAATGAGGTATCGACCAACTGCTGACAGTCTTATACGCGCCCTCGCTGAGTTCGACTCTTGGGCTTCCCAAAAGGCGATGAATCTGAATCTCTGGCACAAACTGGAGGTTTGCGATGGGAGCGGCGATTTCATTACGTGCAGATTTTGACGCGGAAGGTCTTCGGCGTCTGGCCCGCCAAAGCAAGCATGCGGCTCAAGCACGTCGTCTTTTGGCACTTGCCGCGATCTATGAGGGAGGCTCACGCTCGGATGCGGCGCGGCTGGGCAATGTGACGCTGCAGATCGTGCGCGATTGGGTCTTGCGGTTCAATGCCAATGGCCCCGAGGGGCTGATCGATGGCAAGGCTCCAGGACCCCGGTCACGGTTGAACGATGTTCAGCGGGCCGCACTGGCAAAGGCCATTGAGCGGGGTCCGACGCCCTATCTCGACGGGGTCGTGCGCTGGCGGCTGTGTGATCTGGCCCAATGGCTCTGGGAAGATTTTCGTGTCTCGGTGAGCCAACAGACGCTGAGCCGGGAGGTGCGTGCCCTTGGTTATCGCAAGCTGGCTGCGCGACCGAAACATCATGAGCAGGACCCTCAAGCCATTGAGGAGTTTAAAAAAACTTCCCCGCCGCAGTGGCAGAGATTGCGAGCGGAGTGGCACAAGGAAAACGAATAGAAATTTGGTACCAAGACGAGGCCCGGATAGGGCAAAAGAACAAGATCACCCGTCGCTGGGCAAAGCGAGGCTCAAGGCCGTTCGCGCCGCATGACCAGCGAACCCGCTCCGCCTACATCTTCGGTGCCATCTGCCCCAAGCTCGGCAAGGCCGCCGCTCTCGTCATGCCGTGGTGTGATACCCACGCAATGACCCAGCATCTGGCAGAAATATCCCGTCACATCGCCGATGGCGCACATGCCATCCTCATCATGGACCAGGCCGGTTGGCATATGTCCAACGCACTCGTTGTCCCCACCAACATCACTATTCTGCCGCTGCCGCCGAAATCGCCAGAGCTGAACCCGGTTGAAAATCTCTGGCTCTTCATGCGCGAGAACTGGCTTTCCAACCGCATCTTCAAATCCTACGACGATATCGTTGCCCATTGCTGCGACGCCTGGCGCAAACTCGAGAGCCAGCCTTGGCGGATCATGTCCATCGGACGCAGAGAATGGGCCGATGGGTTCTGATCAATGAGGACGCGTATTAAGCCCTCTCGTAGTTCGTCTCTAGCCACGCCTGTACCCGGCATCGCGCCCAATTGTCTGAATTTACGGTAGATCCCGTCATACCACTTCAGCGCTGCGGCTGGATTTCGCTCGCCAATGTATAAAGCTATTCCCATGATATCCGCCTCCGCCAGAGGACGGACCCAGAAACTCACGAACGGCTCGCGGCGAGACGCGTTACCAATTCAGCACGTGTACGGGAAAACGCCTTTTCGCCATCTGTCGGATGGCCGCTGGCAATCCCAGCGTCCCAAAGTTCGCCGAGCTTCGTATCTGTGAGATCGTGCCCGTTGCGACGTGCCTGCCAATCATTCAATGCAGCTTCGAATACGTCCGAAACCGAAACATATTCGCCGGAGTCGACGGCATCCTGAACTATGGATTGCATCTCGGGCGAAACATCGATTGCAACAACCTTATGACCAGACATTTCTGAACCTCCTGGTCGAAATTACCTGATGAGGGGTTTTACGGCAAGATCAATACCAGCCGACGGAAACCTGCGCTTCTTCCGACATCCGGGCGGGCGTCCATGGCGGGTCGAAGGTCATGCCGACTTCGACGCCGGAAATGCCTTCCACCGCACCCACGGCGTTCTCGACCCAGCCGGGCATTTCGCCGGCAACCGGGCAGCCGGGAGCGGTCAGAGTCATCATGATCTTCACCATCCGGTCGTCCTCTATGTCGATCTTGTAGATCAGGCCGAGTTCGAAGATATCAGCCGGGATTTCCGGATCGTAAACCGTCTTCAGGGCCGCAATAACATCATCGCTCAGGCGCGCCAGCTCGTCGGCCGGAATGCTGGAGTGGACGATGCCTTCGCGCACGTCGGTCGTCTGTTCGCTGTTATCCAGGCTCATCTCGGGCACTCCTTAGAGCAGTTCCGGCAAATGTACGTAGCGGCTTTACATCCGGAAATGCGTAAAAACAGAGAGATAGAGCACTTCTGTGTATAGATGAACGGCAGAAATGCTCTAGGCAAAGAATTTTCGTGCATGATCGAGCGCATCGGCCAATGCGTCGACTTCTGCGCGGGTATTGTACATGCCGAACGATGCACGGCATGTGGAGGTGACGCCAAAACGTTTCAAGAGCGGCTGGGCACAATGGGTCCCTGCCCTGACGGCGACGCCCTGCCGGTCGATCACCATCGATACGTCGTGAGCATGGATGCCGGCCAGTTCGAACGAGAAGATAGCTCCCTTGCCGGGTGCATTGCCGAAGATCCGCAGTGAATTGATGGCGCGCAGGCGTTCGGATGCATAGGCGGTAAGATCGGCCTCATGGCGGGCAATGGCTTCGCGTCCGATGCTGTCCATGTAATCAAGCGCGTAGCCGAGCCCGATTGCCTGGACGATCGGCGGGGTGCCTGCCTCGAACCGGTGGGGCGGGTCGTTGTAGGTCACCGCCTCCTCGCCGACGTCGATGATCATCTCGCCGCCACCCTGGAATGGCCGCATCTCGCGCAGGCGCGACTGCTTGCCGTAAAGCACGCCGATACCGGAGGGGCCGTACAGCTTGTGACCCGTTACCACGTACCAGTCACAATCCATGTCCTGCACGTCGACCGGCAGATGCACCGCGCCCTGGCTACCGTCGACAAGCACGGGGATGCCGCGCGCGTGGGCGATCCGGCAAATTTCCTTGACCGGCAGCACGGTACCGAGTGCGTTCGACATATGGGTGATGGCGACGAGCTTGGTTCGCTCCGTCAGGCTTCTCTCGAAATCCTCGATATGAAACGCACCCTCGTCGTCGACCGGTACCCAGACGAGCTTGGCGCCCTGCCGTTCCCGGATGAAGTGCCACGGCACGATGTTCGAGTGATGCTCAAGGATCGTCAGCACGATCTCGTCGCCTTCACCGATATGCGGCATTCCCCAGCCATAGGCGACAGTGTTGATCGCCTCCGTGGCATTTTTGGTGAAGACGATATCGTCGATACCGGGTGCATTCAGAAACCGTCGCACTTTTTCACGCGACGCCTCGTAGGCTTCCGTAGCGGCATTCGAGAGGTAGTGGAGCCCGCGATGGACGTTCGCATATTCGTTGGAATAGGCATTCGAAATGGCATCGATCACCACCTGCGGTTTTTGCGCCGAGGCACCGTTGTCGAGATAGACGAGCGGCTTGCCGTAGACCTGTTTCGACAGGATCGGAAAATCCCGTCTGATGGCCTCGACGTCATAAGTGGTGGCAGTGGTGATCTTGTCCATCATGGGATCCAATCAGGCGTGCTTTTCGAGCCAGGTCGAGATGATGCCCTTCAGCGCCCCGACCAGGGCTTCGTTTTCAAGTTCCTCGACCACCTCGATGACGAAGGCGCTGACGAGCATCGCCCGTGCCTTGCTGGCGGGAATACCGCGGGCCATCAGGTAGTAGAGATGGGTGTCGTTGATATCGATGACGGTCGCGCCGTGGCCGCACTGGACGTCGTCGGCAAAGATCTCCAGCTCCGGCTTTGCCGAGAAGTCGCCGTCGTCGGACAACAACAGCGTGTTGCACGACATCTTGGCATCGGTCTTCTGGGCATCGAGAGCAACACGGATCATGCCCTGGAAGACACCGCGAGCCCTGTCGAACACAACGTTGCGGATGATTTCCTTCGACGTCGTATTCGGCACGTTATGGCCGAGCGTCATGGTGACGTCCGTATGGGTCTCTCCGCCGAGGAGGTTAACGCCGCGCAGCTGCAGGTCCGCACCCTCGCCTGTGACAGCGATGTGCAGCTCCTGGCGCACAAGCTTGCCGCCGGCATTGACGACAAACAGCGTCAGCTTTGCATCCTTGCCGAGATCGATACGGATCTGGCCGAGATGGGTATCGTCAGCGCCCTGCTCCTGCAGGATGACCCAGGTAACCTCGGCGCCTTCGCCGATGCGGACTTCGCTGACTGCCGAGACAAGCGCGGCATCCGCAGTCACCGCACGGTGACGCTCGATCAATGTCACACAGGAGCGGGCACCGAATGTCACCGGCAAGCGGCTGTGCATCTGTCCGCCGGCATGGATAAACTGGATTTCAAGCGGCGCCTCGAGCTTCGTCTCCGCCGCAATGTCAACGACATAGCCGTCGCGCACAAAACTGCCGTTGATACGGCCGATGGCATCGTCCCTGTCGAGCGCATCAAGGCCAGCGGTCGCGCTGCCGTCGATCAGACTATCGGCATAGGGCTGCACGGTCACGCCGGCAGGCGCCGAGAGGGTACCGCTCAGGCCTTGCGAGACGGTGAGAACCGCCGAACCAGGCACAAGCGGTTCCAGCTCCTCGACGCGGCCGGACGTCGCAGCCTCCGGTACTGAGCGCAAGAGGTTTTTCAGATCGGTGTAATGCCACGCCTCGACGCGGCGCGTCGGCAGGCCGGCCGTCTTCAGCTCGTCCAGCAACCGGTCGCGCAGCGCGAAAACGTCGCCATTGCCCGGCAGTTCGCCGAGTTGCGTGTTGTAGGCCTCGATCAGCGCCAATTCGGCTGCCGTCAGGCGGGTCGTCGTCTGCATGTTCATGGACGTCGTCCTTTCCGCCCTATCAGGCTGCAGCGCCAATGATATCGGCGTAGCCATTGGCTTCGAGATCGTGTGCCAGCGTCTTGTCGCCGGTCTTGATGATCTGGCCCTTGTAGAGAACATGGACCGTGTCAGGCACGATGTAATCCAGCAAGCGCTGGTAGTGAGTGATGACGATGGTGGCGCGATCCGGAGACCGCAGCGCGTTGACGCCATCGGCAACGATCTTCAGGGCGTCAATGTCGAGGCCCGAGTCCGTCTCGTCGAGGATGCAGAGTTTTGGCTGCAGCAGCGCCATCTGCAGGATCTCGGCGCGCTTCTTCTCACCGCCGGAAAAGCCGACGTTCAGCGGCCGCTTCAGCATCGCGGTATCGATCTGAAGCTTGGCTGCAGATTCCTTGACGAGGCGCATGAAATCCGGCGTCTTCAGCTCTTCCTCGCCGCGCGCCTTGCGCTGTTCGTTCATCGCCACCTTGAGAAACTGCATGGTGGCCACGCCCGGGATTTCGACCGGATACTGAAACGCAAGGAAAATCCCCTTCGACGCGCGTTCGGCAGCGTCGAGTTCCAGGATACTTTCACCGTTATAAAGGATCTCGCCCTCGGTGACTTCATAGTCGCTGCGACCGGAGAGTATGTAGGACAAGGTCGACTTGCCGGAGCCGTTCGGCCCCATGATGGCAGCGACTTCGCCGGCCTTCACCGTCAGGTTGAGGCCACGAATGATCTCGGTGCCGTCTTCGGCGATGCGGGCGTGGAGGTTTCTGATTTCAAGCATGTCTGTAATCCATCTTCAAAGTTTGCGTTGCGCGCTTTGCAGCGCTGCAGTCAGAATTTACGCACGCTCAGGGTGCCAGGACCTTAAGCAGCAGAACAATCAGCCGGAAGAAAATGCTGGCCAAAAAAAGCCAAATATCCGCTCCGAGCAATGCGTCGACGACGATCGAGAACCGCCCCATCCGATCCGCAAGGTAACGATACTTGCGGGGTGGGGCCTTGGCTGCAGAGCGTTGGTCGGTGAACGACTGCCCTGCGTTTCCCGGCCGTGTCGATTTCATATCAGCCCACACTGCCCTCAAGTGAAATCGAGATCAGCTTCTGCGCTTCGATCGCAAATTCCATCGGCAGTTCCTGCAGGACTTCCTTGACGAAGCCGTTGACGATCAGGGCGATGGCCTCTTCGGTCGGGATACCGCGCTGCAGGCAGTAGAACAGCTGGTCCTCGGAGATCTTCGAGGTCGTCGCTTCATGCTCGAACTGCGCCGAGGAATTCTTCGCCTCGATATAGGGAACGGTGTGCGCGCCGCAGCGATCGCCGATCAAGAGCGAGTCGCACTGGGTGAAGTTGCGGGCGTTGGTCGCCTTGCGGTGTGCCGAGACCTGGCCGCGATATGTGTTCTGCGAGACACCGGCAGCAATGCCCTTGGACACGATGCGGCTCGACGTGTTCTTGCCGAGATGGATCATCTTGGTGCCGCTGTCGATCTGCTGGTGACCGTTGGAGACCGCAATCGAATAGAACTCGCCACGGCTGTCGTCTCCGCGCAGAATGCAGGACGGATACTTCCAGGTGATGGCGGAACCTGTCTCGACCTGCGTCCAGGAGATCTTGGATCGTGCGCCGCGGCAATCGCCGCGCTTGGTGACGAAGTTGTAGATGCCGCCCTTGCCGTCCTTGTCGCCCGGATACCAATTCTGGACAGTGGAGTACTTGATCTGCGCATCGTCCAGCGCCACCAGCTCGACGACAGCCGCATGTAGCTGGTTTTCGTCGCGCTGCGGTGCCGTGCAGCCTTCGAGGTAGGACACGTAAGCCCCCTCTTCGGCAATGATCAGCGTCCGCTCGAACTGGCCGGTGCCCTTCTCGTTGATGCGGAAATAGGTCGACAGCTCCATCGGGCAGCGAACGCCCTTCGGAATGAACACGAACGAGCCGTCTGTGAATACCGCCGCATTGAGCGTCGCATAATAGTTGTCGGTGGTCGGCACGACGGTACCGAGATACTGCTTGATGAGATCCGGATGCTCGCGGATGGCCTCCGAGATCGACATGAAAATCACACCGGCCTTCTTCAGCTCTTCCTTGAACGTGGTAACGACCGATACGCTGTCGAACACGGCATCGACGGCGATCCGCGACGTCTGGACGCCAGCAAGGATCTCCTGCTCGCGCAGCGGGATGCCAAGCTTCTCGTAGACCTTCAGCAACTCAGGGTCGACATCGTCGATAGACTTCGGTCCTGGCGTGCTCTTCGGCGCGGCATAGTAGTAGATGTCGTTGAAATCGATCTTAGGATAGTCGACGCGGGCCCACGTCGGCTCCTCCATCGTCAACCAGCGACGATAGGCATCGAGACGCCATTCGAGCATCCATTCCGGTTCCTGCTTCTTGGCAGAAATGAAATGGATAATCTCTTCGGAAAGGCCCTTGGGTGCCTTGTCCATTTCGATGATGGTCTCGAAACCATACTTGTATTGGTCCACATCAATCAGGCGCACCTGATCGATCGTTTCCTGGACGGCAGCCATGTCGTTCTCCAATCTCGCCGGATACAAGGTCCGGCAGCTTGTCAACGGTTTAGCAAATTTTCATTTGCCACTATGTAGGTGGCCAATGGGATTTTTTCACCCCGATTGGCAAGCGTAAACTTGCGTTTCCGCAAAATTCAAAATGCGGTCAAGCCGCAACCCCGGAAAGCCTTCGCCTCCCGGCAATTTTCGCAAAAGCTGCGAGCACCCGGTCGATGTCCTCATTCTTCGTGTCGAAGCCAAGCGATATACGCAATGCGCCGAGACGTGGATCGCGACCCATCGCCACCAGCACATGGCTCTCGCCCAGCTTACCCGCCGAGCAGGCAGAGCCCGCCGAGAGCGCAACGCCCTCGAGATCAAAGGCAATCTGCCCGGTTTCAGCCTTCAGCCCGGGCAGCGTGAAGAATGTCGTGTTCGGCACACGCAGCTGGCCCTCGCCGTGAATGATGACGTCAGGTGCCGCATCTCGCATGCCGGCTTCCATACGGTCGCGCAATGCCAGAACGGCCGCATTTCGCAACTGGAATTCAGCGGTGGCCGCAGCGGCAGCGGCACCGAAGCCGATCACCGCCAGCGAATTCTCCGTCCCCGACCTGTGACCCTTCTCCTGGCCACCGCCATGGATCAGCGGCTTAGGCATCATGATCTCACCTCGCGACACAAGCGCGCCTGCGCCTTTGGGACCACCGATCTTGTGCGACGAGACGATCATAAAATCCGCGCCGATCTCGTTGATGTCGGTCTTCACCCGACCGGCACCCTGGACAGCGTCGACGACGAAGGTGCCGCCGTGGCGGTGCACAATCTCTGCTGCCGCCCGGACCGGCTGAAGGATGCCTGTCTCGTTATTGGCGAGCATGATGGCGACCATCGGCAGGCCTTGCGCCTTGTCATGGCTGGACAGCATCGTCTCCAGCGCGACGAGATCGACGACGCCATCGAACGTCACGGGAATTTCGCTGACCCGGTCCTTTGCAAACCGCCCGCCTTCGCGCAATGCCGGATGCTCAATGGCCGAGACGTAGAGGTGGCCAACGGCAAGCGGCGTGCGGCCCATGCGAAACTCAGGCGTCAGCACCATATTGGCAGCCTCGGTGGCGCCGCTGGTGAAAACCACATGCGCTGGGTCAGCGCCGGTCAGGACTGCCACGTCGCGTCGGGCGGCCTCGATGGCGGCGCGCGTGGCGCGCCCTTCGCCATGAACGGAGTTCGGGTTGCCGAAAAGATCGAGTCCATGCAGCATCGCCTCCCGCGCCGCCGGATGGAGCGGGGCGGTTGCATTCCAGTCAAGATAGAGGCGTGATGCCGCCATGACCTGCTTTTCCTGCCTCAGCGATGCGGATTACCGGCGCCGGCTCATTTTTCTTGTAATTGCCGGCGGGCTTGCCTTATGACACCTCCACAACGCGTGGAAGATCATGCAGAGTTTCGAATTGTTCTAAACTGCGTTCTAGAAAAGATGAGCGCGTTCGTCAAGTCAACTTGCTGCCTAATGCATCTTGTCAACGCCGAAAATCAGGTACGGAGTATCGATGCCCGAAGTCATTTTCAACGGCCCGGCTGGCCGCCTTGAGGGCCGCTATCAGCCCTCCAAGGAAAAAAGCGCGCCGATCGCTCTCGTGCTTCATCCGCATCCGCAGTTCGGCGGAACGATGAACAACCAGATCGTCTACCAGCTGTTCTACATGTTCCAGAAGCGCGGTTTCACCACCTTGCGCTTCAATTTCCGCAGTATTGGCCGCAGCCAGGGCGAATTCGACCACGGCGGCGGTGAGCTGTCGGATGCAGCCTCGGCGCTGGACTGGGTGCAGAGCCTGCACCCCGATTCGAAAAGCTGCTGGATCGCCGGCTATTCCTTCGGGTCTTGGATCGGCATGCAGCTTTTGATGCGCCGCCCGGAAATCGAAGGCTTCATGTCGATCGCACCGCAGCCGAACACCTATGATTTCTCCTTCCTCGCCCCCTGCCCGTCGTCCGGCCTGATCATCAACGGCGATGCCGACAAGGTAGCCCCGGAGAAGGACGTCAACGTGCTGGTCGACAAGCTGAAGTCGCAGAAGGGCATCCTGATCACCCACAAGGTCGTGCCGGGCGCCAACCACTTCTTCAGTGGCCAGGTCGATACGCTGATGGGCGAATGCGAGGATTACCTCGACCGGCGCCTCAACGGCGAACTCGTGCCGGAACCCGCTGCCAAGCGCATCCGCTAGTTTCCAAAGCCGAAATTAACAAAGCCGCCGAAGCAATCCGGCGGCTTTGTTCGTTTTTCGAGGACGCCAGATTGACCTTCCCGGAACCTACCGACCGATCGTCGGCCACGGGAACGAAAGCACTTCGCGCGTGTAGCTCTCGACCACGACACTGAACGGAACGCCGTCCCCACGGGTCAGATACGCGCGGTGCTGGAGGACGAACTCAGGTATGGCGAGGTTACCGCTGGTCGAAGGCGGCAGCGCACCGCCCATGTCCCAATCGGCTGGCAGCGGTTGCCAGAGCAGTTCGGCTGAAACGGTGTGCCTTTGAAAATGCAATTCCTGCACCGCGCGTCCGAATGCCGTATCCGTCGTTTCCAGAACGTGATTCATGCTCTCCGTCAAACGCGACGGAACGTACCAGTTGTCGGCTTCGGACAGGATATGGTCGCCGCACATCAGCTTGACCCGGCGATACTTGACGGGCTCGGCATCGGTCACGCCCAGGAGTTTGCGAACCCCTGCATCGGCCGGCTTTTCGGCCCCCGGCTCGAGATGCGCGACAACTTTCGGCGTTGGCGCAAGCTTGTGGGTGGCGCACCAGCGATCGAGCGTCAGCGTGGCGCTATCATGGCTGAGCAGGTCCGCGTTCAGCGCGTTGACGATGGCCAGTGCCGTGAGGCGACCGACGGCGGTGTCGGGCGGACCGGGCTGTTCTGCCGATGCCGCGCCGGTGAGCAAAAGGCCAAGGGCCAGGGTGGATAAAGAGAACCGGGTTTTCATATTTCTGCCTCGCATGTACGCCTTGCCGCGGTGTGATTGCTCCAATCCGCGTAGAACGTTACTACCGCTTGCGGTATGGCAATCCGATGACACACGGATTTCCCGTTTCATTTTCATGTGCTTAGACGCTGAGAAAATGGTGGAGAACTGTCATGCCGCACGCCATACGATCACCCGTGGCGTGCCAGTATACCACCGGTCACCGGGACGCTGACACCCGTGGTTCCCGGATAGGTCAGCGGCAATCCCTCCAGCGAGCGGACCGCGAGGTAGGCCCAGGCTTCCGCCTCCATGCTGCCACCATCGAAGCCGGCCGCTTCAGCAGCAACGACACGGGCGCCTTGCTCTTCCGCCAGTTCGGAAAACTCGGCCATGATTACCGGGTTCAGCCGACCGCCACCGCAGACGACATAGGTTTTCGGCGGCTGCGGCAGATAGCCCGCGAGCTTAAGGATGGACGCAGCCGTGACATGCGCCAGTGTCCGCGCGCCATCGGCAAGCGAGACTTCGCCCTTGACCGGCGGCAGGAAGTCGCTGCGGTCGAGCGACCGGCGGATATTGGCGGAAAAGAACGGGCTTTCGAGATAGCGGCGCACCAGCGGCGGAGACACCGTGCCCCTAGCGGCGGTCTCGCCATTGCGGTCGTAGGCCTTGCCGGTATGGGCCTCGATCCACTGGTCGATCAGCATGTTGCCGGGACCGCTGTCGAAGGCGGAAAGCGCGCCGTTCTCGGCAATGTAGGTGAGGTTGGAAATACCGCCGATATTGACGAACACCACCGGTACTGCGAATTCCGGCGGCAGGTTGGCCGACAGCGCCGCATGGTAGATCGGGATCAGCGGCGCGCCCTGTCCACCTGCAACCATGTCGTTGGCACGCATATCGTAGACGACATCGATGCCAGTCTCCGCAGCCAGCAACGGTCCGTCGCCGATCTGAACCGTCAGCCCCTCGTCCGGGCGATGCAGCACTGTCTGGCCGTGAAAGCCTATGACGTCGATGTCGGTGGGCGACAGGCCGTTGCGCATCAGGAAGGATTTGACGGCCGCCGCATGGCACAGCGTCAGCGCCTGTTCGGCAGCACTGAGATTGCCCGGCCGTTCCCGTCGATCCCTGATGACCTTTGCCGTCTCCAGCGCCTGTTTCCAGCGGCCGCGCAGTTCGTCGTCGTACGGAATATAGAGGCTCGCCCCGCGCTCCACGACCTCTCGTCCGTCGGTGTGCAGCAAGGCGATATCGATCCCGTCCATCGACGTGCCGCTCATCAGCCCTATTGCCGTTCTTATCTTCGTCATGACTCCTCGCAAAACAGCCCGCGCAAAACATTGCCGCCGCAATAGTGCACTTTCGCGAAAACAGTGCTAAACGCGCCGCGACGGTTCAACAACAGCGATTTTGCCCCTGTGCACGCCTAGGGCGGCGCATTCGAGAGACCCTATCATGGCCGAATTCAAATCCGATTTCCTGCACACTCTTCAAGAGCGAGGCTTCATCCACCAGGTTTCAGATGAGGCCGGCCTGGATACGCTGTTCGCCAAGGAAACCGTGACGGCCTATATCGGCTTCGATCCGACAGCCCCCAGCCTGCATGCGGGATCGCTGATCCAGATCATGATGCTGCATTGGCTGCAGGCGACCGGGCACCGCGCCATCTCGCTGATGGGCGGCGGCACCGGCATGGTCGGCGATCCCTCCTTCAAGGAAGAATCGCGCCAGCTGATGACGGTGGACACGATCGAAGGCAACATCGCCTCGATCAAGCAGGTTTTCTCCAACTACCTCAACTACGGCAACGGCAACAACGATGCCATGATGATCAACAATGCCGAATGGCTGCGGTCGCTGAACTACCTCGAATTCCTGCGCGATGTCGGCCGGCATTTCTCGGTCAACCGCATGCTCGCCTTCGATAGCGTCAAGACCCGGCTGGAGCGCGAGCAGTCGCTGTCGTTCCTCGAGTTCAACTACATGATCCTGCAGGCCTACGACTTCGTCGAGCTGGCCAAGCGCTACGACTGCCGGCTGCAGATGGGCGGCTCCGATCAATGGGGCAATATCGTCAACGGCATCGATCTCGGTCACCGCATGGGGACACCGCAGCTCTACGCCCTGACCTCGCCGCTGCTGACGACCTCCTCGGGCGCAAAGATGGGTAAGTCGGCGAATGGTGCGATCTGGCTCAATGCCGACATGCTGTCGGCCTACGATTTCTGGCAGTACTGGCGCAATACCGAGGATGCCGACGTCGCACGCTTCCTGAAACTCTACACGACCCTGCCGATGGACGAGGTTTCCCGCCTCGCCACACTCGGCGGCGCTGAGCTCAACGACGTCAAGAAGATCCTTGCAACCGAGGTGACCGCCCTGCTGCACGGCCGCGCCGCTGCCGAACAGGCGGCCGAAACGGCGCGCAAGACCTTCGAGGAAGGCGGCATCGCCGAGAACCTGCCATCGATCGACGTGCCCTTAGGTGATCTGGAGGCTGGCATCGGCCTGTTGTCGCTGATCGTACGGGCGGGCCTTGCGACATCCAACGGTGAAGCACGCCGTCATGTGCAGGGTGGCGCGGTACGCATCAACGACCAGCAGGTGACCGACGAGCGTCAGGCGATCGGAACCGGCAACGTCACCGCCGACGGGATCATCAAGTTGTCGCTCGGCAAGAAGAAGCACATGCTGATCCGCCCGCAGGGTTGAGGCACTAAAATCATAGCGATCAGGCCGGCCATCGTGCCGGCCTTTTTGTCTCCGCTAGAACTCGAAAATCTGCCGGAAGATGCCGGGGGCGATGACCGAGAGCGGGTTGATCACCAGGTTGGGCGAATCGAATGGGCCCGTCAGCTTGAAGGTGATGCCGATCAGGCCTCGGTCGGTGCCGTTGCCAAGCAGGAAGCCGACGATCGGCACCTCGGCAAACAGCCGGTTCAAGCCGTAGGCGGGCATGAACGTGCCGGTCATGTCGGTATTGCCCTTGGCATCCTTGATCGTTCCCTGGAACGTCGCCCCAACCTGATCGCCGCGCACGACGCCGTTCTCGACGGACACCACGCCCTTGCGGATCGACAGGTGGGCAAAGCCACGCTGGAAATTCTGCGCGCTGGTGTCGATATCGTGCTTGACGGCGGAGTTCAGGCTTTCGCCGTCCCGTCCCGCCGGCGTGGTAACGATGGATTGCAGCTTCTTCTCGTTGACGATGGAAAAACGCCTGATATCGATGGACCCGTCCCAGCTGTCGTCGCCGTCGGCGCGAAGGTTGAGATTGAGCAAGCCGCCTCTCAGATGGCCGTAGACATCAACGAACCGTGCCACCGAGCCGGCGTCGCTGCTGGTGACATGGAACGTGCCACCCTGCCCGCCCTTGGTCATTTCGGTGACGACAGCCTGCCCGGTGCGGGTCACGCCTGAAAAGTCGGCCTGCGTCGCCTTGCCGTTGTTAAGCGCATAGACAAGGCTGACATTCCTGATCGTCTCGTCGTTGAAGCCGATGATCTTGTCGAGCTTGGCGCGGATCGTCGCATCCGTCTTGTCGCTGCCGCCGTCGTCGCCCTTGCTAGGCGCCTTCAGCCGCGCCAAGATCGGCCTGATATCGGCGGCGTTGCCATCGACCCTGACGTCGTAGGCGCCCTTGGTTCGCTTGATCGACAAGGCGAAGTCGTCGACCGACGATAGCTTGATGCTCGAGAAATCGGCGGATGACAATCCGGACTTGCCGATCTGGATGGAGCCGGTCGCTCCGAAGCCATCACCCTTGAGCGTGAAGTTCTTCAACGATGGCTGGTCGGCCGGCCCCGATGCCTCGAACTCGGCATTGGCAGCAATACCGCTTCCCTTCGACCAGCCGATCCATGGCACGGTGAGCGCTGCCTTGGTCAGGTCGATCTTGATGTCCTGCCGGTTTTCATCGATCCGGGTAACCTTCACCTTCAGCGGCCCGTCGACGAAATCGGAGAGCCCCGGGAGGATGGTCTCCCGCTGCTGATTGGAAAGCGTCACGTCGACAACGCGCTCACGCTTGATGGACGATCCCTTTTCCGTCGGCTCCACCATGTCGATTTGCGCCGGGATACCGTCGATGAGCGCGTCTGCGGCGAGATGCACCTCCTGCGGATCGGCATCGATGGTACCGTCGACATTGGTGATCTTGCGACCGTCGAAGGCCTTCAGGACGTCGACCTTGTGGAGCTGCAGGCTGGCCTTCCAGACTGGTGGCGGCGGGTCCTGATCGTTGATCAGGCCAAGAGTCGCCTCGACATCCGCGTCGATCTTGCCGCTGAAATCCTCGGGCTTGAACTCGGTGCGCTGTAATACGCTCAAGGGCTTGAAGGTCAGCAGCTCGCCGACTGCGTCACCATTGCCTGAAAGAGCCAGCTTCATCTTCGCGGTCAGCGGCTTGTCGTAGACCGCAGGAATGGAAAATGTGCTCGGACCGACTGCGACCTGTCGGCCAGACGGAAAATACGACGTACCCTTGACGATATCGACCGAAATGACCGGACCCTTGAGGTCGAAGTGACCCGTCATGTCTCGGATTGGGGGAATGTCACCGGGCACGTTGAGGCGCGAGCCGTTGATATCGAATGCCAGATGGATCTCGTTTTCGTCCAGACGAAGATTACCGGTCGCCGCCGCCTGGGCGAGCCGTCCTCCGGGAATAAACAGTGAAATCGTGGCGTTGCTCATGGCACCACCGAACAGGTTGCCCTGTACCCAGGTGCGCGCTTTAGGCGACATCCAGAAAGGCCAGAGCTGTTTGACGGCAGCGGCCTGCAGCTGCTCCGCCTGGGCGCCGAAGCTGATTTCCGGCGAACCCGGCGCAATGCGCAGCCGCAAGGAGCCAAACAGCGATCCCATCGGCGTGGTGATGCCGATGGTGTCGAGTTTCAGCTCCTTGTCGGCCGTCATGTAACGGCCATTGGCATGGCCATCGAAGCTGAGCGGAGCTTCACCGGCTTCAGAAGTCGCTGCCGTCGCGTTGGCGATCCGGAAATCGACGCCAAAACCCTTGGCAGCGGTCGGATCGACCCGGTCGAGGTCGATGACCGAACCGAAAAACGGCACGACCGTCGATTGGAACGTCGCCAGCGACTTGTTGATCTCGAGCGCCTGGCGATCCGAATTGTAGCTGAGATTGATATCCGCGCCGGAAATCTCCTGCGCATCGCGGTCCATAAAGAGCGTGCCGGGCAGCACCTTGATGGCGGCTGTCAGCTTGGGATCGACACCCGATGCGCCACGGGTGGACGACAGCGAGACGTCGGCAAACCCGGTGATGCCCTGACGCGGCGTCCCGTTCGAATCATAAGCCATCGACAGCGGCACAAGATCGAGGTGGCGGATGACGGCCGTCATCGAAGATGGCCGGTCGGCCTCCTGCGTGGCATTCACATCCAGCGACGCGACTGAGCCGTCGATCGAAAGCTGGCCTTTGAGGCGCAGCGTGTTGGGCGTCGGACGTGAAAACGCCAGCTGGTCGATCACCAGCGAAATCGGCGTGCCACCGTCCTGTCTTGCGAGCTTTACGGCAAGGCCGGATATCTCGACGGCATCCGTACCGCCGCGTTCAACGAAATGCTGCAGGAAATCGAGATTGGAAAATGCCGATTCCAGCGCGGTCGGGATGCTGTCTACCCGGAGGTTGGCGACATCGATGGGCTCGCTCTGCGGCAGCAGCGCGGTGTCCAGAGCTATACCCTTGGCCCGGACGGTTGCGATTGCGATTCGGCCCTGAACGAGCGCAAACGGATCGAGAACCATGCGCACGGCGCCCATGGTCGAGAGGTGCTTTCCGGTTTCCTGGTCGACGACATTGACGTCGCTCGCCTCGAGCGCGAGTTGCATGTCGGATGTGAACCGCAGCACCGTCGAACCGACCTCGGCCTTGTAGCGGGGTCCGATGGCGTTATCGAGAGCGGCCTGGGCCTTGACCGAGAGCGGTTCGTCGAAGATCCCGCTCTCGATGCTGGCGATAACGGCACCGGCAATCAGCGCGATGAAGATGGCAAAAACGCCGGTTATACGGGTCGCATGCCAGACATGTCCACGGCGGCGACGGCGGCGGCGCGGGCTATTGACGATAATCGGATCGTCGACCTGCGAGGACGGCATTTGATCGAGCGGAACCAGATCCTTCTTGCGGAATTTCAACTTTTCGCCCCGGATCAATCCACCGCGTCCTTCTCTCATGCGTTTTTACAGTTGACGGCCCGCAAGAGCGGCGCCAAGCACATTTCACTATATCGGCATAGTCGGTATAGTCATCAAAATCCCGGCAAAAGAAAGGTTTTCCCATGACAGAACTCAGTGTCGGCGCAAATGCGCCCGCTTTCGATCTTCCACGTGACGGCGGCGGAAACGTCTCCCTTGCAGCGTTTCAGGGCAAGCCTGTCGTACTGTTCTTCTACCCTAAGGACGACACGTCGGGATGCACCACCGAATCAGTAGCCTTCACTGGTCTCGCATCGGAATTCGAGAAAGCCGGTGCAGTGGTAATTGGCATGTCGCCGGATTCCGTCAAGAGCCACGACAAGTTCGTCAAGAAACATTCCCTTGGCGTCATCCTCGCTGCCGACGAGGAAAAATCCACGCTGGAAGCCTATGGTGTCTCGAAGGAAAAGAGCATGTACGGCAAGAAATACATGGGCGTCGAGCGCACCACCGTGCTGATTGGTGCAGATGGCCGAATCCTCAGGATCTGGGAGAAGGTCAAGGTGCCCGGTCACGCCGAGGAGGTCCTGGAGGCCGTCCGTGCGCTCTGAGCGCGACGCCGTGACAGTCTCCGAATCCGCCATCGTCTCGCTTCGCGGCGGGGCGATCGCGGCCATCGCTGCCTGCGATGTCGAGCGGAAAGCCGAACTTGCACAGGAGACGGCCAGGCGCTGGTTCGCACGCACCCTGTCGCTGCGCTCACCGCTCGACCCTGTGCTGCCGGACCGCCCGGGACGGCCGGCAAAGCCGGAATTGATCCCGCCGAAGAATATGGAAAAGCGATCCCTTCACAGTGTAAAGGGCCGCATCGCCCTTCTCCACGCCATCGCTCATATCGAATTGAATGCCGTCGATCTCGCGCTCGACATCGTCGCCCGCTTTACGACCGAGAAGGTCCCGAACTCGTTTTTCGATGGCTGGATGCAGGTTGCATTCGAGGAGGCGAAGCATTTCCGGCTGGTGCGCCAGAGATTACAGCAGCTTGGCGCCGACTACGGCGACCTGCCCGCCCATGACGGCCTGTGGCAAGCAGCCCACGCTACCCGCACGGACCTGACGGCGCGTCTGGCCGTCGTGCCGCTCATTCTCGAGGCACGCGGTCTCGACGTGACGCCGGCGCTGCAGACCAAGATGCGCGAAACCGGTGACTACGAAAGCGCAGCCGTCCTCGATGTCATCTACGAGGATGAAAAAGGCCACGTCGCGGTTGGCGCCAAGTGGTTCAGATTTCTCTGCGCCCGCGAGAAACGCGATCCGGTCGCAACGTTCCAAGCGCTCGTCCGCAGCAATTTCAGGGGTCCTCTGAAGGCGCCCTTCAACGATATTGCCCGTGCCGAGGCCGGCTTGACGCCGTCCTTCTACCGCTCGCTGACCTCCACCAGCCGTAGTTGATTTTGCAAACGATTTTGCCACAGGCGGGCCTGCCGAAAGGCTTTGTTAACCATGCTCGTGCCTAATCCTGCCTGCAGCGCAGAAACGCTGCGGTGGGAGAATCGCCGTGGGAAACGGGCAGCAGAACAGGATTTTTGGCGGCGCCAGGCAGCAGCATGTCATCATCCTCGCCAGCGGCGACAAGGTCCGGCACATGACGCTGCGTCCATGGATGACGGCATCCGCCATCGGATGTGCTGCAATCCTCGTCATCGGCTATCTGCTGGCAACCTCCTACCTCGTCCTGCGCGATGATCTGATCGGCGCCACGATGGCCCGCCAGGCGCGCATGCAATACGATTACGAAGACCGAATTGCCGCCCTGAGGGCGCAGGTCGACCGCGTCACCTCACGCCAGTTGCTCGACCAGCAGGTAGTCGAGCAGAAGGTCGACAAGCTGATGCAGCAGCAGATGTCGCTCTCGTCGCGTCACGGCAAGCTCGATGCCTTGCTCGACCGCGCGGAGAGTTCGGGCGTTATCGACAAGCAGCCGCCAGCCTCCGGTGCAGATCATGCCGAATTGAACGCCCGACAAAAGGCCCTCGAACTCGCGAAAGCGGGTAGCCCGGCGGAAGTCACCCCTGACAACTCGACGCTCGCCTACCTGCCCGCCAAGGAAACCGTCGCGGACCACGCCGACCGGGTGTTCTCCAAGGTCACCCTTTCGCTGAAGAAGATCGAGCAGGACCAGCTGAAGCGCATCAAGCGGCTGACCGATGGCGCCGACGATACGGCTGACAACATCCAGTCGATCATCAAGACGGTGGGCGTCACAGTTCCGGCGTCCCCCGCCGCGATCGATGAAGATGGCGGTGTCGGAGGGCCCTTCCTGCCGCCGGAAAACGTCGACCCGTTCGACCAGTCGCTGGCAAATCTCGATACGGCGCTGACGCGGCTCGAAGCGGCGCGCGGAACGGTCGAACAGCTGCCCTTCCGCAACCCCGCACAGGGCAAGCTGATCACCAGCCCGTTCGGCAACCGCAAGGATCCCTTCTTCGGCAAGCTGGCGCTGCATCCCGGTGTGGATTTCCATTTCGATCCCGGCGAGGCCATCAAGGCGACGGCGCCGGGCAAGGTCGTTTCGGCAGGCTGGGCCGGCGGCTATGGCAACATGGTGGAAATAGACCATGGCGATGGCATTTCGACACGCTACGGTCATATGGCAGCAATTACCGTCCAGGCCGGCGATACGGTCAAGGCCGGCGAGCAACTCGGCCTTGCCGGAAGCACGGGACGGTCGACCGGCACCCATCTCCACTACGAAGTCCGCGAGGACGGGCGTCCCGTCGACCCAATGTACTTCGTCAATGCAGGCATCAAGCTCGCCAGCTATATCAATTAGCTAGCCTTGCAATTTACCGCTTTGCGGGGGGCACTTTTGTCCCTATGATCATGACAGCAATGCAACAGGCCGCCGCGCGACGGAATTTTTTAACCCAGCGCGCCGGGAACACTCTCCCGTTGCCTCATTTCCTTGACTTCAGGGCGTTTTGATACTATGTGGCGCTGCATTGCGGCATACAGCCTGTCGACTCATCGTGCGGTCGACCAAACCGAAACGGAAACAGTTTTCCCTTTGACCACATTTGCTGACCTTGGCCTGAGCCAAAAAGTCCTATCCGCTGTCACAGACGCGGGCTACACCATCCCTACTCCGATCCAGGCCGGCGCCATCCCGTTTGCGCTGCAGCGCCGCGATATCTGCGGCATTGCGCAGACCGGAACCGGCAAGACCGCCTCGTTCGTGCTGCCGATGCTGACCATGCTCGAAAAGGGTCGGGCCCGGGCGCGCATGCCGCGCACGCTGATCCTCGAACCGACGCGCGAACTGGCAGCCCAGGTGGCTGAGAACTTTGAAAAATACGGCAAGAACCACAAGCTGAACGTTGCGCTGCTGATCGGCGGCGTGTCGTTCGAAGAGCAGAACAAGAAGCTCGAGCGCGGCGCCGACGTGCTGATCTGCACGCCCGGCCGCCTGCTCGACCATTGCGAACGCGGCAAGCTGCTGATGTCAGCCGTCGAGATCCTGGTTATCGACGAAGCCGACCGCATGCTCGACATGGGCTTCATCCCGGACATCGAGCGCATCGTCAAGATGATCCCGTTCACCCGCCAGACGCTGTTCTTCTCGGCCACCATGCCCCCGGAAATCCAGAAGCTGGCCGACCGCTTCCTGCAGAACCCGGAACGCATCGAAGTGTCGCTGCCGTCCTCGACTGCAAAGACAGTGACGCAGCGTTTCGTTGCCTCGCACGGCAAGGACTACGAAAAGCGCGCGACGCTCCGCGACCTCATCAACGCCCAGACGGATCTCAAGAACGCGATCATCTTCTGCAATCGCAAGGTAGACGTCGCCGATCTCTTCCGCTCGCTCGAGCGCCACGGATTTTCAGTCGGCGCGCTGCACGGCGATATGGACCAGCGCTCGCGCACGACGATGCTGCAGAATTTCCGTGATGGCCAGATCCAGCTGCTGGTCGCATCCGACGTTGCCGCACGCGGCCTCGACCTGCCCGATGTCGGCCACGTCTTCAATTTCGACGTTCCGATCCATTCGGAAGACTATGTCCACCGCATCGGCCGCACGGGACGTGCCGGCCGCTCGGGCGCAGCATTCACGCTGGTGACCAAGCGTGATACGAAGTATATCGATGCCATCGAGAAGCTGATCGATCAGAAGATCGAATGGCTTAACGGCGACCTGAACGCTCTCCCGCCGGCAGATGAAAGCCAGGAAACCGAACGTCCGCGCCGTGGCAGCAGCCGCGACAAAGACAAGGAACGCGGTCGCGGCAGAGGTCGTTCTGCACCGAGCCATCCCGTTCACAAAGCTGATATCGATGTGGTTGATACTGTCGTTCAACCCGTCGAAGTTGCACCCGTACCAAAGGCCGAAGTTGTGAAGAACGAGCGCAAGATCGAGACTAACAAGCCGCAGAACAATAATTCTCGCAACAATCCCGGCCGCCCTTACCCGGCAAACGATGACAATCGCGAACGTCGTGCCCGCTATCATCGCGACCAGGACGACGGCCCGACACCGCTGGGTTTCGGAGACGACATCCCTGCTTTCATGCTGATCGTCACTGCCGCTAAGGTCTGATGACTGCACCGGGCACCGATTTTCCGGGACTGGGCACCGGGCTTGCCATCCTTCGTGACGGCAAGCTTCTGCTCTATAAGCGGATAAAGGCGCCCGAAGCCGGATTTTGGAACATCGTCGGCGGCAAGGTCGACCTGATGGAAGCCTCCGCCTCTGCTGCCAGACGCGAGGCAGGGGAAGAGTCCGGTCTCCAGATTGGACAGATCGACCTGCTCTGCACGACGGAACAGATCATCGAGGCCGACCGCCAGCACTGGGTGTCGCTGATTTATGTCTGCACGGATTTTGTCGGCGAGCCATCGCTGATGGAGCCGGACAAATTATTCGAATTCGGATGGTTCAGCCGCAACGCGCTGCCAAGCCCGCTTTCTGTCTTTACCAGGGCTGCCATCGACCACCTCGACACTGACCTCTTTCCCTGACTTCAGCGGTTACTTCTCCGTCCGCAGCGCCGCCTCGTATGCAAGCCGCACCCATTTTGCCATGACATCGGGATCGTCGAACGCATCCTCCGGGATCGACCAGTACGGCATGAACACCGGCTTGCCCTTCTTCCCCTCGTACGACCAGCGCCTGGCGCCGGCAGATTCGAAAGCGGGCGAACTGACATCGTCGGCCTTCAGCAGCATCTCGTCGCGAAAATCCAGGGCGATGATCCGGCCCTGATGATAGACGCCCTTGCCGCCGAACATCCGCTTGATGGTCACCGGCCCAAGTGCCGCAAACATTTCCTCTATATCCAGATTATCCAAGATCTTACTCCTTGAGGATGCCGCCGGCTGCAAGGACGGCATCCGGCGTATCGACATCGAGATGCGCAGCATGGCCGATCTCGACATCGACAACCGGCAGGCCGCATCCGTCTATGATACCGCGTGCACCGACATCTCCCCCCAACCCCATTATCGCCGGCCTCAGCGAGGCCGGCAGGATCACCGGGTTGCCACGCTTTCCGTCCGAGACCGCGCGAACGACAGCTTGCCCCCCGGCCCCTTCGAACGCGCCGATCAGCGCCATGAGATCGGAGGTTTCGACGGCGGGCATGTCGGCCAGCATAACCAGCACGCCAACGCTCCCCGACGCCGACGCGGCACCGAAACCGGCAACGATAGAACTGGCCATGCCGCTTTCGAAATCTGGATTGTGGACGTTTTCGATTGGGAGCCCTGCCAGTAAGGCCGTTATTTCGGGATGTCTGTGCCCGGTGACAACGAAGACCGGCGCGCCGGTTGCGCAAGCCCGTTCTGCCATGATCCTCACCAGCGAGATGCCATCGAATGTTGCCAGCAGCTTGTGCGGACCACCCATGCGGCTGGCTTTACCGGCTGCCAGCAACACGATTGCAACGGGAGAGCGCGCGATCTTCTCCGGCATCAGGCTGCATCCCCGGGCAAGGACAGGGACCGGCGACGCCATGACTGGATAATCTCGGCCAGGATAGCGACGGCAATTTCGGCGGGGGTCACGGCCCCTATGTCGAGCCCGATTGGAGCATGTATCCTTGAAAGGTCCTCATCGCCAAACCCCTCGGCCTGTAAACGCAGCAGGCGCGCGGCATGGCTCCGTCGACTGCCCAGCGCACCGACATAGAAGCACCCGGCTTGCAGCCCAGCGCCGATAGCGTAGTCGTCGATATCAGGCTCATGCGCCACCGCCACCACAGCGGTGTGGCGATCCACCACCAGCTTTTCCCTTGGCCAGCCGACGATAAGCTGCGCCGACTCGAAGCCATCGGCAGACGAAAAGCCGATCCGGGGATCGATGATCGTGAGATCGAATCCCGCCACACTCGCCATCGACGCCAGTGCCCGACTTATCCGCACCGCGCCGATGACGACGATCCTAGGTTCTGGCACATGGACGTTGAGGAAAAGCTGGCTTCCGTCGAGTGCAATCTTCGACGATCTGCCGCTCCGGAATGCAGATGTGACCGCATCGCCAAGAGCGCCCTCGATCCCTTCGCCTTCGACCACAAGCCGCTTCGTTCCGTCCACGAGATCGGTGACGACAACAGCGGCATGCCGGTCACGACGCAAAGAACATAGCTGGCTAAGCGTTTCCATTCGCATCAGCCTACCTTCTCGATGTAGACCTCGATCCTGCCACCGCAGGAGAGGCCGGCAGCGCGGGCCATCTTGTCCGTCACCCGGAAATCCATGAGCCTCCCGGCGCCGGCCGCGATGACCTCGAGCGCTGCAGCAACCACGTCGCTCTCGATGCAACCGTTCGTGAGCGTACCCTCTGTGGCACCGTCCGAGGAGATCACCATCTGTGTTCCCACCGGCAGCGGCGCCGAACTCCATGTCTCGGTCACCGTCGCCAGTGCCACTGCCGTGCCGGAAGCAGCCCACCTTTCGGCTGTATCGAGGACGTCAGTTCCTGCAAGCATCGACATCTGTCCTCCCGGACGCCACCAAAGATGTGGAATGCGTGGCAATCAAGCGCCGATTGCCGAAGTTAAAGTCAGGCCGGCGTGAGTCAACCCGCGCGCCCACCGGACGAAGATCTATCGGCCAACGGCGTGGTAGTCGCGGTGCATGTAAAGCAGAGCCGGGCGTCGCTCACTGAAACGGACAGCCACCACTTCCCCGAAGATGACGTTGTGAGTCGTGCCGCGCGTCACATCGACAACCTTGCAATCGAAGGCAGCGAGGGCATCGACCAGAACGGGCGCACCAGTCGCCAGCGTGTCGAAATCGCCCGTGGCAAAGCGCTCGTCGGTGGACATCTGCGTCTTGCCGGAGAAGGCATCGGCCAGCATCTGATGATGGGCGCCGAGTGCGTTCAGCGAAAAGATGCCGCTTGCGAGAAAGATGTCGTTCTTGGCATTGCCGCTGTTGAGGCAGACGAGCACCGTCGCCGGATTGTCGGAGACCGAGCATGCCGCCGTGATCGTCACGCCGCGACGGACACCCTCATGCACGGTCGCAACCAGCTGCACGTGGCCGGCGTAGCGGCTCATAGCATCTCTGAAATGGGCCGGATCCAACGACTGTTCCAAGCGATCTCTCCCATTCTGCTGCTGGCATCGCCAATATGGAGCCCACGCGCCAGCTTTTCCACCATGCTCAGGCGAAAGCACGTCTTGTACCGGATTTTCTTTGACGGCAGGGAGTGGTCCGATAAAAGAACAGGAGAAACAATCGGGATTTTCCTTTCATGAACAGGCTGCGTCGATCCCTGCTCGCCCTGGCGCTGCTGTCTGCGGCGGAAAGCAGCCATGCGGCCGGCGTTTCCATCGGCTTGGTCGCGCCCCAGAACGGCACCTTCGCATCTCTCGGCGCCCAGATGATTGCCGGCGCAAAATTCCAGGCACAGGCCGCCAACGACGCCCTGACGACCATTGACGAACCCTGCACCGAGAACAGCGGCCAGGTCATCGCTGACGCCCTGATCAAGGCCAAGGTGCAAATCGCCATCGGCTTCCTCTGCAGCGATTCGCTGGAAGGTGCCCTGCCGCGCTTGAAGGATGCCGGCATCCCGGCCATCACCGTGTCCGTACGCTCGCATATCCTGATGGAAGATGCGCTGAAGAACGGCTGGCCATTGTTCCGTCTCGCTCCGGCAGACAGCGCTGAGGCAAAGCGGATAATCGGCGTCATCCTGCAGAACTGGGCCTCGCAGCCGCTGGCGCTGGTCGATGACGGCACCATCCATGGTCGGGAGCTCGTCGATGCCGTGCGCACCGGTCTTGACGAAAACGGCCTGAAACCGGTCTTCAACGACACGCTTCGCCCGGGTCAGGATCAGCAGATCAGTCTCGTCAGGCGCCTGAAAAAGGCTGGCGCCACAGCCCTGCTTGTCGGCGGAGACCGCAGTGACGTCGCAATCATCGCCCGCGATGCGGCAGCGGACAAGGATGCCCTGCAGATTATGGGCGGCGATGCGATGCGGGCTGCCGACCAGCCCATTCCGCTTGCCGACGGCGTGCTTGCCGTGACCATACCGGACTATGCCAGCCTTCCCCCGGCAGCACAGGCTGCCAAAGCCTTGCGCGACGCCGGTGTCGAGCCGGAAGGCTACGTCCTGCCGACAGCGGCGGCTGCCCTGATCGCCGACCAGGCCGTCACCGCAGCGCTGGCGGAAAAGACCCCCGTCGCCGCGAAGCTCGTGGGAACGACATGGCAGACACCGGTCGGCCCCGTCGCCTTCGGCAACGATCACGAGTTGACCGAGAACCCCTATCGCCTGCTGGAATGGCGCGACCATCGCTTCCAGCCGCCGGTCGCCCCCGGCAACTAGCCGGCAAGCCCCTGCCGCGGTGGAGTGCTGGCGACGCGTCGTTGCCGTTCCTCCCATCCGGTGATAATCAAGCGTCAGATGACTTTGGAGTTTCCCCGACCATGCCGTTGCCGATCCGAATTGCCCCC
Source organism: Rhizobium sp. B230/85 (assembly GCF_019355735.1). Taxonomy (NCBI): domain Bacteria; kingdom Pseudomonadati; phylum Pseudomonadota; class Alphaproteobacteria; order Hyphomicrobiales; family Rhizobiaceae; genus Rhizobium; species Rhizobium sp. B230/85. The sequence continues at coordinate 2,352,269 of NZ_CP072156.1, forward strand.
TCCATTCTCGCCGCCGACTTCTCCAAGCTGGGCCAGGAAGTCCGTGACGTGACCGCGGCCGGCGCTGACTGGATCCACCTCGACATCATGGACGGACACTTCGTTCCCAACATCTCGTTCGGCGCCGATGTCATCAAGTCCCTGCGCAGTTTTACCGATGCCACTTTCGACTGCCACCTGATGATCGCGCCTGTCGATTTCTACCTGGAAGCCTTTGCCAAGGCCGGTTGCGACCGCATCACCGTGCATGCCGAGGCTGGCCCGCATCTGCATCGCTCGCTGCAGACCATCCGCAATCTCGGCAAGAAGGCCGGCGTCACCCTCAATCCGGCGACGCCGCTGTCTGTGCTGGAAAACGTGCTCGACGATGTCGATCTGATCCTCATCATGTCGGTCAACCCAGGCTTTGGCGGCCAGAAGTTCATCCCCGCAATGGCCGACAAGATCCTCAAGGCCCGGCAGATGATCGGCGACCGACCGATCGAGCTCGAGGTCGATGGCGGCGTGACCGTGGAAACCGCATCGATGATCACAGCAGCCGGTGCCAATGTGCTGGTCGCAGGGTCGGCAATCTTCAAGGGCGGCTCGGCTGAGGCCTATCGCAAGACGGTCGGCGATCTGCGTGCCGCTGCCGAGCAGGGCCGCGTTGGCGCGGCGTGAGCCGTCGCTGATCGACAAGGCGGCGCGGACAACGACCGTACCGCTGTATCTGACAGGCGCTGTTGCCTGGGGCGCCCTGATGACGCTTTCCGCGGCAATGGCGCTCTACAGGCACAACGGCCTGCAGACGGACCGGCTCGACAGCCTGCTGATCGTCTATTTCCTCGGCGGCGCCCTCGCCTGGCCTCTTGCCGTAACGGCGGCTGGCTGGTTATCGGGCGGCAAACCGGTAGAGACACGCTTTGCGGCCTGCCTGCTTTGCCTGGCGCTCGCAACCATGTCGATGACGGCTTTTCTCTTCGCGCTCGACTACCGCATCTTCTATTCGCGCTGGCATGCACCGGCCGGATCGCTCATCTGGATGTTCCAGTTCGTCTTCACCGGTGCCAGTGCGGTCTATCAGTTCGGTGTGCTCGGCAGCCGGCTGTTTCTGCCGCTCGGGCTCATCTGGCTGCCGACGGCAAGCTACTATCTGGCGCGACGCCTGCGATGAGCGCCCGCCAAGCGTTGAGATTGTCATCCGTCTTTGCTAAAGGGGCGGCAAGCCTTGAAATTCCTGCTGTTGAAGAAAGCTGAGAGCTTATGATCCCTCGCTACTCCCGCCCGGACATGGTCGCCATCTGGTCGCCCGAAACGAAGTTCCGCATCTGGTTCGAGATCGAAGCCCATGCCTGCGATGCGCTGGCCAACCTCGGGGTCATCCCGAAGTCGGCAGCCGAGACGATCTGGGAAAAAGGCGGCAAGGCGACCTTCGATGTCGATCGGATCGACGAGATCGAAGCCGTCACCAAGCACGACGTCATCGCCTTCCTGACGCACCTCTCGGAAATCGTCGGCCCGGATGCCCGCTTCGTCCACCAGGGCATGACATCCTCCGACGTCCTCGACACCACCTTCAACATCCAACTCGTCCGCGCCAGCGATCTTCTGCTGGCCGATCTCGACCGACTGCTGACGGCGCTGAAGACCCGCGCCTTCGAACATAAGGACACGGTCCGTATCGGACGCAGCCACGGCATCCACGCCGAGCCGACGACCATGGGCCTGACCTTCGCGCGCTTCTACGCCGAAATGGTCCGCAACCGCGCCCGTCTCGTCGCCGCCCGTACCGAAATCGCCACCGGCGCCATCTCCGGTGCCGTCGGCACCTTTGCCAACATCGATCCTTCCGTCGAAGAATATGTCTGCGAAAAGCTCGGCCTTGCCGCCGAGCCTGTATCGACGCAGGTCATCCCGCGCGACCGCCATGCCATGTATTTCGCCACACTCGGCGTCATCGCCTCGTCGATCGAAAACGTCGCCATCGAAATCCGCCACATGCAGCGCACCGAAGTCCTGGAGGCGGAGGAATTCTTCTCGCCCGGCCAGAAGGGCTCGTCTGCGATGCCGCACAAGCGCAACCCGGTGCTGACTGAAAACCTGACGGGCCTCGCCCGGCTGGTACGCATGGCGGTGGTCCCCGCCATGGAAAACGTTGCCCTCTGGCACGAGCGCGATATCAGCCATTCGAGCGTCGAGCGCGCGATTGGTCCGGACACCAGCATCACGCTCGACTTTGCACTCAACCGGCTTGCCGGCGTCATCGAAAAGCTGGTCATCTATCCCGAGAACATGCTTCGCAACATGAACAAGTTCAAGGGCCTAGTCATGAGCCAGCGCGTGCTGCTCGCCCTCACCCAGGCCGGCGTTTCGCGCGAGGATTCCTATCGCCTCGTCCAGCGCAATGCCATGAAGGTCTGGGAACAGGGCAAGGACTTCCTCGAAGAACTGCTCGCCGACCCCGAAGTCCGCGCCGCACTTTCCGAAGAGGAATTGCGCGAGAAATTCGACCTCGGCTACCACACCAAGCATGTCGACACGATCTTCCGCCGCGTTTTCGGCTGACGATCCGAAGGCGGCAGCGTCTGTCTCCGCCTTCATCCCGGCACCGGCGTGTTCAGCTCACAGATGGCAGAAGCATGAAAGTATCCGAAGCAGATATCCTCATCGTCCCCGGCTATACTAACTCCGGTCCCGACCATTGGCAGACCCGCTGGGAGCAGAAGCTCAGCACGGCGCGTCGCGTCGAGCAGGCGGAGTGGTCGAAGCCGGTGCGAGACGACTGGGCAGCCCGCATCGCCGAAGAGGTAAATGCCTCGACCAAGCCCGTGGTTCTGATCGCCCATTCACTGGGCGTGCCCTCGGTGCTACATGCCATCCCGCATTTCAAGAAGCCTATTGCAGGCGCCTTCTTCGTGGCCCCACCAGACGTTACCAACCCGGAAATCCGCCCGAAGCACCTGATGACCTTCGGCCCCTATCCGCGCGATACCCTGCCCTTTCCATCGATGACCATCGCCAGCCGCAACGATCCTTTCGGCACCTATGAGCACGCCGAGGAGATTGCCAAGAGCTGGGGGTCTACCTTGATCGACGCTGGCGAGGCCGGCCACATCAACGCCGATTCCGGCCATGGTCCCTGGCCCGAGGGCACGATGGTCTTTGCGCAGTTTCTCAGCAAACTGAAACCATAAAAACTCCCCTGACTGTTTGAGGGCAAAGTTACATTAGCTTTTCCGCTTATGTTGTTTATCTCAAATTAATCAAATGCACCCACAGTATTGGCAGTGTCTGTGGGTGCTCCTTTGACTTGGTTTTCAAACGATGAGACGCGTTTCGACGGCGTGACGGCGGGCGTCTTCGATGTTCTCCATCGCGTTCCCGTAGCAACCCTTGCCGTCTCGCTGGCCGACCATTGCATGGTCTACGCCAACGCAGCATTCTGTGCGCAGTTTGGTACTCCCACCGGGCATAAGACGGTGGATGAACTTACTCTACCCGACGACCTTCCCCTTCTTCGCAGGCAGTTGAACGGGCTTTCAAGCGAGCCCAGCGTCGAAGCCGTCTCGATGCGGCTGCGGGGCAACTCGGATCGTCCAATCTGGGTTTCGGCGTCCTTCACGAAGCTTGCGACACCGGAAAATTGCATCCTCATCCAGCTGGCCGATATCGACCGTGAAAAACGCCTCATCGAAGACCTCGGCGAAAAGGAAAGTCGCTGGAACTCGGCACTGACAGGCTCGGGGCTCGGGGTCTGGGATCACGACTTCGTCAAGGGACGGTTGAGCTATTCCGAGACCTGGCGAAAAATGCGCGGCTACACGTCGGAGGAGGAAGTCGACGCTGCACTTGAAAACTGGATCCTGTCCGTTCACCCGGACGATCGCGACTATGTGTTGAAGTCCATCGAGCTGCAAAATTCAGGCAAGGCCGTGAGCGGCACCTTTTGCTACCGGGAGCGTCACAAGGACGGCCACTGGATCTGGATCGAATGCCGCGGCGCCGGCGTCGAATGGGACGAGCACGGCACTCCCACCCGAATTATCGGTACCGATATCGACATCACCGCCCGCAAGGCTGCCGAGGAGTTGCTGACACACACGTCGAGACGGCTCGATCTGGCGCTCGATGTCTCCGGCATCGGTGTCTTTGAGGCTAATTTGGATACAGGGGTTGTCGAGTGGGACCATCGCCTGCTCGTCATCTACGGCCTGCAACATACGCCGAGCCTCAAGCGGCTCGACGCATGGATCGAAACCATCCATCCCGATGATCGGGAGAGAATCGAGAGGCATCTCCAGGACCATCTAGCCGCCCGCGAGGCTTTCGAGCAGGAATATCGGATCGTCCGGCCCGATGGTACGGTCCGTGTCATCCGCGGGCGCTCGACAACATTTGTGGACGGCAGCGGCACCAACAGGATGATCGGCGCCAACTGGGATGTGACGACCGAGGTCGGGCTCCGGGACGAGCTGAACCGCGCCAAGGAACTCGCAGAAGCCCGTAACATCGAACTTGAACTGGCCAAGGAGAAAATCGAGCACATCGCTCTCCACGACCACCTGACCGGGCTTCCCAATCGCCGCTATCTCGATCGTGTGCTTTCGGCACGGGCCGAAGAGTGCCGCGCGCAAGGCATGGTCCTCGTGGTCCTCCATGTCGACCTCGACCGCTTCAAGCAGATCAACGACACGCTGGGTCACCGCGCCGGTGACATGATGCTCAAGCATGCCGCCTCCGTGCTGCGCGATGGCGTCGCCGCCGGTGATTTCGTCGCGCGGATCGGCGGCGACGAATTCGTCATCGTCTGCACCCGGAAGGCATATTCAAGGAAGATTTCCGGCCTCGCCGAACAGGTTATTCGCGAACTGCACAAGCCGGTTCGCTACGAAGGCCACGACATCCGGTTCGGCGCCAGCATCGGCATTGCCTTCGACAGCGGCGACGACCTCGATGCCAAGCAACTGCTGCTGAATGCCGATATCGCGCTTTACCGCGCCAAGGGCAGCGGCCGAAACAGGCACGAGTTCTTTTCGCTGGATGCCCGCCAGCATATCGTCACCACCAAGCGCCTATCGGATGAAATCCTCCTCGGCATAGAACGCCATGAATTCATACCGTTTTACCAGCCGCAGTTCTCTGCAGCCACGCTGGACGTCATCGGCGTCGAGACGCTGGTGCGTTGGGACCATCCCGAGCACGGCATCCTGTCTCCCGACAGCTTCATGTCGACCGCCGAGGACCTCGACGTCGTCGCCGTGCTCGACCGCCTGGTCCTCGAAAAAGCCCTCGCCGACCAGCAGTCATGGCGCGACGCCGGGATCGACATCCCGAAAATCTCGGTCAATGTCTCCGCCCGCCGCCTGGCTGACCCCAATCTCGGCAAGGCGTTGCGCGCGCTGAAGATCAAACCCGGTACAGTGTCCTTCGAGCTGCTCGAATCGATTTCCCTCGACCAGTATGGCGAGACATCCCTTGCCAACCTGAAGCGTCTGAGGCGATTCGGCATAGACATCGAAATCGACGATTTCGGCACAGGCCATGCCTCCATCGTCGGCCTCCTCCGCTTGAGCCCCAAGACCCTCAAGATCGACCGCGAACTCATCAAGCCCCTGGTGGCATCGGCCGAGCAACGGCGGCTCGTCGGGTCGATCATCGAGATCGGTCGTTCGCAGAAAATCGGCGTCACCGCAGAGGGCGTCGAGACTATGGAGCATGCCCGGATCCTTGCCGAACTCGGCTGCGACAGTCTGCAGGGCTATGCGCTCGCGCGCCCGATGCCGGCTGCGGAAATTCCGGCCTTCATCCGCAGCGAGTGCTGGCGCCCCGACCGCAATGTCCAGGCCGCCTGAGGACGCCTAGAAGCCGCCCGCAGCGACGGTCATCCGGCCTTTCGCGCCACCTGATTATTCGTCATAAAGTTTGTCATCCCGGTGATACATTACGATTCCCGCGACTTTGACAGCCGAGGGCGGATTCGGAGGAAGGAGAGGCAGGCGCATTGTGAATTTGCTTCTTTTCCTTTATGGGGACGCCCAGAGATTGATCCCTACGCGCCATCCCAAGGGCGCCAACGACAGAGAATTACAAGATGAACCGTCGCCGCCGTATCTACGAAGGCAAGGCAAAGATCCTTTATGAAGGACCCGAGCCTGGCACGCTGATCCAGTTCTTCAAGGATGACGCGACCGCCTTCAACAAGAAAAAGCATGAAGTCATCGACGGCAAGGGTGTGCTCAACAACCGTATCTGCGAGTACATCTTCAACCATCTGAACAAGATCGGCATCCCGACCCATTTCATCCGCCGCCTCAACATGCGCGAGCAGCTGATCAAGGAAGTCGAGATGATCCCGCTGGAGATCGTCGTGCGCAACGTTGCCGCCGGATCGCTGGCAACGCGTCTCGGAATCGAGGAAGGTGTCGTCCTGCCGCGCTCGATCATCGAATTCTATTACAAGTCCGATGCCCTCAACGACCCCATGGTGTCCGAGGAGCACATCACGGCTTTCGGCTGGGCCAACCCGGCCGAACTCGACGACATCATGGCGCTGGCTATCCGCGTCAACGATTTCATGACCGGCCTGTTTCTCGGCGTCGGCATCCAGCTCGTCGACTTCAAGATCGAATGCGGTCGCCTTTTCGAAGGCGACATGATGCGCATCATTCTCGCCGACGAGATCTCGCCGGACTCCTGCCGTCTCTGGGACGTCGAAACCCATGAGAAGATGGACAAGGACCGCTTTCGCCGCGATATGGGCGGACTGCTCGAAGCCTATTCCGAGGTCGCCCGTCGTCTCGGCATCATCAATGAAAATGAGCCCGTGCGCGGCACGGGACCGGTTCTCGTCAAGTAAAAAGGCAGGAAGACACCAGTGATCAAGGCTCGCGTCACCGTCACGCTGAAGAACGGCGTTCTCGACCCCCAGGGCAAGGCAATCGAAGGCGCGCTCGGCGCTCTCGGTTTCGAAGGCGTGGACCATGTCCGTCAGGGCAAGGTTTTCGACGTCGTCCTCGACGGTACCGACAAGGTCCGCGCCGAGGCTGACCTCAAGTCCATGTGTGAAAAACTCCTCGCAAACACGGTCATCGAGAACTATACTATAGCTCTCGACTGAGGGTTGTGGACAAGGTCCAATGACTGAAGCAACGCAGGAACTGATGTACGAGCTGATGAAGCGAATCCAGGGGGACGTTGCAGGCCTGAAGGAGGGCCAGCGTGACCTGCTACAGGAGATGTCCAGCTTGCGCGGACAGTGCCATTTGTTGCAGGGCGACTTCAATAATCTGCGTAATACCGTTGGTCACATAGACATTCGTCTCGAGCGCATCGAAAATCGCCTCGAACTTCGTGAACTTGCAGAAGCACAAGCTAGGTTTGAACCGCACCCATGAAATCAGCAGTCGTTCAGCTTCCAGGCCTAAACCGCGATCGTGATATGATCGCTGCCTTGACGAAAATCTCCGGCGTTGCGCCAATCACCGTCTGGCAGACGGAGACGGAAATCCCGGATGTCGACCTTATCGTCATTCCCGGTGGCTTTTCCTACGGCGACTACCTTCGCTGCGGCGCCATTGCAGCGCGCATGCCAGTCATGCGGGCAATCAAGGAAAAGGCCGAACAGGGCGTCAAGGTTCTCGGCGTCTGCAACGGTTTCCAGATCCTCGTCGAGGCCGGCATGCTACCCGGTGCGCTGATGCGCAACGCCTCGCTGAAGTTCGTCTGCAAGGAAATCAAGCTCGAAGTCGTCAATGCGGACACAGACTTCACGCGCGCCTATGAAAAGGGCCAGGTGATCCGTTGCCCGATCGCCCATCATGACGGCAATTACTTCGCGGATGCCGAAACGCTGGCTTCCATCGAGGGCAACGGCCAGGTTGTTTTCCGCTATCTCGAATACGGCAATCCCAACGGCTCGATGAACCATATCGCTGGCATCATCAACGCCAAGGGCAATGTGCTCGGCATGATGCCGCACCCGGAAAACCTGATCGAGGCCGCTCATGGTGGCTCGGACGGGCGTGGCCTATTCGCCTCCGCACTCGACATTGTCGCGGCCTGAGACATTCCTCCCATTATGCCATTGACCGGCGCGTTCTCCCTGAATGCGCCGCAAAGGCAGCTTATTGGCTCGTGAATTGGCGACGCGAGTTCGGCCCGACAGATTGAAAGACAGATTGATGCGCATTTCTACCAACGGACTTCTGACAGCCGCCGCCCTCTCCGCCTTGGCAGTCTTTGCCGCTTCATGCCAGTCCAAGCGCGCACCTGAGGTCACGCTGACCCAGCCCCGCACGGCGCTATCGACGATGGAGCGCGTCGCTGTTGCCGCCCATGGCTGCTGGTTCAAGTCATCCGACCCCGCCTTCGCGCGCTATACGATGGCCCCGGAACTGAACTCCTTCACCGGCCGGCCGCGTTTCCTCGTTGTTGAGCGCAGCCAGCCGACCGGCCGCCCCTTGCTCGTCGTCCAGGCCGAAGGCAACCCGGCGAAGCTTGCTGCCTTCGGACCCCTGATGAACGGTCCAAACTCGGCTCGCATCACCTCAGACATCAACCGCTGGGCCGGCGGCACCAAGGGCTGCTGAGAAATCATAGGCCGGTTACTCCCAGAAAAATGACTTTGCGACCTCCCGCCGGACCTCTGCGGGAGTGAGGCCTATGTCGCGCAACTGATCCATGGAAAGCGCACGCAGCGCCCGGCGGCTGCTCCTTTTTTCCGACCACACCGCCATCCGCTCTATGATGCCGGCAGCGAAAGCCGTGGGACGAAGACGCCGCTGCGGTGCGTCGCTATAGATTGCACCCCGCCGCCCCCTAATTGTATCGATTGTACCCATCACCTCTACCTCGTTTCCTCGAGAAGTCTGCCAGTCAAATTACCGATCGAATACCGGTCGTAATCTTGACTTTTGACGGGTACAATGGCACGATTGTCACCATGACAAATTGGCTTCCAGACATTTCCAGCGGTACGGGTCCGGTTTACGTGCGGGTCGCCGACAGCATTGAAACCGCGATCAGCCACGGCATATTGCCGCCGGGCGCAAAGCTGCCGCCGCAACGCAATCTGGCCTTCGACATCGGCGTGACCATCGGCACCATCAGTCGCGCCTACGCCCTCGTGCACGAACGAGGATTGGTTGCCGGCGAGGTCGGGCGCGGCACATACGTGCTTGACCGCGAGCACAGCAAGCCGATCACCCAGATGGATCCCATCACGCAGGCCCTGTCCGGCACGCGCGGCATGGAGGCACCATTGGCCACGGTTCGCTTGGATACGACGGCAGCTCCCGATATCGGACAGGGCGAGATCATCGGCCGCCTGTTTGCCGATATCAGCCGCGAAAAGAGCATGGAGATCTCGTCATACTCCCGCACGTTCCCCGCCAGCTGGTCGCTGGCCGGCCAAGCCTGGCTGTCTCGAAACGATTGGCGGCCGGCGGTCGAAAATGTCGTTCCGACGCTTGGCGCCCATGCCGCAGCCATCGCGGTCATTGCGGCAGTCACTTCGCCGGGCGACAAGATCGTCTTCGAGAACCTCACCTATACCCAGGTCAGCCGCGCCACCCGGCTGCTCGGGCGCCGCGCGATCCTCGTAGAATCCGATGAGCAGGGCATCATTCCTGATGATTTCGAGCGCCTCTGCCAGCAACAGCATCCGCGCCTCGCCTTCCTGATGCCAACCGCCCATAACCCGACGCTGACGACGATGCCGGAAGCACGTCGCCGTGCCATTGCCGCGATTGCCCGACGGCACAGCGTCTGGCTGATCGAGGACGACATCTATGGCGGGATGACCGGAGACCAGACGCCGCTGATGGCAAGCATTGCACCGGAACGCACATTCCTGGTCAGCGGACTGTCGAAATCCGTGACGGCGGGCGTGCGCGGCGGCTGGGTCGCCTGCCCGCCACACTTTGCCCAGCGCGTGAAGGTGACGCACAAGATGTCGACCGGAGGACTGCCGTTCATCCTTGCAGAGACGGGAGCGCGCCTCGTCCACAGCGGTCACGCTTTGTCGCTTCGAACCCGCACGGTGGCAGAGATAGCGACGCGCGAGGCGATGGCGCGCGAAGCTTTTGCCGGCTTTGAATTCTCATCCGAGCCGCATATTCCATTCCTTTGGTTGAAACTGCCCGAGCCATGGCTGTCGGGGACTTTCAAGAATGCGGCGCTGGCGGAAGGCGTGCTGATCGACGATGAGGACGAGTTCAAGGCAGCTCGGACGGAGAAGGTCTATCACCGGGTTCGCATTGCCTTTTCCTCTCCCCAGGACCGCAGCGTCGTGCAGGCAGCCTTTATGACCTTGCGTCGGCTGCTCGAAAACGGCTCTGCGGGTTACGATAGCGATAGCTAAAGCAACTGTGGCATTTTGGTGTCAGCCTCCCGGAAAGCGTTAACGCCCTACCGCGACTGCTTTACGCGACATGAGCCGGTGCTACGAATTGGTTGCTGCACCGATTCGTGCACGTGGTTGTTGGAGGTTCTGATGCGCCTGAATGGTACCTTACGTCGCCTGGCCTTCATCAGTGCGGCGTTAGCGTCTGTCGCTTCCGGGTCCTCCGTCATTGCAGCGGACATGAGCCAGGCCCCTGCCGATACTACCAGGATCTTCGACGAACTGCGCTTCGGCGCCAGCGCTTCGATCCAGACCGGACACGATCACGAAAACGGCGTCTTTCCCGATGTCCAGGTGCTCTTCAATCCGTTCGGGTACAATCCGGCCGGCGACTGGAAGGACCAGATCACCCACCCCCGTATCCATATCGGTACATCCATCGGCACCGGCGGGTCGGCTGACCAGCTCTACAGCGGCCTGACCTGGACCATGACCTATTCGAGCGGCATTTTCACGGAAGCCGGCTTCGGTGGTGTCGTTCACAACGGCAATCTGACGGCGGAGAATGATGGCCCCAAGCTCGGCTGTCATCTGCTGTTTCATGAATATCTCGGCGCAGGCTATAATTTCGACAGCCACTGGAGCCTGATGGCGCAGGTTGCACACTCCTCGCACGCCGATCTCTGCAATGGTCCCAATGCCGGCATGACCCGCGCCGGGCTGCTGGTCGGCTACAAGTTCTGATAGCGACCTTGTGCTTTCCTGTGTGATGGCCGCGTTGAGCGGCCATTTTCCTGTCGCACGATCAGACCACATGCGCTAAAGAGACCCTTAAATCCCCTTCAGGTCAGGACTCTCCAGCGCTCATGACTCTTTCCAATACCATTCAGATTACCCCAGAACTCATCGCCGCCCACGGCCTAAAGCCGGATGAATATCAGCGCATTCTGGATCTGATCGGTCGGGAACCCAGCTACACCGAGCTCGGGATCTTTTCGGCGATGTGGAACGAGCACTGCTCCTACAAATCCTCGAAGAAATGGCTGCGTACGCTGCCGACGACAGGCGCCCGCGTCATTCAGGGCCCCGGTGAAAATGCCGGTGTTGTCGATATCGATGACGGCGACTGCGTCGTCTTCAAGATGGAGAGCCACAACCATCCCTCCTATATCGAGCCCTACCAGGGCGCGGCGACAGGCGTCGGCGGCATCCTGCGCGACGTCTTCACCATGGGTGCTCGCCCGATAGCGGCGATGAATGCCCTGCGCTTCGGCTCCCCCGATCACGCCAAGACACGCCATCTCGTCTCCGGCGTCGTCGCCGGCGTCGGCGGATATGGAAATGCCTTCGGTGTTCCGACGGTCGGCGGGGAAGTCGAATTCGACGCACGCTACAATGGCAACATCCTGGTCAACGCCTTTGCGGCCGGCCTGGCCAAGTCAAACGCCATATTCCTGTCGGAAGCCAAAGGCGTCGGCCTGCCCGTCGTCTACCTCGGTGCCAAGACCGGCCGCGACGGCGTTGGCGGCGCGACCATGGCCTCAGCGGAATTCGATGAGCAGATCGAGGAAAAGCGCCCGACCGTGCAGGTTGGCGACCCCTTTACCGAAAAGTGCCTGCTGGAAGCCTGCCTCGAGCTGATGCTGACCGGCGCGGTCATCGCCATCCAGGACATGGGCGCTGCCGGCCTGACATGCTCCGCGGTCGAGATGGGTGCCAAGGGCGACCTCGGCATCGAGCTCAATCTCGATCTTGTCCCGGTGCGCGAGGAGCGCATGACGGCCTATGAGATGATGCTGTCGGAAAGCCAGGAGCGCATGCTTATGGTGCTACAGCCGGAAAAGGAAGACGAAGCCAAGGCGATCTTTGTCAAATGGGGTCTCGATTTTGCCATTGTCGGCAAGACCACCGACGACCTGCGCTTCCGCGTCCTGCATCAGGGCGAGGAAGTCGCCAACCTGCCGATCAAGGATCTCGGCGACCATGCGCCGGAATACGATCGCCCCTGGCGCGAATCCGACAAGCGCGCGCCCCTGCCCGCCAATCTTGTCGCAGCCCCTGAGGATTACGGCCAGGCGCTGCTGTCGCTGGTAGGCTCCGCCAATCAGTCCAGCCGCCGCTGGGTCTACGAGCAGTATGATACGCTGATCCAGGGCAATTCGCTGCAGCTTCCCGGTGGCGACGCCGGCGTCGTGCGTGTCGAGGGCCATCCGACGAAGGCGCTTGCCTTCTCCTCCGACGTGACGCCGCGCTATGTAGAGGCCGACCCTTTCGAAGGCGGCAAGCAGGCCGTTGCCGAATGCTGGCGCAATATCACGGCCACCGGTGCCGAGCCGCTTGCCTCGACTGATAACCTCAATTTCGGCAATCCTGAAAAGCCGGAGATCATGGGCCAACTGGTCGGCGCCATCAGGGGCATCGGCGAAGCCTGCCGCGCCCTCGATTTCCCGATCGTCTCCGGCAACGTGTCGCTCTACAACGAGACCAATGGCGTCGCCATTCTGCCGACTCCGACCATCGCCGGCGTTGGCCTGCTCCCTGACTGGAGCAAGATGGCCCGCATCGGCGGCGCTTCGGACGGCGACCATATCCTGATGATCGGCGTTGACGGCAGCCATCTCGGTTCGACGATCTACATGCGCGACATTCTCGGCGATACCAGCGGCCCCGCTCCGGAGGTCGATCTGTTTGCCGAACGCCGCAACGGCGATTTCGTCCGCTCGGCCATCCGCAACGACCAGGTCACCGCCTGCCACGACATCTCCTCCGGCGGCCTGGTGCTGGCGCTTGCAGAAATGGCCATGGCCTCAGACAAGGGCATGGAGATCACGCTCGGTGAATGCCGCGGCCAGCCGCATGCGCTGCTATTCGGCGAGGACCAGGCCCGCTATGTCATCGCGGTAAAGCCTGAGATCGCCGACTTCGTTTGCATCAATGCCGAAAATGCTGGCGTGCCATTCCGGCGTCTTGGCAAGGTTGGTGGCGACGCGCTGGTGATCGACACGCTTCTGTCAGTTCCCGTCGACCGGTTGCGTCATGCCCATGAATCGTGGTTTCCTGCCTTCATGGACGGCAGCGCCTTGGCCGCTGCCGAGTAAGGGGAGCAGACGACGATGGCCATGAAACCCGGCGATATCGAAGACATGATCAAGGCCGGCATTCCCGGCGCAACAGTAACGATCCGCGACCTTGCCGGCGACGGCGATCACTATGCGGCTGAGGTGGTCTCCGAGGCATTCCGCGGCAAGACACGCGTGCAGCAGCACAAGATGGTCTATGACGCCCTGCAGGGAAACATGGGCGGAGTACTGCACGCTTTGGCGCTGCAGACGTCCATACCTGAGTAACAAACATTGCCGGTTCCTAGAGGACCGGCAGTTTCTTCTGGGTGAACTGCGTGAAATCTGACGCCGGCAGCGGGCCGGCCGTCATCAGCGTAAAATCGAAGGGCGCCTTCAGATCCGGCCCCAGCACGTATTGCCGGTGAACGCGCAGGAAATCGCGCTTGATCTTACGGTAGTGGACGTCGCTCAGCATGGTCTTGAAGCGCACGAAGATAATATCCCCCTGCCTTTTTTCCGGATGGCCGCAAAGCGCCACGACCTTTGTCTTGTAGAAATGGATGGCGTCGGTCAGGCAATGGACCTCAATCAACGAGATCTCCGGACAATCCGCAATCAGCCCTACCCGCGCGCGCAGAACCTTCGCCGAGCGGAACAAAGCGCATTGCAGGATCGCGCTTCCAAGCGTGAGGAAGACTACCCGCTTGCCTTCGAATAACGCCGGCTCCCGCTCGAGCAGAAGGCCGATCACATGGGCTGCCACGGTCGAGCCCATGCTGTGCGACGAGATCACATACTCATCGGCAGGCTCGCGCAGTGCCTCGCGAACCACAACGGCGCAGCGCTCCAGCCAGGCTTGCGCATCGAGGCCACGCAGCCCCGCCATCGCCACAGCCATCTCCCAGTCCGAAAACAGATGCAACGTATGCAGCCTGTCCCTGCGCGGTAGAAACACATACCAAAAAAGCACTGCAGAAAGCGGCAAGCTGCAAAGCAGGCTCCAGGCACCAAGCCCCAGATAATAGGGCACCGCCGCTATCAGCAGGCCTACTGCAGATGCCGCCATCACCAGCATGAACGGAAAGACGAAGAACAATCCGAAACGCCACGCATGGCGGAAGTAGCCGCCCATTCCGCCGCCGACGACGACGCGGACCGCTGCGAGATACCCGAAGCCGAGGCGGGTGAGGAGGTTACGGCTGTTGAGACCCGATACGAGATCATTGTGATCGAAAATGTGCACGCGGCTTTCGGTCTGCCAGTCACTGGCACTGGTACTAACGTCGAAATACGAGGTGGCGCCAGTGCGCTTGAAATCGCCGATAGCGGCATCGTAGCCCCAGACCTCGGCGCTCTGCTTTGCCGAACGTGCGTAACGCGCCCTGTGGGCCGCAGCGTCGAGCGGCTCGAAACCCGGAAAATGCAGGACGACCCGCTTCTGAACCTTTGTCATCGACGTCCATCAATGTCGCGAGAGCCGCGACGAACACAAGTTATCAGGAGGCCCGGCAGGACTGGAAAGACACACTGCATGGCAAGGTGGTTTGCTAGACGAAGTCGCTCGATATTCATAGCCGCAATGTGTCGGCAGGTATCATTTGGTCCAACCCCGCCTCGCCCATCAGCCGCTAAAAAAGGCAATGCCGCACTATTGCGGCTGGAATTTGAGCGACCACATGCTATGTAAGACGAACAATCGACGATGCGGGCCTTGAACCCGCATGTGAAAGGATAATCTGATGAGCGGCATCAACGAATTGATCGACAATGAAGTGAAGAGCAGCGACGTCGTTCTGTTCATGAAGGGCACACCGCAGTTTCCGCAGTGTGGCTTCTCCGGAAAAGTCGTGCAGATCCTTGATTACATCGGTGTCGACTACAAGGGCGTCAATGTCCTTGCCGACGCTGAAATCCGTCAGGGCATCAAGGACTATTCGAACTGGCCGACTATCCCCCAGCTCTACGTCAAGGGTGAGTTCATCGGCGGCTGCGACATCATCACCGAGATGTTCCAGGCCGGCGAACTCCAGCAGCATTTCCAGGAACACGGCGTCCCCGTCCGCGTCGCCTGATCGGGCACCGGGCACCCGCCCGGTTTCCATTATCCAGTCCATCTGCTAGGCGCTGCCTCATAGGCAGCGCCTCAGCACGTCTATGGGAATGAAATCCGTGGCAAACTCCTCCGACGCCATGTCCGCTGGCCGCGTGCCGATGGGCAAACGCGAATTCATCGCGCTGGCTGCACTGCTAATGGCTCTGAACGCGCTTGCGATCGACATCATGCTGCCAGCGCTGCAGCAGATCGGCGCCAGCCTCGGCGTCGAAAATGAAAATCATCGGCAATACATCGTCTCGGCCTATCTCATGGGCTTTGGCGGCGCACAGCTTGTATACGGTCCGCTTTCGGATCGTTTCGGACGGCGCGTGCCGTTGATTGCCGGCGTGGTCATCTACATCCTGTCGTCGCTCGGCATTGCCTTCATTCCCTCGTTTTTCGGCCTGCTGGCATTGCGCTTCGTGCAGGGGCTAGGGGCTGCCGCCACGCGCGTCATCACCATTTCCATCGTCCGCGACATCTATGGCGGCCGGCAGATGGCCGAGGTCATGTCGCTGATCATGATGGTATTCATGATCGTGCCGGTAATTGCGCCGGGATCTGGCCAGATCATTATGCTTTTTGCCAGCTGGCACATGATCTTCGTATTTATCGCCGCCATCGCGTCCTGCGTGCTTGTCTGGGTCTACTTCCGCATGCCGGACACGCTGCATGCCGAGGACGTGCGCCCCTTCACGGTAAAATCGATCCTGGCCGGCTTTGCGATCGTTCTCTCGAACCGCACCGCGCTCTGCTATACGCTCGCCAGCACCTTCATATTCGGGGCGCTTTTCGGCTTTATCAACTCCGCCCAGCAGATCTATGTCGGCATCTACAAGCTCGGTGTCTACGCACCACTGGCCTTTGGGGGTGTCGCTCTTTTCATGGCGTCTGCATCCTTTGCCAACTCGCAACTGGTCGGGCGCTTCGGCATGCGCCGCCTGTCGCACGCCTCGCTGATCGGCTTTAGCGTCATTACCTTCGTTTGGCTGATCGTACAGCTGTCCTTCGCGTCGCCGATGCCGTTTCCCTTGTTCATCGTCTTCTTCGCGCTGGTGATGTTCCAGTTCGGCCTGATCGGCTCAAACTTCAACGCGCTGGCCATGGAGCCGCTCGGCCACGTCGCCGGCACAGCCTCGTCCGTGCTCGGTTTCATGAGCACCGTCGGTGGCGCCCTGATCGGCGCGGCCATCGGCCAGTCCTTCGACGGAACGGCGACGCCGATGGTGGTGGGCTACTTCACGGTGTCGCTGATCGCTCTCGGTTTCGTCCTATATGCCGAGCGCGGCAAGCTTTTCCGGCCGCACAACGCACCCGTCGTCAACGATCCCTCCCTCGCCCACTGACAGGCCTCACATGACCCAGCCTATAACATCGAACGACGTGGCGCCGGGAGGATCGGAGCGCATCGGTCTGGGGCTGGTGGAGTTCATCGTCACCATCGCCCTGATGACCGCCAGCGTGTCTCTGGCGATCGACAGCATGCTGCCGGCGTTACCCAAGATCGGCGCAGCGCTCGGGGTGCCCACCGCCAACGACACCCAGCTGGTGATCGGCGTGTTCTTCTTCGGCTTCGGCCTGGCGCAGCTCGTCTTTGGCAGCCTGTCAGACACCTATGGGCGCCGCAACATCCTCCTTGGCGGCCTTGTCTTCTACGTCATCACGATGTTCGCCGCAGCCTGGACAGACAGCTTCCCGGTCCTTCTCGCGCTACGTTTCGCGCAAGGCGTGGGTGCCGCCGCCGTTCGCATCACCACGATGGCCATGGTCCGCGATTGTTTCGGCGGACGCGAGATGGCGCGGGTGATGTCCTTCGTGATGATCGTCTTCATGATCGTCCCGATCGTCGCCCCGGCCCTCGGCCAGCTGATCATCACCTTTGCGACCTGGCCGTGGATCTTCATTTTGCTCGGCAGCGCCGGCGCGGTGTTGCTGGTCTGGGCGTTTTTCCGGATGAACGAATCCCTGCCCCTCACAGAGCGGCTGCCGCTGTCGACGCGCTCCGTGCTGTCAGGCTTCCGCACCGTGCTCACCAACCGCATCACCTGCGGCTACATGCTCGGCATGACGCTGTTTACTGGTGTCATCTGCGCCTATGTGATGTCGGTGCAGCAGGTGTTCGGCGAGGTATTCGGGCTCGGCGACTGGTTGCCTTTGGCCTTTGCCGCAAGCGCCGGCGGCATTGCCATCGCCAATTTCGCCAATGGCTTCTTCGTCCGCCGTTTCGGGATGCGGCGCATTTCCCACGCAGCGATGATCCTGTTCACGATCATCGCCGTCTGCGGCTTTGTATTCGCACTGGCGATGCCACCGAGCTTCATCGTCACCTATCTGCTGATTTCGTCTCTGCTGGTGATGTTCGCCGTTATCGCCACCAATTTCACCGCCATCTGCCTGGAGCCCATGGGCCACCTCGCGGGTACGGCCACTTCGATCACAGGATTCGTCTCGACGACTGGCGGCGCTCTGGTTGGCGGCGCGGTCGGCCAGATGTTCGACGGCACGACGCGGCCGCTGTTTGCAGGATTTGCAATCTTCGGCGCGCTGACGATCGCGGCCGTCCTATGGGCTGAAAATGGCAAGCTGTTTTCCCACCCCGGCGACGATCCCGTCCTCGACCCCGGTGCCATGCACGGCTGAAACGCCAGTCTCAGAGCGTGAAGACCTCGCGGCGCAGCGTTTCCCAGGATGCCTTGTCCGGCGTGATCAGCAGCCCGCCGTCGAGGTGGTGCGGCAGGTAGCTCGATCTATCGAAGCGCGCCGCATAGGCACCCGCCTCCTCGCTTATCAGCACGCCGGCCAGATGGTCCCAGGGCAGGATCTTGTTGTACATCAGGTAATGTACGTGGGCGCCGGCAAAGGTGCGGTACTCGTGGGCCGCGCAACGGTAGTTGGACGCGAAGCGCACCTTGGCGAGATTACCCATGACCTCGGCGCGCTTGCTCTTGTCGATGAAGCCCGTCGAGGCAAAGCCGGTCATCTGCTCCAGCGGCACCGGCGCTACCACGGACAGGCGCTCCCCCTCGCCGCCTGGCCTGCGGAGCCAGGCGCCGCTACCTTTTTCCGCCATCACCCAGTCGTCGCCCATCGGATCGAATATGATCCCGGCGATGGTTTCACCTCGAACGACCACCGACGCCATGACGCCGAAGGCAGGCACGCCTGCGGCAAAGTTAAATGTCCCGTCGACCGGATCGACGATGATGGCGAGATCCGCGCCCTCGAGCTTGGCGAGGAGGTCCGGATCGGCCGCGACCGATTCCTCGCCGATGAACACCGCCTCCGGCCAGAGCTTTTCAACCTCGGCCTTGATCATCCGCTCGGCCTGCTCGTCGGCTTCGGTGACCAGATCGGTCGCTTCCGACTTGATGCGGATATCGCCGGCACCGAGACGACGGAAGCGCGGCAGGATTTCAGCCTGCGCCGCGTCCCGCAGCAGGTTGGCCAGAACGGTAATGTCGACGGTCGCGGTCATGGCAGTGCTCCTCGATTGATATCAGAGACCGATGATCTCCCGGCGAACGGCTTCCCATGTCTCCCGGTCGGCAGCGGCAATGATACCGCCGGTCATCTCACCCGGCGGATGGGCCGAGCCGTCAAAGCGGGCGCTGTAGCCGCCGGCCTCGCGGTGGATCAGCAGCCCGGCCAGATGATCCCAGGGATTGAGTTTCTCGTGGGCCACGAAGTCGATCTTGCCAGATGCCAGCATCCAGTACTCATGAGCCGAACAATTGTAATAGAAGCTCATCCGGATCTTGGCCATGTTGCCGGCAATCCGCGAACGTTCCGGCTCGCCCATATGCGCCCAGGCGACGATACCGGTCATGGAAGAAACGGGTTTCGGCGCAGCGACCTGCAGGCGCTGGGAACTGCCGTTGCGCCGCGTCAGGTGCGCGCCTCCGCCGGCAACCGCAGTGATGGTGTCGCCGAGAACGGGATCATGGATGATGCCCGCCACCGTCTCGCCGTTGGCGACGACAGCAAGGATGGTGCCGAACATCGGCAGGCCGGCAGCAAAATTGAAAGTGCCGTCGACAGGATCGATGACGAAGGCAAGTTCCGCGCGGTTAAGCGCCGGCACCACCGAGCGATCGGTATCGTAAGCCTCCTCACCGACGATGAGCGCTTGCGGGAAACGCTGGCGCAGAGCTTTCGTTATACGTTCCTCGGACAGCAGATCGGCCTGCGTCACGAGGTCGATGGAAGATGTCTTCTCGGCAATGTCGCCGGTCTGGAGATTGCGGAAACGCGGCATGATTTCCGCTTCGCCAGCCTGCCGGACCTGTTCGACGAGGAAAGCGATGTCATTTTCGTTAATAGCCATAAAAACCCGATCCCTCACAATATGCTGCGCTGCGGCATAACCGCTATGTCACGACGGTTTTGTGACAGCAAGACCGGAAAAATCGAACAGGGCGGGATCGAGCAGATGCGATGGGTTCACATGCGCCAGGGCGCGTAGCATCGTGTCCTTGCGGCCGGGCATGCGGCGTTCGATATCGGCGAGCATGTCCTTCATGGCGTTGCGCTGCAGGCCATCCTGCGAGCCGCAGAGATCGCAGGGAATGATTGGGAACTGCATGGCGGCTGCGAACTTCGCAAGGTCGTCCTCGGCGGCATAGGCAAGCGGACGGAGCACCATCAGGTCGCCCTCGTCATTGAGCAGCTTTGCCGGCATCGATGCCAGACGACCGCCATGAAAGAAGTTCATGAAGAAGGTCTCGAGGATGTCTTCCCGGTGATGCCCGAGCACCAGCGCCTCGCAACCCTCCTCGCGAGCGATGCGATAGAGATTGCCGCGACGCAGCCGTGAGCAGAGCGAACAGTATGTGCCGCCGGCCGGCACTTTTTCCTTTACGATCGAATAGGTGTCGCGATACTCGATCCGGTGCGGCACGCCGACCTTCGTCAGGTACTCCGGCAGCACGTGCTTGGGAAAATTCGGCTGGCCCTGGTCGAGATTGCAGGCGATGAGGTCGACCGGCAGCAGCCCGCGCCATTTCAGGTCGAGCAGCAGCGACAGCAGGCCATAGGAATCCTTGCCACCGGAGACACCAACCAGCCAGCGCTTCTGACCCTTCAGCATGTCGAAATCGTCGAATGCCTGGCGCACTTGGCGCAACAGGCGCTTGCGCAGCTTGTTGAAGGACACGGAGCGCGGCGCATCGGCGAAAAGCGGGTGCGCGCCGGCGGCATCCTCGATGTCGGCTTGGATTTCGTCGACCACGGGCATCGCTATGTTCATATCACCATTCCATCCAGGGTCGGCTGCCCTTGCCTCAGGCCATAGCAGAACGGCCCACCGAAGACACGCCTCTCAATCGCCAAATACCGACCAGCCGGTACGCGCCGCCAGCATTTCGAGCGCCACTGCGCCCAACTGCGAGTTGCCGACCTTGTTCAGCCCCGGCGACCAGACGGCGATGGAGGCGACCCCGGGCGCGATTGCCAGGATACCGCCGCCGACGCCGCTCTTGCCGGGCAGGCCGACGTGATAGGCAAAGTCACCGGATCCATCGTAATGGCCGCACATCAGCATCAGCGCATTGATGCGCCGCGCCCGCTTCGGCGACACGACGGAATGGCCGGTGACCGGGTTGCTGCCGCGCGCGGCGAGATAGAGCCCCGCCTTCGACAGCTGGCTGCAACTCATGGCCAGTGCGCACTGGTGAAAATAGACGCCCAGCACATGCTCGACCGGATTTTCGATGTTGTGGTAGGCCCGCATGAAATTGGTCAGCGCGAAATTGCGAAAACCGGTCTGCGCCTCGGAGCGGGCGACGCGGTCGTCGATGAGAATCGATTCGTCATCGGCCAGATACCGCATGAACCGCAGGAACTCGCCGATCACTTCCTTTGGCGCATGGCCGGACAGAACGACATCGGTGACGGCTATGGCGCCGGCATTGATGAAGGGGTTGCGCGGAATGCCGGCTTCCTGCTCGAGCTGGACGATGGAATTGAAGGCCGAACCCGATGGCTCGCGACCCACTCGCTTCCACAGCTGCTCACCGATCTTGCCGAGCGCCAGCGTCAGCATGAAGACTTTCGAGATACTCTGGATCGAGAACGACATCTCGGCATCGCCGACGCGATAGACGCGGCCATCGACGGTGGTGATCGCCATGCCGAACTGGCGGACGTCGACCTTGGCAAGCTCGGGGATATAATCGGCAACCTTGCCCTCGCCGAGCCGCGGCAACAGGTCGGCATGAATGCTGTCGAGGATCGCCTGCACGTCGGTCATCGTCGCCTCCGAATAGAAAAAAGCCGCCCCGAGGAGCGGCTTTCCAATAGTATGATAATCGCGTCGATTAACGCGAGTAGAATTCGACGACCAGCTGCGGTTCCATGACGACGGCGTAAGGAACGTCGGTCAAGGTCGGCACGCGGACGAAAGTCGCAACCATCTTGTTGTGGTCGACTTCGATGTAGTCAGGAACATCGCGCTCAGCGAGGCCAACGGCTTCGAGAACGATGACCAGCTGCTTCGACTTCTGACGCACTTCGATAACATCGCCGGCCTTGCAACGGTAGGAACCGATGTTGACGCGGACGCCGTTGACCGTGACGTGGCCGTGGTTGACGAACTGACGGGCAGCAAAGACCGTCGGAACGAACTTGGCGCGATAGACGATCGCATCCAGACGCGATTCCAGGAGGCCGATCAGGTTTTCAGACGTATCGCCCTTGCGGCGGTCGGCTTCGGCGAAGATGGCGCGGAACTGCTTTTCGCGCAGGTCGCCGTAGTAGCCCTTGAGCTTCTGCTTGGCGCGCAGCTGAACGCCGAAATCCGAAAGCTTGCCCTTGCGGCGCTGACCGTGCTGGCCAGGACCGTATTCGCGACGGTTAACCGGCGACTTCGGGCGGCCCCAGATGTTCTCGCCCATACGGCGATCGATTTTGTACTTGGATGATGCGCGCTTGCTCATCGTATTTCCCTATCAAGATGTTGGACCGGTTTGTTGCCAAACCAGATCAAGGAAACACGCCCTCCTCTGAACCCGGTTTTCGGGGTTCCGACAGGTTCCTCACATTCGCGAACGGAGGAGCCACGGGACATGTCAAATGAAACACCGGACATTTCTGCCCGGCGTTGGGCGCTGTTTAGGCAGAAGTCATGGAATTGTCAACAACGGATGACGCTGCGAAACGCCTGTACCGGCAAAACCCGCAGAGGCCTGCCGTTCGATCACAGATGTCCGCTGGAATTCACTCGGCAGCCGTCTGTGTCACGGCGACATCGTCGACGGCATTGGCATCGCCCGGCGCAGTCTGGCAATCGATATCGGGAAAAGCCACGACTCGCCTGCCGGAAAAATCGGTGTGCACGACGACGCTGCCCTGTTCCTCGAAATAGCTGAGCAGGCGTCTGGCGCGTCGGGCGGAGTGCGTGCCATAGGCGCGGGCGATACGCGCATCCGACGGGCACGGCTCGCCGCAGATGGCAGCCTTGGCGAGCATCAGGAACACGCCCTGAAGATCGTCGGTGACGCCCTTCGACAACGTCATCGCCGTTGCCCAGTTTTCGGTCTCGGCAGTCACCGGATCCACGCCGGAGCGCGAAATCGCAACCCGGTGACGGAAATCCGGCATCGACAGGGGCGGCCCTGGAATGCGCCGCATGCGCACCCGCACCAGGAACTCCTGGTAGAGGACGGAATCGGTCCGGAAGCCGGAGGCCGGATCGTCGAGGATTTCAGCCAGCACGGCGGCCAGCCGTTCCTGCCGCTCCTCGGGGGTCACATCTGCCTGCTTTGGCCTCGCATCCTCGATCGGCGCCATTGCCGGCGGCACAAACCGCGAAAGCTCGGCCAGGATATCCGTCGTCGGCCTGGGCGTCGGTGTGCGGCGCACGGCAGCGCGCTGGAATTCCTGCGGATCGGGCGTGAAGATCAGCTCTTCGACATCCATCGGCGCATCCGGCAGCGGCATCAGCTTCGGGCTCGACGAGCGCGCCGAGGTTTCCACAGCACCGATGGTGATCGGCAGCGGCCGGCGCGACAGGGCCGGACCAAGTGCTACGAAATGCCCGCGCTGCAGATCGCGGAACATCTCTGCCTGGCGCCGGTCCATTCCGAGCAGGTCGGCAGCACGCGCCATGTCGATATCGAGGAAGGTGCGGCCCATCAGGAAGTTCGAGGCTTCGGCCGCCACGTTCTTGGCAAGCTTTGCCAGCCGCTGCGTGGCAATGACGCCGGCAAGGCCGCGCTTGCGGCCGCGGCACATCAGGTTGGTCATCGCGCCGAGCGACATCTTGCGCGCATCATCCGAGACTTCGCCGGCAACGGCGGGCGCGAACATCTGCGCCTCGTCGACGACCACCAGCACCGGATACCAGTATTCGCGGTCGGCATCGAACATGCCGTTCAAAAAGGCGGCGGCGGCGCGCATCTGCTGCTCGACATCGAGCCCCTCGAGCGTCAGGACGCAGGAGACCCGGTGCTGCCGGATGCGCGTCGCAATGCCCGTCAATTCCGCCTCGCTGCGCTCGCCATCGACGATCACATGGCCGAACTTGTCGGCCAGCGTAACGAAATCACCCTCGGGATCGATGATGCATTGCTGCACCCACTGCGCCGATTGCTCCAGCAGGCGCCGGAGAAGATGGGATTTGCCGGAGCCGGAGTTGCCTTGCACCAGCAGGCGCGTCGCCAGCAGCTCCTCGATATCGAGCTGGGCGCTGGTCCCGCCGGACGCCGTCCCCATGTCGATGCCGACCTGCAATGCACTACCTCGTTCAGTCTAGACTCAGGAAATGTGAAGCTGCCATTGTTCAGCAACGGCGCGCCTCCGTCTATCAGAGAATTCCCGGGCGTTCGCCGCCGCGTTTAGGAAACCCACAAGGGATTTGCAAAGCGCACGCTGGCGCGCCTGACGACAGGGCGGTTCAGTGCGGACCACAGCCTCTAGGCGGCCTTGTCGTCCAATGGCCTCACCGCTGGATGATCGCGCTTCAAGGCTTGCGCCAGATCGTAATTGCATTGAAGCCCCAGCCAGAAGCGCGCCTTGCTGACGCCGGCCATTTCCAGCCGGACTGCGAGATCCGGGCTTATGGCTGCTCGGCCATTCAGAACGCGCGACAACGATACGCGTGAAATCTTCAGGCGCTCGGCAGCCTCGGTAACGGGAAGTCCCAATGGCAGAAGGACATCCTGTCGCAACAATTCTCCGGGATGAGGAGGAGATTTCATCATGTCGGGGACCTCTTGGTTATACGCGCTCCACAACAGCACACTATGCCCTCAGCCCAAACCCCTGCATCAGCCGCCGCGTCGCAAAATCCGGATTGCCCGAGGTGAACACCGCGAAGTCGTCCGCTTCCGGGTGGACGGCATCGGCGAGAACAGGCACGAGGCTGCGGGCGCGGCGGGCGATGGCCTCGGCGGGGTCGAGCCAGTCGACCGGCCAGGGTGCCAGGCGACGGAAGAGGTTGGCCATGAACGGATAGTGGGTGCAGGCGAGCACGACGATGTCGGTCTTGCGACCCTCCTTTTCCACGAAGCATTGGCCGATCTCCTGCAGCACGGCTTCGTCGGAGACCGGTTCGCCCCGGATATAAGCTTCCGCCATCCGCGCCAGGTTTTCCGAGCCGACGAGGCGGACATGGCACTGGGCGGCAAACGACTGGATCAGGTCGCGGGTATAGGCGCGCTTTACGGTTCCAGGCGTCGCCAGCACCGAGACGAGGCCGGAGCGGGTCCGCTCGGCCGCCGGTTTGATGGCTGGCACGGTGCCAACGAACGTCATGTCAGGAAAGGCGGCGCGCAGATCGGCACCGGCGAGCGTGAAGGCGGTGTTGCAGGCGATGATGCAGATCTCGGGATCGTATTCGGCAAGCAGCCGGGCAAACAGCGAGATGATGCGGTCCTTCAGCGGCTGCTCTTCCCAGCCGCCATAGGGAAAACCGGCGTCGTCGGCGACATAGACGAAGCCGCGCTCGGGCATCAGCACCCGCGCCTCGCGCAGCACGGTCAGCCCGCCGATGCCGGAATCGAAGACCAGGATCGGTTTTGGCTCAGTCGTCGGCGCTGTCATCGACGGGTTTTTCCTTGGCGGCATTGCGCGGTTCGGCACGGGAGACGTTGCGCGGAAAGCGGTCCAGCGACGATATCACGCCACGCATGACGCTGATCTCCTGCTCGGTAAAGCCCTGGCGCGAAAACACCGCCCGGAGATTGTCGACCATCTTCGGCTTTTTTTCGATCGGATGGAAATAATTGCGCGCGCTCAGCGCTTCCTCGACATGGTCGAACAGCCCCTGAAGCTGAGATTTCGTCGACGGTCGCTGCGGATTGGCGGCAAAGCTGGTGACGCTCAGGTCCTCCATGCCGGACTTCATCCACTCATAGGACATCAGCAGCACGGCCTGGGCAATGTTCAGCGAGGCAAAGGCGGGATTGACCGGGAAAGTGACGATCTCGTCGGCCAACGCCACTTCCTCGTTGCTGAGACCCCAGCGCTCGCGCCCGAACAGAACGCCGCAGCGCTCGCCGGCGACAAAACGCCCCCGCAGTGTCTCGGCGGCTACGACCGGCGAACGGACAGGTTTATAGCCATAACGCTCGCGGGCCGTCGTTGCATACACGAAATGGAGGTCGGCAATGGCTTCCTCCAGCGTCGGAAATACGCGCGTCGCCTCGATGACGTGGCTGGCATTCGAGGCAGCGGCGGTCGCCTTCTCGTTCGGCCACCCGTCGCGCGGATTGACTAGACGCAGTTCGGCAAGGCCGAAATTCGCCATGGCGCGCGCCACCATGCCGATATTCTCGCCCATCTGCGGCTCGACCAGAATGATGACCGGCCCCTCGGCCAGCAACGGCTTTTCGCTGTTTGTTCCTGACATGACTATCCTCGGTGCGCCGCAGTGGCGAAATTGCTGCCGGAAATACCCGCGAAGGCCCGGAACGGCAAGCCCCGGCTCATGGATAAAGCCGATCGAGCATCGATCCGACCATCTCGATGCCGAGCCGCATGCCGCCGCGCGACAGCGGTAGATGGCGCCCTGTCGCCCGCGCCGACTTGCGGTCGACGAAGAAGCACTCCGAGCCCCTGCCTGAGATGGCATTCAGCCGCTGGAGGTTTTCAGACACATTCAGCGCGATCTCGCCATCCGGATCGTCGCGAGAGAAGGCGATGTTGCGGGCAAAGACCCGGGCCCAGTAGGTGCAGGCCATCAGGATCGCCAGCGTCTGGCGCACATTGCCCGGTTTGCGCACCAGGCTCCAGGACTGGCCGAGGGGCTTGGCCGCGGTGGTAACGTCGCGGTAGGCGGCATCGAGGTTTTGCGACAGGCGGATCAGCTCGAGGCCCGGACCGCTTCCGCCGGCGGCATCGAGCAAAGCCCGGAGCACATCGAACCACCTGGCCAGCGCCCCATCCAGCACGCCTCGCGTCTTCGCTGGAAAGACCAGGAAGGCAACCGCCGCACCGGCCGTCGCGCCGATGATTGTTTCTCCGATACGTAGTTGCAGCACCTGTAGCGTCAGCGCGCCCGTCATGCCGTAGACCAAACATAGAACGATGGAGATGAAGAAGGTCATGGCCCCGTAGGACACCTGGATAAAGTAGAAGCCGAGAAAGATCGACACGACCGAAAGCAAGATGGCAATAGCGGTATGGCCCGCTACCACCAGCGCCAAGGCCATGCCGACGGCAATCCCCAGCACGGTGCCCATCGAGCGCTGAAACGCCTTCACAGCCGTATCGCCGCGCGAATTGGTGTTGGTGAACACCAGGAACGCCGTTAGCACCGCCCAGAACCAGCGCTCGCGGGACAACAGCAGACCGAAGACCATGGCGATGCCGGTGGCCAGCGTGATCTGCAGTGCCGATCGCATGGCGGCATCGTCGAGCGACAGTTTTGGCCACTTGATGACCGTGCGCGCGCCGTTCGCGCCGGCGATATCGCTGAAACCCGTCATGCGGCCGAGAGACAGGGTTTCCGTCAGCGCATCGCGGGCGTCCCGGAGCCAGATCATCGCCCGCATCGTCTCGGAACTGCGCTTGTCCGCCATCGTCTCGAAGCCATCGGTCTCGCGCTCTAGCAGGGCGTCGTCATGGGCAATAACGGCGTGCACCAGCGCAAAGCTCGGCACGGCGCTCTGGCTCATCATGATGGCGCTTTCCGCCGCCAGATGGACGTCGAAAAGCCGCATGGAGATATCCACTGCCGGTGTATCGCTGGCGAGTGTACCGCTCGCCGGCGTATCGACGGCGGGTGCATCGTCGGCCGGCTTGGGAATGAAGCTCTCCGCCATCAGCACGACGTCCTTCAGCCTCTCCTCAGCCTGGAGCAGCGCGCGATGCTCGGTTTCCGATATCCGCCCGTCGCGAACGCTCACCGCAAGTTCGATCAGCATCTGGTTGACCCGGCCGAGCACGCTCTCCAACGCCCGCAACAGGTCCTTGCGCCAGTCATCCGGCAGCAGGACGGAGCGCACGCCGTGGGCGACGAGCGACGAGACGACAGAGCCCATTGCCACCAGTGGCATCTCACCCAGCCGGGGCTGGAAATAGGCACCCATGAAATAGGACATGAAGGCGAACATGCCCACCGCATTCCAGCGCACGCCAAGCGCCCTCACCCAGCTTGCGGCAAAGATGATGGCGAGGAAAGCGACATCGCTGATGTAGCGATGGTCTGCGAGCAGCGCTGCCAGTATGACGGCCAGCACGCTGGCCAGGCAGCCGATCAGCCGTGTCACCAACTGTTCCGATGGACGCTTGTCGCGCACGGTGAAGCCGCCCTGGATCGACAGAAGTATCCCGAGTGCATAGGCGACATCGGGCAGCGGCACAATCGTTGAATGGATGACGAAGAGAATGCTGAATGATAGCACCACGGTCAGCGTCACCCGCGAGGCCTGTCGCAGCCGCGAAAATGCCGGGTCGTTGGCGGCCAGCCAATCACGAAACCGATGGGCGATGTGCATCAGGATCCTTCGTCGTTAAACGCATCGCCAGCCTGTGGCGTCAGGCTACGGCTGCTTGGCGATATCCTGCATGGCGGCCTTGAGGGAACTCGGCTTCCCACTGTCGTCCGTCGTCAGGATGTCGTCGACCACCGGTTTTCCGCCTTCGGTCAGAACCTCGAAGCGAACCTCCGTGAAGGCATCAGACGCTGCAGCGTCCTCGGCGCCCATGCAGCGCGACTTCTGGAACCGCGCCACCACCTCGGTCTTGC
Source organism: Rhizobium sp. B230/85 (assembly GCF_019355735.1). Classification (NCBI taxonomy): domain Bacteria; kingdom Pseudomonadati; phylum Pseudomonadota; class Alphaproteobacteria; order Hyphomicrobiales; family Rhizobiaceae; genus Rhizobium; species Rhizobium sp. B230/85. The sequence goes on from NZ_CP072156.1 coordinate 2,380,933, forward strand.
CGCCCGATACGGCCCCGGGAACGATCGTCACGTTCTCGAGCGGACAGGCATCCTGGCTGCCGACAATGACGTCGTAGTCGAACGGCGAGATGCCGTCTTCCGTCGCCGGATAATTCTGGGCGGCCTGGTAGCCACGGATGAAATCGGCGCTGAACAGCTGCCGCAGGTGCGACGCATCGAACATGTCCTGCCAGTCGCTGTCGCCGCCGGCCCAGTTGGCCACCGTCGCATCCATGATGGTCTTCACCGGAGAAACGGCAGGATCTGCGGCGAAGGCGCCGGGCGCCTGGATCAACACAAGGGCGGCGATGAGGTATGCAGGCAGCGATCGGGGCATGGCAATGTCCGTAAACACACAAAATATCATTGTAAAAATCGGCTATATCGGCGAGCCTTACAAGCGCCTCGCACTAGAAAAGCGGTGATTGGCCGGGCAGATTTGACGCGCAAAAAGGCGAATTCTGCACCCTTCCCGACTTTGCCTCGGCGCCCCGCGGTGCTATAGCGCTTGAGACTTCAAGTCCAACACACAGGGCCGCCCGGCCATAAGCAGAACGAGGCAGATATATGGAAAAGATCAAGGTTGCAAACCCCGTCGTCGATCTCGACGGCGACGAGATGACCCGCATCATCTGGCAGTTGATCAAGGATAAGCTCATCCTTCCCTACCTCGACCTCGACATCCAGTATTACGATCTGTCGGTCGAAAATCGCGACGCCACCAACGACCAGGTGACGATCGACGCCGCCCACGCCATCAAGAAATACGGCGTCGGCATCAAGTGCGCGACGATCACTCCGGACGAAGACCGCGTCAAGGAATTCAACCTGAAGCAGATGTGGAAGTCGCCAAACGGCACGATCCGCAACATCCTCGGCGGCGTCATCTTCCGCGAGCCGATCATCTGCGAAAACGTGCCGCGCCTCGTTCCCGGCTGGACCAAGCCAATCGTCGTCGGCCGTCACGCCTTCGGCGACCAGTACAAGGCCACCGACTTCAAATTCCCGGGCAAGGGCAAGCTGTCGATCAAGTTCGTCGGCGAAGACGGCGCCGTCATCGAGAAGGAAGTCTACGACGCGCCGGGCGCCGGCGTGGCCCTCGCCATGTACAACCTCGACGAATCGATCCGCGATTTCGCCCGCGCTTCGCTGAACTACGGCCTGATGCGCAAGTGGCCCGTCTACCTGTCGACCAAGAACACAATCCTGAAGGCCTATGACGGTCGCTTCAAGGATATCTTCCAGGAAGTCTTCGACGCTGAATTCAAGACCCAGTTCGATGCTCTGAAGATCACCTACGAGCACCGCCTGATCGACGACATGGTCGCCTCGGCTCTCAAGTGGTCCGGCGGTTATGTCTGGGCTTGCAAGAACTACGACGGCGACGTCCAGTCCGACATCGTCGCCCAAGGCTTTGGCTCGCTCGGCCTGATGACCTCGGTGCTGCTGTCGCCAGACGGCCAGACCGTGGAAGCAGAAGCAGCCCACGGCACCGTGACCCGCCACTACCGCCAGCACCAGAAGGGACAGGAGACATCGACGAACTCGATCGCCTCGATCTTTGCCTGGACACGTGGCCTCGCACACCGCGCCAAGCTCGACGACAACGCGGCACTCGCCAAGTTTGCAGCGACGCTCGAAACCGTCTGCGTCGACACCGTCGAAAGCGGCTTCATGACCAAGGACCTGGCCCTGCTCATCGGCCCCGACCAGCCCTGGCTGTCGACGACTGCTTTCCTCGACAAGGTCGATGAAAATCTCCAGAAGGCAATGGCATAAGCCATTATCTTAATGTGATCGGCAGACGGCGGGGACTTCCCCCGCCGTTTCCATATCTGCAGGCCGGAGACCGGATCCGATGACCAACACCATTCGTCCGCTGGAGCTTGACGACCGCGCCGCCTGGGAGCCGCTCTGGCAGGCCTACCAGCGATTCTACAAGGTCGAGATTCCGCCGGAAACAACAGACCGGACATGGGCGCGATTTCATGACCCGAACGAGCATATGCAGGCGCTCGGCGCTTTCGATGACTTTGGCCGCCTGGTGGGCATCGTCCACGCCATCTTCCACCGCTCGACATGGATGCCGGAATGGACCTGCTATCTGCAGGACCTCTATGTCGAGAACGACCAACGCGGCAAGGGTACGGGTGCAGCCCTCATCGAGGCCGTGGCGGACCTTGCCCGGGCCAATAGCGCCGGTCGCCTGTACTGGATGACCCACGAAACCAATACCGCAGCCCAGCGCCTCTACGACCACATCGCGGCACGATCCGGCTTCATCCAGTATCGCAAGGCCCTATAGCAACCCATTGTAAAACGAAAAACGGCGGAAGCTGATCGCTCCCGCCATTCCAAATCTCAAATCTCAGGACTGGTCAGCCGGCGAGTGCTGCTGCAACGGCCTCGATCGCCTCGTCGGCCTTGGAGCCATCGGGACCGCCGGCCTGCGCCATGTCTGGCCTGCCGCCGCCGCCCTTGCCGCCAAGCGCCGCAGACGCGATGCGCACCAGATCGACCGCGCTGAAACGGGCGACCAGATCTTCGGTCACCGCCACCACGGCGCTCGCCTTGCTATCCTCGGAGACGCCGACGAGGACGACGACGCCGGAGCCGAGGCTCGTCTTGCCTTCGTCCGCCATGCCCTTCAGATCCTTCGGATCGACACCGGCGATAGCCCTTCCGAGGAACTTGACGCCGCCGATATCGCGCACTGCATCGCCGCCATCGCCCTGCCCGCCGCCCATCGCAAGCTTGCGCTTGGCATCCGCGAGCTCACGCTCCAGTTTGCGGCGCTCGTCCATCAGGGCTTCGACGCGGGTGACGACCTCGGCAGGCTGCACCTTCAGCGCTGCTGCCAGAGCTTTGACGCGGTCATCCTGCTCGGCCAGATAATCGCGGGCCGAAACGCCTGTGACGGCCTCGATACGGCGCACGCCGGCGCCGACGGCGCTCTCCGAGAGCACCCGGATCAGGCCGATCTGGCCGGTCGCCGTCACATGCGTTCCGCCGCAGAGTTCGATCGAATAGGGCTTGGCAGCCTTCTCGCCGCGCACCGCCGTGCCCATCGACACGACGCGGACCTCATCGCCGTATTTTTCGCCGAACAGCGCCATCGCGCCTTCGGCAATCGCATCGTCGACGCTCATCAGGCGCGTCGATACCGGCGCGTTCTGAAGCACGATCTCGTTGGCCATTTCCTCGACAACCTTCAGTTCCTCGACCGACATCGGCTTCGGATGCGAAACGTCGAAGCGAAGGCGCTCGGGCGCCACCAGCGAACCCTTCTGGGCGACATGGGTGCCAAGCACCTCGCGCAGCGCCTCGTGCAGCAGATGGGTCGCGGAATGATTGGCGCGCAGCCGGCCGCGGCGATCATGATCGACCGTCAGCACAACGGGGTCGCCGACCTCAATGGTGCCGGTGGCAACGGTTGCCACATGGGCAAACAACCCGTCGCCGCGCTTCTGCGTATCGGACACGGTGAGCTTGACGCCCTCGCCTGCAATCACACCGGTATCGCCCATCTGGCCGCCGGACTCAGCGTAGAAAGGCGTCTGGTTGACGACGATCTGCACCGTCTCGCCATCGGCAGCGCTGTCTAGAGATACGCCATCGCGGACGATCGCCTGGATTACGCCTTCGGCCGTCTCGGTGTCGTAGCCCAAAAATTCCGTCGCGCCGTTCTTGTCCTTCAGTTCGAACCAGACGGTCTCCGTCGCCTTGTCGCCGGAGCCGGACCAATGGGAGCGGGCCTCGGCCTTCTGGCGGGCCATCGCATCGGTAAAGCTGGCGACGTCGACGGCGATGCCGCGCTCGCGCAGCGCATCCTGCGTCAGGTCGAGCGGGAAGCCGTAGGTGTCGTACAGCTTGAAGGCCGTCTCGCCATCGAGCATATCGCCCTTGCCCATGGTGGCGGTTGCGTCGGACAGCAGCGACAGACCACGGTCGAGGGTCTTGTGGAAGCGGTTTTCCTCAAGCTTCAGCGTTTCCGAAATCAGCGATTCCGCCCGCACCAGCTCAGGATAGGCGCGGCCCATCTCCTGCACCAGCGTCGGCAGCAGCTTGTACATCAGCGGATCGCGGGCACCGAGCAGTTGTGCATGGCGCATGGCGCGGCGCATGATGCGACGCAGCACATAGCCGCGACCTTCGTTTGACGGCAGCACGCCGTCGGCAATCAGGAAGGCCGACGAGCGCAGGTGATCGGCGATGACCCGGTGGCTGGCCCGGTTATCGCCGATAGCCATCACGCCGGTTGCTTCCTCGGAGGCCTCGATCAGCGCCCGGAAAAGATCGATGTCGTAATTGTCGTGCTTGCCCTGCAGCAGCGCCGCAACGCGCTCGAGGCCCATGCCGGTGTCGATCGACGGACGCGGCAGGTCGACCCGCTCGTCCTTTGAAAGCTGCTCGAACTGCATGAAGACGAGGTTCCAGATCTCGATGAACCGGTCGCCGTCTTCGTCGGCGGAACCGGGAGGCCCACCCCAGATATGGTCGCCATGATCGTAGAAGATTTCCGAACAAGGACCGCAAGGGCCGGTATCGCCCATCGCCCAGAAGTTGTCGCTGGTCGGAATGCGGATGATGCGGTCGTCGGACAGGCCGGCGATCTTCTTCCAGAGGTTAAAGGCATCATCGTCCGTGTGGTAGACCGTCACCAGCAAGCGCTTGGCGTCGATATCGAATTCCTTGGTGATCAGGTTCCAGGCAAGCTCGATGGCCTGCTCCTTGAAATAATCGCCGAACGAGAAATTGCCGAGCATCTCGAAGAAGGTGTGGTGGCGGGCGGTGTAGCCGACATTGTCGAGGTCGTTGTGCTTGCCGCCGGCGCGAACGCATTTCTGTGCCGAGGACGCTGTCTTGTAGGGGCGCTGTTCCAGCCCCGTGAAAACGTTCTTGAACTGCACCATGCCGGCGTTGGTGAACATCAGCGTCGGATCATTGCGCGGCACGAGCGGGCTCGACGGAACGATTTCGTGCCCATTCGTCTTGAAGTAGTCGAGGAAGGTCGACCGGATTTCATTTACGCCGCTCATGCTATGCCCTTATCGCTGCCGTCGGCAGTCCCCATACAAAATCCACTGGCTTTTATCGCTCGCTCTCGATCCTGTCCAGCCGCACTAACGAAAGCGGCCGCACATCCCGAAAGACGTGCGGCCGGCAGCTTGAACCTACCCTTCGACCTTGCGGTCGGGACCGTTACATATCGGCAGCAACATCGCCGTCGTTGGCATCGGGACCGCCGTTCACCAGCAGCTTGTCGGCGATCAGGCCGGCACTCTGGCGCAGCATCGTTTCGATCTCCTTTGCCAGTTCCGGATTGTCGCGCAGGAAGATCTTGGCGTTCTCGCGACCCTGCCCCAGGCGCTGGCTGTTATAGGAGAACCAGGCACCTGACTTCTCCACGATGCCGGCTTTTACGCCGAGATCGACGAGTTCGCCGGTCTTCGACACGCCTTCGCCATACATGATGTCGAACTCGACCTGCTTGAAGGGAGGCGCCATCTTGTTCTTGACGACCTTGACGCGCGTCTGGTTGCCGATGACCTCCTCGCGATCCTTGACGGCGCCGATGCGGCGGATGTCGAGGCGAACAGAGGCGTAGAATTTCAGCGCGTTACCGCCAGTCGTCGTTTCCGGCGAACCGAACATCACGCCGATCTTCATGCGGATCTGGTTGATGAAGATGACCATCGTGTTCGACTTCGAGATCGACGCGGTCAGCTTGCGCAGCGCCTGGCTCATCAGGCGAGCCTGCAGGCCTGGCAGGCTGTCGCCCATTTCGCCTTCGATTTCAGCCCGCGGCGTCAGGGCCGCAACGGAGTCGATGACCAGCACGTCGATGGCGCCGGAGCGCACCAGCGTGTCGGTGATCTCGAGCGCCTGCTCGCCGGTATCGGGCTGCGAGATCAGAAGGTTCTGGAGGTCGACACCGAGCTTGCGGGCATAGACCGGGTCGAGCGCATGTTCGGCGTCGACGAAGGCGCAGATGCCGCCCTTTTTCTGGGCTTCGGCAATGGTCTGCAGCGCCAGCGTCGTCTTGCCCGAGCTTTCCGGTCCATAGATCTCGACGATACGCCCCTTCGGCAATCCACCGATGCCAAGTGCGATATCGAGGCTCAAGGAGCCCGTGGATACTGTCTCGATCTCGACGATGCTTTCATTCGAGCCGAGCTTCATGATCGAGCCCTTGCCGAATGCCCTCTCGATCTGAGAGAGTGCGGCTTCGAGCGCCTTGCTTTTGTCCACCGATTTTTCCTCTACGAGCCGCAAACTATTCTGTGACATGAGATCCACCTTTAGGTTATTGAAGCCGCACAGGCAACGAAGCAGTTGATGTCGTTTTTGTACTTGATTTGTTCCGGTTCCGCAAGGGGCCTTCAAATAATTGAAACAAAAAGGTAAAATGACCTTTGTTCTATATTTGTTTTCCTTTTTTGTCGCAAAGGCTTAGGCGATCCTCAGCAGGCTTTGCGGGGTTCGCAAATGCGGGTCGATTCGGCTCTTTCGAAATGACCGGGGCTGGGTATGTCTAGGCAGATTCTCGTGCTCGGCGGCGCTCACATCGACAGGCGTGGCCGCATCTTCGGAGAGACCGATCCAGGCGCCAGCAATCCGGGCGCTTGGTTCGAGGAACCGGGCGGCGGCGGCTTCAATGCGGCCCGCAATCTCGCCCGGCTTCACCACGACGTGCGGATGGTCTCGCCACGCGGCGGCGATGCTCTCGGCGACATGGTGGCATCTGCGGCTCGCGAGGCGGGTGTCGACGACCGCCCGTTCGTCTTTCTCGATCGCACAACGCCGAGCTACACGGCGATCATCGAAAAAGACGGAAACCTGGTTATCGCGCTGGCGGATATGGAGCTCTACAAGCTCTTCAGCCCTCGCCGCTTGCTGATCCGCGCCATCCGCGATTCATTCGCATCGGCGGACCTCATTCTCTTCGACGCCAATCTGCCGGCCGAAACACTGGCTGCGATTGCCCGCAAAGCGGTCGATCTCGGCAAGCCGCTGGCAGCCATTGCCATCTCCCCGGCCAAGGTCGTGCGCCTCAAACCCTGCCTTGCCGATATCGACTATCTGTTTCTCAACCAGTCGGAAGCCGCCGCCCTCACCGGCAGCAGGCCGGACGATCCGCTGCAGTGGGTGAGCCAGTTGCAGGCCCTTGGTCTCAAGGGTGGCGTCATCACGCGAGGGCAGCAGCCTCTCGTCGCCTTTGACGGCCGCATCACCCTTACCTTGGAGCCGCCAGCTGTGGACGACGTCGCCGACGTCACCGGCGCCGGCGATTCGCTGGCGGCCGGGGTGCTTTCGGCGCTGATGGACGGTCTCGATCTGGCGGAGGCGGTGCGCCACGGCGCTGCAGCGGCTGCCATCACGGTTCAGTCGCCGTTTGCAACGGCCGCCAATCTGTCGCCGCAGCATCTTCGTCAGGTTCTCACCCTTGTCGGCGCGCCCAAAATACTGTCATGAAGCCCCATCCCGCCCATCAAACCCGCACACTCAGGTGGACAAGACCATGACCAAACCATTTTCCGCTCTGTTGCCGATCTCATATTCAAGTGAAGTCGCCGCCGCCAAGGCACGTGGCGCACCGATCGTCGCGCTCGAATCGACGATCATCACGCACGGCATGCCCTATCCCGGCAACATCGACATGGCTCGCAGCGTCGAGGCTATCATCCGCGAGGAAGGTGCCGTGCCGGCAACAATCGCAGTCATCCACGGAACGTTGCACATCGGCCTTGAACCGGCCGAGCTAGAGAGCCTCGCCCAGACCACGGACGCGATGAAAGTATCGCGCGCCGACCTAGCCTTTGCAATTGCGGAGCGCCGCACCGGGGCAACCACGGTTGCAGCCACGATGATTGCAGCCGCGCGGGCCGGCATCAAGGTGTTTGCCACCGGCGGCATCGGTGGTGTGCATCGCGGCGCCGAGACCAGCTTCGATATCTCGGCCGACCTCGAGGAGCTGGCACGTACCGGCGTCATCGTTGTCTGCGCCGGCGCCAAGGCAATCCTCGATATCCCGAAGACGCTGGAAGTCCTGGAGACCCGTGGTGTTCCCGTCGTCACCTTCGGCAGCCCGGAATTCCCTGCCTTCTGGTCGCGTGCCTCCGGCCTGCCAAGCCCGCTGACGCTGAACAGCCCGGCGGCAATCGCCAATTTCCAGACTGTGCGCGAGCAGCTGGGTATCGATGGCGGCATGCTGGTTGCCAATCCCGTGCCGGAGGAAGACCAGATCGAGCGCGAGGAAATGGAGATCTACATCGAGCGCGCGCTCGACAGCGCCGAGCGCGAGGAAGTGGTCGGCAAGGCCGTCACGCCCTACCTGCTCAGCACGATCTTCGACATCACCGGTGGTCGCAGCCTGAAGACCAACATCGCGCTGGTCGAAAACAATGCGCGGCTGGCTGCCGAAATCGCCGTCGCTCTGGCGGATTAGGCAGAAACGTCGTTCACCGAAGCTGCCGCGCCGATCTCCGGCGCGGTTTTTTGTTTTCAGGGCTGCAGCAGGAAACCTCCCGTGCCAGATATCATGCCTCCAGCCGCCACAGGGCCGCGCGACAGCCGCATACCGCTTGCAGCCCTGATACTTGGCGGCGCTGCCATCGGCGGCTCGCCGATTTTCGTGCGCCTGTCGGAGGTCGGTCCGCTTGCCACGGCGTTCTGGCGTGTAGCGCTGGCGCTCTTGCCGCTTCTTCTCGTCTCACTCGCCAGCCGCCGGAAATCGGCCGTCCAGCCGCGTAATCTATCCGAATGCTTCATGCTGGTGCTGCCGGGCCTGTTCCTCGCCACGGATCTCGTCACCTGGCATCTGTCCATCCACATGACGTCCGTTGCCAATGCGACACTGCTCGCCAATCTGGCGCCGATCTTCGTTGCCGCCATCGGTTGGCTGTTCCTCGGCGCGCGCATCACCAGGCTGTTCCTGCTCGGGCTGGCGACGGCGCTGGTCGGCATCGTCACGCTGAAGGGCGGCCTTTCCGGTCTTGCGAACGGCGATCTCAGGGGAGATGGCCTGGCAACGGTCGCAGCGCTGTTCTACGCCGGATATATTCTGGTGATCGGCAGGCTCAGAACCCGGTTCGACACGCTGCAGATCATGGTCTGGAGCACGGCCGCCGCAACCATCTGTCTTTTCCCGGTGGCCCTCATGATCGAGGGCGTCATGCTGCCACCAAGCCTGTTCGGCTGGCTCATGCTGATCGGCCTCGCCTTCATCAGCCATGCCGGCGGCCAGGTGGCGATTACCTATGCGCTCGCCTACCTGCCGGCCGCATTTTCATCGCTGACGTTGTTGCTGCAGCCGGTGGTCGCCGCGGTACTGGCCTGGGCGCTTCTGAGTGAGAGCATCGGGCCACTGCAGGCCGTCGGTGGCGCCATCGTGCTGGCCGGCATTCTGATCGCCCGACGCGGCTGAAGCGCCACGCTTGCCGATCAGCTGTCCAGCATCTCGCGAACGGCGACAGCCAGTTGCTTCAGCGAAAACGGCTTCGGCAGGAAGCCGAACTTCGAATCCGCCGGCAGGTTGCGCGCAAACGCATCCTCGGCATAGCCCGAGACGAAGATGAACTTCATATCCGGATAGATCTTGCGCAATTCGCGCAGCAGCGTCGGCCCATCCATTTCCGGCATCACCACGTCGGAGACGACGACATCGACCTTGCCTTCGAGTTCCTCGAGAATTTCCAGCGCCTCGACGCCGGACCCAGCCTCATGCACGGTGTAGCCGCGCGTTTCCAGCATCCGCTTGCCGCCGCGCCTCACGGCCTCCTCGTCCTCGACCAGAAGCACGACGGCCGATTTGCCGGTGAGGTCTGCCTGCTCGACGTCTGCAAGTGCGGCGCCCTCGCCCATCGGCGGGGCATGCGGCGCTTCCTGCGGGCTTTCGCCGGGCAACAGGATGTCCATCACGTGGCGCGGCAGGAAAACGCGGAAAGTGGTGCCCCTGCCAACCTCGGAATCGGGCTGGATGTAACCGCCGGACTGCTTGACGATGCCGTAGACCATGGCGAGCCCGAGGCCCGTGCCCTTGCCAACATCCTTGGTGGTGAAGAACGGCTCGAAGATCTTGTCCATGATTTCGGGCGCGATGCCAGTGCCGTTATCGGTGACTTCCACCAGCACCATGTCCTCGTTCGGCAGGTAGGCCGAGTTGAACGCCGCCATGTCGTCCGCTGCGACATTTCGGGTGCGCAGCAGCAGCGTGCCGCCATCCGGCATTGCATCGCGGGCGTTGACGCAGAGGTTGATCAGCACCTGCTCGAATTGCGAAAGATCCGTTTTCACCGGCCAGAGATCGCGCCCGTAATCGACCTCCAGCTTGACGCGGGTGCCCGACAGCAGCCGCTCGACCAGCATACGGAGATCGCCGATGACATCGGTCAGGTTGATGATCGTCGGGCGCATCGTCTGCTTGCGCGAGAAGGCCAGCAACTGGCGCACGAGCACGGCCGCGCGATTGGCGTTGCGCTTGATCTCCATCAGGTCGGCAAAGCTTGCGTCGGCCGGACGCGCCTGCAGCAGCAGATGGTCGGACGACAGCAGGATCGCGGTCAGCACGTTGTTGAAATCGTGGGCGATGCCGCCGGCAAGCGTACCCACCGCATTCATCTTCTGCGTCTGCGCCATTTGCGCCTCGAGCGCCTTCTGCTCCGTCACCTCGACGGCGTAGACGATGGCAGCCTCTTCCGGCGCCTCGTCGCTCTGCTCGATGACCGCATTGATATAGAAGCGGAAATGCCGTGTCTCATCCTTCGGGTTGCGGGAATCGATCGACGGAATATCGCCCTGCCGGTCCTTGGCAGCGGCAAATGCCTGCGCCAGCAGCGGCCGCTCGCTTTCGCTGAAGATCGTCTCCAGCGTCGCGCCGCGCTCGATATCGTCGCGCGAAACCACGTTGGAAAACAACTTCAGGAACGGTGCGTTGGTGCGAAGGATACGCCCTGTCCCGTCGACGGAAGCAATCGCCATCGGCGTATTGTTGAAAAAGCGGGTGAAGCGCATCGCCGCAACCGAGGCAGACTGGTCGTCGTCATCATCTTTCTGGCGGCCGAGCACGATCGTCCGGCTTTCGCCGGGGGCACCGTCACGCATGGAGGTGACGCTGTGCACCAGACGCGCTGGCAGGCTCTGGCCGTTGCCCTTGCGCAGGTCGAGATCGAGGGTGACGGTCTTCTTCAAGCCGGGTTCCGCCTGCACGGACTGGATGAGCGCGAGCCCCTCGCCGGCCACGAGGTCGCCGACCGTGATCGATCCCGGCGTGAACTTGGTGAGATCGAGCCCCAGCCATTCCGCCAGCGTCGCATTGAGATAGAAGATCTCGCCCTTTCGTCCGGCCGAGAAGAAACCGGCCGGTGCATGGTCGAGATAATCGATGGCGTTCTGCAATTCCTTGAAGAAACGCTCCTGGTCGTCACGCTCCGAGGTGATGTCGGTAATCTGCCATATGTGCAACGGCTTGCCGCGCCCCTGCCCCGGTGGCAGCAGGCGGGCTTTCAGGCGGTACCAATGCGCGCCGGAGCCGCTGGAGCCGACGGGACCGAGCGGCTTCATCAGCCGGAATTCCTCGCTGCCTTCCTTGCCTTCGCGCAACTCGTTCGACAGGCGGTAAAGAGCCTGGTTGGATTCGCGGTTGCGCGACAGCAATGTGTCGAGCGACTGGACCTCGGTGGTCTTGCTGGCGCCGGTCAGCTTGCCATAGGCGAGATTGGCGTAGACGATACGGCCCTTGTCGTCGGTGATCAGCGTACCGTCGGGCTGGCTGTCCAGGAACGAGCGCGCAAGACTGTCGGACTGGGTCTGCGGCATCACCTCGACGAAGCCGATGATCGACGAAACCAGGAAGAAAATCCCGACCATGGCGAGGATTCCGAGCGCACCGAGCACGATCTCGTTGTCGAGTTCGTTCTTGAACACGACGAATGCCGCCGCCGCTGCGATCAGCACCAGCGCCAGAAGAATGATCCGAAGCACGATACCGGAACGAACCCCGCGATCGACCAGCGGCACGCTATACTCGTCGGACTGACGCAGCTTGGTCATGAACCCCTCGTTGGCCCGCGCCGCATTCCGTCAATGTGTTGACGGATTTGGAATCAGGACTTTGACCTTCTTAGCAAGTTGCGGGATCGGCAAAAAGCGGCCCTTGGTGGAGAAAGGCTTGAATTCACAAGGAACTGCGCCAGCTTTCTTCAGAATATCGTTCAGAATGCGGGCATTGGCTGTATTTTGGGTGCCGGCATCACAGAATGGCCAATGACATCTTGTTTAGGCAGGGATCCTGTCCCAATGATTGCCGCCTGACACAAGCCTAATCTTGCGGCTTCAGGGCCGCACGCCAGATGACGTAAACGTTGAAATCGGAGTATCGAAACTATGCTGGACGAGATCGCTGGAACCTATGGCAGCCGCCTGTTCGTCGCCGCCGGCGGCGTAGCGGTGGCCCTTCTCGTGCTGGTCGCCATCTTGTGGCTGGTGCGCAACCGGGCGCCCTCGCCATTCGTGCGCGGCGGCAAGGGTCGCCAGCAGCGGCTGCAGGTTCTGGATGCCGCAGCCATCGACGCGAGACGCCGGATCGTCCTCATCCGCCGCGACGGCGTGGAGCATCTCGTCATGATCGGCGGACCCACCGATATAGTCATCGAAAGCGGCATCGGCGATACATCGAGGATTGCGGCGCCCGCCCAGCCAATCGCCAGCGCCCCGCCCGTCCAAACAATCACGGCTCCGGAACCGGCCCCACGGCAGCTCGAAGCCTCGACGGAACCGTCGCCTATCGTCGGTCGGCGCCGGGAGCCCGCTGCTCTCTCATCCCCGCCACCCGCACCGCCGGTCCCAACGACCGAGATCGAACGAGCGGCTCCCGCAGTCTCGTCGCCGATGGCAGCGCCGGAGCCGAGGCAGCAGTTCGCGCCACCAACGCCAGCGCCTGGACCGGAAGTGGAAGCCGCCTCTGTCACTGCCAGAGACGAGCGCCCGGTTGCGGCTGCAGCCCCCGTCCAGGCACCGCCTGTGGAACCGGTTGTCTTCGAACGACAGGCGGAGTTGGACGCCGCCGATATTCTCGATGCCGCCCGCAGCCGTGTCCTGCCCACGGAACACGCCAGGGACAACAGGCCGGCACCTGCGCGCGAGGCAGAACCTCCGGCCCCAGCGCCGATGCTCGCGCAGGATGCCTACAGCGGATCCTATGAGGTCCCAGCACCTGCAGTCGCGCAACCCAAAAAACTCGGCAGCGATTTCGAAAGCGTCCTCGAAGCGGAAATGACCAACAACCTGACGGCAGAGCGCATCGTCCAGCCAATAGCGCCACCGCCCGCCGTCCGCCCCGAGCCGACGCCACGTTCGGAGCCCGTTCCGCCGCAGCAGCGCCGCGACCCCGACATGGCGCCGATCACCGGCGGTGACGCCGCATTGCAGAAGGAAGTTGCCCGCATCTTCGGGGAAATGAGCGTCAACCGCGAGAAATAAAGCGTGGGCCTGACGACGACGCGATGCTGAAAAAACAAAAGGCACGACCGTTGCGGGTCGTGCCTTCTTAACAGATGTGGATCGCTTGATCCCTATTCGTCGCGGTAGACTTTTTCGCGACGCTCGTGGCGTTCCTGCGCTTCGATGGACAGGGTGGCAATCGGGCGGGCGTCGAGGCGCTTGAGGCCGATGGGCTCGCCGGTTTCTTCGCAGTAACCGTAAGTGCCGTCGTCGATCCGGGAAAGGGCTGCATCGATCTTGGAAATCAACTTGCGCTGGCGGTCCCTTGCACGAAGCTCGATGGCCCGGTCCGTTTCGGATGAAGCACGGTCGGCGAGATCGGGGTGATTGGCGCTTTCCTCAGCGAGATGCTCAAGCGTTTCGCGCGCTTCTCTCAGGATATCGGTTTTCCAGACAACCAACTTGGACCGGAAATAAGCCTTCTGCCGTACATTCATGAACTCCTCGTCTTCCGAGGGAACGTAGCTGCTAAGATCGATCTTCTCACTCAACGCGATTCTCCTGAAGAACATCTCATATGGCGCGGGGTATACAGCAAGCGACCGTGCCGGTTCAAGCCTAATACAGCCGCTGAACGGATTTTTAAATCTGTCATAAAAAACGGCTAAAGGTCTAATTTTTCATCATTTATTTTGGCGAAGCTTTTGAGCCGAAGCTATAAGGCTTCTGTGGACCAAGCTTTGTTTTCGCCGTTGCTTGGGATGTCGCGGTTGACGGATGGGCGTCGCGAACGCAAGGTCGATCGATAAACTTCACGATGGAACTGACCCCCATGACCCGTATTTTGCCGCCACCGTCCCGCATCTACCTGCTGCGACACGCCGAGGCAGCGCAGGCGCAGCCGGGCGAGCGCGACTTCGACCGGGCGCTTAATGACAACGGTTTTGCGCAGGCGGAAATCGTCGCCGCCAAGGCGGCAGACAAGGGCTACAGGCCGGATCTGGTGGTTGCTTCGACCGCGTTGCGCTGCCGCCAGACCACGGATGCCTTCAAGCGCGCCATCGGCGCCACCACCGAGGTTCAGTATGTAGACGGGCTCTACGACGCCTCGCAGGAGACCTATCTGGACATCCTGTCGGCCCAGGCCGGCGGCGACTCGATCATGCTTGTCGGCCACAATCCGATAATCTCGCAGGTGCTGGAGGTCCTGATCGGCCATGAGGCGATGCAGAAATCCCTGCCCGGCGGCTTTCCGACAGCGGGATTCGCTGTCCTCGACGCAATCCAGGACCCAGACGGTTCGACGGCGACCTGGATTCTCAGCGATTTCATTCGCGAATAGACGGCGAGCGGCAGGAGGCTGCTTCTTTTCACGGCAGCGCTCCCTATATTGCGATTGACTTCAATGCAGGGATGCCGCTTTGCCGCCGAGCCTCACTTCCTTCACCGACAACGCGCTGATTGCCTTTGACAATATCGCCGACCGGGCTGCTAACCTCGTCAATCCGACCATCCGCCTCGGCGTGACGGGCCTATCGCGCGCGGGCAAGACGGTTTTCATTTCCTCGCTCGTACACAACCTCCTGAACGGCGGCCGCCTGCCGCTGTTCGAGGCTATGCAGTCCGGGCGTATCTCGGCCGTGCGCCTCGAGCAACAGCCCGACGATGCCGTCCCTCGCTTCCAGTATGAAGACCACATCCGGGCGCTGGTGAAGGACCGTATCTGGCCGGATTCGACGCGTGCAATTTCCGAATTGCGCATCACGCTAGAATACCAGAGCGCCAGCGGCTGGAATCGCATTTTCTCCCCCGGCCGGCTATCGATCGATATCGTCGATTACCCCGGCGAGTGGCTGCTCGATCTGCCGCTGCTTGCCAAGGACTACCAGACCTTCAGCGACGAGACGCTGGCTTTGGCGCAAACAGGCGTCCGCGCCGAATTGTCCCGGGAGTGGCTGGCGCTCTCCGCCTCCACGGATGCGGCGTCTCCTGCCGACGAGATGCGTGCCCGCGATCTGGCCCAGGCCTTTACCGCCTATCTGCGCGCCTGCAAGTCGGATGAGCGCTCCCTGTCTACGTTGCCACCGGGACGTTTCCTGCTTCCAGGCGATCTCGACGGATCGCCGGCGTTGACCTTTGCACCTTTGCCGACACCTGCGCCGGGCAAGGCTGGCAAGGGCTCGCTTTGGGCGATGATGGAGCGGCGCTACGAGGCTTACAAGTCCGTGGTCGTCAAGCCGTTCTTCCGCGAACACTTCGCCCGGCTGGACCGGCAGATCGTCCTCGTCGATGCCTTGCAGGCCATCAATCGCGGCCCCGAGGCGATCCAGGACCTCGAGCGGGCGCTGGCCGACGTGCTGGCCTGTTTCCGACCCGGGACAAACAGCTTCCTCTCCTCCTTTGTCGGACGACGCATCGACCGGGTGCTGGTTGCTGCGACGAAGGCCGACCATCTCCACCATGAGAGCCACGACCGGCTAGAGGCCCTCACCCGCCGTCTCGTCGAGAGGGCAACCCAGCAGATCGGCATGACCGGTGCCGGCATTGACGTGATGGCGCTTGCCTCGATCCGGGCCACCCGCGAAGCTACGGTCACGCGCGACGGACAGGTGCTCCCGGTAATCGTCGGAACTCCCATTGCCGGCGAGACGATCAATGGCGATGTTTTCGATGGTATCCGCAACACCGCCGTCTTCCCCGGCGACCTGCCCCGCGATCCGCAGCAACTGTTCGCGCTTCCCGGCACCGAGAGCGATCCCGGTCCGCTGCCGGATGTCAACGTCGTGCGCTTTCGGCCGCCGCTACTCGACCGTTCGCCGACCGGCGTGGTTCTCTCGGTGCCGCACATCCGGCTTGACCGCGCCATGCAGTTCCTGTTCGGAGACCGCCTCGCATGACCCCACCGATCGAAAACGATCCGCCGCATTCCTCACGCAGTCCGGCAGCCTTCTCGATGGAGCCGGAACAGCCGCATGCCGATGCCCGTCAGGCAATGCCCGCCCGCCGTCCGCAAAGCTTCGATGCAGACGTCATCCTCACCCCTGACGAGGAGGATCCCTTCCTCAATCCGTCGTCGTCTCTCGAGGGTACGCTGCCGAGCCTCAAGCCCCGCCGGCGCTTTTCCTTTGCCAAGGTGGCGCTCAGTGCGTTCGGCATCCTCCTTTCGCTCGCCTTCGGACTCTGGACGGATGAGCTGATCCGCAATCTCTTCACCCGCGCCGACTGGCTGGGTTACACGGCGCTGACCGTGCTTGGCATCGGCATCCTCGCGGTGCTCGGAATGGTCGTCCGCGAAACAGCCGGCATGATGCGGCTGGCAACGGTACACGCCATCCGCGCCGAGGCGGAGGCCGCAGCGCTGGAGGTAAAACCTGCGCGTGCCCGGGCGCTGGTCGATCGGCTTTCGACGCTGTTTGCCGCCAAGCCAGCCACCGCCCGGGGCCGTGCCGCGCTGAAGGCGACGGAAGGCGATATCATCGATACGCAGGGCCTGATTTCGCTTGCTGAGCGCGAACTGCTGGGGCCGCTGGACCGCGATGCACGGGCGCTGATCCTCACCGCCTCCAAGCGCGTCTCAGTCGTCACCGCCGTTAGCCCGCGTGCGATCGTCGACCTGCTCTACGTGCTGTTCGAATCCACCCGCATGGTGCGCGCCATGGCCGACCTCTATGGCGGCCGGCCGGGAACATTGGGCATGCTTAAACTGATGCGCGATGTGGTTGCCCATCTGGCTGTCACCGGCTCCATTGCCGTCGGCGACGGCCTCGTCCAGCAGATCGTCGGCCATGGACTGGCCTCGAAACTGTCGGCGCGGCTTGGCGAAGGCGTCGTCAACGGGCTGATGACGGCCCGCATCGGCATTGCCGCAATGGACCTCTGCCGTCCTCTGCCATTCAGGGCGCTGAAGCGTCCGGGCATTGGCGACTTCATCGGCGACCTCTCGCCCGGCGCGGCCAAAAGACAGCCATGACAGGCCATTCTTTAAGGCCTGCACCCCAAAAGAAACCAGCTGTTAACCATTCTGAGGCAAAGTCGGAGCTTAGTTTCCGGTACACCTTTGCCAAGGAAAGCCCATGTTTTCGCGTAAGTTTATTCTTGTATGCGGCCTCGCCGTCATGGCCCTCTCCGTCGTCGACTGGGCGCAATCGGCCAATGCCTCGTCCCGCGACAAGGCTTTCTTCCAGTCGGTGTCCGGCGCATGGCGCGGTCCGGGCGAGATTGTTGCCGGCAAATACAAGGGCACCAAATTCACCTGCAATCTGATCGGCACGCCAAGCCAGGGATCCGCGACAGGCGTCAAGCTCGACGGTACCTGTCGCGTCGGCGTCTTCCAGCAGCCGATGTCTGCCGAGATCACACAGAGCGGCAGCACCTATAACGGCAAGTTCCTGGACGGCGCCGCCGGCAAGGGCCTCGACGTGACTTCAGGGTCCGTCAACGACAACACAGTCGTTGTCGGCCTGAACCGCCAGAAGCTGAACGGCGCCATGATCGCCCGCCTGCAGGACGACAAGTCGATGAACGTGACGATTTCGGTCAAGGTCGACGAGCAGATGGTCCCAGTCATCGGCCTCAGCCTGAAGCGCGAGGCTGTCGACACCATGACCGTCGGCGCCATCAAGTAATCGCTGCCATCCATTGGATTTTTAAAGGCCGGGCTATTGCTCGGCCTTTTGCTGTCTAGCCGCGCTGCCACCAGCTGTTATCTGCATCAGCTACTTCGATGCCGCCGATATCGGCGTTTGCAAGCCACGCCGTCACGGTCTTTCCGGCCACCACCAGATCTGCTGCAATATCCGCGAGCGGCATCAGCACGAAGCCGCGCTCGGTCATGCGGGCGTGCGGGATCTGCAGTTTTTTAGTATCGAGCGCAACATTCCCATAGGTGAGGATATCGATGTCGATCGTCCGGGGTCCCCAGCGCTCGATCCGTTCCCGCTTCATGCCGCGCTCGATATCGAGGCAGATGTCGAGCAAGGTCTCCGGCGGAAGCGATGTACTGATCGCCGCGCAGGCGTTGAAAAAGAACGCCTGGTCCGTTTTCCCCCACGGCGGCGTGCGGTAGAGTTTCGACACCGCGACGATGCTGCAATCGGCGCGCTCGTCGAGGGACTGCAAGGCCGTGGCCATCGCTCGGACCGGATCGGCAATATTGCCGCCAAGACCGAGCATTGCGGTGGTGAAATCAGTCTCAGGCAAAGTGCTCGATGCTCACTTGAACGTAGTCGAGAACGCCCGGGACAGGTGCGTTCGGCTTGCGGACGGTCACCCTGACGCGCTTGATCTGCGGAAACTTTTCGCACAGGCCTTTGGCTACGTCGAGCGCCAGCGCCTCGATCAGGTAGCGACGCTTGCCGGTGACGATTTCCTCGATGACGGTGAAGGCGACGCCGTAATTGACGGTGCCGTCGATCGAATCCGTCACCAGCGCCTCGCCGGCGGCAACGTCGAGTTCGGCGTCGACGAAGAACCGTTGCCCTAAAAACTCCTCCTCGTCGTGGACGCCGTGGCGGGCAAAGAATGCACAGTTCTGCAGGGTGATGGTGTAGATACCGCTCATGATGTTTTTATTCCTGATTTCGCCTGCATCTCCAGCATAGCATCGACGACGGCAAGTGCGTCCCTGTTGATTGCGACATTATGCACGCGGAAAATCGCGGCGCCCTGCATTCTGAGCAGCACCGTTGTCGCAGCTGTGCCCGCATCCCGCCCCTCGGCCTCCCGTCCGGTCAACTGGCCGATGAAGCGCTTTCGCGATGTGCCTGCGAGGAGCGGAAGGTCGAACCGCTTCAACTCGGCAAACCGCAGCATGAGTTCCAGGTTTTCATTGCCGTCCTTGGCAAAACCGAAGCCGGGATCGAGCACGATCCTGCCTCGATCGACCCCGGCAGCATCGGCAATTGCCAGCGATTGCTCGAGAAACACCCTCTGATCATCGATAACATCCGCCAACTTCTGGCGTTCGCGACCGGTGTGCATGATGCAGAGGCCGGCCCCGCTCTCGGCGGCAAGTGCTGCAATGTCCGGTTCGCGCTGCAGCCCGAATACGTCGTTGACGATGTGGGCACCGGCGGCAACTGCCAGCCGCGCCGTCTCTGCCCTGTAAGTATCGACGGAGATCAGCGCCTCGGTCTTGCCGCGCAGGGCTTCGATCACCGGCAACACCCTAGCCTGTTCTTCGGCAGCGCTGACGGGTTCGGCGCCCGGCCTCGTCGATTCGCCGCCGATATCGACGATGTCAGCACCCTCGGCGACACAGGCAAGCGCATGGGAGACTGCCGCATCGACGGACTGGAAACGGCCGCCGTCGGAAAAAGAGTCCGGTGTGATGTTGACGATCGCCATGATCGCGCTGCGGCTGAGATCAAGACGACGACCATGGCCCAAATGCCAGATATTATCGCGCATCGCTATCACTAACGTCCGCTCCGTTGAAATTGAAAAAAACCGTCGCCCGATGTTGCGCTCCCAGTGGCTATGCCGCAAGCTTCCGTGAAGTTCAACTGGTCCGATCACGAATGCCGACTGCATCGCGCTTTGCTTGCCTCCCACTCGCCGTTTTGCTGTCATGCGGCGTCTTGCGGAGCGCAGAAGCGGAAGTGGTCGC
This sequence comes from Rhizobium sp. B230/85, assembly GCF_019355735.1. Lineage (NCBI taxonomy): Bacteria > Pseudomonadati > Pseudomonadota > Alphaproteobacteria > Hyphomicrobiales > Rhizobiaceae > Rhizobium > Rhizobium sp. B230/85. The sequence continues at coordinate 2,400,980 of NZ_CP072156.1, forward strand.
GCATAAATCCTTCTCTTATTTCGATATCAGCGGCGACACTGCCGACGAACTCGACGAGGCGCTCAATGCCGGCGGCCCAGCGGCGATGGGTGCCAGCAGCCGCCATCCCGGTGCAACCCGCATCCGCTTCGGTGGCCAGGCGACCTATGTGGAGAGCGGCGGCCGGTGCCATATCGGCGGCGCCCGGGTCACGGTTGACATCGTCGTCATCCTGCCGCGCTGGCGGGATCGCCGTCACGCGCAGCCCCGTCTTTCCGCTGTCTGGGACAGGCTGTCGGCCGACATCAAACGCCACGAGGAGCGTCATGCCGAGATTGCGAGGTTGCATGCGCGCAGCCTGGAGAAGGCCATCCTCTCGCTGCCAGCAGAGCGGACCTGCGATCTGCTGCAAGACAAGGTCAGCGGCGAATCAGTGCGCAATACCGTCCTGCACGATCAGGACCAGGCGCGGTTCGACCGTGTCGAGGCTACAAACTTCCAGATCCGCATGCAGCGCCTCGCGCAACGACGACACAGCGAAAAATCGGAAAAGATAGATTAAAAGCATATATTTAGAGAATCGCGACAATCGCTGTCGATCACCGCAACTGTGCGAAATATGACACGCTGTAGCTGAGATAGCAGGGGAAAAGCCGGCTTTACGCTTTACCACAGCCGTAATGTAGGATCATCTTACGTATAGCATCGACGATGTTATTGCGTTCCCATTTTCCTGGGTTCTCCCGGCGTATCCGAAGCCGCAAGCGCTTCCTCCCTCGCCTGTAGGCGATACGCCCGCCTGGCCTCGCTCCGCAAATGGGCGAGGTTTTTTTTGGGGCGCCTTGAGAGATGCAGGACTAGGCTTGGCGCTCCGGCACGTGAACGACAAGGCCGTCCAGCGCCGAGGTCAGCTTGATCTGACAGGAAAGCCGCGAGCTTGGCCTGACATCGAAGGCGAAATCGAGCATATCTTCTTCCATCGCAGCGGGCGGTCCCGCCTGCTCTATCCAGGCATCGTCGACATAGACATGACAGGTGGCGCAGGCGCAGGCGCCGCCGCACTCGGCTTCGATGCCGGGCACGGAATTGCGCACCGCGTTTTCCATCACGGTCGAGCCCTCGTCGGCATCGAAGTCGAAACGCGTGCCGTCGAAAGCAACGATTGTCAGTTTGGTCATGAGATAATCCGGATACGCGAGTGATATTGGCTGGGTGGATTTTCTTCCAACAATTCCAAACAGCAGTCAACATCGCCGGCTCCGAAAGCCACTGGCTCGGCCGGATACCGGTCAGCGATGTTGCCGTCCCTCATGGGGACGGCGCAGCGAATCTAGGCTTAACGGCAAAGCTTAAGAATGAAGTTTTCCGCTTCGACGACGGCGGTGCCGACAGCCGCCATGCAGGCAGCATCGCTGGAGTGCGCTTCGAAAGCCTCGGCGGATTGCGCCACCTTGAAGGCACCGACGGCGCTTGCTGCACCCTTCAGACGGTGGGTCCCGGCCTTCACCTGGTCGGCATTGCCGCTACCAATATCGTGGAGGCAGCTGCGTGCCTGGCGGGCGAACATCTGCAGAACCTCGATTTCGAGCACCTTGTCGCCCATGGTCTGCCGGGCGAGATGGACCAGATCGATCGGCTTTTCCCGCGACGGCCCCATGCCGCGCGAGTTGTCAGGGGCTTCAAATGCAATGTTCAAGGCGGCCATGGGCCCATTCTCCGGTTGTCTCTTGTCGGTGCGTTGCTGCATCCTTGCGGCTGCGGCATGGCCATCCCGTTAAATTCCGGCACAACGAAGGCGGAAAAATGCACGTATGGTTAACGATCGTTAAACACGGTTAAATTATCGGCTTTTCGACAATGCATTGATTTAAAAGGTGTTAACAACACGCTAACGCTTCCGGACGTTTGCCATCCCATAATTGTAACAGTGCTGCTAATGTGTCAGTACGGTACTGGTGTTTCGTGCCGCGGCGTCGCCTTTGCCCGACGCCCCGAAAGTGGTAATGTTTTGGTACCGCCCATTGTGCAAAATTGCACTTCGCGCGGATTGTAATGTGGATGCCGATGCCTTGTTAAGGAAATCGGTAGTACGGCTGGCGAGATGTTGCGTATCGGATCTTGGCGGATTTTCGAAATGCAGGGTCGGCCGGAACGAGTGTAACGAGGCGTATCCGTATGGCGAACAACAAATACAGCGAGTCGGTTGAAGACAAGGCTTTCAAAGCTTTGGACGAAGCGCTGCAAATCGATTTCAGCGATGACGGAATACCAGCTCGCACCGGACCTGCGCCGCGTGCAACGGAGGCAGATTTGGCCGAGACCTCGAATGCGCGTGCACGCCAGGCAAAGGAAGAAGCGGCTCGCAAGGCCGCCGCAGCCCGCGGAATTGCCGGGCGACCGGGCGATACCCCTCGCAATCAGATGTTCGAACCCGCCAACGATACCAGCAGGGCCAGCCCCCAGTCAATCCTGCGCTCGCTGGACAACGCCTCCATCGGCGGCGCCATCCGCAATGCGACGATCTTCTCGGTCATCTGGCTGATTGCCGGCATCGGTCTGACGAGCGTCATCTATTCCCCGCCGATCTGGCAGATCCGCTCGCTTGCTGAACTCGTTGCCCTCCCCGGCGTCATCGCCTGCATCATCGGCATCCTTGTGCCGATCCTGCTGTTCTATGCCTTTGCCATCATGCTGTCGCGCGCCCAGGACATGCGCAATGCCGCCCGCTCCATGGCTGAAGTGGCCCTGCGTCTCTCCGACCCCGAAACGATCGCCTCCGAGCGCATCATGACGGTCGGCCAGGCCGTGCGCCGCGAAGTCTCCGCGATGAACGAAGGCATCGAGCGGACCATCGCCCGCGCCACCGAACTCGAGACCCTCGTCCATTCCGAAGTCAACGCGCTCGAGCGCAGCTACGCCGACAACGAAATGCGTGTGCGCGGCCTCGTCCACGAACTCGGTTCCGAGCGCGACGCCATCGTCAATCACGCCGAGCGCATACGTTCGTCGATCTCTGGCGTCCACGAGCAGATCAAGGAAGACATGTCGCTCGCCACCGAGGAGATCGCCATTCGCCTGGCGACTTCAGGCGAAGCGTTTGCGACCCTGATGGACACGCGCGCCGCTGCACTTTCGGAAAAGTCGAACGCAGCCCTGCAGTCGCTCGGCTCGCTGCTGGCGGCCAAGACCGACAGCCTCATCGAAAACCTGAGTGCTTCCGGCTTCGCACTGAACCAGGAATTCGATACGCGCCTGGAATCCCTCTCCACCACCCTGTCCGAACGCGGCAAGAAGCTTCTCAGCCAGTTCGAGACACGCGCCTCGACGCTGGATGCCAACACCGACAAGCTGAATGCCGCGCTCAACGACCGCGCCCGCCAGTTGAACGAAACCCTGATCGCCCGTACCCGCGAAATTAGCGACAGCCTGAACAGCGGTGAACGCGGCATCACCGGTACCCTCGACAACGTGCTTGCAAAGCTCAACAGCGCACTTGACGAAAAGGGAGCCAGCTTCCGCCAGAGCCTGCAGTCGAGTGTCGACGACACCGTCATGGACCTAGACCTTCGCTCCGGCTTTTTCGAAGAGCGTCTGCAGTCGACGGTCGCGCAGGTGTCGACAAGCTTCGACGAACGTGTCGCGGAATTCGCAACGGCATTCGACAAGCGTGCCGGCTCGCTCGACAGCAAGCTGATAGAAAGCCTTGCGCGCATCAACGAAACGCTGGCCGGCGGCTCGGAAGCCATGGACGGCATCCTTACCACCAGCATCGAGCGTATCGGCTCCTCGCTGACCGACCATTCCTTCGCACTCGCCACAGCCCTGTCGACCGGCCATGAGGTGCTCGAAAGCGCCATCGGCTCGAAGGCAGCCGAAATTACCTCGGCGCTCGAAAGCCGCACTAGCGAATTCACCGCTGCGTTGCGCGGCGCGACTGGCGATGTCGCAGCCGTGCTCGGCACGGGCTCCGAAGAGCTGCAGGCAGCCCTCAGCGCCCGCACAGAGCAGCTGACGTCGGCACTTCGCGGCGCCACGCTCGAACTCTCATCATCCCTCACCACAAGCAGCAACGAACTGAGCAGCACCATCGCAGCCCGCTCAGCCGAGCTGACATCGGCGCTGACAGCCGCCACGACCGATGTTTCGTCGGCCGTCATTTCCGGCACCGAGACCCTGAATGCCACGTTCGAGGGTCGCGCCGAGGCACTGAGCGAGGCGCTTGCTGCACGCTCCGGACAGTTTACCAGCGTCATCGAAACAGCCACGTCCGAACTGACGACGGCGCTGTCTTCCGGTACCCACGAACTGACATCGGCCTTTGTCGGCCGCACGCAGGCGCTCAACGACACCCTGTCGGCGCGCACCGGCGAAATCACCCAGACGCTGGGCTCCGCCCACGAGCGGATCGATGCCGTCATGGCCGAACGCAGCGGCGCGCTTTTCAATGCTCTGTCGGACAGCCAGTCGCGCTTCGAACAGACCCTGGCCAGCCGTTCCGAGACCATCGTCAGCGCCGTTTCGGACAGCCACGAACGCCTGACAGACGCACTGGACGAGCGCACCATGACGCTCGCCATCTCGCTCTCCGATAGCCAGGAACGCCTCGAGCAGACCCTTGCCAGCCGCTCCGAGACGCTTTTGGGCGCAGTATCGACGACCCACGAGCGTCTGACCGATGCCCTGGACGACCGGACGATGGCTCTCGCCATCGCACTGTCCGAAACCCAGGAACGCCTCGACCAGACCCTGGCGAGCCGCACCGATGCCTTCACCAATGCCGTTACCGACAGCCGCGACCGCCTGACGGAAGCGCTGGACGAGCGTGCCATGGCGCTTGGCATCTCGCTGTCCGAGACGCAGGAGCGGCTCGAACAGACCCTGACCAGCCGCACGGACGCCTTCGCTGCTGCCGTTTCCGACGGCCGCGAACGCCTCACCGAAGCCCTGGACGAACGCGCCATGGCGCTGGCGATCTCTCTGTCGGAGACACAGGAGCGGCTCGAAAACACGCTCAGCACCCGCGGCGACGCCATCGCAACGTCGGTTTCCAGCGGTCACGATCGCATGCTGGAAACGCTGGACAGCAAGACCCGCGTCCTCGCGCAGACCTTGGCCGAAAACCACGCTCTGCTGGACGAAACGCTGGGCGTCAGCGTCGAGGCGATCAATGCAGTCGTCTCCAGCAGCCACAGCCGCCTCGGCGATGCTCTCGACGACAAGACCATGGCGCTCGCCATCTCGCTCGAAGAGTCCCAGAACCGTTTCGACAGCGCGCTCGAAGCCCGCACCAACGCCATTCTCGACAGCGTTGCCGGCGCAGAATCCCGCATCGCAGGTACCTTCGGCAAGGAAGCCGAGACCATCCGGGCGGCCTATGTCGACAATCACGAGCGCCTCGACCAGGCTCTCGGTGCCCACACCGAACGGCTGGCCAGCGTCCTCAACAACGGCGGCGAACGCCTCGAAACCGTGGTCGGCCAGTCGACCGCGCGCGTCGAGAATGCGCTTGCCGACACCACGGGCCGCCTCGAGGCCACCATCGGCACCGGCCTGACGCAGATGGACCACAGCCTCGAAAACGCCCACGAGCGCCTGCGCACCACGCTCGACCAGCGCGGCAACGCCATCCAGCAGACGTTGCGCGACGCCCACGAGCAGATCGACGGTACGCTTGCCGAACAGGCCATGACCATCGGCACGTCGATCGCCACCACCGTCGGCATGATGGAAATGTCCCTCGAAGAACACGAAGCCTCGCTCCGGGGTGCCATCGACACCAGCGCCCGCTCGCTCGAGGAACGCCTGCAGAACAGCGCCGGTGCCATTGCCGGCAAGTTCCAGGACGCCGCCGGTGAAATCACCCGCTCGGCCGAAACATTTGCGTCGCACCTGACGACCTCCGTCGAAGGCATGACGACGCGCTTCGAAGACACGGGCTCGCGCGTCGAGTCCGGTCTCGTCGGCATCGAACACCGCATCCGCGACGGTATCTCCGGTGTCGTCGAACAGGTCGACGCTGCCGGTAACCGGCTGGCGGAAAGCCTCTCAGGCAGTGTGGAGCAGATCGACCGCGCCACCAGCGAGGCAGCTGCCCGCCTGACCGAGACCCTCGACGGACGCACTGCCAACCTCAGCAACGCCATGGAAACCGGTACCGCCCGCATCGACGAGCGCCTGTCCACCATGGATCGCGCGCTCAATCTCGGCCTCGATGCTGTCAACCGCACCATCGAGGGCAAGGCCACCGCACTGGCAACGACGCTGCGCACGGCAGTTGCCGACGCCGCGCAGGGCATGGACAACGAAGCCACGCGGACCGCAGAGCTGCTCGCCAGCACCGGCCAGCAGTTTGCCGATAATCTCGGCAACCGCAGCGAAGACTTCACCCGCACGATGGAAGAGCGCTCGCAGGACATCGTACACCGCGTCTCCGAGACCCAGAACCGCCTTGCAGGCCAGGCGGCAGCCGTCGCCCAGACGTTCTCCGAGGCCGGCAACATCATCGTCAACAAGGTTGCCGAAGCTGAAGGCCTCGTCGGCAACCAAGTCACAGCGCTGTCTGCCGCCCTCTCCGAGGTCGAACAGTCGCTCGAGGCCCGCGGCGCATCGCTGCGCTCGGCCCTTGCCGGCACCGGCGAGGAAATTGCATCCACCATGGCCCGCGTCGAACGCGCGCTTGAGGATCGCAGCACCGCCATCCGCACAAGCCTCGACGAACGCAGCCGCGATATCGATGCGACGCTTTCGGATGTCGACAAGACACTCGAAGCCCGCACCCAGCAGATGCGCTCCACATTGGCCGGAACAGGCGAACAGATTGCCTCCAGCCTGACGCGCGTCGGCGAAGCCCTCGAGGAACGCACCAACGCCATCCGCACCAACCTCGACGACCGCGCCCGCGATATCGATGCGACGCTTGCCAATGTCGACAAGGCGCTGGAAGCACGCGGTTCGTCCATTCGCAATAGCCTCGACGACCGGAGCCGCGACCTGAACTCCATGCTGGCCGGCCGCTCTGCGGAACTGGTACGCATCATCGACGAAAAGGCTCGCCCCGTGGTCGACGCCTACGCCGCCACCGGCGAACAGGCAGCCGAGCGCATCGCAGCGGCAGCACAACAGGCAGCCGAGCGCCTGCGCGCCGAGAACGCCGCGCTGGTCAATGCCATCGCGTCGCGCACCAACGAGACACTGGCCGCCATTTCGGCCCGCACGGAAAGCGTCACCAACACGGTGGATGCGCTGGAAACGAGCCTGCTTTCGAATGTCAACGGCCTCATCGAACGGCTGGGCGACAACAACTCGGCGATCGTTGCCATGCTCAACCGCGCCACGCACGATCTGGCCGAAGTCGATACACGCCTCGGCTCGACCAGCACGCGCTTTGCCGAGAGCGCCGGCAAGGCCTCCGAACTGGTCTCCGCCTCGACCCGCCTGCTCGAAGGCAAGATCGACAAGCTCAGCGACATCTCGATCCACACCCTGTCGCAGGTCGGCGGCATCATCAACCGCTTCGATGAGCACTCCAAGGTCCTGACCCAGGCATCGCAGCTTCTGGGCGCCGCCCAGTCGAACCTGATGTCGACGCTGGAAGAGCGTGAAAGCGCTCTGGAAGGCCTCTCGGTCGGGCTCGTTCAGCGCTCCGAGGAAATCGAAAAGACCCTGCGCGCCGTCGGCTCCATCGTCGAAACCGCATTCGACCGCGCCGAACAGCGTTCCAACCAGGTGTCGGGCAACCTGCGCCAGGGCGTCCAGGCATCCGTGGCCGATATCGGTCGCGTGCTGTCCGAGACGGAAGCCCGCGCCCAGCAGACGGCCGAGACGATGCGTGATGCGCTCGCCAAGGCCGGCCAGGAAGCAAACGACGCGATCGAGGGCACCTTCGCCAATGCCGAGCGTCGCTCCAACGAACTCACCAGCCGCCTCCGCGGTGGGCTGACAGCGTCGATGTCGGATGTCGAGAACATGTTCTCGGAAGCTGGCAAGACGACTGACAATGCCGCCTACTCCATGCGCGAAACCCTGCGCGTTGCCGTCGAGGAGGCCATCGACCGCTTCTCCGGCGCCACCGACGAGATCCGCCGTTCGGCCGGCGACATCCGCAAGGAACTAGACCTTACCCGTACGGAACTGAAGCGCGGTGCCTTCGACCTGCCGGAAGAAGCCAAGGAAAGCGCCGCTGCCATGCGTCGCGCCGTGGCCGAGCAGATCAAGGCCCTGCAGGATATCTCGCAGATCGTCGGGCGCTCCTCGCAGCAGCTGGAAATCGCACCGCCAGTGGCACGGGCTTCCGCCCAGCCGCAGCGCGTCGCTCCACAGCCGGCAGCCGTCGCGCCGCAGCCTCAGCCAGTTGCTCCGCAGCCGCAGCCGGTCGCCCAGCAGCGCCAGCCGATTGCCCAGCAGCCGGCACCGCAGTTCCTGCAGCAGACGGAAGCTGCCGCGCCGCAGCGTCCGATCGAGCCGATGGGCCTTCGCGGCACCATCGCTGCCGACCGCGCGCCACAGCAGCCACGCCAGCCCGCAGCAGCGCCAACGACGCCTGCCCGGCAGGATCAGGCCGGCGGCGGATGGATCAGCGACCTGTTGCGCGGCGCATCGCGCGACGACGCGGCCGACACGGCACCGGCCCGCGCACCCGCCCCGCGTGCTCCCGCCGAGACCGCCGCCCAGGCACCTCGCTCCGGCGATGCCAGAAACCCGCGTCACGTCGTGGAATCGCTGAACTCTCTGTCGGTCGATATCGCCCGCGCCATCGATCACGACGCATCGGTTGACCTCTGGCGCCGTTACCAGCGCGGCGAACGGGATGTCTTCACCCGCCGTCTCTACACGCTGAAGGGTCAGCAGACCTTCGACGAGATCAAGCGCAAGTATGACCGCGAGCCGGAATTCCGCACCGCCGTCGACCGCTACATCGGCGACTTCGAAAAGCTGCTCGCAGACGTTGCCAGCACGGATCGCGACAAATCCGTCACCCAGTCCTACCTGACCTCGGACACCGGCAAGGTCTACACCATGCTCGCCCACGCTGCCGGCCGTTTCAGCTGACAACAGCACCCCGCATAAACTGAAAAATCCCTGATCAGGGACCCCAGCACTTCAATAGAAAGCGGAGCCAAGTACCGATTATTTGGCTCCGCTTTTTATTTCCTGACATCTGCCTATCGCGACAGGGCTCTGGCCAAAATGCTTTCGTGTACGAAATGGGGTCCCCGGCCTTCATTTCGTAACTCTAGGGCTCTGATGATTTTCAGCCCATCATGGCTGTGCCGCCAATCTCGCGAAGCCTCGACCGCCACGCACAGGTAATGCGTGTTTCTGCATACGGTGCGTTTGAACCCGCCTCCGCGATCTGAAATCATTCCCTCTATCGCCTTACGCGGACCGAGAGTAAATCTTCCCGTCAGTACGAACATTCGCTGATCAAAAACAACTTCGTTATGATCCTCAAGTGCACCTTCGATTACGCCGACGTTGCCGAAGGTAGCCAGCCCGGTGTCGGTGGCGCTATCTCCGACCAGATGGGTGATCCACGTACATATGTCGTCGGATTCTTCCGGCGTGATCCTGCCATCGGCGATTGATCGACGCGCCGCATCTCTAAGGTTAGTCACCCGTAGATCAGCTTGGATGTTGGGATAGTTGGCCAATCGAGAAAGCAGCTTTTCTACTTCTCTAACAGTAATACGATTATCGCAGGCTATCCCGGCACAAAATCCATACAGCTCGTTGATTTCGTCTTTATCGTTCTCGATAATGAAATTACGGGATCGCATGGTAACGATATTTTCAACGATGTCGTAAATTTCGTGCGGCTCGTTCTTCCAGATATGAAGATCTTCAATGAGCTCGTGCGCATCTGGATCATGAAGCAGATTGAGAAAATTTCTGGCTTCGACAACTAGCGGATCGTATTCGGCAGTCTCGACCTTGCTACTTGCCAGAATGCCCTTCAGAAAGCCCAGCCAATAAGCGAGCGCCTTCCGATAGTTTGACCCGGCGTTAATTCTATCGAGCGATGCGCCTTCATGCTCGTATTGACCCAGCTTTATGGTGTCGACCATTCTATCCCCCTCGTAAGATGAGATAAAATACAACCTATCAGAGAAAATATTGAAAAGCGAGAATAAGCCTGCGAGACGCAAAATCGACCAATTTTGCGCCACTTAAAGTTGGAGAATTGCGTTAAACTATCCGGACTTTAAGCGAGGCCTATCCGCATCGCGCTCATCATCCCGTCATAACCGTTGCCGACGAGGTATAAGCACATTCTGCAGGCGGAGAGGCCCGTTAAAACTTTCTGTCGCCGTTTCTGGAGCGCGCTGCGAATATTTCGGAGTTCGGTCAAATCCTTAAAAGTATTTTGACGGTAGGTAGTCACGCAAAAATCCAGCGGCCGCTTTAGCGCGCGGCCACGACGCTGAGGATGAGGCCGCTGGTGGAGCCGACCATCAGGAAGCTTCCGCCGATGCGGACCCATCGATAGCCGTGGGGTGGCGTCTTCAGGCGGTAGCGGGTGTAGTCGAGGGGGACGGCGTGGTTGCGGTCAGAGGGCGAAAGCCGATGGCCGCGCGTCCAGCTTCCCTTGTGCAGAACAGGCCGATGAACGTCTTTTGATGGCGTCGCGGCAAGGGCCGCAGGGGCTTGCGCCAGCGGTGCAATCAGGCACGCCGCAGCAAGCAGCGCGGTGATCGTCTTCTTCATCGGCTTTCCTCGTAGTTTTACGTCTTTTAGACGCGCAGCCATATCTGAAAAAGGTGACGGATCGCGGTCAAATATATTAAATTTTGTCAATGCAGTCAGGCGCGACCTGCTGTGGGGCAGGCCGGCCAGGCAAACATGGCCCACAACGTCCGTCAACCTAGAGGATGTCGTAGTTGAACCAGTCGAAATCTGCGGGTTTCGCCCGACCAGAGAGATCGAAGGCAAACATGCCGACAAAGGCGCCGGTGAACGAGCCGTGCTCTCCTCGTCCGCCCTCGTCCGAAATCACGCCAGCGTCGAGCACCGGCCCAATCGCCTGCCATGCACCCATGCCCTCGGCCTGCCAGTAGAACTGCAGGTCGTTGTCGCGTACCTCCAGGGAGAGCTGCAATCGTCCCTCTGGAACGGCGACGCCACTGCCGATGGGGAAGGTAAGGCGTCCCTCCGGATAGTCGCCCGGGCATGAGAGAATGGTCAGGCACCTCCCCAGTTCCTCATGGACGGTGACGGCGAGCGCATAGAACTTGAAGCGGTTATAATAATGGGTCAGCCCCGCTACCTGTTGGTAGGTATCCGGCAGAAACTCGATCACGGTTTCCGCCCGGAACCGATGATGCTCCTGCCGACGGGCAACCAGCGATTGCTCGAACCAGGAGCCGATGCTTTCGCGGCCGAACAGCCGCAGATGGCCCGGCCGCTCGGTAAGACTGAACAGCCGCTCCGGCCTCGGGGTGCGAAGCCACTGGAAATCAGCCGGCAATATCGCTCCGTCGAAATTCGCACCGCTGCGTCGCGGCTTGTCGATGGGAACGGCACCGGCAAGGCCCGGAACGTCCACGTCGCCCACCACGGTGCCGTTTGCGAGATAGAGCCAGTCATCCTTCCAGACGCATTTCTGCAGGGCCGTCTCGCGGCCGAGTGTGCAGCGACGCAACGGCGCCAGCGGACGGCCACAAAGGTGGGTGTGATAGGCCTCGCCGTCAGGGGTCTCGACATATTGGCCATGCCCGGTGCGCTGCAGGCCTGCCTCCGGGTGATCCTTCGCGGTGATCAGGTGGCTGTCCGGATGCAGTTCGTAGGGCCCGCCGATATCGCGCGACCGGGCCATGGTGACGGCATGGTCGTAGCCGGTGCCACCCTCGGCGGTCGTCAGGTAATACCAGCCGTTGCGCTGGAACAGGTGCGGACCCTCGACGAGACCGAGCTGGCTGCCGGCAAAGATGTTGCGGATCGGGCCTTTGAGAGACTTGCTGGCGGCATCGTATTCCTGCAGCAGGATACCGTCGAAGGCAGGCGACTTCGGCGAGCCGCCAAAGCTCTCGCTGCGGTGGTTCCACTGCATGTTGACGAACCACTTGCGACCGTCGGCATCGTGAAACAGCGACGGGTCGAAGCCCGATGAATTGACATAGACCGGATCCGACCAATCGCCCTCGATGGTCTCTGAAGTCACGATGTAATTATGGGCGTCCTTGAAATTGCCGTCGAGCCGTTTGACGTCGGTGTAGACCAGCCAGAAAAGCCCATCGGCATGGGACAGGCAAGGCGCCCAGATGCCGCAGCTGTCCGGATTGCCGCGCATGTCGAGCTGCGCCTGGCGCTCGAGCGGCCGGCGCACCAGCGTCCAGTTCACCAGGTCGCGCGAGTGGTGGATCTGCACACCCGGATACCACTCGAAGGTCGATGTCGCGATATAGTAGTCGTCACCGACGCGGCAGATGGACGGATCGGGATTAAAGCCGGGTAAAATAGGATTGCGGATCATCGGTCTACCTCCTCCAAGGCGATGAAAGCGCCGCCCACAGGCGGCGCCTCAGTTCGAACTATCGGCACACAGTCACCGAGCAGTGACTATTCCAGCTCGGCCGACTTGGCCCAGAGGTTGATATCGGCTTCCTTGGCATAAACGTCGATTTCACTCAGCTCCTCGGCGGTGAAATCGACGTTGTCGAGCGCCTTGACGCAATCGACGATCTGTGACGAACGGCTGGCGCCGATCAGCGCCGAGGTCACCCTGCCGCCGCGCAGAACCCAGGCTATCGCCAGCTGCGCCAGCGTCTGGCCGCGCTTTTCGGCAATCGCGTTCAGCTTGCGGATATTCTCGAGGATCGACGGGCGTATGAATTCCCGCTTCAGGAAATGGTCCTGCGCGGCACGGCTGTCTTCCGGAATGCCGTTCAGATACTTGGTCGTCAGCATCCCCTGCGCCAGCGGCGAAAAGACGATGGAGCCCATGCCGACGTCGTCCAGCGTGTCGAGCAGCTTGTCGTCCTCGACCCAGCGGTTGAGCATGGAGTAGCTCGGCTGGTGGATGAGGCATGGCGTGCCCAGTGATTTCAGGATCTCGGCCGCCTCGCGGGTGCGCTGTGAGTTATAGGACGAGATACCGACATACTGTGCCCGCCCGGAGCGAACGATGTAGTCGAGAGCACCGCAGGTTTCCTCGAGCGGCGTGTCCGGATCGAAGCGGTGCGAATAGAAGATGTCGACATAGTCGAGGCCCATGCGCTTCAGGCTCTGGTCGCAGGAGGCAACGAGATACTTGCGGCTTCCCCACTCGCCGTAGGGACCCGGCCACATGTTGTAGCCGGCCTTGGAGGAGATGATCAGTTCGTCCCGCAGGCCGGCAAAATCCGTGCGCAGGATTTCGCCGAACGCCGTTTCGGCCGAGCCCGGAGGCGGGCCGTAATTGTTGGCAAGATCGAAATGGGTGATGCCGAGGTCAAAGGCGGTGCGGCACATCTCGACCTTGCGGTCATGGGACGTGTCGCCACCGAAATTGTGCCAGAGGCCGAGCGAAACGGCCGGCAGCTTCAGGCCGGATCGGCCGGTGCGGTTGTACTTCATCTTGGAATAGCGGTCTTCCGCCGGTTGCCAGCTCATCGATATCTCTCCCATGCTCGAACGCGGGCTGTTCAGCCCGCGCGCACAATAGCTCCCGCCAGCTTTACTTCAAGAGCGCCTGTGCCTCTTCAATGCCGAGCGCTGCCGGCTGGCTGCAGGTGGTCGTCAATTCGATAAACCGGTTCTCGGCGCCGGAAGTCAGGATCGACGTCATGACATCGACGCCGTGCAGCGTACGGTCGAGCGAGCACCGGGCATCGCGCCCGTCGATCAGCGAGGCCGCCATGTCGGCGAGCCCGGCGGTGCGATAATTGGCGCGCGGACCCTGCGGACTTTCCTGGTTAGCGATGCCGAAGGGATGCTCCCATGCATCCAGCGTCTTGATGTCCTTGTTGCGACCGCTGGCTTCGACCGTTCCACCGAAGAAATTCGGATCGGGCACGTAGAGCGAGCCCTCGGTGCCGTAGAGCTCGATGCTGCCATGCCGATGCGACCAGACGTCCCAGCTGGCCGTGAGCGTGATGGTCGCGCCGCTGACGAATTCCAGCAACGCCTGGATGGTCGTCGGCGTCTTCACCGGAATGATTTCGCCATGGCGTGGCTGGCTGGTGATCGTGCGGGTCTCCGACGCCATCGAGGTCATCGCGCCGACGCGCTTGACGGGCCCGATCAGGTTGATGAGATCGGCCACGTAATACGGGCCGAGATCGAGGATAGGACCGGCGCCGGGCAGGAAGAAGAAGTCCGGGTTCGGATGCCACATCTCCATGCCGGCGCTCATCACATGGCAGGTGCCCGACGTGATCCGGCCGATGCCGCCGTCGTCGATGAACTTGCGCGCCAGCTGGTGGGCGCCGCCGAGAAACGTGTCCGGGGCGCAGCCGACGGCGAGCCCCTTTTCCGTCGCAAGACGCCGCAGCGTCTCGCCCTCTTCCAGCGTCAGCACCAGCGGCTTTTCCGAGTAGACGTGCTTGCCGGCTTCGAGGATACGCTTGGAGACCGCGAAATGGGCGTCCGGGATGGTCAGGTTGACGATCACTTCGAGCTCGTCGTTTGCGAGCAGTTCGTCGATCGTTTGCGCCCTGACGCCAAACTCCTCCGCCCGGAGCTCCGCCGCACCCATGTTGATGTCGGCGCAGGCGAGCACCTTCAATCCCTTGAAGAGCGGTGACAGCGTGAAATAGGTCGTTGAGATATTGCCGCATCCAATGATGCCGACACCGAGTTCCTTGGCCATGATGAGCCCTCCGATCAGTAGGTCTTGAACGATGCGATAGAGCGCGTCACGACGCGGTCCAGATCGTTGGGATTGTCATGCTCCACCACATAATGGCGGGCGCCCGTCGACTTCAACGCCTGCATCAGCTTGGCCCAGTCGAGTGTGCCGTGGCCAACGTCGGCCCAGCCACCCTCGTCCGTGTTTTCGCCGGCCGGCGCGATGTCCTTGACATGGACGGCGGTGATGCGCGGACCCAGCGTCTCTATCCACGCGAACGGATCGGCGCCGCCGCGCACCACCCAGGCGATATCGGCTTCCCACGAAAGACCGGGGCCACCGGCCATGATGTGTTCCATCGGCGTCGAGCCATCGGCAAGCTTGACGAACTCGAAATCATGATTGTGCCAGCCGAAATCGAGGCCGGCATTCCTGAACCGGCGGCCCGCCGCCTCCAGCCGGGCGCCAAATGCATGCCAGCCCTTTGCGTCCGAGGGCCGCTGGTCAGGCATGATGTGCGGTGCGTAGATCGACTCGATGCCGAGCACGCCGGCGATCTCGAGGGCACGCTCGGGGTTGCTCTCCAGCAGGTCGAGGCCGAAGTGTCCGGTCGGCATGGTGAGGCCGTTGCTGTCGAGATCGGCACGCATCGCCTTCAGTCCGGCATCGTCGAGGCTCGCATACATCGCGCCGTAACCTTCGACCTCCTTGTAACCGGCCTTGGCAACCTTGGCGAACACGTCGGAAAACGGCGGGAACTCGCGGGCGCTGTAAAGCTGAAAACCAAGTGTCGTCATTGCTTTCTCCTCCATGGCCGTTCGGCCTGTCGTCTTGGCCGGCTTGTGCCGGTCGGGGTGCCGCCGATGGCAGCAACGTGATCGGGGTCAGTCCAGCGATTGGCAGGACTGCAGGTCGTAGAAACGGAAATCCGGCAGGGCGTCGGGCGCCATCGGCAGCGACGGCATGAACCTGACCAGCCGCGTCTCGCCGGCCGTAAGATCGAATGCGTTGTCGGAATAGCGCCCGTCCGTCTCGCTCTCGATCATGACGAAAAGTGCAAGTCCGCTGGCGGTGAGCGTCATTTCGACCGCCCCGTCCTCCGTGCGCTCGATGCGCCGGACGCTGAGGCCCGATGGCTCGAGTTCCAGCGCCTTGTAGGTACCGTGGACGTAGTGTCCCTGCCCGCCCATGCCGTTCGAAGTTGTGAATGTCCATCCGAGAAGGCAGCCGGGAGCAATCGCCGCGGCATCGACCTCGAAGGCGGCAACGGCAGCATCCGGACCGCAGGTCGCCTGCACCGAGGTCATCGGCCTGACCTCACCGGACATTGTGATGACGTGCAGAGCGAGGTCGATGCTGACCTCGTCGAGTGTGTCGTTGACGACGGACATCCGGATCGTCGCCTTGTCCTCGGAGGGGATCGCGGCAACTGCCACCGGCTGGAAGAAGCGGCGCACCATGTAGTGCATCGCCTTCCAGCGCCCGCCATAATCGAGGCTGGACCAGGAAGCGACCGGCCAGGTGTCGTTCAGCTGCCAGTATATCGTCCCCATGCAATGGGGCTTCAGCGAGCGCCAGTAATCGACCGCCGTCTGGATCGCCAGCGCCTGCTGGATCTGGCTGAGATAGACGAAATTGGCGAAATCCTTGGGGAAGCGGAAATAGCGGAACATCGTTGCCGCGATCCGCTCGTTGCCGCCGGCGTTCTTCTGGTGAAGCTCCATCACCGGCGATGCGACGTTCATGTCCTTCGGCTCGGCATAGGTCCGGATGACCGGCAGCGAGGTGTAGGACTGAAAGCCGAATTCCGAGCAGAAGCGCGGGCGCACGGAGCGGTAATTGTCAAAGCTCTTGTTCTCGTGCCAGACCGACCAGTAGTGCATGTCGCCGGAGCCATCGGCATGCCAGGCATCGCCGAAATCGAGATAGCCCGAGGCCGGGCTCGACGGCCACCAGATCGCCTCCGGCGCCGCCTGCTTCATGGCAAGCTCGATGGTCCGGTTGAGCCGGTCGTATGAGACCAGGTAGCGGTCGCGATCCTTGCGCGATTCCTCGAACCAGGTGAGAGCGCCCACCAGTTCGTTGTCGCCGCACCAGAGCGCGATCGAGGGATGGCTGGCCAGACGCTTTACCTGATACATCACCTCGGCCGCGACATTGTCGAGAAAGTCCCCGGTCGAGGGATAGAGATTGCAGGCGAACATGAAGTCCTGCCAGATCATCAGGCCAAGCCGGTCGCAGATGTCGTAGAACCAGCCGGCCTCGTAGAAGCCGCCGCCCCACACCCGGATCATGTTCATGTGCACATCGGCTGCAGACTGCAGCAGGTCCTCGGTCTTTTCCCGGCTCGAGCGCGAGAACAGCGCATCGGCGGGGATCCAGTTGGCACCGCGGCAGAAGATCTCGCGACCGTTGACCTTGAAGGCAAACCGGCTGCCGGCCGCATCCTTGTCGGTGATCAGTTCGATGGTGCGAAGACCGATCTGCCGTGTCACCACCTCGTTTCCGGTTTCGACCGACAGCCTGTAGAGCGCCTGCTCGCCGCTGCCGGCAGGCCACCAGAGCCTCGGTTCGTCGATATGGAAGACGTGGGTAATGGCGGTCTCGCCGGCCACCACGCCGCAATCAAGCCGCACCCGCTCGCCGTCCAATTCGAAATAGAGCTGTGCCACCCCCTGCCGGCCGGCAAACAAGGCCGCCGTCACCAGGAGATCGACGGTGCCGTCGTCGTTGTGCATCTGGCGCGTCGTCACGCTCTCGATCCGCGCCGTCTCCAGCCGGCGCAGCGCTACCGTGCCGTAAAGTCCGAGCGGCGCGATAGCGATATTCCAGTCCCAGCCGAAATGGCTCTGCGGCTTGCGCAGCATGTTGCCGTTGGCGATGGGCGAATTGCCGGGATGGTAGGGGATGTAGAAGGGCTGCTTCTCCTGCAAGGCGGCGCCGACTGCAATGCTGGAATGCAGCACGATGCTGAGCGTGTTTTCACCGGGTCGCAGAGCCTTGGAAACATCGGGACGATAGCGGCGAAAGCAATTGTCCGCCTCGAGCACGACGGTATCGTTGATCGTAACGGTCGCCACCGTATCGAGAGAGTCGATATCGAGATACCAGTCACCGTCGACCTCGCCGAGGACAAATCGCCGCTGCAGCACCCAGTCACGATGGGCCACCCATTGGACCACCTCCTCGTTGCGCCCGACATAGGGGTCGACAATGATGCCGGCCGCCTGCAATGCCGAATGGACATCGCCGGGGATCTGGATTTCGGCCTGGTGGTCACTGCCCGGTGATGTCAACTGCCATGGGCCGGCGAGATCGATCGAAGTTTCTGTATCCGTCATGCCGTCATTTCCTAAATTCAACGCCGAAAGCGCCTCTCGCTCTTTCTTCGCTCAGTCCTCGGCCAGCAGGGCATGCCTCAGCGGCGCGGAAGCGCCGAAGGAGACCCGCAACCCCTCGCCCCTAGATCCGCAATTCTGTCGCAGCGTCGAAGACCGAGGCCACGGACATGTCGAAAATCAGCTTGATCGCCGCACCCGGCTTGAAACGACGCGCGCCGTTGATGCGCACCGACATGATGTGGCCGGCATGCTTGATCCACAAAAGGTTGTCGGCCCCCATCGGCTCTTCGATATCGACGACCGCATCGTGGACTTCAGCACCGGGACCGGCGGCCTCGTTGACCCCTATATGCTCCGGACGCAGCCCGAGGACGACCTTGCGACCCGCCACAAGGGGCTCGGAAGCCGCATAGCCGTCGAGCGTGAAGTCCACGCCGTTGGTCGAGAAAGCCACCTTGCCATCGCGCTCGACGAGTTCGCCACGCAGGAAGTTCATCGACGGCGAGCCGATGAAGCCGGCGACGAACAGGTTGCGCGGCGCGTTGTAGATCGTGGTGGGATCGTCGAGCTGCTGGATGACGCCGTTCTTCATGATGGCGATGCGGTCTGCGAGCGTCAGAGCCTCGATCTGGTCATGGGTGACGTAGATCATCGTGTTCTTCAGCGCATGGTGCAGTCGCTTGATTTCGACGCGCAGCTCGGAGCGCAGCTTTGCATCGAGGTTGGACAGCGGTTCGTCGAACAGGAAGACGTCGACGTCGCGCACCAACGCCCGGCCAATGGCAACGCGCTGCCGCTGGCCGCCCGAGAGCTCTGCCGGCTTGCGCTTCAGCAGCGGCTGGATCTGCAGGATCTCGGCAGCCCTTGCGATGCGCTTTTCGATCTCCGCCTTCGGCAGACGCGCCACGCGGAGGCCGAAGGACAGGTTCTTTTCGACCGTCATCTGCGGATAGAGGGCGTAGGACTGGAACACCATGCCGATGCCGCGGTCCTTGGGCTCTTCCCAGGTGACGTTCTTGTCCTTGATGAAGATCTGGCCGTCGGAGATGTCCAGCAACCCGGCAATGCAGTTCAAAAGGGTTGACTTGCCGCAACCGGACGAGCCGAGAAGCACCAGGAACTCGCCGTCCTCGATTTCGAGGTTGAGGTTCTGCAGGACATTGACCGCGCCGAAATTGAGCGACAGATCGCGAATGGAAACACTGGATGTCATGATCAACCCTTTACTGCGCCGGCGGCAATGCCCCGGACGAAAAGCCGTCCCGAGACGAAATAGACGATCAGCGGAACGAGGCCGGTGAGGATCGTCGCGGCCATATTGACGTTGTATTCCTTCACGCCCTGAACGGAATTGACGATGTTGTTCAACTGCACCGTCATCGAATAGAGATCGGGCGTCGTGTAGACGACCCCGAACAGGAAGTCGTTCCAGATACCGGTGACCTGCAGGATCATCGCGACGACGAAGATCGGCAGCGACATCGGCACCATGATCTTGAAGTAGATGCCCCAGAAGCCTGCGCCATCGACGCGGGCCGCCTTGAACAGTTCCTGCGGCAGGGATGTGAAGTAGTTGCGGAACAGCAGCGTCAGGATCGGCATGCCGAAGACCGAATGCACCAGCACCAGTCCCGTCAGCGAGCCGTAAAGCCCGATCGAGCGAAGCATGATGACGATCGGGTAGAGCATGACCTGATAGGGCACGAAGGCGCCGAAGATCAGGATCGTGAAGAACAGCTGGGCTCCCTTGAAGCGCCAGTTGGCGAGCGCGTAGCCGTTGACCGAGGCGATGGCGATCGAAATCAGCACCGACGGCAGGGTGATCCTGACCGAATTCCAGAACCCGCGGCTCAGTCCGTCGCAATTGAGGCCGGTGCAGGCGGAGGACCAGGCCTTCACCCAGGGCTCGAAGGTGATCTCCATCGGCGGTGAGAAGATGTTGCCCATGCGGATCTCGGGCATGCCCTTAAGCGACGTGACGATCATCACGTAGAGCGGCAGGAGATAGTAGGCCGCAACGACGAACAGCGTTCCGTAGAGCATGATGTTGCGGGGCGAAACGATTCGCCGGGGCTTGGCACCGCTCGGGCCGGAAAGCGTACGCGGTGCCGCCATGCCGGGGGCTGGTTGATTGACTGCGAGCACGTCAGGCATTCTTCCGGCCTCCGCCAAATTCGAGATAGGCCCACGGGACGACGACGATCACCACCGAGATCAACATCATCGTCGAGGCCGCGAAACCCTGGCCGAGATTTTGAGCCAGGAACATGAGGTCGTAGACATATTTGGCGGGAATTTCCGAAGCGATCCCGGGTCCGCCACCCGTCTGCGCGACAACCAGGTCGTAAAGTTTGACGATGCCGCTGGTGATGATCACCAGCGTGGTGATGAAGACCGGACGCATCATCGGGATGATGATCAGCAGGTAGGTTTTCCACATCGGGATGCCGTCCACCCGGGCCGCCTTCCATATATCCTCGTCGATACCGCGCAGGCCGGCGAGCATAAGGCACATGACGAGCCCGGTGCCCTGCCAGAGACCGGCAATCAGCACACCGTAGATGACGATCCTCTGGTCATAGAGCGGATCGAAGGTGAAGGTCGAAAAGCCTAGGCTGCGCACGATGTGCTGGATGCCGAATTCCGGGTTGAGGATCCACTGCCAGACAAGCCCCGTGACGATGAAGGACATCGCGAACGGGTAGAGGAAGATCGTTCGAAACGTGTTTTCGAACCGGATCTTCTGGTCCATCAGGGCCGCCAGCAGGAAGCCGATCAGCAGGCTGAAGATCAGCGACAATATTCCGTAGATCGCCAGGTTCTCGATGGAGATCAGCCAGCGCTGCGTCCCCCACAGCCGGCGGTACTGGTCAAGCCCGACGAAATTGAGCCGGGGCAGAAGCTTCGAGTTGGTGAAGGAATAAACGACGGTCCAGATCGTTCCGCCGGTGAAGACGCAGAGAGCCGTCAGGATCATCGGGATGGAAGCGACCTTGGCGTTGAGATTTTTGAAAAGCTGCCTCGGGCGAGCATTCTGGGGCATGGGGGCCTCGCGGTCCTGTCTCGGAAAGAGTGGCCGGCCCTGGGGGGGGCCGGCACCAAAGCGAGCTTATTCGGCGCTGCCGATGATTTCGGCATAGCTCTTCTGCGCATCTTCAGGCTTGATGCTGGCGTCGTTGAAGAACTGCGTCATCAGGTTGTTGAGCTGCGTCGTCGTGTCCGGAGTGATCAGTTCGTCCGTACTTTTGACGACGTTGCCCTTCTTCAGGACAGCCAGTCCCTTCTTCATGCAGTCATTGGCAGCCGTCAGGTCGACGTCGCCACGAACCGGCATGGAGCCCTTCTTGAGATTGAAGGCGAGCTGCCCTGCCGGCGACATCATCACGGAGGCGAGAACTTCCTGCGCCTTGGACTGGTCGGCATTGGCAAGCTTGGGGAAGTAGATCGAATCCCCGCCGGTGCTGATGTAAGGATCGGCGGCACCGAGATCGACGAGGCAGGTATAGTCCTTGCCGGCGACCTGGTTGGCCACCTGGAACTCGCCCTGCGCCCAGTCGCCCATGGACTGCGCCCCGGCCTTGCCGGTGATCACGAGGTTGGTTGCCTGGTTCCAGTCCTGCACGTTGGAACCCTTGGCCAGCTTGCGGGCGTCGTCCGCAGCCTTGAAGATCTTGGCCATCTCCGGACCGGCCGCTGCCTTTGCGTCCTTCTTCTCATAGACACTGAGATAGAGGTCCTTGCCGCCGAGGGCGAGAAGCAGGTTGTTGAACAGTCCGGTGACCTGCCAGGACTGCTGACCCAGCGCCAGCGGAAGAATGCCGGCCTTCTGCAGCGCCGGACCGGCCGCGACGAATTCATCCCAGTTCTTCGGAACAGCAACGCCAGCCTTTTCGAAAGCGGCGTTCGATAGCCACAGCCACTGCCAGGCATGGATGTTGACCGGTACGCAATAGATCTTGCCATCGACGGTGCATCCGTCGAGAAGCGATGGCGGGTTGATGACTGATTTCCAGTTTTCCTTCATCGCGACATCGTTGAGATCGCGCATCAAGCCGGCCTGGACGAGCTCTTCTGCCTGCCGACCATGGTTGAACTGCGTGGCACCCATCGGCTTGCCGCCGGTAATGCGCGAGACCATGATTGGCCGGGCTGTATCACCGGAGCCGGCAATGGCACCGTCCACCCAATGGTTGCCTGTCGCATCGAATGCTTTCGCAAACTCCTTGACCGCCGCAGCCTCCCCGCCGGACGTCCACCAATGCGTCACTTCAAGATCTGTAGCCTTCGCCGAAACGGCAGAAAGCGCCACGGAAGCCAGCATGGCGACCGTCAAAAAACGCATATTCATGAGTTCTCCTCCCTCACTGAAACGTTACAGTAAAAACGTAGAGCAATCGTTTTGAGGGCGCAACTACCTGGGCGCAATTTTCTCAGAAAAAAGCCTATCCTTCCCATTGTGAGCATCTGCTAAGCAAAAATGAGCGTTGCGCTCAGCAAAAAGGCAAATCCGATTCACGCGCCTTATTATCGCCAATGCATTGTTTTCGTGCATTTTTCTTTTTCAAGAGACCCCTCTATTTTGGTGGTTATTTCGCAGCCGCACAAATTTGCGGCATTGCAGCAGAGGCAGCAGGGATGGAGATCTCCAATGAAGAAAAGCAAAATATGGGCTCGACATCGGAACTGTATCGTTACAGATTTAGCACCTCAGATCGCCACAGGCCCACCCGTTGACGCTTGCGGTCCAAGCGCCATCATACTAAGGCGTCCCATCAGGAACGGCGTTGGACAGCATGGACAATCAAGAAAATTCAGAAGGAGACCGGCGCCCAGCCGCTATCCGCGAGCGACCGACCTTGAAAACCATCGCCTTCATGACGGGCCTCGGCATCACGACCGTGTCGAGGGCGTTGAAGGACGCCTCCGATATCGGCGCAGAAACGAAGGAGCGGGTGAAAATGGTTGCCCGCCAGCTCGGCTATCAGCCGAACCGCGCAGGCGTGCGCCTGCGCACCGGCAAGACCAACGTCATCGCCCTGGTGCTCAGCATTGACGAGGAAATTCTCGGTTTCACCAGCCAGATGGTATTCGGCATCTCCGAGGTCCTATCCGGAACGCAGTATCACCTCGTGGTGACACCCTATTCCCACGACCGCGATCCGATGATTCCCGTCCGCTACATTCTCGATACGGGGTCGGCCGACGGCGTCATCATTTCGCGCACGGAGCCGGACGATCCGCGCGTCCGGTTGCTGGCCGAGCGCAACCTGCCCTTCGTCACCCATGGCCGCACAGACATGGGCATCGTCCACCCGTTCCATGATTTCGACAACGAGGCGTTCGCCGAGGAAGCGGTCAGGGCGCTCACCGCCAAGGGCCGCCGCCGCATTGCCCTGCTGCCTCCGCCGGCGCGGCTGTCCTATTACACCCACACGCGCAACGGCTTCCAGAGCGGCTTGCTCCGCTATGGTGCCGAGGAAGTCCCGCTGAAGATCACCATCGATGCGCCGCTGGAAGAAATCCGCAACGCTATCGAGCAGCTGATGCGCTCCCCCAATGCGCCGGACGGTATCGTCTCCACAGCCGGCGGCGGTGCTATCGCCGTCAACGCGGGCATCGAGGCAGCCGGCCTGCGGCTCGGGCACGATGTCGATATGGTCGCCAAGCAATCGAGCCATATCCTGAACTGGATCAGGCCCGAGATCGTCACGATCTACGAGGACGTACGTCACGCCGGCCGCGAACTGGCGCGCTCGCTGATCCGCAGCATCGACGGCACCGGGCCGGCAGAGCTGCAAAGCATCAGCGCCCCCGTCTGGCCGGACGCCTCGTAGATAACGTCGCGACTTCAGCCGCACCCAACGAGAAGAGCCCGCCGAAACGTCGGCGGGCTCTCTCATTTTTCTAGATGGCATCTAGGGCGAAATCAGCCCTGTGCGCCGCTGCCCCAGGGGCCGTGGTGGATATCCTTGCCATCGACCCGGTCGAAGCCGTGGGCGCCGAAGAAATCGCGCTGGGCCTGGATCAGGTTGGCGGTACCCCGCGCCTGGCGATAGGCGTCGAAATAGCCGAGTGCCGAGGCAAGTGCTGGAACCGGCAGACCGGCAGTCACGGCGGCGGAGACGATGCGGCGCAGCGATGGCAGCGATTCCTTGACCATGTCGGAGAAGGCCGGCGTCACCACCAGGTTGGCGGCATCCGGCGCCTTGGTGAAGGCGCTGGTGATTTCATCCAGGAACTGCGAGCGAATGATGCAGCCGGCGCGCCAGATCTTGGCGATAACAGGCATTGGCAGCGACCAGTCGAACTGGCGCGATGCCTCGGCCATGACGGCGAAGCCCTGCGCATAGGCGCCGATCTTTGCCGCGAACAAGGCCATTTCCAGATCGTTCAGCAGGTCGGCGCCAAATGTCATCGGAAATTCGTTTGTCGGTGCGCCAAAGATCTTTTCGGCGGCCTCGCGCTGCTCCTTCATCGACGACAGGCTACGGGCAGCCACGGCTGCCTCGATGGCGGTTGCCGGGATGCCCATGTTCTGCGCTTCGATCACCGACCACTTGCCGGTGCCCTTCTGGCCGGCCTTGTCGAGGATGATGTCAGGCATGGCAGTCCCTGTGGTCGGGTCTTTCGCCGCCAGCACCTTCTCGGTGATCTCGATAAGGTAGGAGTTCAGACGACCCTTGTTCCAGTCGCCGAAAATCTTGCTGATCTCGTCCGCGCTCTTGCCGAGACCGTCGCGCAGGATGCCGTAGATCTCGGCGATCATCTGCATGTCGGCATATTCGATGCCGTTGTGGACCGTCTTGACGAAATGGCCTGCACCGTCTGTGCCGAGCCAGGCGCAGCAGTCCTCGCCGTTGTATTTGGCCGAGATCGAGGTCAGTACCTTCTCGACGCGCTTGTAGCTTTCCTCGGTGCCGCCGACCATGATCGACGGGCCGTGGCGGGCACCCTCCTCGCCGCCGGAGACGCCCATGCCAATAAAGGTCAGCTCGGTGTCCTTGAGGCGGTCGAAGCGGGCCATGGTGTCGCGGAAATTGGCGTTGCCGGCGTCGATCATGATGTCGCCCTTGGACAGATGCGGCTGCAGCGCCGCCATCTGCTGGTCGACGGGTTCGCCGGCCTTGATCATGATGATGATCGGCCGTGGCGGCCGGATAGCCTCCACGAACTCCTCGATCGTCCGGCAAGGGATGATCTGCTTCTTGAGGTCACCAGCACTCTCGTAGAACTCGTCGGTAACCGAGGTGGTCCGATTGAACACGGCGATCCGATTGCCTTTTTCAGCGATGTTCAGTGCGAGGTTGGACCCCATGACCGCAAGGCCGATGAGACCGATTTCTGCCTTTTCCACGACAACTCTCCCTTGTTGAAACTTGGACGGACTTTGTCGCACCACCATCGGCCATGGGCAAGCCTTGCCGTGTTCAAAACGGATCGATTGACAGAACCAGGCAGGATTACCGTAGGATCGGGCAAGGGGTTTTGCGGCCGCAAATTGCGGCACTGCGCCTATATCGCGGAACCTCATAGGAACAAGGGGACGCCAGGAGGGAAAGATGTCCGCAATGGCGGCAAAGATTGTCCATGTAACCATCCATCGCGACTGTCGGGCGGTCTACGACTTTGCATCGAAGCCGGAAAACATGCCGCTTTGGGCATCCGGCCTGGCGACTGCCCTCGTGCCCGACGGTGCTGACTGGATCGCAGCCGGAGCGCTTGGCACCGTGCGGATCGCCTTTGCGCCGCCGAACGACTTCGGCGTCATCGACCATACCGTCACCGAGCCTTCCGGCCGGCAATTCTACAATGCACTGAGGGTCGTTAGGAACGGCGCCGGGTGCGAAGTGATGTTCACCCTGCTGCGCGTCGAAGGCATGACGGATGCGCAGTTCGAAGCCGATGCCGAGCACGTCGCCAGGGATCTGGCGACGCTGAAGGGGCTGATGGAGAGCGAGGCGCCCTAGATGCTTTTCAGCGTCCAGTCGACGATCTGAGCCGACACGGATGCGAAGGCCTTGTCGAGCGACTTAACATAGGCGTCGTTGGTCGTGCCGGTCGTCGGCACGGCGACGCGGAAGACGTCCTGCTTGCGCACGGTGCCGGTCTTGTCGTTGAGGATCTTGGCCGAGATCTCTACGACTGCTGCCTGCTTGGTGGTATCGATCTCGAACGCGCGGATATCGGTCACGACCTGGTAATCGATTGCCAGACCCTGGCCGGGAACGCCGACGCCGCCGACCTTGCCGGAGTTCTCGAAGGCTTCCACCAGCTTCGACTGCACCATGCGGCTGAGCTTGTCGCTCCACTGCGCCTTGGCGAGATACTGCAACTCGGAGCCGCTGACCCGCACAACGATCTGGTTGCTGTCGATGGCGCTGAGCGCCGTCGGTGCAGGTACCAGGATCTGCTTGCCATGGGCTGCCGGACCCTTGCCGCTGACATTGGCAGCCAGATCGAACGTATCGTTCTTGGCGCCACCACCACAGGCCGTCAGCAGCACGGCCACCAATGGCAAAGCCACTGCGGACCTGCGTGCCGCGAACCAACCCTGAACCGAACCATATTCGAACATGCTGCGCCTACCCCTTGAAACCTTGCCGCCGGTCAATGCCGTGTCCGCCCGTTATACTGCTTGACGGTGTCGCCACCGAACAGCAGGCGCTGCGGGTTCTTGTCGAAATTGCTGATCGTGTCGTTCAGATTCTGTACCGTCCGCCTTGTATCGTTGACCAGCGTCTGCACGTCGTTCAGGCCACCGGCCGAAAAGCGCTGCAGGTTGTCGGCGATCGGTCCGATACGCGAGTTGATGCTGTCGGCAACCTTCTTGAACGATTCCAGCGTGTCACGTGCTTCCGTAAACAGCGACTGGGTGTTGTCGGTTCCCAGCAACGCATCGACTTTGATCAGAATTCCATCGACGCGGGTCGAAGCAGAGTTCAGCTTGTTGGCCATCTGCGACACATCCTGGATCGTCTGGCTGATTTCGGCCTGCTTGGCCGACACGCTGGCGGTGATATCGCGGATCGAGGCGACAGCAACGCGGGCATCCTTGGTCGCCTGCGAGATATCGTCTACCGAGCCCTTGATCTTCGAAGGATCGATCGAGGCCACCAGCTGGTCGACCTTGTCGAGCGTCAGCTGAGCCTTCTTGCCGAATTCGTTGTAGGTATCCGACGTTTCCTTGATGCTGGTGATCGTTGCCTTCAGGTTGCTGGATGCATCGGCGACGTTCGCTGTCAGCTTGTCCACGTTTTTCACGACGTCGTTGATGCTCTGGGCGTCGACCGCACGAACCAGCTTCTCGACGGCATCGAGCGTCGAATTGACCTTGCCGGAGACGCTGCTGAAGGTCTTGGCGAGTTCACCAGCACTGGCAAGAAACTGATCGATATTGCCGGCATTGTCCGCAAGCGCCTTGGAGAAGGTATTGGCGTTCTTGACGGTATCGGTGAGCGGCCCACGGGCATCCTTCACGAAGCCCTGGAAATCGCCAATAGTGTCGTTGGCGCGGTCCATGATCTTGTCGGCGGTCGCCAGCAGATTGGTAACGCTCGATTGGTCGGCGAGCAGAACGGCCCGCTTGCCGGTATCGAGCGAGCGCTTGAGGATGTTTTCGTCGCCGGTGCGACCGCCGGAGAGTTCGATATAGGCAGCACCCGTCAGGCCCTGGATTTCGAGAACGGCCTTGGTCGTCTCATAGACCGGCGCATCTGCCCGCACTTCGGTGAAGGCCAGCGAATAGCGCGGATCGTCGGCATCGATCGAAAGCGTCTTGACGCTGCCGACCTGGATACCGTTGAAGCGCACCGGCGAGCCGACGCTCAGGCCGTTGGCAGATCCCGGGATACGCACGATCAGCTCGGTCATCGTACCGCCACGGCCGTATTCGGCCATCCAGTAGACGAAGCCGAATGCGGCGGCGATGACCAGGACGGTGAAAATTCCGACGATCGTGTAGTTTGCTCTGGTTTCCATGATCTCAGTTCTTCTCGCGGCTCTGGTTGCCGGGTTCTGCAGTCTCTTCGTGGCGGACGACGGTACGAGCCCGTTTGCCGCGGAAATAGGATTTCACCCAAGGTTCGTCGCAGGCAAGCATGTCGTCAACAGTTCCCTCGATCAGGACACGCTTTTGTCCGAGCACGGCAATGCGGTCGCAGACGGAAAACAGGCTGTCGAGGTCGTGGGTGACCATGTAGACGGTAAGGCCGAGTGTATCGCGCAGCTTGGCGATCAGTTCGTCGAATTGGGCAGCGCCGATAGGGTCGAGGCCGGAGGTCGGCTCGTCGAGGAACACCAGATCCGGATCGAGCGCCAGCGCCCGTGCCAGCGCCGCGCGCTTGATCATGCCGCCCGACAGTTCCGACGGATATTTGTCAGCCGCATCCGAGGCGAGACCGGCAAGCCGGATCTTCATATGCGCAAGCTCGTCCATCATCGAAACCGGCAGGTCGAGATATTCGCGCATTGGCACCTGGATGTTTTCCTTCACCGTCAGTGATGAAAACAGCGCACCTTGCTGGAAAAGCACGCCGAGACGCATGTCGAGCTTGTTGCGGTTCGATTCGTCGAGCGAATCGTAGTCTGTACCGAGAATTTTGATCGTCCCGGCGCTGCGCGGCAGAAGCCGCAGCACGGTGCGCATCAGCACCGACTTGCCGGCACCGGAGGGACCGACGAAGCCGAGGATTTCCCCGCGATAGATGTCGAGATCGAGCTTGTCGAGCACGATTTTCGGGCCGAAGTTCACCGTGACGCCACGCGCCGACAGCACGACGTCGCGGCCATCCGCGGCGCGTTCCATCTGTGTGTCATCCCGGTCTGGCTGAGGCGCGTCCAAATGCTGGTCCTTAAAAATCGATTGCGGCGTAGAAGATGGCAAACACACCGTCCATCATGATGACGACGAAGATCGACTTCACCACGGAAGATGTCACGTGCTGACCCAGAGACTCGGCGCTGCCGCCGACCTTCAGGCCTTCGACTGCGGCGACGATACCGATCACCAGCGCCATGAAAGGCGCCTTGATCATACCCGATATCACCGTCGATACGCTGATTGCCTCGTGCAGACGGGCAATGAAGGTCGC
The DNA here is from genome assembly GCF_019355735.1 of Rhizobium sp. B230/85. NCBI lineage: Bacteria > Pseudomonadati > Pseudomonadota > Alphaproteobacteria > Hyphomicrobiales > Rhizobiaceae > Rhizobium > Rhizobium sp. B230/85. The sequence continues at coordinate 2,430,154 of NZ_CP072156.1, forward strand.
AAAAGTGATGCCCGAATAGGTGTAGGTGACGGTCGCGGCACCCAGCAGCGATGCAAAGTTGGCCAAGACCGTCAGCAGCGGCAGGGCGATGGTCAGCGCCACCAGCCGCGGAAAAATCAGCACGCCGATCGGGTTCAGGCCCATGACCTTCAGCGCGTCGACTTCTTCGCGCATCTTCATCGAGCCGATTTCGGCCGTGATCGCACTGCCCGAACGGCCGGCGATCATGATGGCGGTCAGCAGCACACCGATTTCACGCAGCTGCAGGATGCCGACCAGATCGACCACGAAAACTTCGGCGCCGAAATAGCGCAGCTGGAAGGCGCTCTGCTGGGCGATGATGGCGCCAATGAGGTAGGACATCACCAGGATGATCGGCACGGCGCGAACGCCCATGTGATCGAGCTGGTTGACGATGGATGCCGGAGAAACACCGCTGCCGCGACCGAGCTTCAGCTGCGCACCGCGCACGGCCGAGCCCAGGATGTACATCGCAGCCACGAAGAAGCTGCCGAGCTCGGCGACTTTCTCACCCATCGGCGAGAAAATCCGGTCGAGCAGCGGCACTTTCGGCTTTTCCTGGGCCGCGATCTCGCTTGCATCCTCGTCGAAGGATTTCAGCAGTTCGTCGATGTGGTCGTTCGATCCTTCGATCGTGACGGTCGCATCGTGCGATTCCTGGCTGAGCTTCAGCCTGCGGATCAGCAGCACGCCCGCAGTATCGACATCAGACAGGCCGGTCAGGTCGATGACGACGTCACCGCCGCTCGTGCGCTTGGAAAGGTCGTCTATTCGTCGCAGCACGCCGTGAATGCTGGCGCTGCGCCAATTGCCTGCAAGCCGGTAACGATGACCGGAACCATCGGCCTCATCGTCGATCGTCGGCGCATCCGGTATGTTTTCAGCTACGCTCAAACTCATGCGTCTTTCAGATTGGCGGCATCATGCCGACTCAGCGATGTATCGCATCCCGCTCATTACGCGACTATACAGAAACGATCTACAGTCTCGTGCCGCAGAAAGAGCAGATATGTCACGCCTTCTCAATGTCCAAATGAATTCCTGGCCGATCGCCGGCACATTCACAATTTCGCGTGGCAGTAAGACCACAGCGGAGGTCGTCACATGCAACATTAGCGAGAGCGAATGGCAGGGAAGTGGCGAATGCGTGCCGTATCGGCGCTACGGCGAGACAATCGAAAGTGTCATTTCGGAGATCGAGTCGGTCCGGACTGCCGTCGAATCAGGCATGACTCGCGAAGAGTTGGCGGTCGCCATGAAGCCCGGCGCTGCCCGAAACGCCGTCGACTGCGCGCTCTGGGATCTCGAGGCAAAGCGCTCCGGTATATCGGTGGCGCGGACCATTGGCCTCTTGACGATGGAGCCTCGCACGACCGCCTTTACGATTTCGCTGGGCGAGCCCGAGGTCATGGCGGCAGCAGCCGGCGCACAGGCGCACCGCACCCTGCTGAAAGTCAAGATCGGCACCTCCGACGACGAAAGCCGTATCCGCGCGGTACGCATGGCAGCGCCGCAATCGGCGATCATCCTCGATGCGAATGAAGGATGGACGGAAGACAATCTTGCCCGCCACCTCGAGATCTCCGCCGAAGCAGGGATTGCCCTGGTCGAGCAGCCCCTGCCCGCCGGCAACGACAGGCTGCTGGCAACTATCAGAAGGCCCGTCCCCGTCTGCGCCGACGAAAGCGTCCATCACACCGGCGATCTCGAAAGCCTCCGCGACCGCTACGACGCCATCAACATCAAGCTCGACAAGACAGGCGGGCTGACGGAGGCCCTCCGCATGAAGGCAGATGGCGAACGGCTCGGCTTCCGGATCATGGTCGGCTGCATGGTCGGCACCTCGCTGGCGATGGCACCGGCGCTGATGCTGGCCCAGGACGCGGCCTTCGTCGATCTCGACGGACCGCTGCTGCTTTCCCGCGACCGCGAACCCGGATTGCGCTACGAGGGGTCGCTGGTCTTTCCACCGCTCTCGGAATTGTGGGGCTGAAGGCGCGAGGCGACGACGATCATGGCGAGCCCGGCAGCGGCGATCAGCGCCATCAGGTAGAAACCCGACGTGCCAAGCCAGCCGTAGACATAGCCGGAGGCGATGGTCGCGATGCCGAGGCACATGCCGTTATAGAAGAAGTAGACGCCCTGGGCCGACGCCTCCTGCGTTTCCTGCACCGTCGCCACGATGCGGCGCTGCACCCCGATATGGACGCAGGCATAGGTGAAGGCGTGAAAGCACTGCAGCACGAAGTGGCCGGCAAAGCCGAGGTCCATCGGAAAGACGATCCACCGGCAGACGCACATCGCAGCGCCGAAGCGCATCAGGGTCCAGGCGCTGAACCGGCGCCCCAACCGCTTGGAGAGGAAGAAGATCGTCACCTCGGCCGCCACCCCGGCGCTCCAGAGTATCCCCACCTGCGTGCCGGAAAAGCCGATCTGGTGCCAGTAGATCGAAGCGAATGTGTAGAACAGCGCATGGCTTGCCTGCTGGACCGAAACGCCGATCATGGTCAACAGCAGGCGCGGATTACTGAGCGCATTGCCGATGGGCGGCGCCTTGATGTCGAGCGGCAGGCCGCGCCGCCGCGTCGGCCCGATCCGGGGACAATAGAGCGCCATCGCAGTCGTCAGGATGAAGCCGATAACCATCAGCGGCAGAACCATCCTGCCGCCGAACGCGCCGATCACCTGGCCGCCAATCAGCGTCGAGACAATGAAGGCTATCGATCCCCACACCCGGGTCGAGCCGTAGTCGATCCCCCAGCGCCGGACACCGGAGATGGTAATCGACTCGACCACCGGCAGGTATGGCGCATAGGTGGCGCCCTGCAGCGCATAGACCAACAGGACGGTCGCGAAGTCGTCGGTCCAGAACAGCGCGATAGCGGTCAACAGAGACAGGCCTCCCGACCAGAGAAGCACGGTCGCCCGCTCCCGCATCCTGTCGGCAAACAGCGCCACGACAGGCGCCACCAGCACACGCACGACCATCGGCAGGGCGAGAATGATGCCGATCTGCTGGTCGTTGAACTTCAGGGTCGCGAGGAACACAGGAAAGAACGGCAGGGCGATGCCGTTGACGATCAGCGGGGCACAATAGGACAGGGCGCTGCGCAGCCGGAAATAGGCAGGAGCCTCCCTGCCCGTCGAAGTCATCGTTGCGGGAATCATGACAATGCCTGATTTGGAAACGCTGATTCCCTACCACGCATTCGCCATCGCGCCTACGGCGCCTTCAGGTCGGTGGGAAATTCAAGGCGCTGGAAGGCCTTGTCCGCTCACTCGGCAGCGGTCATACCGGACGCCGCCTTTGCTTCGGCCATCATCAGCGCAAGGTCCATGGCCGGGCGCGACGGCAGGCGATCCTGGCGGCTCTCGGCCACGGCAGTAGCAGGCTTCGCGTCGAGGATCTGGCGCCAGGTGATCAGTTCGAAGCTTCCATCCTCATGCTCGGCAATCGCCGTACAGCTTTCAACCCAGTCGCCGGTGTTGATGTAGCGCAGGCCATCGATGTCCTCGATGACGGCATGGTGGATATGGCCACAAATGACCCCGTCGGCATGGTTGCGCTTGGCCTCTTCGGCCACCACGCGCTGGAACTCGCCGATGAAGTTGACCGCATGCTTGACCTGCTGCTTGGCCCAGGCTGAGAACGACCAGTAAGGCATGCCGAGCCGGCAACGAATGCTGGCGAGCGCGATATTCAACACAATGGCGACGTCGTAGGCCCAGTCGCCGAGATAAGCGAGCAGCCGGGCGTTGCGCACCACGACATCGAACTCGTCGCCGTGCAGCACGAGATATGTCTTGCCGTCGGCAGTGGTGTGGATCGCCCGTTCGGCGACCTCGATACCGCCGAAATGGTTGCCCGGGAAATCGCGCAGGAATTCGTCGTGATTACCGGGGATGTAGACGATGCGCGTGCCCTTGCGCGCCTTGCGCAGGATCTTCTGGACGACATCGTTGCAATCCTGCGGCCAGTACCAGCTGCGCTTCAGCCGCCAGCCGTCGATGATGTCGCCGACGAGGTACAGGGTATCGGCTTCGTGATAGCGCAGGAAGTCGAGAAGATAGTCCGCCTTGGCGGCCTTCGATCCCAGATGAACGTCGGAAATGAACAGGGTTCGGAAGTGTCGAGTGTCCATCAATGTCTCCACGAACGTAATGCCCGTGCCCCAATCTTCGCTGTGCCCGGAATAATCAGACTCGTGTTTCAGGAAGATGACATCACATCCAATTCGAGCGCGAAGATGGCGTAGCTTACCCTGCCGCGCATCGGCAAAATCTTGCCGCCCTGCCACAATTCCGTACTGTGCACCCCCGAGGATTGTTGTATGCAGTGACGTGAAATCGTTAGACGAATGGTAATGGAGAAGCGTGATGGACCCGCAGGATGCATCGAAGGCACAGAAGAACATGACCAGCGGTGACCTCGACGAACAGGCGCTTTTCTTCCACCGCTATCCCCGTCCGGGCAAGCTGGAGATCCAGGCGACCAAGCCGCTCGGTAACCAGCGCGACCTGGCGCTCGCCTATTCGCCGGGCGTTGCCGCTCCCTGTCTCGCCATCCGCGACAACCCTGAAATGGCTGCCGAATATACATCGCGCGCCAATCTCGTGGCCGTCATATCGAACGGCACGGCCGTGCTTGGCCTTGGCAATATCGGTCCGCTGGCCTCAAAGCCGGTGATGGAAGGCAAGGCCGTACTGTTCAAGAAGTTCGCCGGCATCGACGTCTTCGATATCGAGATCGAGGCACCGACCGTCGACGAGATGGTCTCGACGATCTCGGCACTGGAGCCGACCTTCGGCGGCATCAATCTCGAGGACATCAAGGCGCCCGAGTGCTTCGACGTCGAGCGCCGCCTGCGCGAGATGATGAAGATCCCGGTCTTCCACGACGACCAGCACGGCACTGCGATCATCGTCGCCGCCGCCATCCTGAACGGCCTGGAACTGGCCGGCAAGACGATAGAGAACGTCAAGATCGTCGCATCCGGTGCAGGCGCTGCCGCCCTCGCCTGTCTCAACCTTCTCGTCATCCTCGGCGCCAAGCGCGAAAACATCTGGGTCCACGATATCGAGGGCCTGGTCTACACCGACCGCAACGTGCTGATGGACGAGTGGAAATCCGTCTATGCCCAGCCGAGCGACAAGCGGACGCTGGCCGAATCGATCGGCGGCGCCGATGTGTTCCTCGGCCTGTCGGCCGCTGGCGTGCTGAAGCCGGAACTGCTGGTGCAGATGGCCGAAAAGCCGCTGATCATGGCGCTCGCCAATCCCAACCCCGAAATCATGCCGGAACTCGCCCGCGCCGCCCGGCCTGACGCGATGATCTGCACCGGGCGCTCGGATTTCCCGAACCAGGTCAACAACGTCCTCTGCTTCCCCTACATCTTCCGCGGCGCGCTGGATTGCGGCGCGACGACGATCAACGAGGAAATGAAGATGGCGGCGGTGCGCGCCATCGCAGCCCTTGCCCGCGAAGCCCCCTCGGATGTTGCCGCCCGCGCCTATACCGGCGAAACGCCGATCTTCGGCCCGGAATACCTGATCCCCTCGCCCTTCGACCCGCGCCTGATCCTGCGCATCGCTCCGGCCGTCGCCAAGGCTGCGGAAGAGAGCGGCGTGGCGCTTCGCCCGATCACTGATTTCGACGCCTATCTCGATACGCTCAACCGCTTCGTCTTCCGCTCCGGCTTCGTCATGAAGCCGATCTTTGCAGCTGCCAAGCTCGCTCAGCCGAAGCGCGTCGTGTTTTCCGAAGGCGAAGACGAACGCGTGCTGCGCGCCGCCCAGGTGCTGCTCGAGGAAAACACGGCCGTGCCGATCCTCATCGGCCGCCCCAGCGTCATCGAGACACGCCTGAAGCGCTACGGCCTGAAAATCCGCCCGCACACCGATTTCGAAGTCATCAACCCGGAAGACGATCCGCGCTTCCGCGATTACGCCGACCTCTATTTCTCGCTTGTCGGCCGCAGCGGCGTCATCCCGGAGGCAGCCCGCACAATCGTCCGCACCAACACCACCGTCATCGGCGCACTGGCGCTGAAGCGTGGCGACGCCGATGCACTGATCTGCGGCCTCGAAGGCCGCTACGAGCGGCACCTGCGCGTTGTCCGCCAGATTATCGGCAAGCGCGCCAATGTCCGCGACTTCTCGGCCATGAGCCTGCTGATCTCGCAACGCGGCAACACGTTCTACACGGACACCTACGTCAACTTTAATCCGACGGCCGAAGAGATTGCCGAATCGACAGTGCTGGCAGCGGAGGAAATCCGCCGCTTCGGGATCACGCCACGCGCCGCCCTTGTCTCGCATTCGAACTTCGGCTCGCGCGAATCGGAGAGCGCCACGAAGATGCGCAATGCCCTCAGGCTCATCCGGCTTGCAGCCCCCGATCTAGAGGTCGATGGCGAAATGCACGGCGACAGCGCGATTTCCGAGCATCTGCGCCGCCGCGTCATGCCGGATAGCACGCTGACCGACGAGGCCAACCTGCTGGTGTTCCCGAACCTCGATGCGGCCAACATCACGCTTGGCGTTGTCAAGGAGATGATCGACGGGCTGCATGTCGGCCCAATCCTGCTCGGAACGGCCCTGCCGGCCCATATCCTGTCGCCCTCGGTCACCTCCCGTGGCGTCGTCAACATGGCAGCCGTGGCCGTGGTCGAGGCATCGCAGCCCGGCTGATACTGACGGGACCGCCGGGCATCATCCCGGCGGTCGACCACCTGCTGCCGAGCGCAGGGCTGGCGCAAGTCTGTGGGCGCCATATATCTTGCGCGTGATAATGGATGAACTGCAACTTCGCCCCGGCTGAGGCGGACACCATCCGAACGGAGCAGGCCAAAGGCGTGACAGTGGGCTGGAAACATTCATTTTGGGCGCTTGCCGCATCCTTGGCGATGGCAGCGCCACTGGCTGCCCAGACGAACGCAATCTGCGACGACCTGCGCGGCCAGATGGCCAATCTCAGCGAAACCGTCGGCACCAACCGCCAGCTCCGGCAATACCGCACCGCCATCGCCCAGCAGATATCCGAGTTGCGCCAAGTCGAGAACGACCTTGAGGACAACGAGTGCTCGTCCGGCAGCATGGTGATCATAAACGGTGACGACGACGGCACCTGCGCGCGGATCGAGGATACCCTGCAGCGCATGCAGGAGAACCTGCAGGATCTCGTTGCCAAGCGCGACCAGATCCAGCGCGGAGACGTTTCGGAAGGACCCACGCGCAACCAGCTTTCCGCAGCGCTGCGCGCCAACGGCTGCGAAGATCAGGATAGCGGCGATACCATCATCACCAACCGCCCGGCCCCGCAGGCAGGCATCGAGCCCAGCTACCCCGCAACCCCAGGGGCAACGACGCTGGACAGCAGCGGCGGTCCATCCGGCAACGAACCGGCACCGCAATCGCCGATCCAGAGCTACGCCTTCGGTCAATCCTATGGCGGCGGCAATGTCCGCACGGTCTGTGTGCGCACTTGCGATGGCGGTTTCTTTCCGATGACCCAGAATGCATCGCCCGGCGATTTCCAGCGGGATGGCGAAACCTGCGCGAGGATGTGCCCGGGCGTAAAGACCGAGTTGTTCTTCCACCGCCTGCCCGATCAGGAAACATCGGCGATGGTCTCCGCCTCGTCGGGCACCCCCTACAGCGCCATGCCCTACGCCTTCGCCTTCCGCAAACGGCCGCCGAACGAAAAGACCAGCTGCACCTGCAATCTGCCGGCCTATTACGAGGAAATGCGAAGGCAGAACGCACTGACAAAGCCGCCAGCCGCAGGCACGCAGCAAGGCTCGATCACGACGATCATTCCAAAAGAGTCGCCGCCGGCCGTGCCGACCGCACCCGCAAAGGGCGATGCGCCGCCGGTGGAACGGCCGTACGATCCGTCAGCCGGCAATGTCCGCCAGGTCGGCCCGGCATTCCTGCAGCCCGACCAGCGCAAACTAGACCTCACCCGTCCGGCCGTACCCGGCGAGCAGCCCCAGCAATAGGCCTCAGCCCTGCGGCCGGCCCCAGCCATTCTCGAACACCAGATCCTCCAGCGGCAATCGCTGCCGCCAGCCTTTGACGGCGAGTTCCGGTTCGCCATAGAGCTCGTCTACGAACCCCAGGCAGAGCCAGGCGATCATCTCGATCCGCTCCGGTATGCCGAGCAGCGCCCGGATATCGGCGTCGTGAAAAATGCTGACCCAGCCGACGCCCACACCCTCGGCGCGCGCCGCAAGCCAGAGATTCTGCACGGCGCAGACTGTCGAATAGGCATCCATGCGCGGATTGTGGGTGCGGCCGAGCACGACGGGCCCGGCACGATCCGGATCGCAGGTGATGCAGATGCTGAGCGGCGCCTTGCGGATCCCCTCGAGCTTCAGCGACCGGTAACTCTCGCGGCGGGCACCCTCGAACTGCAGCGCTGCCTCACCATTGGCGCGCTCGAAGGCTTCGAAAGCCTTCTCGCGGATACCGGCGTCGCGCACGAGAATGAAATTCCAGGGCTGCATGAAGCCAACCGAAGGCGCGTGATGGGCAGCGCCCAGCAGCCTTGCGATCAGGTCGTCCGGCAGCGGCTGCGGAAGGAACTGGTCCCGCACGTCCCTGCGCGTTTCGATCGCATGGTAGATGGCGTCGCGCTCGGCGACGGAAAAGGCTTGTGCGCGGACGAGATCGTCCCTGCAGTCAGGTCGCATCGTTTATATCCCCAACAATGCCAACCGCCCGCCGTCCTCGCGGGATCAGTCTATCTTATCAGGCCGGTCTTCTGGCTCGGCTTCATCTGGCGATGCTGCCTTCCCGGTCGAAACCAGTGGCATATCGGAGAACTGACCGTTCCCCCTGCATCGCCATCCGCCTTACAGCGTTGGGCACGCGCCGGATTTACACCGGCTTCCCGATTCTCCCGCCTGGGCGGGCACCTGATGAAGGAGATATGCGCGATCCGGCTAGCGATGGCAAGCGGATCGCAGGCCTGCTCAGCGCTCCGGTTCGTACCGGACAAAGGCGAACTCCTCGCCATCGGGTGACCAACTCGGTACGTTGATTGTCCCCTGGCCCCCGAACAGCTCGAACAACGTCGTGATGTTGCCGCCATCCATGTCCATCAGGCGCAGGCGGACGTCGAGATCGCGCGGATGATCGAAGACGTCGCCGTCGTAGGAGAGCAGCACGACCTTGTCGCCCTTCGGCGATGGATGGGGAAACCAGTTGCCGAACTCGTCGTCGGTCACCTGCTGCAGGTCGCGACCGTCAGGCCGGATCCGCCAGATCTGCATACGGCCCGTCCGGCTGGAGTTGAAATAGATCCACGCGCCATCGGCCGACCAGTCCGGCCCGTCGTTGCGGCCCTCGCCATGGGTCAGCCGCGTCTCCGCACCGCCCTCGACCGAGATCGTGTAGATGTCGAAGAGATCGCCGCGAATGCCGCAGTAGCTGACATGCTTTCCGTCGGGCGACCAGCCGTGCCAGTAGGACGGCAGGTTTGCCGTCACCTGCCTGGGAACGCCGCCTTCCGCCGGTACGAGATAGATGCAGGACTTGCCGTACTGGACCTTGTCGCAGAGCGCGATCAGCGTACCGTCGGGCGAGATGCCATGGTCGTTGTTGCAACGGTTGGCAAAGCCTGTATCGACGCGCTCGACAGTGGCGAGCCCGTCGAGCGACAGGCGGTAGAGAAGCCCGTCATCGTTGACGAGCAGGTAGCGTCCGTCCGGCGCGAAGTTCGGCGCCTCTACGAGACGATCGGTCTGCCAGACGACCCGCCTCTGACCTGTTGCAATGTTGAAGATCTCGACCGAACTGCGCATGTCTCACCCATCCTCGAAGCCGGCGCCCGAACCAAACAGCGACCGCGGAGGTTTTAACGGCTCGCCCAACGGACATCAACTGGCTCGACCGGACGCGATTGCGTGAGGCATCGCCATTCCCATGTTTTGCCGTTGCAATTCATCGTGGCAACCGAATACTGCCGCTAACCAGCATCGGAGCCACGCATGCCCAATCTCCCGAACTTCTTTCACACCCACTTCGATAAATCGTCGGACGATCTCGGCGTCATCGAGAAGCGGGTGCTGAAGCGAGCCCGCGAACGCAAGATCATCTCGACGGATGTCAACGCCGCCTTTTCCGCAAATGCCTCCGTCGGAGAGCGGCTCGCAGACGGGATTGCCCGCGTCGGCGGATCATGGGCGTTCATCGTCTCCTTCCTGTTGTTCCTGGTCGCCTGGACGGTGCTCAACACCATCCTGCTCTCGTCACGCGCCTTCGATCCCTACCCGTTCATCTTCCTCAACCTGATCCTCTCGATGATCGCAGCCATCCAGGCGCCGATCATCATGATGTCGCAGAACCGCCAGACCGAACGCGACCGCTTCGAGGCTGCCAAGGACTACGAAGTCAACCTCAAGGCCGAACTGGAAGTCCTGTCGCTGCACGAGAAGATCGACCTGCAGGTGTTGACCGAACTGTCGGCCCTCAGGGAGGAAGTGGGCCGCATTACGAGGCTGCTGGAGGCAAAGGCCTAGCGTCGGCGGGACTGCCCCTTGCGGACGATGGCTAGTCGGATTTCGGGAACTGGGGCAGACCGTCGTGGAGGCCGTAGAAGCCTGCCTTGTCGGCGCAGTAGATGTGATGACCCATCTTCAGGTCATTCGGATCATCGAACAGGCCGGCCATGATCGAGATCTGGTCGGCATCGTCGGCGACCCAGAACAGCGCGGAACCGCAGGTCTTGCAGAACCCGCGGCTGGCAGCGGGACTGGAGCGATACCAGCTGACATTCTCACCGCCCTCGACCGTAAGGTGGTCGGTCGCCGCGTTGGTGGCGGCGAAGTAGAGGCCGGTCTGCTTGCGGCATTGCGAGCAGTGACACCCGACCACATCCCTGAGCGGACCTGTCGTCCGTATTTTCACCGCGCCGCAAAGGCAAGATCCGGTATGGTCGTCCTTCATAGCGCCTTCTCGATCCTTGTCGTTAGGTATCATCCTGATGGTGCGGCATGCAGCTGTCAACTTCAGATTTCATGACTGCAGCATCAGCCACGCTGATAGCAGACCCTTTGCTGAATGCTCCCGGCATGCCCTCGTCGAAAGACGGTTAACAGGGCATTAAGCCACCTTTTCCCCCCGTCGTTGCCATGGCCGCACCAAACAGCCGGGTCCGTCGGCCAAGGTGCGATTTTGGGACAACCTATTCTGAAACGCGCCATTCATGCGTGCGTGTGGTTCAAAAATAAACCCGCCCAAAAATTGTATAGGTAACCTAATATTAGGATATCGCAATTCAAATTAAACCAGCAGGAATGGGAAGGTTGCGGCGACCGAAGGGGAGACGGAGACGATGATCAAGACCAAATTTCGCCATTGCGAACGTGGTACCGCAGCCCTCGAATTTGCGATCATCTTTCCTGTGTTCATTCTCGTGCTGATGACGCTGATCGCCTACGGCATCTATCTCAGCGCCGCCCATTCCGTTCAGCAGATCGCGGCCAATGCAGCCCGGACAGCCATCGCCGGCGTCACCGCGGCAGAGCGGGAGCAACTGGTCAACACCTACATAACCACCTCCACCCTTAACGATGCCATTCTGAACCCGGCTAAATTCACAGTCACGGTGCAGCCGGATCCGGCCAACGCCAACCAGTTCACGGTCAAGTTGTCCTACGACGCTCAGGACCTGCCGATCTGGAACCTCTACAGCTTCGCCATGCCAAGCAAGACGATTGTACGCACCGCAACGATCCGCATGGGAGGCATCTGATGCCGATCGGAACCATCCTGCGGCGCTGGACCCTGAGCGAGCAAGGCAACGTCGCAATCCTGGCTGCCATCACCGCACCTCTCATTCTGTACTGCATGAGCCTGGGTCTCGATTATGGCATGCTGAGGCTGCAGCAGCGCCGCCTGCAGCAGACGGCCGACCTGTCCGCAATTGTCGCGGCATCCGACGTCAACAATGCCCAGGCCAATATTCTCAACTACTTCAGCACCAACAACCTGAACATGGCTGTCCAGACGGCAAGCGGCTATGTCTCGAACACCGGAACGTCACCTCTTGGAGACGCCGTGAGTGCGGCAAAGTTCGACGGTATCGCAACGATAACGCTCGGCACCTACGTCGCTGATCCGACGATTGCCCTCGGCAGCCGCTTCGTGCCGGGCGCCACGCCATACGACGCCGTCAAGGTGAAAATCGAGCAGACCGGTGGACTGATTTTTGCCGCGAGTTTCGCAACCCCGCCGACCCTTTAGGCCGTCGGCACTGCATCGACGGAGAAGATTGCGGCGTTTTCGATCGGCTCGGGGCTGGCAAGCGTCAACAACGGACTTCTGAATGCCGTCCTGGGTGGCTTGCTCGGAACCAGTCTTTCCCTCAGCGCCATGGATTACAACGCGCTGCTGTCCACCAAGGTGAACGCCCTCTCGGTCGCCGACAAGCTGGCGACCAATCTCAACCTCACCGCCGGCAGCTATGCCGACACACTGGCGGCGGACGTCAAGTTCGGCGACGTGCTCAATGCAATCGGTGGTCAGGCCGGTCTCAACTCGGCCACCCGGAAAGCCATTCAATCCGTACAGACGGCGGCAAACAGTGCCCAGCTCCGGCTCAAGCTCGCCGATATATTGTCGCTCGGGCCTGTCGCCCAAAGACCCACCGGCAGCGGCTCGCAAATCAGCCTCGCTGCCAACGTCAGGGATCTGGTCACGGCCGCCGCCCTCGCCGCCAATGGCAGCAAGCAGGTTTCCGTCAATCTCGGCGGCACCATACCAGGCCTCACCACGGTGCAGATGACGATGGCCATCGGCGAACCGCCGCAAAGCACACCATCCCTGGCCGTTGGCGCCGTCGGCACGGTGGTGCGCACCTCCCAGACCCGTATCAAGCTATCCATAGCGATCGACGCACTGGCGGCGCTGGCTGGCACCAAAGTGCAGCTGCCGCTTTACGTGCATCTGGCCAATGCGACGGGAAAGCTTTCGGCCATCACCTGCCTCGGCAACGGCGCGCAGAACGCCAATGTCTCCGTCAGTACCATACCTGGCGTCGCCGATCTCTACATCGGCAACGTCGACACCACGCAGTTTTCCAATTTCGCGACCGGCCCGGACGTGACAGCTGCAACCTTGGTCAACGTGCTGGGCCTGATCACCGCCACGGCCAGCGCCCACGTCGCCATTACAAATATGACAAAGACGACGCTCACCTTCACGCCAGCCGACATAGCTGCCGGGGTGACAAAGACTGCCTCCACCACGGACACACTGACCTCCGCGATCTCGTCCCTGCTCGCCAACACCAACTATTCGATCAATATCCTGGGCCTCACCCTCGTCACCAAGGCCGTCTTTCAGCAAGCTCTGGCCATGACGCTTTCGAGCGTCAGCACGCCGCTCAACGATCTGCTCAGCAACGTGCTGCTTCTGGCCGGCGTCAAGGTCGGCCAGGCCGACGTCACGGTAACAGACGTCCGCTGCCAGCAGCCCGTACTCGTCCAATAGACGACGTCCCCAAAAAAACGGGCCGATCTTTCGACCGGCCCGTTTTCAATGTGATGTAGAGACTGCTCAGCCGTTGGCGACAAGTCGCTTTTCGTCGCGACCGCCCTTCATGCGCTCGGCCAGCAGGAAGGCGAGCTCCAGCGCCTGGTCGGCGTTGAGGCGTGGATCGCAATGGGTGTGGTAGCGATCCTGCAGGTCGTCGGCGGTGACGGCGCGGGCGCCACCAGTGCATTCGGTGACGTCCTTGCCGGTCATCTCGATGTGGATGCCGCCCGGATGCGTGCCTTCGGCGCGGTGGATCTGGAAGAAGCTCTCGACTTCCGACAGGATGCGCTCGAACGGCCGTGTCTTGTAGTTGTTGAGCGTTATCGTGTTGCCATGCATCGGATCGCACGACCACACGACCTTGCGGCCCTCGCGCTCGACGGCGCGCACCAGCTTCGGCAGGTTGTCGGCGACCTTGTCGTGGCCGAAGCGGCAGATCAGCGTCAGGCGCCCGGCCTCGTTGGCGGGGTTGAGCACGTCTATCAGTTCCAGCAGGTTGTCGGCCGTCAGCGACGGGCCGCATTTCAGTCCGATCGGGTTCTTGATGCCACGGAAATACTCGACATGGGCGTGGTCGAGCTGGCGCGTGCGGTCGCCGATCCACAGCATGTGGCCCGAGGTCGCGTACCAGTCGCCCGAGGTCGAATCGACGCGGGTCATCGCTTCCTCATAGCCGAGCAGCAATGCTTCGTGGCTGGTGAAGAAATCGGTTTCGCGAAGGCTCGGATTGTTCTCTGCCGAGATGCCGATGGCCTTCATGAATTCCATGGTTTCGCTGATCCGGTCGGCCAGCTTGCGGTAGCGCTCGCCCTGCGGGCTGTCCTTGACGAATCCGAGCATCCATTGATGAACGTTTTCGAGGTTGGCATAGCCACCCATCGCGAAGGCGCGCAGCAGGTTCAGCGTCGCGGCGGACTGGCGGTAGGCCATGATCTGCCGTTCCGGATCAGGAATGCGGGCCTTTTCGGTGAACTCGATACCGTTGACGATGTCGCCGCGGTAGGCCGGCAGCGTCACATCGCCCTGCGTCTCGACATTCGACGAGCGCGGCTTGGCGAACTGCCCGGCGATACGACCGACCTTGACGACAGGCAGCTGGGCGCCGAACGTCAGCACCACGGCCATTTCGAGAAAGGCGCGGAAGAAATCACGGATGTTGTCGGCGCCATGTTCGGCAAAACTCTCGGCACAGTCTCCGCCCTGCAGCAGGAAGGCGTTGCCTTCGGCGACATTCGCCAGGTGCTTCTTCAGGCGACGCGCCTCGCCGGCAAAAACCAGCGGAGGATAGGTCGCAAGCTGCGCTTCCATTACCGTCACGGCATCCTTGTCCGGGTATTCCGGAACCTGGCTGATAGGCTTCTGCCGCCAGCTGCTGGGGGACCAATTCTGTACCATCGTGCTCACCTGTTTTCCGCCCGGTCTCCGCCGGTTCCCGCTATGTCGAAATAAGCGCGGCTTATATCCCTT
Source organism: Rhizobium sp. B230/85 (assembly GCF_019355735.1). NCBI lineage: Bacteria > Pseudomonadati > Pseudomonadota > Alphaproteobacteria > Hyphomicrobiales > Rhizobiaceae > Rhizobium > Rhizobium sp. B230/85. The sequence goes on from NZ_CP072156.1 coordinate 2,445,184, forward strand.
TGCGTGCGACTTGCATAGCGGGGCTACTCTCTGCGCGTTCCGATGCAGATTTTAACCGAATACAAACCACGGCAATTGCCGGATTGTTGATGAAACTACCCTATAAAGCGCGCAAACGCCGCGACGATGATAGCCGCGACCGATCGCCATGACGGCAAAGCTGCGAACGGGCTATCGACGATGCGCATTCAAAACCTCTGGAAAGACAGATCCGGCAACTTCGGCATCATGACGGCACTGCTGCTTGTGCCCATCGTCGGCACCGCGGGCATGGCCGTGGATTTCGCCAATGCGCTGAATATACGCAACCAGCTATATGCTGCAGCCGACGCCGCTGCCGTCGGTTCTCTGGCCGAAAAATCGGCTGGCGTGACCGCTGCCATGGGGATGACATCGGATGGCACCGTCGCGGTTGCCCAGACCGATGCGAATTCGCTGTTCTTTGCCCAGAACAGCGCGGCACTCACCAGCAGCAACGTCAAGGTCGCCATCGCAGTCACCAAGACCGGCAACACGCTTCAGTCGAATGTCAGCTTCACGGCAACAGTGCCGACGACGTTCCTGCACGTAATCGGTCAGGACACCATCTCCATCGCAGGCAAGGCCACGGCGCAAAACCAGACGCAGACCTACATGGATTTCTACATCCTGATCGACAACACCCCATCCATGGGCGTTGGCGCGACGCCTACCGATGTGGCGCTTATGGAGGGCAACACCCCTGACAAGTGCGCTTTTGCCTGCCACGAAACCGGCGTGAACGACGGCAAGGATTACTATACGCTCGCCAAGAGGCTGAATGTGAAGAAGCGGATCGACGTCGTCCGCGAAGCCACAATGAGCTTGACGTCCACCGCCAAGACGCAACGGACCATCGATAACCAGTATCGAATGGCAGTTTATACCTTTGGCAAATCAGCGGATGAGGCATGGCTGACAACGATATCGCCGCTGATTTCCGACATGGACAGTGTTCAGGACCTTACAAGTAAGGTCGACCTGATGACAACCGTCGGACAAAACTACAAAAGCGATGCGCAGACCAGTTTCGACACGGCCCTGACAACCTTGAATACCACAATCCCGACACCGGGAAATGGCTACACCAGCAGCAGCCCCCAGAAGACCTTGTTCTTCGTGACGGACGGCGTCGGCGACAGCATAAAGCCGGTCGGCTGCACTGCACCGTTGGATGGTAACCGCTGCCAGGAGCCGATCGACACATCTTTCTGTACGCCCCTGAAGAACCGCGGCGTCAAGATAGCCATTCTTTATACGACCTATCTGCCGTTGCCGAATAATGATTGGTACATGCGGTGGATCAATCCGTTTAGCAAGCAGATCCCTGCCAAGCTGCAGAGCTGCGCGTCACCCGGCCTCTATTTCGAGGTCAGTCCGACCCAAGGCATCAGCGATGCCATGAATGCGCTGTTTATGCGGGTGGTCAACGGGTCCAGGCTGACGAGCTGATACCAGGTAAACTGGAGGCGAGCGCGAGATAGCGCGCTCCCTCCATAATCTTGATCAGACGCGCACGCCGTTCTTGATCAGATAGCTCGGCGTATACATCGTCACCAGCTCTTCGGACGCAGTCGGGTGGACGGCCATGGTGCGATCGAAATCGTCCTTGGTGCAGCCGGCCTTCAATGTGATGCCGAGCAGCTGCGCCATCTCGCCGGCATCGTGGCCGAGAATGTGGGCGCCGACCACCTTGCGGTCGGCCGCATTGACGATCAGCTTCATGATGCTCTTTTCGGCCCGCCCCGATAGCGTCGCCTTCATCGGCCGGAACTGGGCGCGATAGACTTCAAGCGCCTCATATTTTTTAGCGGCCTCCTCCTCGCTCAGGCCGACGGTGCCGATTTCAGGCTGCGAGAACACGGCGGTGGCGATCAGCTGGTGATCCGGCTTGGTGGGATTGTTCTTGTATTCGGTCTCGATGAAGCACATCGCCTCGTGAATGGCGACCGGCGTCAGTTGTACCCGATCGGTGACGTCGCCGAGTGCAAAGATGTTTGGCACCGAGGTGCGCGAGTATTCGTCGACGACGATGGCGCCACGACCGTCGACCTTGACGCCGGCGGCCTCCAGCCCGAGCCCCTTGGTGTGGGGATCGCGGCCAAGCGCCAGCATCACCGTGTCGACGCTCAGCGTATCGCCCTGCTTCGTGCGGGCCTGCAGGCCCTCCGCCGTCCTAGTGACTTCCTCGATGACATCATGGCAGCGGATCTTGATGCCCTTGGCGACCATTGCCTCATGCAGGCCCTGGCGCATGTCGTTGTCGAAACGCGACAGGATCTCGGCGCCGCGATAGATCAGCGTCGTATCGACGCCGAGGCCATGGAAGATATTGGCGAATTCGACGGCGATGTAGCCGCCGCCGGCAATCAGGATCGACTTCGGCAGCGTCTTCAGGTCGAACGCCTCGTTCGAGGAAATGCAGAACTCGTGGCCCGGAAGCGACTGGTGCGCATTCGGCATTCCGCCGACGGCGATGACGATGCGCTCGGCAGTCACCGTCTGGCCGGTCTTGGTGAGGCGCACGGTATGGGCATCGACGAGCTCGGCGCGGCTGTCGTATATCTCGGCCTTGGCATTATCGAGGCCCTTGCGGTAAAGCCCTTCGAGACGGGTGATTTCCCTGTCCTTGGCCTCGACCAGCTTGCTCCAGTCGAACGTGCTCTTGCCGACAGTCCAGCCGAACCCTTCCGCATCCTCGAAATGCTCGTGGAACTGCGAGGCGTAGACGAACAGCTTTTTAGGAACGCAGCCACGGATGACGCAGGTCCCGCCATACCGGAATTCCTCGGCAATCCCGACTTTCTTGCCAAGCGACGCCGCGACGCGGGCGCTGCGCACGCCGCCGGAGCCTCCACCGATGACGAAAAGATCAAAATCGAATGACGGCATGGGAGCTCCTGGAATTTCTATGCCGGCGAGCCGGCTGGATCGATGCTGATATAGGAATACCGGCGATAAAAAGAAAAGCCCGGATGAACCGGGCTTTGGAATAACAGATATGCGAAGCGATTAGGGCTTCGGAGCAGGTGCCGGCTTTGCAGCAGGTGCCTTGGCAGCCGGAGCCGGTGCGGCGTCGGCAACTGGCGGAGCCGGCGGAACCTTGACGATCTTCTCGAGTGCCTTGTTGCTCTGGTTGGCGAGGTCACGCGAAATGCCCTGTCCCCAGATGTCGGCAGCCTTGTAGAGTTCGCGTGTGGCGATCGGGCCATCCTTCAGCAGCTTCTTGCCCGCTTCCGAATTGTAGAAGTCGGCCATTGCCTTTAGTTCTTCGGTTGTGAACGACTTGGCATAGGTTGCAGCCGCTTCCTTCTCGAGGTCGGCGCGGCGGGCAGCAAGCGCGAGCGCCTGCTGGTCGACGGTCGAGCTGATGGCTTCCTGGAAATTCGGGTTGGCCTGGATCATCGTGCTTTTCAGCTGCTCGGCCAGCGTCGGCAGGATGGAATCGAACTGATTGGTGATGCCGAGCGCGTTGATCGCGGCACGGGCAGCCTTCATCTGTTCTTCGGAGATTTCCTGCGCGCTGACTGAACCGAACGCCATGCCGGAAAGAAGAACGGTTGCAGCGGCCAGGCGGCCGAAACCCGCTATTTTGATCATGTGTTCAATCTCCTGTATGATGCGCGTGAAGCGTGTGCGCGCCTGCCGGGCCGGCAATGACCGCAAGCGTCGCCAAGTTGATAAAGAGCCCGTGTTCGACAACGCCGGGTATGGAATGAAGTGCGGCTGATAGCGCCTCTGCATCAGCAATGCGGCCAAAAGATGCATCGAGGATGTAGTGCCCGCCATCGGTCGTAAAAGTCTGGTCGCCCGCTTGGCGCAATGCCAGGGCGCCGGATAACCCAAGTCTGGCCGCAGCCTTTTCGATCATCAGCCGCGTTGCCGTCAGCCCGAAGATGTTGACCTCGATGGGCAATGGAAATGCACCCAGGGTTTCGACAAGCTTGCTCTCGTCGGCAATGACGATCATTCGGCCGGATGCGGCAGCGACGATCTTTTCGCGCAGCAGCGCGCCGCCACCGCCCTTGATCAGTCGCAAGCTGTGGTCGAGTTCGTCGGCGCCGTCGATGGTCAGGTCCAGTTCCGGGCGCTCGTCCAGTGATTTGAGCGGCACGCCCAGCTCCATGCAGAGCCGCGCCGTGCGCTCGGATGTCGGAATGCCTTCGATCCGCAATCCGTCGGCGACCTTTTCGGCAAGCAGCCTGACGAATTCCTCAGCGGTGGTGCCGGTGCCGATGCCAAGCCGCATGCCGCTCTCGACATAATCGAGAGCCACTGCCGCAGCTTTGATCTTCATTTCGCGGGCGTCCATGCGCCACGTGCTCCCACCGTTTCGATGGAGTGCTGTTTACACGGCCCGCTTGGCAAACGGAAGCCAAAATTCGGCGGTGCGGAAGAATTGCGGCGGCATCCCGAGAGGCGCGCAAGAGGCAGCCGGAGTTCGCCGGCGTTGCATTGGCAGACGCGATCTTTTACTGGAAAGGCTCGTTTTTCCCTCCCCGTTAGCCAAGGCGGTCTGCCCGTGAAAACTCCCACTGTAGTCTTCGATCTCGATGGAACGCTGGTCGATACCGCGCCGGATCTCGTCGCCAGCCTCAACCATACGATCGCCGCCCTCGACCTCCAGCCGGTCGGCTATAACGACCTCACCTATCTGGTAGGCCACGGTGCAAAAACTATGATCGAGCGGGCCTGCAAGCTCGGCGGTTACGATCTCGAGGAAAAGGACATGCCGCCTCTGATGGAGCGCTTCATTGACTTCTACGGCAAGACCATGCCGGGCGACAGCAAGCCTTATCCCGGTCTCGTCGCCGCCCTGGACCGCCTAAGGGCCGAAGGCTTCGCGCTTGCTGTCTGCACCAACAAGATGGAGGCGCTGGCTGTAACCCTGCTCCAGAAGCTACGCCTCGACCACTACTTCGCAACCATCGTTGGCGGCGATACCTTCCCTGTCCGCAAGCCTGACGGCCAGCATATCCTCGGCACCATCGACAAGGCTGGCGGCGATGCGACGCGGGCAATCATGGTCGGCGACAGCATCAACGACATCCTCGCCGCCCGCAATGCCGCAGTTCCGTCGATCGCCGTGCCCTTCGGCTACTCAGACGTGGAGATCGCAAGCCTGTCTCCAAACCATATCATCCAGCACTACGAAGAACTGACGCCCGAACTGGTCACAAGGCTGCTCGCAACGCGCTGAGGCATATCTCCGAAACGAAACAGGCGACCCGAGGGCCGCCTGTCGAAAGTAATTGTCCGAGGGACGCGATCAGATCTGCGCTTCGCGGACCTTGGTCGTCGTAGCGAACGCCTTCATCGTGTAGGTGTCGCGATCGTAGACATCGTCGAAGTAGCGAACGACGCCATCCTTGTCCGGCCACGCCGTGAAGTAGGCGATGTAGACCGGGAAGCGCTGCGGCACGGGCACGGCCTTGTTCTCGCCGGTGGCGATCTGCTTGGCGACATCGGCAACAGTCGTGTTCAGCACTGCCGCTGCCATGGCGCGCGGATCGGCCAAGCGGACGCAGCCGTGGCTGAGGGCGCGCATGTCCTTCTTGAAGAAGCTCTTCGACGGCGTATCATGCATGTAGATCGCATGGCTGTTCGGGAACAGGATCTTCAGTTCGCCCAGCGCATTGTCGCTGCTCGGCGGCTGGCGCACGGCAATGTTGGTGGTCGATCCGTACCAGTCGACGCTGGACGAAGGGACGGCGCGACCGTTGACCTCGACCTGGTAGCCGGTCTTGTCGAGATAGTTCGGATCGGCCCTGAGCTTCGGCAGCATCTCGTTGACGATGATCGACTGCGGCACGCCCCAGTACGGGTTGAACTCGACGGTCTGGATCTGGTTCTCGAAGAAGTTCGTCTGGTGCCCCTTGGCACCGACGACGACGCGCATCGACAACGCTTCCTTGTTGTCGTTGTAGTAGTAGACCATGAAGGCCGGCTGGTTGATGAAGACGTAGCGCGGGCCGAGCTGGTCCGGCAGCCAGCGAAGCTGTTCCATGGCGATGGTCAGCTTCTGCAGCTTGGCATCGCTGTTTTCCCCGACGATCGCACGAACGGTCGACTGGCCGATGACGCCATCGGCCGTCAGGCCTTTTTCCTTCTGGAACGCTTCGACCAGCGAAACCAGTTCCGGCGTGTACAACGGCGTCTGCTGATAGGACGAGAACACGTCGGCATGAGATGTCGTCAACGCATCGGAACCCTTGAGCTGGATGCCCTTGACGATGTTGGCGATCTGCGGCGAGGTATCGCCGGGCTTGATGATGCCGCTGAGGGTAATCGCGACGCGGTTGGCATCGTTGGTAGTCTCGGCCTTCAACCGGGCATATTCAGCCTTCAGGGCATCGAACTGCGGGTTCTGCGGGCTGCGGCTGTTGAGATAGGCAGTGACGTCAGGGCTGAGCGACAGGTTGCCCAGCACGGGCATCAGGTTGACGTCCTTGCGCTTGAAGTCGTGATAGCCGGACAGCTTGTTCGGATCGATGCGGCCGCGCTGGTTGTCCTGCACGAAGGCGAGAACCTTGGCCGACAGCGCCAGTTCGAACTGAGTCAGCGCCCGGTCACGGTCGGCAGGATTGACGCTGCCCTCGTCGATGACGGGAACGGCAACCTTGTAGTCGTCGGGATCGAGACCGATGAGATCGGCCTGCGCCAGCACAGCCATGGCGGCCTTGGCCTTCTCGGACACCGCGTTATCGGCAACCCAGACCATCGGCTTCTTGCTGTCGGCGTAATAGTCCTCCAGAGCCTTGGCGACATCGTTGGTCGCCGACACCCGGGCTTCGGTGAGATAACGACGCTGGGCGCTGGACGGGTCGACTGCGACAGGAGCAGAAGACACATCGGCAACGGCACCGGTGACCACCGGATCCGCGAATTTGCTCGTTGCGACCAGGCGCATCGGCTCGGGCTTGTAGGTGTAGTAGGTCGGCGAGCTGACCTTCGGAGCCGGGCCACCACCACCCGCACCTTCTCTGGGGACGGGAGCAATCGGCATGCTCGGAGGCAGGATCTGATTGCTGTCAACCTGCTGCTGCGACCGACCCTTGCCGCCACGAATGAAATCCATCAGCGTCATGGCATGCGCAGACGTGCCAACGATCGTCAGGCCACAGGATAGTGCCAGGACGGATGCTGCTGCTTTCGTCAGAAATGTCGTTCTCAATTCAGTCCCCTGTCATGGGTGTGTCGGACAGCCCGAGCTCATGTCAAATAATTCAGCGATACTAGAAGATCGGGCGGTGAATTGGAAGAAAACCACCCGGTCGGAACGACGCACGAATACTTGCTTTTCGCATGGGATTCGGCCGCGTCGAACGCTCAGAAGTTCACACAAAATTATGAAATTATTGGTTAATTTTTTGTGGAATTTTGCGTTGCAATTGAGGCGTAAAAATCGGCCGAAAAACATTGGCAAGGCGCGTGATATAAATAGCACGGGAATTTGCGGCCTGGAAAGATCGAGTCGACGCAACTTTCAGGAGACTTCTCTTTGCTGTTTTCTTACCGGCGGATCGGCCTTATAACAACGCGGATTTTCGAACGGAGCGGCAGCTCCACGGTCCCACGAAAGGCAGCAGAATGACTTCCACCCGTAAGGAAACCGACACGTTTGGCGCGATCGACGTTGCCAGCGACCGGTACTGGGGCGCACAGGCGCAGCGCTCGCTCGGCAACTTCAAGATTGGCTGGGAAAAGCAGCCGATGTCGATCGTCCGCGCGCTGGGCATCGTCAAGCAGGCAGCCGCCCGCGCCAATATGCAGCTCGGCGGGCTCGACGCCGATCTCGGTAAAGTGATCGTCGCCGCCGCGCAGGAAGTCATCGACGGCAAGCTCGATGCGCATTTCCCGCTGGTCGTCTGGCAGACCGGCTCCGGCACCCAGTCGAACATGAATGCCAACGAAGTGGTTTCCAACCGGGCAATCGAAATGCTCGGCGGCGTCATGGGCTCGAAGAAGCCGGTGCATCCGAACGATCACGTCAACATGAGCCAGTCGTCCAACGACACCTATCCGACGGCGATGCATGTCGCCTGCGCCGAGCAGATCGTCCACCACCTGCTGCCGGGCCTGCGCCACCTGCACGAGGCTCTGGAAGCCAAGGTCAAGGCTTTTGCCCACATCATCAAGATCGGCCGCACCCACACGCAGGATGCCACGCCGCTGACGCTCGGCCAGGAATTTTCCGGCTATGCAGCCCAGGTCGGCTCGGCCATCAAGCGTATCGAACTGACGCTGCCCGGTCTCTATGAACTCGCCCAGGGCGGCACGGCCGTCGGCACCGGCCTTAATGCACCGATCGGCTTTGCCGAGAAAGTTGCCGAAGAGATCGCGGCGATCACCGGCCTGCCCTTCGTCACCGCGCCTAACAAGTTCGAGGCGCTGGCCGCCCACGATGCCATGGTATTCGCCCACGGCGCCATCGCGGCTGCTGCCGCCGCCCTGTTCAAGATCGCCAACGACATCCGCTTCCTCGGCTCCGGCCCACGCGCCGGTCTGGGCGAACTGTCGCTGCCGGAAAACGAACCGGGCTCGTCGATCATGCCGGGCAAGGTCAATCCGACCCAGTCGGAAGCCCTGACACAGGTCTGCGCCCACATCTTCGGCAACAATGCCGCCATCACTTTCGCCGGCAGCCAGGGCCACTTCGAGCTCAATGTCTTCAATCCAATGATGGCCTACAATTTCCTGCAGTCCGTCCAGCTCCTCGGCGACGCCGCCGTCTCCTTCACCGACAATTGCGTCGTCGGCATCGAGGCGCGCGAGGATAACATCCGCAAGGGTGTCGAGAACTCGCTGATGCTGGTGACAGCGTTGAACGGGCGCCTCGGCTACGATGCCTGCGCCAAGATCGCAAAGACCGCCCACAAGAACGGCACCACGCTGCGCGAGGAAGCCGTTGGCGGAGGATATCTCAGCAACGAGGAGTTCGACACACTGGTTCGGCCTGAAAACATGATCGGCCCGAAGTAACATTCGGCCCTCGCATCCCGGCTTCGGCCGGGATGCCCAACGCAACCAAAACATTTAATTAGATAAATATAATATTAACTTCCGGTAGACTTTTCTTGCCAACAAAGACAAAATCTGCAACCGCACTTTCAATAATTACAATTATATTCAATAGCTTAACAGTATTCGCAGGATTTCATTACTAATTTCCAGCAAGGTTACCCTTAATCTTTTCAAAAGAAATTTAGGCTACATAAACCATAGTCATTTAAATCCTTAGGAGTTCGCCAATGAGCACGGTGATTGCGTCCAAGTCGCAAATTCCCGACGTGGCAGGACAGATCATCTATGCTATGCGAGCTATGGGCGTTGCTCCGATCCCGCGCAATTACGAGCTTTTCTACGAAGCCTATATTGGCTCCAACCCAGCTCTCACCCGTGACTTGGCAGCACTTGGCAGCAACGCCACGCAGGAAGAGATCGATCTTCTCGGCAGCCAGTATTTTTCACATTCCACACGGATCTACGACGACGCCCATTCGCGAATCATAAACGAGCTGGATGGCGTCCTGCGCACCCTGAAGCAGGAACAGACATCGCTTTCCAGCTACAACAAGCTCCTCGGCGAAACCTTCGCCCGTATCACCTCGAAGACCGCCAACAGCGCCGACCTGCTGCGCAATGCGATTGACATGCTGACCGAAGCCACCGGCGACACTATGGCGCGCGGCGAAAAGACGGTTGAGGATGTTGCCCAGCGCTCTCAGGAGATGGATCAGGTTCGCAAGGAACTCGACGAATATAAGCGCATCGCCAACACCGATTCCCTGACGCGCCTCTCCAACCGCCGCGCCTTCGATGACCGCCTCGCATCGGTGTTCGACAATCCGATGGCTAAGTCCGTCACGGCGCTGGTGTTATGCGACATCGACAATTTCAAGAAGGTCAACGACAACTTCGGCCATCCGGTCGGCGACAAGATCCTGGCGACAGTCGCGTCAGTAATCCGCGCCAACGTCCGTCGTGACGTCTTCGTTGCCCGCACCGGCGGCGAGGAATTCGCCCTGATCATCGATGGCAATACGGCTGACGAGGTGATGGCGATCTGCGAGCGGATCCGCCGCACTCTCGAATCGACCCCCTTCCGCAATTCGCGCACCCGCGTCGACTACGGGCCGATCACCATGTCGCTTGGCGTCTGCATGGCGTCGGAAGCGAAGGATCCGGGCGAACTCTACAGCAACACCGATATCGCGCTCTATCAGGCCAAAAATTCCGGACGCAACTGCACGTCGCAATATCAGAGCGGCATGCAGAAGGATTTCAGCAAGAGCTGGCTGATCTACAAGAACTGAGCCTCGATACCGAGGCCGGTCAGCGCTGCCGCAAGGTCTGTGAACTGTGCCGCAGCGACACGAATTCCCACAGCGCCACCCCTACAAGAATGCCGGTCGCAAGGATTGCCAGGTCGAACCTGTCGACCCGCGACGCGAGCATCATCGACAGCAGCAGAACAGCAATACCAACAAGATGCGACAGCGGCGGACGGTTGCCGGTGGTCGCCTTGAACCAGAGATTACCGCATAGGAAAATCAGCGGGCCACCGAGGATAGCGCCGGCAACGCCTAGGTCCGCCACATCGTCCGGATGCGTCAGGGCGAGCTCGTTGGCGACCACGGTGACGATAATACCGGCGAGAATAGGGATATGCGCGTAGGTGAACGCCTGCCTCGCGAGACTGCCGGGCAACTCGGCATGCTCAATCCGATGGGCGGCACGCTCGTGGCCGAACTGGAAGTAGATCCACCACATCGCCACAGTGCCGGCGAAAACGCAAACGAGCATCATCATGCTCTGCGGCACGAGCGGCATCTCGGAGAAGGTCTCCCCGGCCTCGAGAATGGCCTCGCCGAGGCAGATGATGATGAACAGCGCGCAGCGTTCCGCCAGGTGTGCGCCCGAGACGTTCCAGTCCGCAGGCGTCGAGCGCCCGAGGCCCGGCACCAAGAAACCGGCGGCTGGTGCTGCATATTCGATCGCCAGCGCTACCAGCCAGCACACCAGCCGTACCTCTCCCTCTTCCAGGCCACCGGCGATCCAGAAGACGCCGGACAACAACAGCCAGACGGTGATGCGCAGGAAATTGCGGTGATTGGAGGGGGCGGCGTGGCGCAGCGCGTAGACCGCGAACAGCGAGCGCCCTACCTGCATGAACACGAATGCGCCCGCAAACATCAGGCCCTTCTCGCCGAACGCCTCGGGGATCGATGCCGAGAGAATCAACCCGGCGAGCATCAGCACGAACAGCATCACCCGCACCGGCTGCCGGTCCGGATCGAGCCAGTTGGTGACCCAGGTTGTGAATATCCACACCCACCAGACGGCGAGCGTCAGCAGCAGCGCCTGAAGTACGCCGAGCACGGTGAAATGCTCGTAAAGCGCATGGGCGAGCTGAGATATCGAGAACACAAACACGAGGTCGAAAAACAACTCGACGAACGAGACCCGGTGCTCGTTCCGGCTCCCCTTCTGACGTAACCATCCATCTGCTTTACGACCGGTCATACTCTATCCCCACCTGATGTTCTCAGTGCTGGCCGACCCTGTCGCGACTCAGGCCTTTGTCGGCCAGTTCGCTCTCGTAGGCTGCCATCAGCGCCGGCCCATTCTCACCCAGCTCTCGCAGATAGGTCCAAGTGAAAATGCCGGTGTCGTGAAGGTCGTCGAAGCCGATGCGGACCGCATAATTTCCGGTTGGCGTAATCGTCATGATGCCGACATCGCGCTTGCCGGCAACGGTCACCTTCTGGCCGGGTCCGTGCCCCTGAACCTCGGCAGACGGGGATGTCACCCGCATCAGTTCGGCCGGAATGTCGAAACTGGCGCCATCGTTGAAAGTCACCAGCAATCGTTGCCGATCCTTCGATACCCGCAACTCGGTCGGCCAAATCCCGCTCATACTGCGCCCCACTCTTTGCTACAACCGCAGGACTAGGCTGCGGCCGCACCGCGCGCAAGACTCTTTTCTCGAGCATTTGCCTTGACGCAACAAGCCAGTCGTCCCAGTTATGTTCAATCACGGAGATATATTTGTGAACAGCATCGTCGGCACTATCGCCAGCGCCTCTCCACTTTCGGCAAGCCCTTCCTCCATGATCGACCCCTTCGGTCGGATGGTCAGTTACCTGCGCGTTTCCGTGACGGACCGCTGCGACTTCCGCTGCACCTATTGCATGGCGGAAAACATGACGTTCCTGCCGAAGAAGGACCTTCTGACGCTGGAAGAGCTGGACCGGCTCTGTTCGGCATTCATCGCCAAGGGCGTGCGCAAGATCCGGCTCACCGGCGGCGAACCACTCGTCCGCAAGAACATCATGCAGCTGATCCGCAGCCTCGGCGACAAGGTCAAGTCCGGCGCGCTGGAGGAGCTGACGCTGACCACCAACGGCTCGCAGCTCGCCCGTTTCGCAGACGAGCTTTACGCCTGCGGCGTGCGCCGTATCAACGTTTCGCTCGACACGCTGGATGCCGACAAGTTCAAGGAAATCACCCGCTGGGGCGATATCGCCCGGGTGATGGAAGGTATCGATGCCGCCCTTGCCGCCGGCCTCAAGATCAAGCTCAATGCCGTCGCGCTGAAAGGCTTCAACGAAACGGAAATTCCCGACCTGCTGCGGTTTGCCCATGCACGCGGCATGGACCTCACCGTCATCGAGACGATGCCGATGGGCGAGATCGAGGAAGACCGCACTGATCGGTATCTTCCCTTATCCAAGGTGAAGTCGGATCTGGAAAAGCAGTTTACCCTGACTGATATCGGCTATCGCACCGGCGGCCCTGCCCGCTATGTCACCGTCGAGGAAACCGGCGGCCGGCTGGGTTTCATCACCCCGCTCACCCATAATTTCTGTGAAAGCTGCAACCGCGTCCGCCTGACCTGCACCGGCACGCTCTACATGTGTCTCGGCCAGAACGACGCCGCAGACCTGCGCGCCGCCCTTCGCGCGACCCCCGACGACGAACTCCTCAGCATGGCAATCGACGAGGCCATCCGCCGCAAGCCGAAAGGCCACGACTTCATCATCGACCGCACCCACAACCGCCCCGCCGTCGCCCGCCACATGAGCGTCACCGGCGGGTGATATTTTTCTGCACGGTCCTTCGTCCGGCTACCTGCCAGTGCCGCTCTCTGTAACCGAACTGCCGGACCCATCGGGGGATACCGCATCGCACAAACGATTTTCCCGATAACCTTTCCGTCACAGATTCCCAATCGCCGCTTTCCCGCGTAGACACTGCCACGCAAACCGGTGGAAGTGACCAATGGCCCGATCGAAGAATACGGAAGGTGCGCTGTATATGGCAGCGGCCATGGCGGCCTTTTCCTGCAGCGATGCCCTGTCCAAATCTGTCATCTCGGTCATGAATGCCGGCGAGATCATGTTGCTGCGCGGCCTGCTCACCAGCGTCATGGTCTACCTGATCGCCAGACACCTGGGCGCGCTGCGTTCGTTCAAGGTCATTGCCCAGCCGATGATCCTGCTGCGGGTGGTCTGCGAGGCGCTGGCGGCCGCTACCTACATCTCGGCGCTCGGCATGATGCCGATTGCCAATGCCTCGGCGATCATCCAGGCTTTGCCGCTGGCCGTGACGCTCGGCGCCGCATTGTTCCTGAAAGAGCCGGTCGGCTGGCGGCGCTGGTCGGCAATCACGGTCGGGTTTCTCGGCGTGCTGGTCATCGTCCGTCCCGGGCCGGAGGGTTTCACGCCGGCAGCGTTGATCGTCATCGCCAGCGTCTTCATCACCGCCGCCCGCGATCTCGCCACCCGTTGCGTCGACAAGCAGGTGCCGTCGCTGATGGTGACCGTCTGCACGGCCATCGGCGTGTCGCTGATCGGCGGCATCCTCGTCGTGCCGCTGGGCGGCTGGCATAGCCCAGGTCCGGTCGCGCTGATGCATCTGGCGCTGGCGTCGGTGATGGTGCTTGCCGGCTACCAGACGGCGATCCTTGCGATGCGCACCGGCGACATCGCCGTCGTTGCGCCGATGCGCTATCTCAGCCTGATTTTCGCAGCCCTGCTCGGCATGATATTCTTCGGCGAGATGCCTGATCTGTGGACGGCGGTCGGCGCGGCCATTGTCATCGCCTCCGGCCTCTATACTTTCTACCGCGAAAGCCGGCGCAAACACGCCAGCCAGCTGGCACAAAGATCGGATCCGCGCGTTCCCGTCTGACAGAGGAACAAGACACGATGGTGTTCGCGACAGAAAAGCTGCCCTGCGTCATCCTTGCGGGCGGCCGCTCGAGCAGGATGGGAAGCAACAAGGCATTGGCAACCGTCGGCGGCGTGCCGCTTATTGCGCACATCGTTGCCCGCATGACCCCGCAGTCGAGCGAGGTCGCCGTCAATGCGCCGCTGGACTTCGAAGGCGGCGAGGGCCTGCGCCGGGTGCCCGACACCCTCCCCGGACAATTGGGCCCGCTGGCCGGCGTGCTGGCCGCCATGCGCGATACAGAGGCGAACCATCCCGCCGCCAGCCATGTCCTGACCGTGCCGACCGATGGCCCGTTCCTGCCGACGGACCTGATGGCACGGCTTGCCGATGCCCGCCACGACGGACAGACCATCGCCATCGCCTCGTCGAGCGGCGAGCAGCACCCTATCGTTGCCCTTTGGCCGGTGTCGCTGGCCGACGAACTCGAGCGCTGGATACTTTCGGATGGAAAGCGGCGGGTGCGCGACTTCCAGCGGCGCTATCCGCTGGCCGAAGTCATCTTCCCGCTGATCCAGACGGAAAACGGCACCATCGATCCCTTTCTCAACGTCAACACACCAGAGGAACTCGCCGCCGCCGAGCTCTGGCTGCAGGCTCTGCACCGATGACAGCGCCGAAGATTTTTGGCATTGCCGGCTGGAAGAACTCCGGCAAGACGGGGCTCGCGGTCCGCCTCGTCACCGAGTTCACCCGTCGCGGCTACCGGATCTCGACGATCAAGCATGCCCACCATGACTTCGACATCGACAAGGTCGGCGCCGACAGCTTCCGTCACCGCGAGGCCGGCGCCCATGAAGTGGCGCTGGTGTCGGGCACGCGGTACGCCATCATGCACGAGATGCGCGGCGCACCGGAGCCGGGCTTCGACGAGATCCTCGCCCGCCTCGCCCCCTGCGATCTGGTTCTGGTCGAGGGCTACAAGCGCGAGCCGATCCCCAAGATCGAAGCCCGCCGGTCGGCATCGGCCAACCGCGAACCTTTGGCACCGCAGGACCCGCATATCGTCGCAATCGCCGCCGATCACGCAGTCCTCGACGACAGATTGCCCGTGTTCGACCTCGACGACACAATGGCCATCGCCGACTTCATCGCCACGACCGTCGGCCTGGAAAAGCCGAGCCCATAAAAAAGCCGCCGAATTTCTCCAGCGGCGCAGACTGATGACAAAGCTATGATCTAATAACTCTGCAGGTTACTCGGGAAATTGAGCCGGTTGTCAAACTCCCCTCATCCTCGCCCTTGTGGCGGGGATCCAGTCAGCTCAAGTCTTTGAGCTGAAAGAGTCTTTTGACCCGACAGACGTCGTGTCGCTGGATCCCCGCCACAAGGGCGAGGATGAGGGAGAGTAAGGTATCGCTCTCGTCAAACACGCTTCTTCAGGGTTTGTCATCAGTCTGAGCCGCCGGATTTCTCCGGCGGCGTATTTTCTTCATCAGGACAGGTGGTTAGCGGACGGCGACAGGGCGGACCAGCGCCGTGACGCGGCGGATGGTGACGCGGCGGTTTTCCTGCTCCGGTCCCGGCGTGTTGATCTTCAGGTACTGCTCGCCATAGCCCTGCGTCGCAAGGTTTTCGGGCGGGATGCCGTAGACGTCGGTCAGCACGTTTGCGACGGATTCGGCGCGCTGGTCCGAAAGGATCAGGTTACTCTGGGGCGTACCCACGGCATCCGTATGACCCTCGATCAGGAAGGTCTCGGTCGGATCCTTCTTGACGATACTGCCGATGGCCTCGGCAATTCCGCGCAACGTCTTTGCCTGCTCCATCGGGATTTCGGCACTGCCCGTCGCAAAGGTGATCGTATCGAGATCGATACGCCGCACCTTGTCACGAATACGAGCCGAATATCGGACCTCGTTCAGCGAATAGACACGCTCGACCGGCTCGACCGGAGGCTTGCGCAGGAAGTCGTAGTAATCCTGGTCCTGATCGGCACTGGTATCGATGATGTACTGGTTGAGCGGAATGCGCAGGCGCATCGGCGGCAGTTCATCACCGGGATCGCGGTAATAGTCGTCCTGATCCGGCGAATTCTCCAGTTCGGGCGAATAGAACAGCACGTATTCCCGGCCGCGTGCATCGATGCGCGAGCGCTGGATGATATCGCCGTAGCGATTGCGCACGGTGACGATGCGGTCGCCGTCGGGACGGTCGATCGTCTCGCGGTAACGGTCGCGGGGCAGCTGCTCGTAGACCGGGCGTTCGCCGTCACGCACGAAGCGCTGCGTATCGTCGTGCCGGACGAAGACGTTGTCGCCGAAGTTGACGATGACGCGGTTGTCCTGGCGGTCGTCGATGCGCACGCCCTGGGGCGAGACGTAATCCGGCTGCCGATCCATGCGACGACCCTGCTCGCTGGTGACGGCCTCCATCTTTACAGGTGGCGCCTGGTTGCCGCCGGCTGCACGTTGCGCGTCGGCATCGGATGTCGGCGCACGGACGTTGGCAGGTGCTGGCGGAGCAGGCTGGCCCGGTGCGGCCGCTGCCGGCTGCCCGGGAGCCGGGGGCTGGCCGGGAGCGCCCGGCTGACCTGCGCCCGGCTGGCCACGGTGACCGCGACGCGCGGCATCCTTGTCGCTGTCGAGGACGGCAGTGCCGTTCTGGACGGGCAGGATGACGGGGCCGCTGCCTGCGCCGGCAGCAGCCGGGTTCTCGGCGATCTTCTGACGACGCTGCAGTTCGGCTGGCGAAACCTGCTCGCCGGCAGTGCTGGGCGCTGCCGGTGCTGCGGCTGCCGGTGCGGCACCGTTGGCTGCAGGGGCGACGGCTGCTCCGGGTGCCGGCTTGCCGGGGGTAACCGGTTCGGTGCCTGGGGCCACCTGGCGCTGGCCAGCCGCTGCGGGTGGCTGTTCGGCGGCAGGCTTGGCAGGCGCAACGCCTTCAGCGGCCGGTGCCGGAGGCTTCTCGGCGTTCGGGGCGACCTTTTCGGCCGGCATGACGGGCTTTACGGGCTTCTCACCCGGCGTTGCAGGCGCCGGCGCTGCCTCACCATTGGCCTCTGCAGGCTTCTGGTGCTTGCCGGCTGGCGGCGGTGCAGGCGCTGCCGGCTCTGCTGCGGGGGCTTCGGCTGCCTTGGAGCGAACAGCAGGCGCTTCGGCCGCAGGCTTCCTGGTTTCGGGCTGTGCCTCTGGCTCGGCTGCCGCAGGCTTCTCGGCCTTCGGAGGCTTCGGCGCTTCCAGTTCCTGTACCTTCGGCTTTGCAGGGGCAGCTTCCGGCTCGGCAGGCTTTTCGGCCTTCGGCGGCTTCGGTGCTTCCATTTCGACGGGCTTTTCAGCCTTCGGTGGCTTCGGCGCTTCCGGTTCAGCCGGCTTCTCAGCCTTCGGCTCTACCGGCTTCTCGGCCTTCGGCTCTGGAGGCTTCTCAGCCTTGGGCTCTACCGGCTTCTCGGCTCTGGGCTCTGCGGGCTTTTCAGCCTTGGGCGCTTCGGGCTCACCATGCTTTTCGGCCTTCGGCGGCTCCTTGCCGGGCTCCTCAGCGCCGGGCTTCTTTTTCTTCTTGGGGTCCTGCTCGTCTTCCGCAGGCTCGGCTGTCGCCTGCGCTACCTCGAACGATGCAGCATTGTCCGCTTGCCGGACAGTGGTGTTGACGGTGCCGCCGACCAGCATCGCGGCGTGTACCGGCTGCAGCATCAGCGACAGGGACAGCAGCGGAAAGGCGGCACTGGCGAACAATCTTGATCTGGTACCCACGGAATTTCCTCTTCGTTTCTTGTCGTTCTGGTCTTGTCGTTATGGCGAACCGAATTTCTCGATCCGGCCGCCCTCGGGTGTCTTGTTCCGATACATTCGGGCCAATTTGCGGTCGGGCGCATCCAAAGGGTATCGGCCTTCATTTTGTTCCGCTTTTCTAAAGTCCGTGAAATGAATCCCCGATGAATGTTGCGTGCAGCCACCGTTCACATGGCCTCCGGGCGCGGAAACTGTGCACTGCATCATCGACAGATGATTCCGGTTGCAATTCTCTCGAAAAGAGGAAAATTATCTCCGCAAGGCGGTCCTCGCGATTTCCGCCCCATTCAAACCGCGCGCGGAAAACAAGAACACCCCGCGGTCACCAACAGAGAGGATCCACATGCGCAACTCAACCCGTCTCTTCGCCGCAGCGTCGCTCGCAGCGATGTCGCTCTTTTCCGGCGTGGCCATGGCCGACGGCGACACGCTGACCATCGGCACCGATGCGACCTACCCGCCCTTCGAATCGCTGGATTCAGCCGGCAAGTTCCAGGGCTTCGACATCGACATCGCCAACGCCTTGTGCGACCAGATGAAAGTCAAGTGCACGATCGTCAACCAGGATTTCGACGGCATCATTCCTGCCCTGCAGGCGAAGAAGTTCGACATGATCGTCTCCTCCATGTCGATCACGCCTGAGCGCTTGAAGTCGATCGACTTCACCAACAAGATCTACAACACCCCACCTGCCATTGCCGTGCCGAAGGATTCCAAGGTCACGGAAGCGACCGACGCCGGCCTCAAGGGCAAAACCATCGGCGCCCAGTCGTCGACAACCCATGCCAACTATGCGACGGCCCACCTGAAGGATGCCGAACTGAAGCTGTACCCGACCGCTGACGAGTACAAGCTCGACATGACGAACGGCCGTATCGATGCCGTCATCGACGACGTTGTCGTCCTGTCGGAATGGGTCAAGTCGGATGCCGGCAGCTGCTGCAAGATGCTCGGCACCCTGCCAATCGATCCGGTTATCAACGGCGAAGGCGCCGGCATTGGCGTCCGCAAGGGCGACGATGCGCTGAAGACCAAGCTCAACACCGCGCTTGCCGCCATCCGCGCCGACGGCACCTACAAGAAGATCCAGGACAAGTATTTCGACTTCGACGTTTACGGAAAGTAATCGCCGGGTTTAGATGCGATGCAAAATACTGGCGGCGGGAGGCTTGCTCTTCCGCCGTTTTTATTTGAGAACTGTCGGTAATAGTAAGCGACGAAACAGTCGCGAGGGGAAATAAAGGCATGAGCGGAGCGTTTTCCGCCCTCGGATCCCTGTGGGATCGGATGAGCACTATCTTCGATCCTTTATGCGGGCCGGTCGGCCTTTTCAGTCTGTTCGGTTCGGGAACGGTCATCGCCTGCGGCGATACAGGCTGGGGCGACGAGATTGCCCTCGGCATGAAGGTCACCATCGTCGTCGCGCTGTCCACCCTGCCGGTCGGCCTTGCCATCGGCTTCCTCGTGGCGCTCGGCCAGCAGTCGGAAGAAAAGTCCGTACGGCTGGCGGCCAGCATCTACACGACGATCTTCCGCGGTCTTCCCGAACTGCTAACGCTGTTCATCGTCTATTACGGCATCCAGATCGCCCTCCAGAGCCTGCTTGCCTCTCTCGGCTACGAGGGACGCGTCGAGATCAATGCCTTCGTGGCCGGCATGCTGGCTCTCTCGGTGGTGTTTTCCGCCTATTGCGCCGAAGTCCTGCTGTCGGCATTCCGCGCCATCCCCAAGGGCCAGTACGAGGCTGGCGATTCGTTGGGCCTCGGACGGTTTCGCACCATGCAGCTGATCGTCCTGCCGCAGCTGATCCGTATCGCCCTGCCCGGCCTCGGGAACCTCTGGATGAACCTCCTGAAGGACACCTCCTACGTCTCGATCATCGGCCTGACCGACATCCTGCGCCAGACCGGCATCGCGGTGCGCGTCACCAAGGATGCCTTCGGCTTCTACCTGCTGGCCTGCGGCCTCTACCTGTTCCTTGCCATCGTCTCGTCGGTCGGCCTCGGCTTTGTCGACCGGTGGACCAAGCGTTCGGAGGCATCGCGATGAGCTATTCGAAGGCCCTTATCCCGCCACGCGCGCCGCCACCGGAAGCGATGACCCGGATGCGACCGGCCCGGATGACGGGCTACATCGTCGTGACCCTCTGGGCCCTCCTCGGTGTTGCCCTGCTGGCGATGATGATTACCAACTGGGACAACGAGAAATTCTTCAAATACGGGCCGCGCTTCGTGCATGGCCTGATAACGACGCTCGAACTGGTGGCCTTCTCGATCGTCTTCGGCGCCGTGCTGTCGGTACCGCTGGCATTTGCCCGCATGTCGAAGAACCGGCTGTTCAGCGGCTTTGCCTATGTCTACGTCTACGTCTTTCGTGGAACGCCGATCCTCGCCCAGCTTTTCCTGATCTACTACGGCCTCGGCAGCTTTCGGCCCGAATGGCAGTCGGTCGGCCTCTGGTGGTTCTTTCGCGAGGCTTGGTATTGCGGGCTGCTGTCGCTGACACTGAACACCGCTGCCTACCAGACGGAAATCCTGCGTGGCGCCATCATCAGCGTCTCCAAGGGCCAGCACGAGGCAGCCTCGTCGCTCGGCATCCCCAAGCTGGTAGCCTTCTTCAAGATCATCCTGCCGCAGGCACTGATCGTCGCGCTTCGCCCCTACGGCAACGAAATCATCCTGATGGTAAAGGGCTCGGCGGTCGTTGCCATCATCACCGTCTTCGACCTCATGGGTGAAACGCGCTATGCCTTCTCCCAGACCTACGATTACCAGAGCTACCTCTGGGCGGCGATCTTCTACCTCAGCATCGTCGAAATCCTGCGCCATTTCCTGGAATGGACAGAACGCCGGCTGACACGGCACCTCGTCCGGTAAGGGCGAGGTCCGACACGCTGGCAGCACTCCCCTTGGAGAACTGCTAACCTGTTGATTACCGTCACAAAAATGTCTTGAAAAGGCATTTCCGAAAGCTTCGGTTAAGCATCCCGTGTTTCCATATCCTTGTGACGACCGTCACGCTCAAGAGTTGGAACCGCAAGCGAGGGACCGATGCACAAGGAAATGGAATTGCAGCTGAAAGGCTACGGACTGACCACTGCCGAGATTTTCTACCGCCTTCCCGACCATCCCGCCATCCTCCAGACCTATCTCTGGCAGGACTACGATCTCTCCCCGGACTTTCCGGAAATGCGCAGCTTCCTGAAATTCTGGCAGGAGAAACTCGACGGCCCCCTCCACTCCGTCCGCTACGTCCACCGCAAGCTGATCTCGGCGACAGACTGGCGCGCCCTCAAAGGCGAATTCATCCTGAACTGAAATAGCGGTTGCAGCGGCTTTTGACCCGGCTTAAAAAGCCGGCATGAAAAACAAGATCGACGAAGACGCGCTGGCCGACGCCTATAACCGAGCCCTCGAACTGGAGAAATCCGGAGACATCGACGCGGCCGTCGCCGCCTACAACGAGGTCCTTGCGATCGACCCCGACGATCATGGCGGCGCCTCCGTGCGCATCGCTTCGATGGGACGCGGCGACACGCCGACGCGGGCGCCCGACGCCTATGTCGAGACGCTGTTCGACCAGCATGCCGAAGTCTTCGAGGACGTCCTCGTCGAGCAACTAGGCTACCACGTGCCGATGCTGGTTCGCCAGCGCCTGCAGGCACTCGGCCTCGGGCCCTTCAAGCGGCTGCTCGATCTCGGCTGCGGCACCGGGCTGACCGGCGGCGTGCTCAGCGACATCGTCGACGACATGACCGGCATCGACCTGTCGGAAAACATGGTCGAGATCGCCGACGAGAAGGACATCTACGATTCGCTGTTCGTCGCCGAGGTCGAGGACTTCCTCGAGGACAACGACGAAGAACCCTTCGACATCATTACCGCCACCGACGTACTGCCCTATCTCGGTGCACTCGAGCCGCTGTTCTTCGGAACCGCCGAAAACCTGACGCCCGGCGGCCTCTTCATCTTCTCCTCGGAAACACTGCCCGAAGAAACACTCGCCGGCCGCCCCTACATGGTCGGCCCCCACCAGCGCTTCGCCCATGCTCAGGCCTACGTCCGCGAACGCCTGACAGCCACCGGCTTCGACCTCATCGAAATCACCGACATCAATGTCCGCATGGAAGACGGGCAGCCAACCCCGGGCCATCTGGTGGTGGCAAGGTTGAAGCAGCAGCACTGATAACCGAGCGCGCTACCGGCTACAGCCAAAAATTCGTCGATCGGAAAGCGAGCCGCTTTCTCAGTCGCCTCAATGCCCCAGGATCGCGGCCAGCAGCTTGCCTTCCAGCTCCGCCAGCGCCGGATTGCCGTGGCGGCGGGGGTGGACGTGGGGGATGGGCAGGTCGAGGGCGATGCGGCCTTCCTCAAGCACGATGACGCGGTCGGCCAGATGCACCGCTTCGCTCACATCGTGGGTGACGAGGACGGCTGTGAAGCCGAGTTCGCGCCAGACGCGGTTCAAGAGCTCCTGCATGCTGATGCGGGTGAGCGCGTCGAGGGCGCCGAGCGGCTCGTCCAGGGCAAGGATGCCGGGCTTGCTGACCAGCGCGCGGGCGAGCGCTACGCGTTGGCGCTGCCCACCGGACAGTTGCGCCGGCCAGTTGCCTGCCTTTTCAGCCAGTTGCACTTCCGAGAGAACCCTCGCCGCAGCCTTGCGACCTTCTGCCTTGGAAACACCCTCGCCGAGACCGACGGCGACATTGTCGGCGACGCTCAGCCAGGGCAGCAGGCGTGGCTCCTGGAAGACGATGCGGGCGTTCGGAGCCGCCTCGCCCGAGGTCGTGCCGAAGGCGACGCTGCCGCCGGTCGGCGCGTCCAACCCCATCAGGATGCGTAGCAGCGTGCTCTTTCCGCAGCCGCTCTTGCCGATGACGGCGACGAACTGGCCGGCCGGAATATCGAGATCGATACCCCGCAGGACCTGGTTGTCGCCGAAACGCTTTTCGAGGCCGCGGACGCGGATGGCACCGGCGCCTGGTGCAACGCTCGCCGCCTCGGGCTGCGTGATTTTATTTTCGATCGGCTGAAATCGTGGGTGGGCGATGACGTTCATGTCTCTGTCCTCAGCGCTGCTGATAGGTGGGGTTCCAGCGGAGCGCCCTGCGCTCCATCGCCCGGGCGGCAACATCGGCCAGCTTGCCGAGCACCGCATAGATCACCAGCGACAGCACGACGACATCGGTCATCATGAATTCGCGGGCATTATTGGCCATGTGGCCGATGCCGGATGAAGCAGCGATCGACTCCGAGACAATTAGCGTCAGCCACATGATACCGAGCGCATAGCGCAGGCCGACAAAGATCGACGGCAGGGCGCCGGGAAAGATAACCTTGCGAAACAGCGTCCAGTTGCCCATGCCATAGACGCGCCCCATCTCGATCAGGTCGCGGTCGACATTGCGGACGCCATGATAGGTGTTCAGGTAGACCGGGAACAGCACGCCGAGCGAGGTCAGGAACAGCTTCGATTCCTCGCCGATGCCAAACCACAGGATGACCAGAGGGATCATCGCCAGATGCGGCACGGTGCGCATCATCTGCAAGGTCGTGTCGGTCAGCTTTTCCGACAGCCGCGACACGCCGTTGGCGAGACCGAGCAGGAACCCGATGCTGCCGCCGACAAACAGGCCGGCAAATGCACGGCCGGCGCTGACGGCAATGTCTTTCGGCAATTGACCGGAGGTCGTCGTCTGCCAGAAGGCCATCACCACATCGAGCGGCGATGGCATGATCCGCGACGAAATCCATCCGGCCGACGAGCCGAGCTGCCAGAGTGCGACGATGACGACCGGAACCAGATAAGGCAGCGAGGCCTCCAGGTTTTTGCGAGCGCGGCTGGCGATATCGTTGTCCGCCGTCCGCGCTGCCCTTACCTCGACGAAGTGTGTGTCGACTGCCGCCATGATCTTGTCCCTCTCTGCCGGATCAGGATCCGGACACGACCTTCAGGTTGCCACCATGGCTGCCGCCGCCGAAAACCTGGCGCTTGCCGAACTCGACGTCGAAGCTGCCGCGCTGCAGTTCGCGTCCGAGCCCCAGTTCCGGGAAGAGCAGCTCGGAAACGCGGTAAGCTTCTTCCAGATGCGGATAGCCGGAGCCGATCACCGTCTCGATGCCGATCTCCTGGTATTCGCGCAGGCGTGCGGCCACAGTCTTCGGCGATCCGACCAGGGCCGTGCCGGCTCCCGCGCGCACCAGGCCAACACCGGCCCAGAGGTTGGGAGACACTTCGAGATTGTCGCGGCGTCCGCCATGCAGGGCGGCCATGCGCTTCTGTCCGACGGAATCGGACTCCTTGACGAAGCGCTCCTGTGCTTCGCGGATCGTATCGTCGTCGAGCTGCGAGATCAGCCGGTCGGCGGCGGCCCAGGCCTCGTCGTCGGTTTCACGAACGATGAAGTGGAGGCGGATGCCGAAGCTGACTTCGCGGCCGGTGCGCTTTGCTGCAGCCCGCACCTTTTCGACCTTTTCGGCAACCTGCGCCGGAGGTTCGCCCCAGGTCAGGTACTTGTCGACGCGACCGACGGCAAAATCGATGCCAGCGTCCGAAGAACCGCCGAAATACAGCGGCGGACGCGGCGATTGCACCGGCGGCAAGGCCAGCCGTGCACCGGTCGCCTTGATATACTTGCCATCCAGCGTCGACGTGCCCTTGGCCATCAGCTCTTCGAACACGTCGAAGAATTCATTGGCATGATCGTAGCGCTCGTCATGCTTCAGGAAGATGCCGTCGCCTGCAAGCTCCGAGGGACTGCCGCCGACCACGATGTTGAGCAGCAAGCGTCCGTGCGAGATGCGATCGAGCGTTGAGGCCAGCCGGGCGTAATAGGCCGGCGACGCCGTACCGGGACGCACCGCCACCAGGAATTTGAGCTTCTGCGTATGTGCTGCAAGCGCTGCCGCCGTGACGAAGGATTCCTCGCATGACACGCCGGTCGGCAGCAGCACGCCGGAATAGCCGAGGCGATCGACGGCCTGCGCGATCTGCGTCAGATAGCCGATATCCGTGTCGCGGTTGAGGTCGGCGGAACCGAGATAGCTGCCGTCGCCCGAAGTCGGGATAAACCAGAGGAAGTCGATTGGCTTGGAAGTGTTTGTCATGTCTGTTTCCCTTGTTCCGTGGTCGCGGGGATCAATCAGCTGGCTTTCGGGTGCCAGACGATGTCGCTGACCTTGAGCTTCTTCGGCACGATGCCGAGGCTGTAGAAATCGTCCGCCAAAGCCTGCTGGTAGGCGAGCGCCGCGTCCGGCATCAGCGAGACCTTGCCGAGGTCAGCCTTGCTGCGGGTCAGCGTGACGCGGGTGATCGGCTCCGGCACGCCGGTGATCTGTGCGAGCGCCGTCACCGTTGCATCGAGATTGGTCTGCGCCGCGGCACCGACCTTGGCGAGTTCGTCGATGACGTCGGCAATCACCTCTGGGTTCTTGGCCGTGAAGCCGCCGTTGCCGAGGAAATAGCCCCAGTTGTCGATGATGCCCTCGGAGGTGGTCAGCACGCGTGTCTGCGGATCGGCCTCTGTGACGGCAAAGTAGGGATCCCAGATCGCCCAGGCATCGATGCTGCCGTTCTTGAAAGCAGCAGCGGCGTCCGGTGGCGCCAGATCCACCTCGGTGATGTCAGAGACCGTCAGGCCGCCCTTGCGCAATACCTGGATAGCGAAGTTGTGGCCGCTGGAACCGCGCTTGTAGGCGAGTTTCTTGCCCTTCAAATCCTCGATCTTCTGGATCGGCGAATCCTTGTGCACCAGCAGGCCGTGAAAGGCGGCCGGCCCCTGATAGGCACCGACGTAGAGGAGGTCACGACCGGCGGCCTGGGCGAATAGCGGCGGTACGTCGCCGGTGATCCCGAAATCGATGGCGCCCGCTCCGATGGCTTCGAGCAGCGGCGGCCCCGAGGTAAACTCATTCCACTCGACGGTCACGCCCTTGCCGGCCAGGCGCTTCTCCAGCGCACCGCTTTTCTTGGCGAGTGGCACCACGCCGAATTTCTGCCAGCCGACCCTCAGCGTCGTGCCGGTGGCGGCGCTCGCCCCTCTCACTTGCGGAAGGATGGCAGCAGAAGCGGCTGCACCAAAAAGCCCAAGCGTCTGTCTGCGGGTAATCATCGAAGTGCCTCATAAAAATTCGCAACCGGATCCCTATCCGGCAAGTTCATAGTGTCATGGTCGCGGCGCAAGATCGAAGCCGCGGTTTCCCAACCGCAGCAAGGTCTTAGAATAATTTTGCTTGAAGTCGGGCTCCGGCATTGTCAGGGAAGCGTCTGCATGAGGCTTGCAAACTCAACTCGCCTTCGGCCGCCAGACGATATCGCTGACATTGAGCTTCTTCGGCACGATGCCCAGACCATAGAATTCCTCGGCCAGCGATTGCTGGTAGGCAACCGCCGCATCTGTCATCGTCGAGACGCTGCCGAGATCCGCGCCGGGCCGCGTCAGCGTCACCCGCGTCACGTCGGCCGGCACACCGGTGATGCCGGAGAGCGCCGCCACGGTGTCCTCGAGTTGCCCCTGTGCCGCAGCACCCACCTTTGCCAGTTCGTCGATGACGGCAGACACGAGCTGCGGGTTGCTCGTCGTATAGTCGCCATTGGCGAGGAAAAACGAATAACTGTCGACGATACCCCGCGCCGTCGCCAGCACGCGGGTCTGGGGATCGGCCTCGGCAATCGCCAGATAGGGATCCCAGATCGACCAGGCATCGATGCTGCCGGTCTTGAAGGCGGCAGCCGCATCCGAGGGCGACAGGTCGATCGGCTCGACATCTGAAGGCGTCAGGCCTGCCTTTTGCAGGGCCTTGACAGCAACGTTGTGGGCGCTGGAGCCACGCTTGAAGGCAAGCTTCTTGCCCTTGAGGTCGGCAAGCGACTTGATCGACGAATCCGCCCGCACCAGTATGGCAGAGCCTTCCGGGCTGCCGCGATAGAGCCCGACATAAAGGAGATTGCCATTCGCCGCCTGGGCAAACAGCGGCGGGACATCGCCGGTTGCGCCGAAATCCAGCGCGCCGGCCCCGAGTGCTTCCAGCAGAGGCGGCCCCGAGGTGAACTCCGACCATTCGACCGAAACACCTTGCCCCGCCAGCCGCTTCTCCAGCGCTCCCTGGCGCTTGGCCAGCGCCAGCACGCCGTTCTTCTGCCAGCCGATGCGCAGCTGCTTGGCGGCTGCGGCGCGTGCGATGCCGCCGAGCGGTAGAAGCGATGTAGCGGCGACGGCGCCCAAAAGCCCGAGTGTCTGTCTGCGCGATATCATGTCACATCTCCTTGCGTCAGCATTCTGCTGCCATGGCCCCTACACTGGAGAAATCTAGTCGGCTTATCGACAAAGGATTTTGTGAAATTCACCGACTTCGTCGAAATTTGCTTCTGCGGAAAGCGACAATTGCGAAATCAGCGCCCTCGCTCGTCCCCTGACGCCAAACGGCCTTTCCTGGATTTCGGCTTTCAGCTAATGCTCTGGCGAAATCTGAGAAGGAATGTACGCATGTCGAATGTCACTTTCATCGGCCTCGGGGTCATGGGCTATCCGATGGCCGGACATCTCGCCGTCAAGGGCGGACACACCGTCACCGTCTATAACCGGACGGCTGCCAAGGCCGAGGCCTGGGTGAAGCAATATGGCGGCAAATCCGCTGCCACCCCGGCAGATGCCGCCAGGGATGCCGACTTCGTCTTCACCTGCGTCGGCAATGACGACGACCTGCGCTCCGTCACCACAGCCGAGAACGGCGTGTTCTCTGGCATGAAGCCCGGGGCAATCCTGATCGACAACACAACAGCCAGCGCCGAAGTCGCACGCGAACTCGATGCCGCCGCAAAAGCCAAGGGCTGCCATTTCATCGATGCTCCGGTGTCCGGTGGCCAGGCCGGTGCCGAGAACGGCGTGCTCACCGTCATGTGCGGTGGTGAAGCTGCGGTGTTCGAGAAAGCGAAGCCCGTGATCGACGCCTATGCCCGCATGGTCGGGCTCATGGGCGATGTCGGCGCCGGGCAGCTGACCAAGATGATCAACCAGATCTGCATCGCCGGCCTCGTCCAGGGCCTGGCCGAAGGCATCCATTTCGGCCAGAAGGCCGGGCTCGACATAGAGAAAGTGGTTGAGGTGATCTCCAAGGGCGCTGCCGGCTCCTGGCAGATGGAAAACCGCCACAAGACGATGATGGCCGGCAAATACGATTTCGGCTTCGCCGTCGACTGGATGCGCAAGGATCTCGACATCGTCCTCAGCGAAGCCCGCCGCAACGGTGCAACGCTGCCCGTGACCGCGCTGGTGGATCAATTCTATGGAGAAGTCCAGGCGATGGGTGGCAAGCGCTGGGATACGTCGTCGCTGCTGGCCCGGCTGGAAAAGAAGTAGGCTGTACCGGAGGCCGGCAAAAAGCCCGGGGCCTCGACGCCACAAGCGAAAGAGCAGCGCGCACCGGCACGCTGCCCTTTTCTGTTATTCGTCGTTCGACTTGCTGGCGTCGAGCAACATGTAGTCGAGCGGCAGTTGCGTCGAATACTTGATCTGCTCCATGGCAAACACCGACGACACGTCGCGGATTTCGATCTTGGCGATCATCCGCTTGTAGAACGCGTCATAGGCGGCAATATCGGGCACGACGACGCGCAGCAGGTAGTCGACGTCACCGCTCATGCGGTAGAATTCCACCACTTCCGGAAATTCGGAAACCACCTCGGAAAAACGCTTCAACCATTCGATCGAGTGGCTGGCCGTCCGGATCGAGACAAAGACGGTGACCTTGGTGTTGACCTTGACGGGGTCGAGCAGCGCGACGCGGCCACGGATGACGCCGTCTTCTTCCATCTTCTGGATACGCCGCCAGCAGGGCGTCGTCGACAGCCCGACCTTCTTGGCGAGATCTGCGACGGCAAGCGTTGAATCTTCCTGCAGAAGCCGCAGGATCTTTCTATCTAGACGATCCATCCCCAATGTCCTTTTTCGAAATATATTCTGTCTATAGCGCGATTCCGGGGAAAGAAAAGAACATGATTTCAGAAAGCGAGGGTTTTCACCCGATTTTGCAGCACCGGCAGCAAATCGCCCTCGAACCACGGGTGGCGCTTCAGCCAGCCGCTGTTGCGCCAGCTCGGATGCGGAAGCGGCATCACCGCGGGCCCCTCATTGGTCAAAACATAACGCTTCCATGCAGATACCGTCTCCGTCATCGACGCCATCCTTGAAGGCCCGAGATGAAAGGCTTGCGCATACTGGCCGATTGCCAGCACCAGCTCGATCTGCGGCATGGCATCCAGCACGGTCCGGCGCCAGGCCGGCGCGCATTCACGCCGGGGCGGCAAGTCGCTGCCGGCAGCGTCGTAGCCGGGAAAGCAAAAGCCCATGGGGACGATGGCAAAGCGATCGCGATCGTAGAACGCCGCCCGGTCCACCCCCAGCCATTGTCGCAGCCGGTCGCCTGATGCATCGTCGAACGGCAGGCCACTTTGGTGCACCCGCAGTCCCGGCGCCTGTCCTGCGATCAGGATGCGCGCCCTGGACGAGACCACCACCACTGGGCGTGGCTCGTGCGGCAGACGATACTCCATGCCCCGCGCCGGACTATCGCGGCAGATACGACATCCGGCGATCGCAATACGCAGGCCCTCGAGCCGCTCTTCTCTTCCTGCTCCGAAATCCGTCATCGCCATCCCATGAGGTCGCGGACATACTCGCCGATACCAGCCAGCGGATCGCGGCTCGACTGTGCTGCACCGCCATCGCGCCGATAATCCCGGGGTCGCTCGAAACTGCCCGCCCAAAGCCCTGCCTTGGCGCCACGCGCCTCCGCCTCCTCAGCCTCGTAGGCGCCATAGGCGACAGCCATGCCGCGACGAACCATCTCGGCATTGACGTCGAGCCCGCCGACGCTGCAGGTGACGAGAAGCCGGTCATAGCGGTCCCGTTGCCGGCCCCGGCACTCGACCGGGCCGGCAGCCAGCATCTTCGAAAGCGCATCCCGCGCCACCTGCCCGCAATCCCAGGATCGGGAATCGCGCTGGCATTGCTGTCGCAATTCCGGCGCATCGATGCCGACCAGACGAAATCGCCCTCCCTCGCGCTTCAGACTATCGCCGTCGACGACCGAAAAATTACCGTTTGCAACCGTTTCCGGCTGAAGGTTCAACTTGAATGCGAGGAGGCCCAGCAAGCCCAGAAACGCAAATGCCATGAAGCTATCGCCCCACAGACCACGGGGCTTCGCCACCTTTCGGCCTCCTTGAAAAACAACTCGTTTGCGAAGATGGCAAACAAAACCTTGCATGGCAGCATCTTCTTAAGGATTCCGGCATACGCTTTGGCCATCTTCAGAGCAAGTATGTGCACATGAGTACCGGCACCAGCATCTCCTCGGACAAGATCATTGTTGATCGGTCGCGAAGCCATCGCAACAAGGCGGTGTCCAAAGCCGTGCGCGAAACGCGCGAGCGTTTGCAATCCGGTCATATCGGCAGTTTCGACCGTGAATTGCTCTCCATGTACATCGGCAACATGCTGCAGGGCGCCACGCTCGTTCCGCTGTTCGTCATCGTCGTCTCGGCGCTTGGCCTCTACCTCACCCACGACATCGGCTTCCTTGCGTGGGCGTTGCTGACGCTGAGCGCCCATGCCGTCAACCTCGTGCTCGGCCAGCGTGCCAGCCGCAAGCAACTGACCGTCGAGACCGCGCAGAAATGGCGGCGGATACTGCTGTTCGGGCAAGTTTTGGTCGGCTTTTGCTGGGCTGCCTTCGCCATGAAGGGCTGCGACACCTGCGACGGCGACGGCTTCCTGCTCTACAAGGGCGCCACCCTGCTGGTCGCACTCTGCGTCATGGCGATGTCCAATTTCCTGCTGCCACGCAGCGTCCTCTATGCCTTCGCACCAACTGCGATAGCGCTCGCCCTAAGGGCAGTGTTGACGCGGGACCTGCTCGATATCGGCCTCGCCTCAACCTTTGCCGCAGCCGTGATCTTTTTCGTCTTCATCGGCAATCGGATGTTCCAGTTCAATCTCAAGATCCTGTTTTTCCAATCGGAAAAAGATGACCTGATCGCGGAACTCGAGGTTGCCAAGTCCATGTCTGATGAGGCAAGGCGCCGCGCCGAGGAGGCTAATCTTGCCAAGTCGCGCTTCCTCGCCTCGATGTCGCACGAATTGCGCACGCCTCTGAACGCCATCCTGGGCTTTTCCGAGGTCATGTCGGCCGAGGTCATGGGGCCGCTCAACAACCCGACCTACAAGGAATACACCGACGACATCCACCGCTCCGGCCAGCATCTGCTCAACCTTATCAACGAAATCCTCGACCTGTCGCGCATCGAAGCCGGCAAGTACGACCTCAGCGAAGAGGCAATCTCGCTGCTAGATGTCGCCGAGGATTGCATCGGCATGGTGCAACTGCGGGCCAGAGGCAAGAACATCTCGATTTCGCAGCAGTTCGAGGGCTCGCTGCCATCCGTCTGGGCAGATGAAAAGTCTCTTCGCCAGGTGATCCTCAACCTTCTGTCGAATGCCGTCAAGTTCACGCCGCAGGGCGGCGAAGTGGTGGTCAAGGTCGGCTGGACACTCAGCGGCGGCCAGTATGTCTCGATCAAGGACAACGGCCCGGGCATTCCCGAAGAGGAGATCCCGATCGTGCTTTCGGCTTTCGGCCAGGGCTCCATTGCCATCAAGAGCGCCGAACAGGGCACCGGCCTCGGCCTGCCCATCGTCCAGGCGATCCTTGCCAAGCACGACGGTCAGTTCATCCTGAAATCGAAACTGCGCGAAGGCACCGAAGTCATCGCCATCCTGCCCGCCAAGCGCGTCCTCCAGACCCTCCCCGCCGAACAAACTCCTTCGATCGACAAGAAACGCCGGAGTTTTGCCTGATTATCCCAGCCAGTAGTGGCTGAACACCGTGAAGGCGAGATGCAGGCCGCAGGCGACGAGCATGCAGAAGACGGCGAAGGAGCCTAGATCCTTTGCGTGTTTGCCGACGTTCGAGAGCTCCGGCGAGATGCGATCGATGACCTCTTCGACTGCCGTATTCAGCGCTTCGGCCGCGAACAATCCGAGAAACAGGAAGATCGAGACCAGGATATCCGAAAGCCGCGTGCCGGTCGCAAAAAGGATGATTTGCGCCACGACGAAGAACAGCAGTTCCTGGCGGAAGGCCGCTTCCTTCAGCAGGCGGCGAAAACCTCCCCAGGAATAGCCGGCGGCGGCGAAGAAGTGTCGTACGCCGGTTTCCTTGGTGACTGCTGATTTCGACAAGTGCGCGTTCTCCGGCCATCGCATTCAGAATGCGTTGCGCATACAGAACCCTCAGCTGCAATTCAAGATGCCGCAGCGCCCCGATCCCGTCAGTCGATGTCACCGGTCTTTGCTGCCAATCAGTGGGTGTGGCTGTGTCCGTCGCTGACGCCGGCCGCTGCGAATGTCGCCATGCCGGAGTGGCACGCGGCGGCGGACTTGACGATGCCGGCGGCAAGGGCTGCACCCGTACCCTCGCCGAGCCGCATGCCGAGCGCTAGGAGCGGTGTCTTGCCGAGCTTCTCGATCGCCTTCATATGGCCCGGCTCGCCGGAGACGTGGCCGATCAGGCAATGGTCGAGGGCAGCGGGATTGGCAGCCTTGAGGATCGCGCCTGCCGCCGTCGACACATAGCCGTCGAGGATGACGGGAATGCGCTCGACGCGAGCGGCAAGGATGGCACCCGCCATAGCCGCGATCTCGCGACCGCCGAGACGACGCAGGATTTCCAGCGGATCGGACAAATGGTCGCGGTGCAGCGCCACGGCCTTTTCGACCGCTGCGGTCTTGCGCTGCAGCATCTCACCCTGCGAGCCCGTGCCGGGCCCCACCCAGTCGGCAGCGGTGCCGCCATAGAGTGCGTAGTTGATTGCCGCCGCGATAGTCGTGTTGCCGATGCCCATTTCGCCGATGCAGAGAAGATCCGTGCCGCCGGCGATGGCCTCCATGCCGAAAGCCATGGTCGCCGCACAGTCGCGCTCGGACAGCGCCGCCTCCTCGGTGATATCACCGGTCGGGTATTCCAAGGCCAGGTCGAAAACCTTGAGGCCGAGGTCGTAGGCGACGCAGATCTGGTTGATCGCCGCGCCGCCGGCCGAGAAGTTCTCGACCATCTGCTGCGTGACCTCAGGCGGAAATGGCGTAATTCCCTGGCGCGTGACACCGTGATTGCCGGCAAAGATCGCCACCAGCGGCCGGGTGACGGAGGGCTTGCGACCGCTCCAGGCCGCCAGCCAGAAAGCGATTTCCTCGAGCCGGCCGAGAGAGCCGCGCGGCTTGGTCAGCTGCGCATCCCGCTCGCGCGCATCGACAAGCGCCCGCTGGTCGGGACCCGGCAGATCGCGCAGCAGCGCACGGAAATCGTCGAAGGGAAGGCCGCTGACGCTCATCGTTTTGGTTCCTTGTCTTTTCGTCGCAAATCGGCTTTTTTTTGCTGGCCACTCTCTTAATCACGGAAGCCGGCGCGAACAACTGCAAAAGCGTCGCGGCCCCCGCCTTCACAAGGACCGACCACCATCGCAAGGCTGCAAGCCATCACCGCCTACGCCGCCGATATTGCCCGCGCGATCGGCTTCCTCAGCCGCATACGCATGCCGGATGCCGTCTTCCATGGCCATGACGG
This sequence comes from Rhizobium sp. B230/85, assembly GCF_019355735.1. NCBI lineage: Bacteria > Pseudomonadati > Pseudomonadota > Alphaproteobacteria > Hyphomicrobiales > Rhizobiaceae > Rhizobium > Rhizobium sp. B230/85. The sequence continues at coordinate 2,478,788 of NZ_CP072156.1, forward strand.
CAATCTCGGGCAGGTCGCCCGCGCCTTCCCCATTGCCGGCGCGCTGATTGCGCTCCCCGCAGCCCTGCTGTTCGGCGTGCTCGCAGCCGGCGATGTCGATCCTCTGCTCGCAGCGCTTCTGGCGCTCGGCCTGCAGACGCTGCTGTCGGGCGCCCTGCACGAGGATGGCCTCAGCGACACTGCCGACGGGCTCGGCGGCGGACGCGATGCGACGCGGGCGCTTGCCATCATGAAGGACAGTCGCATCGGCACTTATGGCGCCGTGGCGCTGATCCTCTCCTTTGCCTTGCGCGCCGCAGCCCTTGCCGCCATCGCACGCGGTCTGCATCCTCTTGCAGCAGCCCTGACGTTGCCCGCCACCGCCGCCCTCAGCCGCGCCGCGCTGGTCTGGCACTGGCACCGTCTTCCTGTCGCAAGGCCAGATGGCGTCGCTGCCGCCGCCGGCCAGCCGGACCGCGAGGCAACCCTCGTAGCGGTCGTAAGCGGCCTGCTGCTCGGCGCACTGCTGCTCTGGCAGAGCCTGACGACGATCGCCCTCCTCGACGTCATCGGCCTTGGCGTCGTCGCCACCCTGGCATTCACCGCCTATGTCCGGCGCAGGCTTTCCGGCCACACCGGCGACACCATCGGCGCAACGCAGCAGATTTGCGAGATCGCCGTTCTCTGCGCCCTTGCCATGGCCGTCTGAAACCCCGATATGAAGCCCATGCAAACACCCTGCGTACTTATCTGCAACATCGACGCCGACAGCGGCTTGTGCGTCGGCTGCGGCCGCACGCTCGCGGAAATCGGCGGCTGGTCGACCTACGACGATGCCGGGCGCCATGAAATCATGGCGAAACTGCCGGACCGGTTGGCCGATCTCGTCCCCCGCCGGGACGCTGCCGAATGAACCGTGTCACCGTCTTCCTCGGCATCCTTGCCATCGGACTGGCACTTTTGGTTTTCAACCATGACAGCGGCACCACCTTCGGCATCGACAACGAGGATTTCGGCCGCATCGTCTACCTCCTGCCGATCAGCCTGATGCTGGCGGCAGGTATCTGGGCCAGCCGGCGCACCGTCAGCGAGACCCTGCGCAACCTGTTCATCTGGCTGGTCATCCTGCTGGCGCTGGCGACCGCCTATCTCTACCGCTACGACGCGCTGGACGCCGGCAACCGGCTGATGGCCGGCCTCATCCCCGGCCGGGCCTTCGTCGTCACCACCAGCGAAGGCGGCCAGGAAGTCATCCTCCACAAGCTGCTGAACGGCCACTTCTCGGCAGACGTGATGATCGATGGCCACCGCATCAACATGCTCGTCGACACCGGCGCAAGCTTGCTGGCCCTCACCCAGGCCGACGCAAGGCGCATCGGTCTCGACCCGAAGACCATGAACTATTCGATGTCGATCATGACCGCCAACGGCCGGGGCCGTGCCGCGCCGGTGACCCTCAAATCCGTCGGCATCGGCCCCATCGCCCGCCAGGACGTAGCCGCCGCCGTCTCCGAGGACGGCAAGCTGGACCAGAGCCTGCTCGGCATGAGCTTCCTCGAAACCCTCGGCTCTATGCAGATGCAGACGGACGAACTGCGGCTTCGGGACTGACGGTGTCCGCCACTAAGTCGCCACGGCTGGATGAGCATCGAGATGAAATTTTGGCGGAAATTGCAGCGGTGATTCCCCAAAATTGATGGTTTGCTTTTTGTGCCTATTGGTGGATTTTCTACCGCCTTGTGCCTTTCTCTGTATGTTTTAAGGTGCGCGGGCCAACCCCTGTCGACACTTAGGAAAAATGTCATGAAGCTGCCCGTCGCTGCCTTTGTTCTTGCTCTCACGCTTGGTTCTGGCGCATTTGCGCAAGAGGCTGTTGTGGGTGTGGCCGGTCCCGATCAGCTGTTTACCAGCAAAGATCCTGCGCTGAACCACAACAAACAAGTGACCTATAAGATCATCAAGGAACTGCTCGAGGCCAATCAATGGGATCGCGCTGATCAGTATTTGACTGCGCGGTATATTCAGCACAATCCCAATGCTGCGTCGGGGCGTCAGGGTGTGATTGATTATTTCACAAAGGTCCTCAACAAGAAGCCAAGTCCTGTTCCTGAAAAGATGAGCACCAAGATTGTCTCCGTGGTGGCCGAAGGTGATATTGTCACCGTCGCCTATCCGCGCGAGGTCAAGGATGCCAAAGATCCGACAAAGACCTATACCACCACCTGGTTTGACAGCTGGCGTTTTAAGGATGGCAAAGCGGATGAACATTGGGATTCGGCATTGAAACCCTGAGGATCAAGGGGATATCGCATGAATGGGCGATCGACGCTGGTTGGTTCACAGCAACCGCGGATCGTCGAGCATGATCGCATCCGGGGCCAGCTTGCGCAGTTTCTCCAGCCCCTCCGCATCCACCAGTCCCACCGGGAACTGCGGATAGTGCGGCAACGCCACGTTGCGCGGTTGGCCGACCATGATGGCGACCTGCAGGCCGGCTTTGCGGGCCGTGGCGATGCGGTCGGCGCTGGCCTCGCCCTGCCACAGGCGAAACCAGTCCGCTCCGAGGTCAGCGGCTTCCTCAGACGAATCGGCATCGGGCAACAATCCGAGGACCGCCATTTCACAGCCCATGCTTCGGACCTCGGCAATCAGACCCATGCTGCGCAGCCCGAGGATGGCGCGCCGGGATGCCCCGCCGGCCTCGACGGTGCGGACGATCTCGGCGATGTGCGTTCCATCCGTCAATTTCACATCGAGCAGGATGCCGAGCGGTGCAGATGCGGCTATCGCTGCTTCGAGGGTGAGAAGGTCCGGGACGAGGTCTTGCAGCGTTGCGAGATCGAGCGCCTCGACAGAACGGGGGTCGCCGGCGATCCTCTGCATGTCGGCATCGTGCAGGCAGACGAGAGCGCCGTCGGCACTGACGCGGACATCGGTCTCCACCGCATCGGCGCCAGCCTCGCCTGCCAGCGAAAATGTTATCGCGGAGTTTTCAGGACCGAGTGCCGCGCCGCCGCGATGGGCGATGACCAGAGGCCGGCTCCGCCCGGTGTCAATCCAGGATCCGAATGTCATTGTCTGCTCCACCAGCCCATGCCGTTGCAAGACCGCTTTAGGTAGACGGCTTTTGTATCGGCTTTGCGACGGAGGGCGCGTGGGCGGTGGAAAGGCCTAGTTGCGCAGCCGATAGCCCGTTCTGAAGATCCAGTAGACGGTGGCCAGACAGATCGCCAGGAAGAACAGCACCATGCCGAGGCTGACCAGCGGGTTGACGTCGGCGATCCCGTAAAAACTCCAGCGGAAACCGCTGACGAGGTAGAGCACCGGATTGAAATGGCTGACAGCCTGCCAGAAGGGCGGCAGCATGCCGATCGAATAGAAGCTCCCGCCGAGAAAGGTCAGCGGTGGCACGACCAGCATCGGGATGAGATTGAGCTGCTCGAAATTCTTCGCCCAGATGCCGATGATGAAGCCAAACAGGCTGAACGTCACCGCCGTCAGCACGAAGAACAGCACCATCATGAAAGGATGCTGGATGGTGACGTGCACGAAGAAATTCGCCGTCAACAGGATGATCGCGCCGATCAGCATTCCCTTGGTGGCCGCCGCCCCGACATAGCCGAGCACGATCTCGGTCATCGCCACCGGCGCCGACAGCACCTCGTAGATGGTGCCGACGAATTTCGGGAAGTAGATGCCGAACGAGCCGTTGGTGATGCACTGGCTGAGCAACGTCAGCATGATCAGGCCGGGCGTGATGAAGGCACCATAGGAGATGCCCTCGACCTCCTGGATGCGCGATCCGACGGCCGCACCGAAGACGATGAAGTAGAGCGACGTCGAGATGACGGGCGACACCACGCTTTGCAGCAGCGTGCGACGCGTGCGGGCCATTTCGAACATGTAGATGGCTTTGACGGCCTCGAAATTCATTGATCGTCTCCGACAAGCTGGACGAAAATATCCTCGAGCGAGCTTTGCCGCGTCGAGAGGTCCTTGAAGGCAATACCGGCAGCGGCAAGGTCGGTCAGCAGCCCGGCGATGTTGCCGTGCCCGTTTTCGGCATCGAGCTCGTGGATGAGCGACAAGCCACCCTCGCCGATTGTCAGCCCACGGCCTTCGAGGCTGGGTGGAAGGACGGCGAGCGGCGTGTCGAGGTCGAGGATGAGCTGCTTTCGGCCGAGCTTGGCCATCAGCGCCGTCTTGTCCTCGACCAGCAGCAGCTTGCCGCCATTGATGACCCCGACGCGATCGGCGATCTCCTCGGCTTCCTCGATATAGTGGGTGGTGAGAATGATGGTGACGCCCGTCTGGCGGAGCTTTTCGACCACCTGCCACATGTCCTTGCGCAGCGTCACGTCGACGCCGGCGGTGGGCTCGTCGAGAAACAGGATCTGCGGCTCGTGGCTCAGCGCCTTGGCAATCAGCACCCGGCGCTTCATGCCGCCGGAGAGCTCGCGCAGCATGTTGTCGCGCTTGTCCCACAGCGACAGGTCGCGCAGCACCTTTTCGATATGGGCGGCGTTGGCCTTCTTGCCGTAGAGGCCGCGCGAAAAGCTCACCGTGTTGAAGACGGTCTCGAACTGGTCGGTGGTCAGTTCCTGCGGCACCAGCCCGATCATCGACCGCGTCGCGCGAAAATCCTTGACGACATCGTGACCGTCGACGAGCACCGTCCCGCCGCTTGGGTTGGCAATGCCGCAGACGATGGAAATCATCGTCGTCTTGCCGGCGCCGTTCGGCCCGAGCAAGGCCAGGATCTCGCCCTTCTGGATATCGAGATCGATCCCCTTCAGTGCTTGAAATCCGTTGTCATAGACTTTGGTGAGATTGCGGATGGAGACGATCGGGGGCATGGGCGAGATGGGGCTCTTTGATTATTTTTGCGGCAATAGCCCGCTATATAACCTCGAACCGGAGTTTTGCCAGAGCGCGCCCGGCGAACAATCTATTCGGCAGCAGAGATGACCCGTTACAGGGCTGAGTTGCCGGTCGCTGCCATCCGCAGCGGCATCCTTCTCAGTTGCAGTACCTCCGTCCGCCCTTCCTCTCGCGAAGGTCGAAGTGAAAATGGTTCCAGTGCTCCGGATTGCTGCCGGGGCCCATGACGGTGTCGAAATAGTTGCAGCTGTCGGTGCGCACCGCCTTCAGCAACGCGCCTTCGCGGAAGGAAAACAGCCCCTTTTTCCGGATATCGATGGCGTGGCCATTCTTCAGCACGAACTTGCCCACATCGATGGCGTTCCCGTGCGCATGCTCCGACATCGGGTTGTAGCGTTGCGCGCTGTTGTTCATCCGCCGGCAGGAATAGCCGCCGAGCGGGATGATGGTGCCGATCCCGGAAAGGTAGCGCAGCCGCGCCGAGGGAGCCAGTTCGTTCTTGACCCATTTGGCAAAGGCCAGTGTCACCTGGCAGTTCAGCGTCACCGCCGGCCGGACGGCGATGTTGCCGGAGAGGCCGCGCAGCGACACCGGATAGGGAACCTGGCAGGCTGGTCCTTGCGAGATCGCCGGCTTGTCCTGGAAGACGACGCCCATCTGGCGCAGCTGCTGACGGCACTGCAATTCGGAATTGGGCATGCCGGCCGACATGGGCGGTGGCGCTTGCGGCGCCTCGTACTGCGGCTCCGTGGTGGTCATCGGATTTTCCACACGCGGCAACATCGCCACCTGCTGCCCCTGCAGCCGTGGCGCGGTCGATTGCGAGATCTGCGTCTGGGCGCTGGTGCGCAGCACAGGCCGGTTCGCCTGAACGGGATTGTCCGTGCCGATGCCACTGACAACCGGCTCGTCGGACTGGCCCTCGGCGATGTTCTGCTCTTCCTCCTCGGCCAGCCCGACGACCCGTTGCGGGGTGCCACCGACACCGAGCTCGGCGTCCATGTTGATCCCTTCGGCAGGCACCGGAGAGGAATTCTGGACGGAATGCTGCGATGCCAAGCCGGTGGATTGCGGCGCCACCATCGCATCCGGCGACTGGATCGCAGACTGCCTGCCGCTGACATGGCCGACATCGGCAAGGTTCGGCGTATCGAGGTAGTCGACAGAGGCCGAGCTCACCGGCGTTGTCGTGCTCTGGTAGGTGTATTGGCTCGGTGCATTCGTCGGTACGGAGCGACGCGGCTGGATCGAACCGACACGCGTCTTGTTGTCGATGCCCGACGGCGGGACAAGGCTGTCGGCAGAACAGGCAATCAGTGTCGACGATAGCAAAACGGGCAGCAATGCCCGCCGCAGAAAGGGAAAATACGCCATACACACACCACTTCCGACGCCGCAATCGATCGGCAATCGTCTACAAATTTAAGCAAAATTGGTGAATGAAAGCTTAGCGGCGCGAACGCCCGCGAAATGGCCGGGAAAACATGGCACCGGCCCTTTTGCAAACGGCGGCGTTTGCCTTACGGTGCATCATATAGATTAGGCCCGACAGGAGAAGCCGACATGAACGACACCGCCAAGCCGCTGGGCGAACTGACGCTGCGCACCCTGGCGATGCCCGCCGACGCCAATCCGGCCGGCGACATCTTCGGCGGCTGGGTCATGGCGCAGATGGATCTGGCAAGCGGCATCCGCGCCGCAGAGCGCGCCAAGGGCCGCGTCGTCACCGCCGCCGTCAAGGAAATGGCCTTCCAGCTGCCGGTAAAGATCGGCGATACGCTGAGCATCTACACCCACATCACCCGCGTCGGAACAACCTCCATCACCCTGCTGATCGAAGCCTGGGCACAGCGGTCGCGCTACCAGAAGATGGAAAAGGTAACCGAAGGCACCTTCATCATGGTGGCACTCGCCGATGACGGAAAGCCGAAAGCCGTTCCGCCGGCGGAGGAATGACGGGAGGCCACCTCACGCCAGGGGCAACTGTGTCGGAAAAACAGGGGTGAACCTGGCCTTCACCAGCCGGGTTATCTGCCGCTGGACCTCGTAAAGCGCAAGGCAAAAGGCGATCGTCGCAACAACGATCAAAAAGAACGAACCGGTGTCGAGCCCGAAATTTCGCATCCACCAGTAGGCAAAGGCGATCAACACCGTCTGGTGCAGCACGTAGCAGGTCAGCACCGACCTGTTGAGGTAGGTGATCACCGGGTGAGGCCGGGTGATCAGGGCGCGACCGTAGCCGAGTATCGCCACCATCGCCGACCACTGGAAGATCGATCGCCCGACGCGGTGTATCACAGCCACCCCGAAGCTGCGGGCGCCCGGCGGATAGGCCACCAGCAGGCAAGCCAGGATTACCAGCGAAACGATAGCGACAAGCGCCGCATGCTTTCGGTAGCGGACCGCGGTCGCCCAGAATTTCTCGTCCTCGGCAATCACATAGCCAAATGCGAAAAGCGAGAAATAGACGATGTGGGCGTACCAGTCCGAGCCCACCTCCATCGTCTCGCCGAAGATCGGGAAAAGGGTGAGGCGCAGAACCGCCAGATAAAGGATCGGCCAGACAAGCAGGCCACGCCCCTCCACCAGGCGCCTGAGACCTGCGGTCAGAGGCGAAAGCCAGCCGCGCAGAAACGCCAGGCCCAGGGTCAGGACGACCGTATAGAGCCAGAGATAGCCAATGAACCAGAGGTGTTGAAGGCTGACCAGCGAGACCGCCTGGCCATCCTGGACCATGATGGTGCCGAACTGGAGATAGATCCCCCAAAAATCCAGATAGGGAAGGTCCGTCGCCGACGCAGCCTTGAGCGCGAGGTAGATCTGCGGCGGCACCAGCACGAAGATGCCGAGCAGCAAGGGCGAAATGAGCTGGAGCGAGCGCTTTTTGCGGATATCGGCAGGCGCAAGCCGCTTGGCGAGCGCTGCTGTCGATATCCCGGACACGAGAAACAGCAGGCCGAGGCGCCACGGATGCAAGGCAAGCAGCAGCAGATCGAAGGCCCGGTTCGGAGTGCTGGCCTGCAGCAGCCAAGACCTCGTCCCGAAGATAAGTGCGGTATGATAGACCATCAGAAGCGCGAAAAGCACGACGCGGATCACGTCGATATCGTGTCGGCGCTGTGCCTGCCCATTCCTTCCCATGCCCGCCCCCAAGCGTCAAAAAGACTGACACAACCGCGAGCGTCCAGGCACCCGACAATTCACAATCCAAGGTAAGCATGAGAAGTTAATTAAATCGTAACGGGTGCCATCTCGGATTGCATCCGGGAGGCCGCACCGCAGCCTCTCCCGTTATACCGACAGAGGCAATACTCACACCCTCAGGAACTGCGAGCCCTTGCTGAAATCCAGCCCGTGAAAGATCTTGGCGTTAAGATCGCCGGGCGGCACGTCGAACTGCTTGTAGAGCATGGCCGCAGCGACTTCGCGGACGTCGGCCGTCGGCATCAGGTCCCGGTCGTCGAGCAGTTGCTGGTCGCCGATACCCGGCCATTTGCCGAGCACCTTGCCGCCTTCGATCGCGCCGCCGGCAAGCAGACAGCATCCGCCGGTGCCGTGGTCCGTTCCCCCGGAGCCGTTCTGGCGGACGGTACGGCCGAATTCGGTCATCGCCAGCACCACCGTCGTTTTCCAGACGTCCGGCCCCATCGTATCTTTCAGCGTTACGATCGCCTGTGTCAGGTCTCCGGCCGCCTTCTTGAACTGGCTTGCCTGCTGGACATGCGTGTCCCAGCCGTTGATCGAGAAGCTGGCGATCCGATAGTCGCCGCGCAGCATCTTAGCCGCCAGCCCAGCGATATCGGCGATCTGTTCGCCCCGCTTGGCGCCGGGCGGCATGCCCATCTCGGCCGACTGGTCTGCCCGCGTCGCCTCCTCCATGGCCTTGGCGAAGGCCGGGTCGTTGGCATAGAGGCGCTTCAGGAACTGCGCCTCGTCGCCCCCCGTCCCGAGCGTCGAATCCGAAGCCCAGACATCGGCGATGTTCGGCCCGGAGAGAATGAGTTCCGTCGAGGTATTGATGTCGATCGCCTTGCGCGCCGTCGAGCGCGGTATCACTGCGAGCGCCCGGTTCAGCCAGCCGGTCTTTTCCTCCGCCACATGATCGCCGCCCGATTCCAGCATGTCCTGGCCGTCGAAATGGCTGCGCGCATTGCGGTAGGGGGTCGAGACCGCGTGGATGAACGCCAGTTCCCTCGCCTTCCACATCGGCATCAGCCCGGCGGCTGCGGGATGAAGCCCGAAAAAGCCGTCGAGGTCGAGAAGGCCCTGGTCCGGCCTGATGGCGATATCCGGTCGCAGTCCCGCAAAAGACGCGTCGCCATAGGGCTGAACAAGGTCCAGCCCGTCCATGGCACCGCGCAGGACGATGGTGACGAACCGGTTGTCGCCCGGCATCGCGGCAAAGCTTATCGGCGTGAACACGGGCGCTGCGGCGAGGCAGCAGGCGGAGGCGAGAAAGCTGCGGCGGGAAAGGGACATGATCCTGCTCCTAGCGTCGGTTGAAGTCGGGCGAGGCGAGCACCAGTGTCAGCCCCGTCATCCGGTTGGGTGCCTGCGAGACGACACGGATGGTGTCGTCTCGCGCCGCATCGGCGAGCGTCGTCTTGAGGAACTCGCGCGGATCGTCCTGCTTGCCGTAGCGGCCGGCGGCACGGCGGGCCCAGGCGAGCCGCTCCGACAGGGCGCTGGCATTGATCCAGGCATCGAAACTGTCGGGAAAGCCCGCAGGGCTCGGCGGCTCCCACACCGGCTCACCCATGCGGCGAAGGGCATAGAGCCCGAGGCCCCGCGGCACATAGAGGGTCGCGTCGAAGGCCGCCTGCTCCTGCTTGCGCCGCTGCGCCTCGGCATCGGCCGCCATATCGCCGGGCGGTGACATCTGTGCACCTGTGCCGCCGCCGCTCATGGTGTTGGCCATGGTCGCCGCACCGGCTGTAGCGACCGGCGCGCCTGCATTGGCTGGCGCAGGCGCAACGGCCGGAGTGACCGATGGCGCCATCGTCGCGGCAGCTGCTGCTGCCGGTGGCGTTGCATCGGCGACTTCGAGGCTTTGCGGCGGTGGGCTGACGGCCACTGGATTGCGCGGCATATTGAGGGCGCGCAGGCCGGCGACGACGAAATCGAACGGCGCACGCGCCTTGGCACCCTCGCCGCTCCAGGCATCGGGATGGTCGAGCATGGTGGCATAGACGGCGGTCAGGTCGCCCTTGGTGTTCTTCCAGCAATCGACCATGACGTCGATCATCGCTTGCGGCGGCTGGTCGGCGATAAAATGCGCGACCAGCTTGCGACAGATATGCTGGGCGGTCTTTGAATGAAGCGCGAGATCGTCGAGCATGGCCAGATAGTCGCCCTCGCGACGGACCTTGCCGCCATAGGTCACGCCCAGCACGTCATGGCTGCCGGGCTCCGACATGCCCGGCTTGAAATCCACCGACACCGCCTGCCGGTCGAGCGCGATACCGGTCAGCACCATGGCGGCCGAGCGCACGTCCGCCTGGGTGTAGCCGCTGCCCGCACCGAGCGTGTGCAGTTCGATCAGTTCACGCGCGAGATTTTCGTTGAGACCCTTTTTCTGTTTCAGGCCGGCGGGCGAGTTCGGTCCGAGCGATTGCGACTGGTCGAGATAGATCAGCATCGCCGGATGGCGCGTCACCGCTTTCAGAAGCACGGGAAACGGTGCACCGATATTCGGACGGATCGCCTCGGCCTCGAAGAGCGGCACGATCAAACGCATCTGCTGGGTCTTCTGGGCGCTGACGGAAAAATGGTTGACCCAGAAGCTTGCCAGCCGCTCGTAGAAGCCATTCGGCGAGAACACCGCCTGGGCGATGCGCGCGTCGGCGTCGCGCTGGTAGATGGCGTCGAGGCGGTGGTAGACCGCATTCTCCCGCGCCCGTTTGGTCTCATCGGGATCGTTTCCCTTGCGGATCGCCTGCAGCTGGTCGGCGACATCGGCCACCGCCTTGCGACGGGCATCGAACCCGCCGACGGGAAACAGCGGCGGGCTGGTGCTACCGTCCCTGATCTGCGCGAGAAGGGCTTGCTTGTCGGCAGGTGGCGGTTCGCCCGGCCGAAGACCGGTGCCAAACCGCAACGCTGCCATTGTCTGAAAAGAAATGCTCATGCCTGCCACCGTTATCGTTCATTCGGGGATCAAGAACGAGTGACAGGCTGCCAGCCAATTGCGTCCGGAATGTTCGGAAAATGCGGCTTTTTCCAGACATGGACAAGATGTAACCGGACGTGGACGAACCTGTCCGGACGTTAATGCAGGACGATCAAGGCGAGCAGCGACAGAAGCAGCGCCGGCACCATCACCACGACGCCGAGTTTCAGGAAGGCAAAGGCTCCGACCTGCAGCCCTTCGCGCCGGAGTGCCGTCAGCCACAGGATGGTCGCCAGCGAGCCGGTCACCGACAGGTTGGGGCCGAGATCGACGCCGATCAGGATCGCCCCGGATATGGTATCGGAGGCATGCGCCGCCTGGACCGCACCGCCCGCAACGAGGCCTGCCGGCAGGTTATTGACGAGATTGGCAAGGAAGGCGACGGCAACGCCGGCAACCGCCGCCGTCTGTCCCGGTGCCGAGGCGGCGCCGGCCGAAAGCTGGTCGGCCAGTATCTTGGTCAGCCCGGTCTTCTCCAGCGCCTGGACGACGACGAAAAGCCCTCCCACCAGCGGCAACACGCTCCAAGACATCGCGCGCAATGTCTCCATCGGGCTCTCCCGGCCGACGACCACGATCAGCGCTGCCGTCACGAGACCGCAAACGAAAGTCGGCAGTCCGAGGTCGAGACCGAATGCCGAGGCGCCGATCAGGATCAGCGCGGTGACGACGAGACCGGCACCGGCAAGCTTTGCGGTCGGCGTCAGATGCGGCGCCTCGACATTGCTGGCGACGCTGTCCTGCAACAGCACGCGGCGCTGCGTCCAGTAGAGCAGCACATAGGTGGAGACGACGGCCGCGATCGAGGGCAGCGCAAAGGTCGCAAGCCAGCGCCCGAGCGGCGGCATGTGACCGCCCCCGAAAATCACCAGATTGGCGGGATTGGAGATCGGCAGCACGAAGCTTGCAGCATTGGCGATGAACGCGCAGATGAACAGGTAGGGCAGCGGCTCCTTGACCTTGGCGGCCTTGGTCGCGGCGTAGACGGCCGGCGTCAGCACCACGGCGGTCGCGTCATTGGACAGGAACACGGTGACGACGGTGCCGACGATATAGATGAGTGCGAACAACCGGACCGGCGACCCTTTCGCGCGACTGGTGGCGATGGCGGCCAGCCAGTCGAACAGCCCTTCGCGGCGGGCAAGTTCGGAGAGCAGCATCATGCCGACCAGGAACAGGTAGACGTCGAGCCCCTTGCCGACGCCCTCCCATGCCTCCGGCAGCGTTAGTAGCCCGAGGGCAACCAGCAGCACGGCGCCGGCAACGGCCCATATGGCTTCAGGCCAGCGAAACGGGCGCGTGATGACGCCAAGCGCGGTCAGGGCGGCGATGCCCCACGTCAGGGGAACGGCGTGGCTCATCATAGGCTCGGGCCCGTCCTTAGAGCTGCCTGCATGTCTTGCCTCCTGGTTTCCCGACCAAATCATTGTGTTGAATGTCATAGTTGGCGTCGGGCCGGACAACGGTGCCGGCAGCGCCGACCCTCTACGTTAAGCGCCCTCCCCGGATCACCACGGCAGCGGACCAAAGTCGTGAAGACTGCCGGACACCGGGTTCATTCAGGCATGTGGGAGGTGCCGGCCGCGTCCCGGAGTGGGTCGCGTACAAATCAGCCGCAGCGAACGAAAAGCCGCCCTGTCGACCTCACGGATGGTCCGCGCCAAGGACTTTCACCCGGGATCAAACAAAAAGGCCTGCGCTGGGTAAGGCGATTACTCCGCAGCTTTTTTCTTTGCCGGCTTTTTCTTGGGCGCCGCTGCGGCGGCGGCCTTGGCGTCCTCTTCTTCCTTGGCAAGGCGAAGGGCGCGCAGGCGCGTGGTCTTGGCTTCGCGGGCGCTGTCGCGCGCGTCGATCAGCGTGTAGGCCGCCTCGTTGGTCGCGTCGATCTTGGTTATCGCGGTTGGTCTTTTTGTCGGCGCGTCGGTCATGGGTCGGTCTCCGCGTTCTGCTCACAGCCAAACCGGGGCATGAAAATCATCACCCCGGCCGCTATCCAATTGACTTGCCTGCCGTTCCGTGCGGTAACGAACAGACCTAACTATATAAGCGCAATCAACACTAAGCGGCCTCCAAGGTCAATCGATAGCGCTGCGGATAATCATTCATGGGCAATAACCGGCTGGCAATCTCGTTGCCATCTTTTATACTATTCGGCATCCATACTTTCGATTGCGTTGAACTGGAACTGAGCTGACGATGAGCGATGACACACCCATCCGTACGCCGTTCGATGCGATCGACCTGGATCATCTCCGCCGCCTGGAAGCGCTGGAGGCCTACGACATCCTGGATACCGCGCCCGAGCCGGAATTCGACGATATCGTCTACATCGCCTCTACCGTCTGCAATACCCCGGTATCGCTGGTCAGCCTCGTCGAGGCCGATAGGCAGTGGTTCAAGGCACGGATCGGTTTCGAGCCCGGCGAAACGCCGATCGACCAGTCGGTGTGCGCCCATGCGCTGACGTCGCCGGAACTGCTGATCATTCCCGACCTCACCGTCGATCCCCGCACCCGGCACAATACACTCGTCACCCAATCGCCATTCATCCGCTTCTATGCCGGAGCGCCGCTGATCGTGCCCGGTGGCGCGGTGATCGGCACGCTCTGCGTCATCGATACGGTGCCACGCCCGGAAGGGCTGGATGAAAACCAGCAGAACCTGCTGCGGGCACTGGCGCGCCAGGTGGTCGCCTTCATGGAAACGCGGCGCGTATCCCACCGCAAGGACGAACTCTTCCAGCGCCAGAAACGTCTCGCCGCCAGCATCCGCAACAGCGCCAACAAGAACGTCGCCGCCCAGCAGGCCGGACGCATCGGCACCTTCGAAATCGATATTGCCACAAGCCAGGTGCGCGCCTCCGACGAGTTCTGCCGCATCTTCGACGTGCCCCCCGCCGACGTCCATCCGACCTCGCTGTTCGAGTCGATGGTCGTGCCGGAAGACCGCCATATACAGTCGAACGAGGCGACCCGCAGGAATGGGGCAGCGCCTGTCGAAGTCGAATACCGCATCCAGACGGCAAACCACGGGACGCGATGGATCTCCCGCCACGCCAAGTACCAGTACGACGCCGACGGCAAGCCGATCACCATGTTCGGCATGGTCCAGGACGTCACGTCGCTGAAGCGGGATGCGGCGCGCGTCCAGGCGCTGCTCGATCTCGGCGACCGGCTGCGCGAACTCGACGACATCGAATCGATGGCGCTGGCAGCCTCCGACCTGATGGCCAAGGCGCTGGACGCCAGCCGTGCCGGTTTCGGGCTGGTCGACGTCGTCGCCGAAACCCTGATGATCCAGCCGGAATGGCGAGCGCCCGGCGTTGCCAGCCTCGCCGGTCTCCACCATTTCCGCGACTACGGCGATTTCGTCGATGAGCTGAAGGCAGGTCAGACGGTTATCGTCACCGATGTCGCGACCGACCCGCGTACCCGCCACAGGGCACAAGCGCTGCTCGATATCGGCATCCATGTCCTCGTCAACCTGCCGGTCTTCGACCACGGACAGTTCAAGCTGGCCGTCTTCGTCCACCACGACAGACCGCACGAGTGGACGCAGCAGGAAATCGACTTCGTGCGCAGTTTTGGCGACCGCATGCATCTTGCTATCGCCAGGCTCCAGGCGGAATCCGACCAGGATGTGCTGAACCGCGAAATCGGCCATCGCCTGAAGAACACATTCGCGATGGTCCAGGCGATCGCCTCGCAGACCTTGCGGCCGATCATCGAGCAGGAGCATGTTCGCAATTTCGAGCGCCGGCTATACGCACTTAGCTCCGCCCACGATTCGCTTATCACCCAGGACAGCGACGGGGCGGACATCGGCGCAGTCCTCATGCGGACTGCCGAAACCCTCGGTGTCACCGAGCGGATCGACGTGCACGGGCCGTCCATCAATTTCGGTCCGCGCAGCACTCTGTCGGTGTCGCTGCTGTTCCACGAGCTGGTGACCAACGCCATGAAGTACGGTGCCCTTTCGAACGAGGACGGCCGTGTCGCGGTCGAGTGGCAGGTGCTTGAGAGCAACGGCAACCGCGTGCTGACGATGCGGTGGACGGAGAGTGGCGGCCCGCCGGTGACAGAGCCTACACGCACCGGTTTTGGTTCAAGGCTGATTAAACGCGGCTTCATGGGAACAGGCGGCGTTACGCAGAGTTACTCAAGCCTGGGCTACTCGGTCGAAATGACCGCCGCGCTTTCACAGCTCCAAAGGGCGAACTGACAGATGGCAGAGACATCGCCGACCAAGAAAATCGTTCTCGTCGTCGAGGATGAACCGCTTTTGCGGATGATGGCGGCAGATCTGGTTGAGCGGGCCGGCTTCGAAGTGATCGAGGCGACCGATGCAGACGAGGCGGTGCATATCCTCGAAACCAGGACCGACATCCGCATCGTTTTTACGGATATCGACATGCCAGGTAGCATGAATGGGATGTTGCTTGCCGCCGCCATCCGCGACCGCTGGCCTCCGATCGACATTATCATCACCTCCGGCCATGCCACTGCCGAAGAGGTCATAATGCCGGCACGCAGCATCTTCTTCTCAAAGCCCTACGACACGACCAAGCTTACCGCGACGCTGCACGCTCTGGCGGCCCGCGTCTACTAGTCTCAGCCGCCAGTGGTGTGCCCGCACCATTATCATTCAGACATGGCGCCGTGTCACAAACCGGCAGCGGGCTCTTGCAGCAGGCATTGCTCCTTCATACCTTAAGGTCCGGGATCTGACCGACCGCGCAGCGTCCTCGTGCTCCCCCGACCAACAGACTGCCGCGAGGATAAGCCCGTGCCAATTGAAAAACTCCTGCCATCCATAGTCGCCCTACGCTCCAGCATTGCCGAGGACGCCTTCACCGCCTCGACGCTTGGAACCATCCGCGAGGGCAGCGGCGTCGTCATTCGCGACAACGGCCTGGTGCTGACGATCGGCTATCTCATCACCGAGGCGGAAGAAGTCTGGTTGACGCGCAGGGATGGCAAGGTCGTCCCGGCGCACGCCCTCGCCTTCGATCAGGAGACCGGCTTCGGGCTCGTCCAGGCGCTCGGCCCCCTCGACGTACCGGCTCTGCCGATCGGCGATGCGACCGCCACGCAGCTCGGAGATGCGGTCGTGCTCGCAGATGGCCTCGGCAATGCGGTGTCGTCGAAAATCGTCGCCAAGCAGGAATTCGCCGGCTACTGGGAATATCTCCTCGAGGAAGCGATCTTCATCTCGCCGGCCCACCCGTCCTGGGGCGGTGCTGCCCTGATCGACGAACACGGCAAACTGCTCGGCATCGGCTCTCTGCGGCTGCAGATGAGCCAAGGCGGCAAGGTCGCCGATATCAACAT
This sequence comes from Rhizobium sp. B230/85, assembly GCF_019355735.1. Classification (NCBI taxonomy): domain Bacteria; kingdom Pseudomonadati; phylum Pseudomonadota; class Alphaproteobacteria; order Hyphomicrobiales; family Rhizobiaceae; genus Rhizobium; species Rhizobium sp. B230/85. Next base: position 2,495,147 of record NZ_CP072156.1, read on the forward strand.
GGTCGTGCCGATCAACCTCCTGGAGCCGATACTCGACGACCTGCTGAACCGCGGCCAGATCGACAAGCCCCCACGTCCGTGGCTGGGCGCTTTTTCGGCAGAGAACAACGGTGAAGTCGTGGTGATGAATGTGGCTCCAGGCGGACCGGCTGCGGAAGCAGGCCTGCGTCCCGGCGACATCATCTCGGAAATCCGCGATGCGGAAGTCGATGGGCTGGCAGATTTCTACCGTCAGGTCTGGAAGAGCGGACCGGCTGGCGCCGAGATCCCGATGCGCGTGCTGCGCGACGGCCGCGAAGCCTGGCTGCGTGTAAAATCCGCGGATCGCGGCAGCTTTCTCAAGAAGCCGCAGATGCAATAGGCAGATAAACGTCGGCAGCGATCACCGAACCGCTGCCGACATCGTTTTCGTCAGTTGAATTTTCCACGCCTGGATTTCTTGGCGAGCCGCAGGACATGGTCGTCGGCGATGTCGGCGAGAATGACCGCCACTTCCATCTCACGCCAGCCAGCTGCACTTGCCTCGGCAACGAGGCGCGCAAAAGCGATCTCCATCGCGCTCGCGCAATCGGTCGCGCGTTCGTGGTCTTCTTCTGTGGTTTTGGGCGAAATTTGACTATCCATTACTCTACCATGACGCGAAACGGATTGAATGTGAAGTCCCGTTGACTTGATATCAGACCATATAACCTATCCGTGTGTCATTCTGGGGCCCATTTTTGGGTTCACTTTGTTTGCCGCCTCCGTGACCCTGCGGCTGTGGCCGCCTGTAAAATGAGATCAGCAGGGAACCATTATTTCTACCGTGTGTTGGTTGCCGCTTTACAAGAGACAGCAAATATATAATTCGCTGGAACTCTTGAGCTATCAACGCCATCGGCTGGTGCAGCCACGGCCCATCCGGAGGTGCGAATGCAGACATCATCGAAAACCGGCCTCTCCGGCCGTTCGCTCGTGGCGCTGGCGTTTCTCAATTTTTTCCTCGCAGATGCCCGCGATGGGCTCGGGCCCTTTCTCGATGGGTTCCTTGCGACCAACGGCTGGAGCCCGATGACGCTGGGGTTCATAGCCACCCTCGGCGGCATCCTCGGCATGGTGGCAACGCCGCTGTTCGGCGCCTGGGTGGATGCATCCAGCCACAAGCGAATGCTGATCATCCTGCCCGTCGTGCTGATCAATGCAGCCGCCGTGTGGACGCTGGTCAGTCCCGGTGATTTTTCGGTGTTCGGCGGCCAGTCGGCCACCGCCGTCGTCGGTGCCGTCGTCGGCCCGGCGCTGATGGGACTGACGCTCGGTCTGGTCGGCCAGAGGGCGTTTTCACGCCAGGTGTCGCGCAACGAGTTCTGGAACCACGCCGGCAACGTCGTATCGCTCGCCGGCGTCTATGCAGCCTCGGTGTTCTTCGGCCTCACAGGCATCATCGTGCTGATGGTCGTCACGGCGGTAGCAACCATCATCGCGGTGCTGGCGATCGACCCGGACAAGATCGACAACAGGGTTGCCCGTGGCCTCGGCTCGGAAGACGGCGACGGCAAGGACCAGCCCTCCGGGTACAACGTTCTCATCGGCACCAAGGGGCTAGTGCTGCTGGCGGTGACATTGCTGGTCTTCCATTTCGGCAATGCGCCGATCAGCCGCCTGATTGCCCAGGACTTCTCTCTGCAGCTCGGCACCCCCTTCCGGACAACAGCCATCACCACGGGCGTCTCGCAGCTGTCGATGATCGTCATGGCGCTTGCCGCACCGTTTCTGATCCGTCGCTTCGGCCTTGCCACGGTATTCATCCTTGCTCTCTGCGCCCTCCCCATTCGCGGCGCCATCGCCGGCAGTTTCCACGAATTCGCCGTCATCTTCCCGGTCCAGGTGCTGGACGGCATCGGCGCCGGGCTGATCGGCATCGCCACGCCCATCGCTGCGGAGCGCATCCTGTCCGGTAGCGGGCGCTTCAACGTCGGCCTTGCCGCCGTCATGACGGTGCAGGGCATCGGCGCCTCGCTCAGCAACGTCGTCGCCGGCTGGCTGACATCGGAGGGCGGCTACCCGCTGGCCTATTGGGTGCATGGCGGCGTTGCGGCGATTGCTCTCGCGATCTTCATCTACGGTCGCCACAGCATTGCGCCGGAAACACGGGACCGCCGTGGAGTGACAGACGGCGCCACCGCATAGCCCTCGCCCTTGACTTCGCAGGCCAACAAGAACATTTTGAGAACAAATTAAAGGGCATACATCATGGCGGCGGAAAAATTCATCATCATTCCATACAAGAAGGTCCGCAATGGCCTGGCTCCCGGCGAAATGCGCCAGGCTTCCAACGCCGCCAGCGCGGAAAAGATCGCGGCTGCCATGTCTGAGCGATTCGTCGGCGTTGCCGCCTATGCCGTCACCGTCGACGAGGAGACCGGTGACATGACCTCGCCGCGCCTGCTGGCAAAGCACGGTGACATCGCCGAACTCAACCCGTAATCTGTTGCATTAATCCGGATGCGTCGTATCGCGCGGCGCATCTATCGCCTCAGCGCTTGGCAATCGTCGGGCTTGAAACCTTGTCGCCGACGGCAAGGCCGAGCTTCTTCACGATGCCGCCGTTCAGTTCGATCACGTATTTCACCGGCCCGCCGGAATCGATGATCGTCTGCGAATAGGGCACGGCGTTCTCGACAATATGCGTCACACCGCCTGCCGTGTCGACGAACAGCATGTCGAGCGGCAGGACGGTATTTTCCATCCACATCTGCACATGCTGCGCCTTGTCGAAATCGAACAGCATGCCGTGGTCGGCAGCCATCTGGCGACGAAACATCAGGCCGTATTCGCGCTGTGGACCGCTGACGGCAACCTCTACGGTGAACGTATGCGCTGTGCCCGTCTTGCCGGTGATCGTCAGCGTCTCGCTCGCAAAATGCGGCGCCTGCTTGACGACATCTGCGGCATCGGCTGTTGCTGCATGACCGGAGAAAGCCAAAAAAAGCGCCAGAGGGGCGCTTTTCAGGAGAGATGCGAGACGCATGGCCATCAGTGCGACCTGCCTACCGGGCTTGGCGTATCCGGATGGATTTCAGCTGCCATCATGCCCTTGTCGCCCGGTCCGAAGCGTACAAGCACCACCTGTCCCGGCCGAAGCTCGGTGAGGCCGAAACGGCGCAAGGTTTCCATGTGGACGAAGATGTCCTCCGTCCCCTCGCCTCGCGTCAGAAAGCCAAAACCCTTGGTACGGTTGAACCATTTGACGATAGCACGCTCGAGACCGCTGGTGGCGGTGACCTGGACATGGGTGCGGGCTGCCGGCATCTGCGAAGGGTGCAGCGCGGTCGACTGGTCCATCGAAAGGATCTTGAAGGCCTGGTAGCCACGCTCGCGGCGCTGGATCAGCGCGACAATCCGCGTTCCCTCGAGGATCGTCTGGTAGCCGTCGCGGCGCAGGCACGTCACGTGCAGCAGCACGTCCTGCATGCCATTGTCCGGAATGATGAAACCGAAGCCCTTGGCAACGTCGAACCACTTGACCAGCCCGGTGATCTCGATGAGATCGACGGCTTCACCCGCCAGATCCTCAAAGTCGGCAATTTCAGTCGATGAAGTCCTGTCACCCATCTTCGCCAGCCCCTTGGATACACGTTACGCTGTTACGGTTAACTGATTCTCGAAATCAAGATTAACATCTTGGTAACGGAAAAGCGCAAGTCCTGTTTTGTTTATTCCCTGACGCTGATTTGAGCCGCTACACTTGCCTGGGGCTGGCGTTGGTACAGATAAGACTGGACCCATTCACATTAGAAAGGAAATAGAATGCGTTATCTCCACACGATGGTCCGGGTGAAGGATCTCGACGCCGCGCTGCACTTTTACACGACGCTGTTCGGCATGACGGAAATCCGTCGCTACGAGAACGAGAAGGGGCGGTTCACCCTGGTGTTTCTCGCAGCCCGCGACGATCTCGACCATGCCGGCACGCATATGTCGCCCTGCCTCGAGCTCACCTACAACTGGGACACCGAGGACTACGACGGCGGCCGCAACTTCGGTCACCTCGCCTATGAGGTCGACGACATCTATGCGACATGCCAGAAACTGATGGATGCAGGCGTCATCATCAACCGTCCGCCCCGCGACGGTCACATGGCCTTCGTGCGCTCGCCGGACGGCATTTCCATCGAGATTCTCCAGAAGGGCGACAACCTGCCGAGCGCTGAGCCCTGGGCTTCGATGACCAACACGGGCGTCTGGTAGCCCCAGGCTTTCCCGAGGCTTGCAGGAAAGTCGAATGACGACCTGCAAGCCATCTTCGCCCTTGCCGACGGGCAAGCGCGCCAGCATGGTCCGGCTATCGAAGCATCACGCATCGAATCGTCGCGGCCTTGTCTCTCTCCCGCCGGCGGATCCACGGCGTCGTCCCTCCTGGACAGCGGTGCTTCTCGAGAGCCAACGCGGGGGACCGATCCTTTGGGCACAGTGCAGACGACTTCAAGCAGACAGTTCCTGCTCCGCGCGACGACAGCCGCGTTATGCCTCGCGATGTTGTCGGGATGCATGACGACCTCGGCCAGGAAAGCCAAGGAACAGCAGGTCGCCGATGCGGCCGAACCCGCGCCGGAAGTGGTCATGCGGACGCCGGGCGAACAACTCGCCGCAGAACTGAACGCCAAGGCGCAGGCACAGGGCCAGAAACCGGGCACATATCGCGACCCGCAGGTCCGCACCGGCTCAGGCCAGCAGACGGTAGCCCAGCAATCAGCGACCGGCCTGTTCCCCAACGCGCCGATGCCCGCATCACAGGCGCCGACCGAGCCCGCCAATATCGGCGGCCTGATCACCCAGCCGACGGCGGTCAATGCCAACCGATCCAGCATATACGCGGCCCCGCCACCCATCGCCGTCAACCCAGACGGCACGCTGGCACCCGTCTCGGCCTATGCGGCGCCGGCCTTGCGCAACGTTTACGCCCTGCCACCGGGAAGCGCGATGCAGCAGCCACAGCCGCAGCAACAGCAGCCCATGATGGCGCCGCCATCCGGCCAGTCCTCGAATGCGATGCCCCAGAGTGCGCCCAGGATGGCATCTGCCTCCGCGACCCGACCGACTGCGGACGCAACACCTTCCCACGTGTTGCCGGCCCCTGGTTCGAAGGGCAGGCATCTCGATAGCCAGGAAGCGCTGATGATGGCGCGCAATCTTGCGTCGGGCGGCAAGAGCACTCCTGCAAACTCGATGATGCCGCCGTCCTCCTCCGGCCTGACCCTGCCGCAAGGCGTTACCCTACCACCGGGCGTGACCTTGACGCCGGGCATGGAAGCCTCGCTGAAGTAGCCTGCTGCCCGGTCAAAGCCTGCGCCCCGCACACCTGCAACGACATCCGAAAGCCCCTGCAACCCGCTGTTTCCGCCCGTTAATCGCTTCATGCCGGAACGACAATATAGAGCTCGATTTTTTTCGGGAAAAAACAAATTCCCGGCTTGCAGGATCTGAAACGCCCCCCTATAAGGGCGCCACAAGTTATGCGCCCTTCGTCTATCGGTTAGGACGACAGATTTTCATTCTGTAAAGAGGGGTTCGACTCCCCTAGGGCGTACCACTTGTTCTTCCTTTTCAGTGATGACCAATGTTTGCCATGGCGGCAGCTGTGAGCACTTGTTTTCTGGTGATCGCCCTTGCCGTCAGAACATCGGATTATCTTGCCGCAACGAGCGCTCATGTCCCCGAGGCCTGTTACGCATGGCAAATCGCGGGCCTTCAAACGCCTCTCAAAAATCCGCTTTTCATTGTGGATTTATGACGATTTTGCGCTTGCGGGATCGGAATGGCCTGACTATAAGGGCGCCACAGTGATTGCGCCCTTCGTCTATCGGTTAGGACGACAGATTTTCATTCTGTAAAGAGGGGTTCGACTCCCCTAGGGCGTACCACTGCTTTTCCCTTACCAAATGATGATTTTGCGTTTTCACTTAATTTGGCTGCTATGGCGCCTTTAGGTGCCGTTGCTGCCGCAGCAGAAATGAGCGAAAACTCGCCGATATGTCCTGAAATATATGTAACTTTAGGACATAGCCGTGATCAAACGAGTTAGACAATATCCTCCGCATGCGGTGCATATAATTGATGCCACAACTGCAATTACACATGACCACCTAAAAAAATTTCCCGTTCGTGCAAACATGTCGCTTTTGCGACTTGGAATTACGAAAGGTGGTTCGAATGACTTTGTCTGGTGGAAGGTTTGATTGAGATAGGCGAGCTGACTGAAGTATGCCAAAGCTGGCGCCAATATCGTGATCAACAAAGCGATCAGGAGCCACAATAGAATGTTCGCAAACGCCTGTGCAGCGATTTCGGATTTTGAAATCAACTGGTGGTTAGCGCTATAAAACGCAAGCGCTGCTGCAATGCCTCCAGCTGAAGCAAGAGCCGGAGCCCGCATCGCGGCGATGGAGAAGGCCTCAATTTGGCCCAAACAAGTCTCTGCTTGCTTTTGGAGATTGTCATGAGCTCTTTCAGCTGCTCTGACCTTTAAGTCAAAATTCTTTTCATCCACCGACATCGTTTACTTCCGATCCGCTCGAGCAGACATAAGCTATAGTGTAGTGTTGTTCCGGTCGCTATCGATGATATTGAGCGACTTCTCATCGCCAATTTCACTTAACACCAACTCTGTCGATCCCAACAGTACCGCTGCCTCGCGGCAGGCAACCTGCGTCACGGCGCCTTGGCGGCATCCGTGACCCGGAGCTGGACGCGGCGGGCGCCTTGCCAGTGGTCGGCACCCAGCGTTCCCGCGACGTGCAGCTGTGCCCCGCGAGAGCCGAGCAGCAGGTCGCCGAGCGGCGTTTCCGCGGCGCGGAACGCAATGCCTTCCAGACGGCCGCCATCCATCGCTTCCAGCGTCACCTTGATATGGTTCTGCCCGACCAGTCGCGAATCGCGCAGGCGATGGCTGGGGATGGCAAAGATCGGCTGCGGGTGGCCGGAGCCAAAGGGGCCCGCCGTCTCCAGTTGATCGACCAGTTCGACCGTTGCGCCGCTCGCCCCGAGCGCCCCGTCGATCTTCAACGTCGAATCGGCGACGAGCCCGAACACCTGTTTTTCGGCCCGCTCGGCAAAGAATGTCCGCAGCTTGCCGAGATTGGCGCGTTCGACCGTCAGGCCGGCAGCCATCGCATGACCGCCGCCCTTGACGAGCAGCCCGGCATCGACGGCGGCGCGCACCATCTTGCCCATGTCGAAGCCGCTGATCGAACGGCCGGAGCCGGTACCCTTGCCCTGCGAATCAAAGGCGATGGCGAAGGCCGGTCGGCGGAACGAATCCTTCAGCCGCGACGATATCAGCCCGACGATGCCCGGATGCCAGTTGTCATGGGCAGTGACGATGACGGCGGCGCCCTCGCCGTTGCCATATTCGGCCAGCGCTTCCGCCTCGGCCTCCTTCAGCATGACGGCTTCCATCGCCTGGCGCTCGCGGTTGAGCTCGTCGAGCTTCTCGGCAATGACGTCGGCTTCCGATGCATCCTCCAATGTCAGTAGCCGGCTACCGAGCGCGGCATCGCCGATACGTCCGCCGGCGTTGATGCGCGGGCCGATCATGAAGCCGAAATGGTAGGGCGTAACGGGTCCGCCGAGCCCGGCCTTGCGGAACAGCGCCGCCAGCCCCGGATTGGACTGATGGCGAGCGGCCAGCAGGCCCTTGACCACATAGGCGCGGTTCAGCCCCTTCAGCGGCACCACGTCGCAGACGGTGGCGAGCGCTACGATATCGAGCCATGCCAGCAGGTCGATATTGCCGGCCCGGAGATCGCCGGACTGGCGCAGCAGCCGCAACGTCGCCACCAGCACCAGGAAGACCACGCCGGCAGCGCAGAGATGCCCCTGCCCCGACAGATCGTCCTCCCGGTTCGGATTGACCAGCGCATGGCAATGCGGCAGCGCGTCGCCGACCTGATGGTGGTCGATGACGACGACGTCGATGTTCCGCGCCTTGGCAGCGTCGAGCGATTCAAAGCTGGTCGAGCCGCAGTCGACGGTGACGATCAGCCGGGCACCGTTGTCGATCAGCTGGTTGATGGCTGTCGGGTTCGGGCCGTAGCCTTCGAAGATCCGGTCGGGGATATAGATGGTCGCGGGCACGTCGAAGTGCCGCAGGAATTTGTACATCAGCGCCGAGGAGGCTGCACCGTCGACATCGTAGTCGCCGAATACAGAGACACTCTCGCCGGTCTTGACCGCCTGCAGCAGCCGCTCGGCCGCCTTCTCGCAATCCGTCAGCCGGTGCGGGTCGGGCATAAGGCCGCGGATAGTGGGGTCGAGAAAGGCCATAGCCTCGTCGAGACCGACGCCACGGCCGGCAAGCACGCGGGCAATCAGGTCGGCCATGCCGTGGGTCTGGGCCATCGCCAGCGCCCGGTTCTGGCCCGCTTGGTCGAGCCGCGATACCCAGCGGTTACCGCCGGCCGAACGTTCCACCCCCAGAAATGCCCGCTGTACCGGGTCTGCCGCTTTGATCGGTCCCATCAGATTGGCCGGATCCGTTCTTTCATCCGCCGAAGCCCGCCATCAGGGAGCGGCTTCGCGTGCTTTCGGTGCAGATTATCGCAAGCAGGAGGCGCGTCCACGGAAATTGCGGTTGCCTCACTGCTCGTGCTTCGGACGCTCGATGCGGATGACCTGCGGTTCGCCGACCAGATAGCCATCGGTCTTGATCGCCGCCACCGCCTTGCGCACCGAATCCTCCATGGTCGCATGGGTGACGAGTATGATGGTCTGCTGGTCGGAGGGCGAGACGTGCTGCTTGGAGCGCTGGACGATCGATTCCAGCGAAATATGGTTTTCCGCCATGTGGCCGGCAATGCTGGCAAACACGCCGGTGCGGTCCTGCACGCTGAGGCGAATGAAATAGCCGCCCTCGTGGCTTTGCATCTGCGCCTTGCGGTAAGGCTCGAGCGACTTGGCGGGATGGCCAAGCACGGGAACGCGCTGCGTGCCGGGCTGGCTCTTGGCGATGTCGGCGATGTCGCCGAGCACGGCCGATGCCGTGGCATTGCCGCCGGCGCCTGGGCCGACCATCAGCAGTTCGCCGAGAATATCGGATTCGATGGCCACCGCATTGGTCACGCCGTCGACCTGGGCAATGACCGAATCGAGCGGCACCATGGTCGGATGGACGCGCTGCTCGATGCCGGTCTCGGTGCGCTGGGCAACGCCGAGCAGCTTGATCCGGTAGCCGAGATCGGCAGCCGCGCGGATATCCTCGATGGAGATGTTGGAGATGCCCTCGAGATAGATATCGTCGGCGGCAAGCCGGTTGCCGAAGGCGAGCGTCGTCAGGATCGCCAGCTTGTGCGCCGTGTCGTTGCCGTCGATGTCGAAGGCCGGGTCAGCCTCGGCATAGCCGAGCCGCTGGGCTTCCTTCAGGCAATCCGCAAATGACAGGCCTTCCTTCTCCATCCGTGTCAGGATGTAATTGCAGGTGCCATTCATGATGCCGTAGATGCGCGAAATGGTGTTGCCCGTGAGCGACTCGCGCAAGGCCTTGATGACCGGAATGCCGCCGGCGACGGCCGCTTCGAAGTTCAGCAGCGTGCCCTTCTCCTCGGCGATCTCGGCAAATTCGACGCCGTGATAGGCGAGCAGCGCCTTGTTGGCGGTAACCACATGCAGACCGCGAGCCAGCGCCGCGCGCACCGATGCATTGGCCGCGCCCTCGGAACCGCCGATCAATTCGACAAAGACATCGATATCGGCTTTGTGCGCGAGATCGACCGGACCGTCGAACCACTCGACGCCATCAAGATCGATGCCGCGATCCTTGCTGCGATCCCGCGCCGAGACGGCGACGATCCTGATCGGGCGGCCGCAGGTGGCCGTGAGCTCGGCGCTGCGGCTCTGAATGATACGGACAAGCGAGGCACCAACGGTGCCCAAGCCCGCAATGCCGATTTTGAGGGCATCTGCCATGATCGATCCTGATATGTCACGAAGCGGCAGCCGCATGGCGGCTGCCCTTGAAGTTAGCGGTGGGCGTTGAGCGAGATCACGTTGTGCATGGTCTCGTCTGCCGTCGATAGAAAGCGTTTCAGATTGCGCGCCGCCTGTCGGATGCGGTGTTCGTTTTCCACCAGCGCGATGCGGACATAGTCGTCACCCATCTCGCCGAAACCGATGCCGGGCGCAACCGCGATGTCGGCCTTCTCGACCAGCAGCTTGGAGAACTCCAGGCTGCCGAGATGGCGAAACTTCTCGGGGATCTTTGCCCAGGCGAACATCGTTGCGGCCGGTGGTGGAATTTCGAAGCCGGCCTTGCCAAAGCTATCGACCAGCACGTCGCGGCGGCGTTTGTAGATCGAGCGCACCTCGGCAATGTCGGAGCCGTCGCCGTTCAGCGCATGGGTCGCCGCCACCTGGATCGGCGTGAATGCGCCGTAGTCGAGGTAGGATTTCACACGCGTCAGCGCTGCAACCAGGCGCTCGTTGCCGACGGCAAAACCCATGCGCCAGCCGGGCATGGAGAAGGTCTTCGACATCGAGGTGAACTCGACGGCGACATCGATAGCGCCGGGCACTTCGAGGACCGAAGGCGGCGGGGCGTTGTCGTCAAAATAGATTTCCGAATAGGCGAGATCCGACAGAACGATGATGTCGTGCTTCTTGGCGAAGGCGATGACGTCCTTGTAGAAATCCAGCGTCGCGACATAGGCGGTCGGATTGGACGGATAGTTGAGGATCAGCGCGATCGGCTTCGGGATCGAGTGCTTGACGGCCCGCTCCAGCGGCGGAAAGAAGCTTTCGTCCGGCTCGACCGACATCGAGCGAATAACGCCGCCCGCCATCAGGAAGCCGAAGGCATGGATCGGATAGGTCGGGTTCGGGCAGAGGATCACGTCGCCGGGCGCGGTGATCGCCTGGGCCATGTTGGCAAAGCCCTCCTTCGAGCCGAGCGTCGCCACGACCTGCGTATCCGGGTTGAGCTTGACGCCGAAACGACGGGCATAATAGCCGGCCTGCGCACGGCGCAGCCCCGGGATACCCTTCGACGAAGAGTAGCGATGGGTACGCGGATCCTGGACGGCTTCGCAGAGCTTGTCGACGATCGACTGCGGTGTCGGCAGATCGGGGTTGCCCATGCCGAGATCGATAATGTCGGCACCGCCCGCTCGTGCGCCGGCCTTCAAACGGTTGACCTGTTCGAAGACGTACGGCGGCAGGCGACGGACTTTATGAAACTCTTCCATTTCTTTCCCCATGGGACGGCGGTGATCGAGGCGGCAATGAAGTTCGTGTGTCTCCGGGTAGCCGCGATACGAACCTCAGGATCGCGGCGCCATATTCTCGTTTGACGCGAGTGATGCGGTGAATTTGGGGCGAGCACGGCACACTTGCCGCCTCAAACCCGAACGATACATGCAAACGCTTCTTGATTGAACCCTTTGCGTGCAAATGGGCTTTTGCGCAAGGTTACTTTTGGAGATCCGAGAGCGTCTGCTTCTGTTCGGCAGCCAGCTTGCGCATTTCCGCGACCTTGGCATCGTACTGCGCCTGCGTCAGCGCGCCGGAATCGCGCGCAGCGCCGGCGGCCGTCAGCTGCTTGCGGATATCCAGCGCCTGCGGATCGGCGATCTGGACGTTGGCGGACGTGAGCGGGCCGTTGAAGGTGGGATAGCCGTCCTTGCCGTATTCGAGAGTCTTGACGGCGGGTTCGCCCTTGCCTGTCTTCATCACCACGGCAGTCGGGGCTGCACGCTTGCGGGCGTCTTCCGCCTGCTTTTCGGCAATGGTCTTGCAGCCGGTCAGTGTCAGCGCAACGAGCCCGAAGACCACGGAATACCGGTAGAAACTTGCCACTATGCCGCTGCCTATCATCATTATCCTGCCCGGTCCCGCATTGCCCGGAACGACTGTTAAATTCGTCGCCGCAGCAAAGCAAGAGCAGGCGTGCCTGTCATTGGAACTTGTATTCCATTTCCCGGGCGATGTACAAACGGAAATGAGAGCAGCACCGCCGCCGGAGAATGACGCGTGAGCGACAGCAAACGGGACGATAGCAAGGGCGAACCGGCCAAATCCGCGTTCGACGCGGCATCGGCGGATCCCTATATCGTCAAGGATCCGGAGACGATGGCGTTGAATTTCGCCCGTGCCCTGCAGAATCTCGGCAAGGCTGCGTCCGCCTGGCTGGCCCCGCGCGAACGGGGCGAGCGGATCGAAGGCAATGATTCGATGACCGATATGGTCAAGACGCTGTCGACCGTCTCAGATTACTGGATGTCCGACCCGCAGCGCAGCTTCGAGGCGCAGACCAAGCTGCTGTCCGGCTATTTCGGCCTCTGGACGCAATCGATGCAGCGGCTGTCGGAACCGCCGAGCGAACCGCCGCCGCAGGCGCCGATCAAGGACAAGCGGCTCTCCGGCGACGACTGGCAGAGCAATCCCTTCTTCGACTTCCTGCGCCAGACCTACCTCGTGACTTCCGACTGGGCGGACACGCTGGTGACTGAGGCCGAGGGGCTCGACGCCCATACACGCCACAAGGCATCGTTCTATGTCAGGCAGATCATGGCGGCGATTTCGCCCGCCAATTTCATCGCCACCAACCCGCAGCTCTATCGCGAGACCGTCGCCTCGAATGCGGAGAACCTTGTGCGTGGCATGAAGATGCTGGCCGAGGACATCGGTGCCGGCGGCGGCGACCTGAAGCTGCGCCAGACCGATCTCAGCCACTTCGCCATCGGCCGCAACCTGGCGATGACACCAGGCAAGGTGGTGGCCGAGAGCGAGCTCTGCCAGATCGTCCAGTACGAGCCGGCAACCGAGACGGTCTTCAAACGTCCACTGCTGATCTGCCCGCCCTGGATCAACAAGTTCTACATCCTCGACCTCAACCCGGAAAAGTCCTTCATCAAGTGGTGCGTCGACCAGGGCCACACGGTTTTCGTCATTTCCTGGGTCAACCCGGATGCCCGCCATGCGGAGAAGGATTGGGCAGACTACATTCACGAAGGTATAGACTTCGCACTGGACGCGATCGAAGATGCGACCGGCGAAACCGAGGTGAACGCGATCGGCTATTGTGTCGGCGGCACGCTGCTGTCGTCGGCACTGGCGCTGCATGCGGCTGAAGGCATCGAGCGCGTCAAATCCCTGACGCTGCTGACCTCGCAGGTCGACTTCACCCATGCCGGCGATCTCAAGGTCTTCGTCGACGAGGAGCAGTTGCAGGCGCTGGAGCGACAGATGAGCCTATCCGGCTATCTCGACGGCTCGAAGATGGCGACGGCCTTCAACATGCTGCGCGCCTCGGAGCTGATCTGGCCCTATTTCGTCAACAACTACCTGAAGGGCCAGGAACCCCTGCCCTTCGACCTGCTCTACTGGAACGGCGATTCGACCCGCATGGCAGCGGCCAATCACCTGTTCTACCTGCGCAATTGCTACCTCGACAACACTTTGAGCCAAGGTCGCATGGTGATCGATGGCAAGACGCTGTCGCTCAACGACGTCACCATCCCCGTCTACAATCTCGCCACCCGAGACGATCACATAGCGCCGGCGAAATCGGTTTACCTGGGCGGCTCGTTCTTCGGCGGCCCGGTCGACTTCGTGGTCGCCGGCTCCGGCCATATCGCCGGCATCGTCAATCCGCCGGAAAGGCGCAAGTATCAGTTCTGGTCCGAGGGTCCTTCGGGCGAAGACTTCGACGGCTGGATGGCCGGCGCCAGGGAGACCGCCGGCTCCTGGTGGCCGCACTGGCAGACGTGGATCGAGACACTCGATGCGACAAGGGCCGCCCCCCGCATCCCCGGCAGCCATTCGCCGGTCCCGCTCGAGCCGGCGCCCGGCTCGTTCGTGATGCAGAAGACCTGACTGGCCCGAATAACAAGACCTGACGGCCAGGACCAATCTCCCCACAGAGTATCGCAATGCTGTTCGAACGCCCCCTCGTGCCGGCCCGGCTCATTGCCCGCTACAAGCGCTTTCTCTTCGACGCCGAGCTGGAGAGCGGCGGCATCGTCACCGGTTTCTGCCCCAACACCGGCTCGATGCGCGGCCTGACGACGCCGGGGTCGCGCATCTGGCTCTCCGAGCACGACAGCCAGACGCGTAAATACCGTTATGTCTTCGAGTTGATCGAGGCTGACGGTACGCGGGTGGGCGTCAACACCGCGTTGCCCAACCGGCTGGCCGAAGAGGCCATCCGCGCCGGACTGGTCGCCGATCTCGGCACCTATCCCGATCTGCGCCGCGAGCAGAAATACGGGCGCAACTCGCGTATCGACATGCTGTTGGCCGGTCCCGGCAAGCCACCAGCTTATGTCGAGGTCAAGAACGTCCACTTCGCCCGCACGCCCGGCCTCGCCGAGTTTCCGGATTCGGTGACTTCCAGGGGTGCAAAGCACCTAGAGGAACTCGGTGACATGGTGGAACTGGGTCACCGGGCGGTGATGCTCTACGTCATCCAGCGCGACGATTGCAGCCGCTTCCGGATCTGCGATGACCTCGATCCGCAGTACGGCCGCGCCTATCTCAGGGCCCGGCAGCGCGGCGTCGAGGCCTTCGCGCTCAAATGCTCGATATCGCCGCTCGAAATCACGGCCGCAGGATTGATCCCCATGGACGAACCCGGCATAGCTGCACTACAAACTCAAACGGCAATTCTAGACTGAAGGCATATCATGGTGAACTATATCGAAGCAGCGACGGCATCGCCGAAGAATACCGGCGCGATCCGTCTCTACGGAGACGATGCTTTCGCCGGCATGCGCAAGGCCTGCCAGCTGACGGCACGCTGCCTCGACGAAATGGCTGCCCTTGTCGTTCCGGGCGTCGCCACCGACGTGCTCGACCGCTTCGTCTTCGAATTCGGCATGGACCACGGCGCCTACCCGGCGACGCTGAACTATCGCGGCTATACCAAGTCGAGCTGCACCTCGATCAACCACGTCGTCTGCCACGGCATTCCCAACGACAAGGGCCTGCGCGAAGGCGATATCGTCAACATCGACGTCACCTACGTGCTCGATGGCTGGCATGGCGATTCCAGCCGCATGTACCCGGTCGGTGTCATCAAGCGTTCGGCCGAACGGCTGCTGGAGGTCACCTATCACTCGCTGATGCTCGGCATCGCGGCGGTCAAGCCGGGCGCCCGCATCGGCGCCATCGGCGAGGCGATCCAGACCTATGCCGAGGGTGAGCGCTGCTCGGTGGTGCGCGATTTCTGCGGCCACGGCGTCGGCAGTCTGTTTCACGATTCGCCCAACATCCTGCATTACGGCCGTGCCAGCGACGGCCCCGAGATGCGCGAAGGCATGATATTCACCATCGAGCCGATGATCAATCTCGGCAAGCCGCACGTCAAGGTGCTTGCCGATGGCTGGACAGCCGTGACGCGCGACCGCTCACTTTCGGCCCAGTACGAACACACCGTCGGCGTTACCTCGACCGGCTGCGAGATCTTTACGCTGTCGCCCGCCGGGCTCGATCGGCCGGGCCTTCCTCCTTATCAAGGGTGAACCATGGCCAAGCGCCCCGGTCCGGAAAACGGACATGGCGAGAGATCACCAGACAGCGAGGCCATACCGGGCGATAGCGAACCGGCGCTGTTCGACGAACGGATGTTCTTTGCCGAGCAGCCGGCCAAGACAGCCCAGATGCGAAAACCCATCGAGCTTCAAAAGCCCGACCCCATGGCCCATGTCCATGGTCATCGCGAACGGCTGCGGACCCGCTACCGGGAAAATGGCGATGCGGCGCTGGCCGACTACGAAATCCTCGAACTGCTGCTGTTCCGGCTGATTCCGCGCCGCGACACGAAGCCCATCGCCAAGGCGCTGATCGACCGCTTCCAGACGCTGGGCGGCGTCATGGGAGCGCCGATTGCGCTGCTGCAGGAGGTCAATGGCATCGGCGAGGCGGTGGCGCTTGATCTCAAGCTGATGGCCTCGGTCGCCCAACGGATGCTGAAAAGCGAGATCCGCGGCAAGAAGGTGCTGGCCTCCTGGTCTTCCGTCATCGACTACTGCCACAGCGCCATGGCCTACGAAACCCGGGAGCAATTCCGCATCCTGTTCCTCGACAAGCGCAACACGCTGATCGCCGACGAGGTGCAGGGACGCGGTACCGTCGACCACACGCCGGTCTATCCGCGCGAGGTCGTCAAGCGGGCGCTGGAGCTGTCGGCGACGGCAATCATCCTCGTGCATAATCACCCCTCCGGCGACCCGACCCCGTCGCGCGCCGACATCGACATGACCAAGACCATCGTCGATACCGCCAAGCCGCTCGGCATCGTCGTCCACGACCACATCATCATCGGCAAGGACGGCCATGCGAGCTTCAAGGGGCTGCGGCTGATCTGAGGCGGAAATACCCGGCTTGTTGACGCCCGGTGGCATCGGGCGCAGTCACGATTTCATCACAGTTTCTTCAGGTGGCTGTCAGTCTGGTCTGGCAGAACGGCGATACTGCAGATCGCGGCATCTCCGGATGCTCGAGACGTGCGGGAGTTCGATCGCTTTACCCCGCCAGGCCGCTCCGGCCGGCGCCCGGAGATACCATGCTGACAGCAGCTTCGCCGCGCCGTTTTTCATCGCTTCGCCTGATGGCGCGGGGATTTTTCATGTATGGGGTCCTGCCCCTGCTCGCCCTGATCGGCGGCTTCTATGCTCATATGATCGCCACCACGAATTTCCATCCGGTCATTTCAGGCGAACTCTACCGTTCGTCGCAGCCTTCCGCCGCCACGATTGCCGCACTGCAGAAGCAGTATGGCATCAAGACGATCATCAACCTGCGCGGCGAGAATGCTGGCCATGGCTGGTACGATGCCGAAGTCGCCGAAGCCAAAGAACTCGGTATCAACCACATCGACTTCCGCATGTCCTCGCGCCACGAGCTGACGCAGGAGCAGGCGGCAACACTGGTGCAGCTGATGCGCGATGCACCGAAGCCGCTTCTGATCCATTGCCAGGCCGGCGCCGACCGCACGGGTCTTGCCACCGCGCTCTATCTTGCAGCGATCGACAAGACCACGGAGAAGGTCGCCGAGGGCCAGATGTCGATCATCTACGGCCACGTCTCGCTGCCGATCAGCGCCGCCTACCCGATGGACGAAACCTTCGAAAAGCTCGAACCCTGGCTCGGCCTCTCCAATTCGTAATTGTCCGCCGTTAGACAATCTGTAACACTGCTCCGGTACCGATTGAACTGCGTATATTGTGCGACGCACCACTGATTCGCATTCAATCCTGCGGGGCCATTCGATGTACCAATACGATCTTATTGTTGTCGGCAGCGGTCCGGCTGGCCGCAGGGGCGCCATTCAGGCTGCCAAGCTCGGCAAGACGGTTCTGGTCATCGAGCAGGGCAAGCGCGTTGGCGGCGTCTCCGTCCACACCGGCACCATCCCTTCGAAGACACTGCGCGAAACGGCGCTCAACCTGTCCGGCTGGCGGGAACGCGGCTTCTACGGCCGCGCCTACCGCGTCAAGCAGCAGATCAGCGCCGAAGACCTGCGCCGCCGCCTGCTGATCACCCTCGACCACGAGGTCGAGGTGCTCGAGCACCAGTTCGCCCGCAATCACGTCCAGCACGTTCGCGGCAAGGCCAGCTTCGTCGATCCGCGCACGATCGAAATCACCAAGGACGACGGCGAGGTCGTGCGGGCGACCGCGACCAGCATCCTGCTTGCCGTCGGCACAAAACCTTTCCGCCCGAGCTATATGCCGTTCGACCACCAGACCGTGCTCGACAGCGACGAAATCCTCGAGATGGAAACGCTGCCGCGCTCGCTGATCGTCATCGGCGCCGGCGTCATCGGCATCGAATACGCGACGATCTTCTCATCCCTCGACACGCAGGTCACTCTTCTCGATCCGAAATCGACGATGCTCGACTTCATCGACAAGGAGATCGTCGAGGATTTCACCTACCAGCTTCGCGACCGCAACATGAAGCTGCTGCTCGGCCAAAAAGCCGACAAGGTGGAGAAGCTCGAAAACGGCAAGGTCGAGGTCACCCTCGGCAGCGGCCGCCGCCTGGTGACCGACATGGTGCTGTTTGCCGCCGGGCGCATGGGCGCCACCGACGAGCTCAATCTGCCGGCCGCAGGCCTAGAGGCTGACAGCCGCGGCCGCCTCTCGGTCAACCCGGAAACCTTTGCCACCAGCGTGCCGCACATCTTTGCCGCCGGCGACGTCATCGGCTTTCCGAGCCTCGCCTCGACCTCGATGGAACAGGGCCGCATCGCTGCCCGCGTCGCCGTCGGCGCCATCGCCAAGGAGCCGCAGAAATATTTCCCCTACGGCATCTACGCCGTCCCGGAAATCTCCACCTGCGGCCTCACCGAGGAAGAGGTCAAGGAACGCGGCATCCCTTACGAATGCGGCATCGCCCGCTTCCGCGAAACCTCGCGCGGCCACATCATGGGGCTGGATACCGGCCTGCTGAAGATGATCTTCTCCTTGAAAACCCGGCGCCTGCTCGGCGTCCACATTGTCGGCGAAGGCGCCACCGAGCTGGTCCATATCGGCCAGGCCGTGCTCAACCTGAAGGGCACCGTAGAGTATTTCGTCGAGAACACCTTCAACTACCCGACGCTGGCCGAAGCCTACAAGATCGCAGGTCTGGATGCCGGCAACCGCATGGGCGACATCAAGTCGGAGCTTTGAGGGTTTTCAACCGGCTGAAAACCGGCGGAGCGTAACCATCGCGGAAAAAACCACGCGATGGGAGCCATCGGTGGGATCGAGCGAAAAGTCCGGAACAGGCGCTGAAAGCTGCCTCGCAGTGGTAGTGGGTAGTTCAATCTCTAAGTGACACCTCTCAGCGCCTCCCGTCCGGCCTGACACCGCCGGGTGGGACCCTCCACACCCGCCAGCCGCTCCCATTCGACCGGCTGACAGGTGCGTCTGCATCGCTGCATACAAGAGGTCCGTCGTAGCCCATTCGCCACGCTTTTCCCCTGGAGGTGACCGTACCTGCGGTCGGAAAAGCAGCCTGCGTCCTGCCCCATCCCCAAACCGGCCCCGCTGAAACTGCCACGCCTGACAGCCACATCGGGACAAATGGAATATATTCCTATTCCTGGGAAATGGGAAGAGAAATTTTACCGGGTGCAAGATTGACGTCGGTTAGGCCCTGCGCCAGCACGCCCCCCTCTGTCACTGCGTGACATCTCCCCCACAAGGGGGGGAGATCGGCCCGGGCAACTTTCTATCGCAAAACCCGCACCGAACTCACAACGCCCTTCTGGTAAAACCGCGACCTATCGGCTGATCTCCCCCCTTGTGGGGGAGATGTCACGCAGTGACAGAGGGCGCGCCACACCCCATGCAACCCGCCGCCCCAAACGCAAAAAGGCCCCGCCGCGAACGGCAGGGCCTTCAAAACTTGCAGAGAGTTCCGAAGAATTACTCGACGGTGTCGTCGGTGGCCTTCTTCTTCGAAGCGGCCTTCTTCTTCGGAGCGGCTTCTTCGGCTTCGGCTTCGGAAGCCTCAGACTTGGAAGCTTCTGCCTTGGCAGACTTCTTCTTCGGCGCCTTCTTGCCTTCGCTCTTCTCGGTGCTGTCGTCGTCTTCGGCGAGCAGCGCTTCCTTGGTGACCGTCTTGTCCGTCACGTCGACTTCGGAGAGCAGGTGGTCGATGACCTTTTCTTCGAAGATCGGCGCGCGCAGGTTGGCGGATGCGCCCGGCGTGTTACGGAAGAATTCCAGGATTTCCTTTTCCTGGCCCGGGAACTGGCGGAGCTGTTCGTAGAGGGCGCGCTGCAGCTCGTCTTCGCTGACTTCGATGCCGGCTTTTTCGCCGATTTCGGAGAGAACGAGGCCGAGGCGGACGCGGCGTTCGGCGAGCTTCAGATACTCGGCGCGGGCTGCTTCTTCGGTCGTGTCTTCGTCTTCGAAGGTCTTGCCGCTCTCACCGAGATCGGTCTGGATCTGGCGCCAGATGCTTTCGAATTCAGCTTCGACGAGCTTCTGCGGGGTGTCGAACTGGTACATTTCGTCGAGCTGGTCGAGGATCTGACGCTTGACCTTCTGACGCGTGACCGAGCCGTACTGGCTTTCGATCTGGCCGCGAACGATTTCCTTCAGGCGATCGGCCGATTCGAGGCCGAGCTTGGTTGCCAGTTCGTCGTTGATCTCGGTTGCGGCAGCAGAGGCCACGTCCTTGATCGTCAGGTCGAAGGTGGCTTCCTTGCCAGCCAGGTTCTTGGCTGGGTATTCGCTCGGGAAGGTGACGGTGATGACCTTCTCGTCGCCGGCCTTGACGCCGACGAGCTGCTCTTCGAAGCCGGGGATGAAACGGTTCGAGCCGATGATCAGCTCGGCGTTCTCGTCCTTGCCGCCTTCGAAGGCTTCGCCGTCGACCTTGCCGAGGTAATCGAGGGTAACGCGGTCGCCATCGGCAGCAGCGCCTTCCTTGGTCTCGTAGGTGCGGGCGCTCTCGGCGATCTTCATGATCTGCTCGGTCACTTCGTCTTCACCGATTTCGGCGACTTCGCGGATGACCTTGATGCCGTTGACCGGCTTAAGTTCGATCGCAGGGATGACTTCGTAGGACAGCGTGAATTCGAAGTCGGCTTCGGCAGCGAGGATCTTCTCGGCTTCGTCCTTGTCTTCGGTCATGGCGATTTCAGGCTGGGTGGCAGACTTTTCGCCGCGGCCGGTGAGGATCTGCGCCGGCTGGTCGCGAACGATCTCGTTGACGAGATCGGCCATGATCGACTTGCCGTACATCTTCTTCAGGTGCGCTGGCGGGACCTTGCCGGGACGGAAGCCGTTGATCTTGACCTTGTCCTTAACCTCTGCAAGGCGCTCGTTCATGCGGCCTTCCATGTCCTTGGCCGGAATTACGACCTTGATTTCGCGCTTCAGCCCTTCAGCCAGCGTTTCGATAACCTGCATTTTCTCAACCTTCATTTCGTAGCGGCGGTGCCCAGACAGCCGTTCGTTTCAATGAGCACGACGCCGGACCGACGACCGGGCGTGGCTTTTCATGCAATTCTCAAACATTTTGCAGGAGGCAAAATGGCGCGTCTTCTCGCAAGCCTTCGTATGAGACTGTATCAGCCTCCCCCGGCAGCAAAGCAGCCTTGGTGCGGGTAGAGAGACTTGAACTCCCACGCCTTGCGGCACCAGAACCTAAATCTGGCGTGTCTACCAATTTCACCATACCCGCGTCCCTAAAACCGCATAGCAATGCCTACGCATGAGGCCTTCCGGAGCGCGGCGTCTCTATATCACCCGTTTCAAACCGCGCAAAGGAAAAATGACAGTTGTGCGGACAGGATCGGGCAATCCCCGATTTTGTTCGAAAAGCCTCAGTATAGCGGCTCTTCATACACAGGCTTGTTGTCGAGAAGCAGGGCTTTGATCTGTGCCGTGCCAGCCGGCGATACGCGGGCGGAGATGGCCATCCGGCCGCCCAGCGGCGCCTGCTCGAGCCTATGCCCCTCGCCTTCCGGCACGTAATAGCTCTCGATCCCGTAATCGACCCGGATCGTCGCGGTATCTGCCGTCGGGCGATAATCGAAGGGCTTGCTGGCAAGCACGACGGTGCCGTCCTTTGGCGCCAGCGGCACGAAGGATGATTCGGCGATGCCCCAGTAGCCATCGGCCTGCTTTGTCAGCCGCACCGAAAGCGTCTGCTCGCCCGCGACGGCAGGCCGCTCGCCCACCAGCGTCGACACCGGCACATTCGAGATATCGTAATTGAGGATGACGTAGTCGCCGCGCAGGAGATCGCGCGGATCGACCGGCGATGCCTTCAGCAGCACCTCGGAGCCGTTTCGCAGGATCGTCGCGCGGCTGACGATCATGGTGCCGATCACAACGGTCTGCAGCAACGCCAAGGCGATGGCGGCGATATAGGCGCGGCGGGCGAACGGCCGGCTCTCGCTGGCGGCGTCGATCAGAAAGCTCATGGCGTGACCTCCGGCGATGGGCTTGCAAAACGGCGTTCCACGCGGATCACCAGCCAGGCGACGACCGCAACCAGGAGCCCGGCCACCAGGAAGAAGCCCGACGTCCCGATGATCGAGCCGATGGTTTCGGAAGCGAGAAACAGGATCTCGCCGGCAAACACCAGATAACCGGTGTAGCGCACCGCGCCGTTGTCCCGCCCGCAAAGAGTAATTGCGCCGACCGCGATCGCAAGCGTCGCAAGACCGAGCGCAATGAGGCGCGGTCCGCTGACGATCTCCACATGCAGCAGCAGAAGGCCGATGGCGACGATGCAGAATGTGTAGAAGGCTGGCGTCGGCCCGGCAGTCCGCAGCATCCCCGCGAGCGGCGGAAGCGGAACGGCGACGCACAGGAAGGCGACAAGCCCGATGGCTGTGTAGAGCACCGCCATCCCCAACCCGTCGTTCAGGGAATAGATCCAGGTCAGCCAGCCAATCAACAGCAGGTAGACCAGATGCCGCGCTCGTGTGGCGCCGGTATAATAGATCAGCGCCAGCACGATGGAAGCCATCAGCGGCGGCGCATAGGGCGACCAGCCGATCCAGTTCGAAAGATTATTTTCGAGATAGAGCGCGAAATAGCCCCAGGCGAGAAAGCCGGCAACCACGACCTGGCTGCCGGAGCGAAACATCAGCGCCGAGAGGCAGGCAAGCCCGAACCACATCAACACCATGGTCATCTCGTCGCCCGAGAGATGGTACATCTGCGCCACCAGCGACACGGCGCCGCCAAAGCTCAGCGTTGCCAGCAGCAGCATGGCAGCAGCCAGCGACGGCTGGTTGCGCGACGTGAAGGCGGCACCGGAGAGATAGAAGCCCCAGATCAGCACCAGGCATCCGCCGACCCGAACCAACCGCGGAATGGCCTCCCAGTTGGAAGCCACCAGCAGCAGGATGGCTGCGGCCACCAACAGCGCTGCCAGCACCGACAGAACCCGGCCGAGGCTGAAGCTCGCCGGACGGCTGTCGTAATCGGCCATGATGGCAGCTGCCTGGTCGCTTTCGAGCAAGCCCTTTTCCACCCAGCCGCCGAGATCTCTCTGAAGTCTGCCGCGATACATTACTGCCTCATGCTGCACCCGGCGCCATCCGCCTCGCCATTCTCTATAGCGACCGAATATGGCAGGTGGCAAATGCTGGCAAGCCTCGCTTTTCCGCTGCACGACATCCGGAGGCGTGGGAATTTAACGCTCCGTTAGGATCACTACATTATACTCGGCTAATGGAGTGCGGATTTGAGCAATCAGATATGCAACAGCGGCATGCCTGACACTCGATTGTAGCACGGTAAGGCCGGAGATCATGTCCGCTAAAGTGTCCCGCGTGGACAACTAGAACCGGCCATCCGATAGAACGCTGACTGATACGCAGACCTAGTTCCTGACGTTTCGGAGCCGCTCGTCCTCCCCGGTTGCTCCGATTGATCGGCAATCCTCCCCCATCCCTTGCTGATCCTCGCAAACAATGCCCACAGCTCCTCCCGCTGCGGGCATTGTCTTTTCAGTTACGAGGCCGGCCTCCGGGCATCCGTGACAAGGTCCAGGCAGCCGACGCCGAGCGAATCGCCAATAGCGACCCACTCCCGCTGCACCCACGCACCCCGCGCTTCTGGCAATGCGACAATTGCGCACATTTTATAACCAATCATGGTGCAAATAATGGCAAGCAATGCGCCTTGCGCATGGGTGGCATGATGCATTGACGCTTTTGGTTTTCGCGGCATGCGTTATATTCAGCCTCAGTAGAAAGAAGCCAGCACAAACGATTGTTGCTGGCGGATCAAACCCTCGGAAAGGGGATTACTATGAACATCACCCGCTCTTACAACAACTGGCGCAAGTATCGTCAGACCGTTACCGAACTCGGCCGCATGAGCACACGCGAACTGCACGACCTCGGCATCGACCGTTCTGACATCCACCGCGTTGCCCGCGAAGCCACCGGTCGCTAAGCAGACCCTGGCATCGCCATCAGCGATCGCCTTACAACGCCCGTTGCGGATCCCGCGGCGGGCGTTCTTTTTTGTCTTTTATCAACCCGCGCGGAGACATTCAAACCCCGCTCTTTTGTCGCCTAAATTTTAAGTCGCGACTGTTATTTATGCGGCGTAGTGCACAAACGCATGGCAGTAGCCTTTTAATTGCACTGCACATTTTTCGGTCTATCGCCTATATAGAGGTCAATCGATGACACGGCAATCAAGCCTGTCTCAAACCTGATAGAACCGAGGATACCACCATGAACCCGATCCGCATTGCCAAGAGCTGGATTTCCTACCGCCGCACACTGAGCGAACTCGGCAGCCTGTCGAACCAGACTCTCTCCGACATCGGCATCAGCCGCTACGAAATCCGCAACATCGCCAACCGCTCGTTCCGTTAATCGTCTACGGAACGTTCTTATAAAAACGGCGCCCTGGTGGCGCCGTTTTTGATTCTGAAGTTTCTCATGCTAGCGTTTTTGAGCCCAGGTGATTGGAAGCGGCGAGCCATCGTGCTATTCAGCCGCCCATGAAAACAACCCTATCTCCCATCCACGTCATCGGCGGCGGCCTTGCAGGCTCGGAAGCTGCCTGGCAGATCGCAGCCTCCGGTATCCCGGTCATCCTGCACGAAATGCGCGGCGTTCGCGGCACCGATGCTCATAAGGGCGACGACCTCGCAGAACTCGTCTGCTCCAATTCATTCCGCTCCGACGATGCCACCAGCAATGCCGTCGGCGTCATCCATGCGGAAATGCGGCTGGCCGGTTCGCTGATCATGGCCTGCGCCGATCGCAACCAGGTGCCGGCCGGCGGCGCACTCGCCGTCGATCGTGACGGCTTTGCAGCCGATGTCACCCGGGAGATCGAAAGCAACCCGCTGATTACCGTCGTCCGAGAGGAAATCACCGGCCTGCCGCCCAAGGAGTGGGATCAGGCGATCATCGCCACGGGACCGCTGACCGCGCCGGGCCTTGCTGCCGCAATCCAGGAAGAAACCGGTGCCGATGCGCTGGCCTTCTTCGATGCAATTGCGCCGATCGTCTATCGCGACAGCATCGACATGGATATCTGCTGGTTCCAGTCGCGCTACGACAAGGTCGGTCCCGGCGGTGACGGCAAGGACTACATCAACTGTCCGATGGACGAAGCCCAGTACAATGCCTTCATCGATGCGCTGATCGGAGGCGATGCCGTCGGCTTCAAGGAATGGGAAGGCACACCTTATTTCGACGGATGCCTGCCGATCGAGGTGATGGCCGAACGCGGCCGCGAGACGCTTCGTCACGGGCCGATGAAGCCGATGGGGCTGACAAACGCCCATAACCCGACCGTCAAGGCCTATGCCGTCGTCCAGCTTCGCCAGGACAATGCGCTGGGTTCGCTCTACAACATGGTCGGCTTCCAGACGAAACTGAAATACGGCGCGCAGGCGGATATCTTCCGCATGATCCCGGGCCTGCAGAATGCCGAGTTTGCCCGCCTCGGCGGCCTCCACCGCAATACCTACATCCACTCGCCGGTGCTGCTCGATCACTCGCTGGCGCTGAAGTCGCGGCCCGGCCTGCGCTTCGCCGGCCAGATCACCGGCTGCGAGGGTTATGTCGAAAGTGCCAGCATCGGGCTTCTCGCCGGACGGTTCGCAGCTGCCGAACGCCACGGAAACACGCCGAGCCTGCCGCCAGCCACCACTGCGCTCGGCGCACTTCTCAACCACATTACCGGTGGCCATATCGTCAGTGACGAGGAGCCCGGCAAGCGCTCGTTCCAGCCGATGAACATCAATTTCGGATTGTTCCCGGAACTCGAACCCGGTTCGATCGTCAAGCCGGAAGGCATCAAGCGCTTTCGCGGCAAGGACAAGACGATCATGAAGCGCCAGCTGGTGGCAAAGAGAGCGCTGGCGGATTGCGCTCAATGGCTCGGTCTTGAGCCGGCTGCCGAACCAGTCGAGGCCATGGCCGCTCAGGGCTGATTGGCAGCTGTCTTTTCCGGCAACACGAGATCATCGGTCGCGACATAATTGCCGAGCAACCACAGCGACACCTCGGCGGCCTCTTTTGCCGAGGTGAACTCATAGGTGCCGTTGTGATGCGGCACGTCGAGGAAATCGATAGTGATGCGGCGCTGGTCGGCCGCATCCCGCACACGCGCCCTGCCCGGCTCGATCACGTGGCAGGCGAAATGCTTGCCGAGATCCTTCATGAAGCCGGCCTTGTTGTCGTGCAGGCGGACGAACAGCGCCTTTCCATCCCTCGTCTTCTGCAACTGGCGGATCGCTTCGGTCGGGAAGGCCCGGCCGAATTCCAGGATCGCCAGACCGAGGTCATTGAGGCTCTCCTCCTTGTCCTGCGCCACCATGCGGGTTGCGTAAAACCCGAAACCGACGACAGCAACAAAGATCGCCAACCAGATGAACATTGCCATGGCGATTCTCCCTTCAGGACGAGTGCGTTAAAGCCGCATAACGCGCGAGACTTGCGCGAGTTTGACCGGTGTCAAAATTTTCCGCGCATTGCGGCAACGGCCATGCTGAGCTGGCGACGCCATTGCGAGGCCTGTATCGGCCGATCGAGGATGCCCGCACCGAGTTTCTGCGCCTTGCGCAGGATAGGCCCTGTGAGCGCCACAGGCAAGAATGCCGGCATGAGGCCGGGTGCGACGGGCCCTGAGGCGCGGGCCTTGGCCAGATGCTCCTGCCCGAGACCTGCAAATGCATCGATGGCAGCGGTGACCCGGGGGATATCCGTGCCCGCGAGGAAACTGTCACGGTCGAGGCCGACGGCGGAGAGGATTTCCAGCGGCAGGTAGAGCTGGCCACGATGGCGATGCAGCGGCATCAGCAGCAGACAGCCGGCAATCGCCTGGGCGACGCCTGCGTGGCCGGCAGCATCGGTCGAGCGGACGGCATCGGACGGCGACAGCACCAGACCGGCCAGCTGGATCAGCGCCGATGCGGTCTCGCCGGCATAGCCTTCGAGCACATTTCGGTTTTCCATCGGGTCGTCATAGAGATCGAAGATCCGGGCGTCGATCATGTTGACCAGCGTGGCGCGTGGCAGCCTGTGTGCCTCGATTGCCTGCAACAACTCCGACGCCAGAGGATTGGCCTCGGTCGACCCGTGCGACTGGCCTTCGAGCAGGTCGCGCCAGTATTGCAGGCGCACCTCGCCGGGCAGCGGCTCGTGGACGAGATCGCGGATGCGGGCAAGTTCGGCATGAAAACCATAGAGCGCGGTCAGCGGGCGGCGCTTGTCCTCCGGCGACAGCAGGCATGCGAGATAACGGTCGCGATCGGTGTCGCGAAGGGTGGCGAGGCAGATCTCCTCGTTGCTGCGAAGCGCTGCCGCCATTTTGGGCCCCTAGTCGACGGCGATCAGGGCGCAGGCAACCGCCCGCGATTCGGACAGCATGATGTTGAAGGTCCGCACCGCCGC
Source organism: Rhizobium sp. B230/85 (assembly GCF_019355735.1). Lineage (NCBI taxonomy): Bacteria > Pseudomonadati > Pseudomonadota > Alphaproteobacteria > Hyphomicrobiales > Rhizobiaceae > Rhizobium > Rhizobium sp. B230/85. The sequence continues at coordinate 2,522,502 of NZ_CP072156.1, forward strand.
TCCCGTATTCATCGGATCCGACGACATGCCGGCATCCCGAAACGCCGTCTTCAGCGCCTGCGGCAAGAGCCGCATGTCGTCACCGGTGCCGACCAGCAGGAATTCGATCTCGGCAGCCTCGTCGATGACCTTCTGGAAGCGATCAGGCGTCAGGGCATCGGCGGCCGTCATGTCCCAGCCGTAGATGCCAGACGGCAGGCAGAGGATCGAGCCGCGATGCGACATGTCGGCAAAACGAAAGCCGCCATTGCCATAAACGTCGATCGGCGCGCGGCCGGGAAAATGGGCGGAGCGGATCTCTATGCCACGGGCCATCAAGCCACCGCCTTGCCGGCTGGCGGCACATCCGGCTGCGGACCGGGCTGCACCCCGCGCGGCCGAAGCTTGAAGGCGATCAGCACCGGTGCTGCGATGTAGATCGACGAGAAGGTACCGACAGCAACCCCGAAGAACATCACGAAGGTGAACGAGCGGATGACCTCGCCGCCGAAGATCGACAGCGCCAGCAGCGCCAGCAATGTGGTTGCCGCCGTCAGCACGGTGCGCGACAGGGTCTGGTTGATCGACGCATCGATGAGGATGGGCAACGGCATCTGCTTGTAGTGCCTGAGGTTTTCACGCATCCGGTCGTAGACGACGACGGTATCGTTGAGCGAATAGCCGATGATCGTCAGCACCGCTGCGATGCTCGTCAGGTTGAATTCGATACCGGTGACAACGAACAGGCCGAAGGTCAGGATGATATCGTGCAGCGTCGCGATGATCGCCCCCAGCGCATACTGCCAGGCAAACCGCACCCAGATATAGATGAAGATCGCCGCCAGGGAGGCCATCACGCCAAACGTACCCGCCCGCGTCAGTTGGCCCGATATCGCCGGACCCACTACCTCGACGCGGCGGAACTCGTACTTGTCCTGCAATTCGCCACGCACCAGCGTTACCGCCGACTGCTCGGCATTTTCGCCGCCATCCTGCGACTGCAGGCGGATCAGCGCACCGGTCGCGTTGCTGATCGGCTGCGCCTGGACATCGCCGATATTCAGCTGCCCGAGGCGCGTCTTGATATCCGGGATATCGACTTTGCCCTGCTTGGCACGAACCTCGATCAGCGAGCCGCCTGTGAAATCGACACCGAGATGCATGCCGAACGAAAAGAAACCAATCATCGACAGGACCGAAAGCACGGCCGAGATCGTGAAAGTATAGCGGCGGATGCCCATGAAGCGGATATTGGCGCCGTCGAAGACAGCAGTCCGCACGCCCTTCGGCAAATGCTTCGGCCGGCGGCGCTTGATCCAGATGGCAATCAGCCAGCGGGTCAGCGTGAAAGCCGTAAACAGCGATGCGATGATGCCGATCCCGAGTGTCACGGCAAAGCCGCGCACGGGACCGCTCCCCATGGAGAACAGGATGGCAGCGGCGATCAGCGTCGTCACATTGGCGTCGATGATGGTCGTGTAGGCGCGCGCAAATCCGCTTTCGCAAGCCTGCACGAACGGCGTCCCACCCTTCAGCTTTTCGCGGATACGCTCATAGATCAGCACGTTCGAATCCACCGCCAGACCCATCGTGAAGATGATGCCGGCGATACCTGGCAAGGTCAGCGTCGCCTGGAAAAGGCTGAGGATCGCCATGATGAGAATGATGTTGAAGACCAGCGCCGCGGTGGCGAAACCGCCGAGCGAACCATAGAAGAACACCATGAAAGCAACCACGGCAAAGGCACCGACGATGCCGGCGATGATGCTCGCGCGGGTCGAATCGGCGCCGAGACCGGGCTCGACTGTACGCTCCTCGACCACCGTCAGCGTTGCCGGCAGCGAGCCGGAGCGCAGAAGGATGACGAGGTCGGCAGCCCCCTCGAGCGAAAAGTTGCCGGCCAGCATGCCCTTGCCATCGGTCACGGGCTGCTTGATCAGCGGCGCCGAGATCACCTGGTCGTCGAGCACGGCGACATAGGACTTACCGACGTTCTTCGCCGTCGCCTGCGCGAATGCCTGGGTGGCCTTTGCGTCGAGCTGGAAAGTGACGACGTTCTGCTTGGTCTGGGTATCCAGCATCGGCTCGGCGGCGATGATGCTCTGGTCATTGGCAACGGGCCGCTTGAAGACGAGGTAGCTGTCCGGCGGATCGTCCTGCGAATACAGCACTTCGGAATTGGCCGGTGGCTGCGTGTCGATCGCCGTCTGCACCGGCATGCTCGTATCCAGCATGTTGAAGGTCAGCTTGGCCGGCTGGTTCAGCAGCGTCTTCAGCCGCTGGGGATCGGTCAGGCCCGGCACCTCGACGATGAGCCGGTCGCTGCCCTGCCGCTGGATCAGCGGCTCGCGGCGGCCGACCTGCTTGACGCGGCTGCGAACCACTTCGATCGACTGGTCCAGCGCCTCTGCGGTACGGAAGGCGATGCCTTCGTTTGTCAGTGCCACGGTGATCAGGCCGCCATCGCCGGGGACGACGGTAGCCTCGCGGATTGAACCGCCGGTGGCCGAGCTTCCGACGCTGTCGGTTAAAGGCTTGAGTGCATCGGTCGCCGCCGCCATCTGGCCGACGTCGGTCAGGTGCATGGTGATGGTCTGGACGGTACCGGAAAGATCGACGGTGGGAATTTTGGCATCACGCAGCCGGCGCGCGACATCGTTGATCGTCGATTGCAGCCGGGCTGCGACGATCTCGTCACGCTCGATCTTCAGCGAGATCCGCGAGCCGCCCTGGAGGTCTAGACCGAGGATTGCCTTGTGGTGCGGCAGCCAGCTCGGGAAACGCTCGAGCTGGCGGTCGCTGAACAGGTTGGGAAGTGCGACGAGGACGCTGGCAACGACGGCAAGCCAAACGAGGATTGTCTTCCAGCGGGAGAATTGCAGCATGGCGTTCTCGACTTTACTATTCGTCGCGACGCGGCCGGACGGCCGGCCGCCCGTTATCGATGCTAGGCTGCGTCCGCCTTGACCGGTTCACCCTTGACGCGGACTTCCGAGATCGCCGTGCGGACGACGCGGACCTTGACGCCTTCGGCAATCTCGACTTCCAGTTCCTTGTCGTCGACGACCTTGACGACCTTGCCGACGATGCCGCCGCCCGTGACGATCTGGTCGCCGCGACGGATATTCTTCAACACGTCGTCACGCTTGCGAGCCTGGGCGCGCTGCGGCCGGATAAGGAGAAAATACCAGACGACCATCAGCGGAACGAAGAGGAAAACCATCTCCATGCCGGAACCGCCAAACACGCCCATGGCGGTATCGGTGGCGCTCTGGGCGTATGCGTTGGTGATAAACATCGGGAACTCCTCAAAATCCAGGCGGGAAACAACCCGTTACACCGCGCGAGATATCATTGTGATCGTGACAAATGCAACAAAAACAGCCGATAACCGTACCGTTTTCTCAGCCTCTTAACCTTTCGGCCGGGGAAAGGCCATGCTAACCGGCAGCGAAATGAACTTTTGCCGCTGCGTCCCATAACCCATCCGGAGGAAACATGGTGACCGAAGATCAAAACACACTGATCCTTGCCGAACTCCGCCGTCTGGCATCGGCGGTCGAAAGATTGGCCGGGCCGGCCCCTGCCGTCAATGACTGGGATGCTGCGGACTGCTTCGTCTGGAGCCCTGCCCGCGAGCACCTGCAGCCCGTGCCCCGTCCGAACCGGGTGGCAATCGGCCTTATCCGGGGTGTCGATCATGTGCGCGACATCCTGCACGAAAACACGCTGCGCTTCGCCGAGGGATTTGCTGCCAACAACGTGCTGCTCTGGGGCGCACGCGGCATGGGCAAATCCTCGCTGGTAAAAGCCGTGCACGCCGACATCATCCGCTCTACCGGCGTCGCATTGAAACTGGTGGAGGTCCATCGGGAGGATATCTCGACGCTCCCCCTGCTGCTCGACATCGTCAAGGCGGCCCCGCTGCGCGTCATCGTCTTCTCCGACGACCTCTCCTTCGATCATGATGACACAGCCTATAAATCGCTGAAAGCAGCGCTCGACGGCGGTGTCGAAGGTCGACCCGACAATGTCCTCTTCTACGCCACGTCCAACCGGCGTCACCTCCTGCCGCGCAACATGATGGAAAACGAGCAGTCGACGGCGATCAATCCGTCCGAGGCCGTCGAGGAGAAAGTATCGCTCTCCGACCGTTTCGGCCTCTGGCTCGGCTTCCACAAATGCAGCCAGGACGACTACCTGCTGATGATCGATGGTTACGCCAAGCACTTCAACCTCGCTCTCGATCGCGACGAGATGCACCGGGAGGCGCTGGCGTGGTCCACGACCCGGGGGGCGCGCTCCGGACGCGTTGCCTGGCAGTACATCCAGGATCTGGCCGGCCGACAACGGATCGAGCTGCCGCGCGACTGACTTTTCCCGGCCCGGGCGAGGAATTGCGACCGTATGCCAGCATTAAACTTGGGGGCTCAAGAAATACTTTGGAAACCCAAAGTATATGAATAAAACCTCATTTTCACTTTGAATTTGCTAATTAAGATTTACTTTATGATGCCGCGATATGTTTGGGCTGAGGAAAATGAGTGACCTCTGAGAAGGCTATGACAGCCATCGCCTGGGAGATGTCATGCCTTTTTTTCGCAGCAAAGCTGGCCACGAAGCGATATTCTTGGGAGTCTTCGGCACAGTCATCTGGGCGCTCGGAAGCCAATTCCAGGCGTTCGAGGCTGTAACCGCATTCGTGCTACGCAATGACGACTATCAGCTCGACGATCTGGCGCTTGCGATCACCGTCACCGGGTTGGTCAGCCTCATCTATTCCATCCTTCGCCTGCGCGATCTCAGCCGGGAAGTCGGCCGCCGCGAGATTGCCGAGCAGGGTGTGAAGTGGATCTCCGGTCACGACGAAACGACAGCGCTCCCCAACCGCCGCTCTCTCGACGAACGCATGGCCTGCCCGCCACCAAGCGGAGAGGACAAGCTTGGCGTCTTCGCCGTCCAGCTCGACGGCTTTAAAAAGATCAAGGACCTGTTCGACCACAAGACGGCAGACGACGTGCTGCGGGTGATGGCGGAGCGTCTCAAGGCGATCTTCCCGCCTGACGATATCTTCAGGACCGGTGGACGGGACTTTGTTGCATTCATCGCCGGAGCGGATCACGCTGAGATCGCCGAACAGGTAGCAGCCGCAATCGCTAGACCGGTTGGCGTCAAGGGACAGGCGGTCGAAGTTGGCGTGACGATCGGCTACGCGGTTCTTCCCGTCGATGGAACTGATATGGCAAGCGCCGTGCGCTGCGCCGAAGTCGCCATGGAGGCGGCAAAGAACGATCCGGCACGAAAAATCCGTGCTTTCGAACCAACGATGCGCGAGCGGTGGCAGGAAAGCTCCGAGCTAGAGAAACAGCTTCGTCATGCGGTGAGAAAAAATACGATAAAGCCCTATTACCAGCCGATCGTCGACCTCCATACGGGCAGGATCAACGGCTTCGAAGCGCTCGCCCGCTGGGAACAGGAACCCGGCAAGTTCGTGCCGCCCACCGTCTTCATCGATCTAGCCGAACGGACCGGCCTGATCGGCGAGCTGACGGTCAAGCTTTTCAGAATGGCCTGCGCCGATGCCGCCACCTGGTCGAACGGCGTCATCCTCTCCTTCAACCTGTCGCCGACCCAGCTGCATGACGGGCTGCTGGCAATTCGCATCCTGACGATCCTGTCCGAAGCCGGACTGCCTCCCTCGCGCCTCGAGATCGAGATTACCGAATCGGCCCTCATCCAGGATCTGGTCGCAGCCGAGCGCATCATCGCGGATCTCAAGAATGCCGGCATACGCATCGCGCTCGACGACTTCGGTACGGGCTATTCGAGCCTTGGCCAGCTCTCGAGGTTCAGCTTCGACAAGATCAAGATCGACCGGATGTTCGTCTCGGAAGCCGCCGACGGCAAGAAAAACGAGAAGATCCTGAGAACGATCATCGGTCTCGGCAAGGGGCTGGATATCCTGACGACGGCGGAAGGCATCGAGACCGAGGAGCAGCTCCAGGCACTGATCCGGATGGGATGCAATCTCGGCCAGGGCTACCTCTTCGGCAAAGCCGTCCCCGCCGCCGAAGCATCCCGCCTCCTCGAACGCGATTTCAAACTGGTGGAAACCTCGGAGATGATGGTCGCCTGAGGCTATTGGCAAGGTCACCTGTATAGCAACTTGCTGGCGACGCGCCGGCTTGAGTCCCTGAAACGCGCGCGAGGGAAAGCCAGCGACAAACACGACGCAACTGGTTTGCGCGCGATTTGCCCGTTTCAGCTGGATTAGCGATATACGGCGCGCATATTTTCAACGGCACGCCGAAAGACTTCGGTGTCATCCAGGGCTCGAGCCAGTACAATTCCGCCTTGGATCGTCATCACCATGCGCTCCGCTTCGATATCAGCCAGATCCACTGGTTGTCCCGCCCTGCGAAGAGCATCCGATAGCGCCGCGATCCAACGTCTAAAGTAGCTCGCGATCGACGCGCCAAAGGTGTCGCGCGTTGCAACCATGGCAAACGTTCCTACCAGACAGATGCGGCTGCCAGACCGGAAGTAGATCACGACGTTGTCTAACATCGCGGCAATCGCCGCATTTGGCTCGCCCCTGCGCAGCGGTTCGTAGATCTCCCGCTCAAACCACGCATCGACGTCTGCAAGCACTGCGGCCGCCATCTCCTCCTTCCCTCCGGGAAAGAAATGGTAGAGGCTTCCCTTTCCTACCCCGATGCGCTCCGTGATGCTGTTTAGGGTCGTGCCGTCATAGCCGAGATCACGAAAGACTTCGGCTAGCAACCGCACAACGTCTTGCCGTTCGAATACCGCTTTCACATCGACCTCAAAATCCGAAATCTGACAGACCGGGGTGGTCATCAGGTCGCCTGCCCAGTGGCCAGAAATACCGGCGCTCGTGCTCGTGTATGGGCTTGTCATTGATGCAAGCAAAGCGTCGCTGCATCAGTCCGTCGGCATCGAATTCCCAGTTTTCGTTCCCGAAGGAGCGAAACCAGTTTTGGCTATCATCGTGCCACTCATAGGCAAAACGGACCGCGATGCGGTTTTCCGAAAACGCCCAGAGCTCCTTGATGAGGCGGTAATCCAGTTCCTTTTCCCACTTTCTCGTCAGGAAGGAAATGATCGCGGGACGGCCGTTTACAAACTCGGCCCGGTTTCGCCATTCGCTGTCTGGCGTGTACGCCAGCGCTACCCTCTCCGGATTGCGGCTATTCCAGCCATCTTCAGCCGCCCTGACTTTCAGGGTGGCGGTTTCAACCGAGAACGGGGGAATCAGGGAAACCACGAGCAAACTCCTGTTTTTACCAATTCGCCTATTCTGTACCAAAAGGTACAGACATGTCAATCGACGAACAGCTACTGAATCACCGTCGTATCGTCCAAAACGACAAAAAGCCCGGCATGACCGGGCTTTTTGCATAACTCCTCGAGACGCACTATCTATTCAAGGAAGGTCATTGGGTTAACCGGCGAGGCATTCTTGCGGACCTCGAAGTGCATCTGCGGCTGCTTGGCATTGCCGCTCATGCCTGAAGTTGCGAGTGTCTGGCCGCGTTGTACTTTCTGTCCGCGCGTGACGCTCAGAGTGTCGGCGTGGCCGTATACGGTGACCGTGCCGTCGTCGTGGCGTACCAGCACCGTGTTGCCGAGCGCCTTGAGACCATTGCCGGCATAGATGACGACGCCGTTTTCGGCGGCCTTGATCGGCGTGCCCGATGGCACCGAGATGTCGATACCGTCGTTGCGGCTGCCTTCGACATTGGCGCCGTAGGCGGCGATGACTGCGCCGCGCACAGGCCAGCGATACTTGCCGATGCCGGTCGATTCCGGCGCAGCCGAGCCGGCGTCCGATTTCTGGGCGTCGTTAACAGACTGGGTCGGCAGCGAGGCGACCTTGGTCGGCTCCTCGGCAGCGACGGGTGCAGCTGCCTTGACCGGTGCCTTTTCAGGCGCGATCGAAGCCGTCTTCATATCGTCGGCAGCCGGTGCTGCGCCAGCCTGCGGCAGCTTCAGCGTCTGTCCGACCTGAATGCCGTTCTTGCCGATGCCGTTGGCTGCCTTCAGCGCGTCGATATGAGTTCCGGTGGCCTTGGCGATCTTGGCGAGCGAATCGCCCGGCTTGACCACGTAGCTGCCCGGTGTCGGGCCCTTGCCTGCCCCTGCCGAAAGTTTGCCGGAGCCGTTCTCGGCGCTCAGCTGCTGCTTGTCGCGGGCCGTATTGCCGTTTGGAAGAACAGCGGCATCCTGTTCGGGCGCCTTCGACGGGATCGGCTGCTTGCCACCCTTGTCGAGATCGGCGGCCTGCGACGAGGCCTTTACGACATTGGCGCCGCCGTTCATGGTCGGAATGATGATGGAGCGGCCCGGTTGGGCGGACGCGGAGCTCTTCAGGCCATTGACGCGCAGGATTTCCTTTTCCGGAACGCCGTAGCGGCTGGCAAGCGTCTTCGTCGTCTCGCCGGGGCGCAGAGTAACGGTTGGCGCGTTGTCGCCGGTCCAGGCAGACGGCTTGCCGGGCGTGGTGCCGGTCGCCATGCGATCTGGGGCCTCGCGCGGTGGGGCCAGCGAATGCGGAGCAGATCCGCGGTTCGGCGCGGCATCTGGATAGGGCTGCGCAAGAGCCTGCTGCTCTTCGCGGGGCGGCCGTGTCGACAGGTGGTCGGATGTGGCGATACCGGCAGGCGCGGCGAGCTGCGAACGCTGGACCGACGGAGCGGCAGCAATCCGTGCGCTGGAATAGGCCGGCTTGTAGGTCTGCGGCTGCGACGGATAGGGCTGGCTCATGGCAGCATTACCATTGCCGTTGCCGTAATCCGATTGACCGGAGGCCACGTTTGCGGGCGGGACAGGATCGCGGTCGAGACCGCTCAGCTGCCGTCGCGGGATGGAACCCGTCGTCATGGTGTCGGAGCTCGAACCGGAGCTTGCGAACATCCCCGAGAAACGAGAGGCATCCGAACTGCAGCCTGTCGCGGCGCTCGCGAGAAATGCTGCAACCAGGACCTTGCCTGTCGTCGTGCTGATATGTAACGGAAAGCTGAAACGCATGACTCGACCCACTTAAGACGCAACCCATTTGTGAGTTCCATTAAAGCGCGTTAATCTTACCATGCGGTTAAGGCGCTGGAGTCATGTGGATTTTTTTGAGAAATTGCTAACCATAGTCCACAGCCCCGTGGCTGCAGCGTGCCGAAACGCTTCAATCCCGCCAAGCGTCAGAGATAGGCTGCGAGCTTGGGGATGATCGGCAGGTAGGGAACTTCGAACAGTTCCTCGCGCTCGAAACGGCTGCCGGTCTTGGTCAGGCGCACCATGCGGCAAACGGTATCCGTTATCATCACAGGCGTGATCATCGAGCCGCCGGAGACCAGCTGGTCGGCATAGAAGCGCGGCATGGTCGGGAAGGCGCCGGTCACCAGAATGCGGTCGAACGTGCCCTCGCCCGGCATGCCGGCGCTGCCGTCCGCCTGGCGCACGATGACGTTGCGCATTGCCAGTGTCTCGATGCGCTTCTGTGCAGCAATCGTCAGCGTCTTGTAGCGATCGACCGTCAGGACCCGTTCTCCGAGCCGGCCCATGACGGCAGCTGTGAATCCCGTGCCGGTGCCGACTTCGAGTACCCGGTGGCCCGGCCGGACCTTCAGATGGTGGAGAAGCCTGATGACAAGATCGATGCCTTCCATAAAGGATCCGCATTCGATCGGGATCGTCCGACTGGAATAGGCATCTGACACCGCCTGCGCCGGCACGAACAGCGAGCGCGGCGTCTGCTCCACGGCGGTCAATAGGTCGATGTCGGAAATGCCTTCGGCACGCAGCCGCAGCACGACGGCCGCAAAACCTTCCCTCTCAAGAAGTCGAGCTGTCAAACCGCTACTCCGTGACCAACCGCCCGCAATGTGCCGGACTGAGCCGCATAATTGGCGTGATCGGGTTTCAAAGAAGTTACCGGCAGCTGTTTTTGCTGTGAAGCGCGCATATCCGCACCCTCACCCGACAGGAAACAGGCAGCGATCCGCGCAGCAAATGGCCGCGAGGTCGCGAAGGTTTGGTCGGTCTTCGTCGATAACACTGGCACCGTCCTGCTATGCTGCCCGCTCGATGGTCTTCAATCCAGCCATATAGGGCACCAGAACTTCAGGCACAGTCACGGAGCCGTCCTCGTTCAGATAATTCTCGAGCACGGCGATCAGGCAACGACCGACGGCCGTGCCGGAGCCATTCAGCGTATGCACGAAGGTGGTGGCCTTGTCGTCCTTGCCACGGTAGCGGGCATTCATCCGCCGGCCCTGGAAGTCACCGCAGACGGAGCACGAGGAGATTTCGCGATAGGCATCCTGGCCGGGCAGCCAGACCTCGATATCGTAGGTCTTGCGGGCGCCGAACCCCATATCGCCGGTGCACAGCATCATCGTGCGGAAATGCAGCCCCAGACGCTTCAGCACTTCCTCGGCGCAGGCGGTCATCCGCTCGTGCTCGGCAACGGCGCTGTCTGCATCGGTGATCGATACCAGCTCGCACTTCCAGAACTGGTGCTGGCGCAGCATGCCCCGCGTGTCGCGTCCGGCCGAACCTGCTTCCGAACGGAACGATGGCGTCAGCGCGGTAAAGCGCAGAGGCAGCTTGTCCTGCTCGAGGATCTCGCCCGAGACGAGGTTGGTGAGCGGCACCTCGGCAGTCGGGATCAGCCAGCGGCCATCGGTGGTGCGGAACAGGTCCTCGGAAAACTTCGGCAGCTGGCCGGTCCCGTACATCGCTTCATCGCGCACCATCAGCGGTGCGCTGACTTCGGTATAGCCGTGTTCGCCGGTGTGCAGGTCGAGCATGAACTGGCCGAGCGCCCGCTCGAGGCGCGCCAGCGGCCCCGTCAGCACGGTAAAGCGCGAGCCGGAAATCTTGGCGGCACGCTCGAAATCCATGTAGCCGAGCGCTTCGCCGATCTCGAAGTGTTCCTTCGGCGGATGGTTCCACCGCGGCTTTTCACCGACCACGCGGGCAACGACATTGTCGTGCTCGTCCTTGCCGACCGGTACGTCGTCGAAGGGAATGTTCGGCAGGCGCGACAGGGCATCCGTCAGCGCCGCCGTCAGCTCGCGCTCCTCGGCCTCGGCGGCCGGCATGGCGACCTTGATCTCGGCCACCTCCGCCTTCAGTGTCTCGGCAAGCGCACTGTTCTTCTGGGCCATAGCCGCGCCGATATCCTTGGAGGCGGCATTGCGACGAGACTGCATGTCCTGCAGCGCCTGGACGACGGAGCGGCGCTTTTCGTCGAGTGCGATGATGCTTTGCGCCTGCGGCTCGGCACTGCGCTTGGCAAGCGCGGCATCGAGGGCTTCGGCATTGTCACGGATCCATCTGATATCGAGCATCGTCGTTCCCGGTCGCTTCGTGAAAACAGCTCCGGCCGGGGCCTGACCAAGCCTCCAGCCGGAGTTAAAGGGCGATACCGCAGGGATGCGGCGTTAAAAAATCAGTCTTCGTCGCGCGGTACGATGGCCGAAGAGGACGCTGTCTCTTCCTCACCCTGTCGCTTGCGGCTGCGCTCCACCATGCGTGCAGCGTAGATCGAAATCTCGTAGAGAAGGATGGTTGGAACGGCAAGGCCGATCTGCGACATCGGGTCCGGCGGCGTCAGTATGGCAGCGGCGATGAAGGCAAGCACGATTGCGAACTTGCGCTTCTCCGCAAGCCATGTCGAGGTCAGCAATCCGACCCGGGCAAGCAGCGTGGTGATGACCGGAAGCTGGAAGACGAGGCCGAACGAAAACACCAGCGTCATGATCAGGCTGAGATATTCCGACACCTTCGGCATCAGCGAGATGGCAATTTCACCATCGGCTGGCGATTGCTGCATCTTCAGGAAGAACCACATCACCATCGGGCAGAAGAAGAAATACACCAGCGCCGCGCCCATCAGGAACAGCACTGGAGAGGCGATCAGGAACGGCAGGAAAGCGTTGCGCTCGTTCTTGTAGAGGCCGGGGGCTACGAATTTGTAGATCTGTGCCGCGATGATCGGGAAGGCGATGACCAAGGCGCCGAACATCGCCACCTTGACCTGCGTGAAAAAGAATTCCTGTGGCGCCGTATAGATCAGCTGCGATTTGGCAACATCGAGATGGGCCCAGATCACCGCCCATTTATACGGATAGACGAGATAGTTGAACAGTTGCTTGGCGAAGGCGAAGCACACCATGAAGGCGATAAAGAACGCGGTGATGGACCACATCAGCCGCGTCCGCAATTCCATGAGATGTTCGATAAGCGGCTGCGGCTTATCGCCGATATCACTGGTCATGCATCGTCTTCCTTGGTGGCAGGCGTGTTCGAGGTGCCATCCGCCTGCTGTGGAGCAGCGTTATCGACAGCAGGCTTCGGCGCGGCCGGCTTGCGCGCCCGCTTCGGCTTGTCGACAGCGGGCAGCCCGACCTGGGCCGGCTCGACGACGGAAGGCCCTTCCAAATCGGCAGCCTGCGCCTTGACGCGGGGCCGACGGACTGGCGTCGACGGGGAGAGAACTTCCTTGACGACGGGTACCGACGTCACGACGGGAGCCGACGCCTGCACGTCGAGCGCTTCAGCCCGCACGCGAGGCTTGCGCGCAGCCTTTGGCGCCGTGATCGCTTCAACCGTCGTCTCGGGGGTCGGCACCTCGGTGGCGATCAGCTCCGGCTTGGCGCGCGGCTTGCGCACCGCCTTGGGCTTTACGGCCGTCTCGGCTACCACGGCAGCGGCCTCCGCAATCGCGGCAGGTGCGGGAGCGACGACCGGTGCCGGAGCTTCGGCTACAACAGGAGCCGTCGGCTCCGGCGCAACGCCATCAGTGTGCGGCAGCATCTGCGGTTCCGCTGGACGTTCGACTGTCGTCGAGCGCTGCAGGTCGGCCTTGATGTCGTTGCCCATCTGCCGCAACGGGTTCATTGCCTCACGCAGGCTATGCGCCGGGTTTAGCTTCTGAGCATCGGCAATCGTCTGGCGGACATCGTCCAGGTCGGCCTCTCGCAAGGCATCGTCGAATTGCGCCCTGAAGTCACCGGCCACCTTGCGAAAACGCGTCATCATCTTGCCGAAAGTTCGCAGCATGGGCGGCAAGTCTTTCGGGCCGACGACAACGATCAAAACAACCGCTATGACGAGCAGTTCGCTCCAACCAATATCGAACATCAAAGGCTCCTGGGTGGGCACGGCACGAGAAGGCCGCCATGCACCCCATTCTGGTTATTTCGTTTCGTCGGCCTTGTGATCGACGGTGCGGCCCATTTCCGGACGAATGGGATCGCCACGGGGCTGATCGCGCGGCGCAGCCGTTTCGTCCTCGTCGGTCATGCCCTTCTTGAAACTCTTGATGCCCTTGGCGACGTCGCCCATCAGTTCCGGGATCTTGCCGCGGCCGAACAACAACAGCACAATGGCCAGAACGATCAGCCAGTGCCACATACTAAAAGAACCCATGACGATACCCCTTGTGTTATGTCCCTAGGATGTAAGCGGTTTGACAAGCTTTTTCAAACACCAAAATCGCCCGGTCGCTAAGACTTGATACCACCATCCATCGCCGCCCGCTTTCGCTATCCATAATCATCTCACGCTGTGGCGGAACAAAGACGGGTTGTCGATGCAATCGTCACCGCAACCGGCGTCAATCCGGTGCACCCGTCGGCGCCAGCAATCCCAGCTCCTCCAGGTCGAGCTGGGTGATCGGATCCTCGTCCTCGGTCAGTTCGTCGCTCATCACAGGCGAGGGCATGGCGAAATTGGCGGGGATACGCCCGGTGAGAAGCCCTGCCCCCTTCAGCTCTTCGAGACCCGGCAGGTCGCGCAGTTCCTCCAGCCCGAAATGATCGAGAAAATCCCGTGTCGTGCCCAGCGTGACCGGCCTTCCCGGTGTACGCCGGCGTCCCCGGAAGCGGACCCAGCCCGCCTCCATCAACACGTCCAGCGTTCCCTTCGATGTCTGCACGCCGCGAATATCCTCGATCTCGGCCCGGGTAACCGGCTGGTGGTAGGCAACGATCGACAGTACCTCGAGCGCGGCGCGCGACAGTTTGCGGACCTCGTGCTCATCCCGCCGGATGATGAAGGAAAGATCGGCAGCCGTCCGGAATGCCCAGGCATCGTCGACCTGGACGAGATTGACGCCCCGCCCCGCATAATCCTCGCGCAGCCGCAGCATCATCGCGCGCACGTCGATGCCATCGGCAATCCGGTCTCGGATATAGGCTTCGGAAACCGGCATCGCCGAAGCGAAGATCAACGCCTCTGTGATGCGCTCGGCCTCGCGCAACCGCGCCGCATCCGCTGCGCCCTCGCACGTCATCTCAGTCTCTGCCTGCCCTTCCGACACAGCCACTCCTATTCCGCCGCGTCGAGGATGGCATGTTTCGGGCCACGGCGCATATAGAGCGGCTGGAAGGCGCCTTCCTGGCGGATTTCCATCTTACCCTCGCGCACCAGTTCCAGCGACGCCGCAAACGCGCTGGCGATGGCGGTCACCCGCTCGCTCGGGCTCGTCATGTAGCGCAGCAGGTAATGTTCGAGCGCCGTCCATTCCGGCACGTCGCCGATCATCCGTGTCAGGATGGCGCGCGCCTCGACGAGCGACCACACGGTCCGCCGTTCGATCGTCACCTGTGTGATCGCCTGGCGCTGACGCAGACCTGCATAGGCATTGAGAAGATCGTAGAGGCTGGCGTCGAAGGCCGACTGCCGCTGGTCCGGAATATGCTCCGGCGCCCCCCGGGCGAACACATCGCGGCCGAGCCGGTTGCGGTTGACGAGGCTGGCGGCGGCATCCCGCATCGCCTCGAGCCGCTTCAGCCGGAAGGCCAGCGCCTCGGCCATTTCCTCGCCGCTCGGCCCGTCATCCTTGTTCTGCTGTGGAATGAGCAGCTTCGATTTGAGAAATGCAAGCCACGCCGCCATGACCAGGTAGTCGGCGGCAAGCTCGATGCGGACCCGACGCGCGGTTTCGACGAAGACCAGATATTGCTCGGCCAGCGCCAGCACCGAAATCCGCGCCAGATCGACCTTCTGGTTGCGCGCAAGATGCAGCAGCAGGTCGAGCGGCCCTTCGAACCCGGCGATGTCTATCACCAGTGCCGGCTCCTGCGGATCGCGATCGACGGTAGCTTCCTGCCACAGCCGATCCATCGGCGTGGCCGCCGCTTTGGTCAGATCCGTGGCCTTGCCGTTATCCAATCTCGCCCCTCGCAGATCGCCCTTTTCAGGCGATCGACAGCATCCCGTCGAACTCGGCGCGAATGGCTTCCTCGTCGGCACCATCGCCGTGCCCGAAGGCCGCCTCGACAGCCCTGGTCCGCGCAAGCGCTTCGCCCGAAAGCACCGGCACTGCGCGCACCACCTGCTTCATTTCGTTCATAATGCCATTGCAATGCAACACGATATCGCAGCCGCCGGCAATGATATTTGCAGCCCGCTCGCCAATCGTGCCGGCAAGCGCATTCATCGAGGTGTCGTCGGAGATCAGAAGCCCCTTGAAGCCGATGAAGTCGCGAATGACTTCGTCGATGACGATCTTCGATGTCGTTGCCGGGTTGTCGGGATCGATGGCGGTGAAGACGACGTGGCAGGTCATCGCCATCAGCTCGTCCCTCAAAGCCATGAAGGGCGGGAAATCATGAGCTTCGAGCTCTGCCCGGGACACGGATACCACCGGCAGTTCGTGATGCGAGTCGGCAAAACCCCGGCCATGGCCCGGCATATGCTTCATGACAGGCAGCACGCCGCCGGCCTTCAGGCCTTCCGATGCGGCGCGGCCCATCTCGGTCACGGTTACCGGGTCGCCGCCATAGGCGCGGTTGCCGATGACGTTGCTGCTGCCCTCGACGGGGACGTCGAGCACCGGCAGGCAATCGATGTTGATACCGAATTTCAGGAGATCGAAGGCATGCAGCCGTGACATCAGCCAAGCCGCGCGCAGGCCCGCATAGCGGTCGCGGCGGTAGATATCTCCGAGCGCCTGGCCTGACGGATAGTGCTGCAGGATCGGCGGACGGATACGCTGCACCCGGCCGCCCTCCTGGTCGATCATGACGGGCACATCGGCACCGACGCTGTCGCGAAGGGCGGCAACGAGGTCGGCGATCTGCGCCGGCTCGCCAATGTTGCGGCCAAACAGGATGAAACCCCACGGCCGCTCGCCGGCATAGAAGGCGCGCTCTTCGGGAGTGATGGACAGGCCGCTACAGCCCAGGATCATTGCTTTCGATTCGGTCATGGCAAAATCATAGGGGTGGCAGGGCTCGATGACGAGCGTAGGCGGCCACTCGTGCACAAAAAAGAACGGCGGACCGAGGTCCGCCGTTCACTGTCTGGGATAGCTGGGATCGCTTATTTCGAGATCAGGCAGGTGCCGCCAGCAGCCCGGAACTTGACGCAGAGCGCTGCGGCATCGTCCTTGGAGCCGACCGCGACACGGACGCGGTAGTAGGTACCCTTGCCGGCGATGTCGACCTTGCGGACCTCCATCGGATGGCCACCGATGACGCTGGCATATTTCGCCGCCATGTTGGCCTGCGAGCGCTTGGCTTCCTGCTCGGAAGGCAGCGACGCGATCTGCATGCCATAGCCGCCGGCCGAGGCCGAGGCCGTGGCTGCAGGTGCAGCCTTGACGGGCTGTGCTGCCTGCGTGGCCGAAGCCACACGAACGGGCTGAGGAGCAACCGGAGGCTTGGCGGCGGCCGGCGTCGCCGATGCGGTTTGCGTCGGACGGGCCGTCGGCACCGGTGCTGCGTCGGTGGAGCCGGCAGCAGGCGTGTTGACTGGCGGCTGCGCAGCAGCGGGTGCGTTGGCAATCTGCGTCGTCTTCACCGTGCGGATCGGAGCGCTGTCGGCACTCGGCGCGTCGCCATCATCGGCCGATGCCATCTGGCTGTTGTCGGCAGCAGGCGTCGTCGGTGCCGCAGCCGCAGCGGGGGCGGATGGAGTAGCGCTGTCATCTGCGGGAGCCGCTTCTTCACGAGCTACCAGCGAGCCGTCAGGCTTGACGATCATGGTGCGAACGCGCCGCGCCGCAACACCGGAATTGCCGTCCTGGCTGGTGGCAGCAGGGTTGCCCTGGCCTGGCAGCAGGCGCGGATCTTCCGTTTCGCCGACGGGTGTCGACAGATTGGCTTCTCCGCTGCCGTCATTGTCATCGGGAAGGCTGTTTTCGGGGATCAGCGTCTTCTGGACGACGTCGACCGGCTGCTCGTCCGAAGTCACGAGTTCCTTCTGCTTTGGCGGCTGGGTGGCCGCGCCGGCAACACGGTCGTAGACCGCCTTGTCCTGGTTCGGCACCACCTTGCCACCCGGATCGGTCGGAACGACCTTCACGGGATCCTTGTCGGCGGTGATGACGCGTGGCTCACCCGAGGCAAAGCTGATCGGCGACCCGTTATGGGAGACCCAGCGGTACATGCCGTAGGCACCGCCACCGAGCACAACGACAGCGGCAGCAGCAATGGCGATGCCGCGCATGGAACGCGCCCGCCAGCGGTCGTTGGCCGTGTGCGACGATTCGAACATCATCGGCGAGACGTTTTCAGGCCGGCTGGGCGTTTCGCGGAAGCTTTGGCGGAAATCTTCCTCCAGTGCCCGTTCGAACTCGTCGAGGCCTCCGCCGGTCTTCTGCTGCATCGTCACGCCGCGAACGGGAACAGACGTTGCCACTCCCGGCGCGAATGCCGCTTCCGTCATGGATGGCGCCGAAGCTGGCTCGGGCGAAGTATCTGCCGGCGCACTGAACAGGCTCGCCATCTCCGCATCGATGTCGAAATCGTAGTCGGGTGCGGCAACGACTGGCTCGTCCGGTTCTGCCGGCGGTAGTGCCGGAACGTGGATATCCTCGAATGTCTCGACCCGATCTTCCGTCTCCGAAATCTCATTGGGATCGAATGGCAGTTCCTGGTAGCTGTCGACGACGGGTTCAGCCTCGTGGATGGCGGCGCGCGGTTCGGCAGGCGCAGCAGCACTGGCATAAGTTGGCGCAGCGGCGCTGGCATAGGTAGAGGCAGCTGCAGCGGCATAACTCGGAGAGCGCTGGACGGCGGCCAAAGGCTCCGGTTGCCTCCAGTCGGTTGCCGGCTCAGCAGCCTTTGCAGGCTTTTCGACCTCTGCGAGCGACTTCGGGTCGGCAAAATCAAGTTCGGCCAGTTCCAGTTCGATATCGGCAAGGTCGAGGTCGAAGTCATGCTCGTCGAAGCCATCGAAGTCTTCGTCCGCAGCAGCAACGACTGGCTCGGGGTCAGGCAGCTTTACCGGTTCAGGCTGGGCCATGACAGGCGTGGCCATCGACGGGCGCGGTGCTGCCGGATTGACGAGTGATGGATTGATGCGCGCGGCGATCTGTTCGCGCGACGGCACGGGATAACGCGATACGTCGGCCAGGAGATCGTCGATATCGAGACCCTGGTAGCTGCTCGCAGCCGATACAGGCGCAGGTTCCGGCACGACGGTAGCGGCCGCAACCTCTTCGGCGCGGGCTGCGGGTGGGAGATCGACGCCAGCAAGCGACGCTTCTTCTTCCACATGCACATCCCCCACAACGGGATCGGGATCGGAAACGACTGGCGTCTCTGCCTGCACCGCTTCGGCACGGTCCATTTCGACAGGATAGGAAGGCTGCTTGTGCGCCACGAATTCTGCGACGGGTTCGGGTACAACGGTCGCGACTTCCGGCGGCGCAGCGGGAGCAACAGGCTCTATGGTGGGCACAGGCTCGACAGCGCCGAAGGCATCCATCGTCGGCTCGCGGCGCGGCGCATTGAAATTCGCAAGCGGCAACCGGATGGTGGCTGCAGCCCACTGCTGCGTTCTCGGCGCGGTCGGCTGGACGTCCGGCGCAGATATTGACATTTCCAGTTCATCGACCAGATCGCGGTTGGCAACCTCGGGCGCAGAAGCCAGTTCTTCCAGCTCTTCGGCAGCAACCGGCATGGTGGTCGGCTCGACGACCGCTTCCCAGCTCTCTTCAGCCGGTTCGAAATGCGAGGCATCGACGACCGGCGGCTCAGCATGAACCGGCTCTTCCGGCTGCCGCACGTGTTCTGCTGCCGGCGCATCGTATGCGGCCTGCACTTCGGACTGCGGTTCCGGCGCATGCGTCGGTTCGACGGCGGCGAAATCGTTTGCCGGCGTGCCGTTGCCGTACACCGGCTCGGAATAGACGGCAGGGTTGGGCTGCGATGCCTGGGGGCTGCGCGGCGCGTCGTAACGCTCGAACTCGCGGAGCAATTCGTCCTCGAGGTCGAAGGCCGGCTCCTGCCGCTGGTTTGCAGCGACAGGTGTGGATGGCCGCTTGTCGTATCCGACGATGCGGGCGAGTTCGGCGAGCGGATCGTCGTCCGCGAAGAACTCATCTTTTCCGCCTGCGCGGTACGCCAACTGTTTTTCAGCCATTACTTCATCCACCCGCAACTGCTACGCTATTGCCAGCGCAATGTGGGTAAATGGTGACGTTTATCGCATTTCAGCCGGTGCTGCGGTCCCGGTAATACCGAGACCAGATTTCAAAACCGACGCGACAGCGTGCACCAGCCCAAGTCTGGCAATGCTCAATTCTCGGTTTTTATCGTTAACAAATCGTAATTCCGGAAAATCTTTACCTTTATTCCAGTGTCCGTGGAAGAAACTCGCCAGGTCATACAGGTAAAATGCGATGCGATGCGGCTCCTGAGCCAAGGCCGCACTCTCGATGATTCGCGGAAACTCCGCCAGTTTGGCAACCAGCGCTAGCTCCGCCGGATCGACAATCGCACCATGGACGGCAGCCGCCATTTCCTCGACTGATACTTCCAGACCCGGGAACGCTTCCTTCGCCTGGCGGAAGATCGACATGCAGCGCGCGTGGGCATACTGCACGTAGAACACAGGATTGTCCTTCGACTGCTCCGTCACCTTGGCGAAGTCGAAATCGAGCGGCTCGGAGCTCTTTCTGTAGAGCATCATGAAGCGCACGGAGTCGCGGCCGACTTCCTCGACCACATCGCGCAGCGTCACGAAGTCGCCCGAGCGCTTCGACATCTTCACCGGCTCGCCGTTGCGAAACAGTTTGACCAGCTGGCAGAGCAGCACCGTCAGCTTGGCCTGACCGTCCGAGACGGCGCGGGCGACCGCTTCCAGCCGCTTGACGTAGCCGCCATGGTCGGCACCGAGGACGTAGATCATCTCGTTGAAGCCGCGGTCATACTTGTTCTTGAAGTAGGCAACGTCGGCCGCAAAGTAGGTGTAGGAGCCATCCGACTTGATCAGTGGCCGGTCGATGTCGTCGCCGATCTCGGTCGAGCGGAACAATGTCTGCTCGCGATCTTCCCAGTCCTCCGCCACCTGACCCTTGGGCGGCGGCAGGGTTCCCTTGTAGACGAAGCCCTTGAAGGTGAGGTCGTTGATCGCAGTCCGGATCGGCGCAGCACCGTTGGCGTGCAGCGTGCGCTCGGACAGGAACACGTCATGCCTGACGTTCAGTGCTGCAAGATCCTCGCGGATCATCGCCATCATCGCATCGATGGCCTTGTCCTTGACGACAGGCATCCACTGGTCTTCCGGCATGCTGCGCAGCTTGGTACCGAACTCCTCGGCAAGCTGCTGGCCGACCGGCACGAGATAGTCGCCGGGATAGAGCCCTGCCGGAATATCGCCGATCTGCTCGCCGAGCGCCTCGCGGTACCGCAGGAACACCGAGCGCGCCAGGACGTCGATCTGCGAGCCGGCGTCGTTGATGTAATATTCCTTGGTTACGCCGTATCCGGCAAACTCCAGCAGGTTGGCCAGCGTGTCGCCGACCACGGCGCCACGGCAATGGCCGACATGCATCGGTCCGGTCGGATTGGCCGACACGTATTCGACGTTGACCTTGACGCCGTCCCCGACGGTCGACCTGCCGAACGTCTCGCCACCGGCAATCACGCCGGAGAGCAGGCGCTGCCAGTAGCCGACGGCCAGGCGGATGTTGATGAAGCCCGGACCGGCGACGGAAACTTCTGCGATATCCGCATCTTCTCTCAGCCGGACACAGATGGCATCGGCCAGCACGCGCGGGTTTGTGCCCACGGCTTTCGCCAGCACCATCGCCGCGTTGGTCGCCACATCGCCATGACTAGGATCGCGCGGCGGCTCGACAGCGACGCGGCGAAAGTCCAGCTCGGATCGCTTTTCCTTGATGATATCAATATCTTCAAGGGCGAGCTTAACTCTGGCTTCGAAGTCTGTGAATAGGTTCATAATCAGTTCCAAGCATGGGCGGTTTCAGTCAGCCATCCGTCGGCGACCCGGTGCCTAACGTAAATCGGGAGTCTGGTCAAACAATCGCCTGTGGGCACTTATGGCATAGGTATCGGTCATTCCCGCCAGATAATCGCCGACATGCCGGGCCTTGGCGGCATCGGCGAGGCCGGAGATATGATCTACCCAGTAGTGGCTCTGCATCTCGCGCGGATCGGCCATATAGGCGTGGAAAAGATCGGTGACGATCTGCGCGGCGCCCGCGCGGATGCGCATGATATCGGGATGCCGGTAGATGCGCTTGAACAGCATAGCCTTGAT
Organism: Rhizobium sp. B230/85; assembly: GCF_019355735.1. Classification (NCBI taxonomy): domain Bacteria; kingdom Pseudomonadati; phylum Pseudomonadota; class Alphaproteobacteria; order Hyphomicrobiales; family Rhizobiaceae; genus Rhizobium; species Rhizobium sp. B230/85. The sequence goes on from NZ_CP072156.1 coordinate 2,544,024, forward strand.
CTGCCTGTCGGTCTCGGCCATGTCGGGCGAGAAGGCGGCGACCACGCGGCCGGCACTGCGGATATCATCCGCGCTCGTCGGCCGGATCGAGGCAAGATTTTCCTGCGCCACCGAAATCACGTTCTCGACCATGCGAGTGATCTGCCGGCGCATGATCTCGTGGGTGAAACGGCTGGCTTCCAGATTGGGGTAGCGCGCCCTCACCTCGGCCATCAGCCCGGCCAGGAACGGAATATCTTCCAGCATCTCGAAGCTCAGATAGCCTGAGCGCAGGCCATCGTCGATATCGTGCGTGTTATAGGCGATATCGTCGGCAATCGCCGCCGCCTGCGCCTCGAGGCTGGCATAGCTGCCGATCTCGAGATCGTGCAGCTCGCAATAGTCGAGGATCGGCTGTGGCACCGGCCCGTGCGTGCCTTTGCCGTCAGGCGCAAGTAGCGGGCCATTGTGCTTCACCAGTCCCTCGAGCGTCTCCCATGTCAGGTTCAGCCCGTCGAACTCGGCATAGCGCCGCTCGAGCTTGGTGACGATGCGCAGCGACTGGGCATTGTGGTCGAAGCCGCCATAGGGCTGCAGCATCTCGTGCAGCGCATCCTCGCCGGTATGGCCGAACGGCGTATGGCCGAAATCATGGACCAGCGCCACGCCCTCGGCCAGGTCCTCGTCGAGCCGCAACGCCCGGGCCAGCGCCCTTGCCACCTGCGCCACCTCGATCGTATGCGTCAGCCGCGTGCGATAGTGATCGCCGTCCTGGGCGATGAAAACCTGGGTCTTGTGCTTCAGCCGCCGGAAGGCGGTGGTGTGCACGATACGGTCGCGGTCGCGCTGGAAATCGGACCGGGTCGGGCTGGAGGATTCGTCATAGAGCCGGCCGCGCGTTGTCCAGGGGTCTGCCGCATAGATCGCCCGTTCGCCCGTGCCGAAACCCAATGCATGCCTGTCGATCGTCATAATCCATCCATCTCGGCCGCTGGCCATTGACGCCGCGTTCCGGCCTTCATACCTACAGTTTCAAGGAACGGCAAAGCAGTCCGGCAAAAACTCCCAACTGCTGCTGTCGCCGCCAGAACTTTGGTGATAGCCTTGTTCGATATCAGGCGTTTGAACGCCATCCTCAACTCATTCTCTCCGGGCCTTGACCCCGGCAGGAGGACATCATGACCGAAACAACTGTAACCCTTTCGGATTCCGCCGCCAAGCGCATAGCGGCAATCGTCAGTGCCGAAACCGGCAAGAGCGCGCTGCGCGTCGCCGTCGAAGGCGGTGGCTGCTCGGGCTTCTCCTACAAGTTCGACCTGGTGGACGCCCCCGCCGAAGATGACATCGTCGTTGCCAAGGGCGACGCCACGGTCTTCATCGACAAGCTATCGCTGATCTACATGGCAGGCTCGCAGATCGATTTCGTCGACAACCTGCTCGGCCAGTCCTTCCAGATCAACAATCCGAACGCGGTTGCCAGTTGCGGCTGCGGCACCAGCTTCTCCGTCTGAGCCGACAAGCAGCATTCCAGAACCGGTCGACGGCACTGCCGCCGGCCGGTTTTCTTTTGTCCGGAAGCCAATGGCCAAGCGGCGGTCGTGACGATAAAAGGGGCAATCCAAGGAGTCCCTCGCCCATGAAAATCGCCACCTGGAACATTAACGGCATCAAGGCCCGCATCGACAACCTTTGCCAGTGGCTGAAGGATTCCAGCCCAGATATCGCCTGCCTGCAGGAAATCAAATCCGTCGATGAGAGCTTTCCGAGGCTGCAGCTCGAGGAGCTCGGATATCATGTCGAGACCCACGGCCAGAAGGGCTTCAACGGCGTCGCGATCCTGTCCAAGCAGAAGCCGGATGCGGTGATCCGTGGCCTGCCGGGCGACGACACCGACGAGCAGTCGCGCTTCATCGAAGCCTCCTTCTCCATCGCCGACGACCGGACGCTGAGGGTCGGCTGCATCTATCTTCCGAATGGAAATCCGGTCGATACTGAAAAATATCCCTACAAGCTCGCCTGGATGGAGCGCCTGCAGGTCTTTGCAGCCAGCCGCCTGGCGCTCGAGGAGCCGCTGATCCTTGCTGGCGACTACAATGTCATCCCGGAGCCGCACGACTGCTTCGATCCAAGGGTCTGGGCGAATGACGCATTGTTCCTGCCGCAGACGCGCCAGGCATTTCGAAGACTGGAAAATCTCGGCCTCACCGACGCCCTGAGGGCGACAAGCGATCAGTCAAAGCTCTATACGTTCTGGGACTATCAGGCCGGTGCCTGGCAAAAAAACAACGGTATCCGCATCGATCACCTGATGCTGTCGCCCGAAGCTGCCGACAAAATGACCTCGGCGACAGTTGAGAAACACGTTCGCGCCTGGGAAAAGCCGTCCGACCACGTCCCCGTCGTTGCCCATTTCGATTTTGCGGCCTAAGCGGCAATAACCGTCCGCCCCATCACTCCGGAGCGGTCACGTCGAGCTTGTGGGCCATGACGACGGCGTTGCGGCGGTCGTTCTCGTTGGCGACGGAGAAAGCCTGCTCCTGCAGGTCTTCCATCCACGGACAATCCTTCGGCTTGCACTTGTCGAGAGCCGCAGTCATGAACGCCAGGCCGCGTGTCGACTGGCCTTCCTGGAACAGGATGTTGCCGAACACCGCCATGGCGCCGGGATGGCCGCTCTTGCGAGCCTGATTGAGCCACTTCTTCGCCTGCTGGACATTCGGCGTGCCGCCCTCGCCCGACAGCATCATCTTCGCCAGCTGGAACTGCGCCTCGGCGATACCAAAGGTCGATGCGACCTGGAAATACAGCTGGCGGGCCTGATTGAGATCCGTCTTGACGGGCGTGTTCGGAATTCCGCTCTTGTAATAGTTGGCGAGAGAAAGCAGCGCATTGATGAAGAAACCGGTGTCTTCGGACCCGGGCTCGACGCCTTGCTGGGCGATCTCGTTGTAGATCTTGAAGGCCTCGAAGTCGTCCTGTGCAACGCCGTCGCCATCGGCATACATGTTCGCAAGTGCCCAGCGCGAGCCGGTATGGCCCTTCTCGGCCGCATATTTGTAAGCCTCGACGGCTTCTTCCTTCTGGCCGTTCTTGTAGGCCTTGAAGCCGAACTTGAAGAGGTCGAAGGGTCCCGATTCCTTTGAGACGCCGGCATTGATATCAAAGGCCAAGGCAGGTGCCGCAACGGCAGCCGGCACGATCAACGCCATGCCAAGCCACATAACTCGTACTGATGGAAACTCGGATCTAAGCATCACAGTCGATTTCTTTCGCTCTATCCGGATACGCCACGATCAACCCCTCGTCACCGTTCAGCGCCGGATAAACTCCCACAAGCCGCATACACCGGCCCGCATTCCATTCCGACCGGACCTTGAGAACGCCCCCGCTCCAGGATCCACTCGCCGCTTGTCCTTGCGCTGCGGCAAGCCGTTTCCAAACTTCGGAAACATTTGCCGCCTCGCCATTCGTCACATTTTCAACCGTATCGCGAAATTGTGACCAAACCAGCGTAGGCACGTCCAACGAAGCATTTTTTGGCTCTTCAAACGCCAAATAATTCCTCGCTCAGGATCGATAGGCAGACTCTCGAATATTCAAAAAGTGCCATGGCAACAAAACGTTACACCCATTAGCTCGAAGTCACTCGAACCTCAGTCATGACACCTGTCCCACACTCTCCGAAATTAGCCTGAAGATCCGCACTGCACGTTTTCAGACGGGCTCGCCCTGAGCCCGCACTTATCGGTGCGCTCTATTTGTGGCGGGAAATGGACAGATTTCCCGCAGGAGCGGGCAACGTAAACGGTTGCAAACGAGTGTTGCGATTTCGTCACAAAATGGCGCGACGGCGCGAAACGTACCCGCACGGCGCAACTGCACGGAGCGCGTACATCCAGGCGCAAACGGTGGTTGAGACAGCTAGAATTTGACCTTGACCGACGTCGAAAGGGCGCCGACGAAATCGTTGCCGTAGCGATAGGTAACATCGTCGCCGTAGGTCACGCCACCGGAGGTAACGGTCCCGGACTTGCCTGAAGTCAGCAGACCGACAGCGCCGGCAAGCCGGTACTCGACATGCTCGGTCGGCGAGAAGGAAAGGCCTGCCCCGAGCATCCAAGTATCGGACGACAGGCCATAGCCCTGGCTCGTGCCCTGGTCCCAGGTGAGGCTGACGGCGCCGCTCCACTGGGCATTGAACTTGTGGCCGATGCCGCCGCTCAACGTCCATCCGTCCTTGTAGAGGAGATCGAGGGAGGTCAGTTCCACGGCGCTGCCCGGCCTGCAGGCAACCAGTCCGCGCGTCGATTTCGGACAGAATGCGATACTCTGCAGCGTGCTCCAGTTGGTCCACTTGGCAGAACCGAACGCCAGCCAGTCGGGCGCGATGCCGGTCTGCAGCTTCAGCTCCAGCGAATCCGGCGCCGTGGCCGATCCATAGACGGGCGTGACCGTGCCCACCGCCGGATTGCCCGGGACTGCAATCTTCGGCACGGATGTCAGATCCACCGTGCCGGACAGATTGTCGTACTTGACCTGGCTGTTATAGACGAGGCTGGCGCGCATGGCATATTCGGGGATCTCGTAGGCAACGCCGGAGCGCCAGCCCCAGCCGCTGTCGCTGATATCGAGACGGCCCATGCCGCTGTAGAGGGACGAAAGCGACGCCGGCAGGGGCACCACCAACTCTTCCTTGAATCCACCGACCTCCTGGTAGAAGCCACCGCCGATCAGCCGCAACTGGCCCGGACCTGCATCGAACTTGTAGGAGCAGGTCAGGCCGTAGTTGTGGCTGTATATCTTTTCGTCGCTGTTATAGTTGGCACCGGCCCAGTTTGTCCCGGGATTGGAATGGGCGCCGAACGGCTCGGAGTAGTCGCCCAGGCAATCGACATCGTCAGTGATACCGATCTTGATGCCCACGGAAGGCACGCCAAAATTGGGACCGTCGCTGACGGACTGCGGGCGATTGTTGAGGTTTCCATCACGTGGATTGATGTCACGTGCAATGGTCAACTTGCGCTCCGGCATCACGAACGTGACGCCGCCCTCGAAAGCATAGCGTGACTTATCGAACAGCAGATCTATGTCATAACCCGCGCGCTCGATGCCTCCGGCCGCTGCGGAGCTGACGAAGCTACAGCCGGCAAGCAGCACGAGGGCGGCCTTGGCCACTGCACGATGTCTCATTACACTTCCCCGATACCCAACTGCGGCAATCTTACGGTCATCGCAAGAATAGGCAACGTAACGATAAGCCCGTGGTATCAATACTGGAGCGCGCTCCATGAGAAGTAGCGGCATCCTATCGCGTGAATATCACGAAGCGCAAAATTTTCTTCCCGAGAATGTATCGTTTAGTGCTTGAACTAGATTCTCTTTCTCTCTCTTGCGCGCGATGTATCAAACGGATCACAGCAGCGAAATATAAACACCCCCTTAAAATGAGGGGTTTGATATTCAACCCGAGACTATACTTTGAATGCAACCAATCCACCTGAAGTCGAATTTTCCATGGATTCAAGAAGGGCGCACCGCTTTCGTGGCACGCCCTTTGTAATTCCACCGAACGATTCTCAGAGGTCGTGGCAATCAGCCGACTTCGCTGAGCCTTATCAGGGCGACCTTGAGGCTGGCGAGCTGGCTCTGCAGCTCCTCCAGCCGTTCGCGTTCCGCAGCCACGACTTCGGGGTTGGCGTTGGCAACGAACCGTTCGTTCGACAATTTCCCGACAATGCGATCCGCCTCGGCCTGTGCCTTGGCGACAGCCTTTTCAAGCCGGCTCCGTTCGGCGTCGATGTCGATCAATGTGCCCAGCGGCAGGCATGCAGTCGCCTCGCCGATGACGATCTGTGCCGAGCCCTTCGGCGCAGCTTCGGCGAGCGAGATCGCCTCGACGCGGGCAAGCCGCTTGATCGCTGCATCGTGGCGGAACAGCCGCTCGCGGGTGACGCCATTGGCATCGACGAACACCAGCGGCGCCGTGGCTGCCGGCGGCACGTTCATTTCCGAGCGCACGGAACGGATGCCCGAGACCAGGTCGATCAGCCAGTTGATCTCTGCTGCCGCGACATCGTCCGCATAGGACGGCACCGGCCAGTCCGCGTGGCAGATCAATCCGTCGCGCTCCTTGCCCTCGCCAGCTGTGTGGGCCCAGAGCTCCTCCGTCATGAACGGCATGAACGGATGCAGAAGCTTGTAGATCTCTTCCAGCACGTAGGCGCTGCAGCCCTGCGCTTCGACCTTGTCAGCCTCTTCCTCGCCCATGAAGACGGGCTTCAGCAGTTCCAGGTACCAGTCGCAGAACTGGTTCCAGACAAAGCGATAGAGAGCGCCGGCCGCGTCGTTGAACCGGTAAGCCTCCAGGGCCTCCGTGACATCACGGGTGGTGCGCGCCAGTTCCGTCAGGATCCAGCGGTTGACCGTCAGTTCGGCCGCCTCGGGCACGAAATGCGCGCCGCTGGCAGCGCCGTTCATCTCCGCGAAACGCGTCGCATTCCACAGCTTGGTGCCGAAGTTGCGGTAGCCGGCGATGCGCGCCGGATCGAGTTTCACGTCGCGGCCCTGCGCTGCCATGATGGCCAGCGTGAAACGCAGCGAGTCGGCGCCGTACTCGTCGATCAGTTCCAGCGGATCGATGACGTTGCCTTTCGACTTCGACATCTTCTGGCCGCTCTTGTCGCGAACCAGCGCATGAACATAGACCGTGTTGAACGGCTCGACCCCGTTGCCGGCGTCGTCCTTCATGAAGTGCAGGCCCATCATCATCATCCGGGCGACCCAGAAGAAGATGATGTCGAAACCGGTGACCAGCACGTTGGTCGGATAGTAGCGGGCAAGCTCCGGCGTCTGCTCAGGCCAGCCGAGCGTCGAAAACGGCCAGAGAGCAGACGAGAACCAGGTGTCGAGCACATCCTCGTCGCGGATGAGGATTTCACCCGGCTTGAAGTTCTCCAGCTTCTCCTCGACCCAGGCCTTCCAGACACCTTCGTGAGACAGGTAATGCTGGATCGCCGCCTGCAGCGCCTCTTCCTCGGTCTTTTCGACGAAGACCTGACCATCCGGGCCGTACCAGGCCGGGATCTGGTGACCCCACCAGAGCTGGCGCGAAATGCACCAGGGCTGGATGTTGTCCATCCACTCGTAATAGGTCTTGTCCCAGTTCTTCGGCACGAAATTGGTGCGGCCTTCGCGCACGGAGGCGATGGCCGGCCCTGCCAGCGTCTTCGCATCGACGAACCACTGGTCCGTCAGCATTGGCTCGATGACGACGTTCGAGCGGTCGCCGAACGGCTGCATGATCTTCTTGGCTTCGACGTAGGGAATATCGTTGCCTTCGGCATCCTTGACGGTAACTGCCAGGCCCTCGGCGTTAATCGCATCGACGATGCGTTTGCGGGCGACGAGCCGGTCGAGGCCGCGATATTCTTCCGGTACGAGGTTGATGTCGTCGATTTCGGATTCCGTCGGCATGTCGCCGCCGCGGGCAATCGCCTGCGCCTGGGCAGCGCAGACTGCGTAGGGCTCGCCGTCATCGCGCATTTCGGCACGGCCGTTCATCAGCCGGTAGAGCGGAATGTCGTTGCGCTTGGCGACCTGGTAGTCGTTGAAATCATGGGCGCCAGTGATTTTCACGGCGCCGGAGCCGAAGTCCGGTTCCGGATATTCGTCGGTGATGATCGGGATCAGGCGGCGATGCTCCTTAGGCCCGACGGGGATTTCACAGAGCTTCCCGACGATCGGCGCATAACGTGTATCCGAGGGGTGAACGGCCACGGCACCATCTCCCAGCATCGTCTCCGGCCGGGTCGTCGCAATCGAGATGTAGTCGCGCTCCTCCTGGAAGGTGACGTTACCGTCGGCATCCTTCTCGACATAGGTGTATGTCTCGCCGCCGGCCAGGCGGTACTTAAAGTGCCACATATGGCCGTTGACTTCGCGGCTTTCGACCTCGATGTCGGAGATTGCTGTTTCGAATTGCGGGTCCCAGTTGACCAGCCGCTTGCCGCGATAGATCAGGCCCTCCTTGTAAAGAGACACGAAGACCTTGAGGACGGCTTCCGAGAGCCCTTCGTCCATGGTGAAGCGCTCGCGCGACCAGTCGCAGGAAGCGCCAAGGCGCTTCAGCTGATTGAAGATCAGGCCGCCCGATTCGTCCTTCCACTCCCAGACCTTGTCGATAAAGGCTTCGCGGCCCATGGCGACACGGCCGGGCAGCTGCAATTCCTTCAGCTTGCGCTCGACGACCATCTGCGTGGCGATGCCGGCATGGTCCATGCCTGGCTGCCAGAGCACGTCCTTGCCGCGCATGCGCTCGAAACGCACCATGATGTCCTGCAGCGTGTTGTTGAGCGCATGGCCCATGTGCAGCGAACCGGTGACGTTCGGCGGCGGAATGACGATGGTGAACGTCTCGGCTCCCGGCTTGGCATTGGCACCAGCGCGAAACGCGTCGGCCTCGTCCCATTTCTGGGCGATTTTCGGCTCAACAGCGGCAGAATCATAGGTCTTTTCGAGCATTTTGGGACCGGATCTAGAGTTCGATGATGCCGGTTGGTAAACAGGATGGCCGTCGGCAAGTCAATAAAAAAGCCGCCCCATGCCCGGAGCGGCAGTTGTCGCCAGGTGTCGGGAAAAACTAGCGGCGGGGGCCGCGGGCGACCCGCTCGATCTCCTCGCGTACCAGCTTTTCAACCAGCGTCGGCAGGTTGTCGTCCAGCCATTCCTGCAGCATCGGACGCAGCATGTCCTGGGCGATGTCGTCGAGCGAGCGGCGCTCGGCGCCAAGCGCTGCGGCAAGCTCGTCGAAAGAGCGGGCAACCTGTTCACCGGTGGCCTCCGAGACCAGCATCTTCTGGGCCTCTTCATGCAACTGCGGCAGGAACCGGTCGTGCTGCTCGGCAGGCGCTACATAGGCGGCTTCCGGCTCGACCTGAACCGGCTTCGGCGCGGCGGCGCGCTCGGGCTGCGGCTGTGTCCGGACACCGGACGGCATGTCAGGCGACCGAGTCACCTGTTCGACGACCTGCTGCACAGGCTCGACCGGCCTGATGTGCACGACCACGTCGGACATCGCGGCCGCAAAATCCTGCGACACGGCGGCCATCGGTTCGCGTTGCGTATGCCGCACTTCCGCCTCGGCGGCATCGGGCTGCATCGCATGCGAGCCAAGGCGCACCTCGGCGAGACGGGCGGCCATCGCCGGCGGCAATTCGCGAGACGGCGCCGCTTCACGCGACGCGTTCATCTGCATGGAATTGCGATCGGAAGCGGCACGCACGCGGGCTGCGACGTCGGCGAGCGACATGGTGCTGCGCGGCGCCGCATCCGGATCGTGGCCGGCCGAATTGGCGGCAACGAAGCGCGGGTCCTGGGGAGCCGGCATCGGCGGCATGTCGTCGAGCGCGCCTTCGAACTCATCGTCGACAGTCAGATGGATGTCGTTGTCGTCGTTTTCAGCAGCTTCGTAGACCGGCGGCATCGAGGTCGACAGGGAAGGACCACCGCCTGGCTCGTTGCTTTCGATGATCTTGCGGATAGAGGCAAGAATCTCTTCCATCGACGGTTCACGCGCAACATTGGACTGAGCCATTTTCATCCCCGTTATCCTGCAGAAAGGACCGAAATGCCAGCGCGCCAGCCATTCGAATCATAGTTACCTTAGGATACTCTCCGGGGGAAAAAAATCACCGCGAATCGACTAAGTCCGCTGATGCACAGTTTTGTTTACCTTGTCCAGAGCCGCACGCAAAAGCAGCAGCTATGGAAAAACTGCAAATGAAAACGGGCACCCAGGGTGCCCGTCCGAAAGATCGTCAACCGGTGGCCATGCTCAGAAGACGAATTCCTTGACCTTGGCAAAGCCCGGCAGCGCCTTCACGGAAGCGTTGAAAAATGCGTTTTCCGAGATTGCGCCACGTTCGCGCACGAACACCGAAGCCCGCGCCGAATTGCCGAAACCCTTGACGACGACGAGACGGCCATTGTCACGCAACTGCTCGAAAAGATCGGAGGATACTTCTTCGACCGCGCCGTTGACAAAGATCAGATCGTAAGGCGCCCCGGCCGCATAGCCCTTTTCGAGCGCACCCGTCGCTACCGTGACATTGCCATAGCCAAGCGCCGAAAGCGTTTCGCGCGCCTGCGAGGCCAAAGCCCCGTCGCATTCGAGCGCAACGACCAAGCCCGAAAGCAGCGACAGCAGCGCCGAGGTGTAACCGGTCCCGGCACCGACCTCGAGCACGACATCGTCCTTGCCGATTGCCGCAAGCTGCAACAGCTTTGCCAGCGGCGATGCCTGCATCAGGTAACGGGGCGGATTGCCGTCACGAGCAGGACAGATCTCGACGTCATTATCGATATAGGCCAGCACCTTGAGCTTTTCCGGCACGAACGCTTCGCGCGGCACGGCGAGGAAAGCGTTCAGCACGGAGTGCGAGGTGACATCCGTCGTCCTGATCTGGCTTTCCACCATCTTCAGCCGCGCAGTTCCGAAATCCATCATGCTGTCCCGCCCCATCAAAAGCGATTAACCGTGCACCGTCTTAATCGCCACCGCGAAAGCTTTCAAGGCGTGGATGTGGACCGGAGGGAAATTCGTGCGGGAGGCTCAGCTGGCTTAGTTGCTTCAAATAGGCAATTGAAAATACCCATGACGTGCCTTGTCGTTCGGAGCCATCGTCGTCGGGCATCGAATAAAAGGAGACGGCAGCCTCGAAGCAGATCGGCTTAAAATAAGCAATCGCCCGAGAGCGAGAGTTTTGGGCATATCAGTCACGGACGCAAATCTCGTCAAAGCGTCCGAGTTGTCGCTTTTCTCTGCGATATCGCGGTGGAAATGGCCGGAAAGCAAGGGGAACAGCTTGCAACACAAGCGCAACGCGCATTGGCCCAACTAGCCATCGCATTTCAGCTAAATTATTGATTTTATTGATTTAAAAATTGGAGGCCTCGCCCGGAATTGAACCGGGGTACGAGGATTTGCAGTCCTCTGCGTCACCACTCCGCCACGAGGCCATCCGTGTGTGGTCGCGGCGATTTAGACTAGCTCTAGACAGAGCGCAAGACCATTCGCCGCCAACGGGATAATTTTTCGTGCCCTCCGCTGCCCCGATAGGCTGACGTTAGGTAGCCCTGCCGCAGCGAAGCGATGCGGCTTTTCCGGGCATCAGGCACTATTTGTTGTCCGGCTCACGCTTGCGGCCCCACCACACCGACATGCGGCGGCGCCAGCGGCGGACGGTGGCGCTGTCCTGCGAGAGGATGACGAAACCGAGCGGGATCATCCAGAATCCGAGAATCGGCAGGAAGCCGAGGCAACCGCCGCCGATCAGCGCCGTGCCGACCGACATGCGCGCCAGCCGCGATTTCGGCAGCGGCACGTGCACGGAGCCGAGCACCAGCTTGCCGCGTGCGTGATCGACACCAAAACGTTTTTTTGGCGTGGGGCGGCGCGTGGCGTCCGCATGCGATGGGTTCGAAGCGTCATTCATCCACAGGAAATGGGGATATGGGCGATTAATGCAAGCCGATGGGCGATTTTTGAAAAAACCGCTTGGCAAATCGGGAAAGCATTTGTATTAGGCCACTCACACCGCGCCAAGCGGTCTTCCCTGGTAGCTCAGCGGTAGAGCATTCGACTGTTAATCGACAGGTCGCCAGTTCGAATCTGGCCCGGGGAGCCAAATTATAAAAAGCCTTTGCAGCGATGCAGAGGCTTTTTTCTTTTTCGGTGCAATGGTTTCCCGCTGACATTTCACAGGTTTGGTGAAATGTCCGAGAACTGGTATTTCCCAAAAATGAACCGCTGCTGCGCTTCATGGTACATTGTGCTCTGACACTGCACCTGCGACCAGTAGGCTCCGGCCGAACGGGTGACAGGGCGACCTCCGAACGATCGCCAAAAGCCGGTACCGCAACGCCCGAGGAGCGTGAAATGAAACTTGTGCCTTTGCTTTTCGCTGCCGTCTTGCTCTCTCCCGGCCTTTCGCTGGCGGCTCAATGTACGCCGAATAACGGCTCGGCCCGGATTCTGGCATCCCCGAACCCGGACGACATCCATCCGGACTGGAGCGACGGCTCTACTATCGGGTTAAGCTGGACCTTCGAAGGTAAGGAAGTCGGCGACAGCGGCGACTACATGAAGGGAAAGCTGATTTCCCCGCGTGGCGATGTCGCCAATAAGGGTGTCTATATTATTGCCCGCGAATGGGATTGCGCCGAATAGGCCCGACACGTTGCAGAACTGAGCCCGATTTCCCGTTGATCGAACGGAAAAAGCAGTGGAGAATGGCGCCAGTTCGGCGGCCCGCGCCATGACCCGCTGGCGGCGTTTGCAACTGTTCGTGTCCCAGCAGGAATCTATCCCTTGATCCAGACATCCGTCACCCGACTTCGCGCTCTCAGCCTTGCCGTTGGCACCTTCGTCGCTCTTGTGCTGCCGCAAACGGCTGCGATGGCGGCGCCGAGCTGCTGGTCGCTGTTGCAGAGCAAATACGGACCGGGCATCCTGAAGGCCGCCGACGAAGCCGATCCCTGCGCCAAAATTCCGGGCTTCGACAAGAAGGAGCGCTTCAACCTCACCGGCCTCGATCTCTGCACCGCGCCGGATGGCGTGCAGATCAACGCCCAGGCTGACCTTGCCTGCAAATCGAGTTCGCACGGACTTCTCGGCGGCATCGATATGAAGGGCAAGCTGCAGGCATCGATGTCCGTCGATATCGGCGCCTGCAAGGTCACCGACGCCCGTGTCAGCGTCAGTGGCCCCGTCGGCGAATTGCTGAGCTCGGTCGGCGATATCCAGAATCTGGCGCGCAATTTTGCCCAGAGGAAGATCTCCGAGGTCTGCGGGCCCCACTAGCCGCGTGCGCTGAAAAGCGGCGGCCTGTGAATTCAGGCCGCCGCCCCCTGTGGCAAACTGCTGTGCCGTTGCCCTTTTGTACTCATGCCCTCTTCACTTTCCGCCATCGCCGCTCCATATTCCGGGCATGGCAAGATCCCCGAAAAACTCTCCCGCTCGCGATGATCGAAATACCGGTTTCGAGGAGGCGCCGCAGGCGCCGTTCGAAGGCGCGCCGCTGTCAGGCGGGGTTGCCGACTGGGTGAAGCAGCTCGAAGCGGAAGCGGAGATTTCCGGCGTCGAGACGCAGCGCGAGATCGCCTCCAAGGCCGGCAAGCATCGCAAGAAGGTGGAAATCGCCGCCTCCAAATCGGCGCGCGGCACCTCCATGGGCGGTTCGACCGATCCGAAGACGCGGGCTGCCGCCGGGCTCAACCCCGTTTCCGGCATGGATACTTCGCTGGAAGACGCCGCCAATGCGGGAACGGCCGTCACAGCCACCGTCGAGGCGCTGTCGGCGCTGATCGAGAGCGGCAATCCGCTGTTCAAGGACGGCAAGATGTGGACGCCGCATCGCCCTGCCCGGCCGGAAAAATCGGAGGGCGGCATCAGGATCCGCATGCAGTCCGACTATGAGCCCGCCGGCGACCAGCCGACGGCGATCAAGGAACTTGTCGCCGGCATCGAATCCGGCGAGCGCAGCCAGGTGCTGCTCGGCGTCACCGGCTCCGGCAAGACCTTCACCATGGCCAAGGTGATCGAGGCGACGCAGCGGCCTGCCCTCATCCTGGCGCCGAACAAGACGCTGGCGGCTCAGCTCTATTCCGAGTTCAAGAATTTCTTCCCCGACAATGCGGTGGAATACTTCGTCTCCTATTACGATTATTACCAGCCTGAAGCCTATGTGCCGCGCTCCGACACCTTTATCGAGAAGGAATCGTCGATCAACGAGCAGATCGACCGGATGCGCCACTCCGCTACACGCTCGCTGCTGGAGCGTGACGACTGCATCATCGTCGCCTCCGTCTCCTGCATCTACGGTATCGGCTCTGTCGAGACCTACACGGCGATGACCTTCCAGATGACGGTCGGCGACAAGCTCGACCAGCGGCAGTTGCTCGCCGACCTCGTGGCCCAGCAATACAAGCGCCGCGACATGGATTTCCAGCGCGGCTCTTTCCGGGTGCGCGGCGATACGATCGAGCTCTTTCCTGCCCACTTGGAAGATGCGGCCTGGCGGATCTCGATGTTCGGCGACGAGATCGACTCGATCACCGAGTTCGATCCACTGACCGGCCACAAGACCGGCGACCTGAAATCGGTCAAGATCTACGCTAACTCGCACTATGTGACGCCACGCCCGACGCTGAACGGCGCCATCCGCCACATCAAGGAAGAGCTGAAAATGCGGCTGGCCGAGCTCGAAAAGGGCGGCCGCCTGCTGGAAGCCCAGCGGCTGGAACAGCGCACCCGCTACGACATCGAGATGATCGAGGCGACCGGTTCCTGTGCCGGCATCGAAAACTATTCGCGCTATCTCACCGGCCGCAACCCGGGCGAGCCGCCACCCACCCTGTTCGAATATATCCCCGACAATGCCCTGCTGTTCATCGACGAGAGCCACGTCTCCGTCAGCCAGATCGGTGGCATGTACCGGGGCGACTTCAAGCGCAAGGCGACGCTGGCCGAATACGGCTTCCGCCTGCCGTCCTGCATGGACAACCGGCCGCTGCGGTTCGAGGAATGGGACGCCATGCGCCCCAACACCATCGCCGTGTCGGCGACGCCCGGAAACTGGGAAATGGAGCAATCCGGCGGCGTCTTTGCGGAGCAGGTCATCCGCCCGACCGGGCTGATCGATCCGCCCGTCGAGGTGCGCTCCGCCCGCACTCAGGTCGACGACGTGCTCGGCGAGATCCGCGAGACGGCGGCTGCCGGCTACCGCACGCTGGTCACTGTTCTCACCAAGCGCATGGCCGAGGATTTGACGGAATACCTGCACGAACAGGGCGTGCGTGTGCGCTACATGCACTCCGACATCGACACCCTGGAGCGCATCGAGATCATTCGCGACCTGCGGCTCGGTGCCTTCGACGTGCTCATCGGCATCAACCTTCTGCGTGAGGGCCTCGACATCCCGGAATGCGGCTTCGTCGCCATTCTCGATGCAGACAAGGAAGGTTTCCTGCGCTCCGAGACGTCGCTGGTGCAGACCATCGGCCGCGCGGCGCGTAATGTCGATGGCAAGGTCATCCTTTACGCCGACAACATCACCGGCTCGATGAAGCGGGCGATGGAGGAAACCTCGCGCCGCCGCGAAAAGCAGATGGCCTACAATACCGCCCACGGCATCACGCCGGAATCGGTGAAGGCCCGGATTTCCGACATCCTCGACAGCGTCTACGAGCGTGACCACGTGCGCGCCGATATCTCGGGCGTGTCGGGCAAGGGCTTCGCCGATGGCGGCAACCTGGTTGGCGGCAACCTGCAGGCCCATCTCAACGCGCTGGAAAAGCAGATGCGCGACGCCGCAGCCGATCTCGACTTCGAGAAGGCAGCAAGGCTGCGCGACGAGATCAAGCGCCTCAAGGCCGCCGAACTCGCCGTCATGGACGACCCTATGGCCCGCCAGGAAGCCAGGGCGGTCGAGGGCGACAACGGCAAGCCGAAGGGCAAGCGCCAAACTGCCGTCTCCGCCCTTGCGGGGGAGATGCCGCCGCAGCCCACAGAGGGGCGCGCAACCGCAAATTCCGCTTCATCCACCTCCTACTTCCAGAAACCGTCGCTCGACGACATGGGGCCCGGCACCGATACGGCCCGGCCGCTGTTCCGCAAGAACAGCCTCGACGAGATGACGGTCGGGCGGACGGAGAAGCCAGCGGCGGGCAGCCTGCCGGAACGCCCGCCGGAAACGGTGAGCAGCAAGAAGCGCTTCTCGCCGCTGCTCGAAGGCCAGCCGGACAAGGACGGCAGCCCCGCATCCGGCAAGGACGACCCTCGCCCGATCATCCGCGCCAAGGCCGGCGCCGGCTCCTACGAAGACGCCGGCGACGTCAAGCGCCAGAAGCGCACCAAGGGCAAGACGGGACGCCCGGGGCGGTAAAAACAAGGCCGGCCGAGCGCAAAAAGCGAAAAACTTGGGCCCGGCGGCGCTCGTTGATGGGTTGCGGCCGCGCTGTTAAGACTAAGGCAATCTCCGCATGGCAAGCCATATGTCACTTGCCTTAGAGAGGACGAAACCATGGCGCTGATCGGCTTCAAGAATACCCACAACCAGCCCGTCTACGTCAATCCGGCGCAGGTGCTCTATGTCACGACCTTCGAGGAAGACGTGTCGATCATCGCCTTTGCCGTATCCGGCGCCGGCGGCAATCCGCTGACGATTTATGTGCGCGGCAATGTCGACCAGATCCGCCTGAAGATCGACGGGACCGCCCAGCGCTGATGATGCAGAGCGGCGCAAACGGGCGCCTGTCGCAACACTCCGCTGCCTGCGTTCAGACGTAGGCGATGCAGCGAGCGAAGTTCTCGCCAGCCTGCGCCCTCACCCGAACACCTCGCCGGGATAGGCACCCCAGATGGCGGCCTGCCTGATATAGCCGGTGAGCCGCGGCCCGCTCAGATGCACGCGGCACCAGCTGCCGTCGCAGGCCGATAGCCTCAGCAGCACCTTCGGCTGCAGCACCGCGATTGCGCTCGCCTTGGCATTGGCGGCCACCCGCAGCGGCACGTTGGCCGAGAGCCAGGGGCCGACAATGCCGGTCCGCTGGCCCGATAGCAGCGAGCCATACATCCACCCGGACGTGCCGTCGGAATCCCGCACCTGCCGCCAGCGGCCATATTCCTGGATGACCTCGAGCGGCAGGCCGGGCGCGACATAGATGAAGCGCGTCGCATAATCGAGCGAAGGCCCGATGCGCAAGCGCGCCTTGCGCGGCTTCAGCGACACGAAACGCGGCACGGGCAAGCCGCTTTCGCTGCCGCGCGCAAATCCGGGCGCCAGCACCGGAGCCGAAGAACCAGTGCCTGAAAGCAGCGGCGCTGCCGATGGCAGCGGCTGCGAGAGTGGCGATACCAGCAGCACAATGGCCGAAAAACCGGCGACCGCCACAAGGCTGCGGGACAAGGGCGCCCTCACCGGCAGGCCGAGACCTTCTTCAGCGCCGCAGAGATGCCGTCCAGCGAATAGGTATAGCGGGTCGGCGTGCCGCGTTTCGAGGTGGCGCTGACGGTCATGTCGCTGCCGCCGCGCATTGCCGCCACGAGATCCGGCTCCTGCGCCACGTCCCGCACCCAGGCGGCATTGTCCTTGGACACCATGGCGAAGCGCTTGTCGTCGACCGAAACGGTGATCGGCGCCCCCGGCTTCAGCATATAGCCGCGCACCGCCTCGGGCACGAAGCCGCCATCCGCAGACGGCGACACCAGGAAGAAGTTCTTTCCGTGATCGATCCCCGCAGGCTCCATCTTCGTCGGCATCGAAAGCGCATAGCAAACCGTCCCCGACTTCGCCGCATAGGAATAGACGCCCCAGTCATCGAACTGCTGGATCCGGCTAGGCTCGGCAAACGCGGCGGCAGAAGAGACAAGAACGGCAGCGACGGCGAAAATGGGGAGTTTTGCGGGCATGATATTCCAGACAGGTTTCGGACAAACTCAGGCCGGATTTCAGAACATTTCCGGCCACGCGAAGGCCCAATTGGAGCCCGTCGAGGGTTACCGGGAGGTTAATGGGGTGGTTACGATATTGTGATGGGGGGTTGTGAGATCGGATCTACCGCCTGAGGCAAGAACCGGCGCAGGCAACTTCCGGAGCTATTTCCGACTGCGTCTGATAACATCACAAAATACTTCATCATCCGACTGTATATGAGGAGAAAGAACGTCTAGGTAGGATTTGAGCCTAGCTTGCAATGAATCATTTTTCTTTGGAGTTTCTGAATAGTTGGAAATCTGCCGAACTGATTTGATAGAAAGCAACTGCAGCAACACTCGAACGCCCTTTTTATCCGTCAGCCCTACGCTACGGGCGTCATAAGATCCTGGAAACCCAGCCAACTCGGGAAAAAGCTCTCCCTGTAAGGTACGGTTTGTCTTAGTTTGCCTCGCCTCGACATCGCTTAGCATGCGCCTCAAGGCCATTGTTTCAAGCTTCCGCGACTCTGCAATGATTAGATTGGAATGCCTAACTCTCAATTCACGGATAACTTCTTCGTATGTATACTAACCTTTAAGGCCAAGTTCGTGCGAAATACTTCTAAGAGCGCCGCGCAAGTTCATTTCGTCAAACTCCATTGGCACGCAAGACGAATCATAAGATCAAAAGGTGAACTTAAAAACCAAGCCAGTCAAGCATACTACAAAATAGAGTCCGAGCATCACGGCCATATTGGAGTATAAGAAACTGATACAACGGCGCATATATAGAATTGCCACCAAACAGATCAAATCTTGCATGTAGCGTTAAGCTTCGAAATGCGATCGCAGCCGCGTATCGTCACACTCAAAAACTACTCGATTTCTGGAAAAGAAGACAACGGTTAAAGATTTTCCCGTCTATTTTGGCGCCTAAACGAGGTCACTCACTCCGCCGCCCGTAACTCCACCACGTCCATCTCGTACCCATACTCCTCGAGCATCGTATACGCGTGCTCGATCGTCTCCACCTGCGCCTCCGCCTTGCGGATTGCCTCGGCAATCGCCGTTGTCCGCGCGCGGAGCATGGAGCCTAGGACGTCGGCTTCGGGGCGGCGGCCGAGGCGGTCCATGTGTTTGCGGACGCGGGCCCGGTGGCGTTCCAGCTCGAGGATGTGGAAGCGGTTCTTGACCGCCTCGTCCGAGAGTTTTCGGCGCATCGCGGCAACCGGATCGAATGACCCGGGCTCGCGCTCGTCGAGAATGAAATCGTTGACCAGCGCCTCGATCATTGCCGCCCCCTGCAGGTCGCGCGGGTCGGCGAGCTGCGGATCGTAGCCGGTGTCGTCGTAGACCTTGCGGCGGATCGGGTCCTGCAGCAATTCGTACACGGCCTGCAGCCTACCAAAGTGTTCAGCATCGCCGCCGCTGTCGGGATGGGCGGTCTTGGCAGCTTTCCGATAGGCGCTCTTGATCGCATCGAGGCCCGCATCGCGCGCGAGACCGAGCATCGCATAGGGATCCATCATCTTGCTACCTCTTCCGCCTGCCCGCACGCACCCACTCCGACTAGCCTCTTGCACGCCCGGCTTCAACCCCCGCAGCGCGTTGATATCATCGGCCTTGCTCGGGACCAAATTGTGGAAGCCGTCACGATATCCCCGACTTTAAGGCAACCACAACCTTATGGCGACTGGCCGTCGGCCGCATGCCGAAAACCTGTGCCAACGGGCGCGAAAATCACGCCGCCGGGCCATCGGGGCGGAGGCTTTATAGGCGGAATATAACGGACCATGCCGGTGGTCTGCGAGGTCAGAAATGTTCGCCTGAAACTGCCCGAAACCACGTCCGGGAAGAGCCGGAATCCCGATCCGGGACAGCGAAAAATGCATCAACGCAACCTCCCGAAATGGCACAACCGGCTTGCGTAGGGCTTCAAAAACCCTTCAAACCCTTGATTTAAAGGCGCTATGCCGCGCAGGTTGAAACGTGTCAAAATTTTGTCGCTTGCTTTTTTAAAAAAATGCTGCCACGAATTGGTTCTCGGGCATTTACTTGCCGGTGACTGGACAGATGTGGCAAAGCCTGCGTAGACGTTCTTTCCCCGTACGTGACTACTCGACCCGTCTTCCGCGCCGCGCGAAGGCACAACCGTCCGGCTTCGACCACCGGGCAAAATGGACTAGAGGGAAAAGGACTATTTCCATGGCGACCAAGGGCACCGTTAAATTTTTCAACCAGGACAAGGGTTTTGGTTTCATCACGCCAGAAGGCGGCGCGAAGGATGTGTTCGTTCACATCTCCGCTCTCCAGGCTTCCGGCATCCAGTCGCTGCGCGAAGGCCAGCAGGTCACGTTCGACACCGAGCCGGATCGCATGGGCAAGGGCCCGAAGGCCGTCAACATCTCGGCTTTCTGAGACCCGTCCAGTCACGAAGAAATTTTACAAGAACGGCGTGCTGCAGGGCGCGCCGTTTTTTTGTGTTTTGAGCCTGAGTTGATGCTTTGGGAATTGCCTGGGAGGGCCACCTCGTTGGTCGGCGCCCCCCTCTGTCAGCTGCGCTGACATTTCCCCCACAAGTGGGGAGATTATTCTTTTCCCTTGCGGACCTTGGCTTTCGGCTGATCTTCCTCTTGCGGGCTGACCGCTCCCGGCCAATCTCACCCTTGTGGGGGAGATGTCCCACAGGGACAGAGGGGGGCGATCTGGCACCGCAACTTACCTCCCGGCGACCCTGTCAGGCCGAAAGCACCGTCGGCTCGGCGGGCGAGAAATCCACGGCGGCAAAAGCGGCGGCGATGACCTCCGGCCCCGCGCCCGGCTTTGCCACATCGCTCGACAGGATCTGCCGGAACCGCCTCGCCCCGGTCATGCCCGAAAACAGCCCGATCATATGGCGCGTCACCTGCTGCAGCCGTCCGCCAGCGGCGATATGGGCGCCGGCATATGTCATCATCGTATCGCGCAGCGCCAACCAGTCCGGCGCGCGAAAAGGCTTGCCGTAGATGCGGTGGTCGACATCGGCGAGAACCGCCGTATCGCCATATGGAGCCCTGCCCAGCATGACGCCATCCACATGGCGCAAATGCATCTCCGCCTCGTCCAGCGTCTTGATGCCACCGTTGATGCCGATGAACACATCCGGAAAACGCTGCTTCATGCGGTAGACGATGTCGTAGTCCAGCGGCGGGATATCGCGATTTTCCTTCGGCGACAGGCCCTTCAGCCAGGCCTTGCGCGCATGGATCCAGATGGCGTCGGCGCCGGCGTCCAGCACCCGCACCATCAGGTCGGGCAGCGCCACCTCCGGGTCCTGCTCGTCGACGCCGATCCGGCATTTCACCGTCACCGGCAAACCGGTCACCGCCTTCATCGCCGCCACAGCAGAGGCCACCGTATCCGGCGTCAGCATCAGGCAGGCACCAAACGTGCCGGATTGTACCCGGTCCGAAGGGCAGCCGACATTCAGGTTGATCTCGTCATAGCGGTAATCCGCGGTAATCCGCACCGCCTCGGCAAGCTTGCCCGCATCCGAACCGCCGACCTGCAGCGCCACCGGATGCTCCTCGGCATGATGCCCGAGCAGCCTGTCGCGCGGCCCATGAATGATAGCATCCGCGACCACCATCTCCGTATAAAGCAACGCTTCCCGGCTGATCTGCCGATGCAAAAACCGACAATGCCGATCCGTCCAGTCGATCATAGGTGCGACGGCGAAGATCTTGCCGCCGGATGCATAGGGCGACGCTGTCGGCACGGGCGCCGTGGAGGGGGATGGGGAATTCATTGGCGTATCGCTCGGGATCTTCATGTCGGGAGCGCAGGGCCCTTGGGCGTGCGTGCATCGCTCTATATAGCGGAGCCGACAAAAAAGCGAGGCCCGGTCGGGCATGAAGCCGACCGGGCCCTGTGATGTTCCGATATTGGCGCTTTAGATAAAGGCGACCGGCATCTGGATCGGCGCGCGCTTGGCGCCGTAGTCGCGTTCGTGCGACGAGAGATTGACTTGCTTTTCCTGGGCGCGGACCAGAGCTTCGAGTGCCGGATGCAGCGCTTCTTCGCGGGAAAAGTCGATGGCATCGGTTTCGATGGAAGCGGCGCGCTTGCGGGCGTTGAAGAAATTGAAGATCATGGTCGGGGCCCTCCTGATAGCTGCCGGATAAACGACGCATGCGCCGTCTTCGTTCCCTTCCTAGCATGTGAGTCGTTAAAAATTAACCATGCTGCACTGCACTAGGAAGAGCCATCAGCATAACCCGCAACGAAGACAGCGACGCGACAGCAGCAAGGCGGAAATCGGGCGTTCCCGAGGCCATCCGACAAGGCGAATTCGTCGTCTGACGCGAACTAAATCTTTAGTCGTCGAACTCGAACTTGTGCTTGGAAAGCTGCCACTCGCCGTTCGCATCCTTCTCGACGCGCTTGTTGCCGCGATAGAAAATCGGCTTGTTGACGCGCTTGTCGATGGCATAGCGGCTCGGCGTCCATTTCGCCTTGGGGTCGGTCCCGGTCACCGAGGCCAGTGCCTCCTTGAACTTGCCTGCCTTGTACAGCGTCATGAATTCGTCGTCGGCCATGTCAAAGTCTCCTTAAGCGTCGGCGGCGCGCGCGCCGCCCGTAAATTCAGCGGATCAGCAGCGCCGTCCCGTACAGCCCGAAGCCGAATACCGTGTGAGCCACCAGGTTGAGCAGGCGAGCATTGTTCGGATTGGGCGTCTTCGATGCTGCCCAGCCGATGCCAAGCCCCGGCTGCAGCAGGAACCAGCCAGCCGCCACGGTGACGATCGCCCAGATCCAGGCAACCAGGAATGTCGGCGCCTGCAGCCAGCCCGGGCCGGTGATCGCCACCAGCAGGAAGGCATAGGCGATGCCGACAGCATAGTGGCCGATCCAGCCGAGCGCCAGTTCGTGGGCATAGGGCGCGCTCGCATTGATATCGTCGTGAAACACCGTGCCATGGCTGAGGTGATAGAACCAGCGGCCGACCGGCGCCCAGTTCGGCATGCCGCTGCCGGAAAGCCGGGCGTAGAGGATCGCCCAGAGATCCATGAAGATCGTTGCGCCAATGCCGATGACAAGGCAGCGCCAGAAAATGTCGACCATGTGAAATCCGATAATTTGGGACGCCGGAAGCAGGCGCGCACCAAACCATAGGCGCACCGGCGAAAGCAATGCCCATCCATCGAAGCCGGCCAAAAGAATCGCCTCGCCCCAAGCTTTCAGGCCTCGGATCCGGCCGCCCTTGCTGTCGCCGCCGCATTATTGCGCTACAAAGCCTCAGAAGACGCGCACGACCCTTGCGAAGGAGAGAGATTTGACCGCCATCGACACGCTTTTCATCCATGCCCGGCTGGATGACGGATCCTTCAGCGACATCGCCGTCACCGGCGGCCGCATCGTTGCCATCGGCGCCAGCGGCAGCCTCGGCACCGGCGCCGGCACGACCGTCGACCTCGGCGGCGCGCTCGTGGTACCCGGCTTCGTCGAAGGCCACATCCATCTCGACACGAGCTTCTACGGCGGCCCGTGGATTTCCCACAAGCCCTGCACAGCCGGCTTCGACGTGCACGAGCGCGTCGCCTTCCAGCACCAAAACCTCGCCATTGCCGAACCGATGGATGTGCGCGCCAGAAAGCAGCTCGAGCTTGCCATCGGCAACGGCGCCACCGCCCTGCGCAGCCATGTGATGGTCGACGGCTCCGTGGGCCTCAAGCACCTCAAGGAGATCCTGAAGGTCCGCGACGAGTATGCCGGGCTGATCGACATCCAGCTCGTCGCCTTCCCCCAGAGCGGCATCCTGAAAAGCCCGGGTACACCAGGACTGATGGACGAGGCGATTGCCATGGGCGCCGATGTCGTCGGCGGGCTCGATCCGGCCAGTTTCGACCGTGACCTCGGCGGTCATCTCGACGTCATCTTCGACATTGCCGAGCGCCGTGGCGTCGATATCGACATCCACCTGCACGATGGCGGCACGCTCGGCCAGTTCACCATCGAGGAAATTTGCGCCCGCACCCGCTCGCTGTCGATGGAGGGCCATGTTGCCGTCAGCCACGCCTATGGCCTTGGCGACCTCGCCCCTGACGCGGCAAAGCGCGCGGGCGAGCAATTGGCGGCCTCCGGCGTGTCGATCATGACCAACGCGCCCGGCAACCACGCCTTCCCGCCGGTGGCGCTGCTGCGGTCGGCCGGCGTCACCGTCTTCAGCGGCAGCGACAACATCCGCGATAGCTGGTGGCCCTATGGCGATGGCGACATGCTGGGCCGCGCCATGATGATCGGCTACCGCTCCGGCTTCTACACCGACGAAGAACTGCGCGCCGCCTTCGACGTCGTCACGACCTCGGGCGCCAAAGCGCTGCGGCTGGAGGACTATGGCCTGACGGTCGGCTGCCGCGCCGATTTCGTCACGCTGACGGCCGCCCATGTCCCGGAAGCCGTCGTCTCCGTGCCAAAACAACGCTCCGTCTACAAGGGCGGCAGGCTGGTGGCGGAGAACGGGATGGTGGTGCGGTGAGGCGGTGGCTCGCTCCTACCCTTAGCGACCCGAACCAAGCTCTCGCTTGAAGGCCGCCGTCACGATATCGATCAACTGCCTGTGGATGGCACTCCTGGAGCGGCCGCCGTCCCTGCAGATCGGATCGCCGATCTCCTTTGCCATAGCGGTCTCTTCAGCCCCCGGCTTGCATTCGGCGAACATGCTGAAATGACTGGCGTCCGGGATCGTCGAGTATCTCGACTTTAAAATCGCCTTGGCAACTCCGGCCGCATCTGCGGTGGCTGGAATTGCACCCGGCTTGCCAAGATTGACGATCTCGACGGGAATGGAAATTTCCGCGAACGTCCCGGGCTGGAAAATGTCGATCGGCGCAGGGTCGATCGCCATTGCAAATCGAATGCGCTTGTCTTCGCTATGACGGCCGGAGGACTGCATATCCATGGCATGAAGATCGACACCGCTTTGGCGAACCCAGCCACAAAGCGATGGGTTGAGCGCATCCGTGTCGCAATAGCTTGCGAGCCGCTGCGGATCGATCCGGGCACCGGCCAGCGCCAAGGCTGTGCTGCCGCCCGCTGACAAGCCCAGTGCTCCTGTCTTGTCGCTTTCCAGATGCTCTTTGAAAAAGGCGTCTTTCCCGATTGCATCCAGAGTATCGCTGATATCGCCAGGTCTCAGCCAAAGTTTCATCGTCTCCGCTGCGGATCGCCCGGCCCCCGAATTGCCAGGGTGGTTGGGAGCCGCGACGATGAAACCCTCGCTAGCCAGTGGCGCTGCGAGCCAGCTCAGCGCCTGCGCGTTTCCGGCGATACCGGCGCCATGCGAAAGCAAGACAACGGGAAATGCACCCTCCGAGATCGGAGCGCCAAGCATGGCAGGCGTTCCCACGAAGAACGTGCTTTCTCCGAGCAGCGTGGATTTTCCACCGGGGAGCGCCTGGTACCAGACGGTAACGTCTAGATCGGTGCCGCGCTCAGGCGACGGTACGGAAATTTCGCGCACTCCGACATTCTCACTGGCCAGGGCTCGCTGCTGCGCCGGCATCGTCAAGACTGTAGCCATGCACAGTATGGCGATGGTTTTTAGTGGAGAAAGCATATTGGTCCTCATGCTTGCGAGCGCCGAGGAGTAAGTTTCCGCGTGTCGTGGCGGAGAGAAGGCCGGCGCGCTTCGAAGCACAGCATCGACCACGGTCCTCAACCACGCGACCTTGATCGCAATCCCGGACGTCCGAAATCGCGATTGAGGTCCATGCCGGCGCCAGGTTGCGACCGCAGCCTTCGCACCTCCAATAAAATCATCACGCAAACGGCACCACACAGTGCTGGATTTGTTGCCGGAATCGCGAGACAAAAGGCTCTGATCAGTGAAAGAGTTTGCGCCATGACCGACCTTGCCACCGTCATTCCCCTGCCCCATCCCACCCTTCTGCCTGTCGATGGAATGGCTACGACCTTTCCGGTGCGGCGTGTCTATTGCGTAGGCCGAAACTATGCCGACCACGCCATCGAGATGGGACACGATCCCAGCCGTGAGCCGCCTTTCTTCTTTCAGAAGAATGCCGACAATCTTCTCGTCGGCAGCGACTTTCCCTACCCACCACTTTCCAGCGACGTTCATCACGAGGTCGAACTCGTCATCGCGCTGAAATCCGGCGGCAGCGATATCCCGGTCGAGGCGGCCTTGGGTTGCATTTACGGATACGGCGTCGGCATCGATTTCACACGCCGCGACCTGCAGGCCGTTGCCAAGAAGGCAGGCCGCCCCTGGGAGGTTGCCAAGGCCTTCGAGCATTCGGCACCCGTCTCAGCCCTAGTACCCGCCGAGCGCACCGGTCATCCTAACTCCGGCGCCATCTGGCTCGAGGTCAATGGCGAGCGCGTGCAGAACGGCGACATCGAGCAGATGATCTGGAAGATCCCCGAAATCATCGTCGAACTGTCGAAGCTGTTCACGCTTGCCGCTGGCGATGTGATCCTGACCGGCACGCCGGCGGGCGTTGGCCCTGTCACCAAGGGCGACCGTATTACCTGTGGCGTCGATGGCGTCGCCACGATGTCGCTGACCGTCATCTGACCGGGAGAACGCCATGCCGATCTATATGCTGGGAGGACTGACCCCGAAGACGCCGCCTGCCGGACGCTACTGGCTGGCGCCGGATGCGTCGATCATTGGAAAGGTCGAGCTTGGCGAGGACGTCGGCATCTGGTTTGGCGCGGTATTGCGCGGTGACAACGATCCGATCGTCATTGGTGCACGGACCAATATCCAGGAAGGCAGCATGGTCCACACCGATGCCGGCTTTCCGGTCGTCATCGGCGAAGGCTGCACGATCGGTCACCACGCCATCGTCCACGGCTGCACCATCGGCGACAACACGCTGGTCGGCATGGGCGCCACCATCCTCAACGGCGCCCGCATCGGCAAAAATTGCCTCGTCGGCGCAAATGCACTGGTGACGGAAGGCAAGGAATTTGCCGACGGCTCGCTGATCGTCGGCTCGCCCGCAAAAGCGATCCGTCTTCTCGACGACGCCGCCATCGAAGGCTTGCGCCGCTCGGCAACAAGCTACGTCGCCAACTGGCAGCGTTTCGCACGGGATCTGAAGCTGGTCGATTAAAAGTCAAAAGCGCGCTACAATCGCTGAGATCAGCGTGTCACGCTTTACCACTGTTCCCGGACATTTCTCCGCTAGACATGCCTCAGCGTTTGTCCTCGGGGGATTTGTCGAGGGCGCGATCAAAACCCTTTTCCGCCGTCTTCTTCAGTTCTTCGCGATGGGCGTCGGCCTGTTTCGGGTCGCTCCGCGCCGCATCGCTTGTGGGATCCAGCTTTTTCGCGTCGACGTCGTTGTTGCTGTTGTTGTTGGCTGCAGCCTTGTCGTTGGTCATTCTTTTCTCCTGGTTGCCATCCCCAACCAGAAGCGATGCCATAGGTTCCAACGCAGCTATCAGCTAATGGACCTCACACGGTCGGCAGCATGCCGTTCAACCGTAGCCAGGTCTCCACCAGCTGGGTCCAGCTGCGCACCGATGGCCGGGTCTTGCCCATGCCCCAGCCGTGGCCACCGGATTGGAAGATGTGCAGCTCGGTGTCGACATCAGCAGCACGCAGTGCGCGGAACAGCATGAGGCTGTGGTCGACGGGCACGATAGGGTCATCCATCGCATGCGCGACGAAGGTCGGTGGCATGTCTTCCGTGACGTGCTGCTCGACCGAAAAGGCCTCGCGCATGTCTTCTGTCGGCTTCTTGCCGCAGATCTTCAAACGGCTCATGGTCTGGTCGAACGGCGCCATCATCGTCACGACCGGGTAGAGAAGGGCTGCGAACGCGACGTCGCTTGGCGAACTGTCGATTTCGTCGGTTTGCACGTAGAACTGCTCGGCGGCCTTGGTGGCCAGCATCCCGGCAACGTGGCCGCCGGCGGAAAAGCCCATCACGCCCAGCCTTGCCGGATCGATCCCGAGGCGTTTCGCCTCCGTGTGGAGGATCTTCATAGCCCGGATACCGTCGAGGAACGGCGCATGGATGCTCCAGCCCTCCTGCGGCACGCGATAGACGAGTTCAACGGAGGTGATGCCACGCGACGCGAAGTAGATGGCAGCCGGCGTGCTTTCGTTGACGATATCGACGCGCGCATATCCGCCGCCCGAACACATGAGCATCGCTGCCCCGGTCGGCTTGTCCGGCTTGTGGATGATAATGCGCGGCAGCGAGATCTGTGTCAGCGACCCGCGCGGCGTCAGGTTCTCGCCCTGGCCCGGACCGGCGCCACCCGGAGGTGAACCCGTCCAGAGGTTGATCACCTCGATCGTAGAATTCTGGGCAGGGTCTGGCGTGGCCGCCACCGCTGCGGTTGTCGTCGTCTGGACGGCTGCGGCTGCAACTGCCGCGCCAACCAGGAAATTTCGTCTTTTCAAATCCATCATCCCTGCCCCGTCAGAAGCATATGACTGAACTATGTCACGAATTTATTTCGAATAACGACTATAATGCACTGCAATATGGATGGTTGCTTTTTAGCATCGATTTTCGACGACTTTTCCACAATCGCAATTTTTGACACCCACTCGGATCAGCTAGGTACAATAGCGTAACCCATTGATTTCATTTCAAGACGTGCTTCTTGATATTCCACCGGTCATGATACCAGAGCCATTGCTCCGGATTTTCCCGTACCCAGCTTTCCACCTTGTCGTTCATCATCTGGGCAGTGGCCGGCAGATCGAGTGCGCCGGTATCGGTGCGCGGCAGCTCCATCCTTGGCTCGATTTCCAGCCGGAAGCGATTGTTCGGCAGCCGGACGCAGCGGGCCGGATAGACCTCGCATTCGAACTGCCGCACCAGCTTCGGCAGCAGCGGATTGGTCTTCACGTCGCGGCCGAAGAATTTCGTCCGCAGTCCCTTGCGGAATTTCTGGTCGACGAGCACGCCGACGCTGCCGCCCTCGTCCAGCTGGCGCGCGAGGGCAAAGGATGAGCCGGCATGCGAGGGAACCAGATGACCCATCCGCTTGGCGCGGAAGTCGTAGACTTTCTTTGCGACATAAGGATTGTTCGGAGGCCTGAAAAGCACGGTGACTTCAAGTCCGAAAGCGGCACTGGCCACCGGCAGCAATTCGAAATTTCCAGTATGGGCGGTAAAAACGATGAACGGCCGTGGATTGTCGCGCAATTCCAGAAAGATCGGTACGCCGGAAACCTCGATGCGGCCCGGCTCGCTCTTCTCGGGATCGAAGTCGAAAAGGCGGTCGAGGAACACATATTCCGCCGCCAGCCGCCCCATGCTCCCCCAGCTGGCAAGCGCAATTGCCTCGATCTCCGCATCGCTCTTTTCCGGAAAAGCATTGCGCAGATTGGTGAGCATTAGCGCATGACGACGCGTACGCGGACCGACCTTGCGCATCAGCCAGTCGGCAAACCGTATGCCGCCATCAGCTGGAAACAGCTTCAGGAAATTCAAGAACCCAAAGGCCAGCTGCGCGATCGACCATTGGCGAAAGTGCCGAAAGGCCAGTACGATCCGGGTGATGAAGAGCTTCACCGGTCAATCCATCTTCAGGATGATCTTGCCGAAGATCTGCCGCGACTCCATCCGCTCAAGCGCCCTGTCGATGTCGTCGAAACTTACTTCCGTGTCGATGACGGGATGCACGTAGCCGCGCGCCATCTTCTGCATGGCATCAGCCATGTTTTCCATCCGGCAGCCGAACGAGCCCATCAGCTTCAACTGCTGCTGGAACAGCATCATCAGGTTGATTTCTGTGGAGACGCCGGATGTCGAGCCGCAGGTGACCAGCCGGCCACCGCGCTTCAGGCAGAACATCGACTGTCCGAACGTGTCCTTGCCGACATGTTCGAAGACGACGTCGACGCCCTTCTTCTTGGTGAGCTTGCGCACCACGCCCTCGAAGCGGTCGACGCGGTAGTTGATGACGTGATCGGCGCCAAGCGCCTTGGCCCGTTCGATCTTGTCGTCGGAACCGACCGTGGTGATGACGGTGCAGCCAATGTTCTTTGCCAGTTGGATCGCCGCCGAGCCGATGCCGGAGCCGCCGGCATGGATGAGGATGGTCTCGCCGGACTGCAGCTTGGCATTGTCGAACAGCATGTGCTCGACTGTACCGAAGGTGACCGGGGCAAGCGCTGCCGCGATGGCATCGACGCCGGGAGGCGCCGGCACCAGCAGACGGGCCGGCAGGTTGACCTTCTCCTGCGCAAATCCGTCGAGATGAAAGCCATGCACGCCGCTGACGTTTTCACAAAGATTATCGCGGCCCGCGCGGCAGTGATGGCAAAGGCCGCAGGTGCGCGCGCCATAGATCGACACCAGCTGGCCCGGCAATACGCTGGATACGCCGGGGCCGATGGCTTCGACGACGCCGGATGCTTCGGCACCGATGACAAGCGGCATCTTGCGCTTGGCAAAGGCCATGCCGCGCCATCCCCAGACGTCGATATGGTTCAGCGCCACCGCTTTGACGCGCAACGTCACTTCGCCGGGACCGGGAGCATCCGGTTCAGGAAGGTCGGTGATTTCAAGCTTGCGGTCGTCGACGAGTTGCAAAGCACGCATGGAAAGGCCCTCCGCCCGAAGGCGTTATCAAGTAAATCGTGTGGCGACAGGCTCTAGAGCATTTCGTCCAGAACTGGAAGCCATTCCGTTGGCAGTACGCGGATGCCGGCGCAAAGGATCACGCGTCGGGCCGAATGAAAACAGCCGCCCTTTCGCAAGGCGGCTGTGTTTCAGACAAACTTGCGTCATTCGCGGCCTCTAGGCCGGATCGAGCGCCATGACAAGGCTGGCATTCTGCCCGCCGAAGCCAAACGAATTCGACAGCACCGCGTGGACCTGCGTCTCGCGCTTGACGTTCGGCACCACGTCGAGGTTGATGCTTGTGTCCGGAATGGCGTAGTTGATGGTCGGCGGCAGCGTACCCGTCAGCATCGTCTGCAACGAGAACACGGCTTCGACGGCGCCGGCAGCAGTCAGCGTATGGCCGATCATCGACTTGTTGGACGATACCGGGATGTTGGCAAGCCGCTCGCCGAAGACGGCCAGCATCGCGCCATATTCCATCTTGTCGTTTTCCGGCGTCGAGGTGCCGTGGGCGTTGATGTAGCCGATATCGGTCTCGGCCATGCCGGCGTCCGCGAGCGCCGCCCGGATCGTGGCAATGGCCGGCGCGCCGTCCGGCGAGGAGCGGGTGCGGTGAAAGCTGTCGGCCTTGTCGCCGGCGCCCTTCATGATGCCGAGGATTTTTGCCCCGCGCGCAACAGCTGATTCCAGCGATTCTAGCACCAGCGTCGCGGCACCTTCGGCAATCACGAAACCGTCCCGGTCCTTGCTGAAAGGCTTTGATGCTTTGGTCGGCGGATCGTTCTGGGTCGAAAGCGCCGAGAGCAGCGAAAAGCGGATCAGCGCCTCGGCGCTCAGCGAGCCGTCTGTCGCGACCGACAAGGCCCGCTCGGTGCGACCCTGGCGGATCGCCTCGATCCCGAGCTGGATTGCGGTGGCACCCGAGGCACAGGCTGTCGACAGCGTCACCGGCAGGCCGCGCGTGCCGAAGCGGTCGGACAACCGCTCGGAGATGGCGCCGAACGAGGCGGCCTCGTGGAACGACGGATCGGGCCGCTCGCGCATGGCGGCAAGAAAGCGTTCATAGGCATCGCCCGGATGATCGGCCGGCGGCGAGCGGTCGCCGAGCGCGAAACGGGCACTCCATTCCGGCTCGATCGGCGGAGCGGCCAGGAACAGCGGACCGTTGAAATCACCGGACAGGCCAGCCTGCGCCAGCGCCTCGACGGTGGTCTCGCGGGCAAACGCATAGGAGCGCTCGACGGCGTTGGAAATCGGCACCTCGATAAAATCGACGGTACCGGCGATGCGGGTCGAGATGTTGTCGGTCGGAAACCGCGTGATGGCGTGGATACCGGAGACGCCTGATGTCAGCGCATCCCAGTTGTCCTTCAGGCCCTGGCCGAGCGAGGTGATGATGCCCATGCCGGTAACGGCAACGATCGGGCGTCCGAGATGGTCCCTATAGGCTGCAGCTGTCATGCTCATCACTCCTGAGGCTCAGTGGACAGGACGGCAACGCCCTCGCCGCGCGTATGTCCGACGGTCGTCACGATCGCCGTCCGGGCGGCTGTGCCCATCGGCTTTTCATGGTTTGGGTCGAACGCCGGCACCTTGGCCTTGTTGGCCAGCGCCAGTGCGGCAAACGCGATGCCGAGCGGAAACTGCGTTTCGAGCCCGTGTCCGGTAACGCCGCCATAGCCACGGATCGCCGCTTCCGGGAGTGTCTTGTCCAGCACCGCCTTCTCGCGGGCTGCAATCTCGTGGAGACCGGAGCTTCCGGAGAACACGATGGTCTCGCTGCCGAAACCGATGGCAGGCTCGAGCAACCGCTCGAGGCGAGCCTCGAACTTGCCGTCGTCGCGGTTGCCGCGGTCGCCCTCGATCGCGTCGATGGTCGCATAGATATGGGCACTGCGGCTTTCGGCGTGGGCTCGTGATTCCAGAACCAGGAAGGCTCCGAGCGAGCCGACGATCATGCCGCCGCCGCCGCCTTCGCGACGAGACCACAAGGGCTGCCAGTCGCCGACGCTGTGGCCGCCGATCGATTCGAACAGCAGGATCATGTCCAGCCGCTCTGCCGAAAACGCGCCGCCGACCAGCGCATGGGTGGATTCGCCGGATTTGATGCGGTGAAAGGCGGTCTCGACCGCCGATATGCCGGCAGCCTCCTCGCCCATGAAGGTCCGCGACGAGCCGGTGACCTTGTGGACGATAGAGATATTGCCTGCGAGCAGGTTTGAAAGCTGGGCGAGAAACAGCGTTGGCCGTAGCTCTGTCGTCAGCTTTTCGTTGAGCATCAATTCGCGGTCGTTGCGCTTCAGGCCCTCGTCGACGATCAGCGTATCGACATTGATGTCGCGCTCGCCACCGCCGGCAGCAACGATCATGTCCATCGCGCCGCATGCCTCGAAATTGTCCTTGAAGCCGGCGTCGTCGAGCGCAAGACCGGCGGCAAAGACGCCGATGCGCTGCCAGTTCTCCATCTGCCGCTGGTCACCGCGCTTGGGGATCTGCTGCGACCAGTCGATCTCTGGCAACGGGTGCACGGGATAGGGCTTGAATTTTTCTGTCTCGACGATGACAGCCGGCGATGTGCCCGATGTCAGCAGCGCAACATGCGCATCCTTGCCGACGCCCTGGCAGGTTACGATACCGACGCCTGTGATGACGACGTCATTGGGAGCCTTGCTCATACATCAATCCTTTTCGGCTGCGTCGCGGATGGCCAAGCCTGTTCAGGCGCTGGCAGCAATCGCGTCGAGAAGCCCGACTTCCGTGGCGCGCTTGCGAACAATATCGGCCAGCGGCACCTCATTAAACGGCAGCGTGCGCAGCTTCAACTGCGCATCGCAGACCTTCTTGCCGGCGACAGTGATCTTCGCCTTGGTGACAGCATAGCCGGATCCGTCATGTTCCATAATGGCCTCGATATCGAGTACCGCATCCGGCTCGACGAAGGAACGCATCTTCGCGCCGTCGACGGTCATCAGGAACGGCATCGCGGCAAAATTCGTGGCGGCCAGAACGAGCATGCCGGACGCCTGCGCCATGGTCTCGATCAAGAGGACGCCCGGAACCAACGGCATTCCGGGAAAATGGCCTTCGAAAACCGGACTGTTGGACGGCACGACGGAGCGCGCCTTCAAGATACCCTTGGACAGGTCGACGGACTCGATCCGGTCGATCATCTGGAAATATTCCAGCAGCATGGTGCTCTCCGGTCCGACCCGCGAGAAAAAGCAAAGCGGGTGGGAGATAGTGCTTGGAACAAAACCGCCCGGCCGTCCTATCAAAGGCGGCAGGGCGTTGGCAAAGATGCAGCGGTAGCTCAGGCCTTGGCGGCGCGCAACTCATCGATCTTGGCGCAGAGATTCTTGAGGACGAAATACTCCTCCGTCGAGACCTTGCCTTCGTTGACTTCCTGCGTCCACTTTTCCAGCGGAATCTTGATGCCGAATTCCTTGTCGATCGCAAACACGATATCGAGGAAATCGAGGCTATCGATGCCGAGATCGTCGATCGTGTGGCTTTCCGGCGTAATCGTCGCCCGGTCGATTTCGCTCGTTTCCGCGATGATGTCGGCAACCTTATCGAATGTAGCAGTCACGCCAGTACCTCTTCAAATGATCTTTCGATCTTCGTCATAGGGAAATCCGTCTCAAAAGCCAATGGCCTGCGCGACAGCCTGCCCAAAATTTGGGACAGTGTGTCAGGCAGGGCGGTCGCTGGCTTACTGGCTGATGATAATGCGTGTGTTCTCAAGCCCGGCTTGGCTCGCCATGGAGAAGAACACAGCAGCATTCGCGGTCTGCAAGCGGACGCAACCGTGAGACGCCGGCCGGCCGAGACGGCGGACCTCGGTGGTGCCATGCACCGCATAGCCGCCGTTGAAGAACACCGCGAAGGGCATCGGGGCGTTGTCGTACTTCTTCGAGTGATGGTCGCGGGACAGCCACTTGGCCGTATAGTTGCCCGTCGGCGTGACATAGCCCGGCCGGGCCGTCGAGACTTTCCACTGATAGCGGGTGATGCCGTTTTCACTGACGGTCATCGTCTGGGCGGCAATGTCGATCCGCGCCAGGAGCGCCGAAGCATCGGCAGACGCAGCATAAAAACCGAGGCAGAGAGTTGCCACAGCAGCAGGAATTGTCGTCTTCATGATTTTCCCCTCGGTCGTTGCTTCGGAGCGAGCAATTTCGACTGGCAAAGGAATAGCACGAAGTTTTCTATATTGAATTAATTTGCACGACGCGCGCTGCCTAATTATTTTTTCCGGATCGCACGCAAATCTTTATTAAGAAATTAAAGTAAAACGAGAAAACCCGCAAGCACGGCCAGCGCCAGTACGCTGCAGGCCGTGTAGAAGATGGCCACGCCCGCCTCGACATCGCTCACGGTCGCGGTATCTCGCCCGGATCCGTTGATCATCGGTTCCCGCACAGTCTCTCCGGCATAGATACGCGGACCCGCCAGCTGTATATCGAGAGCGCCGGCCATGGCTGCCTCCGGCCTGCCGGAATTCGGCGAACGGTGCAGACCACCGTCGCGCGCGGCGATGCGAAAGGCATTATTGAGCGCCGTCACACCACGTCGCACCATCGCCCCGAGGGCAATCAACAGGATCGACAACCGCGCCGCCGGCCAGTTCGCGACGTCGTCGAGAAGCGCCGAGGCCCGGCCAAAATCGATGTAGGTCTCGGATTTATGGCCAATCATCGAATCGGCCGTATTGAGCATTTTGTATAGAAGCAGGCCCGGCAGGCCGAAAACCGCGTACCAGAGCACCGGCGCCACCACGCCATCGGAAAAATTCTCCGCCAGGCTCTCGATGGCCGCCCGACAGACAGCGGGCTCGTCCAGCGTCTCCGGATCGCGGCCGACAATGCGCGACACCGCGCGGCGTCCGCCTTCGAGCCCCTCCTGCCGCAACGCCTCCGAGACAGCAATGACATGGTCGGCGAGGCTCTTCTGGGCCAGGAAAACCGCCACCAGCACCGCTTCGATCAGCAGACCGAGCCAGCCGCACATCCCGAGCAAAGCATGCAGCACGCCACCGGCAAGTGCACTCAGCGCCAGCAAGGCCAGTATCGACACGAGACCGTTGCGACGACGGTCTGCGGCCGAAAGCCGCGTCAGATTATAGCGCTTGTCGACAAAGCTGATCGCCTTGCCGAACAGCACCACCGGATGCGGCAGTCTCGTCCAGAGCCAGTCGGGATCTCCAACGATCCGGTCGAGCAGCAGAGCCAATACGAGGATGAGCAGGTGTTCGTCGATGATCATGATGTCAACCCGGTGAGTGCCGAGGCCAGCCGGCGATCCTCTGCCGCATCGGCCGTCAGCCCGAAACGCAGCCACTCTGCGGCATAGTCGAATTTGCGGACCAAAATGTGATGCCGGCAAAGGTGCTCGTGAATCGCACCCGCCCTGCTGTCGACAACAAGGGAAAACAGATCGGTCCCGCCGGCAACCGACAGCCCCGCACCGCCCAGCACCGAGCGCAATGCGGCGCTGCGTTCGGCCAGGTGCCTGCCGATTACCGCCGTGTCTCCTGCAAACACGGTAGCCGCCAGCGACAACGCCGGACCCGAAACCGCCCAGGGTCCGAGCCAGTCCTCGAAACGTTCCTGCAGGAAAGGATTGGCGAGCACGAAACCGAGCCTGATACCCGCCAGCCCGAAGAACTTTCCAAACGACCGGAAGATTATCAGCTTGTCCATCTGGGACACCAGCGACGCAAGGCTCGCCTGCGGGCTGCCGTCTCCAAAAGCCTCGTCGACCACCAGCCACGCATCCTGCCGGCAAAGTCGATGCTGGCGCGCCACCAGTTGGTCGGGCGTATGAACGCGACCATCCGGATTGTTGGGATTGACGACCACCACCAGCCCATGCGCCTCCGTCACGGCGTCGAGATCGGCGATCTCATCGACGGCAAGGCCAGCCAGCGAAAACACGCGCCTGTACTCACCGTAGGTCGGCCCCAGCACGGCGACGCGCCTGTCCTCGACCACCAGACGCGGCAGCAGCTGGATGACCGACTGCGTCCCCGGCACCGGCAACGGCCGGCAATCGCCACTGCGGTAGTAGGTCTGCGCGGCCAGCCTGGCGCGCTCCACCAGATGTTGGTCCGGCAGCCGGTGCCATGCGCTCGCTTCTATCGGCGGGATCGCCACCGGGTTGGGGTTGATCCCCGTCGACAGGTCGAGCCAATCGTGGGCTTCGCCGCCGTAGAGATGCGCTGCGGCAGTGATGCCGCCGCCATGGGCGATCCGGCCGCTCATCCGGGCTCTCCGGACAGGTCGATCAGGTGCATATAGGAACCGGCGACATTGCCGCGCTGCAGGCCGGCCGTGCCGAGATCGTTGTCCAGGGCATCGGTAACGGCAAACAGCGGGTCGGCGTCGCCTTCGGATACCAGCGTCGAATAGTGAAATTCATGCGCTTTCATCGGCGCTTCGAAGAAGCTGCCCGGCAATGGCGTTACGCGGCGATAGCCGAGATGCCGCTTGCGCGTCTCGTAGCTGGTGACGACAGGCAGAAGCCCTAGCATCGCATGGCGCCCACCGGCTGCATCGATCAGCCCCTCACCGAGCGTCATATAGCCGCCGCACTCGCCAAAAATCCTGACGCCACGCCCGGCCGCCGCCCGCATGGCGGCGCGAAACGCGCTGGCCGAAGCAATGGCCCCGGCGTGCAACTCCGGATAGCCTCCGGGCAAATAGATGGCATCGGCATCTGCCACCGGTGCCTCGTCTGCAAGCGGCGAGAAGAACGAGATCTCCGAGCCGCGCCGCCGCCAGCCCAGCAGCATGTGTTCATAGGAAAAGGCGAAGGCGATGTCGCGGGCGACGGCGATCTTCTGGCCGAGCGGCGCCATGCGGAGAATATTGGCAGGAGAGGCCTTGGCATGTTCCGCACCGGCGCGCATCAGCAGATCGAAATCGCACTCGGCGGAAACAGCCGCTGCGGCACGCTCGACAAACTCCTCGAGCCCCGAGTGTTCGCCAGCCTGCACCAGCCCCAGGTGACGCTCTGGCACCGCCAGCCCCGGATCGCTGCGCACTACGGCGACGACGGGCATGCCGATTGCCCGCAGCGCCTGGCGCAGCATCAGCTCGTGGCGAGCGCTGCCAACCCGGTTGAGAATGACGCCGACGATGCGGATGTCGGCGCGAAAATTGGCAAAGCCGCTGACAAGCGCCGCCACCGATTGCGACGTCCGCGTCGCATCGACGACGAAAACCACCGGCAGAGACAGCATCGCCGCCAGATCGGCCGCTGTACCCTGACCATCGGCAGCGCCGTCGAAGAGGCCCATCATCGCCTCGACCACTAGCATCCTGCCGCCTTCCCGGTGGAGGGCGGCATTGGCGGCGATCAGTTCCGGGCGCATGCCCCAGGGATCGAAATTGAGGCAGGTCGTCCCGCTCGCCGCCGCATGGAAGGCGGGATCGATATAATCGGGTCCGGCCTTGCCCGGCGCCACGGCAACGCCCCGATTGCGCAGCGCCCGCAAGAGCCCGAGCGTTATCGTCGTCTTGCCCGACCCGGAGGACGGCGCCGAAATCAACAGCCCGCTCATACTCGCACCTGTCTCGGTTCGCAGATGCTTTCAGGCACCAATGTGCGCCCGGAGAGTGCGCCCAGCCAATCCAGCGATGGGCGCAGCCCTACCACCGCGCCGATGACGACGATGGCAGGCGGCGAAAGACCTGCGCTTGCAACATCCGCCTCGGCAGATCCGAGCGTCGTCTCCAGCACCTGCTGGCGCGGTGTCGATGCATTGCAGACGAAGGCGACAGGCTCGTGCAGCGACCGGCCGGCAGCAATGAGATTGGCAACGATCTGGGAGATGTGTTTCATCGCCATGTAGATGACGATCACCGGCGACCCCTTGCCGATCGCCTGCCAGTCGATGGCATCTGGCACCAGCCCCGACGAATCATGACCCGTGAGGAAGGTCACGGCGTGATTGACGTCCCGGTGGGTCACCGGAATGCCGGCATAGGCAAGTCCACCGATCCCGGCGGTGACGCCCGGCACGATGCGGAACGGGATGCCATGCTCGACGAGCACCAGCGCTTCCTCGCCACCACGCCCGAAAACGAAGGGATCCCCGCCCTTCAGCCGCAGCACCCGCTTGCCGGACCGCGCCAACTCGACCAGCCGCAGCGAAATATCGCGCTGCTTTGCCGAAGGCTTGCCCCCACGCTTGCCGGCATATTCGAGCACGGCACCGGCGAGCCTAAGGCAGGCATCGTCGACCAGTGCATCGTGGACGATGACATCAGCCTCAGACATAGCCTTTGCAACCAGCAACGTCAGCAAGCCCGGATCGCCCGGCCCCGCCCCGGCCAGCCAGACGCTGCCCGGCTCAAGGGTTGGCAATGTGGAAAACAGGGTTTGGCTCATGATTGCTGTCCTAAGCGCCGACTACTCAAATTGCAATCTTGCCTGACGCCGCACCGGATCGTCCAACGAGCATCATAGCCCCTGCCACTCTGGCGACGAAGCCGCACTCCACTATGCCTCCGCGTCTTCCAACAATACGACCGATATCTGAAGGCAGCAGCTATGTGAAAGCGTATGGTTGAACCATAGGATGAGCGAATTCCGACACCATCACCCCACGATCACATCCCGGATCAGATCCACGACCTTCTCCGACTCGATCCCGACGCACACCGTCTGGCTCGACAGTCCGTCCCAGTGGCCCGGGGGGAAGTGGCGGCCGTCGGGCTTGACGATGGTCTGGCCCTCGGCGATGCCGCCGCAGACCACGCGGACGGCACCTGATATCGAGGTGAAGAGGTTGGGGGCGACGATGTAGGCGCTGGCGCAGCTGTCGTGCACCATCATGCCGTCCTCGACCGCGTGCTTGTAGAAATCGATGTAGGACTGCGAGAGGTCGGCGAGCAGTTGCACGTCCTTGCCGCCGGCCTTGGCCATGTCGGCGAGATAGCTGCGGCTCATTGTGGTGATGGCTGTCACGTCGAGGCCGATCAGCACAACCTTCCAGTCGGCCGTCATGACGGCGTCCGCAGCCTCGGGGTCGCCGTAGATATTGGCTTCAGCCACCGGCGAGACGTTGCCCGGCACGTAGAAGGCGCCGCCCATGATGACGACGTCCTTGACCAGTCCGGCAATCTCCGGATCGTGCCTCAGCGCCAGCGCCAGGTTGGTCATCCGGCCGACGGCGACGAGCCGTACCTCGCCGGGATTAGCCCGGACGGTATCGATGATGAACTGGTAGGCCGGGCGCGGATCGATGGGAAGATCGATGGTTTCAGGCACGTCGATATCACCGAGACCGTTGACGCCG
This sequence comes from Rhizobium sp. B230/85, assembly GCF_019355735.1. Lineage (NCBI taxonomy): Bacteria > Pseudomonadati > Pseudomonadota > Alphaproteobacteria > Hyphomicrobiales > Rhizobiaceae > Rhizobium > Rhizobium sp. B230/85. Next base: position 2,583,379 of record NZ_CP072156.1, read on the forward strand.
TGCACATGCGTCGGCCAGCCATGCTCCTTGCGCGACGGATCGAAGGTTGCGTCGGCGCCTCGTGCCACCGGGCATTCGAAGCCCCATTCACGTTTCAGGAACAGCGCATTGCGCGTCGTCGTGTCGACCGAGGCATTGCCAAAGATGGTGGTGACGCCGATCAGGTCGATCTCGGGATGACGGTGCAGGAAAAGCAGCGCCATAGCGTCGTCGACGCCGGGATCAGTGTCGTAAATGACCTTGTGCATGGAAATTCCTCATCGCGGCACGGAGCCGGCAGCCATCTCGGCCAGCGGCGAAAGACGTCACCATACCGGCGCCGGGCGGTTTCGCAATATCGCAGATGCCCGGCCGGTCGGTCGTCCAGCACGAAATTCAAACGACGGCGGCAATTGCCACGGTGGCGAGCACGGATTTGAGTTTCGGCACGATGAGCACGGCCTCAGGCCCCGCCCCGGCCAGCGCCGCAGCTTCCGCGACACCATGGCAACCGACGAGTGCGAAAATCTTGTCGGAGGGATTTTGCAGCCGCGGCGTCTCGCGCTCGAGCCGCTCGGCATCGAAAAACAGGGCCGGAATGCCGTAATAGGCCGCAACGGCAAGGATAGCCGGCTCCTTCGCCTTGCCGTCGATCGAGGATAGCGCCTGGAGGTCACGGGCATCGAGACCAGCTCCCGCGAGGGCGCACTTTGCCAGGGCCAGCAACTCGACGTCCGATGCGCCGCTCTCGCAGCCCATGCCGATCACAAGGCGGGACCTGCCGGACGATTGCCGATCGGAAGACGAATGGGTCACGCATGCTCTCTTCGGTAACAATGGCGATCTGTCTAGGCTTCAGCGCGGCTCACGTCAATTTTCGTCGCCCCCGCAAACAACGATTGCAGCCGGCAAGCGCGGGTGCCAGAAGACGCTCCAGTGAAATCGGGTGGCCCGCCGTGCAAGACATCTCCTTTCAACTGCTCCTGCTTCTGTTCATGGCAGCATTCTTTGCCGGCTTCGTCGATTCGATTGCCGGCGGTGGCGGATTGATTACCGTTCCGGCCATGCTGATCGCCGGCATACCGCCGCTGCAGACGCTCGGCACCAACAAGCTGCAAAGCATCTGCGGCTCGGCCTCGGCGACCATCGCCTACGCCCGCAAGGGCCATGTGCAATTGCGCGAGCAGGTGCCGATGGCAGCCATGGCGGCGCTCGGTGGCGTGCTCGGCGCGCTGCTGGCGACGATCATGCCAGCAGATCTGTTGCGCACCATCATGCCTTTCCTGCTGATCGCCATCGCTCTCTATTTCGCGCTGAAGCCCAACATCAGCGATGTCGAGACCCACAGGCGGATGACGGCGCTGATGTTCGGCCTGACCGTCGTGCCGCTGGTCGGCTTCTACGACGGCGCCTTCGGCCCCGGCACCGGCTCGTTCTTCATGCTCGGCTTCGTCAGCCTCGCCGGTTTCGGCCTGTTGAAGGCGACCGCCCATACCAAGCTTCTGAACTTCGGCTCGAATTTCGGGGCGCTTGTAGTCTTCCTGTTTTCCGGCGCCATCCTCTGGAAGATCGGCATCCTGATGGGCATCGGCCAGTTTCTGGGCGCCCAGGTCGGCTCGCGGCTTGCCATGCGTATCGGCGCAAAAGTCATCAAGCCGCTGCTGGTCGTCGTCTGCATCGCCTTCGCGATCAAACTGCTGGCCGATCCGAACAATCCCGTCAGGCTTTGGCTCGGCTACTGAGGGCTCCAGGGAACGCCGATTAGAACAGCGCCAGCAGCAGCGCACCGCTGGCAATCAGCGCAACGCCGAGCCAGTTGACCATTCCAAGCTTTTCCCCGAGGAAGACGACGCCGAAGATGGCGACCAGTACGATCGACAGCTTGTCGATAGGCGCGACGCGGGCCGCATCGCCGAGCTTCAGGGCCCGGAAATAAGCGATCCACGAGCCGCCGGTAGCAAGGCCGGACAGGCCGAGGAACAGCCAGGTCTTGGCAGAAATCGTCGAAGGCGCCTGCCATTGGCCGGTGGCGGTAACGATAGCGGCGAGGATGACGATGATCACCATGGTGCGGATCAGCGTCGCGAGATCCGAATTGACGCCGGAGATGCCGATCTTGGCGAAGATCGCGGTCAGCGCCGCGAAGGCGGCCGACAGGATCGCCCAGAAAACCCAGCTCTGCGTCATCAATATTCCACTCCGGCCTGCCCCTTGATCCCGGAGCGGAACGGATGCTTGATCAGCTCCATCTCGGTCACCAGGTCGGCGATCTCGAACAACTCTTCCTTGGCATTGCGGCCCGTCAGCACGACATGCGTCATATAAGGCTTTTCCGTTTTCAGAAACTCGATGACCTCGGCCAGATCGAGATAATCGTAGCGCAGCGCAATGTTGATCTCGTCGAGCAGCACCATCGAGTTGCGCTCGTCGCGGATAAGCTCCTTGGCCTTCTCCCACGCAGCTCCAGCCGCCGCCACGTCGCGGGCGCGGTCCTGCGTCTCCCAGGTGAACCCCTCGCCCATGGTGTGGAAGGCGCATATATCCGAGAAATGCTTCTCGATCAGATCGCGCTCGCCCGTCCACATCGCGCCCTTGATGAACTGCACGACGGCGGAGCGCTTGCCGTGGGCAATATGCCGAAAGATCATCCCGAAAGCGGCCGAAGACTTGCCCTTGCCCTTCCCGGTGTGGACGATGATCAGCCCCTTGTCGCCGCTCTTCGTCGCCATGATCTTATCACGCGCCGCCTTCTTCTTCGCCATCTTCTCGGCGTGGCGGCTATCGTCGGGCCTTTGCTCCGGCGCGGTCACGCCGTCGGTTGTGTCTTCGCTCATGGCTGTCGTCCTGAAATCTCGGGCTTCTGTGCCAGCGGGCCGCCCGGCCGGAAATGGAAACCGATTTGCGGCTCGCTAATTGTTTTCGGCGTGTGCAGAAAACTGGTCATACTCTCTACAACGACTATCATGCCAGCGCCTCTTCGCCTGTTTGCATCAGAGCGAACCGCGCCGAGTTGCTGCGCGGTGTCCACAGCTGGCGATCGATCGCCTCCAGCAGCCGCTCCTTCATTTCAGCGAAGGCAGCGGGGTTCTTCTCCGTCATGAAATCGGCAACGCGGGCGTCTGCTACGAAGGCCTGGTAGACCGCCTCGAAGTGGTGATCGCGGACGGCGCCTGTCGTTGCCGAAAAGGCGAACAGAAAATCAACGGTCGCAGCGATCTCGGCGGCACCCTTGTAGCCGTGGCGCATGACGCCGGAAATCCATTTCGGATTGACGACGCGGCCGCGCACCACCCGGCCGATCTCTTCCTCAAGCGAGCGGATCACCGGCTTTTCGGGCCGCGAATGGTCGTTGTGATAGATAGGCGGCCGGGCACCGCCCAGTTGCTCGGCCGCCGCCGCCATGCCGCCCTCGAACTGGTAGTAATCGTCGCTGTCGAGCAGGTCGTGCTCGCGGTTGTCCTGGTTCTGCACGACGGCCTGAATCGATGCCAGCCGCTCCTCGAACACACCGCGCTCGGCTTTGCCATCTTCACCGGCGCCATAGGCGTAGCTGCCCCAGACTAGATAGGCCTCGGCGAGATCGGCGCGCTTCTCCCAGCCCTTTTCGTCGATCAGCGCCTGCAGGCCAGCACCGTAGGCGCCCGGCTTGGAGCCGAAGACACGATAGCCGGCCCGTTTTGCTGCTGCAGCCGCATCCAGCCCCTCGGCCATCAGGCGCGCGGTTTCTCCCTGCATGCGGGCTGCGATCGCATTGTCCTCAGGGTCTTCATCCAGCGCGCCCACAGCCCGGACGGCCTTGTCGAACAGCGCGATCTGCTCGGGAAAGGCATCCCTGAAGAAGCCGGAAATCCGCAGCGTCACATCCACCCTAGGACGACCAAGCATGGCCGGCGGTATGATCTCGTAGCCGGTGACCCGCCGAGACGCCATGTCCCACAGGGGCTTGACACCAATCAGCGCCATCGCCTGGGCAATGTCGTCGCCACCGGTGCGCATATTCGACGTGCCCCAGGCCGTCAGGCCGATCGAGACCGGCCATTCGCCATGATCCTGGACATAGCGCCGTACCAGCAGTTCGGCCGAGGCCTTGCCAAGCTGGTAGGCCGCCGGCGTCGGCACCGCGCGGCTGTCGACGGAATAGAAGTTGCGGCCCGTCGGCAGCACGTCCGGCCGGCCGCGCGTCGGCGCGCCCGACGGGCCCGGAGGCACGAAGCGGCCGTCGAGACCGGCCAGCAGCCCGTCGATCTCGGCCGGTCCACAGGCCTGGATCGAGGGTTTCAGGCGGGACTCAATTTCGGCAAGCACGGCCTGCGTCTGCGACCAATCCGGCGGGCAGAGGCTGGTGCCATCGACCAACCGCGCGGCCAGCAATTCGATGCGCTCCACGGTATCGCCGTTGGTGCGCCATGGGTCGCCGGATACATCGACGAGGATTTTCGGGCGCTGGCCTGCCCAGGCATCGGCCATCCCGCAGTCGAGCGGGTCGAAGGTTTTGGGTTGCGGAGGTTTACCCCCCTCTGTCCTGTCGGACATCTCCCCCACAAGGGGGGAGATCGATGGGGCGGCGGCAATCTCCACACTGAAGTCCGCTTTTGCACCAAGCTCCGCAGGTGCATTTTTGTGACCATGGCGCGGCATACCAATCTCCCCCCCTGTGGGGGAGATGTCAGCAGAGCTGACAGAGGGGGGTAGAGCGGCAGACACAACCGCCGCAAGCCCAGCATCGGCAGCAATCGCCCGCTGCAGGCTCTGGTCGCCGCCCTCGCCCAAACCGCGCGGCACGCGGGCCAGCGCCACCGTCAGGTCTGTCAGCAGCCGCCCCTGCGGCGACACGCCGAAGACGTGCAGCCCGTCGCGGATCTGCATTTCCTTCAGGTCGCAGAGATAGGCATCGAGCTTCTGCAGCGCGCTGTCCTCGCTCTCGCCCTTGGCAATGCCCGCATCCTGATCGAGCCCGATATCAGTGACGAGATCGAGGATCTGCTTGCGCAGCAGCAGGATGCGGCGCGGGTCGACGCCGGAGGCTTCGTAATACTCGTCTACAAGCGCTTCGAGGTCCTTCAGCGGACCGTAGCTTTCGGCGCGCGTCAGCGGCGGCGTCAGGTGGTCGATGATCACGGCACTGGTGCGGCGCTTGGCCTGCGTGCCCTCGCCGGGATCGTTGACGATGAACGGATAGAGATGCGGCATCGGCCCGAGGATGGCCTCGGGATAGCAGGTCTCCGACAGCGCCAGTGCCTTGCCCGGCAGCCATTCGAGGTTGCCGTGCTTGCCCATGTGGATGACGGCATGGGCACCGAATTCCAGGCGCAGGAATGCATAGAAGGCGAGATAGCCATGCGGCGGTACGAGATCCGGCGAGTGATAGCTCTCCTTCGGATCGATGTTGTAGCCGCGCGCCGGCTGGATGCCGACCAGCATTTCGCCGAAGCGGGCAAAAGACAGGGCGAATGCGCCATCGACGACATAGGTGTCGCCCTCAGGCCCACCCCAGCGCGCCGACACTTCATCCTGAATCTGAACGGGAAGAGACGCAAAGAAGGTCTTGTAACGACTCATCGAAAGCGTTTCGCGGATGACCTTCCCGTCGCGGCCGGAGTTGGTCGGCCCCTGCATCAGATGGGTGATCAGCGCATCGCCATCTGCCGGGATATCGGCCACCGGATAACCGTTCGCCGCCATCGCCCGCATGACTTCCACCGTGCCGGCCGGCGTGTCCAGCCCGACGCCGTTGCCAAGCCTGCCGTCGCGGTTCGGATAGTTGGCCATGACCAGCGCCACACGCCGAGAGGCCGCCGGCGTCCGACGCAGCCGCGCCCAGTTGGCGGCGAGCGCTGCGGTATAGCGCATGCGATCGATCGATGGCTCGCTGCCGACGATATTAGCCTCCACCCGCTCGTCGTAGCGGGCTGCGGCCTTGAACGATACGGCGCGCGACAGCACGCGGCCGTCGACTTCGGGCAGCGCCACGTTCATGCCTAGATCGCGCGCCGAAAGACCCTGCGCCGAGGCAGTCCAGGCCTCCTTGGAAGACGCGGAGAAGATCGCCTGCAGCACGACGGCGTCGCTCGCCTCCAGCACCGTCGGCTTCCGGTCTGCGCCGGGGGCGGAGATCGCAAAGCCCGTGGTGTTGATGACCGCATCCGGCAACGCGGCGCCAAAAATGTCCGCGATGATGGACTTGGATGCCGGGTCCTTGAGACTATAGGCGAACACCGGCAGCGGCCGCACACCGGCCTCGACCAGTGCCGATATCATCGCCTCGACAGGCCGGGTCTCCCCGCTCTGAACGAGAGCCCTGTAAAAGCTGATTGCGACAATAGGCCGTTGCCCCCGGTTATTCTCCCCCCTTGTGGGGGAGATGTCGGCCCGGCCGACAGAGGGGGGTAACGTCGTAACCTCAGAGGCCGCCAGCCATTCCTCAACATCGACAACACCCTGCCCCGGCCACCAGATGCCGGCCTTGGCAAGCGGGCTCGCCGGCTGCGGTTTTTCGGCTCCGGACAGCATCGCCGACGCATAGGCCAGAAACGCCCGCGCGTTATCGTCGCCGCCCTCGATCAGGTAGGCCCACAACGCATTGAGATCGTCGAGCGCGATGTTGGAAAACGGCATGACGCCCGGATCCGGCTTGGAATCGCCCGGTATGACCGCGATCTTAACCCCCTGCCGTGTCGCCACTGAATGCAGCGCTTCCAGGGCATATTGAAAATAGCTGGCGCCACCGAGCGCCCGGACGATGATCATCTTCGCATGCCGCGCCGTCCGCTCGACATAGGTATCGACCGACATCGGATGTTTCATGCTGAGCAGGCTTGCCAGACGCAGCGAATGGGTGCCGTCATTGTGGGCATAAGCCGCAGCGATAGCGGCAAGCTCGGTATCGGCTGCCGACAGAAACAGGATATCGCCCGGCGATTGACCGAGGTCGATCGCCTCGTCGCCATCGGATATCGAGCCCTTCTGGGCTAGGAGAAGATGCATGTAGCACCTCCCCGATGGGCGGGTTCTAGCACGGGGCGGCGCCCCCCTCTGTCCTGTCGGACATCTCCCCCACGAGGGGGGAGATGTCACGCAGTGACAGAGCGGGGTAAGCCACGGCAAAGACCATCAAACAAGCACCTCGATCGCACTGCGTACCGCCGCCTGGTCCATATCGTGCAGCCCGATCACCACCAGACGCGTCGCGCGGACTTCGCCCGGCGTCCAGGCTCGGTCGAAATAATGGTCGACACGGCTGCCGACGGCTTGCAGTTGCAGCCGCATAGGCTTGCCCGGCACATCGACGAACCCCTTGAGACGCAGCACGTCGTGATGGCCGATGACTGTCTTCAGCCGCTCGATAAACGTGACCGGCTCGGCGATAGGCCCGAGGTCGACAACGAAACTGTCGAACTCGTCATGGTCGTGCGGCGTGCCGTCGGCATGCTCGATCTCGTGGTGGGACAGGCGGTTGCCGACATCGGCCTCCGTGCCGATCCCGAGCCCGAGCAGCACGGCTGCCGAAACCTCGCCGTTGCGAGCCTCGATCATCGGGGGCTTGCGCTCGGTGCGCGACTGGACCTCGGCACGCACGGCCGCAATGCCGGCGGCGTCCAGCAGGTCTGTCTTGTTGAGCACGATGAGGTCGGCGCAGGTCAGCTGGTCCTCGAACAGTTCCTCGATCGGGTTGTCATGGTCGAGCGAGGCATCTTCCGCCCGCGCCGCATTGACGGCGTCGTGGTCGTCGGCAAACCGGCCGGCAGCGACGGCAACGCTGTCGACAACGGTGATCACGCCATCGACCGTCACGTGAGTGCGGATGTCGGGCCAGTTGAAGGCCGCCACCAGCGGCTGAGGCAGCGCCAGGCCGGATGTCTCGATAACGATGTGGTCGGGCCGCGGGTTGCGGGCAAGCAACTGAGTCATCGTCGGAATGAAGTCATCGGCGACCGTGCAGCAGATACAGCCGTTGGTGAGCTCGATGATATCGTCGGCAGAGCAGTTCTCGGCACCGCAATCCTTCAACACGTCGCCGTCCACGCCGAGATCGCCGAACTCGTTGATGATGAGGGCGATGCGCTTGCCGCCGGCATTCTGCAGCAGGTTGCGGATCATCGTCGTCTTGCCGGCCCCGAGGAAGCCGGTGATGACGGTGGCGGGAATTTTCTGTTGCAATGAATCAGCCTTTCATTTTCAGCGGCAGTCCGGCGGCGACGAAATAGACGTCGGTGGCCTCAGCCGCGATCATTTGGTGGAGACGTCCGGCATGGTCGCGAAAATCCCGCGCCATGCGGTTTTCCGGCACGATGCCGAGGCCGACCTCGTTGGAGACGAACACCAGGCGCGCCCTTGCGCCCGGCAGGAATTTGCAGAGTGAGGCGAAGGCGGCAGCCATGTCGCGCTCCTCCATCATCAGGTTGGTGACCCACAGCGTCAGGCAATCGACAAGAACAGCGCGGCCGGGCGCGTCGATGGCACCGAGTGTGCCGACAAGATCGAGCGGCTCCTCATGCGTCGTCCAGCCCTCGCCGCGATCGACGCGGTGTTGGCGGATGCGCTCCGCCATCTCGGCATCCCAGGCTCGGCCGGTGGCGACGTAATGGCGGTCGAGGCCGGAGCCTGTAACGAGCGCCTCGGCAAAAGACGACTTGCCGGAGCGCGCGCCGCCGAGCACGAGGGCCGTTCCGAATGTTGGGGATGACATCAGGTTGTTCCGATCCTCACGCGGTTCTGCGCGAAGCTGCAAGCGTGCAACAGTTCGGATCAGGCAAGCGCGCCGCAATGACGCGCAAAAGCAAACGTTCAGCCATGACAACCTCCGTGCTGGCAGCGGGACGACGTCCCAAAGGGTGGGCTTTTCGCCCGGCACGGATGGCAGGTCTCCTGGCTCACGGTTGCAATCTCCGGCCGAAACGACGGATATCGTTCCGGCCGGAGATCACGGGTCTCTCTCGCCTTCCCGGCAGGTCATCATGAAAAGGCGGACGATTCGTAGATGAAGAGGCGTCCCACCCCGGTAAATCATGATGCCACGCCAGTGGCTTTTCCGATGCCTTCGACTTCAGGCCCGCCTGCACCATTGCAGAACATCACCCGTCGTCCCGGAACACCGGACGAAAGACCCTGACCGTTCTACAGTCGCGGGGTCGGCTGCGATAGGAGCGCCCTGTATGGGTCCGCCCGGTCACATTCCCTTTTGATCCCATACCGTTTTCACGGCGCGGGAACCTTCCGTTATGCGTTCAGGATTAGGCCTTCGCCTTATGCAAGTCAACTGATCGACGAATTCGGTTTCTGCCATATATGTGTTGAAACGGCGCTGAAATCATTCCCGGCGGCGGTCTTTTTGTCGCAATTGCCAGTGTAAAGACGTCCTGCTTTAAACAACCGCCTCTCTTTCATGCGTAACGCCATGCTTCAACGATTCCATGCGCCCCGCTTTCGCACCCTCCGGTCGCTTTTCGAAGCCGGGCGGATGCGCGCGATCCTGCGACAGAGCGAAGTCGGCCTCGTCATAGCCGGCGCCTTGGTCGGCGTGACGTCCGGGCTGGCGGTGACGGCCATGAGCCTGATCTCTCGCCAGATGCACATGCTGATCTACGGTATCGGCGATGACGGCAGGCTGAGCAGCGCGGTGATCGACAACAAGCTGTTGTTGCTGCTGGCGCCGATTGCCGGCGGCGTGCTGCTGGGGCTGATGCTGTTCATTCTCTCCAAGACCCGCAAAAAGCCGATGATCGACCCGATCGAGGCCAACGCGCTTCACGGCGGCCGGCTGTCGCTGACCGATAGCATTCTAGTCTCCATCCAGAACCTCATATCCAACGGTTTCGGCGCATCCGTCGGGCTGGAGGCCGGCTATACGCAGATCGCCGCCGGGATCGCCTCGAAACTCGGACTGAAACTGCAGCTGCGCCGCGGCGACCTTCGCACCCTTGTCGGCTGCGGTGCGGCCGGAGCCATCGCCGCAGCCTTCAGCGCCCCCCTCACAGGCGCCTTCTATGCCTTCGAGCTGATCATCGGCAGCTACACCATCGTCACCCTGACCCCGGTCGTCGTTTCCGCCCTCGTCGCAACGCTGGTCGCACGCCTGCTCGCCGGCAGCGACGTGATGATCGACATCGGAGATTTCGGCAGCGTCGTGCCGGCCGACTACATTCCGGCCCTGCTTCTCGGCGCCGTCTGCGCCGGTTGCGGCATCCTGCTCATGCAGGGCGTCTCCTTCATCGAGGAGCTGGCCCGCAAGAGCGCCATCCCCCAGTATGTCCGCCCGGCACTCGGTGGCATCGTCGTCGGCATGCTCGCGCTGATCTCGCCGCAGGTGCTGTCGGCCGGCCACGGTGCGCTGCATCTCAATCTCGGCCGCGATATCGCCATCCCGGCCTTGATCGGCATCCTGCTGCTGAAGTCGCTGGCCTCGGCGGTTTCGATCGGCTCCGGCTTCCGTGGCGGCCTGTTTTTCGCCTCGCTGTTCATGGGCGCCCTGCTCGGCAAGATCTTCGCCTACTCCGCGCCCTACTTCGATCACGCGACGCTGACGCCGGTCATCTATGCCGTGGTCGGCATGAGTTCGCTGGCCGTAGCAGTCATCGGCGGCCCGCTGACGATGACCTTCCTGGCGCTGGAAATAACGGGCGACTTTCCGATCACCGCGCTGGTGCTTGCCGCCGTCATCACCTCGTCGCTCGTGGTGCGCACCACCTTCGGTTACTCCTTTGCCACCTGGCGCTTCCACCTTCGGGGCGAGAGCATCCGCAGCGCCCACGATGTCGGCTGGATCCGCAACCTGACCGTCGCCCGGATGATGCGCCCCGACGTGCGCAGCGCCAACGTCAACATCAGCATCGCCGACTTCCGCCATGATTTCCCGATCGGCTCGACCCAGCGGGTCGTGCTGCTGGACGATGCGGAGAAATATGCCGGCATGGTGCTGGTGCCGGAAATATACGCCAGCCCCGTCGACCAGGACGATGGCGATCGCGGCCTTGGCGATTTCATCCGCTACAAGAACGACTTCCTGCAGCCGCAGATGAATGCAAAGCAGGCGGCCGCGATCTTCGACAAGACCGAAAGCGAAGCGCTGGCTGTGGTCAACAATCTGATCGAGCGAAAGGTCATCGGCCAGCTGTCGGAAAGCCATACCCTGCGGCGCTATTCGGAAGAGCTCGACCGGCGCCGGCGAGAGGAGTCAGGCGAACTCTGAGCCCGCAATCAATTTCAGTATTGACGCGTACGCACCACGCTCTAACTCAGTTGCATCATAACGTCCGGTACCGTGCCAAGTAGCGCTGCCGGCCCAAGCACCGAAAGCAAACATGGCAAACTCCTCCACGCCCGTCTGGTTCATCACCGGCTGCTCGACCGGCTTCGGCCGCGAACTCGCGACATTGGTACTCGAACGCGGCTGGCGCGCCGTCGTCACCGCCCGTGGCAAGGAGCGCGTCGCCGATCTCGTCACGGGTCACGAAGACAGCGCCCTGGCGCTGGACCTCGACGTCACCGACAAGGACCAGATCACCGCCGCCGTCAAGGCCGCCGAAGAACGCTTCGGCCAGATCGACGTGCTGGTCAACAATGCCGGCTACGGCTACCAGGCCTCGATCGAAGAGGGCGACGACGACGCCATCCGCGCCCAGTTCGATGCCAACGTCTTCGGCCTCTTCGCCATGACCCGGGCCGTATTGCCGGGCATGCGCAAGCGCCGCCGGGGCCACATCATCAACATCACCTCGGTCGCCGGTCTCGTCGGCTTTCCCGGCTCCGGCTACTATGCAGCCAGCAAGCACGCTGTCGAGGGCATGTCGGACGCGCTTGCCGTCGAAGGCCGGCCGCTCGGCATCAAGGTCACCTGCATCGAGCCCGGCCCATTCCGCACCGATTGGGCCGGCAGATCGTTGCAGCAGACGGTCTCCGGCATCGCCGACTACGAAGAGACCGTCGGCGCACGGATGGCCTCGACGTCAGCCATCAGCGGCAAGCAGAAGGGCGATCCCGTTCGGGCTGCAAAGGCGATGATGATGGTGACGGAACTGGAACACCCGCCGCGCCACCTGGTGCTCGGCGCTTTCGGCGTCGATGCCGTATCGAAAAAGCTTTCGGACAGTCTGGCCGAAGTCGAACAGTGGCGCGACACATCGATTGGTGCAGATTTCCCAGAGTCCGAACAATAAGCTCACAGCTATGGCGGCATTCCTCTTACCGCCCTTGAAAAGCCGGTCGTCCACAGCGACGACCGGAAACCACCTTACTGCGCCGTCGCGGATAGGCCGTGGCGAAAAACAGGGACAGCATGGATGACTGACAACAGGTCCGCTGCAACAGACATCGGCAAGCATGAGCCACCGCCCCTGAACGAAGGCCACCTGACCGCCATCCCACGGCCAGTGGCCGACCATGGAACCATCGGCAATCTGCGCACCACCGCTCTGGTCGCCCGCGACGGTGCCATCGACTTCCTGTGCTGGCCGAACTTCGACAGCCCCAGCGTCTTCCTGGCTTTGCTCGATCCGGAAAAGGGCGGCGCCTTCGAACTCTCGCCGGATATCGCCGGCGCGCGCACCATCCAGATGTACGTCCCCGAAACCAACGTCCTGATGACGCGCTGGCTCGGGCATGCCGGCAGCGCCGAAATTACCGACCTGATGCCGAGCCCGACTACGACCGGCGAGAGCGTCTGCCGGATCGTGCGCCGCGTCGCCGTCACGCGCGGCACAGTCACCATCCGGCTGAAATGCTGGCCACGCTTCGACTACGCCCGCACCATCCCGGACGTTACCGTCGATGAACACGGTGCCGTCTTCAGCGGACCGGACGGCTTGCGCCTGCGCCTGACCGCACCGGTGGCACTGACGCCGATGAACGGCGGAGTGACGGCGGAATTGACGCTCAAGGTCGGAGAGCAGGCGGATTTCACCTTCGGAGACGACGACGGCGTGCTCATGCAGACCGAGGAGGTGTCGTGCGTCATCCTCGAGACAAAAAACTACTGGCAGAAATGGGCTGCCCGGTCGACCTATCACGGTCGCTGGCGGGATGCCGTGACCCGCTCGGCACTGGCCCTTAAACTGATGACCTCGCTAAGCCACGGCTCTATGGTCGCTGCCGCCACCTTCGGCCTGCCGGAGGCGCCCGGCGGCGAACGCAACTGGGACTATCGCGCCACCTGGATCAGGGATGCATCGTTCACGGTCTATGCGCTGATGCGGCTCGGCTACCAGGAGGAGGCAATGGCCTTCAGCCGATGGACCGGCGCGCGCACCCAGCAAGACTGGGACGGCCAGCTTCTGATCATGTACCGGATCGACGGCAGTTCCGATCTGGAGGAAGTCGAGCTGGACCATCTGGCAGGTTACGGCGGCGCACGCCCCGTGCGTGTCGGCAACAAGGCTGCCGAGCAGATCCAGCTCGACATCTACGGCGAGCTGATGGACTCTATCTACATCAGCAACAAATACGGAGAGGCGATCTCCGATCGGGGCTGGCGCGGCGTTCAGCGCTTTGTCAATTACGTTTGCGACAACTGGCAGCTACCGGATGCCGGCATCTGGGAGGTGCGCAACGAACCGTCCGAGCATCTGCACTCCCGGCTGATGTGCTGGGTGGCCGTCGACCGCGCGATTAGGCTGGCTGAAAAGCGCTCGCTGTCCGCCCCCTTCGAAAAATGGGTGACGACGCGCAACGAGATCAGCGAAGACATCTGGGCGAATTTCTGGAACGACGAACTCGGCCACTTCGTGCAGGGCAAGGGTGCAACCAATGTCGATGGCGCACTGCTGCTGATGCCGTTGGTACGTTTCGTCAGCGCCACCGACCCGGCGTGGCTGGCGACGCTCGATGCGATCGGCGACCAGCTGGCCGACGACAGCCTGGTGAAGCGCTACAAGCAGGAAGATGGCCTCGACGGCCAGGAAGGTGCGTTTGCCGCCTGCTCCTTCTGGTATGTTGAATGCCTCGCCCGCGCTGGTCGCCTCGACGAGGCACGCATCAACTTCGAAAAGCTGCTGCTCTACGGCAACCACCTGCAGCTCTATCCGGAAGAGTTCGATGCGCGCGGCGAGTTCCTCGGTAATTTCCCGCAAGCCTTCACGCATCTCGCCCTCATCAGCGCTGCCTTCTATCTGGACAGGGCACTGGATGGCAAATTCGGTCAGTGGCGGGCATAGAAGGGCACGGCTTGTTAGCGTCACTGCTTCCCGAATAGTTTGATTTTTATCGGATAACGCGCCGAAGGTGTGTTGTCGTGTTTCATTTCAGGGCGGTTGCATCTCAGCGATTGACAATTTGCCGATATGTTTCAAGAGTGCGCCGCATCGGCTGACTGCTTGGGGGGCATGGGCTATGTCACGGCGCGCGATTATCGGACTGTCGGCTCTTTTGTTCGGCGCTTTCCTTTCTCTCGCGCCCGGACAGGCGGCGGACGCAAGCCGCCAGGTGGTGACCACCCCCGGCGGCGATTATTTCGGCTTCGACCTGCGCACCGTCCAGAACCAGACAATCGAGCAATGCGAGGCGACCTGTATCGCCGATCGCTCCTGCCGCGCCTTCACCTACAATCCGAAGGTGAAATGGTGTTTCCTCAAATCCGACTTCAACCAGCTGAACGATTTTCCGGGCGCCATTGCCGGCAAGATCGTCGAAGTCACAGCCCAGCCCGACATCGGCGCCGCACCCGCTTTGCCCTTCATCAGCGACAAGCTGCGCGACGATGCGGCGAAGGCAAAGGCGAACCTCGCTCTGACCGATGACCAGAAGACGCAAGGCGTCCAGAGCCTGGTGGCGCTCGCCCATGTCGAGCAATCGGCAAAGAATCCGGCAGAAGCCGTAAAAGCCTTTCTTGGCGCCCTCTCCATTACGCCGGAAGATCCCATCCTCTGGATCGAAACGGCGCGTACAGCAAACAGCATCAAGAACAATACTGAAATCGCCGGCCAGGCCGCCATTGCCGCGTTGAACGGCTATCAGCTGACCCGGACCAAGGAGAGCCGCGCCGACGCCCTCGCAGTGCTCGCGGCGTCGCTGGCCAATTCGGACAACGCCCGCGCCGCTCTCAGCGCCTACAAGGCGAGCCTGGCGCTGGTCAATTCCAAGACCGTTGCCGCTGCCTATGCCGACCTCAAAAGCCGCAAGGGTTTCCGCATTCTCGCCAATACCATCGACAATGACAGCACGACCCCGCGCGCCTGCGTGCAGTTCTCTGAAAAGCTCATCAAGAGCGGCACGGACTACACACCCTTCGTCACCGTCGACGGCGCAACGCCGAAGGCGATGGAAGCCAAGGACGACCAGATCTGCGTCGAGGGACTTGCCCATGGGCAGCGCTACAAGATCTCCTTTCGCGCCGGCCTGCCCTCCTCGGTCGATGAAACGCTAGAAAAGACCGCCGACGTCAGCATCTACGTCAAGGATCGCACCGCCTCGGTGCACTTCACCGGCGACAACTTCGTGCTGCCGCAAACCGTTCGCCACGGCATCCCGCTCGTCTCCGTCAACGCGACCACAGCAAATCTGAAACTTTACCGGATCGGCGACCGTGGCATCGCGCCGCTGCTCACCTCCTCGCAGTTCCTGACGCAACTGGATGGCTACAGCGCCCAGCGCCTGCAGGATGAATCCGGCGAACTGGTGTGGCAGGGCGCCATCGACATCAAGTCCGATCTCAACAAGGACGTCGTCACCAGCTTCCCGGTCGACCAGGCATTGCCGCAGCGCAAGCCCGGCATCTACGTGATGACCGCAACCGTGCAGAACGGCGGCGGCCAGGAATGGGATTCCCAGGCGACACAATGGTTCGTCGTCTCGGATATCGGTCTCTCCACCTATGCCGGCACCGATGGCCTCAGCGTCTTCACCCGCTCGCTTGCCACTGCCAAGCCGCTGGCCGGCATCGAGTTGCAGCTGCTCGCCAAGAACAATGAAATCCTCGGCACGGCCAAGACCGATGAAAACGGCCATGCCACCTTTACCGCAGGCCTGATGCGCGGAACGGCGGCCATGACGCCTGCCGTCATCACCGCCAAGGACGGCGATAAAGACTATGTGTTCCTCGACATGACGCGCGCCGGCTTCGATCTGTCGGATCGCGGCGTCACGGGCCGCAAGACGCCCGGCGCCATCGACGTGCTCGCCTGGACAGAACGCGGCATCTACCGCGCCGGCGAGACGGTGCACGCCTCGGTGCTCGCCCGCGACAGCGCCTCGGCGGCTATCGAGAACCTGCCGCTGACCTTTATCTTCAACCGGCCAGATGGCGTCGAGGATCGCCGCGTCGTCAGCAATGGCGGCCTGCTCGGCGGCTATACGATCGACTTGCCCCTGCAGACAAACGCCATGCGCGGCACCTGGACGATGCAGGTGTTCACCGACCCGAAGGGCACGGCGATTGGCGAAAAGCAGTTTCTGGTCGATGATTTCGTGCCGGACCGGATAGAGTTCGATCTGAAGAGCGAGGCAACGACCATCGACCTCGATGCGCCCGCCGCAGTGACGGTGGACGGTCGCTACCTCTATGGCGCGCCTGCTGCCGGACTCATCATCGAAGGTGACGTCGCGCTGAAGACGACGCGCGAAAGCGCCGATTTCCCCGGCTATCTGTTCGGGCTTGCCGACGAGCAGGCGAGCGAGGACACCAAGGTGCCTCTCGAAGGCCTGGAGCCGGTCGACGACCAGGGCCACGAGACCTTCGATGTTTCGCTCGCCACGCTGCCTTCCACCACACAGCTGTTGAATGCCAATATCACGCTGCGCATGCAGGAAGCCGGCGGCCGTGCCGTCGAGCGGTCGCTGACGCTGCCGGTCAAGGCGCAGGGACCGATGATCGGCATCAAGCCGGAATTCGACGGTAATCTCAGCGAAAATGCCATCGGCAAGTTCCATGTCATCTCCATCGACCGGGATGCAAAAAAGCAGGCGATGTCCGGTTTGAACTGGAAACTGCTGAGTATCGAGCAGAACTACCAGTGGTACCGCGACGGCTCCGGATGGAAGTATGAGCCGGTGAATTCGACGAAGCTGGTCGCCAACGGCACGATTGATGCGACAGCCGAAAACGGCGCCGAAATCGCAGTTCCCGTCGCTTTTGGGCGCTATCGTCTAGAGATCGAAACCGCTGCCGTCGATGGCCCGGCCTCCAGCGTCGAGTTCGACGCCGGCTGGTACGTTGCGGCATCTTCGACCGAGACGCCGGACGCCCTCGAAGTCGGCCTCGACAAGGAAAGCTATGCTGTCGGTGACACCGCCAAGCTGAAGATTTCCCCACGCTTTGCCGGCGAAGTGCTAGTCACCATCGGCACCGAAAACCTTGTCTCGACCCAGACGGCGAGCATTGCGGCCGGCGGTGGCGAGATCGACATTCCGGTGACCGAGGCTTTTGGCGCCGGCGCCTACGTCACCACCACCCTCTTCCGTTCGGGCGATGCGCAGGACAGCCACATGCCGATGCGAGCCATCGGCGTGAAATGGCTGAAGGTCGATCCCGCCCAGCGAAAACTGTCCGTCAAGCTGACGCCGCCGCAAAAGACCCTGCCACGCCAGCCTCTGGTCATCCCGGTGGAAGTCGCCGGTGCCGGTATAGGCGAAGAAGCCTATGTGACCGTCGCAGCCGTCGATGTCGGGATCCTCAACCTGACGCGCTACGAAGTGCCGGATCCCGATGGCTGGTACTTCGGCCAGCGTCGGCTCGGGCTTGAAATCCGCGACCTCTACGGCCGGCTGATCGACGGCTCGCTCGGCGCCATGGGCACCATTCGCACCGGTGGCGATGGCGCGGCGGTGGCACTACAGGGCAGTCCTCCGACCGAAAAGCTGGTCGCCTTCTTCTCCGGCCCGGTCAAGCTCGATGCATCGGGCAAAGCCAACATCACATTCGACATTCCGCAGTTCAACGGCACCGCTCGTATCATGGCTGTTGCCTGGTCGAAGCACGGCGTCGGTCATGCCAGCACCGACGTCGTCATCCGCGACCCCGTCGTCGTCACCGCCAGCCTGCCGAAATTCCTCGCCCCCGGCGACGCCAGCCGCCTGCGGCTCGACATCGCTAACACCGATGCGCCGGAAGGCAATTACCAGGTACAGGTCACCAGCAACCCGGCTGTCAGCATCGCCATGAAGGATGCGTCGCAGACCTTAAAGCTGGCAGCAGGTGGCAAGGTCGCCCTGACCCTGCCGCTGACCGGCGCACAGCCGGGAGCCGGTGTCGTCTCGATCAAGCTGTCGGGCCCGAACGGCCTGTCGCTCGAGCAATCGCTCGACATTCCCGTCCGTCCGTCGTCCCTCCCTGTCACCGAATCCCGGCCGCTGACGATTGCGGCAGGCGCAAGCCTGACCGTCAACGGCGAGCTTCTGGCCGACAGCCTGTTGCAGGGCGCCTCCGTCAGCCTCAATGTCGCCCGCGCCCAGGGCTTCGATATCCCGGCGCTGCTGATGAGCCTCGACCGGTATCCCTACGGCTGCACCGAGCAGTTGACCAGCCTTGCCATGCCGCTGCTCTATTTCAGTGAGCTCGCCAAGAAATCCGGCATGCCCGACGATCCCGATGTTCGCAAGCGCGTGCAGGACGCAATCTACAAGGTGCTCGCCAACCAGTCCTCGTCCGGCAGCTTCGGGCTCTGGAGCCCCGGCTCCGGCGATCTCTGGCTGGACGCCTACATCACCGACTTCCTGACCCGCGCCCGCGAGCAGAAATTCGACGTGCCGGATGCAGCCATGGTGCAGGCGCTCGACAACCTGCAGAATGCGGTCGGCATCGACGCCAACATCAAGGACAACGGCAACGAGATCTCCTACGCGGTCTATGTTCTCGCCCGCAACCGCAAGGCGGCGATCAGCGACCTGCGCTATTACGCCGACACGATGCTGTCGAATTTCCCGACACCGCTCGCAAAGGCGCATATTGCCGCGGCCCTCGCCCTCTACAGCGATGCGCAGCGCTCGCGCAACACCTTCCTGGATGCCATGCAGACGGCGGAGAAGGATGCCGAGACCAAGGTCAGCTTCGTACGTTCCGACTACGGCTCGTCGTTGCGCGACGGTGCCGCCGTGCTGGCGCTTGCAACTGCAGCCCGACCGGTGCCCCCGATCGTCTCGGACCTTACCAAGCTCGTCGTGCGCGAATGGCAGAAGAAGGGCAACACCAGCACGCAGGAGCAGACCTGGATGCTGCTTGCCGCCCGCGCCTTGCAGACCGGCGATGAAGACCTGAAGCTCGCAATTGACGGCACCCCCCATACGGGTGCCTACAATGCTCGCCTGACCGGCGACGAACTGCTGGCACACCCGATCACCGTCACCAACCAGACGGCCCAGCCGATCTCCGCCACCGTCACCACCATCGCTGCGCCGAAACAGCCGCTGACCGCCAGCAGCCAGGGATTCACGATCGAACGCAGCTTCTATACCTTCGGTGGCGAGGAGGCGAATATCAGCCAGGTCAAGCAGAACGAGCGCTACGTCGTCGTCCTGAAGGTCAACGAAGCCAACAACTGGCCTTCGAAGATGATGATCACCGACCTCCTGCCTGCGGGCTTCGAGATCGACAATCCGGGGCTGGTCAACAGCGCCCAGCTGTCGAACTTCGATTTCCTGCAGGAGGTCAATCCGGCCCATGTCGAGTTCCGCAGCGACCGATTTGCCGCAGCCGTCGATCGCGCTGCCGACGAAACGGGCGAGATAACACTCGCCTACGTCGTGCGCGCCGTGACGCCCGGCACCTACGACATGCCCGGCGCCAATGTCGAGGACATGTACCGGCCGCAGTTCTTCGCCCGCACGGCGACGGGCCGCATGGAGGTCGAGGCAGCAAAATAATGCGGTTCTGGCGCACCCTCGGCATCGGCACATCGGCATCGCTGCTTCTGGCGCTGGCGGCTGGCCTCGGCCTCGAGGCAGCCGACAAGGCCTATCCGCCGCCGCTTGAAAAGGCCATGGTGACATCGGCCGAGGTGCTCGACAGCGATGGCCAGTTGCTGCGCGCCTTTGCCACGCCGCAGGGTCGCTGGCGCCTTAAGACGACAGCTGCCGACGTCGATCCGCAGTTCGTCCGCATGTTGGTCGCCTATGAGGACCGGCGATTTTACGAGCATCACGGCGTCGACATCGTGGCCATGGGGCGGGCGGCCCTTCAGTTCGTCACCCACGGGCGCATCGTCTCCGGCGCCTCGACACTCTCGATGCAGGTGGCAAGGCTTATCGAGCCGCGCCCCGAGCGAACCTTCGGGGCAAAACTGCTGCAGCTGGCCCGCGCCATCCAGATCGAGCGCCGGCTGAGCAAGACCGAGATCCTCGACCTATACCTCACCCACGCCCCCTATGGCGGCAACCTCGAAGGCATCCGCGCCGCAAGCCTCGCCTATTTCGGCAAGGAGCCCCGGCGATTGACAGTGGCCCAGTCGGCCTTGCTGGTGGCGCTGCCGCAACTGCCGGAAAAGCGCCGGCCCGACCGCCATCTGCAGGCGGCAGAGGCTGCACGAAAACGGGTGCTGACCCGCATGGCCGTGGCCGAGATCGTCGGCGACAGCGAGGCCGGGCGCGCCGAGTTCAGCCCCATCCCCGCCCGCCGGCTGCAACTTCCGGCCTATGCCGCGCATCTCGCCGAGGCGGCCCTCAAAAAAGAACCGTCGGTCGGCCAGCACCACACGACCCTCAAGCGCAGCATCCAGCAAGGGCTGGAAGCCGTCGCCCGCGAATCTGCAGCCAGGCTCGATCCAAAAGTATCGCTGGCCATGGTCATGGCCGACAGCCGCACCGGCGAAATCGTCGGCGAGGTTGGTTCCGCCAACTATTTCGACGCCAGCCGCTCCGGCTGGATCGACATGACACGGATCAACCGATCGCCCGGCTCGACGCTGAAACCATTCATCTATGGGCTCGCCTTCGAGGAAGGCCTGCTCTCCCAGGAAACGATCATCGAGGACCGGCCCGCCGATTTCTTCGGCTACCGGCCAAAGAACTTCGACACCACCTACCAGGGCGACGTCACCGTCCGCCAGGCCCTCCAACTCTCCCTCAACGTCCCGGCCGTCCGCGTGCTCGATGCCGTCGGGCCATCCCGGCTGCTGGTCCGCTTCCGCCGCGCCAATGTGCGACCGGTACTGCCGGCGAATGAAACGCCCGGGCTCGCTATCGGCCTCGGCGGGCTCGGCATGACGCTGAAGGACCTCGTGCAGCTCTACGCCGGCCTCGCAAACCGCAGCAATCCGGTGAAACTCGGCGACGGCATCGTCGACAAGCCCGAAGTCGTGGACAGCCAGCCGCTGCTGGAGCCCGTTGCCGCCTGGAATGTCGCAGATGTGCTATCGGGCATCATCGCACCCGCCGGCAGCGCCCAGCACGGCATCGCCTACAAGACCGGCACCAGCTACGGCTACCGCGATGCCTGGTCCGTCGGCTATGATGGCCGCTATGTGCTTGGCGTCTGGGTCGGCCGTCCCGACAATGGCGCAGTCCCCGGCCTCACCGGCTACGCCTCCGCAGCGCCCATCCTGTTTCAGGCCTTCGCAAAATCCGGCGTCGGCATCACGCCGCTGCCGTCAGCGCCGATCGGCGCGGTGCGCATCGCCCAGGCGCAGCTGCCGATCAGCCAGCGGCGCTTCTCGATGGATGCCAGCGGCCTTATGGCCGCCACGACCCGAGAGCCTGCCCCGCAGATCGTCTATCCGCCGGAAGGCGCCCATGTCGAACTCGGCGAAACCAGCGACGGCCTGATGATGCCGCTGGTGCTGAAGCTGCAGGGCGGCCGCGCGCCCTTCCGGTGGCTCGCCAACGGCAAGCCCCTCGCCGCCATCGCCCGCAACCGCGTCAGCCAATGGACACCCGACGGCGATGGTTATTCCACCCTCACAGTCATCGACGCCGCCGGCCGCGCCGCAACGGTGGGTGTGTTTCTGCAGTAGCGGCAGTTCGCTGCTGGGACCGATCGATGGGTTTCATCCACCCCGTAAATTTGGCAGTCAACAACCTGCGGCGCGTCAGCGCCGCGATGGGGCTTTTTGCGGTAAAAGTCACTCGCTCTCATCGACTCGAGCGCACTGACAGCCGTGACGGGCACAGGAATAAAGGAAAGAGAAAGGGAGCTTGGCCTGTTGTGCACGACTGCGGAATGGCAGAAACATCGGCCTCGCACCTATCCCAGTAGCCGTCCGAGCCAGTCCTTGTCGAGCACCGCTTCGAGTTCGCTGGCGACATCGTCCAGGGCCTTGTCGACGCTCTCGCGGTAGTTGCTGCGGTCGCCGGAGAGGCCGAAGCTTTGGAGGAGGCGGGCGCGGTAGGTGTCGCTTTCGAACAGCCCGTGCAGATAGGTCCCCATGATACGGCCATCACTGGAGATTGCTCCATCCGGACGGCCATCGATGATGACGGGCGGGCGGGCGCAGTCGCTGCCGGTCGTCTCGCCCAGGTGGATCTCGTAGCCGCTGAGCGGTGCATCATACTCCGTCGACCGCGCAAAGCTGTTGCGCACCGTCTTTTCTGGCGCCATCGATGTCTCGACATCGAGGAGGCCGAGACCCGGCATTTCCAGCACGTCGCCCTCGATGCCGAGCGGATCGCGGATAGTCGTTCCGAGCATCTGGTAGCCGCCGCAGACCCCGATAACCCGTCCGCCACGCCGCACATGCGCCGCAAGGTCGCGGTCCCACCCCTGCCTGCGAAAATGCTCGAGATCTGATATCGTCGACTTTGAGCCCGGCAGGATCACCAGTGAAGCGTCCGTCGGCAGCGGATCGCCGGGGCGTACGAAGACCAGGTCGACATCCTGCTCGGCCCTGAGCGGGTCGAGGTCGTCGAAATTGGCGATGCGCGGCAAAACCGGTACCGCGATCTTGAGCGCCCCCGCACCACCACGCGCCAGCCGCTCCAGCACCACCGAATCCTCTGCCGGCAGCCTTCCCGCCGACTTCAGCCACGGCACGACGCCGAAGCAGGGCCAGCCGGTAAAGCTGTGAATTGCCGCCAGCCCGTCGTCGAAAAGCGACACGTCTCCCCGGAACTTGTTGATGATGTAGCCTGCGATCATCCCCCGGTCCTCATCGGACAGAATGGCATGCGTGCCGACAAGCGAGGCGATGACCCCGCCCCTGTCGATGTCGCCGACGAGAACGACGGGAACGCCGGCCTTGGTCGCAAAGCCCATGTTGGCGATGTCGCCGGGCCTCAGGTTGATTTCGGCCGGCGACCCCGCACCCTCGACAATGACGAGGTCGGCGCCATCGCCGACATGGGCAAAGCTTTCGAGTACCGACGCCAGCAATCTCGGCTTCAGCGCCTGATAGTCCCGCCCCTTGGCCTGCCCCCAGACCTTGCCTTGGACGATGATCTGGCTGCCCACCTCCGATTGCGGCTTCAGCAGCACCGGGTTCATGTGGATGGAGGATGGGACGCGCGAGGCGAGCGACTGCAGCCACTGGGCTCGGCCGATCTCCCCGCCGTCGTCGGCAACGGCGGCGTTGTTCGACATGTTCTGGGGCTTGAAGGGACGGACCCGCAGTCCCCTGTTTGCGGCAAGGCGGCAGAGGCCCGCTACCAATACCGTTTTTCCGACATCGGAGCCGGTTCCTTGCAGCATGATCGCCCTGGTCATAGTCTGAAATTCCCGGTATCGGCTCGTCTTGAGCCCCTGCTCTACAGCCGTTCTGTCGAAATTATCGAGCGATATGACCGAGCTTCGGCGGCCAACTGGATGACTACTCTATTTGCGACAAACGATGACGACTTCGCTCGTTGTTTCGTGTCGACAACAGCATTATCTGCACGCCACATCACGCACAAGGCCGGGCTTCCGGCGCAGAGGATACCGGAATGCTTTTCGTCTTCAACAACAAGAATTCGATCCAGATCGCCTGGGGCTCGAAGGTCCCGTCGCAGAAGGCCGAAAGCCGCGCACAGGAACTGGATATCCGCAGCGGAACGGTTGGCGTCGTGCGCACGGGCTCCGCTGGCTAACACGCCAGACTGCACCGCTCGATCCATACCCCACACGCACAGACGAAAATCGCGCCGGCTGCAGGACAGCGCGGCGCGATTTATATACCGGAGGTCTTCGGCAGAGGCGCGAGACAGGCTTTCTCCGGGACGCAGTACCTGATCCGGAGAAACAGCGGTGTCGCCGCCTTGGCACAATCAATAGACGGACACGGTTACCGGATGGTTATTGAGACGTTAATTAAGAATGAATCGTGTTTTTTTTCGATTTTTTTCACGGCCCGCGCTCAGCCATCGAAGGACGCGAATGGAATACAAAACGTCTTGCGCAGGCGTAGCAATTGAACTTTTCTCCATGTCCGCACTTTAGAAGGACCTTTTTTGCCTCGCGTGTGCACAATTTGCAGCCAGTAGCCTCACCTCTCAGGCTATTTTGAAGGCTTTTCCGGCAGCTCAGCGATAGTCCCGGCATCTGTCCGCACATCCCCCCCGGTTGATTTCTCCGCATGAATCCTTAGGCTCGATTTCAAGGTATGAAAAAGCGCGCCCCGGGGGATCTTCTATCCTCAGGCACAATAACAGCGGACATACCAAAGGGGACCGGCATGGACGCTTTCGGGCGCCTGGATCGGTGAAGCAGATACGGTCAGGGATGGGCGCGCCACATCGTGGGCGACCTCCGTGGCCGGATGCACGAACGTGATCAACGGCAAAAAACTGGGAGAACTTTCACATGAAGAAGCTCATCGCTTCCGTTATATTCGCAGCAGGTACCTATGCGCTCGCAGGCTCGGCAAGTGCAGCGGAGTGCGGCGACATCTCTATCGCCGAAATGAACTGGGCCTCCGCCGGCGTCGCTGCGCAGGTCGACAAGATCATTCTCGAAAACGGCTATGGCTGCAAGGTATCGCTGGTGACCGGCGACACCCAGCCGACATTCACCTCGATGAACGAAAAGGGACAGCCGGATATCGCCCCGGAACTCTGGGTCAACGCCGTTCGGACCGCGCTCGACAAGGCCACCGCCGAAGGTCGCCTGATCGAGGCTGCCCCGCTGCTCAGCGACGGCGGTGTCGAAGGCTGGTGGATACCGAAATTCCTCGCAGACGCCCATCCGGACATCAAGACCGTGCAGGATGCCCTGAAGCATCCAGAGCTGTTCCCTGCCCCGGAAGACAAGACCAAGGGCGCCGTCTACAACTGCCCGTCGGGTTGGAACTGCCAGATCTCGACCGCCAACCTCTACAAGGCGCTTGGCGCCGAGAAGGAAGGTTTTGCGCTGGTCGATACGGGCTCGGCAGCCGGCCTCGACGGTTCGATCGCCAATGCCTTCGAGAAGAAGACCGGCTGGCTCGGATACTATTGGGCACCGACCGCGATCCTCGGAAAGTACGAAATGGTCAAGCTGAGCTTCGGCGTTCCTCATGACAAGAAGGAATGGGATGCCTGCACCTCGCAGCAGGATTGCGCGGCCCCCAAGGTCAATTCCTATCCTGTCTCTGACGTCTTTACCGTCGTCACCAAGTCCTTTGCCGAAAAGGCCGGCGTTGCCATGGACTACGTCAAGACCCGCAAATGGGACAACGGCACCGTCGGCAAGGTGCTGGCCTGGATGACGGACAACCAGGGCACCAACGAAGACGGCGCGAAGTACTTCCTCAAGACCTATCCGGACATGTGGACCAAGTGGGTGGCTCCCGATGTCGCGACGAAGGTCAAGGCTTCGATCTGAACGATGCGACGGCAGGCCGGAAGGCCTGCCCTCACCTCTCGCCGCTGCAAGGATCGCGTCTCCCCATTGGAAGCGCATGCACCGAGGGGGTCACGCGACCACACTGCATCCGCCTGAAGGCGGACAGGCGAGCAGACTGAGAACCGGCATCAGCACTACACCACGGACGGCAATCTTGATAGCCACACGGATTGCGCGTCACTGCCCCGATAAAAAGGGCCCGGATAAAAAGGGGAATGTGATGGCTCTGCAATGTAGTTTTCTGCCGAATTTCCTGTGTAACTTCCCGGCGATCAACGACACGATCATCCGCGAAGGCCGCAAGAACATCGACGACGGCTTTCGCGGCATGGTGCGCTCCTGGGGCGCTGTGATCGACATCGTCGTCCAGCCGCTGCAATGGTTCCTGAACTACCTCGAGTGGCTGTTCACCAACACGCCTTGGTTCATCATCCTCGCGGTCATGATGGCCATCGTCTATCTCGCCAGCCGCAATATCAAGATCGTCATCGGCACCGCCATCTCCATGGCCCTGATCGGCGTTTTTGGGCTGTGGAACGATACGATGATCACACTCGCGATGGTCACCGTCTGCACCCTGATCGCCATCGTCATCGGCCTGCCGATCGGCATCCTCATGGCACGCTCCGACCGTCTGCAATCGGTGATCAATCCGACGCTCGACGTCATGCAGACCATGCCGAGCTTCGTCTACCTCATCCCGGTCGTCGTCATCTTCGGTATCGGCAAGGTGCCAGGCCTGATCGCTGTGGTGATCTACGCCGTGCCGCCGATGATCCGCCTTACCAACCTCGGGATACGACTGGTCGACAAGGAAGTGCTGGAGGCAGCAGATGCTTTCGGATCCTCCCACACCCAGAAGCTCTTCAATGTGCAGATCCCGCTGGCACTGCCGACCATCATGGCCGGCATCAACCAGACCATCATGATGTCGCTTGCCATGGTTGTCGTCGCCTCGATGGTCGGGGTGGGCGGTCTCGGCAAGAACACGCTGCAGGCGATCAACAACCAGTTCTTCACGGTTGGCTTCCTCAACGGCTTTGCGCTCGTCGCCATCGCCATCATTTTCGACCGTACCAGCCAGGCATACGGCAGGCGGCTGCAGAAACATTCGGAGGTGGTCCATGGCTAGTCACGCGATAGAGATCAAGAACCTCTACAAGATCTTCGGCCCCCGCGGCCGCGAGTACGTCGAGCAGGTGAAAAACGGCCTCGGCAAGACCGAACTCAACGTCAAGCACGGCCATGTGCTCGGGCTGCAGGACATCAACATCAACATGCCGGCCGGCGCCATCACCGTGGTCATGGGTCTCTCCGGCTCCGGCAAGTCGACGCTGATCCGCCATATCAACCGGCTGATCGACCCGACCGCCGGCGAGGTGCTCTACGACGGCGTCGACGTCTGCAAGATGACCGAGAGCGCGCTGCGCGAATTCCGACGCCACAAGACGGCGATGGTGTTCCAGAAGTTCGCGCTGCTTCCCCACCGCACTGTGATCGAAAACACCGTCTACGGCCTCGAGATCCAGGGGGTGCCACGCGCGGAGGCGCAGAAGAAGGGCCGCCACTGGATTGCACGCGTAGGCCTCGATGGCTTCGAGAACCACTTTCCGAACCAGCTGTCGGGCGGCATGCAGCAGCGCGTCGGGCTTGCGCGGGCGCTGACCAATGACGCCGATATCCTGTTGATGGACGAAGCCTACTCGGCGCTCGATCCGCTGATCCGCGTCGATATGCAAAGCGTGCTGCTCGACTTGCAGAAGGAACTGAAGAAGACCGTCGTCTTTATCACCCACGATCTCGACGAGGCGTTGCGGCTCGGCGACAGGATCGCCATCCTGCGCGACGGCAAGGTCATCCAGCAGGGCTCCGGCCAGGACATCGTCCTGCAGCCCGCCGATGAATATATCAGCGCCTTCGTCAAGGAAGTGAACCGCGGACGGGTCATCAAGGTGCAAACGGTGATGAAGCCGATCTCCGGCGAAGGCTCGTCTATGCGCCTTGCGGGCGACATGACACTGGAGATGGCTGCGCGCCAGATGACCGGCGCCAACCAGACGGTGGCCATGGTGGTCGACGCAGCCGGCAAGCCGATCGGCTCGCTCGATCTGCACAGCATCATCCTGGCGATGGTGACGCCGACCAGCCACACCGTCCCGGAAGCAAAAGCGGCGGCCTGACGCCGCCGCTGACGATTTACGATTGAACAGACGCGATCAAGCGGCCCGCAGCAATGCGGCGCCACTTCTCGCTGTTACTTTCCGCCGCCAAAGGCACGGCCCTCGGCGAAGTGCGGCATGACCATGCTGTCGAAGGTCTTCAATGCCGCGCCGATGGCCTGGTGCATGTCGAGATAGCGGTAGGTACCGAGCCGGCCGCCGAAATGCACATTGGCCTCCGCATCCGCCCGTGCGCGGTAGCGCAGGAACACATCCTTGTCCTGGCGCGTGTCGATCGGATAATAGGGCTCGTCCTTGCGCTGTGCGGAACGCGAATATTCGCGCACGACGACTGTCTTTTCGTTCTGGTAGTTCCGCTCCGGATTGAAGTGGCGGAATTCGAGGATGCGGGTAAAGGGCACATCCTCGTCGGCGTAATTCATGACCGCCGTTCCCTGAAAATCGCCGACATCCAGCGTCTGCTGTTCGAAATCGATCGTCCGCCACCCAAGCTCGCCCTCGGAATAATCGAAATAGCGATCGATCGGGCCGGTGTAGATGATCGGCAGCCCAGCCGGCAGCTGGGACTTGATGTCGAAGAAATCGGTACCGAGCATCGTCTGGATATGCGGCGAGGCCAGCATGCGATCAAAGATGGCGGTGTAGCCGTCTTTCGGCAGGCCCTCATAGGCATCGTTGAAATAGCGGTTCTCGAAATTGTAGCGCACCGGCAGCCGGGTGATGATGTGTTCAGGCAGGTCGCGCGGGTCCGTCTGCCACTGCTTGGCCGTGTAGCCGCGAATAAATGCTTCGTAGAGCGGCCGGCCGATCAGCGAGATCGCCTTTTCCTCGAGGTTGGAAGGGTGCTTGCCTTCCATCTCAGCCGCCTGCCCGGCGATCAACGCCCGCGCTTCGTCGGGCGAGAACCGCTTGCCGAAGAACTGGCAGATGGTCGCAAGGTTGATCGGCATCGAATAGGCTTGGTCGCGGTAGCTCGTGTAGACCCGATGCTTGTAGTCGGTGAAGCCGGTGAAGCGGTTTAGGTAATTCCACACCGTCTCGTTCGGCGTGTGGAACAGGTGTGCGCCGTAGCGATGCACTTCGATCCCGGTGTCCTTGTCGAACTCGCTATAGGCGTTGCCACCGATATGATGACGGCGATCGACGATCAGCACATTCTTCTTGAGGTCAGTCGCCACCCGCTCGGCAATGGTCGCTCCATAAAATCCGGCGCCGACGATCAGCAGGTCGATATTGGAAAAATCGGTCATAGTGTCTCAGCACCTTAGCGGAAGGTCCGCATCCCTTCATCGGGGCCCCGGAGGGCTGTCGGTATGGGGGAAGCGGTCACCAGTGAAACGGGCCCCGGGTGAAGGCCAGCGGCTTTCAAATCGATCGGATCGAAGCTGCAGGCCTTCCACCTTGGCGGCTTACCAAACGCCCTGCATCTTGACGGGCGTGTAGCGGTAGGAGTTGAACAGTGCGGCTTGCTCATCGACAGCCGCCTGAACATTGTAGGTAGCACCTAGAGGCCTCGTATGGGCCACCCCTACCGCATCGATGATAGCCATGCGGTTTGCAGGGCGACCGAGGAAAGCAGGCCAGAGATGGTCGAGGCCGTAGCCGGACTCCGCATCGCGCATCGAGCCGATGCAGATCTTCAGGGCAGCCTTGGAGAAGATCGGGCACATGATCTCAATGAACCCCTCGTGCCGCAAAATGCTGTTCGGCCGCTGGATCGTGATCGGATGGTTGGGGAAGCAACCCGGACCCTGCTTGAGCGACGGCTGCGCCAGTTCCAGCCCGTGCTTGCGGGACAGATGAAACATCCGATTGACGGTATCGCCATCGCAAAGCAGGTCGTCATCCGGGAGCCAGACGCGGTCGTAACCCCAGAGCGGGCTTCCCTCGTAGAACAGGTCGGAAATCAGCCTGAACTTCTTGCGCTTCGGAAGATGGGCGAGATATTCGAACGGGCTTTCGACGACGGGATCTTCGGCACCGTAATAGCCGACGCACAGATCCCAGCTGCGCGTCGCGGCATCCAGCCCGTCGAACCAGCGAGGATGCAGCGACTTAGAGTTGGCGGGGACAACGACGAGGTTGGGACGCTTAGGACCGTTTGCCGGCTGCACCAGGAACTTTGCGTTGCGCTCGTGCGACAGCTGCGTCGCAAACATCGGATGCTCGGGGTGAGGTGTCGACGTGAGCATGTAGATTGCAACAACGCCATCCACCACGCCCCTGCCTGCCAGCAATGCTACCTTCGACCCCTCCATGCGGGAGACATTGAAGACGATCGAAGGCAGACCGGTCTCGTCGATGAAGCACAAGAGGCCATTGACGACTTGCCAGTAATCCGTCGACGCATTGAAAAAATTGCCAACCAATCCGCCCGGAGCCAACACGAGGAACGGCGACAAGGTGCCGCGCTCCAGGTCGGCAAACTGCCAGAACGTTCCGGTTAGCATTTCTTCCGTTACCGGATCGGATTCGCTCAACCCAGCCAGAAAGTCTGAAGCTGTGTTTTCTCTTGTCGAAGCCAGCATATTCACTGTTTCTTCCCCTTCATGTCCCACCCCTGCTCGGTCTGTCCCGATCGTAGTTTCTTGAGTGATTTACGAAACTCGTCTCACTTCGTGGCGTTCGCCACGCATGTTGGTGATCGTCAGCGCCTTACCGTCTTCTGCGGGATCGAGCACGTCGACCATTTTGGATTGCATCCAGCCGACAGCTGCCCTGCCGTCCGTCATTGGGAACCAAGAGGCGACGATCTGCCCCTCGATGGTCACGGAGAAGTCGTTTCCGAAGGTCACCCGCTGGCCCGAATTTGTTTGCCACGTGCCGACGACGACACCGAGATACGGAAAGTAATTCGCCGCATTCGGCACGTTGGTGATGACGCAGACGAGCTGGTCCGGACGGCCCCGCCGGGGAATGATAGCGGCGATCTCGTAGGTCGCGCTGACCGTCTTGAAGAGGCCGAGCCACTGGCCGGGATGGAGCACGGCGCAATGGCTGTGACCGTCATCATAGCAGGCGATTACATGGTAGTTGAGACGGGCGCTGTCGTGGAGCTTGGCAATCAGGGCCGGCAGCGCATCCGGGGTGAAATGCTCGAGGACATCGGCAGAGCAGCAGATGTCGGCGCGCGGCAATGCATCCGTCAGCACGTTGGTGCTCTGGAAATGCACATTCGACGGCAACTGCCCGAGAAGCGGCGAACGCGCCCAGTCGAGGCCGATGACATTGCGGACCGATCCGGCAATAGCGCGCAGGAACCGTCCATTGCCACAACCGACTTCGGTCAGCGTTTCCGGCCGGGCCGACGCGATGACGGCTGCATGATCGACAAGCCAGTTATTGTTCTGGTAGCCGGCATCACCGTCGTGGAGACGCTGGTAGTCCGCCGCAGTAACGTTCCTGGCAGCGACATTCCGGTCGAGACCCGCCGCATATCCAGACTGCAGCAACTGGCTGTCGACAAGCCGCCTGGCATCGGGATCGGCACGCAGCGAGACAGCCAATTCCGCGAATCCGGCAAATGTAGCCCGTGCGACCTTGGTCATGATGTTGTCGCCGACGCTAGCAGCCAGACCGGCGCTATGCATGACAAATGCCGTCTGCGCGGCTAGGTCGTGCTCGATGCCCTGCCCCTGTGCAGCGACAATTTTTTCAGCGGGCGCGTTCCGCCAGTTGCCAGCCTGAGCTGCATTCCTGTCGTTGGCCTCGGCAAGCTGGGATTTGACGTTACCCAGTTCGCGCCGCAACATTTCAACATTCGCATGCGTCCTGAAAAGTTCGTCACGCTCGCCGGTGAAAATTGGCGGCACGTGCCGTACCCTGCCGAGCAGGGCCTTTTCGATGCAGCGATCGATGGTTTGACGGTCTTCGATCGAAAAACAGCAGTTGTCCAGATAGTAGGACACAAAGCGCGCTGCCCGGCCTTCCTCTGGCTGCGAGCGGTGGGTGAATGCTGCGTCGAGGTCAGCGAGCGATCCGCACGGAAAGCCGCCCAGTTCATACTCGCTGGATGCGAAAGTGAAGACCGCCTTTTCGTAAAGCAGAGCCTCCAGGCCAACGCCTGAATTGGCGACGATCACCGTTTCGCACTGCTCCAGATGCCGATGGATGGAAGCCGTCGATACCATCACATTGCGGTGCCGGGCCTGCACTTCGTCAAGGGTTCGTGTAACGAGGCCATTGGTGCATTGCGGATGCCGCTTGACCACAAGCAACCGCCCGGTGACATCGGCTTGAGCCGCGGCATGGCGCAGAACCTCGAGCGGATCGATACGACAAAACTGGGCGACGGGATCTTCGAGCAACTGCATCGGGAAATAGACAAAGGGGCGGCCTGCATCGAAAGCTTCGCCCGATTGTTCGTACTTCGACGTATTGCCGGCCCTGAGAGCCATCACCAGCGCCTTCACGCGGCGGCGGGCGGCCTCGGTATTGACCGCGTCGATACCTTCCGCATGCAGCTCCGGAAACCGCGCAAGTGAACTCCAGCCGGAAAAACCATTCTCGTCGAAGGAATACCAGCCGACGATCGGCGTTTCCTTGATGCGCCAGATATTCGGACCATCGCCGACCGAGTGATAGGAGATGGTGATACCGCCGTTCGGCGGGCGTCTTGGGGCCAGATGCGTCCCGAATGGCACGATGGAGAGATTGGTCGTCACGCGGCGACGACCGAGGCCTGCGCAGAGTTCAGAGAACATCTTGCGATGACGGTCCCCGTCGGCTTTGACGGTAAACCAGAATTCCGGAACCTCGAGGTCCACCGGCACAGACGCGACGTCCGGCGCGAAGGATCCATCCAACAACGGCTTGTTCGGGATGCCGGTATTCCAGGCAACTGTGGTGGGCATCGAGAATCCTTTGATGTCTGATCTGTTGCCAGAGGATTCCAGCATTAGCTTGCGCCAGCCTGTTCGGCACACGCATGGAGAGTCTCGAACCTCGCCTCCAGCCCCACGAAAGCAACCGCTTCTATCCAAGCGCAAAGCCTGCTGACTGGAGAACCCGATGTCCCTCAATGAACCGCTGATCCTGTCGATATGCGTTCCCACCTATAATCGGCAGTTCCTGCTCGAGCGGAACGTCACCTTCCATCTGGATGCTTTCCGGCGGATCGGCATTCCCTTCGAGATCGTCATCGTCGACGACTGCTCGACCGACGATACTGCGGCCTATATTGCCTCGCTCGCCGACCAGCCGGAGATCTCCGCCTTCCGTCGCGCGACGAATTCCGGCTTTCTCAGCAACTATGCCTTTGCCATGCAGCGCGCCCGCGGTCGCTATGCTGTGTTTCTCGGCGATGATGACCTGCTCATTCCGGAAAAGGTCATCGAATATCTTCGGTTGATGGAGGCGGACAGCGAGATCGGCGTCGTACAAGCTCCGTGGCTGCTGGTCGATGCGCGGCCCGGCGGCGGCGATATGTCGCCATTCTACCATGTCGCCTCCCCGACCAGGCATCGCAAGGGCGACTTCCGCGCCCTGCTCGATTTCATCATCAACGGCCATATCTTCCCCGAGTTCATGATCATCCGCCGGGAAGTGCTGCTGCGGTCGATCTCCAGCCCGACACCCTTCATTTTCTGGGCCTTCCTCTACACGACACGAGCTCTCGACAAGGCCGATATCCTGTTCATGCCGGAGCCGTTCGCGCGCGTCACCGCCGTCTCGGACGATCCGCGCCTGCAGCAGGGCAATAAGGAATGCATGTTCCAGTGGGACAGCTATCGGGGGGGGCTGGAATATCTCGCCTCGCAGGCGCTGCGCACGCCGGATCTCCCGCAGGACTACCGCGCTTCCCTGATGGCCCGCATCACCGGCTTTATGCTGCAGCGCCAGGCGGTGGCCTTGCGCCTGCACGTCTCGGCAAAGAACTGGGTCGAGGCCTACATCATGTATCACCGCATGGCTGTCTATCAGCCACAGCCTCTCACGGCCGATGCCTATGGCCAGATCTGCAAGCTCGCGGGCATCGTAACCGCAGCCACAGAGGCCGTCGCCTTCAACGGCGAACCGGCGATCCTCGATCCGGTTATCAACGATACGACGCTCAGCCTGCTGCCGGAATCGATCCAGCAAAAGCTTACCCGCGACCAGCGGACCGGAATGGACGGCGACCGCCCCCGCGCCTACCTGCGGTTCACGCCCGAATTTCCCGAGCGCCACGGTGCGAAGGATGGCGTTTTCGATATCATGAAATACATGGCGCAGTTCGTCTGACCCGCATTTCCCAGCCATTTGAGAGCATGACCACCATGACGACAGCCTTTGCCGACCGCGACGCCATCGCCGCCAGACTTTCCACACTGGCTGACGCCGACCGCTCCGTCATCGCCCTGATCATGGAAAATCCGCTACAGGATGTCAGCCTGATCGAGGGCCTGCACTGGCACCTGGATCAGGCCTCGAAAGCCAAGTTCCTCAACAGCATGAAACTCGAAGCGCTCGGCGAATGGCTCGGAAATGCCGCACCGGCCCGGCTGCAGATCCGCCTGTCCGAAGTGGCGAAATCCAGCCAGCACCCGTCATATGCGGCGTTTAGGGCAGGTCTGACGCGATCGGGCGGCCTGGAGCGCGCCTTTCCGAAGGTCTGAACGGCTTTCAGTCAGGCATCACAGCTGTCACGGCGATGATTGGCCCGAGCGGAAATGCGCTGTCTTCCCTCTGCCACTCCGGCACATAGAGGCTGGAGATGCTGCCGTCCAGGAACAGGGCGTTGCGGCAGCCGAGCACGTCGCGAAACAGCGTGGCGAAATCGTGAAAGCGCACCTCGCCGTCGGACACCACGAACACTGCTTTTCCGTCCGCATCGACACCGACACCATTGCGCCTCTTGAGGCTTGTGCTGTCGATCAAGAACGACGGGTGAAGCGCCCCGTCGATCACTAGCATCGGTCCCGATTGCGTGGCGTAGAGCGGCTCGATACCGGCGGCGGCAAACGCCTTTGTCTCCATGACGCCGACAGCGCCGGGCTGAATGTAGAACACGCCGTTCGGCAGCAGGCGGAAATTTCCCCAGC
Organism: Rhizobium sp. B230/85; assembly: GCF_019355735.1. Taxonomy (NCBI): domain Bacteria; kingdom Pseudomonadati; phylum Pseudomonadota; class Alphaproteobacteria; order Hyphomicrobiales; family Rhizobiaceae; genus Rhizobium; species Rhizobium sp. B230/85. The sequence goes on from NZ_CP072156.1 coordinate 2,618,205, forward strand.
CTGTGCCGGTGTCGAGCGCCTTCTGCTGGCTGCCGCCCTCGACATAGAGACCGACCGGGCTCTGGTCGGGCTCGTACATGCCACCGTTCATGGCAAAGCGCAGCGATAGCCGGTCACGCGCCAGTGCATCGCGCAGCGCCGCGAACGAGCCGTATGGCTTTCCGGCGCTACCGTTGGAAAACAGGCGGATGTTGTCTTTGGCGGGGTCGAAGCTGCAGACGATGTAGCTCGCCCCGAGATGCTCCACCTTGCGGCAGTTGCCGCCGGTCACCGGTGTCTCGGCCATGACGGGCGTCGAGACGAGCCCTGCCAGAATAATCAACCATCGAAACAAACGTCACGCTCCCCGGCAACAGGCAAATTCAAGACAACAGATGCGGCGGCAGATAGGTGACTTCAAGGGTTGCTCGGTGCGCGTAGTGGCGAGCCCGAATAATGACCCGGATGATAAAGAGATAAAAAATAATAAGGTGTCGGCCGCGACATGCGTCGCAGCCGACAGAATTCGTCAGATTACTGAGCTGCCTTCTTGACAGTGTGGCCAGCCGTCTGGGTCGCGTTGACCGTGTTGGCAGTGTCCTTGCCCATGCCTTTAATGGTATTGGCGCAGGATGCGAGAAGCATCAGGGAAATGCAGGCGACGCCGACTTTTGCGATGACGGAAGAAGACATGATTAGCGGTCCTTCGTGAATGGGTTTTTGACGACAATAAGGCAGAAAGTAAACCTTCCGTCCCCAAAACGCGCCACATTGAAAAAGGTTCACATAAATAACGACGTGGATGCGGTGCCAGCCAAAAGCCCGTGAGACAGGGCCTCAGGCCGCCCGCGCCATCTCGCCGAAAGCGTGCCGGATGCTTTCCGCGACAGCCGCTATTGGTCCCGTGACTTCGCGCGCAGTCAGCAACCGGATATCGAAAGTCGTCAATTCCGGCAGCCCTTCTTTCGCGCCGAGTATAGCCATGTCTTCGGTGACGTAGGAGCGGGGCAGAGGCGCTACGGCGAGATCAGACACGACGGCCGCGCGTTGGGCAGTGGTATGGGCGCTGAGGAAGGCTACGCGATAGTTCCTTTTCGCCTGCTGCAGCTGGTGGATTGCATCGGAGCGCCATATGCAGCCGTCCTCCCAGATCGATATCGGCAGAGGATCCCGGCGATGGGCCGTGCCGCATTTCGCACCGGCCCAGACAAGCCGCTCGGTGTAGATGACGTCACCCTCCGTCGGAAATGGCCTCGTCGAACAATTGATGAGCGCCAGGTCGAGTCGTTGTTCCGCGAAGCGCTTCTTGAGGGCAAGGCTCATGTCGACCACGACGTCGACCATGATGCTGGGATAGCTCTGCGAGAATCGCTTCAGGATGCTCGGCAGCAACCGCTCGCCTATGTCGTCCGGCGCTCCGAGCCTGACGACGCCGCTCAGTTCCGGCATGATGAAACGCGACACCGCCTCGTTGGACAGCGCCAGCATGTTGCGCGCGTAGGAAAGCAGCATTTCGCCATGTTCGGTGAGGCTGACGGAACGGGCATCGCGCAGGAACAGGACGACACCGAGTTGCTCCTCGAGCTTCTTGATCTGCATGGACACCGCTGACGGCGTGCGATGTACGGCCTCGGCCGCCGTTGAGAAGTTGCCGGTCTCGGCAATCGCCACGAAGGTGCGAAGGACATCGTTGTCGAGCAACGGCACGGATCGGCGCAGCGGAACGTTCATCGACGCATCTTTCAATTTTTCTGATTTATATAGCAATATCATTTCGTTTTGCTGACTGTCAATAAGCTTCTATAGCATCGATCTCACCGCCACCTTGAACAGCAGAGGAACGAGCCATGATCCGCTCCTACCTATCCGATGTCATCGATCACTGGACCAACAGTCGAGACCGCGCGCTGCGCCAAACAAACGCTGCGACCCTCAGACAAATGTCCCACCTGCCCCCGCATCTTGTAGCCGACGTCAACGCCCGCGGCTTTCCACCCGACACCGCCCTTCCACAAATCGGAACAACGGCAACCGTCAACTTTTCTTATGGATGCTATAAAATCTATTCGTTTGAATGATGAGTGATACAGGCCCATATCAGCGTGGCCAACATCAACACAACCAAAAGGAGATCAATCATGACCACCATCAGCTATAGACGCCCTTCCCACGGGCGCCCGTCGTTTATCCTCTTCAGCGGCACGCTTTCCCGCCTGTCCGCCTACGTTCTTTCGCTGGCCGATCGCTGGTCTGAGCATCAGGCTGCCAGGCAGATCGAAGCGATGCCATTCGACATGCGCAAGGACTTTGGCTGGCCTGCTGCCGACATTTCGAGCGACCGCAAATGATGCGACAAAATACGACATTTCCGGTCGATTTCAGGGCGACGCTCGGCTGATTAGCAGCGTCGCCAATCCAACCTTCAGTAATATATTAATCGTTATATTTCATGGACTTATGAGTCTTACCAGATCCTATATCGTAAGCTTTTGCCTTGACTTTTTTTGACAAATCATAAATCTTTGACGTGACGCAAATAAGCCTTTGTGGCCATCATCTTCCATGAGACTGTCGCTTTCAGACTAATTTTCTGCTGAAATCGATATGAGGGACGCGGGCATGGTGGTAGCGCAGCATCAGGTGGAGCAAGGCAAGACGCCCGGCAAGAAACGCTCGATCGTTTTCTTCCTTATCCCGCACTTTACGATGCTGCCATTTGCGGCAGCGATCGAGACATTGCGCATTGCCAACCGTATGCTTGGCTATACTGCCTACAGCTGGCGACTTGCCTCGACCGACGGCGACAAGATCTATTCATCGAGCGGCATTGGCATCGAGGTCAACTCGTCGCTGGCCGATGAGCGACGATATCTGGGCGGAGAGAGCCGGCCCAGCATGGTGCTCGTCGCCTCCGGCATCTATGTCGAGGAGTTCCAGAACAAATCGGTCAATGCCTGGCTGCGAGAATCCTACAATCGCGGCGTCGCTGTCGGCAGCCTCTGTACGGGCGCCCATGTGCTTGCCCAGGCGGGGCTCCTGAACGGCAAGCGCTGCGCAATCCACTGGGAAAACCTGCCGGGTTTTGCCGAAGCCTTTCCGCAGGCCGAAGTCTATGCCGACCTCTACGAAGTCGACAGCAATCTCTACACCTGCGCCGGCGGCACGGCCTCGCTGGACATGATGCTCAACCTGATCGGCCAGGATTTTGGCGAGAATCTGGTCAACCGCGTCTGCGAACAGGCGCTCACGGACCGCGTCCGCAGCCCGCACGACCGCCAGCGTCTGCCGCTCCGAGCACGGCTCGGTGTCCAGAATGCCAAGGTGCTGGAGATCATCGAGGTAATGGAAAGTCACTTGTCTGAGCCACTCTCGCTGCTCGACATCGCCGACGACGCCGGCCTGTCGCGTCGCCAGATCGAGCGGCTGTTCCGACAGGAAATGGGCCGTTCCCCTGCCCGCTACTATCTCGAGATTCGCCTCGATCGAGCAAGGCACCTTCTGGTGCAGTCGTCGATGCCGGTGGTCGAAGTCGCCGTCGCCTGCGGCTTCGTCTCCGCGTCGCACTTCTCGAAGTGTTATCGCGAACTCTACAACCGTTCGCCGCAGCAGGAGCGGGCCGAGCGCAAGCTGACCATGTCAAACGTCCGCACCGGCGTCGTCATCTGAAGCCGGATAACGGCTACCGTCCCTCTTCCGCCGCCATCCTAGTGTCGGAGAAGACACGATTGCGCCCGCGGTGCTTGGCCATATAGAGAAACTGGTCGGCAGCGTTGAGATAATTCTCGAACGTCTCCTGGGCGTTGATCGACGCTATGCCGATTGACACGGTCACCGACAGCGCCTCGCCGTCTGCCTGGATTTTCAGACCGGAGATATTTTCGCGCAGTTCCTCGCAGAACTCGGTTGCGACGGATGAGTCCATGTCTGCGAACAGGATGGCAAATTCTTCGCCGCCGATCCGCGACAGGAGGTTGCGGCTGCCTTCCAGAAACGTCTGCAGCCGCGTCGCGACCGCCTTCAGCACCTGGTCACCGATCTCGTGACCGTAGGTGTCGTTCAGCCGCTTGAAATGGTCGATATCGAGGATACCGATGGATGGTCGTGTCTCCAGCCTGAGGCAGTCATTGGCAAGGCGCGGGCCCTGATCGAAGAAGTAACGCCTGTTATAGAGACCGGTGAGATAGTCGACCGAGGCGGCGGCGCGCAGCTGGCGCATTTGCGACAGCGTGTCGATCACCCGGCTGATCCGGTATTTAAGCTCTTCGGCAACGAAAGGCCGACGCAGGAAATCCGTGGCACCAGCTTTCAGGTACGCCGTTGCGGCCAATCGGTCGTCCGACGCAGATAGGCCGATGACCCGCAGGCGATCGGAATTCCGCCTATGGGTGATCTGCCGTGTCAGTTCCCATCCCGTCCCGTCCGGCAGCGCATCGTCGATCAGGACCAGCTCGATCTCGGAATACTGATCCAGCGCCTGGATAGCGGCAGCACCGCTCGCTGCTTCATAGACCTCGAAGCGCTGCATCTCGAGACTGTCGACGAGCATCTTCCGGGCCACGGGCATCGCGTCCACGACGAGCACCCTCGTCTTGCTGTTGGTAATCGAACGACGCACGGAAGCCACGAGATTGTCGGCTGCCTGGGTATTGTCCTTCAGTACGTAGTCGATAATGCTGCGCTCCATCAACCGGTCGCGCATGTCGATATCGGCCGCTGCTGTAAAGACGATGCTCGGGACCCTGTGGTCGAGGAGCATGTCGAGTGCTTCGCCGTAGGCAGCATCCGGCAGATTGAGATTGACGATGGCCAGGCTGAAACCGTGATCGCTGGCGCGAATCGTCGTTTCCAGCGTCTTCATGGATGTACAGAGCGTGACATCGAGATTGAGCTCGACGCGGAAACGTTGGGAGAGCATCGAGCCGAACATGCGGGAATCTTCGACCAGGAGAACCTTCTGGCCGCGTCTCGCCGCAGGGCTCAGGTCCCGCGAGAATTTTTCGAACAACAGGTCGCTCATTGCCGGCAGCCCCCCCGGCAATGCGACCGGCCCACATTCAATGCGGGCAGCGGGATAGTCAGCAGATCAAGACAGGGATTTATGAACACCGGGGTCCAACAGTTTGTAACTAGTCACCGCGAAGTGGGCATGAACGGGCCCCGAAGCGCCTGTTCTTTCTCAAGCATAGGCCTTCTGCTGGCGCATCGATTGGATCTGCAGCAGGGTATCGAGGTTCTGGTTGACCCTGCAGTAGAATTCCTCGTCGATGAACGGCCGCAATATGAAGTCGTTGCCACCGGCCTTCAGGAAGCGGGCCGACAGCAGCCGATTGGTCGACGACGACACGCCGATGATCCGCAGCTGATGCGAGCCGATGCTGGAGCGGATGCGCCGCGTCAGCTCGAATCCGTCGATGTCGGGCATGTTGTAGTCGGTGATCATCAGGCCGATGTCGGCATTGGCCTTGAGGATTTCCAGCGCCTTGGATCCGTTCTCGGCAACGCTGACGCGGAAATTGTAGCGCTTCAGGCGGCTGCTGAGAAGCGCGCGCGCTGTTGCGCTGTCATCGACGATCAACACGTGGTGGCGGTGATTGGTCAGGAAGCGACAAACCGATTCTGCCAGCAGGTCGACTGCGAAGATGTTGTCCTTGAGGATGTAGTCGACGATATCCTTGGCGAGCAGCGCGTCGCGCATTCCCTCATGGAAGGTGCCTGTGAAAACGATCGTCGGGATGCTGAGGTCAGTCAAGTATTCCAGCGCCTCGCCATTCTCGGCACCCGGAAGATTGATGTTGGAGATCGCCAGCTTGATCGGCTCGGGCGACTTGTCGTAGGCGAGCTGCAAATCTTCGAAGTTGCCGCAAATCTCGATCTCGATGTCGAAAAGCTCTTTCAGCCTCTTGCTGATCATCGCGGTAAAGACATGCGAGTCTTCGGCCAGAAGTATGCGAGCCCCCGCAAAGGTCCCACCCGAATATTGCATTCCGGAAATGCCTAAAAATGCCATGACTAACCTTCGATGAGACCTCACTGACCGAAGAATAAGGCAAAGCATTTGAGTTTGTGTTAATTTTGCGACGACTTATGTAAATCGCCATTCAGCTGCAGCAAGTCTGCAGCATTACAGAGTAGATCAGGACTGCACTTCAGGTTTGCCATCGACTTTACGCCGGCTGGGCCTGGTTCGTGTCTCCGCTGGCACCGGCGCTTCTGGCGGCTGGATCGGCGGCTCGACGATGTAATCAGCCTTTTCGATGCTTTCAGGTAGCGTGGCTTCCACCCGCTGTCTTTCCGCGCGGCGGCTGATGTGCAATTCCTGCTGCGGATAAGGCATGTCGATGCCTTCCTTCTTAAAGCGCTTCAGGATGGCAATGCGCAGGTTGTTGCGGATAGGCATGCCATCGGAGAGGTCAGCCAGGTAGAACCGCATCTCGAAGTCCAGCGACGACGGACCGAAGCGGAGGAACTCGACGTGCGGCTCCGGGTTTTTCAGCACCTTGGGCACCGCCTTGACCAGTTCCAGCAGGATTGCCATTACCTGCTCCGGGTCGCAGTCATAGCTCACCGAAACCGGGATTTCGGAGCGCGCGAGCCTGTTGCGGTGCGTCCAGTTGCCGACCGACGCATTGATCAGCTCGGAATTCGGCACGATGATCGATTGCTGGCGAAAGGTCTCGATCTCCGTCGCACGGACGGAAATACGCTTGACGATACCCTCCGAAGTTCCGGAAACAATCCAGTCGCCGACCTTGAACGGCCGCTCCACCAGGAGAATGAGGCCGGAGACGAAATTGGACACGATGTTCTGCAGGCCGAAACCGATACCGACGGAAAGCGCACTTGCAACCAGCGCAAGGCTCGACAGATCGATACCCGCAGCCGAAATGCCGATCACGGCGGCAATTGCCACGCCGAGATAGCCGATGCCGGTCTTGACCGAGTTGCGGACGCCGAGATCGACCTGGCCACGCGCCATGACCGTGCCGTCCAGCCAGCGCTGGAACCAGCGGGTAACGAGGTAGCCGCCGATGAAGAACAGGATGCCGGCAAGGATACCGACGAGGGAGATCCTGATGCTGCCGAGCCTGATCTCGGTGAACAACCGATAGAAGAAGATTTCCAGATCCTGAACGTGGAACCCCCACGACAACAGGATGAGCGGGATGCCGGTCATCAGCGCGAACACATAGATTGCCAGTCCCGCCACGAGGCCCGCTTGGTCGAGCATCGCGGTGCTGATGCTCGCACGGCTCTGCAGAAACCGGCCGATCGATGTCTCGGGGAAATTCCCCTGATCCGATACTGCCTTGCCGAGCAGGATGCCGAGATACATGGTGACGAGAACGGCGCTGGTGACGATCAACTGCAGCGCGATAAAGCGGGCGAGCCCGACATAGCCAATCACCGCCATGAAGATCAGCGCGGCACCGATGACCCTCAGGATGATGGCGAGTCCGTGCGGCCAGCGGCGGCCCGGGGCCTCGGGATCGCCGCTTCTCGCAAGCATCGGCTTGCCGAACGACACCGCGATGAAGATCAGGCCGATGATCATCGCTGCAGAGAAGCTCTTCGCTACGGTGACGATGACCGGCGAGCCCATCGATTCGCTGATGCGATTGAGGACGAAATCGAGGCCATTGACGATGGCAATGGCGAGCAGGCACCAGCCTACGGATCGAGCGCCCTTGTTGGAGAGCTTCACGAGCCGCCAGCTGGGCTCGAACGGCGCAAAGACGGCGTTGACGAAGCTTGCTACGAAATAGACCAGCCCGACGAAACCGAAAACTGCTGAAAACACCGGCGCGATGTCCGGCCGCAGCACATTGAAAGTCTCGAGGAAAAAGAACGAGAGCACGAGGAAGGCAGCCACCGACAACGCCCGGATCATCGTCGACCAGAACGCGATGGAGAGCCGGCTCATATAGGAGGGAGCCTCGATCGTCTCGTCACGGAAGAAGTATCGCCCGAAAAGCCGGTACCCCCCGGCCATGAAGATCAGGGCTGCGGCAAGGGACAGGAAAACAGCGGTAAACAGCGGGATCCGCTTGAATTTCCAGACGAACGTACCCCAGCTCGAGAGGGCGTTGCGAAAGTTGACAGCCTCCTGCACGAGCGCCTGGCCGGCGTCGTCGAAGGTCGACAGCGAGAGTTCGGTACGGCGAAAGAGGGTATCGGCAAAAAGGCGCCGCCGGAGCTCGGTGATCTGACCGGACACCCGATTGGCACTGGCCGTCAGATTGTCCGCATCGCCCATCACGACGTTGATCTGCGCGATTGCAGACGTCAGCTTTTCGCGTTCCTGCGTGACGATGGGAGCCTCGGCAGGCTGGCCCTCTTTCGGAGGCGGGCCGATCTGCGTCAGTCGCGCCGTCATTTCGTCGGCCCGTGGCTTCAGGCGCCCCGAGATCTCGGTCGCGGCACGGGTGAGATCATCGGCCTTTCCGGCAAGGACCACCAGCGCATCGTCATCGGACGCGCCCTGTTTGACGCTATCCTCGAGGGAGGAAAGCTGTTTGCGAGCCTGGGCGATCTCGGCAGCCGTTCGATCCAAGCCGTTGGCCGCAGGCGGTTGCTGTTTTTGCTGGGCATCCGCCGACGGCGCGTCCGGCTTGGTCGCATCGGGCTTTGCTGCATCTGGCGTGGGCGCGTCAGGTGCCGCCGCAGGCGCTGGCGTTGTCTGGGGTGACGATGTCGCCGGAGCCGCCGACTGCTGTGCGCGTGCCGGCAAGGCAATCGCAGTCGCTGACACGGCAAGTGTCAGGAAAAGGACGGAGATCGAATTCAGAAGTGGTCGCAAGCGTCTTCCCCAGGTGAACAGGTCAGTTGGCGAGATCATCGTCATCGCTTGTAAAGCAAACCAAGGCGACAGAAAGGCAACATTCACAGCACTTGCAAGTCGCGCGCCGCATCGATCAGTCGATAGAGAAATTCAACATCGCCCGCGTGCCCTGGCGGTCGGGGGCGTAGAGAATGCTGGACTTCAGGCTGGATGCCATCGCCGTCAGGATCTTGGTGCCAAGTCCCGTGCCCTTGGCCGGAGCCGTCCGGTCGAAGCCGACGCCGTCGTCTTCGACATGCACGCGGAGGCCACCCTGGCCAGTCTGGTCGACAACCACGCGGATTTCACCGGTCTGGCCGGCGGGATAGGCGTACTTATACGCGTTGGTGACAAGTTCACTAATGATCAGGCCAAGCGTGATCACCTTGTCAGTCGACAGGATGACATCGTCGCACTCGACCTTCACGCTATGCGGCCGCTGCTCGTCGCGCATGGACGCCTCGAGTTCGGCAAGCAGGCTCTCCAGATATTCCTTTACCCGGACGGTACCGACCTCGTGGCTGGTGTAGAGCCGCCGGTGGACGCTGGCGATGGCGTTGATGCGGATCTGCGTTTCCTGCAGCGCGTCGATGGTCACCTGATCCTTGGTGACGGAAGCCTGCATGCGGATCAGCGCGGCCACCAGGCCGAGGCTGTTGGCGATCCGATGGTTGACTTCGGAGAGCAGTAGCTCGGCGCGGTCGCGTTCATGGCGGATCACCGCCTGGGCGCGCAACGTATCGCGTCGAAAGCGCGCCCGCTCCAACCCTTGGGCCAACGCTGCGGCCAACAGGTCGAAATAATCGGACGAAACGCCCTTCATGACATAGTCGTCGGCGCCGGCCTTCAGGGCCGCAACTGCAACGCCGGCATCTCCCGATCCGGTCGCGTAGATGACCGGCGGATGATCGGCACCGGAGACGATGCAGGGCAGCAGGTCCAGCCCCGTTTCCCCTTCGAGGAAATGGTCGAGGACAATCGCGTCAATGCCGCCTTCGGCAAGACGCGCCAGGCCAGCAGCGCCATCCTTCGCCAGATGAAGCTCGTAGCCGCGACGCTGCATGTTCTTGCGCGTCAGCACGCCGAGTGCTTCATCGTCGTCTATATAGAGAATATGGATCGCAGCATCCGCCGCAGCATCCAGCTCTATCATTCCACCTCCGGGATCTTCATGACGGCAACGAACATGCCGAGCTGCTGTATCGCATGCACGAACTTGTCGTATTGCATCGGTTTACTGACATAGACGTTTGCGCCGAGGTCGTAGCAACGGGCGATTTCGCGCGGGTCGTCGGTGGTCGTCAGAACGATCACCATTGCCCGCCTCGTATGCTCGTTGGCCTTGACCTTCTGCAGAATATCCAGCCCGCTCATGTCGGGAAGATTGAAGTCGAGCAGGATGAGGATGGGCTGCCCACGCGAAGGCTCGCCACTGCCATCCTTGCCAAGCATGAAGTCGAGCGCATCTCCGCCTGTGACGAAGGGCACAATCTCGTTGGTGACGCCGGCACGACGGATATTCTTCTCGATCAGCCGTGCGTGGCCTTCATCGTCTTCGATCATGATGATCTTGACGGTATTCGGGGAACTCATCATTTCGAATCTTCTCTTTTCAATCGGGCCATATCGGCAGCAATCTTAACTTCGAACGTTGTCCCCTGCCCCAGCTCGGAACTAACGGTAACATCTCCGCCGAGACGCCGGGCCAGCGCGCGAACATGGGCAAGGCCGACGCCGTCGCCCGGCATGTCCTGTCTGCCCGAGCGCCGGAACAGTTCGAAAATCCTCTCTTGGTCGCCTGCAGCGATTCCCCGTCCATTATCGCTGATTTCGACGCTCGCGAACATACCGTGGCGCCTGCCGGAAATGGAGATCTTACCGCGCCGTGAGGGGTCCAGGTACTTGATGGCATTGTCCAGCAGGTTGCCGACGATCTGCTGCAGAGCCAGCCGGTCGGACTGCACCTCAGGAAGGACACCCTGTATATCCACTTCGATCTCGGCCTCGTCCAACCGGTGACGGAGCGTACCCAGCGTGTCCTCGACCAGCTCCGACAGCTTGATCCGATCGCGGTGCAGTTCGCGGTTTCCGGCCCGCGCAAGCACAAGGATCTGGTTGATCAGATTGTCCATCCGACGCATCGAAGTCCGGATGAAACCAAGTGCTTCCGGGATATCCGTGTCGACTGCCTCGATGGCCGCACGACCTTCGATCGTTGTGAGATCGGCATTGTTTTTCTCGAGGTATGACTTGAACACCTGTGCGGCGCGATCGAGCTCCTCCGTGAAGCCCATGATGTTGACGAGCGGCGCGCGCAAATCGTGGCTGACGATGTAGGCGTAGGCCTGCAGCTCGTCGTTTGCCCTTTGCAGCCCTTGAGTGCGGGCGACCACTGTCTCTTCCAGCGTTTCGTTCGCACTGGCAAGCTGCAGTCGTGCCGCCTCGATCTGCCTATGGTGATCGCGGATAAGCTTGAACGCGCCGGCGGCTAGTGCCACGAGCAAGGCCGCACTGACGGCAATGATCGCCGAAAGTGACGTCGTCGATGCCCTGAGCGAGGCGATATGGTCGCCCGAATTGACGATGCCGCGCTGCTGGATGACATTGATCTCACGACGGATTTCATCCATCAGCTCGATCCCGACATTCGATTCGACCAACGCGATCGAACCGGCAGTGTCACCGGCGGAACGCAGGTCCACCGTGCGTTTCATCTCCGCGAGCTTTCGATCCATGAGGGATTTGAGATTGTCCAGCGAAGACTGGGGAACGCCGATCTCGAGCAGGCGCGGCGTGAGCGCGGCAATTTCGGCCGGGATCGACACTGCGGATTTCGTGAACGGCGCAAGATAACGCGCATCGCCGGTCAGAAGATAGCCGCGCTGTCCGGTTTCGGCATCCTGCGCCGAACTCAGAAGGTTGAGCACGCGATTGTTGAGACGGCTTGCATCGACAGCGCTGTCCGCCTCCTCCGCCGCACGACCGCTGAAATACAGAGCGCCGAGAACAACGAGGAGCAGGGTTATAGCGCCAACGGTCAGGATCGCAGGGATGGAGCTGGAAATCGATTTATTGAAACGTATCATTTTAGCTACGATGCACCCATGCCGACCGTTATCAGGCCAGGCCAGACGAGATGCGCCTGTAGCGACGCCACCGATCCCTTCGGGAACGCCCCTGGATTGAAATGGTTCCCAGGCCTCTGAAAAATAATCGATATTCGTGGCATCTCGTTAAGCCGCCTATTGGGAGCCCGGGGACGTGGTCTACCTAGCCCGTCACGGAAACAAGCGCTTCTTCAGCATCTAGCCCTTGCGTCCCGCTCGCCACGAATTGCTCAAGCGTCATATTGTCGAGGATCGTTGCGACGGCGTCGCGAACCACGGTCATCGACCTCCGTACCTGGCAGCCTGCCGGATCGGCACAGTCGTCGCAGGCTTCAAAGGCAGTACGGCTTGCACAACGGATTGGCGCCAGCGGCCCGTCAAGGGTGCGGATCACATGGCCGATACGGATTTCGGCCGCAGGACGAGACAGCGAATAGCCGCCCCCGGGGCCCTTCTTCGAGCGCAGCACGCCGGAATTTCGCAACTCCAGCAAAATCGCATCGAGAAACTTCTTCGGAATGTTGTTGCGCACAGCAACATCGTTGATGAAGGCAGTTTCGCCCGGGCCCAGACGAGCAAGATCGACCAACGCCTTGAGACCGTATTTTCCTTTTTTTGTCAGCATGAGATTCGTTACCTGAAGACGCACGACCGCAGCATCTCGCTGATCGGCAATCACGCAAGCTGCGTAACGCCGGGAGAGCGCGCGGGCAAGCCGATATCGCAGAAATTGCAGGCTTATAAGACGATAAAATTGCGTTTGGACGAGAGGCGGCCGCAACCCGCTAGATGCTGTGCAGGCGCTGCGTCGCTGGAAACATTGCACGGACCGTATCTGCAACGCCGGATGCGACGAAGACCGCGTGCTCCGTTACCTGCGGCAGGCCCATCAGTTCGCCGAATGTACCGCGCGCCAGCGGTCCCGATATGAACAGGGATTCCGTCGCCGTGCCGGACGTACCGATCGCTTGTGAATTTGCATTGCAGTCGAGACCGAGCCGCGTTGGGTCGTTCACCAGATAGCCTCGTTCGGCCAGACCTGCCAGGAAGGGCTGGCTGCGAAGGATGCCGCCATGCCCCGGCCCCGTTGTGACCACCACCGCATCGAAATGCCGCTCGACCCGCTGGCGCGACCGCCCGAGCCGTAGCACGCAGAGGATGCTATCTCGGTCGATTGCAACTTCGGCCACGGAGCCAGCCAGCACGGTCATTCGGCCGTCGGCGATTGCCTCCTCGCTGGCAGCCTCGACTTGCGGCGCGACACGGAACCGGTGGACGTCCCAGAACGGCCGAAGGTGACGTGCGATCCGCCGCCTCTCCCCGACCGGCAGGCCGCGCCACAGCGCCTCGCCATGGCCCCTCACCTGATCGATGACCGCATGCCAGCTAAGCCCCTCCCTGCCCGCTTCGCGAATGGCCGCCCGCACGCGTTTGAGAAGTCCTGATGCAGTCTGCGCAGGCTCGGAGGTGAAATCGCCGAACGGATCCTGCGGCATCGAAGGATGACCGCGCGATCGCAAGCCTCGGCGTGATACCGCTGTGATCTGTCCCCGATGGCCTCGCAGACCAAGCGCTGCAACGACATCGGCCGATGTCAGCCCGTTGCCGACGATCAGCACACGGTCGTCGACACCGATCGGGTCGAGCGCGACCCGCCGGGTCGGGTCGGCGACAAAGCGCGGATCTCCGGCAAGAACGCTGGCAAGCGGCTCCGGTGCGGACGGTGCCGGATGGCTGGTCGCAATGACGAGTATATCGGCGTCGATAACATAGCCTCCCTCGCCCGTCAGATGCCACCGGCCATTGAGGCGATCGGCCGAGAGCACGCGCTCGCGGACATGGCGGATGGAACCGCTCTCGACCAGCGGCCGGATCATCGCGTTCATGTAGCGTCCGAAAAGACCGCGCCTCGGATACAGGGCGCCGCTGGCTGCCAGTGCGTCAGGATCGTCGGCAAGAGCCTCGTTCGCATCGATCCAGCGCTGGAAGTGCTCTGGATCATCCGGAAACAGGCTCATGCGGGTGGATGGCACGTTGATGCGGTGGGCAGGCTCGACAGTGTCGTAGGCGAGACCTGCGCCAAGCAATGCCCGTGGTTCGAAGAGTACTATCTGTTGCCTGCCGAACAGACCTGTTCCCGCCAGATGGTAGGCAACCGCCGCCCCTGAGACACCACCTCCAACAATGGCAACAACAGGAATTGTCTCGGGCGAAGAAAGCATCAGCTAGTCCTTTTTATGCATCGCCTGCCGGAAGCCTAACTCTACTCCGGGCGTCGCGCGATCAATATACGCTGGTGGCGGCGTGACAAGGGAAGGGCTTCCCCTCATGAGACGGGCAGCGGAATGTTTTTTCGAGCTTTTCCGCAACCCTGAATTTTATTCATGACGACCCATCCAAAGAGGAGTACACTGGACGCTCTCTTGAGGAGGAGAAAAACATGGAAATCTTCAGACTGCTGACAGCATTCGACTACCTGCTGGTTGCTGTACTCTGCGGCGTATTCGCACTGGCGATGGCCAACGGAAGAAGCCATCGCTGATAAACAAAATCGGCCCGAAGATCTGAGGAGACCTTCGGACCGACCTACTCTCGATGCTCAAAGCGGCAAGCCCACATGGGCTGCCGGGCGAAAAGGGCTGAAGAAACCCTGCTCCTTAAAGCGAAACCTTGGCATTCTCGCCCATGTCGGGCTTGGCGCTCGACATGGCTGCGGCAATCATCTTGACGTAGCTGACGACGGTGCCTGGGCTATCCCAGTATTCCGCATATTTCGGCGTGACTTTCAGAACCCGGATAGACGGGTCCTCCGCGCTTTCCCACCAGGCTTTGGCGGGCGTCGAGAAAAGTTCGCGGATCCGCTCACGGTCGTTAGACACTTCTGCATCGCCCGTCACGGAAACATACTTCTGGCCCTTTGTGTCGGCAAAGGACAGGCCGACATTATGCCGGCGCTCGATTTCCTCGTCCTTGTGGCTAGCCACGTCCGTCAGAAAATAGATCGCATTTTCAATCGGCTCGAAATGGGCTGCCATTGGCCGCGAACGGATGTCCTCGCCGACCCGGGTGGAAAGCATGCAGAAAAGGATCTTCTCCATCAATTCCCAGGTGCGTGCGACCTTTTCGTTTTCCTGTGTCATGACATTTCCTCTTTTGACTAGATGAACGGCTTGCCGCCGGTGACTGCAATAGTGGTACCGGAAACATAGCTCGACAGCGGATCTGCAAGCATGACGTAAGCTGTTGCGAGTTCCGCCGGCTGCCCCGGCCGCTTCATTGGCGTCTGCTTGCCGAAGTTGGTAACGTTCTCTTCCGGCATGGTGGATGGGATAAGCGGCGTCCAGATCGGGCCCGGCGCAACGGCATTGGCGCGAATCCCCTTCTCGGCCAGCATCTGCGCCAATCCGCCCGTAAAGTTCTGGATGGCGCCCTTGGTCGTTGCATAGGCAAGCAACGTCGGATTTGGCATGTCGGCATTGACCGAGGTCGTGTTGATGATCGAGCTACCGGGGGCCATGTGTTCGACGGCTGCTTTTGTCAGGTAGAACATAGCGTGGATGTTGACCTTGAAGGTCAGCTCCCACTCTTCATCGGATATCTCCGCGATATCCTTGAAGGTATTCTGGTGAGCGGCATTGTTGACGAGAATGTCGATACCTCCGAGTTCGGATACGGCCTTGTCGATGATCGCCCGGCAATGGGCTGCATCCTGGATATCCCCGGGCACCAGAACCGCCTTGCGTCCGGCCTCTTCGACATAGTGCTTCGTCTCCGCTGCGTCCTCGTGCTCATCGAGATAAGAAACGAGCACATCCGCACCCTCCCGCGCAAATGCGATTGCGACGGCGCGACCGATGCCGCTGTCGCCGCCGGTAATTACGGCGCGCTTTCCGGCCAGACGTCCGGACCCCTTGTAGGAGCTCTCCCCGTGGTCGGGCTTCGGATCCATCCGGGCCGTCTTGCCGGGGATGGACTGTGACTGCGTGGGAAATGGCGGCTTGGGATAACCGTTCATGGCCTGTCTCCTTTTGGTCGGCTTGGACCAGACTAACCAGCGTTGCGCGTCATGGTTCCCCACCGAAGTCTCCGAATTCAATCTGAAGGATGGCGGCACTGAAGCCTGCAGGCTGCGGATGAGCGTTCGGCAATTTGCCACGCACGCCATCGAACGGCACGGATCGGAACTTCAAGGGCCCGAATTTGTTTCTGAACATGACAATGAGAGGATCATCATGACCAACACCCTGCACAAGGCAGACGCGACCGGCAAGCTTGAGCTGGCCAACGAAACCGCGCCAGTTTCCTACAGCGTGACTGTCGCGACCGAAAAAGAGAATGGCAAGTTTGCTGTTACCCTGCTCGTCAAGGCACCCCGCGATTGGTTGCTAAAACGCGGCTTCACATCGTCTGCGACCCTCGTCAGGCACGATGGAGACCAGGTCGAACTCCATCATGATGGCGAACTCGACGTCGGCGAAGCAGTATCGGTCGAGTTGTCCGCAGTTGACACCTCCTGCTCCGACGACAGCGAACTGCAGCGCAAGTATCCAGAATTGCGCGGCTGAAGCCGTGCCGAACGGGAGGACCCGCAGACATGAGGCCAGCAGAGCGAGAGGTCGTCTTCTCCAAGCGCGCACTTGCCGCAACGATAACAGGGATCGACAGCGATGACGGCGCCGACGACATGATTGTAGGCCTGTCACTGGGTGAGGCTATCCTGTTCGTCGCCGAAGAGGCAGGTATAGGCGCTTCCAACGCCCATGTTTCTTATGGCGAGAGCAGAACTCTCAGCTATACCGATTGTCTCAGTGTCTATCGAGATTTCGGGCTATCCCTCAAGGCTGACGCGAAGAGTTGAGATTGTGAAACGCAGTGCCGGCGTACTGATCTACCGCTTTGCCACACATGGGGCACCCGAAGTCCTGCTCGTCCATCCGGGCGGCCCCTTCTGGGCCCGCAAGGACGAAGGCGCCTGGTCGCTTCCAAAAGGCGGCATCGAACCGGACGAGGACGATCTCGCCGCGGCCCGCCGGGAGGTCCGCGAGGAGATCGGCACCAGCCTCGACGGTCCGTTCACGCTGCTCGGGGAAATCAGACAGCCTGGTGGCAAAGTCGTCGTCGCTTTCGCGGCCAATGCCGAGATCGATGCAGACGCGATCGTCAGCAACAGTTTCGAAATGCAGTGGCCGCCGAAATCCGGCCAGATACAAAGTTTTCCGGAAGTCGACCGCGCCGGCTGGTTCGATCTCGATCAGGCGGAAATCAAGCTGCTGCGGGGGCAACGACCGTTTCTCGAGGCATTCAAGGCGTTCATGGAGCGCCTTGACGTCCCTAGTCGTCGAGCGTGATCCACGCGGGAGCATGATCGCTGGCATGCGCCCAGCCGCGGACGTCCCTGTCGACCCCGGCGTCGCACAGCCGCTCGACCAGCGAGGGACTGAGGAGGAAGTGGTCGATGCGCAAACCGGCATCGCGGGCATAGGCGTTGCGGAGATATTTCCAGAACGTATAGATCCGTTGATCGGGGTGCATCTGCCGTATGCCGTCTGTCCAGCCTTGATCGAGGAGCTCCCGGAAGGCGTAGCGGACATTGGGATGAAACAGCGCATCGTCGATCCAGCGTTTCGGATTATAAACGTCGAGTTCGGTCGGCATCACATTGAAATCGCCGGCAAGGACGACCGGGACCTCGAGCTCCAGAAGCTCGGTCGCATAGTCGGCGAGGCGCTGGAACCAGGCTAGCTTGTATTCGAACTTCGGGCCTGGTTGCGGATTGCCGTTCGGAAGGTACAGGCAGCCGACCAGGACGCCGCCGATTGCCGCCTCGATATAACGGCTCTGTCCATCGTCATCACCGGGCAACCCGCGTCTGGTCTCCAGCGGCATAGCGTCCCGCGCCAGGATTGCCACGCCGTTCCAGCTTTTCTGCCCATGCCAGATCGCCCCGTAGCCTGCCCGCTCGATTTCCCGAGCCGGGAAGCGGGTGTCCGGCGCCTTCAATTCCTGCAGACAGACGATGTCCGGACTGAATTCGTCGAGCCAGCGCAGCAGGTTTTCGAGGCGACCGTTCACGCCGTTTACATTGTAGGTCGCAATTTTCATCTGATGGCGTCCCTGCGCGTTGCAAGCCGCAACTCTCGCCTCGCAAACGGGTCAGGCGGCAAAAGGATGCATGCGGCCTGCCATGACCTTGCAGTTCCACTCCCTCGGCCGACCCGGGAAAAATCTGCTTTTATCTCTTCCGCTCCATGCTATCAGAGGGGATCGACAGGGGTGCTCCGTATTGCCGGGGCTGAGACCGAAGCGCACATGCTTCCAAACCCTAAAGCTGATCTGGATAATACCAGCGGAGCGAGGCGGGCTAAAATGTTTTCAGGCGCACAAATATCACTTTATCCGATGACCGACGATTTCGTCGGCGTCATCCACGGCGCGCTCGGTGCTCTGGACCCCTATCGTGACCAGATGCGGGTGTCGACCGACGATCTCTCGACCCTGCTGGTCGGCTCGACCGACGTACTATTTCCAGCGATGCGCGACCTCTTCGTGGCGGCAGCCTCATCGGGCAAGCACTGCGTACTGCACGCCACGGTATCGCGCGGCTGCCCCGGCGAACCCGACGATCCGATCTGCACGCCAAGCACCAGCATGGTCAGCACCCTACCGCTCGAAGAACGCAAGCAGGCGGCTCTCGCAGCCGTTCGCGAAACGCCCCTGACGGGAGAGACTGTCTCCGCGCAATTCTCGCTCTACGTTCTCGGCATCGATCAGCACATGGACGAGATCTACGGCTGCATCGACTTCCTCAAGCAGTCCGGCGTGTTCCACAGTTCAAAGAACTTCTGCACCAAGCTGCGCGGCGATGCCGGCGCGGTCTTTGCGACGATCAACGAGGCCTTCTGCCGCTTTGGCCCGACCATGGGCCACGTCACGCTCGATATCACTATATCTGCCCATAGCCCCTCGTCATCCTGAGATCAACCGGGGAAGCCAGCATTACTGTCGAGGATCGTTGCCGAGGTCTCGCGCCGGTTTCGGTTTGGCGAACAGATAGCCCTGAACCTGCGTGCAGCCGATCTCCTGGAGAACGGCGAACTGCTCCTCGGTCTCCACGCCCTCCGCCGTCGTCGACATCCCCAGGGTCTGGGCAAGAGCGGTGATGAGCCGGACGACGGACAGTGATTCCGAATGCAGGGTCAACTCGCGGATGAACGACCGATCGATCTTGATCTTGTCGAAGGGGAAACTTCTGAGATTGGACAGCGACGAATAGCCGGTACCGAAATCATCCATAGCAATCGAGATGCCGAGTTTCTTGAGGGCCAGCAAGGTCGACGCCGTATGGGCGCCTGCATCGAGCAGGACGGATTCCGTGATTTCCAGCTCCAGCCGGCCGGCCTCGAGCCCGCTATCCGTCAGGGCCGCGACGACCGTCTGGATCAGGTTGTCGTTACGGAACTGGATCGGGGAAAGATTGACGGCGACCGTGATGTGGTCAGGCCAGCGCACGGCATCGGCGCAGGCCTGGTTGAGCACCCACGCACCGAGCGCGCCGATCAGCCCTGTATCCTCGGCAATCGGGATGAAGTCCATTGGCGGGATTTGACCCATCCGGGGATGGTTCCACCGTAACAGCGCCTCGTAGCCGGATACCTGACGCGTCGCGGTGTCCACGAGAGGCTGGTAGTAAACTTCCATCTCGCGCCGCTTGAGCGCTTTGCGCAGATCGACTTCCAGCGCCTTTCGCGCCAGCAGCCGCTCGTCCATGTCAGGACGGAAGACGCGCACGCGTCCCTTCCCTTCGGCCTTGGCCTCGTACATGGCCAGATCCGCGTATTTCAACAGTTCTTCCGGATCCGAGGAATGCTGGGGAAACTTTGCCACGCCAACGCTGGCGCCAATGGTCACCTCGTGATCGTCCAACAGGTAAGGACGCGTCAGCTCTGCAACCAGCCGGATCGGCAGCTCCAGGCTCTCCTTCTCGCTGGCTTCCTCGCTCAAATCCTCGTTGGCTTTAAGGATATTGATGACAGCAAACTCATCGCCGCCGATGCGGGCGACGACGTCGCGGGGGCCGACATGGGCGAGCAGGCGCTGCGATACCCGCTGCAGAAGCTCGTCTCCAACGTGGTGCCCCATCGTATCGTTGACATCCTTGAAGCCGTCGAGGTCAAGGAAACATACGGCCACCGCGTCGCCGTCGCGCTTTGCCTCCTTCAGCTTGCGCTCCAGCATCTCCATGAACAGCACCCTGTTCGCCAGATTGGTCAGCGCATCGTGATGGGCCATGTGGGCGATGCGCGCATCCAGCCGACGCCGCTCCGTGATGTCCTCGTAGGTCGCAAGCCAGCCGCCTTCCGGCAGCGGCTCGTGGGTCACCACGTAGGCCTTGCGATCGGAAGCCTCATGCATGAAGACGCCGCGCCGCGCTTCCTTGATCAGCGGAATCTGGAGGGCAAGAAGCTGTTCGAAGGTCGAAGAACCAGACCCGGACTCGGAGGTTTTGGCAATGCTGTCGATGGACGTACCGCTGGCGATGCCGCGCGGCCGCGCCGCCATCGTCGAGAAGCGGTCGTTGCAGACGATCATGCGGCCGTCCTTGTCAAACATGCACAGCGCCTGCGTCATGTTGTTGAAGGCCGTCAGATAGCGAAAATTCTGCGCGTCGGTTTCCCGCGATGTGCGCTGCAGCTCTTCCGTTGCCCTGTTGAGTTTGTCGCGCGCGCGCGCAAGCAGCCGGTTGTGCTGGACAAGAAGGATGATCAGAGCGATGCCGCAGAGGATGAGGCCAGCGGTCAGGCCCGTATAGATCAGATGCAGCCGCTCAAGACCGGCCTCGTCTTCATCGATCTTCTTCGCACCGCTTTCGATTGCAGCGGAACCGAGCGCAATGACATCGGGCTCGATATCGGCGAGGATCTTCAATGCCGGCTGAGGATCGAATGGCGCCGTATCGCTCGCCGGCATCGAACGGTCGACCGTATCAAGCGCCGTCTTCAGCTGTTCGATGGCCAACTTGTTGAAATTGTCGTTGCGGACAAAGTTTCGAAAGGTGGCGTTTTCCAATACGCCGAGACGATTGAACATGATGTCCAGCCGAAGCCGCACATCTTTCAACGACACGCCGCTACCCGGGACCGAATAGGCCAGCAGCGTCTTTTCGAGCCGCAGCAATTCCGAGGACGTCTGGCTGACGCTCCAGGTCTCGTTATAGCCTGCGACCTGATGCAGGGCTTCCTGCCGCTCGATGATCACATAGGAGAGATAGGAAGAAGAAAGGACGAAAAAGCAGACCACCCCGGCGAGCACCCACTGGATCTTCCTGAACGCAACGGTGGTGCTTCGCAACGCCTGTTACTCCACGACGAGCTTGGCGAGTTGCCAGGCTGATCGGCCGTAATATGTCTGCGTCTGCAACTCGCTGTTGCTGTCGAACGGATAGACGATAAACAGCGGTCCCTTGTCGCGAACCGGCATATATTGACCGTCGCGCTTGATCGCCAGCATTGTGCCGTACTCGGCGAAATCGGAAATCGGGATGTTGATGGCGTAGTCGTTGAGCGCGACTGCGCGGACGCTTGTGCCTTTGGCCCCGACCATCTTCATCAGCTTGTCCATAGGCACGCCTTCGAACGTCACCACGCCCTCGTACCAGGGCGTCTTGGTCGACATCTTTTCCATGCCGAGGGCCTCCAGCATCGGCAGGTCGAACTGCGCAGTCCCCGCAACATTGGTGTTTGTGATGTCACCCGAAATCACCAGGATCGGCGCAGACTTCGGCGCAGCAAGGGATTGCGCCATTGAGGCCGATGACACCGCAAGACCGACGGCGATTGCGATAACCGCCCAAAATAACTGTCGCAAGAAAAGCTCCGATTCGAATAATTTTAAAATATGTGCGCTTGAAAATTCTTAATCCGGTAACCCCGAAAGGTCAGTTATCACCCGATCAATCATTTGCAACTGCTCTTGCTGCCCAGCAATCTCCCAAAGCCGGTCTTGGCCAGGCAGATCACTACCCACAGCGCGCCTGACGTGCAGGGTGGCATTTTGATCCCGGCTCAATTGCACTGAAAAGTTCTGTATTCTGCCGGCGCAACCCTTCAGCGAGCACTTTAGTTCCAGACTTTTGAAAAAGACCTGGCTTGGATAAGATTGAGGGCTTGGACAGCACTAAGGGCGATCGACTTGGTGGATGGCAGAGACCTTGATCCGCCATCCGTCAAGTTCGAACGTCCCGTCCCGGCTTGTGACCGCACGGACAATATCCGCATCGGTAATTTTCGCCTTTTTCGGAGCCGTCTTGCCA
The DNA here is from genome assembly GCF_019355735.1 of Rhizobium sp. B230/85. Taxonomy (NCBI): domain Bacteria; kingdom Pseudomonadati; phylum Pseudomonadota; class Alphaproteobacteria; order Hyphomicrobiales; family Rhizobiaceae; genus Rhizobium; species Rhizobium sp. B230/85. The sequence goes on from NZ_CP072156.1 coordinate 2,640,418, forward strand.
ACGATGGCCCGCAGGCGTGGCAGGGTGAGTACGCCGTTATGCAGCGCAATGCCCCTGTAGTGAACAGAAGCGTGAAAAAGCGTGGAAGCCTCGATCATCATCACCTCCCTGATCGACCATCGGCGATCCTCCTCGCAGGTCCCGATATACATAACTTAGTAACATGACGCATTCGGCACAATGGTGGGGTTATCGGATGACGCGCTAAGCGCGAAATTCCTTAACGAATTTTATAGAATTCGCGGAAAGATCCAGACCGGAACTTGCGTACCCGGACCGTAGGTATCCTCCAAGGATACCTACAACAAATTGATTTTAAAGAGAATTTGGTGGGTGATGTAGGGCTCGAACCTACGACCCGCTGATTAAGAGTCAGCTGCTCTACCAACTGAGCTAATCACCCGCACCGCTTGTTCTTCCGGTGTGAGGGCGATATAAATAGGATCGCTTTCATTGTCCAGCCGATTGACGAATTTTCTTTGCCGAATTGTCAAAAAAAACCGGATAAGTCAGAAAACCCTTTAAAATCAAAGATCCAGCGTTCCGGACGCGATGCGAACAGCCTGGCCGCCAATACGCGCATTGGAAATTTCACCATTGGTGACATCGATGTGCAGATGGATGAGCGACGGCCTGCCCATCTCCACGCCCTGTTCGACGATGATCGGATGATGGCCATCCGGCAACCTGTCGAAACGATGGATGGCGCCGGACAGCGCGGCGACTGCGGACCCCGTTGCAGGATCCTCAACGATGCCCATGCCGGCGGCAAACATCCGCGCATGGAACTTTGCGGTGTGGTTGACCGCGCCTCGGCAGTAGAGGTAGGCCGAGGCCAATGCCCCGTCGACGAAGGGCACGGTCTTCTCCCAGAGCTGCGGATCGAACTCCACACGCCCGGCGGTGCCTATGTCGCGCACGGGAATGAGCAGGAACGGCACGCCGGCCGACCACAGCGACACGACGTGATTCTCGAAAGCGAGTTCGCTCGGCTGCAATCCCAGGGCATTGGCGATCCCGAGCCTGTCGAGCGGCAGGGTGATCTGCTGCGATTTGCGCGGCAGGTCGAATTCGGCAAAGCTCGCCTGCTGCTGGCGGAGGCGAACGGCGCAGCGCACCGGTCCGACCTTCTCCTCGAGCACGCACACCAGATCGAGTTCGCCGCCATTTCCGGCATGATTGCGCTCGGCAAGAGCTATAGCGGTGCCGACGGTCGGATGGCCGGCAAACGGCAGTTCACGCCCGGGCGTGAATATCCGCAAGCTGGCGCTGTGGGCAGGATTGGTCGACGAGCAGACGAAGACAGTCTCCGAAAGGTTCATCTCTCTCGCGATCGAAAGCATTTCCGCGTCGCCGAGCCCGTCCCCGTCGAAGATCACGGCCAGCGGATTGCCGGCCAGTTTGCGATCGGTGAACACATCGTAGATGCCGTAACTGCGAGCCAAATCAGCCTCCTGAAATCTTCGACGACGGGCAACCTGCCCGACCGCGCTGCCAAGTGCAAGGCGACTGGCTCAAGCCTGCCGATTGAAATACCAGTCGAGGATGGTCACCATACTCCCGTGGTAGGGCTGAGCCTTCGGATCGGCCGAACGAATGACCACAGCGCCGGCAATTTCCTGCTCCTCGTCGTCAATCATGTGCCGCTCGATTGCCGCCACCAATTCTTCCGCCGTCTGCGAAAAACGGAAAATGCGAAACAGCGTGACGGTGCTGTTCTGGTGGACCCCGTAATATCCGCCATCGGCCGTCGCAAGGTCCAGATCGAGCCCGGTTTCCTCCCCTACCTCGCGACGCATATTGGAGGCTATGTCGCAGAAACCGTCGACGATATCGTGTTCGTCTAGCGAGCCGGCAGCAAAATACACCTGGCCGGGATTGGCGGTATGCGCGCCCATCCTGATTGCCACCAGCGCCCCATCGGAGCTGGCGATGACGGGATAACCGAACAGATGAAAGCCGCCGCTGCGATCCGCCTGCTTGCGCCACCACATGAAGGACGAGAACGGCACCACGTGACCCTCGCCGCGAATTCCGGAAGAGGTGATCTCCAGACGTCGCTGGAACACCATCCGGCCGTCGAACAGCGTCGGGTTGGCGGCAATCTCCGCTGCCCAGTTGGCCGTGATGGCATCGGCATTGGCAAGATGGACCGGATGGTCGCCGGCCAGCACCCGCAGTTCTACGGCAGGAACCGCAATAACAGTCTTCTCAGGCGGCCATCCGGCGGTTTCTTCGATGCGTGTCGTGTTCATTATAAATTCCAGGGTCATGAGGTCGGAAAGTCGAGATGCGTGCTGCCTGTGCAAGCCACCGCATCGATGGCATCTCGATATCGGGAAATTTAGCCGGCCTTTCCTGTGACGGTCGATTTGAACTTGCCCATGAGGTAGGGGCCGGAAAGGACAGGCGCATATTTCGGGCTATCGCCCGGCGCCACGCAAGACGGCAAGCAGGAGATTTCCGAAAACCAGTTCGGCTGGTGAAAGAAGGCCAGTGACTGGCGACGCTGTAGCCCACCCTCCTCCGCAGACGGATTGACCACCCTGTGCATAGTCGAGACCCAGCGGTCGTTGGTCCACAGCGCCATGAGATCGCCTATGTTGATGACAAATGCACCGGGTACCGGCGGCACCGGTGTCCAGCTGCCGTCCGGTGCGATGATCTCAAGTCCCTTGGATCCCGGCTGCGGAAGCAGGATCGTCAGGCTGCCATAGTCCGTATGCGCACCCGCACGCAGTTGCCCCGGCTCGGGAGACACTGCCTGTTCCGGATAATTGAGAGCTCTGAGGGCGCTGATGGGAGCGTCGATATGGGCATCGAAAAAATGTTCGTCGAGCTGCAGTGCCGTCGCGAACACCCGCATGATCCGCGCAGCAAGGTCTTCCATTGCGCTATAGTAGTTCTTCCAGGCCTCGGTGAAACCCTTCGGAGCAGATGGCCAGATCGTCGCCGCATAGCAAAAGCTAAGCGCCTCCGTATCCGTCATACCCGGCGGTACGGCCAGAGGCCCGCCATTGAAACTCTCTTTCAGATCAGGCGGTGTCTCGACGTTACGCGATTTAGCCAGCGCTTCCGTGCCGGGCCCGAGATAACCGTAGGGATAGCCAGGATAAGGGGCACTGGCCTGCTGTTTCTCTGCCGCGGGCAAGTCGAAGAAGGCCTTTGTCGTAGCCCAGATGTCCTGAATAATGCCGTCGCTGATGCCGTGGTTGGCGATTGCCAGGAAGCCTGTCGAGCGGCAGATATCATCGACAACATTGCCAAGCCTTCGCTTATCGGAAGCCCCTGCAGCCTCATAGGCGCCGAGATCGAAGATTGGAAAAGCTGTGCTCTGCATGGCGACTCCTTTTGAACGACACTCGACTGAAACACAGCTGGCAGAGGGCGACAACCACCTCATGAGGGAGATCGCCATTCAGTGGCTACAGCCTCCAGCCGGCGCGGATGACCACCGGTATCCGGTCGCCCGGTGACACCGAATGGCGGGTGTAGGCGCGCAGGACCTGGCCATCGGGCAGAGCTAGCCGCACGGCATAGCGTTCGCCCTCGTAAAGCACCGCCTCAACGCTGCATTCGATCCCTTCGGCATCGGCGATGACGTCCTCCGGACGCACCAGAATATCGACAGATGCGCCACGACTGCTCGACGAACCCGCCATCAGAGGCGCCAGCGCCCTCCAGTCGAGGGCTCGTCCGACCGTCTCGGGCGATAGCGGCAGCGAAAGAATGCTGCCTTGGCCAATCAGGCTACCCACCAGCTTCCCCTCGGGACGGGCATAGATCTCGGCGGGTTCGGCAACTTGCAGCAAACGGCCTTCCGACATGACGGCGACATCCGTTGCCAGCGCCATCGCCTCGCTCTGGTCGTGCGTCACATAGACCATCGTGGCACCAGAGCGCTGGTGGAACTCGCGGAACGTTTCCTCCATCTCCTTCTTCAGATGTCGGTCCAGATTGGCGAGTGGCTCGTCGAGCAGCACGACGTCGGGCGATGTCACCAGGCAGCGCGCCAGCGCCACCCGCTGTCGCTGGCCGCCAGAGAGGTCAGCCGGGCGACGCTCGGCATAATCACCAAGCCGCACGGTGCGCAGCGCCTCCATCACCCTGTCGCGATAGTCCAAACCGGAAATGCCACGGACCTTGAGCGGATAACCGACATTGTCGGCGACGTTCATGTGCGGCCATAGCGCATAGGACTGAAACACCATCGCCATATTGCGTTTTTCCGGCGGGAGAGCGGACATCGCATTGGCAAGCAAACGGTCGCCGAGATGGATCGAACCTCCCGTCGGCTGCTCGAAACCGGCAATCATCCGCAGCACCGTCGTCTTGCCGCAACCGGATGGCCCGAGAAGCGCGAGGAACCCACCCTCGCGCACGGTCAGCGAAAGTCCTTCGACGGCGGCGCGACCCGTTCCGAAATCCTTGCTGAGCGTATCGAGGATCAGCTGCGCCACGGCACCACTCCCTTCGGCAGCCGATTGGCCAGAAGCTCCAGAAGCAGCATCAGGAGAACCACCATCGCAACGACCAGCACGGACATCGCAGATGCGAGGTCGGAGCTGCCGCTGTCGTCGAGATTGTAGATGACCACGCCAAGCGTCTGCGTGCCCGCCGACCAGAGCAGCGCCGACACCGTCAACTCGTTGCAGGCAATGAGAAATACGAGGATGACAGAGGCACCGGCGGCCGGCGCTATCAGCGGCACGATGATATCGACCAGGCGGCGCCGGAAGCCTGCCCCCGAGAGCCGCGCCGCTTCTTCCAGCGCCGGATCAAGCTGCAGGAACGCGCTCATCACCGGTTTGAGGCTGACGGAAAAATAGGCCGAGAAGTAGGCAAGCAGGATGATCCAGATCGTGCCGTAGAGCGTGACATGGATGAGCGGCAGGGGCGCTGCAAACAGCAGGATGAAGCAGACAGCGATGATGATCCCCGGCAGCGAATAGGGAATGTCGATCAGCCCCGCCAGCAGCCGGCTGGCAAGGTCCCGCCGCTTCGTCAGCACGTAGGCGGCAAGCACCGTCAGCACCAGCAGGCCGAGCGCTGTGGCGCCAGCGAGAAACAGCGAATTGCCAAAAGCGACCCGTGTCACCGACTGGTGAAACAGGATTTCCTCGAAGGCATGCAACGATGCCGTCTTCAACGAAAGCGGCACGCCGTAGGCAGGCACCAGCGCGCCGGCGACAAGCGCAAGGAATGGCGCCACCAGCATGATGAACACCAGCCCCCAGAGCAGCGGTCCGGCGGCAAGTTTCCAGCGTCCAAGCGCAAAGGCAGCTGACGCACCGGAGAGACCGATGACGCGGTAATCCCGCCCTCGCAGCGCCCGGTTCTGCAACGCAAGCCCGGCAATCGAAATGACCGCGATGATCGACGACAGCACGGCGACATCCCCGAATGTGCGCGGGCCAAAAGCGGAGAACTTGGTGAAGATCAACGTCGACAGCGTGAAGATCGAGGCGGGAATGCCGAGGATCGCCGGAATGCCGAAATTGCCGATGGACGAGACGAAGGCGATCGCAGCACCGGCAACGATGCCCGGCATCGATAGCGGAAGGATGACATCGCGAAACACCCGGAAGCCACCCGCGCCGGAAAGCCGGGCAGCCTCGACGCCATCGCGCGGCAACGCCATCAGGCCGGCCCGCAGAGCGAGATAGACCAGCGGCGCGTGCTGCACACCGTAGAGCAACGCGATACCGCCGATCGAATAGAGCGGCTGTGGCGACCCCAGCGGCGGCGCGATGTGGAGTGCTTTGAGCAGCGGGCTCGAGGGGCCGCTCATCTGCACCCAGGCGAGCGCCGTGACCTGCGGCGGGATCATCATCGGTAGCACGAAGAGGAAACTGAGAATGCCCTTTCCGGGAAGATCGGTGAGACCGAGCAGGAAGGCAAACAGGCAGCCGATGGCCACGGAAATGACGGTGCCGATCACCGCGGTCTCGACCGTGTACCAGGTGGATTGCCACAGGCCGGCATCGGAGACGAGATCATATGCACCGCCGTGCAGCAGAGCTGCGATGCCGGCAACGGCAAGGCGCACCAGCGGCATGGCCGACAGGATCAGAACGGCAAGGACAACGAGGGGAAACAGCCAGATTGGCTGGCCATTTCCCCGGCGAAGATAGTCTGTCATGCGTGGTCCAGGTTGATCGACGGGATCTTGTAACTCACTTCACACCGTAGAACGAGGAGAAGGTCTTCAGATCCTGGTCGGTATTCTTGACAGCCGCTGCGGCATCGAGCGGCAGCACCTTGATCGTGCTGCGCGCCGGAAAGCCCTCTGGCATGGCAACCCCGTTGCGCGCCGGAATATAGCCGAGCTTGACGAAACCCGCCTGCCCCTTCTCGGACAGCACATAGTCGACGAACGCCTTGGCAGCATCCGCGTGCTTGGCCGTCGACAGGATCGCAACCGGCTCGGTGACGGCGGACACGCCTTCGGTCGGGAAGACGAAGGCGAGCGGTGCGCCCTTGGCCTTCTCGCGGATCGGCATGTAGTCGACGATCATGCCATAGGCCTTTTCGCCTGAAGCCACCGACTTCAGCACCTGGCCGTTGCCGCCCGATGCAATCGCCCCGTTGGCAGCGAGGCTCTTGTAGAAATCCCAGCCGAGGCTCGGCACACCCGCCAGCGTCTGCGCATGGATCAGCGCTGCACCTGATGTCAGGGGGCTCGGCATGACCACGAGGCCCTTGGCTTCCGGTTTGGCCAGGTCTTGCCAGCTGGTCGGCTTCATGGCGGCGGCAGTGTTGTAGACGATGCCGGTCGTGATCAGCTTGGTCGAATAATAGTAACCGCCTGCGTCATAGAGCGACGCATCGTAGTTCACGGCTTCCGGAGACTTGTAGGCCATCAGCTTGCCAGCTTCCTTGAGCCGCTCGAGCGTCACGGTGTCGGCGATCAGAAGCACGTCGGCAACGGGATTGCCAGCGACCATCTCGGCCTGAAGCTTGGCCATGATCTTCGGTGTGCCATCACGCACCCAGTCGACCTTGATCGACGGGTTCGCGGCCATGAAGCCATCGACGGTCGCCTGCGCATCTTCGTTCGGCTGGCTGGTGTAGAGCACAAGATCGGCAGCGGAGGCCGGCAATGCGGCAAGGCTCGCGGCAAACAGCGCGGCGGCGGTAGCGATCGTCTTCATGGCTCGGTCCTCATTGGTTTGCACTTCCCATAGGGACGGCGTTTTACAGATGTGTGACAGGTCGGCGTGCAATCAATGGCATTTTGCAACGGTCGCGTGCTCAACCGATGGGGAACTGCATCCAACAGGCACAACAACGCCGGAGGCGCCCGGCAGACGAACTGTGCGGCTCCGGAGATAGAGGGATTTCAGAATGGCCCACGGCCGGACAAAACGTCTGCCTTGAGCAAGCGCACCCACTAGGCCGCCTTGGAGACGATCTCTTGCGCAATCAGGTCCGCCAGGCGGTGAATGCCCTCTTCGATCTGCTGGTCGTCGGCGCGGGAAAAACTCATCCGGAATGTATTGGCGCCGGATCCATCCGCAAAGAACGCCTGCCCCGGCACGAATGCGACCTTGGCCGTCTGTAGCGATTTTGCAAGCAGCGTCGCTCCATCCATGCCCTCCGGCAGGGTGACCCAGATGAACATGCCGCCTTCAGGCTTCGTCCAGTGGGTCCCGGCCGGCATGTACTTGGCAAGGGCTGCCAGCATGCAGTCCCGGCGGCGCCTGTAGACCGTTCCGATCCTGGCAACCTGAGCCGGGAAACCATGCTCGACGACCTTGTGAATGGCCATCTGGTTGATGGTCGAAGAGTGAAGATCCGCCGCCTGCTTCATCAGCACCAGCTTGCGGATTACCTGAGCGTTGGCAACGACGTATCCGACGCGCAGACCCGGTGCCATCGTCTTGGAAAAACTGCCGCAATAGATCGTCCGCGTTGCTTCGATATCGCCCTTGCGGGAAATCTCCAGGGCAAGGATCGGCGGGATCGGGTTGCCGTCGTAGCGCAGCGACTGGTAGGCGGCATCTTCGACGATAGCGATATCGAGATCGTCGGCGAGGTCGATGAGCTTTTCGCGCGCCTCGAGGTCGATCGTCTCACCGGTCGGATTGGCAAAATCCGGAGACAGATAGGCAAACTTCACCCGCCCACCGGCCTTCTCCGCAGCAGCGCGATAGGAACCCGGCGTGCGGTTGCCGTTCGGCGTCAACCGGTCGTAAGTCGGCTCGTAGGCGTTAAAGGCCTGCAGCGCGCCGAGATAGGTCGGCGCGGTGACGAGAGCCGTATCATCGGGAGACAGCATCAGCTTGCCCAGATAATCGAGCGCCTGCTGCGACCCGGAGACGATGAATACGTTGTCGAGGCCGCAGGCAACGCCGAGCCCGGCCATCTGCTGCACGAGCCACACACGCAGCGGCTTGTAGCCCTCGCTGACCGAATATTGCAGCGCTGCATCGACAGTCGCACCGTCGAAGATGTCGGCGTAGGCCTGCTTGAACGCATCCTTCGGAAACAACTCCGGATCGGGGATCCCGCCCGCGAACGAGATGATATCCGGCCGATCCAGCAGCTTCAATAATTCGCGGATTTCAGAGGCGCGCATCCGGCTCGAGCGCGTCGCAAAGATCGTTTCCCAATTCAACATGGGGCTTCCTCGTAATTTTGTGTCTTTCGGGAAGCTAACCACGCAACAAAAGATAAGTCAATAATGCTGACCTATTTTGCCAATAGGCAGTGACGATTTTGATGATGAATAGGAAGCGAACGATCGGTCCATACAGTTGGAAACGTCAATTCCCCCGACGTTGCTGGTGTGTTATTCTTACTGGATAGACATCGATCAAGAGATGGTAAGATGGCAACCGCAACCCTATCGTCCAAATTCCAGATTTCGATCCCGAAAGAGGTCCGAGATCAGCAAGACTGGTCTGCGGGTCAGGAGTTCGTTTTCATCCCGAAGGGCAATGCGGTGCTGATTATGCCAGTGCCGACACTCGAAAGCCTCAGGGGGATTGCGGCTGGAGGAAATCCTGAGAACTATCGCGACCGCGACGATCGTCTCTGATGCGCGTGGTCGATAGCTCGGCATGGATCGAATGGTTGCTCGACAGCGCGACTGGTCAACGCTTGGCCGATGAAATGCCCGAACGCGACAAGTGCGTCGTGCCCACCATCGTCCAGCTCGAGCTATCCAAGTGGCTGAGCCGCGAAAAGGGTGAAGAAGCCGTCGATCAGTTTTTCGCGTTTACAGCCACATGCATCATCGCGCCACTAGATACGGCGATAGCACGACTGGCAGCGGAGACGGCAACGCGCCACAAACTGTCGATCGCCGATGCAATCATCCACGCAACTGCTGAAACTTACGATGCAGACATTCTGACCTGCGATGCGCATTTCAAAGGTCTGGCTTGGGCAGCCTACGTCGAGAAGATCAGCTAGCGTAACCCGAAACTTCGCTCTACCCACCATACGGAAAAGGCCGAGGCTTTCGCCCCGGCCTCCTTGTCTCACATAATATCACGAAAGGCTTAGTTGACGGCCTTGTCGACCAGCTTGTTCTTGCCGATCCAAGGCATCATGCCGCGCAGCTTGGCGCCGACTTCCTCGATCTGGTGATTGTCGTTCATGCGACGGATGCCCTTGAAGCGCGAGCCGCCGGCACGGTATTCCTGCATCCAGTCCGAGGTGAACTTGCCGGTCTGGATGTCGGTCAGAACGCGCTTCATTTCAGCCTTTGTTTCGGCCGTGATGATGCGTGGGCCGGTGACGTATTCGCCCCATTCCGCCGTGTTCGAGATCGAGTAGTTCATGTTGGCGATGCCGCCTTCATAGATCAGGTCGACGATCAGCTTCACTTCGTGCAGGCATTCGAAATAGGCCATTTCCGGTGCGTAGCCGGCTTCGGTCAGCGTTTCGAAACCGGCGCGGATCAGTTCGACCAGGCCGCCGCAGAGGACGACCTGCTCGCCGAACAGGTCGGTTTCGCATTCTTCGCGGAAGTTGGTTTCGATGATGCCCGAACGACCGCCGCCGACGCCGCAGGCGTAGGAGAGCGCCAGTTCAAGCGCGTTGCCGGAAGCGTTCTGGTGAACGGCCACGAGGCAAGGCACACCGCCGCCCTTCTGGTATTCGCCACGAACCGTGTGGCCGGGGCCCTTCGGTGCGATCATGACGATGTCAAGCGACGCCTTCGGCTCGATAAGGCCAAAATGGATATTCAGGCCGTGGGCAAAAGCGATGGCGGCGCCGTCACGGATGTTGGCTTCGATGTCGGCCTTCCAGATATCGGCCTGCAACTCGTCCGGGGTCGCCATCATCAACAGGTCGCCCCACTTGGCGGCGTCTGCGACGGTCATGACCTTGAAGCCATCGGCTTCGGCCTTCTTGATCGTCTGCGAACCGGCCTTGAGCGCGATGACCACATTGGCGGCGCCGCTGTCCTTGAGGTTCAGCGCATGGGCGCGACCCTGGGACCCGTAGCCGACGATGACTACGTTCTTGGCCTTGATGAGATTGAGATCGGCATCACGATCGTAATAGACGCGCATTTGATTTTTCCTTCCCTTGCTTGTCGATTTTGGTTTGATCCATCAGACGGATGCGGCTGCATCCGCCGAAACTTTTTCCGTGCCATAGAGCCTGAGGAAAGCACTGACCGCCCTCTCCGCCTGCTGGGCACCATCCTTGATGCTGCGTTCGCCGAGCAGCATGCGAACGTGCAGGTCGGAGACAACGAGGCCATAGAGCGTATGGTAGGCCTCGTTGGCATCGTCGAAGCGCAACAGCCCCGCCCGCTTGCCGGCATCGATCAGGCCGCTGGCACGTCGGTCGATCTGTCGACGTCCGCGCTCGAGCAGCAGCTTCCCAAGCTTCGAGCCATCGCGGTTCGACTGGCCGATCGCCAACCTGTTCAGTGCCAGCGATACGTCGCCGGCCAGCACTTCCAGGAGGTCGCGGGCAAAGATCACCAGATGATCGTGCAGGCTCGTCGCCGTCAGCCGTTCGCCGTTGCGCTCGAAGGTACGGACCTTGCTCGCCTGGTGGGCAATCATCGCAGACAGCAACCCGTCGCGGTCGCCGAACCACTTGTAGAGACTTTCCTTGGAGCAATTGGCGGCGCGCGCCACGCCGGATGTCGTCAGCGCCTTTTCGCCACCGTCCACCAGCAATCGCAGCGCCTGCTCCAGAACGGCGTTCTGACGTGGCGAAAACTCCGATGTCTGCAGTGCGTCGCTCGGCACAATGACCACTCCCACTTGCGTACCGTACGGTACGGTTCGCAGCCTTATGCCGCAGCTGGCTCAAGGCGTCAAGCGACTTTGGGCAGAGAGCCGAAGAAATTTCCGTGAGCGCCGAGACGTGCGGCCAGCTGCTGCGCGAGCCCTATTCGGCGGCGATGGGCGCGCGCATGCCTTCGACGTCGCGCAGCGGCGACAGGCCGTAGAGACGGCTGTATTCGCGGCTGAACTGCGACGGGCTCTGGTAACCGACGCGGTGGCCGGCGGTGCCGACATCGAGCCGCTCGATCAGCATCAGCCGCCGGGCCTCGTGCAGCCGCAACTGCTTCTGGTACTGCACCGGCGTCATCGCTGTGATTGCCTTGAAATGATGGTGAAAGGAGGAAACGCTCATGTTGACGTGCTCGGCCAACTCCTCGATGCGGAGCGGACGAGCGAAATTCTCTCTGAGCCAGGCAACGGCGCGGGCGATGCGGTGGCCGTGATTGTCGGCGACAGCGATGTTGATGAGTTGTCCACCCGCTGGTCCCGTCAGGATGCGGTAGAGGATCTCCTGCTCGAGCAGCGGCGCCATCGCCGGGATGTCGCTCGGATTATCGAGCAAGCGGAGCAGCCGCACGGCAGCATCGAGCAATTCGGGCGTCGCGATGTTGACCATCATTCCGCGCTGGCCCGCAGCAGGTTCGGCTGGCCGCTGGATATCCGTCCGGCTGAGCAGATCGAGCAGTTTCTCGGGGCTGATGGCAAGCGTTATGCAGAAGTGCGGGACTTCCGGACTGGCCTCGACGACGCGCCAGGCGACAGGGAGATCGAGCGACGTCAGGAGGTAGTCGCCGGCGCCGTAATTAATGGTGTCGGTTCCGAGCTGCAGGCTTTTCGCCCCTTGGATAACCATCGCGAAGCACGGCCGATAGCTGGCGTGGCAGGGTGCGCTCGGCATCGAGCGACGGCTTATCCCGAGCCCTTCGATCGCTGTCTTGAACTCTCCTTCGCCGGGCGCAAACCGGGCGGCGATCGATGCGATTTCATGATGGGGATTGAACATCAGTGTCATCAAGGCACTCTTAATCGGGGGTGCAGGGGGAGCAAGCTACCGTTCCTATGTAGGCGAAATCCCTAGCCCGGCAAATAGGCGGCGTTCACACTTTTGCAGGATCGGGCAAAAACCTGAGAGGATCGCTCTAACGCCGGTGACAGGAAACGCGGCATAAGGGATCATCACCTTGCAGCCCCCAAAGAAGGAATATCCCATGCCAATCGCAAAAGGCTACGCCGCAACGGACGCGTCCAAACCCCTCACCCCTTTCACATTCGAACGGCGCGAGCCGAATGCCGACGACGTCGTCATCGACATCAAGTTTGCCGGCATCTGCCACTCCGACATCCACACCGTTCGCAACGAGTGGAAGAACGCCGTATACCCGATCGTTCCCGGCCATGAGATTGCCGGCATCGTGTCCGCCGTCGGCGCCAACGTCACCAAGTTCAAGGTCGGCGACCACGTTGGCGTCGGCTGCTTCGTCGACAGCTGCGTCGGCTGCGCCAACCGGGATGTAGACAACGAGCAGTACATGCCCGGTCTCGTGCAGACCTACAACAGCGTCGAAGCCGACGGCAAGACGCCCACCCAGGGCGGCTATTCGGACTCGATCGTCGTCAAGGAAGGCTATGTCCTCTCGATCCCGGAAAATCTTCCGCTCGACGGCGCCGCCCCCCTGCTCTGCGCCGGCATCACGCTCTACTCGCCGCTGCACCACTGGAAGGCCGGTCCCGGCAAGAAGGTTGCCATCGTCGGCATGGGCGGTCTCGGCCACATGGGCGTGAAGATCGGCGCCGCCATGGGTGCCGATATCACGGTGCTCTCGCAGGGCCTTTCGAAGAAGGAAGACGGACTGCGGCTCGGCGCCAAGGAATACTACGCCACGTCGGATGCCGAAACCTTCACCAAGCTGGCCGGCACCTTCGACCTGATCATCTGCACGGCCGGTGTCGCGATCGACTGGAACGCCTATCTCGGCTTGCTCAAGGTCAATGGCTCGATGGTCATCGTCGGCGCGCCTGAACATGCAATCCCGGTTCATGCCTTCTCGCTGATCCCGGGCCGCAAGAGCCTGTCGGGCTCGATGATCGGCTCGATCAAGGAAACGCAGGAAATGCTCGACTTCTGCGGCAAGCACAACATCGTCTCGGAAATCGAGAAGATCAACATCCAGGACGTCAACGAAGCCTATGAACGCGTTCTGAAGAGCGACGTGCGTTACCGCTTCGTCATCGATATCGCTTCGCTCGCAGCGTAAGTCGAAATCATCCTGAAGACATCAAGGGCGGCCCTCGCGGGTCGCCCTTTTGCGTGACCTCAATCCTCGCGCGGCGTTTCTTTCTGCGTGATCAGCCGTGCGCTGTGCTGGCGGCTGAGATAGATCCACAACCAGCTCCAGGCAACGCTGAGCCTCGACCGCGTGCCGATAAGGAAATAGATGTGGGCAAGCCCCCATATCCACCAGGCGAGACCGCCCTTCATTTTGATCCATCCAAAATCGATGATCGCCGCGCCCTTGCCAATGGTGGCGAGGTTTCCCTGGTGGTGGTAGCGGAAGGTATCCGGCACGGTCTTGCCGGAAAGCCGCGCCTCAATCACCCTGGCGACGAATGCACCCTGCTGCTTGGCGGCGGGCGCAACACCGGGCACCGGCGCCCCGTCTTCGCGCAGAACCGACGCCGTGTCGCCGATCACGAAGATTGCGTCGTCGCCGGGTACCGTCAGGTTCTTTTCGACAACGACCCGGCCTGCGCGGTCTGCCGGCACATCGAGCCAGGCCGCCGCGGGCGACGCCTGCACACCGGCTGCCCAGACGATCGTTCGGCACGGAATGAAGCTGTCGCCGACAACGACACCGTCGGCCGTGCAGGACGTCACGGCCTTGCCGGTGCGGATCTCGACGCCGCTGCTCTGCAGCTTGCTGTGGGCGTAGGCCGACAGGTCATCGACGAAGGCCGAGAGAATGTGCGGCCCGGCCTCGACGAGAACGACCTTGGTCTTCGTGGTATCGATGCGGCGGAACTCCTTCGGAAGGGTATCGTGCGCCAGTTCGGCGATGATGCCTGCAAGTTCGACACCGGTCGGTCCGGCACCGACGATGACGAAGGTCAGCAGCGCCTCGCGGATCGCCGCGTCTTCTTCCATCTCGGCCCGCTCGAAGGCCAAAAGCAGGCGGCGGCGGATGGTCGTGGCATCCTCGAGCGTCTTCAGGCCGGGTGCGACCGGCTCCCATTCGTCATGACCGAAATAGGCGTGCGTGGCACCAGTCGCCAGCACCAGCGTATCGTAGCCAACGATTTCGCCGTTGGTAAGCGCCACGGTCTTTGCCTGCCTGTCGATGCCCTCGACTTCGGCCAGCAGCGTCGTGACATCGGGCCGCTCGCGATAAAGGCTGCGGATCGGCCAGGCGATCTCGGAGGTCGACAGCAGTGTCGTTGCGACCTGATAGAGTAACGGCTGGAAGAGGTGGTGATTGCGCCGATCGATCAGCGTGATGCGGACAGGCGCCCGCCTGAGGTCGTTGACGATCTGCAATCCCGCAAAACCGCCGCCGACCACGACGACATGATGTTCCTGCATGACGATCCTTTCCTGTGCTCCCCCTCCTCACGTGAGCCTGTTCTCGACGGACATCAACCGCCGTTTACGCATGGCTCCGTTGCACATCCTCAGATCCGCCAGCCGACGACCAGAGCTACCTTCCCGGAAGAACAGCAATTGCGGGCTAATCCTCCACGCTAATGTCGACACCAACGTCCGCGTGCATTAAGCGTTGGGAAGCCGACGCCTGCAGTGGCGACTGGGGGAACACAGTATTGACCGTGTCGAAAAAAGATAATCCGGCTGCTGAGAAGACACTGGCCCAGCATATCCTGCCGACATCCGGCACCATGGTCGGTATCTGCACCACGCTGATCGGACTGGTGAAGGTTGTCGAGGGCCGCATCGGGCCAAGCCGGGTCGACGAGTACGCAGGCTGCGCCTCGCTTCTCTTCCTCGTCAGCGCCATCACGTCCTATTTGTCGATCCGCTTTGCCAACCGGCTGAAGCTCAGCAGGACACTCGAGACGGTCGCCGACCAATGCTTCTTGTTCGGCCTGTTCGGCATCACTCTCATCGGCTTGTTGTTCGCCTATGAGGCGATCTGAGCACCCGCCTATACCGCATACCCAACGGGGATTGCCATTCCGCTTTTGAGTTCCTCCATCGAGATGGAAGCCGCTACGTCGAACAGTTCGACCCGGCGGACGATGGTCTTGTAGATCACGTCGTAATGCTCGACGCTCGGCAGCACGATCTTGAGGATATAGTCGTGGTTGCCCGTCAGCCGGTGCGCCTCGACGATCTCCGGTATGTCGGTGATAGCCCTCTTGAAGCGCTCGATCCATTCGTCGGCGTGATGGGCGGTCTTGATCAGCGCGTAGACGGTGGTGGGCACGCCCATTTTGCGGCGGTCGAGCACGACGATCCGCCGGGCGATATGACCGCTGTCCTCCAGTCGCTGGATCCGGCGCGAACAGGCGGATACCGACAGAGCCACGGCATCGGCCAAGGCCGTGACCGATATTCCGGCATCGCCTTGCAAGATATCGAGCAATTTCCGGTCCCGTTCGTCCAGCATCAGCGTCCCTCCTCACTACCACGCGATAAATTTGCACGAAGAAGACATATCGCACAATCTTATTACGTTATTTTTGTAAATCGAACGAAAAATGCAAATCACGCGCGGATGTTTCGAACGACAATGGTGGCAACGGAATCACAAGCGGAGACAAATTCTATGCGCACCATTGGCCTGATCGGCGGCATGAGCTTCGAAAGTTCGGCGGTCTACTACCGTCTCGTCAACGAGATGGTCCGCGATGCACATGGCGGCCTGACCTCTGCCGAGGTTCTGATGCATTCGGTCAATTTCGCCGATATCGTCGCCTTGCAGAAGGCCGGTCGCTGGACCGACGCCTCCAGACGACTCGGGGACGTCGCAGCCGGCCTGGAGCGCGCCGGTGCCGACTGCGTGCTGATCTGCACCAACACCATGCATCTGATTGCTGAGGAAGTGGCAGCCCGCATCTCCGTCCCGCTGGTCCACATCATCGATGAAACCGCAAGCGCGCTCAAGGCAGCCGGTCGCAGGAGGCCGCTGTTGCTTGCCACCCGCTACACCATGGAACACGGGTTCTATGCCGACCGCATGGCCGAACTCGGCGTCTCCGTGATCGTGCCTGACGCCGATGACCGCACGGCGGTGCACGACATCATCTTCGACGAACTCTGTGCCGGCAAAGTCCGCGATGAATCGCGTGTTAAACTGCTGGAGATCGTCGAACGGGCGAAGGCTGGCGGTGCGGACAGCGTCATCCTTGGCTGCACCGAGATTTGCCTCATTCTCGATGCTGAAAAATTGCCGCTGCCCGGTTTCGACAGCACGACGATCCACGCACGGGCAGCCGTAGATTTCGCCTTGGCGCCGCTGGCCAATATCGACGCCGAAGCTGCCTGAAAACACCTGGAAACGCTGGATCCGGCGCGCGCCTCAGGCGCCGGATTCGTCGAACCTGCGGCGGGCATCCCGGACGTTGTCGTGGTTGGCCTCCGCCCAGTTCAGCAAGTGCGACAGCGGCTCATAGAGCGAGCGTCCAAGATCGGTCATCCGGTATTCGACACTCGGCGGCTTTGTCGGAAAGACCTCGCGTTCAACATAACCGTCGCGCTGCAGGTCGCGCAGCGTCTGGGTGAGCATCCGTTGCGAGATATCAGGCACGGCGCGCTTTAGTTCGCCAAAGCGATAGGGACGCTGCGACAGCGCATCGACGAGCAGCGTCGACCATTTTCCATGGATTTGCTGCATCACGTCCCGGATGGGGCAATTGCTCGGATCGAGTTTGGCGACGTCGAACACCCGACCATTCCCGGCCATGTCCTTGTTGCGCAGATTGACGACGGTGCCGCTCATGGCAGTTCCCTTTTGGTAACCTATGGCAGAAAAACTGCCTCCTTTACAGAACTCTCTCAATTCCTATTGTAGCGCAAGTCTCTTTTTGAGACTGCAACGCCGGTCGTGGAGCCGGTTGCAAGGAACAGAGGAAAACCCCATGACCCTTCTCGTCACCGGCGCTGCCGGCAAGCTCGGCCAGAGCGTCGTCCATCACCTGCTCGAAAGCTACAAGGTCGCTCCCGGCGATATCGTCGCCGCGACCCGCAGCCCGGAAAAGCTCGGCACACTTGCAGCCAAGGGCGTCGTCACCCGCAAGGCGGATTTCGACGATGCGGCAGGCCTCGTCTCGGCCTTTACGGGCGTCGACCGCCTGCTGATCATCAGCACGGATTCGCTCGACACTCCCGGCAAGCGCCTGGCTCAGCACAAGGCTGCCATCGAGGCTGCCAAGGCCGCCGGCGTCAAGCACATCCTCTACACCTCGATGCCAAACCCTGACAAATCGCTGGTGACCTTCGCCCCCGATCATCTCGGCACCGAGAATGCCATCAAGGCCAGCGGTATCGGCTACACCATCCTGCGCGACGCCTGGTACCTGGATAATTTCATGATGTCCCTGCCGCACAATCTGCAGGGCGGAAAGTGGTACACCGCGACATCAGGCGGCAAGGCGCCCTACATTTCCCGCGAAGACTGCGCGCTGGCCATTGCCGCAGCCCTTGCTTCCAGCGATACGGAAAGCAAGACCTACACGCTGACAGGCTCTACTTCCTATTCGATCAAGGATGTCGCCTCGACGGTCTCTGCTGTCACGGGTCGCCCGCTAGAGGTCATTGACGTCACCGACGAACAGCTTGCCGCCGGTATGGCCGGCGCCGGCCTGCCGCCATTCCTGGTCGACATGCTGGCATCTGCCGACGCAAACATACGCGCCGGAAACTTCGACAGCCTGACCGCCGATTTCACGACACTGACCGGCAAGGTTCCGCAGACGCTGAGAAGTTTCTTTGAAGAACGAAAGACTGAATTGGCGGCGTAAGCCCAAGGCCGCTAACCCAATCTCCCCCATCCGGGGGCGATTGGGCGACGGTGGCCTAAACTATCTGCCCGCACGCCCGGCGAAACCGGCGAACGGTCTCCGCCATGCCGAACTCCAGCGCATCGGCAGTGAGTGCATGACCGATCGATGCCTCGGCAAGCTGCGGGATACGCTTGATCAGGTCCGGCAGGTTGGCGACCGTCAGATCGTGACCGGCATTGACGCCCATCCCCAGCGCGATGGCCGCATCGGCTGTCTTGCCAAGACCCGCAAGCACGGCAGCCGCCCGCTCCGGCGAATTATGACATCCACCGTATGGACCGGTATACAGCTCGATCCGGTCGGCACCGACAGTCTTGGCAATCGCTACTACCTCGGGATCGCCGTCGCCGTCGGCAAACAGCGAGACGCGGCAGCCCAGCTTCTTGTAGGGCCCGATCACATCGGCCAGAAACGCTTGGTGCTTGCGGAAATCCCAGCCATGGTCCGACGTCGCCTGCGACGGATGATCCGGCACCAGCGTCACCTGCTCCGGCTCGACACCGGCACAGAGATCGAAGAATTCTGGCGTCGGATAGCCCTCGATATTGAATTCCGCCTCAGGGAATTCGTCGTCGATCAGCGCGCGAATGACTGGGAGGTCCGAAAATCGCACATGTCGCTGATCCGGACGCGGATGCACCGTCAATCCGCTGGCGCCGGCTTGGAGCACGATCCGCCCGAGCGCCTCGAGGCTCGGCCAGGGAAGGTCCCGGCGGTTGCGAAGCATGGCGATGGCATTGACATTCACGGAGAGCTTGGTGGGCATCGTCGATATCCAGTTCACGAGCAACGTGCCTGCGCTTTTAATCCGATCGCCCCGTCAACGCCAATGACATTCGCATGTGCAAGCCATGCAAAAGATTGATGCAACCGGCAGACCTCAGCGAACGATGGTCAGCGTCTCTGCGGCACGGGTGATCGCCGTGTAGAGCCAGCGTTCGCGCGTGTCGCGAAAGGCCCAGCTCTCGTCGAACAGGACGACCTTGTTCCACTGCGAGCCCTGTGCCTTGTGCACCGTTAAGGCATAACCGAAGTCGAACTCGTCATAGCGTTTGCGGGTGGTCCACGGGATTTCACCCTGGACATCCTCGAAGGCCGTCTTCAGCACCTTGATCTTGGCCGCACCGCGATCCATGTCGTCGTCTTCAGGACGGATCAGAAGGTTGATGCCGGGCTTGGTGGTCTCTTTGGACGAGGTCATGACCTGCCAGAGCGAGCCGTTCAGCAGCCCCTTAGCCGGATCGTTACGCAGGCAGACGAGCTTGTCGCCAGACTGCGGATATTCTGTATTGAAGCCCTTCAGCTCGCGAAGGCGCTGGTTGTAGCGCTTGCGTGTCTTGTTGGTGCCGACGAGCACCTGATCGGCCTCGAGCACCAGCGGCTGCGTAACCTCGCCCTTGGAGATGACCTGCACGGTCCCGTAATCGCCGTGCATGATCTCCTTGCCTTCGCGCACCTGCATGGCGAGCTGGATGATCGGGTTGTCGCGAGCCTGGCGGTGGATATCGGTCAGCAGGTAGTCCGGCTCTTCATTGGTGAAAAACCCACCCCCGGTGATCGGCGGAAGCTGGCCCGGATCGCCGAGCACAAGGATCGGCGTGCCGAAACTCATCAGATCCTTGCCGAGCGCCTCGTCGACCATCGAGCACTCGTCGACGACGATCAGCGCAGCCTTCGACACCGGGCTCTGCCGGTTGACGGTAAACATCGGCGTCATCGAGCTTTTGCCGGTTTCCTCATCCTCGACGGACTCCTCGCCGCGCGGACGATAGATCAGCGAATGGATGGTCCGGGCATTGGTGGCGCCGCGCGACCGCAGCACCTGGGCAGCCTTGCCGGTGAAGGCGGCAAACAGCACCTCCCCATCGACATTCTCGGCGAAATGGCGGGCAAGCGTCGTCTTGCCGGTTCCGGCATAGCCGAACAGGCGAAAAAGCGGCGACCGCCCGTCCTTCAGCCATTTGGAAACGGCCTTAAGCGCTTCATCTTGTTGTGGCGCAAATTGCATCGCCGGACTTGGCAGGATTCGCCCTTTGGAGGCAACCGGAAAAATCTGCGGATACCGGGAATAAGAGGCAGACCTACCCTCACCCACCCCCCAACGCAGGTGAGCCTCCCCAACGCTGCCTTACTTCAGCATCGGCCAGAGGCTGAGCACGAGCAGAACCGCCATTGTAATATTGAAGCACTTCAGCCGCACCGGCACCGCCAGCCACTCGCGCAGCGCCGATCCGAAGCCGGCCCAGGTGGAGACCGTCGGGATATTGACTGCGGCAAAGACCAGTCCGACGATCGTCACGCTGACAAAATATCGGTCCGCATCGGTGTAGGCAGCCATCGCGGTGACGGCCATGACCCAGGCCTTCGGATTGATCCACTGGAAGGCAGCGGCTGCGAAAAACGACATCGGCCGGGCGCCGCCTTCCCTTTCACCGAGGCTGCGCGACGAGCCGATCTTCCAGGCAATCCAAAGCAGATAGGCCCCGCCTGCGAATTTCAGGGCGGTGTATAACACCGGGACCGTATGCAAGATGGCGCCAAGCCCAAGACCGACGCTCAAAAGCAGCGACAGAAAGCCGACACCTATGCCGAACATATGCGGGATCGTGCGCCGAAAGCCGAAATTTACCCCCGATGCGAACAGCATCATGTTGTTCGGCCCGGCGTGATCGACGTGGTGAAGGCAAATAGAAGCAGGGCCAGCAACGTATCAGGCGGCATCATCGTATCCCCGGCATGTCGCGTTTCCATCGCCCTGTGCAGTACACGGAATGTCCGTCCTCTAAGACGCGTGCATCCGATATGCACACAATCCTCGTGATGTACGAGATGACAAATGTGACGGTGACAAAATAGCATCGGGCAGCGCGTCCGTGGCTGACACCGACGACCGGGGTCACGACAGTGTGACCTTTAAAACTGTAGTGCGGAGCATACATCACTGGGAGACAAGAAGCGTACTCTGTGAACCTCTTCCATGAACGATACGAAAGACGACAGCCATGAGCGATGCCATCCCGTCGATTAGCTTTCCTTCCGGCATCAGCGTTCCAGCCCTTGGCCAGGGCACCTGGAACATGGGCGACGATGCCTCCGGGGCGAAGACGGAGATCGAAAGCCTCCAGGTCGGCATCGACCTCGGAATGACGATGATCGACACTGCCGAGATGTATGGCGAAGGCGCCTCTGAACGGCTTGTCGGCAAGGCGATCAAAGGTCGTCGCGACGAGGTTTTCCTTGTCAGCAAGGTTTATCCCCACAATGCCAACAGCCAGGGCACCGTCGAGGCATGCGAGCGCACCCTGCAACGATTGGGAACCGACCGACTCGACCTCTACCTGCTGCACTGGCGCGGCAGCTACCCACTGGCACAGACAGTCGACGCCTTCGAGCGGCTGAAGGCTGCCGGCAAGATCCGCGCCTGGGGCGTGTCGAATTTCGATGTCAATGACATGGAGGAACTGTTGCGGGTGCCGTCGGGCCGAAACGTCGCCACAAACCAGGTGCTCTACAATCTCGGCCGGCGTGGAGTAGAATTCGACCTGCTGCCGTGGTGCCACGACCGAAATATCCCGGTGATGGCCTATTCGCCTATCGAGCAAGGCCGGCTGACGCGCCACCCGACGCTCGTCCAGCTTGCCAAGGCCTATCAGGCTACGCCTGCCCAGGTCGCACTTGCCTTCGTCCTCAGGCGCGACGGCGTCATCGCGATTCCGAAGACGTCCCAGCCGGCGCGCACCAGGGAAAACCGGCAGGCAGTGTCGCTCGACATTTCGAATGAGGACTGGGCAGCCATAGACGCCGCCTTTCCGCCTCCGCAGAGGAAAACACCGCTGGAGATGCTCTGATCTCCAGCGGCGCCACATAAAAGCAGCTTACATACCCTGCGGGCCGCGGTTCATTGCCGCGATGCCCGTGCGGCAGACCTCGACCAGGCCGAGCGGCCGCATGATGGCGACGAACTGGTCGATCTTCGACGACTTGCCGGTGATCTCCAGAATGAAATGTTCGACGGTGGCATCGACCACCTTGGCGTGGAAAGCGTCGGCCAGCCTCAGCGTCTCGGCCCGCGTCTCGCCGGTACCGGTGATCTTGATCAGGGCCACTTCGCGCTCGATCGGCCGTTCCTGGCCGAGTTCGCGGGCCCGTACCGTCAGGTCGACAACCCGGTGAACGGGGATGATACGCTCCAGCTGCGCCTTGATCTGCTCCAGCACCGGTGGCGTCCCGCGGGTCACGATGGTGATGCGTGACAGATGCGCCTGATGTTCGGTTTCCGACACGGTCAGGCTCTCGATGTTATAGCCGCGCCCGGAAAATAGGCCGATGACGCGAGCAAGCGTGCCCGGCTCGTTATCGACCAGAACCGAAAGCGTGTGGTTCTCGGCCGTCGCAGTTTCCGGCGAAATGAAATAGGCGGAGCCGGTCGGTTGAAGGTGTGCATTCATGATCTTGGGTCCGTTTCCTCAGATATTTGTTCAACGCCATGCATGATTGGAGGCGCGTCCACCGCGCCTCCGCGTCGCGATCAAACCAGCGCGCGCCCCTTGGCGTCGATGGCGTTGGCGACGGCCTCGTCGGTGGCTTCGTCCGGCAGCAGCATCTCGTTGTGTGCCTTGCCCGACGGGATCATCGGGAAGCAGTTGGCGAGATTGGCAACGCGGCAGTCGACGATGACGGGACGCCTGACGTCGATCATTTCCTGGATCGTCGCATCGAGATCGCCGGGTTTTTCGACGCGCAGGCCGACGCCGCCATAAGCATCCGCCAGCTTGACGAAGTCAGGCATTGCCTCGGTGTAGGAGTTCGACAGGCGGTTACCATGCAGCAGTTGCTGCCACTGGCGAACCATGCCCATGTACTGGTTGTTGAGGATGAAGATCTTGATCGGTGCATCGTGCTGCACCGCCGCCGACATCTCCTGGATACACATCTGGATCGAGGCATCGCCGGCGATGTCGATGACCAGCGCCTCCGGATGGGCGATCTGGACGCCAAGCGCTGCCGGCAGTCCGTAGCCCATGGTGCCGAGGCCGCCTGAAGTCATCCAGCGGTTCGGCTCCTCGAAGCCATAGAACTGGGCCGCCCACATCTGATGCTGGCCGACTTCGGTCGTGATGTAGGTGTCGCGATGCTTCGTCAGCTCATAGAGCCGCTGGATCGCGTATTGTGGCATGATGACATCGTCGCTCATCTTGTAGGCGAAGGAATTGCGCGCCCGCCAGCGGTTGATGTCGTCCCACCACTCGGAGAGCTGGCCGGGCTCCTGCTTCTTGGGCAGGGCACGCCACAGGCGGATCATGTCTTCGAGGACATTGCCGACGTCGCCGACGATGCCGATGTCGACATGCACCGTCTTGTTGATCGAAGACGGATCGATATCGATGTGGATCTTCTTCGAATTCGGCGCAAAGGCGTTCAGGCGACCGGTGATGCGGTCGTCGAAACGGGCACCGATGCAGACCATGACGTCACAGTCGTGCATCGCCATGTTGGCCTCGTAGGAGCCATGCATGCCGAGCATTTTCAGCCAGTTCTTGCCGGAAGCTGGATACGAGCCGAGACCCATCAGCGTCGATGTGATGGGGAAATTGGTCAGCTCGACCAGCTCGCGCAGCAACCTGGAGGCTTCCGGGCCTGCATTGACGACGCCGCCGCCGGAATAGATGACGGGACGGCGGGCAGTCGCCATCAGTTCGATGGCCTGCTTGACGCGGTTGATGTCGCCCTGGACCTGTGGCTGGTAGCTCTTCTGGACGGCATGGGCTTCAGGCGGCGTATAAGTGCCGGTGGCGAACTGAACGTCCTTGGGGATGTCGACGACGACGGGGCCCGGACGGCCGGTCTGGGCGATCCGAAAGGCTTCGTGGATGACGGCCGCGAGCTTGTTGACGTCCTTGACCAGCCAGTTGTGCTTGGTGCAAGGCCGGGTAATGCCGACCGTGTCGCATTCCTGGAAAGCATCGGAGCCGATCAGCGTCGTCGGAACCTGGCCGGTCAGGCAGACGAGCGGGATCGAATCCATCAGCGCATCCTGCAGCGGCGTGACAGCGTTGGTGGCGCCGGGGCCGGAGGTCACCAGCATGACGCCGACTTTGCCGGTCGAGCGCGCATAGCCCTCGGCTGCGTGTCCGGCGCCCTGCTCGTGGCGGACGAGGATGTGCTTGATATCGTCCTGCTGGAAGATCTCGTCGTAGATCGGCAGGATTGCGCCGCCCGGATAGCCGAAAATATGCTCGACGCCATTGTCCTTGAGCGCCCGCAGGACGATTTCTGCGCCGGTCATCCTGTTATCGCTGATCTGCTTGTCTGTGCCCGTCATTGTCAAGTTCCGTTGCCTGCTTGAGTATTCTGGAAGCGCGACGCCCGATTTCGGGCATAAAAAAAGGCTCCTTCGGGAGCCTGTTGTCTAGCGCATGGGTGGCTATCGCCGGATGGTTACACCATCCTGCCCATGCGCTGTCCCACCACAATAAGAGTTGTCGCTATGTTCATGACCGGAATTGATAGACAGAAAATTTCGTAGCGTCAACGCTTTGGGCAATAAAAAGTCAATGCACCAAAGGTCAGCTGAAAAAACAAGCACTTCGACAGGACTTTGTTAAGCGGATAACCCTATGCTCGGCCGATATCAGGAGCACCCGGTTGCTAAACAACGATTTGCAGACGTCAGGCAAAGCGGGCGAACATGACCGCCGCGACAACCTCACCCCCGGGAACCGCTTTCTTGGCCGCGTCGTCGCATGCAGCGGAGCTCGTGTCACGATCGCCGCAACCGCAGAGGCGGGCGGCACCGATCTCACAGAACTTTGGTCCGTTGGCCGCCTGATCTCCATCAGCGTCGAAGGAAACCGCGTCGCCGCGCTGGTCTACTCCATGGACACCGGCAACATGGCCTGGGGTGAAGGTGAGGACAACCAGTTCCGCATCGAAGCCGAGTTGCTGGGCGAAGTGCGCGTCGATGCCGATGGCCGCGAAGAATTCTCCTCCGGCATTTCCCGCTATCCTCATCTTGGCGCCGTCGCCCATCGTATTCGCGCTCGCGACCTGATGCGCATCTATGACGCCGGCCAGGAAAGCAGCTGCGTCATCGGCAAGTTGACGCAGGACGAAACGATCGACGCCGCCATCCACATACCCTCCATGCTCTCGAAGCACTTCGCCGTTGTCGGCTCGACCGGCGTCGGCAAATCGACGGCGGTATCGCTGCTGCTGCACAAGGCGATTGCGTCCGATCCGAAATTGCGGGTGCTGATCCTCGACCCCCACAACGAATTTGCCGCCGCTTTTCCCGACCATTCCGTCGTCGTCGATACCGATACGCTCGACCTGCCCTTCTGGCTGATGCGGCTGGAGGAGTTTGCCGAGGTCATCTTCCGGGGCCGCCCGCCCGTGGCTGAAGAACTCGATATGCTGCGCGATATCATTCCGGATGCGAAGCGCGCCTTTCGGGGCAACGATTCGACGCTGATGCGTCGCCAGACCGAAAAAAGCTCGATGACGGCAGACACGCCCGTTCCTTACCGGATGGCCGATCTTCTCGCGCTGATCGACGAGCGCATTGGCAAGCTCGAGGGACGGCAGGAGAAGCCGCATCTTCGCTCGCTGAAAATCCGCGTCATCTCGGCGATCAACGATCCGCGCTATCACTTCATGTTCTCCAACAACACGATCAGCGACACGATCATGGAGACCATCGCGGAAATCTTCCGGATCCCGGGCGACGACCGGCCAATCTGCACGTTTCAATTGTCGGGAATTCCCTCTGAAGTCGTCAATTCCGTCGCCTCGGTCCTCTGCCGCATGGCATTCGAAATCGCGCTCTGGAGCGAGGGTGGCATTCACATGCTGGTTGTCTGCGAAGAAGCCCATCGCTACATTCCAGCCGATCCCAATCTCGGTTTTGTGCCCACCCGGCAGGCCATATCGCGGATAGCCAAGGAAGGGCGCAAATATGGCGTTTCCCTCGGCATCATCACGCAGCGCCCCGGCGAACTCGACCAGACCATCCTGTCGCAGTGCTCGACGCTGTTTGCTATGCGCCTTGCCAACGACCGCGACCAGGAGATCATCCGCTCCGCCATTCCGAACTCGTCCATCTCCACCACCAGCTTTCTGTCGTCGATCGGCAATGGCGAGGCTATCGCTTTCGGCGAGGCGATTGCCGTGCCGATGCGCATGCGCTTTACCAGGGTGGCGGACAATCTCATTCCGAAAGCCAACGGCCTTGCCGAACGGGCCGACGACGTGACCCCGGACACGGTCGATTTGCGCAATATCGTCAGCCGCATGCGCTCGATCTCCGGACCGGACATATCGGCGTTTCAGCAGGCCTATTCGACAGGCAGCAGCAGGAGCGGCGAAGACGAGATCGAGCCGGAAGCAGCCTCGGTGCGCCACCTGTCCGAGGAAACGCCGCGCCCCCTGCCTTTGGGTCCCGTATCGGTCGAGGCCTACAGGCCCGACATGCTGCCTCGCCCCGGCGAGCCTGCCGCCGGCCTCGCCATGCCTCCGCAGACCTCGATCGACAGCAAGCTTGCCGAATTGCGCCGCGAATACAGGCGCGATGATGCCAGCCGGGGAAACCCTACGCAGGACACCGGCGCATCTCCGCGCCGCGATCAGGCTTCGTCGATGCGTGACAGTCTTATCAGGAAGCCGCTGGGGTCGCTGTTCAGCAGGGATTAACGCCCGCCGATTTCAGCCGATCCGCTCCCAGCTTTCATCCATCTGGTTGCGAAACCATGTCATCTGCCGCTTCGCATATTGCCGGGTCGCGGCCGAACCGAGTTCGATGACCTCCTCGCGCCCGATTTCGCCGCGTAACATCGCAGCAATCTGCGAGACGCCGATAGCCTTCATGACGGGCTGCTGCGGCGAAAGGCCGAGCGCCAGCAGATCGGCTACCTCTTTCTCCGCACCATCAGCAAGCATCGCCTCGAACCGGCGGTCGATGCGCGCGTGCAGCAGCTGCCGCTCGGGCATTACGACGATCTTGCGGGCGCGGGCGGGGTCGATGATGACGGGTCCGGCAAGCCCCTGTAGCGCGGCAAGCGACTGCCCTGTCGCCTGTTTTACTTCGAGCGCCCTGACGATGCGCTGCCCGTCCTGCGGCTTGAGGGTAGCCGCCATCGCCGGGTCGCGCTGCGCCAGTTCGCGGTAGAGCGGTTCCGCCCCCTCATCGATCAGCCGCTGGCGCAGACCCTCACGGAGTTCGGCCGGGATTTCCGGCATAGGAGAAAGTCCGCCTGTCAAAGCCTTGAAATAGAGCCCGGTTCCGCCGACGATGACCGGCATGCGGCGCTCTTGGCGGAGTTCTGCCAAAAGCTCCGAAATCTGCCTCAGCCACATCCCGGTCGAATAGGCATCCCTCGCCGGGACGTGACCGTAAAGATGGTGGGGAATGCCCTTCGTATCCTCGATGGACGGGCGCGCGGTGAGGATCCGCAGCGTGTCGTAGACCTGCATGCTGTCGGCATTGATCACCACGCCGTCGTGCAGGCTGGCAAGCTCCACGGCCATGCCGGACTTGCCGCTGGCGGTCGGCCCGGTTATCAGGATCGCGTCGATGTCGTTCACAGGGTTTCCCATCATGGCCTTCGTTGCCACGCTTATTGCCAATCCGTCAAACCCCGTTCTTGTCTCCCGCCTCGCGGAGCAGGCGGCCGATGCGGTGAAAGCATCGGGACTGTACTGGCTGGCGGATGGCATAGCCTGCGACATCGCCCTCCGGGACGGCACCAACCTGCAGGCGGCCGAGACAAGCCTCAGGACCGTACTAGGCAGCGCACCCATCGATCTCGTCATCCAGGATGCCGAGACCCGACGCAAGAAGCTGCTGGTGGCCGACATGGATTCAACGATGATCGCCCAGGAATGCATCGACGAGCTGGCAGCCGAAGTCGGCCTCAAGGATCAGGTCGCGGCCATCACCGCGCAGGCCATGAACGGCGAGATCGACTTCGAACCCGCCCTGCGCGCCCGCGTCGCGCTGCTGAAGGGATTGCCGATCTCGGTCGTCGACGAAGTGATCGCCAGGCGCATCACCCTGACACCAGGAGGCCCGCAACTGATCGCCACCATGAAGGCGAAGGGCTTCTATACCGCGCTCGTCTCGGGCGGCTTTACGGTCTTCACCAGCCGCATCGGCGCCACTCTCGGCTTTAATGAAGACCGCGCCAACGTGCTGCTGGAAGACAATGGCGTGCTCACCGGCTTCGTCGCCGAGCCGATCCTCGGCAGGCAGGCGAAGGTCGATGCCCTCACCGAAATCGCGGCCACCCTCGGCATCTCCACCGAGGCCGCGATTGCGGTCGGCGACGGAGCCAACGATCTCGGCATGCTGGAGCTCGCCGGCTCCGGCGTCGCCCTGCATGCAAAACCCGCCGTCGCGGCTGAAGCAAAAATGCGCATAGACCACGCCGACCTCACCGCGCTCCTCTATATCCAGGGCTACCGCAAAACGGATTTTGTCGACGCCTGAATCGCCAAACGCATTTCGAGACTTAAAGAGACGGATGGAACTTTGGCCATGATCATTCTCGAAACCGACCGCCTGATCATTCGCAACTGGCGCGAACCCGACCGTGATCTTTTCTTCGAGATCAACTCCGACGAGACGGTCATGAAGTTCTTTCCCTTCCGCCGGGATCGGGCGAGCGCGGATGCTTTCTTCGACCATCTGAAGACCCTGATTGCGGAAACAGGCCTCGGCTTCTATGCGCTCGAAAGCAAGGCGACCGGCGAAACGATCGGTTTTTGCGGCCTTGCCCGCACCGACCTAGAACCGTTCATTCCGCTCGGAACGGTCGAAATCGGCTGGCGTCTGCCGGTGCGGTTCTGGGGACAGGGTTTCATCAGCGAGGCGGCAACTGCCCTGCTCCGTCACGGCTTCGAGACCCTACACCTCGACGAGGTCGTCTCCTTCGCCGTCCATAACAACCACCGCTCGACCGCAGTCATGCGACGCATCGGCATGCACCGGGATATGAACGGCGACTTCGATCATCGCCGCGTCCCAGACAGCAGGCCGGAGCTGAAACGTACCGTGCTCTACCGGCTGACGGCGGACCAATGGCGCGACGCGGGGAGTGCGGCCTAAGCCCTACTCCAGCGGCACGGCAATGAAGCGCAGGTCGCCGTTGGGCGCCGCGATCATCATCTGCGCGTTACGACGGCCTTCCTTTTTCAGGGACGTGACCTTGGCCGCGATCGAGCCCGGAGTCTTCATGAACTCCTGCGCCACCTCGACGATCACGTCGCCGGGCTTCAGGCCCTTTTCGAGGGCCGGCGATCCCGGCGCCACCTGCATCACGACGACACCGTCGACGCTGTCTGCAATACCGAAGGTCTTGCGGTTGTCCGCGTTGAGGCCGGCCAGTTGTATACCGAGCACGGTCTGGACTGTATCGGCGTTCGGAGCCGGTGCGGCGTCGCCCTGGTCTTCCTGATCGTCCATCCCGTCGTCATCGCCAGCGCCGTCGCCATCGGGGTTAATGACGCCATTGCCATTGGAGCCGCCGGGCGCCGCATCCGGCGCAGCCGCTTTGTCGTCGGCAGCAGCGGCAGTGTCGTCAAGCTTGCCAAGCGTCACCTTGACCGTCTGCTGCTTGCCGGCACGCATCACCACGACATCGACGGCCTTGCCGACCGGGCTTTCGGCGACGACGCGCGGCAGGTCGCGCATTTCGTTGACGGCTTTACCGTCGAAATTGAGAATGACGTCGCCCGCAAGGATCGAGCCGTTGTCGACCGGGCCGCCCTTGATGACACCCGCCACCAGAGCGCCCTTGGCGGACGGCAGTCCGAGGCTCTCCGACACATCGTCGGTCACAGGCTGGATACGCACCCCCAACCAGCCGCGACGCGTCTCTCCAAAATCCATCAACTGCTTGACGACACCCTCGGCGATTTCGGACGGCACGGAGAAGCCGATGCCGATGGAACCGCCGCTCGGAGAGATGATCGCCGTGTTGATGCCGATCACTTCGCCGCGCATGTTGAACAGCGGGCCGCCGGAATTGCCCTTGTTGATCGCGGCGTCCGTCTGGATGAAATTGTCGTAGGGGCCTGCATTGATGTTGCGGCCCCGCGCCGAAACAATACCGACCGTCACCGAGCCGCCAAGACCAAAGGGATTGCCGACGGCCATCACCCAGTCGCCGATGCGCATCTGGCTGGAATCACCGAAGTGAACCGACTTCAACGGCTGCTTCGGCTCGACCTTGAGGACGGAAAGATCGGTCTTGGTGTCGGTGCCGACAAGCTTTGCCTTCAGCTTGGTGCCATCCGGAAAGATCACCT
Source organism: Rhizobium sp. B230/85 (assembly GCF_019355735.1). Taxonomy (NCBI): domain Bacteria; kingdom Pseudomonadati; phylum Pseudomonadota; class Alphaproteobacteria; order Hyphomicrobiales; family Rhizobiaceae; genus Rhizobium; species Rhizobium sp. B230/85. The sequence continues at coordinate 2,670,996 of NZ_CP072156.1, forward strand.
CGATATCGTCGGCGCCTTCGATCACGTGGTTGTTGGTGACGACATAGCCTTTCGGATCGATGACGAAGCCGGAGCCTAGGGAACTGACCTTGTGATTGTTGCTCTGCCCGGGCTTATCCTTGAAGAAGTCGTTGAACAGATCCTGGAAAGGCGACCCGTCCGGCATCTTCGGCGTCGACACGTTGCCCTCGCCCTTGACCTTCTGCGAGGTCGAGATGTTGACGACCGCATCAAGCAACCCGGCTGCGAGATCGGCAACCGAGGCAGGTCCTGCCATCTGTGGGCGGGGAGCGGCAGGCGCCGCAGATCCTGCCGGTGGCACCGGCAACGGACCTGACGGCGTCGGCGGGGTCGTGGCGTTCGGCGGCGCGGGAGTGGCCGGCATGGTGCCCGGCACGCCCGAGAGGACATTCGTCGTGCCTTCCGCATAAGCCCGTTCGAAGCCATTGAAGGTGGAGCCGGCGACAAGGGCCGCGCCAGCCATCAGGGCAAGCGAACGTCGAAGGGTCGGGCAAGCGGTCGAAGCCATCAGGCATCCTCATCAAAGGGTCAGGTCGTTTATTACAGCATCAGCATAGGGCGGAATGATGAAGGGTGGAATCGCCTTTTTCGCTAATCCCCGCCCGTGATGACAAAGGCCGGAGACAGCGGGCGCTTGCCGGTGGTCGGCGGGCACAAAAAAATCGGGCCATCCTAGGGATGGCCCGACATGATTGCGATCTTGAGTGCGAGACAGCGTCAGTTGACGGCTGGCGCTCCCGGCAGGGCGAGAGGCGCGCTGGCCGACGGCGCGGCCAGGGCGGGTGCGCCTGGCTGCGGTGCAGGCGGCGTGCCGTTCGGGTTTTGGAAATACCGGAAGAAATCCGATGTCGGCGACAACACCATCGTCGTCGTCCCCGAGCCCAGCGCCGTCGTGTAGGCGGCCATCGACCGGTAGAACTGGAAGAAGGCAGGATCGCGCGAGAAGGCATCGGCAAAGATCCGTGCCCGCTCGGCTTCGCCCTGACCGCGCAGGACTTCCGAATCCTTGCTGGCTTCGGCAACGATCTCGACGACCTGGCGGTCGGCGACAGCCCGGCGACGCTGGCCCTCTTCGGTGCCTTCGGCGCGCAGCAGTTCTGCTTCCGCCAGGCGCTCTGCGCGCATGCGGTCGTAAGTCTTCTGCGACACGTCCTGCGTCAGGTCGGTGCGCCGGATGCGGACGTCATCGATCTGGAGACCGAGCGTTTCCGCATCCTTGTGCAGGTCGTTGCGAACTTCGAGCATCATCGATACGCGCTCGTCCGAAAGAGCGGCATCAAATTCGCGCAGACCGTAGACCCGACGCAGCGAGGCGTCGAAGCGGGTACGAAGCTGCGATTCGGCTGCCGTGCGGTCGCCCGACACGGTTTCGCGGAACTTGCGGGCATCGGCGATGCGGTAGACCACGAAGGCATCGACATCGAAGGTGGCGCCGCCCTTAACCTGGACGCGGATGTTGTCCAGATCGAAGCGCAAGGCCTGCTTGGAGACATACTGGACGCGGTCGGCGTCAGCAAAGGCGAAAGGCAGCTTGAAATAGATGCCTGGCTCGGACTTCACCGACTGGATCTGGCCGAAGCGGACCAGAACGGCCTGCTCGCGGGCGTTGACGACGAACACCGACGAATAGACGATGAACAGGAGGACGACGAGGGCGATGACGATCGCCGGAAGACGACTGGAGGACATGTTACTTACCCCCCTCTGTCGCGGCAGCCGGCGGAACGACCTTGCCGATCCCGTTCAGCGGCAGATAGGGCAACACGCCCTGCTTCTGGTCGATGATGACCTTGTTCGAATTCTTCAAGACGGATTCCATCGTTTCAAGGAACAGGCGTTCTCGGGTGACATCGGGCGCCTTGACGTACTGCTCGTAGACCGACACGAAGCGCTGGGCCTCACCCTCGGCTTCCTTGACGACACGGTCCTTGTAGGCAGCCGCTTCTTCGCGGTTCTGCGCCGCCTGGCCACGTGCGCCACCGAGCTTCTGGTTGGCGTACTGGTTAGCTTCTTCGACGAGGCGCTGCTTGTCCTGGTCGGCACGCTGCACTTCTTCGAAGGCATCGGCGACTTCACGAGGCGGAGCGACATCCTCGATGTTGACGCGGTTGATGGCGATACCCGAGCCGTAGCGGTCCATTGTGCCCTGGATGATGTTCTGGACTTCGCTGGCGATCGGCTGACGGTTGTCGCGGAACGCATCCTGTGCCGGACGACGGCCGACGACTTCACGCATAGCGCTCTCGGAAACCTGCTGCAGGGTTTCTGCCGGATTTTCTAGATTGAACAGATAGGCCTTGGGGTCGCTCACCGTGAACAGCACCGTAAACTGTACATTCAGGATGTTCTGGTCGCCCGACAGCATCAGGCCGGATGTGGAATTGGCACTGCCGCGTCCACCGATGCTCTGCAGCTGTTCAGTGACCTTGACGATGTTGATCTGGTCCATCGGCCAAAAGTGGAAATGAAGACCGGGAAGCGAGACTTCCTCTTTGGGCTTGCCAAAGCGCAGTTCGACGCCTCGCTCGTCCGGCTGGACGGTGTAAATGCACTGGATAAGCCAGAAAACAACGACGACCGCAGCAACAATCAGGAAAATACCGCTGTTGAAACCGCCTGGAATGATCCCCCGCAGGCGCTCCTGGCCGCGTCGGATGATGTCTTCCAGATCGGGAGGACCGCCCCCGCCGTTGCCGCGCGGACGGTTGGGACCCTTGCCCCAGGGGCCTGGCTTGTCGCCACCGCCACCATTACCGCCGCCGCTGCCACCGCCGCCCCAGGGACCGCCGCCATTCTGATTACTCCAGGGCATTAAAACCTCATCGTTCGTGGAATTCTTGACACGTTGTCCGGCCCTGGTTCCCCGCGGCAGCAACGATGCCCTCGTTATAGGTATCGGCGGTGTCGCTTTCAACGCAACCTCTGGAAGTTGGGCGGCATAATTGGAAAAATAGTTGATTTTTGGAGCTTAAATGCAGTTTCGCGTGTTTCGCGGCAAAGCCGTTGCAAACCTTGAAGCAGGCAGAACCACGCCTGTGATCCGCGCGACTTTCACCGGCGACGATACGTCACGAAGCGCGTTGCAAAGCTGTCTCGCTCGCCAGCGGGGACTGCCAACTCGGCCTCTTCCTCCCATACCGCCGGGTCGATCGCCGGGAAGGATGTGTCTCCCTCAACCTCTGTCTCGATGTGCGTCACATACATGCGTTCGGCAGTCTCCATCGCCTGGCGATAGATCTCTCCGCCACCGATGACGCAGATTTCATCCACGCCATCGAGCCTCGCCTTTTCGGAAGCCTGCGCAATCGCGTCCTGCAGCGAGTTCACGACCGTAACGTCTTCAGGAGCGAAAGTGGGGTCGCGGGTAACGATGAAGTTCGGCCTTCCCGGCAGCGGCTTGCCAATCGACTGGAACGTCTTGCGGCCCATGATGACCGGCTTTCCCGACGTCAGCGCCTTGAAGCGCTTGAGGTCGGTGGATAACCGCCATGGCATGGCGCCATCCCTGCCGATGATGCTGTTTCGCGAAATCGCGACGATGATGACCTGTCTTATGTCCGACATGGAACCTGCATCCCTTCAATCCCTCGGCAGCGCCGGCACCCATCTTGGCGCGGTCGGCCTTCCCGCCCGTTCTTACCGCACCATAATCATCGGTGCCACAAAAAGGCTCGAGCGGGGGAGCCGTCCCGCGACCGCATCGCACAAGTGGACCTTGCCTGCGAAATGCAGCATACCATTTGGTCCTTGCCTCAAGCAAAAACCGGCAATCCCGACTGGAGTTAACCGATGACAGAGAACACCGAATACAAGCCCGCAAGCGTCTGGACATGGGACAAGGCAAGCGGCGGGCGGTTTGCCAATATCAACCGGCCCATCGCCGGAGCCACCCATGAAAAAGCCCTCCCCGTTGGCAAGCATCCCCTGCAGCTCTATTCCCTGGCGACACCCAACGGTGTCAAGGTGACGGTCATGCTCGAGGAACTGCTGGCCCTCGGCCACGAAGGGGCTGAATACGATGCCTGGCTGATCCGCATTAACGAAGGCGACCAGTTCGGCAGCGACTTCGTCGACATCAATCCGAATTCCAAGATCCCGGCCCTGATGGATCGCAGCGGACCGACACCGGTGCGCGTCTTCGAATCAGGCTCGATCCTGTTTTATCTCGCCGAAAAATTCGGCGCCTTCCTGCCGACGGAACAGCCGATCCGTACGGAATGCATGTCCTGGCTGTTCTGGCAGATGGGCAGCGCCCCCTATCTCGGCGGCGGCTTCGGTCACTTTTACGCCTACGCACCGACAAAGATGGAATACCCGATTAACCGCTTCACGATGGAAACGAAACGCCAGCTGGACGTCCTCGACCGCCGGCTTGCCGACAACGAATATCTGGCCGGCTCGGACTACACCATCGCCGATATCGCGGTCTGGCCCTGGTACGGTGCGCTGGCCAAGGGCTGGCTGTATGAAGCAGCCGAGTTCCTGCAGGTCCAGGAATACAAGAACCTGCAGCGTTGGACCGACCTGATCGGCGAACGCCCCGCAGTCCAGCGCGGCCGCATGGTCAATCGCGTGTTTGGAGAACCGTCGAGCCAGTTGCATGAGCGCCACGATGCCGCCGATTTCGACACGAAGACACAGGACAAGAATCCGTCGTAAACAGTCAGAGGCAGTTTCTTACCGCCCACATGCGGCCCCGGCTTTCGGGGCCGTTCCCATCACGGGTTGGCGCGCAGATAGGCAATGACGTCCTTGATCTCGCTGTCGCTCCACAATCCCCAGAATGGCATGGTCGTGCCCGGGACTTTCTTCTTCGGGCTGAATAGAAACGCCGAAAGCGCTGCCTCGTCCCACACCAGTCCGGCAGCACCGGCATCGCTCATGGCCTTGGAATACCGGTAGCCGGCAACGGCCCCGGCAGGCCTGCCGACGACGCCCTTCAGATAGGGACCGAAGCCGTTCCTCTCGCGGTCCACAACATGGCATTGCGTACAGAGCTGGAAGACTTTCTTGCCATGCGCAAGATCCTCAGCCGACACCCCCGTCGCTCCGCCGATCATCATAGCGACGGTAAAAGCCGCCATCGGCATCTTCCGCAAAATCAAATGTCTGAGGCATTCCATTTCGCTCTGATCTCCTCGACAGCCGGTTGCAGCGGAACGTGATACGCCGTTGCAGGCTGAAAATCGCTTGGCTTTATAGTCGCAGCACCGGTGGTTTCGAAGACCCGGCGACAAAACGCCTGAAACGCGCTTTCAGAGCTGGGCTAAGCGTGGCGATATCGAAAGTGCCGGTTTCGTCTGGATTTGCACGCCTGGATAGTCCAAAACAGCAGAATGAAAACAGCAAAGAAATCGAAATTTCCAATTCGGCCGATGTCGTTCGTGCGGCATTTCCTGCAAAGTTCGTCCGCAGGCGGCATTGTTCTCATGGTGTCCGCAGTGGTGGCGCTGGCCGTCGCCAACTCGCCCCTCTATTCTGTGTATGCGGACACCCTGCATCTCTACGTCGGAGGTCTTTCGATACTTCATTGGGTCAACGATGGCCTGATGGCGATATTCTTCCTGATGGTCGGCATGGAAATCAAGCGGGAAGTTCTCGACGGCCAGTTGTCGACCTGGTCGCGCCGGATCCTGCCCGGTGTCGCAGCGATTGGCGGCATGCTGGTGCCCGCCCTCATCTATCTCTCGTTCAACCTCGGAGAAGCCGGGCATCCGAAGGGCTGGGCTATCCCGTCTGCCACCGATATCGCCTTCGCTCTCGGCGTGCTGTCACTGCTCGGGCCGGCAGTCCCGACATCGCTGCGCGTTTTCCTGACGGCCCTCGCAATCATCGACGATCTCGGCGCCGTGCTGATCATTGCCGTGTTCTATACCGGCGACCTCAATGTCTATGCACTCGGCGGCGCTGCCGTGACGCTGCTCGCGCTCGTAGCACTCAACCGCGCCGGCGTGACACGCCTGCTGCCTTACCTGGTGCTGGGCGCAATCCTTTGGTTTCTGACGCTGCAGTCGGGCATTCATGCGACGCTCGCCGGTGTCGCCCTCGCCTTCACCATTCCGCTGAGGGCTATCGCGAGTAAAACAGATACGGAAGTCTCCCCGCTGCTGACACTGGAGCACGGCATACAGCCCTGGGTCAATTTCCTGATTGTGCCGATTTTCGGGTTTGCCAATGCCGGCGTTTCCTTTGCCGGACTGTCGCTCGGTGCTTTCGTCGATCCCGTCCCGCTCGGGGTGGCGACAGGCCTGTTCGTCGGCAAGCAGCTTGGCGTCTTCGCGTTCTCAGCCGCCGTCATCCGCATGGGTTGGGCGGAATTGCCAAGGCACGCGACCTGGCTGCAACTCTACGGCGTCGCCCTTCTCTGCGGCATCGGTTTCACCATGAGCCTGTTCATCGGCCTGCTGGCCTTTGCCTCGGACCCCATGCTGCAGGATGAAACCAAGCTCGGCGTCCTGCTCGGCTCGTTCTTGTCTGCAATTGTCGGCGCGATCCTCCTCAAGACCACCGGCGGCAACGATACCCAGCCGGACAGGCCGGCAAGCGACTGATCCCTAAGCCGTGCCCGGTCGCTAAACCGCGACCGGGGCCTCGATGGCCGGATGCGGATCATAGCCGCTGACCTCGAAGTCCTCGATGCGATAGTCGTCGATACTGTCTGGATGGCGCAACAGGCGGAGCTTCGGAAACGGCCGTGGCTCGCGACTGAGGATCGTGCGGGCCAGATCGACGTGGTTGAGATAGAGGTGCACATCTCCTCCGACCCAGATCAGTTCGCCCGGCGTCATGTCCACCTGCTGGGCCACCATGTGAACCAGGGCCGCCTGCTGGGCGAGATTGAATGGATTGCCGAGGCCGACGTCACAGGAGCGCTGGCCGACCAGCAGCGAAAGCTTGCCTTTCTTGCCCGACCCCGCAGGGGCGCCCTCGTCTGCGATATTGCTGACATAGAACTGGTACGTCATATGGCATGGGCTGAGCGCCATCCGGTCCAGTTCACCGACGTTCCAGGCGTGGAACAGCATGCGCCGGCTGGAGGGATTCGACTTCAGTGTCTGGATGACGGCCGCGATCTGGTCGTGTTCCTGACCGTCCGCATCTAGCCACCGCCGCCATTGCTTGCCGTAGACAGGCCCGAGATCGCCCCACTCCTGTGCAAACGCATCGTCGCCGAGCACGCGCTCCTCGAAAGCCTCCTGCGAAATGTCTTCGCCTGTTGCCTTGCGATATTTGTCGAGCGGCCAGTCGGTCCAGATCCGGACGTTTTCGCGCAGCAGCGACTGGATGTTGGTCTGCCCGGTCAGGAACCACAGCATTTCCTTGACGGCCGTTTTCCAGAACACCCGCTTGGTGGTGTAGACCGGGAAACTTCCATCGGAGAGGTCGAAGCGCATCATCGCGCCGAACGTCGACAAGGTGCCAACGCCGGTCCTGTCGATACGGCGGTCGCCTTTTTCCAAAAGATGTTCCAGCAGATCCAGGTATTGGTATTCAGGGTGCCGGGCCATATGAGAAATCCTTTTACGTCGCCAGTTTCGTACCGTCGCGGCGCCTCAAAACCAAGCCGTGTCGGCAGTCGGGACTCGCTTCTCCCCCAGTTTCGACGCCGATCGAGAAAATGCCAAGCAATTTTGCCACGAGCTCTTCCCTCGGGCACGAGAAGACACTATATGCGTATTGCCGGTTTTCGGACCGGCTATGGCAATAAATGAGCGATGTAATAAACCTATTGGACCCGGGGGCGGTACCCGGCGCCTCCACCAAAAACCGGCCAGAGATGATCGGCTTTTGATGGGGGCGAAACAGGATCGACAAGGGTGTAAAGATCTACTTTTTGCCCGGCATTGTACCACCGTTATCGGACTAAATCTGTAGTTGCAAACACCAACTATGCGGAAGCTCGTCTCGCTGCTTAATCGCAGTGTGACACTTCAAATCAAGTCCTGAAGGTTCGCACCTTAAGGCGGGGTTCGGAGGTACCTGGCAACAGAAACCTCCACCTTCTCCCTTTTTCGGAAATCATGTATGGTCGGTCGACATGACTCGCGCGTCGGGGGTTTTCCGAATCCGCCTGCTGTGGCATAGAGCCTTGAAGACGGCCAACGAAAGACGGGAAAGCATGGGGCAGGATCATATCCGCTACGATATTCTGGCACAGGACGCTCTGCGCGGAGTTATCCGTAAGGTTCTGACCGAGGTCGGTACGACCGGCCGCCTGCCCGGCGACCACCACTTCTTCATCACCTTCCTGACCGGCGCCGCTGGCGTTCGCATCTCCCAGCATCTGAAGTCGAAATATCCGGAACAGATGACCATCGTCATCCAGCACCAGTTCTGGGAACTGAAGATCACCGAGACCCATTTCGAGATCGGCCTGTCGTTCTCGGACGTACCGGAAAAGCTGGTGGTGCCTTTCAACGCCATCCGCGGTTTCTATGACCCGTCGGTGAATTTCGAGCTCGAATTCGACGTGCCTCTCAGCGACGAGGAAGAATTGCCGAGCGGCGAGATCACCGCATATCCCGTCAATACGGATACACCGGTCGAGCACATCGCCACCAACGAAAGCGAGCCGAAGAAGCCCGGCTCCGTCGTGTCGCTGGATGCATTCCGCAAGAAACAGTGAAATCAAGGCTTCAGGCGATGCGTTGGGGAGCGGATCGATGACTGCAGAGATCGTCAACCTGAAACAGTTTCGAAAGCAGCAGGCACGCTCCGACAAGGAGAAGCAGGCCGAGCAGAACCGCATCACTTTCGGCCGCACCAAGAGCGAAAAGAAGCTGACGACAACGCTCAACGACAAGGCTAGCAAGGCGCTGGACGACGGACATATCCAGCAGCCGTCGACTGACAAATAAGCCGCAAGCTTGGCGGGTCCACGCAGTCAAATACGTCAGGTCGATCGATTTACAGTCGTTTCCGAAAAAGCGTCCACCAGGCCATCATGATCCGCAAACACTCCGCCACGCTCCATGGCCACCGCACCAGCTTCACGCTGGAGGATGGTTTCTGGGACGAACTGAAGCTGATTGCCAATGCACGTGGCCTGTCGCAGGCCGCACTTATCGCTGAAATCGACGATAGGAGATCTCCGGAAAGCAACCTGTCGTCAGCACTGAGGCTCCATGTCCTTCAATGGCTGAAGGATGCTACCAGAAAAGAGTGACGACCGGCGACTGCCCCGCCTGATCAGAACTTTTGCGGTGGAGTGGAAAAATCCGGAACAGTCAGCGGCGCCGGTAAAGGTGGCTGCTGCTGCGATTTGGCTTTCTGTTCGGCATCGGCTTTTGCCTTGGCCTCAGCTTCAGCCCGTGCCGCCTCGTTTGCCTGAAATTTCGCCAAGGCCTCAGCACGTGCCTTCGTTGCCGCTTCGATCTTGGCCTTTACGGCGGCATCGGCCTTCGCCTTTTCTTCCGCCTGCGCCTGCGCTTCGGCCTGTGCCTTGGCCGCAGCGTCGGCTTCAGCCTTGGCGGCGGCATCGGCTTCCGCCTGCAGCTTCGCCTTCGTTGCCGCCTCCGCCTGTCGTTGTGTCTCAGCCTGTTCGGCCAGCATTCTCAGGCGCTCCTCCTCGGCCTTGCGCTGCTCCTCGATGACTGCATCCTGCTGGCGCTTGATATCGCGCTCGGTGGCTGCGAATTTCGTGAGCGCCACCTCGCGCCTCAACCGCTGCTTTTCCAGCACACCAGATTGCAGCCGCTCGACCCGGCGTCGTTCGCGCTCGAAAGCCCGCAACGACAGGAAGCTGGTGACAGCGCTGGAATCGACGCTGCGGGTCGGTGTTGCCAGCGGACCGGTGAAGCCAAGACGCAGCGCCGGATCGGCACCACTGACAGCATCGGCGCCGGCATTGAGCGAAATGGCGAGCGCACCGCGGATGGTCTCGTCGGACAGGTTAATATCGGCATTGCCGGTCAGTTGCGCCGTATCGGTCATGGCAACGACATTGTCGATCCGCACCCGTCCGCCCGAAATATTGAGCGGCATCGTCAGCGGCTTCAACACCGCATCGCCGTTGTTCAGCAGCGTCTGGACGATCGGCTCCACCTTGTCGGCGGTCACGGCGCCCTGGATCTGGTCGGTGGCCGACAGCAGCGATGGCAGGATGCCGAGATTGAGGCCACGAATACGCGTTTCGCCGAGCATCACCTGTCCGGAGCCGCTCGCCGAGGCCGCGAGGTCGCTGACGCTCTTGCCGCTTGCCTCCATGTTAAGCGAGAGCCCTGCCCGACCGGTCGCCACAGGGGCGCCGTCGCGCTGCCAGCCGATGACGGCCAGATCGGGGTTGCCGAGATCGATCTTCGTCTGCAGCAAGGCATTGCCATCATTGTTGGCAAGCAGCAGGCGACCGCCGATCGTTCCACCGCTCCATTTGCCCGCCATGTCGTTGAACTGCAGGGCATCGCCCTTGTAGGACATGTTGGTGGTGAAATCGGATACGGGACCGAAAATGCCGGGCCACATCTGCTTAGCCGACAGTTTTATGTTGATGTCGGTGCCGGTAAACATCGGCAGTCCCAGCTTGGCTCTCGTCAGGCTGCCATCGGCCGGGTCCGTCATCGGGCCGAAGATGGCCTCTCCGAGCCACTCGAGATCGGCTTCCGTCATGGCAATGTCGCCGCTCGCCTTGATGTTGGGTGCCTTGCGGTCGAAGGCCAGCTTGCCGGTCACGCCGTTGCTGGCGAATTGTCCCTTGATGTCGGAGAACGCCACCTTGTCCGAATCGATCGTCGCGGTGGTCTGGAGTTTCGCCGGCAGGCCGGTGCCCATCTGCGGCATGCCGATGCCGTTCATGACCAGATACGGATCGAGATCGGCGCTCTCCATCGACAGCGCCATCGTCCCGTTGAGGAACGTCGCCGGCCGGACATCGACCTTGCCGTTGGCAGTAAACGACGTCTTGTCCGTGGCAAATGTCAGGGCCGCATCGGCCGGGTCGTTATCGGTCGCCGACACCTTCAGAGTCAGGCGTCCGTTGGCATCGGCATCGACGGGCAGCGGATCGAAGCCCGCCTGGCCGAACAGGATCGAAGTGACCGAATTCTCAAGCGTCGCCTCAAGCGTCGTCGTACCCTTGCCGGTCAGCGCCAGAAGGTCGGACATGCGGTAGTCGAGGTTGACGCGGCTGCCGTTGGAAACGCCGGCCAGCGTCAGTGCCAGCCCGTTGCCCTGGTCCCCGCCCAGCGTCAGCGCACCGCGAAGGGCCGTATTGCCATACCATGCACCATTGCGTACCAGGCGGTCGACAACCGGGTGATGTGGCAGGTGCTGACTGAGCATCGTAAAGAACAAGGTCGGATCGGCAGCCTTGAAGGTGATTTCGCCCGATCCCTTGTATTCGAGCAGAGAGCCTGACGCGCGCCCGGTGGCGGTAATCTCTGCGCCGGCAACGTCGCGCACGAACAACTTGTCAAGCTTCAATGCTCCATCGGCAATGCCGAACGTGGTCTCGACATCGCTGGCGGCGATGCCGAAGGCGGAGAACTTGTCTGCTTTCAGATGGGCGTTGATCTTGTGATCGAGAATGTTTTCACCCGGTTCCTGTCCGGTAAACAGGCCGGTCAGGGCGCGCAGCGCGTCGAGATCGAGGGAATCGCCATTGAGATCGACAGCCAGCGTCGGCGCCTGGTTTTCCGGCAGCTGGCGATCCAGCCGCCCTTTCAGCGTCGCTTCGCCGATGGCAATCTCGAGGTTGTCGAAACGCTGCCGCAAATGGGTCAGGTTGACGTCGGCGGAAAAGCCGGCGGCCTTCAACTCGCGAATGGACGGATCGACGGTGCCAGACAGCCAAGTGGCGAGCCCCGAAGGCTGGCTGGAGGCCACCAGCAGGTTGCCAGTGAAGTTCGGGTCGCCTTGCAGCAGCAACTTGCCCTTGGCTTCAACCTGCGTGCGGCCGGGGAGCGTGCCGACTGCCTTGTCGACAGTCCAGCCGGCGCCCGCCGGTTCGAGATCGAGCTGCACGTCGCGCAATGTCGTGTCGCCGGCAACGATTGCCGGCAGGCGTACCGTTGCCTTGCCCGGCACCTGCGGCACCGGTATCTCAGCGGCGATGGCAATGAGGTTGCTCAGCCTTTGCCGCGCGGAAACTGCGGGGTTGCGCGTCGTCTTGCCTTCGCTGCCCTGATTTCCGAGCCGGTTGACGTCGATCTGCTGTCCGTCCGCCGTCAGCAGGAACTCCGGCTTTGGCCCGGTATCGAGCGTTGCCTCGCCGGTGATGACATAAGGGTCGTCGGAAGCACCGAGCTCCAGGCGGTATTCGGGAATACGAATGCGGTCGTTAGTGAGTTCGAACTTGCCCTTGGCCCGCGGCTCGCTCGATTTGGCGTCGCCCGATACCTTGCGCGCCTGCCGGGTTTCGATGCCGGCCGAGAAGGTACCGAGGTAATCGGGCTTGCTCGCCACCAGCTTCAATTCGCCATCGAGATCGATGCTGACCGGGTGGCTTTGCGGCACCAGACGCGTGCGGACCTTAAGCACGCCGTCGTCATCCGGCTGGCTGCTGGCGATTGTGAACTTTCCCTGCTCGCCATCGAGCGCCGCCTCGCCTTCGACCCGCCACGGGCCGGCCAGCGATTTCGCGGACATCTCTGCATTGAGATCGGTAATATGTCGCGTGCGCCCGGATTGCTCGTCGATGAACTCGACCGAGCCGCCATCCACATGGACGTTTTCGAGCACCACGGATTTCGCCGGTATTTCCGACTGGCTGCCGCGCATCCAGTCCAGCGTACCATCCTTCAGCAGCCGGAGGCGGACTTTCGGCTGGGAGATGCGCATGTCGAAGATCAGCGCCTCGCCAGACAGGAAAGGCGCAAGCTCGGCATCCATCGCAAATTCTGAAATCTGCACAATCGGCGTCCCGTCCGGCTCTTGCCCGACGCGAACGTCATGCAGCGTGACTGAGGGAAACGGCAGCAGGCGGGCATCGACGGAACCATGAACGGTGACCTTCTTGCCGATGATGCGGCTGGCCTGTTCCTCGAAACTTTGCCGGAATCCGGTCCAGTCGATGAAGAGCGGCGCCAGCAGCGCCACGAACAGCACCACCACCAGAACGCCACCCAGAAAGACCAGGACCTTGCCTAACAACGCGTTGAATCTCCATTCCTCATGCCCGTCACGACACTAGCGCCATTCGCGTCGGGGGCAAGGCAAACTCATGGTAATATTCCATTTTTCAGTCTGCATGAAAGATTTTGCCGGGATTGAATATGCCATCGGGATCGAGACCGCGCTTGATCTGGCGCATCAGGTCGACGGCGCCGCCGAGCTCCTGCTCGAGAAACGCCATCTTGCCCTGGCCGATGCCATGTTCGCCCGTGCAGGTGCCGTCCATCGACAACGCCCGCGCATTGAGACGCGCGACAAATCCCTCGGCAACGGCGACACCTTCGGGCGTCTTGTCGTCGAACAGCAGCAGGACGTGGAAGTTTCCATCACCGGCGTGCCCGACGATCGGCCCCAGCAGTCCATGCGCCTCGATATCGGCCTGTGTTTCGACGACGCACTCGGCAAGCCTCGAAATCGGCACGCAGACGTCCGTCGACAAGGCCGCCATTTCCGGCGCCAGCGCGCGGCAGGCCCAGTACGCATCGTGACGGGCCTTCCAGAGCTTGTTGCGCTCCTCGACATTGACGGTCCATTGAAACTCGTCCCCGCCACATTCGGCAGCGATCTCACCGAATTCAGCCGATTGCAGCGGCACCGTTTCCTCCGTGCCATGAAATTCCAGGAAAAGCGTCGGCCGCTCGGGATAGGACAGGCCGGAGTAGCGGTTGCAGGCACGAACCTGCATGCTGTCCAGCAATTCGATGCGGGCAACGGGAATGCCCATCTGGATGGTCATGATGACGGCGTCACAGGCCGCCTTGATGGTCGGGAAGGCGCAGACGCCACCGGCGATCTTCTGCGGAATGCCCTGCAGCCGCAGCGTCACCGATGTCAGGATACCGAGCGTCCCCTCGGATCCGACGAACAGCCGGGTCAGGTCGTAGCCGGCAGAGGATTTGCGGGCCCGGCGAGCGGTGCTGATCTCCTCGCCGGACGCCGTTACAGCGGTCACAGCCAGAACATTGTCCTTCATCGTCCCGTAGCGCACCGCATTGGTGCCGGAGGCGCGGGTCGACGTCATGCCGCCGATCGAGGCATTGGCGCCGGGATCGATGGGGAAGAACAGGCCGGTATCGCGCAGGTAGACGTTGAGCTCCTCGCGCGTCACGCCCGGCTCGACGACGCAATCGAGATCCTCCGCATTGACTGCAAGAACCTTGTTCATCCGACTCATATCTATCGATATTCCGCCATTCGGCGCATTGATCTGGCCTTCCAGCGACGAGCCCGTGCCGAACGCGATGATGGGCACCTTGTGCTCGGAACAGGCGCGCACGGCAGCCTTGACGTCGTCGCTGCTCTCGGCAAAAAGCACGCCGTCGGGCAGCTGCGAGGGAATGTATGTCGTAGTGTGCGCGTGCTGGGCACGAAAGGCATCGCCCGTCTGGAAACGGTCGCCGAAAGCCTGCTTCAGAATGCCGAGAACGGCAGTAACGCCCGCCTCGTTGCGTGTTCCTGCTCTTGCATCCGCCAGCGCCATTGCGTGATCTCCCATGCGATCTCGGCAGGACCTGCGAGGCCCCGAAGGGCTTCTATGAGACAAGCGATCCGTCCTGTCCAGCCCAACGTCGGGTCCAGCGGTCTCATGGAACGACACCGGACCTTGCTCTCCGGCAGATCGGAATTGCGGCTGCATCCGACAACCGCCCCAGCGTTAGAGAACCGAAATATTGCACAAAATCGCGGCATATGCGTTTGCGGCAGGCCGCATTTGGGCTCGTCGGAGAGCCCGGACCCGCTACATCGCACCCGTCCCGGCGCCCTTCGTCTGGCACGCGAATTGCGTAGGCCTTCTTGATTTTTCATTCGAGTTTAAAAGGACAAGCCTATGAAACGCCAACAGTTCCTCCTCATGGCCGCACTCGCGATGATGACGGTCGGTACCGTCTCCGCTCCCCATGCGGCGCGCGCCGATGCCCTCAGCGACATCACCGCCCGTGGATCGATCCGCGTTGCCGTGCCGCAGGACGCACCGCCGTTCGGCACTGTCGGCCCGGACATGGAACTGCAGGGCCTCGACATCGACATGGCGAAACTCATCGCCTCCAAGCTGGGCGTCAAGGCGGAACTGGTGCCGGTGACGCTGCCCAACCGCATCCCCTACCTGCAGACCAACAAGGCCGACATCGTCATCTCCAGCCTCGGAAAGAACCCGGATCGCGAGAAGGTCATCGACTTCACCTCCGCCTATGCGCCCTTCTTCAACGGCGCCTTTGCCCCAGCCGACCTGAAGATCACGTCCGCTGCCGATCTCTCGGGCAAGACGGTTGCCGTGGCCCGCGGCGCCATCGAGGACCTCGCCCTGACGAAGATCGCCCCGCCGGATGCCATCATCAAGCGCTTCGAGGACAATAATGGCACGATCTCGGCCTTCCTTTCGGGCCAGGTCCAGGTCATCGTGACAGGCAACGTCATTGCCGCTGCGATCCTCGAAAAGAACCCGCCGAACCGTCCGGAACTGAAGTTCCTGATGAACAAGTCGCCCTGCTATATCGGCCTCAACAAGAACGAGGACGCCCTCAAGGGCAAGATCAACGAGATCATCGCGGCTGGCAGGGCCGATGGATCGATGAACAAGATCACCCAGAAATGGCTGCACCAGGACATCCCGGCAGACCTCTGACCGCTCCCTGATTAAGGCTGGCGCCCCTGCGGCGTCGGCCTCCCGACCGGAAGCGGAGGAACCTGGATGCACTACCATTTCGACTTCGCCTGGCTTGGCGAATACTACCCCATGCTGATCAAGGGCGTCGGCATCACGCTGGAACTGACCGCCGTCGGCGCGGTCTTCGGCATCGCGCTCGCTATCGCCTGCGCATGGGCCCGCTCGCTCGGCCCCCGCTGGCTGAGGCCCATCGTCGTTCCCTATGTCGAGTTGATCCGCAACACGCCCTTCATCGTCCAGCTGTTCTTCATCTTCTTCGGCCTGCCCGGCATCGGCATCAAGCTCGGGGAAATGCAGGCAGCCAATTTCGCCATGGTCATCAATCTCGGCGCCTATGGTTGCGAGATCATCCGGGCCGGCATCCAGGCGACACCGCGCGGCCAGTTCGAGGCGGGCGCCAGCCTTGCGATGACGCCGTTCCAGACATTCTGGCATGTGATCCTCGTCCCGTCGCTGCAGCGCATCTGGCCAGCCCTGTCGTCGCAGATCATCATCGTCATGCTCGGCTCCGCCGTCGTCTCACAGATCGCCGCCGAAGACCTGACCTTTGCCGCAAATTTCATCCAGTCCCGCTCGTTCCGCGCCTTCGAGGCCTATTTCGTCTCGACGACCATCTACCTGCTGCTGGCAATCATCCTGCGCCAGCTCCTGTCTGGCCTCGGCCGCATCCTCTTTCCGCGCAGGAGCATCCGATGATCCAGTTCACCACCTGGGATATCGTCCGCAACCTTCTCTACGCCACCCGCTGGACCATCCTCCTGTCGCTGGTCTCTTTCGTCGGCGGCGGCCTGCTCGGCATGGTGCTGCTCTATCTGCGCACCGGCAAGCGGCGGATGGCGCGGATCTTCGTCAAATATTACGTCGAACTGTTCCAGGGCACCCCGCTGTTGATGCAGCTGTTCCTCGCCTTCTTCGGCATGGGCCTGTTCGGCATCGATGTCCCGGCATGGCTTGCAGCCGGCGTCGCGCTCATCCTCTGGTCGGCCGCTTTCCTAACTGAAATCTGGCGCGGTTGCGTCGAGTCCGTCGTCAAGGGCCAGTGGGAGGCATCCGCCAGCCTCGGCATGGGATACGCCCAGCAGATGCGCCACGTGATCCTGCCGCAGGCGCTGCGCGTCGCGGTGCCGCCGACCGTCGGCTTTTCCGTGCAGGTGGTGAAATGCACGGCGCTGACATCGATCATCGGCTTCGTCGAACTGTCGAAGGCCGGCACCGCCATTACCAATGCCACCTTCGAGCCGTTCACCGTCTACGGTTTCGTCGCCCTCATCTATTTTGCCCTCTGCTGGCCTCTGTCGAAGAGCAGCCAGATCCTGGAAAGGAAGCTCAATGTCGCTCATCGAAATCACTGAAGTGCGCAAGAGCTTCGGCACCAACGAAGTTCTGAAGGGCATCAATATCGACGTCGAACCCGGCGAGGTCATCGCCATCATCGGCAAGAGCGGGTCGGGGAAATCCACCCTCTTGCGCTGCATCAACGGCCTGGAACTTATCGATGACGGATCGATCTCCGTCGCCGGTGCCCAGTTCCTGCCGGACGAATTGCATCTGAAGGCGCTGCGGCTGAAGGTCGGCATGATCTTCCAGCAGTTCAATCTCTTTCCGCACCTGACAGCCGGCCGCAATGTCATGCTGTCGCAGACGGTGGTGCGAAAGACGTCGAAGGCCGACGCAGAAGCCATGGCCCGAAAGATGCTTGAACGCGTCGGCCTCGCCCACAAGTTCGATGCCTATCCCGACGAGCTATCCGGCGGCCAGCAGCAGCGCGTCGCCATCGCCCGGGCGCTGGCGATGCAGCCGATCGCGCTGCTCTGCGACGAGATCACCTCGGCGCTCGACCCGGAGCTCGTGTCGGAAGTGCTGGCCGTGGTCCGCGAACTCGCATCCGAAGGCATGACGCTACTGATGGTCACCCACGAGATGAAGTTCGCCCGCGACGTCTGCTCGCGCGTCGTCTTCATGCACGAAGGCCGAGTCCACGAAATAGGCCCTCCCGCGGAGTTCTTCAGCAACCCCAAAACGCTGGAACTGAAGCAGTTTCTGGGGATGCTGTGAGCAGACAGCCTAAGGCAGCATCGGCGGATTGAGCCGCGCAAACCCCTCCTGCCGGCGGTATGGATAGTAGGGATAAGGCGCTGCGAGAGCACTTGCCGCATCGAGGCGGGCAATCTGCTCGGTGGTCAGGCTCCAGCCGACAGCACCGAGGTTTTGCCGGAGCTGTTCCTCGTTTCGCGCCCCGATGATGACGCTTGAAACAGTTGGCCGGCTGAGCAGCCAGTTGATTGCGATCTGAGGCACCGAACGCCCGGTTTCCTCGGCGATCCCGTCGAGGACATCGACGATGTCGAAAAGCTTGTCGTCATCAACGGGCGGTCCGAACTCTGCCGTCTGGTGAAGCCTGCTGCCTTCCGGCAAAGGCTGGCCACGGCGGATCTTGCCTGTCAGCCGCCCCCAGCCGAGCGGGCTCCAGACGAGCGCACCGACACCCTGGTCTGCGCCGAGCGGCATCAGCTCCCATTCGTAGTCGCGGCCAACCAGCGAGTAATAGACCTGGTGCGCGACATAACGAGGATGGCCGCCCCGGTCGGCTGCCGCCAGCGATTTCATCAGCTCCCATCCGGCAAAGTTCGAGGCGCCGACATAGCGGACCTTGCCCGATGAGATGAGATCGTCCAGCGTCGACAGCACCTCCTCCACCGGCGTATGGGCATCGAATGCGTGGAGCTGCAGCAGGTCGATGTAATCCGTGCCGAGCCGGCGCAACGCATCTTCTGTCGTGCGGATCAACCGCGAGCGCGAGGTGCCGGCATCGTTCGGTCCGTCGCCCATCGGCAGCGCCATCTTTGTCGATATCAGCACGCTGTCGCGGCGGCCACGGATCGCCTGCCCCAGCACTTCCTCCGAGGCACCCGCCGAATAGACGTCCGCCGTGTCGAACAGGTTGAGGCCAGCTTCCAGGCAGATGTCGATGAGGCGGCGGGCTTCGACGACGCCAGTCGTCCCCCAGGCACCGAACAGCGGGCCGCTGCCGCCAAACGTCGCCGCGCCAAAGCTCAAGGCGGGAACTTTCAGGCCGGATCGGCCGAGATATCTGTAGTCCATGGTCGTCTCCTTGCGTTTCGTCAAAGGTAGATTGCAACGACGATGTGAACTAGACTGCCGCAACGATCAGCATTCATGAGTTGAATTCACAGTGAGCAAGACCGACGTAAACCGTTCCGGCGAAATGGAGATCTTTGTCCGGGTGGTTGATCTCGGCGGATTTTCGGCTGCCGCCCGCGCCAGCCGCCTCACCCCGTCGGCAGTCAGCAAGCTCATGACGCGGCTTGAGGGGCGGCTCGGTACCAGACTGCTCAATCGCTCCACTCGCACGCTGCAGCTGACAACGGAAGGCAGCCTCTTCTACGACAGCAGCGTCCGGATACTTGCCGACATTGCCGAGGCGGAACGCAACGCCTCGGTCGGAGAATTGGCGATCGGCCGCATACGCATCAACACGAGCGCGTCTTTTGCCAATCATGTCCTTGCGCCACTCATCCCGCAATTTCTGCGGCTTTATCCCGAAGTCACACTCGAGATTACCGTTACCGACGCGGTCGTCGACCTCATGGCCGAAAATGCAGATGTGGCGATACGGGCTGGTCCGATGAAGAGTTCGCAGCTGGTCGCGCGCAAGCTTGGTGGCACGTCGATGGCGATCGTCGCCACGCCGGACTATCTTCAGGAGCATGGCACGCCGCGCACGCCAGCCGATCTCGACAGCCACCGGAAGATCGCCTTTTCCTATCGGCGTGCCGTTGCCGGCTGGCCGTTGATGGTGGACGGCAAGAGCGTCACGAAAAAGCTGGTCAACACGCTCGAGGCGAGCGATGGCGAGGCCATGCGACATCTTTGCCTGGCCGGCGGCGGCCTCGCGCGTCTGGCAAGCTTTACGATCCTAAACGATCTGGCCGCTGGACGCCTGGTCGTCGTGCTCGATGACTGCAACCCCGGCGACATCGAGGCGTTCCACGCCGTCTATATCGGCGAAGGCGGCCCAGTCCCAGCGCGGGTTCGTGCTTTGCTGGATTTTCTGGCCGAGCACGTCAGGCTGTCATAGGCAAGGTATAGTGCGTCGCAAATGCGAGGCTGAGACGACTGCGCAAGATCGTTGCTCCATTCCGTCAGAAGCGATATCTGCGGGAGACGCCTGCATCGATCGAAACGATACGAATGCACGACAGCACCAGCTCGAAAAATTGACCGAGGATATATGGCCCGCAAGAACAGAGACGACTTTGAATCATCGAACGCGGAGCCGGAGCCAACGATTTGCCCGCTCTGCGAGCGCGTGATCCCGGACGATCAGAAGGACGCCCACCATCTCGTCCCGAAGAGCAAGGGCGGCAAGGAAACCGTCTGCCTGCACCGCGTCTGCCACAACCAGATCCATGCAATCTTCACGGATAGCCAACTCGCCAAGAAGTTCAGCACGATCGAGGCCATTCTCGAGGATCCGGCTGTGCAGACTTTCGTGGCGTGGATCAAAAGCAAGCCGCCAGGATTTGCAGACCTGGCCAAGGAGTCCGGACAAGCCTCGGGCCGTGGGCGCAAACGGTAGTATCCGGGAGCACAGGCCATGACCCTCGATGAGCTCGTCACCCGCTATCGCCCGCATCTGGACGATGAATCCGTCGGGGTCCGGCGGAGCTGGGAGGAGATGTTTACCTACACGCTCAAGCTCTATCCGAGGGACACCCCTCTGGAAGCCTTCGATGTGCATAGCCTTGAGCAAAAGCTGATCTCTGCACGCCTGCACCCGCCCGTCGTCAACGGTTACGTCAAACGCTGGGCGGATTTGCTCGCGCGCGCACAGGACCTCTGATCTACAGCAGGATGAGTTCAGCCCGTCAGGGGCGGCGCGGGTCCTGCCTGCGCACGCCCTACATCGGCAATCAGCCGTTCTGGGTGATCGGCGCTATCTGGATTTCGACGCGACGGTTCTGCGCGCGGCCGGCTTCCGACGCGTTGCTGGCGACCGGCTGTGTCGGGCCGAAGCCGACGGCGGAGACGCGGCGCGGATCGATGCCCTGGGTGCCGAGATAGCCGGCAACCGAGTCTGCGCGACGCTCCGAGAGCTCCTGGTTATGCTGCATGCTGCCGGTCGAATCCGTATGGCCGTTGACGTCGATCAGCGTTTTGTTGAACTTGCGCAGAACGATTGCCACCGAGTTCAGCGTCTGGTCGAACTCCGGCTTTACGTAATACTGGTCGGTATCGAAGGTGATCGCCGACGGCATGTTGAGAATGATACGGTCGCCAGTGCGCGTGACGGAAACGCCGGTGCCCTGCAGCTGCTGGCGCAGTTCCGATTCCTGCTGGTCCATGTAATTGCCGATAGAACCGCCGGCGAGAGCGCCGATGCCTGCTCCGATCAGCGCCGCATTGCGCCGTCCGACAGGTGAGCCGCCGACGGCAAGGCCCGCAATCGCCCCGAGCCCCGCGCCGATGGCAGCGCCACCCGCAGTGTTCGAAACCTTCTGCTCGCCCGTGTAGGGATCGGTGGTCGTGCAGGCATTCAGGAAGGCAGCCGAGACGGCGAGTAGGACGAATTTCTTGATCATGGACGAGGGCCTCTGCTTCGATGACGAGACGTGTATCAAGGATTGCGGCAATATCATGAAAAATAATGACAGCCCCTTGTCAACGCACAGATTTGCCCCATGAGCGTCGTTGCGAACCATAGGCCGTAGTCGATGCGCGGGGACATTGCCGCGCGGGCGACGACAGGTCACCGCGCCCTGCCGTCTCCGAATCGCGCGCTGGGGCGGCTCCGATAGCGGGCGGGATGGCAATAAGGGAATGAAAGCAGAACATCTTTTCTGGCCTTTCGAATCCGAATCACTACATTACGCGACATGACGATAGGACACGACGACATTCCCTTCTTCGACGAAGAGCCCGAGCACGCCGAGCCAAGGCGCCACGAGCCGGCTGCAGCCCGCCCGCAGGCTGCTGGCGGCATTGCCGCGCGCGCCATGGCAGCGCGCGATGTCGGCCGCGTGCCGGATTACCTCGCCGGCCTCAACGCCGAGCAGACAGAGGCTGTCGAGACGCTGGAGGGGCCGCTGCTGGTACTGGCCGGCGCCGGCACCGGCAAGACCCGTGTGCTCACCACCCGTATCGCCCATATCCTGTCGACCAACCGCGCCTTCCCCAGCCAGATCCTGTCGGTGACCTTCACCAACAAGGCGGCGCGCGAGATGAAGGAGCGTGTTGCGCTGCTCGTCGGTGGCGCCGTCGAAGGCATGCCATGGCTCGGCACCTTCCACTCGATCGGCGTCAAGCTGCTCCGCCGTCACGCGGAACTGGTCGGCCTGACATCGGATTTCTCCATCCTCGATACCGACGACGTCGTTCGCCTGATCAAGCAGATCATCCAGGCCGAGGGCCTCGACGACAAGCGCTGGCCGGCAAAGCAGTTCGCCGGCATGATCGACGGCTGGAAGAACAAGGGCCTGACACCGCCCGATATTGCCGAGGGCGATGCCCGTGCTTTTGCCAACGGCAAGGGCCGCGAACTCTACGCTGCCTACCAGGCGCGGCTGAAGACGCTGAACGCCTGCGATTTCGGCGACCTGCTGCTGCATCCGATCACCATGTTCCGCCAAAACCCGGATGTGCTGAAGGATTATCACCAGCGCTTCCGCTATATCCTCGTCGACGAGTACCAGGACACCAACACCGCCCAGTACATGTGGCTGCGGCTGCTCGCACAACGGCCGAAAGGCGAGATGCAGAATGTCTGCTGCGTCGGCGACGACGACCAGTCGATCTACGGCTGGCGCGGCGCCGAGGTCGACAACATCCTGCGCTTCGAGAAGGATTTTCCGGGCGCCAAGGTGATCAAGCTCGAGCGCAATTACCGCTCGACCGAGCACATCCTCGGCGCCGCTGCCCATCTGATCGCCCACAACGAAGGCCGGCTCGGCAAGACGCTTTTCACCGACCGCAGCGATCCAGAAGACGCCAAGGTTCAGGTTCACGCCGCCTGGGACTCGGAAGAGGAAGCCCGGGCGCTGGGCGAAGAGATCGAGCAGCTGCAGCGCGGCGGCCACGCGCTGAACGACATGGCGATCCTCGTGCGCGCCTCGTTCCAGATGCGCGAGTTCGAAGACCGCTTCGTCACGCTCGGCCTCAACTACCGCGTCATCGGCGGCCCACGCTTCTACGAGCGCATGGAAATCCGCGATGCCATGGCCTATTTCCGCCTCGTCTGCCAGCCGGCCGACGACCTCGCCTTCGAGCGCATCGTCAACACGCCGAAACGCGGTCTTGGCGACACGACCGTGCGCGCCCTGCACGACTATGCCCGCGCCCGCAATATACCCATGCTGGCCGCGGCAGCCGACATCATCGAAACCGACGAGATGAAGCCGAAGCCGCGCAAGGCTTTGTACGACGTCGTGATGTCCGTCCGCCGCTGGCAGGAACGGCTCGAAAACGCACCCCACACGCAGCTTGCCGAGCAGATCCTTGAGGAATCCGGCTACACCGACATGTGGAAGAACGACAAGTCGGCTGAAGCGCCGGGCCGCCTCGACAACCTGAAAGAACTGATCCGCTCGATGGACAGCTTCGAGAGCATGCGCGGCTTCCTCGAACACGTCTCGCTGGTCATGGACGCCGAAAACAACGAGAACCTCGATGCTGTCTCGATCATGACGCTGCATTCCGCCAAGGGGCTGGAATTCAAGACGGTCTTCCTGCCCGGCTGGGAAGAAGGCCTGTTTCCCCACCAGCGCTCGCTCGACGAGAGCGGACGGGCGGGCCTAGAAGAGGAACGCCGGCTTGCCTATGTCGGCCTGACGCGGGCAAAACGCCTCTGCCACATCTGGTTCGTCTCGAACCGCCGCATCCACGGCCTCTGGCAATCCACCCTGCCCTCCCGCTTCCTCGACGAGTTGCCGAATACCCACGTGTCCGTCGCCGAGACCGAGCAATCCTACGGCGGCTATGGGCGCAGCGCCTACGGCCAGTCACGCTTCGACAAGGCCGAGCCATTCTCCAACAGCTACGGCACGCCGGGCTGGAAACGCGCCCAGGCCAACAAGACCGATGCAACGCGCGACAACTGGGGCTCGCGCTCCGGCCACGCGGTCGAGCGCATCGGCTACGGCGAAAGCGGCCCGAAGGCGCGCACCATCGACGGCGAACTGGTGGCAAAGTCGACCACCGACACGCCCTCGCGCTTCACAGTCGGCGAGCGCATCTTCCACATCAAGTTCGGCAACGGCAATATTTCAGCTATCGAAGGTAACAAGCTGACCATCGAATTCGACAGGGCCGGGCAGAAGCGGGTGCTGGACGGGTTTGTGGAGAGGGTGTGAGGGCGAAAGCGCGCTGTGGCGAGTAACCCCGTGGCGGATGTCGGCCCGTTGGGGACATTTTACGAATTCGAAGAATAGCTATTTAGCTCTGCGTCCAACGAATTCCGCAAACCGTCCTGCTTCGCCGTTAGCCTTAGGTAATCCAAGATCTCGACGATATATCCGGGATACGATATCCAACGATCTGGCGCAATCAGGACCTAATATTGAAGCGGTGTGGCAAAATGTAGGACGACACGGCACCTGAGGGCTGGGCGTGATCGCTGCGTCTTAATTGCGCCGCCGCCTTAATGAATAATGCAATCCCCGCGGCTTTCGCCGTTCTTGTCTGTATCCAGATAGCTCAGGTAGTCGATCAACATCTCGCTGCGCTGCTCAGCAAAATCATAGCCGCCAGCATTGGCAAGCATTTCCGTGAGCGCGGTGTCAGGGATCTCGCAACCCCGCCTGCGTTTTTCGAACGCCCCCAACCTTAGGCGTGCTCGATCAAGCGCGCTCTGCTTCGCCCGACGATCTTCATTAGCCCTATCGGCAAGCGTCTTTAGTGCCTTTTCAGCGGCCTGCCGCGCTACAGGGTTGGGCCAGATCTCGCCAGCCATGTCGATCGCCTCGGCCTCACGTTCGAGGCCCGGCCCCGCCTCGCTGCCATCATATTTTTCGAGATACCAAGTCAGTGCCTTGCTTCTGTCGGTATCGTAGAAGGCATCTTCACGGTGAACCTCCATAAATTCGGCAAACGACTGCTGAAGGAACTCCATGCCATAAATGCCCTTTTCAGCAATGTCGCTGAGCATCATCGCTGACTGCTGTACAGGCAGTCGGGCGAACACCTTCACCGCCTGATCGTGTTGACCGGCCTCTTCGAAGTGCAACGCAAGCGGTTGTATCAGACCCTCTGCAACTTCGCTGCGGATCACGCCAACAACGAAGGCCTGTTCCTGCGGGTTCTTGTATTTTTCTTTGGCCTCGCGCACATCCGTCTGCATCTGCGCCAGGACAGGATCAACAAGGTCAAGCGCAGCCTGCTCGCCTCGGCAAGCAAGCACACCAGTGGTCTGCCGAGACCAGTCTATCGCCTGTTTCTCTCTCTCCAGCTTCCAGCCCTGCTTCTCCTTCTCAAGCAGTGCGAGGATGCGCTCCCCTGGCTCATGATTGCCGTTATCACAGAAACGTGCAGCGGCCCGGCTCAGCCCCTCCCTCGGATCATAAGTCGCGGACTGCGGAAAATTATAGCGGCTGGCATAACGCTCCAGCGCATCCACATCATTATTTGCCATCCAGTCGAAAACCAGCGTGACGGTATCGAACGCATCGTTCCAGAGCATCTCTACGTGCTCGTCCCAAAGAGAAAGCGTAGCCGCGCGTTCTTTCTTAAGCAAAACGGGAAAGGCGAACTCAACGAAGTCGGCAAAGTTCGTCCTATCAGGCCCCTCTTGGCTGTCCAAAGCTTCCTCAAGGAGGTCAGCAGTCAGCCAGTCCGATGGAAGGAGAGGCCAGCTGGTCTTGTCTAGAGTGGCGAAGAAAGCCTCATCTGCTCCCGCCGCCTGCCAGCGTTGCCGAACCGCCTGCCACTGATCTGGCGGAACAAGCGCATAAAGCCTGCCGGCCCGCGTTGCATGTGGAGCGGCTTCGGCAATCGGATCGCGGCTGCTGAAATCCTTGATCGCTATGTCGAGTGCTACATCGAGGACACATTGTCGATCTTTAGGCTGGCAGAAGACGGCCCTGCTGCCAAAGGCGTCAAAAATGCCTGCGTTGGCGAACTGCGTTACGCAGAAAAACGATAATATGTTTGCAAAAAGGAGGGCAATCAGGAGACGATACTTCCGGAGAGGCAACCTTTTTGCAACGCGCATTATCGAGGTCACCCCATCCAGCCTGTCTGCTCATCGCACCTTCAGAGGCACCAAATAAGGTGCTTGTTCAGCATGACAAGGTCAGGGTGGGGACAGAATGACTGCAATTGGTGGTTGGCTCAACTGATCGCTGCAACACACTCACCGAAGCAGCCGTGGCCGCTCCAAGCGAAGCAGACACGCGACCTTTGCGATAAAGCTAGCGATGGTAAGGTACCGGATAATTGTCAAGGTGCAGCATTATGACCGGCCGACGGTGTCACCACCTTGCATATCCATAGAAGCTGATCCGCAGTCCTCGAGAAAAAATCACAGCATCTTGCGCAGGAAGAACCGCTGCATCTCGCCCGGATAGTGATCGAGCACGCCGAAGACGGTATAGCCTTGCTTCTCGTAGAAGCCTGGCGCCTGAAAGCTGAACGTATCCAGCCAGACGCCAACGCAGCCTCGCTCTCTGGCCCAGCCTTCCGCCTGTTGCAGCATCCTCGCACCAAGGCCTTGGCCGCGAAAGGCTTCGGGGACCACGAGCAATTCCACGAAAAGCCAGTCATAGCTGTAGCTCGCCCATAGACCACCCTGCACCGTTCCAGCCTCGTCGCGCAGCAGGATTGCGAGTGGGCCCCATGGCCCATCCACCTTTGAAGCATTGTAGTCGATCAGCGGTTGGCGAATTGCGTTGTAATCGTCATCGCTGGGCTGGGTGACAAGCTCGAGGTCAAGGGCAGACATGTCGTTCTCCCGTGGGTTGGCTAGGAACATTCCCGCAGGCAGCGGTCAGGTTCCGTAGAACGCCCTGTGATAGACCACAACGCCTTGTCGCGTCTCATCTTCAAAGTCGAGTCTTTGGAAATATTCCGCCGGGACTCCGGGAAAGCGCAAAGCGGGGTCGGCCTTGAACCCGAAGCGGGCATAGTAGCCGGGGTCGCCGAGGACGACACATCCAGCCGCGCCACGGGTTTTTATCTGGTCAAGTCCAGCTTCGATAAGCCTCCCTCCGAGGCCCTGTCGCCGCTTGTCGGGTCGCACGGCGACCGGCCCGAGCCCGTACCAGTTGACGGCTTGGCCATGGATTTCGACTGGAGAAAAGGCGACACGGCCGACAATTTCTCCATCCTTTTCTGCCACCAGCGACACCGTTAAAGCGCCTCCGGCTCTAAGGCCGTCAACAATAGCGCCTTCCGCGCCATCGCTGTGGGGAGCGCCGTCGAATGCGTTGGTGACGAGCACGCGGATCGGCTGAATGTCGTTGGCATTTTCGGGTCTGATGATCATCTGACGCTTGTAGCAGACAACAGAAAAACGGCAAAGAAGCAACAGCTTAGCGCAGTTTCAGTACCCTACTCTGCCGCTGAATTACCATCAGCCGCCACCGGTTCGACACCCCCAAGCCTCAATCCTGACGCTATGCTGCACTGCAAAAAACACAATGCTGCGGTGCTACCAATTGTCGCTGACTGCTTTATATCGTCGCCTACGGCCCTGCCTCCCGCGCTCTTTTGCGGATTTTCAGCGGGCCGCTGCCAATCTGCCGCCCGGCAGGGCCTGAAACGTTTCAGGCGCGGCGACAACAGTTTTGAGGATCAATAAAGTGGCTGGTATAACAACAAACAGCGCTGTCTCCGAAGGTGCCAAGGCGCCGGCGGGACAGAATTATCAATTTGCGCTTATTGCGCTCACCTCTCTCTTTTTCATGTGGGGCTTCATCACCTGCCTGAATGATATTCTGGTTCCGCACCTGAAAAACGTCTTTCAGCTGAACTATACGCAATCGATGCTCATCCAGCTCTGCTTCTTCGGCGCCTACTTCATCGTCTCGCTGCCGGCCGGCGCTCTGGTCAAGCGCATCAGCTACAAATGGGGCATCGTCGTCGGCCTCGTCATTGCCGCTATCGGATGCGCGCTGTTCATCCCCGCCGCCAGCTACCGCATCTACGCATTGTTCCTCGGCGCACTCTTCGTGCTCGCCGCCGGCGTCACCGTTCTGCAGGTTGCCGCCAACCCCTATGTCACCGTCCTCGGCAAGCCTGAAACGGCCGCCGCCCGCCTGACACTGACCCAGGCCTTCAATTCGCTTGGCACCACCATCGCGCCGATCTTCGGCGCCTTCCTGATCCTCTCGGCGGCAACAGCCGATCTCAGCACCGCGACGCCGGAACAGCTCGACGCCATCCATCTGGCTGAAGCCAGCACGGTCAAATTCCCCTACATGATCCTTGCCATCGCGTTTCTGGTGCTGGCAGCCGTCTTTGCCGCGCTGAAGCTGCCGAACGTCCAGGGCGATGAAACCGTCAACAAGCCCGGCGATACCGGATCGGCCTGGCAGTATCGCCATCTCGTCCTCGGCGCCGTCGGCATCTTCCTCTATGTTGGCGCTGAAGTCAGCATCGGCAGCTTCCTCGTCAACTTCTTCAGCCAGTCCGACATTGGCGGCCTGTCGGAATCGGATGCTGCCCATTACGTCGCCTATTTCTGGGGCGGTGCGATGATCGGCCGCTTCATCGGCGCCGTTGCCATGCGCTACGTCGATGACGGCAAGGCTCTGGCATTCAACGCCGCTCTCGCTGCCATCCTGCTGCTCATCACCGTGCTTACTACCGGACATGTCGCCATGTGGGCCGTGCTGCTGGTCGGGCTGTTCAACTCGATCATGTTCCCGACGATCTTCAGCCTGGCGCTCGAAGGCCTCGGCAAATACACCAGCCAGGGCTCCGGCATCCTCTGCCTTGCCATCGTCGGCGGCGCCATCCTGCCGGTCATTCAGGGCGGTCTTGCCGATACCATTGGCATCCACCTCGCCTTCCTGATGCCCGTGCTCTGCTACATCTACATCGCATTCTACGGCATCAAGGGTCACAAGCTGCGCTGACACCCTGAACCCAATGCGCCTCGCACCCTGTGCGGGGCGCAAAGCACTTGATCCTTCCGCGCCGTCTTGGCATCGTGCGCCAAGACATGGATAGAAGGACGTGAGATGAAGGCCCTGCTGCTGATCGATATCCAGACCGGCTTCTGCCCGGGCGGAAACCTCGCCGTTCCAGAGGGCGACGAGATCGTGCCCGTCGCCAACAGACTGATCGACAGCGGCAAGTACGACCTTGTCGTCGCCTCGCAGGACTGGCACCCCGAAGGCCATGGCAGCTTTGCCTCCTCCCATCCCGGCAAGAACCCTTTCGACATGGGCATGCTCTCCGGCAAACCGCAGATGATGTGGCCGGACCATTGCGTCCAGGATACCCCGGACGCCGCCCTCCATCCCGACCTCCACGCCGGCGCCATCGATTTCATCCAGCAGAAGGGCCAGAACCCTGAGGTCGACAGCTACTCCGCGTTCCGCGACAACGATCAGGCGGCCCTGACCGGCCTCGCCGACTACCTGCGCGAGCGGCAGGTCACTGGACTCGATCTTTGCGGCCTCGCCACCGATTACTGCGTCAAGTTCTCCGCAATCGATGCCGTCGAGATGCTGCCGGGCGTCAGGGTGCGCTTCATCGAGGACGCCAGCCGCGGCATCGACCCTGCCGGCGTAAAGGCCGCCATCGACGAAATGCGCACGCGCGGCGTGGCGATCATCGACAGCGCCGAGGCGCTCAACGCCTGAGCGATCGGCGGAGGCGCTAAACCTTCCTTCACGAAGATCGCCGAATGTGGCGGAAACGCCATGGGGCCATTGCCGTGCAAACCATCACCATCAACGGCCGCTTTCTGACGCAGCCCCTTTCGGGCGTGCAACGCTTCGCAAGGGAACTGACACTGGCGCTGGATGCAAGGATCGCAGCCGGCACCGTGCCAGAAGCCTTGAAAGGGGTCGACTGGCGCCTCGCTGTCCCCGATGGCACTGCGGTTGATCTCGATCTTCAGGCCATCCGCGTCGATGCGTTCGGCCGGGGGCCCGGGCACCTGTGGGAACAGACAGCGCTTTACGCTCATGCCCGCAAAGGCCGATTGCTGGGCTTCGGCGGCAGCGGCCCGCTGCTGCACCGGCGCCAGGCGGTTGTCATTCATGACGTGACGATCTTCCGCCATCCGGGCTCCTTCAAGCGCAGCTACCGGCTGCTGCACGCCGCTCTCGGCTTTGCCCTGACCCGGACGGCAAAGATCGCCACGGTCTCGGAGTTTTCCCGCGGCGAACTCGCCTCTGTCTTCAAGGTGCCGGCCGCCGGTATCGATGTCGTCTACAACGCGGTTGATCATTTTGCCGCCATTGCGCCGGATACCGGGATCATCGACCGGCTCGCCCTCTCCACGAACGGCTTCTTCCTGCTGGTCGGCACCATGAAGCCCAACAAGAACCTGGAGTTTGCCATCCGCGCCTTCGAAGCCCTTGGCAACACCGGCCAGAAGCTGGTCGTGGTCGGCGGCAGCGCGCCGAGCGTTTTCAAATCGAAAGACGCGGCCTCGACCGGCAGCATCCTCTATCCCGGCAGGCTGACCGATGCCGAGATCGTGGCGCTGGAACGCCACGCGACCGCCTTCGTCTTCCCGAGCCTCTACGAAGGCTTCGGCATTCCGCCGCTGGAGGCCATGACACAAGCCTGCCCGGTCCTCGCGGCAGATATCCCGACCGTGCGCGAAGCCTGCGGCACTGCCGCCCTCTATTTCGATCCGACCAGACAGGAGGAACTGACCGACGCGATGCGCCGCATCTGCGACGATCCATCCCTGCACCAGTCTTTGCAGGATGCCGGCCGGATCAATGTCGGTCGTTTTTCCTGGGATACAAGCGCCGGCCGCATCCTGGACATGCTGGCCGCCCTGTAAGCCATGACTAGGAGGTTGCCGCCGCGCTGAACAGCCGCCTGAAATAGCTGTACAACCCGGCGAGGCAAAAGACGCCGCCGCCGACCACGCCGACAGCCACCGAGGACCAGAGCGCATGCGCGTAGCCGGCAGTGGCCACGACCGGGATGGCAAGCCCCACTGCCGCAAAAGCTACTGGCTGCCAAACGAAATCGAACGGCAGCGTCACCAGCACCCTGATACCAACCACCATAGCCAGCAATGCACCGACCATGCCGCCCGCCATCAACGGTCCGCTTGCATCGCCAAGCATCGCTGACGCCGCCAGCGTAGCGCCGTTCAGCAACAAGCAATCGACGGCCGACAGAAGGAAGATGGACAGAAGCCGGTGCCGAAGATGCGCCGGTGTCGGCAGCATGTTGAGCGTCAGCGCCCGGCAAAGCGCCAGCCCGACGACGAAAGGTGCAGCACTCATGAACCCGTCCCGGAGAGCAGGCGCGATAACGAACAAGCCGATGGGTTGCAACAGGGCAAAAATGCCGGCAGCCGTCATCAGCGTAAAGCCGGTCAGCAGCGAGTAATAGGCACCGAGTTGCGCCTTGAAAGCGCTGGTTTTGCCGTCCCGGTCGTAAAGTGCCACAACATCGGGGTATTGGATCGCCTGCAGCGCCGAGACGATGAGCACGAAGGGCCGCTGCAGCAGATCGAGCGCCAGCAGCGCCCCGGCAGCAGCGGTTGGCCCGAGGACACTGGTCAGGATCGCCTTCAGGCCGAGTGGCGCCAGCAGGCCGACGACTGAGGCGCCGGCAGCGACGCTGCCATAGACGAAGTGCTTGCGGGCAACGGTAGCGTCGAAGCTTGCGCGCTCCGGCGAGACGCTGCGGGTCAGCGCCACCGCCAGTAGCGTATAGACCACATAGCCGGCCAGCAGCCCCACGATCGCCGCCATGAAGGTCGGGGCCAACAGCGCGCCGCTGAGCGTGCCCACGGCGAGGATTGTAGCGCGCGATCCCTGAAGCCTCGAAAAGGTGCGAAATTCCTGGCGGAAGCGCAACATCGTCAGGTGTAGGTCGCTCGCGCCTTGAAAGATCGCCACAAGACCGCCAACCAGCGCCACGCCGACAGGCACGGCAAACAGGATCGACACCGCAGCTGCGACCACGCAGATGAGCGCGCAGGCGGCAAACTCGACCTTCAGAGCGCGCCGTTCTGTTGGCTCGCTCCCCGTCTGGCCGGGATAGAACCGGCTGCAGGCAAAGCGGATCCATTCGAAACAGAGGATCGCTGCAAACTGGCTGATGGAGATAAACAGCGAATAGGCAGAATAATCGGCAGGCGACAGCCAGTGGGCGACGACGATCAGCAGCCCGAATGCCACCGCCGCCTGATAGAAATATGCCGCCAAAGCCACGATCTTCGCCATCCGACGAGATAAGCGCAAAAAGCTGACGAAAATGCTAAGTCGCCTCTCATTCCGTGGTTGGCAGCGCAGGTTCCGGACGAAGCGCCGAATTGCCTTTGGCAGCGCGGCGCGCTAGGAGAGCCTGCCGTTTCGTGGATGGGATGCATGGCCGGCTCGCGGGACTTCGGTTTCGCCCTGCGTGGGGAGGAGTGATCTATGGATGTGACAAGCACCATTGCGGAGATGCGCGCCAGGCTTCTGCCGCATCTGCGCGCCGGACACCGCATCGGCCTTGTGCCGACCATGGGCTATTTGCATGCCGGACACCTGGAACTTGTCCGCCGGGCGCGGAGCGAAAACGACATCGTCGTCACCTCAATCTTCGTCAATCCGCTGCAATTTGCCGCCGGCGAGGATCTGGCGAAATATCCGCGCGATTTCGAGCGTGACAGCGCCATGTTGCGCGAGGCCGGGGTCGATTATCTCTTCGCCCCGACGCCTCCAGACATGTATCCAAGACCGATGGAAGCCGTCGTCGACGTGCCGGCGCTCGGCACCGAACTCGAGGGCTCTGTGCGTCCCGGCCACTTTGCCGGCGTCGCCACCGTCGTGACCAAGCTCTTCAACATCGTCCAGCCCAACAAGGCCTATTTCGGCGAGAAGGATTTCCAGCAGGTGACCCTGATCCGCCGCATGGTGGAGGATTTGGCGCAGCCGGTGACCGTCGTCGCTGTCCCGACGGTGCGCGATATCGATGGCCTGGCGCTGTCATCGCGCAATAGCTACCTCACCGCCGATGAGCGCGCCGCTGCCGTCATCGTGCCTCAAGCGCTCGCAGAAGCCGAACGCCTCTACGCGGCGGGCGTCCGGGATCCCGCAGCGCTGGAAAGTGCCCTCACAGACTTCATCGCGCGCGAGCCGCTCGCCACACCCGAAGTGGTCGCCGTGCGCGATCCGCAAACTCTAAAACCCCTGGCGGCCACCGGCGAAAGCCCGATACTCGTCGCCCTCTTCGTGCGGATCGGAACAACCCGGCTGCTGGACAACCGCGTCATCGGTCAAATCAACGCCCGCAGCGAAAAGGCCGCCTGACATGAGTGCCATGACCTCCGCCAAGCGCATCACACCAGCCCGCATCGAAGCGATGAAGGGCACGCGCCCTGTCGTAGCGCTCACGGCCTACACGACGCCGATGGCGCGTCTGCTCGATCCTCACTGCGACCTGCTGCTGGTCGGCGATTCGCTCGGCATGGTGCTCTACGGCCTGCCGACCACGGTCGGCGTCACGCTGGAGATGATGATCGCCCACGGCCAGGCCGTGATGCGCGGCGTCGCCCATGCCTGCGTCATCGTCGACCTGCCCTTCGGCACCTACCAGGCCTCTAAGGAACAGGCATTCCTGAGCGCTGCCCGCATCATGAAGGAAACCGGCTGCGACGGCGTCAAGCTCGAGGGCGGACGGGAAATGGCCGAGACCGTCGCCTTCCTCACCGCACGCGGCATTCCCGTATTCGGCCATGTCGGCCTGATGCCGCAGTTGGTCAACACCAACGGCGGATACCGCGCACTTGGTCGCTCGGACAAGGAATCGGACAAGATTCGTGACGATGCCGCCGCCATCGGAGAGGCTGGCGCCTTTGCCATCGTTATCGAAGGCACGGTTGAGCCGCTGGCTCGCGAGATCACCGCGAGCCTGTCGATTCCCACCATCGGCATCGGCGCCTCGCCTGCCTGCGACGGCCAAGTGCTCGTGTCCGATGACATGCTCGGCCTGTTCAGCGATTTCAAACCGCGCTTCGTCAAGCACTTCGCCAATCTCGCGCCGCTGATATCGGAAGCCGCCGCAGCCTATGCGGAAGACGTGAAGGCGCGGTCGTTTCCCGGGCCGGAACATACGTTTCAGCCTAAAAGCTGACTCAATACATCAGGTCCCGTCATTGCGTTCCCGCTCGAGCAGATAGATCGCCTCGCCGAAATCCTCCATCTGCTTCGTCAGCGCCGCATGGGCGTCGCGTAGACCCTGGTTGTAGAAGAATGCGCCGATATCGTTGGCGAAAAATTCCAGCAGGAATTCGGCCGGCAGCACGCCGATGGTCTGGTCGAGTTCGTCGGCGAAATATTCGCGGATGCGCGTGACGGCAGCGGCCTTCTCCTCCTTGGGTAGAATGATCTTCTTCATCTGTGCCCTCCTTGCGCGCCGCAAGGTTCAGCGAAATCGATCCATCGATCAAGGAAATTCAGTTGCCGCTGCCAGCCCCTCGCCTTACAGGGAAGCCCGCAACCGGAAATAACGCAGGGCTTGAGATGAATCGCGCGGACTTTCAGGAGGGACTGCGCGGCGGTATCCTCGTAGGCCTTGCCTCCACACCCTTCGGCGCCCTGTTCGGCGCCATCGCCCAAGGCCACGGCCTGTCGCTCGGCGAACTGACATTAATGAGCGGCATCGTCTACGCCGGTGCCAGCCAGCTGGTCGGCCTCGATCTCTTCGGTCACGACGTCGCCGCCTGGCTGATCGTCCTGTCGATCCTGGCGGTCAACTTTCGCCATATCCTCTATTCGGCGGCGATTGCCCGCTACATCAGGCACTTTAATGGCATCCAGAAGGCCCTGACCTTCTTCCTGCTGGTCGATCCACAGTTTGCCGAGACGGTGAAACGCGGCGAAGCCGGCAAGCAGGTCAGCTTTTCCTGGTATATCGGCCTTGCGTTGATGGTCTATATTCCCTGGGTATTCGCAAGCTTCATCGGCGGCCTGCTGGGCAGCCTGATCGGCGATCCCCGCTCGATCGGCCTTGATGTGCTGCTGCCCCTCTATTTTCTCGGCATCGTCATAGGCTTCCGCAAGCGCGACAATTTCCTGCCCGTCGTCGCTGCCAGCGCCGTTGCCGCTGTCGTCGCCTACCGTTATGTCGGCTCGCCCTGGCATGTCAGCATCGGCGCGCTTGCCGGCGTCGCATTGGCAGCCCTGCTGCCGCCGGTCAAAAGCAACCGCAAGCCCGACCTCGCAGTCGAAAACCACGAGGTGTAACAATGACGCAATTCGATCCCCACATGCTGTTGCTCATACTCGCGGCTGCCGGCGTAACCTACCTGACGCGCATCGGCGGCTACGTTCTCATCACCCGAATGACCCGCATCCCGCCGCGCATGGAGGCCGCCCTCAACGCCGTGCCCGCCGCCGTGCTGACAGCGCTGATGGCCCCCACCTTCTTCAACGGCGGCATCGACCTCAAGGTGGCGCTGGTAGCCGCAGGATTGGTCGGCCTTTATCTGCCGGCCAGCGCAATGCTCGTCACCGGCTGGATCGTCGTCATGGTCTGGCGCCAGTTCATCGGCGCCTAACCCTGACTTCGCGTGAAAAGTTCGGCCTCAGTGGCCGAGCGGCAGCGTCGCATTCTCCAGCCAGCTGCGCACCTGGGCGTCATGGATAAGCGGCATCAGCGCCTCACGGGTGCGCGCGTGATAGTCGTTAAGCCAGTGAAGCTCGTCATGGGTTAGCAATTCTGCGATGATCAGGCTGCGGTCGATGGGGCAGAAGGTCAGCGTCTCGAAACCCAGCATGTCGATATCGCCGCCGTCGATCGGCTCCGCATCGCGGACATAGATGAGGTTTTCGATTCGGATGCCGAAGCTGCCGGGACGATAGTAGCCAGGCTCGTTCGACAGGATCATGCCGGGCAGCAGTTCCTGCGTCGAGAGACGGGCAATGCGCTGCGGGCCTTCATGCACCGACAGGAACGAGCCGACGCCATGGCCGGTGCCGTGGGCATAGTCGGCGCCGGCCTTCCAGAGCGCGATGCGGGCCAGCGGATCGAGATCGCAGCCGCGCGTGCCGACCGGAAAGCGCGCCGTGCTGATGCCGATCATGCCTTTCAGAACCAGCGTGAAGAACTGTCGCTGCTCCTCCGGCACGGTGCCGACGGCAACGGTACGGGTGATGTCGGTTGTGCCGTTGATATATTGAGCGCCCGAGTCGAGTAGGTAGAGTTCGCCAGCCTGCAGCAGCCGGTCGCTCTCCGTCGTCACCCTGTAATGGATAATGGCGCCATGCTCGCCGGCTCCCGAAATCGTGTCGAATGACAGGTCTTTCAGCGGATTTTGCATCGCCTGGCCGACTTCGGCCCTGACGGCCTCGAGCTTACGAGCTGCGTCGATCTCGGAAACTGTCGCCGGCTTCTGCGTCTCCAGCCAATGGAGGAAGGTCACCATCGCCGCGCCGTCCTGCAGATGGGCAGCAGCCGAGCCATTCAGCTCCGCCTGGTTCTTGCGGGCACGCGGCAGCCGTGCGGGATCGCTACCCTCGACAACCTCGCCACCGACGCTGCGGATAATATCGGTCAGAGCCTGCGCTGCCAGATCCGGGTCGACCATTACGCGCGCGCCATTGGCGGAAGCTTCATTCAGCCTCTCGATCAGATCGGACGGGGGAAGTTGCTGGCAAAGTTGCGCCAGATAGGCTTCCGCCTCGATATTGGTCTTGCGCTTGTCGAGAAACAGCTCTGCCCTGCCGCCGGCATGAATGATCGCCCGGGCGAGCGGATGTGGTGTATGCGGCACGTCATTGCCGCGAATATTGAAGATCCAGGCGATCGACGAGGGATCCGTGACCAGCACGGCCGCGCAGTTCTTCTCTTCCAGAAGCCGTGCAATAGCGCCGATCTTCTCGCTGGCAAGCACGCCCGCCTGCTCCACCGTCTGGATGGTCACGGGTCCGAGCGGCTCGGCAGGGCGGTCTGTCCACAGGCGATCGAGCGGATTGTGCGGCAGGAACACAATCGTGCCGCCGATCTCGCCCAACGCCTTTTCCAGCCGTCGCACTTCCGCGCCGGTGTGCAGCCACGGGTCGATCCCGAGCCGAAGCCCCTTGGCGGCGTGCTTCGTAAGCCACTGATGCGGCGGTTCTCCGACGAGATCCCCACCGGAAAACACTGTCGTATCCACCTGCTCCAGCAGCTGAGTCGTGTAGCGGCCATCGACGAAAACAACGGCCTGCGATTGCGTTACCAGCGCCACGCCGGCTGAACCGGTGAAGCCGCTCAACCACGCCAGTCGCTCCGAGCAGGCGGGCACATACTCGCCCTGGAACTCATCGGCGCGCGGCACCAGAAATGCATCGATCCCGAGAGCTGCAAACGAGGCTCGAAGCCCCTCGACGCGTTCACGGCCGAACTGCGGTGTGGAAGTGACATCAAAAGACTGGAACATGGGGCATCCAAATGCTGACAAAGCGAATCCGCCTTGGGCGGTTGCCTGCATGTTATCCCAATTCGGCGCCATTGCGAGACTGGCCCTCGCATTAATGCCTGTTAATGCCCGTTAACGACTACGCCTATTTCATGGGCAGAATCGAGCGATTATGACTCAATCACGACAATCCCCATAACATAAACGCATAGCTCCCATTCCGCATTAAATCTGTGCTGCAGTGCGGGATAGTTTATAAGGGGTGTATCACAAGGGTTGAAAGCAACTTACCCAAAAGGAATACGACTATGAACACTCCCCGTTTCGCATACAGCAGCCCGATGCAGGCTGGCGAACGCCGGACCGTACGTCACGTAATCGGCGCCCTGCGCGTTGCAGACAGCGAAGCTTCCCGGATCATCGGCGTAAGCCGCGGCGACGTGCGCAACACGAACACCAGCTACGCATTCTAGGATCGGTCGACACGGCTTCTCCTCCCGGCCGACGACTGACGAGAATGCGAGACGCCCGCTTGAGCATTTCCTCCCCTCTGCTCGCGGACATGATCAGGTAACACTGATCTGCAAGGCGACACCTCTGGTGTCGCCTTTTGCATTTTGGAGTATATTCAAGAGCTTGGTAAGAAGGCCGGAATCGCTGCGCGAGACCATCAAGGCTCAGCCGCGGTCGAGATGGATTGTCACCCAGCCGTTGCGCCAGATGGTACGGACATGGCGCAACCGCGCACCGTTATAGGCGGCAATCACCTTCCAGCGCTGGGCTGCAAGGATACCGGACAGGATGACGGACCCGCCGGGAGCAAGGTGGTTGGCAAGCTGCGGCGCCATGCGGATCAGCGGCCGCGCAAGGATGTTGGCGATAATCAGGTCGAAAGGCCCATGCCGGGAAAAGGCCGTCGAGTGAAATCCGGGAGCGGTTTCGAGCGAAATTCCAGAGGCTATGCCGTTGCGCACGACGTTTTCGCGGGCGACCCGAACCGCGATGGGATCGATGTCGGTGGCCAGCACCGGAATATTCTTAAGTTTCCGCACGGCAATGGCCAGCACGCCGCTGCCGGTGCCGAGATCCAGCGCATTGCGGACGCGTCGGCTGCGCATGACCATCTCGATGGTTTCGAGGCAGCCGGCAGTCGTGCCGTGATGGCCCGTACCGAAGGCCTGGCCGGCGTCGATCTCGATAGCGATCTCGCTGGCGCGGATCTTGTCGCGATCATGGGAGCCATGGACGACAAAGCGACCGGCGCGCACCGGCTTCAGGCCATCGAGCGAGCGGGCGATCCAGTCGACGTCGGGGATGATTTCCTTGTCGATCGCAAGACCCGGATAGGCCTCGGCCAGCAGCGCCTCGAACCGGGGGCGAACGTCCTCTTCCTGATCCGCATAGAGGTAGATCGAGGCTTCCCAGATGTCCTTCTTCTCGTCGATCTCGGAGGTTGCAATCGGCAGCTCCTCGTCTTCGAAGACAGGCGTCATCAGGTCTAGGATCCGCTCGGCATCGCGCTCGGTCGTCGTCACATACAGGCGAATCTCATTCAACGCTTCGGTCTCTCATCGTCGTTCAGTCCAGCCGGTCGATGGCGGTTTGCAGGTGTCGTACCTCGCGACATGGCGCAAAAGCAAGCGGCGGACGACGGGAAGCCGCATTACCGGCGGGTTCATGGTCACAAAGCTCATCGGGCGCTGCGGCTCTTGCCTACCTGACGTATCGTGGATCGTACAACCGACAGACCGACAGGTCCGGCCCAGGCACCCCGCCTAGCCCTTGTTGATCAGGTTCTGCAGCTTCTTGACGGCCGTATCCGGATTTTCCTGATAGGCAATCGTTCCTGCAAACCGGCCCTCTGCGTCCAGAAGATACACAGATGCCGAATGGTCCATCGTATAGTCGCCATTCGGATCCTTGGCGTCGAGCGGCACCTTGACTGCATAGACCCGGAAACCGTGCACCATCTCGGTCACCTTGTCGGTCGGCCCGGAAATGCCGGTGATGCGGCGCGAAACGTTGGAGACATATTCTTTCATGATGGCAGGCGTGTCGCGCTCTGGATCGACGGTGACGAAATAGGCCCCGAGCTTGGATCCATCCGGATCGACCTTCTGGAGCCAGCCATCCATTTCGAAGAGCGTCGTCGGGCAGACGTCGGGGCAATGCGTGTAGCCGAAGAAGACCGCCGACGGCCGGCCGCGGAATGCCTTCTCGGTGATTGGCTGGCCATTTTGCGCCACGAGGGTGAAGGGAACGCCGAAGGGGCCGCCTGCAGCAGCGGATTCAGGCGATCTGGTGAAATATAACGACCCTGCCCCGAGGAACCCGGCCATCAACGCAACCAGGACCCAGATCGCAATACGCAGTTTTTTCATGATCGATTCCCGATGCCAAAGCGGCCCGTCCAATGGACTACCTGTTGAGAGGCTGCAGGGATACCGCTTCGGGCGACCAACCGCAATTCAACACGCTGTCACCCATATCGAATATGCGCGATACCTTGGAAATCCGCACAACGTTAAGCTGATCGTAACCAGTCTCGGTCAACATGTTTTTCAACGGCAAACCTCAATGATTCCGCTCAGACGCTCCGGAAAGAACTTCACATGTCGAACGCCATCAAACAGTCGGGTGCCTACCTGGAAATCGTTTCGTTTCACCTTGCCGATCAGGAATTCTGCATCGACATCATGGCGATCCGCGAAATCCGCGGCTGGGCGCCAGTCACGCCGATGCCACACACGCCACCCTACGTTCTCGGTCTCATCAACCTTCGCGGCGCGGTTATCCCCGTCATCGACATGTCCTGCCGCCTCGGCATGAAGATGACCGAGCCGTCGGAGCGCTCTGCCATCATCGTCACCGACATCGCCGGCAAGCTGGTCGGCCTGCTCGTCGAGCAGGTGTCGGACATGATGACCATCAAGAGCGAAGACCTGCAGCCGGCACCGGAAATCATCCCGGAAGCCCAACGCGCTTTCTGCCGTGGCATCGTCGCCCTGGAAAAGACGATGGTCTGCTTCCTCAACCTCGACACCGTCATCGCCGACGAACTGGCACAGGCCGCCTGAGCCTGACTACCCCGTTTTATCCAACGGCCCGATGCGCAAGCGTCGGGCCGTTTTCGTATGGGATGGGTCAGGGAGCGGGCTTGCCTTTTGTCCAGGTCACGGTCTGGCCGTAGAGCGGGATGGTCGAGATCGACATCTTTGCCGAGCCATCCGTCAGTTCGCGCGAATGGGCGAGATAGATCAGCGTGTCGTTCTTCTTGTCATAGATCCGGTTGACGACAAGCTTCTTCCAGATCAGCGACATGCCGGACTTGTAGACCTCCTCGCCGCCCTCTGACAGGTTGATATCGTTGATCTGGATCGGACCCGTCTGGCGGCAGGCGATAGAGTTGTTGGACGGGTCCTCGAACCACTTACCCTTGCGCAGACGGTCGATCACGCCCCGGTCGAAATAGGTGACGTGGCAGGTGACGCCACTGATTTCCGGGTCGGGAACGGCATCGATGAGGATGTCGTTACCCGTCCAGTCGACGCCGACCTTGCCGACGACTTCGGCCGAGGCCGTGCCGGCGATGAGCGTGAGAATTGAAGCAGCGGCGAGAGCGAAACGGCGCATGGAAAACTCCTTGTTGATCCAGCGCCGAAGATATGTCGCAGGCGGATCTTTGCAAGGAGAGACGTTAGCGCTTGCGGCAGGTGCAGGGCTCGTAGCCGCGCGACGTCAGGCGGCCGATCGTCATGCCGATTGCGGCCGGAATACCGCCGACATCGACGGCCTTCACCGCCTTCGCCATCTCGATGGCGGCAGAGGCACAGATGGCCGCGTCTTCAGCTGCATTGTGATGCTTGAACCTCAGCGCCAGATGCTCGGCGATCACATTCAGCCGGTGCGACAGGAGCTGCGGCCAGATCCGCTGCGCCATCTTCAGGCTGCAGAGATAGAACAGCTCCGGATAGGATTGCCGGTAGTGATCGAGGCTTGCCCGCCAGACGCTGAAATCGAAGGACGCATTATGGGCGATCATCGTCGCGCCGCGAAAGTCCTCCTGGAACTCCTCCATCACCTCGGGAAACGAAGGCGCATCCTCGACATGCTCAGGCCGGATGCCGTGAATGGCGATGTTGAAACCCGAAAACCGCATGTCCTTCGGGCGGATCAGCCGCTCCTCTACCCGCACCACACGCCCGTCCTCGATCCACGCCAGTCCAACCGAACAGGCGCTCCCGCGCTGCTCGTTGGCAGTCTCGAAATCGATGGCGATGGTTTTCAAGGGTGGTGTCCGATTCGTCTTATCGCACAGTAGTAGCGAGGCTTGAGCCTTGAAGCAATTTGGCAGCGAGGTTGACATTCTTCCGATGCTGAGGAAATCTGGGTGGATGATCGGATCGCTCAACAACGTCATGCTTCACATCACCACCACCCTTCCAGGGTGTGGGGACGCGTTGCCGGGCTGAAACCCGACCGATCATCCCGACAACCCTGCCCGAGGCGAGCAGGGTTTGGGAACCGGCTCTCCTTGGCCAAACAAGGAGAGACCCCGTGAACGAGACGCCGAGTTCTGACAAATCGCGTTCTAAAACACCTCCCGAAGGACTGCTGATCCGCGCGGCCGAAGTAGATGATGCCGAGGGTATCGCGACAATCGCCAACCTGCCCGGCTTTCGCGCAGGCACGCTGCGCCTGCCCTATCAGACGACGGACGATACCCGTCGCTGGCTGGCAAAACCTGAGCCGGGATCGCCCAGTCTGGTTGCCGTCCTCGACGGAAAAATCGTTGGAAACGCGGGTCTGCGCCGGTTCGAGGGGCGACGGCAACACGTCGGCAGCATCGGCATGGGCGTCCATGACGCATACACCGGTCGCGGTATCGGCAGCACGCTCATCGGTGCATTGCTGGATTGCGCCGACAACTGGCTGAACATCCGACGCGTCGAACTCACCGTCTATGCAGACAACGCAGCCGCCATCGCGCTCTACAGGCGTTTCGGATTTATCGAGGAAGGCCGGCTGAAGGACTTCGCCTTCCGCGCCGGGTCTTACGTCGACGCCCTGACCATGGCGCGCCTGCGCGAGCAAGGATGATGGAGGCTGCGGCCTTGCCTCACCCGATCAGCGCCAGCCACTCGTCCTCGTCCATCGTCTGCACTCCAAGCTCGCGCGCCTTGTCGAGCTTGGAGCCGGCGCCGGGGCCGGCAACGACGATATCGGTCTTCTTCGAGACGGAGCCTGCCACCTTGGCACCGAGACTTTCCGCTTTAGCCTTGGCCTCGTCGCGCGTCATCTTCTCCAGCGTGCCTGTGAAGACCACGGTCTTGCCGGCCACCGGACTGCCGGAGGCCTTGGGCTGCTCGGCATCCTGCGGTCGCACCTCGCGCAGCAGTCGCTCGATGACCTCGCTGTTGCGCGGCTCCTTGTAGAACTCGACGATGGCGCGGGCGACGACCTCGCCGATACCCTCGATGGCATTGAGATCGTTCCATGCATCTCCCGTCAGCGGCGCTGCCTCGCGCATCGCCTCTCCGAAGGCCTCATATGTGCCATAGGAGCGGGCCAGCAGCTTGGCATTGGTCTCGCCGACGTGGCGGATGCCAAGTGCATAGATGAAACGCTGCAAGGCGATCTCGCGCCGCCCGTTGATGGCGGCATAGAGCTTGCCGACGCTGACCTTGCCGAAGCCATCGATATTCTCGAGCTTGGTCAAGGACGCTTTCTGCCGCTCCTCCAGCGTAAAGATATCCGGCGCGGTGCGGATCTGCAGGGCCGGATCGTCGCTTTCGAAAAAGAAATCGATCTGCTTGGCGCCCAGCCCCTCGATATCGTAGGCATTGCGCGAAACGAAGTGCTTCAGGTGCTCCTTGGCCTGCGCCTGGCAGGCAAAACCGCCGGTGCAGCGCGTCACCGAATCAAGCTTGCCGGTCTTCTCGTTGACCTCGCGCACCGCATGACTTCCACAGACCGGGCAGACCTTCGGAAACTCGTAGGCGACGCTTGCGGCATCGCGCTTCTCAAGCACCACATCGACGATCTGCGGAATGACATCGCCGGCGCGCTGGACGATGACGATATCGCCGATCCGGATGTCCCGCCCCTCTCGCAAGACCTCGCCGCCATTGCCGATACCCTTGATGTAGTCCTCGTTGTGCAGCGTCGCATTGGTGACAACCACACCGCCGACAGTGATCGGCTCCAGCCGCGCCACTGGCGTCAGGGCGCCTGTCCTACCCACCTGGATATCGATGGCGGTCAGTCGCGTAAACGCCTGCTCGGCCGGAAACTTGTGCGCCGTCGCCCAGCGGGGGCTGCGCGAGCGGAAGCCGAGCCTAGCCTGCAGCGCGAGGTCGTCGACCTTGTAGACAACGCCATCGATATCGTAGTCGAGATCGGCGCGCTTCAAGCCTATATCGTCATAGTGGCTGAGAATATCGGCTACCGATTCCAACCGCTTCATCAGCGGATTGATCGGAAAGCCCCAACGCCCGAAAGCCTCGACCATGCCAAGCTGGGTATCCGCCGGCATCTCGGACATCTCGCCCCAGGCATAGGCAAAGAAGCGCAGCTTGCGGCTGGCCGTCACCTTGGCGTCGAGCTGGCGAAGCGAGCCGGCGGCCGTGTTGCGCGGGTTGACGTAGGTCTGCTTGCCCTCCGCCGCCATCTGGGCGTTCAGCGCCAGGAAGTCGCTCTTGGCCATGTAGACCTCGCCGCGCACCTCGACGATCTCTGGTGCGTCCTTCGGCAGAGTGTTCGGGATCTCCTTGATGGTTCGGATATTGGCAGTGACGTTTTCGCCGGTCGTGCCGTCGCCGCGCGTCGCCGCACTCACCATTCGACCGTTCTCGTAGCGGATCGACATCGACAGCCCGTCGATCTTCGGCTCGGCGGTAAAGGCAATCGACTGGTCCGGCAGGCGTCCGAGGAAACGGTAGATGCCGGCAACGAAATCCTGCACGTCCTCTTGCGAAAACGTGTTGTCGAGCGACAGCATCGGCCGCGCATGGGTGATCTGGGCAAAGGTCTCGGACGGAGCAGCGCCGACATGTCGGGAAGGACTGTCGATTCGCACCAGCGCAGGAAAGCGCGCCTCGATCGCATCGTTGCGCCGCTTGAGGGCGTCGTAATCGGCGTCGGAGATCTCCGGCGCATCCTTGCCGTGATAGAGCGCGTCGTGGTGGGCAATCTTGCCCGCCAGCCGCTCCAGTTCGGCGGCTGCATCGGCCTCGGTCAGATCCTCG
Source organism: Rhizobium sp. B230/85 (assembly GCF_019355735.1). Classification (NCBI taxonomy): domain Bacteria; kingdom Pseudomonadati; phylum Pseudomonadota; class Alphaproteobacteria; order Hyphomicrobiales; family Rhizobiaceae; genus Rhizobium; species Rhizobium sp. B230/85. Next base: position 2,715,583 of record NZ_CP072156.1, read on the forward strand.
ACGGACATAGCTTCGCTCGGCATCCATATCACTCCACAGTTTGAGTGGATCTTTCTAGAGCAATTCCAGCCGATGAAAAGATACCCTGCGACAGCGGCGCTCAGCCGTTTCCGGATAACAGCCGTGCAGCGGCGGCCCGCGCCTCGTCGGTGATCGATGCGCCGGCCAGCATGCGGGCAATTTCCTCGGTCCGGTCCTCCGGCTCCATCGTCGCCACCCGCGTGGTGATCTTATCGGAGCCATCGGCAGACGGGCCCTTGGAAATCAGCAGGTGGGTCGCAGCGCGGGCCGCCACCTGCGGCGCATGGGTGACGGACAGAACCTGCACCTTCTCCGACAGCCGCTTCAGCCGCTGGCCGATGGCATCCGCCACCGCCCCGCCGACACCGGTATCGATCTCGTCGAAGACCAGCGTCGGTGCCGAGCCACGGTCGGCCAGCGCCACCTTAAGCGCCAGCAGAAAGCGTGACAGCTCGCCGCCCGATGCCACCTTCATGATCGGTCCCGGACGGGTGCCGGGGTTGGTTTGGACATGGAATTCGACGACATCGATGCCTTCGGCGGCGCCGGCCGCCGGATCGGTGGTGATCTCGACCATGAAACGCGCGCGCTCCAGCTTCAGTGCCGGCAACTCGGCCATCACGGCGTCACTGAGCGAAGTTGCGGCATGATGGCGCTTCTCTGAAAGGCTCTGGGCGGCACGATCGAAAAGCCCCTTGGCAACCGCCAGTTCGGCATCGAGCTTGGCGAGCTTCTCCTCGCCGGCATCCACCTCAGCGAGATCGGCAATCATCTTCTCGGCAAGATCAGGCAGGCCGGCAACCGGAACGGAATATTTGCGCGCGGCTCCGCGCAAGGCAAACAGCCGCTCCTCCACCCGCTCAAGTTCGCGCGGGTCGTATTCGGTCTTGCGCAATGCCGCCTCGACTTCCATCTGCGCATTCGACAACTGGTCGAGGGCTGCGTCCAGCAGGGCGACGGTGTCTTCCAGCAGGCCGGGAGCTTCCTGGCTCTTGCGCTCGAGGCGCCGCACCAGCGAGGCGATATGCGGCACGGGAGAGGCATTGCCGTTCAGGAACTCGGAGGCCTCTGAAATATCGCCGGCAATGCGCTCGGCTTTCATCATCTTCGAGCGGCGCTCGGCAAGATCGTCCTCTTCGCCATCCTGCGGAGAGAGCGTTTCCAGCTCCTCGACGGCGGCGCGAAGATAATCGGCCTCGCGGGCGGCAAGCTCGATCTTGTCGCGATGCTTCTTCAGAGCCCGCTCGCATTCGCGCCACTGGCGGTAGAGGCCGGAAACGGCGACGACTTCATCCGTGAGACCGGCAAAGGCATCGAGCAAGGTGCGATGGGCGTTGGTGTCGACGAGAGCGCGGTCGTCGTGCTGGCCGTGGATTTCGACCAGCAGCTGCCCGGCCTGGCGCATCAATTGGACGCTCAGCGCCTGGTCGTTGACATAGGCCTTGGTGCGGCCGTCCGCAGACTGGGTGCGTCGGAAAATGAGGTCGCCTTCGTCGTCGATACCGTTTTCACGAAGCAGCTTGCGGGCGCCATGGTCCATTGCCACATCGAAGACGGCGGTGATCTGGCCGCGTTCCTCGCCGTGGCGCACGAGCCCACCATCGCCGCGGCCGCCCATGGCCAGCGACAGGCTGTCGAGCAGGATGGACTTGCCGGCGCCGGTCTCGCCGGTCAGAACCGACAAACCTTTTTCGAAGGCAAGGTCCAGCCGCTCGATCAGGACGATATCGCGGATCGAAAGCTGGACCAGCATCTCTTATTGGTTCTCAACTGCTACCGAGAAGAAGCTTCTTGCCGGCACGTGCGATCCACGATCCCTCGTTCTGGCGTGGTTCGACGCCACCGCTCTTCAGCAGCTTGTACGAGTCGGCATACCACTGGCTGTCGGGATAGTTATGGCCGAGGACGGCAGCGGCAGTCTGTGCTTCCTCAACGATGCCCATGGCGTAATAGGCTTCGACGAGACGCGCCAGCGCTTCCTCGATCTGGTTGGTGGTCGGATAGTTCTCGACGACAACGCGGAAGCGCGAGATAGCGGCGAGGTAATCCTTGCGTTCCAGATAGTAGCGACCGACCTGCATTTCCTTGCCGGCCAACTGGTCCTTGGCGAAGCGGATCTTTGCCTGGGCGTCATCGACGTATTCAGACTTCGGATAGTTGTCGATCACCTTCTGCATCGCCTCGATGGTCTGCTGCGAGGCGCGCTGGTCCTGCGTGACGCTGACGATCTGCTTGGCATAGGAGGCGCCGACCAGATACTGCACGTAAGCGGCATCCTCGGAACGCGGATACTGCTTCATGTAGGTGTTGCCGGTCGTCACGGCCTCGTCGTAGTTGCCGGTGCGATACTTGACGAACGTGCTCATGACCAGCGCCTTGCGGCCCCAGTCCGAGAATGGCTCCTGGCGGGTGATGGCATCGAACTTCTTGCCGGCCTCGCCCATGTTGCCTGCCTTGATGTTGGCAAGGCCCTGATTGTAAAGCTGCTCCGGCGGATCGGTCTCAACGCCGAGCTTGGTGATGTCGATGTCCTTGTCCGACTGGCAACCGGAAACGAACGCGCCGGTCCCTGCGAGGAGAAGCGTGACGAGCAAAGCCCGCGCTGTAATCTTCATGCTTTCAGATCCTGCAAAACCCATTCGGAAATTCCCAATTACCGCCACGACAAAAAACGAGTGCTACCGGCCCGCGTTTCTATCCATAAAAGCGTCGTCAGGGCAACGCAATGATGAACCATTAACGCATTTTTGTGGCGCATCCACGAGATTTACCCGCATCCTGCCACCTTGCTGCCTTTCGTCCGCCCAAGAAAAAGCCGCCCCCTTTCGGAGGCGGCTACCCTGGTCGAACATTATCTGGAGGTCATGCGGACCAGGGAGCAAACTCGGGTGCGTTTACGGCGACGAAGTCGCGCGCTGCCGGCCGGCGGCGCGGCACGGACGTCTCGACCACTTCGTAGGCAGACGTGTCGCTGAGGAGTGCCTTCAGTGCGTTGGCATTCATCTTGTGGCCACCGCGGTACGAGCGGTAGCAGCCGATGAACTGCGTGCCGGCAAGGGCAAGATCGCCGACAGCATCGAGTGTCTTGTGGCGGACGAACTCGTCCTTGGCATAACGCAGGCCTTCGACATTGATGACCGTGTTGTCGTCGGAAATGACAACCGAATTTTCAAGCGACGAGCCAAGAGCATGACCGGACGCCCAGAGACGCTCGACATCACGCATGAAGCCGAAAGTCCGGGCGCGCGACAGTTCTTTCTTGAAGGTCTCTGCGTTCAGGTCGCCTTCCCACTTCTGGCGGCCGATCAGCGGGCAATCGAAATCGATTTCGACTTCGAAGCGCGTGCCGTCGTAGGGGCGGAACTCGCACCAGGAGCCACCCGATTCGATGCGGACCGGCTTGACGATGCGGATGTAGCGGCGCTTGACGCCGAGTGGTACGATGCCGGTCTGCTCGAAAGCTTCGATGAAGGGATACGAGCTGCCATCCATGATCGGCATCTCGGCGCCCTGGACTTCAACCACAACGTTGTCGAGGCCGATGGCATAGATCGCAGCCATGACATGCTCGACGGTCGCGACAGAACGGGCAGCAGAAAAGCCGAGAACGGTGCAGAGATCGGTGTTGCCGACCTGCGAGGACACGGCGCGGAGCTCGGTGACATCGCCGTTATCGTGGATGCGCTGGAAAACGACGCCGGTGTCGGCTTCGGCAGGAAGAAAGGTGATCGACACGTTGGCGCCGGAGTGAACGCCGATGCCGGAGAGTGTCACGGGGGCTGCAACAGTTGTCTGAAAACCCAGCAATCCAATTGCCATTTACGTTCTGCCTTATCATCCTGCACCGAACCGACTTGCTTTAGAGAGACTGCGATGTCGTGGTTCGGTCTGTTACTTGGCACGAAATTCAAAGTTGATCCGAAGAGCGGATGCGATTCCGTAGTGCGCTTGGTATCTACATACGCGCCACGTCGCGGCAAACCAAATCACTGTTTCTTTCGCAATGTAACGGAATCAGGTCACTGAAATTCCAAGGTAATTTCGCGCAGCATAGGTCAGATAAAACATAACCCCCGGAGCAGATATCTGCGCCGGGGGCCAAAGTTTGCGGGGGCTGAAGGATCAGTTCGACTGGCGGCGCAGGAATGCCGGGATCTCGAGCTGGTCGTCTTCATTGCTCATGCGCGGCTGTGGCTGCTGGCGACCGTGATCGTCAAGCTGGCCGCGACGCGGAGCATAAAGGCTGGCCTCGGCAGACAGCGGCCGGCGCTGCTGCGAAGCGGCAGTCGGTGCCGGCGCGGTCATGTCGGCGGAAACATCGTCCTCGTCGCGACGGCCAAGCGAATTGGTGATTCGCTTCAGCAGACCCATTGGGCCGCGTTCTTCGGCAGCGGCATGGTTTGGCTGTGCACGATGATCCATCTCGGCTTTGACGACCGGAGAGAAATCCTCGACCTTTGGCATGCGGACTGCTTCTGCCGTCTGGCGGACCATCGGATCCTGGCGCATAGGTGCAGCCTGCGGAGCCTGCATGACAGGCTGCTGCATGACCGGAGCCGGCTGCGGTGCGGGTGCCGACTGACGCAGCACCGGTGCTGCGGCTTCCGGGGCTGCGAAAATGCGGCTCTGCGGACGGAAGGCTTCTTCCTGCATCGCAGGCTGCTGGACCGGCTGGGGAGCTGGCGCAACCTGGCGGGTGGTCAGCATTTCCAGTTCGCGTTCCATGTCGGCTTCCGCCATGCGGATCGTCTGGGCGATAGGATCGGCAGCCTTTGGTGCCTGCGCGACATAGGCAGGCTGAGCAGCGGCCGGTGCCGGGGCAACGGCCGCAGAAGGACGGACAATCGGCTTCGGTGCGGAGCGGAGTTCCATGTTCCGTTCGGCTGCCATGTTCATCGCACGGTCGATACCGGTGGCAACGACGGAGACGCGGATGATGCCTTCGAGCGATTCGTCGAACGTTGCGCCGAGGATGATGTTGGCGTCCGGATCGACTTCCTCGCGGATGCGGGTCGCGGCTTCGTCGACTTCGAACAGCGTCAGGTCACGGCCGCCGGTGATCGAGATCAACAGGCCCTGTGCACCCTTCATCGAGGTTTCGTCGAGCAGCGGGTTGGCGATCGCAGCTTCTGCAGCCTGCATGGCGCGGCCGTTGCCCGATGCTTCGCCGGTGCCCATCATTGCACGGCCCATTTCGCGCATGACGGAACGAACGTCGGCGAAGTCGAGGTTGATGAGGCCTTCCTTGACCATCAGGTCGGTGATGCAGGCAACGCCCGAATAGAGAACCTGGTCGGCCATGGCGAACGCATCGGCAAACGTCGTCTTGTCGTTGGCAATGCGGAACAGGTTCTGGTTCGGGATGACGATCAGGGTGTCGACCGACTTCTGCAGTTCCTGGATACCCATTTCGGCCAGACGCATGCGGCGTCCACCTTCGAAGTGGAATGGCTTGGTGACGACGCCGACCGTCAGGATGCCCTTGTTGCGGGCGGCCTGGGCGACGACAGGAGCAGCACCGGTGCCTGTACCACCGCCCATGCCGGCGGTGACGAAGCACATATGCGTACCCTGCAGGTGGTCGACGATCTCGTCGATGCACTCTTCAGCGGCAGCGCGGCCGACTTCCGGCTGCGAGCCGGCGCCAAGGCCTTCCGTGACGTTGACGCCGAGCTGGATGATCCGCTGTGCCTTGGTCATGGTCAGCGCCTGCGCATCTGTATTGGCGACCACGAAGTCGACGCCCTGGAGGCCGGCTGTGATCATGTTGTTGACGGCATTGCCGCCACCGCCACCGACACCGAACACGGTGATGCGGGGCTTAAGCTCGGTGATATCTGGCTTCTGCAGCTTGATCGTCATGGTACCGTTCCTTCTTGTCTATGACCGCGTCGCCACGCCAGCCAATTCACTCAATGTGCTCGCCCGTGCCGGAAGGCATTGCCGCCCGGCCCGGAAACTCAAAAACTTTCTTTCAGCCACTGCCCGACCCGGGCAATGCGGCTGTTATTGCCGCCGAGCGACGAAAGCAGACCGCTGCCGCCCATATGCGTTTCCAGATCCGCCACCTGCGGATAGATCATCAGGCCGACCGCCGTCGAAAAGGCCGGCCCCTTGGCTGCCGTCGGCAGGCCGGAAATGCCCATCGGGCGGCCGATGCGGACGTTGCGCGCGAGGATATGGCGCGCCACTTCCGGCAGGCCGGTCAGCTGGCTCGCACCACCCGTCAGCACGACGCGCTTGCCGACGATCGGGCTGAAGCCCGAGCGCTGGATACGGTCGCGGATCAGCTCAAGCGTCTCCTCGATACGGGCGCTGACGATGCGCGACACCAGCGCACGCGGCACCTGGGTCGGCTGGTCGCGGTCATCCTCGCCGATTGGCGGGATGGAAATCATTTCGCGGTCGTCGCCCGGATTGGGCAGCGCCGAAGCGTGCACGACCTTCAGCCGTTCGGCATCCTCGATACGGGTCGACAGGCCGCGGGCCAGATCGGTCGTGACGTGATGACCGCCGATGCTGACCGCATCCGTGTGCACGAGCTTGCCTTCGGCAAACACCGAGATCGTCGTGGTGCCGCCACCCATGTCGATGGCGGCGCATCCGAGTTCGACCTCGTCGTCGACCAATGCAGCCAGACCGCTGGCATAAGGCGTTGCCACCATGCCCTCGACCGAAAGGTGGGCACGGTTGACGCTGAGTTCGAGATTGCGCAGTGCCGAGCGCTCAGCCGTCACCACATGCATGTCGACGCCAAGCGCGTCGCCGAACATCGCCAGCGGATCGCGAACGCCGCGCTCGCCGTCGAGCGAGTAGCCCGTCGCCAGCGAATGCAGGATGGCACGGTCCTGGCGCAGCGACTGCTGGCAGGCGGCTGTCAGGACCTTCTTCAGATCGGTGGCTTCGACTTCCTGGCCGCCGAGATCGATGGTTGCCGTATAGATGTCACTTCCGAGGCGACCGGCAGAGACGTTGACGATCAGGCTCTCGACCGTCAGGCCAGCCATGCGCTCGGCAGCGTCGACCGCAAGGCGGATGACGCCTTCGACCGCATCGAGGTCGGCAATGACGCCGGTCTTGATGCCGCGCGAGCGCTGGTGGCCGATGCCGATGATTTCGATGTTGTGCGTGCGGCCGGGAAGAACCTGCGTTTCCTCGCGCGGCGTCAGCCGACCGATCATGCAGACGATCTTCGTCGAGCCGATGTCGAGCACGGAGACGATATGCGAGCGCTTCGACGAAAGCGGCTTCAGGCGCGGCAGGCCGAAATGGGACGAACCGAATAAGCTCATGTGTCTTGTCCCGCCTTTTTCAGAGCCTTGGTTCTCAAATCCAGCGCCGCCTGTCGGCGCACCATCGCATCCGGCGTCAGTTCCACCGTCGTGCGATCTTCGAGACGAAGGTCGACGGCAGCGATGTCGCGCGCCAGAAGGTTCTGTTCCTTGTCCAGCTTTGCCAGCTTTGCGAGCGCCTGCTGCAGGTCGTCTTCCGGCAGCTTGATGACGATGCCGCTGTCGAGATAGAGATCCCAGCGGCGACCGGCGACACGCACGAAAGCCTTGACGTGGCTGCGAAGATCCGGCCAGGCGGCAAACATGTCACCGACCGAAGTCGCGGCCTTCTCGGCTTCGCGCCCGACGAACAATGGCAGGGACGCAAACTTGTTGTCGCGCAGCGGCGCGATGACCGTACCGTTCTGCTCGATCAGCGAAAGCTCGGCGCCGTGCTGCCAGATACCGTAAGCGGCCTTCTCCTTGAGCTTCACCTCGATGGTCTTCGGATAGACCTTGCGGACCTCGACGTTTTCGACCCAGGGAAGGCTGGCAATCTTCTGGCGCGCGGCATCGACGTCGAGTGCGACAAGCGATGTCGTGCCATCGAGGCCGAGAAGCTGCAGGATTTCGATTTCAGAAGTCTGGTCGTTGCCCGAAACCTTGACGTCCTCGATAGCAAAGCCGGCTGCTGCCGTCGTTGCCTGGGCGACCGTCTGCGTATGACCGCCGAGCGACATGCCGTAGAGGCCTGTCGCGGCAAGGAAAGCTATGGCGGAGACAGTGCCGAGATGTGGTGGAACGTAGATGCGCCCGGAGCCGAGGCTCACCAGGAAACGCACGGCACGACGGAGCGGCCGCGGCAGGACGAACAGGTCCTCCGGCTGGTCGAACAGCACCGGAGCACGGTGCCTCGAGCGCTTCATCCTTTTGACCGTCAACGCAAACATGACGCGTCCTCCACCATCCACCGGAGAAATTCGCCAAACGAGTAGCCGGCGTGGCCTGCCATTTCCGGCACAAGCGAAGTCGGGGTCATGCCGGGCTGGGTATTGATCTCCAGCCAGATAAGTTCACCATCCTCGGAAAAGCGGTCGTCGTAGCGAAAGTCTGATCGTGTGACTCCGCGGCAGCCGATTGCTTGATGCGCCGTTAACGCTAATCTTTGTATTTTTTGGTAAATATTTGGTGAAATTTCTGCGGGAATTACGTGTTTCGAGCCGCCTGCGACATATTTCGAGTCATAGTCATAGAAGATGTGTCCCTGCGGCACGATCTCGGTGACGGCCAAAGCCTTGTCGCCCATGACGCCACAGGTGAACTCGCGGCCGGCAATGTAGCGCTCGACCAGCACGTCGTCGCCGTAGCGCCATTCCGACGACGTGATAACCTGCGGCGGGTGCGCCTGGTCTTCCTTGACGATGACGACGCCGAAGCTCGAACCTTCCCGGACCGGCTTGACAACATAGGGTGCCGGCATCGGATGCTCGGACCCGAAGTCGAAACGGCTCATCAGCAATGATTCGGCAACCGGCACGCCGGCATCGGCCGCCACCAGCTTGGCGCGCGACTTGTCCATCGCCAGCGCGGACGCAGCAACGCCGGAATGGGTATAGGGGATCTGCAGGTATTCAAGCACGCCCTGGATCGTGCCGTCTTCACCGAAGGGGCCATGCAGAGCGTTGAAGACGACATCGGGCGCAAGATCGGCGAGCTGCGCCGAGATATCGCGATCAACATCGATCAACGAGATCCGGTAGCCCTGCCCTTCGAGAGCGTCAGCGCATGCCTTCCCCGACGACAGGCTGACCGGCCGTTCCGAGGAAAAACCGCCAAACAGGACGGCTACATGCTTCTCACTCATCGATACCCCCAAAAATACAGCTCTTTGCGACAGCACGCTTGCGCGAAGCTTTTACCGGGCGATTCCACCGGCTTCTGAATGAGCCTATTAGAGCGTCATTATAGTTAACGAAGCGTTTACTTTGGTTAACCCGATGCATCTTTTGCCGCCATCGACCCAAAAAAATCAAAATCCCGATGGCAATTACCCTCTTGGAATCAGAGCTTTAGATCCGTGGCAAGAGGCACCTTCGATTTTCTTAATCCTGGACATCACCCCGGCGGGAGCTTCCAATCCGAGATATACAACCCCTGCGATACCGGAGTGATTGCGAGTAACGGCAGACGCGTCGCCGGTTCAACTTGAGATTCCTGCGGATCTGCCGGAGACACCCGACGCTGCCGACATTATTGTGCGACGCATCAACGATTTCGTTCGGGAAATTGCTACTTTGGCGTTTGCGCCGGTCTTAAATTGCGTTAAGGCCCGTGAAGTTGAACTTAGCATTCCGGATTGGTCACGAAAATGAAACAAGCGATATCGCCATTATCGCCGGCTCCCTCGTCGCGAAACAGTGCCTCCCTGAATTCGCCGTCACGCGTTCTGCTGGCAAGCCTGATCGGCACCACCATCGAATTCTTCGACTTTTACGTTTACGCGACGGCTGCAGTCCTCGTTTTCCCGACGCTGTTCTTTCCGACCAGCGATCCAACCACCGGCGTCCTGCAATCATTCGCGACTTTTTCCATCGCCTTCTTCGCCCGTCCGATCGGCGCCATCGTGTTCGGCCATTTCGGTGACCGCATCGGCCGCAAGGTGACGCTCGTTGCAGCCCTGATGACGATGGGCATCTCGACGGTACTGATCGGTTTCCTGCCCTCCTACGCCTCGATCGGCGTGGCAGCGCCTTTGCTGCTGGCCATCTGCCGCTTCGGCCAGGGCTTCGGTCTCGGTGGCGAGTGGGGCGGCGCGGTGCTGCTGGCGACAGAAAATGCGCCGGAAGGCAAGCGCTCCTGGTACGGCATGTTCCCGCAGCTCGGCGCACCCGTCGGCCTGTTCCTGTCGTCGGCCGTCTTCTGGCTGCTGCTCCACTTCATCTCCCAGGAAGACTTCATCACCTGGGGCTGGCGCGTGCCGTTCATCGCCTCGATCGTCCTGATCGGCATCGGCCTTTGGGTCCGCCTGTCGATCACCGAAACCCCGGAGTTCAGCGAAGCCGTTGCCCGCAAGGAGCGCGTTGCCGTTCCCGTGGTCGAGATCCTGAAGAACCACAAGCGCAGCCTGCTCCTCGGCACCTTCGTGGCGCTGGCAACTTTCGTGCTCTTTTACATCGGCACGGCCTACCTGCTGTCCTACAACGTCAAGGTCCTGAAGATCAGCTTCCTCGACGCGCTTCTCGTGCAGATCGTCGCCTCGGTGTTCTTCGGCATCTTCTGCCCGATCGCCGGCAAGCTGTCGGACCGCTTTGGCCGCCGCACCGTGCTCGTCGCCACGACGGTCGGGATCGGCGTCTTCTCGTTCTTCCTGCAGACACTCCTGACCGGCGGCCTCACCGAGATCTACATCTTTGCAGCCGTCAGCATGGCGCTGATGGGGATGACCTACGGCCCGATCGGCACAGCTCTGGCAGCGCCGTTCCCGGTCGCCGTGCGCTACACCGGCGCCTCCATCACCTTCAACTTTGCCGGCATCTTCGGCGCATCGCTGGCCCCCTTTATCGCCACCTGGCTCGCCAGCAACTACGGCCTTGCCTATGTCGGCTACTATATGGCAATCGCCGCCTTCATCACGCTGGTCTGCATCCTGCTGTCAGGCAACGAAGAGATCTGATCCAAACGATCGCATCAAAAAAGGCCGCGAAACATCTGTTTCGCGGCCTTTTTTTTCTAACTACGTATCGGTTCCCAGCAGGCGCTCTGCTATTTACCTACTCCGTCGTCACACCATGGAATGGGCGAACCTCGCGGCCATCCATGAAGGTTCCGAGCCGCTTGATTTCCCATTCCAGCTTGACGCCGGATTTCTCGAACACCTCGCGGCGAACCTGCTCGCCGAGATATTCCAGATCGTAGCCAGTCGCCTGGCCCATGTTGATCATGAAATTGCAATGCAGCGACGACATCTGCGCGCCACCGATGACGAGACCACGGCAGCCGGCCTCGTCGATGACTTCCCAGGCGGAAAGGCCCGGCGGGTTCTTGAACGTCGAGCCGCCGGTCTTTTCGCGGACCGGCTGAACGGTCTCGCGGTGATTGCGCACGGCATCCATGTCGGCACGGATCTTGGCCTTGTCCTCGGTATAACCCTCGAACACAACATCGGTGAAGATTAGGTCGGCCGACGCTGATGAATGGCGATAGGTGTAGCCCATGTCGGCGTTGCTCAGCACATGCTTGTTGCCGCTGCGATCCACAGCATGGACCTCGACAAGCCGGTCGCAGGTCTCGACACCGTTGGCGCCGGCATTCATGCGCGCCGCACCACCGATCGAGCCCGGAATGCCGTAATAGAAATGGAAACCGCCGATGCTGTTGTCCATGGCCATCGCCGCGACATGCTTGTCGGGGCAGATGGCGCCTGCCTTGATCCGGTTTTCCCCGGCAAGTTCCAGCGAGCCGAACCCCTTGGCCGACAGCCGCAACACGACGCCGGGAATACCGCCGTCACGCACGAGGATGTTCGAGCCGACACCGACGACCATCAGCGGCACTTCGGGAGGCAAAAGCTTCAGGAAGGTGACGAGGTCGTCCGTATCGTGGGGCTGGAACATCAGCTCCGCCAGTCCGCCGGCACGAAACCAGGTGACGCGATCCATCGGCGCATCCGGCGTCAGCCGTCCGCGAATATCCTTGACGCCGTCGCCTAAAGACGCGAGCAGCTTTTCTCCATTGACCTGCTTCATGCGGATTTACCCGAAAGGCCTTCCAGTTCCTGTGGCAACGCTGCGGCCCAATAAGTTATGCTGCCAGCCCCTAACAAAACCACAAAATCGCCGGGCTTTGCAATCTCGGCAACCATTCCGGCCAGACGATCGGGCGATGGCAGGTAACGGGCATCGCGATGTCCGCCTGCCTTGATGCGCGATACCAGCGCTTCCGAATCGACGCCCTCGATCGGCTCCTCGCCAGCCGAATAGACCGGCGCCAGGAAAATGCTGTCGGCGTCGTTGAAGCAGGCGGCAAATTCCTCGAACAGGCTCGAAAGCCGCGTAAACCGGTGCGGCTGGTGAACGGCGATGATCCGGCCGGAGCATGATTCGCGCGCCGCCTTGAGAACCGCTTTGATCTCGACCGGATGATGCCCGTAGTCGTCGAAGATTTTCACGCCGTTCCACTCGCCGGTTAGCGTGAAGCGGCGCTTGACGCCGCCAAACGCCGCAAGGCCGCGGGCGATGTCTTCGTTGGAAATTCCAAGCCGGTTGGCAACGGCAATGGCAGCCGTGGCATTGGCGATATTGTGACGGCCGGGCATCGGCAGCACGAGATCCTTGATCTCGATGACCTTGCCGGTGCGGCGGCGACGGATTTCGATGTCGAACAGCGACCGCGTGCCGTCGATGCGGACATTCATGAAGCGCACGTCGGCCTGCGGGTTCTCCCCATAGGTGATGACCTTGCGGTCCTCGATACGGCCGACCAGCGTCTGGACTTCCGGATGATCGAGGCACAGAACGCCGAAACCATAGAACGGCACATTCTCGACGAACTGCCGGAAGGCAGCCCGTACGGCATCGAACGTCCCGTAATGATCGAGATGCTCAGGGTCGATGTTGGTGATGACGGCGACGTCAGCCGGCAGCTTCAGGAACGTGCCATCCGATTCGTCGGCCTCGACCACCATCCACTCGCCCTCGCCCATGCGGGCATTGGTGCCGTAGGCATTGATGATGCCGCCGTTGATGACGGTCGGATCGAGCCCACCGGCTTCGAGCAGCGTCGCCACCATAGAGGTGGTGGTTGTCTTGCCGTGCGTGCCACCTATGGCAATCGCATTGCGGAAGCGCATCAACTCGGCCAGCATTTCGGCGCGGCGGACCACCGGCAGCAGCTTTTCGCGCGCGGCGATCAGTTCCGGGTTGTCTTTCCGGATGGCGGTCGAGACCACCACCACTTCGGCTTCACCCAGGTTCTCTGCCTTGTGGCCGATGAGAACCTCGATGCCCTTGGCGCGCAGGCGCTGGACATTGGCGCTGTCCGCCTGGTCCGACCCTTGCACCTTGTGGCCGAGATTGTGCAGCACCTCGGCGATGCCGCTCATGCCGATGCCGCCGATACCGATGAAATGTACGAGGCCGATGGCCTTAGGCAGCTTCATGCGCCTGCCCCCTTGAATTCTGCAATTGAACGTTTGTCGGCAATAGCCTCTACAAGATCCGCGAGCAAGTTTGCTGCGTCCGGCTTCCCCGTCGATTTCGCAGCAGCGGCCATCTTGGCGAGCTTTTCGGGCGAATTCATCGAGCCTCGCAAGATCGCCGACAGTTTTTCCGACGAGAGCTCCGACTGTGCGATGACCTTAGCTCCACCATTGGCGGCAAGCGCTGCGGCATTGGCCGCCTGGTCGTGGTCAAGCGCATAGGGATAAGGCACGAGGATCGCCGGTCGTCCGATGACCGCAAGCTCGGAGACCGTCGAGGCGCCGGAGCGGCAGATGACGAGGTGGGCGGCAGCAAGCCGAGTCGCCATGTCGTTGAAGAACGGCGCGATGTCTGCCCCCATCTGCAGGTGCACGACGCAGTTGTTGACCGTCTCCATGTCCTCGACGCGGACCTGCTGGGTAATCCGCAGCCGGTTGCGCAACGGTTCCTCCAGCAGGCTGACTGCCGTCGGGATTGCCTTCGAGAAGAACTGCGCACCCTGGCTGCCGCCGAAGACGACGAGGTTGAACGGCTCATCCGGACCGGATGGATGATAGGGCGTCTGGGCTGCCTCGATGACGGCCGGCCGCACGGGATTGCCGGTGGTCACCGTCTTTTCCGGGTACGCCCCGCCATTGTCCGGCAGGAAGCCGCCGGCAATCGCTTTCACCCGGCCGGCCAGCGCCTTGTTGGCGCGGCCCATCACGGCATTCTGCTCGTGGATGACGGTCGGCACGCCCATGCGTGTCGCGACGAGCAACGGGGGAATCGTTGGATAACCGCCGAAACCGACGACGCAAAGCGGGCCGATGTTGCGGATCAGCTTTCGGGCCGCGCGCATGCCGGTCCAGAGCGTCCAGAGCGAGCGGGCGAGATTGACCGGGTTCTTGGAGCCGATCGTTGCGGACGGCACCACGTGGATCTCGTCGGCCGGAAAGGAGCCCGCATAGCGCTCGGCGCGGCTGTCGGTGACCAGATGCACGGAGTAACCCCGGTCGCGCAGCTTGTAGGCCAGCGCTTCGGCTGGAAATACATGGCCGCCGGTGCCACCGGCGGCGAGAAGAATGATGCCCTTGCTCATCGCATCACTCCGCCGGAACGCCGTGGGTCACGCGAAACAGGCTGCGCTCCTGCATGCGCTTCTCCGGTCGGTGACGGGTCAGCGCCAGGATGAAGCCTGCGGTAACGCAGATCGCGATCATCGACGAACCACCGTAGGAGATCAGCGGCAGAGTCATGCCCTTGGCCGGCAGCAACTGCAGGTTCACGCCGACATTGATGATAGACTGGATGCCGATCTGCAGCACCAGGCCGGCAACGGCGAAGCGGTTGAAGTCGTTCTTCTCACGGTAGGCATGAGAAAGTCCGCGCAGGACGAGGACCGCGAAGATGCAGACCAGGAACATGCAGAAGATGATGCCGAACTCTTCCGCAGCCACCGAGAAGATGAAGTCGGTGTGGGCGTCGGGAATGATGCGCTTGACGATACCCTCGCCCGGACCGACGCCGAACCAGTCGCCGCGCACAATTGCCTCGCGGGCTGTATCGACCTGGAAGGTATCGCCTTCGCCGGTCAGGAACTTGTCGATGCGCAGCGCCACGTGCGGGAAGACGTAGTAGGCGCTGAAAAGACCACCCACGCCCATGCCGCCAAGCACGAAGATCCACAGCCAGGGCATGCCCGCCATGAAGAACATGCCCGCCCAGACGGCCGATGTGAGGATGGTTTGGCCAAGGTCGGGCTGGGCGACCAGCAAAGAAGCCACGATACCGAAGAGGATAATGGCAAAGAGGTTGCCCGGAATTTCAGGCTGGCGCGCATGCTCGGCAAAAAGCCAGGCGCAGACGACGACGAAGGCCGGCTTCATGAATTCTGAAGGCTGGATCGACAGGCTGGCGAGATTGACCCAGCGGCGCGAACCCTTGACTTCGACGCCGAAGAACAACGCAAACAGCATCATCGCCAGCGAGACGACAAGAATGATCACAGCCGTCCGGCGCACCTGACGCGGCGTCAGGAACGAAATGCCGATCATCACGGCGATTGCCGGGATGAGGAAAGCGGCATGGCGCTTGACGAAGTGGAACGGTTCAAGCCCGATGCGGGTAGCCACTGCCGGCGACGCTGCAAAGGACAGCATGAAGCCAATACCGAGAAGCAGGATGAAAATCCCGAGGAAAAAACGATCGATCGTCCAGAACCAGTCGGCCAGGGCCCCACGGTCTACGCGGCTTACCATCTCATGCGCCTCCTGTTGGCGAACCGATCAGCATGGTGATCCCTTCCAGCGCCGACACGTGTGTGACGAAGGAATCCCCTCTGACCTCGAAGTTCTTGTATTGGTCGAAACTTGCGCAAGCCGGTGATAGCATGACAGCAGCGCTGACGCCCTGATCCATCGCCGCATCGGCAGCCGCGTGCAGAACGGCGCGATCAAGCGTGCCGGAAATCTCGTATGGCACGGCCTCGCCCAGAGTCGCTGCAAACTGCGGTGCCGCCTCGCCGATCAGATACGCCTTGGCGATGCGGGGAAACAGCGGTGCAAGCGAAGCGATGCCTCCCTCTTTCGGCAAGCCGCCGGCAATCCAGTAGATCCGCTCGTAGCTCGACAAGGCCGGAGCCGCTGCCTCGGCGTTGGTCGCCTTCGAATCATTAACGAACACGACAGTGCCGCGCCGCGCCACCGGCTGCATGCGATGCTTCAGGCCCGGGAACGACGCAAGGCCGGACTGGATGTCCTCGACGGATACGCCCACCGCCAGGCAGGCGGCGATGGCCGCTGCGGCGTTCTGGGCATTGTGGCTGCCGCGCAATGTCTGAATGCCGCCGAGATCGGCGATGGCGGCCGCCTCTCCGGCCGATGCCCGGACAATGCGGCTCCCGTCGGCATAGAGACCGTCCGACAACACCTGACGGCGAGAGATGCGCGTCACCCTGCCGCCGGCGCGTTCGATGCGATCGGCAATGACCGTCGAGAAGCTGTCGTCGACGCCGACGATCGCCGTACCGCTGCCGGCCACAAGGCGCTCCTTGATATCGGCGTAATGCTGCATGGTCCCATGCCGGTCGAGATGATCGGGGGTCAGGTTGAGGAGGATACCGGCCGAGGGGTTAAGCGTCGGGGCGAGATCGATCTGGTAGGACGAGCACTCGACGACATAATAGCGCTCGGCCTGCGGCGGATCGAGCGTCAGGATGGCGGTACCGATATTGCCGCCCATCTGTGTGTCGCGACCGCTCGATTTCAGGATATGGGCGATCAGCGCCGTCGTCGTCGATTTGCCGTTGGTGCCGGTAATCGCGATGAACGGGCAATCCGGTGCGTGCACGCGACGCTCGCGAACAAACAATTCGACATCGCCGATGATCTCGACGCCTGCCGACCGCGCGAGGTCAACGGTCCAGTGCGGCTTCGGATGGGTCAGCGGCACGCCCGGCGACAGCACGAAGCTCGACAGCCCTGGCCAGTCGATTGTTCTAAGGTCGGCCGTCGGAACGCCGGCGGCCGACGCCTTAGCAACGCTGTCGGGATTGTCGTCCCAGGCGGTGACGTCAGCACCGCCAGCCACCAGCGCCAGGGCCGTGGCGAGGCCCGAGCCGCCAAGCCCGAACAGCGCAACCTTTTTCCCCTTGAGCGTGGTGACCGCTATCATCTCTTTTACCGCAGCTTCAGTGTAGACAGGCCGACCATCGCGAGCACGACGGCAATGATCCAGAAGCGGACGACGACCTGGCTTTCCGTCCAGCCCTTCTTTTCGAAATGGTGGTGGATAGGCGCCATCAGGAAAACGCGCCGCCCGGTCATTTTGAAAAAGCCGACCTGGATGATGACCGACAACGTTTCCATGACGAAAAGCCCGCCGATGATTGCCATGACGATCTCATGCTTGGTGGCGACGGCAACCGTGCCGATCATGCCACCCAGCGCCAGCGAGCCTGTATCGCCCATGAAGATAGCGGCCGGCGGCGCGTTGAACCACAGGAAGCCCAGCCCCGCCCCGATCATCGCCCCAAGCACGACGGAAAGTTCGCCGGTACCGGGCACGAAATTGATCTGCAGGTAATTGGCAAACACGACGTTACCGGCGAGATAGGCGATGACGCCGAACGACGCCGCGGCGATCATCACCGGAACGATGGCGAGGCCGTCAAGGCCATCTGTCAGATTGACCGAGTTGCCGGCCGCAACAATGACGAAGCCGCCGAACAGCACGAAAAACAGACCGAGATTGATCATGAAGTCCTTGAAGAAAGGAAAGGCGATCGACGAGCCGAAAGTCGATCCGGCCGGACCCGATGCCAGCGCCGAGCGCATCATGAAATAGACGGCGATGCACGCAATGACGAACTCGATCAACAGGCGCTTGCGGCCGGAGAAGCCCTTGTCGCTCTGCTTGGTGACCTTGAGATAGTCGTCGTAGAAGCCGATGGCGCCGAAGCCGAGCGTTACCAGGAGAACCGCAACCACATAGACGCTGGAAAGGTCGGCCCACAACAGGCAGGAGCCGACGACACCGGCGATAATCATCAGCCCGCCCATCGTCGGCGTGCCGGCTTTCTTGAAATGCGTCTGCGGTCCATCGGCACGGATCGGCTGCCCCTTGCCCTGGCGAAGGCGAAGAGATGCAATGATTCTCGGTCCGAACAGGAAGACGATCAGTGCCGAGGTGAACAGGGCGCCGCCGGTGCGAAACGTGATGTATCTGAACAGATTGAAGAATTTCACATGTTCAGAGAGGTCGACGAGCCAGATCAGCATCCAGGGCCCTTTCTAGGGTCAAAATTCAATTAGGTTTGCGGCTTCGTGTCGGAAACTGCAGGAAATTTGTCAAGCAAAGCCGCCACGATCTTGCCGAACCCGATCCCGAGCGACGACTTGATCATCAGCACATCGCCGGGCGCAACCGAGGAAAGAACGAAGGCGGTGAGCTCTTCCGTCGTCTCGCGATATTCGACATGCACTGTTTCAGGCAACGCCTCCTTCAGGGCCAGCATCTCCGGCCCGGAGAGCCAGGCGTGTTCGATCCCCGCGGCAATCAGCGGACCCGCCAGATCGGCATGCACCCTACGCGCATGTTCGCCCATCTCGAGCATGTCGCCAAGGACGGCGATGCGGCGTCCGCGACTGTCGGCGGCACCCGTTGCCAGCAGCGCCATTGCCGCGCGCATGGAGGCGGGGTTGGCATTGTAGCTTTCGTCGATGACGGTGAACGTGCTCGCCCCGATCGCAAGCCTGTGGCGTTTGCCACGGCCCTTTTCCGGCTGCAGCGTCGCCAGCGCCTCGATAGCCCTGTCGAGGTCGCCGCCGACCAGCGTCACGGCGCCGAGCACGGCAAGCGCATTCTCGGCAATGTGGCGACCGGGCGCACCGATGGCGATCTCGAAGGTCTCGCTGCCGAGCGTCAGCCAAAGAGCCGATTTCTCGTCGGAGCCATTGAATTCCGCCAGCCGGAAGTCGGCCTTGGCATGCTGGCCGAAGCTATAGATTCGAGTGATGCCGAGCGCTTGCGCCTGGCGCTCGAGGAACGAGAACTGGTCGCTGTCACGATTGAGGATGATGTCTCCGTCGGGCTCTAGACCCTCGAAGATCTCAGACTTGGCGGCTGCGATTTCCTTGATGCTCTTGAAGTTGCCGAGATGGGCGGCGGCCACCGTCGTGATGATCGCCACATGCGGGCGGACCATCTTCACCAGTGGCCTGATTTCGTCCGGATGGTTCATGCCGATTTCGAAGACGCCGAAGTCGGTATCGATTGGCATGCGTGCCAGCGTCAACGGCACACCCCAGTGATTGTTGTATGAGGCGACCGAAGCATGGACCTTGCCGGAGGGCGACAGCACGTGACGCAGCATCTCCTTGGTCGTGGTCTTGCCGACCGAGCCGGTAACGCCGATTATCTTTGCGCGCGAACGATCTCGGCCGGCGATGCCGAGCGTGGTCAATGCCGCCAGCACATCCTCGACGACGATCATCGGCACGGTGAGGCGCCCGAGCGCCGGTAGCCGCGCTTCGCTGACAACCAGCAACGACGCGCCATTGGCCATCGCCATGCTCGCAAAGTCATGCCCATCGACGCGATCGCCCTTGATGGCGAAGAAGGCTTCGCCGGGTCCGATCGAACGGCTGTCGATGGAAATTCCTGTAATACCCGCCGGCAACGAGCCAACAGGCCGGCCATGCATGATGTCGATCAGGTCTTCGCTTGTCCAAAGCCAGCTCAAGATGTCGTCTCCCCTAGTGCCCGGCGCACTTCCGCATGATCCGAGAACGGCAACGTGACACCGTCGACCGTCTGGCCTTCCTCGTGCCCCTTGCCAGCCACGATCAGCGTATCGCCGGCCTTCAGCATGTCGACTGCGGCGCGGATGGCCTCGGCACGGTCGGCGATTTCCGTGGCTGAGGTGGCCGCAGCCATGATTTCGGCGCGAATGGCAGCCGGTTGTTCAGAGCGCGGATTGTCGTCGGTGACGATGACCACATCGGCCAGCCGGCAGGCAATCTCGCCCATGATCGGCCGCTTGCCACGATCCCGGTCGCCACCGCAACCAAAGACAACGATGACACGACCGGTGGTAAAGGGCCGAACAGCCGCCAGCACGTTTTCCAGCGCATCCGGCTTGTGGGCGTAATCGACATAGGCAAGCGCGCCGTCTCGCGTCTGGCCGATCAGTTCGAGGCGTCCGGAAGCTCCCTGCAGCTTTTCGAGCGCCTGCATGGCCACGGCTGCCGGAACGCCGGTCGATATGGCAAGCCCTGCGGCAACCAGCGCATTGGCAATCTGGAAATCGCCGGCGAGCGGAATGTGAATCTCGAAGATTTCAGTGCCGAAATGAACCTCGGCGACCTGCTTGTGGCGCGAATGCTCGACCCGCTTCAGCGTCAGGAAGTTGCCCTTGCGGCCAACGGTGCGGATATCGTGACCGGCCTGCCGGGCAGCAGCTACGGCCTGATCCGACCAGGCGTCGTCAGCAAAGATGACGGCCGGCGATCCCTGCGGCAGCAGCGTATCGAAAAGCCGCATCTTGGCGGCCATATAGGCCTCTACGGTCGGGTGATAGTCCATGTGATCGCGGCCGAGATTGGTAAAGCCGGCGGCCTTGAGGCGCACGCCATCGAGACGGAACTGGTCGAGCCCGTGGCTGGATGCTTCCATCGCAGCGTGCGTCACACCCTCGTCGGCAAGCTCGGCCAGCAATTTGTGCAGCGACACCGGGTCCGGCGTGGTCAGCGAGCCGTAATCGTTGCGGCTGGGCGAGATGACGCCGGTCGTGCCGATCATTGCAGCCGTGCTGCCGGCATGCGCCCAGATCTGGCGGGTGAAGGAGGCAACGGAGGTCTTGCCGGCAGTGCCCGTGACGGCGACCATGGTCTCCGGCTGGCGCCCGTAAAAACGCGCGGCTGCCAGCGCCAGCAGGCGGCGCGGCTCGGAGACGGCAACAACGGGTACAGAACCGGCATCCGCAACATGCTGGGCGAAAATCACGGCGGCGCCGCGCGCAGCAGCGTCGGCGACGAAGGCGGCGCCATCGGCCTTGCTGCCGGCAACCGCGACAAAGGCCATTCCCGGCGTAATCTGCCGGCTGTCGGCGGAAAGACCCGTGATGTCGATGTCGCCCAGCGAGCCGCCGACCGGTCCGTTCAACTCGGGAAAATCGGTCCCGACGAGATCACGCAATTTCATGGCGTCTACTTCTTTGTTCTAGGCCTGCCCGCCCCACGCGAATCGACCGCGTTATCCATTCAATCTCAATAAGACACCAGCAAGGCGGAGCCGCCCTCACCGAATTTCGGTTTTACACCGAGAATCGCCGCCGAACGGGCGATGATATCGCGCGCGATGGGAGCTGCCGTATAGGCTGAAATCGTGCCTCCATGCTCGCCCGTCAGCGGTTCGTCGCAAAAGCTCATGACCACATAGCGGGGATTGTCGATCGGGAAGGCTGCCAGGAAGGTGTTGAAGTTGGCGGTGTGGGAGTAGCGACCGTTAACGACCTTGTCCGCCGTACCCGTCTTGCTGCCGACATCGTAGCCGGGAACGCGGGCGGCACGACCGGAACCCTTGGAGCCGTTGAAGTCGAGCAGGAAGCGGACATCGTCGCTGGTGCTCTTCTTGATGACGGTTTTCGCGACCAGGTCGGCCTGCTCTGCCGTGCGTGGCAGGAAGGTCGGCTCGATGAGCTTGCCGCCGTTGACGAGCGCCGCACCGGCCACCGCCGTCTGCAGCGCCGTCGTCGAGACGCCGTGGCCGAAGGAGATGGTGATCGAGTTGATTTTCTTCCAGACTTTCGGCTGGCTGGGCGTCTTGACCTCAGGCAGTTCCGTCGGCATCCGGGTCAGGAGACCGAGGCGCGTCAGGAACTCCTTGTGGGCATCGATGCCGACGAGATCGGCGATCTTGGCCGTACCGATGTTGGACGAATACTGGAAGATTTCCGGAACGGTCAGCACGCGGCCCTGCCCGTGGAAGTCGTGGATCACGAAGCCGCCGATGCGGATCGGCGCGCTGGCATCGAAAGCGTCCCGAAGCGTCACCTTGCCGCTATCGAGCGCCATCGCCATCGTGAAGGTCTTGAAGGTCGACCCCATTTCGAAGGTACCGTTCGACATGCGGTTCAGCCAGCCTTCGGCGGCACTCGCATTCGGCTCATTCGGATCGAAATCGGGCGCGGACGCCATGGCGATGACTTCTCCGGTCTTGACGTCGAGGACGATGGCACCGCCACCCTTGGCCTTGAAGTTGACTACGGCCTTGGTCACGACATCGCGGGCAATCGCCTGAACGCGAACGTCGATCGACAGCTTGACCGGCTCCAGCGGGCTGTTGCTGGTCATACCTACGGCGGCGAGATCGGCCAGGCCCTGGTCGTCGATATATTTTTCCATGCCCATTACGCCACGGTTGTCGATGTTGACATAGCCGAGGATGTGGGACGCGGTCGGGCCGCCTGGATAGAAGCGGCGCTTTTCAGGCCGGAAGCCGATGCCGGGAATACCGAGCGCAAGAATCTGGCTCTGCTGCTTTGGCGTCAGCTGGCGCTTCAGCCAGGCGAAGTGCGACGTGTTGGTCGAAAGCTTCTTGTAGGTGCCCTTGAGGTCGATATCCGGCAGCACGGTCGAGAGTTTTTCGACGGCGTCGTCGACATCGACGATCTTGTTCGGCTCGGCAAACAGCGACACCGTACGGATGTCGGTCGCGAGCAGCGCCCCGTTACGGTCGACGATGTCGGGCCGCGAGGCCATCAGCCTGTCGGCCGGCAGAATGCTCGATACCGTATCGGGCATGGCAGTGCCATATTCGACCAGTCGCGCGCCGATGATGCAGTAGACGACGCCGAAGCTCACGCTCAACAACAGGACACGGCTTCGCGCCTGCCCCGTCTTGCGCTTTCGCGATCCCTCGACGACAGCGCTTGCAAGCGCGTCGACTGGCTTGCCGTTGGTACCGGCGGAAAAATGTGCCTTGCTCTTCAAGAGCATGATGCGGGACAGAAAAGACATCAGCGCTTCACCGATCCCGTTTTGATATCGTCGACACCGGACTTGCCATGCCTAGCCGGTGCCAGCCTTGCGACTGGTTTCGGCGCAGGCTTGGCTGCCACGTCGGCTATAACCTTGCGGATATCGGCATCGCTGTCGTCGCCCTTTGATGTGCCGGGCTTTGCGGTCGGCTTGCCGTCCATGATACCCGGAGGTGGCGGCAGCTGGCTGCGCAGCATGGGCAGTTCGTTCGGCTGCACGAGGGATGTCGACAGCGTCGGCTGCAGCTGCAGTTCGCTGTTATAGTTGGCGACCAACCGCTCGAGGCGGTTCGGCTGTACGACCAGCGCCCAGTCGGCCTTCAGCAGCTCGATGGTATCCTTCTCGAGCTTGATCTCGGCTTCGAGGTGATGCACCTCCTCGAGCTTGAGCTCGGCGCGGTGCTTGATGGTGTAGGTCACGGCTGCCGCAGTGGTCATAACGCCGATGAGCACGATATCGAAGGTCTTCAGCATCTCAACCTCCAAGCTTTGCAAGGGTGGCAAGGTTCGGCAGCTCGAAAATCGAGACGTCGGCTGCTTCTGCCGGCGCAGCGGTTCGCACAGCAGCACGCAGCTTGGCCGAACGGGCACGTGGATTGAGCTCGGCCTCGACCTCGCCGGCCGAGACGACCTGCTTGCCGATGGCATCGAAAGTCGCCGCCCGCTCGTGGACGACTGGCATATGGCGCGAGCCCGTCGAGCGGCCCGAACGATCGGTGAGGAACTTCTTGACGATCCGGTCTTCCAGCGAATGGAAGGTGACGACGACGAGGCGGCCGCCGGGCTTCAAAGCCCGCTCGGCGGCAAACAGCGCTTCTGCGAGTTCACCGAGTTCGTCGTTGACGAAGATGCGCAGCGACTGGAAGACACGGGTCGCTGGATGGATCTTGTCCTTGGCCTTGCGGGGCGTCACCAGCTCGATCAGTCCTGCAAGATCACGCGTGGTCTCGAAAGGCTTTTCGGCACGGCGCTTCTCGATGGCATGGGCAATGCGCGGCGCCTGCTTCTCCTCGCCGAGAAAGACGAAGATTCGGATCAGGTCGGCGAGCTTGGCATTGTTGATGACGTCGGCAGCAGACACGCCCTTTGCAGACATGCGCATGTCGAGCGGACCGTTCCTCTGGAACGAGAAGCCGCGCTCGGCCTCGTCGATCTGCATCGAGGATACGCCGATATCGAGAACGATGCCGTCGAGACCGCCCTCAGGAGCATGCTCTGCCAGCTGCGAGAATTGCGAGTGAATGAGAGTAAGTTTGCCGGGATGAGCTTCGACTAGCGCCTGGCCTGCCGCAATCGCCGTCGGATCGCGGTCGAGCGCAATCACATCGGCGCCCGACGCCAACAGCGCCGACGTATAGCCGCCAGCCCCGAACGTGCCGTCGAGAATGACCTTGCCGGGCGCAGGCTCCAGCGCCCTTACGACTTCGGCCAGGAGAACCGGAATATGACGAAGCGGCCCGCCACCGGCTTCAGCACAATCTCCGCCAGGTTGAGCTTCCATTCCGTCCCCTCGTTGTATCAGGAACGCATGCCCGCCAGCCTGCGCTCCTCTCTTGAGGTTGCCTGCAGGGCTTGAAACGCCTGCGGCTCCCAAAGCTGAAAGTAGTCCGCCCGACCCACGAAGGTCACCTCGTCGGTGATTCCGGTGAAATCGCGGATGAAATCCGTGACCATCAACCGTCCCTCGGCATCGAGCTTCATGAAGACCCCGCCCCCATGGATGAGGAGCGACATCTGATTCGCCTGCGACGAAAACGGATCTTCCGCCGCAATCTGTTGCTCGAACCGGTCGAGCAGATCCAGTCCGCCGATGCTGATCGCCGGGAACACGAAATCCTGGAAGCAGTACAGCTCCGGAATGGCGCGCTCCGACAGCACCGATCGAAATACCGAAGGCACGGAAACGCGGCCCTTGGCATCGATCTTGTTCGTCGCATTCGACAGGAAGCGTTTCATGACGCGAAACACCCGTTTCCATTGGTCGCGCGAAAATCCTTCGCCCACATTCACTGCCGCCATCGCACAAAGCTTCGCCCGCCGGAAAAACTATTGTCTTCCCGGTCTCCCCGAGAGGAGCACGACCTTTACTTTGCGATGATTGGGCCTTGATTTGCCCCTGTGCAGTGCGAATTTGGGATACCATGGGACCATATGGGCGTCAATGGGATACGGCCTGCGGAAGCCGGTTGCAGTCCCCCATATTCATAGGCCGTTAAGCTTAACGAAAGGTTAGGAAGTGCGGCATTTGCCCGCCGCGAGCGCCTGAGAGGCGATCGCATTGCTTGAAAAAATTGGACATTTGACTATCGATTAGCGACCGCAAATAAAGGGCGCGAGGCGCCACCGCAGTGCTCGAAAAAAATTACCAGTTGGCCTGTAAGCCGGGTTCTGTAAGGCCCCGACCGAAGTCGGAACGTGGCAGCCATTCATCTGGGACGACACTTGCGTGCCGCCTCGTGCAACCCACCCGGATGACAGGCCCGGAAACAGGCTGGTGCGCTTGCGCGCCCCGCGTCATCCCTATTCGGTTTTGCTCCCGGTGGGGTTTACCATGCCGTCGCTGTCACCAGAGACGCGGTGGGCTCTTACCCCACCCTTTCACCCTTACCCGGTCGGGACCGGGCGGTTTACTTTCTGTGGCACTTTCCCTGAGGTCACCCTCGCCGGACGTTATCCGGCACCGTGTTTCCGTGGAGCCCGGACTTTCCTCACCCCACCGCCTTTCGACATTGTGAAGCGCGGCTGCCCGGCCAACTGGTAGGCGCTCATTAGCCGAGGCCGCAGGCAATTGCCACCTTAAATCCAACGACCGCCGGCAAATCCGCTCACTGGCGAAAATATGGTGCAAAATCCGTGCTGTAGGCGTCGTCGTTGATTCGACCCTCGAGCAGCAATTCGGCACCAAGCCGGCCGATTTCATCCGAACTCTTCGCCGACGTGCCGCTGCAGCCGGTCAGGACGCCAATCCGCGGCGACGCCGTGTAGCCGATCATCGGATAGGTCGACGGTGAATAGGAGGTGACACAGGCGCCCGACGATATCGACAACGGCCGCAAATCGGGAACCAGCCGTCGAACGATCCGCGTCAGGTGATCGCGTACCGAGGCCCGGCCATCGGTGCGAAACCAGGCACGCATCTCGGCGTCGCTGGTGATGTCGTAGTCGTCGGGATCCCCGCCGATCTTGAGGTAATACTTGCCGTCGGGATATCGGATCGGCGGCAGCAAATAAATGCTGTCGACGTCATCAGGGCCCTTGGTGATCAGCGACGGCATGGTTCCGAGCGCCATTGCATCGGCTTCGCTGATCTCAAAATAGGCAATCGTCCGGCCACGGACAATCATCTCGACCGGAGCCGCCAACAGGCTGGCGGCAATGGAAAACCCGCCGGCAGCCAGCAGCGCCTTCTCCGCCCGGTAGACGTTACCCTCGCCCGTCGTCACCACGGCAATGCCGCCCTCGTCGCGGATCGATACTACGGTCTCTTTCAGCACCTTCGCCCCGACCTTTTCGGCAAGCAGCGATTGCGCCTTCACCAGCCGGCGCGGGCTGATATGGCCGGCACCCTGTGGCTCATAGATGCCCTCGCTGCCGCGGTCGAACGCAAAGAATGGAAACCGGGCACGCAGGCCATCGTCATCAAACCGCTCGGTACGCACTTTCAGAGCCTCGGCAGCTTTGGCGACGTGATCGATATAGGCATCTGCGCCACCCTGCCTCGGCCCGACCGCAAGGCAGCCAACCTGGGAGTAGAAGGCAATGCCGCTTTCCCGCTCCAGTTCGCGGTAGCGCGCAATCGACCGGTTTGCCAGCAAGGCCCAGTTCGGATCGGGATCTATCGTCCGGGTGATACGACCCTCGTCATAATGGCTGGCGAAGACGCCGCTGTGGACCTTCCGATCCGCAGGTTCGTCAGGCCCTATCACGGCGACGCCGTTCGTCTGGCGGGCGAGGTGGCGAGCAGCCGCCGCCCCCATCATGCCGCGACCGATGACGATGAACTTGAAATCCGCTGCCATGTTAGGTCTCCATCGATATCGGGAATCGATAGCATGACAATCGGCTGGATTTCCAGACGAAGTTCACCTGATAAACAATTCGTCTTCAAGCACTTGCCGCCTAGTCGAGAAGCGCCAGCACCTTGCCGCAGTACCGCTTGGACACCGGGTTCATGCGCGTCGCGCCATGGCCGGCATTGTATTTGAGGATAGTATTGCAAGTCTCGCCACCGCCGAGCGTCTGCGCCAGGGCCAGATATTTCATGCCGATGCGGATGTTGGTATCGGGATCGGCGAGCCCCTTGACCGAGCCGGAATAACCCATCATCCGTGCCGTTGCCGGCTTCACCTGCATCAGGCCGACCTCGCCATGGCTGCCGCGCATACGCGGGTTGAAGTTGCTTTCGATCTTGATGACTGCCGTTGCCAGCGCGACATCGACGCCGTTCTGCCTGGCATATTTGGTGATGATCTCGGAATAGCGATTGTCGCTCGGACCCGGAACAACGGTGTTGCCGGTGCTAGCCGTTGCATCCTGCCTGGCGTAACCGATGCTGCGGCCGAGTGTCTTGAACGATTTCGTCTCGACCCTGACCCGGTGCTGGCCTGCAAAAGCGCAATCGTATCCCATCAGCAACATGCTTGCGCATGCTGCCGTCGCAACAATCAAATTTTTCATTCAGTCTCTCGTCTCCGGGTGGGATCGCGGCAGCGGCGCATGGCGCTGCCCTGCCGTCGGGATAGCCATCTCGATGGCCAGTTCCCGCAAAAATCCACGTTGTCGTCTACGGCTGCTGTTCCGGATAAGTGAACGGTTCAGCGCCGCTGTTCATCGGCGCCGTTAGACCATCGCAATGCGCAGATAATAGGGAAATGCTGTGGCAGCGTCCGGATCTGCAGCCTTTTGCGATGCCGGAAGCCGTAAGCAGGCATTCAAAAGACAATTGGACAGGTGCAATCTTCAGGCGAAGTGCGGCAACGCCCGCAGCAGGCGATGCAGCGTATCGATGGTCGAGAAATCGGCGATCCCGTCGACCCGTTCCTGGCGGAAATGCCGCTGGAAAGCCTCGACATCGCCGGCCATGGCTGCGGAAAAATCGCCATTGATTTCCGTGCCGTAACCATAGAGTGACAGCATCGACTGCAGCGCCTCGACCGGCTGCCCGCTGTCGCCCATCTGGAAAAAGCGCCCCCCGGATATCGGCGATGGCTCCACCCAGTGACCGACCCCTGCGGCATGCAGCCTTGCCCACGGAAAGCGCTCGCCGGGATCGACCTTGCGAATGGGTGCTATATCGGAGTGACCGAGCACCCTTTCCGGCGCTATGGACCAGCGCTCGCCGCAATCGCGACACAATTCAATGACCGCATCGATCTGCGCATCGGGGAATTGTGGCAAGCCGCCCGGGTGGCCTGCATTGGCGATCTCGATGCCGATGGAGAGCGAGTTGATATCGTTTTCCTTGCGCCAGACACCCTTGCCCGCATGCCAGGCACGACGCGCTTCGGGCACGAGTTGCAGCACCCGGCCGTCTTCATGGATGAAATAGTGGCTGGAGACCTGGCTTTCCGTCCGACAGAGCCAGTCGAGGGCGCCATCGGCCGTGCCCATGCCGGTATAGTGCAACAGGATCATATCCGGCTTGCGCCCACCTGCCCGCTCGCCGTGGTTCGGAGACGGTTGCACCAGGGCACCGCTGTAGTCAGCCGCAAACGATGTCATGCGGCGCGGCGTTCCTTCTCGATTTCCTCGTAGGCAGCGTTCAGTGCCGCCATCCGCTCGTTGGCGATGACGTGGAACTCCTCGGGCACGCCACGCGATACGAGGCGGTCGGGATGGTGTTCGTAAACCAGGCCGTGGTAGCGCTTGCGGATGGTCGGGAAATCGTCGGAAGGCTTGACGCCCAGAACCTTGTAGGGATCGCGCCCGTTACCGGAGACATGCCGCGCCATGATCTGCTCGAAGCGTTCTTCGTCCATCTGGAAGATCTCGGCGATGTGGGCGAGGAACGAGATTTCCTTCTCGTGGATCAATCCGTCGGCCTTGGCAATGTGGAACAGGCCGTCCAGCACGTCCTCGAGCACGGGGCAGTTTTCGCTGCAAGTGACGCACAGCGTTGCCAGCCGTTCGGCATAGGCCTCGTAGCCGGCAACGTCCTGGCGCGCCAGATTGTAGAGGCGCGCGACATTCTTCGCCTGGTCATCCGGAAACTCAAAAATCTCGCGGAAGGCATTGACTTCATTCTCGGTGACGACACCGTCTGCCTTCGCCATCTTGGCAGAAAGCGCGATGATCGCGACCGAGAACGCCACCTTGCGGCGGGTTTCGGGATCGCCTTCGAACAACGTCCGGATGGCTTCGACCACGCCTGACAGGGCATTCCCCGCGGTGCCGACGGCATTCAGCAGCTTTTCCCAGATAGACATGACGATCCCGATTACTCCAAAGAATGAGCAACACGTTGATCAAAGAATGGTGGCGAATGCAAGCTGACCATTGGCCGCAGCGTTGAAAACACCTTTCACGAATAGGTAATGATCTAACCATAAATGCCGCTCCCATCGGTTTCGATGTTGCCCGCATAAGTCAAATGAATTGGACAGGGGCGCTCCGGCCTGTAAGCGCTGGCGTCACCCTTATCCCGGAGCCACCATGCCCTTTGCAGACCGACCGCAGCTTCTTGGCCTCGCCCTCGGGCTGATCGGCGTCCTCATTTTCAGTGCAACGCTGCCTTTCACCCATATTGCACTGGAAGGTTTCTCCCCGGCCTTCATTACCTTCGGCCGCGCGCTGGTCGCCTCCGCTGCCGCCATCGTGACGCTGCTCGTCCTGCGCCGCCGACCGCTGCCGCGCGGTCACTTCGGTCAGTTGTTCGCTGCCGGCCTCTGCGTTGTCTTCGCCTTTCCCGGTTTTTCGTCAATCGCCATGCAGACCATCCCGGCAAGCCACGGCGCCGTCGTCCTCGGCCTGCTGCCGCTGTTGACGGCGATCTTTGCCGCCATCATCGACGGCGAGCGACCCGGGATCCTGTTCTGGATCTGCGGCGTCATCGGCGCCACCCTGGTCGTCAGCTTCTCGGTGACGCAAAACGGTTTCCAGATGCAGCCCGGCGACCTCTGGCTGTTTGCCGCCGCGGTCATCGTGGCGCTCGGCTATGTCCTGCTCGGCAGGCTTTCGCGCAGCCTGTCGGGCTGGGAGGCAATCTGCTGGGCGCTGGTCGTGACCCTGCCGATCTCGCTCATCGGTACCGCCATGACAGCCTCGAACGGTTTTCACGCGCCAACGGTGACAGCGTGGGGCGCCTTTGCCTATCTCGGGTTGATGTCGATGTTTGCCGGCTTTCTCTTCTGGAATGCGGGGCTTGCGATCGGCGGCATCGGCCGCGTGGCCCAGGTCCAGCTGATGCAGACCTTCTTCACGCTCGGCATTTCCGCCCTCCTCCTTGGCGAGCATGTCGGGCTGGAGACCGTGGGCTTCGCGATGCTGGTCGCCTTCGTCGTCTGGCTCGGCCGCAAAGCACGCCATTCGTAAATTCTTTACTTTACAGCCCTCCCCACCTGTCGCATCCATCAGGCAACACCGAGTTGATGCACTGACCTTGCAAGGAGGCAACCATGGCCAGACAGAAAGTCGCAATGCTCACCGCCGGAGGGCTCGCGCCCTGCTTGTCGTCCGCTGTTGGCGGGCTGATAGAGCGCTACACGGACATCGCGCCCGACATCGAGTTGATTGCCTATCGCTCCGGCTACCAAGGTGTCCTGACGGCCGACCGAATCGAAATCACCCCCGCCATGCGTGAAAAGGCGCACCTGCTGCATCGCTATGGCGGATCGCCGATTGGCAACAGCCGCGTCAAGCTCACCAACGCCGCCGACCTCGTCAAGCGTGGGATGGTGAAGGAAGGCGAGAACCCGTTGCGTGTCGCTGCAGAACGGCTGGCATCCGACGGCGTCACCATCCTCCACACCATCGGCGGAGACGATACAAACA
This sequence comes from Rhizobium sp. B230/85, assembly GCF_019355735.1. NCBI lineage: Bacteria > Pseudomonadati > Pseudomonadota > Alphaproteobacteria > Hyphomicrobiales > Rhizobiaceae > Rhizobium > Rhizobium sp. B230/85. The sequence goes on from NZ_CP072156.1 coordinate 2,746,581, forward strand.
CGACGGCAGCCGATCTCGCTGCCTACCTCGGCGCCAACGGCTACAACCTCACCGTCGTCGGACTGCCGAAGACGGTCGATAACGACGTCGTGCCGATCCGGCAGTCGCTTGGCGCCTGGACGGCAGCCGAAGTCGGCGCCCACTTCTTCGGTAATGTCAGCAACGAGCAAACGGCGGCACCGCGCTCGCTGGTCATCCATGAGGTCATGGGCCGCAGCTGCGGCTGGCTGACGGCAGCAACGGCGCGCGCCTACATCCAGAAGACCAGCGCCAACGAATATGTCGATGGCATGATGACCAACGCCGCGATGAAGAGTATCGACGGTCTCTACCTGCCGGAGATGGCTTTCGACATCCATTCCGAGGCCGCCAGGCTGAAAGAGATGATGGACAAGAACGGCCATGTGACGCTCTTCGTCTCCGAAGGTGCCTGTGTCGATGCCATCATCGCCGAGCGCGAAGCTGCCGGCGAAAACATCAAGCGCGATGCCTTCGGCCACGTGAAGCTCGACAGCATCAATGTCGGCAACTGGTTCCAGAAGCAGTTTGCAGCCCTGCTCGATGCCGATCGGTCCATGGTCCAGAAATCCGGCTATTTCGCCCGCTCGGCGCCGGCCAATATCGACGATCTCAGGCTGATCCAGGGCATGGTCGACCTCGCAGTCGAAAGCGCCCTCAACAAGGTCTCCGGCGTCACCGGCCATGACGAAGGCCAGGGCGGAAAGCTGCGTACAATCGAGTTCCCGCGCATCAAGGGCGGCAAGAAGTTCGACATGTCGGCAAAGTGGTTCGGCGAAGTGATGGACCACATTGGCCAGCAATACCGCGAAGGATGATTGACGAAGCGTGAAGACGGTGTCTTCGCTGGTGGCGGATGGGATGAGGATGATTCGATGTCCGTTGAAACCTGGCTTGCCTTCGCCGCCGCTTCTGCCGTCATGCTGGCTATCCCCGGCCCGACGATCCTGTTGGTGATATCGTATGCGCTTGGCCACGGCCGGCGCACGACGGTCGCAACCGTTGCCGGGGTGACGCTCGGCGACTTCACCGCGATGACCGCCTCGCTTGCCGGCCTCGGTGCCCTGCTGGCAACTTCGGCAGGCCTGTTCACGGTGCTCAAACTGATCGGCGCAGGCTACCTGATGTTTCTCGGCATCAAGCTCTGGCGCGCCCCTGTCGTGACCGGCCCGATGGGCGACAACGATAACCTTCCCGAGGAAAGATCGTCCAAGATTTTCCTGCACGCCTATGTTGTAACGGCACTCAATCCTAAAAGTATCATCTTCTTTATTGCCTTCGTTCCGCAGTTCCTCGACCTCGGCAAGCCGTTCTTGCCGCAAACCCTTATCCTGGAAGCAACTTTCCTCGTCCTCGCAGCCCTCAATGCGTTTCTCTATGGCCTGCTGGCCGACGTTGCGCGCGGCTACATCCGCAAGGCCAGCGTGCAGCGCGCGGTCAACAGGACAGGGGGAACGTTGCTGATTGCGGCCGGCGCCGTCACGGCCGGATACCGGCGAATGGCGGCTTAGTCGCCGTCCCACCTTGCGGGGCTGTCACGAATAGGTTAATTGGCGTTCATAATTTAATTCCCCTGTGACCGAATTGCATCGCAGGTGGAACGCAATTTTCGAAAGAGACAGCATGATAGCCAGCGGATTTACGAGCCTGAAGCGCAGCGTCGCCGTCTCGGCAATCCTTTGCGGTGGCCTCGCCGGTTGTGCCACCCAGCAGCAGACATCCCAGGCAGATCTCTCTCATACGACGACAAACGTCCCCCACCCGACATCGACGGCACAAGTTTCCACAACAGCAACGCCCGGTTCCACGACGGCGATTGTGTCGCAGGCCCAGCCACAGGCGACAGCGACCCTTTCGAAATCCGGCCGCCTGCCAGGGACCGAGACAGCTGCGGCGATAGGCCCACGCCTGCCGGCCGACCAGGCCTCGAATATGCAGGACCGCATGGGGCAACCTGCTGGAAAATCCGGCAAGGGCAGCGAGGCGCAGGTCGCCATTGCTTCGGTCACCGGCGCTCCTGCGGCAAATACCTCGGCGTCCGCCGCCTATGCCTCTTCAGACGATATGCTAATCCCGTCAGTGGTTGCCATTCCCACACCCAATCCTTCCCGCCCCGGGGATCTCACGCAGACCCCGGCCTTGAGCTCGGCGCTGGTTGAAAGCGGCAACGCTATCCCGATGACGCCGGAAATGGTAGCGATCCAGGCAGTCGTGCCGACACCACGCCCGGGCGAAGCCAGCCCCTTCACCGCGACGCAGGTTGCCTATGCCGCCCCCTCTCAGGCTGCAAACCTCAGCTACGCGGACAACCGTCTTCATTACGACTTCAACTTCGACACGACAGGCCCGAGCATCGTACCTGCCGTTCTGGAAGAGAGAAGCGATGACAATGTGTCCTCCGAGGAAAAGGGCCACATCACCACGCTGATCGAGAAATATGCGAAACTCTATCAGGTGCCGGCAGCACTAATCCACCGCGTCGTGCACCGAGAAAGCCGCTATGATCCAAAGGCTTTCAACAATCGCGGCTATTTCGGCCTGATGCAAATCAAGTACAACACGGCAAAATCCATGGGCTACGACGGCCCAGCCTCCGGCCTTTTCGATGCCGAGACCAACATCAAGTATGCCGCAAAGTATCTGCGCGGTGCATGGATGGTGGCCGACAACAAGCTCGACACCGCAGTCGCCCTTTACGCGCGTGGCTATTACTACGATGCCAAGAACAAGGGCATGACCAACGTCGCCAACGGCAACTACTGAGGTTGCCTTTGGGTTTTTACAGTTTTGAGCGCATCGACGATCTTTTGCACAAGAATCTGAGGCCGATAGTTCAATTCGTCTGGAGTAAGTCCGAGGCGAACGACAACGATATTGGCCGACGGCACGATCGCAACGCTCTGCCCGTCATGCCCAACCAGCCAGAACGTATCCAGCGGCAATCCGAAATGCCGGCTTCCACCGCCCGGGGCTGACAACCACGCCTGGCCTTGGGTGAATATCCCGTTTGATGCTTTTGTCGGCGTCCGCATCGCGCCCACGAAGCCCTCCGATAGCAACCGCTGCCCGTGCCAGACGCCATCCTGAAGCAGGAATTGCCCAAACCGCGCCCAGTCCCTGGCCGTCGCGTAGAGATAGGATCCGCCGACAAGGGTGCCGTGCTCGTCGGCCTCCAGCACGGCGCTCGACATGCCGAGCGGGGCAAACAGGGCATCGTGGGGGTAGTCCCGGGCCGCGTGCTGATTGTCGAACCTGTTCATCCAGATCCGCGACAGCAGCACCGCAGTCCCCGTGGAATAATGAAATTCCTGCTTTGGAGGAGAGACCTGCGGCGCGCTTGCAGCCATCGCCGCCATGTCCGGCTCCAGGAAGAGCATCCGCGTGACATCGGTGACCGAGCCATAGGATTCGTTGAAGGCAAGACCGCTTTCCATCGCCAGGAGGTTTGCCACCGTGATCTTCGATCGGCTGTCGCCGTGCCATTCCGGAAGCAGGTCGGCATCATCGAAGGACATCCGCCGCGCCTGCATGAGGCGCCCGATAATCGCTGAATTAACAGTCTTGGTCATCGACCAGCCGAGCAGCGGCATGCCGGCATCGAAGCCTTTGCCATAGCTTTCGGCCACCAGCCTGCCATCCTTAATGACCACGATCGCCCGCATCCCGGGCCCGCCAACGGCAGGATCCTTGATCACGTCCGAGATAGCGGCATTGGGTTCGCCGGCTGCGTTATCGCCGTCCGGCCAGTCGGCATCCCGTCCCGTCACGACCGGAACGCGAGGCATCGACAAGTGTGCGGCCATCTTCATGTCCCCGTCGGGCACGCTGGCGCAACCGAGCGGCCCGCGATAGACGGCGAAATTGGGAGCAAACAGGCCGAGCATCCGGGCAGAGACGACGCCCTCGTCGCGGGAAATGGAGAGGCGAACGAGCCTCAGCGCCGGATTGCCGGGCGCCTGCACGTCTTCGGAGAGAATAGCCTGGGGATCCCGGCCCGAAATGAAGACGCCGGAGCAGACTATCTTGGCGGCATAGCCATCGGCAACCCTCAGCAGATCGGGGGGCGCGATGGCGAGCCAGGCAGCGGCACCCGCCACGCCCGCCATCATGAACCCCGCCAATCCCAGCCCGATCTTCGCTCTCAAACGCATCGCATGTCTCCGCCAGTTCGATGACGAAACAAGCAGCAAAGTCGGCAGCGATCAAGAGGTGACCTATCAATAGACCGAGAGGGCCATGCTGGCCGCTGCCCCGCCGCGCCGGCCTGTCACGCGGCTGTAGCACTGCCGCGTTACATGCGCCGAACCGCAACGGGGTGACGAATCATGACGGAATTCGCTTCGGACAGCAGCTTCCCGAAGAACAGGAAGATCAAAGACGCGCTCCTCCAGCACAAGGCGCTGTCAAAGGCCGGCTTTTCCGAGCGCCTGTTCGGCCTTCTGTTTTCCGGCCTCGTCTACCCGCAGATCTGGGAAGACCCGGATGTCGACATGGAGGCAATGGAACTCCGTCCGCACCACCGCATCGTCACAATCGGCTCCGGCGGTTGCAACATGCTCGCCTACCTCTCGCAAAACCCCGCCTCTATCGACGTCGTCGATCTCAATCCGCACCATATCGCGCTGAACAGGCTGAAGCTCGCCGCCTTCCGGCTGCTGCCCGGCCACGGCGATGTCGTCCGCTTCTTCGGCACGCCGGATGTCGGCGTCAATAGTCAGGCATTCGATCGCTTCATCGCACCCGGCCTCGATGAGGCGACCGGCGCCTACTGGAACGGCCGCGACATGCTCGGCCGTCGCCGCGTCACGGTATTCAACCGCAACATCTACCGCACCGGCCTGCTTGGCCGCTTTATCGGCGCCGCCCATCTGCTCGGCCGCCTGCACGGCGTCAAGTTTGCAAAGCTTACGGAAGCCCGCACCCTGCAGGAGCAGCGCCAGTTCTTCGATACCGAGATCTCGCCGGTCTTCGAGCGGCGCATGGTGCGCTGGCTGCTTGGTCGCAAGAGCTCGCTCTTCGGCCTGGGCATTCCCCCGCAGCAATACGACGAACTGGCAAGCCTTGCCGGCGACGGCTCCATCGCTGCGGTCCTGAAGTACCGGCTGGAAAAGCTCATCTGCCATTTCCCGATGAGCGAAAACTATTTCGCCTGGCAGGCCTTCGCCCGTCGCTATCCCGAAGCCGACAAGGGGCCCCTGCCGACCTACCTCAGACCGGAACACTTTGCAGCGATCCGGGCCAATGCAGAGCGCGTCACCGTCCATCATCTGAACTTCACCGAGTTGCTCGCCACCAAGCAGGCAGCGTCGATGGATCGCTATGTGCTTCTCGACGCGCAGGACTGGATGAACGACGCCCAGCTCAACGAACTGTGGGCCGAGATCAGCCGCACAGCGGCACCGGGCGCCCGGGTCATTTTCCGCACGGCCGCCGAGAAAAGCATCATCGAGGGGCGCCTGTCTCCCGCCATCCGCGACCAGTGGGAATATGTCGAGGAGCGCTCGCACGCCCTCAACGCTCGAGACCGCTCGGCCATCTATGGCGGCTTCCACATCTACGGTAAAAAGCCATGAGCCGCGTCGAGGCCGGCCCGGAGCCTGAAGTCGGCGGCCATGCCGGCCTGATGGACGGCATGTACCGTTACCAGCGGCACATCTACGACCTGACGCGCAAATACTACCTGTTCGGTCGCGACCGCACGATCAACCATCTCAATATGCCCTTTGGCGGCTCGCTCCTGGAAGTCGGCTGCGGCACCGGCCGCAACCTGCTCTACGCCCACCGCCGCTTCCCATCCGCCCGGCTCTTCGGCCTCGACATCTCGCAGGAGATGCTGATATCGGCCCGAGCGAGCTTTCGCGGCATATCGCCGATGCCGGATTTCAAGGTTGCCGATGCGACCAGCTTCACCGCGCAGGATTTCGGCACAGAAGGTTTCGACCGGATCATGATCTCCTACGCGCTGTCGATGATCCCCGACTGGAAAGCCGCCATCGACGCCTCAATCGATGCCCTGAACCCCGGCGGTGAACTGCATATCGTCGACTTCGGCCAGCAGCAGCGCCTGCCCGGCTGGTTCCGCAAGGGGCTGCAGTCGTGGCTGCGAAGCTTCCATGTGACACCCCGCGCAGACCTGCAGGCCGTACTGGAAGAGCGCTGCAACAGGCTGGGCGCCAGGCTTTCCGTCGAAGATATCGGCCGCGGCTATGCGATACGGGCAGTTATTGTGACCGCGCGCGCATAATTAGCTTGAAGATAACGCATTTTTTACGTTGATATGATGAGAACGGCTTCAGTGCCTTTTCCGCCACGGCTGCGATTCGTCGGCCGAAAACTTGAACTTGGGCAGAATAACACCTCACCTGGATACGGGACGCCCATGCGCCGGCTTTTGTTATGTTTACTGCCGTTGGTCCTGCTGCTGAGCGGCTGCAATTCGAGCTATGACTTCATGGAGACGAAGTCGATCCCGAAATCTCGCTTCCGCGATACCAAGCCGCAGGATTTCGGCGCCGACCATCCGCAACTGCACCCCATCCACGGCATCGACATTTCCAAATGGCAGGGCGACATCGACTGGCGGACGGTCAAGTCGTCCGGCGTAGCCTTCGCCTTCATCAAGGCGACCGAAGGCAAGGATATCATCGACACCAAGTTCCAGGAATATTCGAGCGAGGCGCGCGCTGCCGGCATCCCGAGCGCGCCGTACCACTTCTACTATTTCTGCTCTTCCGCCGACGAGCAGGCCGACTGGTTTATCCGCAACGTGCCGAAATCGGCCATGGTGCTGCCGCCGGTGCTCGATGTCGAATGGAACGCGGAATCCAAAACCTGCCGGCTGCGCCCCGATGCGGTTACCGTACGGGCGCAACTGCAGCGCTTCATGGACCGCCTCGAGGCCTATTATCACATGCGGCCGATCATCTACACGTCCGTCGATTTTCACCGCGACAACCTCGTCGGCTACTTCAAGGACTACCACTTCTGGGTCCGCTCGGTTGCCAAGCATCCCGGCGTCACCTATGCCGATCGCCGCTGGGCCTTCTGGCAATATACCTCCACCGGCGTCATTCCGGGCATCAAGGGGCCAACGGACATCAACGTCTTTGCCGGCAACGAAAAGAACTGGCGGAACTGGGTCGAGGCGGTCACGAAGCTCAAGAATTCTTGAAGCCAGCGCCATTTCCTTCTTGCATCGAAGCTCATGTTCTGGGAAAGCGACCTCATCCGTAAGCAACGAGGACCGCCCATGGACCGCTTCAACGCTCGACGCACTGCACTCGCGATGATCTTCGCATCAACAATGGCAGGTGCTGCCGCGGCCCAGACGAGCGCCCCGGCCCCGCAGAACCCAACACCGGCAGCCGCCTGCGGCGGTGACCTCTCCACATTTCTCGAAGGCGTCAAGGCCGATGCTATCAAGGCAGGCGTAACGCCGGAAGCCGCTGAAAAGACGGTCGCCGGCGCCCAGATCGACCCCAAGGTCCTCGCCCGCGACCGCGCCCAGGGCGTGTTCAAGCAGACCTTCCTCGAATTCTCGCAGCGCACCGTCAGCCAGGCGCGCCTCGATATCGGCCGCAAAAAGATGGCGCAGTACGCCGACGTCTTCGCGCGCGCCGAGAAGGAACACGGCGTACCGGCCGGCGTCATCACCGCCTTCTGGGCCATGGAAACCGACTTTGGCGCCGTCCAGGGAGATTTCAACACCCGCAACGCTCTCGTCACGCTCGCCCATGACTGCCGCCGTCCGGACCGCTTCCGCGAACAGCTGATCGCACTCAGCGAACTCGTCCAGCGCAACGATGTCGAACCTGCAACGACCCAGGGCGCCTGGGCCGGCGAGATCGGCCAGACGCAGCTGCTGCCGAAGACCATCATCGCTTATGGCGAGGACGGCGATGGAGACGGCCTGGTAAAATTGCGCGAGAGCGCCCCGGACGTCATCCTGACGACTGCCAACTTCCTGCAGTCGCTGGGCTTCCAGCGCGGCCAGCCCTGGCTCCAGGAGGTGACGCTTCCGGCGACGCTTCCATATGAAAAATCAGGCATCGGTGGCACCATGACCGCCGCCGACTGGTTCGCCCTCGGTGTCAAGCCACGCGACGGCAACACCTCCTTCGGCAATCTGGTCTCTGCGCTGATTCTGCCGCAGGGCCGCTTCGGTCCGGCCTTCCTCACCTACCCTAATTTCAACGTCTATCTGGCGTGGAACCAGTCGTTCATCTACACGACGTCGGCCGCCTATCTCGCGACCCGCTTCGCGGGCGCCCCGACCTATAACAAGGGCACGCCGGAGAAGGGCCTGAGCGACACCGACATGCGAGCGCTCCAGACCAAGCTCAAGGCGCACGGCTACGACGTCGGCGAGATCGACGGCATCCTCGGCTCCGGCACCCGCATTGCCATCCAGAAAGAACAGTTCCGCCTCGGCCTCCCCGCCGACGGCTGGGCCACGGAAGCGCTGCTGAACGCGCTTTGAAGACGCAGACTATCGAGGATAGGGCGGCTGTGAAGACCGCCCTTGGAATGACAGCCAAAGTGCAGTCAAGTGCCTAGCACATCAAGTTTCGGCAGCCTTTGCTTTAGCGACGTCAAAGAGAACGCAGGCACACTTCGTTCCAGACCGGCGACTTCACGGCATCGAAAAGATCAGGCACACAGCTTACGGCTTCACCGGAATATTCCAACTGTGGAGACAGGAACGCATGGGCATATTGATTTCCGGCAGTTCCAACGTAGGCAAGACGACATTGGCGACGCGCCTCGCTCGCCAGCTTGGATGTGACATGATTTCAACGGATAGCCTCGCCCGTCATCCCGGGCGCCCTTGGCCGGAGGTACGGCCGCCTGTCGCTGAATATTATTCCCGGCTTTCCGATGAGACCATCTATTGGTTTCTAAGGGTCCATCACGAAAACATGTGGCCGGCCATACGGCAGCAGATCGACGCCAGGGTCCATGCCAGAACACCTTTTATAATCGAAGGCTCTGCGCTTCGCCCCGAGTTCATAGCGCCGCTTGTCTCTGACGAGATCTCTGCTGTTTTCCTGTATGCCGACAACGACGTCCTTCGGGAAAGAATGCGATCCGAGGCCGAATATGCCCAGCGCGATCAAGCCAGACGCAGCATCATCGACAAATTCATAGAACGATCCTTGCGTGACAATGCGGAAATGTACCTCGCCGCTCGCAGCCATGACATAACCACCCTCGACACCTCCGACGCCGTCGCCGTATCCAATCTGTGTGACGAGCTGGTGCAGCTTGAGATCAGTGCAAGGTCACGACAATTCTGAGTTTGCCAATAAAACGGGGGATTGTTTAGGATCTCCTCACCGCCCCCCTTCACCAACTCCGCCCCAACCTAACACCCCTTGCACGGCAAGCGGGAATCGGCTGGATGCAGGGGGTGGGAGCTGCGATTGTGTTGCTTTGGACTGGGGGAGCCGGGATGGAAGCTGACAATCGCATGAATGCGGTGACCTGGGGGCTGCTTGTGCTCCTCAGCCTGATCTGGGGCGGGTCGTTTTTCTTTGCGCGTATCGCTGTGCACGATGTGCCGCCGTTCACGCTGGTCTTCCTGCGGCTGATTTTGGCCGCCGCGGCGCTGCATCTCTATATCGGTGGCCGATACGGTATCTACGGCCTGCTGCGCAGCCACTGGCGGCAATTCTTGCTGCTCGGGCTGATCAACAACGCCATTCCCCACGCCATGATCTTTCTCGGCGAGACCGAGATTGGCGCCGGCCTTGCCTCGGTGCTGAACGCCACGACGCCGATCTGGACGGTCATCGTCGCCCATTACGCGACGCAGGACGAGAAGCCCGGTCGGGCGAAAATCATCGGCTGCTTCGTCGGGCTGATAGGCACCGTCGTGCTGGTGGGGCCGGGAGCGCTGGATGCCGCAGGTGCGCCGCTCTGGGCGCTGCTGTTGCCCATCGTCGCCGCCATGTCCTATGGCCTTGCCGGCGTCTATTCCAAGCGCTTCAAGGGCATCCCCGCGCCGGTGACCGCCGCCGGCCAGCTGACCGGCTCGTCGCTCATCATGCTGCCGGTTTCGCTGCTGGTCGATCAACCCTGGACGCTCGCCATGCCGCCGATGCAGACGATTGCTGCCATTGTCGCCCTGGCCCTGCTGTCGACCGCCTTCGCCTACATTCTCTATTTCCGCATCATGACGCTTGCCGGCGCCACCAACACGTCGTTGGTCACCTTGCTGGTTCCACCGAGCGCCATCCTCCTGGGCTTCGTCTTTCTGGGCGAACGGCTGGGCGCCACGCAGGTCGCCGGCATGCTGCTGATCGGTCTCGGCCTTGTCATCCTCGACGGACGGCTTTTTTCGCGAAGGGCACCTTCGACGGCAAAGAGATAAGCGAAGGCATGGCGTTAATCTGGCGTTAGGATTCGTGAAGAAATACACAATTATTTTGACGTTTAGAATCAACGGCTAACGACAAAACATTAGCGAATCTCGCACAGCCCGCTGCGGTGCAGTATGGAAATTGCTTTCGGGCGACATATTTGTGACATAGGCTTTAAGGGTTAACGGAGGAGGCAGACCATGGGACTGACGCAATCCATCAACGTCCTTCTGATCAGTGCAGCATTTATGTTCGTCGTGACGATGCTATTCATCTGAGACGCCGTTCGCGGCAATCCGCGACCGGAAATGCAGGCTTCTCTAAGCTTAACATACGGGTTTGAAATGAGCGCCGGTCCTGAAAAGGCCGGCGCTTTTTCCGTCGTTAGGCAGCAGCGCCTGCCGCCGCTGCAATCTTGGTGCGCTTGAAACCCAGTCGCTCGAGCACGGCGCCGACCAGGGGAGCGCGGTTCATCGTATAGAGATGAAATTCACGGTGGCCCCGGCGCACGAGATCCTCGATCTGCTCTGCCGCGACATCGGCCGCCACCTTGGCCCGCTCTTCAGGCTTGTCGTCGAGCCCGGCAAAGCGTTCGTCCAGATAGGACGGGATACTAGTGCCGCACATGCCGGCAAAGCGCTTTAGCTGCGTCAGGTTCTGGATCGGCATGATGCCCGGCAGCACGGGAATGGCGATACCGGCCGCCCGCACCCGCTCCATGTAGGTCTCGAAGACGTCATTGTCGAAAAAGAACTGGGTCAGAGCACGGTCGGCGCCGTTGTCGGCCTTGCGCTTCAGCATGTCGATATCGGCAGCCGTGTCGCGGCTCTCCGGGTGCTTCTCCGGATAGGCAGACACCGAGATCTCGAAGTCGCCGATATCGCGCAAGCCCGCCACCAGCGCTGCGGCATTCTCGTAGCCGCCGGGATGTGGCTGGTAAGCGGTGCCGATGCCGCCGGGCGGATCGCCGCGAAGGGCAACGAAGTGCCTGACGCCGGCCGCACGCAACTCATCGACGACCCGGTGTGTGTCTTCGCGCGTGGCACTGACGCAGGTCAGGTGCGAGGCAGTCGGCAGTGGCGTCTCGGCGATCATCCGGCGCACGGTATTCAGCGTCGGTGCCTTGGTCGAACCGCCGGCCCCATAGGTGACGGAGACGAATTCGGGCTGCCATTCCGTCAGCTCCGTGATGGCGGCCCAAAGCTGGCCTTCCATGTCGGGTGTCTTTGGCGGAAAGAACTCGAAGGAGATGCTGACGTCGCTGCGCCCTGTGTCCGGTGTAGAAGTCATGTCACGCCCTCTTTTCTGCGCGTAATGTTGGTTGACGGCTTTCACTGGTCGCGATCAGCAGGCGCGGATCGCGCGCCACCCAGATCGTTACCGTCAGATCCTCGCCACTCTGCTTTCCGGAATGAAGGTCCCTGACCTCCTCGAGCTCCAGCCCGGCCTTCTTCAACCACTCTTCCATCGTCGCGTGGCTGAAGCCGAGGCGGAGATGGGCATGGTCGTCGCGCAGGTATTCCAGCGCATGCGGGGCGAGATCGACGATCACAAGCCGGCCGCCCGGCCGCAGCATGCGCGCCGCCTCGCCGATCGCCAGTTCCGGCTGGTAGAGAAAATGCAGGACCTGATGAATGGTGATCAGGTCGAAATCCTGCGCCTCGAGCGGCAGGTTGAAGATATCCCCGTGGCGCACCGAGGCGGTGGTGATATTCGCCTTGTCGAGATTGGCGCGCGCGACTGCCAGCATGTCGCGGCTGGCATCGACGCCGATGGCGCGGCGGTAGACGCCGGACAGCAGCTGAAGCATGCGCCCCGTTCCCGTGCCGAGATCGAGAAACGTGTCGATCGGCCGGGTGCCGATCAGCTGCTTCAGCGCAGCGTCGACATCCTCGTCGGCCACATGCAGGCGGCGGAGCTCATCCCATTCGGCAGCGTTGTGGCTGAAATAGGCCTGGGCACGCTCGGCGCGTACATGCTTCACCGAACCGAGACGTTCGCTGTCGCGCAGCAGGACAGGGTCGCTCTCGTCGGCGTGGCGCAGCAGCGTGCGGGCGAGATGCACGGCAGCACCATCCTGCTTCAGGCGGAAATAGGCCCAGGCGCCCTCCTGGTAGCGATCGATCAGGCCCGCCTCGCCCAGAAGCTTCAGATGGCGCGAAATACGCGGTTGGGATTGACCGAGGATTTCGGTGAGGTCGGTGACCGTCAAATCGCCGGCGGCCAGCAGCGCCAGCAGCCGGAGCCGCGTCGGCTCGCCTGCTGCTTTCAGGACATCGACCAGCCCCTCGAGACCAAATTTAACAAGATCCGCCATACGCTCACCCAATCAAGACATAAACATATCTTTATGTGATTGAGGGCAATGGCGCAAGTGGGAAATGGAAGGTCGCTACTGTCAGATGCGAGCCGGCGAACCGGCAGTTCAGGGCCGCAAATGAAAACCCCCGCAGCTGCGGGGGATCTCGAATTTGTGTAGCGCGCGCCGATGGCAATCAGCGCGTCAGGCGCTTGTAGGCCTGGCTGCTCGGGTTCAACGCATCGGCGCCGAGGCGGCGGATCTTGTCCTGCTCGTAGTCCTCGAAGTTGCCTTCGAACCATTCGACATGGCTGTCACCCTCGAAGGCGAGGATGTGGGTCGCCAGCCGGTCGAGGAACATGCGATCATGGCTGATGATGATGGCGCAGCCGGCGAAGGATTCCAGCGCGCTTTCCAGTGCACCCAGCGTTTCGGTATCGAGGTCGTTGGTCGGTTCGTCGAGGAGCAGCACGTTGCCACCAGCCTTCAGCATCTTTGCAAGATGCACACGGTTGCGCTGACCGCCGGAAAGATTGCCGACCTTCTGCTGCTGGTCACCACCCTTGAAGTTGAACGCGCCACAATAAGCTCTTGAATTCATGTCGAACTTGCCGAGCTTGATGATTTCGGCGCCGCCCGAGATTTCTTCCCAGACGGTCTTCGAGCCATCCAGTGCATCGCGGCTCTGGTCGACATAGCCGAGTTGCACGGTGTCGCCGATGCGGATGGTGCCGGCATCGGGCTTTTCCTGGCCGGTTATCATCTTGAACAGCGTCGTCTTGCCGGCGCCGTTCGGGCCGATGATGCCGACGATGCCGCCGGGCGGCAGCTTGATCGACAAGTCCTTGATCAGCAGCTCGTCGCCGAACCCCTTGGAAACGTTCTCCATCTCGATGACAACCTGGCCGAGACGCTCGCTGACCGGGATGATGATCTGGGCGTCGCCGGGACGCTGCTTCTCGGCGGCATCGACCAGCTGTTCGTAGGACTTGATACGGGCCTTGGATTTTGCCTGGCGGGCCTTCGGGCTGGAGGCGATCCATTCCTGCTCGCGCGAGATCGCCTTCTGGCGTCCTGCCTCTTCGCGGTTTTCCTGCTGCATGCGCTTGGCCTTGGCAAGCAGGTAGGCCGAGTAGTTGCCCTCGTAAGGAATGCCGCGGCCACGGTCGAGCTCGAGGATCCAGCCGGTGACATTGTCGAGGAAGTAGCGATCGTGGGTGATCATCATCACGGCGCCGGGATAGGCGCGCAGGTGCTTTTCCAGCCAGGCAATGGTCTCGGCATCCAGATGGTTGGTTGGTTCGTCGAGCAGCAGCAGGTCCGGCTGCGACAGTAGCAATCGGCAGAGCGCAACGCGACGGCGCTCACCGCCCGACAGGCTGGTGACTTCCGATTCAGGCGGCGGGCAACGGAGCGCATCCATCGCCATTTCGACCTGGCTTTCGAGGTCCCAGAGGTTCTGGCTGTCGATGATGTCCTGCAGCTTCGAGCCTTCTTCGGCCGTCTCGTCGGAGTAGTTCATCATCAGTTCGTTGTAGCGCTCGAGAACAGCCGTCTTCTTGGCAACACCTTCCATGACGTTTTCACGCACCGTCTTGGTCTCGTCGAGATGCGGCTCCTGCTCGAGGTAGCCAAGGGTCGCGCCTTCGGCGAGCCAGGCTTCCCCGGTGAATTCCTTGTCCAGGCCGGCGATGATCTTGAGAACGGTCGACTTACCCGCGCCGTTCGGGCCGAGGATACCGATCTTGGCATCGGGGTAGAACGACAGGTTGACGTTCTCGAGGATTTTCTTCGCGCCGTAAGACTTGTTGAGTCCCGACATGTGATAGATGAATTGGCGTGCCATTGCTGGGCTTCTCCTAGGCGCAAGAGATCTGGGTTTGAGCCGCTATGTAAGGGAAACCACGCCGCGCGGCAACGCCGAAACCGGCCTTGTGCCGCATTTGTCGACCACCGGGGTGACGCAATCAGCCAAACCGCTGACGTCCAAGCCTGCCCCGCCGCTGACGATACCCATCGGACAACGCCGCCGCGCAGTCAGAAATCCTAGCGGCCGACTGCCTGCACCAGACCTTCGTTGCAGCCGAACGCTGTACTACCGGCGCCCTGGATCAGCTTGCCCAACCTCGGACCGCTCTCGCCGGGCGATACCGCATCCTGCGACAGGCCGATGGTGAGCTCGGAAATCACCCGCGCGCTGCCGTTGCCGCGGCAGCTCATCTTGACGCGGCCACTGGCGCCCTCGCCAAAACTCTTGTCGAATGCGGCCTTGATGCGTTCGGCATCCAGTGTCTTGCCGACGTTCGCCGCAAACAGCGCGCCGACGGCAGATGCGTTCAATTCATCGATCAGAGACACGGCAGTGCCGAAATAGGCGTCTGCCGAGAGTTTCGTGCAGGTTCCGTGCTTCAGCCACTCATGGCGCTCGAGGCCAGACTGCGTGCCCGGCATTGCCTTGTCGAGAGCGGCCTTGGTCGCCGCCGACAGTTCGACGGCAGGCAGGCTGTCCCAGCCATGACTGCGGTCGGCCTGTTGCAGCGCATCCGGCACACCGCAATAGTTCTGCCGCATCGGCCAGAGCCCGTGCAGCGACAGGTGGGTGGCATCGAAGCCGTTGGCGCTCTCGTCCCGGCACTCGGCCTTCTCAGCGTTGGTAGCGCAGAATGCCGGCTCCCAGCTGGCCGCAAGAATAAACCTAGTCTGTCCATCGCGTGCTTCGGCCGGAAGGGAGAGGCTGCCCAGCAAAACCGGCAGGCAGGCAAGAGCGGCCAGAAGCCTCAATGAAACAACGTGCATGATGACCCACCCCAGGAACAATAAGAGAACAAGTAAGCAGATCGCACCTTCCGTCGCAAGCTGTAAATTCCCCACCGCCGGATTATCATTATCCTGTGCGCCTCCCCGAAGTTGCATTGCAAAGTTCCAGCCATTGCCGTCAGGTGCAGCGATGCGAGGAGATCCCATGTTTCAAGAGATAAGACGGCACCAGAGCCCGACGGGCGCGACACTTGCCTACCGTCATCAGCCCGCATCGGGCACGGCGCGCGGCATCCTTCTCGTGCTGCACGGGCTTGCCGAGCATTCCGGCCGCTACGGTCGCTTTGCCGAGGCGATGGCGGGCAACGGTTATCACGTCTACGCGCACGACCACCGTGGCCATGGCCGCACGAAGGCGCCGGATGCGCCGCTTGGCCAATTCGCCCGCCGCGATGGCGTGGCGTGCGTCATCGCGGACGTCATGGCCGTGAGGTCGCTGGCCTCGGCTGACCACCCCGGCCTGCCTGTCGTCTTCTTCGGTCATTCCATGGGCGGACTGATCAGCCTTTCCGCCGCCATCGCCCATCCCGCAGACTTCGATGCCGTCGCAGTGTGGAACTCGAACTTTCATCCCGGCCTCGCCGGACGGGCTGGACAGCTGATCCTCGGCATCGAGCGCATGCTCAAAGGCTCGGATGTCCCGAGCGCCCTGCTACCGCGACTGACCTTCGGCGCCTGGGGGCAGTCCATCCCCGATCACCGCACGCTGTTCGACTGGTTGTCGACCGATCCGGCCGAGGTCGATGCCTACATCGCCGACCCGCTCTCCGGCTTCGATGCCTGTGTATCCCTCTGGCGCGACCTGCTGGCGATGAGTTTTGCCGCACCGAAGCGACGCCACCTCGCCCGGTTACGTCCCACCTTGCCAATCCATCTGGTGGCGGGCGCGCAGGATCCGGCGACGGATTACGGTAAAGCCATAACCTGGCTGGCAAACCGTTTGAAAGGATTCGGCTTTTCGAATATCACAACGGAAATCTATAGCGAAATGCGGCACGAGACCCTGCACGAGGTCGATGCCAACAGGGCCACGGCGAACTTTGCCGCGTGGTGCGAACGCGTCTTGCCAAAGCCCTGACGCCGGAGGAATGTCGATGCAAAGCCCCAGCCATACGCTCAGCCAGCGGCATTCGTCGGAAATGACGATGGGCCTGACCCTTATGTTCGTGTCGGTCATGCTGTCGCCGATCGTCGACATCTTTTCCAAGCTGGCGGCTGTCACCATCCCGCCGGTCGAGGTCACAGCGGCACGCTTTCTTTTTCAATGCCTGTTCGCCCTGCCGATGATCGTCTGGAAACGCAGTTGGATGCCTGGCACGTGGTGGCAGAGAAGAATTCACGCCCTGCGTGGCGGCTTGCTGGTGTTGTCGATGATCACCTTCGTGACGACGTTACAGGTGATGGAGGTTGCCGATGCCATCGCCATCTTCTTCGTCCAGCCGATTATCCTCACCGTTCTCAGCAGCATCTTCCTGAAGGAAACGGTGGGTTGGCGGCGTTACGCGGCCTGCGTCGTCGGATTCAGTGGCGCCTTGCTGATCATCCAGCCCAGCTTCCAGCAACTCGGCTTCGTCGCTTTGCTCCCCGTTGTTACAGCGCTCTGCGGCTCGATCTTCGTGCTTTTGACGCGCGTCCTGTCCCACAGCGAACCGGCCTCGTCGATGCAGCTGAACACCGGCCTCTGGGGATTGCTGTTCTCCGTGATCCTGCTGGCAATCGGCAGCCTCACCGGCAATGCTATCCTGTCGCCTGTCATGCCGGACGCCACTGCCGCACTCCATCTCCTCGGCGTCGGCGTGACGGCAGCCGTCTGCGGGATGCTGACACTTTATGCATACCGCGCCGTCCGGGCATCGACGCTCGCACCGCTGCAGTATTTCGAGATCATTTCGGCGACGATCTTCGGCTGGCTGGTGTTCGACAATTTCCCGAACATGCTGAAATGGGTAGGCATTCTCATCATCATCTGCTCCGGTCTCTACATCCTTTGGCGCGAGCGGCGGCTTGCATCCAAGCCGGTATCCGATACATCTCAATCGCTCCGCGCACCCTGATCGAAGATCTGCAAAACATGACCAACCGACCGATAAAAAAGCCACCGCTCGCAGGCATCCGCGTCATCGAACTCGCGCGCGTGCTGGCTGGACCTTGGGCAGGCCAGATGCTGGCCGATCTCGGTGCCGATGTGATCAAGGTGGAAAACCCGCATGGCGGCGACGACACGCGCCAATGGGGACCTCCGTTTGTCGAGGATGCGGAGGGCGCAAATCTCTCCGCCGCCTATTACCACTCGGCCAATCGCGGCAAGCGTTCCATCGTCGCCGATCTGCGCACTGCCGACGGCCAGGATCTGGTTCGCCGGCTGGCCATGACGGCAGACGTTCTGATCGAGAATTTCAAGCTCGGCGGCTTGGTCAAATACGGCCTCGACTACGAGAGCCTGCACAAGCTCAATCCGAAATTGGTCTATTGCTCGATCACCGGCTTTGGCCAGACCGGTCCCTATGCCAATCTCGCCGGCTACGACTACATCGTCCAGGGCATGTCCGGCTTCATGTCGATCACCGGCGAGACGGACGGACAGCCGATGAAGGCGGGCGTCGCCATCGCCGATATTTTCACCGGCATCTACGCGGTCTCGGCAATCGAGGCGGCCCTGATCCATGCCCTCAAATCCGGTGAGGGGCAACTGGTCGACATGGCGCTGCTCGACGTCCAGGCGGCAGTGCTGGCCAACCAGAACATGAACTACCTGATATCAGGCAAGGCGCCGGAGCGGCTGGGCAATGCCCATCCCAACATCTCTCCCTATGAGGTCGTGCCCGTCGCCGACGGCTTCCTGATTCTCGCCATCGGCAACGATGGCCAGTTCCGTCGTCTTTGCGGCCTGCTCGGTATCGAGGCTATCGTCGGCGACGAGCGCTTCGCCACCAACAAGGCCCGCGTTGCCAACCGCATGGAAGTTCGCCAGCTCGTCTCGACCGAGACGCTGAAATGGACCAAGGCCGCCCTGCTGCAGCGCTGCGAGCAGAATGGCGTTCCGGCTGGTCCCATCAATACCATCGAGGAAATGTTCGCCGACCCCCAAGTGGTGGCGCGCGGCCTGCGCATCGATCTCGACGATGCAGCCGGCAATGCCATTCCGGGCGTTCGCACCCCGGTCATTCTCTCCGAAACACCCCTACGCTACGAACGGCCGAGCCCGAGGCTCGGCGAACATCAGGACGAGGTGCTGGCGGAACTCGCTGCCCTCGAAGGAAAGGCAAGATCATGAAACGCACAGGCGGCCAGCTCATCGTCGAGGCTTTGAAAGCCAATGGCGTCAAGCGCATCTCCTGCGTTCCCGGCGAAAGCTTCCTGGCCGTGCTCGACGCGCTGCACGACAGCGACATCGAGGTTCTCGTCTGCCGCCAGGAAGGCGGGGCTGCGATGATGGCCGATGCCTGGGGCCGGCTGACCGGCGAACCCGGCATTTGCATGGTGACACGCGGCCCGGGCGCTACGAATGCTTCTGCCGGCCTCCACATCGCCCGCCAGGACTCCATACCGATGA
Source organism: Rhizobium sp. B230/85 (assembly GCF_019355735.1). Classification (NCBI taxonomy): domain Bacteria; kingdom Pseudomonadati; phylum Pseudomonadota; class Alphaproteobacteria; order Hyphomicrobiales; family Rhizobiaceae; genus Rhizobium; species Rhizobium sp. B230/85. The sequence continues at coordinate 2,765,629 of NZ_CP072156.1, forward strand.
TCCTGTTCATCGGCCAAGTGCAGCGCGATGCCCGCGAACGCGAGGCGTTTCAGGAAGTCGAATATCGCCGCGCCTTCACCGAGTTCGCCAAGTGGGTCGGCGAGATCGACGATGCCGCACGCATTCCGGAATTCGTCACCCGCGCCTTTGCCGTCGCCACATCCGGACGCCCCGGCCCCGTCGTGTTGAGCCTGCCGGAAGACATGCTGCGAGACCTCGTCGAGGCGCCCGAGGCAAAGCCCTATATGCCGGTGGCGAGCCATCCCGGTAAAAGCCAGATCGACGAACTCCAGCGCCGGCTGATGGCTGCGGAGCGGCCAATGGTCATCGTCGGTGGCACGCGCTGGAACGAAGAAGCGGTGGCATCGCTCCGGACGTTCGCCGAACGCTTCCAGCTGCCGGTCGGCTGCTCCTTCCGCCGGCAGATGCTGTTCGACAATCTCCACCCCTCCTATGCAGGCGATGTCGGTATCGGCATCAACCCGGCGCTCGGCAAGGAGATCAAGGAGGCCGACCTCCTCATCCTGGTAGGCGGTCGTTTCTCCGAAATGCCGTCCTCCGGCTATACGCTGATGGATATCCCATACCCGGCGCAGACGCTGGTGCACATCCATCCCGACCCGTCGGAACTCGGGCGCGTCTATCGGCCGGATCTTGCCATCTGCGCCAGCCCTGCCGATTTCGTCTCCGCTCTGGCGGATCTTCCCGCGCCGGCAACGCCCATCTGGGCAGAGCGCACCGCCCGGATGCATGCCGCCTACCGCACATGGTCCAAAACCCCTGAAACCAGCCCAGGCGATGTCCACATGGGCCGGATCATGGACTGGATCGAGGCGAACACGGCAGCCGATACCATTTTCACCAATGGCGCCGGCAACTATGCGACGTGGCTGCACCGCTTCCATCGCTTCCGCCAGTTCAACACCCAGGCAGCCCCCGCCTCGGGCTCGATGGGCTACGGCCTGCCGGCGGCGGTGGCTGCAAAGGCATTGTTTCCGGAGCGTGAAGTCATCTGCTTTGCAGGCGACGGCTGCTTCATGATGCACGGACAGGAGTTTGCGACGGCGGTCCAATACGGCCTGCCGATCATCACGCTGGTGATCAACAACGGCATGTACGGCACGATCCGCATGCACCAGGAACGCGACTATCCCGGCCGTGTCAGCGGCACGAAGCTCACCAACCCCGACTTCGCGGCTTTCGCCCGGGCTTATGGCGGCCACGGCGAGACGGTGAAGACAACGGCAGAGTTTGCACCTGCCATCGAGCGCGCACGGGCAAGCGGCAAGCCCGCAATCATCGAGATCGTACTCGACCCGCAGGCAATCACGCCGACGCGGACGCTCAACGAGATTGCCGGCCTGAAGTAGCCGGGGGGCGGCCTGCCGTCAGGCCGCATCTTTGGGACAAGTTCAGACTAATAGGCAGCCAATTCGGCGCTGCCGAAGTCGGGCTCCACGCCCAGCAATGGCGCCGCCCTGGTGATGATATCGTGCACCATGGGTGCCGCTGTTTCAGCGGCAAGGTTCAGGTTATGTACGCCCGTCAGCGGCTGGTCGATGAAGGTCAGCACGACATATCTCGGGTTCCCCATGGGAAAGGCGCCCAGGAACGAATTGAAGCTGAGCTTGTGCGAATAGACACCGTGGATGACCTTGTTGGCGGTGCCCGTCTTGCCGCCGACATGATAGCCAGGCACGTCGGCTGTTCTGCCGGTGCCCTGCTCACCATTGAGGCGGAAGAGGTAGCGAATAGTGTCGCTTGTGCTCTTCTTGACGATCATCGTTTCGGTTTTTTCTGCATCTTCCTGGGTTCGCATCAGGAAGGTTGGCTCGATCAGCTTGCCGCCGTCGATGAGAGCAGCACCCGCGACGGCAGTCTGCATCGGCGTCGTAGCAACGCCGTGGCCGAATGCGATGGTGATGGAATTGAGCTTCTTCCAGACTTTCGGCTGGCTTGGCGCCTTCACCTCAGGCAGCTCCGTCTGCATCTTCGATAGCAGTCCGAAGCGGGTCAGGTAGGCCTTCTGGTTATCCATCCCGACCTTCTCCATCATCTTGGCAGTACCGATGTTGGACGAATAGCGGAAGATTTCCGGAATCGACAGGACACGACGCGGCACATCCCGGTCGTCATGGATTGTAAAGCCACCGTAGTGCAGGGGAGCGCTGGCGTCGAAGGTGTCGGTCAGCTTAACGAGGCCGGTATCGATGGCCATTGCCACCGAGAAGGTCTTGAAGACGGAGCCCATTTCGTCGGTGCCGTTAGACATCCGGTTGAGCCAACCATCGGAGCCATTGGCATTCGGTGCGTTAGGATCGAAATCGGGTGCCGAAGCCATGGCCAGGACTTCACCGGTGTGAATATCGAGGATGACCGCTCCGGCGGCCTGGGCCTTGTAGGTATTGATAGCATCCACGACGACATCGTGAACGATGTTCTGAACGCGGATATCGATCGACAGCTTCACCGGTTCAAGCGGTTCGCTGCTGGCAAGACCCGCCGACGTCAGGTCGGAAAGGCCCTGGTTGTCGAGATATTTCTCCATGCCGGCAACGCCATGATTGTCGATATCGACATAGCCGAGCACATGCGCAGCGGTGCTGCCGCCGGGGTAGAAGCGGCGGACTTCCGGGCGGAAGCCGATGGCGGGAAGTCCGAGGGCGAGGATTTCGCCCTGCTGCTTCGGTGTCAGCTGACGTTCCAGCCAGACAAAATGCGACCGCTTGTCGGACAGCTTGCGATAGGTTGATTTCCTGTCGAGATTGGGAAATATCTTCGTCAGCTTTTCGATGGTGTCGTCGACGTCGACCATCTTGATCGGCTCGGCATACATCGAGAAAGTCCGGATGTCGGTTGCCAGCAGCGCGCCGTTGCGATCCTCGATATCGGGACGCGAGGCCATGGCCGGACCTGCGGGAATGTTCGTCGTGTCTGCCTGCGGCTGCATGCCGAGGAAGATCAGCTTCCCGAACACCACGCAGTAGACGACGCAGAGAGTACCGGCGAGGATGCCGAGTCGCGACTTGCTCTGCCGTGACTTGCGGACATTGCCCTTCTTGGAATCCTTGCCGCGGGGGGCGCCAAGACTAAGCCTTATCAGGCGATCGCTGCGAAGCGTAAGGGCGTGGATAAGAGACATCGTCCAACTTTTTAACAGGCACGGATGCGGTTGAAGACGGCAACCTTATAATCAGATTAACTTAGCGTTAAGGATATTAAGAAACCGTAAAGCCGGAGGCACCGCTGCCCTCACGGTTCCGTTACGACCGCCTATCCACAAAAAAGCCGGCGAGGATAAGGCACCCGCCGGCTTTCTTTGTACAATACCAATGATCAACCGATTGCGGCTGTGACCGTGAACTCGACCTTGTATTTCGGTGCGGCGAGCTTTGCTTCGCTGGTGGCGCGGGCCGGCGTGTTGGCCGGATCGACCCAGGCTTCCCAGGCAGCGTTCATCTCGGCGAAATAGGACATGTCCGAGAGATAGATCAGCGTCTGCAGGATCTTGGACTTGTCGGTGCCGGCAGCCGCCAGCAGGCGGTCGACTTCGGCCAGCGCGTATTTGCACTGTTCGGTAACGGTTTCGCCTTCGCCGACCTGGCCAGCGAGATAGACGGTGTTGCCGTGGACGACTGCGCCGCTCATGCGGGCGCCGGGGTCGATGCGCTTGATGCTCATGTGGTTCTCCTGATGGTGGTCGAATTCTATGGTCGTGATGCCGCAGGGCGCGGCACCGGCAGGCATGTCCGCAGGATGCGGATTACATGCGCATATGCTTGGTCTTTTCGTAGATCGCCGTCGAGCGCGCGCCGGAGCGGCAATAGCCGAGCATCGGCCGCGGAAACTCGTCAAGCGCATCCATCATGCTGCTGACCGCTTCCTCGGTGACACCCATCGGGCCGACCGGCACATGCGCGACGATGAAGCCCAGTTCCTCGGCGCGCGTGGCGATATCGTCGAACAGCGGCTGATCCGGGCTTTCATGGTCTGGACGATGGCAGACGATCGACTCGAAGCCCATCGCCTTGATCTCGTCGAGATCGTCGACCGATATCTGACCTGTGACCGAGTATTGGTCGTCGATCTTGCGGATATCCATGGCACATTCCTCCTTGAGACCGGTCTTTGGGATCGGCTTTCTCTGAAACGGTAACGCTGATCTACGACGCGAGACCGCGAGCGTCAACCGCTCAGCGGGCCTCGACAAAGGCAAAGCTGAGGCCGAAATTCCGCCCCTCGCCCGGCTGCAAAATGTTGAACTCGCCGGCCTCTTCGAGCTCTGCGCGTGGTACCCATCGGTGCGACACCGGTTCGATGCCGAGCACATCGGCGGGTGCCTTCTGGTTGCGCCAGACCTGCAGAAACGGCAGCGTTTCGGTTGCAATCCGCACCCGCAGCGTCTTGCCGCCGATCTTCGCAATCGGCCCGAGAGAAACCTCGGAAAACCCGGCCTCCGTTGCCGGCGCCGGCACGCAGAATATGCCGCCGAGTTCCTCTCCGAAAGTCCAGGGAAAACCACCGCCTTCCAGCATTTGCCCGGTCAGGCGCACAGCGTCGTCGAACCATTTTCCACCGATGTTCATGTGATACATCAGGAAGACAGGCATCGGCTCGCTGCCAGTGTTGATCACCCGGTCCTCGAGGAAAACCTCGCCCGTCGCCCCGTCGATCCTCCACAAGCGCTCGAGCCGCGCTGTGCGTCCTTCGGCCGTCACCACGTCGACATCGGCCCGGCATTCTGCATTGCCATTGTCGAAGCGCGTCCAGAGCACCCGGGCAGGCGTCGCCGAAAAAGACCCGTGCAGCGGATAGGTCCGGCCGGCATGGGCACCCTGCATCGGTTCGCGATGGCGGATATGGTCCGGGCCGCAGGTGAACAGGAAACCCTCGACCGAATGGGAAATCCGCGCATCGCCATCGTCCGGAACGGCCTTGCCGGGCGCAAGGTCGATGCCATCGACGACACAGGCGCCGATATCCATGACCGACGCTTCGTCCAGGTTCAGCTTCGGCCCTTTAATGGCTGAAAATTCGATCATGCGCAGTACCCTCCCTTGCGCCGGCGCTGCCTGCCCGCCACCGCGCGTTATAACACTGTTAACCATACCGACCGTGGCCTGGATCACGAAATCAGGAGCCGGCAACCAATCCCGCAGCGCGGCGTTACGTCGATAACCACAACGTGACGAATTTTTATCTTTTATTCAGCATGCTGCCGAAATATTCCACACTCGTGTCAAGATTGAAGTGTGTGTGGCAACCGACGACCGATCAAGGACAGACCTAACGTGAACCGATTCTTCCAGACAGGCTTATCGCTGGCCGCCGTGCTTGCTGCTTCCGTCGCGACGCTCTCGCCCGTCGAGGCGCAGCAATACTATGGAGGCCAGAACAGTGACACGGTGCTGGTAGCACCCGATGGACGCATCCTTGAGCAGATCCCGGAACAGGGCGACGTCGTGATGACGCGCGACCGCCGCGGCAACCGCGTCCTCGTCGACCGCTACGGCACCGTCATCGCAACCGAAATGCGCGCCAGCACCTATTACCCCAAGGCTCCGAGCCGCGATGGATATGGCGGCGGCGACACGAACCGTTATGGCGATACCGAACTCAGCAGCAACCGCGGCTATGGCAACGATTACGGCAACGGCCAGCCAGACGATTTCTACGGCCAGCGGGAACCCGGCGCCGTCACCGGCGGCATTCCGGGCAGCGGCTCCATCGAACGGATACCTTTGGACAACCAGGGCATTCCGGATGCGCAGGGCAATGGCGGCGGAAATGGCGACTATGCGTCGCTCAACCCCGATGACGCGCCCGCGAGACCAAGAACGGTAGAGCCCGTCATCACCCTCAAGAACAAGTCGAAGATGGAGATCACCGCGCTCGAGGTGTTCCTCGATCGCAAGGGTATTTCACCCGGTGCCATCGACGGCCGGATCGGTGGCAACGTCACCAAGGCGATCTACGCCTACCAGCAAATGACCGGCCAGCAACTCGACCCGAACAACACCGACGCCATCCTCGAGGATCTCCGCAACTCGGGCGGCATGCCGATCGTCAACTACACGATCACGCCGGCAGACGCAGCCGGACCTTACGTGGCCGAAATTCCGGAAGACTATGCCAAGAAGGCAAGCCTGACGTCGCTCGGATACACCTCCACGACCGAAATGCTCGCCGAGCGCTTCCATATGGATGAGGGTTATCTGAAAGAAATCAATCCGGGCGTGGATTTCACCGTGCCGGGTGCGACGGTCAAGGTCGTCAACATCGGCCCGCCGAAGACCGGCGAAGTCGCCCGCATCGTCGCCGACAAGGCGCGCAAGCAGGTGTTCGCCTATGACGCCAGCGGCGCACTGATATCCGCCTATCCGGCATCGATCGGCTCGACCGACACCCCCTCGCCTTCGGGGACGGTCACCGTCGAGCGCGTCGCCTTCAATCCGGGCTACACCTACAATCCGAAGATCAATTTCAAGCAGGGCGCCAACGACAAGGTGCTGGACATTCCGCCAGGCCCGAACGGTCCGGTCGGTACTGTCTGGATGGCCCTATCGAAGCCGACCTACGGTATCCACGGCACACCGGAGCCTTCCAAGATCGGCAAGTCGCAGAGCCACGGCTGCGTGCGTCTGACGAACTGGGACGCAACGGAACTGGCAAAGATGGTCAAGCCGGGCACTGTCGTCGAATTCGTCGACTAGAAAAAATCAGACACGATAAAAAGCTGCCGGACATCCCTCCGGCAGCTTTTTTATTTGAAGAACGCGGGTTTTCAGGAACGAGCACTGCCTTCCTCGCATATTGACCAAGCGCGATAGGAAGTTCCGAAATGAAAGTTTGATGGCGGCATTGCGCCAACAGCTGCCATACTCAATTCAACTTTTGAAAGTCGGAAAAGGGGCAGGGAGGGGACTGGCGGCTTTGAACCAATTGAGGGCAATAGCAGACATCAATCGGCATTCGGCATTGCGGTGAACGGGGCATCGTTCGGGGTGTGTCCCGGAGTCAAACATAAAAGGGAAAATCAGCACACCGCCGGCATTGGGCCTGCGTTTTGTTGATAACTACGAGTTTCGACACCCCATCGATTGTATGTTACGTGTGCTAGTATAGGTTGCGGGCTGCTGCCATTGTCGCAAACACCTCCAAGTAAAGCTTTGATTATGCACCAAGCTGGCCCGCCGAAAACTGTGCTTCAAACGATACTGGATTGGTCGCAAGGGCGTCCATTGTGGCAGCGAGATGCACTGCGGCGTATTGTAACGGGTGGTACACTTGATGCTGCGGCCATCGACCAAGTTTTGGACCTCTGTAAGAAAGAGCACGGCGCGCCCGATATCTCACTGATGGCCGCAGCGCTGGAAGCGGTGCATTTGCCTGCGAACCCCGGTAACGGCGCAACCATCGCATTAGTCTCCCTCGGCGATGTCGTCGGCGTGAACCAATTGGCTCCGAGGCAGACCCTTACGTTCGAACAACAGGGCCTGACAGTTGTTTACGGACCAAACGGAGCCGGCAAATCGGGATATGGGCGAGTGTTGAAGCGTGCCTGCAGGGCACGCAAAGCCGGTGAAATTATGCCCGACGCATTTTCCTTAACGATCGGCGGCAAGGCCACGGCCAGTTTTACAATCTCGCAAGACGGCGTGCAGCAGTCTGTGCTGCCATGGGAGGACAACAAGAATCCTGATCCGGTGCTTTCTGCCGTTAGCGTGTTCGACCGCGAATGCGGCGCAGTCCACATCCAGGACAAGACAGAGGTTGCCTTCCGGCCGTTCGGGCTCGACATTCCCGACGACCTCGCGGCGGTCTGCACGCAGATCAAAGTGCTGCTACAGGCCGAAGAGACCCAGTTCAAGGCGCTCCGCGATCCCGTGTTCGAGATGCCTACTTGGCGGGCGACCACAGCCGTCGGGCGTATCATGTCCAATCTCAAGCACAATACCAAGCTGGAGCCGCTGGCGACCCTCGCAGTCATGACCGATGCCGAACGGGCACGGCTCCAGCAACTCACCGAAGACCTCGCCAAAAATCCGGTTGAGGCCGCCGCCGAGCAGCACCAGTTTGCCGATGGTATCGCGAGGGTCCTGCGCTATCTCAGAAAGGTTGAGGAATACTATTCCGACGACGCTCTCAACACGCTGAAATCGCTTGCAGACGATGCCAGAACCAAACGGTTTGCCGCGACGATCGCCGCGGAAAACGCCTTCAAGGACGCCACCTTCCCCGGCGTCGGCGCGGAAGTATGGCGGGAGCTATGGGAGGCGGCGCGGCACTATTCTAAGCATGTTGAGCGGCAGTTCCCGGCGGCGGAAGGTGAACACTGCATATTGTGCCATCAGCCGCTCAGCGCCGAGGCCGGTGCGCGGCTGGGCGGCTTCGAGGGTTTCATCCGCGATGATACGGAAAAGCAGGCTGACGCGGCCGAGAAGGTCTATATGAATACACTCAAAGAGTTCCGGATGCGTAAACCGGATATTCGGCTAGTGGCGGACATACGCAGGCGGATTTCCATCCAGCGCGCTGATGTCGCCGCCGAGGTGCTGCGCTTTATGGCCACCGCCGATCTGCGTAGACTACAGTGTCTGCGAGACATCGAGCACAGCGTTGTCATGACACTGTCGCCGATGTCGGTGATCCCGGAAGCAGAGCTGCTGGCACTTGAAAGTGACACCCGTACCTATGCCGGCCAGTTAGAGGCGGCAGCCGATGTCGTAGGCCGTCAGATCCTGCAGGCCGAGCATGACGAGCTCGAAGACCGAGCTGCAGCTACCGCCCTTCACGCGGTCGCCATGAAGGAGGTCAAGCGGCTGGCAAAGCTCGAGCGCATTGCCAAGTGCCTGGGGCAGACCGCGACGACAACTATCACGAAACTTGGCAACGCACTTGCCGATGATATCATTACTCCCCGGATGCGTGATCGCTTCCAGAGAGAGATCGTCAGGCTTGCGGCGGAAAAGGTGCGTGTTGAAGTGGTGCGTTCCGGCGGCCAGTACGGCTCGCCAAACTACCAAATCCGTCTGTTCGCAAATCCCAAGACCAAGGTGCATCTGGTGCTGAGTGAAGGCGAGCAAACCTGCGTAGCACTGGCGGCTTTCCTGACCGAGCTCGCGACAGCCACACACAAGTCCGCACTCATCTTCGACGACCCTGTGACATCGCTCGACCACCGCTGGCGTAAGAAGGTCGCGCAAAGGCTCGTGGAGGAGGCGAAGGAACGTCAAATTATTGTTTTCACCCACGACCTGGTGTTCGTGAACGATCTGAATGACAACGCCCGCGGCCAAGGCATTCCCGCCAAGCTTGCAAACCTTTCACGCGGCCCGGAAGGTACTGGTATCGTGGGCGATGGATTGCCGTGGGATCATGCTGGCGTCAAGGCGCGCTTGGACCGGCTCGAGAAAGACCAACGGGCTGCCAAGGCTCTTTATGATGCCAACGACGAGGACGGCTACCGCAGCTCCGCCGTCAGACTTTACGGTTTTCTGCGGGCCACGTGGGAGCGCGCGCTCGAGGAGATCGTTTTCGCAGGTGTGCTGATGCGGCACCGGGATTACATTGATACCAAGCATTTGAAGAAGGTCACCGCGCTTTTGGAGACGGATACGGAAGCGTTCCGAGCAGCGTTTAATAAATGCAGCGACTTCATCGAGGCGCATGATCCGTCGCGCGTTCGTAATGAGGAGCCACCGCCACCTTCGGAGATCTCGGACGATATTAAGGCCCTAAAGGACTGGGCCGACGCTCTTCGTATTCGGCAGAATGCAGTAGCATAGTCATTCTGAGGCCCGCGTAGGAAACATGGCGCGGCAGCGAGGCTATGCCCGCTCTCGGGCGCGTGCCACTACAACATCTACGACTGCCATGAAGGCGCTAGGCCGACGTTGGCTTAGCGCCTCCTCGATGGCTGCTTCGGGCCGACAGCAGACTTCAGCCGTTTGTTCGTCCAGAATAATTCCACGGCATCGGCGGCGCTGACCGCTCAGCCGTCTGGCAAAGCGAGCCTCCGGATCGAGCCCAGGCAGTTCAGCCTCGATCCAATACAGCTCTGCAAGCCACTTAACGACTGAGCCGTTGCGGGTCATCTCGACCAGCTCGCGCCAGGCGTGCGCCCTGCAATACGCAAGCCGGATGTCCGGGCCAACGCGCCCTGGCCTGTCTGCTTTTCAGGCCGCGCGGGACATCAGTCGATGGGCTGCGATGCGGGCTGAGGAGGTGAGGCGGACGGGCAGTTTCGCCAGCATCTCCTCGGCGAATTCGCTGGCATTGTGGCGCGCCTTTTCGAGGTTGCTTACCCTGGTCGGGTCGAGCGTCTGCAGAGTACCGCCAACGTCGAAGATATCGCGGAAGGCCGAGCGTTCGACGATCGGCGTTTCCAGCACCGATACCTGACGCTGGTTGAGCAGCGTCTTGACGGTCTGCAGGGCGCGGGTCGTCACCATCGAATTGACACGCGTGAGCACGACGGAATGGTCGATGTGGATGCCGCCCTTCTGTGCGAGGTATTGCAGCAGTTCCAGCACCTGCGCCCCGCCGCGAGCATCCATGGCGCAGCCCTGGATCGGGATCAGCACATGGTCCGACAGGCCGATGGCGGTTGCCAGCAGCGGAGTGCGCGTGCCCGGCAGGTCGATGATGAAATAATCGGTCGATGCCTGGTTCTCGCGGATATGCAGCGGCAGCGACGTGGCGGTGACGAAGTCGATAACGGAGATATTGGCAACCGGCCCGGACATCTCGCTCCAATGCGAAATCCAGTGCTGCGGATCGGCATCGAGGATGGTGACGCGATAGCCTCTGCGAGCCAGTTCGGTCGAAAGCAGCAGAACCGCAGTGGTTTTACCGGCGCCGCCCTTGGTATTGGCAAATGTGATGACTGGCATGGTATGTCCTAGGCAAAGGGAGCTTCACCATCGCTCCGGCTTGCACCGGGGGTCATGGTGCGTTTAACCATCCTTTCGAATTATGGTTAACAAAGTACAAACGTCGCCACCCTCATTTCATGCGGACATTCTCATAATCACATCCGAACAGCGAGATGCAGCCTCAAGACCGGGAGCGCTTTCGCCTCCCCCGGCCGTCGTCTGGGCTCGCTCCAGCGGCTAGAAGCAATCGCGAAACAGCGTCTTTGTGTTTTCCAGCGTCAGCGGAACAGGATTGCCACCGGCGCTGGGATCTTCGATCGCCATCGCTGCGAGATCGTCGATCCGGTCGCTGGCGATCCCCATTTTGGTGAGGTTATCCGGGACACCGAGATCGGCCCGCAGTTGCAGCACGTAGTCGTAAAACCCGTCGAACCCGCCGGAAATACCGAGATAGGCAGCAGCTCGGGCGATCTTCTCCTCGATCGGCTTCCTGTTGAAGCGCAGCACAGCCGGCATGACGACAGCGTTGGTCATGCCATGGTGGGTATTGTAGACGGCGCCGATCGGGTGGGAAAGCGCGTGGATGGCGCCAAGCCCTTTCTGGAAGGCGACCGCACCCATGGCGGCAGCCGCCATCATGTTGGCGCGGGCCTCGAGATCGGTGCCCTCCCTGACTGCGCGCGGCAGGAACTCCTTCACCAGCCGCATGCCCTCGAGCGCGATACCGGCCGACATCGGATGATAGAAGGGCGAGGAGTAAGCCTCGAGGCAATGGGCAAAGGCATCCATGCCCGTGCCAACGGTGATGATCTTCGGCATCCCGACCGTCAGTTCCGGGTCGGAAATGACGACGCCGGGCAGGAACTTCGGGTGGAAGATGATCTTTTTGACATGCGTCACCGAATTGGTGATGACGCTGGCCCGGCCAACTTCCGAGCCCGTGCCCGCTGTGGTGGGCACCGCAACGATGGGCGCGATACCGTCGACGTTGGCGCGCGTCCACCAGTCGCCAATATCCTCGAAATCCCAGACCGGGCGCGTCTGCGCCACCATGAAGGCGACGCACTTGCCGAGATCGAGGCCAGAGCCACCACCGAAGGCGACGACACCATCATGGCCACCATCCTTGAAGGCCTTGACGCCGGCTTCCAGGTTTTTCTCGTTCGGGTTCGGGTCGACTTCGGCAAACATCGCCCGCCCGAGGCCCGCTTCTTCCAGAATGTCGAGAGCCGTCTTGGTGATCGCCATAGTCGCGAGACCACGGTCGGTAATGAACAGCGGCTTCTTCATTCCGAGGCTCTTGCAGGCCTCGGCCAGCTCCGAAATACGGCCACGGCCGAGCTTCAGGGAGGTCGGATAGCTCCAGTTGGCAGTAATCGCGCTCATGCTGTCACCTTCTTCAGATGGTAGGATTTGGGACGTGTCAGATTGTGGAAGCCAAGTACGGACAGCGAGCCGCCACGACCCGTTTGCTTGACGCCGGTCCAGCAAAGCGCAGGATCGAGATAGTCGGCGCGGTTCATGAACACGGTGCCGGTCTCGATCTCGCGGCCAAGCCGGGCTGCCCGATCCGAATCCTGCGTCCAGAGCGACACCGTCAGCCCGTACTGGCTGTCGTTCATCAGTTCGAGCGCTTCGGCGTCGCTTTTCACCTTCATGATACCGACCGCCGGACCGAAGGTTTCCTCGCGCATGAACGCCATGGAGTGATCGACATCGACGAGGATCTGCGGCGCGAGATAGGCACCTCCGTCATCGGCCGGAAACAGTTTCGGGTCGACCAGCGCCTTCGCACCCTTGCCGACGGCATCTGCAATCTGTTCGTGGACAACCTTGGCAAAGCGCTTGTGCGCCATCGGCCCGAGCGTCGTTTCCGGGTCGAGCGGGTTGCCAAGCTTGTAGTTCGATACCCAGGCAACGGATTTTTCGACGAAGGCATCATAGAGGGTTTCGTTGACGTAGATGCGCTCGATCCCGCAGCAGCACTGGCCGGAATTGAAGGTGGCCCCGTCCATCAGCGTGTCGACAGCCGCGTCCAGATCGGCGTCCTCCATAACGTAGCCTGGATCCTTGCCGCCAAGCTCCAGGCCAAGCCCGGTAAAGGTGCCGGCCGCAGCCCGCTCGACGGCGCGACCGCCTGCGACCGAACCGGTGAAATTGATGAAATTGAAGCTGCCTTCGGAGATCAACGCGTCGGCGATATCGTGCTCGAGAAAGACATTCTGGAACACATCGGCAGGCACGCCAGCCTCGACAAAGGCCTGCACCATGCGCTCGCCAACCAACAGCGTCTGGGCCGCATGCTTCAGGATGATGACATTGCCAGCCATCAGCGCCGGGGCAATCGTGTTGATCGCCGTCATGTAGGGGTAGTTCCAGGGTGCTATGACGAAGACCACGCCGTGCGCCTCCCGCTCGATGCGGCGTTCGAAGGTTGCACTGTCCTCGACCACCAGCGGCGCAAGCGCGTCGGCTGCAATGGCCGCTACATAGTTCGAGCGCTCGTTGAAGCCGCGGAACTCGCCGCCATACTTGATCGGCCGCCCCATCTGCCAGGCCAGTTCCGGCACGACGGCATCGACCATCTCGTTCAGCCGCGCCACGCCCTTCATCACCAGTTGCACGCGATCTTCCAACGGCCGGCGCGCCCAGTCCTTCTGCGCCTTGCGGGCGCGGGCGACAGCCTCCCTCGCCACTTCCAGCGACAGGCCGGGGCGCTCGGCATAGACCTCGCCGTTAACCGGCGAAATGCATTGAATCATGCTCATTCTCTCTGCTCCAAAAGGCTCAACAAGCCAATGTCTTGACGTGACCGGCGGCACCATAGGCTAGGATCGCACGGTCGCGGGTGATAATTGTCAGGTCGTGTTCGCGGGCGGTCGTCTGGCATGGCCAAGTGCCGCAAGGGCAAGGGGCAACAGCGATTCATTCCGAGCGCTGTCGATGTGTCCCATGGCGGCCTCCAAAGATCGTGGGCGAGCCTAGCATAGTGCCTCCATGGCAACAACAAAGCACAACCATTGCGATTATCTCAAGCCCGCTCGAACCCTCTCGCCACTTCCCAGTCCGTAACGCGCCGGTCAAAATCTTCCTGCTCCCATTCGCCTGCGCGGGTATAGTGATCGATGACATCGTCGCCGAGGGCTGCGCGCAACATCTTCGATTCCGTCATGGCAACCGTTGCATCCCGCAAGGTCCGGGGGACTTCGCGCACGTTGCGGGCGGCGTAGGCGTCGCCGACGAACGCCGGCTCCAGCGCCATCTTGTTCTCGATCCCGTCAATGCCTGCCGCAAGTAGGGCCGCGAAGGCGAGGTAGGGATTGAGGTCCGAGCCTCCGACACGGCATTCGATGCGGATGGCCTTGCTGTCGGCGCCGCAAAGACGATAGCCAGCCGTCCGGTTATCTGTGCTCCAGACGGCCTTGGTCGGCGCAAAAGTGCCCGCCACGAAGCGCTTGTAGGAGTTGATGTAGGGCGCCAGGAAATAGGTGATCTCGCCGGCATGGGCGAGTTGGCCGGCAATGTAATGCTGCATCAGGGACGACATGCCGTGCTCGGCCTTTTCGTCGAAGAACAAAGGCGTCTTGCCATCGGCGCTCCACAGCGACTGGTGGACGTGCGACGAACTGCCGGCAGATGCGGCGCTCCACTTTGCAAGGAAGGTGATGGACTTGCCCTGGGACCAGGCGATCTCCTTGCAGCCGTTCTTGATGATGACGTGGCGGTCCGCCATCGTCAGCGCGTCGGCATAACGGACATTGATCTCTTCCTGCCCGGCCGATGCTTCTCCCTTGGAATTTTCGACCGGGATGCCGGCGCCCTGCAGGCCCTTGCGGATAGCGCGCATGACGCCTTCTTCCTTGGTCGTCTGGAAGATGTGGTAGTCTTCGTTATAGGCGCTGGCGAGCGGCAGGTTGCGATATCCGGATGCCTGCGCCTGCTCGTAGCTCTGGTCGAACAGAAAGAATTCCAGCTCGGTCGCCATGAAGGCCTTCATACCCATCGCTTCAAGCCGTGCCACCTGCTTCTTAAGAATCGCGCGTGGCGAATGCGGCACGTCGGCATGGGTGTGGTGGTCGAGAACGTCGCAAAGCACCAGCGCCGTCCCCTCTAGCCACGGAATGCGGCGAAGCGTCGAAAGATCCGGCTTCATGGTGTAGTCGCCATAGCCCTTTTCCCAGCTTGTCGACGCATAGCCGGAGACGGTTTCCATCTCCATGTCGGTCGCCAGCAGGTAATTGCAGCTGTGCGTTTCCTTCCAGGCGCTCTCGAGAAAAAACTCGGCCTGAAACCGCTTGCCCATCAGCCTGCCCTGCATATCCACCTGGCATGCGAGAACCGTGTCGATGCGCCCTTCGGCCACATCCTTCTTCAAATCGTCAAACGTATAGATGCTGCTCATAAAATCCGCCCTGACCCTTTAAATTCTGCGATCTCGTCGGTCTTGCGTCCGACGCCCCTACCGACCGCCCTGGCGAGGAGCCGCCCGAAGGCGACCCCTCATGGCTCGATTATCGCTCAGATTTCCCCGACTGCCTTCTCGGCAGCAGCAATGCTTGCCGCGCGACGGGCGACTTCCTCGCCGATCGGTGGCCCCTTGAAGCGCCGGTTCTCGAACACCAGCCAGACGATCGCCGTCAGCACGAGAAAGCCGACGGTGATGTAGAGTGCCCAGTCGTTCGGCGGCTGTACGCCGATAACGAACATCACCACCATCGAGATCAGCGCCAGCACCGCCACGACGCGGAACAAGGTCGGACCGATGCTCCATGGACCCATTTTCGGCCATTTCGGCGTGCCGTAGGCGAGAAGGCCGAGGCCGATCGGAACGGCGAAAGAGAGAAACAGGAAGATTACCGTGCAAGACACGACGATGGCATAGGCCGAGGATTCGCCGATGGTGATCACCGAGGTGAGCCAGACGAACAGCACCGACAGGATCGATCCCGTCCAGATCGCAGCAACCGGCGTGCGGAACTTGGGGCTGACCTTGGCAAGCGTGCTGGAGCCCGGAAGGCCCTTGTCACGCGAGAAGGCATAGATCATCCGCGACACGGATGTCACCGTCGCCAGGCCGCAGAGGAACTGCGATACGAAGATGGCGATGTAGAGGATGATCTTGACCGTCGGGTTGACCTGGCTGTCCATCGCCCAGAAAAACACGTTCCAGCCCTGCTTGGCAGCATCTTCCATGTTGGGCAGCACCAGAACGAAGGCGCATAGCATGATGTAGCCTATGACCGAGGCCCAGACTGCGGCAGAGACCATGCCCTTCGGCACCGAGACGGATGCCTTCACGGTTTCTTCCGACGTATGGGCCGAGGCGTCGTAGCCGGTGATGGTGTAGATCGGCAGCAGCAGACCGAGCGCAAAGACCCAGGCACCCGAAACGGCCGGCCAGACCGGCGGCCCGCTCTGTGTTCCGTCCGCAGCCATCGTCGCCAATCCGGAATAGTTGGTGAAGGTGAACAACCGCGAGAACTCATAGGACGGCGCGCAGATCAGGCACACCACGGTCAGCGCCAGAGCCGCGCCGAGGATGAGATAGCCGGACATGTCGGTGAGCTTGGCGGTGAGCCCGATGCCCATGTGGTTGACCAGCGCCATGATGGCGGTGATCACGGCGACGAAGGTGATACGAACCACCACCGTATCCTCCATGCCGAAATAGGTGCCGAAGGCACCGAAGAAGAAGTAATAGGTGCCGACATTGATGGCACCGAGAACGGTGATCAGGCCAAGCAGGTTCAGCCAGGCCGACAGCCAGCCTGTGAAGCGGTTGCCGAGGATGGAGCCCCAGTGATAGAGGCCACCGGCTGTCGGATAAGCCGACGAAATCTGTGCCAGAGCCAGCGCGAAGAAGATCGACATCAGGCAACCGACCGGCCAGCCGATGCCGATGGCGATGCCGCCTGCCCCGGAAGTCGCCTGCGCCAGCGAATTGATACCCCCCGACATGATGCAAATAATGGAAAATGAAATCGCGAAATTCGAGAACGAACTCATCCGTCGCTCGAGCTCCTGGGCGTAGCCCATGGAGTGCAGGATGCCGACATC
Source organism: Rhizobium sp. B230/85 (assembly GCF_019355735.1). NCBI lineage: Bacteria > Pseudomonadati > Pseudomonadota > Alphaproteobacteria > Hyphomicrobiales > Rhizobiaceae > Rhizobium > Rhizobium sp. B230/85. Next base: position 2,782,563 of record NZ_CP072156.1, read on the forward strand.
CTGCTTCTTATCCAATTCGGTATAATCCGACATGTGAAACGTCCCCTTCAACCGAAAGTCCGCGGAATTGCGGACCGTCCCCTTTTATGGCGTGGCAAATATGTTGCCCCGCCTGCCGCAGTTTGACTGTTCCCCGGGGTCTTTATTGTTCAGGCGTCCAGGCTACGCTGGATCAGCCCTGTCAGATAATCGGCCATGACCCCTTGGCCGACATCATCCACGATCAGGTCGTTGCGGACCTCGATCATGACATTCTTCAAATCGTTCGATACGCCGTGTAGTTGCAACGTGTGGGTAACCCCGTGTTGCGGCCCGTAGGGCTGGTTTCGCTCCGTTCGATAGAGCGGCGCTTCGCCTGCCAGCGCCAGCATGCGGTTCGCCAGCCGGTCATCCGTATCGTGCAGGATGCCGAGTTCGACCTCACGGTACCGGCCGTCATAAATCGGCGTGAAACTATGAATTGTGACAATGACGCTGGCCATCCCCAGCGCCGTCCGGCGCAAGAGTAAATCGCGGATACGTTGATGAAACGGCACATACAGCGCTTCGGTCCGCGCCCTGCGCTCCTCGCTATCCAGCTGTCGATTGCCCGGAATATCATAGATTTCGCTCACCTCCGGCATGGCTGCGGGAGACTCCGGCGGACGGTTGCAATCGTAAATCAGCCGCGAAAAGCGCTGGTAGACCAAAGGCGCATCGAGATTGCGAGACAGTCCCCTCGCAACGGCCAAAGCACCCGGATCCCAGGCGATGTGGCTGTTCCGCGCTTCTTCGGACAGGCCGAGATCGCCAAACCGCTCCGGCAACCTGGAGGATGCGTGCTCACAAATCACCACGACCGGGCTGCGACCATCGGGTCGCTCGACGGCAACACATTCCCCTTCTTGTTCGCTCAGCACAGCCTGATGCATCAGCATCCCGGCCCTCCACCCAAAGTTTAACAAAACCTTCACAGAAAAGAATTCTTCAGCTTATGGCGAGTGTCAACCGTAAACTGAAATTATCTCTTCAATTTAGACATTGACTCGATATGTGACAGCGTTGTTTAAAGTGTCATGGAGACAGGCAAAGACCGTCCCTGGGGGCTAAAATAGAGTGATCAACGCATCGAAAACCGTGGCTGACGTTATCCATGCCCATTTCGATGGGCTGACGCGGGCCGAGAAGCAGCTGGCGGAAAGCCTGCTGGACAATTACCCTGTCTCGGGCTTGGGAAGCATCACCACGGTTGCAGAAAATGCACGCGTCTCGACGCCGACTGTTGCGCGCATGGTGCAGAAACTCGGCTTCAAGGGCTATCCGGAATTCCAGTCCCATCTGCACCAGGAGGTCGAGGCAACGATCTCCAATCCGCTGACAAAACGCGGGCGCTGGGCAAGCAATGCTCCGGGCACGCATATTCTCAATCGCTTCGCCGATGCCATCAGCGCCAACCTGCGCCAGACGCTTACCGATCTCGATACAGCCACCTTCGACAGCGTCGTCTCCCTGCTTTGCGAGAGCCGCCGCGAGCTTTATTTCGTCGGTGGACGCATAACCGGCGCACTGGCAGAATACTTTTTCACGCACATGCAGGTGATCCGCGCCAACACGACGCTGCTATCCGCCAATTCGAGTTCATGGCCGCAATATGTGCTCAACATGAACCCAGGCGACCTGCTCATCATCTTCGACATCAGGCGCTATGAGCTTGAAATGGTGAGCCTGGCCGCCGCCGCCCGCCGCCGCGGCGCCGAGATCATCGTCTTCACGGACCAGTGGGCCTCGCCCGCCTCCAAACACGCAAAGCATACCTTCCGCGTCCAGATCGAGGCGCCGTCCGCCTGGGACTCCTCTGTGGTCACACTGTTCATCGTCGAGGCTCTCATCGAGGCCGTCCAGAACTCGACCTGGGACGAGACGAGCGAGCGCATGAAGACACTGGAAGGCCTGTTCGAACAGACCAAGCTCTTTCGTAAAATCGGCTAGAGGAGAAGAAAAAAGGTCGGCAACACGACCACGCCGAAAACGGCTGATGCCATCGATATTCGAGCGCAGGGAGACGCGCCAACATCCCGGCAATTTCCCGCTAATCGGGTGCAAAACAACCGTCACACAAGCTTCACGCAATGTCATTAACAGCTTCGCCAGACACTGAAGATCAAGGAGAACAACAGTGACCAGATCTATTCATCGCCTCCTTTCGCTCTCGACCGCAATCGTCATGGCGTCCACCGCCATAGCCTCTGCCGCGCCGAGCGACGACCTCATTGTAGCCGCCAAAAAAGAAGGCTCGCTGACCACGATCGCCCTGCCGCACGACTGGTGCGGCTACGGCGACGTCATCGCAGGCTTCAAGGCCAAATACGGCCTGACCGTCAACGAACTGAACCCGAACGCAGGTTCCGGCGACGAAATCGAAGCCATCAAGGCCAACAAGGGCAACAAGGGCCCACAGGCCCCTGATGTCATCGACGTAGGCCTGTCCTTTGGTCCATCCGCCAAGAAGGACGGCCTGCTGCAGCCTTACAAGGTTTCCACATGGGACTCGATCCCTGACAGCGCCAAGGATTCCGAAGGCTACTGGTACGGCGATTACTACGGCGTTCTGGCCATCGGCGTGAACAAGGACGTCGTCAAGGAAAGCCCGAAGAGCTTTGCCGATCTGACGGACTCCAAATATGCCAACGCAGTTGCCATGCCTGGCGACCCGCGCACCGGCAACAGCTCGATGATGACCGTTTACGCGGCCGGCACGGCCAAGGGCGGCAAGGGCGGCGCTGAAACAGCCAAGCTCGGCACTGCATTCATGAAGGACCTCAAGGCCAGCGGTAACCTGGTACCGGTCAACGGCAACGCCCAGAACATGGCGCAGGGCACCACGCCGGTCCTGTTCGACTGGGACTACAATGTCCTTGCCATGCGCGACAAGCTCGCCGGCAACCCGCCGATGGATGTCATCGTACCATCTGACGCCGTCATCGCCGGTGTCTACGTTCAGGCGATCTCCGCATTTGCGCCTCACCCGAACGCTGCCAAGCTCTGGATGGAATACCTTTATTCGGACGAAGGTCAGGTCGGCTGGCTGAAGGGCTATTGCCACCCGATCCGCTTCACCGACATGGCGACCCGCAAGGTCATCCCCCAGGCACTGCTCGACAAGATGCCAGCGGCCGAAGGCTATGCAAAGGCCATCTTCCCGACCCTCGAGGAGCAGTCTGCAGCCAAGGCCGTCGTTGCTTCCGATTGGTCCAAGGAAATGGGCGCCAAGTAATCGGATCGATAATCTCGCGCGGATGCCGGCACCAGCCGGCATCCGTTTTCATTACTTGCTTCAAGGGTGTTGTGCATGAGTGTCGCGAATAACGCCTCCAGGTCACCGCCGGGATCGCCTGCGAAGGCGCCGACCGCCCGCCGGACTGGAGCCATCAACTGGGACTGGCTTGGCGTTGCGCCGTTCTTCCTGTTCGCTCTCTTCTTTCTGATCGCACCCGTTCTCTACCTGGTCACCGGCGCATTCGAGAATTCGGCCGGCGGATTTACATTCGACAATTTCATTGCGCTGACCTCCCCGACCATTCTCTCCGCTTATTCCCTTTCGTTGCGCCTCAGCCTCGTCGCCGCTGCCCTCGGAGCGGTTGCCGGCTTGCTTCTCGGATATGCCGTGGTGCTCGGCGGGCTGCCACCCTGGGTGCGCACCGCGTTCATGACGTTTTCCGGGGTTGCCTCCAATTTTGCGGGCATCCCGCTCGCCTTCGCATTTATCGCAACGCTCGGCCGCCTCGGCCTTGTGACCGTGTTTCTGCGCAACGTCTTCGGTTTCAATCTCTATGGGTCGGGCTTCAGCCTTTTCTCGTTCGCGGGCCTGGCGATCACCTATCTTTACTTCCAACTGCCGCTGATGCTGCTGATCATCACGCCGGCGCTCGATGGCCTCAAGTCGGAATGGCGGGAAGCTGCGGAAATTCTCGGTGCAGACCGCAGGCAATACTGGCAGATGGTCGCGCTGCCAGTGCTGATGCCGTCCATTCTCGGCTGTTTCCTGCTGTTGTTCGCCAATGCCTTCGGTACTCTCGTCACGGTCTACGCCCTGACCGGATCGAGCTTCGGGGTCGTTCCGATTGTCCTCTACCAGCAGATCCAGGGCAACGTGCTCTACAATCCCAACCTCGGCTACGCGCTGGCGGTCGGCATGGTTGTCATCATGGGGATCAGCAACACGCTGTATCTCGTGCTCCGCAACAAGGCTGAGAGGTGGCGCCAGTGACCAAGCGTTTCCCCATCGTCTCGACGTTCATCGTGATCGTTGCAGCGTCCTATTTTCTGATACCGCTCTACGCGACCTTCCAGTTCTCGCTGCAGATGCTGCGCGGACAGTGGAGTTTTGCAGCCTATCGGTCGGTATTTTCCAGCGAGAAGTTCCTGGCGACCCTCGGCTTTTCGGCCACCGCATCGCTGCTCGCCATCATCGCCGGGGCCCTCATCGTCGTTCCAACCGCCTACTGGGTACGCCTGAAACTGCCGAAAATCCGCCCGATGATCGAGTTCATCTCGCTGATGCCGTTGATCATCCCGCCCGTGGTTCTGGTGTTCGGATATATCCGGCTGTTCGGCTCCAATTCTTTCCTGCCGTTGACGATGTCGGAAACAGGCACGAACGTACTGCTGGTCATCGGCTACGTGGTGTTGTCCTTGCCCTACATGTTCCGGGCGGTCGACAACGGCATGGCGGCCATCGACATCAAGACGCTGACAGAAGCCGCCGAAAGTCTCGGCGCATCCCGCTTGCGCACCGTCGCCCAGGTGATTTTCCCGAATATCCGGTCTGCCATCCTGTCCGGGGCCTTCTTGACATTTTCCATCTCGCTCGGCGAGTTCGTGCTTGCCAGCCTTCTGAACAGGCCGGCCTTCGGTCCCTACCTTGTGCAGACCGGGCAGGATCGCGCCTATGAACCAGCAGCACTCGCCATCATGTCTTTCGGGATCATCTGGTTCTGCATGGTGCTGATGCAGTTGTTTGCCACGAAAAGACCGGGACAGCGCTGGTTGCCGCGCCTGTCACAAAAAACTGCAAGGAGTGTAGAGCCATGAGCTTCCTCAGGATCGATTCGGTCAGCAAGAGTTTCGGCCCCAACACCGTCGTCAAAGATTTCAACATGGGCATCGAAAAGGGCGAGTTCGTCTCGTTCCTCGGCCCGTCCGGCTGCGGCAAGACGACGGTTCTGCGGATGATCGCCGGCTTCGAGACGCCGACTTCGGGCTCGATCCTGATCGGCGGCAAGGAACAGCGGGATCTGAAGCCGAACAAGCGCAACATCGGCATGGTCTTCCAGGCATACGCCCTGTTCCCCAACATGTCGGTGTTCGACAACGTCGCCTTCGGCCTGAAGGTCGCCGGCGCGCCAAAGGCGGAAATCGAAAGCCGCGTCAAGGAAATGCTGTCGCTGATCAGGCTCGATCATCTGGCCGACCGCTTCCCCTACCAGATGTCCGGCGGCCAGCAGCAGCGTGTGGCACTTGCCCGCGCCCTCGCTGTCAAGCCGCAGGTGCTGCTGCTCGACGAACCGCTGTCGGCGCTGGACGCCAAGATCCGCGTATCGCTGCGCGAGGAAATTCGCCTCATCCAGCAGAAACTCGGCATCACCACCGTCTTCGTCACCCACGACCAGGAAGAGGCGCTGTCGATATCCGACCGCATCGTCGTCATGAACGCCGGCCGCGCTGACCAGATCGGCACGCCCTTCGAGATCTACAATCACCCGGCGACCCGCTTTGTCGCCTCCTTCGTCGGGACGCTGAACCTGATCGAGGCGAAGGTCGTCGATCCCGCCACCAACCGTATCTCGATCGGCGACCAGGGCGTGACGCTGAAACAGTCGGTTACCGCCTTCAAGGCCGGCGACACCGTGTCGCTGGCGCTGCGTCCGGAAGCGGGATCGCTGTCCGAAGGTGCCAAGGGCGATACCTCGCTCACCGGCGACGTCACCTCGGCACACTTCCTCGGCTCGGTCATCCGTACCCGCATGAATGTCGGCGGCAACACGATTTCCTTCGACATGTTCAACGCTCCCGGCAAGATGCCGCCAGCCGTCGGCGAACGCGTCACCCTGCGCTTTGCCGCGGAAGACCTGCTGGTCATCAACGACTGATCTCCCTGTCAAGATACAGTGTTCACAAACGCCGGGTATTTCCCGGCGTTTTTGCTTTGATTTCTGTGTTGCAGCGCGGCATATTGGCTGTGTTCTCAGGGCGGGGTGCAATTCCCCACCGGCGGTATCAGGATCTGCGCGAATGCAGCGAATGGAGCCCGCGAGCGCCTTTCGCCCTCTAGCGGAAGGGTCAGCAGATCCGGTGCGATGCCGGAGCCGACGGTCATAGTCCGGATGGAAGAGAGCAGGCCTGATCGACGACCTTTCCGCGCGAAAGGTCTCGGGATCGGGCGTGTTCGCCCAAGGGATATTTGAAACCCTTGAAAGGCAAGATAGAACCATGACCATCTCTACACTACCGCAAAAAGGCAAGATCGCCCTCGTCCGCGCCCGCTGGCACGCCGAAATCGTCGATCAATGCATAGACAGCTTCATCGCCGAATGGAGCAAATACGACGATCGCGGTGCGGCCGCCGTCGAGGTCTTCGATGTGCCGGGCGCGCTCGAAATCCCGTTGCACGTCCAGACACTGGCCCGCACCGGCCGCTACTCCGCCGTGGTCGCCGCTGCCTTCGTCGTCGATGGTGGCATCTACCGCCACGATTTCGTGGCCGGCAGCGTGCTCGACGCGTTGATGCGGGTGCAGCTCGACACCGGCGTCCCCGTGCTCTCCGTTGTCCTCACTCCGCACCATTTCCAAGACACGGAAGCCCATCTCGGTTTCTTCAAGGAACACTTCGTCGTCAAGGGCCGCGAGGCAGCCGGCGCCTGCCAGCATATCCTTAGCGAACGCGCCCGGCTGATGACCTTTGCGGCCTGATGACAACAGGCGGCGTGCACTGCGCGCCGCCATGCCTGCCGGGATCATCGATCCGGATACAGCCTATCCCGGGGCTCGATGGCCGTGACACCAAATACCGCTTGAAATGCAGCCCCCAATCCCGCATGCAACCTGCGGAGTTGAGGCACAAACATTTCATCGGAGTTGATTGCCATGTCCCCTATTGCGACGACAACGGGGGCGCCGCGCCGCCTGACTTCCCAGGATTTTCGCACGCTGGGCCTCGCAGCCCTCGGCGGTGCGCTGGAATTCTACGATTTCATCATTTTCGTCTTTTTCGCCACGGTCATCGGCAAGCTGTTCTTCCCGCCTGACCTGCCCGACTGGCTGGTGCTGATCCAGACCTTTGGCATCTTCGCAGCCGGCTATCTGATCCGCCCCATCGGCGGTATCGTGCTCGCCCATTTCGGCGATCTATACGGTCGCAAGCGAGTGTTCGCCTTCTCGCTGCTGCTGATGGCGCTGTCGACGCTCGGCATGGCCGCCATGCCCACGTATGCATCCATCGGCATTGCCGCTCCCATCCTGCTCGTCTGCCTGCGTATCCTGCAGGGGGCCGCCATTGGCGGCGAGGTGCCGGGCGCCTGGACTTTCGTCGCCGAGCACGTTCCCTTCCGTCGCGTCGGCTTTGCCTGCGGCTTCCTCTGCTCCGGCCTGACGCTGGGCATCCTGCTCGGCTCGTTCATCGCCGCCATCATCAACACGGTCTTTACTCCTGATGAAGTCGCCTCATATGCCTGGCGCATCCCCTTCCTGATCGGTGGCATCTTCGGCCTGATCGCCGTCTACCTGCGCCGCTGGCTGCACGAAACGCCGATCTTTGCCGACATGAAGAAGAGCCGGGCGCTGGTATCGGAACTGCCGCTGAAAGCGGTGCTGCGCGACTATCCGAGGGGCATTGTCATCTCGATGCTGCTGACCTGGATCCTGTCGGCCGGCATCATCGTCACCACGCTGATGACCGCCACCTTCCTGCAGAAGCTCTACCACTACACCGCCCAGCAATCGCTGGCCGCCACCAGCTTCGGCACGCTCTTCCTGATCGTCGGCACGGCAGCCGCTGGCGCCATTGTCGACCGTGTCGGCTCCGGTAAATTCTTCACCGTCGCCAGCGTGTTCTTCGGCGCCGCCACCTTCGTCTTCTACAGCTACGCCGCCACCTCCCTGACAGTCATGTTCATCCTCTACGCGGTGATGGGCCTGTCGGTCGGCCTCGTCGGCGCCGTACCCTATGTCATGGTCCGCGCCTTCCCGGCCCGCGTCCGCTTCACCGGCCTGTCCTTCTCCTACAATGTCGCCTACGCGATCTTCGGTGGCCTCACACCGATCGCGGTCAGCACGCTGCTGGCCATCAACCCGATGGCGCATGCCTATTACCTCCTCTTCATCGCCGCCCTCGCCTTCTGCCTCGGGCTCTACCTGATGGCCAAGGGCGATGAGATCGAAGCACAAGCCGGCATCGAGGAACTGACGACGCGGCTGGCAGCAGGTTCCTAGACACTTTCAACGACCGTCCGGAGATAGCCCATGATCACCTGCCACCTCCGCTACATCATCGACGCCTACAAGATTGCGGAATTCGAGGACTATGCACGGCGGTGGATCCCCATCGTCAACCGCATGGGCGGCACGCATCACGGCTACTTCCTGCCCTCCGAAGGCGCCAGCAACGTCGCCGTGGCACTCTTCTCCTTCCCGAGCTTCACAGCCTACGAAGCCTACCGCAACAGCATGGCCGCAGACGCAGAATGCCAGGCGACGCTCGAACTTGAGGAGAAAAACCGCAGTATCATCAGCTACGAACGCAGCTTCATGCGGCCGATACTGGGGTAGCGACTACGCGCCTTATTCACGACCACTGCGCGGCAGCAACAGAAGGCCGACAATCCGCCACGGCCGCAGACTATCACGAACCTCGTCGCGCGACATTCCGGCATCGCGGAGCAAATGATCGTTCTCCCTGCGCGCAATGACTTCCAGCGCGCTGTATCCGGCCAGCCACAACCGAAGTCTTTCCATCCGCGTCACTGGCGCTTTGTTTTCGTCCTTTTGACCCGCGCTCATCCACCGCCCTCCACCATGACAGGCCTTTGGTTTGAACCGCTGATTGACATCGCACAAACGAATAGTAACGATATCTGACATTGAGAAATCTCATGGCTGGCGACAATGAATCTTCCCCTCGACAGCGATCTGCTGCGAATGTTCCTGGTGGTTGCCGACACCGGCAATCTCACCCGTGCGGCCAGTGATGTCGGAAGGACGCAATCGGCCATCAGCCTGCAACTGAAGCGTCTGGAAGAGAGTGTTGGCCAACCGCTGTTTGACCGGGGGCCACGCGGTGTGGCGCTGACAGAAAGCGGGCGACAACTGCTGCCCTATGCCCGCCGGATTGTGGGCCTGATGAATGAGACGACCGCCGCTATGCGACGTAAGCCGCTGGACGGCGTCGTCAGGATCGGCATTCCAGAGGAATATGGCGACACCGTTCTTCCACGGGCACTGGCAGCCTTCGCCGAAAGCCATCCTTCGGTCGACGTGACCGTTTTATGCGGCTACACTTCACAGCAGATGGAGGCGCTGGAAAACGACCAACTCGATCTTGCCGTTGTGTTCGATTGGAGCTCCCAGACTCAAGGGGAGGTTCTGTATATCGACCCGACCGTCTGGGTGACCTCGACAGTCCACAGGCTGCATGAGCGCAATCCCATTCCGGTTGCCATCTATGGACGCTCAAACTGGTGCCGTGACTTTGCCATTCGCTCTCTGGAACAGCACAACCTGCCATTCCGCATCGCCTATAGCTGTGATACTTCAAGTGGCCTGAAGATCGCCGTCATTGCCGGTCTGGGCATAGCCCCGCTCTCGCGCAGCAACATACCGCCCGATTGCCGAGAGCTCGGTGTTGGAGATGGCTTCCCACCTATCGACGCCTCCCGCGTCGTGCTGAGGCGCAACGCTTACCATTCTAACCCCGCGGTGGAGAGCATGGCGGAAGTGATCCACCAGTCCTTCCGGCCGATGACGCGGCCCCGCTGATTGGGTCCTTCTAAATGATGCCCACCTTCCTTCCGGGTGACCTGACCATGATATTCACCGCCTATCGGGCTGCCCGATCATCCTTGCCGAACAATGCGTATGCGCCCGGTCTCGCGTCGCGCACAGTGTCGCGTCGGAGGGCGTAACAGCGAGGGAGGGCGATGGCGTACTATCCGCCCCCTACCGCACCGCCTTGTCGTCTTCGCCGAAGCGGTGCATGTGGGCCGGGTCCGGTGTGGCAAAAACCGTCTCGTCCGGGGCATAGGGATGCTCGCCGAAAAGGCGGACCGTCAGGAGGCCGGTCTGGTCGGTTTCGAGGTAGAGTATGGTGTCGGCGCCGAGATGCTCGACATGGACGACCTTGGCAGGCCAGGTCCCGTTTTCGCGCGACAGGGTGATGTGTTCGGGGCGGACGCCGATGGTTTTTGCGCTCTCGCCAAGCTTGGCGCCCGGGATCATGTTCATCTGCGGCGATCCGATGAAGCTGCCGACGAAGACGTTGGCGGGACGGTTGTAAAGCTCCATCGGCGTGCCGACCTGCTCGATGGCACCGGCGTTGAGAACGACGATGCGGTCGGCCAGCGTCATTGCCTCGACCTGGTCGTGGGTGACGTAGATCATCGTCGCCTTCAGGCTGCGGTGAAGACGGGCGATCTCGAGCCGCGTCTGGACGCGCAGCGCCGCATCGAGATTGGACAGCGGCTCGTCAAACAGGAACAGCGCCGGTTCGCGGACGATGGCACGGCCGATGGCAACGCGCTGGCGCTGGCCGCCGGAGAGTTCCGCCGGACGACGGGCCAGGTAGGGCTCGAGGGAGAGCATGCCGGAGGCCTTCGCAACCCGCTCCTCGATAGCATCCTTCGGCGTGCCCGCCTGTTTCAACCCAAGGCCCATATTGTCCTTCACCGTCAGGTGCGGGTAAAGCGCATAGGACTGGAACACCATGGCGATGCCGCGCTTGGCCGGCGGGGTCGTGGTGACGTCGACGCCGTTGATGATCACCGTTCCGTCGGTCACATCCTCGAGGCCGGCGATGCTGCGCAGCAAGGTCGACTTGCCGCAGCCGGACGGGCCGACGAAGATGACGAATTCGCCGTCCTTGACCTCGAGGTCGATGCCCTTCAGCACCTCATGGGTGCCATAGGCCTTGCGGATGGATTTCAGTTGAAGCGATCCCAAAGCTTTTATCCTTACAAAGTGACGGTCTTGCCGGTCCGGACGCTCTCGTCCGCGGCAAGGCAGATGCGCAGCGACTGCACGGCATCGTGCATGTGCCGCGTCAGGTCGATGTTTTCGCGAATGGCTTTCAGCACATAGGCCTGCTCGAAGTTGCAAAGCTCCTGGTGACCAGGCTCGCCATCCATATGCAGGTCGCGATCAGGCCGGATGAACCTGCCATCCGGGCCGGTTTCGGCATTGTGCAGCCGGATGACCGATGTCTTGGTGTGCGTGTCGATGTCGTCGGACTTGGCGTTCGGGTCCATGACGATCGAAACGGCGCCGTTCGGCGACATCACATCCTTCACGAAGAACGCCGTCTCCGAGATCATCGGCCCCCAGCCCGCTTCGTACCAGCCAACGGAGCCGTCCTCGAACTTCACCTGCAGATGGCCGTAATTATACATGTCGGGCGCAATCTCGTCGGACAGGCGCAGGCCCATGCCGCGCACTTCGACAGCCCTCGCATCGGTGATCTGGCACATGACATCGACATAGTGCACGCCGCAGTCGACGATCGGCGAAGTCGTCTGCATCAGAGCCTTGTGGGTTTCCCAGGTCGGGCCGCTCGATTGCTGGTTGAGGTTCATGCGAAAGACATAGGGACCGCCAAGATTGCGGGCCTCGGCAATCAGCCGCATCCAAGACGGATGATGGCGTAGGATATAGCCGATGACGAGCTTCTTGCCCGCCGCCTTTGCGGCTGCAACCACGCGCTCGGCATCGGCTACGGTCGTTGCCAGCGGCTTTTCGATGAAGACGTCGCAGCCGGCCTCGAACGCCATGACCGCATAGTCGGCATGGCTGTCGGAATAGGTACAGATCGAGCAGAGATCGGGCTTCAGTTCTGTCAGCGCGGTCTGGAAGTCGGCGTGAATCGTATAGCCGTGCAACGCTTCGTCCAGCACTGGCTTGGAGCGATTGACGAGGCCGACGATCTCGAAGCCTGCGTTATTGTGATAGGCGAGCGCATGGCTTCGGCCCATGTTGCCAAGCCCGGCGACAAGCACGCGGATGGGTTTTTCGGATAGGCTCATTTGACCGCTCCCGCAGTGATGCCGCGGATCAGCTGCCGCGAAAAGATGACGTAGAGGACCAGGATCGGAAGGATAGCCAGCGATAGCGCCGCCAGAACGGCATTCCAGTTGGTGACGAACTGGCCAATGAAGATCTGGCTGCCGAGCGTGACAGTCTTGGTCGCTTCGCTCGGCGCAAGGATCAGCGGGAACCACAGATCGTTCCAGATCGGGATCATCGTGAACACGGCGACGGTCGCCATGGCCGGACGGATCAGCGGCAATACCAGCCGGATAAAAATCGCATACTCGTTCAGACCATCGATGCGGCCGGCGTTCTTAAGGTCATCAGAGACTGTCCGCATGAACTCGGACAGGATGAAGATCGCCAGCGGCAGACCTTGCGCGGTATAGACGAGGATCAGTGCCGTCAGCGTGTTGACCAGACCGGCGGCGACCATGCCCTGCAGGATGGCAACGGTACCGAGCCGGATGGGGATCATGATACCGATCGCCATGTAGAGCCCGACGACCATATTGCCGCGAAAGCGATATTCCGAGAGCGCAAACGCCGCCATCGCACCGAACAGCAGCACCAGCACGATCGAGACGATGGTGACGACGAAGCTGTTCTGGAAATACATGGCGAAATTGCCCTGCCCCAGGACCGTCTGGTAGCCGATCAGGCTAAAGGTGGTCGGCGTCGGCACCATCATCGGCGCGCGAAAGATCGCGCCGCGATCCTTGAACGAATTGATGACGGTCAGGAAGACCGGAAACAAGGCGATCAGCGTGTAGCTGATCAGGGCCAGATGGACGAGACCGGTGCGGATGGTGGATGAGCGTGCCTTGGACATCGGTGCCGCCTCAGAACTGGTAGCGGCGGATGCGCCGCTGGACGATGAACAGGTAGAACGAGACGCCGGCAAGGATGATCAGGAACATAACGGTTGCGATCGTTGCGCCCATGGAGCGGTCGCCAAGCTGCAGCTGGAAGCCGAAGAAGGTGCGATAGAGCAGCGTGCCCAGAATATCGGTCGAGCCATCAGGCCCGGCGAGCGCACCCTGCACGGTATAAACCAGGTCGAAGGCGTTGAAATTGCCAACGAAAGTGAGAATCGAGATGATCCCGATAGCCGGCAACACCAGCGGCAGCTTGATCTTCCAGAACTGGCTCCAGCCGGTAATGCCGTCGCATTCCGCAGCTTCGATCACTTCTTCTGGGATGTTGAGCAGCGCCGCATAGATCAGCATCATCGGGATGCCGACATATTGCCAGACGGAGATCAGGGCGACCGCGATCAGCGCCGAACCCGGTTTGCCGAGCCACGGGCTGAACAATGCCTTGAGGCCAACGAGGTCCATCATCCACGGCGTGACGCCCCAAAGCGGCGACAGGATCAGCTTCCAGATGAAGCCGACAATGACGAAAGACAGCAGCGTCGGCAGGAAGATTGCCGTGCGGTAGAAGGTGACGAAGCGAAGCTTCGGCAACGACAGCATGGCGGCCAGCGCCACGCCGATCGGGTTCTGCACGCACATGTGGATGACGAAGAAGATGAAGTTGTTGCGAAGCGCATTCCAGAAATCATGCGCCCACCTAATATCGCCGAACAGCACCTTGAAGTTGGCAAGGCCGACGAAGGTAAGCTGCCCGTCGACCAGATTGTAAAAGGATTGCCGCAGGGTCTCGACCAGCGGCAGGATCATCACCACCGTGTAGACCAGGAACGCCGGAAAAAGGAAAACGAGAATATGCCAGCGCCGCTGGCGCTTGATCGAAACCGGCTGCAAGGCCGCTGAAGTGGTGATGTCGCTCATGGCTTTGCCTGTTTTCTTGGGGCTTGCGCGGGCACAGCATGATCACGGTACCTCCCCCTTGAGGGGGGAGGTCGCAGCGAGGCTGCGGGTGGGGGTGACGCCACACGCGCAAGGATCACCCCACCCCGGCCGTCGGGCCGACCCTCCCCATCAAGGGGAGGGTAAACTTCTTACTTGGCAGGCTTGAACCAGCTGTCGAGGCCGGTCTGGAGCTTCTTGGCAGCAACTTCCGGCGTATCCGTGCCGTTGATGACGTTGGCCGATTCCACCCAGGTTTCGTTCTCGAGGTTAGGCGTGCCACGCGACAGGATCTGGTAGGTCGAGCGAACCGTCGACTTGTACGGGCCGCGCCAGGAGACGAATTCCTGCGCCAGCGGATCGCTCATCTTCACCGGTGTCGAGTTCAGGCTGAAGAAGCCCGGCAGCGAGTTGGCGTAGATGTCGGCGAATTCCGACGAGGCAACCCAGGACAGGAACTTCTTGGCTTCTTCCGGATGCGCCGACTTGGCATTCAGGCCAACGCCGATATCCGGATGATCCGAGATGTAGCCCGTGTCGCCGGCCTTCGGAACCGGTGGCGGGAAAGCGCCCATCTTGAACTGGGCTTGGGCTGTGAACAGCGCAATTTCCCAGGAGCCGGCCGGATAGATGGCGGCGCGGCCGAGAGTGAAGAGGTTCTGGCTGTCGGCATAGGTCTGGGCTTCGAAACCGTCGCCGAGGTATGGCTTCCACTTGGCCAGCTGCTTGAAAGGCTCGACCCAGTCGGCGTCGGTCAGCTTCTGCTTGCCTTCCATCAGCGCAACGCGGCCTTCTTCGCCCTTCCAGTAGTTGGGACCGATGTTCTGGTAGCCCATGGTTGCGGCTTCCCAGAGGTCCTTCGTGCCCATGGCCATCGGGATATAGGTACCGTCAGCCTTGATCTTGTCGAGCGCGGCGTAGAACTCGTCGGTGGTCTTCGGAACGGAGATACCGAGCTTCGCGAAGGCATCCTTGTTGTAGATGAAGCCGTGGATGACCGAAGCCATCGGTACGCAGAAGGTCGACTTGCCGTCATCCGTCGACCAGGCAGCCTTGGCGACCGGCGAGAAATTGCTCATGCCCGGCAGCGTTGTCAGGTCGGCAAGGTGCTTCTTGTTGAACAGGTCCAGAGAAGCGTCGAACGGACGGCAAGTGATGATGTCGCCCGCAGAACCGGCATCGAGCTTGGCGTTCAGCGACGCGTTGTACTCGGTCGGGGCCGTCGGCGAGAAGGTGATCTTGATGCCCGGGTTCTTGGCTTCGAAAGCCGGGATGATCTTCGTCTGCCAGATCGACAGGTCGTCGTTGCGCCAGCTCTCGACGTTCAATGTCACGTCCGCCGCATGAACGAACCCGGCCGAGCTCAAAAGGCTGGATGCGAGCAGCAAGCCCTTCAGAATTTTCTGTGTCATTTTTTCCCTCTCCTGTTCCTGGCGTCTCAAGACGCCGTTTTCGATCTGAAACGAGCACCGGCCGGCTCAAGCCAGCGGCGACCCATATCCCCGCATGAAACCGCAGCAGGAATACATATCAATCAGGAAAACGCTGCAACGTCACGCCGCACGGATCGAAATCGATCCGCCCTTTGCCGCGACATCTGCTGACGAATATTGTCGTCCGCCTGGCGCTCCGGCTATTTTTGTTTGCCGCTTCCGCCGATGTCCGTCGATGCTGTTCCCTTGACCGGAATTAAGTCCAAAAAAATACCAATTGTCCAGTTGAATTTAACCTTTCCGTCGCAAAAAATCCTGGAAACGAAAAATTCATAACAAAAACAATCGAATAAAAACAAACGGCGCAGATCATCTTCGCACTTGGTAAATGGTATTTTTTTGGTATGGTAGTGAAAAACGCGGGAACAGACGGCATCCGGGGGCTCACATGACGAAGTATGCAATCGGCATAGATGGCGGCGGAACGAGTTGCCGTGCCGCCGTAGCAGATGCGACCGGCAGAATTCTCGGGCGCGGCAACGCTGGCCCTGCCAACATCATGTCGGACCGCGTGATGGCACTTGAGAACATCGTTGCCTCCAGCCGCAGCGCCTTGGAGAATGCCGGGATTGATCCATCCTGCCTCGCAAGCAGCACCGCCGTGCTTGGCGTTGCCGGCGCCAATGTCGGCCCGCACGGTAGCCTCATCCGCGAAGCACTGCCATTTGCAAAAGCCGATGTCGTCACCGACCAGCTGATCGCCCTGCAGGGAGCGCTCGGGCCCTCGGACGGCGTTGTCGCTTCCTTCGGCACCGGTTCCGTCTATGGCGCAAGGCGTCACGGCAAGGTGACGGAAATCGGCGGATGGGGGTTCGTCATCGGCGATCAGGCCAGCGGCGCCAGGCTTGGCCGCGACCTCCTCGAGCTGGCACTGCTTTCCCATGACGGCGTCTATGTGCACACGCCGCTGACGCGCATCGTCATGGCCGCATTCGGCAACAATCCGCAAAACGTCGTGGAATTCGCGCACAGTGCCACGCCGGGGGATTTTGCCCGGTATGCGCCCCAGGTTTTCGAGCACGCTGCTGCTGGCGACGCCATTGCAACACGGATCGTCCGCAAGGCGACGTCCGACATCGACAACAGCCTCGACGCCCTGCTCTGGCCAGATTGCACCACCGTCTGCCTGCTCGGTGGCCTCGCTCTCGCCTATCGCGCGTGGCTGAGCACAGCGCATCAGGCGCTGCTTGTCGATCCACGCGGCGACGCGCTGCAAGGGGCCGTTTCGTTTGCGGTAGCCCTTGCCGGGCAAGACGAAAGGCGCAGCGCATGACCGGCGACCTGACCCTGATTTTCTCTCCCGCCCGCATGCAGGAAGCAGGCACCGGCCCGCTCTACGTCAAGCTGCGCAGAACGCTGGAGGAGGCCGTCAAGGCCGGTACTTTGAAGCAGGGCGACGCACTGCCACCGGAGCGCGACATCGCCGAATATGCCGCCGTCAGCAGGGTCACCGTGCGCAAGGCCATCGACAATCTGGTGACCGACGGGCTGCTGGTGCGGCGCCACGGTTCCGGTACCTTCGTCAGCAAGCCGGTCTCCAAGGTCGAGCAGAAGCTGTCGCAGCTGACCTCGTTCACCGAGGATATGGTGCGGCGCGGTATGACGGCGCGATCGCAATGGCTGCACAAGGGCATCCACACGCCCTCGCCCGACGAGATGATGATCCTAGGCCTTGCCGCCGACACCAAGGTTTCCCGCCTGAGCCGCCTGCGCATCGCCGACGACCAGCCGCTGGCGATCGAACACGCCAGCGTCTCCGGCGAATTCCTGCCCGACCCGTCGACCGTTACCGCATCGCTTTACGCCGAGCTTGAGAAGCGCCAGGTGCGGCCGGTGCGCGCCGTGCAGCGCATATCTGCGACAAACATGAAGGAGACGGATGCGGAATTGCTCGGAGTATCGGCTGGAGCAGCCGGCCTGTCGATCGAGCGCATCTCCTATCTCGCCTCCGGCCGCGCAGTCGAATTCACCCGCTCGCTCTATCGCGGCGATGCCTACGATTTCGTCGCGGAACTGACCATCGGGCCGGGTTGACGTTTACCAGATACGAGCGATCCAGTCTCCGAGATCGTCGAGAGCATCGAACACCACGTCGGCCGAGATGATCGCGATGCGACTGTCCATGGCCGTTGCTGCAAGCAACCGGTCGAAGGGGTCGCGGTGGCCCCAGTTCATCATCGAAGCATATTGCAGGAGTAAGATCAGCGATTTCACCGCCCTGCTGCTGGAGAAGCGCCGGAAGCTCCTCGACAAACGGCTCCATCTCAGGCCAATTGCCGAGGCGGACCTTCTGGCCGATTTCAAACAGGCTGATCGGGCTGACGAAAATATGCTCCGCCTTCTCCATCACTGCGACCGCTCGCGGTGAGAGCCGCTTGTCGCCCGTCAGCGACCATGCCCAAACATGGGTGTCGAGCAGGAATGAACTCACTGCGCGCCTTCCCAGAGAGCCAGTTCTTCCTCATCCATGTCGGTGAGAAAATCCGGAGCATCGCCGATCAACTTGCCTTAGAGAATGCCTATCTTGAACGACCGCTGCTCGATGGGCACAAGCTTCACGACCGGCTTGCTGCCCTTGGCGATGACAACCTCTTCCCCGGAAAGCGCAGCATCGATGAGCTTGGACAGATTGGTCTTTGCGGCATGGACGGTGACTTGCATCTTCTGGCCCTCAGCTAAGTTAGCCAAAATAACATCGGGGCAACCGCATCACCATCCATTTTCAATCGAGCGCTATGTGCTGCCTGATCAAACACTTACGGCCGAAAGGTGAATCACCTTCCGGCCGCATGAACGTGAATCAAATCGCCAGCGTCTAGCCCTAACCGCTTGCAAAGACACGCCGATCAGGCGGCAGCGTCGATCTTTTCCTCGCGCTTGTTCGGCACGTAGTTGAGCACCGGGCCGAGCCAGCGCTCGACTTGCTCGACCGGCATTCCCTTGCGGGCGGCATAATCCTGCACCTGGTCGCGCTCGACTTTGGCGACACCGAAATAGTAGGAGCCGGGGTGGCCGATATAGACGCCGGACACTGACGAGCCCGGCCACATGGCATAGCTCTCGGTCAGCTTGACGCCGGTGGCCGCTTCCGCATCGAGCAGCCGGAACAGCGTTTCCTTCTCGGTATGATCAGGTTGGGCCGGATATCCCGGCGCCGGCCGGATACCGGCATAGGTCTCGCTGATCATCTCCTCGGGCGACAGGGTCTCTTCGGTCGCATATCCCCAGAATTCGCGGCGCACCCGTTCATGCATGCGCTCGGCAAAAGCTTCCGCAAAACGGTCGGCCAGCGCCTTCACCAGGATGGACGAGTAGTCGTCGTTGGCGCCGGCGAAGCGTTCAGAAATCGCCACTTCCTCGACACCAGCCGTGACCACGAAGCCACCGATGTAATCCCTAGCGCCGCTGTCGACGGGGGCCACGAAATCCGACAGCGCCACATTCGGCCGTCCATCGCGCTTCGAGAGCTGCTGGCGAAGCGTGTAGAAAGTCGCAAGCTCCGCAGTCCGCGTCTCGTCGGCAAAAAGCTTGATATCGTCGCCGACGGCACCTGCTGGCCAGAAACCAATGACGGCGCGCGGACGAAACCACTTTTCATCGATGATTTTCTTCAGCATCGCTTGTGCGTCAGCAAACAGTGCGCGTGCCGCCTCGCCCTGCTTTTCGTCCTCGAGAATGGCGGGATAGCGGCCCTTCAGCTCCCAGGTCTGGAAGAACGGCGTCCAGTCGATGTATTGCGCCAGCTCGGCGAGATCATAGTCCTCGAAGATCTTCGTGCCGAAGAACGACGGCGTCTTTGGGGTATAGGCCGACCAGTCGAGCTTCTCAGGATTTTCGCGGGCACGGGAAAGCGGCAGGCGGACCTTTTCCAGTTCGTTGCGGGCATGCGCTGCCGCAACCTTGGCGTATTCCTCGCGGATGGTGTCGACATAATTCTTCTTGCCCTCCGGCGACAACAGCGCCGAGACGACGCCGACTGCGCGCGACGCATCGGTGACGTAGACCGCCTGGCCAGAGGAATAGCCCGGGTGGATCTTCACCGCCGTATGAACGCGGCTTGTCGTCGCTCCGCCGATCAGCAGGGGAATATTGAAGCCCTGGCGCTCCATCTCTGCGGCGACATGCACCATTTCGTCGAGCGACGGGGTGATCAGGCCGGATAGGCCGATGATGTCGACCTTCTCGCGGATTGCTGTCTCAAGGATCTTCGCCGCCGGCACCATGACGCCGAGGTCGATGATGTCGTAGTTGTTGCAGGCAAGCACGACGCCAACGATGTTCTTGCCGATATCGTGGACGTCGCCCTTGACCGTTGCCATCAGCACCTTGCCGGCCGCCTCGCGCTCGCCGTTGCCGCCATTGGCCAGCTTTTCAGCCTCCATGTAGGGCAGCAATACGGCGACGGCCTGCTTCATGACTCGAGCGGATTTGACCACCTGCGGCAGGAACATCTTGCCCGAGCCGAACAGGTCGCCGACGACGTTCATGCCGGACATCAGGGGGCCTTCGATGACGTGCAGCGGTCGTTCGACACCCTGGCGCGCCTCCTCGGTGTCGGCCTCGATAAATTCGGTAACGCCGTTGACCAGCGCGTGCTCTATGCGCTTTTCAACCGGGAGCTCGCGCCAGGACATATCCTGTACACGGGCTTCGCGCACGCCGGTTCCGCGATAGCGCTCGGCGACCTCGAGCAGCCGCTCCGTGCCGTCAGGGCGGCGGTTGAGAACCACGTCCTCGCAAGCCTCGCGCAGAACAGGATCGATGGTGTCATAGACGACCAGTTGGCCGGCATTGACGATACCCATGTCCATCCCCGCCTGGATGGCGTGATAGAGGAAGACAGAGTGCATCGCCTCGCGCACCGTATCGTTGCCGCGGAACGAGAAGGACAGGTTCGAGACACCGCCGGAGATATGCACCAGTGGCATGGTCTGCCGGATGGTCCGCGTCGCCTCGATGAAATCGACGCCGTAATTGTTATGCTCCTCGATGCCGGTGGCGACCGCAAAAACGTTCGGATCGAAGATGATATCCTCGGGTAAGATGCCCGCCTGTTCGGTCAGGATCTTGTAGGCGCGGGTGCAGATATCGACCTTGCGCTGGTAGGTGTCGGCCTGGCCGGTCTCGTCGAATGCCATGACGACGACCGCGGCACCATAGGCATGTACCAGCCGTGCCTGCTCGAGGAACTTCTCCTCGCCTTCCTTCAGCGAGATCGAGTTGACGATCGACTTGCCCTGGACGCATTTCAGGCCGGCCTCGATGATCGACCATTTCGACGAGTCGATCATGACAGGCACGCGGGCGATATCAGGCTCGGCTGCGATCAGGTTCAGGAACTCGACCATCGCCTTCTCGGAATCGATCAGGCCTTCATCCATGTTGATGTCGATCACCTGGGCGCCGGCCTCGACCTGGTCGCGAGCGACAGCCAGGGCCGCGTTGTAGTCGGCATTGGTGATAAGCTTGCGGAATTTCGCCGAGCCGGTGACGTTGGTGCGCTCGCCGACGTTGACGAACGGAATATCCTTGGTGAGCTGGAACGGCTCGAGACCCGACAGCGACATGAAGGGACGATGTTCGGGGATGGCGCGCGGCTTGTATTTCGACACGGCTTCGGCGATGGCGCGGATATGGTCCGGCGTCGAGCCGCAGCAGCCGCCGACGATGTTGACCAGACCCTCGGCTGCAAAGCCCTCGATCTGCGCCGCCATCATCTCGGGCGTCTCGTCGTATTGGCCGAATTCGTTCGGCAGGCCGGCATTCGGATAGGCGCAGATCAACGTGTCGGCAGCGCCTGACAGCTCCTGCAGATGCGGCCGCATGGCATTGGCACCGAGCGCGCAGTTAAGGCCGATGGTGAACGGATTGGAATGGCGAACCGCGTTCCAGAACGCCGACGGCGTCTGGCCGGACAGGGTACGGCCGGAAAGGTCGGTGATGGTGCCGGAGATCATAACCGGCAGGCGGACGCCCTTGGCGATAAAACGCTCCTCGCAGGCGAAGATCGCCGCCTTGGCGTTCAGCGTGTCGAAAATGGTTTCGATCAGGATGATGTCGGCGCCGCCATCGATCAGCCCATCGATCTGCTCGCCATAAGCAATGCGCAACTCGTCGAAGGAGACGGCGCGGAAACCGGGATTGTTGACGTCGGGCGAGATCGATGCCGTACGGTTTGTCGGGCCGATGGCGCCGGCGACAAAGCGGCGACGGCCGTCTTCACGCTCGGCACGGATGGCAGCCCGGCGCACGACGCGTGCCCCCTCCTTGTTGAGATCGTAGACAGCGCCTTCCATCTCGTAGTCGGCCTGGGCGATGCGCGTCGAGGAAAACGTGTTGGTTTCCAGGATGTCGGCGCCGGCCATGGCGTAGCGATAGTGGATTTCCTCGATGGCGTCGGGCTGGCTGAGGATCAGAAGGTCGTTATTGCCCTGCTGGTGACAGGCGCAGCCGATGAAGCGATCGCCGCGGAACTGCTCCTCGTCGAAGCCAAGCCCCTGAATCTGCGTGCCCATGGCACCATCGAGCACCAGAATACGCTCGCTGGCTGCCTGCTTCAGCGCCGCGAACACGTCACTGCCATCCCGCTTTGCCGCTTCCGGACCAAAAAGATCGTCAAACACCAGCATACTCCCTCGACCCGACTGCGACTCCGCATTCAATCACATAAAGATATCTTTATGTCAATATATGCGGTCGACTATAGTGATTTGCAATATAGCCGCTCTTTTTGCCGAACGGCAAAAAACATGCAGGTGTGCCCGCCATTACCGGACTTCGGTCTTGGTTGCTGGCGCCTTGACCGTCGCAAAACACGCTGCAGCCGCAGAGGGCAAGGGTGGTGAAGTGCGGCTTGATATCTATGCAGCCTGCACCACGTTTTTCAGCGATCCACCGACAAGCACCCCGAGTGCGCGCAACGCACTTGACGCCGCAGCTCTGTTCTTGTCGGATCACTGACACTAAGAATCCCGGCCAAGGGCGCGCTCTGCGCTCGGCATCTATAGACTCCCGGAGGAAACACTTATGATCGCAGCTGAACCCGCCACGCTGGGAAACTGGAGCAACCGCGACTATCATCGCCGCTGGCTGCTCGATCAGGCCAACGGCTTGTTCGATTTCTTCCAGTATCGCGCCGTCAATCCGAAGGGCGGGTTTTACGACATGGACGATGCGGGCAAGCCGCTCGATGCCGACAACCCGGTGCGCGGCATTCATTCGTCAGCCCGCATGGTCCACTGCTTTTCGATCGCCAGCCTGCTGGGGCGGCCCGGGGCCGACGAGATCATCGACCACGGTATGAGCTACCTCTGGCATCATCACCGCGACAAGACCCATGGCGGCTACTTCTGGACTGTCAACAATGACGGTCCCGTCGATGCCAGCAAGCAGGGTTACGGCCACGCCTTCGTGCTGCTCGCCGCATCATCGGCAAAGACCGTCGGCCATCCGCTGGCGGACGAGATGCTCGCCGACATAACGAAAATAATCGACGAGAAATTCTGGGAAGACAGCCACGGCGCCATCGCCGAAGAGTTCAATCAGGATTGGTCACCGATCGGTGACTACCATGGCCAGAACTCCAACATGCATCTGACCGAGGCGCTGATGGCAGCGTTCGAGGCGACGGGCGACAGGTCATACCTCGACAAGGCCGAGCGTATCGCCGACCTCATCATCCGCCGGCAGGCAGCCGTCGTCGGCTTCCGCGTGCCCGAGCATTTCGATGCCCAGTGGCAACTCGACAAGACCTATCGCGGCAACGAGATGTTCCGCCCGTCCGGCACGACGCCCGGCCACTGGCTGGAGTGGGCACGCCTCGTGCTGCAGCTCTGGACGCTGGGCGGCAAGCACCACGACTGGATGCCGGAAGCGGCTCGCCACCTGTTTGCGCAGTCCATGTCACTGGGCTGGGACAAGGAGATCGGTGGCTTTTTCTACACGCTCGATTGGGAGGATGTCCCGGCCAAGCGCAACAAGCTGTGGTGGCCGGCCTGCGAAGGAGCCGGTGCTGCCCACTATCTCAACGCGCATCTGCCTGATGACTTCCACGAGCAGAGCTATCGCAAGATCTGGGATATCGTCGGCAAGGCGTTTATAGACCGTCAGAACGGGGGCTGGCATGAGGAACTGACGGAAGATCTGGCCCCTGCCCACACGCTGTTTACCGGCAAGGGCGATATCTACCACGCCCTGCAAGCCTGCCTGATCCCGCTATTTCCGGCGACCGGCAGCCTGACCAAAGTGATATCGGAAGCCTGCGGCAAGCTCTGATCGCAGTTCGATGACGACGCGGGGCGATGCCGTCCCGCGCCGCATTTCGCGTGGCTATTCCGTCGCCAGGCTGAGATTGTGCAATTCATGCCCGAGCGTCAGTGCCAGCGCCTCGACCACCAGATTGTGGTCGTCGCGCTGTGGCAGGCCGGAGACGGTGACGGCGCCGATGCAGCCTGTGCCGATGACGTGGATCGGGAAGCTGCCGCCATGCGGCGCATAGTCGGCCGACGACAGTCCGTTGTTCTCGACAGTCTTGCCGGCCTTCTTCAATTCAAGACCGCTGGCATAGCTGCTGCGGAAATAGCGCAGCACCATCGCCCGCTTGCGGCGGATCCAGTTGGCGTTATCCGGCGTCGAGCCGGCAAGCGCTACGTAGAATACCGGCATCGAATGCAGGGTGATGTCGATGGCCACGCCGAGATTGCGCTCGCGCGCCAGATCGTGCAGCAGATTGCCAAGAACCCAGGCGGTGGAGAGATCGAACGAGTCGAAGCGCAGCACTTCTTCCTGCACGGCAATGCGGCTGAGATCGTGGTCAATGGTCATGGTCGGAACTCCCTCGTCTTCTCTGAACGCAATCAAGCCCCAAGCGCGCTGTTTGTCCACCGGCTTGTCTTCGATTGTCCAATCACCGCCCCTTGCCGAGGCGCTGCGTACACGTCAATGATGCGACAATCGAAATATGCCGGAGCCCGACTTAATGCGCGCCAAGATCATCTTTCTGGCCATCCTGACCGCGATCTCGCGGATTGCCAGCGCCCGGGCGGAAGACGGCGGTCAGCAAGTGCTGCGCGACGGCTTCGACGGGAAAGATTTCGCCCCGGCCGGTCACCTCTACTATCGCAATAACGCCGAGCAGAAGGCAGGCACCTACCAGTTCCAGTCGGCGGTGAGCCGAAGCGGCGGCGGCGCGTTGAAACTCACCATCAAGCCGAATTGCGCAGCCGGCAAAGAAAATTGCAGCGAACGCGCCGAGATCTGGGAAAAAACCAAATACCGCGTCCCCTATGATCAAGGCGTCTGGTACGGGTTTGCGGTCAAGTTCGCCGATCCGATACCATCAGGAGACCATCGTTACCTGATTGCCCAGTGGAAGCGCGAGATCGGCCCGGAGGCCAAGGGCGACTTCAGCCCCTTCCTCGCCCTGCGCCTCAACAACGGCAAGTTGTTTGCGACTGTCGAGACGAACTATGTCGCGCCGCCGACGGGTGCGCCAAGCGCAAATCCCGGATCCTGCGCTTCCGGCCAGACGCCTGTCTGGTACCGCCCCGACACCAACCAGATGCGTGCCCTCGTCGCGACAGACGCCACCTGGACCAAGAGCGACGGCGGCGAGTTCACCAGTTGCACGGATGCAATGACCATCACCGATCGCGGCAACAAGCTGCCGACGCCCGGTTCAGGCTGGATCGATTTCGCCATCTACACCCAGCCCGGACCAGACGGCACCGGCCGCATCGAGATTTTTGCCAACGATAAATGGATTGTCACCGTCAAGGGACATATCGGTCATGCGGACAAAGGTCTCGGCAGGAACCAGTATTTCAAGTTCGGCCCTTACCGCGACGCGGACACTACTGAATGGACCATGTATTACGATGATTTCCGCCGTTCGCCCCGCTGCAGGGATGTTCTGGCCGACGCATCGCTGTGTCCCGCAGACTAAAGGCGAAACAGCGACGAAATTGTTTGGAGGAGCGAACCATTGCGCGCATGGTGCGTTTAGTAAAGTTGTCATCAGGAGGCGATAGCTATGCTTAACACAACCCGTGACTGTGCTCGCGATAGCGCGAAAAATGCAATTCCGTCGCTGGGGGAAATCGAAGGTCGCCTCGCGGTGCTGGAGATCTTGGCCCAATGCGCCCTCACCCACGCGCTCAGCGAAGGCGATCAGAAGGTCGACAAGGCTCTTCTGGAGGAAATTCGCCGCGCCATGCATGCGAAGTGCGGTGAACTGAAGCTCGGCAGCGAGGACGCAGAATCTGCCTTCAGCTTTGCCGAGGAACTGATCAGCGCATCAATAGAAGCATCGAGGCTTAATCGCCAGTGATCTCGCGTCGTGCACAAATCATCCTCGCAGCCATGGTCGGGCTGGCCGTCATCCTGACTGTGCTGCTTCTCGTCGTCCCAAAAGTCCCTGAAATTCCAGGGACCGATCTGCCCCAGTCCGGGGCAGCAGCGCCTTCCAAACAGCAGTAATGTACCGTTACGGAACGGTGGGTGTCCCGTTTTCGGAGGATATTAACACCCCCGCGCGGTCTTGCTTGAATATTAGCAAAATCGCGGCTTTATGGGATCGTCACCTGATCGCGGGTGCTTTCATCAAGAGGGTGGCGATATGACCATGCTGATCCAGACGCCGATCTGCTCCGAAGAAGTCGACGTTCTCGCCGGTGCCCTCTACGCTTGGTGTGCGGAACGGGAAATTAAACTTTCAAGCCAGGCCGGCCTTGCGGCAGCCAACAGGGCAATCGACCTCTTTCATGCGGGACATCGTACGCAGGAAGATCTTCTCAGCGCTTTGCACAACGCATGAACCTAAGGGGCTGACCGACGTCGGACCACGGGGTCTCGGCCTGACGTGAGATATTCGCGCAACAGTCGCAAAAAACAACCCACGCGACAGATTGATAATTGTTAAATCAACCATGCGAATCTGCGGGCTTGCCGTTACGGTAAGCCTAGCATGACTTCAAAATCGACTTTCAATTCCATATCCCAGACCCTGATCGACAACTGGCTGGATGCAACCAGCCCGATAGAAGATCCGGAGACGTTTTGCGGCACGATAAGCGAGGCCATGTCTCTGAAGATGTCGCTCAACTTCATCGACACCAGAAGCGATGATCCTCTCGACTGGTATTTCCGGCGCATCAAGCCCTACGGGATCAACAGTCGCATTCTCAATCTGAAAAAGATGTTTCCCGACGGTCCGTTGAGGAACTTGCCAGACAGGACCTACCTCCTCGACGCCGTCATCCCCCATTACAGCCGCGCGCTTTCGCTGCGAAAGCCCTTGATCGATCTGGTCCTGACAAAAATTGCTGGCATCAATGTCGGCTACGACCGTTTGCTGATTCCTCAAAAGACCAACGACCGGGCGGAATGGTGCGTATCGTTCACCGAAGGCCGTTTCCTTTTCAAGGCGCCTGTTGACGCCAAGCTGGACCCGGTTGACGAAGTCATCATCCAACTGCTGATGGAGGGCGAGACCGCCAGGGAAATCGCCGTGGAGCTTGGCTTGTCGCAGCGGACCATCGAGCACCGGATCGACAAGATGAAGATCCGCTATGAGGCGCGCAACGTCGTCCATCTCACCGCCAAGCTTTTCTCCATCCACATGGACCGCCGCATGGCGGAAGACCGGATTATCGATGCGGGCCAAAGGGAAGACTAGCGCGGCCTACCTCTTGCGCGCAGCCGCCTGCGCCCTTGCCTTCAGTTGCTCCATCGAAAGGCCGGTGGCAGCGGCGGCAACATTGTAAAGCGCCTTGTTCAGATCCTTCGTCTTGAATGCGATACCGTCGACGCCGCGCTTGCGATCGAAACCCAGCGGATTACCATCCCGATCAACCACGACATGCACGCCAAAAAACATCTGGTCGAATTCGCGACTATTCGGCTTGTAGAAGCTTGCACCGGCGGAGGTGTCGAATTCCCCGTCGAAATTGGCGATGAAAAGCTGCAGCACCGAATAGCTCGCGGACGACTGGCCGACCACCACTTCGCCGAACTTGCAGCTGCCGAGATAGGGGATGGAAGGCAGCACGCTGGAGCGGTTCGCTTTCCTCATCCGGTTGTTGGCCGGCAGTCGATCGGAAAAAAGATCATGCGCGTCGTTCCCAAGGATCGACAGGTTTTCGCGCGTCGCCGACGCAACCTCGATGGCGTCCATTGTCGGCAGGATCTTGCGGAAACGCGCTCGTGACGTCTCGGATGGCTCCGGTATTACCTCGCCGTTGCTGAACCATCGGGCGTATTTCGCAGCTGCGATTTCGGATTCGGAAGATTGGGAGGCAAGGCTGAGGGAGGCATTCGCCAACTTTACGATGTCGTTTCCGAAGCGATTTCCGTATTGTAGCTTTTCGGCGGCCTTCTTGTCAGACACTGCAATTCCCCTTGTTTTCCCGAGCAGTCTAGTTGCGCTCTGTTGGGATGCTATGGACGAAATCTTAATGCGACGGCCGATTGGCACCGTAGATTTACCGTGCCAACGTCAAGTTGTGTCTCCCACGTCGGTTGATGGTTAGCAAACTGTGATGATCGGACAGGCGCCATTGATAGGCAAGCAACGCCCAAATTCGACAAAATTGACGGAAAAAAAGGCGACCCTGAGGTCGCCTTTGTAGTCGCTGAAGCTGATATTGATTACTGGATCCGGATACGGAACGCGCCCGATGGATACCAGAAACCATCGCTGTGGCGGCGATAGCCGGGACGGCGTTGCTCATAGCCACGATAACCGTTCCAATTGCCGCGACGATCGCGCGGAGGACCGCGTCGGAAGCCAGGGCGTTCATCGTTGCGGTAACCAGGTGGGCTGCGGCGATCGCGGTTCATGCGACGAGGCGGTGGCGCATCGGGATTGTACTGGACAGTCGTAACGTCAGAGCCACCAGCCATTGTCATGGCAGGCAGCGGCGCGGCAGAAGCCGGCGCAACTCCGGAAAGGCCAACCATCGCAGCAAGCGCTGCTGCAGCAAAACCTGTAAAAATTTTCTTCATCGGTACTCCAATTCGGCGTTATCGCCGCTCATTTCTCAAGGAGCGCGATGGGAATGACATAGGGTGCAGGCAACATCCGACAAGACGTAAGGTTGTGTAATCTGCAGGTATGCGCCCGATTGTCCCTCACGAGGCTACTGATCGTCCTCCGGAACCTGAACCTCGCCTTGATCCTCCCCGTCCCAGTAATGGACGCGTTCGGCATGGACGTGGATCATCACAACGCCCGGGGTATCCACACCGTCCTGGAACCAGACGTCCAGCTCGCTCGTCCAGTGCTCGGCAAATCGTGCCTTGTCGCGGATCAGCGCTGCTTCGCCTTCTACAGCGACCGCGAAAGACTTCTCGCCTTGAAATGTCAGCGACACCATTGGATTGGCCTCGATGTCGGCGACCATCTTGGCCTCTTCCCAGGTGAAGTAATAGCTGTCGCCATCGTAGTCGACATCGCCGTTATTGCTCATCGGCCGCCCGGCAATTGTACCGTTTTCGGCATGCGTCAGGAGCATGGCGATATCGATATCGCGCATCTTTTCGGCCAGGTCTTTCAAAGTCATTTCGCTCATCCCGACAGTCCTCCAGGTTGCATGAACACGTCTAACGTGTTCATGCGGTGAAGGTTCAGGCAGTCGGAGGCTATAAATGCCGATATACCGTCGGTTCAGACTTTTTCGGTCTTCTTGACGGGCGCCTTCTTCTGGGGCTCGACCGGGGCATCGGGTGTCGGTGCCAGCAGCTTGCGCAGCGAGCTGATCTTGTCTTCCACCAGTGGCCGGAAACGGGAGGCGCGATAAGGCATGTCGGCAGCACCATAGCCTTCCGGACCGTCATCGTCCCCACGGAAGATCTCGGCTACCTTGATGCCGAGAAATTCGCCGTCGATGTAGTGCGAATACATGCCAACCCAGCGGATCGTATAGATCTCGTCCTTGCGGATCAGCTGGTCGATCGACACGTTCTTGAACTTATCGTCGATACAGACGACTTTCTGGCCGACGTAAAAATCGTTCATCTCATCCTCATGCAAGAAAACTATCGTCGCCTTGTGCTGCCGGTGAAGAAAACCGCAGCTGCAAGTTGACAGCCTTATCGCATAATTTATGGCATTTTGCCGACCGGCGCAAACGTTGCGCTTAAAAATTGGCCGCTGTCGGCGATCAGTGAATGCTGTCGGAGGGAACGTCCTCGCCAAGAATACGAAAGGCTTCGCTGAGGGCAGCGACCAGAATGTCCGTCAGTTTGTCTGCATCATTGTCCATCAGGAAAAGAGCGACAGTGGAATCCTTGGGGTCGCGGTAAGTCTCTGTTTCGTTCGACATATCATTGTCCTTTTTCCCGCCGCGTCACATCCCGGCGTCTTCGAAGAGTCATAGGCGGCATGGCTTGTGCAAAGCTTGTTAAGGTCTGGCGCGCGGCGACATCAGCGAGAGGTCAGTGGCGACTTCCCGTCCAGCCCGTCAGCACCGTGTCGTTGACGTCGAGGTCGATCCAGCAGTGATAGTCTTCGTCCCTCGAGCTTCCGGAAGCACTGACTTTCCGCTGGCAACGCGAGGCTCCGGGCCCTCCTTCGCTTCCGAAACGGCGCGTGATCAGCGTAACGCCAGCGGCGGACGTATCGCTGGTCTCGGCACCAAGGGTTTCGAGCGCGTCGTAGAAATACCTGGCGCCGTCGTCATCGCAGGCAATCTGCGCCACGGGCTTATCCTTGCCGAGAACCACGGGCCTGTTTTCTTCGGCAGCCTGCACGATGCATGCCGTCAGCGCCTTGCCGATGCTGTGCGGCTGGGCAGAAGCCGTCATGGGAACGGCCACAAGCGCGCAGAACGCCAGGAAAAGCCGTCTTTCCATTTCTTTTCTCCCATATTTCGGCCGCACGGATTGCCTATGCAGCGCGTCGTCATCGTACCGTCATATTAACCACCCGGTCCGGAATGGCGCAACGGTCAAGACGGCCGAACTGTTCCAAAAACGAACGCCAAGGTGCCGCTCTTGAGCCGCGACGGACAGAAATTTGCGGCAGAGGCTTCTAATATTCACCGCGTAAAGGGTTTAGTTACCAAGATTCTTCATTCTTTGAGACGAGCGGCGGGAAGCAGCGGAGACGAACATCGTCTAGCTGACCACCAGCACAGGCTCCGGCAATCCGGATCGCCTGGCCGCCCGAGTGTGTATCAGTGTGGAACGAGTATCATGGCGTTTGCGATCGAGACGTTTAGGGACGTCAGTCCCAGGGCAGGAAAGGCCGGCAAGAAAGGCTCGTCCCGCGTCATGACGGTCGGCACCGTGATGATCGGCACCGGCGTGGTCGCCTTTTCCTGGGTAGTAGCCACCGCCTTCGCTCTTCAGGGCGTCGTCGGCCCCTACGCAGCAGGCTCTCCCATCCTGCAGAAATCCGGCCCAGCGCTGGTGGCACGAGCAGCGTCGCAGCCTGTCGGCCATCCAAGCCTGCGGCTTGCGACCCTCGACCCCGCCGGCATCAATGCTCTCGCGCTCGCCAAAGCCCATCGCTCGGCAATCGCTGCCGAAATGGCCGCCCTCGCCCCGAGCTACTCCGTCATTGCCAAGAGCGACCGCGTCGTACATGCACCGACCGAGATCGCCGATGCAGGCCAGTCTTCCCATGCGCTCGCAAAGTCGGGGCGCCCGTTGCCTGCCGACGTCATGGCCGCCCTGAAAGTGGCATTGGCCGCCGTGCCGGCCGGAACAGCCGATGCCGCCGCCGTCCGCACGGCAAGCGTCGATCTCGACCGCGCCGCAGCGACCAGCGAACGCGCATTGACAGCCTCGGCTCCTGCCCTCCCCGTGACCTCACGCGACGACAGGCTGGCGCTTGCCAGCGCCGCGCCGACAGGCCCTGGCTCGCAAATTCCGACACCTATGCCCAACCCGACGACGGCAGCGACAGCGTCAGCCGCAGACCGGCCTGTCCAGATGGCAATGATCGACCCGACGCCTGCTCCCGCACGCGACGCGACGGCCCTCGTGCCAGCACAACGCCCGCAGGCCGCCGCAAAGCCTGCCCGTCCGACAGTTGTCTCCACCCGTGAGATCGTGCCGCAGCAGCGCCCCGCTGAAAACGACGACGGTCTTCCGTCCAGCGCCGCTGCCATGGTCGAGCCCGATGCACGGCGCGCAAACGTCGCTGTCGAACAGACCTTCGGACTGGTCATGCCGACCGCTTCCGGCGATTCGTCTGGCACGTCTTCCGCTGATGACATGCTGATGTCGAGCATTCCGCTGCCAACCATGCGCCCGGCCCCTTCGCCGGATGCGGCAACGACGCCGGCCGCAAAGCTGACCCGCCCCTCCAAGGCGCTGCTCGCCTACGCCCGTCCTGACGATGCAGGGATGGACAACGAGCCGGTCTTCAAGGCACCGACCTCGTTGCCGAACGCCCGCACACGCGTTGCGATCTACGATATCTCGGCGGCCCGCGTGTACCTGCCCAATGGAGAGCAGCTTGAGGCCCATTCCGGGCTTGGCCAGATGATCGACAACCCGCGCTACGTCAACCAGAAGAACCGTGGCCCGACGCCACCGCACACCTATGACCTGACGATGCGCGAATCGCTGTTCCACGGCGTCGAGGCGATCCGCCTCAACCCCGTCGACCCGCGCGCCATCTACGGTCGGGACGGGCTGCTGGCCCACACCTACATGCTCGGCCGCCGTGGCGATTCCAACGGCTGCGTCTCCTTCAAGGATTACCGCCGCTTCCTCGCAGCCTTCAAGCGCGGCGAAGTCAACCGCCTGCTGGTGGTTCCCCACCTCTCGGTCGCCCCCGGCCGTATCGCCTCGCGTTAAGCGCTTCGTCCCAGCCGATCCACGCGACGGCCGGGACGACTACGTTAAGGTCCGCCGGCACTTCCTTCGGATTTAATTAAACATGTCCTGATATATCTGCGATGCGCCTGTATCGAAATCCAAGTACCTGCGTTTAGATCGAGACAGAGCAACGGACAGGAGCCAGGAATGGCAAGCGACAGAATGACGGTCTTGGTCGTCGAGGACGAAGCGCTGATCCGCCTCGACATCGTCTGCGCACTCGAGGATGCTGGTTTTGAGGTTCTCGAAGCCCCGAATGTCGCAAATGCCGTGGCTGTCTTGACCGCCCATCCAGAAATCTGTGCTGTCTTTACGGATGTCGATATGCCGGGGTCGATGGATGGACTGAAGCTTGCAGCCGTGGTGTCGATGCAATGGCCGGACACCAAGATCATCGTCACCTCCGGTCGTTGCAACGTCCAGCCATCCGACCTGCCCGCGGCCAGCCGTTTCGTCGGCAAGCCCTACCATCCGGAAACGATTATCAACAATCTCAGCCAGATGCTGGCCGCTTAGCAAGCACGCACCAGCGCACTGTCGGAAAGTCGAACCGACTTAATGTCGGGGCATACAGTCACGCAGTTTGCTGCCGGGGCCTAACACTCACATCGTGATTTGTGCCGTCCTCTCCGGGAGAACGGCGGACTGCGCACGGAGGTCGTATCCGTGCGCAGGCGATTGAACCCTCGGACTGTGCTTCCTCAGGCGCGCCGCAGCTGGCGCCTGGCGGCAGGGGCAAGGTCATCCATCTCGGCATCGGCGTGGCGGAGGGTGGTTGTGCGGTTGAGCTTGAAGCGGCCGACGAGCTCCGTCAGCACGCTGGACCCGGAGAACAATTCGTTGCTGAGAGCTGTCGTCTCTTCGGCCATGGCGGCGTTTCTCTGTGTCATCTGGTCCAGCGCGTTGACGGCCGAACTGATTTCCTGGAGGCCCGTCGCCTGCTCGACGCTGGAGGTGGCGATGGCTTCCACCTTGGCGTCAATCTCGGAGACAAAGCCTTCGATCTTGCGCAAGGCAATGCCGGTCTCTCCCACCAGACGGACGCCGGTCGAGACCTCGTTGGACGAGTTGACGATGAGCGCTTTGATCTCTTTTGCAGCCTTGGCCGAGCGCTGCGCCAGTTCGCGCACCTCATGGGCAACGACAGCGAAGCCCTTGCCCTGATCTCCCGCCCGCGCCGCCTCTACGCCCGCGTTCAAAGCCAGCAGGTTCGTCTGGAAAGCGATTTCGTCGATGACGCCGATGATCTGCGTAATTTCTCCCGACGCCGCCTGGATGCGGTTCATGGCAGCAACCGATTCCTGCACGGTCATGATCGAGGTATGCGCACACTGCTTGGCATCGGCAACGAGGTGACGCGTCTCGAGGCTCCGCTCCGACGAGGACCGTACGGTAGCAGTCACTTCTTCCAGTGCTGCGGAAGTCTCTTCCAGCGCCGAAGCCTGCTCTTCAGTACGCTTGGACAGGCT
Organism: Rhizobium sp. B230/85; assembly: GCF_019355735.1. Taxonomy (NCBI): domain Bacteria; kingdom Pseudomonadati; phylum Pseudomonadota; class Alphaproteobacteria; order Hyphomicrobiales; family Rhizobiaceae; genus Rhizobium; species Rhizobium sp. B230/85. The sequence goes on from NZ_CP072156.1 coordinate 2,816,433, forward strand.
GTGCGCAGCCTCCTGCATCTCGGTTCCGTTGCCGTGCACCAGCCGGGTCTTCTGCAGCACTTCTTCCAGCGTCGTCTGGAAGTTTGCCAGCGAATTGTTGAAGTCGGCACGCAGCGGTTCGAACTGCTCGCTGAAGCTTGAATCGATCGTCGTCTGCATGTTGCATTGGGCAAGCCGGCCAAGCCCGGCGCCAAGGGCGTCGATCACCATCTTGACTTGCCTGGATTCTTCCAGCCGCTCGGCCTCGCGACCGCGCCGCTCGGTTTCGGTCTGGGCTCTCGAGGCCTCCGCCTGATCGTGCAAGCTTCGATTTTCGAGGCCTGCCGTCCGGAAGACATTGAGCGCCGCAGACATCGCACCGATCTCGTCGGTCCGGTCGGCGTAAGGGGCAGCCTCGTCGAGATTGCCGCCCGCCATCTTCGACATGGCTGTCGTCATTTTGGTGATCGGCTGGATCGCTCTCTGCCGGATGGTGACGAGGCCAGCCAGGAACACCACGACCGACAGGCCACCAGCACCGAGCGCCAGCGACATCAGGCTGGACGACATGCGGGCGGTTTCGGCCTCCTGCGCTGCCGACAGCGCGTCTGACATCTTCACCAGCTTGAGGACTGCCGCCTCATGTGCATGGAACGTGTCTTTCAGCTCCATCAGAGCCGCATGCCTGTCAACCGAGCTGTCGGTAGACAGAAAGCGCTCGTCCATGACCTTCCAGAAAACGTCTCCCTTGGCGAGAACATCGTTCTCCAGCTCGTTCTTGATTTCATCAGGGAGCCCGGATGCACGCCAGTACGCACGACGCTCGTCGTAGTCCTTCCTCAGCGACCGTATCTTTCCGGCATTGACCGCATAGAGATCGGGGTTGCTGCCGATCTCGTTTGCCAGCATGTAGGACTCTATCAGGTAAAGAGGCGGCGGCAGGATGTCGGCAACCAGATCCTTGCCCTCGACGATCGACTTGTAGATCGGTCCGTTCACCTTGAGCTTCTCGATCGCATAGGTCTGAAGACCGATGGACACGAAGAGGCCGGCGCCGACGACCAGCCCGAACAGCAGCAAGGTGCGGGAAAGATTGATTTTCATTTAGGGAGTCCTCATTTAATCGAAGACTGGCATTCAAATCTCAATAAATTATGCACTTAGCGGCGTCCGTGCCCCCGGATCCTTAACGATTCCAGTAATTCTCCGGCCGGCGGACGGCAATGCAGCCACGCATTGAGGATCGTCCGAACCGACTACACGCTCCGATATGCGAGCGTCAATACGCTGTAAACACATGTATTTTAGCAAGAGGCAATCTTCGCGAGCGCGCCGGCCTTGATCACGGGAAGAACAACCCGGTGGCTTAAAGGGTGCCGGACGGTGGAGCAGATCGCTGCTCCACCGTCCGGTTCCGAAATCCCTTCACAGAAATGCGATGCGCTTAGAACTCTTCCCAGCTGGCGCCTGAACTGCCGCCGCCTGCTGCCATCTTGCGTGGTGCGGCGAACTGCGCCGCCGGGCGGGACTGACGCGCCGGAGCAGCCATGGCCTGCGCCGTCTGCCTGAGCGCCGATGACTGTGTATTCCTGACACCTTCGAGCTTGAACTGGCTGACGAGTTCGAGAAGCGTATTGGCCTCGTTGGCGAGCGTATTCGACGCGGCGGTCGACTGCTCCACCATCGCGGCATTCTGCTGTGTCGTCTGGTCCATCGAGTTCACGGCCTGATTGACTTCGTGGAGCCCGGTGGCCTGCTCTTTTGCAGACGTGGCGATCGAGTCCATGTGGCCGTTAATCTCGACGATGAACTGCCCGATGGTTTTCAGGGCATCGCCGGCATCGCGCACCAGCTTCACGCCGTTTGCGACTTCGGACGAAGAGCTATGGATTAGACCCTTGATTTCCTTGGCTGCCTGCGCCGAACGCTGGGCAAGCTCGCGAACCTCCTGCGCTACCACGGCGAACCCCTTGCCTGCCTCGCCGGCACGGGCTGCCTCGACGCCGGCATTCAATGCCAGCAGGTTGGTCTGGAAGGCGATTTCGTCGATGACGCCGATGATGTTGGAAATCTGCTGCGAAGAAGTCTCGATCTTCTCCATTGCCTCTTCGGCCCGCGAAACGACTTCAGCAGACTTTCCAGCGGACTCGTTGGCGCGAGACGCCACGTCGCGTGCATCTTCGGTGCGCTTGGCGGAGTTAGCCACGTTGACGGTGATTTCCTCAACGGCCGCAGCGGTCTCCTCGATCGCGGCAGCCTGTTGCTCCGTCCGCTTCGACAGATCGTTGGCGCCGGCTGCAATCTCGCGAGTGCCGTTGCCCATGCTGGATACGCTGGTGGTGATGGACGACAGGGCGCCGCCGAGCTGCTCGACCGACCGGTTGAAGTCGTGGCGCAAGGCATCGAAATCCGGAGAAAATGCTTCCGTTAGCTGGAAGGACAGGTCACCTGCTGCGAGGCGCTTCAGACCATCTGCAAGGCCCGAGGTTGCGATGCGCAGACGTTCGGCCGCTTCTTCTTCAGCCCGGCGCTGACCCTCGATCCGGTCGATTTCAGCCTGCCGCCTGTTGTCTTCCGCCTCGCGTTCCAGGCGATTGTTGGAAATCGCTGCCTGACGGAAGATTTCGACCGCGCCGGCCATCTGGCCGATTTCATCGGCCCGGCGGGCAAAGGGAATTTCCGAATCCGTGTCGCCTTCCGAAAGCTTGCGCATCGAGGTGTTGATGCCGGCAAGCGGACGCGAGACGTTCATTATGGCAAAGAGCGCAGAGGCAATGCCGAGAAGGAGAGCAAGCCCAAGGCACGCGTAGGTGACATCAGACGCGAAGGAGATGGTGTGCAACGTAGCGGCGCCTTCGTCCTTGGTGTTCATGGCGATGTCATCGACAGCTGCCTGAACGGCGTCGCCGGCCGAGCTATAGTCGGTGAGCGCCTTGCCATAGAACAGCGCTCTCGCCTCATCCGCTTTGGCATTCTTTGCGAGATTGCCCACTTCGCCCCAAGACTGCAGGCCTGCGCTCCAGTTGCGCTTCAGCGTGGCAAACAGCTCGATGTCTTCCTTGTCTACCAGAAGCGGCTCATAGGTGCGGATGTCATTCTCGACCTTATCGATTGCAGTCTTCAGTATATCTGAGAACTTCTGGCGCTGCTCCGCTGGAGCGTTCAGTACGGCGCTTTGATAAATGCGAACATCGCCGATGTCAGCATTCATCTGCCCAAGAAGAATGAAACCCGGAATGCGCTTTTCAATGATGACATGGTTTTTCATTTGAATAGAATCGAGAGAATAAACCGCAAAAAAACCTAGTCCGGCGGTCATGGCCACAGACACCGAAAATATGCCTAAAAGCTTCGTTGCGACAGAAAGTTTCATACTCTTGACCCCGATTCGCTGCTGCTGGAAATACCAACTGTCAAGAAAATATCGGACAATCGTTAATTATAATATAAACTACTTGTAAAGTATAAAGGCGTTTCTGCAACGCACTACGCATTGACTATTCGATACTGAATCTATGCTGCTTTCGGGCACAGGCGTTGATCGGGGCCGGTTGCCGGCCCCGATTCCGGCTCAGGCGGGCCTCACCCAGGAACGCACGGTCGTGCCGCCGAAAATCACCTCTTTCGGCAGATCGAAGATGAAATACGGGTTGAACGCCGGCGGCGCACCGATCGAATCGAGGCGATGAAGGTGATCCCCCGTCAGTACGATCTCGAGCGAGGCTATGTTTTCCGTGAGTTGTCCGGCGCGGCTCGCCCCGACGAGCACGGAGCCAACGCCCGGACGCTGCATGAGCCAGGCGAGAGCGACCGCCGCCATCGGCCGGCCCAGTTCGGCCGCAACCTCCGTCAGCACATCGACCACCGCGAAGTTCTGCTCGGTAAACAGGAGCCCCCCGAACGGATTGTCACCGTTGAGGCGGCCATCGCTTTCGCCCTCGCCGCCATCGCCGGCGGTGTCCGGAATTGCCCCAGCCGGCCCGGCACGGCTCAGCATGTCGCGGCCGTATTTGCCGGTCAGCAGACCCGCAGCAAGCGGGCTCCATGGCACGAGGTCCATTCCGAGTTCGGCAGCCGCGGGAAGAATGTCGAGTTCGACGCCGCGATCAACGAGCGAATAGGCATATTGCAGGCCGATGGGCACCGGCAGGCCATGGGCAGCAGCCAGCGTCGCGAGCTTGGCGACATACCAGGCCGGCGTGTTCGAGAAACCGTAATGCAGGATCTTTCCGCTCCGGACCGCATCTGTCAGCGAAAGCAGCACCTCTTCTGCAGGCGTCGTGCGATCCCAGACATGGATCCAGTACATATCGATATAGTCGGTCTGCAGCCGTCTCAGCGATCCCTCGATGCCGAGCCGGATGTTCTTGGCACCATTGCCGCCATGGAGAGGCGTGCCCTGGCTCCGGGAAAAGCCCGACTTCGTTGCGATCACCACCCGGTCGCGCAATCCCGCCTCCGCGACAAACTCCCCCAGCATCTCCTCGCTGCGCCCGCCGGAATAGACATCCGCCGTATCGAAGAAGTTGCCGCCGGCAGCGATGTAGGTATCGAAAAGCTCGCGCGATGCCTTGCTGCCCGAACCCCAGCGCCCGGCGCCGAATGTCATGGTGCCGAGCGCAAGAGGGCTGACGATGAGGCCCGAACGTCCGAGCGTGCGATAGCTGGTGAGATCCATGGGAATATCCTTCCGGTTTGACGTCTTGCTGCGCTCACCCTACAGCACGCCGCAAACCTCGATTATCCGTTGCACGCCGCATGAACTTATGAGCACACTGCATCAATGGAACGCGGCGAACTGAATGATCTGATGGCCTTTGCCGCCGTGGCGCGTGAGCGCAGTTTTACGCGGGCAGCAGCAGCGCTGGGAATTTCGCCCTCGGCTCTCAGCCATGCGATCAGGGGGCTCGAAGAGCGGCTTGGGGTCAGGCTGCTGGCGCGCACGACGCGCAGCGTCGCGCCGACCGATGCCGGACAGCGGCTGCTGCAGCACATCCAGCCGGCCTTTACACAGATAGAAGCCGGGCTGGAAGCGCTTGGCGAATGGCGCGACAGTCCGTCGGGCAAGGTCAGGCTGACGACCTTTTCCTACCCGGCCCGGACCATTCTCCGCCAGAAGCTCCCGACCTTTCTTCTCGACAACCCCGATGTCGAGGTCGAGGTCGACATCAATGACCGGCTGGTGGATATCGTCACCGACGGTTTCGATGCCGGCATTCGGTTCGGGGAAACCGTGGCGAAGGACATGATTGCGGTGCGCGTCGGCCCGGATCTCAGGACCGTTGTCGTCGGCACGCCGTCATATTTCGAAAACCACAGGAAGCCCGAGGTGCCGGGCGACCTAGAAGGACACAACTGCATAGGCTACCGGCTTGCCAGCGCCGGCGGGCTCCTGCCATGGGAATTCCAGTCAGGGGCACGCGAGATCAAGATCAGGACATCCGGATCCTTCGTCGTCAACGATGGCGACCTCGCCGCTGCAGCCGTTCGCGCCGGCGCAGGCCTCGGCTACGTCATGGAAGACGACGTCGCCGACGACATCGCCGCAGGCAGGCTGATCCGCGTCCTCGATGCATGGTGCCCGCCGTTCCAGGGCTGCTATCTCTACCACCCCAGCCGCCGCCAGACCCCACCAGCCCTGCGCGCCCTCATCGCTGCGCTGAAGGAGGAGGCGTGATCTCATCCGAGGTCATGTAGATATGCATCGCGGACCTTCCGGCGCGAACATTGCCGTAATGGCATCCGGACGCTCTTGCAGAGACCACTGAGCCTAGCTGCGGGCGTAACAGCTGAGATCAGACGTATGAATCGCCGCAGGCGTCATGATTGTCCTATAATTGTAATTTGCGCAGTCACGGTGTGTTGCTACGCTGAAGCTGGATGCCGACCGCTCGAGCACGCCTTTCGACGGACCGTCCGAACCTATTCCCGCTCTATGAACGATCCACTCCATGTCGTTGGCCTCTGTCGCAAGATATTGCATCACCGCTTCGTTGTCTTCATGCTGACCGATATAGGCGCGGGCCAAGGTGTTGCGTATCGTCCAGAAGAGTGGAGAAAGTCTCCCGTTATAGGGTCTGCTCAATCCTCCCGCCTGGTAGAGAAAACGCTTTACGCCGTGCCGCCGCATCGAGGGGACAAGCCTTTTCACGAAGGCGGTATTGATCCTGTCGGTCCTCTGGAGCTTGACATCGCCGAGCATCGAAATGACGAAATCGACCCCGCTCACCAAGGCATCCGTGTCGATCGGATCCGTGATCGAACCCTGACGCACCTCGAGGTTCGCAGTTGCAACGCCCAGCTTTTCCGGAGACCTCGCCAGTGCCCTCACCCTGTGGCCGCCCGCAAGAGCCAGGGAAACGAAATGCTTGCCCGTACCGCCAGTGGCGCCGAGTACCAGAAAAGTCGATTGTTGGGTCATCCATGAAATCCGTTCGTTAGTGCAACCACGCCCCGGCATCATAGGAGTGAGGCCCTTGCCGCTTGGCTCCGAGTCCAAAGCCTGCCGCCATCGTTCGCATACAGCCGGCTGCTCCCGTGAGGAAACTCGCGTCTTTCGCTCCCATTTCCGTGAGTTGAAATTAGACCGGGATCTCCGTAGGTTCTATGGCATGGAATCCACATTAGTATCGCGATCGTCCATTCTGGCCAGCCATCCGCTCTCGGACGTGCTGTCACTGGTGAAAACGCGCGGCTATATGTCGGGCGGGTTGGATTTTGGCGGCAACTGGTCCTACGCCTTCGCGGCGGATTCAGCCTTTCGCTGCTTCGCGATCGTATCCGGCCAGTGCTGGCTCTCCGTTGCGGATGGACCGGACCCTATCCTGCTTAGGGAAGGAGAGTTCTTCGCCCTGCCCCACGGCCACCGTTTTTCCCTGGCAAGCGACCCGGCAATCGAGCCGGGCAACATCTATGACGAGGTGGACGGTCCCCTCAACGGGCGCGTGCTTCAAATCGGCGGCGGCGGTAGCTGTTGCCTGTTCGGTACCATTTTCACGTTCAGGCAGGAGCTGTCGAGCCATCTGCTCAACGCCCTTCCCGAGATACTGCATATCGGTGATGGCGCGGATCGATACGCCCTCAAAACCTATCTGGACCGGATGATGGCGTTGCTGAGGCATCCGCGTATCCATCCGAGGTGAACCGCAGGATTTTTGCTTTTGCGCGTGGTAAAATGGCGGGATGGAGATCGACGAAGGCAAAATCGACGATGCTGTGCTGGCGCTGCTATGGCTGACGCTTCACAACGAGCGTTGCGCCTGGAAGGGTTTTGACTGGGCTACGACGGATCGGTTGCATCAGAAAGGCTTGATTGGCGATCCGGTGAACAAGTCGAAGTCGCTGGTGCTGACGGATGAGGGTCTACGCCGATCGGAAGAGCTTTTCCGGCAGTTATTTACGCAGCAACCGCAATCTCCGCCGCCTTGATCCTCTTCCATTCCCATGGCAACAATTCGTGCAGGTGGGAGACGGGCAGATCGGCGATGCGAGCCAGCACGTCCGCCAGCCAGGCCTTCGGATCGATATCGTTGAGACGGGCCGTGGTGATAAGGGTCAGCATGATGGCAGCCCGGTCTGCGCCGCGATCGGACCCGGCGAAGTTCCAGTTTTTCCTTCCGCACGCCACGCCGCGCAGAGCTCTTTCCGCCGCGTTGTTCGTCATGCAGATCCTGCCGTCATCGGCGTATCTGGCAAAGTCCTGCCAGCGCGACAGCATGTAGTTGATCGGCTCAAGCACCGGTGAGGATCGCGACAAACCTTCGCGCTCCTGCCGCAACCAGGTCTCCAGCTCTTCGAGCAGCGGTTTGCTCATTTCCTGGCGCACGGCAAGTCGCTCACCGGCGCTCTGGCCGTTAATGTCGCGCTCGATGTCAAACAGCGCATCGATACGCTTGACCGCCTCCAACGCCGTCGCAGAGACAGGCTTTGCCCCTTTGCCCCGCCGGGCACTTCGCGAGACATCTGCCAACTCGAAGAACTTTCGGCGCGCGTGGGCAAAACAGAAGGCCGGCGTCACCGGGATCTGTTTCTTGGTCCGATCGAAGAGCGGATTGAAGCCATTGTAGCAATCAGCCTGCAGGATACCGGTGAACTCGGCCAGGTGTCGTTGCGGATGCTCACCCCGCCTATCACTGGAGGCGTAGAAGACGGCCGCCGGCGGTGATAGCCCACCAAACGGCCTGTCGTCGCAAACGTAGGTCCATATGCGCCCCGTCGTGCACTGGCCCTTGGCGAGGATCGGGATGGTGGTGTCGTCGCCGTGCAACCGCTCGGCCGCAAACACATGGGTCTCAATGAGATCGAACAGCGGTGTGACGGCGGCGCTGACGTAGCCAACCTGGTCGGCAAGCGTCTGGGTGGACAGATCGATCCCTTCACTGCGAAAGCGACGGCTCTGGCGGTTGAGCGGCTGATGCTCAGAGAATTTGTCGAAGACGATGGTGGCGAGTAGCTTGGGGCCGAGAAAGCCACGTGGCGTTGCATGGAAGGGTGCGGGCGATTGGCTGATGCAGCCGCAGTCCCGGCACGTGAACTTCTCCCGCACGGTCTCGATGACCTTGAAGCGGCGCGGGATCTCCTCCAGCGTCTCGGTGGTGTCCTCACCGAGCTTCGACAGGCGTTCGCTGCCGCAGTGATCGCAGGCACTGGGCGCGTCGATGACGACGCGCTCGCGCTCGATAGTCTCTGGCCAAGGCTTGCGCACTGGCCGCTTGCGGGTGAAGGCACGCACGACTTGGGTTCTGGCCGCCGCCGCTTCTGAAGCGAGCTCGTCCTCGGTGGCATCGGCAACCAGCTCCTCGAGCTGCAATTCCATCTGGTCGATCAGCCGCTGGGTGCGCTCCCGGCTTGGACCATGTTTGTCGCGTTCCAGCTTGGCGATCAGCAATTGCAGATGGGCGTTGAGCGCCTCGATGCTGGAAAGTTTTGCCTTGGCGCTGGTGGCTTCCGCCTCGGCCCGCAACCGTGACTCGCGTTCTATCAGCAGCGCGGCGTGGGCGCTGGCAAGATCGTCAGGAAAGGAAAGCGGTGGTAACGACATGCCAGAATAAGAGCATATTTCTTCAACAAATTCAATGATGAAGAAACTCAAACGCGTGTTGGACGCCAAGTTTCCTGAGGAGCTCGCCAGTCAATTCCAGAGAGCAAATAGGAAAGCTGCGCCGGTGTGATCGCCACCGCGCCACCCTGCACATTCGGCCAGATAAACCGGCCGCGTTCTAATTTTTTCGTGAACAGCCATGCGCCCTGGCCATCATGCCAGATCAACTTTATCAGGTCACCGCGGCGGCCCCTGAAGCAGAACAAATGACCGCCCAGCGGATCATGCTTTAAAACTTCCTGCACCCGAAGGGCCAAGGATGGAAAGCCACACCGCATGTCGGTATGTCCGGTCGACAGCCACACCTTGATCTCCGCCCCCATCGGAAACGGATTCATCGCAATGTCTCCAAACCACGCATGATCCGTAGCAAAACGTCCACATCGATATCCTGGCCCATGATCACACGCCGGCCGTTCGCACTCACCACCTCTATGCGACCCCGGTCGGTGATGGGAGACGGCACCGCGACAGTTTCCGCAGGAGGCGTGCTCGCAAAAACAGGCTCGGCAGCAACGACAATCGCCGGAACAAACTCGTTCGTCGAGCGGTGGACAAGGCGTCCTTCCCGCACGGCCCTGCGCCAGGCATTCAACTGCCAACGCGTGATCCCGTGACGCTGCGCCGTGACTGTTACCTGCCGCGGGCCAGCATAACTCTCAGCCACGATCGCCAGCTTCGCTTCATCCGTGAAACGCCGCCGACGCCCGCTATCGACAATCTCCATCCGGCTGAAACGCCCCGAGTGATCGCTTGTGATGTCCATGAAAGCACCGTCTATATTGCCGTCTATATAGACAGAGCATCCACACGATCACTCAAATCCGCAATCCGGTTCAGCTCGGATGCGTACGCATCCGCAACCGGGAAGCGTTCTCGTTGCCGAATACCTTGCCGAGACGATGTTGGTCGAGGTTTTGCGGCTGCACCTCGCGCAACAGGCAGAGATCGGCATAGGCTGGCTGTTCGCCCTGTCGGATAAGCGCCTTAACCGAGCCGTTACCGCCATTCACGAACAGCCCGGCCACAGATGGAGCGTTCGGCAACTCGCAGAGCGCGCCGGCATGTCCCGCTCGGCCTTCGCTTTCCGGTTCAAGGAGAAAGTCGGAGTATCGGTGATGGAGTATGTCGTGCAGTGGCGAATGATGCTCGCAGCGGACCGCCTGCTGACCACCCCGGACACTATAGCCAACATAGCCAGCAACCTCGGATACGATTCCGAAAGCGCATTCGTATTCGCATTCCGCAGGGAAATTGGCTGCACACCGCGCCAGTACAGCCGCCGAGCCGCGCGCGCGGCCTAGCCTTTGCCAATGCGGCCGTGATGGCTGGCAGGGGTCAGCGAGCGTGAAATCTCAGCCCGCCCGTCTGGCAGCACCACATAGCTTTACGACGCCGAGAATTTTACCGTTACGCCGCGCTGGCGAAAGTAGGCCTGCATCAGCTTTCTGCCTGAACGATTGTTCTGCACGAGCCGTGAAGGGTCGAATACGGCCTCTTTCAGGCCTGCTCGCGTCAATGCTGCCTTCAGATCCGCGATATGTACGTCGATATCGGCATTGTTCGCCTGAAGCGATTCATAAACCCGGTTTGTTGCATCTGCTACGGTTGGTTCGCTCACGATCACTCCGGTCGCCGTCTGTTTGGCGATTGCTAGGTTTTTCCGCCCCGATCCTATTGTGGTGAAAAGCGCTGGCGTCAATAGGGCAACATGGATTGAAACATTGCGACCGGGTCGGAGAAGCGCGATACACATCATATATTGTGAAACCGGTCAGTGCCCCTGCCTGGCGGGCGATCCACCAGACCGCCCCGCGAGATGTGTCCGATCCGAATTCTACAGTGAATGGCGGCGACGGTCTTTTGCTGTCGGCCGGGCTTCAGACACCGACCTGTCCGCGACAGTGGGACCAACATTCCTGGCGGCGGTGACCAGTCTCGGAAAGTCTAATTTGGCAACAAGCATGCAGCAAACCATCGACAACCTGTTCGGCACGACGTTGTCACCTATGTCTCCGGGTCGGACATGACGAGACAAGAGTCCGCCGCAACACCTAAGTGATTGAAAAGATTCGACGTCACTGTGATTGAACTAAGCCGCTGATCGCGGCGATTTGCGGCGGGCTTTGACGAGAGCGCCCTGACTGAGAGGATGGTTGTGTTGCAACCCACCCTTCAGACAGGAGGCCCCGATGGCTGAGATAAGCCCTCTTCGCCGCCGGATGATTGAGGACATGACGATCCGCAATTTGTCCCCGGCGACCCAAAGATCCTACATCAGTGCAGTCCGGAAGTTCAGCCGCTATTTCTCCCGATCACCTGATCGGCTTAATCTCGACGACATTCGCACGTTCCAGGTTCACCTTGTCTCGACGGGGATATCGTGGGCATCGTTAAATCAGATCGTGTGTGCTCTCCGATTTTTCTATGGCATTACCTTGGCCCAAGACGATGTCCCTGAGCGGATTCCATACGCGCGCAAACCCCGCAAGATCCCCGTTGTTCTGTCGGCGGACGAGGTGGCCCAATTTCTTGAGGCCGTCTCCAGTCTCAAGGCGCGTGTAGCGCTGACCACAGCTTATGCCGCTGGCCTCAGGGTCGGCGAGGTCTGTGGTCTGAAGATCGAGGATATCGACAGTTCCCGGATGGTGATCCATGTTCGTCATGGCAAAGGCGCCAAAGCCCGATACGTCATGCTGTCAAACGAGCTGCTGGGCATTTTACGCAGTTATTGGCGTCTATCGCGACCCACCGGGTTCCTTTTTCCAGGGCGCGATGCCGACAGGCCGATCGAACCGACCGTTTTGAACGCCGCCTGTCGTTCAGCGGTTGCCGCTACTGGCCTTTCAAAGCGGGTCACCGTCCATACGTTGCGGCATTCCTTTGCAACGCACCTTCTGGAGAATGGCACCGATATCCGGATCATCCAGGTCTTGCTTGGCCATGCCTATCTATCCAGCACTGCGCATTATGCACAGGTGTCCACCGACACCATCAGGTCGACCGCCAGTCCCCTTGACCGTTTGCGATTGGAGGTGACCCCGCCGGAAGCGTAGCAGGTTGCGTCCCGCCTTCGAAGTCGCCGACATCTTTCGGTGGCATGGTGGCCCTTACAGACGCGAGAACGCCGGTCATCTTGGCCGCGGCGAACGACGTGTCATGGGAGCGATAGAAGCCTGCCGGACACCCAGGCTTGGCGGTCACGTCAATGCCTGCGATAAGTGCGGCAAAACCCGCATCTCCTATAACTCCTGCCGCAATCGTCATTGCCCAAAGTGTCAGGGAGCTGCTCGCAAGGAATGGGTCGATGCTCGCATCGCCGATCTCTTGCCGGTCCCCTATTTCCATGTGGTCTTTACGATGCCACGTGGTGTCGCTGAGATCGCCTTCCAGAACAAGGCGGTCGTCTATGCATTATTGATGCGGATCTCGGCCGAGACCCTGCAGACCATCGCAGCTAACCCCAAGTGGCTGGGCGCAGAGATCGGTGTAACCGCTGTGCTCCACACCTGGGGCCAGGCCATGACCCACCATCCCCATGTCCATTGTGTCGTACCGGGTGGAGGCCTCTCACCCGATCGAACAAGGTGGATCAATTGCCGATCGGGCTTCTTTCTGCCCGTTCGCGTGCTGTCACGTCTGTTTCGCCGGCTTTTCCTGACAGCTCTCGCTGATGCCTTTGCCAAAGACGAGCTGCAATTCTTCAACGAACTCGCTCATCTCAACGATAACAAGACATTCGCCCGCCATCTTGCCCGCGCTCGCAGCATCGAATGGGTGGTCTATTCGAAGCCGCCATTCGGTGGTCCGGATCAAGTGCTCGCCTATCTTGGCCGCTACACCCATCGTGTTGCCATCGCAAACAGCCGCATCGTCCATGTCGATGACGACCATGTCGCCTTCCGATGGAAGGATTATCGTGGAAACGGTCGCGACCGTGAGAAGATCATGCGTCTTCATCCCCACGAGTTCATCCGGCGCTTTCTCCTTCATGTGCTTCCGGATGGCTTCCACCGCATGCGCCATTTTGGCTTTCTCGCCAATTGTCACCGGCGCGATCGTATCGCTCTCTGCAGAAGCCTCCTCGGCCAACTATCACCGATAGGCGAGCGATCCCATTCGACAAAATCTCAACAGGCCCATTCCTTCGAATGCCCCGATTGCCAGCACCCCATGCGTCGAACTGGCGTCACCGTCGCGCCTGTTTCACCGCCTCGGCCATCATCCTTCTGGTGCGATACTTCATGATGTCAGACAACCGCAAACATTACAGCATATTCCCACTCGCTCGCCGCTGTGCCGGCGATCGATATCGCTCGACCCCAGCAAGACCGAACCGCGTCAGATCCCGGTACATTTGGCCCACAGGTCTGCAAGGTCTCCGGCAAAACGCTCAGGAATGTCGATTCTCAGGATCAGCGACACCCTCGGAGCAATCGGGACGGCATGGTTCCGGCTCTGCCGACATCGGGCCACTTCTCAATTCCCCATAGCAGCGTCAAACAACCCGCCTCTTAGTTCAATCCGGCTTACATGAGGTCGCCCGAACCCGCCGCACCGTCCCATGCGACCTCAAATAACCCTCCAGATTCACGCAACAAACCTGCAATGATTCACGCATCAGCCCGACTATTATGTAATAAAATCAGCAATTTAAGTTTTTACGAAAATTGGCGATTTGTCGCCAAAAATGCCCAAATGAAGCTTCGGGCGCTGTATCGCGATTGTTCGACAACACCCAAATCGACGGAAGCGCTCACCCGAGAGTCGTGCATAGGGATACCCTTTAGTGTGTTGTGAGCGTGGGACAACATGTAGATCTGTTCCCCATAGACCCAGACCCTCGCCACATCAAGGTCGTCATTTAGACTGCCTGGTACGCTCGAAACACTGGCCATAAGATCCACGAGACTGGTACCCATCTTTCCGCGTCGATCGACAAGCGACGTTCTATTTTGAAGTTGCGCACGCACTTCCATTTGCGATAGCGGATCGTCTTGCGTTCGGCGGATATGATGTTGCAGGCCCGTCGTTCCGAAAGACCCATGACGGTCTTCAGATGTGTAACGGCGTCACGCTGGGCGGCGGGCCCTACCATTTTTTGCAAGAAGCTCGCGGAGTGCGGCCGCATCCAGCATCTGCTCGGCCAGCAACTTCTTTAGCCTGGCATTCTCGTCCTCAAGCGCCTTCAGCCGCTTCGCCTCGGAGACTTCCATGCCGCCGTATTTGGCCTTCCAGTTATAAAATGTTGCTTCTGAAATCCCGTGCTTGCGGCAGAGATCGGCAGCCTTCGCGCCAGCCTCCTGCTCCTTCAGCACACCGATAATCTGCTCTTCCGTAAATCTCTGCTTCTTCATTCGTCCGTCCCTTAATAGGCCGGACCCTTACCCATTATGGAGGAAATTCTCAGTGGCAGGTCAGCCGATTATCAAGGACACTCCCGAATGGTAGCCTATCAACCAACTTGAAGAAAGCGTGTTGGCAAGTCCCGCCCATGGGTCTGGATTTTCAAATCATTTCCACAAGGAAATATATTTTTGTCCATGTTTACTTACTTTCGTCGAATGGAATATATTGCTTAAAGGGCCTTTTGGGGTCGGGAGCTTCTCCGCTTGGATAGAGCAGACAATACATTTTGCTGTGATACACGACGGCTAGAGGATAACATGAGTCAGCCGCGCTCATGCCACGAGCAGAACATATACTGAATCCCTTCCCAATATCCTGAGATGTACATTTCTCGCCAGGACAAAAGTACTGTGTTATCCCGGTGTATCCTTTGGAAAAAAACACAACTGGCTTCGAATACATGTCCAGAGACCCAACGGTCTCGGCTAGCTTTTTGTAGGCTTTGTCGACATCACTCTTATCGCCAAAACTGAAAGTCGATGGTGTGTCGTTCGTATAGTCGAACTTAGAAACTTCTGTTTCACAGTTCAGAGCGAAAGCCGGTGAGAAAGAAATGATCGCGCCGATCAGTCCGAGAAAGATGACATATTGGTGTGATTTCATCAATTTAGGTCGATCCTCCCACTATCAATAACGACACGCTTCTCGCCGTTTACTTCAATCTCGTCAAAATCCAGGAAAAGTTTAGTGTCTGAGATGGCGATTGAACCGTCTTCGCGCATCAAGACATTTGAATTGCCACAGATCGTGTCCCGCCGGGTGGTGTAGGTTGTGGAGGGTAGCAAAGGCGAGTGCCCGCGCGCTTCCATAGCGCTGTAGCGGGTGATCGGCTTTGCGGGCGGCCACCAGTGTTTTCCGTTAGGGTCGGGTTGTTGAAGACCAACCTGACGGAAAGATCACCGATGACCAAAGACATGATGGACGTGCGCTCGCTTGTTGAGAAGAGCGCGGATGCAGATTTATTGCGTGAGATGATCGGTTTTGCCGCCGAGCGGCTCATGGAGCTGGAGGTCGGCTCAGCCACAGGTGCCGATTTCGGCGACAAGAACCCGTTGCGGCTTGCTCAGCGCAACGGCTACCGTGACCGTGATTGGGAAACCCGAGCTGGGACCGTGGAGCTTCGCATTCCGAAGCTGCGCAAGGGCAGCTACTTTCCGAGCTTCCTCGAACCCCGCCGCATGGCAGAGAAGGCTCTGACGGCGGTCATCCAGGAAGCTTATATCCAGGGCATCTCGACCCGTTCAGTTGACGACCTGGTCAAGGCCATGGGGATGAGTGGCATATCCAAAAGCCAGGTGAGCCGTCTCTGCGAAGAAATCGACGTTAAGGTGAAAGCGTTCCTCGACAGACCGATCGAAGGCGACTGGCCATATCTATGGGTCGATGCGACCTACCTCAAAGTCCGACGCGGCGGACGGGTTGTCTCTGTCGCTGTCATCATCGCCGTCGGCGTCAACAGTGATGGCCGGCGCGAGGTCCTGGGTATGGAGGTTGGCACGTCAGAAGCCGAACCGATCTGGACGGAATTTCTGCGCAAGTTGAAACGCCGAGGATTGCGCGGCGTCAAGCTTGTCATCTCCGATGCCCATGAAGGTCTCAAAGCGGCCGTGACCAAGGTTCTCAATGCCACCTGGCAGAGGTGCCGGGTTCACTTTATGCGGAACGTCTTGGCGCATGCCGGAAAGAGCGGTCGGCGGGTCGTCTCCGCCTTCATCGCAACGGCCTTTGCCCAGGAAACACCGGAGGCGGCCAGCGCTCAATGGCGTAGTGTCGCCGACCAGATCAGGCCGAAAGTGCCAAAACTTGCCACCATCATGGACGATGCCGAAGACGATGTTCTGGCCTACATGACCTTCCCGAGAGAGCACCGGGCAAAGCTACACTCGACCAATCCGATCGAGCGTCTCAACGGCGAAATCAAGCGCCGCACTGATGTGGTCGGTATCTTTCCCAACGACGAGGCAATCGTCCGTCTTGTCGGGGCGCTGCTGCTCGAACAGAACGATGAATGGGCCGTGCAGCGCGCCCGGTACATGACCCTTGAGACCATGGCCCAAATGAGCGATGATCCCCAAATCAGTTTGCCAGCAGTGGCTCGCTGATATCCCCTCCGACCTCAGTCGGAAAGCACGGCAATCAGCCGCGACCTACACCACGTCCAGGGGCACGATCATTGCCACAGGTTAGGTGAAGTTCACTGTTACTCTGCAATGCAGTGCTGTTTTGGCTCGTTAAAGAGAGTGTGTCATTGCTCATAAGGTTAATACGTGAACCTGCGTTGACGCTGTAGGACAAACCGACATTCGTCGTCATTCCTGCACCAACATTCACTGCATTAAAAACACCCACGCTCTCGGTCTTGTTCTTCTCGACAATGACCGACATGTTACCTTCGCCCGGATTCAGTATTCCGGGAAAGCCGAGTTTTTTGCCACCTCACCTATTCCGCCGGCCAAAGATGTCAACAAGGAAGTCACTATCCTACCAATGCCGCTTGGCCCCACCGTAAGCATCATGTTTCCGCCAATGACCTCCGTGGTGATTGTTTTCCGCCTCAGTTGCACCAATCGTTGCATTTGTTGCAGCGACCATTGGTTTCGTCAGGACATAGAAAAATGTGGTGGGCCCGGAGAGACTCGAACTCCCAACCAAGCGGTTATGAGCCGCCGGCTCTAACCATTGAGCTACAGGCCCTACCTTGCGCTCTGCGCAATATATCGGAGCAATGGTCCTCCGGTATGTCTTGCCTCTAGCCCAAAACTTGTGTCACGACAAGGGATTGCCGCATTGGCTACACAATCAATCGACACAAGGGTATTCCAGAAGAACAACGGAGGAAACCGATGACCCTGCCCCAGCCAGCCAGACTTGCCTGCAGCGCCTTTGCCGGCCTTGCCCTGCTGACGCTCACCAGCGCGACGGCCTTTGCAGCGGGCGAGCCGCGCCAGGCGCTGATCAGCGTTTCCGGCGAAGGCCAGGCGGCTGTCGCGCCCGACATGGCGGTCGTCACGCTGTCGGTCGTCAAGCAATCAAAGACTGCCCAGGATGCACTCGATCAGGATAACAAGGCGATGGGCGCAGTTCTGGCAACCCTGAAGAATGCCGGCATCGCCGAGCGCGACCTGCAGACCTCCGGCTTTGCCATCCAGCCGCAGTATAATTATCCACCTGCAAAGGACGGCCAGCAGCAACAGCCGGAACTGGTCGGCTACCAGGTGACGAACGGCCTGACCGTGCGCGTGCGCGACCTCGGCAAGCTCGGCGGCCTCATCGACCAGGCGGTCGGCCTCGGCATCAACCAGGGCGGCGACATCCAGTTCGTCAACGACAAGCCGGATGCGGCAATCGAGGCGGCTCGCAAGGACGCCATGGCCAATGCCGCCGCCAAGGCAAAGACGCTCGCCGAAGCCGCTGGCGTCAAGGTCGGCCGCGTCATCGAGATCACGGAAAATGCCGTGCGCGCAGCACCGCAGCCGATGATGCGTCCGCTTATGCTCAAAGGGGCTTCGGACGCGGCCATGCCGGTGGCCGGCGGTGAGAACAGCTATAACGTCACCGTCAACGTGACCTACGCGCTGGAGCCATAGGGCCAGCCGCAACGTTCACGGCAACGCATCAAACGAAAGCCGCCCCGGGTTCGAAAACCCGGGGCGGCTTTTTTTCGTTCGACGGTCAGAGGCCTCAGCGGCCCATCATCGGGCAGCCGCGGACATTGGCGAACATGATGGTGTCGGGACCACGGCGGCTGAAACCGTTGACGACGACCCGGCGCGGCGTCACGTCGACGACGCGGGCGCGGCGCAGGCCGTAATCGCGGGCTATGCCTTCTGCCTGGCGCGGATCACAGCCGCGACCACGGAAGCCGGGTGGCGGCATCGGCGGACGGCCGTAATAGTCCGGCGGTGGCGGACGGTGATGTCCAGGACCGACGTAGATGTCGAGGTTCTGTGCAGAGGCCGAGGTCACCGTGCCGGAAAAGGCACCGGCAATCAGCGCCGCCGTCAGGGCGGCTTTGGCCAGAATAAGTTTCATGTCATCCTCCATGGAGCGTAAATACAATCAGCGCCCACCGCGCCTCCCACGCAATCGGCGCTGGTGCAACGGCTGGAACCGAAAACGGTTCAGAATCAGCCAAAGGCATCTTCCAGTTAAAAGCAAGTCCCGCGAGACGCCAGATCAAATATCGCCACGCGGTGCGGAAAGCCTGTCGTTCTATCGGCGCAGCACGGGGCAATCGGACTGGTTGGCAAACACCATCCGTTCCATGCCATGGTGGCTGCGGCCGACGACCACGACGCGGCGCGGCGTGATCTTGGCAATCTCGGCGCGCCGTATGCCGGCGGCCCGCGCCTTGCGCACGGCCATAAGCGGCGAGCAGATATCGCGGCCATGATGTTGGTAACGGACCGTTTCCGCAGGAGACGAAAGACCGGCAGCAGAGACCGAGGGCGCCATGACCGACACTGCGCTCAACGCAATCAGGCTGGCGGTTCCGAGTTTCGCAAACAGGTTCATCACATTCACTCCGTTTCCTCAATTTCATTGCCCGACGGATCGGGCATGCGGTGAAAACTAGAGGAGCGAGCTTGAACGACAAGCCAACGGCCCGTTCACTTCCTATTCAGCGGCCGTTTCAGAGGCTTATGCGCCGAGATGCAGTATCACCTCGCGCTGGTGCGGCCGATCCCTGTGTTCGAAAAGGTAGATCCCCTGCTAGGTGCCGAGCAGCAGGCGACCGTTGTTGACGGGAATGCCGATGGACGTCTGCGTCAGCGCCGCCTTGATATGGGCCGGCATGTCGTCGGCGCCCTCGGCAGTGTGGATCACCCAGCGCATGGACGGATCGGAGGACGGTGGCACCAGCCGCCGGAAGAAGGCATCGAGATCGGTCCTGACGTCGTCGTCGGCGTTTTCCTGGATGATCAGCGAGGCCGAGGTATGGCGCACGAAGACGGTGAGCAACCCTTCCTCCGCACCGCTGCGGCGCACGAACGCCGCCGCCGCATCCGTGAATTCGTACAGCCCCTGGCCATGGGTCGACAGCTTGAGAACGGTCTGCGGCATGAAAACTCCTTCGCGCACGGTTTCCCGTGAGGTCGGTCGCGGCGGCGACAAAGTCAAGGGCAGCGAGACCGCCGGCCGGCTATCGACCAGCCGGCGGTCTTTTCAGGCCGGTAAACCCCGGCATGTGTCGTGGCGTACCCGCCCCGTTCAGTCGCTGTGGCTTTCGTGAAAGCCCGCGCTGCCATGGCGCCAGTAGCCGGCCGACTTTATCCAGCCGCGCGGCACGCCGCGTTGCTCCACCAGCACCTTGCGCAAGGCCTTGGCGACATCCGTCTCGCCGGCAATCCACACATAGCCGTCGCCATCAGGCAGGGTCAGGTCGGAAAGCGCGGCAAACCAGACGGCTGTGTCGCTTGCAGCCGACAGCGGTCGGTGAAGCCATCTGATGTCGAGGTCTGCGCTACTGGCAAAGGCCTGCTCTTCGGCTGGGCCCGTCACGGCGGCGATAACGATGGCGCGCACGCCAGTGCGCAGTTCCTCCAGCCGTCGGCCGATGGCTGGCAGCGCCGTCTCGTCGCCGACCAGAAGGTACCAGTCGAAATCGTCGGTCACGAGGAAGGAGCCGCGCGGACCGCCGACCCCCAGCCGGCTTCCCGGCACCGCGTTGACGGCCCAGTCGCTGGCCGGACCGGCCTCGTGCACGGCAAAGTCGATCGTCAGTTCCTGCCTGTCGGCATCGTATCGACGCGGCGTGAAGTCACGCACCGGAGACGCGACGACGCCCTCTGCCAGTGGCGTCGCATCCGGTCCGATGGCCGGCCACACCGGTAGCTCCTCGCCGGGTTTGGGAAAGCATAGTTTGACATGGTCGTCATAGCCGGCGCTGACGAAGCCGGCGAGATCCTCGCCTCCGAGCGTAATGCGCAGCATGTCGGGCGTCAGGCGCTCGGTTGCCGTGACGGTCAGAAGGCGGCGGCGCAGTTCGTGGCGAACCCGGCCGATGGCGTGTTTTTCGGTCATGAAATCTCCTGTGGTGGAGGCGGCCTCTAGCCGCGATTGATTTCGGCGACGGCGCGGCGGAGGATGTCTGCCAGCCGGCTCGCTTCGTCGGTGGAACAGCCGCGCTTGTGAAACAGCGCCGTCTTGATCGCCAGCCGGGCCACTTCAAGCGCCTCGTGACCATGGGCCTCTGGGTCCTGACCCGCTCGTGGACCGCGCCCCTCCATCACGTCGCGCACCGCATCCATCTTGGAACCGATATGGGCGAGATCGTCGAGAATACGGTCGGCGCCGGCCCTGTCCGCCGACAGCGCGGAAAGACCGGTCTCGGTGATGCGAAACAGCTTCTTGTTGCCCTCGGCCTCGCAAACCGCATGACCGATCTCGTCGAGATAGGTGAGCGCCGGGTAGATCATCCCAGGGCTCGGTGTATAGAAGCCGCCGGAAATATCCTCGATCGTCTTGATCAGCTCGTAGCCATGGGCAGGCTGTCGGGCCAGCAGCGCCAAAATCAGCAGCTGCAGATCGCCCGAGCTGAGCTTGCGGCCGGCCCGAAAGGCGCCGCTGGCGGCAAAGCCGCCCTCGAAACGACCATGCCCACCCCTGCCACGTCCGTCTCGTCCATGATGATCGCGCATCACCATTTCCTTACGTAAGATACAACAGAAAACATATCTTAAGATATATCGGCATGGAGATGTTCGCAAGCGGAGATCGATCCAGCCGTCCGATGCGAAAGAAGAAAGAAATCCGCCTCCTGGATACAGTTGCGCCGGCCAACGCGATCCTGGGTGAACCGCATTGGCCGGCGCTTGTCAGGTAAAAAGCTTGGACTATTGAAGCGTGCGTCGCTGTGCCTCGGCGACGGCACTGGCTGCCATTTCGCTGTTGGTCTGGCTGCGGTCGAGGCCGGTGGCAACCACGGAGACACGGAATGCGCCATCGAGATTGCGGTCAAAGATCGCCCCGACGACGATATCGGCGTCCTCGTAAACTTCATCGCGGATGCGGGTGGCGGCTTCGTCGACTTCGAACAATGTCATGTCCATGCCGCCGGAGATCGACACCAGCACGCCCTTGGCGCCCTTCAGCGATACGTCGTCGAGCAGCGGATTGGCAATTGCCGCTTCGGCCGCCTTCATCGCACGTCCCTCGCCCGAGGCCTCGCCGGTGCCCATCATGGCCCGGCCCATGCCCTGCATCACGGATTTCACGTCGGCGAAATCGAGGTTGATCAGGCCTTCCTTGACGATCAGGTCGGTGATGCAGCCAACGCCGGAATAGAGCACGCGGTCGGCAATGACGAAGGCATCGGCGAAGGTGGTCTTGGCATCGGCAATGCGAAAGAGGTTCTGGTTGGGAATGACGATGACGGTATCGGCCGCCTCGCGCAGCCGCTCGATCCCCTCTTCGGCAGCTTCCATCCGGCGCTTGCCTTCGAAGGTGAAGGGCTTCGTTACGACCGCAACGGTCAGGATACCGGCAGCCCGCGCTGCAGCGGCGATCACCGGAGCTGCTCCCGTGCCGGTGCCACCGCCCATGCCGGCGGTGACGAAGCACATGTGGGTGCCTTGCAGGTGGTCCATGATCTCGTCGATCGATTCTTCCGCAGCCGCACGGCCGATTTCCGGCAGCGAACCGGCGCCGAGACCTTCGGTGACCTGCGCACCCAACTGGATGAGACGGGTCGCCTTCGACATGGTCAAGGCCTGCGCGTCGGTGTTGGCGACGACGAATTCGGCGCCGCTCAGACCTTCCGCGATCATGTTGTTGATGGCGTTACCGCCGCCGCCGCCGACGCCGATGACGGTGATTTTAGGCCGCATCTCGGCAATGTCGGGCTTTGTGATGATGGCCATGTGTCGTCTCCCGTGCCCACGGCGCGGTGGGCTTTGCTATCCTGGTGCGCGTCGGACCGGTCGCCTGCGACGACCGCTCCGAATCAATTGGCCCAATGTAGCGGGTTAAAAAGGCTAAGAGCAGGCATATATGCAAAAACAGGCGAAAGCCGCGCGGGATTTTTAAAGCCGCTCAAAGCATCGCGCCCGAACGGTTGCTGGCCGCCGACGTGGACCATGTCCGGTTGTACAGGCAGCGGAGGCCGGCCTATGCGGACCGGCCAGGCTGGAGGTCAGGCTTCGACGGCGTGCGTCCAGCCATGCGGATCGTTGGTGGCGCCCTGCTGCATGCCGACCAGCGCAGTGCGCAATTCCGCCGTCAGCTGCCCGGTTTCGCCATCGCCGATGGTGAACTGGCCGTCCGAATGCTTGATCAGGCCGATACCGGCAAGCACAGCCGCAGTGCCACAGGCAAAGGCTTCGCGGAGTTTTCCGCTCGCCGCATCCGCTTGGAACTCCTCGAACGAGTAGCGCTTCTCCTCGACGCGTAGACCCTTGGCCTCAGCCAGCGCGATCACCGATTTGCGGGTGATGCCGGGCAGGATCGTCCCGCCGAGCGGCGGGGTCACCATGCTGCCGTCCTTCATCACGAAGAACACGTTCATGCCGCCGAGTTCCTCGATCCAGCGATGCTCGGCGGCATCGAGAAACACCACCTGGTCGCAACCCTGCTTGGCTGCCTCGGATTGCGCCACAAGGCTGGCCGCATAGTTGCCACCGCACTTGGCAGCACCCGTGCCGCCGTTTGCAGCGCGCGTATAGTGCTTTTCGACCCAGACCGACACGGCCTTGCTGCCGCCCTTGAAATAGGAGCCGACCGGCGAGGCGATGATGCAGAAGATATAGTCATGCGCCGGCCGCACGCCGAGAAAGGCTTCATTGGCGAACATGAAGGGGCGAAGATAGAGGCTCGCGTCGCCCGACGGGATCCACGCCTTGTCAACCCGCACCAGCGTCTCGACTGCCTTGATGAACAGGTCCTCCGGCACCGGGGGCATTGCCATGCGGATGGCGCTGTCGGAGAAGCGTCGTGCATTTTCTTCCGGACGGAACAGCAGGATACGGCCATCGGCAGTCTTGTAGGCCTTCATCCCCTCGAAGATTTCCTGCGCATAATGCAGCACGGCGCTGGCCGGATCGATCGACAACGGCTGGCGAGCGGTCACCTT
The DNA here is from genome assembly GCF_019355735.1 of Rhizobium sp. B230/85. NCBI lineage: Bacteria > Pseudomonadati > Pseudomonadota > Alphaproteobacteria > Hyphomicrobiales > Rhizobiaceae > Rhizobium > Rhizobium sp. B230/85. The sequence goes on from NZ_CP072156.1 coordinate 2,839,991, forward strand.
GGCGTCGTGCCAGCCCTTCTCCGTGGTCCAGCGGGCAAGCACCATATGGTCGGTGAACACCTTGCCGAAACCCGGTGTCGCCAGCGCCAGCGCACGGTCGGCGTCGGAGACCGGCGACGGGTGAAAATCGATCTTGATATCGGCAATCTTTGAAGTCGTGTCCATTCCATCCACCTTGTAACGCAGCGATCGACCCTGCCGCCCGCCAATGATTCACGGGACAATAACGGGGAATTCCGCAAATGGGCAGTGCTGCCTTGGCCAAAAACGTCGTCAAATCGCGTTATCCGCGTGGGCAGAGCGTCAATGACGCCCTCGCGACATTGCCCTCTGAGGCGAACCGGCGATAGATGACGGAAAGAGCAAGGGAGTTGTGCATGCGATTGGGATTTGTCGGAACCGGCGCAATTACCGAAGCGATCGTCACCGGTGCGCTCGGTGCAGATCTCGCCATCGCATCTATCCTCGTGTCGCCGCGCAATGCCGATGTCGCAGCCAGGCTCGCTGCCGCCTCTCCCCTCGTCCGTGTCGCCAAAGACAACCAGACGGTGGTCGATGGCGCCGACATGGTGTTTCTCGCCATCCGGCCGCAGATCGCCGAGACTGTTGTGCGGGCTTTGGCATTCCGCGCCGACCAGCACGTGGTCAGCCTGATCGCAGCGACGGACCGGACCGCCCTTTCCGACTGGATCGGTACGGACCTGCGGCTGACCCGGGCGATCCCGCTGCCCTTCGTCGCCGAGCGGAAGGGCGTGACAGCCATCTTTCCGCCGGACGAAGACGTCGCCGCCTTTTTCAACGCGCTGGGATCGACCGTCGAGGCAAGGACCGAGGAAGAATACCAGCTTCTCGGCTCAGCCAGCGCCATGATGGGAACCTTCTTCGGCATTCTCGAGATCAGCAGCCGCTGGCTGGAAGCGCAGGGGATGCCCTACGACCAGGCGAAGAGCTACCTTGCGCCGCTGTTTGCCAGCCTCGCCGATACCGCCGCCCGGCCGCAAGCACCGGATTTCGACGTGCTGCGCGGTGAATTCTCGACCAAGGGCGGCCTCAACGAGCAGGTCTTTGCCGATTTTACAGCCGCGGGCGGTGCGAAGGCGCTGACCGAAGCGCTCGACGGCGTCCTCGCCCGCATCAGGGGCAAGTAGACATCGGGAGAAGCCATCCCGTTCAGCGCTGGCTGGATATCGCGCGGTATTCGGACTTCAAAAGCCCAATCATCGCCATATCCCATCTTTCATCGCCGACACGGGCGCAGGAGCGACGCACGCCTTCATGCACGAAACCGAGCTTTTCATAGGTGCGGATCGCGGCGCTGTTGAAAGTGTAGACGTTCAGTTCCAGCCGCTCCATGCCCTCGATGGCAAAGGCATGTGTAACGACTGCCGAAAGCATGGACAGGCCAAAACCACGACCGCGTTCTTCAGGCGCTATGGCGACGCGCGCCGGGCGGCCCACACCATTTCGGCGATCCAGCGCCAGTTGCACGTGGCCGACGATGCGGCCATCCAGCGCCCGCGCCGTCCAGATCAGCCGCTCGGGCGCTTCCCCTTGCGTCTCGGCCAGCATCGCCTCGCACTGGGTGATATCAAGCGGAAACGCCAGCGTCGGACCCGCCCACTGGATCAATTCGACCTCGGTACCAAACCAGCCAATCAGTGCCTCGAAATGCCGCGGCGCAAATGCCTCGAGGGTTACTGCCTCAGCCATTCAAAGTCTCCACCTTGGCGAGCGCCGGGAACAACCTCATCCACGCCAGCACCACCACGATTGTTCCAATACCGCCGATGACGCCTGTCGCCACCGGCCCGAGGGCCCCGGCCAGCATACCCGATTCGAATTCACCGAGCTGGTTCGACGTGCCTATGAACAGCGAATTCACCGCATTGACCCGGCCGCGCATCGAATCCGGCGTCAGCAGCTGCACCAGCGAACTGCGCACCACGACGCTGACCGTATCGGAAGCGCCGACCACCAGCAGCGCCAGCACGGAAAGCGCGATGTTGCCAGACAGCGAGAAGACGATGGTCGCAACTCCGAAAATGGCGACGGCGAGCAGCATCGTCTTGCCGACCCCGCTTTGCATCGGCCGGCGCGCCAGCACGATCGACATGGCAAGCGCGCCAACGGCCGGTGCCGCCCGGAGCAGGCCAAGCCCCCAGGGACCGGCCTTGAGGATGTCATGGGCGAAGATCGGCAACAGCGCCGTTGCCCCGCCGAGCAGCACCGCAAACAGGTCCAGCGAGATAGTGCCGAGCATGATCGGCCGGCTGCGGATGAAGGCGACGCCGGCAAACACCGAGCTCAGGGTGACCGGTGCACGGGCCACCGGTGCCCGACGCGCCATGCGGATGGAGATGACGTTGAAGCTGGCGACGGCAAACAGCACAGACGCCATGACAAAAGGCGCGACCGCGTCGAGGCCGTATAGCAGCCCGCCGACAGACGGGCCGATGATCAGGGCTGTCTGCATCATCGATGTCGAGGTGGCGATGGCTTTCTGCAACAGCGGCGCGGGCACGATATTCGGCAAAAGCGCCGCCATCGTTGGCCGCTCAAAGGCCTGCACGGCCCCGAGCACAGCAACGGCGGCTAGGATGCCGGCGGGCCCGAGCCAGTCGCGCCAGACGGCGATGGCAAGCACCACCGCCGTGACCGCCTCAACGATCTGGCAGGCAAGACCGATGCGACGCCTGTCGAAGCGGTCGGCAACATGGCCGACGACGAAGGTGAGGATGACCATCGGCAGGAACTGGCAAAAGCCGACAAGCCCGAGCGCATAGGCACTGTGGGTCTGGTCGTAGATCATCCAGCCGAGTGCCACGGTCACCGCCTGGAAGGAAAGTTGCGAACAGACCCTGGACGCGACAAAGGAGAGATAGGCAGGGTTGCGCAGCACGCTACCCCCGGCAGGTTGATCGCTGTCCATCGAATGTCCTCGGGAACACCGGCCGCCTGATACAGGTCGGCGCGGAGACTGCTATGGGAGACTTACTTCTCCTGCTCCGCTCGAAACATCGATTTGTCAATTCACGAAATCCGGCGTCTCTCCGAAAGACACGACGGCGACGTCGTGGAGCGCAGCTGTCGACAGCCTCTCAAGGCGCGCCCGAACCACCGCGTTCCGGCGGACGCTCGAGAGAAGAGCCGGGCAGGATGTCGTCGAGCGTTTCGAGCAGTTTCTTCACTTGATCCGAGCGGCACGAAAAATAATCCGTATCCGCCCGCTTGGTACAGATCACCAGTCCCGCACCGCGAAGCGCACCGAGATGCTTGGAACATGCCCCGCTGCCGATACCCGTTATTAGCGCCAGCGCATTGAGCGGCAATTCACGCTTCAGCAAGATCCTGAGGATCAGCAGCCGGTCGCGATCTGCAAGTGCCGCCAGCAATGCCGCGCCCTGCTCGAAAAAAGCACTGTCTCTCAAGGGTCCATCTAAAGGCATCAAGGCTCCGCGATCATAAACGCTGCCGTACTCGTACGACCGATGTGAATGCCGGCTAAGGAAACTGCATCGTACCGACCGGGGTGATACGCAGGCAACGGACGGAAAGTTTCAGGAAATTGCGCACAATGTCGTCGGCGCACAGCGGATGACAGGACGCAACATTCGATTGAAACTCCCGCCAGGCCGCCCATCATCGGGGCTTTGGCCGTGCAACCTCAAGATTAAATCGCCAGCGTTTTCGCTTCCTTAATCACATTTGCCAATATTGCCGAAAAAGCCCGCAGGAGTTGCGCTGATGAACCGATTGCTTCCTTCAACCATTGTCTCACAGATTGTTTTTGTCACAATAGGGCTGATTTTTCTCGGAATTTCGGCTGTCGCTGGAGCAACGTACTATCAGTTGCGGGAGCGCGTCCTGACGACTGCGGCTGACGATGTCAGGGATGCAAGCCGCGCGATGGCGGTCATCTACAGCGTGAAACTCGCCGGCACGACAGTCGATATACGCGACGGCGAACTTCGCGGCATCGTGCATGATGGCGCCCAACAGGTTTCAGATCATGATCTCGTCGACAAGGTGGCCACGTCGATCGGTGGCGTCGCTACCATCTTCCAGGTCCAGGACGGCGACTACCTGCGCATTTCGACCAATGTGAAGAAGGAAAATGGCGAGCGTGCTGTCGGTACCAAACTCGCCGCCGACCATCCGGCCCGACCGATGCTTGCCGCCGGCAAGCCCTACTACGGCGAGGCCGTTCTGTTCGGAAAGCCGTATATAACCGGCTATTTTCCCATCCGCTCAACCGCCGGCGCGACGACCGGGGTTCTTTTTACCGGTATCCCGATGCAGGTCTATTCGGACCAGATCGATGCGCTGAGAACGCTGATTTTGATTGTCGGCGCTGCCGCCATGATGGCCATCGGACTGCTCGCCTATGTAACAACGGGGCGTTTGATCCGCCCGCTGACGGTCCTCAGAGGCTCTGTGCAGGCGATTTCCTCCGGCACGCTGGACACGGCCATACCCTACCTGTCCCGCCGCAATGAATTCGGCGACATAGCCCGGGCACTGGAAGGGTTTCGCGACAACGCCCGTGCCAAGCAATTGATGGAAGGCGAAAACGCCAGGCAGCGCGCATCCGTCGAGGAAGAGCGGGCTCGCAACGAAAGCGACAAGCGCAGTCTCGACAGCCAGATCGATTTTGCTGTCGAACAGCTCGCCGGCGGCCTCGCCCGGCTTGCACAGGGCGACCTGTCGCACGACATCGACACACCGTTCGCCGGGCGGCTGGAGCAGTTGCGCATCGACTTCAACGGCTCGCTGGTGCGCCTGAAGCAGACGATGGTGCAGATCCGCGAAAATACACTCTCGATCCAGGGCAGCGGCTCAGACATGCGTCAGTCCGCACTCGACCTTGCCAAGCGTACCGAAGATCAGGCAGCATCGCTGGAAGAGACAGCCGCTGCTGTCGAGGAAATCACCGTCACCGTGCGCTCTTCGGCTGACCGAGCCCGCGATGTTCAGCAGGTTGTCGGCAAGACGCGCAAGACCGCCAGCAGTTCTGAATCTGTCGTCAACAATGCCATCGAGGCAATGGGCCGCATTGAAAGCGGCGCGCGGCAAATCGAGCAGATCATCGAGGTGATCGACAGCATCGCCTTCCAGACCAACCTTCTGGCCCTCAATGCCGGCATCGAGGCTGCACGGGCCGGAGACGCAGGCAAGGGATTTGCCGTCGTCGCCCACGAGGTACGCGAACTTGCACAGCGCTCGGCCGACGCAGCAAAGCAGATAAAGGGGCTGATCGACCAGTCGACCGCCGAGGTCAAGACCGGATCGGCGCTGGTGCGCGAGGCCGGCCAGGTGCTGACCAGCATCAGCACGCAGATTGTCGAGATCAGCAAGCACATCGATACCATCGCCACCGCCGCCCAGGACCAGGCCTCGGCCCTGCAGGAGGTGAACAGCTCCGTCAATGCCATGGACCAGATGACCCAGAAGAACGCCGCCATGGTTGCCGACACGACAGCCGCCAGCAACGAACTGGCCGACGAGGCCGACGCCCTGCTGACCATCGTCCAGCAATTCCGCACGGACGACGTAACGCAGGCGACGCCACGGATGGCCCGCGCGGCGTGAGACGTACGCCTGCAGCAGCAGACCGTGCTGATAGGGTTAAGCACCGACTGACGTATGAAGGAGGATGGCCATGCTGATTGTATCGATGAAGCGGCCGTCGATGTGGACGGCTCGCCTGAGAACCCCCTCGGTTGCGAAACCGACCTTCTCGTAGAGCGCGATGGCAGCGACATTGTCCGCATGGACGGAGAGCTCGACGCGGAGAAAATCCCGCTCTCGTGCTTGCTCCAGAGCCGCCTCGATCAATCTCCTGCCGAGCCCCCGTCCGCGAAATTCCGGGATCAGCCCCATCGCCAGGCTACCGCGATGGGCGTGGGCAGGGAAAAAATGACGGGTGATGTCACACCATCCCACAGCGCGGTTGCCGGCGATCGCCACCACATGCGGGTTTTTCCGCCCGATCATATCGAGTACATGGGCGCGCGTTTCCGCCAGCGAGAAGGCTTCGAGCATCGTCAGATATTTTCGCTCCCGGGCAACCGTGTCGAGGGCAGCGTGGAAGCTTTCGACATGCTCGTCTGAGGTCGCGACAATCTCGATTTCCTCTTTGCCCGTCATGACCATAGTCATCCACTCCCCTTCCCGAAAGCATGTGCTTGCAGACTATCCTCCACCGTAAAACGACCGCAAGGCAATTAGCAGATTGCTCAACCAGATGCGGTGGAGAACAGAATAGCGCGGGATGGCTGGCTACTGCGGTACTGAAGCTGGCTAGTTGTCCGGGAAGCCACGGCTTCGCCATTCGCTCCGTGGCACGGGCTCGCCGATGTCAAAGGAAAAGGACTGTACTTTCGTCGCCTCAGCATCCAGTTCGCAGCGAAAGCGCAGATTGTACCACTGTCCATCGGCGCGAAACTGGCTGCGCTTGACGTCGAGAACGTTGCCTGACGGCAGTCGGTAAGCCGGCAGCAGCTCGGGCCGATAGACGGGCGCTGCGTGGCGCAGCTGTTCACGCAGCTCGCTGGCGCACAATTCTCCGGCGCGAACCCCACGTGGGATATTGCCCATCGCTCGGGTCGCAGCGGCATCTCCGGTCTCACTGCGGGAAAACAGCTTCTTTGCCTTCGTCATTGCTCCATCGGCGGGCTTTCCACCCGGCTTTGGCGGCGCAGGCTTGTCCTTCGGTAACTCGGACGGCGGCGCTGGCGCTAGTTCGACCTTGGCGCTGTCGGGACTGTTGGAGGGTGGGCCATTCTTTTCGGCAGTGCTGTCGGGCACGTCTACCTGTGGCAGGTCGATGTTTGGTGGCAAAGGCCCTGCCCCGCCCGGCGCATCCACCGGCGGGGTATCGGTGAGGGGTGTCTCACTCGGTGGCATTGCAGCCGGCGGCTTGTCGGTCGGGGGCACCTCCGGTGGCGTTTCCGGAGTTGCTGCGGCGTCCGGCGTTTGCGCCGCCGCATCATCTGGCTTGGCATCCGTCGCATCGGGCTTGGCCGCATCGTCAGCCGTCGGCTCCGGCTTGGTGTCGCCCTCCGCGCTGTTGCCGTCTTCCGATTTCTTCGGCCCGGCATCCTTGTCGCCATAACGAAACACCGGATCGAGCGCGCGGATCCGCGACTGCTCGGCGGGAGGCGTCGCCTTCGGGGGTTCCTCTGGCGGCTTCTCCTCCGGTGGCAGTGCCTTTTCAGGTGGCGGCGGAGATGGCGGCTTTTCCTCCGGCGCTTTCTCGGGCGGCGGCGGGGGTGGCGCCGGCTTTTCCTCCGGCGGCTTATCAGCGGCTGGCGGGGGCGGCGGCTCGGGAGGAGCCGGCGGTTGCTCGGCTTTCGCAGGTTCGGCTGGTTTGGCCGGTTCGGGCGGCTTTTCCGGCTCCGGCATTTTTAGCGGCTCGGGCAGCTTGTCAGCCTCCGGCTTCGGCTCGGGCGGTTTTGGCTCTTCCGGCGGCGGCACCAGTTCGACGCTGACGCTATCTTCCTTGGCGGGCTCCGGCATCTTCATGGCGTCCGGCAGGAAGAGCAACGCCACGACCAGCACATGCACGACAAGCGAGGCAAGCACCACCCAAAGCGTCTTCCGCCACCGCACAAGCCGTTCGCTCGCCATGCTTCAGTGCCGGTCCATCGACGCGTCGCCGCCTGGAAAATATGCCAGAATACCAATCATACGAATTCCTTAACGCCTGCCGACTTGCGAAGATACCGGATTCTCGATCACCATCCCGTCAGCAGACAGAGAGAGCTGAGATGGGGATTGCGGGACGCCGCGTCCAGCCATGATCGGCAGAGCTCGCGAAATTGCCGCAAGATTGCCGGTCTTCGAGGCCGCGGCCCGCCTCTGTGATCGACATGAGCTCGGGATACGCGCAGCCGACGCATTGCATCTGGCGATTGCCATGGACGCGTCCGCAACCCTGCTTACCTTCGACCACCTTCTCCTGAAAGCCGCGTCGAGCCTTGGCCACCCCTGCCCGCCCCATGAAAAAACCCGGCCAGTGAAAACTGACCGGGTTTCTGTTGGTAACCTCTCGTAGAACCTCAGCTGTCGAGGAACGAGCGCAGTTTGCGGCTGCGGCTTGGGTGCTTGAGCTTGCGCAGCGCCTTGGCTTCGATCTGGCGGATACGTTCGCGTGTGACCGAGAACTGCTGGCCGACTTCTTCCAGCGTGTGGTCCGTGTTCATGCCGATACCGAAGCGCATGCGAAGCACGCGTTCCTCGCGCGGCGTCAAGGATGCCAGCACCCGGGTCGTCGTTTCGCGAAGGTTCGCCTGGATGGCGGCGTCGATCGGCAGCAGCGCGTTCTTGTCCTCGATGAAGTCGCCGAGATGGCTGTCTTCCTCGTCGCCGACTGGCGTTTCGAGCGAGATCGGCTCCTTCGCGATCTTCAGGACCTTGCGGACCTTTTCGAGCGGCATGGCGAGCTTTTCGGCCAGTTCTTCCGGCGTCGGCTCGCGGCCGATCTCGTGCAGCATCTGGCGCGATGTCCGGACGATCTTGTTGATCGTCTCGATCATGTGCACCGGAATGCGGATCGTGCGCGCCTGATCGGCAATCGAGCGGGTGATCGCCTGGCGGATCCACCAGGTCGCATAGGTCGAGAACTTGTAGCCGCGGCGATACTCGAATTTGTCGACCGCCTTCATCAGGCCGATATTGCCCTCCTGGATGAGATCGAGGAACTGCAGGCCACGGTTGGTGTACTTCTTGGCGATGGAGATGACGAGACGCAGATTTGCCTCGACCATTTCCTTCTTGGCGATGCGCGCCTCGCGCTCGCCCTTCTGGACCATGTGGACGATACGGCGGAATTCCGAGATGGAGATGCCGGTTTCGGTCGCAAGGCTCTGGATATCGCCCCTGATGTCGAGGATCGTCTTGGCTTCGCTCTCGGCAAACTGCTTCCAGCCGCGGCCGGTCAGGTTGGAGATGAAGGTCATCCAGTTCGGATCGAGCTCGGCACCGGAATAGTGCTCGAGAAAGCTGTCGCGCTTGACGCCGTAGGATTCCGACAGGCGCAGCAGCTTGCCCTCGTTCTGCACGAGACGCTTGTTGATGTCATAAAGCTGCTCGACCAGCGCATCGATGCGGTTCTGGTTGAGCGACAGAGACTTGACCGACTTGATGAGCTCGTCCTTGAGCTCCTTGTAGCGGCGCTCCTGGGCCGACGACAGGGCGCCGGCGGCAGCCAGACGCTGCTCGACCTGCTGGTCCTGCAGTTTGCGCAGCTTCTTGTAGGTCTCGGCAATGCTGTCGAGCGTCAGCATGACCTGCGGGCGCAGCTCGAATTCCATCGCGGCAAGCGAAAGGCTGGACTCGTCGTCCTCCTCTTCCTCTTCCTCGCGCTGGCCTTCGCCGCCGACATTGGTGATGTCGTCGTCGCCGAAGCGTGCCTTGCGGGTCTTTTCCTTTTCCTCGGCGAGCTTACGGTCGGCCTCGATCTTCTCAGGCGACTGGAATTGCGGAGCGGCCTTTGCTTCCGGGCCGGAATAGGTGGTTTCGAGATCGATGATCTCGCGCAGCAGCGTCGTGCCCTCGTTGAGCTCGTCGCGCCAGATGATCAGCGCCTGGAACGTCAGCGGGCTCTCGCAAAGACCGCCGATCATCGTCTCGCGACCGGCCTCGATGCGCTTGGCAATGGCGATTTCGCCTTCGCGCGACAGAAGCTCGACAGAGCCCATTTCGCGCAGGTACATGCGCACCGGATCGTCGGTGCGGTCGGTCGGCTCCTTCTTCTTGGCGGTGGCCAAGGCGGTGCCGGCCGAAGGCGCAAGCTCGCCGCCTTCGCTCTCTTCCTCGTTGTTGTTGTCATCGTCGTCGGAAGAGGCCGGCGTACCGGGCTCCTCGACGTCCTCGTCTTCCACGACGTTGATGCCCATGTCCGAGAGCATGGCCATCGTATCTTCGATCTGCTCGGAGGTGACTTCCTCGGACGGGAGGACGGCATTGAGCTCGTCCATCGTCACGTAGCCGCGCTTCTTGGCGGCCTTGATCATCTTCTTGACCGCGTCATCGGAAAGATCGAGAAGCGGGCCGTCGGAGGCGCCGTCGCGTTCGACTTCAGCTTCTTCGTTTTCTTTGACTTTGGTTGCCATCTATATAGTCGCTTTCCCTGACGCTGCCCTGCCTGCGGTTGGGCTTGAGAGCCCCGAGCAAAAAACTCGCCCGCCGCAATTGTTCACGAACACCTACGGAATGATCTTTAATTCCGAATTAACCACGCGCGCCCAAAAGCTCAAGGCCAGACGGTTCACCTGGCGAACTGCTGGACATTGCTGCCCCATGACGCGCGAGACCTTCTCTGCCTGAAATGGTGATTCCCACTATTTCCCTTCCCGTCAAGCTATTCCGCGAAGAATGATGCGGAAAACCCGGAAAAAGCCCGACATACATGGGCCGACTTGGCACGGAGGCCGGTATGGGTGGGATATGGGGAGGATTGGGGGAAAGACAAGGGTGGGGGTGGATGGGGCGCGGCCCTACCATCCAGGTAACGGAGAAGCGCACGCATATCGGATCGAACGCTACCGTTCTTACGTCGCGGAAAAATCCGAGAAAAGCATTTTTAGTTCCGCCGCGATCCAATCATGCGCAAGGGTAAGCGCCGGAGTTTCACCCGTGAAGCCACCGTTCGGAGCGTAGCCATCAAACGCAGGCAATTGTCCAGAACTTGTCTCAACAGTTACATCAGACGGCCTACCCAACTTATCCAGTCGCGACAAAACATTTTGGTAATGCTCATTAAATTCAACCCGCTGACTGGCGATGTCAAGTTCTGAAACAGGCTGAACAACAACTTTGGGGTCAGTGTAGCTTTCAACAGGAATCCACCACTGCTTTAGTTGCCAATCTCCATCTTCTGAACCATTCAATCTCAGGCACCACTGAATTGGCCTAATTAGATATCCCTGCATTTCGTCACGGATAGCGGGAAAACTGAAGTGAACAATCTCACAAAATATTTTTTCTGCGCGCTTATATGTCTCAATTAGTGCCTCGGGCGCTTTTCCGAAAGCAATTCCGCCACATTCGCCAGAATACTTTGTCCACCAAACATCAATTTTGGCGTCACCAGCATCTAGGCAGATTTGTAAGTCGTCTAACAGCGCGCTGATAGCGAAGTCTTCATCTTCACTCTGGAAATCACTAACGCAAACAAAACTTTCTCTTGCAGGATCGAGAGCCCTCTTGATCGAAACAAGATCAATGCAGTCTTGTGGGAAATTTTCCTGCTTAACCAATATCCTCATACGAGATACTAATCGCTCTCGGGCAAGGCTGACTCCACCCTTTAATTTTCGCCCACTAATAATCTTATTGAGGGTTTCACGTAAGACTCCGACACCGATCGCGCGACCATCGTCTAGCCTTAATCTTGAAAGTAGGACATTTACACCTCGTTGACGAAAACCGGTGTCCGTCTGAGCTAACGAGACCCGAGCATCATTTGCTGAACGCATCTGGAACGAATATGAAACGGTCGACAAATGGGCGTCCAACAGCCCTCCTATACATAATCCACAATTGCTAACACCTACTTCTTCGAGGCAAATTTCATCCCACAATTCTGGAAAATAGGCTAAACTTGTCTGCTCGAAGCCATCAAGAATGTCTTGCAACACATTTTCTTGAGCCTCCACCTCCGAAAGCTGGAATAGCATGGGGGACGCGTCGGCTCGAAATTTGAAAGCTGCAAGATATTCGCATATGCCAGACTGGCTAAGCCGATACCACAGTGCACGTTGATACTGGAGATTGGGTATTTGGCCCATCAGCAACGTTGCTAATAATGAATCGTTTCGAAACGTAGTCCGCTCGATAGAGGTCCTAAATTCCTCTAAAGACAGCGATGCAAGATGCTTCGCCCTTAGAAAATCTGCCAGCGCCTCATGTACCAGTTCAACATTGTTCTGCGAAATATTAAGCGCATCAGATTGTACCAACGCATTAAAAATCTCCTCATCGAAACCTGCTTCTATTAACATACGATAAGCGGCTATGTTTGAAAGTGGCTCAACAAGGCTCTGCTGCGCAAGCAAAAGCAGGGCAGCTTCACGCCGCACACGTATTGCAGGCGACCCATCCGACCATCCCAAAAATTTTGTCAGCCAGTCATCAAAGAGCTTTGTTAGGGTTTCTGGACGACTTCCAAATTTGCTATAGTGCTCACAGATTAACCTGAGGAATAAAGGGTGCCCCAACCGAGCATTGAGCGACTTCGGCAAATCCCACGATATATTGTGAGCTATTCCTGAAATTATGCCCTTCTGGAACTCTTGTCTTTGTTCGTAGTCCAACTCCTTAAGTCTGACCGCGGGGAGGTAGATATCAGCCGTAGCGGATGGACGTGAAAAGACGAATAGGACAACTTTCGGAAAGTCGCGTCGAATGGCGGAAATATCTGCGGCAATGTGTGCTCTACGTGAACTCAGGACTCTCTCTAGCCCATCGCAGAATATTATTGCGCCATCCTGCCTCCACACATCCCGCCATTTAGAATCTGTAATATGTGGACAATGCGCATTGATCCGCTCATGGGTATATTTGAAGATAGAGATCCCTTCTGCCACCAACTCTACTAAGGGAACTTCAACTGGAATTTTATCACTGGCAGATTTAGAATAAGATCCGACGGCAACATGAAAAAGATGCTCGCATAGCTGAGTTTTGCCGAAGCCGGATGGTCCGGTTATCAAAGCGCCCTTAGGAAACTCTGCGTGCAACTCGGCGCTTGAAATTGTCGGCAGGTCCTGTCCCCTAGCTAATGTCCGTTGGACAAATAGCTTCGCATCACCGCGCCGTAAGGCCAGTTCAGTTACGCTACATGTAAACACCAGACTGTTTTCAGCGGACAATTGCTGCTGCCATATTTCAAACTTGAGGCCGTTTGTAATAATAATGAAGGGTGTTCGAAGCACTCGAGCGTAAGATTCTACCTGCTGACACGCACCCTTTATATCTTTACTTGGGCGCTTCGCCTCAATGACAGCAAGGGAGGTATTTTCGTCTTTTATTGGACCGCAATATACGACGAAATCCGCTTCAAACGGCCGCCCCTTTTTTACTTGCCCCTGATGAAATTCGACACTTTTTTTTGGAACTATGTCATCATCTTTGTCGTACCCCAGCGCATGCAACAATGGAGTTACTAGCCGAGATTCGACAACGGCCTCGGTGTCATCCGGATCAAAAATGATAGCTCCAACCGAACTCCAGAAGTCGTTCATAGACAGACCCCAAACACCAGCATCATCCCCCCTCACCCCCGCCCAATCACCGCCAAAAACGCATCCCCATAGCGCTCCAGCTTCGCCTGCCCCACGCCCGAGATCGCCAGCATCTCGTCCGCACTGCCCGGCCGTTCGCTGGCCATGGCGATCAGCGTCGTGTCCGGAAACACGACATAGGGCGGCACGCCCAGCGTCTTGGCGATCTTCATGCGCTCGGCCCTCAATTCCTCGAACAGCGCCGCATCCGCTGCCGACAGGCCGGCCGTCCTCGGCGCGCCGCCGCTGGCAGCGCTCGCGCCGGCACCGCGCCTCGCGGACTTGGCCGTGGCCGGGCGGTCCTTGCGGAACTGGATGCTGCGTTCCTTCTTGAACACGGCCTTCGCATCCGGCGTCAGTTTCAGCGCGCCATAGGCTGCATGATCGACGCTGACGAGGCCGGCGGCGAGCAGCTGGCGGAAGACGGATTGCCAGGTGCGGACGGGGATGTCCTTGCCGACGCCGAAGACCGGCATGTCGGCATGGCCGAAGCGCTGGGTCTTCTCGTTGACGTTGCCGACCAGCACGTCGATGACGTGGCCGGCGCCAAAACGTTCGCCGGTGCGGTAGATGGCCGCCAGCGCCTTGATCGCCGCTTCCGTGCCGTCCCAGGTTTCCACCGGCTTCAGGCAGGTGTCGCAATTGCCGCAGGCGCCAGCGTGGCTTTCGCCGAAATGGGCAAGGATTGCCTGGCGGCGGCAGCCGGAGGTCTCGCAGATGGCGAGCAGCGCGTTCAGCTTGGCGCGCTCCACCCGCTTGATTTCAGGTGCCGACGCGCCTTCGTCGATCATCTTGCCGCGCTGGATGACGTCGGCCATGCCATAGGCCATCCAGACGTTGGATGGCAGGCCATCGCGGCCGGCGCGTCCCGTTTCCTGATAATAGGCCTCGACGGAGCCCGGGATGTCGAGATGGGCGACATAGCGGACGTTCGGCTTGTCGATGCCCATGCCGAAGGCAACCGTCGCAACAAGGCAGAGGTCTTCCTCCTTCAAAAATGCATCCTGGTTGGCATCGCGCACAGACCGGTCCATGCCGGCGTGATAGGCGAGCGCCCGGATGCCCTGCCCGTTCAGCCATTCGGCGGTGTCCTCGACCTTGGCGCGCGACAGGCAGTAGACGATGCCGCTGTCGCCCTTGTGGCCGGAGAGAAAGCGCAGCAGCTGCTGGCGCGGCTGGTCGCGCTCGACGATCTCGTAGGCGATGTTGGGGCGGTCGAAGCTGGTGGAGAAGATTTTTGCGGTGTCGAGCTGCAGCCGGGCGATGATGTCGTCGCGGGTGTGCGGATCGGCCGTCGCCGTCAGCGCGATGCGCGGCACGCCCGGAAACTGCTCGGCGAGCTTGCCGAGTTCGCGGTATTCCGGCCGGAAATCATGTCCCCACTGCGACACACAATGGGCCTCGTCGATGGCAAACAGCGCGATCTTCGCGTCGCCGATGGTCTGGCGGAAATTGTCGGTAAGGATACGCTCGGGCGTCATGTAGAGCAGTTCGAGCGTGCCGTTGCGGATGTCGCGATAGATGGCTTGCGCCTCTTCGCGCGAGATCGACGAGTTCAGCGCCGCGGCGTTGACGCCGAGCTGCTTCAGCGCCTGCACCTGGTCGCGCATCAGCGCAATCAGCGGCGAGACGACAATGCCAATGCCGTTGCGGCAGAGCGCCGGGATCTGGAAGCACAACGACTTGCCGGCGCCGGTCGGAAATAACACGACCGCATCGCCGCCGGAAACGACGTGCTCGACCACCTGCTGCTGCTTGCCGCGAAAGGCCGGATAGCCATAGATCCGCTTCAGCACCTCGAGCGGCCCCTGCCCGGCGGACGACCTCGGCAACGCCCGCGAAGTGTGCGGCTCTGGCGCAGCAGACGGCTCGCCGTAGGGCTCCCATCCGGCCGCTTGATCCGGCTCAAAGACATCCCTCGGCGGTTCGAGGCCGAACAGCGCCTCGTCGGTGGAAAACCGTGGATCGTTCTTCTCCGGCTTCGACATTATCTTCCTTCGCTCGGCAGGTCTTCACGCCCGCCCTGACCATGATCGGCCTGCTGTTTCATTTCGGTCGCCGCCGTCGAATCGACGGGTTGGAGGCACCCCCGAGGCTGGCCCACCATGGCATGTTTCGAAGTCGACTGCACCCGCTGCACTTCCCTTCTCCCCTCGGGGAGAAGTGCCGAGCGAATGCGAGGTGATGAGGGGGTCTTCGCGCCGTCGCCGTCGGCTCAAGGCCCCTCATCCGCCCTTCGGGCACCCTCTCCCCCGAGGGGAGAAGGGGAAACGTCCTTCCCGATCAGATCAGCGGCGGCAGCAGGTTCATGAGCAGCACCATGACCAGCCCGACCACCGAGACGATGGACTGGACCACGGAGATCGTCTTCGTCGCTTCGCCCATAGACATGCCGAAGGATTCCTTCACCAGCCAGAAGCCGGCATGGTTGGCATAGTTGAAGAACAGCGAGCCGCAGCCGATCGAGAGCGCCAGCAACGGCACATTCAGCCCCTCGCCGCCCGCTAGCGGCCCGAGCAGGCCGGATGCTCCGACAATGCCGACGGTGGCCGAACCCGTCGACACCGACAACAGCATCGAGATGATCCAGCCGAGGATAAGCGGCGACAGAGAGAACTGCTGGCTGAGATGCATGATCGCGTCGCCGACCTTGGCGTCGGTCAGGACGTGCTGGAATGCGCCGCCGCCAGCGATGATCAGGAGCACGTTGGCGACCGGCTTGACGCTCGCCGACATCGAGCTGCGCAGCGTCTCCGTGTTTCCATTTCCGATGTAGACAAGCATCAGGGCGGCAAACAGCACGCCGATCAGCATGGCAATGGCCGGCTCGCCCAGAAACCCGGTGACATGCACGAGTGCCGCGTCCTTGGGGAACACCAGTTCGGCAATCGCGTTCGCCAGCATCAGCAGCGCCGGCAACAGGGCGGTGAGCAGGCTGAGCGCGAGGCCAGGCGGTGTATGGTCTGCACCGTCGACGGGGCCTTCGGACGAGAACTGGTCGATGAGCGCCTGATCCGGCCGAACGGACAGTCGCGGCGTGATGAAGGCGCCATAGACCGGTCCGCCGAGAATGATGGCCGGGATTGCGGCGAGAAAGCCATAGAGCATTGTCGCGCCGATATTCGTATGCAGCGAGGCGATGGCGGTGAGCGGTCCCGGATGCGGCGGCACCATGCCGTGCATGGCGGCGAGCGCAGCGATCACGGGAACGCCGACATAGACATAGGCCGAGCCGCGAACGCTGGAGGCCGCATCGAGCTTGCGCGCCACGCTGAAGATTAGCGGCAGCAACACGACCAGCCCGACCTCGAAGAACATCGGGATGCCGATGATGAAGGCCGCCCCGGCCATCGCCCAGGGAAGCAGGCGCACGGAGGTCTTGCGGATGATGATATTGGAGATGCCCTCGGTCACCCCGCCATCTGCCAGTATCCTGCCCAGCATCGCCCCCAGCGCAACGACGAGACCGACAGCGCCAAGCGTGTTGCCGGCACCCGACTCGATGGACTTGATCAGCTTGTCCGTCGGCATCCCCGTCAGCAGTCCGACAGCGATGGAAGTGATGATCAGCGCGATCAGCGGATGCAGACGCGCGCGGGAAACGATGAGAACGACGAGAAAAATGACGCCGCCAAGGGCGGTCAGCAAGAGCGCAATGTCCGAGTTTTGCATGGTCTGTTCCAGCGCCCCCACGGGCCTCGGCGGCTGTCCGCCCGGGCTCGGGAAGCGAATCCTTGATGCCTCGACGATAATGTCGGCCCCTCTTCGCAGAGAGCCCGGTTTCTGTAAACCGTAGTTGCGCGAACGATCTATTCCGACTTCGAGCTTTCCGCATCGGAGGCGCCACCGCAGAAACTGCGGCACAAACGGCGTGTCAACGCTGGTGAGCTGAGCCACAGACCGATCGGGATCGTCGGTGATCGAAGGGAACGGGAGACGCATGATGATGGGGCGGTGACCGCAATGGATTGTGAGTTTGCGGCGGCGCCCCCCTCTGTCCCACCGGGACATCTCGCCCACAAGGGGGAGATTGGCCGAGAGGCCCGAGCCCGCAAGCGAAAAGAATGATCTCCGCCCTTGTGGGGGGAGATGTCAGCGCAGCTGACAGCGGGCGGTGAAGCCCATAGTCATCAGCCGCCGTGGGTGACGGCTGCCTTGACGCGGCCCGACAGCAGGCCGAAGCCGTCGATGATGGCTTCCTGGTTTTCCATGCGGGAGATTTCCAGCTGGATCTCGTTCAGCGCCCGCATCAGTTGATCGATGTCATCCTCGGCACCGGCCTCGGTGGCATCGGCAATCTCGCGCTCGAGCTCGATCTTCTGCCAGCGCAGTGCCTTGGTGCGCTTGTGCAGCCCGAGCGCCTGACGATATCCCTCGCGGGCATCCTCGATGGCGGCCTCCTCGGTGGCAGTCCAGAGCCGCGCATTGCGCACCTGCTGGTCCAGCCCCTTGATCAGCGCCGCAAACCCCTGCGCCTCCAGCCTCTCGACCAGATGCTCGCGGGTCAGGTGCGGGCCAGCCAGTGCCGCCGCGGTGCCGAGCATGGCCGACCACAGGCGCTGCAGATCACGGTTGTCGTAGTCGATCGAGGCGATCTCGTCATATTCATCCTGCAGCAGCAGCGGATGGTTGACGATGGTCAGCGCCAGCACGCTTTCGCGCAATGCAGGCGCAGCGCTATGGCCGCGCACCATGCCGGAGCCGGTCAGCCGGTTGGAAATGGCATTCGGCGCCTTGGTGCTGGCAGGTCCGTTGCCACGCGGATCGTTGCGGCCCGCCCGGCCACCGCTGGCGTTGCCGCTCCTGAAATTGCGGCCCTGCTGGTTGCCGCCGTTGCGAAACTGCGGCTGGAAGAAAGCATTCAGCCGGTCGCGGATATCCTGCTGGTAGTGGCGGCGGACATTTTCGTCGGCAATGACCGATACCATCTGCTTCAGTCGCGCCTCGAGCTCGGCGCGGCTTTCCGGCGTGTCGAACTTGCCGCTCGAGACCTCGCGGCTCCAGACCATCTCGGCCAGCGGCCGCGCCTGCGACATCACCTTGTCGAACGGAGCCCTGCCCTCGTGGCGGACCATGTCGTCGGGGTCCTTGCCGTCGGGCAGCATGGCAAAGCGCACCGAATAGCCGGGCTTCAAACGCGGCAAGGCCAGGTCGACACCGCGGTTGGCAGCGCGGATGCCGGCGGCATCGCCATCGAAGCACAGCACCGGCTGCGGCGTCATGCGCCAGAGCAGCTCCAGCTGGTTTTCGGTCAGCGCCGTGCCGAGCGGCGCCACGGCATTCTCGATGCCCGCCTGATGCAGCGCGATGACGTCCATGTAGCCTTCGACGGCAATGATCGTGCCTGATCCATCAGCGCCCTGGCTGGCGCGCCGGGCGCGATTGAAATTATAGAGCACGTTGCCCTTGTGGAAGAGCTCGGTCTCGTTCGAGTTCAGGTACTTGGCCGGCGCATCCGGCGCCATGGCGCGGCCGCCAAAGGCAATCACCTTGTCGCGCGACGACAGGATCGGGAACATGATGCGGTCGCGAAAGCGGTCGTAAGCAACCGGGATGTCCGACCCGTGGACGACGAGCCCGCAGGCCTCGATCTGGTCCTTGGGCACGTTCTTTCCAGCCAGATATTCCTTCAGCGCGTTGCGGCTGTCGAGCGCAAAGCCGAGCCGAAAGGTCTCGATGGTCCGGCCCGTCAGGCCGCGGTCACGAAGATAGGCCCGGGCCCGCGCGCCGCTTGGGCTCTGCAGCTGCTCCTGGAAATACTGCGTTGCCATCTCCATCACGTCGAGCAGCGAGGTCTGCTCGCGCTGGCGCTTCTCGGCAACCGGATCGGCCGCCGGCATGGCGATGCCGGCCATATCGGCCACCTGCTGCACCGCCTCGGGAAAACTCAGGCCCTCGAGATCGGTCAGGAAACGAAAATGATCGCCGGTGACGCCGCAGCCAAAGCAATGATAGCGGCCCTTGCGGTCCTCGCAGTGGAAGCTCGGCGACTTCTCGCCGTGGAACGGGCAGCAAGCCCAGTAGTCGGCCCGCGACACGTTGGTCTTGCGCTTGTCCCAGCTGACGCGCCGCGCGATCACGTCCGATATCGGAACGCGGTCGCGGATCTCGTCAAGAAAGGTCGGGGAAAATCGCATGGACACCTCTGGCTGATGCTTCTCCTATAAGCCCTAACGTCCGCCATTGCCATGAAACTCGTGGGGGTCAGTGCTGATCCACAGGATTGACAAAGCGGGTGCTGTATATACAATTTGAAATACAACAATCGAGTTTAGCGGCTGTGAGGGACGAGAGAACTCCATGCCGCTGATCCGAATACGATTTGCCTCCCACGAATGGGACGATGACAAACGCCAATCGAATTTGCGCAAACACTGAATAGATTTCGAAGATGCCGTTCTCGCTTTGCGTGAACCGCATATCGAATACGGCTTTGACAGAGAAGGAGAAGTCCGCACGGTGGCAATCTGCACCGACTCCGGAAAACTGATCGCCATTGTCTATACGATGAGAGGCGAGATATGCCGGATCATTTCAGCCCGTGCGGCACGAAAGAATGAAATCAGAGAATATCACCAGAATAACCACTGACGAAATCCTTGCGAAACGCGCCCGTGGCGAGGTGAGCGAGACAGACTGGGCGCGCGTCGATGCCATGACCGATGAAGACATCGAGCGTGCCATGCGCGACGATCCCGATTGGGCTGACTTCATCGACATCGACTGGTCGAAGGCCGAGTGGATGGTTCCCGTCGCCAAGAAAGCCGTGTCGATCCGGCTTGATCAGGATATCGTCGATTTCTTCCAGGCCAGCGGCAAGGGCTACCAGACCCGGATCAATGCTGTCCTGCGTCACTACATGAGCGAGGAAAAGAAGCGGCGCGCCAAATAGTGGCGGCATCGGTCGCAACAAGGATGCAGATCGCCGCTGCCGACACCTCGATCACGGCGCATTTGCGGCCGAACTTGCCGCGCGAAACATTATTTTTTTGTAATTTGAAAAGCATGCTGCAGCGCAATAGCTTGCAGGTACGGGCTAGGACATGCCGGCAGAGTTGATATCTTTGCGACGCGACATGTCCGGACAGCCCCGCCGAACCGGAAGCCGAGGAGAGCTTCCTGTTTAGGAGAATGGCATGCGAATACTGATCGTCCCCTTTGCCGCCGCAGCCATCTTCGCGATGGCAAACTACAGTGCCTCGGCCATGAACGACAGTCAGGCAAATAGCCTGAAATCTTTCGACCAAGCTGTCATGGCTTGGCAGATGGCGCATCACCCCGCGACACAAACGAAGGCCTCGACAAACCGCTGATTTTTCGAATTCCCGTGTGAGACACCATCCCTACCCCCGGCGCGGTCTCACATGGGTGGCTTTGCTATAGACGTCTGATTTTGGGCCCCACCCTGCGTCATCAGACGGCTGCAAAGTACAAAGGCAGGAGCTCCCCCCAGCTCCTGCCTTTTTTATGTCCTTGGGCTCGTTGGCATTATTTCAGCAAATCCTTCAGGATCCCGGAGGCTTTGGCGAAATCCATCTGGCCCGCATAGCGCTCCTTCAGCACGGCCATGCACTTCCCCATGTCCTTGATGCCGGCAGCGCCGGTCTCGGCGATAACCCCGGCAATGATCTCCCGGGCCTTGTCGTCGGAAATCTGCTCCGGCATGTAGCCTTGGATAATGGCGATTTCCTCGCGCTCCTTGGCAGCCAGTTCCGGGCGCTTGCCCTCGTCGTAGATCTTGGCCGATTCGTCGCGCTGCTTGATCATCTTGGCGAGGATCTGCAGGATCTCGTCGTCGCTGGCCGCCTCCTTGGCGACGCCGCGATTGGCGATGTCGCGGTCCTTGATGGCCGACAGGATCAGCCGCACGGTCGAAAGCCGGGCAGCATCCTTGGCGCGCATCGCATCTTTCTGGGCGTTGGCAAGCGTTTCGCGGATCATGGTACACTCCTTCAACGGGCCAGCCGCGAAAATCGGCCGCCCCTCATCTGTTTGCATGTCTCTTAGACTATCGGGTCGCGACCGATCAACGCAATTGCACGGGAATTGCCCTAGATAGATTGACCGGCGGGACACATTTGGCTATTGACCGGGACCTGCACACACATCGATATCAGGACCTGATACAGCGCGACCTTTGTCGTGCGCTCCTGTCCGCGAACCAGAATGGCGACTGCGGCCGACCTTTGCAAGGTTTGGCACGCGCACGCCGGAAACGGGATAACAATGACCGCGACTGCCCCCTGGACGACCGAACTGCCGACCGCCATGCTGGTTCTTGCTGATGGCACCGTGATCGAGGGCAAGGGCATCGGCGCCACCGGCAAGGTGCAGGCCGAAGTCTGCTTCAACACGGCGCTGACCGGCTACGAGGAAATCCTCACAGACCCCTCCTATCTCGGCCAAATCGTCACCTTCACTTTCCCGCATATCGGCAATGTCGGCGCCAATGACGAGGACGTCGAGGATCTGACGCCCGCCGGTCGCCACGGCGCCGTCGGCGTCATTTTCAAGGCCGACATCAGCAACCCTTCGAACTATCGCTCGCTCAAGCATCTCGATGCCTGGCTGAAGGGCCGCGGCATCATCGGCATGTGCGGCATCGACACAAGGGCGCTGACCGCCTGGATCCGCGAGCATGGCGCGCCCAACGCCGTCATCGCCCACGAACCGACCGGCACCTTCGACATCGACCAACTGAAGGCCGACGCCAAGGCGTGGAGCGGCCTCGAAGGCCTCGATCTCGCCAAAGTCGCGACTTCGGGCCAATCGGCCCAATGGGCGCAGACCCCTTGGGTCTGGAACGAAGGCTATGGCGAACTCGGCCCCGAAGAGGCAAAATACCACGTCGTCTGCCTCGACTACGGGGTCAAGCGCAACATCCTCCGGCTGTTTGCCGGCCTCGACTGCAAGGTGACGATCCTGCCGGCCAATGCCTCGAGCGAAGATGTGCTTGCCCTCAAGCCGGACGGCGTCTTCCTGTCGAACGGCCCCGGCGACCCGGCAGCAACCGGAGAATATGCCGTGCCTGTCATCAAGGACCTGATCGACAGCGACATCCCGATGTTCGGGATCTGCCTCGGCCACCAGATGCTTGGCCTGGCGCTCGGCGGCAAGACCGAAAAGATGCATCAGGGCCACCACGGCGCCAACCATCCGGTCAAGGACCACACGACAGGCAAGGTCGAGATCGTCTCGATGAACCATGGCTTCGCGGTCGACGCGAAGTCGCTGCCGGAAGGCGTTGAAGAGACTCACGTATCTCTGTTCGACGGCTCGAACTGCGGCCTCAGGCTTTCCGGTAAGCCGGTGTTCTCCGTCCAGCACCATCCGGAGGCTTCGCCCGGCCCGCAGGATAGCCACTACCTCTTCCGCCGCTTCATCAACATGGTGCGCGAGAAGAAGGGCGAACCGGCCCTGACTGAACGCTAAACCTTATTAAGGAACATCGATCTGAGCCCTGGCTGAATTTTCAGTCCGGGGCTTTTTTGTTGCCAGGGGCCAATTTCAGCTGGAGGTCGAGAGCGTTGAGCACGCCAAGCAGCGTGCTCAGCTTCGGATCGCCGTCGGCGCTGAGAGCTTTGTATAGCGCTTCGCGGGTGATGCCTGCCGTTTTCGATACTTCCGTCATGCCTTTGGCGCGCGCAATGACGCCCAACGCCACCGCGACATAGGATGCGCTCCCGGAATTAAAAGCATCGCTCAGCAACTCAAGCTGGGATTGGCCGCTCTGCAAATGATCTGCAGCATCGAAAGGTAGCGTCTTCACTGGCAATCAAATCTCCAAATCATTCGCCATGGCCTTGGCTTTCCGTATATCGCGGGTTTGAGAACTCTTGTCGCCGCCCCACAGTAAAATGACCAGGACAGATCCGCGCTGCACAAAATAAACCCGATACCCAGGCCCATGATCGACGCGCAACTCGCCGATGCCATCGAAGAATTTTATGTCTCCAAACAAACCGGCTTGCAGTCGAACGATACGCTGGGTGATCCGCTCAACCGCACGCTTGTCTTTCAGGCCATCGAACCAACGCCTGAACAAGATCGTCTGCCGAACTTCGGGCATCGACACAATGTAGAGACAGCTCACAGTTTTGTAAACTGTAGATTACAGCTTCTTCACAGGATTCATCCTCCGAGCCGCAAATTCAGTCAGCCAACTCGTCGCGCCCTTCCGCCTTCACCAGCAGATAAAACCGGACGCACAGCATCGTTGCTGCTGCGGCGAGACCTAGAAGGAAGCCGAGCCAGATGCCTATGCCACCGAGACCGAGCGGAAACGCCAGCACCCAGGCGAGCAGGAAGCCGATCGGCCAGTAGGCGACCAGTGCGATGATCATCGGTACCCGCGCGTCCTTCAGACCGCGCAAGAGGCCGCTGGCGATAGCCTGCAACCCATCCACCAGCTGGAAAATTCCGGCAACGACGATTAGCGGCGCGGCATAGGCGAGCACCTGCGGCGCCTCGGCGGAGGTTACATCGAGGAACCAGCTGCCGAAATATTCAGGCATCGTGGCAAACAGGATCCCGCCTATTACGGACAGCGTCGAGGAGATGATGAGCACGGTAATCGCCGCGCGTATGAGTGCGGTGCGGTCCCCACGGCCATGGGCGACACCGATCAGGACGGTGGCCGCCTGCGAAAGCCCGAGCGGGATCATGAAGGCGATGGATGCCCATTGCAGCGCGATGCCGTGGGCGGCAAGCTCGATGGTGCCGATCCTGCCGATCAGCAACGAGGCTGCGGTAAACAGGCTGACTTCGGCAAGGATGGTGATGCTGATGGGCAGGCCGAGCCGGACGACGTCCCACAAGGCATGCCAGTCCGGCCGCCAGAGGCGAACGAAAATCTCATAGCGGCGTGTCTCGGCAATGCTCTGCACATAGCCGACGATGAACAGGAATCCAGCTGTCTGCACCGCAAGCGCCACATAGGCGGCACCCCGCAGACCCATGGCAGGCAGGCCGAAATGGCCGAGCACCAGCCCGTAGGCCAGCAGCGCATTCATGGCGAGCATGGCGATGGTGACGTAGAGCACGATACTCGCCCGCCCGATGGCGCTGACCAGCGAGCGGATCACATTGTAGAGCGACGCCGGCAGCAGCGCGAAGTGGCCGATCGCGATATAGCCTGCGGCAAGTCTGGCGACATCCGGCTTCTGCCCGGCGGCAAGCAGAATGTCCTCGGCGTAGTAAAACGCCGGTTGCATGATTAGCCAGTAGGCAACGGCCACCCACAGCCCCATCCGCAGAGAGCGGCGAACGCTGATGACGTCGTCGCGCCCATAAGCCTGCGCCACCATCGGAATGACGGCGATGGAAAAGCCGGAGCCGAAGATCAGGATGGTGAACAGGAACTGGCCCGAAAGCACCATGGCGGCCAGTTGCTCGGCCCCGAGCCTGCCGACGATCATCACATCCGTCGTGTTTATACCGAGCTGCGCCAGCTGTGCGCCGATCAGCGGCACGCCAAGCATGATTGCAGCGCGGAAATGCGCTGGCCAGGAATTGTCGTCGTTATGCGCAAAACGCTGCGCAAGCAAAGGCGTATCCATGTCGAAAGTCTCGTCGTTCGCTGCGCCGGTCGACCGGATGGGTCGCAAGCGTTTCGGGCGCTGGTAGCGCAAATAGGCTTCATAAGCCAGTCGCGAGCGCAATTTTGACGAAGAATGCGGCAGATTCCATGAGGAATGACTAAGCCTTAGGCATTTTCTTCAACGTCTCGCGCTTTCGAGCGCACCCTGACCACAAAGACCAGAAGCGCCACCAGCAGGAAGACCGATGCCAGCGCATAGGGAGCCCCGGCAAAGACGATGGGTGCACTGGGCCCGGTGAACCAACCGAACAACTGGGTGAAGATCAGCGGTCCGATGATCGTCGTCAGGCTGGAAAGGCTGCTCATGGCACCCTGCAACTCACCCTGCGCCGAGGCCGGCACAGAGGCTGAGGCAATGCTGCGCAGCGGCGCATCCGCCACGCTTTCCAACGCTGTCGCAACGATGACCGCATAGACCATCCACCCCTCCCAGGCGGAGGCATAGCCGGCAAGACCAGCGGTACAGAAGGCAAGACCGACCAGCGCCGTCCGCCATTCGCCGAGGACGGGCACCAGGCGCGGCATGACGAAGCCCATGACGACGGCGCTGCCGATGCCGAACACGCCGAGCGACAGACCGATCTGCCGCTCGTTCCAGCCGTACCGGTCGGCGCTGACGAAAGGCCAGACGGCGGGATAGACGGTGTGAGCCAGCCAGTAGAGAAAAAACACCAGGCCGATCCAGCCGATACCGGGATAGCTGCGCATCTGCTTCAGCGCACCGAAAGGGTTGGCCCGCGAGAGGTCGAACCGGCGGCGGTTCTTCGCTTCCAGCGTCTCCGGCAACATGAAGCAGGCGAGCACGAAGTTGACCAGCGACACGAATGCAGCGCCGAAAAACGGCACGCGCGCACCGAACCCGCCGAGAAAACCGCCGATGATCGGCCCGAGCACGAAACCCACGCCGAAAGCGATGCCGATCAGCCCGAAATTTTTCGAGCGGTTCTGGTCATTGCTGACATCGGCGATGTAGGCCGAGCATGTGGCGATGCTGGCACCGCTGATGCCGGCCAAGATTCGGCCGACGAACAGCATCCAGTAACTTGTCGCCAGCGCGCAGATCAGGTTGTCGATGGCAAAGGTCAGTACCGACGCCAAAAGGACGGGCCGGCGCCCGAACCGATCCGAGAGATTGCCGATAAACGGCGCAAACAGGAACTGCATGCCGGCATAGGCGAGCAGCAGCCACCCCCCTTCCACCGCAGCCTCGCTGATGGAGGCCCCCGTCAATTCCTCGAGATAGGCCGGCAGCACCGGCATGATGATGGCTATGCCGATGATGTCGAGGAGCAGGATGACAAAAACGAGGAAGAGGCCGCGGCGTGCAAATGTCGGATCGATCATGAAAGGCGCCTGTGTTGATAGGCCCGGGCATCTGAAGAGACAGAACGGGAACGCAAAACCGCAGTACTTGTGAGCGCTATCGTAGCGCAGAAACAATGGGTGAACAGATCAAATTTATTGATCGATAAATCGCCAAAATTCGTTCCAGACCAGAACATTAGATATTGATTTCACGGCTGCACGGCCCGTTTCTGGTCGGCCTTCAGAAAATCCACGAAGGCGCGCAGCGGCCCGGGCATGTGGCGGCGGCTGGCATAGTAGAGAAACGGTCCGGGAAAACGGCTGACCCATTCGTCGAGAATAAGGACCAGTTCTCCCTTTTCGACGGCAGGCGCGACTATCTCCTCGAAACAGCGCAGCACGCCCAGTCCGCGCACGGCGGCACCGACCTCGATCTCGAGCGAATCGGTGATCAGCGAGGCCGGCGGCGAGAGGACGAGGCTCTCCTCGCCTCGCTCGAATTCCCAAAGTCCTACCGAACGGCTGACGAAACGGTGTCGGATGCAGCGGTGCTCGAGCAGGTCGCTCGGATGTTGCGGCGTGCCATTGGCTTCGAGATAGGCCGGAGACGCGGCGGTCACATAACGCTGCTCGCGCGGCCCGAGCGGTACCGCGATCATGTCCTGTTCCAGCCGCTCGCCATAGCGCACACCGGCGTCGAAGCCGGCGGCCAGCACGTCGATGAAGCTATCGTCGGCCGCCACCTCCAGCCGGATATCCGGATAGAGCGCCATGAAACGACCAAGCAGCCCAGGCATGATATAACGGGCAACGATGGAGGGGATGTTCAGCTTCAACGTGCCGGCCGGGTTATCGTCGGAACTGTTGATCTGGTCGAGAGCGGCAGCAACGTCGCTGAAGGCAGGCGCCAGCCGTTCCATTAGCCGCTCACCGGCTTCCGTCGGGGTAACGCTGCGGGTGGTACGGTTCAACAGCCGCAGGCCGAGCTTTTCTTCCAGCCGGCGCACCGCCTCGCTAAGCGCCGAAGGCGAGACGTTGCGGTTGCGAGCGGCGGCGCGAAAACTGCGTTCTCGGGCAACGGCATGGAAGGCGGCGAGATCGCCGAGCGGCAGGTCGTCCATTGTGCAAAATTCCGTACGGCCTGTTTCTCAATATACCGATTATCGCACAACGCGCGAGGGAGTAAACGTCTTTCGAAGACTTCAGACGGAAGTCCGCCATCAAGGAGAATGAGCATGGAAAAGGTTCGTCTGGGCACCACCGGCCCGCAGGTATCGTCAATCGGCCTCGGCTGCATGGGCATGTCCGGCATGTACGGTCCATCGGACCGGGCAGAAAGCATCGCCACCATCCACGCGGCTCTCGATGCAGGCGTCAACCTGCTCGACACCGGTGATTTCTACGGCATGGGCCACAACGAGATGCTGATCGGCGAAGCCATCAAGGACCGCAATCGCGACGACTTCCTGCTCAGCGTCAAGTTCGGTGCGCTCCGCGATCCCGCCGGCGGCTGGAGCGGCTATGACTGCCGGCCTGCGGCAATCAAGAACTTCGTCGCCTACACGCTGCAACGGCTCGGCGTCGATCACATAGACATCTACCGCCCTGCGCGGCTCGATCCGAACGTGCCAATCGAAGAGACGGTTGGCGCCATCGCCGACCTCATCAAGGCGGGATATGTCAGGCATATCGGCCTTTCGGAAGTCGGTGCAGATACCATCCGCCGGGCCGCAGCCGTGCACGAGATCGTCGACCTGCAGATCGAGTATTCGCTGATCTCGCGCGGCATCGAGGAGAAAATCCTGCCAACGTGCCGCGATCTCGGCATTGCCGTCACCGCCTATGGCGTCCTTTCCAGGGGCCTGATCAGCGGCCACTGGCAGAAGGATGGCGGCAAGTCCAAAGGGGATTTCCGCGCCTTCAGCCCACGTTTCCAGGAAGGCAATATCGATAAGAACCTCGCACTGGTAGAGGCGCTTCGCACAATCGCGAAAGCCCGGAATGCCTCGGTGGCGCAGATTGCCATTGCCTGGGTGACGGCCAAGGGCGCGGACATCGTCCCCCTCGTCGGCGCCCGCCGTCGCGACCGTCTGAGCGAGGCGCTCGGTTCGCAGGCCGTGCATCTTTCCGCCGACGATCTGGCCGACATCGAGACAGCCGTTCCGAAAGATGCTGCCGCCGGCGACCGTTACCCGACCGCAATGCTGGCACACATGGACAGCGAAAAGAGCCAGCGCTGAATTCACCAATGCGCTGGTCAGCTTCAAACAAGACTGAATTGGCAATGAGACAACGGGGCAGAAACTACGATTACCGCGTCTCTTGAAAGCCGATTTTATGAACCAGTACGTCGTGCCTTTGTCTCCCGAGCCGTCAGCCCTTTCCGCCATCCTCGGCCGAACGGCGGAATTGCTGGGCGCGGCAGACTATGATGGTGCCATTGCCCTCCTGCAGTCGGAGCACAGGCTCGTCACCGGCGAACCTGTCGCCTGCAATACGCTCGCCTATCTCCTGATCCAGGTCGACAGGCCATTGGAAGCCGTTTCCTGGTTCGAAGCATCCCTGCGCCTACGGCCGGACGACATCCAGGCGTTAAACGGCCTGGCGATGGCACTGCGATCGACGGGCGATGCGGCAGGTGCCTTGCAATGCTACGACAGGCTCGTGACCTTGAGGCCGGACGATGCTGCCTGCTGGTATAGCCGCGGCGAGTTGCAGGCCGAGGGCTGGCATCTGCAGGAAGCCCTCTCCAGTCTCGACCGGTCGATTACACTGAAAAACGATCATGCCCCTGCCTTCGTCAAGCGCAGCCATGTGCTGGAATCGCTGGGCGATCTGCCGGCGGCGATCGATGCCGCTGCCCGCGCCTGCACGCTTCAGCCGGCCGACGTCTCGTCCTGGTCGTTGCTCGGCGATCTCCTGCAGAAGGCAGGCAATCTTGGCCAGGCGATTGCGGCCTACGAACGCGCCCTGACGCTCTCGCCCGATGATATCTCATGCATGACGAACCTCGGTGTAGCCCTGAAGGCTGCGGGAAAGATGGATGATGCCCTGCTGGCCGCTCGTGCGGTTCTGGCACTCGAACCCGGCAATCAGGACGCGCTGCTTCTCTGCGGCAACGCCGAACTGCACCTCGGCAACACCGATGCCGCAAGGGCGAGCTTTCTTGCTGCCGCCAAGGCTGGCGTGGCCTGCAGCTATCCGGCATCACAGCAGCCGGCAGCCTTCCGGGCGCTGATGCTGTTCTCGCCCTTTGCCGGCAATACACCCTACGAAGATCTCATCCGGAATGTCCGCTTCGATACGGACCTCGTGATCGTGCTGGAGAACCATTACTACGATGTCGCGGCACTCGCCAAAAATGCCGACGTCGTCGTCAACCTCATCTCCGACGCCGACCTCGGCCTCGACATGATCGGCGCTCTCGGTGAACTCGTCGCTTCTCTGCGCAAACCGGTAATCAATCATCCGGCGCTGATCGTCGGAACCGACCGCCAGACAATCTCGCGGCGCCTGGTCGCCGTCCGCGATACCGTCGTGCCCGCTACCAGCCGTATCGGCGCGGCCGAACTCCTGCGCCGCCTTGCCGATGGTGAGAGCCACGCCTTTCCGCTGATCGTGCGCCATGCCGGCACGCATGGTGGCGAGATGATGGAAGTTGTGGCCAGCCGGCAAGAATTGCGGACTTTTGCCGAGCAAGCCGGCGATCAGCCGCTCTATCTCACAGACTTCGTAGACTATCGCTCGCAGGACGGTTTCTTTCGAAAATACCGGCTGATTTTCGTCGGCGACGAGATCTTTCCCTACCATCTGGCGATCGGCGAAAGCTGGAAAGTCCATCATATCTCGACACGCATGACGGAACTCGAATGGATGCGCCGGGAGGAACAAGCTTTCCTGGAAAAGCCGACGCATGTCTTCGGCCCATCCGCCATGGCAGCCCTCGAGACCATCAGGCGCATCGTCAATCTCGATTATTTCGGCATCGACTGCTCCATCGATGCAAGTGGCAAGGTCGTGGTCTTCGAGGTCAATGCCACCATGCTGGTCCATCTCCACAATGAAGGCTTCGAATACAAGACGCCGCATGTCATGAAGATCAAGGCGGCTTTCGAACAGCTCCTGGAGAAGCGGGCGTCCGCCGGCTGAAACGTCTCTCAGGCTATTCCGGCGGCGTTCAGATCGACTTTCCCTCACGAGCACGTTGACGGTCCGCGGCAAGCACGCGGATGCGGTCGGCGATACCTGGGTCGACTGGATTGTAGATGAACAGGCTGAGATCGGGCCGGCCATCGACGGCGAAGGCGGAGTATTCCAGTTCAACCAGGCCGAGGATCGGATGATGGATCCGCTTCAGGCCATCGCCGTGGATCTTGACGTCGTTTTCCCGCCATAGCGCCGTGAATTCGGGGCTGGCCTGACACAGTTCCTCGACGAGATCGGCAACCTCGGACACCGCACCTGCCCGCGCCACATCGGCCCTGAAGGCGCTGACGACAACGCGCGCGACACTTTCCCAGTCGTGCTGCTTGCCCTTAATGGCTGGGTTGCAGAACATCAGGCGCAGGATATTGCGCTGCTCGGCCGGAAGTGCGCCGTAGTCCGTCAAAACGACCGCAGAGGCCTGGTTCCAGGCGACGACATCCCAGGTGGCTGTCTTGATGAACGCAGGACTGGCGTCGAGCGTATCCAGCAGTCGTTGAAGACGGGGAGAGACGCCCTCGACCGATTTGTAGCAGACCTCGGGTGGCCGCCCGAGACCAAGCATGAACAGATGCTCGCGTTCCGGCTCTGTCAGCATCAGCCCGCTGGCAATCCGGTTCAGGACGTCGGCAGACGGTGCGCCACCGCGCCCCTGCTCCAGCCATGTGTACCATGTCGGACTGATATTGGCGCGCTGGGCAACTTCCTCCCTGCGCAATCCGGGCGTCCGCCTGCGCCCGGAGAACCCGAACGCTGCCGGGTCGAGCCGTGTGCGACGATCCTTCAGGAAGGACGCCAGTGAACCTGCGGCATTTGTCGGCATGGCGATCCCGTTATAGTTTATACCCTGATAAGGTCACTACTTTAACAGGATAAATATGTCGGCGATAGTGATTGCAACCAACAAGGAGGTCTATCGTGCGTATATTTCTGACCGGTGCTACCGGCTTCATTGGTTCGGCCCTCGTGCCCGAACTCCTCAAGGCAGGCCATCAGGTGATCGGCATGACGCGCTCGGATGCAGGTGCTGCGGCTTTGGCTGCAGCAGGTGTCGAAGTCCACCGTGGAACGCTGGAGGACACCGACAGCCTGCGCAGCGGAGCGGCAAAGGCGGACGGCGTCATCCACGCCGCCTTCGACCACGACTTCTCGCGATTTGTCGAGAACTGCGCAAAAGACGGGCGAGCCATCGAAGCGCTGGGATCGGCGCTTGCCGGTTCGGACCGGCCGCTGGTCATCACATCAGGCACCGGCATCGGTAGCCGCGGCCCTGGCGAGCCTGCCACCGAAGACGTGTTCGATGTCAGCCATCCCAATCCACGCATTGCCTCGGAGTTTGCCGGCAACGCGCTTCTGGAACGGGGGATCAACGTCTCGGTGATGCGGTTGCCGCAGGTCCACGACACGCACAAACAGGGCCTGATCACGCCGCTACTTGATATAGCGAGGCAGAAAGGCGTCTCGGCCTATGTTGGCGATGGCCGCAATCGCTGGCCTGCCGGCCATCTCCTGGATGTCGCGCGCCTCTATCGGCTCGCCATCGAAAAGGCTGAACGGGGAGCGCGCTATAACGCCGTTGGCGAGGAAGGCATCGAGAGCCGTGCAATCGCCGAAGCCCTCGGGCGGGGTCTCAACGTGCCGGTCGTCTCGATCGCACCTGAAAAGGCGTCGGAGCATTTTGGCTGGATGGGCATGTTTGTCGGCATGGACATGCCCGCATCGAGCGCCCACACGCAGGCAGCGCTCGGCTGGCGCCCAACCGGCCCGACGCTGCTGTCGGACCTCAATGCCATGAAATACGCTTAAAAAGCAAAAGGCCGGCATCGCAGTATCCCTGCAATGCCGGCCTTTATCGATACCAAACCGGACAGCGAGCGTTCGCTCAGACCGGGTTCGAAAACGTGTCGCAGGAGGTCAGCTTGCCGCTGTCGAAGCCCTGCTTGAACCATTTGACACGCTGCGCCGATGTGCCGTGGTTGAAGCTGTCAGGCACGACATAGCCCTGGCTCTTCTTCTGCAGCGTGTCGTCGCCGATCTGCTGGGCTGCGTTCAACGCCTCCTCCAAATCGCCACTGTCGAGAATGCCCTTTTGCTGCGTAAACTTGCCCCAGATCCCGGCAAAGCAGTCAGCCTGCAACTCGATGCGAACGGACATCTTGTTGCTGTCCACCTCGTTCATCTGGCTGCGCGCCTGATCGGCCTTCGGCAGGATGCCGAGCAGGTTCTGGACGTGATGGCCGACTTCGTGCGCGACGACATAGGCCTGCGCGAAATCGCCTGAAGCACCGAACTTGTCCTTCATCTCCTGGAAGAATCCCATGTCAAGATAAATCTTGCGATCGGACGGGCAGTAAAACGGCCCGGACGCGGTGGAAGCTAGGCCGCAGCCCGAGTTCAGCCTGTTGGTGAACAGCACCAGCTTCGGGTCCTCATAGGTCTTGCCCATGGATTTGAAGATGCCGCCCCAGGTATCCTCGGTCTCGGCAAGCACGGTGGCGACGAACGCCTTTGTTTCATCGTTGCCCGGGTTCTGCGGCGCCGAGTTGCTCTGCTGGTAGCTGGAGCCGGTATTGCCGGTATCACCCTGGCTGAGGATCTGCAGCATGTCGATGCCCATCGCCTTGAGAATGAGGTAGATCACCACCAGGACGACGATCGTGCCAATGCTGAGGCCGCCGCCGGCCCGCCGCATGCCACCGCCCGGAAAGTTGAAACCTCCACCACCGCCGCCAAGCGGTCCGGTGCCTCCTGAAGAGCCACGCTCATCCTCGATATTGTCGGACTGTCGACGTCCCTTCCATTCCATGACCTGTCTCCCCGGCTGCGCTCACGGATATCCCGTTAAAGCCTATATATCCGCCGCATGCCCGATGACCAGTCGCGAAGGCCAACATCGCACATCAGACGGGAATGCTCCGGGCGCCCCAGGCGGCCCATGCAAGGAATAATGCCATCGCCACCAGCAGCAGCAGGGGCATCGTCTCGTGACCGGTAAAGACCACAGCGTTCATGATCCGGTGCGGCAGCAGCGTGAAGGCGCCGGCACCCCCGATACCACCAAAATAAAGTCCCAGGACAACACGACGATGACGCGCAATGTCATGCCGGCGAGCAGCGACAATCGCCTGGACGCAGGAATAGAGGACGAAGACCGACAGAAGATGGATCGGGCTGAAGCCATGAAAGACGTTTAGTTCATGGATGAAGAAGCTGGAAAACGCCCCGACGGCCATCAGCAAAAGCCAGATCTTACCAAGCAGCCGATGCAGCCACGTCCCCTTGCGCCGCAACAGCAGGTAGGCGCCGAGCAGCGCTGATGTGACCACGGCAACCACATGGATGTGAATGGCGGGCGAAGCCGACAGCAGCGGTTCGAGGGTCATGGCACGGCACCTCACAAGGCCACCGATCCAACGTCGGCTGGCTCGATCATACCCGACGGCTGCCCGAAGTCGAGAGGCCGACGCGGACGAGAATTTGGTTATAATAGCAGCAGATAGCCTTGACGCGGCAAGGTTTTTGACGACCATTGCCCGCCAGTCCATATATCTCTCTGGGAGGAGACATCGATGCAAGCCATACGTCTCGACGCCATCGGCCAATTGACCGTCAGCGAGATCGAAAAGCCGGTGCCCGGTCGAGGCGAACTGCTCGTCCGCGTCGAGGCTTGCGGCATCTGCGGCACGGATCGCCATATCCTCCACGGCGAATTCCCGTCCGCACCGCCGGTGACGCTGGGCCACGAATTTGCCGGCATCGTCGAGGCTGTCGGCCCAGATACGACAGGCTTTGCGCCCGGTATGCGCGTCACCTGCGATCCGAACATTTCCTGCGGCCTCTGCAGCCAGTGCCGCAGCGGCCGCGTCAACCTCTGCGAACGGCTGCAGGCGATCGGCATCCACCGCGATGGCGGCTTTGCCGACTACGCGATCCTGCCCGTCTCCCAGGCCTTCGAACTGCCGCTCGGGCTCGACCCGCTGCACGGCGCCTTCTGCGAGCCTCTCGCCTGCTGCCTGCATGGCGTTGACATGGCGAAAATCGAAACCGGTGCCTCGGTGGTCGTGCTCGGCGGCGGCGTCATCGGCCTTCTGGTCGTGCAACTGGCACGGTTGGCCGGCGCCACCCGCGTCGTCCTAGTTACCCGTCACAAGGACAAGCGCGCCCTTGCCGAGCGCCTCGGCGCCACCGCGACGCTCGATCCCAGCCTCAGCGACCCCATCGCCGCCATATCGGGGCCGGATGGCCTGCTGCCCGGCGGTGCCGATGTGGTGTTCGAATGCGCCGGCGTCGCCGAGACGGTGCAGCAATCGACGCGCATGGCAAAGAGCGGCGGCACCGTTGTCATCCTCGGCGTCATGCCGCAGGGGCAGACCGTGCCGATCGAGCCCTTCGACCTTCTGTTCCGCGAACTGAAATTCATCGGCTCCTTCATCAACCCGTTCACCCACCGCCGCGCCGCCGATCTCATTGCCTCGGGCGCCGTCGACGTTGCCCCACTCATCTCCCGCGTCGTCGGCATGACAGACGGTGCCGAAGCCATCCGCCAGCCGGCCCGCCCCGGCGAAATCCGCGTCCTGGTGGTGCCCGATCACGCCGCAAGGTAGGCAGCAATCGGAATCCTGTCGATTGGACGATTTATGGGGTTCCGTTTGCAAAAACATTTGCCTATAAGCCGCTTCTAGCCTTTTGAGATGCAGAGCGCGCGCCCGGCCGGTGGACACACCTGGCTGGTTTTTGGCGCACGCAGAAAATGGATAGAGATCATGCCGAAGCGCGAAGACATCAAATCGATCCTCATCATCGGCGCGGGGCCGATTGTCATCGGTCAGGCATGCGAATTCGACTATTCAGGCACCCAGGCCTGCAAGGCACTGAAAGAGGAAGGCTACCGCGTCATCCTCGTCAACTCTAATCCGGCGACGATCATGACCGACCCGGATCTGGCCGACGCCACCTATGTCGAGCCGATCACCCCTGAAGTCGTCGCCAAGATCATTGCCAAGGAGCGTCCCGATGCGCTGCTGCCGACCATGGGCGGCCAGACCGCGCTCAATACTGCGCTCTCCCTGAAGAGAATGGGCGTGCTCGATCGCTACAATGTCGAGATGATCGGCGCCAAGCCGGCCGCCATCGACATGGCCGAGGACCGCGCGCTGTTCCGCGAAGCCATGGCCCGCATCGGCCTCGAAACGCCGAAGTCGCTGCTGGCCAACGCCACCGACATCAAGGAACTTGATCGCAACCGCCACGAAGCAGCGCGCGACGAGGTCAGGTCCCGGTTGAGTGGCGCCGAGCTCGACACAGCGCTTGACGACCTCGAAAACACCTGGAACCTCGGCGAAACGGACCGCAAGCAGCGCTACATGAGCCACGCCATGGCTCTGGCAGCCCAGGCGATCGACGTCGTCGGCCTGCCCGCCATCATCCGTCCGTCCTTCACCATGGGCGGCACCGGCGGCGGCATTGCCTACAATCGCTCGGAATTCTTCGAGATCGTCGGCTCCGGCCTCGACGCCTCGCCGACCACGGAGGTGCTGATCGAGGAATCGGTGCTCGGCTGGAAGGAGTATGAAATGGAAGTCGTCCGCGACAAGGCGGACAACTGCATCATCATCTGCTCCATCGAGAACATCGACCCGATGGGCGTCCACACCGGCGATAGCATCACAGTCGCGCCTGCCCTGACGCTGACCGACAAAGAATACCAGATGATGCGCAACGCCTCGATCGCCGTTCTGCGCGAGATCGGCGTCGAGACCGGCGGCTCAAACGTGCAGTTCGCCGTCAACCCGGCCGATGGCCGCCTCGTCGTCATCGAGATGAACCCGCGCGTTTCGCGCTCATCGGCGCTGGCCTCCAAGGCGACCGGCTTCCCGATTGCGCGCGTCGCCGCCAAGCTCGCGGTCGGCTACACGCTCGACGAACTCGACAACGACATCACCGGCGGCGCGACGCCTGCTTCGTTCGAACCGTCGATCGACTACGTCGTCACCAAGATCCCGCGCTTTGCCTTCGAGAAATTCCCCGGCGCCTCGCCTGTGCTGACGACCGCGATGAAGTCGGTCGGCGAAGTCATGGCCATCGGCCGGACCTTTGCCGAATCCCTGCAGAAGGCGCTTCGCGGCCTTGAAACCGGCCTCACCGGCCTCGACGAGATCGAGATCCCCGGCACCGAGGAAGGCGAAGGCAGCCGCAACGCCATCCGCGCCGCCATCGGCACGCCGACGCCGGACCGACTGCGCATGGTGGCCCAGGCGCTGCGCATGGGCATGAGCGCCGAAGAGGTGCACGAAGGCTGCAAGATCGACCCATGGTTCATCGCGCAACTCAAGGCCATCGTCGACATGGAAGCCCGTGTTCGCGAACACGGCCTGCCGGACGATGCAGTCAATCTGCGCATGCTGAAGGCCATGGGCTTTTCCGACGCGCGCCTGGCGACCCTCACCAACAAGCGTCCGAAGGAAGTGGCCGAGAAGCGCAATGCCCTCAACGTGCGTCCGGTTTTCAAGCGGATCGACACCTGCGCTGCCGAATTCGCCTCGCCGACTGCCTACATGTATTCGAGCTACGAGACGCCCTTCGTCGGCGAAGCGCGCTCCGAAGCCAATGTGACGTCAGCCAGGAAGGTCGTCATCCTCGGCGGCGGTCCGAACCGCATCGGCCAGGGTATCGAGTTCGACTATTGCTGCTGCCACGCCGCCTTCGCGCTGCAGGATGCCGGCTATGAAGCGATCATGATCAACTGCAACCCGGAAACCGTGTCGACCGACTACGACACCTCGAACCGGCTCTATTTCGAGCCGCTGACGGCCGAGGACGTGATCGAGATCCTGCGCGCCGAGCAGGAAAGCGGCGAAGTCGTCGGCGTCATCGTCCAGTTCGGCGGCCAGACGCCGCTGAAGCTTGCCGAAGCGCTGGAAAAGAACGGCATCCCGATCCTCGGCACAGCGCCTGACATGATCGATCTCGCCGAAGACCGCGACCGCTTCCAGAAGCTGTTGATGAAGCTCGACCTCAACCAGCCGAACAACGGCATCGCCTATTCGGTCGAGCAGGCCCGCGTCGTCGCCTCGGAAATCGGCTTCCCGCTCGTTGTCCGCCCGTCCTACGTGCTCGGCGGCCGCGCCATGCAGATCATCCATTCGGAATCGATGCTGCAGACCTACCTGCTCGACACCGTGCCGGGCCTGGTGCCCGAGGACATCAAGCAGCGCTATCCGAACGACAAGACCGGCCAGATCAACACGCTGCTCAGCAAGAACCCGCTGCTGTTCGACAGCTACCTGTCGAATGCCATCGAGATCGACGTCGATTGCCTGGCCGATGGCGAGAATGCCTTCATCGCCGGCATCATGGAACATATCGAGGAAGCCGGCATCCACTCCGGCGACAGCGCCTGCTCGTTGCCGCCACGCACGCTTTCATCGGAGATGATCGACGAACTGGAACGCCAGACCAAGGCGATGGCCAAGGCGCTGAATGTCGTCGGCCTGATGAACGTCCAGTACGCCATCAAGGACGACGTCGTCTACGTGCTCGAAGTCAATCCGCGCGCCTCGCGCACCGTGCCTTTCGTTGCCAAGGCCATCGGCGCGCCGATCGCCAAGATCGCTGCCCGTATCATGGCTGGCGAAAGCCTCGACGCAGCTTTTGCTGCCTACGGTGAAAAGCCCGATCCGCGCAACCTCAAGCACATTGCCGTCAAGGAAGCCGTTTTCCCGTTCGCCCGCTTCCCCGGCGTCGACACACTGCTCGGCCCTGAAATGCGCTCGACCGGTGAAGTCATCGGCCTCGATACCGACTTCGCTCTCGCCTTCGCCAAGGCTCAGCTCGGCGCCGGCGTCGAACTGCCGCGCGGCGGCACGGTTTTCGTAGCCGTGCGCGACGACGACAAGCCGCGCGTCCTGCCGGCCATCCGCATGCTCGTCGAACAGGGCTTCAAGGTGATGGCAACCGGCGGCACGGCCCGCTTCCTCGCCGAACACGGCATCGCCACGACCAAGATCAACAAGGTGCTGGAAGGCCGCCCGCACATCGAGGATGCCATCCGCAACCGCCAGGTCCAGCTCGTCATCAACACGACGGACAGCAACAAGGCGATCTCGGACTCCAAGTCGATACGCCGCGCAACGCTGATGCAGAAGGTGCCCTATTACACCACCATGGCCGGCGCCGAAGCCGCCGCCATGGCGATCCAGGCCCTGAAAGCCGGCAATCTGGAAGTCCGGCCGCTGCAGAGCTATTTTCGTTGAAGACACCCGAAGCATGACTGCGGTGCAGTCAGCATAAATCGCCCTGCGCAAAAACGCCTCCGATGCTATTAGCTTTGCTATAGCTTCGGAGGCGTGCGACATGGCCAAAAACATAGTCATATTATTCGACGGCACATCCAACGAGATATCGGCCGACCGCACCAATATACTGCGGCTCTTCGGCATCTTGCGACGCACCGACCGGCAGATCGTATATTACGACCCCGGCGTGGGAACGTTTGGAGCGGCAAATGCCTGGTCCAAGGCATACCGCAGGGCCGTCGAGATATGGGGTCTGGCCACGGGGTGGGGGTTCGACCAGAACGTCAAGGACGCCTACCGTTTCATCGTTGATAATTATCAACGCGCACCCCGAGGGCCGGATGGCAAACGGGTTGGTGAAGACGACCGCATCTATATTTTCGGTTTCAGTCGCGGTGCCTATTCTGCACGCGTTCTTGCTGGCTTCATTCACGCCTTGGGAATTGTCAGCAAGTACCATGTCAATCTCATCGACTACGCATACCGGACCTATAAGGGCATCCCCGACATCGAGCAGACAGTCTGTACGCCCGCCGAACGCGCGACGGACGATGCCCCATCTGCGTTCACCAGCATGCGTCTCTACGAACGGACATTGAAGACCTACAGGCCCAAGATCAAATTACTGGGCCTCTTCGACACCGTAGCCTCGATCATCGAGTCGGGAAAATGGATGCCGCAGCTTAAAACCCTGCCTTTTACCAATACCAACCCCAGTGTCGAATGGGTGCGACAGGCATTGGCGATTGACGAGCGTCGAACGATGTTCAATCCGATGCCCTGGGCCGCCGGCCAGGAATATTGGGGTGGTCCATTCCGGCCTGCGAACCCCGAGATGCAGAATTCCAAGGAAGTCTGGTTCACGGGCGTGCATGGCGACGTCGGTGGCGGATACCCGGAAAAAGAGAGCGCAATTATCAAAATACCGCTCGAATGGATGATCCGCGAAACTATGCCTACTGGGCTGGATTACAGCCAGCCAACGATTGACAAAATAGTCCTCGGAGACGATCCGAAGGAGGTTTACGTCAAACTGGATCCCTTGGCGAAAATGCACGACTCGATGACAGCCATGTGGAAGGTCCTCGAATGCGTCCCTCGCCGCGTGCCGGAGACTTCCTGGAAAAGACGCGGAAATACAAAAGGCATTTACATACCGTTTTGCGATCATCGTCTCATTCCGGACGGCGCGATCATCCATCAATCAGTCATCGAGCGAAAAGAGGGGCGACCTATGGATGGTCCATATGCACCGCTGAATTTTCCATCCCGCTATGGCGTGGAACGCGGACCAGCCTCCATCACGTCATGAGGGCCCTTATAGAACGAATCTCCGCTTGAAACCGCGCCAGTTCCTCAGCCTTGCGCCCCGCGTCGGGAATGCGCAGCAGATAGGACGGATGGACGGTAACAAACAGTTTGCTGCCATCTGCCAGCGGAACCGGACGGCCCCTCATATCCTCGAGCTTCTCCCGGCTGTCGGTTAGCGCGAACAGCGCCGTAGCGCCGAGTGCCACGGTCAGTTTCGGGCGGATCAGCGCACGCTCTCCGTCGAGCCACCAGCGGCAGTGGCGGACCTCGCCCATCGTCGGCTTCTGGTGGATGCGCCGCTTGCCCCGCAGTTCGTATTTGAAATGCTTGACGGCATTGGTCACGTAGAGCGTCGTCCGGTCTATGCCGGCATCGTCGATCGCCTGGTTGAAGACCTTGCCGGCCGGGCCAACGAACGGGCGGCCTGCAAGATCCTCGTGATCGCCCGGCTGCTCGCCAACCACCATCACCGATGCGTCGACAGGCCCCTCACCGAACACCGTTTGCGTGGCGTGGCAGTGCAACTCGCAGCGGGTGCATTGGCGGGCCGCCTCCCGCAGCCCTTCCATGCTGCCCGCTGGCGCCGCCGATACGGGCATTTGCTCGGCAGCTGCCGCCGCCTGCAGCCTCTGGTGAAACGGCAGCGGCTCGGTTGCCGCGCGCCTTGCCATCGCCAGCACGCTGGCCTCGGCGCCGGCGATGAGACCGGGAATGAGATCGGCCTCCGGCAGGTTTTTCCAATATTTTTTCGGCATCTCGGCCTGCATGGCCTTCACCTTCAATCGTGCAGGATTGAAGATATTGCTGAAATAGGTGCGCCACAGCGTGTCCGCCTCGTCTGTCAGCGATGGTTTTTCAACCGGCAGATCGGAGATCGTCAATTGGGTGCCGTCCCAGGCGGCCGAGCCGCGCGGCGTGGCGATCAGCCAGTCCATGTCGTTAAACCGGCGCTGAAAGAACGGCGCGCTGCGGGCGACGATATGATGGTCCGGCTCGAACCAGGCAACGAAGCGCCGCCGCGGCAATGCCAGC
This sequence comes from Rhizobium sp. B230/85, assembly GCF_019355735.1. Lineage (NCBI taxonomy): Bacteria > Pseudomonadati > Pseudomonadota > Alphaproteobacteria > Hyphomicrobiales > Rhizobiaceae > Rhizobium > Rhizobium sp. B230/85. The sequence goes on from NZ_CP072156.1 coordinate 2,881,021, forward strand.
GCGGTATCCACCTCCTTGAATCGCACAAAGGCGGTCATCTTGTGACAGTCCCGACGGACAGACTTCTGCAGCATCAGCGCCCGGTGAACATCGACATCCGAGACCATGCCGAGCAGATGGCGGTCGCTGCAAAGACGAAACAGGATGCGGTAAAGCAGCGCAAAACGACCGGGATCAGAATGACAGATCACGGCCTCCGCCAAGCTGATGAAGGCTGGAGGCACGGAAACGGGTGATGAGCCTGCAGGCCTGACGCCCGCCTCGCAACCTGATGGAAGCTCCGTCGGCTCCAGCAACAGGCGCTCGCCAGCAGTGCCAAACAGGTCTCCGCCCAACGTGGCCTCGTGCCAGTCGATGGCCTCGGGCAACACACCTTCCGCAAGCAGCCGCCGCGCCACGTCGCGCCATTCGGCCAAGTCACCCCTACCCTTCAGCGTTACACGACGCATCGCTGCCGAACCCATCAGAGCAGCGTCAACTGTACGGGCTTGGGCGCAAACATGGCACGAAGATCCTGCCGGTCGGCCAGCTTTCGCGGGCTCCAGCCCTCGGCAACGATGAAAGCCTGCACCTTCTTCACGGACACTCCGAGGCGCGCGAGGTCCTCGATCCGAAGCCGGCAAAAACCACGGGCCGACAGAATGGCCTTGACCGTCTTCGTGCCGAGCCCCGGCACCCGCAGCAGCGTCTCGCGCTCAGCGGAGTTAATGTCGACCGGGAATGCGTTTCGGTTGCCAAGCGCCCAGGCCAGTTTCGGATCGAGATCGAGATCCAGCATGCCACCCGCCTGTTGGCCGGTAATCTCGGCGATCCCAAAGCCGTAAAATCGATACAGCCAGTCCGCCTGGTAAAGGCGATGCTCGCGCATCAGCGGCGGCTTGATCAGCGGCAGGTTCTTCGACGAATCGGGGATCGGGCTGAATGCCGAATAGTAGACCCGCCTCATCCCGTAGCTACCGTAAAGCCGTGCGCTGGTCCCGAGAATGGTTGCATCGTTCGCATCGTCGGCGCCGACGATCATCTGAGTGCTCTGGCCGGCCGGCGCGAAGCGCTTGCGCTTCTTGCTCTGTAGCGTCGGATCGCTGGCTTCCTCGATCTTCAGCCGCAGCGCACCCATCGCCTGGCGGATGCCGGCAGGCTTCTTTTCCGGCGCCAGACGGGTGATGCCGACATCGGTCGGAAGCTCGATGTTAAGAGACAGGCGGTCGGCATAAAGCCCCGCCTCCTCGATCAGCTTCGGCGACGCCTCCGGAATGGATTTGAGATGGATGTAGCCCCGAAAATTATGCGTGGTCCGCAGTTCACGTGCGATCCGGACCATCTCTTCCATCGTGTGGTCGGAGGAGCGGATGATGCCGGAGGACAGGAACAGGCCCTCGATGTAATTGCGCCGGTAGAATTCCATCGTCAGCCAGACGACCTCCTCGACCGTAAACCGGGCTCTCTCGACGTTGCTTGAAGATCGGTTGACGCAATAGGCGCAGTCATAGATGCAAAAGTTGGTCATCAGGATTTTCAGAAGCGAAATGCATCTTCCGTCCGGCGCATAGGAATGGCAGATGCCGGAGCCTTCCGTTGACCCCAATCCGCCGGACTTCGCCGAACTGCGCGTCGAGGTACCGCTGGAGGCACAGGACGCATCATACTTGGCGGCATCGGAAAGAATGGCTAGACGATCGTTCAGCGACTTTTTCATATCATGTTCACTATATGTTCTATCACTAATCGTCAAGACGGACCGCTTCGGATTGTCGATAAAGTAAGCAGGCTAACGAAAAGAACCACATGCACTTGCACCGTTGCGGTGCGAATTCTCTGGAAATCGGCGGTCGTATTCTGTTATAAGTGCCCCATATAGCGGCTATTGCACGGTTCCGAAGTTTTCCTTCGGGACCTGTTTTCTTTTGTGTCGGCAGCTACGACATAGGACTGAAGGACAGAGACATGGTTGACAAGGTACCGATGACGCAGAGCGGCTTCGCCAATTTGCAGGAAGAACTGCGCTGGCGCCAGCAGCAGGAACGGCCGCGGATCATCGAGGCAATTTCCGAGGCTCGCGCCCACGGCGATCTGTCGGAAAATGCGGAGTATCATGCCGCCAAGGAAGCCCAGAGCCACAACGAAGGTCGCATCGGCGAAGTCGAGGATCTTGTGGCTCGTGCCGAAGTCATCGACCTGTCGAAAATGTCCGGCACCACAGTCAAGTTTGGCGCCCGCGTCAAACTGGTGGATGAGGACACCGAGGAACAGAAGACCTACCAGATCGTCGGCGACCAGGAAGCCGACGTGAAGGCCGGCCGCATCTCCATATCTTCGCCCATCGCACGTGCGCTGATCGGCAAGGAAGTCGGCGATTCCATCGAGGTCAATGCCCCCGGCGGTTCCAAAGCCTACGAAATTCTCTCCATCACCTGGGGCTGAGCCCGGTGGCAGCAGACCTGCGCGAGACCGAGATCGTCGCGCCGAATTTCAAGCGGCGATTGTCGGGGGTCACCTCGACCATCGTGCAGCTCATTCCCAAGCAGGTCGCGCTCGGCACCCGCATCGTAACGCTCGGCCCAGGCTTGCCGCCGCACCTGCCGAAACTTGGCTGGAGCCAGTTGCCGAGCCTCTGGGTGCGGCCACGCCGATACAAGGTTCGCGTCTGGCATGCCCGCCGCAACAATGAAATGCTGTTTGGCCTCTTGTTGCGGGCTGTGTTGCGCATGCCGATCAAGCTGCTGTTCACATCGGCAGCGCAACGGCGCCATTCGGCTTACACGCGTTTTCTGATTCGCCGCATGCACGCCGTCATCGCCACCAGCACCCGTTCCGGCAGCTTCCTGCAGGTGCCCCACACTGTCATCCAGCATGGTGTCGACCTAAAACTGTTCCATCCGCCGGAAGGGCCGGCCGACCGCATGGCCGCGACGGACCTCCCCGGCCGATACCTGATCGGCTGCTTCGGCCGCGTGCGCCACCAGAAAGGCACAGATCTTTTCGTTCAGGCAATGATTGAGCTGCTGCCCAACCATCCCGATTGGGTAGCGATCGTCTGTGGCCGTGTGACACCGGAGCATAAGGTGTTTGCCGACGGTTTGACCAAGGCCGTCGCTGACGCCGGCCTGTCGGATCGCATCCGCTTCATGGGAGAAGTCAACGACATCCGCCCCTGGTATCGCCGCGCAACGCTCTACGTGGCGCCTTCGCGCAATGAGGGTTTCGGCCTTACGCCGCTGGAAGCCATGGCCTCGCAGACGGCGGTCGTCGCCTCCGATGCCGGTGCCTATGCCGAGATGATCGTGCCGGGCGAGACCGGCATGGTCGCTCCGGCGGGCGACGGCCCTGCCCTCACGGCAGCCATCGAAACCTATCTGGCCGATCCCGACGAGGCCCGCCGCCAGGGCCAGAACGCTGTCGTCCATGTTCGCAGCAATTTTGCGCTGGAAAAGGAAGCCACCGCTATCGCCGCCGTCTATGCAGGCCTGCTGGGCGAAAAACGGTCGTCATAGCCGAAGCCGGCACCGGCCAGTGCCGACACCGGCGAATAATTGACGATCTCGATGCCCCGCTCAGCCGCAACCGCCCTGGCAAGCACGAAATGTGCAACGATGCGGGCTTCCGCGTCCGCAATGCCGGATGAAGCGGTTTCGCCAGTGGTCTCGTAGAAGCGCGGCTGATGGGCGTTGGATATGTCGATGCCGAACAGCCCGACTGTCTTCGGTTCACAATAGAGAGCAAACTGCAGGGCAGACACGGCAACCGAGCCACCACGAAAAACCCCGCGATCCGGGTCGAACGAAAGGCCGGCATTGACCGCCGCATCCCTGCGAATGAAATCGAAGGCCTGGATCGTATCGTACCGCCGCCGCCTTGCACCGTAGGGTTTACGGATATCATCGATCAGCACGATGATCCGGTCGCGCAGGAACCCCAAGTCTATCTCGCAAATAGCCCGCAACACCTCGACGGAAAACAGGCAGGGCGTATCGTCCTTCACCCGCTGTTTCAGGAGATCGAAGTGTCGCCAGATGAACCGCTCGTCCTCGACGGCAACGGCCAGCGCGTCTGCGACCGGCTGGCCGGACAGGCTGATGGCCCCGTTCAGCAGAATGGCAGTTTGCGGCGGCAGACGGGAGAGATCGTTACCGGCTATCGAGGGGCCGGAGCCGACGATCGCCACCGTGTCGCTGGAGCGGCTTCGGAGGATAGAGGCGCTCGACAGCGCCGCGACAGCAGCGCCACGATAGCGAACCTCACCCGGCGCATCCACGGTTGCCCGTGCGACGGACAGGCCCGGAAACGCATCCTGGAAATGCGCGCGCGCGCTGCCGAGCAGCAGGCGCGTGCCCGTCTTGATCAGTGAACGGTGCCAGGGGCGATCGGACATGCCTAGAGTTCCACCAATCCCAGCTTCTTGACCTGGCGGATGGTGAGCATGGTGCGGACGGTGTCCACATGCTCGTTGGCCGTCAAAACCTCGATGACGAAATCCTGGAAAGCGGTGAGGTTCTGGGCGACGCAATGCAGCAGGAAATCGCTGTCTCCGGATACCATCCACGCCTGGCGCACCAGCGGCCATTGCAGCGTGGTGGCGGCAAATGCCTTAAGATTGGTTTCCGACTGGTGCTTCAGCCCGACCATGCAGAAGGCGACAAGATCGAAGCCGAGCCGCGGGCTGTTGAGCATCGCATGGTAACCCTCGATGATGCCTGCTTCCTCGAGCTTGCGCACCCGCCGGAGACAGGGCGGCGCCGATATTCCGACTCGGTCGGCGAGCTCGACATTGGTCATGCGGCCGTCCTGCTGCAGTTCGCGAAGAATTTTTATGTCGATGGCGTCAAGTTCTGCCCGCAGCACGGTCATGCCTTTCTTTAATTCCTCCGTCGCACCTTCTATATAAAGAGCAGAAATTCGCAACAATGTTTCCCGCGCACGCCTGAATCTTGCCCGTTGGCCATTTGCCCTGTTGGTAATGCAAGGCTGCCCTTGAATAAATGCATGCGACAATCATAAATGAGGCAGCGCATGGGAAAGATCGACGGCAATGCCGCTAGCAGGCAGGGCCACCATCCCATCGCTGCCATTGAAAGGACTTCCCTCATGTCTGCCCGCCACACGAAGGTGCTCATCATCGGTTCCGGCCCCGCCGGCTATACGGCTGCAGTCTACGCTGCCCGCGCCATGCTGAAGCCGGTGCTGATCGCCGGCATGGAACAGGGTGGCCAGCTGATGATCACCACCGATGTCGAAAACTATCCGGGCTTTGCCGATCCGATCCAGGGCCCCTGGCTGATGGAGCAGATGCTGCAGCAGGCCAAGCACGTCGGCACGGAGATCGTCAACGATCTCGTCACCGAGGTCGACACATCGCGCCGCCCCTTCGTCCTCAGCACCGATTCCGGCACCGTATGGACCGCCGATACGCTGATCATCGCCACCGGTGCAAAGGCCAAATGGCTCGGCATCGAAAGCGAGCAGCATTTCCAGGGGTTCGGCGTTTCCGCCTGCGCTACCTGCGACGGCTTCTTCTATCGCAACAAGGACGTCATCGTCGTTGGCGGCGGCAATTCGGCCGTCGAGGAGGCGCTTTATCTTTCGAACATCACCCGCTCGGTGACAGTGGTTCATCGTCGCGATTTCTTCCGCGCCGAGAAAATCCTTCAGGAGCGGCTGTTCGAGAAGCCCAACGTCAAGGTTCTCTGGAATTCGGAAATCGCCGAAATCACCGGCACGCCAGCCAAACCGCCAATGCCGCCATCGGTGTCGGGCGTCAGGCTGCGCGACATCAAGGCTGGCACTGTCACCGACATGGCGATTGATGGCGTCTTCGTCGCCATCGGCCATGCGCCCGCGACCGAACTCTTCAAGGGCAAATTGAAGCTCAAGGACAACGGCTATCTCTGGACGGCCCCTGATTCGACTGCCACCGACGTGGAAGGCATCTATGCCGCCGGCGACGTGACCGACGATACGTTCCGCCAGGCGATCACCGCTGCCGGCATGGGATGCATGGCGGCGCTGGAGGCAGAGCGCTACTTGACCGGGCTTATGCCGGTCGCGATGGCTGCGGAGTGAAGCAGCCAATGAGGGGGAGCGGAATGCCATTGGATTGGGACAAGCTGCGAATTTTTCACGCGGCTGCCGAAGCCGGATCGTTCACCCATGCGGCAGACAAGCTGCATCTGTCCCAATCCGCCATCAGCCGCCAGGTCAGCGCCCTCGAGCAGGACGTCGGCATCAAGCTGTTCCACCGCCATGCCCGTGGCCTCATCCTCACCGAGCAGGGCGAACTGCTCTATCGAACCGCCCATGACGTGCTGTTGAAGCTCGAAACCGTCAAGATGCAGCTGACGGAGACCACCGACAAGCCAAGCGGCAAGCTGCGCGTCACCACGACCGTCGGCCTTGGCCAAGGCTGGCTGACGGACAAGATTCAGGAGTTCCTGCAGCTTTATCCTGACATGCAGATCCAGCTGATCCTCGACAACGAGGAGCTGGACGTCAACATGCGCCACGCCGACTGCGCCATCCGTCTTCGACAGCCGCAGCAATCGGACCTGATCCAGCGCAAGCTGTTCACCGTCCATATGCACGTCTACGCCGCCCCCTCCTACATCAACCGCCACGGCGAGCCGCAGTCCGTCGACGATCTCGACGATCACAGGATCATCTCGTTCGGCGAACCCGCTCCGCAATACCTGCTCGATATCAACTGGCTGGAAGTCGCCGGGCGCTCGTCCGATAACAAACGATTGTCGCACCTGCAGATCAACAGCCAGACCTCGATCAAGCGTGCCTGCCTGCTCGGCATCGGCATTGCCGTGCTGCCGGATTACATCGTCGGCCGCGACCCTGGCCTGATCCAGTTGTCGCTGAACGCCGACGTGCCATCCTTCGACACTTACTTTGCCTATCCGGACGAAATGAAGAACGCAGCGAAGCTCAAGGTCTTCAGGGACTTCATCGTCGCCAAGGCTCGGAACTGGAACTTCTAGCAAAGGGCAAAATCATTAGCCGCGCTAACGAGCCATGTGCCTGCCACATGGCCGATATGCACAAACAGTCATTGATGCCTGCCCATTTTACGACCATATCGATTATAGCTGATGCATACGGTGGCTTTTCCTCCCAGTTCCACCGCAGAAGCTGTTCCCCTCTGGAGGTTTTTGACCTTCATACCTACAGGGCCCTGGTTTCGACCGGCGGCCCTCTTTTTTTGCCAATTTTCCGGATTTGTCGCTGCGACGCACAAACGCATAGCTGCCGTGCACAAAAAAACATTGCCACCTGCACAAATTGAAGACATATTGCCCACAGCTGATGCACATGGTGGCTTTTACCTCCCAGTTCCACCGCAGAAGCTGTTCCCCTCTGGAGGTTTTTAACCTTCATACCTATAGGGCCCCGGTTTACCGGTGGCCCTCTTTTTTTGCCTATTTTTTAGCCTTTCTCGATCACGCCCATGTGATCGCGCCGTCCTATTGCATCGTGTCCAGCCGATATACATATCGTCTCAACACGATGCAGGTCTGGATCATGGACAGAGATGAAATTCTGAAAGCGCTGGCTCACCCCACCCGGCTGGAAATTCTCAGCTGGCTGAAAGAGCCGGAAAAGCATTTCGCGACGCAGGATCACCCGCTTGAACTCGGGGTCTGCGCAGGCCAGTTTGAGCGCTGCGGCCTCTCCCAATCGACAGTCTCGGCCCATCTCGGCACTCTGCACCGCGCCGATCTGGTGACTACCAAGCGGCTTGGCCAATGGGTCTTCTACCGACGTAACGAGGCCATCATCGCCGAGTTCCTCGCGTCGCTTCAAAAGGAACTCTAGAATGCCTTTAGCCCTATTCATCCTCGGGCTGAGCGCTTTTGCGATCGGCACGACGGAGTTCGTGGTGCTTGGCCTCCTGCCCGACGTCGCCAGCGACCTCGCGGTGACCATTCCACAGGCCGGCTGGCTGGTGACCGGCTACGCGCTGGCGGTTGCAATCGGCGCACCGATCATGGCCGTCGCCACAGCGCACCTGCGCCGCCGCTCCGCACTTATCATGCTGATGGGCGTATTCATCCTCGGCAACGTGATGTGTGCGCTTGCTCCCGACTACTGGATCATGATGATTGCCCGCGTCGTGACGGCGCTCTGCCATGGCGCCTTCTTCGGCATAGGTTCGGTTGCCGCGGCAAACCTCGTCGCCAGCGATCGCAAGGCGAGTGCCGTTGCACTGATGTTTACCGGCCTGACGCTTGCCAACGTGCTCGGCGTACCGCTCGGCACCGCCCTCGGCCAGGCCTATGGCTGGCGTGCACCCTTCTGGGCCGTCGCCATTCTCGGCGTCGCATCGATCATCGGCCTGATGCTCGTTTTGCCGAAAACGGAAACCGCCCCAAAGAGCAATATTTTGGGAGAAATCTCTGCGTTGCGCGGCGCCGGCCTCTGGCTATCGTTGCTGATGACGGTGTTCTTCTCGGCGGCAATGTTTGCGCTGTTCACCTATATCGCCCCGATCCTGCGCGATGTCACCGGCGTCTCGCCCCAGGGCGTGACATGGACCCTGTTCCTGATAGGCCTTGGCCTGACGGTCGGTAATCTCGTCGGCGGCAGGCTTGCAGACTGGAGCCTCGGTACCAGCCTTGCGCTTATCTTTGCCGCCATAGCGCTGACATCGGCGATCTTCAGCGTCACCAGCGAAGCGCTTGTTCCAGCCGAGATTACCCTGTTTGTCTGGGCTTTCGTCACCTTCGCCGCCGTCCCTGCCCTGCAGATCGGTGTGCTCCGCTACGGCAAGGACGCACCGAACCTTGTCTCGACCATCAACATCGGCGCCTTCAACGTCGGCAATGCACTCGGCGCGTGGGCCGGTGGCGTGGTGATCGCAAACGGCTTTGGGCTGACCCGCGTACCCCTCGCCGCTGCAGCGCTGGCGCTGGTCGGCCTCGGCATCGTCGCCCTCATCTTCGCAACCCCACGTGCACGTCGCAACGCCATTGCGGCTGCCGAATAAGTCACTACCTCCCAACCACCAACAACGAGGAAATACCATGACAAAACTGTTCGAACCGACCAAGCTCGGCGATATCTCCATCGCCAACCGCGTCGTCATGGCACCGCTTACCCGCAACCATTCCCCGGGCGCCGTACCCAATGACCTGAACGTCACCTATTACGTGCAGCGCGCCAGCGCCGGCCTGATCATCACAGAAGCCACCGCCATCACTCAGCAGGGTCAGGGCTACGCCGACGTACCGGGCCTCTACACCAAGGACGCCCTAGATGGCTGGCGCAAGGTCAACGACGCCGTCCATAAGGCAGGCGGCAAGATGGTCGTGCAGCTATGGCACGTCGGACGCATTTCCCACGACAGCCTGCAGCCGAACGGTGGCAAGCCGGTCTCCTCGACTGCCAAGCAGGCCGACGCCAAGACCTTCATCATCCAGGACGGCAAGGGTACCTTTGTCCCGACGTCCGAGCCACGCGCACTGGAAACCTCCGAGCTCCCCGGCATCGTCGAGGACTACCGCAAGGCTGCACGTGCCGCTATCGATGCCGGCTTCGATGGCGTCGAGATCCATGCCGCCAACGGTTACCTTATCGACCAGTTCCTGCGCTCGGGCGTCAACGACCGCACCGACCAGTATGGCGGCTCGATCGAGAACCGCGCCCGCTTCCTCTTCGAAGTCGTCGAGGCCATCACCAAGGAAATCGGCGCCGGTATCACCGGCATCCGTCTCTCGCCCGTCACCGCCGCCGGCGACAGCAGCGACCCGCACCCGCAGCCGCTCTTTACCTACGTGATCGAGGGACTGGCGCAATACGGCCTGGCTTATATCCACGTCATCGAAGGCCAGACCGGCGGCCCGCGCGACTTCCAGCAGGGCGAGACACCGTTCGATTATCAGGCACTGCACGCCGCCTACAAGGCTGCGGGCGGCAAGGCTGCCTGGATGGTCAACAACGGCTACGACCGCGAAATGGCGATCGAAGCTGTCGACAGCGGCAAGGCCGATATCGTTGCCTTCGGCCGTCCCTTCATCTCCAACCCCGACCTCGTTGCACGGTTGAAGCTGAATGCCGAGCTGACGCCGATGGATCCCGCCAAGCTCTACGGAGCCGTCAACGGCGCTGAAGGCTATACGGACTACCCGACGCTAGACAGCGCCGCCTGATCGCAAACCATATACAAGGAAAATCCCGCCGCGATGGCGGGGTTTTTTTTTTGGCGACCGGCTCAAAGACTGCCTATCGATTCCAGCGTCGCACGAACCGCCACATCGATGGGTGTCTGCGGCTCCTCGCCGATCGCAGCCACGAGCCGGTTGTTCGGCATCTGCAACGGTTCCGACCACAGATAGCGCATCTCGCGCAATTCGCGCATGAAGCCGACAAACGGCGCTGCCAGGGGAAGCAGCCACCAGGGGAAACCTCCCCGCTTCAACGGCCGGCCGGCGACCCGCTCGATCGATGCCACCATCTGCCGCCCGTCGGCATCCCAGAAACCCCGCATGTGGTAGACGGCAAAGACCGGCAGGCTATCGCCCCGCTCGAGAAGCCGGATCATCGTCTCCGCAACATCCGGCACATAGGCCCACTGATGACCGATGCCAGGCTTGCCGGGATAGGTGACCGACGCAACCGGCTTGCCGGCCTTGACCAACCCTTGCGAAAACCAGCTGCTATCCGCGTGCGGCCCGAAATAGTCGCCCGCCCTGACGATGATGACAGGCACGCCCTGCCCCGCCGCCACCTGCAGGCGCCGTTCCATCTCGACGCGGATCGCGCCCTTTACGCTTGTCGGATGCTGGGGGCTTTCCTCGGTGATTTCCGGGAAGGTATCGGGACCGAAATTGTAGATCGTACCGGGCAACACGATCCTGGCACCAACGGCCTTTGCGGCTGCGACCGTATTATCGATCATCGGCAGGACCAGCTTGCCCCAGTTGACATAATCGGGGGGATTGACCGCATGGACGATGACACTGACGCCCTGCGCTGCACGAAGCACATCGGCGGCATTCATCGCATCGCCTTTCACCCAGAGAAAGTCCGGCAAGCGCGAGGCGGCCTTTTCCGGGTCACGGTTCATCGCCACGACCTGCCAACCCCGTGCGGAAAGCCCGCGCGCTACCGCACCGCCGATACCACCCGTTGCGCCGAGTACCAGTGCCGTTTTCTTCATGTCCATCTGATTTTGCATCGTCGTCTCCATTGGTTCGATGAGGAGACAATGCGCCCAAGGCCGCATAAACGAAATTGCCGAAATATGTGGACATGCTATACGAATATGCATGAACAGGAACGAACCCAGCTGGGACCTCTATCGCAGCTTCCTCGCCGTGCTCCAGCATGGATCGCTGTCAGCGGCAGCGCGCGAGCTCGGACTGACGCAGCCGACCATCGGACGCCACATCGACACGCTGGAACAAACGATCGGCGCGGAGCTATTCACCCGCTCGCAGCTCGGCCTGCTGCCGACGGATGCCGCAGCCGACTTGAGACCCTATGCCGAGGCGCTGCAATCGACTGCAGCCGCCTTGCTGCGCAGTGCCTCCGCGCGGCGCGACCGCGTGTCGGGCACGGTCCGCATCAGCGCCAGCGAAGTCATAGGCGTCGAAGTCCTGCCGCCGATCCTGGCCGGCCTGCAGGAGGCCCATCCCGACCTGACGATAGAACTCTCGGCCTCCGACACGGTGGAGGACCTGCTGCACCGACAGGCCGACATCGCCGTGCGGATGGCCGAGCCGTCGCAGGCAGCCCTCGTCGTCCGGCGCATCGGCGATATCCCGATAGCGTTCTTCGCCCATCGCCGTTACCTCGAGCGCCATGGCGTACCCACCACTCTCGAGGAGCTGGCCGGGCACAGGCTGATCGGCTTCGACCGCCAGAGCGCCTATATCCGTTCGATGATCCGCCGTTACCCTATCCTCGATCCCCAGCGTTTTTCGTTTAAAGCCGACAGCACGCTGGCGCAGATTGCCGCCATCCGCGCCGGCGTCGGCATCGGCCTCTGCCAGTCTCCGCTTGGAAATGCCCATCCGGACCTCGTTCGCCTGCTGCCGGAGATAAGCCTGCCGCTCGGCACTTGGGTCGCCATGCATGAAAACCTGAAGGGATCGCCGCGGTGCCGCGTCACCTTCGATGCGCTCGTGGCGGGATTGCTGGCCTATGTCGGGGAGAAACGGATGGATGACCCCAGAAGAGTGACTTGAAGCCCGCCATCGCGGCAGGCCGTCACTCGCTCAAGCGTCGGGCGATGCGCCCTCGCCGCTTTTTGTCCAGTTGCTGTCGACGACCTCGGTTTCCGGCCTGTCGCCGCCGTCGGTATATTCCTCGTGCCACTTGCCCTTGTCATCCTGATAGCTGATCTCGGCCGGCTCGCCGCCCACCTGCTGTTCCGCAGCCACGATGCGCGCCGCCTGCAGCGCATCGGAGTGCGTCGGAAATGTCTCCGAGTAGACGTCCAGAAACTTGTAGGCCCAGCCGCCATCATGAGGAACGACTTCGTAGGTGACCTTGACCATATCCATGTCTCCCGTTTCCTGCCCATAACGTCTGTCTTCCCGATAAATCGAGCAGGCAGACAAGGCCCTCCCAAGCCTGTTAGCACTATCCCACCAAATGCCCTCAACTTCAACTTGAGCGGCGGCCGACGCTTGATGTAGCGCCTCATTGCTTTAGATAGGACGAAACATTGAAGGGGCCGGGGCCCCAACAAAGGGGCCGGGGCCGTTGACGATATCGACTATTCTGAAGGAAGAGCGGCTGTTGCTGGTCGCCGTCGCCGTGGCTGTCGCCGCGTATTTCCTCGAGCATGCCGTGCTCGAGATGGGTCAGATGGCAGCTGTAATCGGCGCGGTCGTCTTGATCGCTACCATCGTCATCGCCTCGATGCGCGTCGCCCACCATGCCGAAGTCCTGGCGACAAAGGTCGGCGATCCCTACGGCACGATGATCCTGACACTGGCCGCCGTTGCCGTCGAAGTCATCATCCTCGCCATCCTGATGACCGGCGAAAGCTCGCCGACGCTGGTGCGCGACACGATCTATTCCGCAGTCATGCTCGACATCAACGGCATTCTCGGGCTGGCCGCCCTGCTGGGCGGTCTGAAGCACGGCGAGCAGTCGTACAACGACGATTCCGGCAAGACCTACGGCGTGATGATCCTCACGGCCATCGGCATATCGATGATCGTCCCGGAATTCGTGCCGCATGACAAATGGCACTATTATTCCGCCTTCACGATCTTCGCGATGATCGCGCTCTACGCCCTCTTCCTGCGCATGCAGGTCGGCCAGCACAGCTATTTCTTCAGCTACAGCTATCCGCGCGCCGAGAAGAAGCGCAGCACGCACGAGGCCGAGGAGACGGAAGATTCGACCACCGCGTCGATCGTCACCATCCTCGTCGGCGTCGTCATCATCGGCGTGCTAGCGGAATTCATGTCGGCCTTCATGAGCGTTGGCCTGAAGGATACCGGTGCGCCACCGGCCGTCGCCGCTGTAGTCGTCGCGGCAATCTCCGCCGCCCCCGAAATTCTCACGGCCCTCCGCGCAGCTCTGCGAAACCGCATGCAGGCGACCGTCAACATCGCCATGGGCGCCTCTCTGTCGACAGTCATTCTCACAGTGCCCGTCATGGAAGGCATCGCCCTCTACACCGGCCAGCCCTTCGTCATGGCGATGTCCCCGGTGCAAACCGTGATGGTCGTCATCACCCTCGTCGCCGCCGCTATCAATCTCAACGACGGCGAGACAAACGCCATCGAGGGCATGACCCATTTCATCCTCTTCGCCACCTTCGTGATGCTCACGGGATTAGGGCTTTGACTGCGATATCAACGCGATAGCTGCGCGGGCGGAATCAAGCCGGCAGCGAGTTCATGCGGGATGGCAGGTTGGACACCCGGCTTGCATTTGGATCCCCGGATCAAGCCCGAGGATGACGACGCGGCGGGGATGGCGGCGCTGTTGGCTTCGGTAGTGTGGTGCGCAGTTCGCGTGGGACTTGCCAGGCGAATGAACGTCCGTAAATCGCCGCCTCGCCCGATGCCTATTTTTGCCAAGCCAAGACCACCGAACTTCGTCATCCTCGGGCTCGACCCGAGGATCCACGCCCAAGCGCTGCGGGATATCAATACGCTCTGTCGTCAATTCGACGCATAGACACGCATCGGCCATCGTTGCGGACGGTTTGTCGAGATCGGACACCCGTTGCGCGCAATGTGCGGCGGCCATCGAGTCAGCGTATTTGGCGTTCCACAGAAGCCGACCAACGGGCTTGCGTATGGATCCTCGGGTCAAGCCCGAGGATGACGATGCCGAGGGGGTGGCAGCGCTGCTGTTGGCTTCGGTGGTGTGGTGCGCAGTTCGCGTGAAGGACTCGCCAGACGGAAAAACGTCCGTAACTCGCCGCCTCGCCCCGACGTCTCATTCTGCCAAGCCAAGACCACCAAACTTCGTCATCCTCGGGCTCGACCCGAGAAAGCGCATTTATACCAAAAAGGCCGCCATCGCTGACGGGCCTTCAAAATCTCGAGAGATCTGAAGCTTACTTGCAGGCGCCGCAGAAGCGCTGGATACGGCGGCAGGCTTCTTCGAGCAGATCTTCGGACGTCGCGTAGGAGATGCGGAAGTTCGGGCCGAGACCGAAGGCCGAACCGTGAACGACGGCAACGCCTTCGGACTCCAGCAACTCCGTGACGAAATCCTCGTCGTTGGTAATGACCTTGCCCGATGGCGCGGTCTTGCCGATCAGGCCGGCGCAGGACGGATAGACGTAGAATGCGCCTTCCGGAACCGGGCAGGAAATGCCCTTCGCCTGGTTGAGCATGCCGACGACCAGATCACGGCGGCCCTCGAAGATCTTCTTGTTTGCGGCAATGAAATCCTGCGGACCGTTGAGCGCCTCGACAGCCGCCCACTGGGCAATCGACGAAGCACCGGATGTCTGCTGGCCCTGGATCATGTCCATGGCCTTGATAAGCGACAGCGGGCCGGCAGCGTAGCCGATACGCCAGCCGGTCATCGCATAGGCCTTGGAGACACCGTTCATCGTCAGCGTCCGCTCATAGAGCGAAGGCTCGACCTCCACCGGAGTGACGAATTTGAAATCGCCGAAAGTCAGGTGCTCGTACATGTCGTCGGTGAGGACCCAGACATGCGGATGCCGGACCAGCACGTCCGTCAGCGCCTTCAACTCGGCGTGGCTGTAGGCCGCGCCTGTCGGGTTGGACGGCGAGTTGAACAGGAACCACTTCGTCTTCGGCGTGATCGCCTTTTCGAGATCGGCCGCCGTCAGCTTGAAATTGTTTTCCTGGGTCGCCGCCACGAAGACGGGCGTACCGCCGCACAGTGCCACCATCTCCGGGTAGGATACCCAGTAAGGTGCCGGGATGATGACTTCATCGCCCGCGTTCATCGTTGCCATGAAAGCATTGAAAAGAATCTGCTTTCCACCGGTGCCGACGATTGTCTGCTCCCAGCTGTAGTCGAGGCCGTTCTCGCGCTTGAACTTCGCCGCAATAGCCTTGCGCAGTTCAGGGATGCCGGAGACAGGCGTGTACTTCGTCTCGCCGCGATTGATCGCGTCGATGGCAGCCTGCTTGATGTTGTCCGGCGTGTCGAAGTCCGGCTCGCCGGCGCCAAGCCCGATGACATCGCGTCCCTTGGCTTTCAGCTCGCGCGCTTTCTGGGAAACGGCGATGGTGGCGGAAGGCTTCACACGGGAAAGAGCGTCGGCAAGAAAGGCCATGATGATCGGTCCTATTCGGTTGAGACAACAGAAACGCTGTGGGACCAGTTTTCTGCGGTAAGGTCTATGTCGAATGTACAGCCGCGTTTCAAGCAGAAAGGCGTCACCGGGACGTTATTTGTGTAACTCGCGCGCGCGGCCTATCACACGATGGCGTGAGACGCGACGGCAATGGCTTGAACCTGCCCTCTCCGCCCCCAGATCTCTCTGCTATCGATCCCGGGAGAAACAGATGACCCTTTCCACCAGAATGCGCGTCGCGATGCTATCTGCAGCTCTGCTGTCGGCCGGACCTCTGGCGGCGGCCGACGACATGGAGGTCATCAAGACGGACAAGGTCCGCGTCCAGGTCGAAACGATTGCCAGCGGACTGGACCACCCCTGGGCAGTCGAAGTTCTCCCCGACGGCGCCTATATCGTGACCGAAAGGCCGGGCGCGCTCAGGATCGTCCGCAACGGCACGATCGAGGCACCGATCTCCGGCCTGCCGAAGATCGCGGCAACCGGTCAGGGCGGGCTGCTCGACATCGCCCTCGATCCGCAATTTGCCACCAGCCGCACCCTGTATTTTACCGCCACCATTGCCGGCCCCGGAGGAACAGGCACCGCTGTTTACAGCGCACGTCTCTCCCCGGACGAAAAGCAGCTGACGGACGTCAAGCGCCTGTTCCTGATGAACCGCCTCAGTGGCGGCGGGCTGCAATTCGGCGCTCGCATCGCCATAGCGGCCGATGGCAGCCTGTTCGTCGGCCTTGGCGACCGTGGCGAGATGGATCGCGCGCAGGATTTCGAGGATGACGCCGGCTCCATTATCCACATCAATACCGACGGCAGCATACCGGTCGACAATCCGTTCAGGAAAAATCCAAAGGCACTGCCGGAAATCTGGTCCAAGGGTCATCGCAACCCGGAAGGCCTCACCTTCGACAGCGCCGACGGAACGCTGTACAGCGTGGAGCACGGCGCAAAGGGCGGCGATGAGATCAACCACCCCGAGGCCGGCAAGAATTACGGCTGGCCTGTCATCACCTACGGCCGTGACTACTCCGGCGAAAAGATCGGCGTCGGCACCGAAAAGGAGGGCATGGAGCAGCCACTGTTTTACTGGGATCCCTCGATCGCGCCTGGCGGACTTGCCGTTTATCGCGGCAAGATGTTCCCCGAATGGAACGGCGACTTCCTGGTGGCCGCGCTGAAATTCAAGCTGCTTTCGCGGCTGGAAAAGGATGCCTCCGGAAAAATAGTCGAGCGCGAAAGGATGTTCACCGGCGCGTTCGGACGGCTGCGGGATGTCATCGTTGCCCCCGACGGCGCATTGCTTCTTACAACCGACGCAACCGACGGCGCGCTCATCCGGATTTCCCGCGCCGTCGATTGAGCCCTGCAGCCGCACAACCTGACCTTGCCTGCCTGAAAAGCAGCTGCTAACAAGCCGCACTCCATCAGGGTGCACTCGCGCCTAGTCTGCTCTCCCCATAAGTTCCAGTTGCATGACATGACGCGCGTTCAGGCGAATCTTCTTCTATTGCTCGCAGCCGCGATCTGGGGCGGCGGATTCGTCGCCCAGTCGACGGCGATACAGGCCATCGGGCCGCTCTGGTTCATCGGCCTGCGCTTTGCCGTGGCCGCAGTCGTCATCCTTCCGTTCGCTTGGTTCGAAAACCGCCGCGCCGCCACGCCCGTCAGCCCGAAACACTGGCGCGCCTTTATCCTGATCGGTCTTGCGCTGTTCGGAGGTGCTGCCACGCAGCAGATCGGGCTCCTGACCACCAGCGTCACCAATTCGAGCTTTATCACCGGCCTCTATGTTGTCTTCGTGCCATTGATCGCCGTCGGCATTCTCCGGCGTCCGCCACACTGGATCGTCTGGCCGGGCGCCCTGATGGCGCTGCTGGGCATTTTCCTGTTGTCCGGCGGCGCGCTGTCGCGGCTGACGGTCGGCGATATGCTGACGGTCGTCTGCGCCATCTTCTGGGCCATCCAGATCACTCTCGCCGGCACCGCCGTGACCGAGAGCGGCCGCCCGCTGATGCTGTCCGCCGTACAATTCGCCGTCAGCGCCGTGGCCGGGCTTGTTATCGCTGCGGCGCTGGAGCCGATCAGCTTCGACATCATACGCGCCTCGCTCGGTGAAATCCTCTATGTCGGCGTTTTTTCGTCGGGGCTCGCCTTCGCGCTGCAGGTCATCGGCCAGCGCTATACGACGTCGTCGCAGGCAGCGATCTTCCTATCGTCGGAAGCGCTGTTCGGCGCCTCGCTTGGGGCGCTTCTCCTGGGGGAAACCATCTCGCCGATCGGCTATGTTGGCTGCGCCCTGATGTTTGCCGCCATGCTCGTCGTCGAGATCGTCCCCGAGGTCCTCCGGCGACGGGATCGAACCGGCTGAATTCGCGAAAAAATTTGCGCACGAAATCCGTTGTCGACGATGGAAAAAAGCTACGCGTAGCCTGGCTGGTGAAAAATTGCCGCCGACGGCAGCACACTCCGCGCAAGTCATGGGATCGAGGCGCTTCCGACGCTTTAAAGTTTCCCTTGCCAAAGGCGAACAAAGACAGCACACTTGACCCGTTCAGGCGTTTTACGAGCTTGGAAAGTCCTAAAAAGAATTGCGCACCGGGAACGCAAATATTCCGGTCCGCCTCGTCCAAGAGCGATGTTTACAGGTCGTCTTTGGGCAAGGCTCGAGAGACGGGACAATTCCTTAAAATTCGAGAACCGCCTGAAAACTCCCGCAAGGGGTTGAGACACTGGTGCTGTCCGCGGGCATGGCGGGCAGCGAGAGAGGGACATAAGGCATGGCCGAGACTGGCATCGTGAAATTTTTTAACATCGACAAGGGCTTCGGCTTCATCAAGCCTGACAACGGTGGCGCGGATATCTTCGTGCATATCTCTGCCGTACAGGCCTCCGGCCTGGATGGACTGACTGAAAACCAGAAAGTCAGCTTCGACACGGAGCCGGATCGTCGTGGCAAGGGGCCGAAGGCCGTCAACCTGCATGTTTCCGCGTAAACCGGGTCTCTGCCTTTACACGAAACTCAGGCAGAGAGAGCCATCAATATTCAGTCTGGGTTCACCTTGCTGCCGCTAGATTGGCACAATCAAAGCATACGAAACAATTGTTCAAGTTTCTCTGCAAGGACAGGACCATGAAGACTCTCGGAAAGACCATTATCTTGTCGGCCGCTGCTGTCGCATTGACGGTGGCGTCCTTGACACCGGCTGCTGCCGACGATCGCTGGCATCATCACGGCAACGGCTGGGGCTTCGGCGCTGCTGGCCTCGCCACCGGCCTGATTGTCGGCTCGGCTATCGCCAGCCAGCCACGCTATGTCGAACCCGGCTACTACTATGACGACGGCTACGCGCCGCCGCCCCCGCCGCGCTACTATTACCCGCGTCGCGCTTACTACGCACCGCCACCCCCGCCGCCGGCCTACTACGCTGGCGGCCTGCGTCCGTGGTCGCCTCAGTGGTCGCGGTATTGCTATGACCGGTATGCCACTTTCGACGGCCGGACCGGCACCTATGTCGGCTACGACGGCGCACGTCACTTCTGCACCGCCGGCTGAGCGATCATCCGCCATCATACAAAAGCGTCGCCCTCCGGCGGCGCTTTTTTTATGCCGAGGTCACAGACCTCGCAGGTAGGGATTGCTGCGGCGCTCCTCGCCGATCTGCCCGCCCGGCCCATGGCCGCAGATGAAGCCGACGGCATCGCCAAGCGGCAGCACCTTGTCGCGAATGGAGTCCAGCAGCTGCTGGTGATTGCCGCCCGGGAGATCCGTACGCCCGATCGAGCCGTGAAACAGCACGTCGCCGACATGGGCGAAATTCTGCACCTTGTTGAAATAGATGACGTGGCCAGGCGAATGGCCGGGCGTGTGGAACACCTGGAACTCGTGCTCGCCGAAGGAGACGATATCGCCGTCCTTGAGGAAGCGGTCCGGAATGACGTTCTGGACACCCTCGATGTTGAAGGCCCGACCGCGAGCCTCAATCTGCCCGAGCAATGGCAGATCGTCCTCGTGGGGTCCGATAATCTCCAGCCCCAGCGCCTCCTTGACCTCCTTGGCACCGCCTGCGTGGTCGATATGGCCGTGGGTCAGCCAGATCTCCTTCAGCGTGATGCCGTTTTCCTTGACGGTCTGCAGGATCACGTCGACATCGCCGCCGGGATCGACCAGTACCCCCTCCTTGGTGTCGGGATCGAACAGGATGGTGCAGTTCTGCTGGAAGGGAGTTACCGGAATGATGCCGGCCTGGAGCATGCCCATGGACGCCTCGCGCGTTGAGTGACGATAAGGATCGATATAACGTCAAATGCCGGTCGGGGCAGCCCAGAGACGATAGAAAAGAATGCTCTGTCCTATCCTCTCCTCCGCCGACAGGTGAGCAGCCAGGCTAAAACCCTGCAAACACTGGATGACGTTCATTCCGTGAACGACACCGCCGCCGCTCTGCGCTAGGTTATCCCTGTCCCAAAAGAGGAAGGATGTGCCAAGGTGCCACGCCAGACGAACGAGAACGAGAAATCGGACCTGCTGTCGACGCCGCTTCAGGATACCGGGGGCATCGATTTCGAGATCATTGAGCTTCTCTTCTTCGCCTATCGCGATTTCGTCTCGGATCCGGACGCAATTCTGGCCATCGGCGGCTTTGGCCGGGCTCATCACCGCGTGGTGCATTTTGTTAACCGTGAACCGGGCATGACCGTTGCGGACCTTCTGGAAACTCTCAAGATCACCAAGCAGAGTCTGGCGCGGGTGCTCAAACAGTTGATTGATTCGGGTTATATTCATCAGGTTGCCGGCGACGAAGACCGGCGACAGCGCAGGCTCTATCCAACCAGAACAGGGCGCGACCTCGCGCTGGCGCTGGCCGAGCCGCAATCGCGCCGTATTGAAAAGGCATTCGAAGGAAGTTCGGCTCCGGCGCGAGACAGCGTCAAGGCCTTCCTGCGGGGGATGCAGGATCGACAGAAAAACGAGACGGATTGAATGACGACAAAAATGCCCATTTCGGACGATGCCCCGCACCTTCTGGTGGTGGACGACGACACCCGTATCCGGGTCCTTCTCAACCGCTACCTCATGGAGAAAGGCTTTCGCGTGACTGTTGCCGCCGAAGGCGCAGAGGCCCGGCGCAAGCTCGAAGGTCTGGATTTCGACCTGATCATCATGGACGTCATGATGCCCGGCGAATCCGGCATATCGCTCACCGCAGCCCTGCGGGAGATAAAGAATATCCCGATCATCATGCTGACGGCTCTCGCCGAATCCGATTCCCGCATTGCCGGTCTGGAGGCAGGAGCCGACGACTATCTCTCCAAACCCTTCGATCCGCGCGAACTGGTGCTTCGCATCACCAACATCTTGAAACGAAACTCGCCGGCCGATGCACCGAAGATCGAACAGGTGATGTTCGGCCCCTATACCTTCTCGCTGTCGCGCAAGGAATTGAAGCGCGCCTCCGAGGTCATACGCCTGACCGACCGCGAGCAGGACATCATGCTGCTGTTTGCAAGGAAAGCCGGCGAAACCATTCCGCGCCATGAATTGATTGGCGATGATGCCGATGTTGGCGAGCGCACCATCGACGTCCAGATCAACAGACTGCGCCGCAAGATCGAGGACGATCCTGCAAACCCCGTCTGGCTTCAGACGGTGCGCGGTATAGGCTACCGTCTCAGCATCGACTAGACTGAAGCGGACAGAGCCGGCAGGACCCGTAACGATGGCAGCATTCGACACGATCAGGCGCAACCACGAGCACGTGCCGACGTCGCGCATCAAGTCGGCAAACCGCTGGCTGCGCCGCCGCCTGCCGACCGGTCTCTATACGCGCTCGCTGCTGATCATCATCATTCCGATGATCCTGCTGCAGGCCGTCGTCGCCGCCGTGTTCATGGAGCGCTACTGGCAGATGGTGACGCAGCGGTTGTCGATGGCGACGACGCGCGATATCGCCAGCATCATCGACATCATCCAGACCTATCCGCAGGATGCCGACTACACCGAAGTCACCCGCATCGCCCGCGACAAACTCGGGCTCAGCATATCCATCGAGGCGAACAGCGAACTGCCGAGGCCGCTTTCGAAACCGTTCTTCTCCATCCTCGACGATATCCTCAGCGAGGAAATCCATGAGCAGATCAACCTGCCCTTCTGGATCGATACGGTCGGTGATTCCGGTGTTGTCGAAATCCGCATCAAGCTGAAGGACAAGGTCCTGCGGGTCTTTGCCCGCCGCAGCCAGACCTATGCCTCCAACACCCAGATCTTCATCTTCTGGATGGTCGGCACCTCGTTGGTGCTCATCATTATCGCGGTGCTATTCCTGCGCGGCCAGATCAGGCCTATCGAGGCGCTGGCCAGGGCTGCCGAGAGCTTCGGCAAGGGCCAGAAGATGGAAACTTTCCTGCCTCGCGGCGCCGACGAAGTCCGCCGTGCCGGCCTCGCCTTCATCCTGATGCGAGAGCGCATCGAGCGCCAGATCGAGCAGCGCACGGCGATGCTGAGCGGCGTCAGCCATGACCTGCGCACTGTCCTCACGCGGTTCAAGCTGCAACTGGCGCTGGCCGGCGACAATCCCGACCTCGCGGGCCTCAACGAGGACGTCGAGGACATGCAGAGCATGCTCGAGGGCTACATGGCCTTTGCTCGTGGCGAAGCGGAGGAGGACGTCGGAAGCCTGAAGCTGACCGATCTTTTCGATAGACTGGAGGTCGATTTCAGCCTGCATGGCAAGTCGTTCGCTTATGAACTCGAAGGCGACAACGTCGTCTCCGTGCGCCCCAACGCCTTCAACCGGCTGGTTACCAACCTTGCCTCGAATGCACGGCGCTACGCCAATACCCTGCGTATCGACGCCAAGCACAGCGCCCGCTGGCTGACGGTCGTTTTCGACGACGACGGCCCCGGCATTCCAGCGGCCAACCGCGAGGACGTCTTCAAGCCGTTCTTCAGGCTCGACGCCGCACGCAATCTGGACAATTCCGGCACGGGCCTCGGTTTGTCAATCGCACTCGACATCGCCCGCAGCCATGGCGGCAACATCACACTCGGGGACAGCCCGCTGGGCGGCCTGAGAGCCACCGTCCGTATTCCTGCCTGAGGAGGCCTTATGACGTTCGATCTTACAGCCATGACCTGGCTGAATGAGCCGCCTTTATCGGAAGTGCGTGACGGACGACTGTTCGTCCGGTCCGGCGAAAAAACCGACTTCTGGCAGGGTACCTATTACGGCTTCCACCGAGACGATGGCCACTTCCTGCACCAGCCGCGCCACGGCGATTTCACCGCCAGTGTTAGCTTTTCGGGCCGTTACGAACATCTCTATGACCAGGCAGGCCTGATGATCCGCCACGACGCGACGCACTGGGTCAAATGCGGCATAGAATTTACCGATGGTGCCAAGCACTTCAGCGTCGTCGTCACCAACGGGCATTCCGACTGGTCGGCCTTCAGGCTGGATCAGGATTTCGATGCTTTGTCGGTGCGCGTGACCCGCAACGGCGACGCGCTGTTCATCCAGTACCGCACGGACGCAATGACCGACTGGCACATGGCAAGGCTCGCCTATTTCGACCCGGCGATCGCGGAGTTGATGGTTGGCCCGGCCTTCTGCTCACCACAGCGCACCGGCTTCGAAGCCGAATTCTTCGACTTCAGCGTCACCGACCCGGTGTCGCGGGATATCCACTGAACGGCAATGCCGTTTACATCATCCGGCGCCCGTTCGGCGTGCCACGCTCGACAGCGGCAAGCACGATGGCGCCCGCCTCATCCTCGAAACCGAGGGTGAGCACTTCCGAGCGGAATGGCCCGATCTGGCGGGGCGGGAAATTGACGACGCCGAGCACCTGGCGACCGATCAGCGTTTCAAGGGTGTAGTGGACGGTGATCTGCGCCGAGGATTTCTTGATGCCGATTTCCGGGCCGAAATCGATTTTCAGCTTGAAGGCCGGCTTGCGTGCCTGCGGAAAATCCTCAGCCTCGACGATCGTGCCGACGCGGATGTCTAACTTCTCAAAATCGCCATAGGTGATCTCTTCGGTCATGGGGAACTCCGTTGGGTCAGCCAGCCAGTTCCTGCGCGCGCAGGCGGGCAGCGGCAATCGCCTCGTCGAACAACGGCTGCATGCCGTCCTCGGCCATCAGGACGGCGAGTGCCGCGGCAGTGGTTCCGCCCGGCGAGGTGACGTTCTGGCGCAGCCTCGAAGCATCGTCGGGGAGCTGGTGAAGAAGTTCGCCAGCTCCCGCGACGGTTTCCCGTGCGAGACGCATTGCGAGGTCCGCCTGCAGGCCGAGCTTGCGACCTGCCTCCGCCATGCATTCCACGAGATAGAAGACATAGGCCGGACCGCTGCCTGAAACAGCCGTTACGGCATCGATATCGGCTTCCTCGGGCACCCATTCGACAGGGCCGGAGACTTTCAGGAGATTCTGGACGATCTGCCGTCGGCGCTCGTCTGTCTCCTCGTTGGCATAGGCGCCGGTGACGCCACGACCGACCATGGCCGGCGTGTTCGGCATGGCGCGGACCATGGCTGCCTTGCCGAGATGGGTCTCCAGAAATGCCAGCGTCTTGCCGGCCGCGACGGAGACGATGACTGTCTCAGTGCCCACGGCATGGCGCAGCGACGGCAAGACCGCCTCCATCACCTGCGGCTTCAGCGCCAGAAAAAGAACGCCGGCCTCTATACCCTCGGGCAAACTGGTAACATGCCGGGCGCCGGCTTCCGCAATCATTGTCAGCATCGGGGCTGCCGGACCCGGATCGACGACGATCACCGACGAGCCGGCAACACCGCTCTTCAGCCAGCCGGTCAGCAGCGCGCCGCCCATGTTGCCAGCACCGACCAGAACGATCGGACCTGAAGAAGAGGCGGAAGCGGCGGCAGGCGTCATATCAGCACTCACCGACGGTTTCGAACAACACAGCTTCCATCGCGCTCTTGGCCTCCATGCCGGACCAGACGACGAACTGGAAGGCCTGATAATAGGCTTCGCAGGTCTCAAGACCGTTGGAAAGCAACACTTCGACCTGGCGGTTGGTAGGCTCGGCACCGCCGGCAAGGAGCAGCGACTGGCGGAAGATCACTACGTCTTCCTGGCGCCACAGGTCGAAATGGCCCATCATCACCTGGCCGTTGATGCAGGAGAGCAGACGGATGACTTCGTTGACGCGGGTTTCTGCGACCTTGATGTCGAACGCGCAGGCAATGTGCAGAGCCTCGCACTCTTCCATCCATGAAAACGACACGTGATAATCGGCCCAGTGGCCGGCTACGGTCATGGCGATCTCGTCTTCGCCCGACCTCTCGAAGGACCAGTCGTTATTGGCAGCGACGAACTCGATCATGTCGACCGGGTTGGACTGGCGCTCAAGTTCAATTTCCATCAGGCTCATACAGCACCTTTTCAACCGGAGTGAATGCAGCTGCTTGTGCTTCAACACACTACCCTGCAGACAGTAACTCCGGCACAACCACTGGGATGATGTTGAACGGGGCCAGTATATCGTGACCACCATGCCCGGAGCTTACCAAGGCCGTTCCGAATCATCATTTAAAATCAGTGTATAGGCGCTGTAGGCCGGCGCCATCCCCTCAAATTACAAATCCCCGATCCGCCTGTGGAAAGGTGTTGCGAGATCGATTCAGAAGCGAGTCATAAATGACTCTGGCGATTGAGTTTTTTGTACATGTCCACAGGTCTTAAAAAATTCGTTCAAATGATAACAAAACGGGCATGGTGGAGATCCACCATGCCCGTCGGACCAGCCTTGGGGGCTGAAATCACTTTGCCTTGGCGGAAAGCTTCGCCTCGAGCGCTTCGATACGGGCCTTGAGCGCATCGTTTTCGTCACGCGCCTTGACCGCCATTTCGCGCACGGCTTCGAACTCCTCGCGCTTGACGATGTCCATGCTGTTAAGCCAGCGTTCGGCCTGGGCATTGAAGGCGGTTTCGATTTCGCGGCGGACGCCCTGCGCGGCGCCAGCGGCATCGGTCATCAGCTTGGCGAATTCATCCATGATGCGGTTCGGTCCTGTGGTCATGCTGCTCTCCTTTGCGGCCAACGGCCCGGTGAAGGGTTTTCACCTCCAAGATAGTGTTGAGTTAGGATTTCGGAAGTCCCGTTGCAAGCGGTTTAAGCCGTGGGCAACTCAGCACAGCGCTTGCAATTGTCATGGTTCGGTTTAATCGACATCATCATGCCTCGTTTCGGCAGCATGTTCAGCGCGCATTATTGGATCGATCACCTTGCAGACACCCGCCCTTCTTATGGCAATGATTCCCTTCCCGGATATCGATCCGGTGGCCTTCTCCATAGGTCCGCTGGCGATACACTGGTACGGACTTGCCTATGTCATCGGCATCCTGCTCGGCTGGGGCTATGCGAGGCGTCTGGTCACCAACGAACGACTGTGGCGTGATGGCAAGGCGCCGATGACCATTGCCCATCTCGATGACTTCGTTGTCTGGATTGCACTCGGCATCGTGCTTGGCGGTCGCATTGGCTACGTGTTGTTCTACGACATGCAAGCCGTCAGCGAAAATCCGCTGCGCGCATTCGAAATCTGGAACGGAGGAATGTCGTTCCATGGTGGCCTTATAGGCTCGACCGTCGCGATGATCCTGTTCTCCCGCCGCAATGGCATTCCGATGTGGAGCCTGTTCGACGTCATCGCCACCGTCGTGCCGATCGGACTGTTCTGCGGACGCATCGCCAATTTCGTCAACGGCGAACTCTGGGGTCGCGTCTCGACGGTGCCGTGGGCTATCGTCTTTCCGACAGGCGGGCCGCTCAGCCGTCATCCGAGCCAGCTCTACGAGGCAGGCCTCGAGGGCATCGTGCTGTTCCTGGTGCTGTTTGTCATCACCCATTGGCTGCTGACCCTGAAGCGACCGGGCCTCACCAGCGGCGTTTTCGTCACCGGCTATGCGCTGTCGCGCATCTTCGTCGAGTTCTTTCGCGAACCGGATGCGCAGCTCGGCTATCTCCTCGGTACCGACTGGCTGACCATGGGTATGGTGCTGTCGCTGCCGATGATCCTGCTCGGTCTCTGGGCTGCCATACGCGCTGTTCGGGCTGTCCGGGCCGATACCATCCAGCGACATCCAGTCTGAGCGTTTCGGGGGAGATGCGATGACAACCGCGCTAGGGGAAAAGATCAAGACAATCATCCGCGCCAACGGGCCGATCAGCGTCACCGATTATTTCTCGCTGTGCCTCGCGGACCCGCAGCACGGCTACTACCGCACGCGCGAACCCTTCGGCCCTTCCGGCGACTTCGTGACCGCGCCAGAGGTCAGCCAGCTGTTCGGCGAGATGATCGGCGTCTTCATGGTGCATGCCTGGCAGCGCCACGGCACGCCGCCGGGTGTGCGCCTTGTCGAGATCGGCCCCGGTCGCGGCACGATGATGTCGGACATGCTGCGCGTCATTCGGCGCCTTGCACCGCTGCTCTACGACAGCATGCAGGTGCATCTGGTCGAAACCAGCGAACGACTGCGCGACATCCAGCAGGAGACGCTGCAGTCCCATGGCGCCAAGGTCGCCTGGCATGTGGATTTCAACGACGTCCCCCATGGCTTCACGCTGCTGGCCGCCAACGAGCTGTTCGATGCCATCCCGATCCGCCAGTTTGTATGCACCGCAACGGGCTTTCGCGAGCGGGTGGTGGTGCTCGACATCGATGACGAGCTCAGCTTTGCTGCCGGCGTCGCAACCCTCGATCCAGCACTGATGCCCGAATCCGCGCCCAAAACGCCGCTCGGCACCGTCTTCGAAATCGCCCCTGCCCGCCAGGCGGTGATGAGCGCCATCTGCGAGCGGCTCGGCAGCAACGGCGGCACTGCCGTCATCATCGACTACGGCCATCTGTCGACGGGTTTCGGCGACACGCTGCAGGCCGTGCGGATGCATGAATACGATCCGCCGCTCGCCCATCCCGGCGAAGCGGACCTCACCAGCCACGTCGATTTCCAGAGCCTTGCCGAAGCAGCGCTCGCCGAAGGCATCCACGTCAACGGTTGCGCCTACCAAGGCGATTTCCTGATAGGGCTCGGACTGGCGGACCGCGCCGGTGCGCTTGGCCGGGGACAGGACGGCACGGTGCAGCGCGATATCCAGCTAGCCGTGGACAGGCTGGCCGGCGCTGGCGAAGGCAAGATGGGGGAACTGTTCAAGGTGCTGGCAGTTTCCAGTCCGGCCATCGACCTGATGCCGTTCCGCCCGGTGGATTGACAGCCCGCCTGCCGTGGGGAAAACATCTGCGCCATCGAAGCAGCGGACCGCACGCCAGGCAACGGCTGCGCAAGCCAGACGAAACCGGACGTGAAGGACGACTCATTGCTGCAACCCCTGGAAAGCCCGCTGCTGGCGGCAATCGGCCGTCCCGGCATCCGCCACGGCTACTTTACCCGACAAGGCGGCGTCTCCGAGGGTATCTATCGTGGCCTCAATGTCGGACTCGGCTCCCGCGATGAGCGGGCTGCGGTCGAGGAAAACCGCCATCGGGTCGCTGCGTGGTTCGGCCAGCCGGTCGAAAGGCTCGCCACCGTCCATCAAATCCACTCCGCCGACGTCGTTACCATCGATGCCGGCTATGACGGCACAAGACAGCAGGCCGACGCGCTGGTGACAGCCGTGCCCGGCATAGTGCTCGGCGTGCTGGCAGCCGATTGCGGCCCGATCCTTTTTGCCGATGCCAAGAACCGGGTGATCGGTGCAGCCCACGCGGGATGGAAGGGTGCGCTGACAGGCGTACTCGAAAACACCATCGACGCGATGGTGTCGCTTGGCGCAGAGCGCAGATCGATCGTTGCCTGCCTCGGCCCGTCGATCAGCAGCAGCAGCTACGAAGTCGGCCCGGAGTTCGTCGAACGCTTCCTCGCCCATGATCCGGCCTACACGCGCTATTTCTCGGGGTCGGCCAATCAGGGCCACGCGATGTTCGACCTGCCGGCCCTCACCATCGACCGGTTGACGGCAGCCGGCGTCACGGCCGAAAGCCTGGGCCTTTGCACCTACCCCGATGCCGACCGCTTTTTTTCCTACCGCCGCACGACCCATGAGCGCCAGGAAGACTATGGCCGGCAGATCTCAGCCATCGCAATCGAGGACACGTTTTAACATGGCCCTGCACTTCGAACGCACCGAATTCGCCGACCGCCTCGCAAGGTTGACGGCAAAGATGGAAGAGGAGAAGCTCGACGCGATGCTGCTCTTTGCCCAGGAGAGCATGTACTGGCTGACAGGCTACGATACCTTCGGCTACTGCTTCTTCCAGACGCTGGTGGTAAAGGCGGACGGCACCATGACGTTGCTGACCCGCTCGGCAGACCTGCGCCAGGCGCGCCAGACGTCCATCATCGAGGACATCCACATCTGGGTCGACCGCATCAACGCCGACCCGACGCTCGATCTGAAGAACCTGCTGAGCGAAATGGACCTGCTCGGCGCCCGCATCGGCGTCGAATACGATACGCACGGCATGACCGGCCGCGTCGCACGCCTGCTCGACGATCAGCTGACATCGTTCGCCCAGCTGGTCGATGCTTCCTACCTCGTCGGCCGTCTCCGGTTGGTAAAGAGCCCGACCGAACTTGCCTATGTCGAGCGCGCGGCAGCCCTTGCCGACGATGCGCTGGATGCGGCGCTGGCATTGACCGGGCCCGGCGGCGATGAAGCCGCGATCCTTGCAGCCATGCAGGGAGCGGTATTTTCCGGCGGAGGCGACTATCCGGCCAACGAATTCATCATCGGCTCCGGCATCGATGCCCTTCTCTGCCGCTACAAGGCGGGCCGTCGCAAGCTGGATGCCAACGACCAACTGACGCTGGAGTGGGCCGGTACCTACGCCCACTACCATGCTGCCATGATGCGCACGATCGTCGTGGGCGAGCCGACACATCGCCACCGCGAGCTGTTCAGCGCCTGCCTCGAAACTATCCAGGCCATCGAGACCGTGATGAAGCCGGGCCATAACTTTGGCGACGTGTTCGACATGCATGCGAGGATCATGGACGAGCGCGGCCTGGCGCGGCACCGGCTCAACGCCTGCGGCTATTCCCTCGGCGCCCGCTTCTCGCCCTCCTGGATGGAACAGCAGATGTTCCACATCGGCAATCCGCAGGAGATCGAGCCCGGCATGTCGCTGTTCGTTCACATGATCATCATGGATTCCGACACCGGCACGGCGATGACCCTCGGCCAGACCTACCTGACGACCGCGGACGCTCCCAAAACTCTTTCGCGCCATCCGCTCGAATTTCTTAACCGGTAGGGGCGTATCCTGTTTCCTTGAGCGGGAACGTGGATCAAGCCGATGCTGTCCAGTCACCCGCCGGCTCAACCGGGCGATGAAGGGACGCAGGAACCATGGTGTCTGTCAGGTCGATACCGATCATCGTGGTCGCATTCGCGACCTTGTCCGCCTGTAACACGACCGACGCGCTGACACCTCGGGTCGGTATCGGCGACGATGTCGCCTCCGCCCCGGTCACCCAGCGCGAGGTCGAGCGGATGGCGGCGGCGCCTCACCAGCCGACTTACGGCGCCCAGACCCGGGACAGCTATCAATCCAGCTACCAGCAGCAGGGCTACAGCACCACCGGCAGTTCATCCGCAACGCTGGATGAGCAGGCCGATGCGCTGCGCAGCGGCGGCCGCAACCCGGTTGCGTCCAAGCCGCTCCACGATAGCATGTCGCAAGGTCACGATGACGCGGAAAATTCCCTGCCGTCGCAATCCGACGAGCAACGCGAGGCCGAGCGCCGACTGAGCGACCCGCAGCCTGCGCAAGAGCAACAACAGGCCGCCGAGCAGAGCGATCAATCCGACGCCGGGCAACAACAGCCCGATGGCGAGCAGCAGCAAGCATCGCTGCCGCCGGCTGCAGCGAGCGACGGCAACACCATCCGCTTCCTGCCGATCATCGGAGGACCGGTTGAGGCCGTCACGCCCCTGTCGCGACAGCTGGGCGTTGAGGCGCGCGCCAACGGGCTGACGATCAAGGGATCGGGCGACACCGCCGCCGCCTACATTCTGAAAGGCTACCTCACGACCTTTGCAGACGGCCCCCAGATCACCGTCTCCTACGTCTGGGACGTGCTGGACAGCACTGGCGGACGCCTGCACCGTATCCAGGGCACGGAGAGCGTACCGCTGAAGCGCGGCGATCCGTGGGCCGCTGTTCCGCCCTCCGTCATGCAGAAAATCGCCTCGAAGACGATCGCCGAATTCAATGGCTGGCGCCAGACACGCGGTGGATAGCATCCCCCCTACACACAATTCTGGGCTTCACTTGTCCTAAGCCCTTGCATTCGAGACCGGGGCGGTTAAAAGCGCGGCTATCAAACTGGAAATGGGCGGACCAAAATGAAGGTTTTCGCAGGGAACTCGAACCGGCAACTTGCCGAAGCGATCTGCAATTATCTCAACGTGCCCTTGGGCAGGGCAACTGTCCGCAGGTTCGCAGACCAGGAGATCTTCGTCGAGATCCAGGAAAACGTCCGCGGCGAGGACGTCTTCCTTGTACAGTCTACTTCATATCCTGCTAATGATCACCTGATGGAACTGCTGATCATGATCGACGCAATGCGTCGGTCTTCCGCTCGGCGCATTACTGCCGTTCTTCCCTATTTCGGTTATGCCCGCCAAGACCGCAAGCCCGGTCCGCGCACGCCCATTTCTGCGAAGCTGGTGGCCAACCTAATCACCGAGGCCGGGGCTGACCGTGTTCTCACACTCGACCTTCACGCCGGGCAAATTCAGGGCTTCTTCGACATCCCGACAGACAATCTTTACGCCTTGCCAATCCTGACGCGGGACATCAAGGCGCATTACGACATCAGCAACATCACTGTTGTTTCCCCTGATGTCGGCGGCGTAGTTCGCGCACGGGCGCTTGCCAAAAGATTGGACTGTCTGCTCGCGATCGTTGACAAGCGGCGCGACCGCCCGGGCGAATCCGAAGTGATGAACATCATCGGCGACGTCCATGGCAAAGATTGCATCTTGATCGACGATATTGTTGATTCCGGCGGTACGCTAGTCAACGCCGCCGAAGCATTGTTGAAGAACGGCGCCCTTAGTGTAACCGCTTACATTACCCATGGGGTGTTGTCCGGTGGCGCCGTCACGCGCGTGACATCGTCGAAACTGAAAGAGCTGGTCATCACCGACTCGATCCAGCCGACGACAGCTGTACAGTCTGCCCACAACATCCGCGTCATCTCGACGGCGAGCCTCATGGGCGAGGCGATAAACCGGACCAGCCTGGAAGAATCGGTTTCCAGCCTGTTCGACTGAGACTGCTGTCACCTCGAAGCCATCGTTCCTAGACCCTTTTCACCAAGGGGATCGCGCAGGCTTCGCCTCCGTCGAACATTCGTGAGCGCGTCAAAAACCTTTTCTCGCGGCCATTGTCGAGCGAGAACATGCCGCCCCTGCCCGGCACCACGTCGATGATCAGCTGCGTGTGCCGCCAGGCTTCGAACTGGCTGCCGGATATGTAGACCGGGACGCCGCCGATCTCGCCGAGCTTCACGTCATGATCCCCGATCATGAATTCCTCCACCGGGTAGCACATCGGCGACGATCCATCGCAGCAGCCGCCGGACTGGTGGAAGAGCACGTGGGGATGGTCGACCTGGATTTCGCGGATCAACTCCAGCGCCGCATCGGTCGCCAGAACCCGCGGTTCGCCATTGATTGTTTCGGACATCTCGCCTCCTGCGAACGCATTGCCCTCCCCCCTTGTCAGGGAGAGGGCCGATACCTTCAGCCATTCGACATGGCTCTCAGAAGAAACCGAGAGCCTTTGTGCTGTAGCTCACCAGCATGTTCTTGGTCTGCTGGTAGTGATCGAGCATCATCTTGTGGTTTTCACGGCCGACGCCCGATTGCTTGTAACCGCCGAATGCCGCATGGGCCGGATAGGCGTGGTAGCAGTTGGTCCAGACACGTCCCGCCTGGATCTCGCGGCCAAAACGGTAGCAACGGTTGGCGTCACGGCTCCAGACACCAGCACCGAGGCCGTACAGCGTGTCGTTGGCGATCTCTAGCGCTTCCTTGTCGTCCTTGAATGTCGTCACCGAGACCACGGGGCCGAAGATCTCTTCCTGGAACACCCGCATCTTGTTGTGGCCCTTGAAGATCGTTGGCTTGACATAGAAACCGTTGGCGAGTTCGCCGCCGAGGTCGTTGCGCGAGCCGCCAGTCAGCACTTCCGCGCCTTCCTGCCGGCCGATGTCCAGATAGGCCAGGATCTTTTCCAGCTGCTCGCTGGATGCCTGCGCGCCGATCATCGTGGCGCTGTCAAGCGGATTGCCCTGCTTGATCGCCTCTACGCGCTTGACGGCCTTTTCCATGAACCGGTCATAGATGGATTCCTGGATCAGCGCCCGGCTGGGGCATGTGCAGACTTCGCCCTGGTTGAGCGCGAACATCGCAAAGCCTTCCAGCGCCTTGTCGAGGAAATCGTCGTCCTGCGACATGACGTCGTCGAAGAAGATGTTCGGCGACTTGCCGCCCAGTTCCAGCGTCACGGGGATGAGGTTCTGGCTGGCATATTGCATGATCAGCCGGCCTGTCGAGGTTTCGCCGGTAAAGGCGATCTTGGCGATGCGCGGGCTGGTGGCCAGCGGCTTGCCAGCTTCGAGGCCAAAGCCATTGACGATGTTGAGAACGCCGGCAGGAAACAGGTCGCCGACCAGCTCGGCCCAGATCAGCAGCGACGCCGGCGTTTGTTCGGCAGGCTTGATGACCACGCAATTGCCGGCGGCAAGCGCCGGCGCGAGCTTCCACGCGGCCATCAGGATCGGAAAGTTCCATGGAATGATCTGGCCGACGACACCGAGCGGTTCATGAAAATGGTAGGCGACGGTGTCGTGGTCGATCTCGCCGATCGAGCCTTCTTGTGCACGGATGCAGGCTGCGAAATAGCGGAAATGGTCGATCGCCAGCGGAATGTCGGCCGCCATGGTTTCGCGGATCGGCTTGCCGTTATCCCAGGTCTCGGCCTTGGCGAGCAGCTCGAGATTGTCCTCCATACGCTGCGCCACCTTCATCAGGATGTTCGAGCGCTCCGTGGTGGACGTCTTGCCCCAGCTATCCTTGGCGGCATGGGCGGCGTCGAGGGCGGCGTTGATATCCTTCTCGTCGGAGCGGGGAATTTCGCAGAGCTTGCCGCCGGTCACGGGCGTGGTGTTGTCGAAGTATTTTCCGGAGATCGGCTCGCGCCACTGGCCACCGATGTAGTTGCCGTATTTCAGCTTGAACGGCGACTCGACGATTTTCTGATGCAGCATGTCATTCTCCCTGGGTGAACTGATCCTGCGGATCGATGGGAGGAACCTGCACCCGGAAAGGCGCCTGAGGTAGAGCCGGCAATCAATGCCGCAGTGCACAGTGTTTCACTTGTGAGACAAGATGGTGCCTATGCGACAGGCAAACGATCACACGATAGGCAACATCTACCCGGTCGGCTCGATCCACACAGCCTCTTGAGACTGCGTTCGAGCCGTATTGCCCATCGTCACCTCCGAATGAAATGTCAGTGAAGCGCGAGCTTCTTCATCTTGCGGTGCATCGTCGCGCGACTGATGCCGAGCTGCTGGGCTGCCTGGGAGACGTTGCCGTGGTTGCGCGACAGCACGCGGCGCAGGGCTGCGCGTTCGGCCTCCATGAGGTCTGCGCCATCGTCGCTGCGGTCCTCGTGCAAGGCATCGGATGCCGGCAGTCCAGCCTTTATCCGGGCATCGTCGAGTTTGAGCGCCAGCCTTGCAGCGCGGGTGGCGCCGAGAATGAGGTCGTCCTTGTCGACGGCCAGAAGCGCTGCCGCCGGATTGCTGCCGCTTGGAACCATGACGATCCGGGAGCCGCGAAACGCGCTGCGGAAGAGATTGGTCTCGATGCGCAGCGCGGCATCGCGCACCGCCTGCGACAGGATGGCCAGCGCCATTTCGTTGACGTCCTCGCGGCAGGTCGAAATATCGAGCGCGGCCGTCAGCTGCCCGCGATGGTCGCGGATCGGCGCGGACGTACAGCTGAGATTGATGTTCGAAGAGAGAAAATGTTGGTCGCGGTACACGGTCACCGAACGCTCGTCGGCGAGTGCCGTGCCGATGCCATTGGTCCCGGCACTGGCCTCGCTCCAGACGGCGCCAGGCCAAAGCCCGAGGCTGCGAAAATCCTTGTCCTCGCTGCCGGTTCCGCGCCGCTCCAGCGCAACGCCCTTGCTGTCGGTGAGAAGCAGGCAACAGCCGGCCTTGCCGACCGTCAGGAACAGGCGGTCGAGCTCGTCGGTCGCTTCGACGATGAGTTGCGCCGATTGCTCCCTTGCCAGCCGGAACTCCTCATCCGTCAGCCGCAACGGTGCGCGGTTCTGCTCCGGCGCCAGCTGATACATCGACATGCAGCGGTGCCAGGAGGCTATAATCGGCGAACTCGCCGCAGCCGATTTCAGCTGCGCGCTGGCGTAGACCCGCTCCGCATGAGCCATCTCATTGTGCATGCGCCCCTCCCAAGGCTTCGAAGCTGAAATCTTCGCGCGAAACGCCGGCAAGCGCAATGCCTAAGTGCAGCAGGCAGATGGTATCGGACCTTGCAGGCAAGCTCCGCCAAAAGCCGTCGTCATTTTGCCGGGGTGATCACCTGGCCATTGACGGTGAAGGCGCCATCCTCGGTCACCGTGACATCCCAACGCTGCCGGCCGTCCGGATCGGTCTTGGCAAACCCCTTCGCCATCATCATCCCGAAAGAAATCTGGTTGAGCTCAGCGTCGGTCTTTGCGGCATTCTGGACGAAGGCAATAGTCTTGTCGTAGTCGCGGGCAAGCACGCTCATCTGCAACGCGTAGCGATTGGTTTGCTGGAGATTGGAGACAACCTTGCCGGAGACGGCGATATCATAAACGCTGGAAACCGCGCTGATCTCGGGGAAATCGATCGTCAGCTTGTCGTTTGGAAAGATGGCACTGCCGATCTTCCGGCCGCTTTCGGTGGACAGGCCCTCCGGCGTCGAGAAATCGGTGTTCAGCAGTATGTCGGCAGCCGCCGCGAAGTTCATGTCGGGGATACCGACTTCCACCACGGTCGTGTCGGGCACCAGCGCCTCGTAGCCCTCTGGCACCAGGCCGGAAGCAAGCTTCAGCTTTTCCGCCCTCAGCCCGAAGCCGATGCTGGACGCTTCGGTCAGGCCGTTCATCTTGAAGGAGTAGGTGAGCTTGTCCAGCGACGCCGTCCCGACATCGGTCAGTACCGAGAGATTGCTGGCGACGGCGGTTTCCTCGAGCGAGCCGAACAGCGGCAGCGCATTGCGCACCAGCGTCTGGAATTTTTCGCCACCGCGCTTCGACAGCTTCTTGGCTTCGGCGTGTTCGAAAACAAAGCGGATGAGATCGCGCAATGCATTGATCGGTACGCCGGTCGCCTTGGCGTCGAATGTCATATTGTCCGCCTTGATCTCGGCATTGCCCGAGGCCTGGCCAGCGATCTTCTCGTAAAAGCTGGGCATCGCGCCGCTGGCGAGCATATCGACGGTGCCCGGCCTTGCCGTATCGATGGACGAGAACTTGTAGGTCATGCCGGCAGCGCCAGCCTCGACCTTCTGAGCCCCTGAGATCGAGGACATTCTGAAGTCCCTCGCCGTCGCATCCAGCGAGCGCATGTAACTGATCGCAGGATCGAACACCCCGCTATAGACCATCGACCCCATCTGATATTGGATATCGGTCGCCGGCCCGTCGCCCAGCTTGGAATGAGCGGAAATATCGAGGGAATTGTCGCCATCGATGTTCCACAAGCCCTTCTCCGCAGGCGCCGCGAACATCGTGAGCGGCTTAAGGCCGGAAATCGTGAAATCAGGGGAAGGAAACCGGTCGAGCAACTTCGTGAGGTCGTAGGTAACCTCGTAACGATTGCCTACCGGCTTGACGGAGAGGAACGTGCTGGCGACATCGTGGGGAAGGAACGCGCTGAGCGAGTTACGCAGATCCTTGGCACCCTGCTCGTTCACCTCGGCGCCGTAGGATGCGCCCGAAAGACCGGTTGTCAGAACGATTGCAGCAGCGATGGTCCGGTAACGCATAACAACTCTCCCTATGCCGTTGCACCGGGCGACTGTGAAAGACGACGCTACAACCTGTCAACCGTCGATCCGCTGAAACCCCAACCGCCTCCGATATTATCCCGTGTGCCGCGGATCGGTTCTGAACTTCGGTGAATGCCCAAGTCTCGCATTTCGGAGAAACCGTAACCGATTTTCCGTAGAATACCCGGCGCAAATAGCCTGACATTCCCGCCTCCAGAAGACGAGGCCAAACCGCTTTTCGGCATCAATATCGCGCTTTCGTCGCGATGCGGCCGGTAGTCTTGCGTTTTACAGTCTTTTGCCCTATACGCCACGCGTCCGCGCAGACACCCTTGGAGGCAATGCGGATGGGGCCGGTTTCGGCCGTCCTCCGGTCTTGCCACGCGGTTCACCGCAAAGGCCAAGACTCTCCAGTAATCTTGAAAGGAATTGCCATGAGCAACCAAAGCTATCAGCTCAAGGCCGACGCACGCGAACGGGTCGGTAAGGGGTCCGCCCGTGAACTTCGCCGCAAAGGTCTCATTCCTGCTGTCATCTATGGCGACAAGCAGGCTCCCGTTTCCATCACCTTGAACACTAATGAAGTCACCAAGCGCGTTCACGCCGGTGGCTTCC
This sequence comes from Rhizobium sp. B230/85, assembly GCF_019355735.1. Classification (NCBI taxonomy): domain Bacteria; kingdom Pseudomonadati; phylum Pseudomonadota; class Alphaproteobacteria; order Hyphomicrobiales; family Rhizobiaceae; genus Rhizobium; species Rhizobium sp. B230/85. The sequence goes on from NZ_CP072156.1 coordinate 2,918,467, forward strand.
TGACAACGATCGTAACGGTCGAAGTCGACGGCAAGTCCTACCGCGTCCTGCCGAAGGACTACCAGCTCGACCCGGTCCGTGACTTCGTTCTGCACGTCGATTTTCTGCGCGTCTCCGGCAACACCCAGGTGACCGTTGAAATCCCGGTTCACTTCCTCAACGACGACAAGGCCCCTGGCATCAAGGTCGGCGGCGTTCTCAACATCGTTCGCCACGCCGTTGAAGTTACCTGCCCTGCCGACAAGATCCCGGAATCCTTCTCGGTCGACCTGACCGGCCTGAAGATCGGTGACAGCATCCACATTTCGGACGTTACACTGCCGAAGGATGTACAGCCTGTGATCACCGATCGTGACTTCACGATTGCCACGATCGTTCCGCCGGTAGTCGACGTCGTTGAAGACGAAACGACAGAAGAAGAAGGCACTTCGGAAGAGTAAGCTTTTCCGAAAACGTCGAAGAGATCAGAACCCGCCATCCTCAACGGACGGCGGGTTTTTTCGTGCCTGCAACCAAGTTGGGACCATTGGCCTCGGGCACCGCAGTACCACACCGTTAACCCCGCCGTTTCAGCAACCCTTAACAAATCTGTGAAACTTTACGCCACAGAGTTGCAGCCGTCCGATCGACATCGCTCGAGCGCCACCTCAACCAGGGGAAGATTCGGACGCGATGAACAATTCCGTCGAAAACAGGTTTTTTGCGATCGTCTGCGGCGCCCTTCTGGTCTTCGTCGCACCGCTGTTCGTGCTGTTCCTGTTTCTCTCGTCGGAACGCGCCGAGAAGGAAATCCGCGATCACATCACGGTCTTGCTGGCCGCCAATGCACAGGCGCTTGCCAAGCCTCTCTGGGATCTGGACGAGGATACCATCACCCAGGTCAGCGCCACCACCGTCTCCGAGGGCGAGCAGGTTCAGGTCAATGTCCGCGATACATCCGGCCAGTTGGACATCACCCAGTCGACCATTCCCAAATCCTTCGACGGCAAGCTGGAATCGATCTCCCGCGCCATCACCTACAACACGGTGGACGGCAAGAAGACACTCGGCACCATCACCGTTCTCTACCCGCAACTCGGCATCTTCGACGGCCTGAAGCACGAAGAGATCGTCTTCATCTCGATTTTCATCTTCGCCGTACTGACCGTTTTCGGAACAGCCCTGATCGGCAACCGGATATTCGTCATCCAGCCGCTGATGCGGCTCGCCCATGCCATCGAGGCGACACGCCAGCTCGGCTCCCGCCACCACGTCGACTGGCAGTCGAACGACGAAATGGGACGGCTGGCGCGCAGCTTCAACGAGATGCAGATCAAGCTGGAGCGCGAGGAGACGGAGCTGAAGCTCGCCCATCGCGGCGCAACCGATACCTACAACCTCACCCCCGCCATGCTGTTCTCCCTCGACGAGAACGATTGCATTTCCGCCGTCAGCGATTACTGGCTGGCCGCGACAGGCTACCGAAGGGAGCAGGTGCTCGGCCGCCCCTTCGCCAGCCTGCTGATGGAACAGTCCCGCGAGAAATACATTCAGCGAAAGCAGCAACACGGCCGGGCCGCACCGCAGATCGATGTGACGGTCAAGTTCCCCTGTATCGACGGCCGGATCATGGACCTGCTCATCCTGGAATCGACAGCCGTCAAGGGCGGACGGTCGCTGTCGGTCATGACGGATGTCACCGAACTCAAGCAATCCGAAGACCGCAATCTGCGCCAGGCGATCACCGATCACCTGACCGGCCTCCTGAACCGCCAGGGTTTCGAGACCGCGCTCGATGCCAAGATCAACGAGGCAGACCTGCGTCACCGGGAACTCGCCTGCCTGTTTATCGATCTTGACCGTTTCAAGTGGATCAACGACAATCTCGGCCACGCTGCCGGCGATGCAGCACTGTGCGAACTTGTCGCGCGCCTGCAGGCCCACCTATCGCCGGGTGACATCGCAGCCCGCCTCGGCGGAGACGAATTTGCAATTCTGATCTTGTCCGAAGACGCGGAAGAAAAGGCACTCGCCATGGCAGCCAGCGTCGCAGAGATCTTTGCAGCCCCGTTCGTCGGCGACGCCCGCCTGAGCGCCAGCATCGGTATCGCTATCTATCCGCGCCACGCTGCCAACGCCTCCGAATTGCTGCAGAAGTCCGACATGGCGATGTATGCCAAGAAACGCGAGGGCAAAAATGGCGCGCAGATCTTCGACAACAGCATGCTGGACGACGCACGCGGCCGCGCCGAGGTCGAAACCTTCATCGAGACTGGGCTGACCGAAGACTGGTTCGAGGCTTACCTGCAGCCGATCGTCAACATCGAGGATCGCGCGATCGCCGGCTTCGAGGCGCTCATGCGCCTGCATCATCCGCAGAAGGGCATCCTGCCGCCAAAGCCGATCATCGATATCGCCGAGGAAACGGGATCCATCATCCGCATCGGAACGCGGATCATGGAAAAAGCCATCGCCAACCTCGCCCGCATTTCCAAGCTCGACGGGATGCAGGATGTCTATCTCGCGATCAACTTCTCGCCACTGCAGTTCGAGCCGGCACTGCCCGCCCTGATCGCCGGTTTGCTGATGCGCCACGAAATCAAGCCACAGCGGATCGTTATCGAGATCACCGAGGCGGTCCTGATGGACGACAATCCCGAGGTCCGCAACATCATCAACGAGATCTGCAGTTTCGGATGTCGCATCGCACTGGACGATTTCGGGACGGGCTATTCGTCGCTGAGCTACATCAATCGATTTCCAGTCGACATCATCAAGATCGACCAGTCGTTCACCAAGGCCATCAACGACGCGTCTCCGGACGTCCGTCGCAAAAGCCGGATGCTGGTCGAAAGCATCACGACCCTGTCGCACAAGATGAACTGTACGGTGATCGCAGAAGGAATAGAGACCGAAGACGAGTGTGCGACGCTGATCGCCATGGGTATCGACTATGGCCAGGGCTATCTCTTCCACAGGCCACAGCATCCGGATGCGCTGATGGAAACGCTGGCGGGCCGCATGCCCGGCGGTCGCGGCAGCATGGCCATCGCATCCTGAACCTCGCGCGGGAGAAGCCCATGATCAAAATGCTTTTGCCTCTCCTGATCGCCTCCCATCTCACCGTCACGGCCGAGGCGCAGACCGTATCCTTCGTGACAGAAGAATATCCGCCCTTCAGCTACCGCGAAGGAAGCGACATCAAGGGCGCTGCCGTCGACCAGATCAAGCTGCTGATGCGCGGATTGAACGACTTTACCATCGATGTCGTCCCTTGGGCTCGCGCCTATTCACAAGCCCGCACCACACCGATGAACTGCGTATTTGCAACTGCCCATACAACCGAGCGCGACGCCCTGTTCAAATGGGTGGAGCCGCTGCTGATCGACCGCAATTTTCTCGTCAAGCATACCGGCACCGCGGTAAACGCTGCAACCCTCGAGCAAGCAAGGCAGTTTTCCGTCGGTACCTGGCGCGAGGACTATACGGAGACCCTGCTGCGCAATCTCGATTTCCCGAAGATCGACGTTGCCACCACCATGTCGGCGACGCTGAAAAAACTGATGAACGACCGCATCGACATGATGCCGCTGTCAGAACCTTACATGGACAAGCTGATCAAGGAGGGCAAGCCGCTGGAGCGCGTCGTCCTCTTATCGCGCCAGGTGATTGGCATCGCCTGCCACAAGGATTTTCCGGAGGATTTGCGCCAGAAGATGCAGGTTGCCTTGACCGCACTGATCGCCGACGGAACGCAGAAGCAACTCTTCCAGCAATACGGCATGGCGCTCGAAAACTAACGCTTGGCCCACTCACCCGTCAGAAAATCCGTCTTGACTTGACGACCCATTCGCGTCGATGAACGGCTCCGTCATCTGCGAAAGGACGACAGCCATGCTTCTTATCGCCGGCCTCGGCAATCCCGGCCCCCAGTACAAAGCCAATCGCCACAACATCGGCTTCATGGCTGTCGATGCCATCCACCGTCGCCACAGCTTCTCGCCCTGGACGAAGAAGTTCAAGGCCGTCATTGCCGAAGGTGAACTCGATGGCCAGAAGGTGCTGCTGATCAAGCCGCAAACGTTCATGAACCTGTCGGGCGAGTCCGTCGCCGAGGCGATGCGCTTCTACAAGCTGCAGCCCGCAGATCTCGTCGTCATCTACGATGAACTCGATCTCGTTCCGGGCCGCGCACGGCTGAAGACGGGCGGCGGCCATGGCGGCCACAACGGCATCAAGTCTATCGACGCGCATGCCGGGCGAGAATATCGCCGCCTTCGTCTCGGCATCGGCCATCCCGGCGTCAAGGACCTGGTACAGAGCTATGTGCTCGGCGACTTCGCCAAGTCCGACAAGACCTGGCTCGAGCCGCTCCTGGAGACGCTGGCCGATCACGCCGACATGCTGGTGCGCAACGAGGATTCGCAGCTGATGAACAAGCTGGCACTCGCTGTCGGCGACAAGTCGTCGGAAGAAAAGGCACCGAAGCTGGCCGCATCGGGAAAGCCATCAGGCCAGTCGCATATCCGCGCTGCACGCAATTTCAACCAGCCCAAGGCCCTGCCGACGACCGGCCCGATGGCGGACATGCTGAAGAAGTTGTTTGGCGGTAAGGACGGCGACCAATGACCGGCAGTGGGGAAGCAGGGTTTGCCGTACGCCAGGCCGAAGCTTCGGACCTTGACCAGCTTCTCGCCCTCTACCGGGAACTAAACCCCGCCGATCCCGAACCGACGGCGGATGCGACGCAGACAGCTTACGCAGAAATGCTGGCGCAGCCGGGCCTCCGCGTCTTTCTTGGGACCGCCGACCATCGACCGGTGTCCACCGCAACGCTTCTGATCGTCCCTAACCTTACCCGTGAAACTCGACCTTACGCTCTCATCGAAAATGTCGTGACGCTGGAGGAGCAGCGCGGCAAAGGTTATGGGCGCACTGTTATCCTGCACGCCATCGATGTCGCCTTTACCGCCGGCTGTTACAAGGTGATGCTGCTGACAGGGCGGCAGCGCGAACATATTCATCGCTTCTATGAAAGCTGCGGCTTCACCCAGAACAAGGCCGGCTTCCAGATCCGCAACGATTGAACGTCAAAAGAGGATAGCCTCCCAGGCAATAATGCTCTCCCCGCCTATTCCTCCGGCTCGGTGGTGAACATCAGCGGGAAGCCGGCTTCCTTGCCGTAGTCGGTGGCTTCCTTGGCCTTGGTCTCTGCAATGTCCTTGGCGCATACGACGATGACGCAGGAACCCAGTTGATGGGCTGTCATCATCATCCTCGCTCCGGTTTCCTCGCTCATGCGGAACACGGCCTTCAGCACCATGATCACGAAGTCGCGCGGCGTAAAATCGTCGTTGATCAGGATGACCTTGTACATCTTGGGCTGCTCAAGCTTGGGCTTGGTCACGGTCTTGGGTTTGAGGTTTGTACTGCTGTCACTCATGGAAAATCCGTCTCCTGAAGACGCCGGAGCTCTGCTGGGCTCGACTTGGCCTTATATTGCGCTGCGACAGGCTGTGTTCAAGCGGACAATGTTCAAGAACGAACATGCGTGTCTTACAAGCTGAGGCCCCTGCTCGATAACCAGCGCGGCCGATGGGCAAACCATAGCGCCCCCGATAGAATCGGCTGGCCTTTTGACGTTATCGCGCCGCCGTTCAATCCCATCGCCTCGCCCTGGATTGTAGGGCAAATCCGCCATACCTTCAAGACAACGGCCCTGCAGGTGCCGAAAGGCTTGACCGCCCTGCTCCTTTATCTCATACGCACAGCCAAACATTTCCAGTAAATCAGGTGTCACAGCCATGGGCTTCAAATGCGGTATCGTCGGCCTTCCGAATGTCGGTAAGTCCACACTCTTCAATGCGCTGACCAAGACGGCGCAGGCTCAGGCGGCCAACTATCCGTTCTGCACCATCGAACCGAACACCGGCGAAGTCGCCGTGCCGGATCCGCGCATGCAGAAGCTGGCCGACATTGCGGGCTCGAAGGAAATCATCCCGACCCGCATTTCCTTCGTCGACATCGCAGGCCTCGTACGCGGAGCCTCCAAGGGCGAAGGCCTCGGCAACAAGTTTCTCGCCAATATCCGCGAAGTCGATGCTGTCGTGCACGTGCTGCGCTGCTTCGAAGACGACGACATCACCCACGTCGAAGGCCGCATCAATCCGGTCGGCGATGCCGAGACAATTGACACGGAACTGATGCTGGCCGATCTCGAGAGCCTGGAGCGCCGCACCGAGCAGACTCGCAAGCGCGCCAAGAGCAACGACAAGGAATCGATGACGCTGTTGCCGATGATGGACGCGTCGCTCGCGCTCCTCAACGAAGGCAAGCCGGTCCGCACCCTGCTGCCGAAACTCGACGCCGAAGAGCTGGAGATCCTGAAGGGGCTGAACCTGCTGACGTCGCACCCGGTACTCTACGTCTGCAACGTCGCCGAAAGCGATGCGGTCAGCGGCAACGCTCACACCAAGGCCGTGGAAGAAATGGCCAAGGCGCAAGGGTCGCAATGCGTCATCATCTCGGCTGCTATCGAATCCGAAGTAGCGCAGCTGCCGGATGAGGAATCCAAGGAGTTCCTGGAGGCCCTCGGTCTAGAGGAAGCCGGTCTCGACCGCCTGATCCGCGCCGGCTACAGCTTGCTCGACCTTATCACCTACTTCACTGTCGGCCCCAAGGAAACGCGCGCCTGGACGATTGCGCGTGGCACGAAGGCACCGGCAGCGGCCGGCGTCATCCACACCGATTTCGAACGCGGCTTCATCCGCGCCTTCACCATCAGCTACGACGACTACATCAACTTCAAGGGTGAAGTCGGCGCCAAGGAAGCTGGAAAGGGCCGCGACGAAGGCAAGGAATACGTGGTCCAGGACGGCGACGTCATCCACTTCCGCTTCAACACCTGATCCGGCGCAAGCCGTATCGCGCGAAACGGGAGGAGACCGCGATGGGTGACGAGAGACTTGCATTCGAAGATTTCACCGTCGGCCGCAGCTTTCCGCTCGGCCCGATGGCGGTGACGTCGGCGGAAATCATCGCATTCGCTGAGGAATTCGATCCGCAGCCGATGCATCTTGATGAGGAAGCCGCCCGCGCCAGCATCCTCGGAGGCCTTGCAGCGTCGGGCTGGCATACCTCGTCGATGTTCATGCGGATGATGTTCGACAGCTTCCTGTGCCGTTCGCTCTCCGAAGGCTCGCCGGGCATCGACCTCATGGAATGGCGCAAGCCGGTCCTCGCCGGCGATACGCTGTCCGGCCGCTCCACGGTGCTCCAGTCCCGTCCCATGCGGTCCCGCCCGGGGATCGGTATCGTCAAATTCCGTCACGAGGTGGAGAACCAGCGCGGCGAGATCGTCAGCCTCGGGGAAAACTCCATCATGTTCCGCATTGAGACTGCGGCGGGGGGTCCGGCATGACCATGGCGGAGACCTATGCCATCGGCCATAAAGTCGATATCGGCACCTACACCTTCGACGCGGATCGCATCGTCGCCTATGCGACGCGCTTTGACCCGCAGCCTTTCCACGTCGATCCGGAAGCGGCGAAACAATCGCTGTTCGGCGGCCTCTGCGCCTCTGGCTGGCATAGCTGCTCGGCCTGGATGAAGACCTTCGTCGCCTTCTGGACCGAAGAGACCGTCCGCCTCGAAAGCCAGGGCCTGACGGCGCCGAAGCTCGGCCCCTCGCCCGGCTTCAAGAACCTGCAATGGCTGCGACCGATCTTTGCCGGCGACACGGTGCGCTATTCGGTGACGCTGTTGTCGAGCCGCAGCCTAGCCTCGCGCCCGGGATGGATCATCAACACCATCCTCTGCGAAGGCGAGAACCAGGACGGCATCCCGGTTCTCCGTTTTGAAAGTGGCGTCCTCGAATTCGAGTGACGAGGCTCTCGACGGCTCGGGAACCGACTAGTGGCCCGAGAATTCCACCAGCGTGTGCACGGCCACATCCAGCGCTTCGAGCTTGCGGCGACCGCCGAGATCCGGCAGGTCGATGACGAAGCAGGCTGCCACCACCTCGGCGCCCATCTGTCGGAGCAACTGCGTCGCCCCGACAGCGGTGCCGCCTGTGGCGATAAGGTCGTCGATGAGGATCAACTGTTCGCCAGGCATGACCGCATCGCGGTGCATCTCCATTTCATCGAGGCCGTATTCGAGGCTGTAGGCGATGCTGACCGTTTCATGGGGCAGCTTGCCCTTCTTGCGGATGGGAATGAACCCGGCAGACAGCTGGTGAGCCACGGCGCCGCCGAGAATGAAGCCACGCGCTTCCATGCCGGCGACCTTGTCGATCTTCATACCGGCACAGATCTGCACGAGTTCATCGACGGCACGCCGGAAAGCACGGGGATTGCCGAGCAGCGTGGTGATGTCACGGAACATGATGCCGGGCTTCGGATAATCCGGGATGGAACGGATCGATCGGATGAGTTCATTGTCACGGGTCGTCATTGGCGAAGGAGCCCTGCTGCTGTTCGTTGCAAAAAGCCACCAATAGGGTGGAGCAGCCAGCCATGTCCAGCCGAAAGCGTAATCGTCATTGCGCAAGCAGAGACAGCTTCGAACCTAGCAATGACGAGGCCGCCCGAAGCGGCCTCGTCTTGAACCTACCGTCCTGCTCAGTGCTCGGTCTTGGCGTAGACCGACCGCTTTACCAGGTAGATCAGGACGGTGAAGATGAGCAGGAACACCATGACCATGAAGCCGGTGTGCTTGCGCTCCTCCAGATGCGGCTCGGCGGCCCACATCAGGAAGGAAGAGACATCGTGGGCGTACTGGTCGACGGTCTGGGGCGATCCGTCGTCATAGGTCACCTGGCCATCCGACAGTGGTTTCGGCATAGCCAGCACAGCTGCCGCGTGGAAGTACGGATTGTAGTGCCCGTTCGGCGGCACCTGGAAACCGGCCGGAGGCTCCTCGTAGCCTGTCAGCAGCGAGTAGATGTAATCCGGCCCGTTCTCCTGATATTGCGTGAAAATATCGAAGACGAAGCGCGGGAAGCCGCGCTCGACTTCACGCGCCTTGGCAAGCAGCGAGAAGTCCGGCGGTGCGGCACCGTGGTTGGCAGCCTCAGCCGCTTCCTTGTTGGGGAAAGGCGACGGGAAATGATCGGATGGCACAGCCTTCCGGGTATACATCTCACCTTGCGCGTTCGGTCCGTCCTGCGTCTCGTAGTTGGCGGCGAAGGTCTTTACCTGCGCCTCCGAATAGCCGAGATCGCCGAGCATGCGGAACGGCACAAGGCTCATCGAATGACAGGCGGAACAGACCTCAGCATAGACCTTCAGCCCGCGCTGCAGCTGCGTCTTGTCATAGTAGCCGAAGGGTCCGGCGAACGTCCACTTCTGCTCTCGCGGCTCCTTGAGCGGATAGACCGGCGTCGCCTCGGCGGGCGGCTTGGTGTCCTCGGCATGAAGTGCCGTGCCTGCGCCGGCGAGGAGTGCCAGCGTCAGAAAGCCGGCAGCAAACTTGCTCATCATCGTCTTCCCCATCGCCGCGCTCATGCCCCGACCACGACCGCTGGAGCGGACTTGCGGTTCTGCTTCTCGAGTACCGCCTCGGTGATCGAGTTCGGTATTCGTCGCGGTGTCTCGACCAGGCCGAGGACCGGCATGATCACCAGGAAGAAGCCGTAGTAGAAGAGTGTCCCGAACTGCGAGTAGGCGACATAATTGCCCCTGAGGTCGCCATGGAACAAGAGGCCGAAAAGCCCGGTCCCCTCCGCCGGCATAGCTCCGAGCCAACCGAGAAAGATTGCGTTGGCGACGAACAGCCAAAAGCACACCTTGTACCAGGGACGGTAGACAGCCGAGCGAACCTTCGACGTATCGAGCCACGGTACGAAAAACAGCACCAGGATCGCGCCGAACATGGTGAGCACGCCGGCCAGCTTCGAGTCGATAGGCCCGATGTTGAAGGTAATCGAGCGCAGCATGGCGTAGAACGGCAGGAAATACCATTCAGGCACGATATGCGCTGGCGTTTTCAGCGGATCGGCAGGAATGTAGTTGTCGGCGTGGCCGAGATAATTCGGCAGATAGAAAACGAAATAGGCGTAGACCAGCAGGAACACGGAGACGCCGAGCGCATCCTTCATCGTCGCATAGGGCGTGAAGCGCACCGTATCCGTCTTGGTCTTGATCTCGACGCCGGTCGGGTTCGTCTGGCCCGCAACATGCAGCGCCCAGATGTGCAGCACGACGACGCCGGCGATCATGAACGGCAGCAGGTAGTGCAGCGAGAAGAAGCGGTTCAGCGTCGGATTGTCGACGGCAAAGCCGCCGAGCAGGAACTGCTGGACCCACTCGCCGACGTAAGGCAGCGCCGAGAAGAAGCCGGTGATCACGGTCGCGCCCCAGAACGACATCTGCCCCCAGGGCAGCACGTAGCCCATGAACCCGGCCGCCATCATCAGCAGGTAGATGATGACGCCGAGGATCCACAGAACCTCGCGCGGCGCCTTATAGGAACCGTAATACAGCCCGCGAGCGATGTGCAGGTAGACAGCGACAAAGAAGAACGAGGCACCGTTGGCATGCATGTAGCGCAGCAGCCAGCCATGGTTGACGTCGCGCATGATCTTTTCGACGGAGTTGAACGCCACGGTCGTCTCGGCGGCGTAATGCATCGCCAGCACCACGCCCGTCAGGATCTGCAACACCAGCATCACTGCCAGCATTGCGCCGAACGTATAGGCATAGTTCAGGTTGCGCGGCACCGGATAGGCGACAAAGCTGTCATAGACCAGGCGCGGCAATGGAAGCCGCGAGTCGATCCACTTTTCAAGTCCGGTGGATGGCTCGTAGGTTGATTGACCACTCATGATTCAGTATCCCCCTCAACCGATCTTGATCACTTTGTCGGATGTAAATGCAAACGTCGGTATGGCGAGGTTCATGGGTGCGGGACCCTTCCGGATACGACCGGCAGTGTCGTAGACCGACCCATGGCAGGGACAGAACCACCCGCCATATTCCCCCGACGTGCCGAGCGGCACACAGCCGAGATGGGTGCAGGAGCCGATCATGACGATCCAGTTCTCCTTGCCCTTGCCGGCTGAGCGGGCGATATCGGTTGCTTGTTCTTCGGGAGGCAGGTTGGCGTTGCGCGCGACGGGATCTTTGAGGTCGCCGATCGGGGCGGAATTGGCCTCGGCGATTTCTTTTTCGGTCCGGTTGCGGATGAAGACCGGTTTGCCACGCCATTTGACTGTCAAGGACATGCCGGGCTCAAGGCTGGAAACATCGATTTCGACGGAAGCAAGCGCCAGTGTGGATTGATCCGGCCGCATCTGGTCGATAAATGGCCAGACGGCCGAAACGGCACCGACCACGCCGGCCATGCCGGCTGCTATATATAGAAAATCGCGCCGCGTCGGCTCGCCCAAGGTCTCGCTCTTCGTGTCGTTCTCGCTCACGCGGCCCCTCCTCTTCACGCAGAACCGCGGATGTGCCGCGGCAATCCTTCAACTCCGGCGAATCGCCCAGGCCACAATTCTGCCATAGATTTTCTCCGCCCCCAGCCGGTTTCTAAGCTTGATCGAACGCCATGTCCAGTCTTGCCAGCGGAGGTGGGCACAATGTCGCGGGCAAAACTACAGTTTTATGGGCGCATGACAGATCAAAACCGTCTACGCTTGGGCTATTGTGGTAACCGCATGAATTGCCGACGAATTCGCAAAGCAAATCCTCGCGTTGCACTGCAAAAATAACTATCGCAAACTTGCTGCGTTGCAACAACAGGGGCACCGTGCTAGTCGCTCCGCAGAAGCGCGCATCCAGAGGTTACCCAGGGTCATGAGAGATACCATCTACTGCGTGATATCGGTGGTGACCACCTGTATTCTCGGCATCCTGGCGGCCCGTTATGTCACGCACCTGTGGATCCTCGCCTTCTTCGAGAGCCTGCAGACCCACATCGGCATCGCCTGCATTGTCGGAGCGCTGCTGGCGCTTGCCGTGCGGCGCCACCGGTACGCCATCGCCATGCTGGTCGTGGCGATCGCCATCACCGGCCATTCGATCGTCCTGCTTCAGGCCCGCGCAGAAACGCCAGCGCCTGCTGACGCGCAGCCATCCTACCGGCTGCTGTCGTTCAACATCGACGGCGACAACTTTGCTAATTCGGAAAAAATTGCCGATCTCGTTCTCAACTCCAAGGCCGATGTCGTGGAAATGTTCGAGGCGCCGCCGATGCTGTCGCAGATGACGCGACTGGCTGCCGTCTATCCCTACCGCATCGGATGCGGCGTGATGGAGGACAATTGCGACAGCCTGTTGATGTCCAAGCGGCCGTTCCTCTCGCAGTCGATCGGTAGCCTCAGCGGGCTGTGGAGAAACCGGTTCATTCTGGCGACCATCGACATCGATGGCCAGAAGATCGCCTTCGCCTCCGCCCATCTGAGCAAACCCTATTTCGACGATTTCCATGCCGACGAACTGGCCGCCCTGTCCGATGCCTTGAACGCAGTCCGGGAGCCGCTGCTGCTCGCCGGCGATTTCAATGCGGCCGTGGTCGAACCCGACATGCAGGCGTTTCTCCGCCGCAGCAATCTGGCCCACGTTTTCCCGGAGCCCGCGACCTGGCCGATCGAGACCGGCGCCTTTGGCATCGCTATCGATCACGTATTTGCGAGGCCGCCGCTGCAGCTGAAATCCGTGCGTCGGATCGAGGATGCCATGGGGTCGAACCATTACGGGCTCATCACCGACTTCACCATCGTCCGTTAGTCCGACTATTCCGCATCGACGGCAATGAAGCCTCCGGATTGCCTCGCCCAGAGCTCGGAATAGAGACCGTTGCGCGACAGCAGTTCCGCGTGGCTGCCATCCTCGATGATCCGCCCCTTCTCGATGACAACGAGGCGGTCGAGGGCTGCAATCGTCGACAGCCGATGGGCGATTGCCAGAACCGTCTTGCCCTCCATCATCGCCAGCAGGTTGGATTGCAGCGCGGCCTCCACTTCGGAATCCAATGCCGAGGTCGCCTCGTCGAGCACCAGGATCGGCGCATCCTTGAGCATGACCCTGGCAATGGAGATGCGCTGACGCTGGCCGCCGGACAGCTTGACCCCACGCTCACCGACATGGGCGGAGAAGCCTTTGCGGCCATTCTGGTCCTCGAGATCGGCGATAAACGTGTCGGCCTCGGCCCGGCTGGTAGCCTGCAGCAGCAGGTCGGCGCCCGCATCAGGCCGACCAAACAAGATGTTGTCGCGGATGGAGCGGTTGAGCAGCGCCGTATCCTGCGTCACCATGCCGATCGCCGCGCGCAGCGATTCCTGGGTGACGCGGGAAATATCCTGACCGTCGATCAGGATGCTGCCCGCTTCCAGATCGTAAAAACGCAGCAGCAGGTTGACCAGCGTCGTCTTGCCGGCACCGGAGCGGCCGACGATACCGACCTTTTCACCGGGCTTGATGACCAGCGAGAAATCGTCGATTACGCCGCTGCCACGCCCATAATGAAACCTGACCTTCTCGAAGCGAATCTCCGGCCGCGACACCACCAGCGCCTTGGCGTCCGGCCGGTCGACCAGCCCGATCGGCTGAGAGATCATCTCCGCGGCGTTCTGGATGGTCCCCAGATTGCGCATGATCGAGTTGAACTGCGTCATCATCCGGCCGAACAACATGTTGAGGCGCAGCACCATGCTGAGCGTAAAGGCCACCCCGCCCGTCGTGATTGCGCCGGAGAGCCAAAGCTGGATCGCAAAGGCGGCAATGCTGGTGATCATCACACCCGACAGCAAGGCGAGCGACGAGCGCACCCCGGTCAAGAGCCGCGTGAAAGGCATGACCGCCGCCTGGAAGCGGTCGAAGCCGTCGCGGATATAGAGATCATTGCGATCCTCGCGGCCGAAGAGCTTGAGTGTCTGGATATTGGCGTAGGCATCGACCATGCGGCCGTTGAGCATCGACGAGGCCTCGGCGGCATCGCGGGCATGGCGGCGGATGCGCGGGACGAAAAAGCGTGCCAGCAGGCAGAACAGCCCAATCCAGACGGCAACGATCAGCGCCAGCCTCCAGTCCAGACCGCCAACAAGGGCGACCGTGGACGCCGCATAGATGATGATGAACCACACAACCTGCAGCAACGACACCACGAGATCGCCGGTCGACTGGCCGGCAGACCAGACTTTGGTGACGATCCGCCCGGAAAAGTCGTTCTGGAAGAAGCTCAGCGATTGGCGGGCGACATGCACATAGGCCTGCCAGCGAACCAGGTTGAGAAAGCCCGGCACGACCACCTGCTCCTCGACCAGTGCGCCAAGGCTGACGACGATGAAACGCACGACGAGCACGACGAAAACCATGCCCAGCAACGACCACCCGTGACCGGACAGAAGCCCGTGCCAGCCATCGCCTTTGGGAACCGTGTCGAGGATGTCAACGAGATGGCCGACAAACCAGAACAGCGCCGCCTCGAGCATCGCCACGGCACCACCGAGCACCGCCATCGCCAGAAACGGCCCTTTGGCCTGGCGGACATAGTACCAGATGAACGCGTAAAGCGACTGCGGCGGCCGCAGTTCGTCATTGCGATAGAACGGATCGAGCCATGTCTCGAAAAGGCGAACGACGGTGCGGATCAACATGCGTGCGATATAGGCAGTTTTCTACGGAGGGCAAAGGGTTGGTTGGCCCCAAGCGGCTTCACGTCCGTCACGTTTGCGACCGCCTTTCCGCTCGGGAGCAGCCTGCGAACCTAGCGTGATTTTGCCCCTTTTCGGCACAAATTCGCGGGCAGACCAGTCAGCCGGACATCGAGAGTTCACCAAAATCTGACAATGACGCTTGCACTCGAGCGGCGCGCAAACGAAGACGACCTGCCCATCCTCAAGGAGATTTGCCGATGGCCGACGAAATCCTACTCGCCAGGCCAGACCGCAACACATCCATAGATGCGATGCGCTATGTGTTCTCGTTCGTTATCGTTCTGCTGCATTGCCTGCCTCCGGCGCAGCATCCGCCTCACCCCGCATGGGCAGCCCTCGTCGCCATCGCCTGTCGCGTTTCGGTGCCGTTCTTCTTCATCACCAGCGGCTATTTCCTGAAACCCTTGGCGAGGCTCGATCTATCGGTGGTCGTCAAGCCGCTGAAACGCCTGCTGCCGATCTACCTGTTCTGGATGTTCGCATACTTCGTCTTCCTGCAAATCTGTCCGATCCAGCAATGGTCTTTCGGCCCGCGCGACCTGATCTCGGGAGGCACCGCTTTCCACCTCTGGTTTCTGCCGGCACTGGGACTTGCGCTGGTGCTGGTATCGGCGGGGACGAGCCTCATCGGCATCAGGACCACGGGCGCCCTATGCGTCGTCCTTGCAGCCATCGGCGTGATTTTCAGCAGCTATCACAATGTGCTTCACATGCCAGGCAATCCTCAACGCGGGGGCCTGTTCATAGCACCGCTGTTCGTCTACCTCGGCCTCTGCGCCAAGGTCGGAAACTGGAAGCTGGGCAGATGGGCGGCCCCGGCGATCTGTCTCTCCTACATTGGCCTCATCCTGGAGGAATGGATGATCTACCGCGCTTCAAATGCGGCCGTTTTCATCAGCCACGACTTCACCATCGCCACCTATCTGGTCGGCCTGACGTGTTTTCTCGGGGTGCGCCAGATACCGCGTTCACAGTTTGTGGATCGGCTCGCGTGGGCTGGCCGGATTAGCCTGACTGTCTATGCCAGCCACGTCTTCTTCCTCTGGCTGCTCGCGCCCGTCATCGGCAACGATGAGATCTGGAGAGTTGGGCTCCTGACCCTCCTGTGCTTCGGGCTGGCAACACTTCTGAGCCTTGCGCTCATGCGCGTTCCGGGCCTGCAGCGCGTCATCGTGTGACGACGCGCTGCCTTGTCGTTACCGCGCCTATTCCGCAGCCGCTTCCGTCGAATGGTCGGCAAGGAAGCCGCCGGACTGGCGGTTCCAGAGATCGGCGTAGATGCCGCCCCGGGTGATCAGGTCGGCGTGGCTGCCGGTCTCGATCAGCTTGCCCTTGTCGAGAACGACGACCCGATCCATCTCCGTCAGCGTCGACAGCCGGTGGGCGATGGCGATGACCGTCTTGCCCTGCATCAGCGCGAACAGGTTCTCCTGGATGGCCGCCTCGACTTCGGAATCGAGCGCCGAGGTTGCCTCGTCGAGGATCAGGATCGGTGCATCCTTGAGGAACACCCGGGCAATCGCCACCCTCTGCCGCTGGCCGCCGGAGAGCTTGACTCCACGCTCGCCGACCTGTGCATCCAGACCCTTGCGGCCGTTCAAGTCGACGAGGTTCTCGATGAACTCCCATGCATTGGCACGCTTGGTCGCCTCGATGATCTCGGCGTCGGTGGCATCTGGGCGACCGTAGGCGATGTTATCGCGGATGGAGCGATGCAGCAGCGACGTATCCTGCGTCACCACGCCGATCAGCGCACGCAGGCTCTCCTGCGTCACCCCGGCGATATCCTGCCCGTCGATGGTGATCTTCCCGGACTCCAGTTCGTAGAAGCGCAGCAGCAGGTTCATGAGCGTCGTCTTGCCGGCGCCGGAGCGCCCGACAAGGCCGATCTTCTCGCCAGCGTGGATATCCAGCGTCAGATCCTCGATCACACCCTTCGCCTTGCCGTAATGAAAGCGGATATGATCGAAACGGATCGCCCCCTTCTGCGCCACCAGCGTTGGCGCTGACGGACGGTCAATGATGTCGTGCTTCTTTGTCATCATCTCCATGCCGTCATAGACCGTGCCGATGTTCTCGAACAGCGCCGAGACTTCCCACATGATCCACTGCGACATGCCGTTGACGCGCATCGCCAGACCGATGGCAATTGCAATCGAGCCGACCTCGATGGCGCCGTTCAGCCAGAACCAGATGGAAATCGCCGAGATGACGAAGAGCGCCACGCAGTTGTTGATGTAGACCGACGCCTGGAAAAGGCTGACGTAGCGCATCTGCCCGTAAACCGTCTGCAGGAACAGATCCATGCCCGCCTTGGCATAGGATTCCTCGCGGCCGGCATGGGAGAACAGCTTCACGGTCGCGATGTTAGTGTAGCTGTCGACCACCCGACCGGTCATCGTCGAGCGCGCGTCGGCCTGCGTCGCGGCAATCTTGCGCAGCTTGGGCACGAAAAAGCTGACGATCCCGATATAGATCGCCAGCCAGACCAGCAGCGGCAGCAGGAGCCGCCAGTCCGCCGTTCCGACGATGACGATCATCGTAATGATGTATGTGACGACATAGACGAATACGTCGAGCAGCTTCATCACCGTTTCGCGCACGGCAAGTGACGTCTGCATCACCTTGGTGGAAACGCGTCCGGCAAACTCGTTGGCAAAGAACGTCATGCTGTGGCGCAGCAGGAAGCGGTGCATCTGCCACCTGGCGATCATCGGATAGTTGCCGAGCAACACCTGGTGCATGATGATGGAGTCCAGCACGGCTGCGACCGGCAGGCCGACGAGCACCATCGCCGCCATCCAGAACAGCGTCGCGCCTTCCGTCTGCAGGAAGGTCGCCTTGTCGGCATGCGACAGCCAGTCGACGATCTGGCCAAGAAACCGGAAAAGCGTGACCTCGCCGATGGCTATCAGCATCGTCAGGACGCCCATGGCGGCAAG
The DNA here is from genome assembly GCF_019355735.1 of Rhizobium sp. B230/85. Taxonomy (NCBI): domain Bacteria; kingdom Pseudomonadati; phylum Pseudomonadota; class Alphaproteobacteria; order Hyphomicrobiales; family Rhizobiaceae; genus Rhizobium; species Rhizobium sp. B230/85. The sequence continues at coordinate 2,936,047 of NZ_CP072156.1, forward strand.
CCAGGGGGCTGCAGGCTTTGTGTAGTGCCAACAGAAAGCAAATAGCCCGTGCGGCGGAACACTGGGTTCCTCGATCGGGAATGGGTTCAGACGCCGTTCAAACCAGCCAAACATGAAATGCTCCAGAAACGTCGAAGCCGCATCCCGCCGCTGCGTCCAATGGTTTCGCAGCGTCATATGGGAGCGGTCGCGGAAAGAACGAGGCCGTATCAGCCGCGCAATGGTTCAAAAAGGGAGAAAGTCGTCAGATCCTGACGGAGACGACCGGATGAGACACCGGCGTACGCACCGGGAGACGAACAGCCAAAAATCGATCCATTAGCGCCTCCTGCTGGTTTGCGTTGTGAACAAGGCGTCTTTTATCGCAAAAGCGACGTCTGCAAAAGCCCCAAAGGAGGTCCGAACACGCAGAACTTGCGATGGGACGCATCACAGACGTTGATGAAAGCACATTTCAGTTGCGGGTTTTGCTGCCGATCGGATAGTCGAGGAGCCATGACCGCCCTGCACATCGCTCTCTACCAGCCGGATATCGCCGGCAACACCGGCACGATCCTGCGGCTTGCCGCCTGTCTCGATCTTGCCGTCGACATCATCGAGCCCGCCGGCTTCGACATCTCCGACCGCAACCTCAAGCGCGCCGGCATGGACTATCTCGCCGCGGTCTCCCTGACCCGTCACATCAGCTGGACGCATTTCGAGGCGTGGCGACGCGGCACCGGGCGCCGCCTGATCCTTGCCTCGACGAAGGCCGCGGACCGCTACACCGATTTCGTCTTCCGCTCCGACGACATCCTGCTGTTCGGTCGGGAAAGCGCCGGCGTTCCGGATGCGGTCCACGAGGGAGCCGATGGTCGCATCCTCATCCCGATGGTAGAGGGCCAGCGGTCCATCAACGTCGCAATGTCGGCAGCAATGATCGCGGGCGAGGCGTTGCGCCAGACACGCTGGGGCTGACGGCACTCGACCATCAGTGACGCAAATTTGACCCCCAGTTGTCGCTACAAGCGTTGATTTACAGCAGGTTTTGTCCATATAATAGTTAGCCGACGAGCAAATTTTGCCGGGTACGGCTCTCTCCAACGCTGAAATTACGTGCCTTTTCAGTCTCCGGTCGATGCCGGAAGCCTACGGCATGAGAAGGAAATCCCGCGAAAAATGGACTCAACCACGGTCATGATCAACCTGTTCGGCGCAGTGGCGTTGCTGCTGTTCGGCCTGTCGCAGGTAAAGGACGGCGTCACCCGCGCTTTCGGTGCCCGCCTGCGGACCGGGCTGGCGACCGGGACACGCAGCAGCGGCCGTTCCTTCGTCTCCGGCTTCGTCGCGACGATCGCGCTGCAGAGTTCGACCGCGACCGCGCTAATGGTCGCATCTTTCGTCGAACGTGACCTGGTGATCCCGTCCATGGCACAGATCGTGCTGCTCGGCGCCAATGTCGGCACCGCCGTGACCGCATGGATCGTCGCAACCGGCATCGAATGGCTGTCGCCGCTGATCATACTGATCGGCATCGTCCTTTACCGCCGCTCGTCGAGCAATCAGCAGGGCGCAGGCACGGCGCTAATTGGCATCGGCCTGATGCTGCTGTCGCTGCAACTACTGAGCATGGCAACGGCACCGATCCGCGAATCCCAGGCGCTTGCCGCCTTCATCGGCCTGCTCGACGGCGCCCTGCCGGTCGCGTTGATTTTCTCGGCCGCCCTCGCCTTCATCTCGTCGTCCAGCCTTGCCGTTGTCGTGCTGATCCTGTCGCTCGCCTCCACCGGCATCCTGTCGCCCGCTCTCTCCATTGTCCTGGTGCTCGGCGCCAACCTTGGTGGCGCCATTCCGCCCGTCGTCGCGACCATGTCCGGTCCCGCAACCGCCCGCCGCGTGACGCTTGGCAACCTCATCGTGCGCGCCATCGGCTGCGCCATTGCCATGCCATTGGCCGGCCACGCTGGCGCCCTTCTACAAGGCCTCGGCTTTGTGCCCGCAAAACTGCCCGTCGACGCGCATCTCATGTTCAACATCGCGCTTGCCGCCCTCGCCTGGCCGTTTTCTCCCCTGATTTCAAGGCTGATGCTGCGGCTGGTGCCCGCCGATGCCGCGACCGATGACAGCCCGAGGTTCCTCGACGAACAGGCTCTCGGGACCCCTGTGGTTGCCGTCGCCAGTGCAACCCGCGAAGTTCTGGCCGTCGGTGATCTCATCGAACGCATGTTGATCCGCACGCAGACCGCATTCGATAACAACGACCTGGCATCGTTGAAGGAAATCCCGCTGCTGGAAAAGCGCGTCGACCGGCTGCACCAGGAGGTCAAGGTCTACCTCTCCAGGCTAGGCCGTGGCGGGCTCGACGAGGAAACCAGCCGCCGTTCGATCGTCATCATCGACTACGCCATCAATCTCGAACATATCGGCGATATCATCGAGAAAGGCCTTTCGGAGCAGGTAGCAAAGAAGATCGGCCACGGCCTCGCCTTTTCCGACGACGGATTTGCCGAGCTGCAGCGCTTGTTCACCATGACCATCGACAATCTGAGGGTAGCCCAGACGATCCTCGTGACGCGCGATTTCAATCTCGCCCGCCAGATGATGGAAGTGAAGGTCGATGTTCGCCGGCTCGAGAAGCAGTCTTCGGATCGCCATATCGCCCGGCTGCGTGACGGTCGAATGGACAGCCTGCAGACCAGTTCGCTGCATCTGGACATGCTGCGCGACCTCAAGCGGATCAATGCGCACATCGTCTCCGTCGCCCACCCCATCCTCGATGAGAGCGGCCTGCTGATCGAAAGCCGCTTGCTGAACGCAGCTGAGTGATAGCTAGCGGGATGAGCCTGGAAATCGGTTGCTAACGAATGAGCTTCAAACGCCGGCGCAAAAAAGCGATCAGTCTGCGGTCGGCAGGCGGCGCATGGTGAATTCGATGCGGTCGCCTTCGACCTGTCGCCAGCTTTCGACTTCCGTCCAATAGGCGGCCTTCGGAAAATCGTCGAACCATTGGCGGGCTTTTTCGCGCGCGTCGGGGCGGCTGAGGCAATAGGTTTCGCGCACGAAATCTCCCTTGCCGCCTGCAAGCTTGCTGCGGCGGTGGCGGTCGATCTGGCGCTTGAGCCCATCAAGGGGCGGCGATCCCGTAATCTTCATGATAAACCTTGCCTTTGTGCCCAAGATAATACCAGACGGTTCATTTTGCGAGTCGATTATGCCGGTGTTCAAGCGGGGGATGCTGGCTGCCACCTTGCTTTGCTGTTATGCAAAAACCGATTTTGAAGGCCGTGCGAGTCGTGGCCGCTGCACACATGGCGCCGGAGATACTTATGGAAAGACCACAGCTTCCAACCGGATTGCCTGACGACATCGAGGAAAAGAAGCTTGCTGCGCGCGGCTGGTTCGAAAGCCTGCGCGACACGATCTGCACGGAATTCGAGGCGCTGGAAGACGAGTTGACCGGCCCGCTGGCCGACCAGGAACCGGGCCGCTTCGTTGCCAAGGATTGGCAGCGCGAAAGCGATGGCGGCGGCGGCAGGATGTCGATGATGGAAGGCCGCGTTTTCGAGAAGGTCGGCGTCCACACCTCTACCGTGCACGGCGAGTTTGCCCCCGATTTTCGCAGCCAGATCCCTGGTGCCAATGAGGATCCGCGCTTCTGGGCCTCCGGCATCTCGCTCATCGCCCATCCCGTCAATCCCAACGTGCCGGCCGTGCACATGAACACCCGCATGGTGGTCACGACCAGCCGCTGGTTCGGCGGCGGCGCTGATTTGACGCCCGTCCTTGATAGCAGACGAACACAGGAAGACCCAGACAGCCAGCTTTTCCATCGTGCCATGGAGATCGCCTGCGGCCGTCATAAGGTTGCAGACTATCCGCGCTATAAGGCCTGGTGCGAAGAATATTTCTTTCTGAAGCACAGAAACGAATCACGCGGCATCGGCGGGATTTTCTACGACTGGCTTCATTCGAGCGAGGAGGACGGCGGCTGGGAGGCCGACTTTGCCTTCACGCGTGATGTCGGACGGGCATTTTCGATGGTCTACCCGCGGATTGTAAGGTCGAACTTCAACAAGCTGTGGACAGAGCAGGACCGGGACGAACAATTGATTCGCCGCGGACGCTATGTCGAGTTCAATCTTCTGTACGACCGCGGCACGATCTTCGGCCTGAAGACCGGCGGCAATGTAGAGTCTATCCTGTCGTCCCTGCCGCCCGTGGTTCGTTGGCCCTGATGTCAACAAAACGTGAGGGTCTTACAAAGTAACGCGTTGCTACTACTTTAACTTGAACATGGTACAGTCAGAGGAGGATTGTCATGTCTACGAAGAGCAGTGCAGCCCCTACCCCGACCACAGCGAGTGCGATGGATACTCCTGATTTTATCAGGAGGCTGGCGGAGGACCAGCGCATCCGAAGCGGCTCCGATCTACCTTTATCCTGCTTCATCGAGCAGGTGAAGATGCAACTGAAAGGCCGGCCGGCCAACGATGTATCCCGTATTCCGCAGGACCGCATCGCCAGGCGCTCCGTCGCCCATGTCCACCAGACGTCGGAGCTTTTCAAAGCCTGGGCAATGCCTGAATAGGCGGAGCGGGCTTCACGACGCATATCGGGCGCAGCTTCCGCGATGAGGCGGAAGCTGCCCTAAAAATCACACCATTTCCCGCAGCCGCGACAGCAGGGTCGCCTTGTCGGTCGTGAAATTCTCTTCGATCCAGTGGCGTTCAAGATCGCCCAGCACCTCGCCCACACGCGGGCCGGCAGCAATGCCTGCCTTCAGCGCATCGGCTCCGCTAATAGGAAAGACCGGCTTCTGCCAGCCGTCTGTGCGATCCAGCAGCTTGCCGATACGCGCTGTGCGTGCCATCTCGGCAAAGTCGCCCTCCGCCTTGCCCCGTGCCACCGCAAGCGCGAGCTTCAGCCTGGTACGGATACCCTCCGCTCCATGGCGGTACAGCAACCTTTGAAATGTTGTATCGGACATCTCGTCGTCGATGACGGGTGCGGCGGCCCATGCGGCAAGCCTCGCCGCCTCTGCCTTCGACAGGCGCAACCGGATCGCGAGCTTTGCCAGCCTGTCGGCATCCGGCGGCACGATGGAAGCAAGCCGCAGCAATGGATCCGGCGACCAGCCAAGCGCCCGTTCGGTGGAAACAAGCGCCGGGATGGCGTCGATGCCCCACTTCTCCGTTTCCGGCAGGATATCGGTGAGCACGCTGATCTGCCGCATCCAAAGCAGCGCACGCCCCGGATCGGGTGCTCCCAGCAACTTCTTCATTTCCGACCAGATGCGCTCGGCCGACAGCGATCCCAGTGTGGCGCGCGCGCCGGCACAGGCCCTGAGGCCCGCAGCATCGGGCCGACCGGTGCCATAGAAGGCAAAGAACCGGAAAAAGCGCAATATGCGCAAATGATCCTCGGCGATCCGCGTCGCCGGCTCGCCGATGAACCGAATGGTCTTGGTCTCTATGTCCGCGAGGCCGCCAACGAGATCGATGACCTCGCCGCTAGCCGTTGCATAGAGCGCATTGATCGTCAGGTCGCGGCGTTCGGCATCCGCCTGCCAATCCGTGCTGAAAGCCACCTCGGCATGACGCCCGTCGGTGTCGACGTCGCGGCGCAACGTCGTTACCTCGAACGGCTTGCCATCGATCACCAACGTCACTGTGCCATGCGCGATGCCGGTCGGTACGGCCTTAATGCCGGCCGCCTTGGCACGGGCGACGACCGCGTCGGGCAGCAGCGTCGTCGCGACGTCGATGTCGGCGACATCGAGCCCCATCAGGCTGTTGCGGACTGCCCCGCCAACGATGCGCGCCTCACCGCCGTCGCTGTTCAGCAGCGCCAGAACCTGTCCGAGCGCCGCATCCGCAAACCACGTCTCTCCGGCAACAGTCGTCATGCGTAAAGCCTCTCGTACAATGTCCGGACGATCCCGGCGGTAATGCCCCAGATCATCCATTGACCGTAGGGCATGCGGTAGAAATGACGCTCGCTGCCCTTCCACTCCATGCTGTCGCGCATATGGTGCGTCGGGTCCATCAGAAACGACAGCGGCACTTCGAAAGCATCCTCGACCTCGGTCGGGCTTAGCGTCAGCTCGAAACCCGGCTTGACGACCGCCAGGATCGGCGTGATGCGGAACCCGGTCGCAGCCAGATAATGCGGCAGGCGGGCCACAGGTTCGACGAACAGATTGGCAAGCCCGATCTCCTCCTCAGCCTCGCGCATCGCGGCAGCCTCCGGCGACGCATCTTCCGGATCTATGGCGCCCCCCGGAAAGGCGATCTGGCCGGAGTGCTTGCGCAGATTTGTCGTGCGCTGCGTGAAGATGACCCGTGCGTCGTCTCCCTCGTCGATGACCGGCACCAGCACCGCGGCGTCGCGCAGCGTCATCCCCTCGACGTCGAGAATTCTCTCGCGGTTGAGAAGGTGATCGCCGTGCTCACGCCAGGCAAGCTCGACGGGGTTACCCGTCTGGTTGAGCGCGCGGCGGCGGAATTCGGCTGCCGAATAAAGCGGAAACTCACTCATCTGCCAGGGCATTCAGCGTCAGCGCCGGCATGATCGGGAAAGTCGCGCCGCCGGAGCGGACGCAGAACATCGCGACGCCGTCGATGTCGAGCGTTTCGCCGAGAGCCGCCAGATCGTACATGACGGCCCGTGACACCAGCGCCTCCAGCCGACCGCGCACATGCAGATAGGGCTTGAGTTCGTTGTTGTCGCCATGCACGACAAAGCGCAACGGATGGGCCTCGCCTGCCTCCACGACGTCCCCAACGTTCGTCCGGAATGTCAGTAGCGGATGGCCGTCAACCTGCGTCATGGTCATCTCGACCGCCAGAAACGGCGCATCGACGACGCGGATGCCGACTTTTTCCACAGGCGTCACGAGATAGGTCTTACCGTCCTCGTCTTTGCGCAACACCGTCGAGAACAATCGCACCAGCGGCGCACGGCCGATCGGCGTCCCCATGTAGAACCAGGTACCGTCGCTGCGGATTTCCATGTCGAGATCGCCGCAGAAGGGCGGGTTCCACTTGTCGACCGGTGGCGGCCCCTTGGTGTGGTCTCCGGCATCTCCGGCGGCGCGCGAAATCAGGGCAGCCAGGCCTGCCGCGTCGGTCGTCGCGCTGATTTCCTCGGCTGCCATTGTTCCGTCCCGGTTCGTCGCTAGTTCTTGCTGTCACACGAGATAGTCATTCGGGACGCGCTTGTCAGCATTGTTGTGAGGGATAAATTCTCTTGAGTATGGGGCAAATCTGTATGAACTGCGAATCGACAAACCCGTCTTTCAGCCGCCGGAGATGCACATGGGCATGATCAATTCGACAGAGGCTAGCCTCGACGACAAGGCCATGATTGCGTCTGCAGAGCGTGCGCTTGCCGATATCGCCGCAATTCGCGACCAGGTATCGAAGGTCATTTTCGGCCAAGAAAGCGTCGTCGAGAAGACTGTGCTCGCGGTTCTGGCCGGCGGTCACGCGCTGCTGGTCGGCGTTCCCGGCCTCGCCAAGACCAAGCTGGTGACGACGCTCGGCGACGTCCTCGGGCTGGGAGCCAGCCGCGTACAGTTTACCCCTGACCTGATGCCATCGGACATTCTGGGCTCGGAAGTGATGGACCAGGACGACACCGGTCGCCGTTCATTCCGCTTTCTCAAGGGCCCTATCTTCGCACAGTTGCTGATGGCCGACGAAATCAACCGCGCCTCGCCCCGCACCCAGTCGGCGCTGCTGCAGGCGATGCAGGAATACCACGTCACCATCGCCGGCCAGCGCTACGACCTGCCGGCGCCTTTCCACGTGCTTGCCACCCAGAACCCGCTGGAGCAGGAAGGCACCTATCCGCTGCCGGAAGCCCAGCTAGACCGGTTTTTGCTGCAGGTCGACGTCGGCTATCCGGAACTCGCCGACGAGCGCCGCATCCTGCTCGACACGACCGGCATGTCGGAAGCCAAGGCCAGTGCTGCCATCGATGCCGGCAGGCTGTCCGAAATCCAGAAGCTGATCCGCCAGATGCCGATCAGCGACAGCGTCGTCGATGCCATCCTGTCGCTGGTCCGCTCCGCCCGACCGGGCCAGGGCAACGCCACGACAGACAAGCACGTCGCCTGGGGACCGGGCCCGCGCGCCGGCCAGGCGATGATGCTCTGCACCCGCGCCCGTGCTCTATACCAGGGTCGCCTCGCACCATCGCTGGACGATGTACACGCGCTCGCCGAACCGATCCTGCAGCACCGCATGGCGCTGACATTCGTCGCCCGCGCCGAAGGCATGTCAGTGCGCGACGTCATTTCCGACTTGGTCAAGCAGGCCAGGACCTAGGGAGAGAGCGCCGCGTGGCATCCATCGGACAGATCGTCAATCCGACATCCGGCAGTGATGCCCTTTCCCGCGCCCGGCAACGGGCAGCTCTCGTCCCCGATTGCCTGGTCGAGGCGAAACGCATCGCCAACACCGTGATTGCCGGCTGGCACGGCCGCCGCAAGCGCGGCATCGGCGAGAATTTCTGGCAGTTCCGCCCCTACAGCGATGGCGAGAGCCTGTCGCGCATCGACTGGCGGCGCTCGGCCCGCGATGACCATACCTATATCCGTGACCATGAATGGGAAGCGGCGCACACCATATGGCTCTGGGCCGACATGTCGCCGTCGATGATGTTCAGGTCGTCGCTCGGTCATGTCTCCAAGGAAAGCCGGGCGCTGGTCGTCATGCTGGCATTGGCCGAAATCCTCGCCCGCTCCGGCGAGCGCATCGGCTGCCCCGGCATCATGGAACCGATTTCCGCCCGCAACGCTGCCGAACGACTGGCGACGGCACTGATGCACGCGCCGCTGGGCGGTGGGCTGCCGCAGACGGCGATGATCCGCGGCTGGAGCGACGTCGTGCTGATCGGCGATTTCCTCGACGATGCCGATAGCATCATGGCCCGTCTCGGCCCACTTGCCCGGCGCGGATTGCGCGGCCATGTGGTCGAGATCGCCGACCCTGCCGAGGAAACCTTTCCCTATAGCGGCCGCACCGAGTTCACCGATCCGGAAACCGGCGAAAAGCTGGTGGCCGGCCGCGCCGAGACCATTCGCGAGGATTACCAGCGTGCCTACCTGGCGCGTCGCGACAGCCTCGGAGAGACGCTGCGCCACCTCGGCTGGACCTTCGTCACCCACCGCACCGACCACCTCGCCTCCGAGGCGCTTGTCGCCGTGCACACCTACCTGTCCGGCATGCCGACCAGAGCCACCCATGGTGGTCAGTTGTGAGCGCGCTGGGCTTTGCCTATCCGGCGATGCTGGCAGCTCTGATCGCCCTGCCGGCGATATGGTGGCTGCTGCGCATGACGCCGCCGCGCCCGCAGACGGAGGTCTTTCCGCCCCTGAAGATTCTGGCCAAGGTGCTCAGACGAGAGGAAACCCCGGCCAACAGCCCGTGGTGGCTGACGCTGCTGCGTATGCTGATGGCGGCAGCCGTGATCCTTGCAATCGCCGATCCCGTCTTCAATCCGCGCACCAACACCTTGTCCAAGGCGGGACCTCTGGTTCTGCTGATCGACAACAGCTGGGCGAGCGCTGCCGATTGGGATCGCCGCGTGCAGACCGCCGACGCGCTGATCGGCGATGCCGATGCCAGCGAGACGCCCGTCGTCATCGCCTTCACCGCCAACCAGACCAACGATGCGATCCCCGGCACCGCGATGGCAGCGCGCGACAAATTACATGCCGCCGCCCCTATGCCGCTGGTACCGGATCGCCCACGCGCCGTGCAGTCCCTGAAGTCGGCTCTCGCTGGCGCCCATCCCGGTACCCTCGTTTTCCTGTCCGATGGAATTGCTGCCGCCGACAAGGACGATACTGTTCAGCAGCTAGCGTCCCTCGCTCCTGCAGACCTCCGCCTGCTGGAGGGCGATGCCAGCGAAGCCATCGTGCTGACCAGAGCCGCCAACGCCGCCGACGCCATGACCGTTACCGCGAGCCGCCTCGATAGCGCCGGCCCCGCCGGTTTCACGCTCAGCGCGCAGGACGCCCAGGGGCGCCCGATCGCTGCCGGCAAGCTCGCCTTTACCGCTGGCCAATCGGTCGCATCGGGCACGATCACCGCGCCCTTCGAGATGCGCAACGACTTTGCCCGGGTCAGCATCGATGGACACACGACCGCAGGCTCGGTTCATCTCCTCGACGACGGCTTCAAGCGTCGCCGCGTTGCTCTGCTCTCCGGCCAGGCCGTCGACGAGTTCCAGCCGCTGCTTTCGCCGCTCTACTATATCCAGAAGGCACTTTCGCCTTTCGCCGACCTCGTCAATCCGGAGGCCGACGATCTGGCAAAATCGATTACCGAGCTGCTGGCTGGCAATCCGTCTGTCATCATCATGGCCGACATCGGTCGCCTGCCGGCAGACGCCTATGCCCCGATGCAGCGCTGGATCGCCAATGGCGGGACGTTGATCCGTTTCGCCGGTCCGCGCCTTGCTGCAGCACCTGCCGACGATCCGCTGGTGCCTGTGATCCTGCGCCAGGGTGAGCGGGCGCTGGGCGGCGCCATGTCCTGGGCCGAGCCTCAACCACTCGCCGATTTCCCGGCTTTCGGGCCGTTTGCCGGCATGCCGAAACCGTCAAATGTGCTGGTCAAGCGCCAGGTTCTGGCCGAGCCGACGCCAGATCTGGCCGAGCGGACATGGGCAAGCCTTGCCGATGGAACACCGCTGGTCACCGAGAAAAACGTCTCCGCCGGCCGCATCGTGCTGTTTCATGTCAGCGCCGAGGCGTCGTGGTCGGATCTGCCGATTTCCGGCGATTTCGTCGAGATGCTGCGCCGTATCGTGCAGATGTCCCGCTCCGGCGGCGTCACTGCCGCCGATGGCTCCGCCAAATCATCCGCCGGTACGCTGCCGCCGTATCGGCTTCTGACGGCCAAGGGGGCGCTGAACGGTGAGACCGGCAGCGCCCGGCCGCTCGACACCGGCAAGAAGGGGCCTCTGCTCGCAAGCTTCGACAACCCGCCGGGTCTCTACGGCTCGGAAGAAGGGTTTACCGCATTGAATGTCCTGCCCGAGGGCGCCGAACTGAAGCCTCTCGACGCATCCGCTTCCATGGTGGTGCAGCGCGAAGGATTGATCGGCGGACAGGCCTGGTCCGCCAAGCCGGTACTGTTTACCATCGCCCTCCTTCTGCTGCTCACCGACAGCATTGCCGTGCTGTTCATGAACGGCGCCTTCAGCGGCATCCGGGGGCTATCTCGCTCAGCCGCAAAGACCGCCGCAATTCTCGCTATCGCGTTCTCTACGGCGGCTTTCCTGCACCCGGTCGACATGCGCGCCGACGATGCGAGGCCCGGCGACGACGTCAACCAGTCACGACTCGACAAGACGCATCTGGCCTATATCGTTACCGGCGAGGACGAAGTCGATCGGATTTCCGAGCGGGGACTTGCGGGCCTCACCGACTTCCTCACCTACCGCACGACGCTCGAACCCGGACCGCCTGTCGGCGTAGATCCCGCCAAGGACGAACTGGCGCTCTTCCCCGTGCTCTACTGGCCGGTGACCTCGACTGCACCGATGCCCAGCACTGCCACGATGAACCGCATCGACGCCTACATGCGCGCCGGCGGCACGGTGCTGTTCGACACGCGCGATGCATTGAGTTCCGTCGGCGACAATTCGGCTCCCGGCCCGAACGGCGAACGGCTGCAGGCGATCCTTGCCAATCTCGACATACCGCCGCTCGAGCCGGTTCCCGCCAAGCACGTGCTGACGAAATCCTTTTATCTGCTGTCGAGTTTTCCGGGGCGCTACACCGGCAGCCCGCTGTGGATCGAATCCCATCAGGACAACCGCGCAGACACCGGTACCAAGCAGGCAGCCACATCGGACGGCGTGACACCGATCATCATCACCGGCAACGATTTTGCTGGAGCCTGGGCTGTCGACGACAACGGCACACCGCTGCTGCCAACGGTGCCGCAGGACGATATGCAGCGAGAATATGCCTTCAGAACCGGCGTCAACATCATGATGTATATGCTGACCGGCAACTACAAATCCGATCAGGTCCACGTTCCGGATCTGCTGGAACGGCTGGGGCAATAGCATGACGCTGGATTTCCAACCCTTTCTCCCCTGGCCCGTCATTATAGTCTTCGCCGCGGTCGTCGCCGTCATCGCCGCCTTTGCCATCTGGCGTCGCCTGCGTGGGGCATGGCTCCGCGCACTCGCAGCCCTCGCATTGCTGGTAGCACTCGCCAACCCGCTGCTGATGCAGGAAGATCGCGACCGGCTCTCGACCATCGTTCCCGTCATCATCGACCGCAGCCAGAGCCAGCTGACGCCCGAACGCATCAAGATGACCAACGATGCCCTGGCGCAACTTAAAGACCGGCTGGCCGCCTTCCCGCGCATCGAGCCGCGCTATGTGGAGGCCAAGGATACGGCGGAAACCGATGCCCCGGCGACGCGGCTGTTCTCGGCGCTTGCCGGTGCCATCGGCGATGTTCCGCCGGCCCGCATCGGCGGTGCCATCTTCCTCACCGATGGCCAGATCCACGATATCCCCTCGACCGCCCAGTCGCTCGGCTTCAACGCTCCCATCCACGGGCTGATCACCGGCAAGGCCAACGAATACGACCGTCGCATCGAAGTGGTGCGCGGCCCCCGCTTCGGCATCGTCAACGAAGAACAGCAACTGACCCTGCGCGTCGTCGACGATGGCCCGAGCCCCGGCGGCGCGGCCCCCGTTACCGTCAAAATGAACGGCAACGAGATCGCCACTCTTCAGGCGACCCCCGGCCAGGAAACGCCCTTCAGCTTCAAGGTGCCGCGTGCCGGCAACAATGTGCTGGAGTTTTCCGTCGCCGAACTGCCCGGCGAGATCACGCTTGCCAACAACCGCGCCGTCCATCTGATCGAGGGCATCCGCCAGAACATGCGGGTGTTGCTGGTATCTGGCGAGCCGCACGCCGGCGAGCGCGCCTGGCGCAATCTGCTGAAATCCGATGCCTCGGTCGATCTCGTGCACTTCACCATCCTGCGTCCGCCGGAAAAACAGGACGGTACGCCGATCAACGAGCTGTCGCTGATCGCCTTTCCGACGCGGGAACTGTTCGTCGACAAGATCAAGGATTTCGACCTGATCATCTTCGACCGTTACCAGCATCGCGGTGTGCTGCCGATCCTCTACTACGACTACATTGCCCAGTACGTTCAGAACGGTGGGGCACTGCTGATTGCCGCCGGACCGGAACATGCCGGCCAGGATTCAATCGCCCTGACGCCGCTGCAATCCGTCCTGCCGGCAGAGCCGACCGGCGAGATGATCGACAAGGCCTTCTATCCCCGCCTGTCGGAGGAAGGCCGCAAACATCCAGTCACCCGCGGCCTCGACGGCTCGGATGTCGAGCCGCCGCATTGGGGCCGCTGGTTCCGCACGGTCGATGTCGAGCCGCCGCAGGGCCAGACCGTGATGGTCGGTGCCGACAACCATCCGCTGCTGGTGCTGAACCGTGCCGGCGAAGGACGCGTCGCCATGCTGCTGTCCGACCAGGGCTGGCTGTGGTCACGCGGTTTCGAGGGCGGTGGCCCGAGCGTGGCGCTCTACAGGCGCATCGCCCACTGGCTGATGAAGGAACCGGCGCTTGAAGAAGAAGCGCTGACCGCCACCGCATCCGGCCGCACGCTTCAGATCGCCCGCCAGACAATCGGCGACGATCCCGGCAGTGCGACGATCAAATATCCTTCCGGCAAGTCGGAAACCGTCAAGCTGGCACAGGGCGAGCCCGGCCTCTATCGTGCCGAGAAGCACACCGACGAGATCGGGCTGTTCCAGATCACAAATGGCAACTTGTCGACACTCGTCCACGTCGGCGCCGTCGATGCACCGGAATTCAAAGCGATGATCTCGACAACGGAGACGCTGAAGCCGCTGGCCAGCCAGACCAAGGGGCTGGTGACGCGCGTGGCTTCGGCCGGCGACAGCGTCGTCGTGCCGCCGGTCCTGCCGGTGCGGGGTGCAGTGCGCATCGCCGACGACCAGCGCATGAGCATCCGGCTGACAGACGAGACGGTTCTGCGCGGCATCAACACACTGCCGCTGTTTGCAGGGTTCCTCGGTCTCGCCGCCCTGCTCTTCCTGTTGACGGCGACCTGGTGGCGCGAAGGACGATAGCCATGGCAACCCTGGACCTGACCGACGCGCCTCTGGACGGCGACATGGCCGTGATCATGAGCGGGTTGATGTCGTTCAACGCATCGGACGTCGGGCCTCCCGAGCGTCGCTCGCTGGCCGTGTTCATTCGCGGAGACGACGGCAAGGTGATCGGCGGCCTGCTGGGCGTGACCGCCTGGGGCTGGCTGTTCACCCAATGGCTGTTCGTTCCCGAAGCGCTGCGCGGCCAGGGAATGGCCGGCAGGCTGCTCGCCAAGGCGGAAGCCGAAGCCCTGGAACGCGGATGCCACGGCGCCTGGATCGACACCTTCAATCCGCACGCGCTGCGAGCCTATGAGCGCCAGGGCTATGTGGCCTTCGGTGCACTCGCCGACTTCCCGCCCGGCCGCAGCCGGACGTTCCTGCAGAAGCAGCTCGCCGTAACATCCTGATAAGCTATGTTATTCCGTCCAGCCGATGGGCCCCTTGAGCCGCGCATGGACGTCATCAGCCATCGGCACGACGAGCACCCGGCGCGGATCGACCGGCCCCGGAAAGGCAAGCGCGTTATAGGCCACCTTCTCGAAACCGAGCGGCTCGTAGTAAGGCGGATCGCCGACGAGGATGACCGCCTCCGAGCCCTTCCGCCGTGCAGCTTCGACGGCAATGCGCACCAGTTCCCGGCCGATGCCCCGGCTCTTGTGCGACGGCCGGACAGCCAGTGGGCCTAGAAGATGGCCCCTGACGCTACCCGCCAGGACGGCCGTCATCCGGACGGATGCCACTGTCTCACCGTCGTCGGCGCAGATGAACGACAGTGACCGGTCGTGCGGACCCTGCTCGCGGATACGCGCTGCCGCCCGGACGAACCGTCCTGGACCAAAGGCTTCTTCGTTGATGAGTTCGATGACGGCGTCGTGGGACGCGTCCTCGGTGAGGTAGACCAGATCGTGCTTATGCATGAAACGTAACAAACCAGATGACAAAAAGGGATGGGTCTCGGAAACGCCGGATGCGGCGTTCGGGTCCATCAGCGTCGTCGCAGGTCTCTGGTTACGGTCATCGATCACAGTCCTTGAAGTGTGCCGAGGCCGATAGCAGGAAATATTTGCCTCGTCCAACGTAAAATGCGGCAAACGCGACAGCAACGGACTGTTCAATCTTTGCACGCTCGAAAATTCCGCCCGGCAGCGTATGTATCGTTCTGGGCAATTCGAAAGGACGATGACATGGGCATGCTGGTTGACGGCGTCTGGCAGGACGTATGGTACGACACCAAGGAAACCAAGGGCCATTTCAAGCGGGCTGCATCGCAGTTTCGCAATTGGGTGACCGCCGACGGAAGTGCCGGCCCATCCGGCACTGGAGGCTTCAAGGCCGAGGCCGGTCGGTATCACCTCTATGTGGCGCTCGCCTGTCCATGGGCCCACCGGGCATTGATCTTCCGCAAGCTCAAGAAACTGGAAAACATCATTTCCGTCTCGATCGTCGATCCGCTCATGCTGGAGAACGGCTGGGAATTCAAGAACCGCGACGGCGGCACGGTCGATCACCTGTTCGGAGCCAATGCCATGTGGGAGATCTATACGAGGGCGGATCCTCATTATTCCGGGCGCGTCACCGTACCCGTCCTCTGGGACACCAGGACCGGCACGATCGTCAACAACGAGTCCTCCGAAATCATCCGGATGTTCAACGGCGCTTTCGACAGTCTTACCGACATAACGCTGGACTATTATCCGGAGCCCCTGCGGACAGAGATCGACGAGATCAACGCCATCGTCTACGACACGGTCAACAACGGCGTCTACAAATCCGGCTTTGCGACGACGCAGGACGCCTATGAAGAGCACGTGCAAAAACTCTTCGCGACCCTAGACAGTCTCGACGCCCGCCTGGGGAAAAGCCGCTACCTTGTTGGCAACACGATCACGGAAGCCGACTGGCGGCTGTTCACGACACTGGTTCGCTTCGACGCCGTCTATGTCGGCCACTTCAAGTGCAACATCCGGCGTATCGAGGACTACCGCAACCTACCCGGCTACTTGCGCGAACTCTACCAGGTGCCGGGCATCAGTGAGACGGTCAACATGGCGCACATCAAGCGGCACTACTACGCCAGCCACAAGACCATCAATCCAACCGGCATCGTGCCTCTGGGCCCGGCACTCGATTTCAACCGGCCACACGGTCGCGGCGCGCTGTAGCGCCCGGCGCCTACCAGTAGCCGGTGGGTGCGAGGTTGCCGTTGATTTCCTGCAGCCGCCGGTGGGTGGCGGCCGTGGTCGTGGGCGGTAGGGCGTCGAGGGCGAAGAAGCCGCTCTCGACAATCTCCCAGTCAGGGTCGCGCAGCGCCGTCTGCTCGACGTCGGCGCGGTAGAAGGCCACGTGGTCACGGCGGCTGACGGAGCGGTTGAAATAGATGCCTATCAGGGTCGGTGTGCCCAGAATGGCCAAATTGCCTTCCTCCCGCAGCTCCTTGGCCAACGCCTGGTCCACGGTCTCGTGCCTTTCGACACCGCCGCCAGGCATGTACCAGCCGGGCAGGTATGAATGGCGAACCAGGAAAATTCGCCCCTCGCTGTCGAAGCAGGCAGCCCGCACCCCGAGCGTCATGCCGCGCGACAGTGCAAAATAGAGATGCGCAAGGGGGCCGGCAAGCCTGTGCTTCCACCCGCGCCCTTCCTGTACCAGTTCGTCGTCCATGCCATCCCTCTCTTAGCGGCCCGTTGGGGCGGGCCTGCCAAAACTTCCCCTTGTGCAGGCATACGAAGCATTTGATTTGAAACGAGACTGTTCTATGTCTCACCCATGTTCAAACTCGCGCATATCTCCGATATCCACCTCGGCCCGCTCCCACGGCTTTCCCTCTGGGAGCTTGCCTCGAAGCGCATCACCGGATTTGTGAACTGGCACCGGAACCGGCGCAAGCACTTGTTCGGCGGCACTCTGGATCTTCTGCTGGCAGACATCAAGGCGAAGGAGGCGGACCATCTTTGCGTCACCGGCGATCTAGTCAACCTCGGCACAAAGATAGAGATCCGCACCGCTGCGGAGTGGCTTGCAACCATCGGGCCGCCGGCAACGACCTCGGTCGTGCCAGGCAACCACGATGCCTATGTGCCGGGCTCCTATGAGAAATCCGTACGCGCCTGGTATCCCTACGTGCGCGGCGATCTCGCACCCGCTGCCTGGGAGGAAGACATGCACGTCTTCCCATACCTGCGCATACGCGACCGCGTCGCCATCATCGGCTGCTCGACGGCCGTTGCCACCTTGCCGTTTTCCGCGAGCGGATTTTTCGGATCGCGCCAGGCGCGCGAAACTGTACATATGCTGCGGGCTGCAGGCGAAGCCGGACTGTTTCGCGTGCTGATGATCCACCATCCGCCGATCCGCGGGGCCGCGTCGTTCCACAAGCGCATGATCGGCATCCGCCGCTTTGCCGCCGCCGTCTCGACCGGTGGCGCGGAACTGGTGCTGCATGGCCATACCCACCGCAACACGCTTCACTGGCTGCGCGGGCCGATAGGCCGCGTCCCGGTGGTCGGCATTGCCTCCGCGTCGCAAGGCGTCGGCGGGTCCAAGCCTCCCGCCGCCTACAACATGTTTTCGATATCGGGCGGTCCGGGCGCCTGGAGCCTGAAAGCCGAGCGCTTCAGCCTCAACCACCGGGGCGATGGCATCTCGGCTGAGGGCACTGATATATTTGCGTCCTGAAGCAGCCATGATAGCCGCTGGATTCTTGCCGGAAACAACAGTTTTATGGTCACCGCGCCTTTTACTTCGGAAAGACTGCGATATCTCCTGCCAATGGTCGTCTGCATCTGAGATCATCTGTCGCACCGGTCAACGAAGCCTTTATGCCGACTTGCGAAACGGGTCGGGAAGTGGTCATATCGCTGTCATGGATGTCTTCTCGATGCGTGGACCGACATCAGCCTTGCAAGGGCTGGTGCGAACGTCCGATGCATTTATCACGTAGTCGAAAATTCAAACCCGCGTCCGGTGACGGTCACTTCATCGTGGAAAGACAATGCGCGCTCCCATCCCTGCCCCGGACATTCGTCGCGACCTCGTCGGCCTGCTGCCAAAATTGCGACGCTTCGCAGTGACGCTGACCGGAGACGTGGCAGATGCCGACGAATTGCTGCAAAAGGTCTGTCAGCGCAGCGTCGCGAAAATCCATCTCTGGAATACGGAAGAGCGGCTGGACAGCTGGCTCTACGCGATGACACGGCAGGTGTGGGTCGAAGAATCTCGCCGGCACCGGGTCCGCGCCGGCGCTCCGAGAGCCGTCGCCGGCCAGAAAGGCGACACCGCAGTGCAGCAGCCGCGCCCGACCGAAGGCAGCGAAAGCCATCAGGCGATAACAGCGCTCCCAGAGGGCCTTGCCAGCGTCTTCCTGCTCGCCGATGTCGAAGGCCACAGCTACAAGCAGACCGCCGATATCCTCGGTATCCCGCTGTCGATCGTCGCCTCCCGGCTTGCCAATGCCCGCCTGGCCTTTGCCGCCGCCGGGCGCAATCGTCTCAGCCAGAGGTCATGACCATGCAGGATATCCGCAAGACACCGATCGAAGCGCGGCTAGCCGCCTATATCGATGGCGAGGCCAGCCCTGAAGAGAGGCGCACGCTGGAGGATCTGATTTCCGCCGATGCCGACACCGGTCGCGTCTATGAAAACCTTCGGCAGGGATCCGACATAGGACGCAAGGTTTTTGACGACCTCCTGAAGGAGCCGGTGCCGCTGGCGCTCGTCCGCTCGATCAAGAGCGCTCCGGCACCGAAGGTCCGCGAAACGCGGCGGCTTTCGCGGCCGGCCGTCAAACTCGCGCCATCGGGCAAGCAGGCGCTGGCGGCGGCCCTGATCCTCTTCGTCATCGGCGGCGGCATCGGATATCTCTTCGGCACCCAGCCGGGCGCTGGCCGCCTCACCCTCCCCTTGGTCCCGAACCAGGCACGAACCTGGCCCGACGACCTTGCCGCTGCCCAACGCATCTATCTGCGCCAGTCCAGCCATATCGTCGAACTCGGCGCCACAGAGAGCGATGAGATCATGACGTGGCTGACCTCGACCGTCGGCGTCAAGTTCAACCTGCCCGATCTGTCGAGCCAGGGCCTGGTTTTTCAGGGCGCGCGTCTGCTGGTAGCGGGCGGCAAGCCGACCGGACAGCTGGTCTACCGCAACATCGACGGTGAAATCGTCTCGGTCTGCTTCTTCAAGGACAGCGCCGGCACCGATGGCAGCGATTTCAACGAGATCATCAAGGACGATATCGGCATCGTTCCCTGGCACCGCGCCGGGGTCGGCTATGCCATCGTCGGCGCATCCTCGGACGCATTGCTCGACGATATCGCCAACCGCGTGTCGGTGGCGATCTGAACTGTGCCAGACGCAAAAATGGCGGCCTGCCGGGCCGCCATTTCGATGAGATGATGTTTCAAGCTGCGAGCGATGGGCTTCAGGAGCCGGCTTTCAAGGCGAGAACCCGGTTGGCGGCCGAGACTATGGCCTCCAGCGACGCCGCAACGATGTTGGTGTTGACGCCGGCGCCGAACAGTTTTCCACCCGGATAGGACGTCTCCACATAAGAGATCGCAGCAGCGTTAGAGCCGTGCTGGAGCGAGTGCTCGGAGTAATCCTCGACCGACATTTCAACGCCGAGATAGGCCGACAGGGCATTGATGAAGCCATCGATCGGCCCGTTGCCACGACCCTCGATCTTCCTGAGCTCTCCACCGTCGGTGATTTCGGCCGTGATGATCCGTTGCCCCTTGTGCTCGGGATCGGCGAAGATGTGGTGATCGACGAACCGGATGCGGGCATCCGGCTGTTGAACGTAAAGCTCCATGAAGCGATCGTAGATACGCTTGGCCGGCAGCTCCTTGCCCTCGACATCGGTGATGTTCTGGATTTCCTGCCGGAACTCGACCTGCAGGTTGCGCGGCAGGTTCAGCCCGTAGTCCTGCTGCAGGATGTAGGCGATGCCGCCCTTGCCGGACTGCGAATTGATGCGGATGATCGCCTCGTAGGAGCGTCCGACATCCTGCGGGTCGATCGGCAGATAGGGAACTTCCCACACCGAGGTATTCGCGACCTTGCTCGCCTTCATCCCCTTGTTGATGGCGTCCTGGTGCGAGCCGGAAAAGGCCGTGTAGACGAGTTCGCCGACATAGGGATGACGCTCGGCAATGGTCATCTGGTTGGAATATTCGTAGACTTCCTTGATACGCTCGATGTCGGAGCAATCGATCTGCGGGTCTACCCCTTGTGTGAACATGTTCAGCGCCATGGTCACGACATCGACGTTACCCGTACGCTCGCCGTTACCGAACAAGGTACCCTCGACGCGGTCGGCGCCGGCCAGCAGGGCCAGTTCGGCAGCGGCAATGCCGGTACCGCGGTCGTTGTGCGGATGCAGCGAGATGATCAGATTTTCGCGATTGTCGAGGTTGCGGCACATCCACTCGATTTGGTCGGCATAGACATTCGGCGTGGCCATCTCGACGGTCGACGGCAGGTTGATGATCAGCTTGTTTTCGGCTGTCGGCCGGATCTCGGCGATGACGGCGTTACAAATCTCCAGCGCCACCTCCAGCTCGGTGCCGGTGAAGCTCTCAGGCGAATATTCGAAGCGATAGTCGCCGCCGGCCTTGGCCGCCATGTCGGTGATCATCTTGGCCGCATCGACGGCAATCTGCTTGATGCCGTGCACATCCTTGGCAAACACCACGCGACGCTGCAGCTCGCTGGTAGAGTTATAGAAGTGCACGATCGGCCGGTTTGCACCCTCCAACGATTCGAAGGTGCGGGTGATCAGCTCGGGCCGGCACTGCACCAGCACCTGCAGCGAGACGTCGTCGGCTACATTGCCTTCTTCGATGCACCAGCGGGCGAAGTCGAAATCGGTCTGCGAGGCTGACGGGAAGCCGATCTCGATTTCCTTGAAGCCCATTTCCAGCAACAGCTGGAACATGCGCGCCTTGCGGTCATGACCCATAGGGTCGACCAGAGACTGGTTGCCGTCGCGCAGATCGACCGAGCACCAGATCGGCGGCTTGGTGAGCGTCTTCGAGGGCCAGGTACGGTCGGGGATGTTGACCTGCGGATAGGCACGGTATTTTTCGGCAGCTTTGGCCATGCCCTTGAAGCGGGACATGGTTGCAGGAGACTTGCCAGCGGGGGAATGAGTCTGCTCGTCCATCGTCTTTTCCTCGTGCCGTCGATTGCCCGCCTCATAGCCGATCGGCTGGGGCTTGGCGATGACAAAAGCGGCTTTGAATGTGGGCCTTGAATGATTGTCGGATGCTAGGTCGAGGAGCGAATGCCGGGCGGGCTTGTCGGCCGCCGGGCGCTCCTCAACGGACCCGGCAACCGCGCGTAAGGCCGAGGAGAAGAAGCGAGGTGAAGGCGCGCGAGTTGTCACGCAGGGCGATGCGGCCGCGTGCAATCTGGCTGGAAATTTTTGCGCCTGTAGACTTCATGATTGGTTGTATAGCGTCGGGGCAAAAAAGAAGCAAGCCCTGCTCAAGACTCGCGCATCTGCACGACTTCTGGCTTCAAGATACCTTTCTCTAATCCTGAGCGGCGGACAGACGCTCTTCGATCCACAAATTGATCAGTGATTGCCGTGTCAGCCCGAGTCGGGCTGCTTCCTCGTCGAGGCTATTGACCACTGAGGTTGCAAAATCCACGCTGACCTTTTGGGTCGCCATGTTTGGGCGGGTTGCCTTGGTGAGGTCGAGATAGTCGAGTATATCCTCGCCATTGTCGAATTTCTCGTCGAGTTCACTTGCCTTCATAGAGAGCTATCTCCTCTTTCCTCGACCTGCGAACCGAAATGATCCTGATATTGTCATGACGTCTCGTGCAAATCGCGGACCAATGCTTCCCGTCTATTTGACCGACCGCGACAAACCGGCTTTCAAGTCCGCCCCGAGCGGGGAATGAAATCAAAAAGCGATCGATCCAAAGACGCTGCGCCTCCACAAGATCAATACCGTGCTTGATTTTGTTTGTTCTGCTTTTGTCGGGATCAAACTCAAAAGCCATGACCGAGAATAGCACCTAAGCGGCAATGCTTCCAGTCTACTTAGACGCGGGACGGGCAGCCACCAAACGCTGCAGCACCAGCATCAGCCCACCAGCAATCAACCCCCAGAACGCGCCCGAAATGCCGCCGAAGGAGACGCCGGAGGCGGTGACCAGAAATGTCACCGCTGCGGCCTCTCGCGTTTCCACCTGCTGGAAGGCTGCCATTGCGGAGCCGGAAAATGCGCCGATCAGCGCCAGTCCCGCCACGGCCTCGATCAGGATAGGCGGTGCCAGCGCGACGAAGGCGGTGACCGCGCCGGCAAGCAGCCCGAAGACGATATAGACGATGCCTGCGACCACGGCCGCCCAGTAACGACGGTCTGGATCGGCGTTGGCATCCTTGCCCGCACACATGGCGGCCGTTATTGCGGCAAGATTGACCGCATGCCCACCGAACGGCGTGCTCGCCAGCGAAAAAAGGCCGGTCATGGCAAACAGCGGACCGGGTTTCGGATCGTAATGGTTAACCTTGAGCACGGCGATGCCGGGAATATTTTGCGATGCCATGGTGACGATGAACAGCGGCAGCGCGATCGACACCAGCCCGGCCATGGTGAACAGCGGCCGAACCAGTTCGACGCGCGGCATGAGCGACTGCTCGAGCGACGATAGCGCTCCAGCCGGCATCTGCACCCCGAACGCCAGCACGGCGACAAAAGCCGCAAGCGCAGCGGGAACCGCCCAGAGCCGCCGGAAAGCGCCGACGACGACCCAGGCAAGCACGATCGGCAAGCCCAGCAGCGGATCGAAGGCGATGGCCTTCACCGGCGCGAAGCACAGGCCGATCAGCACGCCTGCAAGCATCGCATTGGCGAGAGGTGCCGGGATCGATGCCACAGCCCGCCCCAGCGGCCGGAACAGCCCTGCAACGATAATCAACGCCGCACAGACGACGAAGCCACCCACCGCCGCCTGGAACCCGCCGGCAATCGCGCCGGAGCTTGCCAGCAGCGCCGCACCCGGCGTCGACCAGGCAATGCTCACCGGCAACCGCGTCGTCAGGCTGAGCACAATGGCACAGAGCCCCATCGAGATCGACAGCACCGTCAATCCCGAAGCCGCCTGCCCCGGCGTTGCCCCAACCGCCTGCAGCCCATGCAGCACCACTGCAAAGGAACTGGCAAATCCAACGAAAGCGGTGAGGCAGCCCATAAAGACGGCTTGGGCGGAAAGATCTTTGAGCATGGCGGCGGTAATGACTCGTAAGGGCGTGAGAGCTCAATGGAGCATTACAGGCCGGATTGGCGCAAGAGCACTTCACCGTCATTTTGTAACGAAGATGGCTGTTTGAAACGTAAGATCAAAAGGACGAGACGGTGAGTTCTGTGCAGAATAAACGATGCAGCCGAGCACATTGCCAAAAACAAAAAAAGCGCCCTCGCCCGCATTATGCAGGCAAGGGCGCTTGGTGTGCAACGATCAGAGTTCGCTTTGCGATGTCACGATGCGGGAGACCAGACCGTAGGTCTTGGCGTCTTCGGCCGAGAGCCAGTAGTCGCGGTCGGTGTCCTTGGCGATCTTTTCCAGCGGCTGGCCGGTCGCGGCTGCGAAGATCCGGTTCAGGCGCTCGTTCATCTTGATGATCTCGCGGGCCTGGATCTCGATATCCGATGCCATGCCGCGTGTGCCGCCCGAGGGCTGGTGCAGCAGGAAGCGGGTGTTCGGCAGGCAAAGCCGACGTTCCTTGGGAACGCTGACGAAGATCAGAGCGCCGGCAGATGCAACCCAGCCGGTGCCGATGATCCAGACCTTCGGCTTGATGAACTTGATCATGTCGTGGATCGAATCGCCTGATTCGACGTGGCCGCCGGGCGAACTGACATAGATGCGGATGTCTTCGTCGCTGGCAGCAGCGAGAGCGACCAGCTGCGAGCAGACCTTCTGGGCCAGTTCCTGCGTAATGCCGCCGTAGATGAAGATCGAACGCGACTTGAAGAGGTTCGCCTCCGTTTCCTTGCCGAGCGGCAGTTCCGTCTTCTTGTCTTCCTGTTCGTCGTCGTTCATGAACAACTCTCCACCGTGATTTGTCGTATGCCGCACATAATGCTGTTCCATGCGTAAAACAATGCGGGAAAAAGACAAGCCACGGAACCGGTGAAGATATCCTTGCCGCTTTGCCCGATTACCGACCCGATTACCGAAATGTAACTTGGCAGGGCTTTGAAAAGCCGAAATCCCTTCCTACGTCAGGTGATGCGATCCAGAATCGCGTCAAAGTTTTCATGGAGCCGTCATGTCGCCCGAAGAACGTCAACTGCTTAGCTCTCTCTTCGACCGCGTCAAAGCCGCAGCGGCGACCCCGCGCGATGCAGACGCCGAAGCCTTCATCAACCAGTCGGTGCGCGACAATCCCACCGCGCCCTACCTGCTCGCCCAGGCCGTCATCGTCCAGGAGCAGGGCATGAAAGCGGCGGCAGACCGCATCAAGCAGCTCGAGGATCAGGTCAAGGAACTGCAGGACAGTGCCGAACACCAGCCCGCCGCCTCGCAAGGTGGCGGAAGCTTCCTCGGCGGCCTAGGCTCCATCTTCGGCGGCGGACAATCCGCAGCACCGCAGCCACAGCGTGCCGCCCCGCCCCAGCAGGGTTATGGCCAGCAGCAAGGCTATTCGGCTCCACAGCAGGGCTATGGGCAACCGCAGCCGGGCCCCTGGGGCCAACAGAGCCAACAGCAGCCAGTCGGCCCGTGGAGCCAGCAACCGCAGGCCCAGTCGGGCGGTGGCGGGTTTCTGCGCGGTGCGCTCGGCACGGCAGCCGGCGTTGCCGGCGGCGTGATGCTGGCGGAATCGCTGAGCAGCCTGTTCAGTCCGCATATCGGTGGCGCAGCGGCAGGGCTCGGCGGGCTCGGTGCTGCAGCGGCGGCACCGGCGGCGGCGCCCGCCGTCGAGGAAACGGTCGTCAACAATTATTATGGCGACAGCAACGGCAACAACAACGACCAGAACGCCGGAAACGACGACAACGCCAATGACCAGAACCTGGTCAGCGACGACCTCGACAGTGATTTCGACAATTCCTTCGACAGCGGCGGCGACGACAGCTTCAACGTCTGACGTTTTCGCACAGCCCTGATGCAACGCCGCGCTTCACCCGAAGCGCGGCGTTTTCAATGCGGGTCAGCCGCGACCGCGATAGGTCGGGACGCCCTGGTCCGGCAACCATAGGCCCTCCGGCGGCTTACCGGTCTGCCAGAAAACGTCGATGGGGATGCCGCCGCGCGGATACCAGTAAGCGCCGATCCGCAACCATTTCGGCTGCAGCAGGTCGACGATGCGCTTGGCGATATAGACGGAGCAATCCTCGTGGAAGGCGCCGTGATTGCGGAATGCATGCAGGAACAGCTTTAGCGACTTCGATTCCACCAGCCATTCACCGGGCACGTAGTCGATGACGATATGGGCGAAATCCGGCTGGCCGGTCATTGGGCAAAGCGAGGTGAACTCGGGCGCGGTGAAGCGCACGAGGTATTCGGTACCCTGATGGGTGGCAGGCACCTTTTCGAGGATTGCGGTCTCGGGGCTGGTGGGCGTTTCGGTGTGGCTGCCGAGCATGGACAGGCCGGAAACATCGGTATTGGGCATGGCTTCAAGCCTCCTTGTTCGTTCTGACGCTGCGCCCTGGCTTGACCGCCTGGCGCCGTGCTTGTTACTTCGCGGGTCGCTTGGCTATCCCCTATGGCATCTTCGAGGCGATCGCAAATACAAGCGATAGCCTTGGCAAGGTATCGAACCCCTGCCCGCTGAAAAGTGATATGGCCGAAGCGAAAAGCGAAAATCAGGAGAAATCGCCGTGGCGCATATACTCGACCGGCCTGTCTGGAACACGCTGCAGACGAGCCATGCGCCGCTGGCGATCGGCGGCCCCCTTGCCAAGCGGTTTGCGCCATCGACCGTTCCCTTTGCCGCCGCTGCCGACAACGCGTCGGAAAGCCTTCAGGCGCTGGCAAACCTGCCCACTGGAGACGAAAGGATAGTCCTCGTGGAAGCCGGTCCGATTGTGATTCCCGAGGGAATTGTCGTCCTTGCGGAAGGCGAACTCTACCAGATGACAGCCGACCGGCCGCATGAGCGGATCACCGATCCCCGGATCGAGTTGCTGGACGAAAGCGACGCCGACGAGATGCTGGAACTGGCGCTGCTGACCAAGCCCGGTCCATTCACGCTTGGCGCACAAAGGCTCGGCCCATTCTGGGGTGTCAAGATCGAGGGACGGCTGGTGGCCATGGCCGGCCAGCGCATGCGCCTGCCCGGCTTCGGAGAGCTCAGCGGTCTCTGCACCCATCCGGATTTCCAGGGTCGCGGTCTCGGCAGCCTGCTGTTTCGCTTCGTTGCCGGTGAAATCGCCGCCCGCGGCGAGGTAGCCTTCCTGCATGCCTATGTCGGCAACACGGCGGCGATCGCGCTCTACCAGGCACTCGGCTTCAGCATCCGCGCAACGATGAACATGCGCGCCGTGCAGCGGCAGGAATAGCGGCTCCGTCGAGGCGGCGGGATCGTCCGCCGCCTTTCAGAGAAACCTCAGGCCGCCTTGGTCTTTGTCCGCCGCGCGAGGTTTGCCACGACATTCTCGATCATTCGCATGCCGGCATCGCCACCGAGCGTCATGATCGATTCCGGGTGGAACTGCACCGCTGCAACCGGCTCCTTGATATGCTCGATACCCATGATCGTGCCGTCCTCGCTTTCCGCCGTGATCATGAATTCACGCGGCAGGGTCGAGGGGTCGGCGAAGATCGAGTGGTATCGCCCGACGGTCACTTCCCTGGAAAGGCCTGAAAACACGATACCGGGCTCGAGCACGCGGATGCGCGACGGCTTGCCGTGCATCGGCACGGCCAGTTGCCGGAGATCGCCGCCATAGGCTTCGGCCAGTGCCTGCAGGCCGAGGCAGACGCCGAAGATCGGCAGGTTGCGGGCCCTCGCCTTCTTGATCGTCGCCTTGCAATCGAAATCCTTCGGGTTACCGGGCCCCGGCGAGAGCACGACGAGATCGGGGTCGAGGCGGTCGAAGACTTCTTCCGACACGGGCGTGCGGACCGTCGAAACGGTGGCACCGGTCTGGCGGAAGTAGTTGGCGAGCGTATGGACAAAGCTGTCCTCGTGGTCGACAAGCAGGATGCTGACTCCCTTGCCGACCGCAGCAACATCGCGCTTGGTCTTAGCGGAACCGGCAGACTTTGCATCGCGGATGGCAGAGAGCATGGCAGACGCCTTCAGTTCGGTTTCGGCTTCTTCCTCTTCGGGGATGGAGTCGTTGAGCAAGGTAGCGCCGGCTCGCACCTCGGCAATCCCGTCCTTTATACGCACGGTGCGCAGCGTCAGACCGGTATTCATGTCGCCGTTGAAGCCGACCATGCCGATGGCGCCGCCGTACCAGGCGCGCGGGCTCTTTTCGCGGCTTTCGATGAAGCGCATGGCCCAGAGCTTCGGCGCACCGGTGACGGTGACGGCCCAGGCGTGCGACAGGAATCCGTCGAACGCATCCATGTCGTCGCGCAAGCGCCCCTCGATGTGGTCGACGGTGTGGATCAGGCGCGAATACATCTCGATCTGACGGCGGCCGATGACCTTGACCGAGCCCGGTTCGCAGACGCGGCTCTTGTCGTTGCGGTCGACGTCCGAGCACATGGTCAGCTCGGATTCGTCCTTCTTCGAGTTCAGAAGCTTGAGGATCTGCTCGCTGTCGGCAATCGGGTCCTCGCCGCGCTTGATCGTGCCCGAGATCGGGCAGGTCTCGATGCGACGGCCGGACACGCGCACGAACATTTCTGGCGATGCGCCGACCAGATATTCCTGGTGGCCGAGGTTGATGAAGAAGGAATAGGGCGACGGATTGATCGCCTTCAGACGCTTGGAAATATCCGACGGCTTGGAATCGCAGCGCTCCATGAACTTCTGCCCGGGAACGACCTCAAACAGGTCGCCCTTGCGAAAGCTCTCCTTCGCCTTGTTTACCAGTTCGGCAAATTCGCCCGGGCGATGGTCGCTCTTCGGCGGAATGGTGTCCGTGTGGTGGAAGGGTTCCGGCGGGATATCACCGGCCTTGCCCTCGGTGGTCAGCCCGCCTTTTTCGAAGTCGTAGCGGTCGATCCAGGCCTTGGCGGCGTAGTTGTCGACCACGAGGATCTCGTCGGGCAGGTACAGCACCATATCGCGCTGGTCGGCGGGACGCGTCAGTTTCAGGTCGATGGCGTCGAACTGGAAAGCGATATCGTAACCGAAGGCACCGTAGAGCCCGAGGGCCGCGTCAGCCTGCGAGTAGAACAGGTCGGTGACGGCGCGCAGCACGGTGAACACCGTCGGCATCTTCGACCGTTCTTCCTCGGTAAACACCCGGTCGGGCGCCTTGACGGTGAGGTCGAGCCGACGCGGCGTCGACGCACCGAGGGCCACTTCGCGCACGGTTTGCAGCCGCGCCTCGATAAAACCGAGGATGACCTCGCCACGCTCGTTATAGGCTTCGATCCAGACATTGCGGCCAAAGCAGGAGATGCCGATGGGCGGGTCGACGACGGCAGTGTCCCAGCGCGTGTAGCGGCCCGGATACTCGTAGTTGGAGGAAAACACCGCGCCGCGCCGCTCGTCCAGCTTGTCGATGTAGGACGAGACCGCGTCGTCATAGGGGATTGGCCGACGCTGGCGCGTCACGGTGATGCCGCCCTTGGTCTCGTAGATTTCCGCACCGTCATCCCGCAGGATCGTAACCATGACCGTCTCTCCGCTTCTTCAGGCCCGGATGACAGGCGCTTTACATACAAAAAAAGCCGCCTGAAACTCTCGGGCGGCTTACTCGTCGTCTTTGAACACGATTGATCGAGGCCGCTGTTAGCGAGCCCACCACCAAGATGCACTGTTCGAAGACATGTTCATGGACAAATTGTTAGCGCGAGATGCGGCGATGCGCAAGCGCCAATTCGGCTGAAAGTTTCGGGCGGGCGACCGCCGCCCGAAACCGCGCGAACTCAGGCCGACGGCTGTGCCGAGGCGAAAAACGCCTCGGGTCCATCGACCTCGACCAGCTTTTTTCGCTCGATCTGCCAGAAGCGGTTGCCGACCGCCCTGACGAAGCTGCGATCATGCGATACCAGCAGGCAGGTGGAACCCTCCGCCAGCAATTCGCTTTCCAGTGCCTCCTGTCCTTCGATATCAAGATGATTGGTCGGCTCGTCCAGGAGATGGAAATTGGGTTGGCGCAGGTGCAGCACCAGCATCGCCAGCCGCGCCTTCTGCCCGCCCGAGAGCCGGCCGATTGCCCGTCCCTGCATCTCGACACCGATGCCTGCTCCGGCAAGCAGACTGCGCGCCCGGGGCTCACCCAGCGCAAACAGCCGCGACAGCGTTGCCAGCGGCGTATCGGCGTCGGCAAGATTGGCGAGCGACTGGTCGCTGTAGCCGAGCACCAGCGAAGGCGTGGCGCGCACCGGCGCCGCCCCATCGCCTGCCACCTCTATCGCACCCCTGATCATCTCCATCAGCCGTGTCTTGCCGGCACCGTTGGCCCCGAGCAACACGATGCGGTCGCCCTGGCGGATCCAGAGCTTGCCGGTCTTGAAGAGCGGCGTTCCATCCGGTGTGGCAACGGTGGCGTCGTCGAGGGTCACGAGGATCTTCGCCTGGCTGGCGCTGCTGCCAAGCCTTATGGCTCCGGCCGAGCGCTCACGGTGGCCCGGCCGGGACGCATCCTCGAGGCGGTCGGCCCGCTCCTTCAACTGCCTGGTCTTGACGGTCAGCAAGTCGCTGCCGGAGTTGATACCGATATTCTTGAGCTTGGCCGCCTGCCGCCGTAATTGTTGCGCGGCTTTCACATCCTTCTCGTAGCGCTGCTCCTGCGACGCATCGATATTATCGAGCGCGGCCCTCGCCATGCTGTAGGGAAGCTGGAACTGCTGCGACTGCACGGCCCTGAGGAACAGCGTGCGGTTGGTGACGGCATCCAGGAACGCCCGGTCGTGGCTTGCGACAAGCACCGAGACGGTGCGCGGGAGAGCGTTCAGCCAGTTCTCCAGCAGCGCAATCTTGAACAGGTCCAGATGGTTGGTCGGCTCGTCCAGCAGCATCACGTCCGGCTCGGTGACGGCGACGCGGGCCACCAGCGCCAGCCGCTGCCAGCCACCGCTCAGCTGTGCAAGCGGCCGCTCCCGCAAGGCCTCGGGTACGTCGAGCGCATCGAGCACCACATCGACGCGCCAGCTCTCGCTGTCGGCCTGCCCGGGTGCAAGTGCCTGCGCAACCGCCGCATGAAACGGCAATTTCGCCAAGGCGGGCGCGACGTTCTGTTCGACATACCCGATTGTCAGCCCGCGCGACCGCGTGACGTCGCCCGCCGTCGGTTCGAGACGGCCGGCAATGCAGTTCAGAAGCGTGGATTTACCCCGGCCGTTGGCCGCAACGATGCCGACCCGATCTCCGCCATTGAGGCTGAAATTAAGATTGGAAAACAGCGGCTCGCCAAGGGTAACGGCGAGATTGTGCAAGGTGATCGAAGACATTTTCAGTTCTCTGGTCTGACCGGGCAACGACCACCAACCCGCGTCGGCAGTTCGTCTCGGTCGTTATCAGGATGCAGCGCGAACACGAGAGCTCGGCTGCAGGCCAAAAGGGCAGACCAGAAAGGGTATGGGAAAGTGACAGCCTCTGATCAGCCCTGCAAACGCATCCGCAGGGCATCGGTCGGGCCGAACTGGCGATTGCGCCAGAGTGTCGTGATCATTGCGGCCCTCCTTTCTCAAAAGACTGAACCAGATCGATAGCATTCGAGGGCCCGCGAAACAACTGCGGTCGAAACCGTAAAGCGGCAAAGGGCGGCACCATGGCGCCGCCCTTCACCTGCTGGTTTCTAGAACCTCTGCGAAATCGCCAGTTTGATGTAGCGACCGGATTCCGAGTAGATTTCGGTCGCATTGGTGACGTCCTTGACCTCAAGGGCATCGTAGTAGGTCTTG
This sequence comes from Rhizobium sp. B230/85, assembly GCF_019355735.1. Classification (NCBI taxonomy): domain Bacteria; kingdom Pseudomonadati; phylum Pseudomonadota; class Alphaproteobacteria; order Hyphomicrobiales; family Rhizobiaceae; genus Rhizobium; species Rhizobium sp. B230/85. The sequence goes on from NZ_CP072156.1 coordinate 2,967,200, forward strand.
TTGGTCAGGTTGTAGACGCCTGCCTGGAGGGTCATGCCCTTCAGCGTTTCAGGCTTCCACCAGCCGGTGAGGTTGAAGATACCGTAGCCCGGAGGCTTGGACGATGCCGAGGACTTATCGGAGACGGCCGCAGAGGCGACCATGCTCAGATCCGTACCCCATGTCTCGCGCTCGAAGCCCACACCGAGGATGGCCTTGAGCGGAGCGACGGACGATAGAAGTTCATCGGTATCCATGTTCGTCCCGCGGGCGTAAAATGCTGCGGCGTGGACGTTGATACCGTTGTTGAACTTCTTGTGCCCATCGACCTGGATCCCGTTGATGCGGACATTGTCGATGTTGATGTACTCAGCCGTGCCGACCGCATATCCCGGCGTGGGAATAAAGTCGGAGGTGTCGATGAAGTTCTTGTAGCGTGTGCTGTAGGCGCTGACATGACCACCGAAGTCGTCGTCACCAAGGTTGGCACCGCCTTCGAAGCCCCAGCTGGTTTCAGCCTTGAGATCGGGATTGCCGATCGAGCGGTACATCGGCGTATTGTCGTAGTCGACGTAGAGCTGGTAGGCATTCGGGGCCTTGTAGGCCGTGACGAACTGCGCATAGAGCTCGACATCAGGCGTCGCCTGCCAGGCAGCCCGGAGCTTCGGCGAGAAATGGCTACCATTCTGGCCATCCGGCGTGTTGGTGGGATAGGATGCCGTATCCTGCGGGTCCTGCTTGTACCAGTCGAAGCGCAGGCCGGGCGTCAGCGAGAACGGGCTGCCGCCAACACTGATCTTGTCCTCGGCATAGGCACCGAACTTGTAGCCGTTCACATCTGGCGCATAATTCTGGTTGGTGTGGAAAAAGGCACACGAGCCAACCGGCGGCGTGGTGCATGAATCGACGCCCTTCAGATAATAGCTGCTGCTGGCAAACTGGAAGTCGCTACCGAACGTCAGCTTGTGATCGAGCACGCCGGTCGTGAAGTCCGAATTCGCCCAAGCCGTATAGCCGAGATCGCGCTCGTCGCTTTCCATGATGCGATCGTATTCACCCTTTGGCGTCGTCAGCCGGTTTGCAAGGATACCTTCCTCGCGACCGCTTTTCTGCCAGTAGAGGGTAGCAAAGGCGCTGTCGATCCAGCTGTCGGCGGAGGTCGCATCATATTTGTAGTCGAGCGAAACCCGGTCGCGAGACTTGTCCTGCTTGTATTTGTAGTCGTTGTAAGTCGTGCCGTAGAGCGAATAGGACAGGTAGTCCCGGGTCGAGTTATAGCCATAGTGTTCCGCCGTCAGGCCGATCGTATGACCACCTTCGAGTTCCTGGCGGATCTTGAACAGCAGGTTCCGCTGATTGTAGTCCACCGGATCGGCAACTGTTCTCTTGCTGCCGACACCACCGACATCGCCGTTCGATTCTGACTCGTGCCCGTACTTGTAGGAAGACTGGAACAGCACGGACGTGTTCTCGATCTTCTTGGCGACCGCACCGGAAGCGGTGATCGAGTGATCGGAGCCATCGAAGCTGAGCTTGAACATTCCGCCAAAGGTCTGGCCGTCGCCAATCACGTCGTCCGGCTCCAGCGTATGGAGCATCAGCGCGCCACCCAGCGCACCCGAACCGGCGCGGCTGGAATCGGCGCTGTGCAACACGTCGACGGAAGAAAGCGATGTGAAATCGTAGGTGTCCGCGCCGCCGCCGTAGCTGTAGACGTTGTCGAAGAAGTACGGCAGGGGGATGCCGTCGGTGGTCGTCAGCACGCGATCCGCCTCGAGCCCGCGGATGTTGACGCTCTTCGAAACGTCATTATAGGACACGCTCGGATCGACGGTGTTGCCGAAATCCTTGAGGTCGTCGACCTGCTTCTTCTCCAGGGTCTCCCTCGTGGTGTGCGCCGCCAGTGGCGAGTCCGCTACCGAGCCTTTCTGCACCGTGTTGCGGGCGTTCTTCACGACGATTTTCTGCAGCGTCGTGCTGTCAGTCTGCTCTGTGGCAGTAGACGCCGAAGCCGCAGTCCCTGCCTGCTGGGCCAAAGATGCGGTGGGAATGCCGAGCGCTAGAAACGCCGTGCACGTCAAGAGAACCGAGCGGGATCGCCGGAGCACCATAACCAATTCCTTTCAAGGTGATGTACCGGGCTGGCTGGTTGGCACGCTGCAAGGCGCCCAAGGGGCTGGCTAGGCGGACGGAAAGAGGCAGAAATATCCGCCTCCTTTCTGCCCGATAAAAAACATGACTAAGATTGTCAATATATAGCGTCGATATAATCATGAATGCAATGATCATGTTTTAACGACTGCCCAGCTTGTTGCTGATCTGCAACGAATTTGGCTTAGAAACGTTGCGTCCCGTGAGATATCGAAACGGGTGAAACCATATGCTTTTCCGGATTGCCACCGCTGTCGCCTGCCTGACGCTGCTGACTGCTGCATCGCTGCCACAAACCGGCCCGCTGCCAGAGACGCGACCGGACGACAAGCCTGCGGAGACAGCGCAGCCGGTTGCTCCCATCCCCGAGCCAAAACCGCAGCCGGCACCGGCACCGGAAACACCCGCTGCAAAGCCTGGCACCGAAGCCTCGCCCTCCGATGGCACGACCAGCGGAAAGCAAAGTGGCGACGCGCCTGCCACGAAGGCAACGACACCCGATGCCGATACAGGCAAGCCCGATGCCGACGCCGGCAAGGACGACAAGAAATCACCGGTGTCGAACGCCACCGATGGCAAGGGAAATCCACCGGCCGAGCCGCTCACCATCGAACCGGAATCTGACGCGGAGCATCAGGCCTGCCTGAAAGACCTGCAGGCCATGGGCGCGGTATTCAAGGATCTGCCCCGCATCGACGACGGCGAAGGCTGCGGCATCGACAAGCCCATCAGCCTCTCGGAAGCGTTGCCAGGCGTGAAATTCAAGCCTGAAGGCACGCTGCGTTGCGAGGCGGCGCTGGCCCTCTCCCGCTGGATGAAAGAAAGCGTCATTCCGGCAGGCGAGGCTGCGCTAAAGGCCGCCGGCCCGATCGTCACCATCAACCAGGCGTCGACCTATATCTGCCGCCTGCGCAACAACGCGAGCACTGGCAAGATCTCCGAGCACGCCCGGGGCAACGCCATCGACATCGCGAGTTTCACATTCAAGGATGGTACGACTGTCGAGGTACAGCCGCGCAAGGAGGATTCGACGCTTGCCGGTGCCTTCCAGCGTGCCGTCAGTGCTTCAGGCTGCCTTTACTTCTCGACCGTCCTCGATCCCGAAAGCGACGCCGCCCATGAGCATCATTTCCACATGGACGTCCTGAAACGCAACGGTGACTTTCGTTATTGTCACTGAATATCAGGGACTTGGCAGCGCCGCCAGACTCATTTTGGCAGCGTCTTGAATCGATGGATCAAGCCTAGAACAGACCTTCGATACAGCCCTGCTCGTTCAGCATGATCCGCTCGGCGGCAGGCGAGCGTGGCAGGCCGGGCATTGTTCGGATCTCACCCGTGATGGCGACGACGAAGCCTGCGCCGGCCGACAGTCTCACCTCGCGCACATGCACGACATGGCCTTCCGGAGCGCCGCGCAGATCCGCGTCGGTCGAGAACGAATACTGTGTCTTGGCAATGCAGACCGGCAGGTGGCCATATCCCTGGTCCTCCCAGCTCTTAAGCTGGTCGCGAACGGCCTTGTCCGCAGTCACCTCGCCGGCATGGTAGATTTCGGTCGCCACGACGTCGATCTTCTGCATCAGCGGCAGATCGTCCGGATAGAGCGGCGCAAATTTCGCTTCGCCGGACTGTGTAAGCGCCACGACCTTGTGCGCCAGTTCCTCGATGCCGGCCGAGCCATCCGCCCAATGGCGGCAGAGGATAGCCTCGGCACCGAGACCGGCAACATAGGCCTTGACCGCTTCGATCTCGGAGTCCGTATCGGAGGTAAAGTGGTTGATTGCGACGACGACGGGCACGCCAAACTTCCGCACATTCTCGACATGGCGCCCGAGATTGACGCAGCCGGTGACCAGCGCCTCGACATTCTCGCGGCCGAGATCGTCCTTGGTGACGCCGCCATTCATCTTCAGCGCCCGTACCGTGGCGACGACCACCGCCGCATCCGGCTTCAGCCCCGCTTGGCGACATTTGATGTTGAAAAACTTCTCCGCCCCGAGATCCGCGCCGAAGCCGGCCTCGGTGACCACGTAGTCTGCAAGCGTCAGTGCCGTCCGGGTGGCAATGACCGAATTGCAGCCATGGGCGATATTGGCAAACGGGCCGCCATGCACAAGCGCCGGGTTATTCTCCAGGGTCTGCACCAGGTTCGGCTGCAACGCGTCCTTCAGCAGAACAGCCATGGCGCCGTCCGCTTTCAGATCACGCGCGAAAACCGGCGACCTGTCGTAGCGGTATGCAACGATGATGTCGCCCAACCGCTTTTCCAGGTCGGCAAGGTCCGATGCCAGGCACAGGATGGCCATCACCTCGGAGGCAACGGTGATGTCGAAGCCGCCTTGGCGCGGGAAGCCGTTGGCCACGCCGCCAAGCGACGAAACGATATCGCGCAGCGCCCGGTCGTTCATGTCCATCACCCGGCGCCAGGTAATCCGACGGATGTCGATATTCAGCGCATTGCCCCAGTAGACATGGTTGTCGAGCATCGCCGCCAGCAGATTGTGGGCCGAGGTGATGGCATGGAAGTCGCCGGTGAAATGCAGGTTGATGTCTTCCATTGGCACGACCTGCGCATAGCCACCGCCGGCAGCCCCGCCCTTGGTACCGAAACAGGGCCCGAGCGACGGTTCGCGCACGCAGATCATTGCCTTCTTGCCGATGCGGTTCAGCCCATCGCCCAGACCGACCGTCGTCGTCGTCTTGCCCTCGCCCGCCGGCGTCGGATTGATCGCCGTCACCAAGATCAGCTTGCCGGTCTTCTTGCCCGCCTGCCCGGCAATGAAGTCGGCGTTGATCTTTGCCTTGTCGTGACCGTAGGGCACCAGTTGCTCAGGCGGAATGCCGAGCGCTGCCCCGATCTCGTAGATCGGCTTCTTCGTCGCGGCGCGCGCGATCTCGATATCGGATTTTACCGTAGCCATCAGTCAATCTCCATGCGACCGCGCCGTTTATCTCGCTTGCGCATAAACGAATAGCAAACCGCTGTGAACCGGCATGCCGCAGACTTGGGTGAGAAAAAGTCGGCAGCGGACCAAGGAGCGCCACTGGCTTGTTACGGCATAACCATATGGCTAATGCTGCTTCGGAAAATCAAAACCCGTGAGGTCGTCCGTGAAATCCCTGGAAATAATCGTTGAACGCATCATCCTATCGAGCCGCTGGTTGCTCGTCATTTTCTATCTCGGGCTGGCCGCGTCTCTTGCAATGTACGCCCTCTCCTTCTGCTACAAGTTCTACAAGATCGCCATTAGCGTCTTTTCGCTGGAAGAGTCGGACATGATCCTTGCCATGCTCGGCCTGATCGATGCGGCTCTGGTGGCAAGTCTCGTCGTCATGGTGATGATCTCGGGCTATGAGAATTTCGTCAGCCGCTTCGATGAAGCCAATGAAGAGGACGATGAGGTATCGTTCCTCGGCAAGCTCGATTCCGGCAGCCTGAAAATCAAGGTCGCCTCCTCGATCGTCGCCATCTCCTCGATCCACCTGCTGCAGGTGTTCCTGAACATGGCGCAGTTCGAAACCGCCCAGATCATGTGGATGACGCTGATACACCTCGCCTTTGTCGTCTCGGCCCTGATGCTCGGCTACCTCGAGAAGATCATGGGACAGGCGAAGGGCAAGGATAATGCCTAGGCAGCCCGGCCCGACAGAGAATGGACGACCGGCAGCAAAGCCTGCCGCTCGAGCGGCTGCGGCATGCCAGGCTCGGGCTCGTCGGGCAGCGGCTTGGACTGCGGCGTGCTGGGCGGCGGCGGGGGTGGCGCCGGCATCATGGATACGACGCAGTCGGAGATCGTCTTCTCGCGCGGGCAGGCACCGGCTGCGGCGAGCTGGCCGGCGGAAGATTGCTCGGTCATCATTTTCAGATTGAGCGCCTCGACCTGCGTCAGCAAACGGATCGACTGCGGGTTGGCGCTCATCATCAGGTCGAACAGATCCGGATCGACCCCCATCTTGGTGAGGTAGGCGATCAGCGCCGCCTTCTGCTTGTTGCCGAGCTTCGTGGTGTCGTGTTGCCCAACCATTTTCCGGCCGACTTCGCGTTGCGACAGTATCTTCTTCTTGCCGTTCAGCATTTCGTACTCGGTGCGATACTGAACGCGCATTTCCCGGTATGTGGTGGTGATCTGGTGGACGCCGATCAAGGCAAAGGGACTTGCGATCCGCCTGACGCCTCCGGCCAGTAGCAACGGACAGGCCGACAGGCAAACCGCGCCGTTCGAATAGATCTCGCCGGTCATCGAGCCGTCTTTTTGCCGCGCCGCGTCGCATAGCGGTTCGCTGCCGTCGCAGGCATCGGCGCGTGTCCCGCCAACAGCCACTGAAAGCCCCTGGCGCCGGATGATCAGCCCCATCTGCATGGCGGCCGCAACATCCCCGCCCGGCGAGCGGACGACGATCGGCAGCGATTTCTTGCCGATTTTCTTCAGCAGCTTCTGCAGCTTGCGGGGCGAGTCCGACATGATCTGCCCTTCGGCTGCAATCCAATCGGCACAGGATCCGCCATCCCGGCAGTAAGGCGTTCCGCCATGGATCAAAACGAAGTCCATGGGACGATCGATGGGAGGCTCGGCCGCATTTGCCGCTTCAAGGCCGGCGAGCACGAAAACAACGGTCGCCACAATGCGCAAGACCTGGTTTAACCGCGAAGGAACGGCCCGCGTCAGCGAAGTCAGCATCATCAATCGGCTCGGAGGTGATGTTTCGGAGGACAATCGATAGCAACGACGGCGCTGATTTGCAAGGTTGGCAAGCGATCGGTGACAACAGACACTCAGGATGCCGCCGCCGTCCACCCCACCCGCAAAGAGCTTATTCACAGGGAGCGAACGAGGCACCCTGTTGCAAAAGTTGTTTTTTAGCGCAAATGCACCAATTGCGTTACCGCAAGCTTTTTGACTCGTATTCCGGCCTGTTTCGCGTATTTGATAGCGGTAACACAAACTGAATGAGCCGCGCTCGAATGTCATACATGACAGCTTCTGGACGACAAACGTTTCTGTCCGCCGAATTGGCGGCGGCGCGCACCCGCGCCATGCTTCATCAGGCGCTGAACAGGACAGCGGAGTCGTTCGGATTTGCGTCTTTCATGCTCTACAACGCGCCATCGTCCTCGGACATGCTGCTGACACCGCTGATTATCGAGACGTCGGCCCCAGCCCAGAATTTGCGCGACTTCGATCGCGGCCACCTGCTGCGCATCTACCCTCTGGTCGGTCGAGACCGCGATTCGGCAATTCCGCGCTGCTGGAACCTGGCGGAACGGGCACCCTCACCGGAAATGGAATTCCCCCGCGAACTCCGGACGTTTCTCGAAAGCCGCGGCCTGACGATGGGCATGCATTTTCCGGTCAACGCGTCGGACGGCGAGCGGTTGGCTTTTTCGATGGCGGGAAATCGCAACAACCTCTCCCAGGCTGAACTCAACGAACTCTGCATTATCCTGCTGCATGCCGCCACGGCCTACAACAGCATCAAGCGCAACGGCAACGAGCCCGCAGCCATGCTGTCGGCGCGCGAAATGGAAGTCGTTCGCTGGACTGCGCAAGGCAAGACTTCGGTGGAGATCGGCCAGATCCTGACGCTGTCCGACCACACCGTCAACGCCTACATGACCAATGCCATCAAGAAGCTCAATTGCGTCAACCGCACGCAACTCGTGGCCAAAGCCATCCGGCTCAAGCTCATCAGCTGACATAAGCTTCCCGCCAAGAACTTAGCAGCAGACTACCGCCCGCCGAGTACCGCGCGTGTTTCGACCAGGTTGGAGCGCACCCTCAGGATATAGAACCCCATCGTCGCCAGATGGCTGGGCATGATCAGGCCGTCTTCGCGCCCGTTCGAGACGATCCAAGGCTGGATGCGCAGCGCCGCCTGGAACTGCTTCATCGTATCGCCCCAGAGTGCCCCGACGTTGCGCTCGGCGATGACCTTTGAGAAATCGGCGCCGGCAGCGCTGAGGATGCCGTAATATCCGTAGAGCTGTCCGTAGGCGAACCAGAAGCGGTCGTCGGCGCGCGTGTCGAACCAGCCAAAATTATGGTTCTCGGAGCGCTCGGCCAGCACGTCCGACGTACTGCCGAGATCGTTTGAAATGCGGTCGATGAATTCGATCAGGTTGTCGGCACGGCCGTCGAAGGTGGCGTTGCAGGCGCCGAGATCGACATTGAACTTGCGCAGGCTGTTGATCGAGGCGCGATAGTAGCTCGGGGTCGGCGTTTTAGGCCCGAACGGCTGGAAACCGAAATACCAGCTGGACTCGTCGAACTGGAGATTGCCGCGCGCATTCTGAAGGTCCGAATTGATACCCGATGTTCCGCGTACGCGGCCCAGCGCATCTACCAGCTCGATCGAGGTCCTGCGAACCGCTTGGTTGACACCGCGCTGGAAGGACGCCTTGTTGTCGAGGAATGGCGTATCGTCCCAGCTCAGGCCAAAAAACCCGAGCTTGAAGAGGAGCATGGACGAAATCCACGCATTGCGGTTGACGTTGAAATCCACAAGGTCGGCTGTGACATCGACGATAGCGGATGTCTCGCAACGCTTCGGCGTGGCGGCTGCGACCGGCTTCGCATCGGTCGCGACAGGCACCGGGGTCAGATCCTGGCCGGCAGCCTTGCGGTCGGCAAGCTTGTAGCTGTCGATGTAGTGGGTGTTGAAGCCCGTCCAGGACTGGGTCTGAACGAGGAAGTAGCCGTAGAGGCAGACCAGCAGCACGACGAGAGCGGCAACCGGCACCTTGATGATCCAGTTGCGCTGCCGGTACCAGCCATGCGCTGCAAGAAAAGGCCACGTCACCCAGACAAACAGGAGCCCAAGACCACGTCGAATTGCCTGGAGCATCCGTGCAAAAAAGGCAACGATCGGATCAAGCATGCAATGTCTCCTAACGGGCGTGGTGCTCCAGCAGATATGACCTCCCCGGCCACAGGGCAACCGCGTCGGCTGAATTAAATCGTCGCCGGTTGCTGCTGCGGCGCCGCAGGCACATCTTCCTCGTCGTCGACTGCCGGCTCTCGAGGCGACGGCGCCACCTCCAGACGGCGCGCGAAAGCCTCGTCAGCAGCCTGTTTACGAAGCAGCATATCATGTCCGGCAAGGAGGTTGGCCTCGAACGCGGCAACAAGATCCTCGACCCCGGCCGGCAGGTCCTCGCCTTGCGTCGCCGATTGTTCGTTTGCAGCCTTCAGCAACGCGACGCGCTGTTCGACATCGATCGCGAGCTTGGCAGCCATGACGTTCACAGCCGCGATCCCGCTGTTCAACACATCCAGGAAATCCTCGTCGTCTGTCATCAACCGCAACAAGGTCTCGTGCTCTGACCGCAGCATCTTATCCTTAACCTCGGCCGCCTGCCGATCGAGCGCCAGCTCTTTGCGTTCTTCCTCGGATATCGCATCCAGTGACGGACCACGCTGCGGCAGGGTCGCCGAGGCGCGCTCGTGCGTCCGCGCCTTCAGGGACGAAAGCCGCCGACCCGCCTCGTCCAGCTCGCCGTCCAGCTGCCGCCGACGAGTGACCAGTTGCTGCAGGTGGGCTTCGCAAACGCGGTGATGCAGGGCGAGAAAGGGCTTCGCCTCGCCCAGCATCCTGTCCAGCGCTGCCGATACCGAAAGCAGCTCGACCACATCGAGCGCTATCGCTTCCGGCGCCGCATTGCCGAGATGCACGCGTCGTCTGAGAAAACCCTGAGATTGACGCCCCGCAGTCTCGTCGAACAATCGTTCATATTGCAGCAAGGCTGCGGCCGTCTGGGTATCGAGCTGACGCAGAAGGGCTGCTACTCGGTCCCTCCACTCGCTCCATAAACCAACGGCTTCGCCGAGGAGCGTTTCTTCGAGAGGAAAGTTGATTGCCGTCAGCCGCGCCTCCGGCCGCGAGTGATGCGCCAGCGCCGCCTCGGCAGCAGCTATTCCCTTGCAGGCATCGTCCAGCAGTCGCCGAAGCTGTGCGATGTCACGTTCCGGAAAATGGCCGTGCGCCATGAGGGCTCCTGCTGATCGCGGCGGGTGGGTGGATCCAGAGTAGCGCAAACCATCCCCCGATGGCAGGCCTATTGAGCCGCCGCCGGGTTTTTGAGATAGGCGATCAGATTGTCGAGATCGCTGTCGCTTTTGACGCCGGCAAAGCTCATGCGGGTGCCCTTGACGACAGCCTGTGGGCTCGACAGGTATTTGTGCAGCAGCGCCTCGTCCCACACCTTGCCATCGGCCCCGAAGGTCTTCATCGCAGCCGAATAGCTGTAGGTGGCAACCGACGCCACCGGGCGCCCGACCACGCCCATCAGCGAAGGTCCGACCTTGTTCACCGGCTCGGTCGCAGTGTGGCAGGCGGCGCACTTCTTGAAGACGCCCGCCCCGAGCTTCGGGTCTCCATCGGCGAGGGCAGAGGTCGCCGACAGCAGCGCCGCAACGATAATGGTGGAACAGCAGAACGTCTTCATATCGCCTCCCGATTTCAATCCGCGCGAGCCCTGTGACGCTCAACGATAACGGTCCAGCCGCCAGAGCGTTTGACCTCAGACGTCGCCCATCGCCTCTTCCCAATGGCGACGGCAGAGCGAGACATATCGCTCGTTACCGCCAACCTCGATCTGCGCGCCCTCGTGGAGCACCTTGCCGTCGCTGTCGAAGCGCACCACCATGGTTGCCTTGCGGCCGCAATGGCAGATCGTCCGCACTTCACGCAGCTCGTCGGCGATGGCGAGGAGCTCCTGCGAGCCCGGAAACAGCTTGCCGCGAAAATCCGTGCGCAGTCCGTAGACCATGACGGGAATATTGAGGCGGTCGACGACATGCGCCAGCTGCCAGATCTGCGGCGCCGTCATGAAATGCGCCTCGTCGACGAAGACGCAGGCAAGCGGACCCTCGGCGTGCATTGCTTCGATTGTCGCAAACAGATCGTCATCCCGGTCGAATGGCACGGCATCGGCCTCGAGGCCAATGCGCGAGGCAATCTTGCCGCTGCCGGCCCGGTGATCGAAAGCTGCGATCAGGATCGCCGTGCGCATGCCGCGCTCCTGATAGTTGTAGGAAGCCTGCAGCAGCATCGTCGATTTGCCGGCATTCATTGCGGAATAGTGAAAATACAGCTTCGCCATCAACGTCTCCTTTGCGCACTTCATGGAATCGCGAAGCGCCGAAGGAAAGCCATGGCCGACGTAAGCCACAGGAAATCACGCCGGCTGGCTCCACAGCGTGCAAATGCCTGCGCATCAAGCACTGTGAAAATTGGAGGTGTCGCATTCCATACCGCCAAAGCGCCGCAAATGCAGCGAGACCGCTTGTAAATGTCGGTTATTGGTGATTGCTTGGGAACGTAAAACTGGGAGTACACAATGATGAAATTGACTTTGTTCACTTTAAGCCTCAGCACCGCGCTTTTTTCAGCGGTCATCGCCCCCTCTGTCGCATCGGCGGCGGAGCCGGCAAGTTGTTCGACCGTCCATTTCGCCGAAGTCAGCTGGACCGACATCCAGGCCACGACCGGAACTGCAACTTATATCCTCGACGCACTCGGCTATAAGACGGACATCAAGGATCTCGACGTTCCGATCGTGTTCCAGTCGCTTGCCAACAAGCAGCTCGACGTTTTCCTCGGCAACTGGATGCCGTCGCAGGCGCCGATGATCAAGCCGTATACGGACGCCAAGACGATCGACACGGTTCGCGCCAACCTTGAAGGCGCCAAGTACACGCTCGCCACCAATGAGTTCGGCAGCAAGCTCGGCATCAAGGACTTCTCCGACATCGCCAAGCACGAAAAGGAACTGGACGGCAAGATCTACGGTATCGAGCCCGGCAACGACGGCAACAAGCTGGTGCTGGACATGATCAAGGGTCACAAGTACGGCCTCGACGAGAAGGATTTCAAAGTCATTGAATCCTCCGAGCAGGGCATGCTGTCCCAGGTGACCAAGCTCGACAAGTCGAAGAAGCCTATCATCTTCCTCGGCTGGGCCCCTCACCCGATGAACACCAAATACAAGATGACCTACCTGACCGGTGGCGATGACGTTTTCGGGCCGAATTTCGGCGGCGCCAATGTCTTCACCAACACCCGCGCCGGCTATGTCGCCGAGTGCCCGAACGTCGGCAAATTCCTGCAGAACCTCTCCTTCACGCTGCCCATGGAAAACGAGATCATGGGCCTCATCATGGACAAGGGCCTGCAGGGTAAGGCCGCCGCCAAGACATGGCTGAAAGCCCATCCTGAAACCATCAAGCCATGGCTTGCAGGCGTGACGACCGCCGATGGCGGCGATGCAGAAGCGGCCGTGAAGAAGTCGCTCGGCCTCTGAGCCCGACAGCAGAAAGGGCGGCCCCGCCGTCCTTATTCTTGCCGGAAACAATGCGTGTCACCGCTTCAGCCATCACGGAGTGAAGGCTGTGACGCGCATCTATCCGGTGCTGCAGATCTCAGCGAGGGAACGCGATGGATTGGCTCCATACATGGCTACTTGACGAAAACAACAAGATCCAGATCGGCAAGGGCGCACAGGTCGTCGTCGACTGGCTGACGGGAAACCTTAGCGGCTTCTTCGACACGGTGTCCGCCATCCTCGGCGGCGCTATCGACGGGTTGCTCTACGTGCTGCTCGGCACCTTCACCGAGGGCACCGCCTTCGAGGCCTACTACCCCTTTTTCATGATCGCCGTTTTCTGCCTGATTTCCTGGCTAATCCGCCGCCATGTCGGCGTGGTGATCTTCACCGCCCTCGGGATGCTGCTGATCTACAACCAGCTCTACTGGACGGAGGCGATGGAAACTCTCGCTCTGGTGCTGGCGGCGACGCTCGTATCGATGGTGATCGGCGTCCCTCTCGGCATCCTGGCGGCGCGGCGGGCCTGGTTCTACACCATATTGCGACCGATTCTCGACCTCATGCAGACCATTCCCACCTTCGTCTATCTGATTCCAGCCCTTATCCTTTTCGGCCTCGGCGCCGTCTCTGGCCTGGTGGCCACGGTGATCTTCGCGGTGCCCGCACCGATCCGGCTGACACGACTGGGCATCATCTCGACGCCGCCGGCGCTGATCGAGGCCGCACAGGCCTTTGGCGCGGCCCCGCTGCAGGTGTTGACCAAGGTGGAGCTTCCCTTTGCCCTGCCTCAGATCATGGCGGGCGTCACCCAGACGATCATGCTCTCGCTGTCGATGGTGGTCATCGCCTCGATGGTGGGCGCTGCCGGTCTCGGCGCCCTCGTCCAGCGCGCGCTCGGTCAGATGAACGTGCCCATGGGCTTTGATTCCGGCATGAGCATCGTCATTCTGGCGATCGTCCTCGACCGCACCTTCAAATTCTTCGACGAAGGGGAAACCGTATGACGGCCGTGGTCAAGTTCGACAATGTCAGCATCGTCTTCGGCGACCGCCCGCAGGCAGCCATGGCGCTGGTAGACCAGGGCAAGACGCGCGACGAGATCGGCGCCCAGACGGGTCTCGTTCTGGGTGTCGCCAATGCCTCGCTCGAGATCGAGGAAGGCGAAATCCTCGTGTTGATGGGGCTGTCCGGCTCCGGCAAATCGACGCTGCTGCGTGCCGTCAACGGCCTTGCCCCCGTGGTGCGCGGCGGTGTCACGGTGGAGAGCAAGGACGGACCGATCGATCCCTACAAATGCAGTGCCAAGGCGTTGCGCGACCTGCGCATGCATACGGTCTCCATGGTGTTCCAACAATTCGCGCTGCTACCCTGGCGGACGGTGGCGGACAACATAGGTTTCGGCCTCGAACTCGCCCGGGTGCCGGAGATCGAGCGTAAGGAGCGTGTGGCGGAGCAGCTGGAACTGGTCAACCTGACGCAATGGGCCGGCCGCCGCGTCAACGAACTCTCCGGCGGCATGCAGCAGCGTGTCGGCCTTGCCCGCGCCTTTGCCACCGGCGCGCCGATCCTTCTAATGGACGAACCCTTCTCGGCCCTCGACCCCCTGATCCGCACCCGGCTGCAGGACGAGCTTCTGGAGTTCCAGCGGCGGCTCAAGAAGACCATCCTGTTCGTCAGCCACGATCTCGACGAGGCGTTTCGCATCGGCAATCGCATCGCAATCATGGAAGGCGGCCGGATCATCCAGTGCGGCACGCCGCAGGAGATCGTCAGGAACCCGGCCGACCAGTATGTCGCCGATTTCGTCCAGCACATGAACCCGATCAGCATGCTGACGGCCGGGGACGTCATGCAGCCGGGCGTCGGCCACTCCGCCACGCCGGGCACCGTGACGGCAACGGCAAAGGCTTCAACGCCGCTGATCGACATTCTGGATGCGCTCGCCCGCCAGCCCGGCAGCATCGGCATTGTCGATAACGGCGCGATCATCGGCACCATCACCGCGCAGGACGTGGTGGCCGGCCTCACCAGCCATCGCCGTTAGAGGCAAATTTGGGATAGGCCCAGCCGAAAGCGGAGTATCGGAGGAGACAGTTGGCGACTGAAAAACCACTCTCCGTGCTCCGCAAGACGGATGAGGATGCTCGCAGGCTTGGCCGCATCCTGATGCGGTCCGCGCCCTATGCGGCGATGGCCGTCATCGCCCCCGACACCGGGTTTCCGGCCATCAGCCGTGTGCTCGTCGGCACCGATTGGGACGGCGTGCCGGTGATCCTGGTCTCCACCCTTTCAGCCCACACCAGAGCCCTACAGGCGGATCCGCGCGCATCGCTGCTGATGGGGGAGCCCGGCAAGGGCGACCCCCTCGCCCATGCCCGCCTCAGCGTCGAGTGCCTGGCAGAACAGGTGGCACGCGACATGCAAAGTCACCATCTGCTTCGCGACCGCTTTCTCGCCCGTCATCCCCGCGCCAGGCTCTATATTGATTTTACGGATTTCCAGTTTTTCCGTCTGGTTCCGCAGGCCGCAAGCCTGAACGGCGGCTTTGGAAAAGCCTATCGGCTGAGTGGCGACGACCTGGTGATTCGTGGCGTTCTGCCAGAGGCGGAGACGGCCGTTTGGCGTGCGGGAGTACAAGATTTGCTGGGTGCATACCCACACCTTGCGAGCCATATCGCAGCCACGTTAAAGCTTGAAAAACACGAAGCGTGCCACATATATGGCGCGGATTTGGCTGGTTTCGACCTTTTTTGGGGGGATAGGCTGCTTCGCTACGAGTTTAGCGAGCCGGTACAAGATCTTGCGGATCTAGAATTCGTTATCGCTAAAATAGCAAACCGAGTACCTTAAATTTAGGTATATACAATCTTTGCCGCGATTTAGTATCTTTCGGCGTCAGTTGATTTCGCCAATGAGATATTCACCCGCTTCTGATGTACGATCCGCATTGGGAAGATTTGAAAAAATGAAAACAATTAATTTGTCCGACCATTCCACCGTGGCGGCAGCCCTGCTGTCCGCAATGGCAAATCCGAAAAGACTCATGATCCTGTGCAGCCTGGTCAAGGGCGAGGTACCGGTTGGCGTTCTCGCAACCCAGGTAGGGCTTAGCCAATCCGCCCTGTCGCAGCACCTGTCGAAGCTGCGGGCACAGAAACTAGTCAAGACGAGACGTGATGCTCAAACGATTTACTACTCCAGTTCTTCCGAACCCGTCATGAAGGTTCTGTCGACTCTGGAGGACATTTATAGCGAGGCCGAGAAAAGCAAATCTGCTGCCTGACGGCCGGAGATTGGCTTTCGACGGTGAATTGTTTCAGGTTCGACAACAGGCGCCCGCGCCTGTTTTTGCGCCGAGTATGATTGCAGACTGGACCGGCAAGTTCCCCTTGCCGGTCTTTTTCGTTCAGGCCGATCGATCATCCCAGATCGCGGCGTTATAAATGCCGGCATCGGCTTGACGACCCCGGGCCGGCTGATATTTTGACCGAACGATAAATAATCAGCTGCGTCGCCGATCCGGATGACCAGCGGCCGTGGAGAACAGCATGTCCGACCGTATGAACGCAGCGCCCAACGATCTCAGGGCTTTCTGGATGCCGTTCACGGCAAACCGCCAGTTCAAATCGGAGCCGCGGCTTTTCGTCGGCGCCAAGGACATGCACTACACCACCCACGACGGACGCCAGGTGCTGGACGGAACGGCTGGCCTCTGGTGCGTCAACGCCGGACATTGTCGGCCGAAGATCACCGAGGCGATCCGCCAGCAGGCAGGCGAGCTCGACTATGCCCCGGCCTTCCAGCTTGGCCATCCCAAGGCCTTCGAACTCGCCAACCGCTTGGTCGACCTCGCACCCGGAGGCATGAACCATGTGCTCTACACCAACTCCGGCTCGGAGTCGGTCGAGACGGCCCTGAAGGTCGCGCTGGCCTATCACCGGGTCAAGGGCAATGGCTCCCGCTTCCGCCTAGTCGGTCGCGAGCGCGGCTACCACGGCGTCAATTTCGGTGGCATATCGGTCGGCGGCATCGTCTCAAACCGTAAGATGTTCGGCACATTGCTCACCGGCGTCGACCACATGCCGCATACCCATTTTCCGGACAAGAACGCCTTTACCAAAGGACAGCCGGAATTCGGCGGCGACATCGCCTCCGAACTGGAGCGTATCGTCACCCTGCACGACGCCTCGACCATCGCCGCCGTCATCGTCGAACCGGTTTCCGGCTCGACCGGCGTCATCCTGCCACCGAAGGGCTACCTGAAAAAGCTGCGTGAGATCTGCACCAAGCACGGTATCCTGTTGATCTTTGACGAGGTCATCACCGGCTTCGGTCGCCTCGGCACCCCCTTTGCAGCAGACTATTTCGACGTCATGCCTGACATGATGGTGACGGCCAAGGGATTGACCAACGGCGTCATCCCGATGGGCGCAGTGTTCGTGACCTCGGAGATCCACGACGCGTTCATGAACGGCCCCGAGCACATGATCGAATTCTTCCATGGCTACACCTATTCGGGCAACCCGATGGCATGTGCCGCAGCGCTCGGCACGCTCGACACATACAGGGACGAGGGCCTTCTGACACGCGGCGCCGAACTTGCGTCCTACTGGGAGGAGGCAATCCACTCGCTGAGGGATTGCCCCCATGTCATCGACATCCGCAACATCGGACTGATCGGCGCCATCGAGCTTGCCCCGATCGCCGGCGAGCCGACCAAGCGCGCCTTCAGCGCCTTCCTCAAAGCCTACGAGAAAGGCCTGCTCATCCGCACCACCGGCGACATCATCGCCCTCTCCCCGCCGCTGATCATCGAAAAACACCACATCGACCAGATCTTCAGCACCCTGCGGGAGGTTCTGCAGAACAATATCTGAAGGTAGCCTAGAAGCGGGTCGCGACGAGATCTCGGCCCGCCTTTTCGTTACCAGCGAACGACCTCGATCGCGTTATCGGTCTCCGCTGTCAGGCTTTACTGGCAGGAACTTGCTTCCAAACAATGGGAGCGCTTCATGCTGAACCGAATTTTCATCCTCCTTCTTTTACTCGTGGCTTCTTGCTCGGCCCATGCATCCGACGATGTGGGCTTTCGACAGACAACGCTTGCGGGTGATGAACCCCAACGACCGTTGCAGATCGCAATATGGTATCCGACGGACACGGGACAGCAGGCGACCGTCGTCGGGGAAACACCCGCATTTTATGGCCAGCGCGTTATATTGAACGGGGCAATTAAAGCAGGAATTCGCCCGCTGGTAGTGCTGTCTCACGGCTATGGGGGAAGCTGGCGAAATCTCGCCTGGATTGCAGCGGCGCTTGTCTCCAAAGGCTATGTCGTGGCTGCCCCCGACCATCCTGGCACGACGACATTTGACCGCCGACCCGAGGAGGCCGCAAAACTCTGGAAACGGCCAGAAGACCTCAGTCGTGTTGCCAGTGCGATGCTGCAGGATGCGAGTTTGGGCGGCAAGATTGACGCGCACAGAATCGCTGGTATTGGCCACTCACTTGGCGGCTGGACGGTTGTCGAACTCGCCGGCGGACAGTTCGACCCCGCTCTCCTCATGACCCACTGCGCAGAGCAGTTTGGTACCGTCGCGTGCAAAGTCTTCGAATCCCTTGGCTTGCGAGACCCTGCGAACGCTTCGCACTTGGTCGGCACAGGCATGAAGGACCAGAAATTCAGAGCTGTTGTCTCCCTCGACCTCGGGCCGTCCCGGGGCTTTACTCAGCAAAGCCTCGCTGCAGTACAAGTCCCCATTTTGGTGCTCGCAGCGGGGGAGGATATCGGCACAGACGTCGCAAGGACCGCGATGATCGCGGCCACAAACAAGGACTCCGCGTATCTGGCAGCCCAATTGCCGCAGATATCGACGACCTACATGACGATACCTGGAGCCCTGCACTTCAGTTTTATGCAGTTATGCAAATCTGGCGCCGCTGGGAAGATCGAGCAACAATCTCCGGGCGACGGAATCGTCTGTCAAGATGCCGGCGGGCGGGATCGGGAAGCCATTCATAGGCAGGTGCTGGAGCTCATTTTGGACTTTCTCGGCAAAACGATACCAGAAGAATCTTGAGGCTGACGCTACGGCTGCACCGGCTGGGACACAGCGAGGCAGAGGATGAATTTCTTGAGCAATTGGCTGTCGAAGTGACCGTCTCGCTTGATCATCCACTTCAGCGCCTCTCCCGACGACCAGGGCTTCCGGTAAGGCCTGACCGAGGTGACGGCATCGTAGACGTCGCAGATCGCGGCCAGCCGCGAAAAGTAGGTCAGGCTGCGGCCCGAGAGCTTGTCCGGGTAACCCTTGCCGTCGACGCGCTCATGGTGGTGGCGGCAGATGTCCGTGACCATTGGCTGGATGTCTTCCTGCTGGGTCAGAATATCGTAACCCAGCATTGGGTGGTCGCGCATTACGCGCGTCTCGGCTTCATCCAGCACGCCGGGCTTGCAGAGGATCGAGCGGGGCACCTTGATCTTGCCGATGTCGTGCAACAATCCAGCGACGCCGAGCAATTCGACGGTTGCCTCGTCCAGTCGGAGATAGCGGCCGAAATGGATCATCAGCGCGCTGACCGCGACCGAATGGACAAACGTCGCCTCATCCTTGTCCTTCAGGCGGGTGACACTGATGAAGACTGCGGGGTTGTCATCGACCGACTTGGAGATTGCGCTCGCAATCGCCTTGGTCTGATCGACGCTCACCGGGCCGTCGCTGGCAGCTGACGAAAACAGGTCCTTGAGTTGAGTTACCGACTGTCGCACGGTCTGCATTGCGGCAGCGGCTTGCTGCAGGCAGATCTCGCCAGCCCCGCCATGGCGGCTGTCTGACGCTGGGGCCGATGACAGGTCGGCGCCCCTGGCGGTGTTGATCACGACGCCACTGACCTTGCTTGACCGGAGTTGCCTCGCTGCGACGGCATCGAGAACAAACCGCCTCTTCTGCAGGGGATTGCTGGCCCAACTGCCTTCCATGTCCTCGATGAACATTCCGGCCCGCACCTGATCGAGAGCGATACGCTTCAGCATCGGGAGCACGACAGCGCATCGGCTGAGCCGGCCATCAAATTCGGCGAATCCAAGCCATCGTCAATCATCGGCCTGGCACCCTTCTGCAATCATCAAACCTTCTAAAGGTCGACGTATACAATAGAAAGCTTAACAAGCTTGATATCGAACATCTAATTTAACAGGCATTGAAACAGGAGCAGTCGCGGGGGATGCACGTCAGGGGCCGCCCGGCGCTGACAATATTTCGCTCCCCGGCTGGCTGATTACAGGCTAGACTCGCGACGAACGTCCATACTGATTGAAAGCGTATCGCCATGACCAAGCCTCTCGAAGACTTCATCGACCAGGGTGTCGGCAGAAAGCCTGCAGACATCGTCCTCAAGGGCGGGAGGTTCTTCGATCTGGTGACCGGCGAACTCGTTGCCTCCGACATCGCCATCTGCGGCGACCGCATCGTCGGCACCTGCGGCGATTACAAAGGTGTCGAGGAGATCGATATCACCGGTCGCATCGTCGTGCCCGGCTTCATCGATACGCACCTGCACATCGAATCCTCGCTGGTGACGCCGCATGAGTTCGACCGCTGCGTGCTCCCCTACGGCGTGACGACAGTCATCTGCGATCCGCACGAAATCGCCAACGTGCTTGGCACCGAGGGCATCCAGTTCTTCCTCGATTCGGCGCTCGAGACGATCATGGACATCCGCGTTCAATTGTCGTCCTGCGTGCCCGCCACCCATCTGGAGACTTCGGGTGCCGACCTGCCGATCGAGCGGCTATTGCCGTTCCGCGACCATGAAAAGGTCATCGGCCTTGCCGAGTTCATGAATTTCCCGGGCGTGATCCACAAGGATCCCATCTGCATGGCCAAGCTGGAGGCCTTCCAAGGCGATCATATCGATGGCCATGCTCCCCTCCTGCGAGGTAACGACCTGAACGGCTACATCGCAGCCGGCATCCGTACGGAACACGAGGCGACATCCGCCGAAGAGGCAATGGAGAAAATCCGCAAGGGCATGCACATCCTGGTGCGAGAAGGCTCCGTGTCCAAGGATCTGCACGCGCTGATGCCTATTATCACCGAGCGCCTTTCGCCCTTCATCGCCCTCTGCACCGACGACCGCAATCCTCTCGACATCGCCGAGCAGGGCCATCTCGACTACATAATCCGCACGGCCATCGCCGCCGGCGTCGAGCCACTGGCGATCTATCGCGCCGCCTCGATCTCGGCGGCCCGGGCCTTCGGTCTGCGCGACCGCGGACTGGTGGCGCCCGGCTGGCGCGCCGATCTGGTGGTGGTCGACAGCCTCGAAAGCTGCAAGGCAGGCATGGTCTTTGCCGGCGGCAGGCTGGTGACCGATGCGCTGTTTGCCACCCGCAAAAGCATCGCTCCCGTCGGCCTCGACAGCGTCAAGGCGCGCACGGTCAATGCTGCCGATTTTGGTGTCCCCTTCACCGATGGCGAAACCTCGGTCATCGGCGTGCTGCCTGGCAAGATCATCACCGAGCATCGCCGCTTCCGCCTGCCCTCGGTCGGCAACCAGACGACAGTCGACCTTGCCCGCGACATCATCAAGGTCGCCGTCATCGAGCGCCACGGCAAGAACGGCAATCACGCCAACGCCTTCGTCCAGGGCTTCGGGCTGAAGAAGGGCGCAATCGCCTCCACCGTCGGCCATGACAGCCATAACATCTGCGTCGTCGGCGTCAGCGAGGACGACATGGCACAGGCCGTCCAGCGCCTGAGCGAGATCAAGGGGGGCTTCGTCGTCGTCGAGGACGGCAGGATCACCGGCGAGATCGCGCTGCCGATCGCCGGCCTGATGAGCCTGGAACCCTACGAGCGCGTCCGCGACACCTTGCATTACCTGCGCAACGCTGCTTTCGCGCTGGGCTCGACACTGCAGGAGCCCTTCCTGCAACTGGCCTTCCTGCCCCTGCCCGTCATCCCCCACCTGAAGATTTCGGACAGGGGACTGGTGGATGTCGATGCATTCAGGCTGATCGGGTAAACGGGCCTGCAGGGCCTTCAAGCCATGCTTGTTTGGTGGTATCTTCCGTCCATGTTCATCGTCACCAGGATGCTGGATATCTAACCTACGCCAGCATCGGACTGGCGAGGCCGCTGGAGCACAAATGAAAAAGCTTGAGCATATAGAGCGGACCGTCGAGGAACTCGATCCCACGGAATTCGAGGCCTTCAGTAACTGGTTCGAGGCCTTGCAAGCCAGGCGGTGGGACGGTCGCATTGAGGCAGACGAGAAAGACGGAAAGCTCGATCGGCTGGCAGCTGGCGCCCTTTCCGCATTTCGGTCAGGGAAGACCAGGCCGCTTTGAGGCACGTCGCCACTGCTGAATTCTGGCAGGCATACGAGGCTCTGCCAGAACGTGTGCAGAAGGTGGCTGACCAAAATTTCGAATTATTGAAGACAAGCCCGATGCATCCTTCTCTTCATTTCAAGAAGGTCGGCAACCTTTGGTCCGCCCGAGTGGGCTTGTCGTGGAGGGCTCTTGCAGCGCAAGACGGCCAGACCATCATCTGGTTCTGGATTGGATCCCACACAGACTACGACAAGCTGCTGCGCTGACTTTTTTCACACCAGCCCGCAAAACACATCCATCGCCTCCAGCGTCACTGTCGTCGGTGTCGATTTCGGGTTGAAGCCGGGCATCGGCATGGCAGCCTTGACCGTCAGCCCCTGTGGCAGCGAAAGTTCGATCATCGTCCGTCCGAGATTGAAAACAAAGACCAGCGTTTCGCCATTCTTTTCCCGCGTGAAGGCGAGCACATCCTCGTTTGTGGCGAGGAAAGTCAGGTCGCCGTCGAACAGCATCGGGTGCTGCCGTCGGAAGGCCAGCGTCTGGCGATAATGGGCGAGCACGGAAGATCCATCCTCCTCCTGCCGGTCGACCGCCAGTGTCGCATGCTGGTATGGCACCGGCAGCCACGACTTCTCCGCTGTCGAGAAGCCCGCATGGACGCGGGCAGCTTCCCAGGGCATCGGCGTCCGGCATCCGTCGCGTCCCTTGAACGCCGGCCAGAAGCGGATGCCGTAGGGATCGCGCAGGTCCTCGAAGGCAAGGTCGGCTTCGGGTAGTCCGAGTTCCTCGCCCTGGTAAAGGCAGATCGAGCCCCGCAACGTTGCCAGCAGCGAGATCGCCAGTTTTGCGACCCGTGCCCGCTCGGCCTCCGTCTCTGCAAAGCGGCTGGCATGGCGAACGACGTCGTGGTTGGAGAACGCCCAGCAGACCCAGCCGTCGGTAACGCTCTCCTGGAAGGCGCTGACGCAGCGGCGGAAATGCGCCGGCGTGAATTCCGGCCCGAGCAGGTCGAACGTGTAGCACATGTGCAGCTTGTCGCCGCCGGACGTATAGGCAGCCAGCGTCTGCAACGAGCGGGCGCCATCGCCGACCTCGCCGACCGTCGCGCGGTTCTCATAGGTGTCGAGCAGCGCTCGCAAGCGCTTCAGGAAGTCGATGTTTTCCGGCTGTGTCTTGTCGTAGAGGTGGCTTTGCATGCCGTAGGGGTTGGTATCGGGAGCATCCAGCCCGGCGGCATCGTCGCTCGGCAAGGCAGGCGGATTGTCGCGCAACTGCTTGTCGCAGAAGTAGTAGTTCACCGTGTCCAGACGAAATCCGTCGACACCGCGATCGAGCCAGAATTTGACGGCGGCAAGCACCGCATCCTGGACACGCGGGTTGTGGAAATTGAGATCCGGCTGCGATGTGAGGAAATTGTGCTGGTAATACTGGCGGCGGATACCGTCCCACTCCCAGCCGGGGCCGCCGAAAATCGACAGCCAGTTGTTCGGCGCCGTGCCGTCTGGCTTGGGGTTGGCCCAGACGTACCAGTCGGCTTTCGGATTGTCGCGGCTCGTGCGGCTTTCGACGAACCAGGGATGGACGTCCGATGTATGAGAGATCACCTGGTCGATAATCACCTTGATCCCGAGCGCATGGGCGGCGGTCATCATCTCGTCGAAATCGGCCAATGTCCCGAAAATCGGGTCGACATCGCAATAGTTGGAGACATCGTACCCCATGTCTGCCATCGGCGAGGTGAAGAACGGCGCCAGCCAGATCGCGTCTACCCCGAGCGAGGCGATGTAGGGCAAACGCAGCGTGATGCCCTTGATGTCGCCAAGTCCGTCGCTGTTGGTATCTTGGAAGGATCGTGGATAGACCTGATAGATTACCGCACCACGCCACCAGTCCTTCGCCGCCGTTCCGCTCGTTGAATTCATGTAACAATGCGCCTTCGCTTCAATATCCAGGTGTGTCCGCACACTAGCCTGCGGCCGCAAAATTACAAATCGAAACAATCGCGCTGGTGAATTCCCATCCCAGAACGGTTCGTTAAAGCAACAGAAACGCCGTCCACAGACAAATGCATGTCGTTTTCCATATCGCGGTTTTAGGGGTTGAATCGTCGGTAGGCTGCGATACGTTGCGCTCTTGCTTGCGTGACCAGTTCACCTGCGGGAACAAGAACGACCTTGCTAACAAGGCGAACATAGAAAGATCGGCTCCATGACATATCTGACCAAGGTATTTTACGCGTCCGCGCTCGTCGGATCGCTATTGTCCCTTTCGGCGCATGCCGCCACGCTCAACGTCCAGAACGGTGGCGATCCCCAGTCGCTCGATCCGCAAAAGATGTCCAGCGACTACGAGAACCGCATTGCCGGCGACATCTTCGAGGGCCTCACCACCGAAGACGCCAAGGACAACGCCATCCCGGGCCAGGCCGAAAGCTGGACGATTTCTCCGGATGGCAAGGTTTATACGTTTAAGCTGCGCGACGGCATCAAGTGGTCAGATGGCCAGCCGGTAACGGCCGAAGACTTCGTCTTCGCCTTCCAGCGCCTCGTCGATCCCAAGAACGCTGCCGAATACGCTTATCTGCAGTTCACCATCAAGAATGCCGAGAAGATCAACAAGGGCGAGATCACCGATTTCAGCCAGCTCGGCGTCAAGGCCATCGACCCGAAGACCCTCGAGATCACCCTCGACAACGCAACCCCCTATTTCCTCAATGCGCTGACGCACTACACAGCCTATCCTCTCCCCAAGCACGTCATCGACGCCAAGGGCGCCGACTGGGTCAAGATCGGCAACATCGTCACCAACGGCCCATACAAGCCGACAGAATGGGTCCCGGGCTCCTATGTAACGACGGTCAAGAACGATCAGTACTGGGATGCCAAGAACGTCAAGATCGACGGCGTGAAGTTCTTCGTCATGGAAGACCAGTCGGCCGCTCTCAAGCGTTACCGCGCCGGCGAATTCGACATCCTGACGTCCTTCCCTGCAGACCAGTACCAGTGGCTGAAGACCAACATGCCCGGCCAGGCGCACGTTGTGCCGTTCCTCGGCACCTACTACTACGTCGTCAACGCCACCAAGCCTCCGTTTAACGACAAGCGCGTCCGCCAGGCCCTGTCGATGGCCGTCAACCGCGAAGTCATCGGCCCGAAGGTTCTCGGTACCGGCGAACTGCCGATGTATTCCTGGGTCCCGCCGGGCACTGCCCATTACGGCGAGCCGGCCCAGATCAAGTGGAAGGACGAGCCCTACGCCCAGAAGGTCGAGGAAGCCAAGAAGCTGCTGAAGGAAGCAGGCTTCGGCCCCGACCATCCGCTGCACGCCCAACTCCGCTACAATACCAACGACAACCACAAGCGCATCGCAGCCGCGATCGCCTCCATGTGGAAGCCGCTCGGCGTCGAGATCGAGCTCTATAACACCGAGACCAAGGTGCATTACGACGAGATGCAGCACGGCAAGGTCGAAATCGGCCGCGCCGGCTGGCTCGCCGACTACAATGACCCGATCAACTTCCTCAACCTCCTGTCGACGGGCGTCGACATGAACTACGGCCGCTGGAGCAATGCGGAATACGATGCGTTGCTCAAGCAGGGGAATGCGGAGACCGATCTCGACAAGCGTGCTGCCCTATTCAAGCAGGCAGAACAGATCGCGCTCGACGACAGCGCGGCGATCCCGATCTACTACTATGTCTCGCAGAGCGTGGTGTCGCCGAAGATCGCTGGATATGAAGACAATATCCAGGACATCCACCGTACCCGCTGGCTGTCAATCAAAGAGTAAGGGACACGGGCTCCCTTTGGCCTTGCCGGAGGGAGCCTATCCACGCCCATGATCAAATATGCATTTCGTCGTCTTTTATCGACAATCCCAGTCATGTGGATTGCCGTGACACTGAGCTTTTTCGTCCTGCGCCTGGCGCCGGGCGGGCCTTTCGATGGCGAGCGCCCTTTGCCGCCTGTCATCCTGAAAAATCTGGCGGCTCATTACAACCTCGATAAGCCGCTGATCGAGCAGTACTTCATCTACATGTACGACGTCCTCCACGGCGATCTTGGCCCCTCCTTTGCCAACCAGGACTTCACCGTCACCCAGCAGATCATGTCCGGCCTGCCTTATACGCTGACCATCGGCAGCATCGCTTTTGTCGTCGCCGTACTGGTCGGCGTTCTCGTCGGCTGTCTCGGGGCGCTGTACCAGAACCGGCAGGCCGACTACTGGCTCGGCGGCACCCTGCTGATCGGCCTCGTTCTCCCCGGCTTTCTGATTGCGCCGATCCTGCAACTGCTGTTCGGCATCAAACTCGGAATCCTGCCCGTCGGCGGCTGGGGCGACGGCTCGATCAAGTTCCTGATCCTGCCCGTCACGGTCCTGTCGCTGCCCCACGCGGCGCGGATATCGCGGCTGATGCGCGGCTCGATGATCGAGGTGATGAACCAGAACTTCATCCGTACCGCCAAGGCAAAAGGCATCGGTCCGAGACTTACGGTCATGCGTCACGCGCTGAAACCAGCCCTGATGCCGGTCATATCCTATCTCGGCCCGGCGGCCAGCTACCTGCTGACCGGATCGCTGGTGGTTGAAAGCATCTTCGGCCTGCCCGGCATCGGCCGCTACTTCATCACGGCCGCGCTCAACCGCGACTACGGCATGGTTCTCGGCACGGTGATTTTCTACATGGCGCTGATCGTCGTGCTCAATCTGCTCGTTGATATCGTCTACGCCTGGCTAGACCCGAAAGTGAGAACCCAATGATCCTCAATCTCGCTCGCCGCGAACAGCTGGAAGAGGAATTGCGGGCTGCAGAAGGATTGGCTCCCGAAAGCCGGTCGCTGACCCGCGACGCCATGCGCCGGCTGCTGCGCAACAAGGCTGCTGCCATTTCCCTCGTGGTGCTCACGCTGCTGATCCTGGCTGCCCTCATCGCCCCCGCCCTCATTCCGTACGGCTATGAGGATCCCGATTGGGCAGCCTTCCGCACGCCTCCGGATTTCGCCAGCGGCCATTATTTCGGCACAGACCAGAACGGTCGCGATCTGCTTGCGCGCACCCTCTACGGCACCCGGGTGTCGCTTGCGGTCGCCCTCGTCGCCACCCTCGTCTCGGTGATCATCGGCGTCCTCTACGGCGCCGTCTCCGGCTATTTCGGCGGCAAGCTCGACAGCATCATGATGCGCTTCGTCGATATCATGTATGCCCTTCCCTACATCCTCTTCGTCATCCTGCTGATGGTGATCTTCGGCCGCAATGTCTACCTGCTGTTTGCCGCCATCGGCGCGCTGGAATGGCTGACCATGGCCCGCATCGTGCGTGGTCAGACGCTGTCGCTGAAGCACCGCGAGTTCATAGAGGCGGCGCGTGCCTCCGGCCAGCGCCCGTTCAAGATCATCCTGAAGCACATCGTCCCCAACCTTGTCGGCCCGGTCGTGATCTATGCCGCCCTGACTGTGCCAGAAATCATCGCGACGGAAAGCTTTCTCTCCTATCTCGGCTTCGGCGTGCAGGAGCCCCTGACATCGCTGGGGACTCTGATCGCCGACGGTACCAACGCCATGGAAACCGACCCCTGGCTGCTGGCTTTTCCCGCCGCTTTCCTCGTCGCCCTGCTGATGAGCCTGCTGTTCATCGGCGACGGCCTGCGCGATGCATTCGACCCCAAGGACCGCTGACATGTCGGAAGCCAAAAAGAGCGAGACGCTGCTCGAACTCAAGGACTACTCCATCCGTTTCCAGACCCCGGAAGGGGACGTCGCTGCGGTCAACGGCCTCAACCTGACGATCCGCCGTGGCGAGCGCATCGCCATCGTCGGCGAAAGCGGTTCGGGCAAGAGCCAGACCTTTCTGGGCCTGATGGGTCTGCTGGCGAAGAACGGCCACACCAGCGGCGAGGCGCTGCTGGAAGGTCGCGACGTATTGGCGCTGAAGCCCCGCGAACTCGACCAGATCCGCGGCAAGGACATGGCGATGGTCTTCCAGGACCCGATGACCTCGCTCAATCCGACGCTGAAGATATCGCGGCAGCTGACGGAGCAGCTCGAAGTCCATGGCGGACTGACGGCGCGCGCTGCCTCCGCCACTGCCCTCGACATGCTGAAGCGCGTCGGCATCCCCGACCCGGACCGCCGTTTCAATCTCTTTCCGCATGAGCTCTCCGGCGGCATGCGCCAGCGCATCGTCATCGCCATGGCGCTGCTCACCAAGCCGAAGCTGCTGATTGCCGATGAGCCGACGACGGCGCTCGACGTCACCATCCAGGCACAGATCCTCGACCTGTTCAACGACCTGACGTCGGAGATGAACACCGCTCTTGTCATCATCACCCACGACCTCGGCGTGGTCGCCGGCCTCGCCGAGCGAGTGGCCGTCATGTATGCCGGACGGATCGTCGAGGATGCGCCGGTGGACGACCTGTTCGACGATCCGGCCCATCCGTATACGGCTGCGCTGCATGCCTCGATCCCCCGCCCCGATCAGGATGTCGACGATCTCGCCGTCATTCCCGGCCGTCCGCCGAACCTCAAGCACCTGCCGCGCGGCTGCAGCTTCTCGCCGCGTTGCGCCCATGTCGAGGACAACTGTCTCGATGCGCGCCCGCCGCTTGGGCTTCTGGCACCTCAACGCCGCGCGGCCTGCTTCCATCCGCTTATCGGTCACCAGCAACGGAGCCCTGTCCATGGCTGAACAGACCCTGCTCAAGGTCGAGCATCTCACCACCCAGTTCGAGATCCCGTCAAAATCCTTCTTCAAGCCGGCAACCATGCTGACGGCCGTCAACGATGTAAGCTTCGAGCTCAAGGCCGGGCGCACGCTCGGCATCGTCGGTGAATCCGGTTGCGGCAAGTCTACCCTCGGCCGCTCGATCCTGCGCCTGATCCACGCCCAGAAAGGCCGTATCCTCTGGCAGGGCAAGAGCCTGCTCGACCTTTCCAGCGAGGAGATGCGCGCCGCCCGCCGCGACATGCAGATCATCTTCCAGGACCCGATCGCCTCGCTCGATCCGCGCATGACCGTCGGCGACATCATCGCCGAGCCGCTCACTGTGTTCGAGCCGAAGCTGAGCCGCGCAGAACGGCAGGGCCGTGTCCGCGAGATCATGGCCGCCGTCGGGCTGGTGCCCGAAATGATCAACCGCTACCCGCATGAATTCTCCGGCGGCCAGGCGCAGCGCATCGGCATCGCTCGCGCCGTTGTCACCCGCCCTAAACTGATCATCTGCGACGAGCCGGTTTCAGCCCTCGACGTCTCCATCCAGGGCCAGGTGATCTCGCTGCTGCGCAAGTTGCGCAAGGAATTCGGACTGACGCTGATCTTCATCAGCCACGACCTCTCGGTCGTCCGGCTGATCTCGGACGACGTACTGGTCCTCTATCTCGGCCGCATCGTCGAGGCCGGCGATTGCGCCACGGTGTTCCAGCGTCCGGCCCATCCCTATACCCAGGCGCTGTTCTCGGCCGCCCCCGTGCCGGACCCAAAGGTCGCCCGCACCCGCAAGCGCATCCGCCTGCAGGGCGATCCGCCGTCGCCGATGAACCCGCCGCCCGGTTGCGTCTTCGAGCCGCGCTGCTGGAAAGCCACCGATATCTGTCGCACCGCCATGCCGGCGACAGAGCCTGTCCGCCCCGGCCAGACTGCCGCCTGTTATCACATGGATAGCCCGGAAAACTGATCGCCGCTTCCGGTGCACGGCGGCCTTGCCCGCCCTGCGTCGAAGGCCTACAGCAGGCGCAGGAATGCGATGAGGGAGAGTATCGTGGGCGGACATTTTTTGTCGATCGGCGAGTGCATGGTGGAACTGTCGCAGGCGGGCAACGGCCTGCTGCGCAAAGGCTTTGCCGGCGACACGTTCAACACCGCCTGGTACGCCAAGGCCTGCCTACCATCGGACTGGTCCATCGATTATTTTACGGCCGTCGGTGACGATCCGATGTCGGACGAGATGCTGGCCTTTATGAGCGGCGCCGGGATCGGCACATCCTATATCCGCCGCATCCGGGGTCGCACTCCGGGCCTCTATCTCATCAATCTGAAGGACGGCGAGCGCACCTTCAGCTACTGGCGCGAATCCTCGGCCGCACGCCAGCTTGCCGTCGATGGCGACCGTCTGCGCGAAGCCATCGAAGCCTCCGACGTCGTCTATTTCTCCGGCATTACGCTTGCGATACTCGCCCACGACAGCGCCGAAACCCTGCTCTCGGAACTGCGCCGCGCCAAGGCGATCGGCAAGCTGGTGGTGTTCGACCCGAACCTGCGCCCAAGGCTTTGGACCAGCCTCGACACCATGCACGCAACCATCAGCGAGGGCGCCCGCGCCGCAACGCTTGTCATGCCGAGCTACGACGACGAGGCCGCCCATTTCGGCGACCCATCGATTGCCGCCACCATCCGCCGCTACCGGCAGCTCGGCGCTCCCCTGGTCGTCGTCAAGGACGGTGCCAAGGGCGTGACCGTCAGCACGGTCGCTGGCGACACCCTGGTCGAAGCCGAACACGTTGCCGAGGTCATCGACACAACCAGCGCCGGCGACAGCTTCAACGGCGCATTCCTCGCCGAATACCTGAAGAGCAAGGATCTTGTCGCTGCAGCCCGCTTCGCCGTGAAGATCGCCGCCCGCGTGATCTGCGAGCACGGCGCATTGGTGGAGCGAGAGAAGCTCGGACTTGGTTAAGACGTCTTGCCGTCAAGCTGCGCCTCAATGGCTGTCTTGTCGATGACCGACCAGACATGCCGGATCTTGTCGTTGCGAAATTCGTAGAAGACGTTTTCCGAAAACGAGACCTTCCGTCCGTTCACCGCAAGGCCGAGGAACGTTCCCGCTGGCGTGCAGTCGAACTGCAGTCGTGCGGCGATCCTCGGCGGATCGGCGATCAGTAGATCGATGATGAATTGCAGGTCGGGTATTTGCCGGAAATCGTTTTCCAGCATCGCGCGATAGCCGGAAAGACCGATCTGCCGGCCATTGTGCTCTACATCATCGTCAACGAACTCACCGAGGAGCGTCCAATCCTGCCTGTTGAGACAGTCGATATAGCCTCGGTAGAGGGTCGCAAGTTCGGCATCGGCCATGAGATTGACTTCCTTTGCGCATTCCAGAGTACACCGAAGAGACCTAAAGCTGCATTGCCATCGAAGCAAACCGAAGGGTGTAATATTTTCATCATCGACGGTCGTCACAATGGCTAGGCCCGGAATCATCGGATGGCGTGGGATGTTCCGCGCCGCCGCGATCGACCGGGATGGAACAGTCGACCCATGCTGCAACGTCTATCGAACATCGCCCCCGGGAAATCGCCGGCGCCGGACATGGCCCTGGGCGAACGACTGCTCATCGTCACCGATGCCTGGCACCCGCAGGTCAATGGCGTCGTGCGCTCCATCGAGAACACCAATCGTGAGCTGACGCGCATGGGCGTCACCGTCTCCATGCTGACGCCAGAGGGGTTTCGCAGCATCCCCTGCCCGACCTATCCGGAGATCAGGCTCTCGCTTGCAAGCTATCGGCGCGTTGCCGCTGCGATAGAGGCAACGCAGCCATCCTACGTACACATCGCCACGGAAGGTCCGCTGGGGCTGACGGCGCGGCGCTGGTGCGTGCGCAACGGCATGCAGTTCTCGACCACCTACCACACCCGCTTTCCCGAATATGTCGCAGCCCGCCTGCCGATCCCTAAGTCCTGGCTCTATGCCTTCATCAGGTGGTTCCACAATGGCGGCTTCGGCTGCATGGTGGCGACACCGAGCCTTGCCGCCGAGCTCAAGGCCAAGGGTGTGCGCAACCTGCTGCCGTGGAGCCGCGGCATCGATGCGACGCTGTTCAGGCCTCAGGCACAGGAAGATTCGCCCTTCGGCCTGCCCCGGCCGATCTTCATGACCGTCGGGCGCGTCGCCACGGAGAAAAACCTCCCGGCATTCCTGGATCTCAACCTGCCGGGCTCGAAAGTGGTGGTGGGTGGAGGACCTGATCTGGAGGATCTGAAGAAGCGCTACCCGGACGTGCTGTTCACCGGCGCGAAATTCGGCGAAGAACTGGCCAGCGCCTATGCGCAGGGCGATGTCTTCGTCTTTCCATCGGTGACAGACACCTTCGGCAATACCATTCTCGAAGCGCTTGCGAGCGGCGTTCCGGTCGCAGCCTACCCGGTCACCGGCCCGGCCGATATTCTCGGCGATCATCCGACCGCCGGCGCCGTCGACAAGGACCTCAGGAGCGCCTGCCTGCGAGCGCTCTCATGCTCGCGAGAGGCCGCCCGCAAACTGGCACTCACCTATTCCTGGGAAGCCGCAACGCAGCAGTTCCTCGACAACGTGCGGATCGCAAACGGCAAGATCAGACGGCGCTGAGGACCGACGCAGAGGCGCACCGGTCCCGAAGGATCAGCGTTCCTTCTTGCGCTTGCTCGGATAGGGGTTCTTCCGCTTGCGGTTCTCGAACGGATTTTCCGACGCATGGAAATGGATCCGGATCGGCACGCCCGGCATCTCGAAATCCTCGCGCAACCCGTTGGTCAGGTAACGGATATAGGATTCCGGCAATGAGTCCGGCCGGGTGCACGAGATCATGAAGCCCGGCGGACGAGCCTTGACCTGCGTCATGTATTTCAGCTTCAGCCGGCGGCCGGACACGGCGGGTGGCGGATGCTGGACCTGGCGCGCATCCAGCCAGCGATTGAGCTTGGCGGTGGCGATGCGCTTGTTCCAGACCTTGTCGGTATCGATGATCGACTGCATCAGCCGGTCGAGGCCATCGCCGGTCTGCCCGGCAATCGTCACGGCACGAATGCCGCGCGCCTGCGGCAGCAGCCGGTCGGTCTTTTCGCGCAGGTCGGCGAGCACGGTCTGCCGGTCCTCGATCAGGTCCCACTTGTTGAAGGCGATGACGGCAGCACGGCCTTCGCGGATGACGAGGTCGACGATCTGCAGGTCCTGCTTTTCGAACGGGATCGTTGCATCGAAGACGATGACCACCGTCTCGGCAAAGCGGATTGCCCGCAGCGTGTCGGCAACCGACAGCTTTTCGAGCTTCTCGGTGACGCGTGCCTTCCGGCGCATGCCGGCGGTGTCGAACAGCTTGATGGTCCGGCCGCGCCAGGCCCAGTCGACGGAGATCGAATCGCGGGTGATGCCGGCCTCGGGGCCGACCAGCAGGCGGTCCTGGCCGAGGAAGCGGTTGATCAGCGTCGACTTGCCGGCATTCGGGCGACCGACGATGGCGACGCGCAGCGGCTTCGTCTCGTCGTAATCGGGCTCTTCTTCCTTCTCGTCGTCGAACACATCGTCGCCGTCGAGCGGCAGCGAGACATCCGTCTCGGCCACGTCGTCCTCGTCTTCCTCGATTTCCGGCGGATAGGCGCGGTCCTGGCCGATGGCTGCGACGATTGCGTCGTGCAGGTCGATCATCCCCTGGCCGTGTTCGGCCGAAATCGGGCAAGGATCGCCGAGCCCGAGGGTGAAGGCGTCATAGAAACCGCCATCGGAGCCCTTGGCTTCCGACTTGTTGGCAACCAGCACGACCGGCTTGCCGCGCCGCCGCAGAAGCTCGCCGAACACCTTGTCGAGCGGCGTCAGGCCATATTTGGCATCGACCACGAACAGCGTCAGGTCTGCCTCCTCGATCGCAGCTTCGGTCTGGGCGCGCATCCGGCCCTCGAGCGAATCCTCATGGGCTTCTTCCAGACCGGCCGTGTCGATGATGGTGAAATGCAGGTCCATCAGCTTGGCATCGCCCGGACGACGGTCACGGGTGACGCCCGGGGTGTCATCGACGAGCGCCAGCTTCTTGCCAACCAGGCGGTTGAACAAGGTGGACTTGCCGACGTTCGGGCGACCGACGATCGCAACCGTGAAATTCATGGCGATTGGTGTTCCTTTAGCCCTGGGCCTGCGGGGCTTTGCCCGAAGCTTCGATATTATCAAGCATCATCTGGGCACGATTGGCAATATTGCGGGGTGACTGCTGGTCGCTGACGATGGCCTGGAACCACTGCCGGGCCTTGGCGAAATCGCCGGCCTTGTAAGCGGAAAGACCCAGGACTTCGCGTGCGGAATGGCGGAAGGCACTAGCCGGCACGGCCATCTCCTCGGCGAGCGCGGAGACCTGTTGATAAGTCCCGGTGTCGACCAGCAGGAAGGCGGCGCGCAGGCGGGCGGCGTCAGCGATGACGGAGGGAACGCCGGACTGCTTGCTGATCGCGGTGAACGCGGCCACGGCACCGGCCGTGTCGCCCTTTTGCGCCTGCAGCGAGGCGGCACGCATGCTGGCGAGCAGCGGATAGGCGCCCTTGCCGTCTTTTTCGATGGCAGAGAGGGCTGCCAGTGCATCGTCGGTCTTGTTCTGGTCGGCCAGCGCCAGCGCGGCGAGGAACTTGTCGCCGTTGTCGCCGGCCTGATGGGTTGCCCAGTAGCGATAGCCGACATAGCCGGCCGTCCCGATAACGACCAGCACTGCGAAGCCGATGATCAGGCGGCCGAAACGGCGCCAGACGAACTGCATCCGGTCGGAGCGCAGTTCCTCGTTGACTTCGCGGATGAAGCTGTCGTCGTTGAATGCCATTCTCGTCTCCGGCTCCGGCCAAAACTTGCATGCATAAAAGGGAGCGCGCCGGCAGGATGCAGCGCATGAACGCGCCTTCTACCCGATTTTGCGCCCGTTGTAAGGGGGAACCGCAGAAATCACATCATTGCCAGCGGCGAAACGCCGATAAGCCACTCATGCAGCTTCCAGATGATGGCGCCCCAGAGCACGATGCCGAGGACGACCGCCGCCGCATCGTATTTCACTGACACGAACGGGCGTGGGGTGATTTCGCCGGCCCGAGCCCGGCGCTTCAGCGATATCCGCACGACAACGCCCCAGGCGAGGAAGGATGCAAACAGCAGCACGCCGGCGCTGTCGCCGTTTGCCAGAAGATGAGCGAGCGCCCAGATCTTCACCGCCAGCACCGTCGGATGCTTCGTCCTGGCGGCGATATGACCGGCCGGCAGCAGGCCGGCCACGAGACAGATGCTGGCGATCAGCATCAGCGTCAGCGTGATGTGCGAGGCCCAGGCCGGTGGCGAATACAGCACCGTCGTCTCGTAGCGGGCGATGCTGAAGGCATAGATCAGCAAAACCAGCGTCAGGAGGCTGGCGACCGACTGCAGGACGATCCAGGCGGGACGCCCGAGGCGCTCGATCATCGACAGCCGGAACCCCGGCGCCAGCGCCTGGATCAGGTGAACGCCTAGAAAAAGTATGATGCTGACGACAAGCAAAGCCATGGAGAAATCCTTTGAATCAAGACCACCATCCCTATCGGCTCGGGTTGAAAATTGAAAGCAGCATCAAAGCTTCGCCGCATTCCTCATCCAATGGCGTCCATCGAGCAAACTGACACGGTGCTTCTTTTGCGTTTCATCCCCGCCTCCGCCCTCGCCCTTTCCCTCGTGCTGCCGATAGCAGCCCAGGCAGACGAGAAACCGAAGCAGATCGTGCTGATTTCCTTTGACGGCGCCCATGACAACGCGCTCTGGACGAAGAGCCGAGACATGGCCCGGCGCAATGGCGCTCACTTCACCTATTTCCTCTCCTGCACCTTCCTGATGAACCGCGATCAGGCCAAGGCCTATCAGGGACCGGGACACAGGCCCGGCAAGTCGAATGTAGGGTTCGCCCATAGCAACGAGGAAATCCGCACCCGCATCGCCAACATCTGGGGCGCCCACCAGGAAGGCGCCGACATTTCCAGCCACGCCTGCGGCCATTTCGACGGCAAAGATTTCAGCAAGGCCGACTGGCTGCAGGAATTCAAGGCAGCACAGGTAGCGCTTCGCGATGCCTGGGAGAATTCCGGCGTCCCGACCGACGAACCTGAGGGCTGGGAGGACTTCGCCACCCACGACGTCAAGGGATTTCGCGCGCCCTATCTCTCCACCAGCGATGGCCTCGTTGCCGCCGAGAAGGAAATGGGCTTCGTCTACGACGCCAGCCTCGTCACCCGTGGACCCATGCTGCCGAAGACCGAAAATGGCCTGCCGCGTTTCGGACTGCCCCTCATCCCGGAGGGCCCGGACCATCATCTGGTGATCGGCATGGACTACAATCTCTATGTCCACCACTCAAAAGGCGTCGAGGACCCCGCCAATTCGAAAGTCTATGAGGATCGCAGCCTCAACGCCTACGAAGCCGCGTTCAAGACGCAATATGAAGGCGACCGCATCCCCCTTCAACTTGGTTTTCATTTTGTCGAAATGAACGCCGGCGCCTACTGGCAGGCCCTCGACCGCTTCGTCGGCGACGTCTGCCACAAACCGGACGTCGCCTGCGTCAGCTATTCGGAAGCCCTGCCCATGATCGCCGCACGGGGGGGCAAAACGGCGTCCGGGCTTTGAAGCGTCGTACCGTTTGCAGACTCCACGAAAAAAGGCTCCGTCTCCGGAGCCTTTTTGCATTGTCGCTGGAATTCTCAGGTTTCCGGGTTCTCGCTCTGCGCCTGACGCTCCAGATAATGGCGATCAATCGCCGGCAGGGGCTCGTCGTCGATGGCTGCCTCGAAGGACTTGAGGCGCTTGTGGATCGATAGCAGCTCGATGATCGTCGTCCAGGAGTTGACGAGATACTGGAAGGAGTTGCTGACCTGTCCAAACGCTGTCGAGATCTGCTGGAAGATGCCGTAGGTGATGGTACCGGCGACAATCGTCGGCACGAGCATGAAGACCACGAAAAGCGCGTCCGCCTGGACATAGAAATAGCGGGCGACGTTGAAGTACAGGTAGTGGAAA
The DNA here is from genome assembly GCF_019355735.1 of Rhizobium sp. B230/85. Classification (NCBI taxonomy): domain Bacteria; kingdom Pseudomonadati; phylum Pseudomonadota; class Alphaproteobacteria; order Hyphomicrobiales; family Rhizobiaceae; genus Rhizobium; species Rhizobium sp. B230/85. The sequence continues at coordinate 3,003,754 of NZ_CP072156.1, forward strand.
TACATCCGGTAATAATTGCGCCGGACGTTTCCGAACAACTCCGTCAGCGTTGCCGGCTGGGCGCGATCCGCGTGGTCCTCGCCGTAGACGAGTTCCTTGCGATAGGCTGCCTCGACACGCTGGTTGCGGAAGTTCAAGCCAGGCAGCTTGATGCCGGCGACAGCCAGCAGCACGGTCCCGAACACAGACCAGAACAAGGCCAGCCAGAACAGCGAATTTGGCACTTTTCCGATAAATGGCAGATCGGTGACGTAGTTCGACAATGCGAGCAGGATAGGCAGGAACACCACCAGCGTCATGACGGAATTGATGAGCGTGATGCCGAGCCCTTCGAGCGTGCTCGAAAAGCGCATCGTGTCTTCCTGAACACGCTGCGATGCACCTTCGATGTGCCGCAACTTTTCCCACTTGGACGCATAGAAATTGTTCATCGCCGTGCGCCAGCGGAAAATGTAGTGGCTGGTGAAGAAGTCGGTGACGATCGAGACGAACATGCTGAGAAACGCGATCTGCGCGAACACAATCATCAGGTCGTAGAAATTCTCGACTGATATACCGGGTTTCTTGGACAACGCATTCTGCAGTAGGTCCCCGAACGGCCGGCGCCAGTTATTGACGACGACGCTGATCTGGACGCCGAAATAAGTCACGAAGATGATCAGCGCAGAGCCCCAGACCGACCACAGCTTCCATGGGTGATTGATCGCCTTCAGATGCCAAAAACCACAGAAGATTATGCCCGAAAGGAAGAAGTAACCGTAGAACCAGAGATTCTCGCGCAGCAGGAAGAACGACAGGTCGATCGGCTGTTGATCTTCCGGAACGGGTCCGAAGCCTAACGTCACACCGAGATGCGCTGCGCCAAGATACCAGCCAAAGATGGCAACCAGCGTCCAGACGATGAGGGAGGTGAAGAACACCTTGGGCTGAGGAAAGAAGGAATGAAACAAAGAGATCGCTTTCCTGAACGGGAAGATGGGAAGCATCAGCCGATGCTGATTTTGCGGGAACCTAAGACAGTTCCAAAGCAGCGGCAACGCTCTTCCCGCTTTCTTACACATTTGTAACGGCTTGTTCCCAGGATATCATCCGATTGCTGAGCGCATCGGCGCCACGCACCGCCGGGAGGTTGCATCTGGCTTCGCGTGCCCGCGTTTCCGAGCGTACGCGCCGATCGGGGCAGGCGCCTTATTCGTCCGCTAGCGTCAAAATCACGGGCCCGTTTCGGGTGGCGATGACGGTGTGTTCGAACTGTACGGTAGGCGCGCGCGGATCGCTGTAGAGGGTCCAGGCATCGTCGCCGCCCTCGGCCCAGCTGGCGCCGAGCGACAGGAAAGGCTCGACGGTGAAGACCAGCCCGTCCTGCATGATCCGCGTCTCGCTCGGATCGGCCCAGGTCGACACCTCGGCCGGCTCCTCGTGCAGCGAGCGGCCGATGCCGTGGCTGGCCAGATTGGCGATCAGCGTGTAGCGGTGCTTTGCAGCAAAGGCGCCAACGGCCTTGCCGATCTGCAGGAAAGGCACGTCGCTGCGCACCTGGTTGAGGCCAACCCACAGCGCCCGCTTGCCATCGCGGCAGAGACGCTCGATCTTCGGCTTGACCGGCGGCACCGTGAAGGATGCGCCCGTATCGGAAAAGAACCCGTCCTTTTCGGCAGACACATCCAGATTGACGAGATCGCCGGCCGCAATGACGCGTGGGCCCGGAATTCCGTGCGCCACTTCTTCGTTGACGCTGATGCATGTCGCGCCGGGAAAGCGATAGACGGTCTCGGGCGCCGACCGTGCACCGGCGTCTTCAAGCGCCTTGCGGCCGATAGCATCGAGCTCCAGCGTCGTGATCCCCGGCTCGAGAGCTGCAGCCATCACCTTCAGCGCATTTGCGCAGATACGGCCGATGTCCTTCATCTTGGTGAATTCGTCGTCGCTTGAAATGATCATCGAAACAGGATTCCGGCTCTAGCGGCCCTGTCGGGCCAAACGGATGGAGCGCTGGCTTTCGCGCCTCCTCACTCGTCCGTCAATGCCTTTTTCCCTGTGCGCCCGTCATTTGCGGCCTATCCAGCACTCAGAGCGTCGCCACCAGCGACGCCAGCTGGTCGGCGCACTGGCCCCAGCCCTCGTAAAAACCCATGTTTTCATGGGTTTCGCGGTCCTCCGCGCTCCAGTGCAGCGCCCGAGCGGTGTAGCGCGTCTGGCCGTTGCCGATGTCGTCGAACGTGACGATGGCGGTCATGAACGGCTTGGCAGAGGGTATCCAGGCGCTGGTGAAGGCGTCGGTGAAGACCAGCTTGCGGTTTTCGACGACATCCAGGTAGACGCCGCGGTTGGGATACTCCACGCCATCCGGCCCGAGCATCACGATAAAACTGGTGCCGCCCGGACGAGGATCGAGCTCGGCAGTCGTGGTCCTGAACGGCAGCGGGGCAAACCATTGCTTCAGCAGTTCCGGCTCCGTCCATGCCCGGAACAGCTTGTCGGGCGTCGCTGCAATGACCCGCGTCAGCGACAACTCGTGACGGACGATATCGGCTTCGCGGACCGTATCTTCTTCGCTCATGGGACATTCCTCCTCGGTGATTGCCTGGACATATGCAGCAGCGGAAGTCTAGGACAAGTCCGGGATCTCGCCAATGGCTGCATGCCTGGACGCAGTGCTTGCACCTTTCCCCGTCAAGCGCGAGAAGAGGCAGAAATCCAATCGGTGAGACGATGACCAGAAAACAAATTGCCATCATAGGCGCCGGCCCCGCAGGTCTCATGGCCGCTGAGGTGCTGGCCAGTTCCGGCCACGCCGTCACCGTCTATGACAGCATGCCGACGGTCGCGCGCAAATTCCTGCTGGCCGGCAAGTCCGGCCTCAACATCACCCATTCAGAGGACCATGCCGCGTTTGCCAGCCGCTTCGGCGGCTCCATTCCCGGGCTTCGCCCTGCCCTCGACGCCTTTGGCCCGGATGCGGTGCGGCAATGGGCGGCAGATCTGGGCATCGAAACCTTCGTCGGCTCCTCCGGCCGCGTCTTTCCCCGCGCTATGAAAGCCTCGCCCCTGCTGCGCGCCTGGTTGAAGCGCCTGCAGGCCGCAGGCGTCACCATCCTTGCGCGACATCGCTGGATCGGCTTTGCCGATAACGGCCATGTTTTCGAGACGCCGGAGGGCAAACGCACGCTACCGTCAGATGCGACATTGCTGGCATTCGGCGGAGCCAGCTGGCCAAGGCTCGGTTCGGACGGCCAATGGACGACAGCGCTCGCAGACTCAGGCGTCGAGATAGCGCCATTCCGCCCGGCAAACTGCGGCTTCGATGTCGAATGGAGCGAGGATATCGTCACCCGCTTTGCCGGCGCACCGCTGAAATCCGTGACGGCCACCTCGGATGCCGGCACGTCTCCGGGCGAATTCGTTATCGGCCAGCATGGCATAGAGGGTAGCCTCGTCTATGCCCATGCCGCAGCCCTTCGCGACCGCCTCGAGAGAACCGGCCGCGCCAGCCTCACGATAGACCTTGCACCCGGGCGAAATGCAAACCGGCTGGCAAAGGACCTGGCCCGCCAGGGCGCTAAAGCCAGCCTCTCCAATCGCCTCCGCAAGGCAGCCGGCATCGAGGGCGTCAAGACCGCGCTACTGCGGGAATTCGTGCCCGCCGCCGATCTTGCCGATCCGGACCGTCTCCCCGGCTGGATCAAGGCGCTGCCGATCCCGGTTCTCCGGCCGAGGCCGATAGCCGAGGCGATCTCCTCTGCCGGCGGCATCGCTTGGGCTGCCATCGACGAGGACTATATGCTGAAGGCCCGCCCCGGGACCTTCGTCGCCGGCGAGATGATCGACTGGGAGGCGCCGACCGGCGGTTACCTGCTGACGGCCTGCTTTGCGACCGGCCGCGCCGCCGCCACCGGTCTGGATGCCTGGCTCAAGCGCTGAATGAAGCAGTTGAATCGGCCTTCCCGCCGAGTGACGCAAGCGATTCATACGATTCGGTTTTTTTCAGATCCTGCGGGGCTTGAGCTCCCGGCCTGACTACCCGCCGCTCAGGGTGCGACGCACAGCGTCCTTCCAGCCCTTGAGCTTGACCGCGCGCGTCGCCTCGTCCATCTCGGGCACGAATTGCCGGTCGACGGCCCAGGCCTTGGCGAAGGCCTCGCGCTGTGGCCAGACGCCGGCGCGGCTGCCGGCAAGCCACGCGGCCCCGAGAGCCGTCGTCTCGAGAATCGTCGGGCGATCTACCGGCGCATCGAGCAGATCGGCCAGCCGCTGCATGGTCCAGTCGGAAGCGACCATGCCGCCATCGACCCTGAGCACCGTCTCGTCCGCGCGCTTCTTCCAGTCCTTGTGCATGGCGTCGAGCAGATCGCATGTCTGGTAGCAGACTGCTTCCAATGCCGCATGGGCAAATTCGGCAGGGCCCGTGTTACGCGTCAGCCCGAAAATCGCGCCGCGTGCATGGGCATCCCAGTGCGGCGCCCCGAGCCCGGTAAAGGCCGGCACGAGGTAGATATCCTGTCCGGGATCGGCCTTGGCCGCCAACTTGCCCGATTCCTCGGCCGAACCGATCAGGCCCATGCCATCCCGCAGCCACTGCACCGCAGCCCCTGCGATGAAGATCGAGCCTTCGAGCGCATAAGTGGTCTTGCCATCGAGCCTATAGGCGATGGTGGTGAGCAGCCGGTTCTTCGAGCGCACCCTGTCCGAGCCGGTGTTGAGCAAGGCGAAGCATCCGGTGCCATAGGTCGATTTCATCATGCCGGGCTCGAAACAGGCTTGCCCGATCATGGCCGCATGCTGGTCGCCGGCAACGCCAAGAATGGGGACCGCCGCGCCGAAGATGTCGGGATCGGTGACGCCGAAATCGGCGGCGCAATCCTTGACTTCGGGCAGCATCGCCGCTGGCACGCGCAGGATGTCGAGCAGCTCCTCGTCCCACTCGTTGTCGGCAATGTTGAACATAAGGGTCCGAGACGCATTGGTGGCGTCGGTGACGAAACTTTTGCCCCCGGTCAGTCGCCAGATCAGGAACGTGTCTATCGTTCCGAAGCAGAGTTCGCCCCTTGCCGCCCGCGCACGGGCGCCTTTGACATTGGCCAGCATCCAGGAAAGCTTGGTCCCCGAAAAATACGGATCGAGCAGCAGGCCGGTGCGCTTCGTGAACAGTTTTTCCAGGTCCTGGCGTTTCAGCTTGTCGCAATAGGCCGCCGTCCGCCTGTCCTGCCAGACGATGGCGTTCTGGATCGGCTTGCCGGTGTCGCGCTCCCAGACGACAACCGTCTCGCGCTGGTTGGTAATGCCGATCGCGGCGATCTGCCCGGCCTCGATGCCGGCAGCGGCTATGGCATCGCGCACGGTCGAAAGCACGCTTTGCCAGATATCCTCCGGATCGTGCTCGACCCAGCCGGATTGCGGATAGATCTGCGGAAACTCTATCTGGCCACCACCTGCCACCTTCATCTTGTCATCGAAGATGATCGCCCGCGTCGAGGTTGTTCCCTGGTCGATTGCCAGAATATAGCCGCTCATATGATGTCCGTCCTTCTCCCGAGACGACACCAATAGGACAGGCTCGCCCGTCTGAACAGAAAGCAAATGGTAAAATTATTGCCGCCGGCGGCAGGTTGTCAGTTGCAGGACTTTGGGACTAACCTCAAATTAAAGTAGCACCGCACGGACAGAGAGCAGAGCATGGCCAGAACAGTCGTCGTCACCGGTTCCACCAGCGGCATAGGCCTTGCCATCGCCAGCGCCTTTGCCGGCAGGGGCGACAATGTCGTCATCAACGGCTTCGGCGAAGCTGACGAGATCGAGGCCATCCGCGCCCGCCTCGAGGCGCCCGGCGGCAGCGTCCTTTACCATCCGGCCGATATGACGAAGCCTGCCGAAATCGCCGACCTGATCGCCAACGCTGCGGCAGCCTTTGGCGGGATCGACGTGCTGGTCAACAATGCCGGCATCCAGCATGTCGCCCCGATCGAGGACTTCCCGATCGACCAGTGGGACCGGATCATCGCCATCAACCTGTCCAGCGCGTTCCACACCATGCGTGCGGCAATTCCCTTCATGAAAGCTGAGCGCTACGGCCGGATCGTCAACATTGCCTCCGCCCATGCACTGGTCGCCTCGCCTTTCAAAAGCGCCTATGTCGCCGCCAAGCACGGCATTCTCGGCCTCACCAAGACGGCGGCGCTGGAACTTGCCGAATTCGGGGTGACGGTGAATGCCATCTGTCCCGGCTACGTGCTCACTCCGCTGGTGGAGAGCCAGATCCCCGACACGGCAATGGCGCGCGGCATGACGGAGGAGCAGGTGAAGACCGAGGTGCTGCTCAAGGCCCAACCGACGCGCGAGTTCGTCAAAGCAGAGGAGATCGCTGCTTTGACGCTCTATCTGGCCAGCGACGAGGCGCGCCAGGTCACCGGAACGCACGTCTCGATTGACGGAGGATGGACTGCAGCCTAACCATGGCAGGTTGAAAGTTTATGACAAACGGCAAGAGGCTCCATGAACGACACGATCCGGTTCATCCTGAATGGCGAAGACATCGCCCTGTCGAGCCTGCGGCCGACGGAGACGCTGCTGGATTTCCTGCGCATCGGCAGGCACATGACCGGCACCAAGGAAGGATGCGCCGAGGGTGACTGCGGTGCCTGTACTGTGCTGGTCGGGAGGCTGATCGACGGCGGCCTGCATTACGAATCGGTCAACGCGTGCATCCGCTTCGTCGGCTCGCTTCACGGTACCCATGTCGTCACCATCGAGCATCTGGCGGCAAAGGATGGCACGCTCCATCCCGTGCAGCAGGCGATGGTCGATTGCCACGGCTCGCAATGCGGTTTCTGCACACCCGGTTTCGTAATGTCACTTTACGGCCTCTGGCTCGCCAACGAAAAGCCAGGCCGCGCCGCCATCGAGAAGGCCTTGCAGGGCAATCTCTGTCGTTGCACCGGCTACGAGCCGATCGTCAAGGCGGCCGAACAGGTGAGCCTGCTGCGCCCGAGCGCGCTGTTCGATCCTTTGCAAAAGACCCGAGCCGACATCATGGCACGGCTCTGGGCGCTGCAGAGCCGCGAGACGATCACCGTATCTTCGGGCGATGAGCGCGTGATCGTCCCCGGCTCCATGGACGATCTCGCCCGCATCCTGGCACAGGAGCCGGATGCCACCGTGGTTGCCGGCTCCACCGATGTCGGCCTTTGGGTCACCAAGCAGATGCGGGTACTGAACCCGGTGGTCTTCATCAATCATCTCACCGAAATGCAGTCGATCACCTCAGGTGACGGCGGCTTTACCATCGGCGCCGGCGTCACCTATACGCGCGCCTTCGAGACTATCGCCTCCCGCGTACCGACACTCGGCCGGCTGATCGACCGTATCGGTGGCGACCAGGTGCGCAATATGGGCACCATCGGCGGCAACATCGCCAACGGCTCGCCGATCGGCGACAGCCCGCCGCCGCTGATCGCTCTCGGCGCCACCGTCAAGCTGCGCTCCGCTGCAGGAACCCGCCAGTTGCGACTGGAAGACTTCTTCATCGCCTACGGCAAGCAGGACAGGCATCCGGACGAGTTCGTCGAGAGCATCTTCGTGCCCTACCCGGCCGACGATGCCAAATTCGCCGTCTACAAGATCACCAAGCGCCGCGACGAGGACATCACCGCCGTGCTCGGTGCCTTCTACCTGACGCTGGACGCTAACAACGACGTTCACGACATCCGCATCACCTTTGGCGGCATGGCCGGAACGCCGAAGCGGGCCCGCACCGTCGAGGCCGAACTGATCGGCAAACCCTGGACCGAGGCCACCGTCGAGGCGGCGCGTCCCGCCTTCGATGCCGACTTCCAGCCCTTGACCGACTGGCGCGCCACCGCCGAATACCGACAGCTGACGGCCAAGAACCTGCTGCTGCGCTTTTATCTTGAGACCACGGGCGAACCGCAGGAACTCAGGCGCTTCGAGGAGATGGCGTGATGGACAAATCCACATTCGAGAAGCGCAAGATCATCAACGGCGCCATGCACGCGTCGCTGAAGCATGATTCGGCTCACAAGCATGTCACCGGCGCTGCCGACTACATCGACGACATTCCGGAGCCCGCCAACCTCCTGCACGGGGCGCTGGGCCTGTCCGACCGGGCCCATGCGGAGATCGAGGGCATCGACCTTTCCGCCGTTGCCGCCGTCCCCGGCGTGATCTGGGTGATGACCGGCGCCGACGTGCCTGGGATTAACGACGTCAGTTCGAACGGCAAGCACGACGAGCCGCTGCTCGCCGAAACAAAGGTCGAGTTCCACGGCCAGCCAATCTTCGCCGTCATCGCCACGACGCGCGAGATTGCGCGCCGCGCCGCACGGCTGGCCAAGATCGACTATCGCGACCTGCCGCACTGGAGCGACATCGATGGCGCGCTGGCCAACGGCGGCCCCGTCGTCTACGAGCCGATGACCCTCAAGCGCGGCGAACCCGAGACCGAGATGGCAAAGGCACCGCAGCGGCTGAAGGGCCAGATGCGGATCGGTGGCCAGGAGCATTTCTATCTCGAAAGCCATATCGCTATGGCTATCCCCGGCGAGGACGACGAGGTGACCGTCTGGTCCTCGACCCAGCATCCGAGCGAAATCCAGCATATCGTCGGCCACGTCCTCAACATTCCGTCCAACGCCGTGACCGTCAACGTTCGCCGCATGGGCGGCGGCTTCGGCGGTAAGGAGACTCAAGGCAACCAGTTTGCAGCGCTCGCCGCCATCGCCGCGAAAAAACTCAACCGCGCCGTCAAGTTCCGCCCAGACCGCGACGAGGACATGATCGCCACCGGCAAGCGCCACGATTTCCTGGTCGATTACGAGGTCGGCTTCGACGAAGACGGCCGCATCCACGCGCTCGACGCCACCTTTGCGGCGCGCTGTGGCTTCTCCTCCGATCTCTCCGGCCCGGTCACCGACCGTGCTCTCTTCCATGCCGATTCCAGCTATTTCTACCCGCACGTCCATCTGGTCTCAAAGCCGCTGAAGACCCACACCGTCTCGAACACCGCCTTTCGCGGGTTCGGCGGGCCGCAGGGCATCGTCGGCGCCGAGCGCGTCATCGAGGAGATCGCCTATGCTGTTGGCAAGGATCCACTGGATATCCGCAAGCTGAATTTCTACGGTCAGCCAGGCTCCGGCCGGACGCTGACCCCCTATCACCAGGAGGTCGAGGACAACATCATCGGCCGTCTCGTCGACGAACTCGAAGCCTCCGCCGACTACCGGGGCCGTCGCCAGGCGATCGTCGAATTCAACCGCAGCAGCCGCTACATCCGCAAGGGCATCGCGCTGACGCCGGTGAAATTCGGGATTTCCTTCACGATGACCGCGTTCAACCAAGCCGGTGCGCTCGTGCATGTCTATCAGGATGGCTCGATCCACCTGAACCACGGCGGCACCGAGATGGGCCAGGGCCTCTATACCAAGGTGGCCCAGGTGCTGGCCGAGGCCTTCCAGGTCGACATCGAGCGGGTAAAGATCACCGCGACGACAACGGCCAAGGTGCCGAACACTTCGGCCACGGCCGCCTCTTCCGGTTCCGACCTCAACGGCATGGCGGCCTATGATGCAGCCCGGCAGATCAAGGAGCGGCTGGTCGCCTTTGCTGCCGCTAAGTGGAATGTCGAGCCGGCAGACGTCATATTCCTGCCGAACCGGGTTCGGGTCGGCGAGATCGAGATCCCCTTCCCCGATCTCATCAACCAGGCCTATTTCGCCCGCGTCCAGCTTTCCGCCGCCGGCTTCTACAAGACACCGAAAATCCACTGGGACCGCAAGGCAGGGCGTGGCACGCCGTTCTACTATTTCTCCTATGGTGCCGCCTGCTCGGAAGTCTCCATCGACACGCTGACCGGCGAATATCTGATCGACCGCACCGACATCCTCCACGATGTCGGCAGGTCGCTGAACCCGGCCATCGACATCGGCCAGATCGAAGGCGCCTTCGTGCAGGGCATGGGCTGGCTGACAACGGAAGAGTTATGGTGGGACGCCAAGGGCCGCCTGCGCACCCACGCGCCCTCGACCTACAAGATCCCGCTCGCGTCCGACCGGCCGAAAATCTTCAACGTCAAGCTCGCCGAATGGTCGGAAAATAGCGAGCCGACCATCGGCCGCTCAAAAGCCGTCGGCGAACCCCCCTTCGTGCTCGGCGTTTCCGTGCTCGAAGCCCTCTCCATGGCCATCGCCAGCGTCGCCGACTACCGCCTCTGCCCCAGACTCGACGCTCCCGCTACGCCCGAGCGGGTGCTGATGGCCGTAGAGCGGCTGAAAGGCCGATGAGGACGAACGACTTGCCGATATCCCGCCCCGGACCGCAACAACCGTGCCGGGAAGCCGAAGCCGCACCGAAAAACCCTCGGCAAATCAACACCTCCCCTCATTCCTGTGCTGGCAACAGGAATCCAGCCACGGCGCGTCTGCGCCGTGAGGGCACGCTTCCACTAGCAACAGAAGATCTTTCGCGCCCAAAGACTTGGGCGCACTGGATTCCTGTGACAGGCACAGGAATGAGGGTAGTGGGAGGCGCTTGTTCCCCTCTCTCCTTGTACGCCGGGGACGGCCGCATTGCACTTATTGTCCAGATCCGCCGCTTGCGCATCACACCGATAAATCTACGGCACACTCACCTCTTCACTCATTCCTGTGCTCGTCACAGGAATCCAGCCATGGCGCGTCTGCGCCGTGAGGGGATGCTCTTCCGGGCCACGATAAGCCCCCCGCGCCCAAAGACTTGGGCGCACTGGATTGCTGTGACTGGCACAGGAATGAGGGAGACCGGGGGGACTTCCTTGATGCTCTCCGTCTATCCGGAGGCCAGGCCATGATCCCCTCCCTTGCCGCCTTCCTCGCGCAAAATCCCGCTGCCGTCCTCATTGAGATCACCGGCACGCAAGGGTCTGTTCCGCGCGAGACGGGCACGTTCATGCTGGTTTCGCAACACGACATCTGGGGCACCATCGGTGGTGGGCAGTTTGAGTTTCTGGCGATTGCCAATGCCCGCGCGATGCTCGGCGGCGGTGGCATCGAGGTGATGGATATTCCGCTCGGCCCTGAGATCGGCCAGTGCTGCGGTGGCCGGACGCAGTTGCGCTGCCGTCTCGCCAGTGCAGAGACCATCGCGGACCTCCACAGGCGGCTGGATAGGGAGGCGGAAGCCTTCCCGCAGGTGACGCTGTTCGGCGCCGGCCATGTCGGGCGGGCGCTGACGGCGGCGCTGAGACCGCTGCCGGTCGCAACCCTCGTCGTCGAGACCCGCAGGGAAGAACTGGATGAGCTGCCCGATGGCACCGCGACACGGCTGCTCGCCATGCCGGAAGCGCTAGTTGCTGAGCTTCCACCCGGCAGCGTGGTGCTGATCCTTACGCATGACCATGCGCTCGATTTCCTGATCGCCCGGGAGGCTTTGGCACGATCCGACCTCGCCTATGTCGGCATGATCGGCTCTGCCACCAAGCGCGCCACCTTTGCCCATTGGCTGACGCGCGAAGGCGGCGACAAATCCTCGCTCGAACGCCTGACGCTGCCCATCGGCGGCGGGGCCGTCAAGGACAAGCGCCCCGAGGTCATCGCCGCCATGACCGCTGCCGAAATCCTGACCGCGCTCGCCGCTTACCGCAGCCACGGGTCCTGATAGCGCGGATCGCGACCGTCGAGGAAACCGAGATCGCGCTTGACGCGGTCCGGCGTGGCATCGAGGTCTAGCTTCCCGCCAGCAGGCAACAGTCTGGTAAAAAAGTGCAGCAATTTTCCACGAATTGATATCCTCCGTCTTGCCATTCCAAGCGGCGAGACTGCATTGCAGGCCATGACTTCACCTTTGTTTAATTGATCTCAGGGATTGCAGTGTGCCGCCGCAAATGCTGCAGTTCCAATCGAACAACCGTCTGTATGCATAAAGAGATCTGATCCATGAAGTTATCGAGGCAGTTTCCCCTCAATGCGCTGCGCGTGTTCGAAACGGTGGCGCGGCTGGGCAGCTTCACGAAGGCGGGCGAAGAGATCGGCATGACGCAGACGGCCGTCAGCTACCAGATCAAGCTGCTCGAGGAGAATATCGGCGAGGCCCTGTTCCTGCGGCGACCACGGCAGATCAGCCTCACTGAAACCGGGCTAAGGCTGCTGCCAAAGGTGACCGAGGCCTTCGGGATATTGAACGAGGCGATGGCGTCCGTGAGGGAGGCGGCCGAGGAGACGCTGATCATTCACTCAACGCCGACATTTGCGTCGCAATGGCTCGCGCGCAATCTGGGCTCGTTTCAAATTCTTCATCCAACGATCGCCGTTCGGCTTAAGACCTCGGATGACCTCATCGATTTCAGCCGCGAAACTGCGGACGTTGCCATCCGAAGCGGTGGCGGAAATTGGCAGGGTCTTGCTGCCAACCGGCTCATCAAGGTCGATTTTACCCCGATGCTCAGCCCACGCCTTGCGGAGGACATTGGCGGGATCCATGCGCCGGAAGACCTGCTGAAGCTCAGGATCATCGATGCCGGCGATCCCTGGTGGGTTATCTGGTTCAAGGCGGCAGGCGTAGAAAACCCTGACCTGGAAAGCCGGCCCCGCAGCCGGCTGGGCGCGCAGTCGTTCGAGGCGAGCGCCGCAATTGCAGGCCAGGGGGTGGCTATCCTGACACCCGAATTCTACCGGGACGATCTGGCCTCCGGACGGCTGCTGCAGCCCTTTCCGCTGGTTTGCGACGATGGCCACGATTACTGGCTGGCCTATCCCGAAAGCCGGCGCAACACGCCGAAAATCAGAGCCTTCCGAAACTGGCTGATGACCGCAATTCACGGCCCGACCGCATGAAAGGCAGGCGCCATCGGCAATCGCCCGGCACGCGTCGCACCAACGACTGTAACCGAACCGTCACATCTTGCCGCCGCGTGTTCGCAGGCGCAACAAACAGCATGGTATTCGCTGCCTTCCCCTTCCCTCCGGGCTGAAAATTTTCCAATGTGAGGCGACTGCGACAGGGGACGAATATGTACGAATACGCCATCGCGTGGGAATGGCTGGCCTTTGCGGCCCGCTGGTTTCACGTCATCACCGCCATCGCCTGGATCGGTTCGTCCTTCTATTTCATCGCGCTGGATCTCGGCCTGGTAAAGCATGCCAATCTGCCTGCCGGCGCCTATGGCGAGGAGTGGCAGGTGCACGGCGGCGGCTTCTATCACGTGCAGAAATACCTGGTCGCGCCCGCCAGCATGCCTGAACACCTAACCTGGTTCAAATATGAGAGCTATTTCACCTGGCTCTCCGGCTTCCTGATGCTGGCGATCGTCTATTACGGCGGCGCCGACCTGTTTCTGATCGATCGGCATGTGCTCGATGTCAGCGCCCCCGTCGCCATCCTGATCTCGCTGGCCTCCCTCGCCGTCGGCTGGATCGTCTACGACCAGCTCTGCAAATCGCCGCTCGGCAAGAATACCTGGGTGCTGATGGGGCTGCTCTACGTCGTGCTGGTCTTCATGGCCTGGGGCTACACCCACCTCTTTACCGGCCGCGCGGCCTTCCTGCATCTCGGCGCCTTCACGGCGACGATCATGTCGGCAAATGTCTTCTTCATCATCATGCCCAACCAGCGCGTCGTCGTCGCCGACCTCATCGCCGGCCGCACGCCGGATGCGAAATACGGCGTCATCGCTAAGCAGCGTTCGCTGCACAACAACTACCTGACCCTGCCGGTCATCTTCTTCATGCTGTCGAACCACTATCCGCTGGCTTTCGGCACCGCCTACAACTGGATCATCGCCGCCCTGGTGTTCCTGATGGGCGTCACCATCCGCCACTGGTTCAACACCACCCACGCCCGCAAGGGCCGTCCGACCTGGACATGGCTCGTCACCGTCATCCTCTTCATCGTCATCATGTGGCTGTCGACGGTGCCGAAGATCCTGTCCGGCGATAAGGACGCAGCAGCCGTCGCGCCGGCCTTCCAGCAGTTCGCCGCTGACGCCCATTTCCCGGCGGCAAAGGCCATCGTTACGACGCGCTGTTCGATGTGCCATGCGGCAGAACCCGCCTACGAGGGGATCGTTCGGGCACCGAAGGGCGTGATGTTCGAGACCGATAGCGAGATCGCCATGCATGCCCGCGAAATCTACATCCAGGCCGGCCGCAGCCACGCCATGCCGCCGGGCAATGTCACCGACGTGACGCCGGAGGAGCGCAAGGTGCTGGTCGCCTGGTTCGAAAGCTCCGTCAATCAAGGCAAGACGCAATGACCTCCACACTTCTGCGCGGCCGGCTTCTCTCCTTCAGCCGCGCGCCGCACGACCTCTCCGACACCGGAAGCTACGTCTACGAAAGCGATGGCGGCCTGCTGCTCGAAGGCGGCCTGATCGTCGCACGCGGCCCCTACGATGCGATTAAGGCCAAGGCCCCAGTCGATGCGGTCGAAATCGACCATCGACCACACCTGATCATGCCGGGCTTCATCGACACCCACCTGCATTTTCCCCAAATGCAGGTCATCGCCTCCTATGCCGCCAATCTGCTGGAATGGCTGAACACCTACACATTCCCCGAGGAGTGCCGTTTTGTCGAAAGCGCCCATGCCGAGCGTATTGCCACCCGTCTCTACGACGAACTGATCCGCCACGGCACGACCACTGCCGTTGCCTATTGCTCGGTCCACAAGACCTCCGCCGATGCCTTCTTCCGCGAGGCGCTTCGGCGCAACATGCGCATGGTCGGCGGCAAGGTGATGATGGACCGTAACGCCCCTCAGGGCCTGCTCGATACGCCGCAGCTCGGCTATGACGAGACCCGCGCCGTCATCGCCGAATGGCACGGCAAGGGTCGCAACCACGTCGCCATCACGCCGCGCTTCGCCATCACCTCGACACCGCAGCAGATGGAGGCGGCAGGCGCGCTTGCCCGCGAATTCCCCGAGCTGCACATCCAGACCCACCTGTCGGAAAACCACGACGAGATCAAGTTCACCGCAGAACTCTACCCCGAGGCGCTGGACTATACCGACATCTACGCCCGCTACGGCCTGCTCGGCGACAGAACGCTGTTCGGTCACTGCATCCATCTCTCGGAGCGCGAGGCGGATGCCATGAGCGAGGCCGGCGCCATCGCCGTGCATTGCCCGACGTCCAACCTCTTCCTCGGCTCGGGCCTGTTTCCGCTGAAGGCGCTGGCACGTCGTGAAAAACCGGTTCGCATCGGTGTTGCCACGGATATTGGCGGCGGATCGAGCTACTCGATGCTGCGCACCATGGACGAGGCTTACAAGATCCAGCAGTTGCTTGGCGAACGGCTGAACCCGCTGGAGAGCTACTACCACATGACGCTTGGCAACGCTGAGGCGCTTGCTCTTGCCGACCGCATCGGCACGCTCGACCCCGGCAGCGACGCCGACCTCGTGGTTCTCGATGCAGCGGCTACGCCTGCCATGGCGTTGAAAATGGAGGTGGTGAAAAGCCTGGTCGAGGAGCTTTTCCTGCTGCAGACCATGGGCGACGACCGGGCCATTGCGGAGACCTATGTTGCCGGCTTAGCATCAAAGACAGCACTGTGACTATTTGGTACCAAATTTAAAAAAGCTCTTATAAAGCAAGTCAGCATTTACCCTTATTTAAAGCCGGCTGACCTAATGGTCTTAGCGGCAAGGGATCGTTTTCGGCCGCCATGATGGCACCTGCCGCTTGCCATTTCACTCATCATTTCGCCGGATCCCCGAGTTGCCCGCTTCGTCAAGAGCCGGAGGCATCGCCTCCTGCTGCCGACGTTTGCGGCCCATTCGTTGCCCGCCCACTCCTCCGAGGACAAATGTCAATTCTCAAGAACGCCAGCATCCGCACCAAGATCCTGTCGCTGATTATCCCGCTTTGCATCGTCGGCATTGGAGCAACGGCTTTCGTCGCAAGCCGCTATAAGGCCGCCGATACGGACTACTCCAAGTTTATTGCGACCGACAACGTTGCGTCCGTCGAAATGGCAAGGGCAAACCGCAACCTGGGTGCGACCGCCTACAATGCTTATCGGGCACTTACCTACTCCGCGAAGGATCCAGCGTTCGGCGCGGCTGTAAACCTCTACGAAACCAGCAAGTCGCAGCTTTTCGGGAAGCTGGATTTTGTGAAGACCAGTCTTCCGGATCGCGCCCGACAGGTCGATGCGCTGATCGTCAGGATCAAGGAAATCATTGCCCTGACAGACGCGTCGGTGCGTGCGAGCCAGGCGGGCCAGAGCGACGAAGCCAAGGCCCTCATGGGCAAGGCCGACAGCCTGATCACTCCCGTTGCCATGGACACAGTAGCGCTCAACGATGAAATCATAGCGGCGGTCGGCGCCAAGAGCGACGAGCTCACGGACCAGACAAACCACACAATCTTGACGTCCCTAACCGTTGTCGGAATCACTTTCGCGCTAGGTATCCTGGCTGCTCTATTCGTGGCCGCGAAAGGCATCACAGCACCGATCGTTCGCCTGCGCGACCGGATGACGTCGCTGGCCCAAGGGCATACCGAGGCCCCGGTCGAAGGTCAGGATCGCCGCGACGAAGTGGGCCAGATGGCAGAGGCTGTCTCCGTGTTCCGCGACAATGCCATCGAGCGCCTTCGCCTTGAAGCCGAGGCAGAGAGCAACCGCAGCATGTCGGAGCGCGAGCGGATGGCACGCGAGGCACAGAAAGCGGAGGAAGCAGCCAACGTGCAGTTCGTCGTCGATCAGCTGGGCGCAGGGCTGGACCGGTTGGCCGGCGGGGATGTCGCCTATCGCATCGAAACACCGTTCGTCAGCCACCTCGATGGTCTTCGCGCCAATTTCAACGGCTCGGTCGCAAACTTGCAGGAAGCATTGCAGGACGTCGGCCGGAATGCGCGCGGAATTGACGCCGGCGCCAACGAAATCCGCTCCGCTGCCGATGACCTGTCGAAGCGAACCGAGCAGCAGGCGGCCTCAGTTGAGGAAACTGCAGCAGCCCTCGAGGAAATCACCACCACAGTCAAGGATTCGAGCCGCCGCGCGGAGGAAGTTGGAAACCTTGTATCAAAGGCCCGGGACGGCGCGGAAAAATCCGGTGCCGTTGTCCGGGAGGCCGTAATTGCCATGAACGAGATCGAACGGTCGTCGGGGGAAATCTCCAACATCATCGGCGTAATCGACGAGATCGCATTCCAGACCAATCTTCTCGCCCTCAATGCCGGCGTCGAAGCCGCCCGCGCCGGAGAAGCAGGCAAGGGCTTCGCCGTCGTTGCCCAGGAAGTCCGCGAACTGGCCCAGCGGTCTGCCAAGGCCGCCAAGGAAATCAAGGCGCTTATCACGGCTTCCGGCGAGCACGTTCGCTCCGGCGTCCAACTCGTCGGCCAGACGGGTCAGGCCCTCGAGGTCATCGTGACCGAAGTTCAGGAGATCAATCGCCATATCCATGCGATGGTCGAATCCACCCGTGAGCAATCCGTCGGCCTTCAGGAAATCAATACCGCTGTCAACACGATGGATCAGGGCACGCAGCAAAATGCCGCCATGGTCGAGCAATCGACCGCCGCAAGCCACAGCCTGGCGCGCGAGGCTGCATCGCTCAACGAACTCCTGGCCCGCTTCAATGTCGGCGGCGAGGCTGTCAGCGCCAAGCCTGCTGTTCGCAGCGTCTCCGCCTCATCCCGCCCCGCACCCTCTCCCGCGCGAGCCTTGGGCCGCAAGGTCGCCAGCGCCTTTGGCGGACGCGCATCGGCCGCCGCTGAGAACGCCTCCTGGGAAGAGTTCTGAGCCGTTATCAGCCAAACGTGAAAGCGGGCAGACCTTGCCCGCTTTCACAGGGACTACCCATGCGGAAACTGCTTTTCTCGAAGACAACCCCGGAGTCGGCACCAAAGCTCGCATTTGCCCTTGACCCGGCGCTCGCAGCGGAAGAAATTCGGCCAGCAAAATCGCCGGAATTATGCATAGGCGAAGCCACCTTTTACCCATGAAGGCAGTTTTGATGTCCACACCGCTCACGATCGCCGATCTCAAGGCCCTGGCGAAGCGCCGCGTTCCCAAGATGTTTTTCGACTATGCCGATTCCGGCGCCTGGACGCAGTCGACCTATGACGCGAATGAGAGCGATTTCCAGAAGATCAAGCTGCGTCAGCGGGTTCTGGTCGACATGACGAACCGATCGCTGCACACGACCATGGTCGGACAGACGGTGTCGATGCCGGTGGCACTGGCGCCAACCGGACTGACGGGCATGCAGCATGCAGACGGCGAGATGCTGGCGGCGCGCGCCGCAGAAGAGTTCGGCGTGCCTTTCACCCTGTCGACCATGAGCATCTGCTCGATCGAGGATGTCGCCTCGGTGACGACGAAGCCCTTCTGGTTCCAGCTCTACGTGATGCGGGACAAGGACTTCGTCATGAACCTGATCAACCGCGCCAAGGCCGCAAATTGTTCGGCGCTGGTGCTGACGGCAGACCTGCAGATCCTCGGCCAGCGCCACAAGGACCTGCGCAACGGTCTGTCCGCACCGCCAAAATTCACTCCGAAACACATCTACCAGATGGCGACGCGGCCGATGTGGTGCCTGCGCATGGCCGGCACCAAGCGCCGTTCCTTCGGCAACATCGTCGGTCACGCCAAGAACGTATCGGACCTCTCCTCCCTGTCATCCTGGACGGCCGAACAGTTCGACCCCAAGCTCTCCTGGGACGATGTCGCCTGGATCAAGAAGCAATGGGGCGGCAAGCTTATCCTCAAGGGCATCCTGGACGTCGAAGATGCAAGGGCTGCGGCAGAAACCGGTGCCGATGCCATCGTCGTCTCCAACCACGGAGGCCGCCAGCTCGATGGCGCTCCTTCGTCGATCTCGATGCTGGGACGGATCGTCGATGCGGTCGGCGACAAGATCGAGGTCCATCTCGACAGCGGCATACGCTCCGGCCAGGACGTGCTGAAGGCAGTCGCACTGGGCGCCAAGGGCACCTATATCGGCCGCCCCTTCCTCTATGGCCTCGGGGCGATGGGCAAGGAAGGCGTAACACTGGCTCTCAGCATCCTGCGCAAGGAAATGGACGTCACCATGGCACTCTGCGGCAAGCGTGACATCAACGATGTCGATAGGTCGATCATCTCGGAGTTGTCGCAAATCTGAGGCTTCGGCCCAACTGCTACCTCAGCCAGCCCGTGGCAAGGCCGCTCGCCCAGTCCGGCCGTCCGTTGGCGAGCGCGAGCCCTGCAGCGGCCATGTGATCGTAGGCAACATTGCGGAAGGTCGCCGTCCAGCCGGTTTCCAGCTTTTCGAGGATCGCGTAGGACGCCAGCGGATGACCCGCCTCCACCTTGTGCGGATAGGGCGCGTCATGATCATAAGCCGGGCAGCCGACACTGCCGGGATTGACGATCAGGCGACCATCGGGCAGGCGCACCATGCGCGGAATGTGGCTGTGCGCGGCAAGTATAAGAGGCTGCGGGATATCGACGGCCAGGGCTTCGATCGCCTCGCTCGGCTTCAGGGAAACCCTTCCATCCGGCGACACCTGCTCCAGCCAGTATAAATTGTCGTCCTCGGGCGTCGCATGGCAGAGATAGGCCTCGCCCTTATAGACGAGGCTCGTCGGCAGGGCGCGGATCCACTCAAGATGGGCCGGCGACATCTGGCGATAGGCGACGCTGTCGGAGATCTCCATCTCGGATAAGGGACGGTCGATCAGATAGCGATCGTGATTGCCAAGCACGGTGACCATGGGCCTCGCCAGCAGCAGGTCGCCGACCTTGCCGGCGTCCAGCGGCCCGCTGAAGCAGTCGCCGAGATTGACGATATCGGAAATGCCCAATGCCGCGATGTCGGCAAGCACGGCCTCGAGCGCAAGGAAGTTGCCGTGGATATCGGCGATCGCGGCAAATCTCATTCTCAGCTTCCCCGATATGTCGAATAGCCGTAGGGCGAGATCAGCAGCGGCACGTGATAATGGGCAGTCGTATCGGCGATGCCGAAGCGGATCGGCACGACATCGAGAAACGCAGGCTCGGGCAATTGGCAACCCGTGCCGCGCAGATAGTCGCCGGCGTGAAACAGCAGTTCGTAGGTGCCCGCTACGAAACTGTCGCCAACCAGCATCGGTCCGCCATCGACCCGGCCATCTGCGTTGGTGACGAGCGTCTTCAAGACCGTCCGCACCTCCCCGCCGATCCGGGAAAGAACGATGTGCAGGCCTTCTGCAGGCTTGCCGAGCGCCGTGTCGAGCACGTGGGTCGTCAGTCCGGTCATGGCGTCGGTGCTCCGATGATATAGGGGGTCTCGAAAAAGAATTCCTGCAGATTGTTGTCCGGCCCGTCCCGGTCGACCACGAGAAAATCGCTGGCCTCTCCGAGCGTCATCAGCGGATGATGCCAGACATTTCTGGCATAGTTCACACCCTGGTCACCTCGGGCGAGAAACACGCGCGGCCGGCCGGGTCGCCCACCCTCGTCATCGGAAACGACCACGAGGAATGGCCTTCCGGACAGGGGCGAAAAGCTCTGGCTGCCGAATGGATGTCGCTCCATCATGTCGACTGCGTAGGGAAAAGCACGAGGCTGGCCCCGAAACAGGTTGATGATGACAACCGCGCCATCCCCATCGACCTCCGCCGTGGCAAGCGCATGGAACCGCTCCGTCGTGCCGCCATTGATGAGGCGCATCCTGGCAGGATCGGCTTCGATGACATCGCCAAAAGGTGCAAAGGCGGATCGGGTGAGAGGCCGAATATCGAGAGATCGGGAAAGGGTCATCATTCGCCTTGAGCACGCCAGTTGCGCAGGCCTTGCAATTGATCGAGCAACTCGGGAAGCATGGTTGCGGCGGTGTACCAGACGGTATCCAGATCCACCTGGAAATACTGATGGGCAATGCGGTTACGCATATCCCGGATGTCGCGCCACGGAATGTCGCTATGCTGGGCAACAAAGTCGGGATGGCCATTAATGATCTTAACGACGCACTCGCTGATCGCCATGATATTCATCACCACCGCGTCCTGAGTTCTCTCGTCCAGCAGAAAAGCGTCGTGCCCTACGTCGGAGGCGTATTTTGACGCCTTGGTTGCGGCTGACTGCATGCGATCGAGATAGGTGGCGAGCCTGTCACCGCTCATATGGCAACCGCCTCGGCGATGATGCGATCCCTGATCCCGGGCGGAAAATCGCCCGGCACCTTGACGTCTACACGTACACCGAGTGCAGCCTCCAGATCACCCTGCAGGCCGCCAAGCGTCAGCAACGTCGTACCGGGCATCGCGTCGACAAGAATATCGAGATCGCTATCGGTCCTGTCCTCACCCCGCAGCACGGACCCGTAGACGCGCGGATTTGCCAGCCGACGATTGGATACGATTTCTCGTATCACTTGTCTGTTGTCTCGAAGGGCATCCGATGGCTTCATATCTAAGCTCCTGACGCCGACATTATAGGCAACAACCCACAGGAACGAAAGGCACGCCGATCAAGCCTTCGTCCCAAACAACCGCAGCCGCATGATGCCGCCGTCCGGGTGCATCGCCAGCCTGACGTGGGTGACCGGGCCGATGTCGGCCAGTGCCTCGTTGCCGAACGGATGGATGTGATCCATCTGCAGCTTGGTGCGTGGCAGGAGCGGCTTCCACTGTTCGGAGGCGGCGATATCGGCCTCCGTCAGGCTATCGCCGAGGTCGGGCAGATAGGCGCCAAGAATCTCGCAGGTATCGGGGAAATTGCCCTTGTAGAATGCCGTATCGACGATGGCGCGATGGATTCTTCCGGCATGGCCGAGGCGAATGATTGCCCAGTCATGGCCAGGCCCGCGACGACGCTTGGTTTCCCAGCCATCGCCCATATTGCGACCGCGGCCCGGGCCGAGCAGCTTGTCCGGATGGCCGTAATGGGCGTCGGACCAGGCCAGTGCCTTGGCACCGTGGAAGACGTAGGCAAGATCGACTTCCTCGGAAGCGCCGACCTTCGACCAGTCGAAATAGGCTGTGCCGTAGACCCGCAGCCGGGCAATGCCGCCATCCGGATAGATGTGCAGCCGCAGATGCGTCCAGACTTTCTGCTTGTCGTCCGTTTCGAAGAAGTGGTGGGCGCTGGGGCCGAGCGGCGACTTTGCCAGCAGTTCCGTCCAGGCGGTCGTTGCATCCGGTTCGCCTGCCTCGACGAAGGCTGCCTCGATCGAGCAATGGGGCGGATAGTTGCCGGTGAAATAGCCGGTATCGACGTCGAAACCGAAGATCTTGCCCGGCATGGCAAGGCGGATTATCGCCCAGTCATGGCCGGCAACGCGCTTGCGGCGGCTTTCCCAGCCATCCATCCACTTGCCGTTGTCGTCATAAGCCGTCGCATCCCAGTGGGGCGGCTCGTCCTGGAGCATGCGGCTGAGCGGCGCGAAGAATTCGTCGGAGACATCGATACCCTTGGCACCGAGGCGGGCGGAGGCAAGGTTGATGGCACCCTCGGTGAAGGATGGCATGTCGGGCAGGTCGGTGTAGGTCATTCAAGTCTCCGGAAGCATGGTTTTAAGGCGCAGCAGGGCAATCTTCTCCACCTGCACGCAAGCGGTCGCGAACTCCGTGTCGCGGTCGTTGTTGATACGCATCTCGAACGCATCGAGTATGTCGTCCTTGGTCAGGCCTTTAACGGCGATGATGAAGGGAAAGCCGAATTTCGAAACGTAGGCCTTGTTCAGTTCGGAAAAGCGAGCGTGTTCATCAGGGCTCAGCCGGTCGAGCCCCGCTCCCGCCTGTTCCTGCCGGCTTTCCATCGTCAGCTTGCCGGCAATGGCCAGCTTGCCGGCGAGATCGGGATGGGCGCGCAGCACGGCCAGACGCTCGGCATGGGTAGCATCACGAAAAACCGACACCATGGCGCCGTGGATGCCAACCGCCGTCAGCGGCTCCTTGATGATGCCGGCATCGACGGCGCGCTCGGCGATATAGGGCGAATGCTCGAAGACGCCGCCGAAGCGCGTCACGAAGTCGTAGCGCATGATCATCTACAGCGTTCCCGGCTGGTGGTGCGCGTGCCAATGGCGGGCGATCTCGATACGCTGCGGGATCCAGACCTTCTCATGGCCGAGAACATATTCGATGAACCGCTTCAGGGCCGCTGCGCGCGCCGGACGGCCGACGAGGCGACAGTGCAGCCCGACCGAGAGCATTTTTGCGCTGCCGGCCTTGCCCTCCTGATAGAGCGTGTCGAAGGCATCCTTCAGATAGGCAAAGAACTGGTCGCCCGAGTTGAAGCCCTGCGGGGTCGCAAAGCGCATGTCGTTGGTATCGAGCGTGTAGGGGATGATGAGGAAGGGCTTCTGGTCGATGCCCTTTACCCAGTAGGGCAGATCGTCGGCATAGCTGTCGGAGGAATAGAGAAAACCGCCCTCCTCCATGACCAGCCGCAGCGTATTGTCGGACGGCTTGCCCTGGTACATCCCGTAGGGCCGCTCGCCCGTCAGTTCCGTATGCAACCGCACGGCTTCGACGATATGCTTGCGCTCGACCTCCTCCGGAAAATCCTTGTATTCGAGCCACCGGTAGCCGTGGCTGGCAATTTCCCAGCCCGCCTCCTTCATCGCTGCTACGGCCTCCGGGTTACGCGCCATGGCCATCGTTACGCCATAGACGGTCGCCTGCACGTTGAGATCGGTAAACATCCGCCAAAGCCGCCAGAATCCGGCCCTCGAGCCGTATTCGTAGATCGATTCCATGTTCAGATTGCGCTGGTTGGGCCAGGCTGCCGCACCGACGATTTCCGAGAGAAGATTTTCCGAGGCCGGATCGCCGTCGAGAATGGAGCTTTCGCCGCCTTCCTCGTAGTTGATGACGAACTGCACCGCGATACGCGCGTCACCCGGCCATTTCGGATCGGGCGTTGTCCGGCCATAGCCGATCAGATCGCGCGGATAGATATCGGATACCATCGAACCACCTCATGAAGTCAGGCAGACGGTAAGCATCGAAAGCGGAGTTGTCGAGACGGAAAGTGAGCGCCTGCAGCACGGCAGACGACGGTTCGTCAGGCGGATTTCCGCGCACTGACCTTGCCCATCGGATGCAGCGAGTGGACGCGGAACGGACCGTCGTTGCTCTCTTCCATCATCAGCGCGATATTGGAGACGACAATCGGTTCAGCCAGAACAGGCTCGAAGAGATCGCGCAGGACCCGTTCCATGCGCGGCATGTCTGCTGAATGCACTGGTCCCGTCAGCGCCATCCTGAAACGGAATTCATCCATCACGTCGGCGCATCCCCAACGATGGAGGTTGGCGAACTGCGTCGCCGACAGCAGGTCGGGATCGCAGCGATCGATTTCCGCCTCGGTCAGCGGTGCGCGGAAATGATCGAACTCCTGCGTCAGCGCCGAAGCGAGATAATTCAGCGCACTAAGCGGATAAGACGGCACGAGCCCAAAGGCATTGCCGAGCCGTGCGACTTCGAGGCGCGGGATTTGAAATGGCTCGAATGTCCCTGAATAGCGCATGAGGTCGCGCAGCAATGCGGCTTCAGCCGTCGGCTCTGCCAGTCGGAACGGTGCTTTGAGCGCTGCATGGAATCCATAGCGACGCGGCAGGGCGGTATGAAAGGCGACCTCGCGCAGGCCGAGACCGCCGATCTCCGGCTCCTCGACCCGTTCGCCCGTATAGACGTTCCGACCCAGCCAGCTCGCCGCAACCATCGTCAGCGGATCGCGCGGAGGTGGTGTAAATCCAATGATATAGCGCATGATCCCTCCTCCGGGCCGCGGCCACACGGATAGGTCCATGCGCAACGATGCAGATAAGCGATTTGCGTGACAGAATGACGAAGCGCCGCCGGCAAATTTCACGCAGTGCGCGAAGCCACGCGAATGTGATTCACCAGGGTGAAGCTTTCGGGCATTTCAGATGCGAAAGCCGGGGCACCGGAGATCTCGCCGATGGCAATGGCAGCAAGCCGGTGTGCCAGTCCGAAGGTGATCTTGAAGCCGCCGGTCAAAGCGATCAATGAAGGGTGATCCGGATGCGGCCCTACCATTGGATCGCGGTCAATGGCTTTCGGGCGTAA
The DNA here is from genome assembly GCF_019355735.1 of Rhizobium sp. B230/85. Classification (NCBI taxonomy): domain Bacteria; kingdom Pseudomonadati; phylum Pseudomonadota; class Alphaproteobacteria; order Hyphomicrobiales; family Rhizobiaceae; genus Rhizobium; species Rhizobium sp. B230/85. The sequence continues at coordinate 3,028,745 of NZ_CP072156.1, forward strand.
CCCGGCCCATCGCTCCACGAGTTCCGCTTGTGCCAGCAGCGGCACCATGGCTCGCACCGATGCCAGCAGGGTATCGAGCAGCGCATCGGTCGACAGGGGATCGTCGAACTGGTTTTCGCTGGTGCTGCCCACCGCCACATGACCGCCCTCGTGCGGCACGATGTAAAGACCGTCGCGAAAGATAACAGGGAGATTGGGGTCGACATCCACCTTCATAAGCGCTGCCTGTCCCTTGACCGCCTGCCCCAGCGGCTTTTGCAGATCCGCCGTCAACTGTCCCAGCAATGGAAAGGCAGCATGTCCGGCCGACAGGATGCAATGTCCAAAGCGAATTTCGCCTGCCGTCGTATGCGCCAAGCCGCGGACAGGATCGAGGTTCTCGACTGCCACGCCCTCGAGGATGCGGACATGCCGCGCGCGTTGCAGGAAGGCCGACAGAACCGCGATCAGCCCACGCGGCGCGACCCGCGCGGCCAGCGTATCATGCACAAAGCCGCTTTCCCCCGATGCCGGATCGATCCAGCCTTCTCCGGGATCGTCGATGACATTCCAGTGGAATTGTCTGTCTCCCTCGCGCCAGTTGGCATCGGCATCGCGCGAGTGGCCTTCGGCGATCTTGCGCAGGTGTGGCTTCGGCAAGGGGATAAAACGGCCGGAGCGACGATAACCTGCCGAAAGGCCGGTTTCGAGCTCGAGTTCGGCGATATCGCCTTCGAGCGCCACGAGCGAGGCCAGCTGGAATTGCTTCTTGTTGTCCCAGCGATCCGGCATGTAGGGCATCAATGCGCCGAGCACGCCGCCGCTGGCGCCGGACCCCAGAAGGCCGCAATCGACAAGCAGCGTCTCGATGCCCTGGCGTTCCGCATGGACCGCAGCCCAGAGGCCCATGATGCCGCCGCCGACGATCAGCAGTGCGGTAGACGATTGACCGGCAGGCTTTGCCGGATTAACGGCTCTTGGCATGACAGATCCAGTTTCCGATGACGCGTCGCAGACGATGAGCCAGCCGCTCGAATGGCGCGACGGCGATATGCCTTATTCGTCTGCCTTTGGCGATCATTTTTATTGCCAGACCGATGGCCGCCTCGAATGCAGCCACGTCTTTCTCGACGGTAACAGCCTGCCGGCGCGCTGGCGCGACCGGTCAGAATTCCGCATCGGCGAACTAGGCTTCGGCACCGCCCTCAATTTTTGTGAGACGTGGCGCCAATGGAAGACGGAGCGTTCGGCTGGCGCGACCCTGCATTTCATCTCCTTTGAACTGTATCCGATGCAGGCACAGGAGATCGACCGGGCTTTGTCCCGCTGGCCGGAAATCGATGACGAACGAAGGGCGCTGGTGACCTGCTGGCCCGAGACGCCGGAAGGCATCGTCTCGCTGCAACTGGACGAACAGACGCGACTGAGTGTCGTTTGCGGCCCCGCGCTAGATGGAGTAGGTGCCGCGGAAACGGGTTTTGACGCGTGGTTCCTCGATGGCTTCGCGCCGTCCCGCAACGGCGACATGTGGTCGCCTGAACTGATGCAACTGGTCCACGACAAGACGTCGCAAGGCGGCACATTCGCCACCTACGCCGCCGCTGGTTTCGTGCGCCGCAATCTGCAGGCTGCTGGCTTCGCCGTCGAACGACGCAAGGGCTTTGCCGGAAAGCGCGAAATGCTCTGCGGTGTCAGGGGCCTATCAGACGCTTGATTGCTGATCGGAGCCTTTGGCGTTTCTCATCCACAGCCCGATCTTCGCTTCAAGCAGTTCCGGGCTTATTGGCTTCGACATGTAGTCGTCCATCCCCGAGGCAATGCACAGTTCACGGTCACTTTCGAGCGCATGGGCGGTGACGCCGATGATCGGCACGTGGCGTCCGGCACCGTCCCCCGCTTCGATATCGCGGATGGCACGGGTCGCCTGCAGCCCGTTCATGATCGGCATCGAGACATCCATCATGATCAGCGACGGAGTGCACCGGCGGTAGGCAGCGACCGCCTCCTCGCCGTTCCTGACAATCAGGAAATGAGCGCCGGCCGCTTGCAGGATTTGCGTGAAGACGATCTGGTTGACCTCGTTATCCTCTGCCACCAGGATATCGACACTCTCCGCTGGCCTATCCGTCGCAAAAACTGCAGCAGCCGAGACGGACTGCCCCGCGACGGCCTCCGGGGCCTCGGACACCAACGGGCGCGGCGCCTCGCCGGTCGAGCGACGCTGACGGGCCGTGCGCACGACCTCGATCACTGTGTTGCGGAGTACATTTGCGCGCGCCGGCTTCATCAGGTGGGCGTCGCCGCTCAGCGCTGCATATTCCCTGTCAGCACCGGCAACATCCATCGATGTCAGGAAAATCAGCGGTACCCCGTCGAAACGTCGATCCTGTCGCATCGTGCGCGCAATATCGGCTCCGGTCATGCCCGGCATATTGTAGTCGAGTATGACGGCATCGACCGCGACCCCGATGTCGGCGGCCTCCGACAGGATCGCGAGGCCCGTCCGACCATCGGCAACCGCGACGCTCCGGAATCCCCATTCGGCAAGCTGTTCGGTGAGAATCTGGCGATTGATGGCGTGATCGTCGATGACCAGAATCTGGGCACCCTTGACGTTGACCGGAACCTGCCCTTTGCCACGCGAGCCGGTTGCAGTCGGCAACGGCAGGTGGATCTTGAAGGTCGAGCCGCTGCCAAGGGCGCTTTCAACTTCCAGATAACCCCCGAACAGATCCACGAGCCCAGCGGTGATCGCAAGGCCGAGGCCGGTACCCTCGTGGCGGCGTGTCGACGACGAATCGACCTGCGAGAATTTGTCGAATATCGAGCCTAGCCGATCCTTCGAGATGCCGATGCCGGTGTCGGTCACACGGATGGTGACCATGGTGGCCCTGCCCGGCCCAGGGTCCGCATCGACATCGACAAGCACATGACCGTGCTCGGTGAACTTGACCGCATTTCCGACGATATTGGTGAGGATCTGACGGAAACGCCCGGCGTCGCCGATCACCATCGACGGCAGGCGCGGTGAGACGCGCACCAGTAGTTCGACATTCTTCTCGCCGGCCTGAGACGAAAGCAGCGTCGCGACATCTTCGACCGCTTCCGCCGGATCGAAGCTCGTCTGCCGCAACTGCATCTGCCCGGCATCGATCTTGGAGAAGTCGAGGATGTCGTTGATGATCGTCAGCAGCGCGTTGCCGGATTTGGAGATGATGTCGACGAACGTCGTCTGGCGCGCATCGAGCCCGGTCTTGCCCAGCAATTCCGCCATTCCCAGCACACCGTTCATCGGGGTCCGAATCTCATGGCTCATGTTGGCCAGAAACTCTGACTTTGCCCGGTCCGCGGCTTCGCTGCGGGCAAGCAGGCGCTGCAATTCCGTCTCGCGGTCTTTCATGTCCGTGACGTCGGTGAAAACCACCAGCCATCGGCCGGAAGGGCCCATGGATGCGTTCATGTGCAGCCACGTCTCGCCACGGATATTGAAGTTTGCCGAAATCGGCTGGTGACGACGGATCCTGTCGGCCCAGGCAGCGAGTGCCTCCTGCGGCGCGGATCCAAGGTCGCCCCGCGCGGCACAATGGCGGAAGATCTTCAGCCATCGCCTGCCGACGGACAGCGATGCCGCCTCGATCTGCAACATACCGGGCAACGCATCGTTAGAGAGCATGATGATGCCGTCCTCGACGATCATCAGCCCTTGCGACATGGCATGCGTCGCGTCGGTCATCAGTTCCCCCAGGCGCTCCAGCGCCTCGCGCCCTTCCGATAGCTCCCTCTCCTTGCGGCACAGCGATGAAACGTCGGCGTAGCAGAGCAAGGTCCGGTTGCCGGAAAGCTTGCGACCATCCACCAGCACCCGGCGGTCCACGCCAAAACTGATTTCGGACTGGAGACTGCCGTCCGGCCCGGAAATCGCCTCGATTCGCGCTTTATAGAGCGTTTCCCAGTCAGGGGCGTCCGGGCCGAAATAGCCGCGCGCATGGTTTCGGCGCATCACCTCGCGAAGCGACGTCGCCTCCCGGCGATCCTCCTCGGACATTCCCCATATCTCGTAGAAGGCATCGTTGGCATATTCGAGGTCGAAATTCTGATCGAAGATCAGCACGCCTGTCGGCAGCGAACCTATGATGTTTTCCAGATCCTGACTAAGCTGCTCGGCGCGCGCGCGCGTCTCCGTAAGCTGCCTCTCGCCCAGCTTCAGCGTCGATACGTCATCCATCGAGCCGACGACATAGTGATTGCCAGTGGAGGTGGAAACACCCTTCAGCCGCGTAACGACCGCATGCTGGCGCCCCGGGGCGTAGGCGACCTCGTCCTCGAATTCGAGATGCTGCTGGCTGCGCAACATGGCTTCGTTTTCCGCGAAGAAGGCCGTTCCCTCCTCGCCGAACATTTCCACTTCTGTCTTGCCGAGCGACGCCTCCGCTGTCAGGCCGGTCATCCGGAAATATGCCTCGTTGCCGTACAGGAGCCGGTGATCGGCACCGCGCACGAAGGCAGAGACGGGAAGATCGTGCAGGAGAGTGCGATAAAGCGTCGCCTCGTCGATCTTGTTGCGCAACAGCGCCTCACCTTCCTTGATCGCCGTCACGTCGATGCGCAGCGCGACGATGGATCCATCCGGCAGGCGCTTGTGGATGCAGCGCAGCCATTCCCCATCCGGCGTCCGCTCTACGAGATCGCTATGCTCGGCGCGAAGGATCGACAGTCGCTTTTCGATCCAGCCCTGCTTGTCCTCAGTGATCGAATCGGGGCTCTTCCCGGACCAGAAATCGAAGACGGACGAATAGACGTCGCGCGCGTTCATGCCGAGCGTCGGCCCGCCCACCAGGCGCCGATAGAGGTCGTTCCAGCGTCCGTTGCAGTAGGCAAGCTGCAGATCGGCAGTGTAGATGCCGACTCCCATGTCGAGGAGACCGAAGATATCCTCGACCACGCCCGAACGAAGCAGCGACGTGTCGGCGGCGGCGATTAACCCGGTTTCCAGAGCAACCGCAGGGTCTGCGAGCTGCATTATCGATGTCGCGACATCACCTGGCGAAACACGTTCCACCGAGCGGCTGGCACCGATCGGGGGCGGCGCCTCGGTAAAGATGCCGAAGATATAAGCCCGGTCTTCCGCCGGCATGAAGCTTTCGATCTGCACCTCGAACGCCGACAGGCGATCCCGAGCGAAGCAGATCGACGTTTCTTCCGTTCCGAAGACGATGGCGCGGCGCTCTTTATCCTCGCGGTCTGCATCTTCGACGCGATGGGAGAGCTCGTGACTGCGACAACCGATGAAATCCGAGATTTCGCGGCCGAAAAATGCCGCATAAGCCTCGTTTACCGCGACATATCGAAGATCGCTGTTTTTGACATAGGCAGGCCGGTCGGTCTCTGTGATCCGATGACAGGCAATATCCAGCAGTTCACCACGGCTCTTCAAGAAAGCCTCGCTCGTTCGACGCATACAGTCTGTCTTTTTACCAAGCAGTCCGCTAACAATGCGTTAACCATACGCGTTCTGGTCTTTTGGGCGTGGATCGATGGCATCGGGCTGCGACACAAAGCGCTGCTGCCGACAGCTGGTTTATCGAAGCTGACAGTTGACTTCAGCGACGAATAGGGCCATATGCCCCTCAGCTTTCACCTTCCCGGCCGCCGCGTGAGCGTGCCCTGCGAAAAAAGACGACCCGCAAGAGAAGGACAAAAGCGCTCGAAAAACGACTGCCGAATGGCGGCAGTCCCATGCGCTGGAAAGCTATTTTCCAACTTACAAGTTCCCACTTCACGCGGGGTTCTTGACGCCAGAGACCGACCGGACCGCAAGACGCGTTCCGGCGAACTCGTTTTTGGCGCCTCGAAAGGCAATTGAATTGACCACTTTTAGCGATCTTGGCTTGTCCGAACAGATTGTGACGTCTCTGACCCAACAGGGATATTCGACCCCTACCCCGATCCAGGCGGAAGCCATTCCGCTCGTTCTCCAGGGCCGCGACCTCGTCGGCCTCGCCCAGACAGGCACCGGCAAGACGGCCGCTTTCGGCCTGCCGATCATTGAAATGCTGATGAAGGACGGCAAGCGTCCTGAACACCGCAGCACCCGCACGCTGATCCTCGCGCCGACCCGCGAACTGGTGAACCAGATCGCTGCCAGCCTGAAGGAATACACCCGCAAGACGCAGCTGAAGATCGGCCTCGTCGTTGGCGGCGCTTCAATCAACAAGCAGCAGATGCAGATGGAACGCGGCGTCGACATTCTCGTCGCAACGCCTGGCCGCCTGCTCGACCTGATTGCCCGTCGCGCCCTGACGCTCGGCCATGTGTCCTACCTCGTCCTCGACGAAGCCGACCAGATGCTCGACCTCGGCTTCGTGCATGACCTGCGCAAGATTTCGAAGATGGTGCCTGCCAAGCGCCAGACGCTGCTGTTCTCGGCCACCATGCCGAAGGCCATCGCCGATCTCGCTGCCGACTTCCTGAGCAATCCGGCCCGTGTCGAAGTTTCGCCTCCCGGCAAGGCTGCGGACAAGGTCGAACAGTTTGTTCACTTCGTTTCCGGCCAGAACCATAAGACCGAGCTCCTCAAGGAATCGATGAACGCCAACCCGGACGGCCGCGCCATGGTCTTCCTGCGCACTAAGCACGGCGCCGAGAAGCTGATGAAGCATCTCGAGCACGTCGGCTTCGCGGCGGCCTCGATCCACGGCAACAAGAGCCAGGGCCAGCGCGAGCGTGCTTTGAAGTCCTTCAAGGACGGTGAAACCCGCGTTCTCGTCGCCACCGACGTCGCTGCCCGTGGCATCGACATCCCGGGTGTCAGCCACGTCTACAACTACGACCTGCCGGAAGTACCGGATGCCTACGTTCACCGCATCGGCCGTACGGCCCGTGCCGGTCGCGACGGCATCGCCATCGCCTTCTGCGCTCCGGACGAAATCCGTCTTCTGCGCGATATCGAACGCCTGATGTCCATCGACATTCAGGTTGCCAGCGGCGAAGCCCCGGCAGACCGTGCTCGTCCTGCCCGTGGTGGCGGTGGCGGCAATCGCTCGGGCGCCGGTGGCAACCGTGGTGGTGGCCAGGGCCAGGGTCGTGGCGCCGGATCTGGCGCTCCCCGCTCCGACGGCCGTCCAGCCCGTCGTCCGCGTCCAGACGGTGATTTCCGCAGCGAAACCCGCGGCGATCGCCCGGCAGCAGCGCGCGAAAACAACCGCAATGCCGATTTCCGTGGACAGCGCCCCGCGGAACGCGCCCCGCGTGAGATCGACAACGATCTGGCCTCGACATCGGACTTCCGCCCAGCCAAGGCGCCGCAGCGTGCTCGGCCAGCCGGCGACAACGGCGCACCACGCAGCCGTCCGCCGCATGGCCGCCCAGCTCACAAGGCTGGCGAAGCCCGCGGTCGTCCAGACGGCAACAACGGCCAGGCCCGCAAGCCAGCCGGCGGTCGCCCAGGCCCCCGTCGCGAACAGGCGTAAGCCAGACCATCTGACCTAACGAAGCGGCGGGAGCAATTCCGCCGCTTTTTCTTTGCCTGGCGCATCGACCTCCGGCTGCTGCCGGCAGGGCATCCTGCAGCAAAAATAGCCAGCTGCGCAAAGGATGTGCAGAGCAAACATGCCAGCCGGAACGCTTCGCATATTAGTTATTCTGTCTATGCCAGCTTTTTCAGCGCTTGCCGGGCTTTCCCATTGGTTCCGAAATTCTATCTCCAACTGCGCATGCTTCTTGCATTGCTTCCGCCATTGTATTCAAATGAGAAAAAACGGGGACCGCAGCTTTGGCATTTGACGAAATGATAACGGCCGGTGAAAGCCCGCGCGCGCCTTATCAAACCTATTCGGAATGGTTCAACAACCAAGATCGCGCCCATCTGATTGCCAAGTCCCGCGACGCCGAGAACATCTTTCGCAAAACAGGCATAACCTTCGCGGTCTACGGACACGAAGATTCATCGGAAAAGCTGATCCCCTTCGATATCATCCCGCGCATCATCTCCGGCCGTGAATGGCGAAAGCTCGCGCAGGGCATCGAACAGCGCGTCATCGCACTGAATGCCTTCCTCGACGACATCTACCACAAGCAGGAAATCATCCGCGCCGGTCGGGTGCCGCGTGAACTGATCGAGAAGAATATCGCCTTCATCCCCGAGATGATCGGCTTCCGGCCTCCGGGCGGCGTTTATACCCACATCGTCGGCACCGACATCGTGCGCACCGGCGAAGACCAGTTCTATGTGCTGGAAGACAATGCCCGCACGCCGTCGGGTGTCAGCTACATGCTGGAAAACCGCGAAACCATGATGCAGATGTTTCCGGAGCTGTTCCATCAGAACAAGGTGCGCCCGGTCGAGGACTATCCGAACCTCCTGCGCCAGAGCCTTGCGTCGCTGGCCCCTCCCGGCTGTTCGGGTAAGCCGCGCGTCGCGGTCCTGACCCCCGGCATCTACAATTCCGCCTATTACGAACACTCGTTTCTTGCCGACATGATGGGCGTCGAGCTGGTCGAGGGCTCCGACCTCCGCGTCATCGACGGCAAGGTGAAGATGCGTACCACACGCGGCTATGAGGCAATCGACGTTCTCTACCGCCGCGTCGATGACGAATACCTCGATCCCCTGACCTTCCGGGCGGACTCTGCGCTCGGCATTCCCGGCATCATGGATGTCTATCGTGCCGGCCACATCACCATCGCCAATGCACCCGGCACCGGCATCTCTGACGACAAGGCGATCTACTCCTACATGCCGGAGATCGTCGAATTCTATACCGGTCGCAAGCCTCTTCTGGAGAACGTGCCGACCTGGCGCTGCTCCGAACCCGACAGCCTCAAATACGTGCTCGAGCATCTGTCCGAACTGGTGGTCAAGGAAGTCCATGGATCCGGCGGCTACGGCATGCTGGTCGGCCCGACCTCCTCCAAGAAGGAATGCGCCGAGTTCGCCGAGAAGCTGAAAGCCAGGCCGAACAACTATATTGCCCAGCCGACACTGTCGTTGTCGACCGTGCCGATCATGGTCAACAAGGGCATCGCGCCACGCCACGTCGACCTCAGGCCCTATGTGCTGGTTTCCGACAAGGTGCAGATCATTCCCGGCGGACTGACCCGCGTGGCGCTGAAGGAAGGCTCGCTGGTCGTCAACTCCAGCCAGGGCGGCGGCACCAAGGATACCTGGGTACTGGAGGACTGATACGGACATGCTTGGAAGAACCGCCAATGGCCTCTACTGGATGTTCCGTTACATCGAGCGCGCCGAAAACATTGCCCGCCTCGTCGATGCCGGAATGCGCATGTCGCTGACCCGCATGGGTGCTGTCGAAGACGATTGGGACGGCGTGCTGCAAAGCGCCGGCGTCCGCGAAACGTATGACGCCGGCCACGCCAAGCTCACCGGCGCCGACGCCATCGACTACCTTTTGCGCGACCGCAACAATCCCTCGAGCGTCATGTCCTGCATCGATGCCGGCCGCAACAATGCCCGCATGGTGCGAACCGCGCTGACACGCGAGACCTGGGAAGCGACCAACGAGTGCTGGATCGACCTCAAGGCGCTGCTCGGCAAACGGCTGAAGGCGGCGGAAATGCCTGAAGTCATCGATGCGATAAAGCGTCGCGCCGGACTGATTCGTGGCGCATTCCACGGCTCCATGCTGCGCAACGAACTCTACAACTTCGCCCGCATCGGCACATTCATCGAGCGAGCGGACAATACGGCACGCATCCTCGACGTCAAATATTACGTCCTGCTGCCATCCGTCTCGGCGGTCGGTTCTTCACTCGATAATGTCCAGTGGGAATCGATCCTGCGCTCCGTTTCCGCCCACCGCTCCTACAGCTGGGTCTACGATGCCGAATACAAGCCGTCGAATATTGCCGACTTTCTGATCCTCAACAGCCAGATGCCGCGCTCGCTCGCCTATTGCTACGAGAAGATCGTCAGCAATCTCAGCTATCTCGCCCGCGAGGATGGCGAACGTCTCGCTGCCCATGACACCGGTGAGAGCATCCGCAAAATGCTGCAGACGCTGGAGATCAAGGATATCATGAACAACGGCCTGCACGAATTTCTCGAGAACTTCGTCTGGCGCAATAACCAGCTCGGCCAGGAAATATCCGACGGTTATCGTTTCAATCAATAAGCGGGTTTGATCATGAGACTGAAGATTAGTCACGTCACCGAATACCGCTACGACGAACCGTCGCAATTCTCGTTGCAGAGGCTACGGCTGACGCCGCTCACCGGCCCCGGTCAGACAGTGGTCGACTGGTCGCTGACCGTCGAAGGCGCCAAGACGGAGGTCGAATATGACGACCAGTTCGGCAATCGTACCAACCTGATGTCGCTCGATGGCGCGCAGGATCGCACCCGCATCGTCGCTATGGGCGAGATCGAGACGCACGAGCTGAATGGTGTGATCGGCCCACACTCCGGCTATTGCCCGCTCTGGCTGTTCCTACGCGACACGCCGCTCACCAAGGCCGGCAAATTGACCAAGGAACTGGTGCGTTCGGCGACCGGCGAGAGCGAGATCGGTCGCATGCACGCGCTGATGGGCACCATCAACCGGACTGTCGAGTATATCCAGGGCACCAGCGATACCGAGACGACAGCCGAGCAGGCGCTGGAGAGAAAGAGCGGCGTCTGTCAGGACCACGCCCACATCTTCATCGCTGCCGCCCACGCCATGCGCATCCCTGCCCGCTATGTCTCGGGCTACCTGATGATGGAAGGCATTACCGAGCAGACGGCGACCCATGCCTGGGCAGAAGCCTACATGCCGGGCCTTGGCTGGATCGGCTTCGACCCGGCAAACGACATCTGCCCGGACGAACGCTATGTCCGGATTGCGACAGGCCTCAGCTACCGCGACGCCGCTCCCGTCTCAGGGATGCGCATCGGCACGCCCGGGGAAAGCCTGACGGTGAAGGTAACGGTCGAAGCAGAACAAATGCAGAGCCAGTCGCAAAGCTGAATGCTGCACCACTTCCTTTAGCAATATCACCGCACCATAATTGTATACGCCTGCCAGAAAACCCCTTAAGTTGAATTTTACCGAATTTCTACTATGGGAAGTGTAAGCGATGTCTTTGGTATTTATTAGCCACGCAGCAGTCGATAAGCAGATAGCGAACCAGTTTCAACAGGACGTCAAGGCTGATTTTTTAGGCTTGTGCGACGTTTTCGTTTCCTCGAACCTGGATAGCATCCAAGCGGGTTTCGAATGGAATCAGGTTATTAAGGCTAAGCTGATTGAATGCTCCATCCTCATTGGTCTGCTTTCACCGATCGCTCTTACGCGCGGGTGGGTGTATGCGGAATTTGGAGCCGGATGGGTGCGCGGAATACCCACTGTTCCTGTTTGTCACTCTGGACTTGATAGAGGTCAACTACCTGAACCGATTTCAGCATTCCAGGCATTGAACCTCTCGGAGCCCGACCATCTCGCCCATCTTTACACTTTAGTCGCCAAGGCGGTCGGATGTAATGTTCCGCAGATCGATTTCGTGGGCCGCACGAGCTCATATCTTGAAACAACGGAAGGAATTCGCACTCGGAGATTGGTCACAGATTGGGCAAAGCAGCTCATAAACTGGAATCCTACAATGATGGAATCTCTCAAATTAAATGGCTCAGAAGAAGGAATCATGGTGCCAGCCAATCTTGATCAAGCTTTCCAAGATTTCGTCACGGAAGCGATGTCGCGCGGCTACTTAGTGATAAAGCGGGCGGGAGTTGCGATAGGAACGCGGGTTGGGCCCCAAGCGTCAGTGTTCGATGTCTCCAGAGGAGAAAAATTTGACGAATTGGTAGCCTCTCTCAATTAATGAAGCGTTCCGCCTCGCTGGAATGCTCCATGACACGGACCAACAATTCGTAACAAGCTGCTGGTCGTGGGGCATTTTGATAATGTCGCAGACAGGCTTCAGTCGACCCGCCGCTTGTTCTAATGTCGCCTCACAACACGAAGCGGAGTGGCATTCATGGCAGAGTTCCCGAACAAGGCGAAGGTCGTTATCATCGGTCTAGGGGGCATCGTCGGTGCCTCCATCGTCCACCACCTGATTGAGCGCGGTTGGGACGATATCGTCGGGATCGACAAATCGGGCGTGCCTACCGACATAGGCTCCACTGCCCATGCCTCGGACTTCTGCTACGCCACCAGCCATGATTTCCTCTCCTGCTGGACAACCCTCTATTCCATCGATTTCTACGAGAAGATGGGCCATTACGCCCGCGTCGGCGGCATCGAGGTCGCGCGTGTCGGCGACGACAGCCGCATGGACGAAATCAAGCGCAAGGTCGCCTCGGGCAAGGCCTTCGGTACCCGCGCCGAATTGATCGGCCCGGCCGAGATCAAGGCGAAATTCCCGCTGATCGAGGAAGACCTGGTCCAAGGCGGCCTTTGGGATCCGGATGCCGGCCTCGTCATTCCTCGCTCGCAGACGGTCGCCGGCAAGCTGGTCGACCAGGCCGAAGCCTCCGGCAAGCTCAAGGTGTTCGCCAATACCTCGGCGCGCTCGCTAGTGGTGGAGAATGGCCGGATCAAGGCCGTCGTCACCGACCGGGGCACCGTCGAGGCCGATTACGTCGTCGTCTGCGCCGGCATCTGGGGCCGCCTGATCGCCGAGATGGTCGGCGAGGACCTGCCGGTCATGCCGATCGACCATCCGCTGACCTTCTTCGGCCCCTACACCGAGTTCGCCGGCACCGGCAAGGAGATCGGCTGGCCGCTGATGCGCGACCAGGGCAACTCCGCCTACATGCGCGACACCGGCGACCCGAAGACAGCCGAAGGTGGCCAGATCGAGTGGGGGTATTACGAGGAAACCAATCCGCGCCTCTGTCATCCCCGTGAACTGCTCGAAAAGCACCAGACCCGCCAGTCCCCATCGCAGCGCGATCTCGACCTCGAGCAGGTGCTGGCGCCGCTGGAACGCGCCATGGAACTGACGCCGATCCTGGCCGAACTCGGCTACAACGAAAGCCATTCGTTCAACGGGCTGCTGCAGGTGACATCGGATGGTGGCCCGTCCATGGGCGAAAGCCAGAAAGTGCGCGGTCTCTGGTATGCCGTTGCCATCTGGGTCAAGGACGGCCCCGGCATGGGCAAGCTGATCGCCGACTGGATGACTGACGGACGCACCTCCATCGACCATCACGCCGTCGACTATTCGCGCTTCTATCCGCACCAGATGGAAGAGCAGATGATCTGGGATCGCTGCTCGGAAACCGCCACCAAGGTCTACAATCCCGCCGTCCACCCGCGCGAGCCCTTCTCCAAGGGCCGCAATGTCCGCCGTTCGCCGTTCTGGGAGCGCGAGAAGGAACTGGGCGGCTACTTCATGGAACTGGGCGGCTGGGAGCGCGCCCATGGCTATGCAGCCAACGAGCATCTGCTGGAAAAATACGCCGACCGCGTACCGGTACGCGAGAACGAGTGGGACAACCGCCATTTCTGGCGCGTCTCCAACGCCGAGCATCTGGCGATGAGCGAGGATTGCGGCATCGTCAACCTGTCGCATTTCGCCATGTTCGATATCGAAGGTCCGGATCACGTCGAACTGATGGAATGGCTCTGCGCTGCCAAGATCGGCGGCGACGGCAATATTGGCAAAGGCATCTACACCCACTTCCTCGACGAGGAGGGCATGGTTCGCGCCGACTTTACGGTGATCCGCATGGCTGATCGCTGCCGGATGATCGACGGCGCCGACGCTGGCCCGCGCGATTTCCACTACATGCGCCGCGTCGCAGAGGACAAAGGCTTCGATGTCACCATCACCGACGTCACCGAGAAATACATCACCATCGGCATCTGGGGACCGAATGCTCGAGAGACGCTGCAGAAGGTGGTCGAAGATCCTGCCGCGCTCGCCCCTGAAAACTTCCCATTTGCAGCCATCAAGCCGCTGAAGATCGGCGGCAAAAACGTTACGGCGTTCCGTATCTCCTACGTCGGCGAACAGGGCTGGGAGTTGCACATGGCCTATGACGACGGCCTTGCCGTCTGGGATGCCTTGCGCGCAACCGGCGTGATGGCCTTCGGCGTCGAGACCTATGCCAACTCCCGCCGCATGGAGAAAAGCCTGCGCTTGCAGAATGCCGATCTTCTGACGGAGTACAATCTTCTGGAAGCAGATCTGGCTCGTCCCAAGGTCAAGGAAGCGGATTTCGTCGGCAAGGCAAAGCATCTGGAATATCGCGCCAGAGACCATCAGCCAGCCATGCTCTGCACGCTCGTGATGACGGACAACATCGATGCCAAGGGCGTGGCGCGCTACCCCGTTGGCATCCTGCCGGTCATGGATCCCGAAACCGGCGAGACGCTGGTCGACGAACTCGGCCGACGCTCCTTCACCACCTCCATCTCCTACGGCCCGACGATCGGCAAGAATATCGCGCTTGCCTATCTGCCATGGTCCCATGCCGAGATGGGTCGCAAACTTATAGTCGAGTATTTTGGCGAGACCTACCCGGTCGAGGTGGTCGCCGTCGGCTACAAGCCGCTTTACGATCCCGACAACCTCAAGCCACGAAGCTGATGGGCAATCGGGCACTCCGCAACCGGAGTGCCCGCGCTGCTAACGCCTTCCGGCAAAGAGCTCTCGTTCTTCCACTTCGAAATGCTCCAGAAGGAGCTGGACATTGCGCCGGTTGGATTTGAAATAGACGTCGAAGAGATCGCCGATCAGCGGCACGCTCCCGGCGACCGTATCGAGCCCGATATTGCCCAGCATTTTCAGAAGCAGCTGGTTCGAAACGCCCAACCGTCTCGCCTCGTTGACGATAACGAGGCCGATCAGCGCACCGCCAGCGTCGCCGATGCCCGGGATAAGCCCCATCACCGAGTCGGCGCCGAAGCTTATGCCGGTGCCCGGTATGCGGATGGCGCTGTCCATCAGCCGGGCAATGCCGTGGGCGCGGCGCAATCGGCTGACCAACTCGTGGCGTTGCATCGCCTGGCCCGTGTCAGTTCTTGTCATGAATACCTCTGTCAGCCGCCAGCACGGCGGCAATTTGTGATAGCCTCACTGGGCGCCGGCGTTCGGCGCCGGCTCTTCCGTGGAGATTGCATCCGTCGTCCGCCCAGGCTTCTCGCCGGACCCGTCCGCATGCTCGACGGTGATCTTCACCGGACCGGGCTCCATTTTGCCGAAGGGAGACGCAAAGGCGATTTCAGCCGCGTCACGCCCGACGCCGATCCGCACCAAACCATCGAGATTGGCCTGGCGGGTGGCATCGAACAGCCACCATCGGCCACCCATGTAGGCTTCGAAAACAGCATGGAAATCGCGAGGCTCGAGCCCGTATGCGTAACAGGACACAAAGCGGGCCGGAATATTCAGAGCGCGGCAGAAGGCAATGCCGATATGCGCGAAATCGCGACACACGCCGGCCCGCAACAACAGGCTTTCGTCGGCCGTCGTCTGCTCGTTCGACGCACCCCGGCGGTAATCGATATTCTCATGGATCCAGTTGCAGATCGCCGTCACACGTCTGTGCCCACCAGGCATCGCTCCAAACTCTCGGTTGGCGAAGGCAGCCAGCCGGTCCGAGGGCACGAACCGCGACGGCAGCAGGAACGGCACGATATCGAGCGGCAGTTCGGACAGCGGCGTCTCGTCGATGGTCTCCGGGTCGGCGCGGAAGACATCGAGCGTCACCTCAGCCTCATATGAAAGGTGGAGCGGACCCGGCGACGCGTCGATGCTGAGATAGCGATTGTTGATATCTGGAACCACATGGGTCCGGCGCTTCAGATCAGGGGTGATGATCAAACGTTCGGTGAGCTGCTGATGACGCATCAGTCTCGCAACTTCCAGATTGAAGATGAACGTCGTCGGCTCGAGAACCTCGTACGACAAATCGCAGCCGAGCCTGTATCGTACGGTCATTTCCAATCCCTGACAGCGTGTGTTGTGCAACGCTCCCAAACAGTTCACCCGCCATTTTGTTCCAGCCGATATCAGCGCATGACCTGCAATTATCAGGGCTCAGCGAGTGGCCTCCTTATATTAGACACTTATCGGCGGATTGAAGGAAAGCGATTTAAAACAACGCCCTATGGAACAAAATTCATCTTCAGGAATTTCTTATCCGCACTGGCCGACACGTCGTCGGCCTACATAATCCTAGGGAGTCCTTTATGAAATTCCGTTCGCTCGTTGCCGGTCTGACGCTCACACTCATCGGTGGTGCAGCCTTTGCTCAGACGTCGGCAGCTACCGGGGCAGATGCCACGATGGCAGGCCCAGGCATCACCATGGGCAAGATGGCTAGCGGCCCCCTGAAGTACGTCAACATTCAGGACACCGACATCGTCACTTCGAAGCTGATCGGCGTCGACATCTACAACAAGCAGAATGACAAGATCGGCGAAGTCTCCGACATCGTCATCGGCGGCGGCAAGTCCGTCATCGGCATCGTCGCCAGCGTCGGCGGCTTCCTCGGCCTCGGCGAAAGCTATGTCGTGCTCGACCCATCGTCTGTCGCCCTCGCCGACGATAACGGCACCTGGAAGGCCTATGTCGACACCTCCAAGGAAGACCTGACGAAGGCTCCGAAGCTCGACTACTCCAAGTTCAAGAAATAATCGCCGACAACCGAATTGGGCCAGCCATTGTGCTGGCCCTTTTCGCGTCTCCCGACCCACCTGAAACGCAGCGGAAAGATTAATCCCATGACCTACAAGACATTGATCCTCGCCACCGTCGCCGCTGCCTTTCTGGTGACACCGGCGCTCGCCCAGACCAAGGAAGATCCTGCAGTGACCGCATGCAAGGCCACCGGCCTGATCGCTCTGCAGGCAAAATCGCCCGACATCACCGACATCGTTTTTGACATGGAGAGCCTGGCCGTCAGCGCCGCGGATACCAAGGTCGAGGATGTTTCGGTGAAAACGGTGCTGCTCGGCGAGGCCTATCTCTCGCGCAAGGGCGTGACCGGTAAATCCGACCGCTTCGTCTGCCTTCTCGGCGACAAGGGCAAGGTCCTGCTGACGTTCTTCACCGCGCAGTAAGGTATCAGGCCAGCCGGACCAACGGCTCGGCAGCGATTTTGAACGTCTGAATGGCATCGACTGCAAAACTGTAAGCGGTGCCATTTTCTGTTGCGCCGCAATATCGAGTCTGGCTATAAGAGCTTATTCGACTGGACCCGGTGAAAATCCGGGTGGCTATTCCGGCCGCCGATCCGCCGGACCACGCAAATATGTGCATGCCAGGATACGACCGCATTTTCAGCGGCGATCGCCATGCTTTGCGAGAATTCATCCCATGATCCTATCGTCCTTCAGCCGGGACTGGTCTGCCCGTCCCACGCGTGAAATGCTGGCCGGTGCAGTTGCCACCTTTGCCCTCATTCCGGAAGTCATCGCCTTTTCCTTCGCGGCCGGCGTCGATCCGCAGGTCGGCCTGTTTGCCTCCTTCGTCATCGGCATCGTCATTGCCTTTACCGGCGGCCGCCCCGCGATGATCTCGGCTGCGGCCGGCTCCGTCGCCCTCGTGGCGGCTCCGCTGGTCCACAGCCACGGCCTTCCCTACCTTCTCGCCGCCGGACTGCTCGCCGGCGTAATCCAGATCCTCTTCGGCCTTCTCCGCCTCGGCGTGCTCATGCGCTTCGTCTCGAAGTCTGTTCGGACGGGCTTCGTCAACGCCCTTGCGATCCTGATATTCTCGGCCCAGATGCCGCAAGTCATCGGCGCCGGATGGGCAACCTATGCGGTGCTTGCCGCAGGCCTTGCGCTCATTTACCTGCTGCCCCTGATAACAACGGCTATCCCCTCGCCGCTGATCTGCATCGTCGTTTTGACAGTCGCGTCGGTGATGCTGCACCTGCCGGTGAAGACCGTCGCCGATCTCGGACGGTTGCCCGACAGCCTACCGATCTTTGCCTGGCCCTCCGTACCGTTGACGTTCGAGACCCTCGGCATCATCGCCGGCCCGGCGCTTGCAATTGCCATGGTCGGGCTGCTGGAATCGATGATGACCGCCAGCGTTGTCGACGACCTCACCAATACGCCGAGTTCGAAGAACCGTGAAGCCACCGGTCTCGGCCTGGCCAACGCGGCTGCCAGCCTGTTTGGCGGCATCGCCGGCTGCGGCATGATCGGCCAGACGGTGAGCAATATCAAATATGGCGGTCGCGGCCGCCTCTCGACGCTGTTTGCCGGTGCGTTCCTGCTCATACTGATGGTGCTCCTGAAACCATGGGTATCGCAGGTACCGGTTGCCGCGCTGGTGGCGATCATGGTCATGGTCTCGATCGACACATTCGACTGGTCCTCGCTCAGGGCCATCGTCATCCATCCGAAAATGTCGAGTACAGTGATGCTGGCAACCGTGGCCGTGACTGTCGCCACGTCGAACCTGGCGATGGGCGTCGCGGTCGGCGTGCTCCTTAGCGGCGTGTTCTTCGCCTTCAAGGTGGCGCGACTGATGGACGTGACGCTGGAACCGGCGGCGGTTGACGGTCAATCCACCTTCCGAGTGACCGGACAGGTGTTCTTCGCCTCGGCCGATCTGTTCGTCGATGCCTTCGACGTCGCGGAGTTTGCCGGCAAGTCGGTCGTCATCGACGTGTCGCGCGCACATTTCTGGGACATTACCGCAGTCGCAGCGCTGGACCGGGTAGTTGCCCGCTTCAGGGCGCAAGGCGCGAACGTGGATGTCCGCGGCATGAACAAGGCCAGTTCGACGCTGGTCGAAACGCTCGACCGGCCATCAACCGACAACGCCTCCTGAGGAGCACATCAACAAAAAAGGGCCCGCTGGCAGTTACCAGCGGGCCCTTTGAAATAAGTCCTAAGCTCAGGCGGCCTGCGTCCGGCGCGGCAGCTTCCAGTTCGGACGGATGAAATGGCACGTATAGCCATTCGGGATCCGCTCCAGATAATCCTGGTGCTCAGGCTCGGCCTCCCAGAAATCGCCGACCGGCGAGACTTCGGTGACGACCTTGCCGGGCCATAGCTTGGACGCATCGACATCGGCGATGGTGTCTTCGGCGATCCGCTTCTGCTCGTCGTTGACATAGAATATCGCAGACCGGTAGCCTGGGCCGACATCGTTCCCCTGCCGGTTCGGCGTCGACGGATCGTGGATCTGGAAGAAGAACTCCAGGAGATCGCGGTAGCTGATTTTCGAAGGATCGAAGTTGATCTCGATGGCCTCGGCATGGTTTCCGTGATTGCGGTAGGTCGCATTGCGCACCTCGCCGCCGGAATAGCCGACGCGCGTCGAGACGACGCCGGGCATCTTGCGGATCAGATCCTGCATGCCCCAGAAGCAGCCACCGGCAAGAACAGCACGTTCGGTCATTGGACTTCCTCCGTCTGGTTGATATAGGCGCCGTAGCCTTCAGCCTCCATCTGGTCACGATGGATGAAGCGCAGCGACGCGGAATTGATGCAATAGCGAAGACCGCCGCGATCTTGCGGCCCATCGGGAAAGACGTGGCCCAGATGGCTGTCGCCATGCTTGGAGCGCACCTCGATGCGGACCATGCCATGCGACGAGTCGTGCACCTCGCTCACATAGGCAGGCTCGATCGGCTTGGTAAAGCTCGGCCAGCCGCAATGGGAATCGAACTTGTCGGACGAGGCAAACAGCGGCTCCCCGGAAACGATATCCACATAGATCCCCGGTTCCTTGTTGTTCAGCAAAGGGCCACTGCCCGGACGTTCCGTTCCGCTTTGCTGCGTCACCCGGTATTGCTCCGGCGTCAGCTTGGCCACGGCTTCTGCCGTTTTCCTGTATTCCGTCATTGTAACCTCCAACGGTTTCTTCTGACCAGAGATGGCGATGCAAAGCCGATTTTTCAATCGCCGATGCCAGCAGGATAATGCAATTGCTTATATGCGACAGCAGTTGTTGCGTCGAAGAAGATGCAGTTACCCCCGGTGATGGCTGGCAGAGACAGAGAAGTATATCGATGGCTAATCCGAACCTCTTACGCTTATGCCATTCAGGAACAAGTCCACCAGATGGCCGATACGCGATTTCGATGGATCGTCATTTTCGATGGCAATGGAGATGGCAGTTACAACGTAGATGAAATCCTCGTAAGTGACATCGCGGCGGATGGTGCCAGCTTCTTGTCCACGCTGCAGCAGCCGACGCCCTTCCGCGGTAATCGCATTACATCCGGGCGTCCCGCATTGGATAACAGTCCCGATCGAAACAGCAAGGCTCTGATACGTGCTCGTGTTCCTGGCAAGATCTTCAAGATAAGCTCGCACCGCATCGCCTGGAGTTAGATCTGGGTCGCGCTTACGGCTGGTCTCGGCCAGCGACAAGAAACGCTCGTTGCTGGTAGCTGCCAAAAGTGCCTCACGCGTGGGAAAGCGACGATAAAGCGTGCCGATACCGACGCCTGCGCGCTTGGCAACCTCTTCCAGCGGAACACCAGCTCCTTTTTCGAGGAAGAGCTCCTCTGCGGCAGAAAGGATAAGTTCGCGGTTTTTTTTCGCGTCAGCCCGGAGGGCGGGTTCATCACTCAACTTATTTTCCTCTATCGCTTGCCAAGTGGAGGCTACCTCCATATTACAAGTGGAGCAATCCTCCACTTGTCAAAAAAGGGCAAATAAGAAATGACAAAACGTTTCGAAAACAAAGTCGTGGTGATAACGGGAGGTAGCGACGGCATCGGCCTCGCAACGGCCAAACTTTTCGCCATCGAAGGTGCGCACGTGTACATCACAGGGCGCCGGCAAGAACTACTCGCCGAGGCCGTGAAAGAGATCGGCCACGGGGCGGTCGGCGTGCAAGGTGACGTCACCAAGTCTGCCGACGTCGTGCGGCTTTACGAACGGATCCAAAGCGACCACCAAAGGGTCGATGTCGTCTTCGCCAATGCGGGCATTTACGAGGTCGTTCCGCTCGATGCAATCGACGAAACGCATTTCGACTCGATCTTCAACGTCAATGTGAAAGGTATGGTGTTCACAGTGCAGAAAGCACTGCCACTGATGACAGCAGGAAGTGCCGTCGTCCTCAACGGCTCCATTGCTGGCAGCAAAGGCCTGCCAAGCCAGTCTCTTTATAACGCCAGCAAGGCAGCGGTGCGCTCGTTCGCCCGAAGCTGGACGAATGAGCTTAAGGAGCGAGGCATCCGCGTCAACGTCGTCTCGCCTGGTGGAACAGAAACACGGCTGATACGCAGCTACCTTGACACGCAACCCGAAGTCGAAGAGGCTCTCAATAGAAGCGTGCCGCTTGGGCGGTTGGGGGAACCGGACGAGGTGGCACGCGCAGTCCTTTTCCTGGCATCAAGCGAGAGTAGCTTTGTCGCTGGACATGAACTCTTCATCGATGGCGGTGTTGCCGCGGTTTAGGCCTCGGGCGTCGCAATGCCATTGCAATCCCGGCCTCGCAACAACTATCTGTGATTGCGCTAGTCCGTCTTGCGGTTCCGCAATGCCTCGGCCTGGGCGTAGAATTTCTTTTCCCACTCCTTGTGGTTGTCGAGACCTTCGCGGATGAACGGGGTGAAGATCGCCAGGTTCATCAGCATCCAATTGATGAAATTGGCCGGGAAACGGGTAGGCTTGTTGAAGTCGACAAACAGCACGACGCGGGTCTTGTCGGTGTGGTTCCAGGCCTCGTGCTCATAGGCGTCGTCGAAAATGAGGACCTTGCCTTCCTGCCAGTGGCAAATCTGGTCCTTGACGCGGATCGCCAGTTTGTCAGCCGGTTCAGGCACGATCAGCCCCAGATGAAGGCGCAACACGCCATTATAGGGGCCGCGATGGGCCGGCAGGTGCTTGCCCGGCTCGAAGATCGAGAACATCGCCGTTTTCATGCCGGGAATTTTCTGCACGACCCGCCAAGTATCCGGGCAGGCCTGGATGTTCTGCTCGGATTTCAGCCCGAAGCCGGCGAGAAAGAATGTCCTCCAGTGGCTGTCCGTCGAGATCGTCTTCACATCCGTGGAAATTTCCTGGAAGGTCGGCAATTCGCTCTGGCGCAGCAACACGCGGTCGAGTTCGGCGCGAATCAGCGGCCAGTCCTTCTCGATCTCGGCGACCCAGGGAAAGATCGCATTATCGTAGACGGGGGGATTGCCGAGCTTGGCATATTTCAGGTTCAGCCGTTCGGCCCAGGCAACGATGCCCATGAAGAAGCGCGTCATGGCTCCCGGGCGCTCCATTGGCGCGATGCCGGTCGTGGCGAAAGTCTGGTCGGAAGGCTTTGGCTCTACGGAAGAGGAATTGGTCAGGGTATCGGTCATATCTATCAATTTCTGCTGGAAAGACGATCGTCGAGCGTCGGAGTTGGGCTTATCGAGCCATTCGGTTTGCGGCTAGTATGTATGCAATCGGCTATGATGCGCAAGCATCGCAGTCCGCGATCCCGGCACGCATCACCGCATTCTGATCGCCTCAGACTTTCAGTTCGCGGCGCTCGAGTTCCGTCACAAGCGCCAGATCCAGGACCTTCTGCAGATTGGCGGCATGGCGGAAATTCGGATCCTGAGGCACGCCGGTCCGCACAGCCTCGACAAAGCGCTGGTAGTTGGTCAGCACCGAGGGTACGTCGACGACTTTCCACTCTGCCGTTTCCACGTCGTCGCCAGTGCAGACACGTAGCTCCGAACCGTCCGGACGGTGGATGACTTCAAGCCCGCCGCGCTCGCCATAGACCCGCAACTTCAGTTCGTTGAGATGCCCCGTCGCCCAGCGCGTCGCATGCACGACGCCGAGGGCGCCGTTGGCAAAATCCACCGACATCGCAAAGCTGTCATTGGCATCGAGCCGGTATTCGCCGATCTGGCCGCCCGGGGCCTTGTTGAAGGTCTTCAGTCGCGCAAACACGTGATCGATATCGGTCGCCGCACCATAGGCGGCAAAATCGAGAATGTGGATGCCGATATCGCCCAGCACGCCGTTAGACCCGTGGCCGGTCGATAGCCGCCATAGCCAGGTAGATTCGCTGCGCCAATCTCCCCAAGCCTTGGAAACGAGCCAGCTCTGCAGATAGGACGCCTCGACGTGCTTGACTGTGCCGATCTCGCCGGCGATCACCATCTCGCGGGCCCGCTGCAGCGGCGCGACGTTGCGATAGGTCAGGTTGACCATGTTGATGACGCCGGCCCGTTCAGCCGCCTCCGTCATCTCGAGCGCCTTTTCGTAGTTCTCGGCGAGCGGCTTTTCACAAAGCACATGCTTTCCGGCCGCCAGCAGGGCGAGCGTCGTCGGGTGGTGCATGCGATCCGGCGTGACGTTCGTCGCCGCGTCGAATTCCCCCCAGGCAATCGCCTCGTCCAGCGACGTGAACCGGGTTTTGATATTGAACCGGTCGGCAAAGGTGGCAAGCCGGGTGGCATCGCTGTCGACAGCCGCGACCACCTCCACGCCGTCTATGCGCGCAAAATGATCGAGCTGGTTCTTGCCCATGACGCCGGTGCCAACGATGATGAGACGCATATTCGACCTCAGCGGTAACCGGCTTCGCCGGCCTGGTGCAGTTTCGGGCCACGTTCGGTAATCGGCTCCAGCGCCTGCTCGACGGGAACGTTCGGCGCGTCATGGATGCCGGTCCATGCCGCCTGCGGATTATAGGCCCAGGCAACGGCGTTGATCAGCACGGTCTTGATATTCGGGTCGTAGTAGGTCGGATAGGTCTCATGACCCGGGCGAAAATAGAAGATGTTGCCGGCGCCACGCTTCCAGGTCATGCCCGACCGGAAAACCTCCCCGCCCTGGAACCAGGAAATGAACACCGTTTCGAGAGGTTCCGGCACCGAAAAGGCCTCGCCGTACATTTCCTCGTTTTCGAGCACGAAATTTTCCGGCAGACCGGTAGCGATGGGATGGCTCGGATTGACGACCCAGACGCGCTCCCGCTCGCCGGCCTCGCGCCATTTCAACGCACAGGGCGTGCCCATCATCCGCTTGAAGATCTTGGCGAAATGGCCGGAATGCAGGACGATGAGCCCCATGCCCTCCCAGACGCGCTTGGCGACGCGCTCGACGATCGCGTCGTCGACGGCTCCATGGTCGGCATGGCCCCACCAGACGAGGACATCGGTGTCGTGCAGCCGCGCTTCGCTCAATCCGTGTTCCGGCTCCTGCAGGGTGGCAGTCGTTGCCTCGATGCGCGCATCGCTATTCAGCGCCGCGGCAATCGCCGTGTGCATGCCCTCCGGATAGACCTTGCGAACCACGTCGCTTGTCTGCTCGTGGATGTTCTCGCCCCAAACCACTGTTCGAATTGTTTTTGCCATAGCATCTCTCCCGTGAGTCTCTGTTGTATTGCGGCATTCCCGCCTTTTTCGGGGCATGCCGCCAGCTCGCATGATGTTGAAGCAAATAGAGCGGCCATCCGAGTTGAGAAAGGGCGCCAGGCCTTGCGCTCAATGCGAAATCGATTTGGAAAACAGGTTGACGACGAGCACTCCGGCGATGATCAGCACAAGCCCGATGACGGCCGGCAGATCAAGCCGCTGACGGAAGAACACCAGCCCGACAACCGAAATCAGCACGATGCCGAGCGCGCTCCAGATGGCATAGGCAACGCCGACGGGTATGGCCTTGAGCGTGATCGACAGACAGTAGAACGAAGCTGTGTAGCACGCGACGAGGACGACGATCGGCCAGGGTCGCGTGAACTGCTGCGACAGTTGCAGCGCCGTCGTGCCGATCACCTCCAGCACGATGGCGACCAGCAGCAGGCCATAAACGGATGCATTCGCCATCGGGCCCTCTTCTTTCTATTTGTGCGTGAGACTGACAAGCCGGTCGACGAGCGCCTGTCGGGATGCGGGTGTTGCATCGCCACTGCCGAGAACCTCGGCAAGCCAGATCCCGTCTATGGCAAACCGCACGATCCGGGCATCGACGGACGAATCCGTACCGACGAAATTCTCGCTCTGCTTTTCCACCCAGTCTCGCCAGCGCTGCCGCAGCGCCGGGTCGGTCAGCAGCGTCAGCGTCGCCTGCCCCCAGTCCCCGGAGGCCTCGGTACGCTCTCTAAGATCGACGACCGCACGCAGATAGCCACGGGTGAAACGGCCATAAGGCACTGGGTCGTTGCGCATCTGCCCATCGATAGCCGCATCCAGCTGGTCCAGCAGGCTGTCGAGCATGGCCTCCAGCAAGCTGGCCTTGGTCGGGAAGTGATGCAGGAGCCCACCCTTGCTGACGCCAGACGCAGCCGCCACGGCATCCAGCGTCACAGAGGCGACGCCGCGCTCAGCCGCCAAACGCGCGGCAACCGCGAGCAGTTGCTGGCGGATAAGCAAGGGTTGCTTTTTTCTGTGATGTGCGTCGGACATTCCGCATGACATACCGTCCAGACGGTTTTGTCAATCGTGTAAACCTGTCAACTTGCCGACCTCACCTCGATGCGCCTTTCCGTCGTGACATCGAAAAGATGCACCTGCGATGGGTCGATGGACAGGCCGATGCGATCCCCCGGCCGTACGCCCCGACGGGAGGTCTCGACGATAGTCAGTTCCGGGACCGTGACTGTCGTCAGGAACGTCGAGGACCCCGTCGATTCGACGGTGTCGATGCGGATATCGAACGTCCCTTGCCCTTCGGGCGCGGTGACGAGATGTTCGGGTCGCAAGCCGGCAAGCACCGGTTGGCCGGGGTGCAACTGGCCGGAGATCGGCAGCGTCCGCTGACCTTCTGCAAAATCGAGCACCACGCTCCGGCCATCGGCAGCGGCGCGTGCCGGCACGAAATTCATCGCCGGTGAGCCGATGAAACCTGCCACGAAGCGATTGACCGGCCGGTCGTAGAGATCGAGCGGGGCACCCTGCTGCTCGATAACGCCGTCCTTCATGACAACGACATGATCGGCCATTGTCATTGCCTCGATCTGGTCATGGGTCACGTAGACGAACGTTGCCTTCAGCCGCTCGTGCAGCATGCGGATTTCCTTGCGCATATGGACGCGCAACGCCGCATCGAGGTTCGACAGCGGCTCGTCGAACAGGAAGGCCTTCGGATGGCGGACGATGGCGCGGCTCATGGCAACACGCTGCCGCTGGCCGCCGGAGAGCTCGCGCGGGTAGCGTTTCATCAACGGCGTCAGCCCGGTCGTGGCTGCAACATCGGCAGCGGCCTTGCGGGCCTCGGCTTTCTTCACGCCACGGATGCGAAGGCTGTAGGTCAGGTTCTCCTCGACCGTCATGTGGGGATAGAGCGCATAGGACTGGAACACCATGGCAATGTCGCGCTTGCGCGGCGGCACGTTGGTCATCAGTTCGCCGGCAATGCGCATGTCGCCCGCAGAGATCTTCTCCAGCCCCGCCAGCGACCGCAGAAGCGTGGACTTGCCGCAGCCGGACGGCCCGACCAGCGCGACGAAGGTGCCATCCTCGATGGCCAGATTGATATCCTTCAATGCGTGGAAGGCACCGTAGTACTTGTTGACGCCGCTGAGTTCGATTTGAAGGGTCATTTGAGGGCTCCCGATGTGAGGCCGGAAACGATGCGGCGCTGCAGAAGAACGAAGATGGCAAGGATGGGCGTCACATAGATCGTCGAATAGGCCATGATCTTGTTCCAGTCGGTGGTGTTGGGGCCCATGAAGCTGTTGAGCCCGACGCTGGCGGGCTGCAGGTCCGCCGCCTGGATCATCGACTTCGAATAGACGAACTCGCCGAAGGCCTGCATGAAGATGAGAATGGCGCTGACGAGGATACCGTTGCGGGCCAGCGGCAGGACGATGTTGAAGAAGGCACCGATGCGCGAATTGCCGTCCACCAGCGCAGCCTCCTCCAGTTCCATCGGCACGCTCATGAATGTAGCGCGCACGAGCACCACGAAGAACGGCATCTTGTTCGCGGCGATGGCGATGATGACGGACAGACGCGGGTAGTCGAGCAGTCCGATCTGCGAGAAGCCGACAAATATCGGCGTGATCATCAGCGACGGCGGCAGCACCTGCAGAAGCAGGATCAGGAACAGCCCGACGTCGATCCAGTGGTTGCGGTACCGCGCCAGCACGTACGCGCATCCGCAGCCGAAGATCGAGATCAGCACCACGGCACCGACGGCGATGACCAGCGAGTTCCAGAGATAGCGGGCCATGTTACGGCTCGCCCACACCTCGCCGTAGATGCTCCATTGGGGATCGTGCGGCCAGAAGCTGGGCGGCGTGACATACATCGCCGAGCCGCTTTTCAGGCTGGTGACATACATCCAGTAGAGCGGGAAGAGGTAGATGACGGCAAGCACGATGGCGGCAAACAGCATCAGCCTGTTGCGGAAAGTGTCACTCATCCCCGCACCTCATGGCGTGTTGACCGGACATAGATCACCGAAGCGACAATGACGAAGACCAGCATGATGA
This sequence comes from Rhizobium sp. B230/85, assembly GCF_019355735.1. NCBI lineage: Bacteria > Pseudomonadati > Pseudomonadota > Alphaproteobacteria > Hyphomicrobiales > Rhizobiaceae > Rhizobium > Rhizobium sp. B230/85. Next base: position 3,056,018 of record NZ_CP072156.1, read on the forward strand.
CCGAAATTGCAGCTCCCTTGGCGAAGTCGTACTGACGGAACGACAGGTCCCAGGCCCAGAACTGCGCGACGTTGGACGAGTTGTTCGGCCCTCCGTCGGTAATCGCCGCAAACAGGTCGAATTGCTGTAGCGTGAAGATCAGCCCCAGCGAGACCACGGCACCGATGGTCGAGCGCATCATCGGCAGCGTGATCGTCCAGAAGCGCTGGAAGACATTGGCGCCATCGAGTTCGGACGCCTCGAACAGATCCTTCGGGATAGCGGCAAGGCCGACCGACAGCAGGATCATGTTGAACGCCGCGCCCAGCCAGATGTTGGCGAGAATGACGGCCCACAGCGAGAAATTCGGGTCCGATCGCCAGAAGATGTTGCTGCTGATGATGCCGGTTTCGCGGAGTATGAAGTTGAAGATGCCGAAGTCGCCGGACAGCATCCAGTTCCAGACCGCGCCGACAACAAGACCGGGCATCACCCACGACACCAGGAACAGCCCGCGCAGCCAGGAGGCACCGGGAAAATTCACCCAGAAGAACAGTGCGAGGCCAAAGCCGATGGCAAACTGGCCGGCAATCGATGCCACGACGAAGATCGCCGTGTTGAAAAGGATGCTGCGCGTCTGCGGCAGCTGGAACAGGTCGATATAGTTCTGAAGACCGGCAAACGGCCTGATGAAGGTGCCCATGCTGAACATGTCGACCTGCTGGAAGCTCATCAGCACATTGTAGATGAGCGGCAGTCCGGACAGCAGGAACAGGAAGGACAGCGGAAAGACGACAAGGGTGATGTCGAAACCGCGACCATCGGTGAGACTGGATAGGATTTTGCGCATGGTCTCCCTGTGGGTCAGCACGGCGGTGCTGCCTTGCAATCTCGAAATGGGGCCATCTCTACATTGGCGACGAGACGGCCCCTTCCGGGAGGAAACTGTGGGGATGGCGGATCTACACCGCCATCCGGCTAGAGTGCTGGTATCAGCCGAGCGCCTTGATCTTTTGGGCTGCCTGGTCGAGCGCGTCCTTCGGCGACATCTGGCCGGTGAGCGCCGCCTGGATGGCATCCTGGATCGCCTTGGAGATCTTCGCCCATTGTGGCGACGGACCACGCGGCTTGGCATATTTCAGCTGTTCGACGAAGGTCTTCAAAGCTGCGTCTTTCAGAGCATTGCCGGTCGGCGGGATGGTGATGTCGGAGCGGGCCGGCAACTGGCCGAAATCCTTGAACATCGTCGGGTCCTGGGACACGAAATATTCCACCACCTTGAAGGCCTCTTCCGGGTGCTTGCTCTTCGAGAAGATCGCCCAGTTATAGTCGCCCATGGCCGACGAGCGTTGCGCACCTTCCTCAGGAACCGGCAGGAGCGCGGTGCCCCAGTCGAACTTGGCATCCTTCAGCATGCGATCGATTTCCCACGGGCCGGAAATGACCATGGCGGCATTGCCGGAGTTGAACGTGGCGGTCGAATCCCATTGCCCGCGTGTCAGCGAATCGCGCGAGGCAAGCTTTTCGTCGATGATCTGCTTCCAGATGGTCAGTGCCTTTACAGCGCCATCCGTGTTGATGTGGTCGTAGGTGGCGCCGCCCATCTGTGCCCAGGGCAGGAACTGGAACGTCCCCTCTTCACCAGCCTTCGCTGAAAACGCCAGGCCGTAGACGTTCTTTGCCGGATCGGTCAGCTTCTTTGCATCCGCAACCAGTTCGTCCCAGGTCTGCGGCGGCTTGGCGGGATCGAGTCCGGCTGCCTTGAACATGTCCTTGTTGTAGTAAAGCGCGATGGTATTCGTCGCCTTCGGAACGCCGTAGTATTTGCCGTCCCACATCACCGACTTCAGCGGACCGGGGAAGTAATTGGCGGGCTTGACGATCGTCGATTTGGAAATCATGTCGGTGAGATCGAGAAAGGCGCCATGCGAGGCGAACAGCGCATGGTCCGGATTGTCTATGGCAATGATGTCGGGCGCCTTGCCGGTCGAATAGGCGCGCATCGCCTCGCTGACCACGTCGTCGAACTGGATTTCGCGATATTCGATCTTGATGCCGTTGTTGAGCGCATTAAACCGCTTCGCAAGATCGGGGGCCGGTTGCCCATCCTTGTCCAGCGACCAGACGGTGATGACTGTGTCCTCCGCCCTCGCAGACAGCCCGAATGCGGACACGCTGGCCAGAGCCAGGACGCCAAGCAACATGATTTTACGGATACCCATGGTTCTCCTCCTTCTTGGTTATCCATTGGACCGGCGTCCTCCCGCCGGCCTTATGCACGTCTTCAGTATCCTGCTAACCTCAGGCGGCGATCGCGACGAAATCGCCACCGCGGCTCTTCTTCAGGTAATTCAGTCCGTGGACCTGGCCGGTCATCTCCAACTCGTTGCGGTAGACCGGATCATGCCAGCCTTCGATGTCGATCGAGCCGGACCAACCTGCCATCCGCAGCTCGGAGATGATGTCGGTCCAGTTGCTGTCGCCAAAACCGGGCGTGCGCATGAGGACGAATTCTTCCTTACCGAAAATGCCATGCTCCTTGATGACATCCCAGCGGATCGTCGCGTCCTTGCCGTGGACATGAAAGATCTTCGACGCCCACTTGCGGATCTGCGGCAGCGGCTCGATCAGGTAGACCATCTGGTGGCAGGGTTCCCACTCGAGCCCAATGTTTTCATCCGGGGTCTCGTTGAACATCAGCTCCCATGCATCTGGATTGTGGGCAATGTTCCAGTCGCCGGTCGCCCAGTTGCCTTCCATGGCGCAGTTTTCGAAGGCTATCTTGACGCCCTTGTCGGCGGCGCGCTTGGCAAGCTCGCTCCAGATCTGCTTGTAGCGCGGCAGGCTGTCGGTCAACGGCTTGTTGCGGACGCGGCCGGTAAAGCCGGCAACGCAAGTAGCGCCAAAATGATGGGCGTTGTCGATGCAATCCTTCCAGCCCTGCAGCGTCTGCAGGTCCATGTCGCCTTCCTCAAGCGGATTGCCGAACATGCCGAGCGTCGACATGGTGATATCGCGATTGCCGATGGCATCGATACAACGTTTGCCGAGCTCGGCAAGGTTCTGGCCGTTTGTCGTCTGCCAGAAGAACGGCTCGAAACTTTCGAAGCCGAGATCGGCGATCTTGGAGATGCGGGCCGCAGCGTCCTCGTCGGAGGCCTTGACCATGGTGCCGATACGGATGGAATTGGCTGGATTATTCACGATCTCTGTCCTTGTACTGAAGGTCTTCAGGCTGAAATGTCGATGCGTTGGCCGGACCTGGCGCTCTCGATGGCGCCAAGCACCATGGCAAGGCTGCGGATATTGTCGCTGCTCACCGTCTCAGGAGGCCGCCCGGTCTTCACGGCCTCGAGGAAGCTGGCGATGACGCTGGCATGACCATGGGTCTCCGCCTCATGCTCGGGTCCTGGCACCTCGATCGGGGTAAAGCCATGCAGCAGCCCCTCCTCGTTGCCGGCGACCGTCGCCTCGAAAGCGTCCTCGCCATCCCAGGTCAGCATGCCCTTCGAGCCCGTCAGCCGCCACTGGCTTTCCCAGCTCGTCCGCCGCCCCTCGGCACACCAGGAGCCGCGATAGGTGAAAGTGACGTCGTCCGAAAATTCGAAGATGGCGTGGGCAGATGCACCGTCGCGGTACCATGAGCCTTTCGGGTTCGTCTCTACGCAATAGACGGCCAGCGGCTTGCGGTCGGCAACGAAACGCGCCGCATCGAAGGTGTGGATCGCCATGTCGAGCAGCAGCACGTGGTCCATCTCATCGCGGAAACCGCCGAAATGCGGCCCGAGGAAGAAATCGCAGTGTATGCCGGTCAGTTCGCCGATGGCACCGCTTTCCACAAAGCGCCGCAGGCGCCGGATGCCGGCGATATAGCGGCGGTTCTGGATGATGGCGTGCACCTTGCCGGTCTCCGCGGCCAGTTCGATCAGTGCCGCGCCTTCCGCCAGCGATGTCGCCATCGGCTTTTCCGAGAGCACATGGCAGCCGGCTTTCAGCGCCGTCGACACGACGCCGAAGCGCGCAGCCGGAATGACGACGTCGAACACCATGTCCGCCTTCGTCCGGGCGATGACATCGCCGAGATCGGAACCTATGACGGTACCTTCGAGACCGAACTCCTTGGCAAGGTTCTCAGCCGTCTCGCGGTTGAGATCGACGAGGCCGACAATTTTTATGGCAGCGGCTACTGCCGGGTCAGATGCGATGGCGCGCAACCAGCCTTTGGACATAGCTCCGCACCCGCACAAAATGGCATTGAATGTCAAAATCTTTTCCTCCGCCGGAGCGCGTCATCTCCCATGACAATGGCTCCGTAAACGTTTACGAGACTAGTCGGAAATGTTTTGCTGTGTCAAGAGAGGGAAAAACGGAATTTGCCGACCGAAGGAAAAACGCCGCCGATGAAGGGTATCCGACAGCTCGCCAAACACCTCGATATTTCGATCGGCACGGTCTCTCGCGCCCTAAATGGCAAGGCCGATGTCAATGCCGAGACGCGTCAGCGTGTGCTCGCAGCAGCCGTCGAACTCGGCTATGTCGCCAACCAATCCGGCAGAAGCTTGCGCCAGGGAACGACCAACGTTATCGGCCTGATGATGGAATCGAGCAAGGAAACCAACGAGAACGGTGACAACTTCTTCCTAGGCCTGACCAGCGGGCTGCAGAGCGTGCTGTCGCGTCACAAGCTCGACCTTATCATGCTGCCCTGCCCCAGTGAGGAGGATCCGACCGAATACCTGCAGCGCATGGTCGCCCGCGGCATCGTCGACGGCATGATCATCTCTGCCACGCAGCGAATCGACCATCGTCTGGACCTCCTGTCGCGCACCAAGATCCCTTTCGTCACGCTTGGACGCAGCCAGTCCGGCGGTGAATATTCCTGGGTCGATCTCGATTTCGACGGTGTCGCAAACAGCTCAGTCGATCGGCTGATCGCCAAGGGCCATCGCCGCATTGCCGTCGCGGCACCATCGAACGACGTCAATCTCGGCTACATCTTTCTCGACGGCTACCGGAATGCCCTGAAGCGCCACGGCATCGCATATGACCCGTCGCTGGTTTTCAGGGTCAAATCCAGCGAGCAAGGCGGCTACCAGGCGGCACACGAGATGCTGTTGCTTGACGACCGGCCAACGGCGATCATCCTCATCTACGAACTGATGGCGATCGGCCTTTACCGCCGGCTGACGGAGGCAGGCGTCATTCCCGGCCACGACCTCGCCGTCATCGGCTTTCGCGAAGAGCCGCGCGCAAAATTCCTGCAGCCAACGCTGACCTGCTTTCGCATGTCCGTGCGCGATCTCGGTGTCGAACTGGCCGAGACCCTGCTGGCCACCATGCCCGCCTACGCGTCCTTCTATCCGAAAGGCGCCTGCAACACGATATGGCCGCTGGAACTGGTGCCGGGCGAAAGCGATGGCTTCGAGCGGAAACCCTGACCGCAGCGCCGAAACGCCGCAGTCAGCCATCTAAGCTTGCGGGATTGTCGACCGCGCGGCATTTAGGATGCAAAGCAGGAGCCGGCGGTGAGCGAAGAGACGACCACATTGTATGAAGCCATCGGTGGCGCGCCAACGGTGCAGGCGCTGACCGATCGCTTCTATGCGCTGATGGATACGCTCCCCGAGGCCGCCCGCTGCCGCGCCATCCACCCGCCGAGCCTCGACGGCAGCCGAGAGAAATTCTACGAATACCTGACCGGCTATCTCGGCGGCCCTCCGCTCTACACAGACAAGCGCGGCCATCCCCGCCTGCGCAGCCGCCACTTGCCGGCAGCTATCGGACCACTTGAGCGCGACGAATGGCTGCTCTGTTTTCGCCGCGCACTGGATGAGACGATTGCCAGCGAGCAACTCAGGGGCATCATCTGGGAACCGGTCGAGCGCCTTGCCCACCACGTGCAGAACAAGGAATAGCAGCCCGATGAACGCCTATGTCCGCCCAACCCTTCTGCTTATGTCCGGTATCTTCGGCTGCGCAGGCGTTGCCTTGGCCGCAGCCTCCGCGCATGCCGGTGGCGATACGCACCTGCTGGCGTCGGCATCGGCAATGTGCCTTGCCCACGCGCCGGCCCTGCTGGCGCTCTACGTCGGATATCGCAGCCTTCGCACCGCGCCGCTTGGCGGCCTGATGATGGGGCTCGGCACACTGCTGTTCACAGCCGATCTGCTGGCTCTTTATGCAAGGGGAACCGGGCTGTTTCCGATGGCGGCCCCCATCGGCGGCTTTGCAATGATGGGCGGGTGGCTGGTCGTGGCAGCAGGCGCCTTCTTGCGGACAACACCTAAGCCCGATTGAGATCAGCCAGACGGCTCAGATGCCTTGGACCACTTTAAAACCCTCGAACACGGGATGGCCGATATAGACCGCCTTGTGATCGCCGGCATTGCGGTGGGACTTCCGAAAGCTCTCGGATTTGGTCCAGTTGATGAAATCAGCCTCGTTGGCCCAGGTCGTGTGCGAGGAAAACAGGGTGTAGCCCTCTTCCTCGTTTGTCTTGCTGCGCAACAGCCGGAACTCGACGAAGCCCGGAACTTCCGGCAGGCTGGAATCGCGATTTCTCCAGATGGATTCGAATTCCGCCTCGGAGCCGACGGCTACCTTGAAGCGGTTCATGGCGATATACATGGTCATCCCTTTCGAGTCCTACGGGCCTTTCAAGCCTTGGAAGAATATCGCCGATGTTTGCCCGATGCAGCGGCAAAGGCAACCACATTTCTCCCCGTCGCGGCATCGCGTCCGAAGGCTGCGACTGGCACCTCGCCCGGCGGACGGGCGGCCTCACGTGGAAAGACAATGACATCAGGCGCATGGGCCGCTGTACCCCGCCGCGCCATCAGCGCAGAAATCTCAGGCACTGCAGCGCCGCCCTCACCAGTCGGCGCCAGCCTGTGTAGGCCGATCATATTCACGCTGTCGGAGCTATCGGTCATTGTGTCGTGACCCGGTCGTTCATGGTGTGAAGGGCGCGCTCGAGGCTGGATTTGCTGCCGTTGCGCAAGGGGATAAAGGTCTTTCCGTAGCGCTTGCAGCCGGTCTTGACCCTGAGGCAGGCGTCGTGGCTGATACAGTCGATCGGGCAGAAGACGCAGTCTACTGACTGCAGTGCGGTGTCGATGCGCGAAACTGCTTCCCGCAGTCCGCCGTCATGGTGCAACAGTTCGGCGCCGAAATTGCTGGCGATCTGGCGAAGATGGGCAACCTGACAATCGCGTCCGCCGACATAGAGAAAGCTGCGGCCGTCCAATCGGGATTTGCCCGTCGCTAGCGGCGCAGCCTCGGTGATCGCCACCTCGCGGTTATCCCTTTTGCTCTTGCGCGCCATGCCATCACTCCGTTTTTCTGGTTTCATTTCGGCCCGATTTCGGCGGGCCTGGAGCGACCTTATTAAACTGGAGTATTCGAGTAAAGTATAAACTTGATTATTTTACTCATCTTATTTGCCTCCCCTAATTGCCTGTGACCTGCACCTCCTGGGTGAAGGTCCAGCTGGGCTTTCCCCACTCCGGCGGCAGCGATGGAAACGGTGCGGCACGGCGAACGCCGTCGAGCACCACACTATCTATTTCGGGAACGCCGGAACTACGCGCGAGCGACAAAGAGGTCAGCTCACCGCTGACGCCGATGGTCAGCCGCACACGCACTGTCAGCGCTGTCGTGATACGGCGATATTGCGATGGCGGCCGCACCGAGCGGCGGATGCGCGACTGTACCTTGCCGGGATAGTTCGCCACGGCGGCGCTGCCCGATCCCTGGCGATTGCCGACTGCTGCCGAATTGCTGTCGGAGCGGGCTGTTTCGGTGCCTTCCGACGAGCCGCGCTTGGTATCCTGCTCGTTTTCCCCCTTCGAGCCAGACTTCATCTTCGCAGCTTTCGGCGGCGGCTTCTTCACCACGTCCTTCGGCTTCTGTACCTTCGGCGGTGGCGTCGGCTTCTCGATAGGCTTAACCGTCGCCTCCGGCGGAATGATCTCCGCTGGCGGCGCGGGCGGGACAGGAGCACTCGCCGCATCTGTCGGAGGTGCTGCCGGCGGTTTCGTTTCCTCGAGTGGGATCTCGGTCGCTTGCGGCTGGACGACGGTGGGTTCGGCCGGCACTTGCGCCGCCAGTACCTCCGGTTCGGGAGAAACGACGGTCTCCGGAGAGACCTGGCTCAACGCCTGCGTCGGCTGCACCGGATCAGGCTGAATAGCTTCCGGCACCGGTTCAGACGGCTGGACAGCGGGTGCGGGTTCCGTCTGTTGCGGCTCGACCGGCGTGACTTCGGCCGTTTCGGTCTTGCTCGGCTGGACGGCCTGGGCAACGATCTCGTCGGGCTTAGGAGGTTCCTTGTTCTCTTCGCCCGAGGCCTGCTGGTCTGCGTCGCCGTTTCCAAGCATGACGACACTGACACTGTCGCCGGCATCCTCGACAGGATCTTCCGGCAACGTCACGACGGCCGTCATCAGCGCCGAAAAAACCGCTACGTGAAAGAGCAGAGAACAAAGGCTTGCCGCAAAACCTGCCGCCCTCCTTTTCGCGCGGACCGTTCTTGGCGCGTCCGGCAGCGAATCGATCGGCGGCGCTGCCGTGCCTGATTCCGTAGCGGCGTCAGGGTGAGCCGGATAGGAGGCGATGCGGGTAACGCGCGCATAGTGGACGACCGCCTCGGCAGCGGGCGGACGCGGGAGTTCGTCTAGTCCCGACAACTCGTGAGCCAGAAAGGTCGGCGGCGTGTTGTCGTTGACAACGGCTCCCATGCGCGGATCGATGCCGGCAAATGGTCTGGATCGGGACTTGGCTGGACTGGTCATGCGCTGCATCCGCCGTTCGGGGAATAGGCGGGCAGCCGGGATCTACCCCGACGCCCGGGATTTCAACCCTCGAAGGGGATTGGCGTCTGCGACCGGGTCGTCAGCGCTGCCTTGCATTCTCCGGCGGCCGGCCCGTCACAAACCGGCGTGTCGTTGACGATGACCCGGGTGACCGCCTCGCACTTGAGGTTCGGCATATCGAACTGCCGCACCCGCTTCTTGCCCACCGGCAACTCGCGGAAATCGAGCACGGTCACTTTGTCGACGGCGTTCTTTTCGTTGAAAAATGCCAGTTCAAAGGAGATCTTCGCAATCGGCGTCGCCATGTCGTTCTCGGCGACGAAGGTCATCATGCATCCCTTTGCCGATGGCGTAAGGGCATTGAGCTCGACATTAAGCCGAGCGGCAACCGGTGTCTGTTGCTGGGCCGAGGCGGATCCCCCCGCCGCCGCGATGACAACATTGCAGACAAATAAACAGACCATCGTCTTCAAGCGCATAGGGCTCTCCCGCACCGGTTCAGGGCGGCAACGACCATGAGGTGCGTCGCCTGCAAATTTAAACTTGACTCAGTTAGTATCCTATTGCGTCTTTAGAAAACCATGACTATGAGAGTCAAGATAAAACTCCGGGTAGACCGGCCCGATCCCATGATTTTGCAGGCAAAAACGAGCCAGATGATTGCTGATAAGACGCCAGCGACCCCGCCGCCGCATGCGGTGCAGACGGTCAGGACGATCGAGAGCGCGGAGATCTTTCGCGGTCAGAACGAGATCGTCATTCGGCATGAAGATTTCACCTACCGACTGAAAATCACCCGACAGGGCAAACTGATACTCAACAAATAGGGCATTTGACGATGACGACCCCAACCCGACCAAGCCCCGCCGAAATCCGCAGCTTCCGCGCCGAAAACCCGAAGATGCGCGAACGCGATATCGCAGCCCGTCTCGGCATCTCCGAGGCCGCCCTCGTGGCTGCCGAAGTAGGCCTCACGGCCATCCGTATCGACGCCAGCGCCAATCGCTTTCTGGAGCATGTGGAAAGTCTCGGCGAAGTGCTCGCCCTGTCGCGCAACGAAAGCGCCGTGCACGAAAAGATCGGCATCTACGAGAACATCAAGTCTGGCAAGCATTCCGCCATCGTCCTGGGGGAAAACATCGACCTCCGGATTTTCCCGTCACGCTGGGTGCACGGCTTTGCAGTCACCAAGACCGGCGGCGATGACATCAGGCTGAGCCTGCAGTTCTTCGACAAGGCCGGCAGCGCTGTCCACAAGGTTCACCTGCGCCCCGCCTCCGATGTTGCCGCCTATCATGCGATGGTGGCGGCACTGCGTATCGAGGACCAGTCCCAGGAACTCGTCGAGGACATGTCCGGCTATGACAAGGGCAGCGTCGACGGCGAGGTCACGCGTGACGAATTGCGCGACCATTGGGGCCAGATGAGGGATACCCACGAGTTCATCGGCCTGCTGAAGAAGCTGAAGATCGGTCGCCAGTCGGCGCTCCGGACTGTCGGCGACGATTATGCCTGGAAGCTCGACGGCAGCGCCGTCGAAACCATGCTGGAGGCCGCCGCCGCAGATGGCCTGCCCATCATGTGCTTCGTCGGCAATGACGGCATCATCCAGATCCATTCCGGCCCAGTCGCCAGCATCAAGACGATGGGACCGTGGATCAACGTGATGGACCCCACCTTCCATCTCCATCTACGCCTGGACCACATCGCCGAGGCATGGGCGGTGCGCAAGCCGACCGCCGATGGCCATGTCAGCTCGCTCGAAGCCTATGGCGCCGATGGCGAGATGATCATTCAGTTCTTCGGCAAGCGCAAGGAAGGCTCCGACGAGCGCCCTGAATGGCGGAAGATCATCGAGGCCTTGCCGAAAATGGCAGCCGAAAGCGTTGCAGCCTGAGGATACGACGATGAAGTCCATTCGGAATTTGTACCGGATCAAGGCCTGGCAGGCAGCCCTCACCCTCAGCGTCATGCTGATGCCGACGATCCCCGGAGCGACGGCATTCTACCACGTCGCCGGTCAGGCCCGTGCGGAGGAGGCGCGCAAGCTGGACACATCGCGGCTCGTGTCGATCGGCGGCGACATCACCGAAATCGTCTATGCGCTTGGCGAGGAACATCGGCTGATCGCCCGCGATTCGACCAGCGTCTATCCGGAAGCCGCCACGAAACTGCCGGATGTTGGCTACATGCGGGCGCTATCGCCGGAGGGCATACTGGCTGTCAATCCGACTGCCATCATCGCCGTCGAGGGATCCGGCCCGCCGGAGGCCGTCGCAGTGTTGCGCAATGCCAGCCTGCCATTCGAAACCGTGCCGCAGGGCTACGACCGGGACGGCATCCTGAAGAAGATCGCCGCCGTCGGCACCCTTCTCGGCGTTCCCGACAAGGCCCGCGCGCTGGATGACAAGGTCGCCGCCGATCTCGACGCCGCCATCGCGGCATCGGACAAGCGGCCGGCCACCGAGCGTAAGCGCGTCCTGTTCATCCTCAATGCGCAGGGCGGCAAGATCATGGCATCCGGCACCGGGACCGCCGCCGACGGCATCATCACGCTCGCCGGCGCCATCAATGCGGTCGGCGTCTTTCCCGGCTACAAGCCGCTGACCGACGAGGCGATCATCGAGGCCAAGCCCGACGTGATCCTGATCATGAACGGCGGCGGCGGACACGCTTTGAGCGACGAGGACCTGCTGAAGCAGCCGGCCCTCGCCCTGACGCCTGCAGCCGAACACAAGGCAATCGTCCACATGGACGGGCTGCACCTTCTCGGTTTCGGGCCGAGGACTGCCAGCGCGATCCGCGACCTCAACCGCGCAATTTACGGAGGCTGAGCCATGGCGATCAGCGATACCGCCGGACACTCGCTCGGGATCGCGGCCAGGAGCCGCGATTGCCTCGCCCGTTATCGTGCCGGCGATCGGTCGCAGATCGCCGTCGTGGTCATCGGCACGCTGACCGCGCTTGCTGTTTTCGCCCTGCTGTTCTCGATCACGACCGGCGCATCCGATGCCTCCGCATTCGATGTGGTCCACGATCTCTTTCGCGGGACCGGAGCCGCCACCGCGCTCAGCATGCGCGACCACATCATCGTCTTCGACATCCGCCTGCCCCGTGCCATCCTCGGCTTCCTGATCGGCGCCTCCCTCGCCGTTTCCGGCGCCATCATGCAGGGCCTGTTTCGCAATCCGCTGGCAGACCCCGGCCTAGTCGGCGTGTCCTCCGGCGCAAGCTTCGGCGCGGTGGTGATGATCGTTCTCGGTGGCACGCTGGCAGCCCCGATCTACGCAGTGCTTGGCATCTACGCCCTGCCGCTCGCAGCCTTTGCCGGAGGCCTCGTGACCACCCTGCTTCTCTACCGCATTGCCACACGGGACGGCCAGACATCCGTTGCAACCATGCTGCTCGCCGGCATCGCGCTTGGCGCGCTGGCGATGGCGGCCACCGGCGTGCTTGTCTACATGGCCGACGACAGGCAACTGCGCGACCTCACCTTCTGGAGCATGGGCTCGCTGGCAGGCGCCACCTGGACGAAAATCGCTGCCGCCGCGCCAATCATCGTCCTCTCGCTTCTCGCCATCCCGGTGATCGCCAGGGGGCTCAATGCGATTACGCTGGGAGAAGCCGCAGCCTTCCACATGGGCGTGCCGGTGCAGCGGCTGAAGACGGTCGCCATCCTCGTCGTTGCTGCGGCAACCGGCGCATCCGTCGCCGTCAGCGGCGGTATCGGCTTCGTCGGCATCGTCGTACCGCATGCCCTGCGCATGGTGATCGGCCCCGACCATCGCTACCTGCTGCCAGCCTCGGCACTGCTCGGCGGAACCTTGCTGATTTTCGCCGACGTGCTCGCCCGCACCATCGTCTCGCCGGCGGAAATGCCGATCGGCATCATCACCGCAGCCGTTGGCGGTCCTTTCTTCCTGTGGATCCTGCTGCGCAATCGCACCCGGCTCAGCCTGTAAGGACAATAAGTGATCGACGTTTCCAACCTCTCCGTCCGGCTTGCGGGCAAATCCGTGGTCGATGGCGTGAGCTTCACCGCCCGCCCCGGCCAGCTGACGGCAATCTGCGGGCCGAACGGCTCCGGCAAGACGACGGTGATGAAAGCGATCTCCGGCGAGCTTGCCTATGGCGGCTCGATCCGGCTTGGCGAGCACGAGGTCAAGACGATGAAGCCTTGGGCGCTCGCACTCTCCAGAGGCGTCCTGCCGCAGGCGAGCATTCTCTCCTTCCCCTTCTCGGTGCGCGAAATCGTCCTGATGGGCCTTACCGCAGGCGCCAACAGCAAGCCGCAACACGCGGAGAGGATCGCCATGGAGGCTCTCCGCGCCGTCGATCTCGCTGGTTTCGAGGGGAGGCTCTATGAGCAACTGTCCGGCGGTGAGCAGCAGCGTGTGCAGTTTGCCCGCGTGCTCTGCCAGATCCCGCAGCCTGTCGTCGACGGCAAGCCCTGCTGGCTGCTGCTCGACGAACCCGTGTCCAGTCTCGATATCAGCCACCAGCTGGCGATAATGCAGCTGTCGCGCGCCTTCTGTGCGGCCGGAGGCGGCGTCATTGCGATCATGCACGATCTCAATCTGACGGCCCTGTTTGCCGACCAGATCGTCCTTCTGAAGGCAGGTCGGCTGGCCGCCACCGGTGCCGTTTCATCCGTTCTCAGCGACGAAAACCTGCATGCGGTGTTCGGCTGCGAGCTCCGCGTCAACCGTGTACCTGACAAGGCGATCCCGTTTGTTCTGCCACACAGCGTGTTCGCCGAAGCAGGCGCCTGAGATGGAACTTTTCCACCGTCGTCGCGTTCAGTTGTCAACGACATAGGTCAATGCCGACGGCTCAGTTTTGCCGTTGGTAGTGGCCTCCCACAAAGAGACGCATTGGCGCGTTGACAATAAGGAGAACAAAAATGGCAAACTCCCTCCTCGATACCATCCGCAGCAAGCGTAACGGTGCTATGAGCGACATTGAAAACACCATCGAAAATCAGATGGACAACCTGCGCGGCGAGATCGCTGAGCTAACCAAGCTCATCAGCAAGAACGGCGCCAGCCAGAGCAAGCGCATCCGTGCGCAGGCCGAATCCGGTTACGAGGACCTGCTTGCCCGCAGCGAAGACCTGATGCACCAGCTGCAGGATGGCTACGCTCGCAGCGCCAAGGAAGTCCGCGCCACTGTACGCGCGCATCCGACGACCTCGATCGGCGCAGTTGCAGCCATCGGCCTGTTGTTTGTCTTGCTCGCACGCCGCTAAGGAGCATCAATGCTGGGTCCCATCCTTGGCTTGCTGCTATCGGGCTCCGTGAAGAACACCGTTGCGCGTACCAAGCGCAACGGTATTTTCATTGCTATTGCAGCAGTCTTCATCCTCACAACATACGTGTTCGGCCTGTCTGCCCTGGCGCTCTGGCTTGGCACGATCTACGGCCCGCTCCACGCGTCGTTGATCATAAGTGGCGGCTGCCTGCTGATCGCAGTTGCCATCCTCATCGTTATGGCTAGCATCAACGCCCAGGAAGCTCGCCGGGCGCGCGAAAAGCGGCTGGCTGCGCAATCCATGGCCACGGTCGGCCTCGGACTGTTGCGCTCGCAGCCCATGCTTGCTGCAGCGGTTGCCGGCGCGTTTCTGCTCAGCACCGTGATGGGCTCGCGCGACGACGACTGAGCGATCTCGCTCAAGCAATCCCGCTAAGCCAATAAAAAACCCGCCGCACCTTAACGTGCGGCGGGTTTTTTTGTTAGACGTCGAAGCTGAAAACAGTCAGTTGATTAAAAGGCGAACGCCCTTGACGTTAGCGGCGAGGATGTTGCATCCGGGCCGAAGTCTGCCTCACCTGTGATCTGCAACAGTTCCTGCAGACGTTGGCGGGCACGATTGACGCGGCTCTTGATCGTGCCGACTGCGCATTCGCAGATTTCTGCAGCTTCTTCGTACGAGAAGCCCGAAGCGCCGACCAGGATGATTGCTTCACGCTGGTCAGCAGGAAGTTGCTCGAGCGCCTTGCGGAAGTCCTGAAGATCGAGGGCGCCGTACTGCGACGGATGGGTCGCCATCGATTCCGTGAACAGACCATCGCTGTCCTGGATTTCCCGGCCGCTCTTGCGCATCTGGCTGTAAAGCTCGTTGCGCAGGATCGTGAAGAGCCAAGCCTTCATGTTGGTGCCCATTTCGAAGTGGTCCTGCTTGGCCCACGCCTTCATGATGGTGTCCTGGACGAGATCGTCAGCGCGGTCGTGGCGACCGATGAGCGATATCGCAAATGCACGCAGGCTTGGCAGCGCAGACAGCATCTCGCGTTTGAAACTTGGTTGCACTTTATCCATGAGCCTACTCCCGCTCGGCCGACTTTGCGGACGCCATTTCGACCTGGTCGAGTTTCTCAAGCAAATCGAGGAAGCGGTTCGGGATGGCTTCGTCCTGTGCAGCGGCATAAAGGCTGCGGAGACGGCTGCCTATCTGGCTGTTTGGATCGAGGAGGTCCGCAACTCTAACATCGGGCCTTGGCTGTTCCGTGTCTTCCTGATGGGACGCTGTCATATATATTTCACTCTCGGACGTGTTGGCGTTAGGCTTGTTTCCGGGTGACACCGGAAACGCGGATTAGGGATGTCAAGGACCGCATTTACGTTGTCATCGAGGCTGGACATGCTAGATCCAATATCACGTGGACGCATAATGCATGCAGCGAAAAAAAGTTCCAGCACCTCGGAACATTTCTGGTTGCCGCCGGTTATAATCCTATTAAAGACGGTTAAACATGCCACGGCTACTGACGGGAGCTATTTTATGACACTTTCCACTCGAATTGCTCCGCATCTCCCCTACTTGCGTCGCTATTCCCGGGCACTTACAGGCACTCAGACCTCCGGCGACGCCTATGTAGCAGCCGTTCTGGAAGCCATTATTGCCGATATCTCCATCTTTCCGGACACTTCGAACGATCGCGTCGCGCTCTACAAGCTTTTCACCACCCTGTTCGGTTCGAGCTCGGTCCAGGTTCCGGAACCGACTTCGCCTTACGCCTGGGAGAAGCGTGCCTCTGCAAACCTTTCGAAGGTTTCGCCGGTAGCCCGGCAGGCCTTCATCCTGGCATCCGTCGAGAATTTCCGCATGCCTGAGATCGCCGAAATTCTTGGCCTCGACGAAGCCGAAACGGCTCGCCTGCTTGACAGGGCGTCTACCGAGATCTCCCGTCAGGTAGCAACCGACATCATGATCATCGAGGATGAGCCGCTCATCGCCATGGACATCGAGCAGATGGTCGAGAGTCTCGGCCACCGCGTGACCGGCATTGCCCGTACCCACGCCGAAGCCGTTGCACTCTACAATGCGACAAAGCCGAGCATGGTTCTTGCCGACATCCAGTTGGCAGACGGCAGCTCTGGTATCGATGCGGTCAACGACATTCTGAAAAACGCCAGCGTGCCGGTCATTTTCATCACCGCCTTCCCGGAACGTCTGCTGACAGGCGAACGCCCCGAACCGACATTCCTGGTGACGAAGCCGTTCAACCCGGACATGGTGAAGGCACTGATCAGCCAAGCGCTGTTCTTCAACGAATCGACGAAAGTCGCGGCCTGACATTCGATCCACGGAACAATAGAAAAGTGAAAGCGTTCCGTCAGCCCGGAGCGCTTTTACAAAACGACTTGCGATTTGGCTGATGTGCCCGCCTAGTCGGACACCCCGGGTTTCAATCCGGTTAGGCGAAGGAAAGGCATCTTGGTGAATAACGTTGATCCATCGTCCAGCTCACCGCTCGGGTTCGAGGGTAAGGCTGCTATGATGGAACGCGCACTCGGAAGTGCGGGCGTTTCGATAATCTATCAGGACGCCTGTCTTCTGGTATCCTATTTCGAGAACCTTCCCGAACATCTGACCGGCATCGCAGCCCTCGGAATTGACGATATCGCGTTGTTCGGCGAGAAGGATGGAAATCACATCCTGGGCCTGAAGCGCGACGTGCTCAGCAGCGGCAAACAGGCCAAGGCGGAAATCTCGATTCCCTCTGCAGAGGGCATAAAGATCTATGAAATCAAGATGGAACGGACCGATGGTGCCAGCCACGGCATCCTTTCCGTGATCTTCGAGGTGACTGAAAGCCGTCATCGCGAAAAGGTCCTGAAATCGCTTCTGCGCGAGCTGTCGCATCGCTCCAAGAACCTGCTTGCCATTATCCAGGGTATCGCCACCCAGACAGCGCGCAACACCCTGTCGCTCGATAACTTCCTGATCAAGTTCCGGGGACGCCTGCAATCGCTGTCGAACTCGCAGGACCTCATCACCGATTCCAGCTGGCGCGGCGCCTACCTGTTCGAGCTCGCCCAGAAGCAGTTTGCCCCCTACTGGCCGGATGCGAGCATTCCCGTTCCGATCCACGGCATCAACGCCCACCTGACGCCGAACGCCGCCGTCCATCTCGGCCTGGCATTGCACGAGCTGATCGTCAATTCCGCCACCCATGGCGCCATCGCCGCTGGCACGACCAGCATCACGCTGGACTGTCAGGCCGTCGAATGGGAAGGCAAGCAGGCCGTCGAAATCGTCTGGTCGGAAACGATCGTGACACCTGGCGCCGCCAATGATTTTGAAGACAACAGTTTCAGCAAGACGGTGCTGGAGCGCGTCGTACCGACGTCGATGAACGGCCGCGCCAAGCTCGGCGTCAGCCCCGAGCATCTCGACTACCGCTTGACGATTCCGGAAACGGAATACGAGATCCTGAAGCAATCCTGATCTCACAGACGCCCCAGAAATAATGCATTTGAAGACGCAGAAAATCAGCCGTTGCGAGGGCGCGCAACGGCTGATTTATGACTCACCGGGAGGGGGACCGTGAGTAGACGTCCGACGACGCTTTGAAGGGGCGCGCACCTGGGTGGGTGCATTCATCATCAGGACACACTTATAACTGTCCAGCGTACCGCTGGTTCCACCGTATTCGAAATAATTCGCTCTTCTGGACAGGAACCGGCTCGGCGCGTCTGCCGTGCAGGACCCGACAGCCGCATGCGGGGAATGGAGAGCGGAGAGCTCTCTAAACATAAGTCAATAAAAACAGATACCTAGAGAATAAATCCCTTCGCTCGGCCGGATTAAAATCTCCAAAAATTTACCGTTTGATAAATTTTTTTTCCTGAGTTAGCTTTTACGCACTGGCCGTTGATAAGAGGGAACTTAAAATGGGACGACTGGAAGCTGGGATTAAAAGTGGCCGACTGACCGCGGCGGAATACGGTCGAAACTTTTCCGACCTGCATCCGCGGCTCGGCGACCACGAGGCGCTCGTCGAATCCGATCGCTGTTATTTCTGTTACGATGCACCGTGCATGACGGCCTGTCCTACCTCGATCGACATCCCATTGTTCATTCGCCAGATCTCGACCGGGAACCCTATCGGCTCTGCAAAAACGATCTTCGACCAGAATATCCTGGGCGGCATGTGCGCCCGCGTCTGTCCCACCGAGCAGCTCTGCGAGGACGTCTGCGTCCGCAACACGGCCGAGGAACGACCAGTGGCGATCGGCCGCCTGCAGCGCTACGCGACGGATGCGGCGATGGCGGCTCAAAAACAGTTCTATACGCGCGCCGAGCCGACCGGCAAAACCATCGCCGTGGTCGGTGCCGGCCCCGCCGGTCTCGCCTGCGCCCATCGGCTTGCCGTCAATGGCCACGCCGTCGTCATCTTCGATGCCCGTGAAAAGGCTGGCGGCCTCAACGAATACGGCATCGCCACCTATAAGGCCGTCGATGATTTTGCCCAGCAGGAAGTCGATTACGTCCTGTCGATCGGCGGCATAGAAGTCCGCAACGGCCAGATGCTCGGCCGCGATTTCACGCTCGGCGAACTCAGCGCCAAATACGACGCCGTCTTCCTCGGCCTCGGCCTTACCGGCGTCAATGCCTTGAGGGCTGAAGGCGAGGATCTCGAAGGCGTGGCGGACGCTATTTCCTATATTTCGGACCTCCGCCAGATTGCCGACAAGGCGGATATCGCTATCGGCCGCCGTGTCGTCGTCATCGGCGGCGGCATGACGGCAATCGATGTTGCCGTACAGGCCAAGCTGCTCGGTGCCGAAGAGGTGACGATCTGCTACCGTCGGGGCAAGGAACACATGAACGCCTCAGAGTGGGAGCAGGACCTGGCCGCCTCGAAGGGCGTCATGATCCGCCATTGGCTGGCACCGAAGCGCATCATCGAAAAGGATGGCAAGGTAGCCGGCATCGAGGTTGAATATACCGAGCTTCGCGATGGCCGCCTCACCGGCACCGGCGATACCGGCGTCATCGCTGCCGACCAGATTTTCAAGGCCATAGGCCAGACGCTTGTGGCGTCCGGCATCGACACGCTGCAGATGGAAGCCGGACGCATTGCCACCGACGCTGACGGAAAAACCTCGGTCGACGGCATCTGGGCCGGCGGCGACTGCATTGTCGGAGGAGACGACCTGACGGTGTCAGCCGTGGCACAGGGCCGCGACGCTGCCGAATCCATCAACCGCACGCTGGCTGCCGTCGCGCACCCCGCCGCTGCCGTCGCCTAAGGGGAGAGTGAACAATGGCTGATCTGCGCAATAATTTCGTCGGCATCAAATCTCCCAACCCCTTCTGGCTGGCCTCGGCGCCACCGACGGACAAAGCCTACAACGTCAACCGCGCCTTCGAAGCCGGCTGGGGCGGCGTCGTCTGGAAAACGCTCGGCGAGGACGGGCCACCGGTAGTCAACGTCAACGGACCGCGCTATGGCGCCATCTGGGGCGCCGACCGCCGTCTGCTCGGGCTTAACAACATCGAACTCATCACCGACCGCGACCTCCATACGAACCTGCGGGAGATGAAGGAGATCAAGATGAAATGGCCGGATCGGGCGCTGATCGCCTCGATCATGGTTCCCTGCGAGGAGCAGGCCTGGAAGGCGATATTGCCGCTGGTCGAGGAAACCGGCTCCGACGGCATCGAACTCAATTTCGGCTGTCCGCACGGCATGTCGGAGCGCGGCATGGGTGCTGCGGTCGGACAGGTGCCGGAATATATCGAGATGGTCGTTCGCTGGTGCAAGCAATACACGCGAATGCCGGTCATCACCAAGCTGACGCCGAATATAACCGATATCCGCAATCCCGCCCGCGCTGCCAAATCCGGCGGAACCGACGCGGTATCGCTGATCAACACCATCAACTCGATCGTTTCGGTGGATCTCGACAATTTCGCCCCGAACCCGACTGTCGGCGGCAAGGGCAGCCACGGCGGCTATTGCGGCCCCGCCGTCAAGCCGATCGCGCTCAACATGGTGGCTGAGATCGCCCGCGATCCGCAGACCCACGGCCTGCCGATTTCCGGCATCGGCGGCATTACCACATGGCGCGACGCCGCAGAATTTCTGGCTCTTGGCGCTGGCAACGTGCAGGTCTGCACCGCCGTCATGACCTACGGCTTCAAAATCGTACAGGAAATGATTACCGGCCTCTCCGACTGGATGGACGAAAAGGGTCACCGGACGCTCGACGATGTCATAGGCCGTGCTGTTCCGAATGTCTCCGACTGGCAGTATCTCAATCTCAACTACATCGCCAAGGCCAAGATCGATCAGGATGCCTGCATCAAATGCGGCCGCTGCTACATCGCCTGCGAGGACACCTCCCACCAGGCGATCACCAACATGGTCGATGGCATACGGCATTTCGAGGTCAAAAACGAGGAATGCGTTGGCTGCAATCTCTGCGTCAGCGTCTGTCCCGTCGAAAACTGCATCACCATGGAGGAACTCCCGGCTGGCGCTCTCGACACGCGAACCGGCAAGATTGTCGACCCGAACTACGCCAACTGGACGACGCATCCCAACAACCCGATGGCACGCCAGGCGGCCGAATAGGCCCCCGTCGTCAGTCAACTGTTACCGATCTTGGAACGGGCCCCACCACATCGTTTTACAACGTGGGGGCCCTTCCTGTATGGTCGACCCTCACGGGAATGCCAGGCCGATAATCGAGACAGGCCTTATACAATTGATAATTCCATGAAAAGTAACCGAAAACTCGGCTTTGACTGGATATAATCCAGCCCTCAGGTATACCGGGTTCTTGGTGCTCTCACTGGGCAGTAAATATGCTGTTCGGACCGACTGAATGACCTTTCGAAATGCCCTCCGTGCCGGCACTGCCGAGTACCATGATGTTGTCGACCATCTGTTTGGTCGCTTCGACATGACCGATCGCGTCCAATATACTGCATTTCTGGCAGGCCACGCGCGCGCCCTTCCGGCAACCGAGCAAGCTCTGGAGGCCGCCGGAATTGCCCGCATCTTCCCGGATTGGCCGGAGCGTCGCCGTAGCCATCTGTTGCGAGCCGACATGGCGACGCTGGAGCTGGTCATGCCCCCGCCTGTCACCTTGGCTGCCTTCTCCTCCGACGATGAAGTCTGGGGCGCAGCCTATGTCATCGAAGGTTCGAAACTGGGCGGCGCGATGCTTGCAAAGCGCGTACCGGAACATTTTCCCTCCGCATATCTCTCCTACCAGGGACCCAAAGGCGCCATGAAAGCGTTTATGGATAGGCTGGATGCGGCTGCACCCGTTGACAGGGAGCGCGCGATAGCGGCGGCTAGGTCTGTATTTGCCGCTTTCAGGGCCGCCGCCGAACTCGAACTGGAGAAATCCGCCTTTTGACCGATGAATTGCAGCGTATCGACCTAACCAATTGCGATCGTGAGCCGATCCACCAGCTCGGCACGATACAGCCGTTCGGCTTTCTCCTGGCATTGTCGTCCGATTGGTTGATTGCACGGGCCTCTGTCAATCTCGGCGAGTTCATCGGCGTGGAGCACGAGCAGATCCTGGGCCGGCCGCTGACGGAATTGTTTACCCCGGACGCTGTGCACACGCTGCGCAACCGGATGGCCGTGATCCGCGGGCAGGATACCGTCGAACGCCTGTTCGGCGTCGTGCTGCGTGAAGGTGGCGCACGCTTCGACATTGCGCTGCATATTTCGGATAGACAGATAATCATCGAGGCAGAGCCGTCGCCTGCGGCCGACGAAAGTGGGGCGATATCGATTCGCAGCATGACCGCGCGCCTCGACCAGACGGACACACAGCAGGCCTTCTTCCGCGAAGGCGCACGGCAGGCGCGCGCACTGACCGGCTTCGACCGCGTTATGATCTATCGTTTCGACGAGAGCGGCGCAGGCGAAGTCGTGGCGGAAGCGGCGCGATCGGGCATCGGCTCTTTTCTCGGATTGCACTATCCTGCCTCCGACATTCCAGTCCAGGCGCGTGCACTCTATCTCCGCAACCTGTTCAGGATCATCTCCGACGTCGATGCCGTTCCTGTGCCGATCGCACCGCAGCTGACCGAACATGGACAGCCGCTCGATCTTTCCATGTCGGTTCTGCGCTCGGTATCGCCGATCCATATCGAATATCTGAAGAACATGGGTGTGGAAGCATCGATGTCGATTTCGATCGTTGTCGAGGGTTCCCTGTGGGGCCTGTTTGCCTGCCATCACTACAGCCCTCGCCTGCCCTCGCTGGAACGACGCGCCAATGCCGAATTGCTCGGGCAGATGTTCGCCTCGCGCCTGGAAAGCCGCGAACGGCGGATTGCGCTTGAATACGAGCGCAAGGCTAAGCAGATCGGCGATCGCCTGCTGACATCGGTCGCCGGCAATACCAGCTTGCTCGATGACCCCGCTTGGCTGATCGACGCTCTCGCCGATGTCATTCCGGCAGACGGAGTGGGCGTCTGGATCGACGGGCGCATGGCTCTGAGCGGCGCCACCGTCTCCGAAGATCAGGTCGCCGAACTGACGTCGCTACTCAATCGAAATGCCGCAGGCAGGGTCTTCGCGACGGACAGCATTCGCAGCTGGTATCCGGACTGGGACGAGAGCACCCATGTCTGCGGCCTTCTGGCTATCCCGATTTCCCGCTCTCCCCGGGACTATGTCATCCTTTTTCGCCAGGAGATCATCCGCTCGGTACGCTGGGCAGGCGATCCTAACAAACCTGCCGAATATGGTCCGGGCGGTCCACGCCTTTCGCCGCGCAAGAGCTTCGAGAGCTGGTCGGAAATGGTGCGCGGCCACTCCCTCGCCTTCACCACCCCTCAACTGCGCGTCGCCGAGACAATCCGAGTGGCCCTGATCGAAGTGATCCTGCGCCTCTCCGAGGAAGCAAATGCGGAGCGGCGTGTTGCGAGCGAGCGTCAGGAACTGCTGATTGCCGAGCTCAACCACCGCGTCCGAAATATCCTCAGCCTGATCGGAGGGTTGATTCGTCACTCGAAATCCGCCGATCTTTCTGTCGACGGCTACATCGAGCAGCTTCAGGGACGCGTGCAATCGCTCGGCCGCGCCCACGACCAGCTGACCCAGGACCAATGGGCGCCGGCCTCGTTCAGGCAGTTGCTCGAAGCGGAAAGTGCCGCGTATCTCGGCAAGACCTCCGGCCGACTGGATATCAACGGCCAGGAGGTGCTGCTGGACCCGAAAGCCTTTACGACATCGTCGCTGGTCTTCCACGAACTCGTTACCAACAGCGTCAAGTACGGCAGCCTTTCGGCTGCGGGCGTCGTTGCGATCGACTGGGATCGGGATGCCGAGGGCAATCTGCGCATCCAGTGGCGTGAAAGCGGCGGCCCTGCCGTGACCACACCAACGCGCGTCGGCTTCGGATCGACGATCATCCGACGCTCGTTCATCTACGATCTGGACGGCGAGACCAGCATCCGCTTTGCCGAAGGCGGCCTGGAAGCCGATTTTGTCATTCCGGCGAAATTCGTGACCTTTGTCAGCGTCGCCGTCCTCACCGCTCCGCAGAAAGAAATGATCGACAGCCAGATTGCTTCCGCGCCGCTCGGCCAACAACCACTCGCCGGAATGTCAGTGTTGCTTGTGGAAGACAATCTGATCATTGCCATGAACGGTGAGGATATTCTGAAAAGCCTCGGCGCTGCCGAGGTCATCGCCGTCCCCAACGTGTCGCAGGCGCTCGCCGCCCTAGACCAGCAGCCGCTCCAGATGGCGCTGCTGGACGTCAATCTCGGCGTGGAGACGAGCTTTCCCATCGCCGACCGGCTAATAGGCATGAATATCCCGTTCGGCTTCGTGACCGGCTACGGAGACAGCATCCCACAGGGCGACACCTATGCGGAGATCCCCGTCCTGCAGAAGCCCTACACCTGGGAGAGCATCGAGGCATTTCTGGCAGTCGTCCTCAGGCCGCGCGACGAGTGAATGCCGGTGATTACGCCTTCTTCTGCGGGATCATCAGTCCGTTGACGAAAAGCTGCTCGAGATAACGGGCGGCATCCTCGAACCGGCCCTCGCCGGAGCTCCCCTGCCCGAGGACCGCGCGCACCTGGACGTCGAAGTCGGCATAGTGCTGCGTGGTCGACCATATCGAGAAAATCAAGTGATATGGGTCGCATTTGGCGATCTTGCCGGCCTTCGCCCAGGCGCGGATCACCGCCGCCTTCTCGTCGACAAGGCTCTTCAGCGGCCCCTTCAGCTCGTCCTCGACATGCGGTGCACCCTGCAGCATCTCGTTGGCAAACAGCCGGCTTTCGCGCGGAAAATCCCGGGCCATTTCCAGCTTGCGACGGATATAGCTGCGGATCTCGCTCTCGGGATTTCCTTCCGGATTGAAGACGCGCAGCGGTTCGAGCCAGGTGTACATAACGCGATCGATCAGGGCTCGGTGGATCGCCTCCTTGGTGCGGAAATAATAGAGCAGATTGGGCTTCGACATGCCGGCAACCTCGGCAATCTGGTCGATGGTGGAACCGCGAAAACCATGCATTGAAAAGACATCGAGGGCGGCCTCGAGAATGACCTCTTCCTTTACTTCCTGGATGCGGGTGCGGCGCTGCGTCTTCGCCGCTCTGGGGGTGGCCATGTCGATTTCGCTTCTCCTTGAAACCCGCGCAGTTGTCACTTCCGCCACGCGCCGGCGCCAAATCTGATCGTCCGGGTATCTGCCTGTATTTTGTCGCCGCTTTTCGCGATTTTCATCTTGAGCACCGGCGTGGAAGCTGTAATGTTTACCAATCGGTCAAATTATCGATGAGTTGCCATACAAAGGCAACCGTCGATTTTCCGGAGCAAGAAAAACAAAAAACGCTCCGCAGCAAGACCAAGGGAACGACCGGTCATGCCGCTCGCATGGCCGCGACAAAACGGGCGAGGATTATCATATGGTGGCCGCACCAGGCGAAAACATGCGTATCAATGGCGACCGCCTTTGGGATGCGCTGATGGATATGGCGAAGGTCGGACCAGGCATTGCCGGCGGCAACAACCGCCAGACGCTCACCGATTCCGATGGCGAAGGCCGCCATCTCTTCCAGCAATGGTGCGAAGCAGCCGGAATGACTGTCGGCGTCGACCGCATGGGCACAATGTTTGCCACCCGGCCCGGTACCGATCCCGACGCACTTCCGGTCTACGTCGGCTCGCATCTCGACACCCAGCCGACCGGCGGCAAGTACGACGGCGTTCTCGGCGTGTTGGCCGGTCTCGAAGTCGTGCGCACCATGAACGATCTCGGTATCAAGACAAAGCATCCAATCGTCGTCACCAACTGGGCCAATGAAGAGGGCGCCCGCTTTGCTCCGGCGATGCTGGCCTCTGGCGTCTTTGCCGGCATTCACGATCTCGACTACGCCTACAGCCGCAAGGATCCGGACGGAAAGACCTATGGCGACGAACTGAAGCGTATCGGCTGGCTCGGCGACGAGGAAGTCGGCGCCCGCAAGATGCACGCCTACTTCGAATACCATATCGAGCAAGGCCCCATCCTCGAAGCAGAAAACAAGGCGATCGGCGTCGTCACCCACTGTCAGGGCCTATGGTGGCTGGAGATCACGCTCACTGGCCGCGAAGCCCATACCGGCTCGACACCGATGGCGCTGCGCGTCAACGCCGGCCTTGCCATGTCAAGAATTATCGAGATGGTCCAGGCCGTGGCGATGGAGAACCAGCCGGGCGCTGTTGGTGGTGTCGGCCAGGTATTCTTCTCTCCCAACTCCCGCAATGTGCTGCCCGGCAAGGTCGTCTTCACAGTCGACATCCGGACGCCGGATCTAGCCAAACTCGACCGGATGCGCGAAAGGATCGAGACCGAGGCGGCAGGCATCGCCGAAGCCCTCGGCGTCGGCTGCTCTATCGAGGCCGTCGGCCATTTCGATCCGGTCACCTTCGATCCAACATTGGTGTCAGCGGTCCGCAACGCCGCCGAAAAGCTCGGCCTCAGCCACATGAACATCATCTCCGGCGCCGGCCACGACGCCTGCTGGGCCGCAAAGGTGGCCCCTGCCACGATGATCATGTGCCCCTGCGTCGGCGGCCTCAGCCACAACGAGGCGGAAGAGATTTCCAAGGAATGGGCGTCAGCCGGCGCCGACGTACTGTTCCACGCGGTGGTGGAGACGGCGGGGATCGTGGAGTAGACGATGCTGGTCACGTCGAGCGATAGCAAGGCTGCGGGGGCTGTGTCTTCTCCCTTCTCCCCTGCGGGGAGAAGGGGACGCATGCCGCACTCCCGGCGAGGCACGATCCTCTCTTAAGAAAACGTTTGAACACCGAAAATTTCACAATCGGGAACGAAAGCCATGAGCACAGTCATTAAGAACGGCACCGTTGTCACGGCCGACCTGACCTACAAGGCCGACGTCAAGATCGAGGACGGTGTGATTGTCGAGATCGGGCCAAACCTTTTGGGCAACGAAGTGCTCGACGCCACCGGCTGTTATGTCATGCCGGGCGGGATCGATCCGCATGTGCATCTCGAGATGCCGTTCATGGGCACCTACTCGGCCGACAATTTCGAAAGCGGCACGCGCGCAGCGCTTGCAGGTGGCACGACGATGGTCGTCGATTTCTGCCTGCCGGAGCCCGGCCAGTCGCTGCTCGATGCGCTAAACCGCTGGGACAACAAGTCCGCCAGCGCCAATTGCGACTATGCCTTCCACATGGCGGTGACCTGGTGGGGCGAGCAGGTCTTCAACGAGATGGAGACTGTCGTCAAGGACAAGGGCATCAACTCCTTCAAGCACTTCATGGCCTACAAGGGTGCCCTGATGGTCGACGACGACGAGATGTTCCACTCGTTCTCGCGCTGCGCCGAGCTTGGCGCCTTGCCGATGGTGCATGCCGAGAACGGCGATATCGTCGCCCAGATGCAGGCAAAGCTGATGGCGGCGGGTAACAATGGTCCCGAGGCCCACGCCTATTCCCGGCCTGCCGCTGTCGAGGGCGAAGCGACCAACCGCGCTATCATCATCGCCGATATGGCCGGCGCGCCGCTCTATGTCGTCCACACCTCCTGCGAGCAGGCACACGAGGCGATCCGCCGCGCCCGCCAGAATGGCATGCGCGTCTATGGCGAGCCGCTGATCCAGCACCTGACGCTCGACGAGACCGAATATTTCGACGAGGACTGGGACCACGCCGCCCGCCGCGTCATGTCGCCACCGTTCCGCTCGAAGCTGCATCAGGACAGCCTGTGGGCGGGTCTGCAGTCAGGCTCGCTGCAATGCGTCGCGACTGACCACTGTGCCTTCACCACCGAGCAGAAGCGCTTCGGCGTCGGCGACTTCACCAAGATCCCCAACGGCACGGGCGGCCTCGAAGACCGTCTGCCGATGCTGTGGACCCATGGCGTCGCCACTGGCCGCCTGACGATGAACGAGTTCGTCGCGGTCACCTCCACCAACATTGCCAAGATCCTGAACATGTATCCGAAGAAGGGCGCGATCCTAGTCGGTGCGGACGCCGATATCGTCGTCTGGGACCCCACGCGCGCCAAGACGATCTCGGCTGGAAACCAGCAGTCGGCCATCGACTACAACGTCTTCGAGGGCAAGCAGGTCATCGGACTGCCGCGCTATACGCTGACGCGCGGTGTCGTTGCCATCGAGGAGACGACGGTGAAGACCCAGGAAGGCCACGGCAAGTTTGTAAAGCGCGAACCCTTCGCCGCCGTCAACAAGGCCCTCTCCACCTGGAAAGACGTCGTCGCGCCCCGCAAGGTCCAGCGCACCGGCATCCCGGCAAGCGGGGTGTAACTGTGCGCGCCCGCCACCTTCTGGTCACCGCCATTCTGCTCGTCCCGACCTATGCCAACGCCGATGGCCTGGGACTGGCCATCGGCGGCAACTATGGCAGCAAGGAAGGATGCATCTATGCAAAGACCGGAGAATCGAGCGGCGCCGATACATTCCTGCTGCTGACGCCGGATGCCGTGACGACGTCCGTTTCTAGCTGCGAGTTCAAGAAGATCGTCAAGACCAGCAACGACAGGTTCACCGTCACTGCCGCGTGCCAGGCAGAAGGTGAAGACAGCGCTGGAGAAGAGAGAGTTGATATCATCCGTGTAGACAAGAGCAGTTACCGCATCCTTTTCGAGGACGGGACAAAATTGGGACCCGTGAAGAAATGTCGGTAATCGCATCCACGCCAGAACAGAAGATCGCGGCATCCGTCGTGTCTGCCCGAAATCTCTGTCTCACCTACCAGACGAGCGATGGTCCGGTGCATGCGCTGAGCAACGTCGATCTCGATGTCCGCAAGGGCGATTTCATCTCCTTCATCGGCCCTTCCGGCTGCGGCAAGACAACCTTTCTGCGCTGCATCGCCGATCTCGAAAAGAAGACCTCAGGTGAAATCGACGTCAACGGCATGACGCCTGAAGAGGCCCGCAAGGCGCGTGCCTATGGCTATGTCTTCCAGGCACCCGCTCTCTATCCGTGGCGTACCATCGAGAAGAATATCTCCCTGCCGCTGGAGATCATGGGCTACGCCAAGGACGAGCGCGACAAGCGCATCGCCCGGACGCTGGACCTCGTCAACCTCACAGGCTTCGAGAAGAAGCATCCCTGGCAACTGTCGGGCGGCATGCAGCAGCGCGCCTCGATCGCCCGGGCGCTCGCCTTTGACGCCGACCTCCTGCTGATGGACGAGCCTTTCGGCGCACTCGACGAGATCGTCCGTGATCATCTGAACGAGCAACTGCTGAAACTCTGGGCCCGCACCAACAAGACGATCTGCTTCGTCACCCACTCGATCCCCGAAGCGGTCTACCTGTCGACGAGGATCGTCGTGATGTCGCCGCGCCCCGGCCGGGTGACCGATATCATCGAATCGACGCTGCCGGCGGAGCGCCCTCTCGGCATCCGAGAAACGCCCGAATTCCTTGCCATCGCCCATCGCGTCCGCGAAGGCTTGCGCGCCGGCCACTCCTATGAGGAATAAGCCATGAACGGCACCTTCCTCCTCTGGCTCGGCGGCGCCATGCTGATCTTCCTCGGCGGCGCCACCGCATCGCGGGCCTATATCGCCACCAGCAATGTCCTGATCCTCGTGCTGTCCCTCGGGCTCTACTGTGTCGGAAACCTGATGATGGTGCGGCTGATGCGCGAGGGCGGCCTTGGCCTTGCCATCTCCGCCTCGGCCATCGTGCAATTGGTCGCCATCAACATCATCGCCTTTGCCGTCTTCGGCGAACGCCTCAGCTTGGCGCAGATGGCAGGCGTCGGGCTCGGCGTCGTCTCGATGGCGCTGATGCTGCTTCCTTTGCAGGGAAAGGCGTGAGCATGGAGAACGAACAGTTTTTCCGGCACAAGTTCATTCCCGTGACGACCGTTCTCCTCGCCATCCTGGCGATCTGGTATGTCGCCACCGTTATCATGAACGCCCCTTTCCAGATCGACCTCGACAGCCGCGCCGGCGTGTCCACAGGCCCACTGGAGTTCATCGGCAGGACGATGGCGCAGCCGAAGCCGACGCTTCCGGCGCCGCACCAGGTGGCAATCGCGGTTTTCGACAACACCTTCCTGCGCGCCATCGATAGCAACCGCAGCCTCGTCTACAACGCCTGGATCACGCTGACATCCACAGCCGTCGGCTTCGTTTTCGGCACGCTTCTCGGCATCCTCATCGCCATCGGCATCGTCCATGTGGTCACGCTCGACCGCAGCCTGATGCCTTGGATCATCGCCTCCCAGACCGTGCCGGTGCTCGCCATCGCGCCGATGGTCATCGTCGTGCTCGCCGCGGTCGACATCACCGGGCTGATCCCCAAGGCACTGATTTCGACCTACTTGTCGTTTTTCCCGGTGACGGTCGGCATGGTCAAGGGTCTTCGCTCACCCGAAGCCATGCACCTAGACCTCATGCGCACCTACAAGGCCACAGCCACCCAGACATTCTGGAAGCTGCGTCTGCCCGCGTCCGTGCCTTACCTGTTCACCTCGATGAAGGTCGGTATTGCGGCGAGCCTGGTCGGCGCCATCGTCGCTGAATTGCCGACCGGCGCTGTCGCCGGCATCGGCGCAAAACTCCTCGCCGGCTCCTATTACAGCCAGACGATCGACATCTGGGCGGCCCTCGTCGCGGGCTCGGTGCTGGCGGCCCTCCTCGTCGGCATTGTCAGCATTGCCGCCCGCATCGTCGACCGTGCGATGGGGAGGCGCCCATCATGAAGAACCTCCAGTATTCCTGGCAAAGCCTCGTGGCGATCCTACTTTGCATCGGCGCCGCCCTCACCTTTCCGCTGATCGAGCCGGGCAGCGGCGACCCCATCCTGCCCGGTATCAGCGCCCTGATCTTCTTCATGATCATCATCTCATGCTTTCTGTCGCAGTTGACACTGCCGCCGGCGATCAGTGCTGCCATCCTGTTTCTGGCAGCCCATGAAGTCGCCTGGCTGCTGTTGACCGCAATCACCGGCAATGAGGGCGCCGCCAGACTGTCATTCTTCCTTTTGCTGGCATCGGCGTGGCTGCTTGCCTGGCGCTGCGTCAGCATTCTTTCGGATATCCGCCCGCACTCGCGCTTTTCCGGTACGGTCCTGAGGCTGCTTATTCCGGCGATCTTCGGTGCCTGGATCCTGATCATCTGGGAGGCCGCTACGCGTGGCGCCGGCATCCCGTTCATCATCCTGCCGCCGCCGAGTGCCATTGCCGTCCGAATTGCCAGCTCCTTGCCGATCCTTGCCGCCGACGTTCGCCAGACGATCTTCAAGGCGGTGATCGCCGGCTACGTCATCGGCTGCATCAGCGGATTTCTGGTGGCGATCCTCGCCGACCGCTTCGCTTTCCTGAGGCGCGGCCTGATGCCGATTGCCAACCTCGCCTCCGCCCTGCCAATCATCGGCGTCGCCCCGATCATGGTCATGTGGTTCGGCTTCGACTGGCAATCGAAGGCGGCCGTGGTTACCATCATGACCTTTTTTCCGATGCTGGTGAACACCGTGGCAGGCCTTGCGGCATCGGGAGCGATAGAGCGTGACCTGATGCGCACCTACGCCTCGAGTTACACCCAGACCCTGTTCAAGCTCCGGCTTCCAGCCGCAGCACCGTTCATCTTCAACGCATTGAAGATCAACTCGACGCTGGCTCTGATCGGTGCGATCGTCGCGGAATTCTTCGGCACCCCCATCGTCGGCATGGGCTTTCGCATCTCGACCGAAATCGGCCGGATGAACGTCGACATGGTGTGGGCGGAAATCACGGTGGCGGCGATTGCCGGCTCCGTTTTCTATGGCGTCGTGGCCTTGGTGGAAAGGGCAACGACTTTCTGGCATCCGTCGAGCCGTGGTGGCTAGACGGCCTGCTATCCTGGCCAGGGATCGCAGGCA
The DNA here is from genome assembly GCF_019355735.1 of Rhizobium sp. B230/85. Classification (NCBI taxonomy): domain Bacteria; kingdom Pseudomonadati; phylum Pseudomonadota; class Alphaproteobacteria; order Hyphomicrobiales; family Rhizobiaceae; genus Rhizobium; species Rhizobium sp. B230/85. Next base: position 3,087,439 of record NZ_CP072156.1, read on the forward strand.
TAACTTCAGAGGGAAAAGGGAAGAAAATGAAAAAAATAGTCATGACATTGATGGCCGGCACCATGGCCGTTGCCGCAGCCCAGTCAGCACTTGCTGCCGACAAGGTGACGCTGCAGCTGAAATGGGTCGCGCAGGCCCAGTTCGGCGGCTACTACGTCGCCAAGGACAAGGGCTTCTACAAGGCGGAAGGCCTCGACGTCGACATCAAGCCGGGCGGTCCTGATGTCGCTCCTGAGCAGATCATCGCCGGCGGCGGCGCTGACGTGATCGTTGACTGGATGGGCGGCGCCCTGGTTGCCCGCGAAAAGGGCGTGCCGCTGATCAACATCGCCCAGCCATTCGAGAAGTCCGGCCTTGAAATGGTCTGCCGCAAGGACGGCCCGGTCAAGACCGAAGCCGACTTCAAGGGCCACACGCTCGGCGTCTGGTTCTACGGCAACGAATATCCATTCTTCGCCTGGATGAACAAGCTGAAGATCCCGACATCGGGCGGCACGGACGGTGTCACCGTCCTGAAGCAGAGCTTCGACGTCCAGCCGCTGATCCAGAAGCAGGCCGACTGCATCTCGGTGATGACCTACAACGAATATGGCCAGGTCCTCGATGCCGGCTTCAAACCTGAGGACCTCACCGTCTTCAACTATACCAAGCTCGGCGTGAACCTGCTGGAAGACGGCCTCTACGCCAACGAAACGAAGCTCAAAGACCCGGCCTTCAAGGAAAAGATGGTCAAGTTCGTCCGTGCCTCCATGAAGGGCTGGAAATACGCCGTCGAGCATCCTGACGAAGCCGCCGAAATCGTCGTCGACAATGGCGGCCAGGACGAAGCCCACCAGAAGTTCATGGCCGGCGAAGTCGCCAAGCTGATCGGCTCCGGCAAGCTCGACAAGGCACTCTACGAGCGCACCGAGAAGGCCCTGCTGGACCAGAAGATCATCACCAAGGAGCCAAAGGACGCCTGGACGCACGCCATCACCGATGCCGCGCTGAAGTAGTCTCTGAAGCTCGAAAAATCCTGAAACGCGCGGGTCCTCATGCCTGCGCGTTTCTGCGTTTGAGGGGTGGTGAAATTGCGGCGTCAGATCCCGGATCCCGAGGCAAAATAGGCTCGGAAACGATCGGTTCATCAACCACTTTCGCCCGACCCGGCCGAAATGAAGGCGCACGGGCTGTAAACTGATTGTCACCCGCAGCAGCTATCGTCGCGATATCTGGGTCCTCGACCTGCAGATTTTCATCCTGCGGTGGAGCATCCGCTCGGTAGCGGACTGCGTGTTGCCAGCCGCGCCATTTCCAGCGACACTCGCTTTGATCGCAGCCGAACGAGGAGACCGATATGAACAACATCTCCAGCGAAAACGACCCGGATTTCCGCCCGGCGTCCGCCTGCACGCTCTCGGCGATCTTCGACAGCAGGAGCGAAGCTGCATCGGCAGTCGCCCGCCTGCAAGACGCCGGCATTCCGTCCGAAGCCGTCCATTTCCTGCCCAATATCGCCAGCGAAGGCGACGAGCCGGCAACTGCAGCGGAGCCGGTCGACTTCTGGCACAAGCTCGAAAACTGGTTCTTCGCCGACCACGAGCGAGCCGCCTATTCCGAAGGCCTGCGACGCGGCGGTTTTCTGGTATCGGTGATCGACGTCGACAAGGCGCAGTACGACATCGCCCGCAATATCCTCGACGACGAAGGCTCCATCGACATCGACGAGCGTGCGGACCAGTGGCGTCGGGAAGGCTGGAGCGGCAAGCCTTAACACTTGAGGGCTATGGCGTGTTGCAACCTGGAGAATGACATTTGACACGCGAAATCGAACTGAAGCTCGAATTGTCGCAGGAAGCCAAGGACAGGCTTCTGAACTCGCCACTGCTGGGCGAGCCATTGGCGGTCTTCGAGCAGCGCGCGCTCTACTTCGACACCGCTGACCAGACGTTGCGCAACGCAGGCTTTTCGCTTCGCATCCGGCAGGCAGGCGATGTCCGCACCCAGACGATCAAGGCAACGCACCAGAGCACTGCCGGCCTGTTTGCACGCCCTGAATGGGAATCGACCGTCGAGACGGACGTCCCTGTTCTCGATCACACCGCGCCCATTTCCACAGACCTATGGCCCGATCTCGATGCCGATGCACTGGTGGTCCAGTTCATAGTGCAGGTGCAGCGAAAGAAATGGCTGCACAGGGAGGACGGCTCCGAAATCGAGATCGTCGTCGACGAGGGCATTGTCATCGCCGGGGACCGCCGAAGCCCGGTGTGCGAGGTCGAACTGGAATTGAAGGACGGCAACACCCTCGATCTCTTTCGCGCCGCGCGCACCATCCAGGATATCGACGGCCTGCGCCTCGGGGTGCTTTCGAAATCCGAACGCGGTTACGCCCTGATCGCGCCTTTGCAGCATTTTTATAAGGCCGAGCCCGTGCAGCTCGACCGAACGGCCAACGCCGTGACGGCCTTCCAGACCATTGCCCAATCCTGCTTCCGGCAATTTCGCCTGAACGAGACGGTGCTGGCCGATCGACGAAACCCGGAAGTGCTGCATCAGGGCCGCGTCGCCCTGCGCCGGCTCCGTTCGGCCTTGTCGATCTTCAAGCCTATCCTGGTCGATCCCGAGGCAGGCAGAATTGCCGCCGAACTGAAATGGCTGGCCTCGGTCATGGGCGATGCGCGCAACTTCGACATTCTCGTATCGACCGCAGACAACGGCGAGCTTCGCGACCGCCTGAAGGTTCTGCGCACCGAAAAATACGATCACGCCATAGAGGCGATGGCATCTCCGCGCGCACGGCGGTTGGCCATGGATTTCATCGAGTGGCTATGGTGCGGCGCCTATCTGGAGATGGAGGAAACCCGGGAAGCGCGCCACGCGCCGGCCTCGGAGTTCGCCTCCCATGCTCTCGACCGCCTGCGCAAGACCATCAGGCGAAATGCGAGACTTCTGGCAGATGGAACCGACACGGAGCGCCACGAGGTTAGAAAGGATGCGAAGAAACTTCGCTACGCCGCCGAGTTTTTCGCCTCCTTGTTCAGCGACAAGCAAGGACGAAGGCGCCACAGGGAGTTCGTGAAAGCTCTTGAGAAACTCCAGGAACATCTGGGCGGCGTCAACGATCTCGCCACGGCGCCGGCAGTCCTTCGTGATCACGGCCTGGAAGACCACCCGGATGCCGGCAGGCTATCCCCGACAGGAAAGAAGACCAAGTTGCTCCATGCATCCGCGGATGCGCTGGACGATCTGCTCGATGTCAAAAGGTTCTGGCGATGACGTCATCATTGGTATGGGTCCCATTGAAGGCTCCAGGTATGCGCTGCCATGGATGAGCCGACGGTGAAGCTGCAGACGGGGGCGCCTGCCCTGAAGCAGACTGCACAGCCGCTGTTCGAGCAGGCGGGCGCAATCTGCTATCGCCGGATTTCGCGCGAGGTGCTGCTGATCACCAGTCGTCGGAGCGGGCGATGGGGCATCCCCAAAGGCAATGTCGAAGCTGGCGAAACCTCCGCACAGGCGGCGGAGCGCGAAGCTTTCGAGGAGGCCGGCATACGCGGCACGTGCGCGCCCGAGATACTCGGAGCATTTGCCTACCGCAAGGAGGGCACGAACGCGTCCTACCGTGTTTCAGTCCACCTTCTCGATGTCCGCCTTGCCGTTACGGAGTTTCCGGAGAAAGGTCAGCGCATCATGAGATGGGTACCCTTTCCGGAGGCCATTGAAGCCGTGCACCAGCCCGGATTGAGAATGCTGCTCGGTGTCCTTGGAAAGAGCAGTCTTTTCGCCGAAAATTCATAGAGCCGGAACAGCATCCCGACGCCTTGTGGAAGTCCAACGGAGTGTCGCCACCTCCAATCTGGAGGGCGCTCTCAGGAACTTTCAAACAAGGCGCTTTCAAAACTTATTTTTGCTAGTATTGAACTTCATGATCCGAAGTTTGGAACGGGTCGTAACCTTGTCAAAGGGGTCTACGGCGCGTTTTCACAGGTGAGAGCGCTATTGCAGATGGCGAGTAAACCGAGCATCGAGAACTGCCGCATTTCCAAACGCCCGACGATCGACCGCAACATTCGAAAGAACAGCATGTTCCGCACGCCGCTCAAAGCCCAGACCACCGCATTCCTGCTCTTGAGCTTGCTGCCCGCCTTTGCCGCAAGCGCGGAGGAAACTGCTGTTGCGGCTCCCAAGCAGAACCTTCCAGCCATCGTCGTGACGCAGGCCGTGAAGCGCAACATGGTCGAGAAAATCGTCGCCACCGGAACGGTCAAGGCAGTCGAGGAAGTCTACATCCAGCCGCTCGTCGATGGCCTGCCGATCAAGACGTTGCATGCCGACGTTGGCGACAAGGTAACGGCCGGCAGCACGCTGGCGACGCTGAGCGACGATGCGCTGGTGCTCCAGAAAGCCGAGACGCAGGCAACGCGCGCCAAGGGTCAGGCGACGCTTGCCCAGTTGCACGCCCAGCTGATCGAGGCGCAAGCCAACGACGCCCAGACCGAATTGCAGCGCGCACGCTCCGTCGCCATGGGTGAAAAGGGGACCGTCTCGGTTTCGACCGTCGAGCAGGCAACGGCGTCGGCAGCAGCCAACAAGGCAAGGGTGACGTCGGCCGAACAAGCCATCGCCGTCCAGGAAGCCGATCTCAAGGTGGTCGACAGCCAGATCGCCGACATCGACCTGAAGCTTGCCCGCACCGGCGTCAAGACGCCCGTCAGCGGCACGGTCGCTTCGCGCAACGCCCGCGTTGGCGCCATTGCCAATGGCTCAGGCGATCCGCTGTTTACCATCATCCGGGACAGCGCCCTCGAGCTGGTCACCGACGTCTCAGAGAGCGATATAACCAAGATTCAGGCAGGGCAGAAGGCCACCGTCTCGCTCTCCGGCAGTCGCGAAAAGCTGACCGGCTCGGTGCGTCTCGTCTCCCCGACCGTCGATGCCGTCACCCGGCTCGGCGCGGTCCACATTTACATCGACGATGGCAGCAAGGCACGCGCCGGCATGTACGGCAGCACAGAGATCGTCATAAACCAGACGGACGGCATCGCCTTGCCGCTGACTGCTGTCAACAACGAGCCACAGGGATCGTCCGCCCGCAGGGTCGAAAACGGGATCGTCAAGTTCGTCAGCGTTGAAACCGGTATCCAGGACGGCGCCTACATCCAGATCGTCAAGGGCCTGAATGCCGGCGACGAGGTGGTGGCCAAGGCGGGTGCCTACGTGCGCGACGGCGACCACATTACGCCGGTGCACGATATGCCCGCTGCAACCAACTGAACGGGGCTCAGATGAATTTCTCCGCCTGGTCCATCCGCAATCCCGTCGCACCGCTGCTGGCTTTTGTGCTGCTGCTGTTTGTCGGCGTGCAAGCTTTCAACAAGCTGCCGATCACGCGCTTTCCGAATATCGACGTTCCCGTCGTCAACATCACCGTAACCCAGAACGGCGCCTCACCGGCGGAACTGGAAATGCAGGTGACCAAGGAGATCGAGGACGCCGTCGCCAGCATCAACGGCATCGACGAAATCCAGTCGACGATCAATGACGGCGTTTCCCAGACGGTTGTCGTCTTCCGCCTTGAAGTGCCGACGCAGCAGGCCGTCCAGGACACCAAGGACGCCGTCGACCGTATCCGCGGCAGCCTGCCGGGCAACGTCGACGAGCCGATCGTCTCCAAGGTCGATGTCGAAGGCCAGGCGATCCAGACCTTTGCGGTCTCGTCTCCCAATATGACGCTCGAGGAACTCTCGTGGTTCGTCGACGACACCGTCAAGCGCTCGCTGCAGGGCCAGAAGGGCATCGGACGCGTCGACCGGTACGGCGGTGCGAACCGCGAGGTGCGCATCGAGCTCGATCCCGACAAGCTGAACGCCCATGGCATCACCGCGCTCAGCGTCAACCAGCAACTGCGCGGCACCAATATCGATCTCGGCTCAGGCCGTGGCCAGGTGGCCGGCAGCGAGCAGGCAATCCGCGTGCTCGGCGATGCCCGCGACGTGGCCCAGCTTGCCGACACCACGATTGCGCTGTCAAACGGGCGCTTCGTGAAGCTGTCCGACCTTGGCGCGATCAAGGATACTTACGAGGAGCCGAAATCCTTCTCGCGCTTCAACAACAATCCGGTGGTTACCTTCGGCGTCTTCCGCGCCAAGGGCGCCAGCGAAGTCAGCGTCGCAAAGACCGTGTCCGAAAGCCTCGCGAAGGTCAGGACGGAAAACCCGAACGTCAGCATCGAACTGATCGACGATTCGGTCTACTTCACCTATGGCAACTACGAGGCGGCCATCGACACACTGATGGAAGGCGCGCTGCTCGCCGTCATCGTTGTGTTCCTGTTCCTGAAGAACTGGCGCGCCACGTTGATCTCGGCCATCGCCCTCCCCCTGTCGGCCATTCCCACCTTCTGGATCATGGACCTGATGGGCTTCTCGCTCAATCTGGTGAGCTTCCTCGCGCTGACGCTGGCGACCGGCATCCTCGTCGACGACGCCATCGTCGAGATCGAAAATATCGCCCGCCACATCAAGATGGGCAAGACGCCGTACCGCGCGGCAATCGAGGCTGCCGATGAAATCGGCCTGGCGGTCATCGCCACCACCTTCACCATCATCGCCGTATTCGTGCCCGTCTCCTTCATGCCCGGCATCCCCGGCCAGTATTTTATCCAGTTCGGCCTGACCGTCGCCTTCTCCGTGTTCTTCTCGCTGCTGGTCGCCCGGCTTATCACGCCGATGATGGCAGCCTATCTGATGCGTGCCGAAGACGGCATGGACGATCATCACGACAATGACGGACGCATAATGCGCGGCTACACGCGGATGATCCGGGTGACCACGCGCTGGCGCTATACGACGCTGCTGGCGGCCATCGCCTTCCTGATCGGGTCCGTCTATTTTCTCTTCCAAGTGCCGGGCAGCTTCCTGCCGCCTGACGATGCTTCGCGGATCGTGCTCTCCGTCGAACTGCCGCCAAATGCCCGCCTCGACGACACCGACAAAGCGACTGACGCCGTCTACAAGCGGGTCAAGGATATCGCCGGCGTCGAAAGCGTCTTCGTGCTCGGAGGAGCGTCTCCGAAGGGCGACCTGGAATTGCGCCGCGCGACCGTGACGCTCGGGCTTTTCAAGCGCGACCAGTCGCTGGTAACAAGGCTCGTCAACGACGTCCTCGGCTCTATCCCGATCATCGGCCCACATTTGCCGAAGGTCACGCCGAAGGGCCGCGTTAGGCCACAGTGGGATATCGAGAAGGAAGTCTTTGCCAAGCTGCGTGATATCCCCGATGTCCGGATCACCAAGCTGAACGACCGCGGCGAACGCGATCTGTCGTTCAACTTCCTGTCGCGCAGCTCAACCGATCTCAACGGGGCCATTGCGACGCTGGAATCGAAGCTGCGGGCCGATCCGCTTCTGGCAAATGTCAGCCCCGATGGTGCCTTGCCGCGTCCGGAACTGCAGATCCATCCGCGCAAGGACGAGGCTGCCCGGCTCGGCATCACGCCGCAGGCGATATCCGACACCTTGCGGGTGGCTACCATCGGCGACAGCGATTCGTTGCTTGCGAAGATCTCGCTCGACGACCGCCAGATCCCGATCCGCGTTCAGGCATCTCTCGACATGCGGCGCGATCTCGCCGCCATCCGCGCACTCAGGATCCAGACGGCAACCGGCGGCACGGTGCCGCTATCGACGGTGGCCGACATCGACTATTCTGAAGGCCTGAGTTCGATCAAGCGCAACAACCGTTACCGCGTCGTCTCCATCGGCGCCGACCTGCCGCAGGGAGTCGCGCTGAACAGTGCGTCCGACCGTTTCCGCCAGATCGTCGCCGGCGCGAACATTCCGGCAAGCGTCCACCTGGCCGAAAGCGGCGACGCCAAGGTACAGAACGAAATGCAGCAGGGCTTCATCAATGCCATGCTGCTGGGGCTGCTATTGGTTCTGTCGGTGCTGATCCTGCTGTTCAAGGATGTCATCCAGCCCTTCACCATCCTGTTCTCGCTGCCGCTTGCCATCGGCGGCGTCGCAGCAGCGCTGATCGTCACCCACAACCCGCTGTCCATGCCGGTGCTGATCGGCATCCTCATGCTGATGGGCATCGTGACCAAGAACGCCATCCTGCTCGTCGATTTCGCCATCGAGATGATGCACAAGGGCATGCCGCGCGTCGAAGCCATGGTCGAAGCCGGACGCAAGCGCGCGCGGCCGATCATCATGACTTCGATTGCCATGTCGGCCGGTATGCTGCCCTCGGCATTGGGCGTCGGCGAAGGCGGCTCGTTCCGCGCGCCGATGGCAATTGCCGTCATCGGCGGCATCATCGTCTCAACCGTGCTGAGCCTGATTGTCGTGCCGTCCTTCTTCCTCATCATGGACGACTTGTCGCGTCTGCTCGGCTGGCTCTTCGGACGTCTGGTCGGGCGCAGGGATGCCGACGACGTCGTTGTTACCCAGGAAAGTCTCGCAGCAGCCATGGCGGCGAACCGGGCGGAACTCACCGATCTGGAGCGGCGCTTCGAGCGGCTGGAGCAAAAGGATCCTTCCCACCGGGCGGGCGACGATAAACGGTATATCCTCAACTTGCCGCCTCACGCCGCTGAATAATGTGCGATAGTAACAGGCGGGTACGAAAGCGCTGCGATGGCTGGCCGACAGGGGCATCCTTGATCCAGGTCAAGTTGGTGAAAGCCTCGGGTGGCTATAATGAACATTATATTCTTGGAGGGCTTCGTGCATGAGCAGTCTGCTGCCGATGGGCGAGCGTGAGAAGTCGCTTCTCCGAACAATGCCGTTTATAAGTTCGCTGATCGGAGAAGCCTCGGACCAGCTGGTCGAGAGCGCCTCAGCCGTGCACTGCGAAGCGCGCGATATTATCTTCCGCCAAAATGAGCCGTCGGAATTCTTCTACTGCGTGCTGAGCGGCTATGTTCGCCTCTACCGCCTGAACAAGGACGGCAGGGAGGCGGATATCCGCCTTTGCGGCCCAGGAGACACCTTTGCGGAGTGCGTACTCTATGCAGAGGGCGGATACCGCTACAATGCCCAGGCGACGGACACGACGCTCCTCTGCCGGTTCGAGACGCACTCCGTGCGGCGTCTTGCGGAGCGCTATTGCGCGATCGACAAGGCGATGGTGAGCGTCATATCGAGCCACTTTCTAGACAGCATCGATTGCATCGCCAATGACAGGCTGCAGACGGCCCCGCAGAGGGTCGCCAACTATTTGCTGAATGCCTGCGCCGGCAGCGGCGAAGCCGCCCAGCTCCGCCTTCCCTTCCCCAAAAGCCTGCTGGCAGGAAAACTGGGCCTCGCGCCGGAAGCCCTGTCGCGGGCGTTCTCGACCCTCAGAAGCTCCGGCGTTACAGTCCACGGCCGCCTGATCGAGATCAAGGATCCGGAAGCGCTTCGAAACGTCTGAGCTTCAAAGCCCGCCGTGGAGCTTGAGGAAATCGACGATTGTGCCGACACCGTCGCCGCGCTTCATGTCTGAGAAAACGAAGGGCAGATCGGCCCGCATGCGAGTTGCGTCGCGGTCCATGACCTCGAGATCGGCACCGACATGCGGCGCAAGGTCTTTCTTGTTGATGACCAGCATGTCCGATTTCGTAATGCCGGGCCCACCCTTGCGCGGGATTTCCTCGCCCTGGCAGACCGAGATCACATAGATGGTGATGTCGGCAAGATCCGGAGAGAACGTTGCGGCAAGGTTGTCGCCACCGGATTCGATGAAGACGATATCGAGATCCGGAATCCGCGCATTCAGTCCGGCTATCGCCTGCAGGTTGATGGTTGCATCCTCGCGGATGGCGGTGTGCGGACAACCGCCGGTCTCCACGCCGACGATACGATCGGACGGCAACGCCTGCATCCGTACCAGTGCCTCGGCATCTTCAGTCGTGTAGATGTCGTTGGTGACGACGGCGACGGAATACTCGTCGCGCAATGCCTTGCACAGCTTCTCCGTCAGCGCCGTCTTGCCGGAGCCAACAGGACCGCCGATACCGACGCGCAGGGGACCGTTTCTGGATTTCATGGTTCGAACTCCGATAAAACATCAGGATAGTGAAACGCGACGGTGGCGGATAGAGGCAAATGACGTATCCGCAGCCCGCCCCGCCGGGATGGGAGTGGTAAAACGGCGATCACGAGCGGAACAACCTCACCCGTTGCGTTTCGTGTCTGAGCGCAACGATGTCCGCCTGAACAGCGGCCGAACCCAGATCGTCCAAGGTGGAAAACGCTGCTTTGGCGGCGGTAGTCGCAACCATGGCTTCAAGCCCCGCAAGCACCTCGACGCCGTCCCGCTGGCCACAGACACTGAGCCGGATGGACGCCGAGACGCCCTGCGATACGAAAGCGTGCAAATAGGCCGCGATCGCGTCACGTGCCCCGATCCCATGGGCTGCGGCAACCGCGCCGACGGCAACGGGGTAGGCAAGCCTCTCGGGAACCAGCATCGGCATCTGTGGCCATGCGCTCGCAGCCGCCAAGAAAGCTTCCCCCAGTAGCATTGTCTCCTGATGCCGCTCCCGCGAACCGGCCAAAGCTTCTGCGAGTTCGGCGCAGGCAGTAAGCCGCTCGGGATCAGATGCCGAAGTATGCGCCTCCGCCATCAACACCGCATCGTTCCAAACAGCACCATGGGTAAGGACCGAGGATAACCATGCATCGAGATCCTGGACATTGGTCACCAGTCCGTCGTGCACCGCTCTTTCGAGACCTCCGGAATAGGCAAACGAGCCGATCGGGAAAGCCGGCGAAAGCCAGGCCATCAGCCGCAGCAGGGCAGTTGTTTGACTGACGTCACCCATGACGGTCAGTCGTGTGCCGGATGGCCGTGGTCGTGACCATGCGAATGGTAGGCGCCGCGCGCCGGCTGGAAAGGCTCGGTGACATCGGCAACATCGGCACCCAGGCCTTCGAGCATCGATCGAATGACGTGATCGCGCAGGATGAGGATACGATCTTCCTCGATTTGTGCCGGCAGATGCCGGTTGCCGAGGTGCCAGGCGAGCTCGATCAGATGCAACCGGTTGCGCGGCTTGATCTCGAACAGCTTCTCCGGCGCAGCAACGATCTCGATGAGTTCGCCGTCCTCGCGCACCAGAAGATCGCCGTGTGCCAGCAGAACCGCTTCCTTGAGGTCGAGCATGACCATGTCGCCGCTCTCCAGATGCAGAAGCTTGCGGCGAAGATGGCGCAAATCATGCGGCAGGACGACCTTTTCGATCGGATGGGAAGATGGGGTGCCAGCCGGAAGATAGGAGGTGATGCGTTGCATGGAAGGTTCCGTTTCTGTGAAGCGTGACCATGCAAAATAGTCATCGTCTATGCAACAGGAATGCGAACGCGACGTTTGGTTTCCCAGGCGCCAAACCCGGGCCGAGGCATTGCGGTCATATATGTCATGTCGGGATCGAGCAAACTGGAACAGTGCACGACGGTGTGGGGTCTCTCGTTTTCATGCACGACCCGGTTTCGGCCCAGGGCCTTCGCGAGATAAAGCGCGTTGTCGGCAGCCGCATAGACAGCCTCCGGACTGCGCCCCGGGGTGAAGTCGGCAATACCCGCCGAGATGGTGACGGAGATCGCGCCACAATCGATCAAAATACTGGTGTTGCAGACTATGACCTTCGCAGCTTCGATCCGCGCAATACGATCTTCGGCACTGCCTCCGGATAGCAGAACACCGAACTCCTCGCCCCCGAGACGACCGACCACGGCCTGCTCGCTGAAAATTTTCGACAACACCCCGGAGATCGCAACGATAACGGCATCACCGGCGGCGTGACCATAGCGGTCGTTGACCGACTTGAAGCGGTCGACATCGAAGATGACCAGCGATGCATCTTTATCCGCGCCCGCCATGGATTCGGCGAAGGCGCGACGGTTGAACAATCCGGAAAGCGTGTCGGTGCGGCTCAAGCGTTCGAACTCGGCGCGCGACACCGAAATTTCATGGATCGAATAGCCCGTCAGGACCGCGAGAATGGCGGACACGGTCCCCCTGATCAGCCAGGAGAGCATGATGCCAAGCCGGATGCAGTCCGCCAGCGGCAGCCGCAAAATGCCGAGCCACGACATCACCGGCAAGGCCGTCACGACCACCATGAGCGAGAGGAGAACCGATAGAAAACTCGCCTTTAAGGCGAAGATATAGATCGTCCGGCGTTGATGAAAGTTACCGAGCTCGACCTGTAGCGGTATCCATCTAGACATGCAAACCGCCCTCCCAACTCCCGCGACACCCGCATTTGGGATAGCCGCCGTTCTCATTCCAGAGTGTTAAGGAAATCGATAGAATGCGGCCTATCGATAAGTTGTGAACGACCAGCTAACAAACCATAAGCATTTGATTATAATGTTCTAATTTAGACAGAAACGCAATAATTGCCGAAGGTTACGTGCCGCCAAATCCATGCCGGAATTCTGTCTCGCTACGGCACGCAATCGCCTCAAAACCACGCAAAGTATTTACCGCTACAATATCCCTGGTAAACGAATTGAGCCCCGAAGTCGGGGCTCAATCAAGACAGGATATTTTTTGTTAGGCAGCAACCTGAAGCGACTTGAGGTTCTCCAGGATGTTCTGCGGCGAAGAAATGCCATAGGGATCGTTCTCGGCGTTATCCGAGTAGCCCTCTTCTTCAAACCACTGCTCGACGACACCGTCATTGATAACGGCAGCATAGCGCCAGGAGCGCATGCCAAAGCCGACATTGTCCTTGCAGACGAGCATGCCCATCTTGCGCGTAAACTCGCCGGAACCGTCTGGAATAAGCTTGATGTTGACGAGGTTCTGCGACTTGCCCCAGGCATTCATGACAAATGCGTCGTTGACCGAGATGCAATAGATATCGTCGATTCCCGCTGCCTTGAACTCACCGTACAACTTTTCGAAATCAGGAAGCTGGAAGGTCGAGCAGGTCGGCGTGAACGCACCCGGCAGGGAAAACACGATGACGCGCTTGCCGGCGAAATAGTCGGCCGATGTCACGTCCTGCCAGCGGAAGGGGTTGGAGCCGCCAACAGATTCATCGCGAACGCGGGTGCGGAAGGTGACGGAGGGTACTTTTTTCCCGATCATCATAATCATCTCTCCTTCGAAGGATGGGTCAGCAGCAAGTCTTGGGAGAAAATCTGCTGACCCGATTGAATACCCCTCCGTAGCGAAGAAATTGCGGCAGTGCAGCATAAAAATTGGAGTCCACAGGCCCGCATGACAGTCATGCGGGAAGCGCATGGCCTGCTTGTCAATGGATAGGCTGTGACGGCGTCAGGATGCCTGGAGAGACTGCCATTCCCTTAGATCGTCCGTCTGGATCCAGATCGTGTCCTCGTCGCCGGCGCGGCCATGCTCCAGCTTGAAGGCTGCAACCTCGAGAAACAGGGACTGATATTCAAGCAACCGCGAAAGGGATGCATCCGCAGGCTCGGCGACATCTTCGAGCGCCTCGCGGGTGACAATTACCAGCCAATTCTGGCTTTCGTCGCAGACCGAGATATGGCCGTTCTCATCCGACAGAAAGGGTGGGAAACCGTCTCTCAACGACAGCGTCATGACTTCGCCTCTCTCTTGGCCGGCAGTTCCGGGTATTATTTTTGGCGATTGGATTTGCCGCCTGCGCCGTGCAGCTTGATATCGCCGTTGTCGGGAAAGAACTGCGGACCGACGATACGCACCACCCTACTGGGTCGGGCTTCGTTGCCGGACAGGCTTGTGTCGGCCTGAGCTGTCGTCGGCCGTTCCAGCGCAACACTACCGCCAGCGGAAGCCCCGTACACGCCGACGGTCGTTACAGCCGCCAGGAGACCCAGGATGACAACGGTCGTTTTCGAAAATGTATTCATGGTGAACTCGCCAGGGTTGGTGTGTTTGCTGGCGAAATGGTTGAGCGCTCCATAAGTTCCCGCGACGGGCGACTTAAGCGACAGACAGCGAGGCGCATGCGGAAATACTTAACGAAGCAGCCGTAATTCGCGTCGTTATTGCACTGTCCACCCAGCCCCGCCCGGGTTTGCAATCGTCAACCCACGCATTTTGCATGGCTGCAGTGAAATATGAAGGTATTGTGACAATGCCCCGCGCGGCGTACACGCGGCCTCCTCGGAATAAAAGTATACGCAAATCACATGCTCAATATCAAAACTCTTTTAAGCGCCAAGATAGTCAGGCGCGCGATCTGTCGTGCAAACGTCGTTGGCAGACGCCGTCGACGTGCCGAACTGCTGGCGAAGAACGCCGTGCATCCATCGATGTTCGGAGACAGCCTCGGCTGATAGCCGGTATACGCTTTCGTTGAAAGACAAGGCCCGCCAGCATCCATTTGCGATGCTGGCGGGCCGATATGTTTGTAGCCTAGAACAAGAAGTAGCGCTGCGCCATCGGCAGCACCGTCGCCGGCTCGCAGGTGAGAAGCTCGCCGTCCGCCCGCACCTCGTAGGTTTCCGGATCGACCTCGATATGAGGCAATAGGTCGTTGTGGATCATCGATGCCTTGGAGATGCCGCCGCGGGTGTTCTTGACGGCAACAAGCTTCTTGGCGACGCCCAGCCTGTCCTGAAGTCCGGCATCCAGCGACGCCTGCGACACGAAGGTCACCGAGGAATTCGTCAGGCTTTTGCCGAAGGCGCCGAACATCGGTCGGTAGTGCACCGGCTGCGGGGTCGGGATCGAGGCATTCGGATCGCCCATGGGTGCCGCTGCAATCGTGCCGCCGATGATGACCATGTCCGGCTTGACGCCGAAAAACGCCGGGCTCCACATCACAAGGTCGGCGCGCTTGCCGACTTCGATCGAGCCAATCTCGTGGCTCAACCCCTGCGCAATCGCCGGATTGATGGTGTATTTGGCAATATAGCGCTTGACCCGGAAATTGTCGTTTTCACCGATTTCCTGCGCCAGCCTGCCGCGCTGGCGCTTCATCTTGTCGGCTGTCTGCCAAGTGCGGATGGCCACCTCGCCGACGCGGCCCATGGCCTGGCTGTCCGAGGAGATGATCGAAAAGGCGCCGATGTCGTGCAGGATGTCTTCCGCCGCAATGGTTTCCTTGCGGATGCGGCTCTCAGCAAAGGCAATGTCTTCCGGGATAGATGACGACAGGTGATGGCAGACCATCAGCATGTCGAGATGCTCGGCAATCGTGTTGACGGTGTAAGGCCGGGTCGGGTTCGTCGACGACGGAATGACGTTCGGCTGGCCGCAGATCTTGATGATGTCAGGCGCATGCCCGCCGCCCGCACCCTCGGTATGGAAGGCGTGGATCGTCCGGCCCTTGATCGATCCGATGGTATCCTCGACAAAGCCGCTTTCGTTCAGCGTGTCCGTGTGGATCATCACCTGCACGTCGTATTCGTCTGCAACCGTCAGGCAGCAGTCGATGGCTGCCGGCGTCGTACCCCAGTCTTCGTGCAGCTTCAGCGCACAGGCGCCGCCCAGTACCATTTCCTCGAGCGCGCCAGGCAGCGAGGCATTGCCCTTGCCGGCAAAGGCGAGGTTCATTGGAAATGCGTCGGCAGCCTCGATCATCCGCGCGATGTGCCAGGGACCGGGCGTGCAGGTCGTGGCAAGCGTACCGTGCGCCGGGCCGGTGCCGCCGCCAAGCATACAGGTGATGCCGGACATCAGCGCTTCCTCGATCTGCTGCGGCGCGATGAAGTGGATGTGGCTGTCCATGCCGCCGGCGGTGATGATCTTGCCTTCGGCGGCAATCGCCTCCGTGCCCGGTCCGACGATGATGTTGACACCAGGCTGCATATCGGGATTACCAGCCTTGCCGATGGCCACGATGCGTCCATCCTTGAGGCCGATATCGGCCTTGACGATGCCCCAGGTGTCGATGATCAGTGCATTGGTGATGACCGTATCGACGGCACCGTCGGCGCGCGTCACCTGGCTCTGCCCCATGCCGTCGCGGATGACCTTGCCACCGCCGAACTTCACCTCTTCGCCATAGGTGGTGAAATCCTTTTCGACCTCGATAAACAGTTCGGTGTCGGCAAGCCGCACTTTGTCGCCGGTGGTCGGCCCGAACATGTTGGCATAGGCGGCGCGGGAGATCTTGTAGGCCATCGTCTTTTTACCTCTGGAGCTCGGATAGTTGCGTGTCTCTGGCTTATGCCCTGTCTAGGTCGTCGCTGTCGGTCGATGTGTTACCGTGCCATCCGGGGACACCAGCGGGCCCGGCGGCATCGTTCGACGAAGCTCAATTTCCCAAGCCTTCCGCCATTTCCTTCAGTTCCTTCGTCCGCAGCCGGGTCATCGTCGCCTTGCAACTTGATACGAGCATTGGCTCCATCGATCCGCCGCGCGCCTGGAAGCCCTCCGCGTCGCAGTGACCGTCCCGGTAGGCGATCCAGCCGCGCTGTCCGGCAAGCAGTGCCTTTTCAGCACCCTTCATGTCTGCCTCGAGATCGGCATCGACTGCCTGCAGGGATGCCCGGGTCTTCTTGTATTGCGTGTTGAGCTCCGCATCCGCGGTATCGAAATCCTGTTCCGCGCAGATGTTCATATCCATTTGCGTTTCGGCCTTGCTGCAGTCCGGCGTTTCATCGGCCATTGCCACACCATGGGCCATCGCCATCATCATGCCTGCCGCAGCCATCATCAGGTTAAAACGCATCTGAAGTCCTCGGTTGCGGTGGTATCAGAGCTTGCCCATGACCAGCTGGCGAAAACCGTAGACCTCGCGCTTGCCGGACAAGGGAATGAGCGTCACCGAGCGTGTCTGGCCCGGCTCGAACCGCACGGCCGTCCCGGCTGGAATATCGAGCCGCATGCCCCTCGCCTGCTCGCGGTCGAAGGCGAGCCCGCCGTTTGTCTCGGCGAAATGATAGTGGCTGCCGACCTGCACGGGCCTGTCGCCGGTATTGGAGACATCGATCGAGATCGTCGGGGCGCCGGAGTTCAGTTCGATATCGCCGCTGGCGGCAATGATTTCACCGGGGATCATCGGATGTTCCTCCTCATGCGGCTTCAGCGGGCATGCAGCCCCCGGCCTTCAAGATACGTTTCGTCGAGGCCGGATTGGCCGCAAGCTTGGCGGCCGGCCGCACTGGGCGACGGACCAGTTCGCCACCGCAGTTCGGGCATATGCCGGAGAGCGTGCCGGTGGCGCAATCGGCGCAATAGGTGCATTCGAAGCTGCACATCATCGCCGCGAGGCTATCCGCCGGCAGGTCGCGGTCGCAGCATTCGCAATTGGGCCTGAGCTCGAGCATGACAGTCTACCGGATAGGTTCGTGGACGGTGACGAGCTTCGTGCCGTCAGGGAAGGTCGCCTCGACCTGCACATCGTGGATCATCTCGGCGATGCCTTCCATCACCTGGTCGCGGCTGATGACATTTGCACCGGCCGACATCAGGTCGGCAACGGACCGGCCGTCGCGCGCGCCCTCGACGACGAAGTCGCTGATCAGCGCGATGGCCTCGGGATAGTTGAGCTTGACGCCGCGCTCCAGCCGCCGGCGCGCCACCATCGCCGCCATGGAAATCAACAGCTTGTCTTTTTCTCTCGGAGTGAGGTTCATCGTCTGCCTATCGCTTGAACTAGAGATTCCAGACTTTCGGCACTGGCGCGCCATTGCGCAAGGCCGAAATGATCGGGATGAGGATTTTTCTCAACGCAAAGCCATCTGCCGCCGCAAGCCGGATCACCAGCTTGCCGTTCCAGTGGCTGACGCCGCCGTTGCGCCCCTCCAGCATCGGCCGAACGGTCGAGAGATAGCGCTCCGCCGAAGGGCCTGCGTACAGAACCGTGACGAAGGCAACCTGCCCGCCCAGCACCGCCCGCTCGGCAGTCAGTGCCGCGACATCGCCGTCGAACCGCAAGTCCTCGGCATGGGTCAGCTTGCCGTCGCGACGAATGCGCCAGCGGTCGCGGAAAAGTCCGGTCAGCATCGCCTCGCCCATCGCCTTGCGGCCCAGCAATACGGCTTCGACAGCGAGGAATTCCGCCGTCCCGTCGAGGTCGACATCGAGCGTGCGCGACAGCGCAGCGCGGTCGAAGAGGATCGTTTCCTGCGGCAACCAGTCGACCCGCGCTCGGGCGCCGACCTCGATCCTCGTCCTGATTTCGGCAATACCGGCGGATGCCTTGTAGATCTTCTCGCAGGCCTGGGTCGTCACGTCGATCCGCGTCTGCGCCGCCGCCGTGACGCTCCAGTCCATGCGGTCGCCACCGGTCAGCCCGCCCGCCGTGTTGATGATGACGGCTTCCATCGAGCTGTCGAAGGTGTCTGGCAGCCGTATCTTGGCAGCGCCTTCCTGGAAGAATTCGGCAAGCCGGGTACGTCCGTCGAGCCACTTCGCCGCCAGGTGGCCGCGTCCCTCGGCCCTTTGCGGCCTGGTGCTCGCTGCCATCATCGTCATTATGCGATCCTTGCGGTAAACTTACACAATAGCCGCCATTCAACCTCGCAAGCGTCTGAATGCAAGCTCTTTTTCGTTTCGCCGTATTTCTGAGAAGCTTCCATCAGACCGTCAGGTGGCGTCGGGCTTCCGGCTTATCCAGCGTTTCGGCCAACCCTTCATGAACGATCTCGCCGCGGTCCATGATGTAGACATAGTCGGCAAGCTCCCGGCAGAAATCGAGATACTGCTCGACCAGCAGGATCGCCATCCCGGTCGAATCCCGCAGATACTGGATGGCACGGCCGATGTCCTTGATGATCGAGGGCTGGATACCTTCCGTCGGCTCGTCAAGCACGAGGATCTTCGGCCGCGTCACCAGCGCCCGGCCGATGGCTAACTGCTGCTGCTGTCCGCCCGAGAGATCGCCGCCGCGCCGCGACAACATGGATTTCAGCACTGGAAACAATTGAAAAATGTCGTCCGGCACGGTCCGGTCGCGGCGCGCCAGCGGCGCAAAGCCGGTCTCCAGATTTTCCTTCACCGTCAGCAGCGGGAATATCTCGCGCCCCTGCGGCACATAGCCGATACCCTGCTTGGCCCGCGCATAGGGCGCCAGGCCGTCGAGCTTATGATCGTTGAAGCTGATGCTGCCGGCACTCAGCGCATGCTGGCCGGTGACAGCCCGCAGCAGCGAACTCTTGCCGACGCCGTTGCGCCCCAGCACGCAGGTGATCTTCCCCATCTCCGCCTTGATCGAAATGCCCCGGAGTGCCTGGGCGGCGCCGTAATGGAGATTTGCGTTTTCGACGGTCAGCATGGTGCGGGTTCCTCATTCATCGGGGCGGGCGCCCCCCTCTGTCCCTCCGGGACATCTCCCCCACAAGGGGGGAGATCAGCCGAGACCTTTTGGCCAGAAAGGGAAAAGAAGGATCTCCCCCCTTGTGGGGGAGATGTCAGCGAAGCTGACAGAGGGGGGTAAGCCCACCCCAGACTGTGGATCATGCCGTTCATCACCGCCCCAGATAATTCTCGATCACCTTCGGATCTCTGCTGACGAAATCGATCGAGCCTTCGGCCAGCACGGAGCCTTCCGCGAGGCACGTCACCTTGACCCCGAGGTCGCGGGTGAAGCCCATGTCGTGCTCGACGACAACCACCGAACGGGTCTTAGCGATCTCCTTCAGCAGGATCGCCGTTTCCGCCGTCTCCGCGTCCGTCATGCCGGCAACGGGTTCGTCGACCAGCAGCAGCTTCGGCTCCTGCGCCAGCAGCATGCCGATCTCAAGCCACTGCTTCTGGCCATGGCTGAGGTTGGCCGCCAGCTCGTCGCGCCGATGGTGCAGCCGGACGGTATCGAGGATCTCGTCGATGCGGGCGCGGTCGGTCGGGGTCATCCTGTAGAACAGCGTCGCGAACACGCCGCGACTGCGGTTCAGTGCCAGTTCCAGATTGTCCCAGACCGTATGGCTCTCGAATACCGTCGGCTTCTGGAATTTCCGTCCGATACCGAGCAATGCGATGTCGGCCTCGTCCTTCTTGGTGAGATCGACGGCGCCGTTGAAGAACACCTCGCCTGAGTCAGGCTTGGTCTTGCCGGTGATGATGTCCATCATCGTCGTCTTGCCGGCGCCGTTCGGGCCGATGATCGCCCTGAGTTCGCCGGGCTCGATGACCATCGACAGCGAATTCAGCGCCTTGAACCCGTCGAAGGAGACAGACACGTTGTTGAGGTAGAGCATGCTTGTCGGTTTGCCGTCAGTGATCATGCTCTTACTCCGCCGCCTGAATGGGTTCGTCGCTCTCGCCTTTTTCAGCCGCCGCGGACGCCCGCCGCGACCTGCCGCCGCCGGTACCGTAATGGGCAATCGTGCCGACCACGCCACGTGGCAGGAACAGCGTCACGGCGACGAATAGCCCGCCGAGCGCAAACAACCACACCTCGGGGAATAGTCCGGTAAAGATAGTCTTGCCGCCGTTGACGAGGATCGCCCCGATGATCGGGCCGATCAGCGTGCCTCGTCCGCCGACAGCCGTCCAGATGACCACTTCGATAGAGTTGGCCGGTGCGAATTCGCCGGGGTTGATGATGCCGACCTGCGGCACGTAGAGTGCACCGGCAATGCCGGCCATCATCGCCGAGACAACGAAGGTGAACAGCTTGATGTTCTCGACTCGGTAGCCGAGGAAGCGGGTCCGGCTTTCGGCATCGCGCACACCGACCAGCACCTTGCCGAACTTGGAGCGCACGATACCCGACGCGATCAGCAGGGCCAGCGCCAGAAACAGCGCGGTCAGCGCGAACAGCGCCGCACGGGTGCCGTCGGCCTGAATGTTGTAGCCGAGGATTTCCTTGAAGTCGGTGAGGCCGTTATTGCCGCCGAAACCCATGTCGTTGCGGAAGAAGGCCAGCAGCAGCGCGTAGGTCATCGCCTGCGTGATGATCGAGAGATAGACGCCGTTGACGCGCGAGCGGAAGGCAAACCAGCCGAATACGTAGGCGAGCAGCCCCGGCACCAGCAGCACCATCAGGGCTGCAAACCAGAAATGGTCGAACCCGTACCAGAACCACGGCAGCGCCTTGTAGTTCAGGAACACCATGAAATCGGGTAGGATCGCGTTGCCATAGGAGCCGCGGGCACCGATCTGGCGCATCAGGTACATGCCCATGGCATAGCCGCCGAGCGCAAAGAAGGCGCCGTGACCGAGAGACAGGATGCCGCAAAAACCCCAGACGAGATCGAGCGCCAGCGCCAGTAGCGCGTAGGTCAGGTATTTGCCGAACAGCGACATGATGTAGGTCGGCACATGCAATGCGCTCTGCGGGCTCGTCAGGAGGTTGGAGGCCGGGACGAGGATTGCCACTGCAATCAGCAGCAGGATTGCAATGATGATCTTGCGGTCGAGAGACCGGAGCAGGAAGGCCGTTATCATGCTTCCACCGCCCTTCCTTTGAGTGCGAAGAGCCCACGCGGTCGCTTCTGGATGAACAGGATGATGAGGACGAGCACCAGGATCTTGCCGAGCACGGCGCCGGCATAGGGCTCGAGGAACTTGTTGAGGATGCCGAGCGACATGGCGCCTACCAGTGTTCCCCAGAGACTGCCGACACCGCCGAAGACGACGACCATGAAGCTGTCGATAATGTAGGCCTGGCCGAGATTGGGCGAGACATTATCGATCTGACTGAGCGCGACGCCAGCCATGCCTGCAACGCCCGAGCCAAGCGCGAAGGTGAAGGCATCGACCCAGGCGGTGCGGATACCCATCGAGGACGCCATGCGCCGGTTCTGCGTTACCGCCCGCATCTGCAGCCCGAACGATGAGCGCTTCAGCAGCAGCAACAGGGCGACAAAGACGACCAGCGCAAAGGCGATAATCCAGAGCCGGTTCCAGGTGATATCGAGGCCGCCGAGGTCGAACGAGCCGGACATCCAGTTTGGATTGCGGACTTCCCGGTTGGTCGGACCGAAGATCGATCGCACCGTCTGCTGCAGGATGAGCGAGATCCCCCAGGTGGCGAGCAATGTTTCCAGCGGCCGCTTGTAGAGGAAGCGGATGACCGTGCGCTCGATCAAGAAGCCGACGGCGCCGGTGAACAGGAAGGCGGCGGGCACGGCAAAGGCCAGGGAATAGTCCGCAAGTCCCGGCGCATATCGGGTAATGGCCTCCTGCACGACATAGGTCGTGTAGGCACCGAGCATGACCATTTCACCATGCGCCATGTTGACGACGCCCATGACGCCGAAAGTGATGGAGAGGCCGATGGCAGCCAGCATCAGAACCGAGCTCAGCGACAGGCCGTACCAGATGTTCTGCGCGACATCCCAAAGCGCCAGGGTATCCTTGATCGCATCCATATCCTTTTGGATGGCAGGCTGCAGGTCGGCCGATGCCGTCTGCATCGCTGCCGTCAGGATGGTCAGCGCATCGCGGTCCCCACGGGCGGCGATCATGTCGATGGCAGCCTTCTTGTCGGCCGGGCTGGCGTCGGTCTTCAAAAGCACGACAGCGCGCGCCGCTTCCATGGTCTTCTTGACCTGCGGATCTTTTTCCTCGGCAAGCGCGGAATTGAGCAGATCGATATTGCTAGGGTCGGCGTCCTTCAACATGCCCTCGGCTGCCGCCAGGCGGGCGCCGCGATCCGGGCTCAGCAATGTCAGTTGGCCGATGGCGGCGCTGATTACGCCGCGCAGCGAATTGTTGACCTTGACCTTGACCATCGTGTCCGGATCGACGTCGGCCACAGCCTCGCCGGTGAGCGGATCGGCAAAGGTCGGCGCATCGTCGGTGCCACCCTGCAAAAGTACCGGGCCGCCATCCTGGTTGACGAACAGCAGGCCGTCGCCCAGTTCCTGCAGGATCTTGCCGACATGCGGGTCCTTGGAGGCAACCAGCGCCTTGATCGCCGCTTCGCGTTCCGGAAAATCGCCGACGCCGAGTGCATCGATCAGCGGGTGAATGGTGTCCTCGGCCTTCAGCACCGTCGCAAAAGCCGGCATGGCGAGGCAGAGGGTCACAAGGAAAATCTTGATGGCGCGATACATCGGCTCTTTTGCCTCGGTTATCGTGGGAGCCTTCCGGCGCAGCCTGGAAGGACGGTGCTTCCGCCCGGAATAACCGGACGGAAGTGATTGCGGTCGTCGATCAGGCGATCGAATTACATGCCCTTGCCGCCGCACTTGCCGGTAGCGACGTTGAAGTTGCCGCAGGACATTGGCTTGCGCCAATCGGAGATCAGGTCCTTGGAGTCGGGCAGGTAGTCCGACCATTCGTCGCCAACGACAGCAGGCGTCTGCTGGACGATGTCGAACTGGCCGTTGCCCTGGATTTCACCGATCAGCACTGGCTTGGTGATGTGGTGGTTCGGCATGACGGTCGCATAGCCGCCGGACAGGTTCGGCACGGTGGTGCCGATGATCGTGTCGAGCACCTTGTCGGTGTCGGTGGAGCCGGCAGCCTGAACAGCCTTAACCCAGGCGTTGAAGCCGATATAGGCCGCTTCCATCGGGTCGTTGGTGACGCGCTTGTCGTTCTTGGTATAGGCATGCCACTGCTTGATGAAAGCCTTGTTGGCAGGCGTTTCAACGGATTCGAAGTAGTTCCAGGCAGCGAGATGGCCGACCAGTGGCTTGGTGTCGAGACCGGCCAATTCTTCTTCGCCGACCGAGAAGGCGATGACCGGGATGTCGGTGGCCTTGATGCCCTTGTTGCCGAGTTCCTTGTAGAACGGCACGTTGGCGTCGCCGTTGATCGTCGAGACGACGGCGGTCTTCTTGCCGGCCGAACCGAAATCCTTGATCTTGGAGACTTCAGTCTGCCAATCGGAGAAGCCGAACGGCGTGTAGTTGGTCATGATGTCTTCTTTCGGAATACCCTTCGAAATCAGGTAAGCCTCAAGAATCTTGTTGGTGGTGCGCGGATACACGTAGTCGGTGCCTTCGAGAACGAAGCGCTTTACGCCTTCCTTCTGCATCAGGTAATCGACGGCCGGGATCGCCTGCTGGTTAGGCGCGGCGCCTGTGTAGATGATGTTGCGCGAGGATTCTTCGCCTTCATACTGAACCGGGTAGAACAGCAGCGAGTTCAGCTCCTCGAATACAGGCAGAACCGACTTGCGGGACGAGGATGTCCAGCAACCGAATACGGCCGAAACCTTGTCCTTCTGGATCAGTTCGCGGGCCTTTTCGGCAAACAGCGGCCAATCGGAGGCGGGATCGACAACGACGGCTTCGAGCTTCTTGCCGAGAAGGCCACCCTTCTTGTTCTGCTCGTCGATGAGCATCAGCATGGCATCCTTGAGAGTGGTCTCGGAGATGGCCATGGTGCCGGAAAGCGAATGAAGAATGCCGACCTTGATCGTGTCGTCCGCAGCATAGGCGGCGCCGTTGAACAAAGCCGACGTCGACAGGACGGTACCGATAACGGCACCCGTGACGTAGTTCTTGAAATTCATTGTTTTATCCCCTCTTCGAATTCGACAACACCGGCGAAAACCCGCCGTTAACTGTTGCTTGAGGGACTATGGTTTGGCGCGGGAGAAAACCGTATACGCAATTTGACGTAGGCGGTGGGCGAAACGTGCATCCTTTGCGTCGCGCCGCTTTAAGGCCAGCGATGAACCGTGTTAGCTATCCTCACAGCAAATCGCAGAGGACGTCGACAAAGGCATGGCCGCACGCCAACGCATCATCCCCGTCAGGCGCGAATATAATCGCTGGGTCGCCAACCAGACGCTGGAAGACTACGCCCTGCGCTTTACCGCCAAGAGCGCCCGGCAATTCTCCTCGGCGCGGATTTCGCAGACGGCCATCGGCGCCATCTCGTTCCTGGCGCTGGAGGCAATCGGCGGCGCCATTACGCTGTCATACGGCACCACCAACGCCTTCTATGCAATCATCGTCGCCAGTCTGGTGATGCTTGGCGTCGGCCTGCCGATCAGTCGCTATGCCATCCGCCACGGTGTCGATATCGACCTCCTGACCCGTGGTGCCAGCTTCGGATACATCGGCTCGACCGTGACCTCGCTGATCTATGCCAGCTTCACCTTCATGCTGTTTGCCATCGAGGCGTCGATCATGTCCGGTGCGCTGGAGCTGACGCTCGGGATCCCGCTGTGGATCGGTTATATCATCAGCGCCTGCATGGTCATTCCGCTGGTCACTCACGGGGTCCGCCTGATCAGCCGCTTCCAGCTTCTGACCCAGCCCTTCTGGATCGTCCTGAATGTCCTTCCCTTCGTGTTCATCGCCTTTTCCGACTGGGAAAAGTTCGATATTTGGCGGGCCTTTGCCGGCCTCGACCGGCCATCCTCTTCGGGCGCCCTTGCGCCCTTCAACCTGATCGATTTCGGCGCTGCCTCGGCTGTCATCCTCGCGCTGATTTCGCAGATCGGCGAACAGGCAGATTTTCTGCGCTTCCTGCCGCCGGAAGGCCATCGCAAGCTTCGCCACCGGCTGGCGATCTTTCTTGCCGGTCCCGGCTGGGTGATCATAGGCGCGCCGAAGCTGCTGGCCGGCTCGTTCCTTGTCGTGCTGACGCTAAGCGCCGGCGTGCCGCCCGACCGTGCAGCCGACCCGGCCCAGATGTATCTCACAGCATTTGGCTACATGATCCCCTGGCACAATGCAGCGTTGCTGCTGATGGTCGCCTTCGTGATGGTCTCGCAGCTGAAGATCAACGTCATGAACGCCTATGCCGGCTCGCTGGCCTGGTCGAATTTCTTCTCGCGCCTGACCCATAGCCATCCCGGCCGCGTCATCTGGCTGGTGTTCAACGTCGCCATCGCGCTGCTACTGATGGAGCTTGGCATTTACCGGCTGCTGGAAGAGACGCTCGGCATCTTCTCGATCATCTCCATGGCCTGGCTCTGCACGATTTCGGCGGACCTGTTCATCAACAAGCCGCTCGGCCTCGCCCCAGAAGGCATCGAGTTCAAGCGCGCCCATCTCTACGACATCAACCCGGTCGGCCTTGGCGCCATGACCCTGTCGGCCGGCATCGCACTGACGGCGCATTTCGGCCTGTTCGGCGCGGTCGCCGCATCGCTTGCCCCCTACATCACCCTGATCGTAGCGCTGGTCGCCTCGCCTGCCATCGCCTGGGCCACCAAGGGCAAGTTCTACCTCGCGCGCAAACCGCGCCAGAGCTGGAAGAACCTCACCGATATCACCTGCTCGATCTGCGAGCACCCGTTCGAGCCGGAGGACATGGCCTGGTGCCCCGCCTACGCGGCGCCGATCTGTTCGCTTTGCTGCTCGCTCGACAGCCGCTGTCACGACATGTGCAAGCCGAACGCCAACCTCAACGCCCAGATCGGCACCGTCGCCCGCGCCGTGCTGCCGGCGACGGTCATCGCCAAGCTCACCACGAGGCTTGGGCGCTACGGCATCGCCGTTGTACTCGCGCTCAGCGCCGTCGGCGTCATCCTCGCCCTCATCGCCCACCAGGTATCCTCCGCCTCGCCGGAGACGGCCGAAGTGGTCAACCGCACCATCCTGATCGTCTTCTTCGTCTTCGCCGTTATCGCTGGCATCGTCTGCTGGTTCTACGTGCTGGCCCATGACAGCCGCGTCGTTGCTGAAGAAGAGTCCTCGCGGCAGAATACGCTGCTGCTGAAGGAGATCGCCGCCCACAAGAAGACCGACGCGGCGCTACAGTCCGCCAAGGAAACAGCTGAAAGCGCCAACCGCGCCAAGAGCCGCTATGTCGTTGGCCTCAGCCACGAATTGCGCACACCGCTCAACGCCGTGCTCGGCTATGCCCAGATCCTCGAGCGCGACGAAACGATACCGGCTCCGCGCCAATCCTCGATCCGGGTCATCCGCCGCAGCGCAGAGCACCTGTCGGGGCTGATCGACGGACTGCTCGATATTTCGAAAATCGAGGCCGGTCGCCTGCAGGTCTATTCGAACGAGATCAACATCCGCGATTTCCTCGACCAGATCATCGACATGTTTCGGCCGCAGGCACAGGCAAAAGGCCTCACCTTCATCCATGAGCGCGCCGCCTCCCTGCCGGATTACGTCCGCACCGACGAGAAGCGGCTGCGGCAGATCCTCGTCAACCTGCTGTCCAACGCCATAAAATTCACCGACCGGGGAACGGTGCGCTTCGACGTCGGCTATCGTAGCCAGGTGGCGACATTCTCGCTGTCCGACACGGGACGCGGCATCGCCGAGAAGGATCTCGGACGCATCTACGAGCCGTTCCAGCGTGGCGAGGCCGAAACCGTCCGGCCGATGCCGGGCCTCGGCCTCGGCCTGACCATCACCCAGCTCCTCACCAACACCCTGGGCGGCGAGATTTCGGTGACCAGCGAAAAGGATGTCGGCTCGACCTTCAAGGTGCGGCTGATGCTGTCCGCCGTGCAGCGGCAGATGAAGCCCGTGCCGCAGGAGCGCAAGATCGTCGGCTATGACGGCTCGAGGCGGACAATCGTTGTCGTCGATGACAACGAGGATCACCGGGAGATGATGCGCGAGATATTGGTGCCGCTCGATTTCGTTGTCCTGACCGCCGTCAGCGGCCCGGATTGCCTGACACTGATCGAAGGCATCAAGCCCGATCTTTTCCTTGTCGACATCTCGATGCCCGGCATGAACGGCTGGCAACTGGTAGCAAGGCTGCGCGAAAGCGGACAGGCGGGACCGATCCTTATGCTCTCGGCCAATATAGGCGATGGAACCGCCGGTCGCGAAAACAGCAGCGGCCACGACGACGCCATCAGCAAGCCAGTCGATATCCGGCAATTGCGCGACCGGCTGGCGCTGCATCTCGGCCTCAAATGGATCTATGCCGACACCGTTGCAGTCCCTGCCATCAAGGCACCGCTGCCGATGAAGAGCCCCGGCCTCGATCATATCGGAGAGTTGATAAGCCTTGCCGAAATCGGCTATATCAGGGGCATTGAGGCAAAGCTTACAGATCTCGCCAGGCTGCCCGAGAACCAGCCTTTCATCGATGCGCTGCGGGTCTATGTTCAGGCCTTCGATCTGACCGGCTTTCTGGCATTCCTGCGTGAATTCGACATCGAAAAGGTAGAACCGATTGGCTGAACCCGCCCTGCCCCGCGACATCGTTCTGCTCGTGGATGACTCGCCGGAAGCCCTCGGATTTCTGACCGACGCCCTCGAACAATCGGGCTTTTCCGTTCTGATCGCCACTTCCGGTCCGGCGGCGCTCTCCATCGTCGAGCGTATCACGCCCGACCTTATCCTGCTTGATGCCGTGATGCCCGATATGGACGGTTTCGAAACCTGCCGCCGGCTGAAGGCGAATTCCGGCATTTCGCAGGTGCCGGTGATCTTCATGACGGGGCTGACCGAGACCGAGCATGTCGTCCACGCGCTGGAATCCGGTGGCGTCGATTATCTTACCAAGCCGATCAATATCGACGAGTTGCGCGCCCGCATCCGCGTTCATCTGCGCAATGCCCGCTCGGCGCAAAGTGCAAGGGTGGCGCTCGATGCCGCCGGCCGTCACCTGCTCGCCGTCAGAGGCGATGGCAGCATCCACTGGTCGACTCCGCAGGCAACGCGATTGGTCAATGCCGCCACCGGCAGCGACGATGGCCTTGAGCTTGTCGTGGCTGAAATCAGCGGCTTCATGCGAAAAGGCGGGCGCACCCTTCCCACTCGTGACAACGTTCTGTCCATCAGCCCCAACGGCCATGCAGCGCTGCAACTGGCTTTTCTCGGCACGATTGGTCCCGACGAGCACCTGTTCCGGCTGACCGCTGCACGGCAACATGCCGACGACAGCGTGCTGCGTCAGCATTTTTCCCTCACCCAGCGCGAATCCGAAGTGCTGCTGTGGATCGCCAAAGGCAAGGCCAACCGCGATATCGGCGAAATCCTCGGCCTTTCCGCCCGCACGGTGAACAAGCATCTGGAGCAGATCTACGTCAAGCTCGGCGTCGAGAACCGCGCCTCGGCAGCCGTCAAGGCCGCCCATGTGCTGCGCGAGATGTAGCGACGCAATCGATCCTCCATTTTGCAAGCAAGGACCAGCACGATGAACTACCGTGTCGTTCTCTCCGGCTGCTCAGGCGGCGGCAAATCAACCCTACTCGCCGAACTGAAGCGTCTCGGCCACAGTGTTATTGAGGAGCCAGGCCGGAAGATAGTCGCCGAGGAGCGACAGGGCGAGGGCAAAGCCCTGCCCTGGGTCGATCTCGCAGCATTTGCGCGGCGCGCCTTGGTGATGGCCAGGAGCGACTGGAACACTGCCAGCCAACTTGAAGGCTGGGTGTTCTTCGACCGTGGTCTTGTGGATGCCGCCACAGCGCTGGCATACGCGACTGACGAAAATACGCTTTTGCCACTCATCGACGGCTGGCGCTACCACCATCAGGTTTTCCTGACGCCTCCGTGGCAAGAAATCTTTCAGACCGATGCTGACCGCCGCCATGCGTTTGACGATGCAGTGCGGGAATACGAGCGCCTTCTGATTGCTTATTCGAGGCTCGGATATGAAGTCGTCGTCCTGCCGAGATTGTCTGTGACAGAGCGTGTCCGCTTCGTGTTGGAAACGCTGTCGCCATTCGGCGACACGACGTCTCCGGTCGATAACGGAAAAGGCCCGGACGAGCCGGGCCTTCCCAAAATCAACGACAGAAAATGAGTTACTTCACGTCCTGCGGGAAGTAGCTGATCTTGCCGTCAGGACCCTTCTTCCATTCGTACATGATGTAGCCCGGGATCTTCGGGTCGCCCTTGGCGTCAAACGAGATATCGCCGAGAACGGTCGAGAACGGACCCTTTTCGTGCATGGCCTTGGCAACGGTTTCAGCGTCAACCGAAGCAGCAGCCTTGGCAGCGGCAGCGATCGTCTGAACGGCAGCATACGAATACAGCGTGTATGCTTCCGGGTTGAAGCCGGCAGCCTTGAACTTCGCAACGAGGTCCTTGTTGGCCGGGTTCAGTGTCGGATCGGGACCGAAGGTGTTCAGCGTGCCGATGACGGCGTCGCCAGCGATCGAAGCCAGTTCGTTCGAAACGATACCGTCGCCCGAAACGAGTGTAGCCTTGACGCCCTGGTCGGCAGCCTGGCGAATGATCAGGCCGGCTTCCGTGTGCAGGCCACCCCAATAGATGATCGAGACGCCGGCTTCCTTCATCTTGGCGATGAGGGCCGAGAAGTCCTTGTCGCCTACGTTGATGCCTTCGTACATGACTTCCGTCATGCCGGCGGTGTTCAACGCCTTCTTGGTTTCATCGGCGAGACCCTGACCGTATGGGGTCTTGTCGTGAATGATGGCGATCTTCTTGTCCTTGAAATGGGCAGCGAGATAGGCGCCGGCAACGCCGCCCTGCTGGTCGTCACGACCGCAGGTACGGAAGGTGTTCCACAGGCCGCGTTCCGTGAAGGTCGGGTTGGTCGCGGCAGGCGTGATTTCGAGAATGCCGTTTTCGGCATAGACTTCCGATGCCGGGATGGAAACGCCCGAGTTGAAGTGACCAACGACGTACTTGACGCCATCGGCAACGAACTTGTTGGCAACCGAGATGCCCTGCTTCGGGTCGGAAACGTCGTCGCCGAGTTCGATCTTGATCTTTTCGCCATTGATGCCGCCGGCAGCATTGATGTCTGCTGCGGCCTGTTCGGCACCCTTCTGGAGCTGTGCACCGAAGGCTGCGTTCGGACCGGTCAGGGGACCACCGACGCCAATGATGATATCGGCCCATGCAGTACCGCTGAAAGCGACGAGCGCCGTCAGAGCCACTGCCGAAAGAAGAGATTTCTTCATATTATTACTCCCAATTTTTGGGCGGGGACCGGTCAAGAACCCAACGCATTACCCACCATTGTCCGCGTCGGGGAAGCTGTTCCACTCCAGGCAATTCATGCCCAGTTTCAACGGGCTGTCAATGTTTGTCCTTCCACGAAAACGCGGAAGTCCGTTCGTACAGCCAGTAATAGTTGTTGACCATCTGATTGGTGCGGCGATAGCGGAAACCGGCCATCGAAACGATCAGGAGGACAACGAAATCGATGCCGAAATACAAGGCGCTGAGCATGGGCCCATCGAAGAGCGCATGGTGCAGGAACTGCATCACCCACGCCAGAAGAAACGTATAGGCGATGACCAGGCCGTAGCCATCCCAGTTCTCGGCAACAGCCTTGCCGGCCCGCGACGCGGTCCACAGGCCGAGCAGCAAGACGAGGCCCCGGATGATCATCCGCACGCCGGTGTCGGGCTCGAAGAAAAGTCCCTGCATATTAAAGCTCCCCTTCTGTCGGCCTAATGCCGGCCGCCTTCGAGATAGGCCGCGCGGACTTCCGGATTGGCAAGCAGTTCCCTGCCGGAGCCGCTCATCGTCACCTTGCCGTTGACCATCACATAGGCCCGATGCGAAAGCTTCAGGGCTGCGAATGCGTTCTGTTCGACGAGGAAAACCGTCAGGCCTTCCTTCTCGTTCAGCTGCTTGATCGTCTCGAAGATGCCCTTGACGATCAGCGGTGCGAGACCGAGCGACGGTTCGTCCAGCAACAGCAGCTTCGGGCGGGCCATCAGCGCGCGGCCGATAGACAACATCTGCTGCTCGCCACCCGACAGTGTCCCGCCGCGCTGCGCATGGCGCTCCTTGAGGCGTGGGAACATCGTGAAGATCTTCTCGACGTCTTCCTTAAAGTATTTGAGATCGTCCAGGCCTGCGCCCATCTGGAGGTTTTCCATGACTGTCATGCGCGGAAAGATGCGACGACCTTCCGGTGACTGGGCGATGCGCAGCCGGGCGATCTCGTGCATCGGCAGCTTCGTGATGTCGCGGCCTTCGTAGATGATCGAGCCGGAGCGCGCCTGCGGACTGCCGCAGATGGTCATCATCAGCGTCGATTTGCCGGCACCGTTGGCACCGATCAGGCTGACGATTTCGCCGCTGTTGACGTAAACATCGACGCCGGCGAGCGCGCGGATATTGCCATAGTAGGTTTCGACGTTCTGGACGTGAAGCAAGGGTTGGGTTGTCATGTTACTGGGCGCCCCCTTCGAGGTGCTCGACTTCGGCGATCACGTCTTCCACTTCGTCGTCCTCGACGCCGAGATAGGCGGCAATCACCCTCGGGTCGTTCTTGACGTGGTCAGGCGTGCCGTCGGAAATCTTCTGGCCATATTCGAGAACGATGACGTGGTCGGAGATCTCCATCACCACGGACATGTCATGCTCGATCAGCAGGATCGACGTCCCGGTTTCGGCGCGGATGGCACGCAGCAATGCGTTCAGCACCGCCGATTCCCGCGGGTTCAAGCCTGCTGCCGGTTCATCGAGGCAAAGCAGCTCCGGCTCTGTGCACATAGCACGGGCGATTTCCAGACGACGCTGGGCGCCATAGGGCAGATCGCCGGCAGGATCGTCGGCGCGTTCGATCAGATCGGCCTTCTCCAGCCAGAAGCGGGCCAGTTCGATCGCCTTCTTGGCTTCCCGGCTGTATCCGCCGATGCCGAGCAGGCCGAGGATCGTGTAGCCGGAAGCCTTCATCAGCTTGTTGTGCTGCGCCACCAGCAGGTTTTCCAGCACGGTCAGGCCGGAAAACAACCTGATATTCTGGAATGTGCGGGCGACCTTGGCTTCGCGGGTGATGCGGAAATCCGGCAACCGCTCGAGCTGGAAGGTCTTCCCGCTCTTCTGGTTCATGGTGATCATCCCCATCGTCGGCTTGTAGAAACCGGTGATGCAGTTGAACACGGTGGTCTTGCCTGCACCGTTGGGGCCGATCAGTGCTGTGATATTGCCGCGCTTGGCCTCGAAGGAGAAGTCGTTGATGGCCATCAGGCCGCCGAACTTCATCGACAGGTGCTCGACCTTGAGAAGCGTTTCGCTGGACAGGGTGTTCATCAGCCGTGTCCCTCCTTGGTAAAGCTGCCGGAAACTGACTTGCTTTCTTTCAGGAAGGCCGTCGGCGAGCGAGACCCGACAAAGCCGCGTGGCTTGAAGAGCATCACGATCACCATGGCCAGCCCGAACAGCAGCATGCGGTAGAGTTCAGGGGTGAAATCGGGACCGAAGATCGCTTTCAGGAAGTCGAGTTCGCGCAGGATTTCCGTGCCGCCGACCATGACGACGGCAGCGATGGCAATTCCGGTCAGCGATCCCATGCCGCCGAGGACGACGATGGCAAGGATGACGGCCGATTCCAGGAACACGAAGGATTCCGGCGAGACGAAGCCTTGGCGGGCGGCGAAGAAAGATCCGGCGAAGCCACCGAACATCGCGCCTGTTGCAAACGCCGTCAGCTTTGTCGTCACCGTGTTGATACCGAGCGAGCGGCAGGCGATTTCGTCTTCGCGCAAGGCTTCCCAGGCACGGCCGATCGGCATGCGACGCAGGCGGATGGTGACATAGGCGGTCAGCATGCAGAGCGCCAGGATCAGGTAGAACAGGAAGATCTTGTAATAGGCGGACGAAATCGGCAGGTCGAACATCTTGGCAAAACCGGTCGACGTCGCGTCGAACTTGATGCCGAACAGCGTCGCCTTCGGGATACCGGAGATACCGAACGTGCCCTTGGTAACCTCAGTCCAGTTGATCAGCACCAGGCGGATGATTTCACCGAAGGCAAGCGTGACGATCGCGAGGTAGTCGCCGCGCAAGCGCAGCACCGGGAAGCCGAGGATGACGCCCCACAAGGCAGCGAAGATACCAGACAGCGGCAGCAGCAGCCAGAATGACAGGCCGAAATGTGTCGAGAGAAGCGCGTAGGAATAGGCGCCAACGGCGTAGAAAGCCACGTAGCCAAGATCCAGCAGTCCGGCAAGGCCGACGACGATGTTGAGACCCCAGGCTAGCATGACGTAGATAAGGATCTGGATGCCGAAGTTATCGACGTAGAGCAGCGAGCCCTGCGCGCCCACGAGGCCGACGACGATCATCGGATAGAGGATCATCAGAACCAGGGCAGCCTTGAGAAAGTGCTTTTGAAGAAACGTCTTTTCAGTCGATATCGCGAGTTCGCCGGCGCGCGCCTTGCTGAGCTTGCGCTCGTCCAGGTGCGGGCGGAGAAAGACGATGACGGCAAAGCGGCCAACGGCGGCGATGGCGACGAATATCGCCAGCAAGCCCCAACGCTGGACGATGATCAGCTCGTTGTGGATGTTCTGGTCGGTTTTCAGGCCGATGTAGAGAACGAACATGCCGAACGAGATGAGGGCGGCAAAAAAGGCTTCGATGAGGCCTCTCCGGATCAGGCCCGAGGAGGTCTTGCCGGTATCGGTGGTCGCATTTGCCATGTTATTAAACCTTCTCGACTTCAGGCCGTCCGAGGATACCAGTCGGCTTGAAGATCAGCACGAAGGCCAGGATCGCAAAGGTTGCAACGTCTTTGTATGCGATGGTGAAGTAGGCAGACCATAGCGACTCGATGAGGCCGATGAGTACCCCGCCAAGCACCGCCCCCGGGAGGGAACCGATCCCGCCGAGAACCGCCGCGGTGAAAGCCTTGACGCCGGGGGTGAAGCCATCGGTGAAGGAGGCCACACCGTAATACATGAGGTACATGGTACCCGCGACGGCAGCGAGCGCTGCGCCCATGATGAAGGTGATGGAAATCGTCTGATCGACATTGATGCCAAGCAGTGCGGCCATCTTGCGGTCTTGTTCGGTGGCACGCTGGGCACGACCGAGCGCTGTGAACTTGACGATGTACCAGAACACAGCCAGCAACACCGCAGTGATGATCAGGATGATGATCTGCTTCAGCGATACGGAGATGCCGGCAATGGTGTAGACGTCACGCACAAGCGCGGGGATAGGCTTGTTGCGCGGGCCCTGGGCAACCTGGATGAAGTTCGACAGGGTGATGGACATTCCGATCGCGGTGATCAGCGGCGCCAGCCTGAACGATCCGCGCAATGGCCTGTAGGCAACGCGCTCGATGACCCAATTCCAGAGGCTGACGACCAGCATGGCGACGACCATCATGATCAGAAGGATAACGGCAACCGGCAACCCGATGAAGATCGATGTCAGCACCAGATAGACGATGAGAGCAGCAAACCCGCCCAGCATGAAGACGTCACCGTGGGCAAAATTGATCATGCCGACAATGCCGTAAACCATCGTATAGCCAATGGCGATGAGGCCATAGATGGACCCAAGAGTCAGCCCGTTAAGGAGCTGCTGGATAAAGTACTCCATATATCTCTTTCCCCTGGACGCGAATTTTTTTCGCGTCTCTTATTGGTTAACGTTTGCCTGCAAAAGAGGCATCCATTCCTCAAAATCCATAGCGCTTTCGGCGCGAATGTGAAGACAAAAATACAGTACGTTGATAAATTCTTTTCAGAAAATGAGGGATTGGCGCATTTTAATCCACAGGATGGTCAAAAAAAGCACGCTCCGGCTGAAAAATAACCACTGGTGCGCGTAAAAGCATTTTAGGCTGAAAATATTCAAACAGAAACGGGCCCCGCGAGGCCCGTTCGACAGCAAAGCTCAGTGACAATCAGGACCGCATGCGCGAGCCGTCGGCGTCGAACAGCGGCGCAGACTGAAGGCTCGCCGGCAGCAATTCGCCGAGCAATTCGATCGACCAACCCTCTGTCTCATCCGCGATTTCCTTCGGAACGTAGCCGAGCGCCACCGAGACACCGGAGCCATGGGCAAACCCGCCAGATGTCACCCAGCCCTTCACCTCTCCCTGGTAATAGATCGGCTCGTCGCCGATGACGTCAGCATCCCTAGCCGAAAGGATGAAGGTTTTCAGCCGCATAGAGCCGCCTTCCGCCTTTTCCCTGGCCGCCGCCTGCTTGCCAACGAAATCGGCGCCCTTCGACAGAGCCACGAATCGACCGAGGCCTGCCTCGTAAGGACCGTAAAGTGGCCGGTATTCGCGCGACCAGCTGCCATAGGATTTTTCGAGACGCAGCGCATTGAGGGCGCGAAGTCCAAACAACCCGATACCGTACTCTTTTCCCGCCTGCATGATGAGATCGAAGAGATAGTTCTGGTACTCCGGCTTCATCCACAGCTCATAGCCGAGATCGCCGGTATAGGAGACGCGACCGACGATGGCCGGCGCCATGCCGATATCCATTCGCCTGATTTCCATGAACGGGAACGCTGCGTCGGAGATGTCCTGATGAGTAAGCTTTTCCAGCAGCTTTCTGGCATTGGGTCCGGCAATCGACAGGCCGAGCAGCGACAGGCCGAGCGCCCTGAGTTCGACCGAGCCATCCTTCGGCAGATGATCCTCGAACCACCGCATGTGGTAGGATTCGGCGACGCCGGAGCCGACGAGCAGAAAATCTCCCTCCCCGAGTTTGGCGAGCGTGAAATCGCCGATGAGCTTGCCGTCGTCCTTCAGCATCGGCGCCAGCGTCATACGACCGGTGGCTGGCAGGCGGCAGGTCAGCAGGCCATCAAGCCAGGCCTGCGCACCCGCACCCTTGACGGTATATTTGGCAAAGCCGGATGTCTCCATCATGCCGACGCTCTCGCGCACCGCCTTGGCTTCGGCGCCGACCACGTCGAAATCGTTCGAACGCCGCCATGAGAACGCATCCTCCTCGCCTGCAGGCGCAAACCACAGGGCCTGCTCCAGTCCGTAGTAAGCGCCGAACACGCCGCCGGCAGCTTTCAGCTTGTCGTAGATCGGCGTCGTCAGCAGCGGCCGGCCGGCCGGCAATTCCTCATTCGGATAGCGGATGGAGAAGCGGCGCTGGTAGTTTTCGCGCACCTTGGCGTTGGTATAGGCAAGCGTCGCATAATCGCCGTAGCGAGAGACATCCATGGCGAAGACGTCAAAACCCGGGTCGCCGTAGATCATCCAGTTGGCAAGCGCCAGACCGACGCCGCCACCCTGGCTGAAGCCGGCCATGACAGCGCAGGCCGACCAGTAGTTGGTCAT
The DNA here is from genome assembly GCF_019355735.1 of Rhizobium sp. B230/85. Classification (NCBI taxonomy): domain Bacteria; kingdom Pseudomonadati; phylum Pseudomonadota; class Alphaproteobacteria; order Hyphomicrobiales; family Rhizobiaceae; genus Rhizobium; species Rhizobium sp. B230/85. The sequence continues at coordinate 3,124,114 of NZ_CP072156.1, forward strand.
GCCGCGCACCGGACCGACCAGCGGATTGCCATCCGGCGAGAAGGTGAAGGGACCGTTGATGATCTTCTTGATGCCGGCATTGTTGAAGGCCGGGAAATGCCGGAAGCCGACTTCGAGCTCGGGTGTGATCCGCTCGATGTCCTCGGCCAGCAGCTCATGGCCGAAATCCCAAGGCGTATTCAGCGGCGACCACGGGCGACAGGCCTTTTCATAGGTGCCCATCAGCATGCCCTGCCGCTCCTGGCGGAGATAGATCTCGCCATCGAAATCGACGCAGTGCATCAGCTCCTTGCCGGTCGCGGCATTGAAGTCGGTGACTTCCTTCATGTCCTCGGTGATGAGGTACATGTGCTCCATGGCGAGAACCGGCAGCTCGATGCCGACCATGCGGCCGACTTCACGAGCCCAGAGGCCACCGCAGTTGACGACATGCTCGGCGATGATCTCGCCCTGGTTTGTGATCACCCGCCAGCAGCCGTCCTCGCGCTGAACGAGATCCTCGACCTTGGTGTGGAGGTAGATGTCTGCGCCGTTCTTCTTGGCGGACTTGGCATAGGCATGCGTCGTGCCGTAGGGGTCGAGATGACCTTCGACAGGATCGTAGAGCGCACCGACGAACTGGTCGGGGTCGAGAAGCGGCATCATCTCGTGCGCCTCTTTCGGCGACAGCAGCGTCGCCTCGAGCCCGTTGTAGCGACCCTTGGCAAGGATGGACTTCAGCCAGTCGAACCGCTGCGGCGTTGCGGCCAGCATCAGGCCGGAGGTCATGTGCAGGCCGATATCCTGGCCGGAATACTCCTGGATTTCCTTGTAGAGTTCGACCGTGTATTTCTGCAACTTGGCGACATTCGGATCGCCGTTGATCGTGTGCATGCCGCCGGCCGCATGCCAGGTCGAGCCGGATGTCAGCTCCGAGCGCTCCAGCAGAACCACGTCGGTCCAGCCGAATTTCGTCAGATGGTAGAGGACCGAGCATCCGACGACACCGCCGCCGATGACGACGACCTTCGTATGGCTTTTCATGGATAATCTCCGGTTGCATGCGCTGGCTGGCAGCGCAATCGAAACAGTCTGGAATGGGTTGGCGTTCGATGCCGGCGAAAGGCCGTTCGGCAAGACAATCCCCGCCGAAAAACTCCCTTCGATCCGTCGAATTGAGGATCAGCCTAGAGGCAAATTTCAGGCCACATAGCCCGAACTGCGAAGCCGATACTCCCATTTGCGACATGGAGATTGTCCTCATCGCGCCATAATCCTAGTCTGCGAAACCAGCCGTCAGGTTGAATTCGCGACCCATCTCCAGCACCTCGTCAAACACCGTTCCCGCGAAGGAGCGCATCACGGCAATCTCGAACGTATCGGGCCCGGTCCGGGCCACATTGGCGCTGACATGGCAGCAGAGCATGGTGCCCGACTGTCCCTCGGCAAAGACGTCGCGGTGCAGATCGACCGGCACGCACTTGGCAAGGATAGCGCGGACATTCGGCCCGGAGAGACGTAGCAGCGTCCGTCCGTCGCTCTGCTCGAAAAAAGACAGCCGTGCCGCGTCGAGCATGGAAAGATCCCGCGCCAGGCTTTCGGCCCCCAGCGTCTCGGAAATCACCAGCCATTCGCCGGGTCCGACGCTGCGCACCGACACATCCTGCATTGCCCCCAGCGCCGCAAGCGCCCAGGCTTCATGACCCGCGTGCGCGAGAACGGAAAAAATGGCGGCGTGGCGGATGATCGACAGGTGATCGGCGCTTGGCTGCGAATGGAAGCCGGCGATCCGCTCTTCCAGGATATGGCGGTTGGTGAATGCGACGCTCATGGCCCGCTCCTCAAACATGCAGTTTCTGGGCGTCCGGATCGACGAATACCGGACTGCAGACCTCGGCCAGGAACTCCTCTCCGCGCAGCCGATCCCACACCAGCACCTTTTCGCCAATCCGCTCGCGCCCTGATTTGAGCATGGCAAGCGCGATGGAATGACCGAGCACCGGTGAGAAGCAGGCAGATGAGACATGCCCCTGGTCGTGGGCTGTCGACGGCGCAGCGCCTTCTTTGAGGATATGCGCGCCCGCCTTGATTTCCTTGTCATGGTCGACCGGCTTCAGGCCAACGAGCTGCCCACGGTCCGCTGCCGTCAGCCCGAAGCGGGTCGACAGTCGCTTGCCGATGAAATCTGCCTTCTGCGTCGACAGCATCCGCCCGAGACCGACGTCGTCCGGCGTGGTGCGACCATCGAGTTCGTTATGGGTGACGTGCCCCTTCTCGATGCGAAGCACATTCAGGGCCTCGACGCCGTAAGCGCAGATGTCGTGTGCCTTGCCCGCTTCCATCACCGCATCCGCCACCGCCTCACCGAAACCTGCCGGCACAGCCAGTTCGAAGGCGAGTTCGCCGGAAAACGAAATCCGGAACAGCCGCCCCTTCAGTCCGCCCTTGAGCGTCACGCTGGCCGCGGCCAGGAACGGAAATGCCTCATTGGAAATATCGTCGTCGATCAATTTCTCCAGCACCAGTCGCGCCTTCGGGCCGGCAACCGACATCTGCGCCCACTGGTCCGATGACGACACGAAGCGCACGTCGAGATCGGGCCAGAGAACCTGCGCGCAGAATTCCATATGGCTCATGACTTCGCCCGCATAGGCGGTCGTCGTCGTCACGAAGAAATGGTTTTCAGCGAGCCGGCTCGTCGTGCCGTCGTCGTAGACGAAACCGTCTTCGCGCAGCATCAGCCCATAGCGCGCCTTGCCGACCGGGAGCTTGAGGAAGGCGTTGCTGTAGATCCGGTTCAGGAACTCGGCGGCATCCTTGCCGAACACCTCGATCTTGCCGAGTGTCGAGACATCGCAGATGCCGACATTGGCGCGGACGTTGAGCACTTCGCGGTCGACGCTTTCGCGCCAGGTCTTTTCGTCGCCCCTCGGAAACCACGAGGAGCGGTACCAGGCACCGGCCTCGACAAAGATTGCGCCGTTCTTCTTCGCCCAGCCGTGCAGCGGCGATTGCCGCACGGGCCGCGCATGCTTTCCACGCGCCGTCCCCGCCATCGCACCGAAGGAGACCGGCGTGTAGAAAGGCCGGAATGTCGTCGTGCCAACCGCTGCCGGGCTGACGCCGCGCATGCCGGCGATGATGCCGACCGCGTTGACGTTGCCGAGCTTGCCCTGATCGGTCGCCATGCCGTTGGTGGTGTAGCGCTTGGCATGCTCGACATGGCCGAAACCTTCGCGCAGTGCGAGGCCCATATCCTTGGCATGGACATCGTTCTGGAAGTCGATGAAAGCCTTGTCCCGGGCGCCGGGCACGTGCCAGGCGGCAGCGAAGGACGGATCGTACTCGCCCTCAACCTCGGGCAAGTCATGGCCCTGAACACTGAAGCCCAGGCTCTCTATGACGGCGGCAGCCTTCGCCGCACCGTCGGAGAGGCAACCAGCGACGCTGTCGATACCGCCGGCAGCTCCGGCCACCACTAGCCCGCCTGTATCCTCCGGCGCCATGAACGCCTGCCGTTCGTCCGACCAGACGGGCTTGGCGCCGCGCTGGCAGGCGAGATGGATGATCGGCGACCAGCCGCCGGACATTGCCAGCGCATCGCAACCGATGAACTCGTCCAGTCCGCCACGATCGGCAAGCAGACCCTCGATCCGGTATTTGCCCTTGGTGGCAACGACCGTGCCGCCATGGATAACGCGCACGCCATTCGGCGCGACATCCGATGTCCCCGGGCGGGTGTCAATGATCGCGGCGATCTCGACGCCTGCGGCGATCAGGTCGTGCGCCGTGCGATAGCCGGAGCCACCATTGGTGAACACAGCAACCTTCTGGCCGATGGCAACACCGTAGCGGTTGAGATAACTACGCGCGGCCCCAGCCATCATCACCCCCGGCCGGTCGTTGCCGCCGAAAACCAGCGGCCGCTCCTCGGCCCCAGTAGCGACGATGGCCCGCTTGGCAATGATCCGCCACAGCCGCTCCACCGGCAGATCCGCCGACGGCATGGCGATATGCTTCTGCACCTTCTCGACTGCGCCGAAAACATTGTCGTCGTACCAGCCGAAAACCGTCGTGCGCGGCATCAGCGTGACGTTGGGGAAGCCGGCGAGTTCGTCGAGCACGGTTCTCGCAAAAGCATCGGCGCTCACGCCGCCGATGGCGAGCCTTTCCGACAGCAGCGAGCCCCCGAGACGAAAGCCTTCGTCGGCGAGGATGACGCGCAGTCCGGCGCGCGCCGCAGTACGGGCCGCCATCAGCCCAGTAGGTCCGGCGCCAACCACCAGCAGGTCGCAATGGGCCCAGGATTTTTCATATCGATCGGGATCGGCCTGCATCACAGCGCGACCGAGGCCTGCGGCCTTGCGGATGATCGGCTCGTAGACCTTTTCCCAGAAGGCCGCCGGCCACATGAAGGTCTTGTAGTAGAAACCAGCCCCGAGGAACGGCGACAGCAGGCTGTTGAGCGAGCCGATATCGTGCTTCAGCGACGGCCAGCGGTTCTGGCTGACCGCATCGAGCCCCTGGTAGAGTTCGGCAACGGTAGCGCGCGTATTGGGCTCGGTGCGCCCACCCTTGCCAATGGTCACCAGCGCGTTCGGCTCGGCGGATCCCGCTGTGACGATGCCGCGCGGACGATGATATTTGAAACTGCGGCCGACCAGCATCTGGTCGTTGGCCAGCAGTGCCGAGGCGAGCGTATCGCCACCCAGCCCCTGCAGGCGCTTGCCGTCGAAGGTGAACCCGAGGGAGGTGCCGCGATCGACAAGACCGCCGGTGGAAACGCGATAGGCCGTCATTCCACGCCCTCCCGCACAGCATCGGCGACATCTGTCACGGAAAACACCTCGTGCGTGACGTTGCTGCGCTCGACGACCAGCCAGCGGCGGCAGCCGGAGGCGTGGTGCCAGTGTTCGCGGTAGCGACCGCGGGGATTGTCGCGGATATAGACGTAGCGGTTCCACGCGTCGTCGGATGCCGTGGGTGACGGGCGCGATACCGAAGCATCGCCGCGGATCGCGAATTCTTCCTTCGGGCGGATGCCGCAATGCGGGCAGTGTATCAAGCTTGCCATTATCTCATGCCCTCAATGCAGGTTCGGCTGCGGGCCCTTGCCGCCTTCGTCGATCTCGAAGCCATGGGCGAAGCGGTCGAGCCGCAAAAACCGGCTGACGTCGTGGGTCTCGTTCCGGGCGATCAGATGTGCAAAGCAAAAGCCGGAAGCTGGCGTCGCCTTGAAGCCGCCGTAGCACCAGCCGCAGTTCAGATAGAGATTGTCGATAGGCGTCCGGTCGATGATCGGCGAACCGTCCATGCTCATGTCCATGATGCCGCCCCAGGCGCGCAGCACCCGCACGCGCGACAGTCCGGGGATAAGCGACACCCCCTCCTCCAGCGTATGCTCGACCGTCGCAAGGTTGCCGCGCTGGGCATAGGAACTGTAGCCGTCGATATCGGCGCCGAACACCAGCCCGCCCTTGTCCGACTGCGAGATATAGAAGTGGCCCGCACCATAGGTGATGACATTGTCGATCACCGGCTTCAGCCCCTCGGTCACGAAAGCCTGCAGCACATGGCTTTCGATCGGCAGGTCGAGATCGGCCATGCGACCGAGCGTCGAGGTATTGCCAGCAGCAGCCAGTGCCAGCTTGTTGCAGCCGATGAAGCCGCGCGTCGTTTCGACCCCGGTGACCTGACCGTTTTCCCGCCGGATGCCGGTCACTTCGCATTGCTGGATCAGATCGACGCCGCGCGTATCGGCGCCGCGCGCATAGCCCCAGGCAACCGCGTCATGGCGGGCCGTTCCGCCACGCTTCTGCAGCAGACCGCCGAGGATGGGGAACCGGGCCTGGTCGTAGTTCAGGTATGGCATCATCTTGCGGACTTGCTCGCGGTCGAGCAAGTCGGCATCGACACCGTGCATCCGCATCGCATTGCCGCGCCGCGCATAGGCGTCGCGCTGGCCGTCGGAATGAAACAGGTTGACGATGCCGCGCTGGGAGACCATTGCATTGTAGTTAAAGTCCTGCTCCAGACCTTCCCACAGCTTCATGGACAGCTCATAAAACGGCTCGTTGCCAGGCAGCAGGTAGTTCGAACGGATGATGGTCGTGTTGCGACCGACATTGCCGGAGCCGATATAGCTCTTCTCCAGCACGGCGACATTGGTGATGCCATGCTCCTTTGCGAGATAATAGGCCGTCGCCAGCCCGTGCCCGCCGCCGCCGACGATGATTACGTCGTAGTGCGGCTTAGGCTCCGGCGTCCGCCAGACCGGCTTCCAGTCACGGTTGCCGGTAAATGCCTGCTTCAAGATGTTGAGTGCTGAATAACGCATGCGATGTCCCAAACTCGATCCCGTCAGACATTCGCACATGCAGCAAAAACAACAAGCCTCCGAAGGACCTAAAATTCGCTGATAAGGACATGATCCCTTTTCTGACCTCAGAGGCGCTTGGACAATACCTTGGGGTCCATCCATACTGCATTCGGTTCAGATTATGGCAAGAAACTGCATCCATCAGAGATTAGCCTGTCTCATTGCAGGACACGCTTCACCAAGAAAAGCGGAGGACATTCCTGAAGCTCGACAAAGCGGCCAACCGCCTTGCACAACGCGCGTGAGAACGTGCGGCTGAGAACGCTTGCGGCCCTAATCGTGCGCTTATTTTCGTCGACTGAAAGAATAAAAGACATTTGATTGAATTGCCTGATTTGCTCTGCAATATGTAGGCTACGAATAAGGGGAACTGAGGATGGCGGACCCGAATGAAGTTGTTAATGCAGCAGTAGCTGCCGCGAATGCAGCGGCATTTGTGGTTCCAAAAACTGTTGAACAGATCGACAAATTCGGTGCTGACGTTGTTAAGACCGTTCGCCTTCTCACGTTCCCCTTCCAGTTCACTGGAGCGCTACAGGCTCGGTTGGAGAGTTACATCGAGCGGGCGATACGCCAGGTTCCAGAAGAGCGGCGCATCGAACCGGTAGAATCCATAGCATATCCCATCGTGGAAAAGCTTCGATTTCAGACCGAGCATGATCCAATCACGAAACTGTATATTCAGCTACTTTCCAGGGCTATGGACCGAGAGCGGGTTGGAGATGCCCATCCTGCATTTTTCAGCATCATCACGCAGATGGCTCCTGATGAGTTGATATTCCTTCAGGATTTCGCCAGCCGAGACGAGACGCTTATAATGTCGCCCACTGGCCAGAAGATCTACCCCGACCCGGCACGGAGACGGGCAAGGCTGGATAGAAGCGAGATATCAGCGGACATTAGGCGGGAAGTGGAGGATCGCACATTCAGCTACGAGGCTCTAAGCCAGCCAGAGATGTTCCCAGTCTATCAGGAGCATCTGCAGCACCTCGGACTGATTGAATATTGTGGCAATAGTGCATATCACCCGCCGCTCGAATTAAAGCAGAGCGACTACTACGAGTTGTCGGTGTTCCTGATGAAGATCACCCACTTTGGCGGCATGTTTCTAAGGGCCTGCACCAATGGAAACTCCAGTTCCGCTGCCAGCACCGACACATCCAATGGCCCGAATTCTTAAGTGGAATTCTCAGCAAGCATTTGCGTCATTAAGGAACCTTTTCAGGGTTTCGTGCGGTCACCCCCACATTTGCCGAACCGAAGATTAATCATGCGCCACAAAATAGAAAACGCATTCATAGAATTCCTAGCCGTGGAAAATCAGCATTATGACGCGAATTTCACATTACCGCTTACCAATCCCCGGTGCCTTGAAGTAAACGACGGATCTCTGAAATTGGTATCGTGTCATGAATACTGTCGTACCCGGCAATAAGGCGAGCAATCGGAGCTTCCCGATACTCATGTATCATCACATCGCCGATGCTCCGCCGCGCGGGGTGGGGTCGCGATATATGTTCGTCAGCAAGCGGCGTTTTCGAAGCCAGATGCAGGCCTTGAAACTGCTTGGCTATACCGGCTGCTCGATGGCGGAACTGGGCCTCTACATGTCGGGCGAGAAGAAGGGCAAGGCGGTCGGCATCACCTTCGACGACGGCTACCGCAACGTTCATCACAATGCCCTGCCGGTTCTGGCCGAGTTCGGGTTCACCTCCACCACCTATTTCGTCAGCCGCCAGGTCGGCGGCTACAACAAGTGGGACGAAGGGAGGATGCCAGTCGACCCTTGCATGACAAAAGAAGAACTCCGGGAATGGATGGCTGGCGGCCAGGAGGTGGGTGCCCATACCCTCGATCACGCCCGTCTGGGCCTGCTCGGCGAGGCCGAGGCACGCGAGCAGATGGCAGGCAGCAAGGCCGAACTCGAGGATATCAGCGGCAGCGCGGTAACGGCTTTCAGCTACCCGTTCGGAAGCCATAATGATCTCGTCGTGGCAATCGCCCGAGACAGCGGCTTCCTGACGGCAACGACCACCATCAAAGGCAAGGCAAACGCCAGCCTTGACCAGATGCGCCTGCCACGCGTCACGGTGCGCCGAAAGGATATCGTTCCTAAATTTCTCTGGAGCCGGATTCTGTAACGAGCCGGATTTCAGTCGCTTCATTCGCCTCGGGCGCTGTGTCAGTCCAATAGGACTGGCCCGCAACCACCTGCTTGACGATATTGCGCTCTTTCCTCCAACTCCGGCCGATATCCTCGATGTAATAAGCATCGATCTCGCCGACGATCAGGTTCCGATATTGCGCTGCATAGCGCTCCAGCGGGCGGTTGACCCCTCGGCAAAATTGCTTTTCCGGATCGAGAGCGAAATCCATCAGTTCGGCAGACCGGTGAGCGAAGGATCCCCTGAGAAAGGATGGCCCCGTCAGAAATGTCGGCTTCTTCTGGCCGATGGAGCATTTTATGCCAATCAGCCGGAAGTGCTTCAGGGCGTAGCAGAATGACCCATTTTTACGGACATCCCATCGCTTGTTGGCGTGATTGAAGCTGATCTGGCCGATCCATGGGTAGTCTACGAAGGCATGCAGGTGATCCGGGCGAACAGGGCGATTGAGAAGCCAGTCGTCTTCCAGATGGAGGATGACGTCGGTTGAACTGGCCAGCCAGTTACTGGCGACAGCCTTCGCGAAATTCGGCCGCTCGGGAAGAGAGATCAAGGCATTCGGGTCATACTGGCGAATGATGGCTATGCATCTATCTTGATCCGCCTCGCTCCCGAACAGCGGATCGATATTTGCAATGATCCTGCGTATCCTGAAGGCACTGAACAGATTTGCGTGGAAAGACCGAAGTGTCCGCTCCAGCAAATCGGGGCGACGCGTTGCAACAATACAGACGTCGATCCACTTCAATTCTGCTGGCATAACAGAAGTATTGTACTCTTCCTGCTGATACATTTTCGCATTTCTCGTAGAGCAAAATAAAATTTTCTTATTCTATCGATCGCATAGATCGAATGGACCTTCAGAAGTGCGGTGAAAAACTTTTATGTTTTAAAATTTAAAATCATAGAAATCAAATGATACTCTCAAGTTTATTTATATATTCGCGAATTTTTTCTGTCATTTTTTTGTAAAAAATCTAAAATTAAGTTTCACCTCATAAAGTAAAAACAATAAGGTATTTTTCGATAGTGAAGCGAAGCTGATTTTTACTAATATTTTTGGCAACAGGATCTCACTCGCCCATGGCGAGTTGAGGCTGCCGCTGCCCAAGCACTCCCTTGGCACCGAGACGAAGGATGGCGTAAAAGAGGAGCATGCTTGCAGTATTTGAAAAAGCCGCGTTGGAAGCGGGTCAAGCCATTCTGGCCGTCTACCGCTCCGGACATGCGGTGACCCGGAAACTCGACCTGTCGCCCGTAACTGTTGCGGATGAGAGGGCGGAGGTGATCATCCTTGCCCATCTTGCGGCGGCTTTTCCGGACATTCCCGTCATCGCGGAAGAGGCAGTGGCCGCCGGCTACAGTCCGGCAACCGGCACGACGCCGTTCTTCCTTGTCGATCCGCTCGACGGCACACGTGAATTCATCGAGCATCGCGACGAATTTACCGTCAACATAGCCTATATCGTTGACGGCAAGCCTGTTGCCGGAATCGTCTATGCCCCTGCCCTCGGCGTCGCCTTCACAGGCGAGGACGGCGTGGCTGAAAAGCTGGTGGTGGATGCCGACTTCAGGATCGCCAGCCGCACGCCGATCACCGCGCGCCAGGCTGGTAAAACGCTGACGGGGCTCGCCAGCCGCTGCAACGGCAACGACCGAACAGACGGTTTTCTCTCCGACAACGCCGTCAGTGCTTGCACGATGATCGGCTCATCGCTGAAATTCTGCCTGCTCGCCGAAGGCAAGGCGGACGTTTATCCGCGTTTCGCAAGGACGATGGAATGGGACACGGCCGCCGGCGATGCCGTGCTTCGCGCAGCAGGCGGAACGACAGTCACCCTCGATGGCAAACCGCTCGGCTACGGCAAGCGAAACCAGCCGACCGACAGCGACTTCGCCAACCCCGACTTCATCTCATGGGGTGCACGGAATGCAGTTTCGGGGGGATAAACCGTCTGGAAAATCCAGCAAAAACAATGCCGACTAGCGTTTTTCATCCCCGCACTCTCCATCGGCTTTAAACTCGACGGTGAATGACGCCGGCAAGCTGACCTGAAAGCTCCGGCCCACACCGCGGGAGATGCCAATGTCAGACCAGACCGCTAACCTATCGCTACCCTATATCCTGCCATCCCAGGCTCAAAAGCACGTCACCCATAACGAAGCGCTGCAACGGCTGGATGCCATCGTCCAGCTCGCCATCACCGCAACCCGTTCATCGCCACCGCCCGACCCCATCAGCGAGGGCGACTGCTATCTCGTCGCGTCGGCGGCGACAGGCATCTGGTCAGGCAAATCCGGACAATTGGCTCTCAGGCAGGACGGAGCCTGGATTTTCCTGCAGCCGCGCACCGGTTGGCGCGCCTGGTTCACGGCCGACAACCGCCTTCGCGTCCTCGAAGGCGGCACCTGGAGCGAAATGAGCCTTCCGTCCGAGGGCACGATGTCTGCGCTCGGCATCAATGCGTCCGCCGATGCCACCAACCGCCTCACCGTCAGCGCGGCAGCAACGCTGTTCAACAATGCCGGCAACGGCCACCAGATCAAGGTCAACAAGAACTCTTCCGGCGACACTGCCTCACTGCTCTTCCAGACCGGTTGGTCTGGGCGCGCGGAACTGGGACTGGCGGGCAACGACAGTTTCTCCATCAAGGTCAGCCCGGACGGTGGGACATGGCAGACCGGGCTGTCAGTGTCGCCGCAGGGCATCGTCGACATGCCGCAACAACCGGCCGCGCGTGCATCGCTCGCCGTCGGCGCGCTGACACCGTCGAGCGGCAGTCAGACCGGCTTTACACAGCTGAGCGCAGCGCGTGGCGGCTTCGCACTCGGTACCAGCCTCGGTGGCAGCCTCGGCAATCGCCTCGTGGTGCCGGTCGCCGGCCTCTATCTTCTGTCGATGAGCGCAAGCATTCTCACCTCCGGTGGGCATTCCGCCAGCCTTGTCGCCAACGGCAGCACCACGCTTGCCACTACCAGTGCAGTGGCGAGCAGCAACCCGTTTCGCCACAGTGGCGTGGGATTGGCCACCCTTAACGCTGGCGATCTGCTGACCTTGCTTCATTCCGGCACGGCGCAATACGATTTCGGCGCCGGTAAAACGGAGATAACCATAGTCCGGCTTTGAGAAATTAACGGAGGGGCCGGCAGATGCAAAAACTGCCGGCCGATGGCGCGGCTGGCGCTGGACGTATCCTCCGACCTCGCCTCCACACCGGAAAGTACGCCCAGTGGCCCACCGGTTTGCGCCAATCTGTGAGAGATCAGCTGGATGCCATTGAAAAAATACAAAATAATTTCAGCTGTTCGCTGCTGCTCAAAAACACAAAATACTGAATTAGCGACTTAAAAGAAATGCCGAGAATCAGCCAGTTTCTGCGCGAACGTAAGGACTTGGCGGCGATCAGCGACGATTGGAACGCCGCCGCAAATCAATTCGGCGCCACACTCCGTAAAATTGTTATCAAAGTGTTACTGAGGGCTTAGTCAATTTTTAAATGTGGCGAGATACAGTCCTGGAAGTGGTCTTGAGTGTGTGTAGAGAGTCCAATGACCGAAATGATACGTCCCCGGGTGAAATACGTCATCGGCCCCGATGGCAGCCCCCTTACGATTGCTGACCTGCCACCGCCCAATACGCGGCGCTGGGTCATCCGCCGTAAAGCAGAGGTTGTCGCGGCTGTGCGCGGTGGCCTGTTGAGCCTGGAAGAAGCCTGTGACCGTTATACGCTGACGGTCGAGGAGTTCCTGTCTTGGCAGTCCTCCATCAGCAGCCACGGTCTTGCCGGCCTGCGCACCACGCGCATCCAGCAATATCGCCACTGACGCGATAACCTGATCTTCGCAGAACCTATTTTTTCGGGCCCGATCCATTCCTCAGTAGGAAATGGAGGAGGCCCGAAATTATTGTCGAGCCCGCGTAAAACCAGAGACCGGGCTGCGTGAAAGCGCTCGCCAGACCACTGGTCTTGGCAGCCGCGATGACAATTGCCACCAGCATCACATCCATCATCGACCAGCGCGAGAGTTGCGGAACGACCCGCTCGAAAAATGCCCCGCCTTCGCCCCTGCCATCGCTGGACAGGGCCTCCATCGCCAGGGCCACGAGCTTCACGATCGGCAACCCGATCGACACCACCGCCACGACAGCCGAAAGCACACCGTTGCCGCTCTGCCAGAGCGATGCGACGATGGCAAGCAACGACGGCGTCTCGCTGAAAAAGTAGAGCCGGTCGAAACGCACCAGCGGCAAGACCAAACCGAGGGCCAGGAAAAATGGCGCCGCAATCAGGAGAACGGCCCTGACGCTCCTGATGTCCATGACCCGACCCCTCCAAGACGATGCTGCGGGTGCAGCGATAGCCTGAAGCCGGCCCGGGGCGCAACTGTGCCCCGAATGTCGAACCGACAGAAAAACACCAAAAGCCGTGCATGGCTGGCCACCAGGCCAGTCATGCACGGCTCTTCGCGGTGACTTTCACAAACCCCAGCGAAGATGCGATCAGGCGCGGGCTCTCGCCCCACCGTCACGCTCTTCCAGCGCTGCCGCCTTGGCATACTCGGCCTGCATCTCTTCGAGAGTGCTTTCCAAGGCCTCCTCCTGCGTCCGCAGTTCCCGGATCGAGACCTGCAGGTTGTCCGCACGCTGCCGCGCAGCCTTGGCAAAAGTCGGATAGGCAAAGTGGTTCGGGTCCGTAATTCCGGACTTTTTCTCTTCCAAGACGATCTGGCTCTCCAGATCCTTGGTCATCCTGTCGAATTCCGCTGTCATCATTTGCAACTGCTGCAACTGGCGACGTTTTTCGTTTACCTGGAACTCTTTCAGACGGACTAGGCTCTCACGTGACTTCATACGCATTACTCCCGTGATGAGAGACCCCGGATCTCTACACATTACCCGCCCACGTCGATTTGAATCGCAATGGGACAAAAAAATTCCGGCGGCGTTAACAAAAAGCTACCTCTGGTAACCTTTCGTTTACGGGCATCGTTAATGATAGGCCCTATCATTTAAGGGTCGGTAAATACCTCGGACGAAATCGAAACAAAGGCATTATCGATTCAAAAGAATCAGTTGGCTTATTTTCTTAATGTAGAAGTTAAGAAAATCAGAATGCTGATTTACGTGGAAAATCAGGGAAGTGAGAAAAATATTTAATAAAGTCGATACAGCTTGCCAGATGGAATCAGAATTTGTTAACCATTCCGTGGCAGCTTTCAAATCAGGCAGTGGTTGAATCGGTATCGCGTAGGAGGCTTTCGACCTTTCGGCGGCGGTAAAGGGGAATATTATGCGGGTTCTACTCATTGAAGACGACAGCGCGACAGCGCAGAGCATCGAATTGATGCTCAAATCCGAAAGCTTCAACGTCTACACGACCGACCTCGGTGAAGAGGGCGTGGATCTTGGCAAGCTGTATGACTATGATATCATTCTACTCGATTTGAACCTTCCAGACATGTCTGGCTACGAAGTTCTTCGTACGCTGCGTCTGTCGAAGGTCAAGACACCGATCCTCATCCTTTCCGGTATGGCCGGCATCGAGGACAAGGTTCGCGGTCTCGGCTTCGGTGCCGACGATTACATGACAAAGCCGTTCCACAAGGACGAACTGGTCGCTCGCATTCATGCGATCGTCCGTCGCTCCAAGGGTCACGCCCAGTCGGTCATCTCGACGGGCGAACTGATTGTCAACCTCGACGCCAAGACCGTCGAAGTCGGCGGCCAGCGTGTCCACCTGACCGGCAAGGAATACCAGATGCTGGAGTTGCTTTCGCTCCGCAAGGGTACGACCCTCACCAAGGAAATGTTCCTGAACCACCTTTATGGCGGCATGGACGAACCGGAACTGAAGATCATCGACGTCTTCATCTGCAAGCTTCGCAAGAAGCTCGCCAATGCGGCCGGCGGTGCGAACTACATCGAAACAGTCTGGGGCCGCGGCTATGTGCTGCGCGAACCGGAAAGCAGCAGCTACGCCGAAAGCGCCTGAGCTACCCGACGGAACCCGACCACTGCCACATATCAAAAATCCCGCCTCGGCAACGAAGCGGGATTTTTAGTGGCAATCGTTGGGGTGAAGGAGATCGGAAACTTGCCTGCTTGATCCTCAGGCGGCGATGGCGCGGTTGCCGAACACGGCCGTCAGGATCTTGCGGTCGAATGGCTTCAGCAGGAAATCTGTCGCCCCTGCCCGCTTGCCGGCCATCAGCTTCTTGAGATCGGCTTCGACGACGCAATAGTAGATCTTGACGTCCTTGCCCTCAGGCATGGCGCGGATCGCGGCGATAAGCTCGAGCACGCCGTCCATGCCGGCATCGACGATCATGTAATGCGGAATACCGGATTCGAAGCGGCTTAGCGCCTCGTGCGCGTTCGATGCCTCGCTGACAAGGAAATCGAGCTCGGACAGGATGCGCATGCCGACCTTGCGCACGACGTCGGATGTGTCGGCTATCATGAACCGCTGCATGGGCAACTCCTTTGCATCGAACCACCGTCCAAGGAACGCGTCTTCGCGAAAGACGATAGTGGCTCGACGCTAAAGAAATCGTTACTTTTCCCCGTCAGCGCAACGCAGGGTTAAGCCGTCCGCATCTCTGCGACGTAGGTTATCTCTTCGGCCGTTGCGGTGTAGGTGATGTCCATCCCGCTCTCGTCGGCCAGCAGCACCGTGTAATAGGGCTGCACGGAATGGGCATCGATCGCTTCCTCGATGACACCATTGCAGATCTCGGCGAATTTCGCCGGAACGCGCATTAGCTTGCCCTTGACGACAAGTGTGAACTTCGCGTCGAATTCTGGATTTTCGAGCGTCACGTCGATAGTGCCGCCGCGCGGGATGGACGCATAGGCGACCAGGAACAGGTTGAGAAGCAGCTTGACGCGATTCTTGGCGACAATCGCCCGCGGTCCGTTCCAGACGACGGTTGCCTTCTTCTCGGCCTCGGCGAAATCCTTGGCGGCGCGCTCGGCTTCGCCCGTATCGATGGAAGCACCGACAGACCCGGATGCACCGAAGGCGATGCGCGCAAACTTCAGCCGTACCGAGGCATTCAGCGCGCTCGTGCGGATGAGATCCATGGCATCCGCGTCAGCGCCGCCCTCGTCCAGCAGTTCCAGTCCGTTGTTGATGGCGCCGACGGGCGAAATGACATCGTGGCAAACGCGGCTGCACAGGAGCGCGGCCAGATCCGTCCCATTCAAAGTCAGATTCGGATTTCTTGACATTCATTGTCTCCTGTATGCCGGGCGAGGTTTCGTGACCTGAGATTGCCACGGCAAGTTTGCACGGGGATTACCAGTTTCGGCATCTGTTGCGCCATAAAGACACCATATTTGGTAAACCGATTGTTAAGAGGATCAACGCAAAATGCGGCCATCGTCGGGCGCATGCTTTGCGCCCACTGAGATGAACGGATGAGCCTATGCGCAATCAAATCCTACGCAGACTATTCGGCCTCGGAATGGTGGCTGCGTTCGCCGCCCTCGTCAGTGTTTCCTTGCCCATGCGCGCGGCGGAAGCAGCGCCCAACAGCGGCCAGTACACCGTTCAGGAGATCATCGACGCGGGCCATTCTTTCTTCGGCTCCACCAGCGGCGGCCTTGCCAAGGTTGTCGAGACCGCCTTTGAGCGCTACGGCCTGCCGAACGGCTACATTCTCGGACAGGAGGGCTCCGGCGCCTTTATCGCCGGCCTGACCTATGGCGAGGGCCAGCTCAATACCAAGAACGCAGGCGAGCACCCGCTCTACTGGCAGGGTCCATCGCTCGGCTTCGATTATGGCGGCCAGGGCACTCGCGTCATGATGCTGGTCTACAACCTTGCCAACACCGAAGCGATCTACACGCGCTTCGGAGGCATCAGCGGCCAGGCATTCGTGATCGCCGGCGTCGGCATGACCGCGCTGAAAAACAACAACATCGTCGTCGTGCCGATCCGCACCGGTATCGGTGCCCGTCTCGGCCTCAACCTCGGCTATCTCAAGGTCACGCCGCAACCGACCTGGAACCCGTTCTGACCGGGCGATCCCTACCGCGATATTAACTGCGCACAGACATGAAGCTTGCCCAATGGCAGGCTTCCTGCTTAATTTCCACCTCCGCTCTATGCCCAAGTACAGGTGATTGCCGCGCCGTGATACAATTTGCGCTACTGTTCGGTTTAGGCTTTCTGACGGCGGTGATCCTCGTATGCATGGTGGCGCCCGCCATCCATCGCCGCATCGTCCACTTCACGGAAAAGCGCCTGCGCGCCACGATGCCCCTCAGCGCCCAGGAGGTGCGTGCCCAGAAAGACATGGCACGGGCCCTCTATGCCGCAGAAAATGCCAAGACCGAGCAGGCCCTCTCCCGTCAGCGGGAAAAGAGCATCGCTCTTCAAATCGCGCAGGAAGTTGTGAAAAAGGAAGCCGGGCGTCTGGCGACGGAAAACGAACAGCTGCATGCCCAGATAAACGATATGAGCGTGGAGGCCAGCGACTTGCGCGCGCGCCTGCGCCGCGAGGAGAGCAACATCAGCCAGTTGCGGTCGGCCCTGCGCGTTTCCGAGCTGGCCCATGCGGAGAAGGAAGCGGATCTCGACAGCCTGCGTAAACGCATCGACAGGATGGCGGTCGATGCCGACAACACGAAGATCGACCTTGCCGCGCGCGAAGCAGAGATCGAGAACCTGCGTGTCCGCTTCAACGGTCTTCGCACCGAAAGGGATGCGGCGCGCAGTGAGCTCGAGACCTTTACGAGGCGCGCAACCGAAGCCGAGATGCGTCTCGGCGAGGAGCAGAACAAGGTAACCCGGCTCGAGGAAAAACTGAGCCGCGAAGTCGCATCCAACGCCGACCAGCAAAACCTTATCGCGCGCCGGGTCGAAGAAGTGACGCGCCTCAAACAGAAACTGAAGATGGCAACGATCGACGCCAGGGAAGCCGCGAAGTCGTCGAGACGTGCGGCAGGACCTGTGAAGGTGACCGCAGCCGATGGGACGAAAAACGTGAAATCCACCAGTAACGCACCGGCTGACACTGACACCGTTGCTGATGACGCCGAACCCGCTTTGGGAGCCGACATCGCGGTGCTCGCCGACGACGCCCGCAATCGCAGCACGGCCCTCTCGGACAGGCTGCTCAAATCCCGCTCGACCGCCCAGGATGGGGCTCTGCGCGAAGAGATCGCCACCATCGCCGCCAGCATGGTGGCGCTTACGGCGCTTACCGAGGGCAAGCAGTCGCCCATCCATGCCTTGCTTGAGAAAAATGGAGAGAGCGACTGCGGCGACCGCAGGAGCCTTGCCGATCGCGCCTCCGAACTGCTCGAGAAACCGTCGGCCTAGATCCTCCCGGCAGACGATGCCATGGCAAACAGCGCAATGCCGGTGGCCGTCGCCACGTTGAGGCTGTCCAGCCCCGGCGCCTGCGGAATGCGCGCGGTCCGGAAGCGCGAAAGGATGGAGCGGGGCAATCCCTCCCCTTCCGTGCCCACCACCAAGGCCAGCCGATCCGATGGCGGCACAACGGCAATCGACGTTTCGCCGCGTGGCGAAAGCCCCCAGATGGCAAAGCCACGGGCATCGAGCGCGTCGAGAATGGCAAGATCGGAGCCGGCCCGACAATAGGGCAAGGTCAGCACCGAGCCGACCGAGACCCGCACTGCCTTGCGATAAAGCGGGTCGCAACTCGTCTCGTCGAGAAGAATACCGTCGGCACCAAAGGCCGCAGCATTGCGAAACATCGAACCGACATTGTCATGATTGGAAATGCCGCACCCGACCAGCAGCAGGGCCGATTTCGGCAGACTGTCGATGAAGGCAAGCGGATCGTCCGTGACTACACGGCGCCCGAGTGCAAGCACGCCACGATGCAGATGGAAGCCGACGATGGCATCGAGCACCGGCGCCTCCGCCACATAGACCGGCACATCACGCGGCAGCGCCGCGATGATGTCGGCAAGTCCCGCCGCACGGTTGCACAGCAACAGCACCTTTTCAGCGACAAAGCCGCGCTCGGCCCGGTGCGCGTCGGCCAGAAGCCGCAACACCACTGTTCCCTCGGCAATGAAGCGGCTTTCACGGCCGGTCAGGTCGCGCTCGCGGATATCGCGGAATTCGGCGATGCGCGGATCGTCGGCATCCGCGATGATGGTCAACCGGTCCTCGCTCATCGGGCTATCCGTCAGGGCGTCGGCAGCGAGACCGTCGAGACGATGCGGCCAACGCCATAGTCGAACACGATCGCCTGTCGCTGGCCGGATATGGTCACGCCGTAAAACAGCATCTGGTTGCCGGAGAGACTGACCGACTGCACCGAAAAGCCCGCCGGCAGCGCCACGGAGGACGAAACCGGAGCATCCGAAGGCACGCCGCTCGTCGCAACACCCTTGGCCGCCGGCCGCATCGCCTTGTAGACAATGGCACCGAACACCGCCATAAGGCTCACCACCATGACGGCACCCGAGACGATCATCAGCCGTACCATCTTGCGCCGCACATTTTCCATTGCCGGATCGAGAGGCTTTTCGTCCTGGTCGTCTGGCTTGAGACTTGTCATGAATACGTCCTGTTCTTGATCTCGCCGGAGAGAAGCGTTTGAACGACCCCTTTAAAGAAGCCGATGCCATTAGCAAAGTGCTGATCGCCGACGAAGCCGCAGAAGGCCGCCTCGATGCCTGGTTGACCGCGCAACTCGGCGACGACATTTCGCGCAGTCGCGTCAAGGTGCTGATCAAGGAAGGTGCGGTACTGCGCAACGGCGAACCGATGACCGATCCGCAGCGCAAGGTCCGGCCGGGCGAGCGTTTCGAGATCACCATGCCGGAACCGGAAGATCCGACACCCCAGGGCGAGGACATTCCGCTCGACGTGCTCTACGAAGACAGCGACCTCATCGTCATCTCCAAGCCCGCCGGCCTCGTCGTTCATCCCGGCGCCGGCAACTGGACGGGGACGTTGGTCAATGCCCTCATTCATCACTGCGGCGACACCCTGTCTGGCATCGGCGGCGTCCGCCGTCCCGGCATCGTCCACCGGCTCGACAAGGACACCACCGGCGTCATGGTCGTCGCCAAGAACGACATCGCCCACCGCCACCTGTCGGCACAGTTTGCCGATCACGGTCGGACCATGCCACTGGAACGGGCCTACCGCGCCATCGTCTGGGGCCGGCCGCGCCAGCTCAACGGAACGATCGATGCGCCGCTTGGCCGCTCGACCGGCGACCGGACGAAACGCGCCGTGCAAAAGCCCGACCGCGATGATTCGGACGAGGCGATCACCCATTACACGGTGCTCGAACGCTTCCACGAGCAGCCGGATGCAACAGCGCTTGCCGCACTGGTCGACTGCCGCCTCGAAACCGGCCGCACCCACCAGATCCGCGTTCACATGGCCCATATCGGTCACCCGCTGCTCGGCGACACCGTGTATGGCGCCGGCTTCCGGACCAAGGCGAACCTTTTGGCGGATGAACGCAAGGACATCGTCAGCCGCTTCCCGCGCCAGGCGCTGCATGCCTACCTGCTGCAGTTCGAACATCCGCGCACCGGCGAAATCCTGCATTTCGAAGCCGCTCTGCCCGACGATATGCTGGAGCTGGCCGAGGCTCTGCGCAAATAGTGGGTGGATCTGGACATCTGAGCGCGAAGAGCTTATAAAAGCGCTGATTGTTCAGGATCTTCGCCAGCATGCCGGTTATGCGCTGGATAATTTCGATATCGCCGATAATAATTGGCCTTTGGTGCATCTCACCGGTCACACATGCGTGACACAGTTCTTGAATCCCAGTTTCGTCATACTTATTTATAACTAGACTTAGTGCGGGGTCTGCCAGAACCGCACGTGCTGGCCCGCTTTTCGCCATGTTGAATGGCGTCTCGAAGGGGCTGGTTTCCAACAAGGAGGGTGCTTCATGGCCCGCAATAACTTGCCATCCATTACCGCCGGCGAGACCGGCCTCAATCGCTATCTTGACGAGATCCGCAAGTTCCCAATGCTGGAACCGCAGGAAGAGTACATGCTCGCCAAGCGTTATGCCGAGCACGCCGACCGTCAGGCAGCCCATAGACTTGTCACAAGCCATCTCCGTCTGGTGGCAAAGATCGCCATGGGCTATCGCGGCTACGGCTTGCCGATCGGCGAAGTCGTGTCCGAAGGCAATGTCGGCCTTATGCAAGCCGTCAAGAAGTTCGATCCGGAACGTGGCTTCCGTCTGGCCACCTACGCCATGTGGTGGATCAAGGCCTCGATCCAGGAGTACATTCTGCGCTCGTGGTCGCTGGTGAAGATGGGGACGACCGCCAACCAGAAGCGGCTGTTCTTCAACCTTCGCCGCCTCAAGGGCAAGATCCAGGCAATCGACGAAGGCGACCTCAAGCCTCACCAGGTGACCGAGATTGCCACGACGCTGAAGGTATCCGAGGAGGAGGTCATTTCGATGAACCGCCGCCTTTCGGGCGACGCATCGCTGAATGCGCCGATCAAGGCTGCGGAAGGCGAAGGCGGCCAGTGGCAGGATTGGCTGGTGGACAACCACGAGAGCCAGGAAGCGGTTCTGATCGAACAGGACGAACTCGAGACACGTCGCAACATGCTGGCCCGCGCAATGAGCGTGCTCAACGACCGCGAACGCCGTATCTTCGAGGCTCGCCGCCTGTCGGAGGATGCCGTGACCTTGGAAGACCTGTCGTCCGAATTCGATATCAGCCGCGAACGTGTCCGCCAGATCGAAGTGCGCGCCTTTGAAAAGGTCCAGGAGGCTGTCCGCAAGGACGCCCTCGACCGCACCAAGGGCCTGCGCGTCGTGGAAGCAACTGCATAAGCATCCGGTCCACAGACCGGATGTGTTGAACTGAAAAAGGCGGGCCCGTCCGGACCCGCCTTTTCTGTGTGGCTTGGAAATCCGCTCGTTACTGGCCGCTAGGACCGGCGATAGCGGCCCATTCGCCAATAACCTTGTTGAAGGCGTCGGTGCCGGTCGTGCCCTTGTCCATGGTCAAGAGGGCGCGACGGCCGTTACGGTAGGTGATCGGAATGTCGATCCAGTTGCGGTTGCGCAAGAGGTCCAAATTGGTCTTGCGAGCATCCGGGAAGTCGTTCAGCGCCACCATGTGGAAATCGTCTGTGATCTTGGCCGGCACACCGATCAGCGCATCGCCACGATCCTGCTCGGTCGCCTTCATCGCAACGCGCTGGACGCTGTCGATGGCACCGCCTTCGAAATTCGGCGGCAGCGAGAATACCAGTTCGATCAGATGGCTTGCCGGCAGCGACGGGTCGCTGTTGCGCTTGAAGGTCACCAGCGCGGTCATGCCACGTTCGGGCACGTTGATGCTGCCCTGGACAGTCGGAGATGGCTTGCCATCGTCGCCCTTGTCCTCATGGACGCTCCAAGTCACCGTACCCTCGATCGCGGTCGGCGACGTCTGGCCAAGACGTTCTTCGTACAGGAACATCTTCTCACCCGTGCCGACAGTCGCCGTCTGCGTCGCTGCCGGCGGCGTAGCCGACGGAACCATTGCGGTCGGCTGTGCGGGAGCCGGCGTCGGTGCAGCAGCTGTCGGCGCAGGCGTTGGAGCCTGTGCCGGCGGCGCGGATGCTGGAGCCGGTACGGATGGATTGGCAGCAGCCGCAGCGGGTGGCGGCGTCGCGGCTGCGACATTCTGCTGGGCGATGGACTTGCCCTCGGCAGCGACCGGTCCACCTGGGACAGGAGGCACGCCTGCATCCACCTCGCTGCCATCCGCCATCAGGCGCTGGGTAAATTTGCTGTTGACGGTGTTGCCGTCGTCAACCGGTGGAGTTTCCGGCGTCGTCGGCTTCGTGGCGACAGGCGTGGTTGCTGCCGGTGTTGCGGTCTTGTCTGCGACCGTTGCATTTTTCGGTGCGGAACTCACCAGTCCGGCGACCATCTCGTTGAGCGCGGTGCGGTTCATCCAGGCGGCATAACCACCGCCGGCGACAACAGCGACACCAGCCAGAGTAAGGAGGATACCTGCGACGCCAAAGCGGCGGCGCTTCGGCTCCATGCGGTAGCTCTTGCCCTGAAGCCCGGCGACACTGACCTGCCCCAGATCCGACGGTACCGAATCGCTGAAATCGGTCTCGGCGGCGAATTTCTCGTAGCCGGAAAGCTCCTTGATCTCGTTCCAGCCGTCCGACTGCCCGGATTGAACGGCAGGTTTGGCAGCATTACCGTGAACATCGGCAAACAGGTCGACATCGTCGAAGTCACCGGCAGGCGTCGGCGCGGCCTGCTTGACAGGCGCAGGCTCTGCGACGGGACCGGATTTTACCGGCGGCAGATCGTCGAACGTCGCAGCTTCCCAGGCGACGTGTTCGCCAGCATCCGGCATGCGGGCGGAGGGATGTTCCTCAGCCGCAAAGCCGGCATCCGGTGGATAGTGAACGGGAATGGCCGTCGGTGCCGGCTGTCCGCCCGGTGCCGCCGTTGGCCACTCATGATGCGGCGAGCCAGCATCCTCTGGTTCCGGGGTTGCGGTTTTCGCCCAGACGTCGTCGAAATGGCCGGCATTGTCCGAATGAGCGGGATCGCTATGCGTCTCGGTGATGCCGTAGCCGGCGTGGTCGGCGGCATCCAGTTCCGGCGCCGGCTCGTGGACCTCGCGTGGGACCTCGTCGACGGAAGAGGAGTGATATGCCTCCGGCTCCGGCTGCCATTCGGCATGCACGGGCTCAACTGCAACCGGCTCGACCTGCTCACGATAGTGCTCGTGCTCGGGCGCTTCGTAAACGGCCTCCAGCGCTTCCAGAGGCTGCGGTTCCCTGTCCGCCTGCCAGTCATCTTCGGCGCGCCAATTATCGTCGACGGTCGGAGCGGTGTCCGGATGTGCACTCTCTTCTGCGTGGTGCACCTCGGCAGGCGCCACGGGCGCGGGTTCCTCGATATGTGTCGGTTCTTCCTGTGCCGCTGCCGGCTCTGACTGCACCGCCGGCTCTGGCTCCGGCTCTGGAACATGCTCCGCCACCGGTTCCGGCTGATGATATGCCTCGTCCGGCTGGGCGTGGAACTCCTCCGCGGCGGCTTCCTCTGCGATTGCAGGCGGCACTCCGGCTTCGGCATGCTCGGCCTCGACGTCGCGAATGGCGGCTTCGAGCTTCTCGAGCTGGCGCTGCAGCATCGTCTCCGGCGGTCGCGGCTTCATGCTTTCCAGCTGGCGCTGTACGGCACCGCGAGCGCGGGCATAAACTTTCACCCGCATTTCGGGTGTATTGTCGGACAAGCCATCTACGGCACGTCGGATGACTGCTACAAAATCCGCCATCAGTACTTTCTCGTGATGTCCAGCAGTAAGGCCGAACAGCGTTTTATCGTTGGCGCGACATTAATCCTCAAACGGATCAGTCACAAGTATGGTGTCGTCGCGCTCCGGGCTGGTCGAAAGAAGCGCTACCGGGGCACCGATCAGCTCTTCCACCTGTCGCACATATTTGATTGCCTGAGCTGGCAGGTCGGCCCATTTGCGGGCGCCGACGGTCGATTCTTTCCAACCCTCAAGCGTAATATAAACCGGCTCGACCCGGGCTTGCGCACCCTGGCTAGCCGGCAGGTGGTCGATCTGTACGCCGTCGAGCATGTAGCCCACGCAGATCTTCAGTTCTTCCAGTCCGTCCAGCACGTCGAGCTTGGTCAGCGCGATGCCGGTAATGCCGTTGGTGGCGACCGACTGGCGCACCAACGCCGCATCGAACCAGCCACATCGACGTTTACGCCCGGTAACTGTGCCGAATTCATGACCTTTCTCGCCGAGAAACTGGCCAATCTCGTCTGTCAGCTCTGTGGGGAACGGCCCTTCGCCAACGCGGGTGGTGTAGGCCTTGGTGATGCCGAGGATGTAACCGAGCGATCCCGGCCCCATGCCGGAACCGGCCGACGCCTGCCCTGCAACGGTGTTCGACGAGGTAACGAACGGATAGGTGCCGTGGTCGATGTCGAGCAGCGACCCCTGCGCGCCCTCGAATAGGATGCGCGCACCGCGACGGCGCTCCTTGTCGAGAAGAAGCCAGACGGTCTCGCGGAATGGCAGCACGCGGTCGGCGACCGACGTCAGTTCTTCCATGATGGTTTCGTGGCTGACCTCGGCAACGCCGAGACCGCGACGCAGCGCATTGTGGTGCGTAAGGATGCGGTCGACCTTGGCGGGCAGGGTTTCGAGATCGGCAAGATCCATGAAGCGGATCGACCGACGGCCGACCTTGTCTTCGTAGGCAGGGCCGATGCCGCGACGTGTGGTCCCGATCTTGGTGCCGCTGTTGCTCGCAGCATCTTCGCGCAGTGCATCGAGTTCACGGTGCAGCGACAGGATCAGCGTGGCATTGTCGGCAACGCGCAGGTTTTCAGGTGTGATCTTGACGCCCTGGACCGCGAGCCTGTCGATTTCGGCCAGCAGCGCATGCGGATCGACGACCACGCCGTTGCCGATGACGCCCATCTTACCCGGCCGCACGACGCCGGAAGGCAGCAGCGACAGCTTGTAGCTGATGCCGTCGATGACGAGTGTGTGGCCGGCATTGTGGCCGCCCTGGAAGCGGACAACGATGTCCGCGCGCTCCGAAAGCCAGTCAACAATCTTGCCCTTGCCTTCGTCACCCCATTGCGAACCGATCACGACCACGTTCGTCATTTGTCTCTTCCTGCTTCCTGCGCAAAGATGCGCCTTGCCCAAACCCGCGCATCTATAAAGCGTTGCTTTTCGGAAAGCGACCCCGTTGTCGGCGGAGATCGCGCTTTTGCAGGGCAAATCAAGAGGAACGACAACAGCCGGCTAGCGACTTCGCCGTGTCTTTGGCCAGTGAGGGGGATGACGGGACCGACGGAACTCTGGAACAGGGCTTGGAGCCTGGCAGGGTCCGGGTCACGCAACCTTGCGAAACGGACCAGCCTGCGAGGTCTGCAGTCCCAGCGCATGCAGCATTTCGGCAAGTTTTACCGCCGCAGCCACACCGTCGATCACGGGCACGCCGTGTTCGAGGCTAAGCTGCCGGGCAAGATCCGCCATGCCGGCGCAACCAAGCACGATGGCATCGGCATCGTCCTTCGCCAATGCGGTTGCAATCTCGAGCGAGATGGTGCGGCAGGCATCGGAGCCTTCACGCTCGAGTTCCAGCACCGGTACTTCGGAAGCCCTCACCCGGGCACATCGGAGACTGAAACCGTAGGCACGAACATTGTCCTCGATGACAGGCACCGACACGGACAGCGTCGTCACGACGCTAAATCTCGACGCAACCAGCGTGGCTGCATGAAAGGCCGCCTCGCCGATGCCGATCACGGGCCGCGCAGTTCGCCCGCGCGCCTCGTAGAGCCCGGTATCGTCGAAGCAGGCGATGATGACGGCGTCGAAATCCTCGACATTGGACCGCTCGATTTCATACAGCAGCCCAGGCAAGGCCGCCTCGCCGTCCTCGGGTCCCTGAATGCTGACGGGGCCGATAACGGGATTGCGGGCAACGACTTCCGTCCCCGGGCTTGCAACCGCCCGCGCCGCGATGCCGATCTTGTCCGTCATCGACGCCGTCGTGTTGGGGTTGATCACCAGGATCCGCATGCGCTCAGACCCCCTTGCCGGCATCCGAACCCACGGCAGCGCGCCGCCGGCTGACATACATGCCGATGCCGACGCAGGAGAGGATGATGGTGAAGGAGAACAGCGTCGTCACCGTGCCGAGCGCATAAAGAACCGGCGTGGTGACATTGGTGGTCATCCCATAGATCTCCAGCGGCAGCGTATTGAACGAGCCCGACGTCATCAGCGTCCGGGCAAACTCGTCGTAGGAGAGCGAAAAGCCGAACAGCCCGACGCCGATCAGGCTCGGCGCGATCATCGGCAGCACGACGTGGCGGAACGTCTGCCACGAACTCGCACCGAGGTCGCGCGCCGCTTCCTCATACGATGGCGAAAAACGGTTGAAGACGGCAAACATGATCAGCACGCCGAACGGCAGTGTCCAGGTCAGGTGGGCGCCGAAGGCCGAGGAGTACCAGGCCGGCGCAAATCCGAGCTGCTGGAAGACGACGCCGATGCCGAGCGAGATGATAATCGACGGCACCACGAGGCTGGCGACCGTTCCGTAGAAGACCAGCGATGCGCCACGGAACTTGCGCCGGAAGGCAAGACCAGCCAGCAGCGACACCACGACGGTCACGACCATCACCATAAGGCCGAGAAAGAAGGAGCGCTGGAAAGCCGCACCGAAATCACCGACCGACTGCTTTTCGAACAGGTTTGCGAACCAGTGGAACGATACGCCGTTGAGCGGAAACGTCAGCCCGCCGTCAGGCCCCTGGAAAGACAGGATGAAGATCGCCGAAAACGGCCCGTACAGGAACAGCACGAACAGGATGAAGAAGGCGGTGAGCACGTAGAACTCGAGAGGGCGTTTGTCGGCGTTCATCTCAAAGCTCCTTGCGGATGTCGACGACGCGCAGGATGGCGGCAACCATCAGCAGCACGAGGACCAGCAGCACCACGGCGTTGGCGGCAGCGGCCGGATATTGCAGCAGCGACATCTGGTTCTTCATCATCAGCGCCACCGAGGCACTCTGGCCTCCGGACATCACCTGCACGGTGGAGAAGTCCGCCATGACAAGCGTCACCACGAAAATCGAGCCGATGGCGATGCCGGGCTTGGCAAGCGGGATCACCACGTTCCAGAGGATCTGCCAACCGGTCGCCCCGGCATCGCGGGCCGCTTCGAACAGCGAGCGATCGATGCGCATCAGCGTGTTGAAGATCGGCGTCACCATGAACAGCGTGTAGAGATGGACCATGGCGAGTACCACGGCGAAATCGGAATAGAGCAGCCACTCGATGGGCTTTGGAATGATACCGGCACTGATCAGCGCAGAGTTGATCAGCCCGTTTCGCCCCAGCACCGGGATCCAGGAGATCATGCGGATGATGTTCGATGTCAGGAAAGGCACCGTGCAGATGAGAAACAGCACCATCTGCGTGGACGGCTTGCGGATGTGGAAGGCGAGGTAATAGGCAACCCAGAACCCGATGAACAGGGTGATCGCCCAGACGATCAGCATGAATTCTATGGTGTGGAGATAGGTCTTCCAGGTAACCCACGATTCAAGGCTGTCCGAATAGTTGGTGAGCAGCATCGCCGGATAGATGCCGGCAAAATCATAGTCCCAGAAGCTGACGACAGCGATCATCAGGATCGGCAGGATGAAGAAGAAGCCGAGAATTGCAAGCAGCGGCAGCGCCTGAAGATAGGACACGAGACCGAGCGGAACCGTCAAGTTGCGCTTCTGAGGCCTGTCCGTCGATGTCGTTGCTAATGCCATTATTCGGTGTCTCCGATTTTTCCTGATCTCCCCCCTTGTGGGGAAGATGTCGGCAGAGCCGACAGAGGGGTGATGGCCGCAGATCTGGAGTTTGCCGCACCGCCCCCCTTTGTCACTTCGTGACATCTCCCCCACAAGGAGGGAGATGAAAAGGTGCCTTAGGCAGCGATGAATTCGTTCCAGCGCTTTACCATGTAGCGGTCCTCGTCCATGACCGAGTTCCAGCAGGCGACGTGGCCCATGCGCTCTTCGAACGAGCCGCCGTCGCGGACTGCTCCGGCCTTCTCCATGACCTTGCCTTCAGGCGACATGATATCGCCCTGTGCCGGCTTGCCCTCGATCCAGTAGCCCCACTCGTCGGCCGTCATGAAGTTCTTGGCGGTGTCCATGCAGGCAGAGTAATAGCCCTGGCGGTTGAGGTAGCCGCCGACCCAGCCGGACGTGTACCAGTTGATGTACTCGTAGGCCGCGTCGAGTTCGGCGCCCTTCAGGTGCTTGGCAAGGCCGAGACCGCCACCCCACGAGCGATAGCCTTCCTTCAGCGGCTGGAACTTGCAGGCGATGCCCTTGGAGCGCACAGCGGCAACGGCCGGCGACCACATCGACTGGATGACGACTTCGCCCGAGGCCATCAGGTTAACGCTCTCGTCGAAGGACTTCCAGAAAGCGCGGAACTGGCCGGCCTGCTTGGTCTTGATCAGGAAGTCGATCGTCTTGTCGATCTCCGCCTTGGTCATGTTGCCCTTGTCGGCATATTTCAGCTGACCGGAGGCTTCCATGATCATGGCAGCGTCCATGATGCCGATCGACGGAATGTTGAGGATCGCCGTCTTGCCCTTGAAGGCAGGGTCGAGGATGTCGGCCCAGGAGGTGATATCGCGACCGACGAGGTCCGGCCGGATGCCCAGCGTGTCGGCGTTGTAGATGGTCGGGACCATCGTCATCCATTCGGTCGGTGTCTTCGAGAACTTCTTGGAGTCCGGGCCGTCGACGAAGCCGACAGTGTGCGGCGCCGTGCCCTGTGCGATGACGCTGTCGGGCTTCAGCTTGCCGGTGATGAAGAGCGGCACGATCTTGTCGAAGTATTTGAGCTTCTTGGTGTTCATCGGCTGCATCACGCCGGCTGGGTAGACCTTCTTGGCGATCCAGTATTCGATATCGGCGATGTCGTAGGAGTTCGGCTGGGTGACGGCGCGCTGGGCGGCAGCGTCCGAATCCGTTGCCGTCATCTGCAGCGTGATGCCGAGGTCGGCCTTGCACTTGTCGGCGATGGCATTGAGGTTCGACACGCCGGTGCCGAACTGGCGCAGCGTGATCGGGTTCTGAGCCCAGATGGTCGGGAAGCCGGTGACGAGGCCGGAGCCGACGACGGCGCCGAGCCCGGCAGCGCCGGTCTTCAGGAGATTACGGCGGGAAATACCCTTGGCCGGCTTGGTAGACTTTGTGTCCTTGGTCATGCTCAGTTCCCCTTCAGGTGGTTGATGGATCAGCCGCGGCCGAGGAGGACTGCGTCCTCCAGGGCCCAGCTCAGTGACAGTGCATCGCCGACCGAAACCGGCTTGGCGAAATAATCGGTGTCGCGAATGATCGCCGTGAAGTCCTCGCTACCGGCGCCGATGACGGTGATTTTCACGGTGGCGCCGCGATATTCGACGTTGGAAACGATGCCGTTGAAGCCGAGGCCCTTCTGCGATGGCTCGGCGAGGCGAACCCGGTCTGTGCGGATACCGATATCCACGGGCGCGCCGACTTCCTTCTGGCCGCGAACGGAAAATGTCTGGCCCTCAGGCGCTTCCAGCGTCACGACCCCGTCCTGGCTGTGGGTCGCGCGACCGGAGAGAACATTGTGATCGCCCATGAAACGGGCGACGAAGGCGGTGGCAGGCCGCTCGAAGACCTCGCGCGCAGAGGCTGCCTGCTCGATGCGGCCGTTGTTCATCACCACGATCAGGTCCGACAACGCCATCGCCTCTTCCTGACTATGGGTGACGTGGACGAAGGTGATGCCCAGCGTCTTCTGCAGCTTCTTCAACTCGGCACGCATGCGAATCTTCAGGAACGGATCGAGCGCCGACAGCGGCTCGTCGAGCAGCAACGCTTCCGGATCGGTGATCAATGCGCGAGCCAGCGCCACGCGTTGCTGCTGGCCGCCGGAGAGTTGCGCCGGACGCCGGGTGGCATAGGGCTCCATCTGCATCAGCGTCAGCATCTCGAGCGCCTTGGCCTGGCGCGCCTGCTTGTCGACGCCCTTCATCTTCAGGCTGAAGGCGACGTTGTCGATGAGATCGAGATGCGGAAACAGTGCGTAGCTCTGGAACATCATAGCCGTCCCGCGCTCCGCCGGACGGGCGTGGGTGATCTGGCTTTCGGAGAGAACGACATCGCCGCCGGAGACACTTTCATGGCCGGCCGCCATGCGAAGCGTCGAAGACTTGCCGCAGCCGGACGGGCCCAGCAAGCAGCAATAGGTGCCGGCTGGCACTTTCAGATCGATCGCGTCGACGGCAACCGTGCCACCGTAACGCTTGGTCAGCCTGATAAGTCCTAGATCGCCCTTAGCCATCGGCCCCTCTTCCGCTTCTTCACAGGAAAGAGGGATTGCAAGGCCCATGCCAAATCTTAAATATTAATTAACATACTGAAATCGTTGACTTCGAAGATAGGTAGCCAACCATAGCATAAAGAATATGCCCATTTATTAGATGCGGCAAATTCAGCAGATGCACACAACGTAAGCAAATATTGTATACAAAACTCACATGGTATTGGACGCAATAATCAGTTATGCTCTCGGCCAAGATCAATACTCGGATTCCGGCACCGCGCCATGCTTGAAAAATCCATCAGGGCCAGAGCGGCGGGGCAACCGCCAGTGCAACAGTCGCCTGTGTATCTCGGCATTCGCAGCGCCATTCTCGGCCACAGCGTGGCGCCTGGAATGAAGCTGCCGGAAGACGAGTTGGCCGAGATCTATTCTGTCAGCCGCACAGTGATACGCGCAGCCCTGCAGGCACTGGCACTCGACCATCTCGTCACGCTCGAAGTCAATCGCGGCGCTTTCGTCGCCAAGCCGACACGGCTGGAGGCCCGCGAGGTTTTCGAGGCTCGCGCGCTGCTCGAGCCGAAAGTCGCCGCCATGGCTGCCGAGATCGCCAAGCCGGCCGACATCGTCCTGCTGGAGCGCCACATCGCCGAGGAACATGCGGCGGTCGCCGCCGGCCGGGACGGCGAAGCGGTCCAGCTCTCAGGTCAGTTTCATGTGGCCATCGCCGAAATTGCCAATCATTCTATCTACATCGACTTCGTCCGCAGGCTTTGCTCACGCTCGTCGCTGATCGTCGCCCTCTACTGGCGCCGCCGCGATGCCATCTGCGAGCACCACGCTCACCATGCGCTGGTCAATGCGATTGCCAGCAACAAGCCGAAGGACGCGTCCGAGCTGATGGTCAGCCATCTCGTCGACCTGTTTTCGGGCCTCGATTTGTCAGAGCGAGAGCCCGGTTCCCGCCGCCTCGCGGAGATCCTCAAGGCGTGACCGACACTGCTTCGCTTCAATGCTCGCTGGCGACCGGCGCGTAGGCAGCAGGATCGACGAAATCGGGCCGCCCGTCGAGCGACAGCCTTGCGCCTCTCGCCGGCGTCTCGCTGATCACCATGCCACGACGAACGACGAACAAACGCGTTGCGCGCAGCCGGATTGCCTCGATCGGGTCTTTCGCCTGCAGCACCACCAGATCGCCGTTGCAGCCGATATCGAGACCATAGCCTTCCAGCCCCATCAGCTTGGCGGGATTTCTGGTGACCGCGTCGAAACAGAAGCGCATTGCCTCGCGAGCCGACAGCTGTCCGACATGCAGGCCCATATGCGCGACGTCGAGCATGTCGCCGCTGCCAAGCGAATACCACGGGTCCATGCAGCAATCCTGGCCGAAGGCGATGTTGATGCCATGCTCGCGCATCTCCCTCACCCGAGTCATGCCGCGCCGCTTCGGGTAGCTGTCGTGGCGCCCCTGCAGCATGATGTTGATCAGCGGGTTGGCGACCACCTGGACATCCGCCTCGGCTATCAGCGGCAGCAGCTTCGACACATAGTAATTGTCCATCGAATGCATCGAGGTCAGATGGGAGCCGGTCGCGCGGCCCTGCAGTCCCAGCCGCTGCGTCTCACAGGCAAGTGTCTCTATGTGACGCGAAAGCGGATCGTCCGTTTCGTCGCAATGCAGGTCGACG
Organism: Rhizobium sp. B230/85; assembly: GCF_019355735.1. Taxonomy (NCBI): domain Bacteria; kingdom Pseudomonadati; phylum Pseudomonadota; class Alphaproteobacteria; order Hyphomicrobiales; family Rhizobiaceae; genus Rhizobium; species Rhizobium sp. B230/85. Next base: position 3,156,169 of record NZ_CP072156.1, read on the forward strand.
CGCAGGCCCCGCCTCGCTGCGATCTCGCAAAGCGCCCGCACCGACCGCGCGCCGTCTTCCATCGTCCGCTCGAAGTGCGGAATGCCTCCAACGATGTCGACACCCAGATCCAGCGCCCGCTCGAGATTGGCGGCGGCCGTCGGCGAACGGTAATATCCATCCTGCGGAAAGGCGACGAGTTGCAGATCGAGATAGGGCGCGACGGCCTTTTTCACGTGCAGCAGCGCCTCGACAGCCAGAAGCCGGTTGTCGCAGATATCGACATGGGTCCGTACCGCCAGCAACCCTTGCGATACGGCGAGATCGCAATAGCGCAGTGCCCGCTCGACCACCGCCTCCTGCGTCAGCAACGGCTTCAGTTCACCCCACAGCGCGATGCCCTCGAGGAGTGTACCGGACGTGTTCAAGCGCGGCAGGCCCAGCGACAGGGTGGCATCCATGTGAAAATGACAATCGACGAAAGGGCTCGAGACCAGCTGGCCGCCGGCATCGATTTCGCGCCCGGCGTTCGCAGCGATCTTCGGCTCGATTGCAGCGATCCTGCCGCCGGCGATACCGATGTCGATCCCCGTGCGGCCATCGGCAAGCGTTGCGTTTCGGATGAGTAGATCGAACGTCATGAACCGGCCCCTTGCTCGACAGGCGCTGCGCCTGAACGTGACAAATTTTTAGCACGCCGACACCACATGCCAACCGTTGAATACGCCGAACATCATGGACAAACTGCATTTTTTCAAACGAGGGCGAAGCCGGGCGACGCTTCCCGCCTATAGGCGGCGGCGGAAACGCTGTGTATAAGCGCAGGCAATCAACTGCTCCTGAAAGCCGGGACCGCTCTACCACGCTCCCGAAGCGTTGACCGGGTGCGACCGGCGCCATCACGAAGGACCTGACATGCGCTACCTGATCACCGGCACCGGTGGCTTCATCGGATTCCATCTCGCCAAGCGACTGCTTGACGAAGGCAATTTCGTTGTCGGCTTCGACGGCATGACTCCGTATTACGATGTGGCGCTGAAGGAAAAACGGCACGCCATCCTCGCGCGCTCGAACGGTTTCAAGCCGGTCATCGCAATGCTGGAAGACAAGGCGGCGCTCGATCGGGCGGCCGAATTGGCGGAGCCTGATGTCATCGTCCACCTCGCCGCCCAGGCCGGCGTTCGCTACAGCCTCGAAAATCCGAAATCCTACGTCGATTCCAACGTCACCGGTTCGTTCAACATTCTCGAACTCGCCCGCGCCATCAAGCCGAAGCACGTCCTGCTCGCCTCGACCTCATCGGTCTACGGCGCCAACGAGAAGATGCCGTTTGCCGAAAGCGACAAGGCCGACGAGCAGATGACGATCTATGCGGCGACGAAGAAAAGCATGGAGCTGATGGCCCACAGCTACGCCCATCTCTTCGACATCCCGACGACGGCGTTCCGCTTCTTCACCGTCTACGGCCCCTGGGGCCGGCCGGACATGGCGCTGTTCAAGTTCGTCGACGCCATCAGGAACGATCGCCCGATCGATATCTACGGCGAAGGCCGGATGAGCCGCGACTTCACCTATATCGACGACCTCGTCGAGGGCATCGTCCGCCTGATCGCGGTGCCGCCGGCGGAGGCCAACCGCATCGTCTCCGATACCGTCATCGATTCGCTGTCGAGCACCGCCCCGTTCCGGATCGTCAACATTGGCGGCGGCGCGCCGGTCGAGCTGATGCACTATGTCGAGACGATAGAGGCAGCGCTCGGCAAGAAGGCCATCCGAAACATGCTGCCGATGCAGCCGGGCGACGTGCATCATACCTACGCCGAACCCGGCCTGCTCGTCGCCCTGACGGGCTACAAGCCTGAGCTGGGCGTCGAGGAAGGCGTCCGCCGCTTTGTCGAATGGTATCTGGAAAACTACTGAGGGGTCAGCCGGCCGTGTGATAATTTCGGTCGAAATAGACGAGGCCCTGCCCGCCATCGCGACGACGGATCGCCTCGACTTCGCACATCAGCACTTCGTGGGTACCCACCTCCGCGCGCTGGGCGATCCGGCAATCGAACGACACCAGCGCGTCCTCGAGCGCCGGCGAGCCGGTCACCAGTTCGGACCACTCGGCGGCTGCAAAGCGCTCGGCAACCGGCGTCTTGCCGCCGAAGAGGCGCGACAGATCCTGATGGCTCTCCGACAGGACGTTCACGCAGAGCACGCCATTGGCAGCGACAGCGGGATAAACGGAGGCATTGCGGTTCAGGCACACCAGAAGCGTGGGCGGGCTGTCGGTGACACTGCACACGGCAGTCGCGGCAAAGCCGGCAAGACCTCCCGGACCGTTGCTGGTGACGATATTGACGGCTGCTGCCATGCGCGCCATGGCATCGCGGAAGGTGAGCCGCAGCGCTTCGGCATCAGCCACGGGTATCTTCTGGTCGGTGGCTGCAGACGTTTTCATGTTCATCCCCATAATTTCATGCGGCAGGTGCTGTTCCGGGCCGCAAACTAGACGCCGGATCGGTGCGTCTCAAGCAAAAGCATTTCGCCCAACGGCGGGCACGAGACAATACATTCCCCTGAATCCTCCATCGTCAACAGCATACTTCGAAAAATGTTGCGATGCACAATGTCGATGACGGCTCTGAAGCCTTCCGGCGCTCAGCCGGGATTGACGACCATCGGCGCCCGGTTGCGCCGGACCTCCGTGAAAATGTGGCCAAACAATGCGACAAGCACGATCGGCCCGCCGATCATCGTCGCGCTCGATGGCGTCTCGCTGAAGAATATCCACACCCAGAGCGGCGTCAAAGGCACCTCGAGCGCGGTCAGCAGGCTGGCATCGGCAGCGGGAATGAGACGGGATCCGAATGTGTAGAGGCTAAGCCCAAGCGCATTCTGGATCAATCCGAAGGCCACGATCAGCCCGGCGTCACTTCCCGAGACGGACCCTGGCGATGCGAACCAGAAACACACCAGTGAGCACAGCCAGCCGGATGCAGCCATGGCCGGCAGCATCGGCACATCGCGGTGACGGCGCATGACGACTGCAAGTCCGGCTACCATCAGGGTCATGATGGCCGCAAGGGCGCGCCCGAACCAGCTTCCACTGCCGGTGCTATCGCCCATTAGCATCACCAGGACCCCGACCAGCGCCACTCCCGCCGCAATCATCGTCGCGGCACTGGGGCGCTCGCGGATATACAGGAAGGCGACGCCGGCGGTGATGAAGGGCACCGTGGCGTAGATCACCATCGAGTCGGCGACGGAGGTGTAATAGATGGAGCCGATGCCGCTGATCATCGCGCCCGTCGAGAAAAACATCGCGGCAAACGACGGCCCGCGCATCGCCCCGATGATGCGCCACGCGCCACCGCGTTCGATGAACAGGAAAAGCAGGAATACCCCGCCGCCCGAGACGATGCCGCGATAGAAGAGGATGGTCATCAGATCGGCGTGGATCGCCCGCATGAACAGCCCGGCCGAGGACCAGGCCAGCGCAGACAGCGCCACATAGAGAACGCCCAGACGATATTGGCTCTGCTCGGCAAGCGTCACAACGATTCCCCCTGGACTTGAGGGCTGACCATTAGCGAGCTACGCAAACACCTGCAAGCAGGCGTTGCGCCCTTTGGGATAACGGATCAGATAACGGCGATTGGTGGCCCAACTGCCACTGGTGACCGCCGTGCTTCTCCATGTCCACGCAAGGCTTTTCATGGTCTTATCGGCAGCGATTCGGGAGAGTAGTATGAATGCTTTGATGGCTGGGCTTATGGCATGTGGCTGCGTCAGCCTGATCGACGCTCCCCTTTGGCCGCCTGCAAGCGACTACATCAACGCCGCCGTCGATTGCCGCCAGAGCAGCAATGCGACAGGATGTGAAAGCGCGCGCAAAAGCTGGAACGGCGATTTCAGAGATGCGATCGCCGGCAAATATCAGGCACAAAGCACCGTCGCCACGTGCCTCAGCACCGGTTGCGACGGCGCCATCAAGCCCGACCCGATGCTCGGCTGCGCCTGGCGCAAGGTGGCGATCAGGACCGCCCACGGGCAAGCGGATGCGCGCGACACCGCAGGCCTGGAGCAATATTGCAGCCAGCCCTATCTCGACGCGGCCGGCCAGCACGCGGCTGACGAAGAAGCACTGGCGCTCCAGCAAATGCTGAGCGCAAAGTAGAGGTGGCTCGCACCGGCGCAACGGCCCTTGAACCGCAGCGCCGGATTGCAGGCCTCATTCAGGCATAGGCTGCAAGCAGCGTCCGCACCGCATCTATCTCGTTCGGCCGGATATCGTGACCGCCCGGGTGCCATTCGAGCGTCGCATCCGCTTTCTGCCGGACAAAGTAGTCCGCAAGCGCCTTCGTCAGGGAAGCCGGTGCAATCGGGTCTCGCGCGCCGGCCGTGATCAGCACCTTCGAGCCCGCCAGTCCGGCATTGTCGCGCGGTTCGAACGGGATGAGCGGATGCATCAGCACAGATGCGTCGAAAAGTTTGCCTTCCTCGATCAGGACATTGGCAAGGATATTGGCTCCATTCGAAAAGCCGAGGCCTATGACTGCCGACGCCTTGTGCTCATCCGCCAGGCTTTTGACGTAGCCGACCATCTTCGTCGTCGCCCGGGCGAGATCGTCCATGTCATAGACGCCCTCGCCGGTGCGACGGAAAAAACGGGCAGCGCCATGTTCGGTAACGTCGCCGCGCGGCGAGACGATGGTCGCCTCCGGCAGCAGCTGGCTGGCAAAGTCGAAAAACTGGTTCTCATCGCCGCCTGTGCCGTGAAAGACGAAGAATGTCGGCTTCCCCGGCGCACCGGCTCGCAGCCGGTGCACATATGTCGATGTCATGATGACCTCCTGCCTCAAGCGTCGAGTGGCTCGAGATGTTCTTCAAGCAGTGGGCGCAGATGCGCGTGCTGCGGTGGCAGCTTTAGTGCCTCGCCGAGATGTGCCGTATCCTCGTCGCGATCGAAGCCAGGTTCATTGGTTGCAATCTCGAACAGGACGCCGCCCGGTGTGCGGAAGTAGATCGCCCAGAAGTAGTCGCGATCGATGACCGGCGTCACCTGATGGCCGGTATCCATCAGCAGCTTGCGCACTTCGAGTTGCTTGGCGCGGTTTTCGACCGAGAAGGCTACGTGGTGGACCGACCCTGCCCCCGGCAGTGAACGGGCGATGTTCGGCATGGTTTCGAGATCGATGAAATCGGCACCATTGCCGCCTGGGATGACCAGCCGCTTTGTGCCCTCATGGGTGTCGGCAACCTGATAGCCCATGTATCGCAGCAGTTCGTCCGTCGCACCGTCGTCGCGCAGGCGCATCGACACGGAGTGAAAGCCGCGGATGGCATGATCGGCCTCTATGCCTCCATGCAGCCAGGGCTGGCGAAGATCGTCCCGGACCTCGACAAGCGCAAGGTCGTCACCATCAGGACCGGCAAAGTGCAGGCGCTTCTGGCCGAAGGATTCGTCGGCCTTCAAACCCCTAATGCCCTGCGCTGCCAGACGGTCCGTCCAGAAACCCAGCGAACCTTCGGGGACCGAGAACACCGTGGTGCCGACCTCGCCCGTACCGGGACGACCACGCGCCATCTTCGGGAACGGAAAATAGGTCATTACCGAGCCGGGTGCGCCGACTTCATCGCCGTAATAAAGATGATACACATCCGGCGCGTCGAAATTGACGGTCTTCTTGACGCGGCGAAGGCCCAGCGTCTGCGTGAAGAACTTATTGTTTGTGCGGGCATTCTCTGCCATCGACGTGACGTGGTGGAGGCCTTTGATCTGGTCAAGCATGTCAAACCCCTTTGTTCTGCCCGGTCGTATCGACCGGTTCCATGGGGTGAAGATGGTCGCTGTCAGGCTTTTGCGATAGACCGCAAGACCCGGACGGATTGTCTCCAGATCGTGAACGATCCATCGATGTCGTTCACGCTACGCGCGATCCGGAACAGTCCAAAGCGTAGTCGGCGCAATTTGCAGCCTTCGATCAAACGCTTGCAGCTCAGGTGCCGCAGCTTCGGATGACGCAGAACACGAACCCGCCTATTCCTCCTCGACCTCTTTATCGCGCTGGCAACAGATTTCGGCGATGGCTTTCACCATCTGGACTGTGTTCGGACATGTGAGGGAATAGCGGACGTTCTTGCCGCAGCGGCGGCTGCGGACGATGTTGTTGTCACGAAGGATCGTCAGGTGACGCGAGACGCCAACCGGAGTTTCATTCAGCTCCCGCATCAGATCGCGAACAGAATGCTCGCTTTCGAGCAACAAAAACAGGATGTGCAGGCGATGGCGGTTTGCCATGATCCCAAGAAAATCGGATTGCGCTGCAGCGGCCCTCTGCATCTCTTCCCCATATATGCCAAAATCATCGTCCCCCGACGGTACCACCAAGAAATCTCCCCAAATCCCGCCTCCGGAATTTTAAACTATTGCTGCTGTTCCACTTCTATTTTCTATTGATTAGAGGAACAAAAGGCAACTTGGCCTTAGAAAAATAAATATCGGGATTTATAGCTATATTTTATATTTGACATGAAAGTATTTAATCGAAGAATTCGCCAACTAGAAATTATGCGATATCGCGTCCAGAGCATTCAGGATGACAACCACGTTGATCGATTTCGCGGCGTAAAAGATGTTTTGAGCTTTCCTGTTGGTGGTGACGACCCGTCCCCGTCTCAGCTTTGCCAGGTGCATGGAGGTGGCATTTTCGCTTAGCCCAACTTGCGTGGCCAGCTGCCCGACCGATCTCTCTTCCTCGAGAAGAAGTCGCAGGATAGTCAGTCTCGCCGGGTTGGCCATCATCGCCAGGAGCGAGGCTTGATCACGCATCAGTTTTTCCTGCTGCTCGGCACCCATGGTCTGCTCCTGTGCTTGTTTTTAATTTCCAATATCTTCCAGGATGAAACAGAAAAGGCCCAGCTGGGATGCCGGACCTTTTCCGTTCGGACCGGAGGTCAACCGATCAGTCTTTCCCCGCAGGCATTCACCCACGGGATCCTCAGCCTGGCAGACGCCAGGTGTCGGGATTAGAAGTTGCGCTGGACGCGGAGAACGCCTGCCCAAACGCTTTTATCGACGTTGTCATAGTTGACGTAGGTGATTTCCGGCTGGAGCTTGAGGCCCTTGACCGGGAAGAAGGCAAGGTTGGTGGTTGCTTCGAAGGTCTTGTTGTCAGCATATGCCAGCTGCACGTTCCAGCTCAGCTTTTCGCTGAACTTTGCAGTGCCGCCGCCCCAGACAGCCCAGTCACCCGTGGTGCCAAAGGGGTCGCCATTGGCGTACTTGTTGGTCGTGTTGCCGTCGGTGTTCCAGGCACCCATCAGGAATGCGCTGACTGTGCCGAAGTCTGCATCGAGGCGTACCTTGACTGCGCCTTCTTCGGCGACGGAGTCATAACCGCCCGCAACCTTGATCCCGAATGCGCCGGCCTTGTAGCCGAGTCCGGCAACGACGTCGGGAGCATAGTGGTCATAGGCTACGCTGGAATAGGAATCTTCGAGCGAGATCACACCGGTGAAGCCGGTGCCGGAGTCGTAGGAATAGGTGAGCTGGTTCAGCTCGTAAGGTCCATCTCCGATCACATCATCGTTGATGACGTTGCCGGCATAACCCATGTATTCGTTATACTGCGAGTCCTGCCGACCGATGAGGAAACCGCCGAGCGAAATATAGGCGATCAGCGGAGAGGCATCCGAATTTACGCCTTCCGAATAGTTGAAGCGCAGCGTCGTCGCCGTCTTCAAGGGACCATATTCAGTGTCCGTTGCGGAGTTGAACGAGAGTTCAGCGCGGGTGTAGTTCTTGGTCCCAAAGGCACCAAAAGGATTGTAGGCATCGTGCCAGTAAGTATCGTTGCGGATCATGCCGCCGATCTTGAGGCAAGTTTCGCTGCCTGGAATGTAGAAGTAGCCGGCGCCGTATGCGTCGCAGATGCGGACATATTCCAGCGGTTCCGGTTCGGCAGCGACGATTGCGTCGGCCGCATGTGCACCAGATACAACAGCGAGCGCTGCAGCGGATCCGAGAAGAAGAGATTTGATATTCATGAAAGCTCCCGATGTGTTATCTCGGCACAATTCTTCGCTTGCGTAAATCAATACACAATTTTGAAAGCACCAATTTGTTGAGACCCTTACAGATCAAAACCGAAGCAGAAGTCTTCGATTTACAATTCGAATATCATCGCATCACGATAATATGACAACAAAGATTTTGTATTAGGTGCGCACTTGAACAATATAAACTTGGATCTATGTTGCAGCCATGTAACTTATTATTATAGTAAATATGTTTGTTATTCTAATAAATTCCCGTAATTGTATTTTATCAAGTCAATATATCGAAAACAAACATATCTGTATCTCTAATATTTTAATTTTTACTTGAGAATCATCGGTAAGGCTGAGCGCTAGTCCGCATCGGGCTAGCGCTGGCCGCCATGGCGTTCGGCACGCCTGGAATTTCGGTGGGAGATCTCTGGCGTCGATTGCGGCCCTAAGCCTGGCCGGCGCCTGGATTTTCCGGGAGCGCCCAGTCAATCGGCGTGCGTCCGTGTTGCTCAAGATAGGCGTTGGCCTTGGAGAAAGGTCTGGATCCGAGAAATCCGTTATGGGCCGAAAGCGGCGACGGATGTGCGGATTTCAGCACCAGATGGCGCGACGCGTCGACGAATGCGGCTTTCTTCTGCGCATAGGCACCCCATAGAAGGAAGACGACATGCTCGCATTGATCGTTGACGGCCCGGATCACGGCATCGGAAAACCTTTCCCAACCCTTGCCCTGATGGGACGCGGCGCGAGACTCCTCGACGGTCAGCACGCTGTTCAGCAAAAGTACGCCCTGCCGGGCCCAGCTTTCGAGAAACCCGTGGCGTGCCGGTGGAATGCCGAGATCGGCCTGCATCTCCTTGTAGATATTGACCAGCGACGGCGGCGTGCGCACACCCGGCCGGACGCTGAAGCAAAGGCCGTGCGCCTGCCCGAGGCCGTGATAGGGATCCTGACCGAGGATCACCACCTTGACATCATGCAAGGGCGTCAGGTCGAGCGCGCGGAAATATTCAGGCCCGCGCGGAAAGATGGTCTTGACGTTTTGCCTTTCCTCAACCAGGAAGGCCTTGAGCTTTTCCATGTAGGGGCTGGAGAATTCCGCCGACAGCGCATTCTTCCAGCTTTCCTCCAGCTTTACTCCCGCCTCCGGCATTCACTTGGCTCCTTGTTAGGCCTCCACCGTGATGGCGAAATGCTGCCCAAGTCAACAAAACGACGTCGGGGATGTCCTTAAAGCCACAGCCTTTAGGCTCTGATACGAGCCATCTGCGGATCGTAGAGCGGCTTCAGCGAGACAGTACAGGGCACGCGTCGCATCGCAACGTCGAGCGTATAGCGTCCCGACATGACGAAATCGGCTGTGACCCCGGCAGCGTTGCGGACGTACCCGTAGCCGATCGGCCGGTCGACCGTGTATCCGAAGCCACCGCTCGACAGCCACCCGACGCGTTGGCCATCGCGGTAGATGGTTTCCCGTCCGAGCAGCACCGTATCGCGGTCCTCCGGCACGAAACAGGCCAGCAGCTTCTTGACGCCGGACTTGCGCTGCTCCTCGATGGCCGCCCGCCCCCTGAAATCAGCGTTCTTCTTTACGGCCCAGCCAAGCCCGGCTTCGATCGGCGTGTGGTCCGGGCCGATGTCGGCACCCCAGGCCCGATAACCCTTTTCCAGCCGGCAGCTTTCGATCGCCCGGTATCCGGCATTGACCAGATGGTGCGCGGCACCGGCCGTCATCAGTGCATCGTAGACCGCCCCGGCATTTTCCACCGGCACATGCAGCTCGAAGCCGAGTTCACCTACATAGGTAATGCGCAGCGCCCGCACAGGTGCCCCGGCGATACCGATGGTGCGCACTTGGCCAAACGGAAAGGCGGCATTCGAGACGTCGGCGCGGGTCACCTGCTGGAGCACGGCGCGCGATTGCGGCCCCATCAGCGACAGCACGCAGTAGCCCGATGTCACCTCCACCAGTTCGGCCTGCAGACCCTTGGGGATATTGCGGCTGATCCAGTCGAAGTCGTGAGTGGCAAAGCCGGTACCGGTGGTGATGTAGTATTCGTTGTCTGCCAGGCGAGCGACCGTCAGATCGCATTCGATGCCGCCCCGGTCGTTGAGCATCTGGGTGTAGATCAGCGATCCGACCGGCCTCGCCACGTCGTTGGAGGCGATCCAAGTGAGCGCCGCTTCGGCATCTCTCCCCTTCAGCACGAATTTCGCAAACGACGTCTGGTCGAAGATGACGACGGATTCGCGCACGGCCTTATGTTCGCGGCCAACGGCATGGAACCAGTTCTGCCGACCGTAGGTGTAGATATCGCGGGGCTCCTCCCCGGCAAAAAGGTCGGCAAACCAGTTCGGCCGCTCCCAGCCGAGTTTTTCTCCGAAGCAGGCCCCTTGCGCCTTCAGGCGGTCATAGAGCGGCGATTTGCGGCAGGGACGTCCGCTCGCATGTTCCTCGAACGGCCAGGCCATGGTGTAGTGCTTGCCGTAAGCCTCCAGCGTCCGGCTGCGCACGCAGTCGGTGTCGAAATGCGGCCGGCCGAAGCGACGAATGTCGACAGGCCAGAGGTCGTAGGGAGGCTGTCCCTTCGAGACCCATTCCGCCAGAGCCATGCCGGCACCGCCGGCAGATGCAATGCCGAAGGCATTAAAGCCGGCGCCGACGAAAAAGTTACGCAGCTCCGGCGCCTCGCCGAGGATGAAATTGCCGTCGGGCGTAAAACTTTCCGGCCCGTTCAGCAGTTGCTTGATACCTGCCGTTTCCAGTGCCGGAACGCGGGCGAGTGCCTGCTCCATGATCGGCCCGAAATGATCGAAATTGGAATCGAGCAGAGAGAAATGGAAATCCTTAGGTATGCCGTCGACTGCCCAGGCGATCGGGTTGGGCTCGTAGCCGCCCATGACGAGACCGCCGACCTCCTCTTTGTAATAGGTGAGCCGATCCGGGTCGCGCAATGTCGGCAGGTTCGAGGGCACGCCGAAGGATTCGGTGATGATATATTGATGCTCGACCGAGACAAGCGGCACGTTGACGCCGAAGCGGGCCGCGAAATCCCGCGTCCACTGGCCAGCGCAGACGACGACCCGCTCGCACTCGATCCGACCGCGATCGGTGAGGACGGCGCGGATGCGGCCCTTGTCGATTTCGATGTCGAGCACTTCCGTATCCTCGAAGATCGCAGCGCCGGCCATGCGCGCACCGCGCGCCAGCGCCTGGGTGATATCGGAGGGATTTGCCTGCCCGTCGGTGGGAAGGTAGGCAGCACCGATGAGGTCGTCGACCTGCATCAGCGGCCAGAGCGACAGCGCCTCCGATGGCGTCAGCAACTGCATGTCGAGGCCGAACGACTGGGCGGTCGTCGCCTGGCGCTTGACCTCGATCCAGCGCTCCTCGTTGCAGGCAAGGCGCAGACCGCCATTCATCTTCCAGCCGGTCGCAAGACCCGTCTCCGCCTCCAGCCGCTTGTAGAGATCGACGGAATAGCCGAGCAGCTGGGTGATGTTGGCGTTGGAGCGCAACTGGCCGACTAGTCCCGCCGCGTGAAACGTCGTCCCGGACGTCAGCTTCCGGCGCTCGAGAAGAACGGTATCCGTCCAGCCGAGCTTGGCGAGGTGATAGGCGGTAGAACAACCGATGATGCCGCCGCCGATGACGACTGCTTTTGCTGTCCCGGGCAGTTCCTTCATCGACGTTCCTCGATATCAAACAGCTGATAGGCGCGCTCGAAACGCGCCATGTTGTCGGCGGTATAGGCGACGTAGTCGAACTCTATCGTGGAATAGGCTTCGGACACCATGCTCCAGAGCGTTTCGCGCAAAAGCGATGCACATTTCATCGCCTCGTAGCGGCGCTTCAATCCTCTTTCCCCGACGCCGTCGTGGTAGATATCCAGCATGGCGGCCTCCTGATCGGCGGAAAATCCGGCATTGGAGGCAAGCCCGCCGAGATCGAACAGCGGCGTATTGAAGCCGGCATAGTCCCAGTCGATAAGCCAAAGCCGGTGACCGTCGTCAAGAAAATTGCTGGCCAGCAGGTCGTTATGGCAGAAGACGATGTCAAACGGTCCCGCCGCCTTCTCCAGCCTCCTCATCTTGTCCAGCAATCCGTGCATCAGGGGCTCGTAGCGGCTCCCGATATCCCGGAGCGTCGATGCGTAGTCGGCAATGATATGAAACGACCAGAACATCCCGGCAGCGCCGCGCAGGTGGCCGCCAACCCTGCGATGAGCATCGCGCACCAGCAGCACGACACGCTCCAGCATATCCGGCCGCCCGAGCACCTCGGCCGACAGCGCCGGCGCGTCGATGTAGTCGAGTACGAGAATGCCGGGCTCATGATAGACGACATCGGGAGACAAGCCGGCAGCATGGGCAGCCAGGCTGGCCGCCAGCTCGTTGGCACGGACGATATGATGAACCGGAATATCGGAGCCGAGACGCACGACACGGCGCCGCGAACCGTCCCTTACAAGATAGTTGCGGTTGGTGATGCCGCCGGTCAGGGCAGCGATCTCGATTGGCCCATGCCAGATATCGAGCGCGCGAATACGATCCTCGGGCTTGTCGATAATGCCGGTTCTCCCATTGCAGAAGAGCTGACCCGAAATTTCGTCACAATTGCCGGACTGTCAAGGATAATGCCGGAAAGTCAAGCATTCTGACCAATTTGGAGCCGCACCGCAGGCGTCTCAAGAGGCGCTGGCTCGAGGTGTAACAACGCGGCACATCTGTTCCAGCGCGATGGACGCCTTGCTGGCGTGCCGTTCCTTGTGGCGCAGCAGGCGAAAACTGCGGGCCGGTAGCTCGAAGGCCGCCTTCACCAAAAGCCCCTGTTGCAGATAGAGACTGGCCGAGACGCTGGAAATCGCCGCCGCGCAGGCGCCTGCCTGCACAGCCGATAGAACCGCTTCGTTGGATGGAAAGACCAGCGCGACCTGCATGTCCTGCGGCACGATGCCGAAGCCCCGCATAGCCTCCTCGAAGGCCGAGCGGGTGCCCGACCCTTTCTCGCGCATCACCCAGAGACTGTCGGCAACGAGGTTGGCTGCTGACAGCGCCCGGCCATCCGCCCACGGGTGGTCCGGCGCCACCACCACCGATAGCGCATCGCTTGCAACAACGGCGGACGACAGTTCCGGTGCGTCGATCTCCCCCTCCACCAGCCCGAGTTCCGCCTCGCCGGCGATGACTGCATCCGCGACGGTGCGGGTATTGCCGATGGTCAGGCTGAGGTCGATGCCGGGATAGGCCTGGTGGAAGCGCATCATGACCGGCGGCAACCAGTAGCTGGCGATGGTCTGGCTGGCATAGAGATTGAGTTGGCCGCGCTGCAGCCCGCCGAGCTCCGACAGCATCAGTTCGGCCGCGCGTACGCGCGCCAATGTCGCCCGCGCCTCGTTCAGAAACACCCGTCCCGTCTGCGTCAGCTCGATCCGCCGTCCGACGCGATGAAAGAGTTCCACGCCATAGAATGCCTCGAGGTTCTTGATCGAGGCGCTGACGGCTGACGGCGTCAGCCGTATGACTTGCGCGGCGCGGGTCAGGTGCTCCCGCTCGGCAACGGCGACGAAGATGGCCAGCTGTTCAAACGTCATAAGCCAACCGTTCGTTTTAATCGAACGAAACATGCCATAATATTCGATGGAAATCTACAACTCGCTGTAGGACAGTCCGGGCACCAGACCAAAGAAGGTGACCCATGTCTATCGCCTCGCGCTCACGTCACATCCTGCCGGGATTGGCACTTTGTCTTGCCGTCGCACTGGCTGCAGTGGCGGTCGAAAAGCTTGAGGTTGTGCTGCTTGGCGGCCGATGGATCGAAGGTCTCATCCTGGCGATTGGCTTCGGCATCGCCGTTCGAACCGCACTGCCGCACATGCCCTCGATGCGCGCGGGTATCGATTTCAGCGCCAAGATCCTGCTGGAAGTGGCTATCGTGCTGCTGGGTGCATCGATCAGCCTGTCGGCAATCCGGGGTGCCGGGTTACCGTTGATCGGCGCGATTGCCGGGCTGGTCCTGCTGTCGATAGCCATCAGTTACGCCATCGGCAGGCTGCTGGGGCTTCCGGGCAAGCTGGCGACGCTGATCGCCTGCGGCAATGCCATCTGCGGCAACTCTGCCATTGTCGCCGTAGCGCCGGTCATCGAGGCCGACGCCGAGGAAATCACTGCCGCACTGGCCTTCACCGCCGTGCTCGGCGTTTTCGCGGTGTTCCTGCTGCCGGTGCTGTTCGTCAGGGCGGGTCTCAGCCCGTCGCAATACGGCGTGCTTGCCGGCTTGACGGTTTATGCCGTCCCGCAGGTGCTGGCTGCAACGGCACCTGCCGGCTTGCTGGCCGTCCAGACGGGCACCTTGGTCAAGCTCGTGCGCGTGCTGATGCTCGGCCCCGTCATCGTCATGATCGGCACGATGATGAAGGGCGTGAAGACGGAACTCCCGGCACAGCACCACTCCATCGTACCGTGGTTCATCGTCGGCTTCGTGCTGATGATGGGCTTGCGTTCATTCGGCCTCATCCCGGAGGTTGCCTTTGTACCGATGAACCTAGTCTCCAACACGCTGACGCTGGTCGCCATGGCAGCACTGGGATTGTCGGTGGACGTTCGGGTCGTCGGCCACGCCGGTGGCCGGGTGATCGCGGCAGCGACGCTATCGTTGCTCGTTCTCGGCGGGCTGAGTTGGATCGTCATCACGTTTCTGCAGATCCAGTAGAACGCCTGCGTCTTCAGCGTGGTCTATGCGCTGTCTGCTGGCATCTTTGACAGCAGCATGAAGATGTCAGCTGCCGGGCTCGGATAACCCAGAGCAAAACCCTGCAAACCGTCGCAACCGATCTCTCCCAGCACCCGGGCATGCTCCTCGGATTCGACACCCTCGGCAATGACTTCGACATTCAGTGTCTTGGCAATCTCGACGATCGACGCGACAAGGCGCCGCTGTTCTTCCGACACGGTAATGTTGGTGACAAGCTGGCGATCGATCTTCAGCCGCTTCGGCCGCAAGCTGACCAAGCCGATCAGCGACGCATGCCCCGACCCGAAATCGTCTATCTCGATATCGACACCTAGCGTCTTCAGACCCGCGATGTTCGAGACGACGATATCTTCGCAATCATCGAGGAAAATCGTTTCAACCAGCTCGAAAACGATAGATTCCGGAGGGATATCGAGCCTGTTCAATTTCTGGATCAGTTGCGGGTCGTTGAGCCGTTTGGCAGACACATTGACCGCAATGCGCGGCGGCACGATACCTTCCGCCCGCCATCGTCCGTAGTCAGCAAGGGCCTGCTCCAGAACCGCGGCATCAATTTCGGCTTCCAGACCGTATTCCTGGGCAACCTTGAGGAAGGTCCCCGGAAGCATCAGGCCATGCACGGGATGCTTCCAGCGCGCCAGGGCCTCGAGGCCAAAGATGCGCCGCGTGCGCGCATCCACCTGCACTTGATAATAGGGGATGATTTCATGGCGCTGCAGTGCCAGCTTGAGGTCGCCGGCCAATTGCCTTTTGCCCAGCAAATCGGATTGCAGCTTCGCACTGAAAAACTGCACCCTGTTGCGACCGAGTTTCTTCGCCTGGTACAGCGCCAGATCGGATTCCGCCAGAATATTCCCGGCCTTTGACGTCATGTTCCAGGCGATACCGACCGAGGCATTCGTCTGCACGACGCCGGCTGCGAAAGGCACATCGGCGCGCAGCGCAGAGAGGGCGCCGTCGGCCAGCGTCTCCAGCGCGCCGGCCTCGGCCACGTTGGTCAGCAGGATCACGAATTCGTCGCCGCCGATGCGGGCAACCATGCTCGCTCCGGAAACGGCGCCGGAAAGACGCGCGGCGGTGGCCTTCAGCATTGCGTCGCCGGCGGCATGGCCAAGCTTGTCGTTGATCTCCTTGAACCGGTCGAGATCGATATGGATCACAGCGAGGCTCTCGACCGTCGGATCGCTCAACAGTTCGGCAAGACGGCGGTCGAAATAGCGGCGATTGGGCAAGCCGGTGAGATAATCGTGGTTGGCAGCGTGCTCGACCAACCCCTTGCTGCGCTCGACCGCAACCGCCCTCGCCTCTGCCACCGACTTTTGCTCCGCCAACTCACGGGTCAGGATGACATCGGCGGTGACGTCCCACTCGGCGCCGATGATTGACAGGGAACCGTCCGGCCCCTCGTAGAAACGCGCGCTCGAGCGGATGTGGCGCGTCTGGCCGTCGGCGAGAATGATGCGGAAATGTGAGTTGTATCGGCCTCTGGAGGCCACGGCTGCATCGAATTCGGCAGAGGCCCTGTCGCGGTCGTCGGGATGAACCGCATTCAGCCAGATGTCACCGGTCACTCTGCCCGACAGGCCTGTCCCGTAGAGCCTGTGCATGGAAAGGTCCCAGACGACGGTGTCATCCCGAAGATCATGCTCCCAGACACCAATTTGCGATGTCTCCAGCGCCAGCTCCAATCTCCTCACGAGATCCTGGAACTCCTGCTCTGTCCGACCTGCATCGATAGATGGTTTCGCGATCGCCGCTCCTCCCGACGCCAAGGCAATGTGACACGCCTTGCCGACATCAGATCACATAGCTTTTAATTAGCTAATTTTAATAAACACAGGAAACGCGAGCGTCTATCTTCGTGATACATCAGACGGGCAAAGCCATGGCATTCCGTGCCTTGATCCTCAAACGAAGATATATCTTATTCCAGAAACGACAATGGGCGGACCCTTGCGGATCCGCCCATTCTGTCTGTTCGAGGAGGTCAAGCGCCGAACAGGCAACTTTTATTCGGCAGCAATCCGGATGATCTCGGCGTTATGCTCTTCATGCTGCTTCAGCGGACGGTTGCCCGATAGCTTGCGGATCAACACATAGAACACCGGCGTCATGAAGATGCCGAAGAATGTCACCCCGATCATGCCGGAGAATACCGCCACGCCCATGGCCGCACGCATCTCGGCGCCCGCACCCGTCGAGGTGATCAGCGGCACGACGCCCATGATAAAGGCCATCGAGGTCATCAGGATCGGCCGCAGTCGCAGACGGCTGGCTTCCATGGCAGCCTGAACGGGCGTCCTGCCGACAAACTCCAGCTCGCGGGCAAATTCGACGATCAGGATGGCGTTCTTCGCCGATAGCCCGACCAGCACCATCAACCCGATCTGGGTGAAGATGTTGTTGTCACCGCCCATCAGCCACACACCGGTTAGCGCCGCAAAGACACCCATAGGCACGATCATGACGATCGCCAGCGGCAGGGCGAGGCTTTCGTACTGCGCGGCAAGCACGAGGTACACGAGCAGCAAGGCCAGCGGGAAGATGATCAGTCCGGAATTGCCGGCGATGATCTGCTGGTAGGTCAGGTCCGTCCACTCATAGCCGATACCCTTTGGCAGAGTGTCGGCCGCAATCCGCTCGACTGCTGCCTGCGCCTGGCCGGATGAAAATCCGGGGGCTGCGCCGCCGTTGATGTCGGCAGCCAGGAAGCCGTTGTAGCGCGTCGTCCGCTCAGGTCCGGTGCTGGCCTCGACCTTCAGCAGCGCCGAAAGCGGGATCATCTGCCCTGTCGACGAGCGCACCTTCAACTGCCCAATATCACCGGGATGGGCCCGAAACTTCGCATCCGCCTGCACCCGGACGCTGTAGGTGCGGCCGAAAGCGTTGAAGTCGTTGACGTAGAGCGAGCCGAGATAGATCTGCAGCGTGTCGAAGACATCCGTTACCGAGACACCCAGCTGCTCTGCCTTGGCGCGATCAAGGTCGGCGTAAAGCTGCGGCACGTTGATCTGGAAGCTCGAGAACAGACCCGCAAGCTCAGGCGCCTGATAGGCCTTGGCCAGAAACGCCTTGTTGGCTTCGTCTAGGGCCTGGTAGCCAAGCCCCGCCTTGTCCTCCAGCTGCAGCTTGAAGCCGCCGGTGGTGCCGAGACCTTGCACGGGCGGCGGCGGGAACATAGCGATGAACGCTTCCTGGATGCCGCCGAACTTCTTGTTCAACTGCATGGCGATGGCGCCGCTCGACAAATCGGGTGTCGTACGCTCCTCGAACGGCTTCAGCTTGACGAAGATAACGCCGGCATTCGAGGAGTTGGTAAAGCCGTTGATCGACAGGCCGGGGAAAGCGATCGAATGCTCGACGCCCGGTTCCTTCATCGCGATCTCGCTCATGCGCTCGATGACATTCTGCGTCCGGTCGAGACTGGCCGCATCCGGCAGCTGGGCAAAACCGATCAGATACTGCTTGTCCTGGGCCGGCACAAACCCGCCCGGCACCGCCTGGAACAGGAAGTAGGTGGCACCGATCAGGGCGAGATAGACGACCATGACGACGCTTTTCATCGACAGGATGCCGCCGACCCCACGGCCATAGCCATTTGAACCGCGCTGGAAGACCGTGTTGAATCCACGGAAGAACCAGCCAAGGCCCTTGTCCATCACCCGCGTCAGCCAGTCCTTCGGGGCATGGTGGTCCCTGAGCAGCAGCGAGGCCAGCGCCGGCGACAGCGTCAGCGAGTTGAACGCGGAGATCACCGTCGAAATGGCGATCGTCAGCGCGAATTGCCGATAGAACTGGCCGGACAGGCCGGAGATAAAGGCGAGCGGCACGAACACTGCGACCAGCACCAGGGCGATGGCAACGATCGGGCCCGACACTTCCTTCATGGCCCGGTAGGTGGCATCCCTCGGCGACAGGCCGTTCTCGATATTGCGCTCGACATTTTCGACCACGACGATGGCGTCGTCGACGACGATACCGATGGCCAGCACCAGCCCGAAGAGGCTAAGCGCATTGATCGAGAAGCCGAACATATACATGACGCCGAAGGTACCGATGATCGACACCGGCACTGCCACCAGCGGAATGATCGACGCCCGCCATGTCTGCAGGAATAGGATGACGACAACGACAACCAGCGCGATGGCTTCGAGCAACGTGTGCACGACCTTGTCGATCGAGGTGCGGACAAACTCGGTGGTATCGTAGACGATCTCGTACTTCACGCCGTCAGGCATCGCCTGCTGCAGCTCGTTCATGGTCTTGTGGACCTCGTCCGAGATGGTGATGGCGTTGGAGCCGGGCGCCTGGAAAACTGGGATTGCGACAGCCGACTTGCCGTCCAGCAGCGAGCGCAGCGAATAGTCGGATGCACCGAGCTCGACGCGGGCGACATCGCGCAGGCGGGTGATCTCGCCATTGGTGCCGCTCTTGACGATGATGTTGCCGAACTCCTCCTGCGTCTGCAGGCGACCCTGTGCATTGACGTTGAGCTGCACGTCGATGCCGGTAAGGTTCGGAGAAGCGCCGATGACGCCGGCGGCAGCCTGAACGTTCTGCGCCCGGATGGCATTGGCGATATCGTCGGCCGCAAGCCCGCGCTCGGCGGTCTTCTGCGGATCGACCCAGACGCGCATGGCATAGTCGCCCGAGCCGAAGATCTCGACCTGGCCGACGCCCTGGATGCGTGCAAGCCGATCCTTTACGTTAAGGACCGCATAGTTGCGCAAGTATGTGATGTCGTAGCGATTATCCGGCGACACCAGATGCACGACCATCATCAGGTCGGGCGAACTCTTGACGGTGTTGATGCCGAGATCGCGGACGTTCTGCGGCAACCTTGGCTCGGCCTGCGAAACGCGGTTCTGCACCAGCTGTTGCGCCTTGTCCGGGTCGGTGCCGAGCTTGAAGGTGACAGTCAGCGTCATCAGGCCGTTGGATGTGGCCTGGCTGGACATGTAGAGCATGCCCTCGACGCCGTTGATCTGCTCTTCGATCGGCGTTGCCACCGTCTCGGATATGACCTTCGGGTTGGCGCCCGGATATTGCGCGGTAACGACAATCGACGGCGGCACGACTTCCGGATATTCCGAAATCGGCAGCAGCCCCATGCCGATCAATCCTCCGACGAGGATCAGGACCGACAGCACACCAGCAAACACCGGTCGGTCGACGAAAAAGCGAGACATGTTCATGATGTGGCCCTCTCCAGGGATAACGGTGGACGCACTGCGCAGGACCACGCGGCAACTCCGCCGCAGGTCTCATGCCATTTGCAATTTTTAACTGACCGGGAGGCCCCCTCCCGGTCTTCAAGGCGCCTACTTCGAAGCGGCGACCTTCTGCTCGGGCTTCTGTTCAGGCTGCGGATCGACAAGTGCACCCGGGCGCACCCGCTGCAGGCCGTTGACGACGATCCGGTCGCCGACCTTGAGGCCCGATTCGACGATGCGCTGGCCGTCATTGAGATCGCCGAGCGTCACCTGCCGATAGACGAGCTTGTTGTCGGCGCCGACAAGAAACACGAACTTCTTGTCCTGATCGGTGCCCACGGCCCTGTCGTTGATGACGATCTTGTTTTCAGACTTCGGCTGGCCCATTCGCACCCGAACGAACTGCCCGGGGATGAGATGGCCGCCCGGATTGGCAAAGACGGCGCGCACACCGATGGTGCCGCTGGCCGTATCGACCTCGTTGCCGATCAGTTGCAGCTTGCCGGTGATCGGCGTGCCGCTGTCGCGTGTCGTACCGATCTCAACCGGGATCTGCTCGACTGGCGGCGCAACGCCGTCATTGGCCGTCAGTTGTCCGAGGGCGCTGGTCACGGCCTGCTCGTCGGCATTGAAGCTTGCGTAGATCGGATCGACCGAAACCAGCGTCGTCAGCGCCGGCGACGCCGAGCCAGCAGCGACGAGATTGCCAACAGTCACCTCAAGCTTGCCGACACGACCGGCAATCGGTGCGCGGACCTGCGTGTAGTCGAGGTTGAGCTGGGCGGTGTGCAGGGCTGCCTGGGCCGCCTGAACATTCGCCTGCGCTTCTGAATAGGCGCTCGCCCTTGTGTCGAGGTCGCTCTGCGAAATCGTCTTGTTGTCGGAAAGGCGACGACCGCGGTCGAGCTCGAGTTTGGCAAGATCGACGCGCGAAGCGGCGGCCTCGACCTGCGCCTTTGCCTGGGCTACGGCCGCCAGATAAGGCGCCGGATCAATGGTCAGCAACAGGTCGCCGGGTTTGACGAGTGCGCCCTCGCGGAAATTGACCGACTGGATGGCACCGGCAACGCGCGGACGGATGGACACCCGTTCGATCGCTTCGAGCCGCCCGGAAAACTCCTCCCAGGCCGTGACATCCGCAGCCGCAACCGTAGCGACTGTCACCGGAACGGCCGCAGGCGCCGCAGCCTTGGCAGGCTCACTGGCAACCGCACCGCGCGGCAGGTCGAGATAGAAGGCTGCCCCGAAAACGGACGCAGCAAGGCTTATGCCGGCGCCCCACAGGGCCCAGCGCTTGTCTTTGGTTGTCATTGCATTCTCTCCTTTTCAGCCCCGGCTTGGGATCCCGGGCTGCAGATCACTGGCTCTAATCAGCCAGGCCGAACACGAATATCGTCTACGAAGCTCTTGAAACTCTTGCAGATATCACCCTGCCAAGTTTGCTCGTCGGCCGATTGTCCGCCATAAATTCTTGCCCAGCCCATACCGGCGGACAGGATACGCTGCTGGACAGAAACGCCTGCCTTTTCCAGCAATTTTCCATATTCCACGCTCTCGTCGCGCAACGGATCATCCTCCGCCGTCAGCAGCAAGGTCGGCGCCACGCCTGAAAGCCGCGAACAGAACCGCGGCGCGGCATAGGGATGGCAGACACCACCGAGGAAACCCAGATAGTGGTTCCAGCCCTCGCTCCAGCGTTCACGCATCCCGCTCTTGTCGGCGCACTGAAACGACTTGCTGCCCATGAAAGGGTCGAGCAGAGGCGAGATCAGCACCTGTCCGTCAAGCATCCCTGGCATCTGGTCGCGCGCCTTTAGAGCGACGCCAGCCGCAAGGTTTCCGCCCGACTCTTCGCCGGCAACAAGCAATAGCGACTTCTTGCCACCCAGCTCGCGCTTGCGGGCAAGATATTCCAGTACGCCGTAGGCATATTCGAGCGACTTCGGAAAACCGTTGTCGGTCGGCCCACTGCAATCCGCGTCAACGACGATGGCACCGGCATCTGCCAGGCACTCCGCAACCGGACGGCCGACATAGACCGCCTTGTCCAGAAACGCGCCGCCGTGAAGATATAGCACGACCGGCGCATTCTTGTCGTCAAGCGAGTCACAGAACACACGTGCGGAAACCGGACCTGTAGCCACGCCTTCCAACACAACTTCCTTAAACGGGGCACGCATCGAGGGGCTCCCAACTGAGTGGACCGATCAAACGAGATCAATTCCGCCTCATCTCTTGGGTGGAACATATTGTTATTCCGTTTTACAGATAAGTCCCCTATATTCGATCAGACTATTCACGATCTCGAACAATGGGCAGCTTTCCGTAAACCGGCTCAGGATTATTACAGGATGGACCAGCTTTCCGCCATGCGCGCTTTCGCCCGTGTTGTCGAAACCGGCAATTTCACGCGCGCAGCCACGACCCTGTCGATGCCGAAGGCGACGGTAACGACACTCATCCAGGGGCTCGAACAGCACCTGCACACGAAATTGCTGAACCGCACGACCCGCCGTGTCATGGTGACCACCGACGGCGCCCTTTACTACGAGCGCGCGATCCAGATCCTTTCGGAAATCGAGGAGCTCGACGGCAGCGTCAGCAATTCGCAGAGCCTGCCGAGCGGCCGGCTGCGGGTCGAAATGGCTGGCGCCTTTGCCGACGAGATCGTTATCCCGGCGCTGTGCGACTTCCACCTGCGCTATCCCGATATCCGCATCGACATGGGTGTCGGCGACCGGCTGGTGGATTATCTCGCCGAGAACGTCGATTGCGCCCTGCGCGCAGGCACCCCCACGGATCAGTCCCTGATTGCCCGGCGCGTCGGCGAAATTCCGATGGTCACCTGCGCGTCACCGCGTTACATCGAAAAATTCGGCACGCTTCAGTCCCCTCAAGACATCGAAACCGGACACTTCGCCGTCAGCTACTTTCGCGCCCAGACGGGAAAGACGATACCGTTCGAGTTCTCCCGTGCCAATGAGACGTTCGAGATCAGCCCCACATACATCCTGTCGGTCAATGATAGCAGAAGCTTCGTCAACGCGGCTCTGAGCGGTCTCGGCATCATCCAGGCTCCTGCCTTCATGATCCGCGAAGCGTTGGCGGATGGGAAGCTTGTGCGAATGCTTCCTGATTGGCACCGCGACCCCTTGCCCCTGCACATCGTCTATCCGCCGAACCGGCATCTCAGCAACAAGGTCCGCGTCTTCGTCGACTGGCTGGCAAAGCTGCTGGTCACCTCCCGCATCGGCGATCTCTGATACATGGCATCGGCAGCGTCACCTGCGCCGCATCTGGGTGGGGCTGCTGCCTGTCAGGCGTCGGAACATGGCAATGAAGGCCGAGGCGCTGCCGTAGCCCAATTCTTGCGCCACCTGCCGCACCGGCATGTCGGCTTCGAGCATCGCCAGCGCCGCAACCAGCTTCAATCGCTGCCGCCAGTCGTTGAACGACATTCCCAGCTCGTCCTGGCATCGCCTCGAAAGCGTCCGCTCGGTGGTTTTCATCATCCGCGCCCATTCTTCCAGGGACCGGCGATCGCCGGGCGCCTCCTGCAAGGCAGACAAAACGGGTCCAAGCAACGCATCGACGGAAAGCGGCAGATAGCTTTCGCAGCGCTCCGCCAGCCGTATCTGGTCGACCAGCACCTGCGCCAGCCGTAGATCCTCCGTCGTTTGTGGCACGCCGACGTCGCGGATCGCAAAGTCCGCCAGTATAGCCTTCAACAGCGGACTGAGGCTGAGCGTCTGCGGAACGGGCGGCAGATCCGCACACAACTCCCGCGCGACATACACCGTGACGTAGCGAACATCATGCCTGATCCACGCTTCATGCAGGGTGTAGGGCGGCAGCCATATGCCGTAATGCGGTGGGGAGAGATAGCGGATACCTTCGATGTCCAGTTCCGCGACGCCGACAAGCGCATAGTTCAGCTCGCCCCACTCCTGGCTCTTGGCCGGAAAGACCGTACCTCCAACGTAACTCTCGGTTCGGAAGGAAACCGGGGCTGGCGGCTCTCCGTCAAGGCGTGGCGATCGAGCGGACATGGCGGAATTCCGGGACTGGCTTTCTGGAATTCGCTATATACCACTAATCGGACAAACGCTAAACACACCCCTGCAGCAGGCATCTCCCTTATTCGTTTTGCGGGAACATCCATGGCCGACGGAAAATCCATCGAGACAGCGACGCCGCTGACCCCGGCTTCGGCCTTCGCGCCGTTTGCAACCGTGCTGATCTGGTCCGGCAACGTCATTGTCACGGAGGCGGCATTCGGCGTCATCGCTCCGGGATCGATCGCATTCTACCGCTGGCTGATCGCTCTCCTCGTCCTGCTGCCCTTTGTCGCCAAGGTAGCCTGGCAACAGCGAGCCGTCGCGGCGCGTCACTGGTTGCAACTGGCAGTGCTAGGAGCGCTTGGCATGGTCGTCTACCAGAGCCTTGCCTATGAGGCGGCGAAGACCACGACCGCCGTCAACATGGGCGTTATGCTGGCACTGATGCCGCTGATGTCGGCGCTGCTTGCAAGCCTGCTTGCCGCCGAAAGACTGTCGTTCAACCGCCTCGCCGGCGGCGGCGTCTCGCTCGCCGGCCTTGTCTATCTCACGTCGCACGGCGACCCCGCCACGCTTCTGACCGGTGGATTTCACATCGGCGATGGCCTTATGCTGATCGCGATAGCAGCAAACTCGCTCTACGGCGTTCTGCTGAAGCGCTGGACAATTCCGCTGTCGCTCTGGCTGCAGCTGTTCTGGCAGATCGCCTTTGCGACCTTGATGCTAGTTCCCGTCTGGCTGATGGGGACGATTTCGCCGATCACGACGGCAAACCTGCCGCTCATCCTCTACGCCGCCATCCCCACATCCCTGATCGCGCCACTCTATTGGATGACAGCGATCCGCAGCCTTGGCGCCGCCCGCACCGCCCTCTTCATCAACCTGCTGCCGGTCGTCGTCGCCATTCTCGCCTGGGCTATCCTGAAAGAGGAGTTGCACGCCTACCACGCCATCGGTGGTGCGCTTGCACTAGCGGGCGTCGGCATCGGCCTTCGCCAGCGCAAGCCCTCTCGCATAATGACAAAAGCCGTCACCAACCCTGCTCAACACAGGTCGTGATCTTCCACCGAATGCAATCTTAAGGCGATTTTTCTATCTTACCCTCATCTACTTCGACTATGCCTGATAGAGTCGGTAGCGAAAGCAGCAGGCACCGTGGCCAGCGGTGCATCGAGGAAGACGGGCCTCCTCGACCCAGGCGAGGGCCTCGTTACTGAAAACGGAGGTGATCTATGTGGTATATACCGCTTAGTTTCACGTTTGTGGTAAGAAAAACCCGCACAGGCTGGTCAATGACGGTGCGGGTTAACTTTTTATCATAAACAAAACGGTGGGTGGAGTTAGCGCTCCGTCCACCACTCCAAGATATGTCGAAACAACCAGTTTTGCAAGTACAGTATCGAGCTCACCGAGCCGATCCCAAGACCAGCCGCGAATTTAGTTGAACTATAAAATATCTCGTGATCATATGCTTGCGAGACGGCAGGGGACCCCGCCTCAAACCGACCAAACGAAACGGCGCCCCCCCGCGAGACACCCATGAACGCTGCAGCTTCCGACACGACGTTTACCGGCGAAAACGGCTTTCCGGTCGAGGAACTGCGCGGCATGTTTCCAGCACTGCAGAAGGCCGGCGATTTTGTCTTTCTCGACAATGCCGGCGGCGCGCAGGTGCCGCAGGCTGTTGTCGACGCGGTTGCAAACCACCTCATCGACTTCAACGTCCAGCGCATGGCCAAATACCAGCACAGCCAAGGTGTCGACCGTAATCTCGATGAGGCACGCGAGACCGTTGGCTTGCTCGTCAACGCCTACCGACCGGAAGAAATCTCCTTCGGCCTGAACGCCACATCTTTCATCCGGCTCGTTAGCCTTGGCATTGCCAGGATGCTGGAGACACGCAACGAGATCATCGTCACCGACATGGACCATGACGCAAACATCGCCACCTGGATGGCGCTGGAGGCCGATGGCGCAACGATCGTCTGGTGGCACATGCGCGAAGACGGTACGCTGCATACGGATGACTTGAAGCCGCTCCTCTCGGAGCGCACCCGCCTAGTAGCCTGCACCGTCACGGCCCATTCGATCGGCACCATCGTCGATGTCAAGACGGTCGGGCAGCTGGCCCATGCGGCCGGCGCCGAAGTCTTTCTCGACAGCGTCCACTACGGCCCGCACGGCCTGATCGACGTGCAGGACTGGAACTGCGACTATCTCGTCTGCTCCGGCTACAAGAATTTCTCGCCGCACATGGGTTTCCTCTGGGGCCGCTACGATGCGCTGGTCAAGCTGCCGACGTTCAAGGAAGACTTCATTCCGGATGTCCCGCCCTACAAGATCGAGGTCGGCACCTTCGCCTACGAGAACGTGGCCGGCATGAACGCTGCCGTCAAATATCTAGAAACCCTCGGCCGCCGCTTCCTGCCCGCCGGAGAACACTCCCGACGCGCTGCCATAGCCGCCGCCATGGGCGCCATCCGCGCCTATGAAACGACCCTGTCGCGCGAATTGCTGGCAATCCTCAAGCGTCACGGCGCAGTGATCTACGGCATCTCCGACGAGACCAACATTGCCGGTCGCGTGCCGACAATATGCTTCAACATCCCCGGCATCACGCCCCAGCAGATTGCCGGTGAGATGGGCGAAGCCGGCATCGGCCTGCGCGACGGCCACATGTTCGCCCCGCGTCTGATGAGACGTCTCGGGCTGACCATGGAACAGGGTGCGCTCAGGATTTCCATGGTGCACTACAACACCCTGGCAGAAGCCGCCCGCTTCGACCTGGTCCTCGGCAACATCATCGCCCGCCATCGGTGAAATGCATTCTCACATCCGATACCCCGCCTGCTGCAGGATCGGCAGCACGCGGTCGCAGAAATATGGCAGTTCCTGCGTGTAGTTGACGAAGGAAAGGGCTATGCCGGCATAGCCTTTTTCGCTGACCTCGATCATTTCAGCGGCGATGCTCTCCGGCGTCCCGATCAGCGGATAGCTGCCGGCACCGCCTGCAAAGCGTTGGCGATAGCGATCATAGGCTCCGGCATCATGCGATTGTGAGAACTCCTTCTTGCCTGCCATATGGGCATCGACCGCCTCGTGATCGGCCATGTTGACGGCGTAGCGCACGTAATAATCCTGCGCTTCCTGCCGGCTCTCGCGGCAGACGACATGGCAGACGGTGTAGACGCCGACATCTCGGCCTTTGGCCTCCGCCCGCTCGCGGATATCGGCAACCGGCTTTCCGGCATCCGCCATCTCCGTGAACGTGGTGAAGAGGTAATCGCAATGGGCTGCGGCGAAATCTCGACCCGGACCGCCGAATGCTGCATTCATGGTCACCGGGCGAGGTATTTGCAGGCTTGCCGGCCGGCTGACTGCATCCTTCAGGCTGTAGTAGACACCGTTGAAATCGAAGGGCTGATCGGGGCCGTAGGCGCGCTCGACAATATCGAGCCACTCGGCTGCCTGATCATAGCCCTTCTCGACCAGCGGCGTGCCGAACATGCCGAATTCCTTCGGGTTCCAGCCGCAAACGATGTTGAGGCCTGCCCTGCCGCCGCTGACATGGTCGACCGTCGCCAGCGATTTTGCGGCGTAAAGCGGATGAACGAGTGGCACGTGGACTGTCATGAACAGGCCGATCTGCTTGGTCGAGGCGGCCAGCGCCGCTGCCCATGTGAAAGTCTCGAACGACCATTCGCGCACCCGATTGCGGCCACCGAAACCGCGCCAGCGGGCAATCGGCAGCAGGAATTCCAGCCCGGCGCGGTCGGCGATCTTTGCCGCAGCAAGATTATCCTCCCAGCTTGCCGTCCACCGCTCCGGCACATCGGTGATCGCCAGCCCACCATCGGCATTGGTCGAAAACACGCCAAGCTTCAGCCTATTCGGCCCCTTGAGCGGATGCTGCTTGATCATGGTTTCTCCCTCACCTTATCAGTCAGGCTACGTGCAGGATAAAATATTTCAAGCCTAAAATAGATTTCGCTTTCGCAGACTTTGCGTTTAGGTTTATCGGTGAACAAACCAATGCCGCCATCCGGGGATCCACCATGACCAGTTTTCGCCAGCGCTGCCTCGACCGCGCTCCGCTGATCGGCACGTTTTCGGCCATCCCCCATCCTGTCGCGGTGGAAGTCGTGGCGATGGCGGGCGTCGATTTTCTCTGCATCGACTGGGAGCACGCGCAGATCAGTCGCGAGCGCATCGAGGATCTCATTCGCGCCGCCGACGTGCATCGCGTGCCTGCAATTGTCCGGGTGCCCGGCCATGCGCCGGAATCCATCGCCGCCGTTCTCGATGCTGGAGCAGCCGGCGTGCTGGTGCCGCGCATCTCCAATGCCGCAGAGGCCACGGCCGCAGTGATGGCAACGCGGTACCCGCCGGTCGGCGAGCGAGGCGTCGGCCCAGGTCGCGCCGCAGCCTACGGCTACCGCATCCCGGACTACTTGGCGAAAGCCAATGGATCGCTCGTTCTCGCCATCCAGGTCGAGACGGCTGAAGGCCTTGCCAACATCGCGGAGATCGCGGCCGTCGAGGGCGTCGATGTCATTTTCATCGGCCCCGGCGACCTGTCGGTGTCCATCGATGCACTCGGGCCAGATGGCAAGGACAGGCTCGACAAAGCCATCCGCACCATCACCGAAACATCACTTGCAGCCGGCAGGACTGTTGGCATTTTCCGTCCCTCGACATCGGATATCGCGACTTGGTCGGCGGCCGGCATCAGTTTCTTCCTGCTGGCCAGCGACACAATGTTTCTTGGAGCCGCCATGGCGGAAAACGCTGCAAAAGCGCGCAATTCTTGCGCTTAGCAACAACCGATATTTAAGTTAGCAACATCAACGACTTGAAGCCAATTTTCAAACGTCAAAAATATGCTTTTTTCTTAGACTTTTTAAGCTTCAAATTTTTTTCTTGAAATGCCCTTCGTTTTGGATAACCATTCGAAATCAAGGGGTGATCCATGCGTCTTCCGAAACTATCGGCGACGTTCCGACATCTGAATTTCAAGGAAAAGACCGTGCCTTTACGAGCATCACCCGCAGCCGACAACGACCGTTACGCTTTCGACGGCATCCGCGCCCAGATCCGCGACCTGCACACCGAGAATATTGCCGAACTCGCCATGCGCGCCCGCGAACTCGGAGATGTGATCCCGCTCTGGTATGGCGAAGGCGACATGGTAACGCCGGCTTTCATCCGCGATGCCGCCAAGCAGGCACTCGATGACGGCACCACCTTCTACATCCCCAATATGCGCGGCTCCGGTCCGCTCAACGAAGCCCTTTCGGCCTATCAGTCGCGGCTGCACGACCGCGACATTCCGATCCAGCGCACGACGATTGCGCCGGGCGGCATGCAGGCGCTTTATCTCGCCCTCCAGCTGCTGGTCGATGTCGGCAGCAATGTCGTCTACGTCGCGCCGCAGTGGCCGAACATCCACAACGCCATCCATCTGATCGGCGGCGAGCCACGCCCCGTACCGCTCGACTTCGACACCGACTGGCACCTCGATCTCGACAAGCTGTTTGCCCGCTGCGACGCCCGCACACGCGCCATCTGCCTGTCGACACCATCCAATCCGACCGGCTGGACGGCTTCGCGCGACGAGATGCAGGCGCTGCTGGAATTCAGCCGCCGGACCGGCATCTGGATCATCTCGGACGAGGTTTACGCGCGGCTCTATTTCGAAGGCATAGTCGCACCCTCGATCCTCCAGGTTGCCGACGATGGCGACCGGGTGATCTCGGTGAACAGCTTTTCGAAAGCCTGGGCGATGACCGGCTGGCGCATTGGCTGGCTCACCCACCCCTCCGGCGTCGCCGACCAACTGGCTGCGATGACGCAGTATATCAACAGCGGAACGGCCGGCATGATCCAGGCTGGAGCACTGGCTGCCGTCAGGGATGGCGAGCCGCTGGTCGAGGATGTCAGGCAGAAGATCAAGGCCGGCCTCGACCTCGCCTACGAGAAACTTCCGCAGATTCCGGGAATCGTCCTGCCGGTAAAACCGCGCGGCGGCATGTACGCCTTCTTCGCGCTCGAGGGCGAGAGCGATGCCCGCGCTGCCTGCACCCGCATCCTGGAGACCTCGCGCGTCGGCCTGGCCCCGGGCTATCTCTTCGGAGACAGCTCCCGCGCCTTCCTGCGCATGTGCATCTTCCGCGACATCGAACAGATCCGCACTGCGCTCGACCGGATGGTCGGCGCCATGACATGACGGCCAGCCCTTGAGGGCGCGCCGATGCTACCCCCGTGGGCCAACGATGCCTTCGGGTCCATAACCAGAGGGAAACAGACATGAGCCTTACGCGTCGTAATCTATTGGTGCTCGCCGCCGCCATCAGCCTTGCCGGCGGGTCGTCCATTGCCCATGCGGCAGAGACGTTGAACGTCGGTTCCTACCCGAGCAACCCGCCGTTTGAGTACAAGACAGACTCGGGCACCTTCGAGGGCTTCGAGGTCGACATCGTCAAGGAAGCCGCCAAGCGCGCCGAAATGACCCCCGAAATCGCCGACTATGGCTTCCAGGCGCTGTTCGCCGGAACCTCGTCCAAGCGCATCGACGTTGCGATCTCGTCGATCACCATCACGCCGGAGCGGCTGAAGTCGCAGTCCTTCACCCAGCCCTACTACGATTCCGACATGGGCATCGCCGCCAAGGCCGACAGCGCCATCAAGGGCATTGCCGATCTCAAGGGCAAGACCATCGGCGTGCTGTCCGGCTCGACCGGTGCAAAATGGGTCGACGAGCATAAGGCCGCAGATGGCTTCGCAGACGTCAAGGGCTACAATGCCCAGCAGGAAATGTTCCTCGATCTCGGCGCCGGCCGGGTCGATGCCGTGGTCAGCGACGTGCCCGGCATGGAATACCTGTTCGTCAAGATGAAGGGCTTTGCCGTAAAGGAGCGCATCAAGACAGGCGAACAGTACGGCCTGATGATGACGAAGGATTCCCCGCTGCTCGGCAAGCTTAACGATGCCCTGACAGCGATGAAAAAAGACGGCACCTTGCAGGCGATCCACAAGAAGTGGTTCGGCAGCGATGCACCGGCTGGCTCCTCCACGGTCGTCGAAATGCCGATCCCCAAGGCGTGATCGAACCATAACCTGCCATGATCCATGCCGGTCGCCCAGAAGCCGGCATGGATATGACGGACTGAACGCTTGCAAGACCGGTGGATACCATGTCGCTCGTCGAGACCTTCTTCAACTACGACGTCCTGATGTCGTCCATACCGGCCCTGCTGCGGGGTTTGTGGAACACCATCCTGCTCGGCATGATGAGCATCGTCATCGGCGTGCCCTTCGGCCTCGTCATCAGCCTCGTCAGGCTCTATGCGCCGAAACCATTCCGGCTGCTCGCCGTCGGCTATATCGACATCCTGCGGGCAACACCGGTCCTCGTCGTCCTCATCCTGATCTATTATGCCTTGCCGTTCCTTGGCATCAGGCTGACGTCCTGGGCATCGGCCGTCATCGCCTTTTCCATCGTCATGGCCGCCTACTCCGCCGAGGTCTTTCGCTCCGGCATCGAGAGTGTCGCGAGGGGTCAGTTCGAGGCGGCCTCGGCCCTCGGCCTGCCCTTCATCGTCACGCTCTACAAGGTGGTTTTGCCGCAGGCGATACGCATAGTCATCCCGCCGATGACCAGCAATTGCGTGTCGATGTTCAAGGATACCTCGCTGGCCTCAACCGTCGCCCTGCCGGAATTGCTGAAGGAAGCGCAGGACGCCCAGGCCCTCTACGCCAACCCCTCGCCCCTGATCGGCGCAGCACTCGTCTACATCATCCTGTTGTGGCCAATGGTGCGACTGGTGAGCATGCTGGAAAAGCGCTTCAAGACCGAAAAGGCCCATTGAAGGCTGCGGTTGCCTGGACGGCAGACGTAGCCTCTTGGACAGCACCGCCAGCAATCATTGCGGAGTGCCTCCGCAAGAAGGCACTCCAGAGCGGAAAACATTCAGCTCCTACACCGAGCCGACTTCTGCCTTACGGCCAAGCGCGCGTTCGACCACGATCACCAGCACGCCTGCGGCTGCCAGGCATGCGGCAAGGAAGAACATCGGCACGATCTTGCTTCCGGTGGCATCGCTGATCCACGGCACCACGTTCTGTGCGATGAAGCCACCGAGATTACCGACCGAGTTGATGGCGGCCAGGCCTGCTGCGGCACCGGCACCCCGGAGGAAGCGCGATGGCAGGCTCCAGAACACCGGCTGCCCGGCAAAAATCCCCGCCGCGGCGATGCAGAGAAAGATGAACTGCAGCAGCGGCGAAGTAACAAGGGCGGATAGCGTCAGGGCGATGGCGCCGACGAAAGCAGGTCCGGCGATGTAGGGTGTCTTTGCTTCCGTCTTGTCGGCAGCGGCAGGCACGACCCAGAGGGCAATCGCCACGACCACCCAAGGGATGATGTTGATGAAGCCGTTGACGGTGTTGGTAACGCCGAAGCCCTTGACGATGGTCGGCAGCCAATAACTCAGCCCATAGGCTGCCAGCGGGAAGCCGATGTAGCAGATAGCCATCAGCATCACCCGCGGGTTGATAAGCGCCTTGAAACCGTCATCTGCGGTGCCGTCCATGCCCTGGTTTTCCTGCGCCAGCCGCTCTTTCAGCCAAAGCTTTTCAGCGTCGTTGAGGAATTTTGCCTCTTCCGGCCGGTCGTCCAGATAGAAGAACGTTACCAGACCCACCACAACGGCGGGGATACCGGTGGCGAGGAACACCCACTCCCAACCGGCAAGGCCCAGGAAGCCGTGCAGATCCAGCAACATGCCGCCAAGCGGCGCGCCGACAGCATTGGCGATGGCGCTGAAGATCATGAACAGACCGACCATGCGCCCTCGATAGTTCCGGGGAAACCAGAGGGTCAGGAGAAACAGCACGCCCGGGAAGAAGCCGGCTTCGGCGACGCCGAGCAGGAAGCGCAGGATGTAGAACATCGTCATATTCTGTGTGAAGGCCAGCGCAATCGTCACCAGACCCCAGCTGACCATGATCCGCGTGAACCAGACACGGGCTCCGAACCGCGTCAGGAACAGGTTTGCAGGGATTTCGAAAATGAAATAACCGACGAAGAACAGGGACGCACCGAGGCCATAGGCGTATTCGCTCATGCCGAGCGCATCGACCATCTGGAGCTTCGCATAGCTGACATTTTGCCGGTCGATATAGGCGATGAGGTAGAGGAGACCCAGAAACGGCATGAGCCGCCAGGTGATCTTCCTGATAAGTGCCTGTTCCGAAACCATGCCGCGTCTCCTCCTCGCAAAATAACAATCAGCCTCCCGTCACCTAGTGCCGGCGTAAAGGCTGGCAACCCTGTAAGGGAAACTTACAGTTGTGTCGCGGATTTGGTGGAGCGCCGTTTGATGCGTTAGTAGATAGAGCTGATAGTGGCAGCCCAAGTCAAATTCGGAGAGAAGTGTTTCATACGTATATAGTCGTGAAATAAAATAATTAAAGCGATTGAGCGAATGTCGACCTGCTCACTTTATGGCCTGCCAGTAAAGATAATCCGTGTATTCCTCAGTAGTCATCTCCCGATAAACAACACCCATCGGTGAGGATTTCTTCATGAGGGGGCCATCAAGCGAGATGCCGGATTCAAGCTCAACAACACCGGTGGCAACACAAGGCTCCCACTTCTCTGTAACCCCAAATAACCTGTTCAAAACCGCGATCATATCATCCCCTAGCTGAAATTCATGCTTAACAAACAACTAACGCGAATTGCTAGCCATCAGATTTAAGCTGGGGACAAATTTGCAAAAGTGGTATTATTGCAACTATATTTGCAATGCCAAATTTTAGAGATAACAATGCATGTTTCACGAAAATTTTGAGAACAGGCCAGCACCGGCTGTAATTTATAAGCGAAATTATATTTATAATATTATATATAAATGAAACTTATTAGAGTAAATAATACAACAGCAGGCCTGCTAAGGCAAAATATACATAATAACAGAAGAAAAATCCACTATAAACTCTTTAATTGACGCCGCCATGCGACATCGACTGCCAATAACGTCCACTATATTGGGCTGCTGCTCTGCCGCCGACTCTTAATCAAACTCCCCGCCTGAAAGGTGGTTGCTGACGGAGGCCTTGACGGTGCCGATGTCGGTCCAGAGTTCTGCGATGATGGACGGGTCTACGTCTCCCAGCATGTCGCGCAGCCAGCCTTCGTGGGCGGCGGCCATGGCGGTGAACAGCTTTTCGCCCTTGGCCGTCAACTTGGCGACGGTCACGCGCCGGTCGCCGTGGGGCGTTTCGCGCAGAACCATACCGTCGATTTCCAGCCGCTCGACCAGCCCCGTGACGTTGCCGTTGGTGACCATCGTCCGTTTTGAGAGTTCGCCGAGCCTCAGCCCGTCGCTTTCGCGATAAAGCTGCGCCATCAGGTCGAACTGCGGCAGCGTCGCGCCGAATTCGGCCCGCAGCCGGCGGCGCACTTCCTGCGAGATCAGCTTCGTGGTCGACAGCATGCGCAGCCAGAGGCGCAGTTCCTGCTTCTTGCCATCCTGGGCGCCGTGCGCAATCGCCTCCAGGTCGACAGTTTCGCTTTCTGCTTCGGCCATGATCCCCGCTCGAATTCCTGGACCGCAATCCGTGTTCCCATGGCATACGAAGCAATATTTGAAATGTCAAAGGTTTCGGATCGGGCCGTGTCGCACGCCAGTGGATAGCCTCATTTGGCCAGCATCCGGGCAAGCAGGAAGCCGGAGCCAGCTCCCGTTCCAGCCCCCGGCCAGGTGGAAGCACCGCACATGTAGAGGCCGGCGACAGGCGTCCTGTAGCGCGAATATCCGGCGACGGGCCGGAACAGGAAATTCTGGTCCAGGTGATGGCTGCCCGAAAGGCTGTCGCCGCCGATGAGATTGGGGTTTTCGCGCTCGAGGTCCAAAGGCGAGACGACGGTCCGGGCGAGGATCTTGGCCCGCAGGCCCGGCGCATGGGCCTCGATGATATCGATCACCCGGTCGGCATAGTCCTCCTTGGCCGCATCCCAGCTGCGCGCGCCGATCTGCCCGGCGGCATCGCCGAGGATCTCGGCCGGAAGAACCCGCACCTGCACCCAGAGCACATGCTTTCCGGCAGGCGCCCGCGACGGATCGATAGCGGTCGGCTGGCCGACGACCAGCGCCGGCTCTATCGGCAACAGACCGGCCGCCGCTTCCGCATAGACTTTCGACATCATCTCGAGATCAGGCGCGATATGCACATAGGCAAAGCTCTTCAGCGCCTCTCCGGCCGTCCAGTCCGGCAGGCTGTCCAGCGCCAGATGGATCATCATCGTGCCGGGTCCGGCACGGAACCGGCTGACCTTGCGATCGAAATCTCGGCGTTTCGGATCGGCATCGAGCAGCTTGCCGAACAGGTTCTTCGGATTGACGTTGGCGATGACGGCGCGGCTCGCCTCCAGCCGACGACCATCGGCCAGCAGCACGCCGGTCGCCTTGCCGCCGGACACCAGCACCTTGTCCACCGCCGTCCCGAGCAGGATCTCGCCCCCGCGCGCGGTCAGCATGCCCGTCATCGCCTTGATGATCGTATCCGCACCGCCTTGTCCAATGACCATGCCAAAGGCCTGGTTGGCCATCGATTCCAGATAGGGAAACAGCGCACCGCCTGCGACATCCGGTGCAAAATCGAGGTGTAGCCCCCAGGCGGCCATCATCGTCTTCAGCTTCGCGTGACGAAACCGGGCATCGAGGAAACCGCGCGGGGAGGAAAGCAGCATGCGCACCGTGTCGTAGAGCCAGCCGCTGCCCTTTTGCCGCCAGGCCTTCCAAAGGACGTTCGCTGCTGCAAGCGAGGGCATGGGTGCACCGAGCAGCCCGAAGATGTGCCGCGCATCGGTGGTGAATTCGGCAAGCATTGCCCGCCAGGCCTCCGCGTCCTCCGGCGAAAGGGCCGCAATCGCAGCCGCCGTCTTTTCGAGATCGGTGCTGACGCCGAGATACGTGCCGTCGCGGAAGACGCTGGCGAAACAATCGGCGGCCGGCACGAAACCGAGACCGTTGGCGACGAGCTCCTGCCGGTATTGGGCAAGGAATGCCGAGCCCGCAAACATCGAGAGGTTCATGGCGCAGAGATCGTGCCGAAAACCCGGCAGCGTCACCTCCGCAGTCTTGACTGCGCCGCCGGCGGTCGTGCTGCCTTCGACGACCGCAACCTTCCAGCCTTTGGCGGCCAGATGTACCGCTGCCGCAAGCCCGTTATGCCCCGCCCCCACCACCACCGCGTCGTATGCCATGATCCACCTTCCGTTCCCTTATTATTTTATACCTCACATGCATACATTCTGCGCCGCCGGCATCAAGGGCAGCGGCCTCGAAATCCCGTCATGGACTGCAATACGATGCGGAATTTGGCTGGAATAACCCCGTTGGATAGCCTGTTTTATAGGCCATATGTCCGCATTTGCCCAATTGTCGGGCGGCCTGAAACTTGACGCCCGAGCCGCCCCGCAAATGCTTGCAATATCATATGGTGTGACATAGGCTTGCCCCATTCAGCCGCCTGCCTGGGCGCAAGAAGGGTAGATCAATGCCCCATCCAGCACGGCGGTTTTCGTTCAAGGGGAACACAGGAATGACGTCGAACACGCTTGCCAGCCTGGCCACCGCCCTCGTTTCGGGCTCCATCAAGGTCGTCGATCTCACCGCATCGCTCGGCCCCGACACCCCGGTGCTCTACCTGCCGCCGCAGTTCGGCAAGAACACGCCGAAGGTCAAGGTCCACACCATCTCGGAGTACAACGAGGATGGGCCGTTCTGGGCCTGGAACTGGCTGGAACTCGGCGAGCATACCGGCACACATTTCGATGCGCCAAGCCACTGGATCACCGGCAAGGACAACCCCCAGAACACCACCGACACCATCCCACCGCAAAACTTCGTCGCCCCCGTTAATGTCATCGATCGCTCGAAGGAGGCAGCCGCCAATCCGGACTATTTGCTGACCGTCGACAGCATCAAGGAATGGGAAGCCGAGTACGGCGACATCGAAGCCGGATCCTGGGTATTGCTGCGTACCGACTGGTACAAGCGCAACGGTTCGACCGAGACATTCCTGAACGCCGACGAGAACGGCCCGCATTCGCCGGGTCCGACTGCCGAGGCGATCGAATATCTGCTCACCAAGGACATCATCGGCTGGGGCCAGGAAACTATCGGCACCGATGCCGGCTCGGCCGGTGGCATGAACCCGCCCTTCCCGGCCCACAACCTGATGCACAAGAACAACCGTTACGGTCTCGCCAGCCTCTGCCAGCTTGATCTTCTGCCGCCAAAGGGCGCCATTCTCATCGCCGCCCCACTGAAGATCGTCTCCGGCACCGGCTCCCCCGTGCGCGCCCTCGCGCTGATCGCCCAATAGACGACGCCCATGCCCCTAGGCGCTCCCTCTCTCCGCCACCGGCAAGGCTCTTGGCCCGGGAGAGCGTCCGCCAAAGGGCACCGGGCGCTTTCGAGCCCTGCTGCGGTGAAGGGACTGGCGGAAGCAGAATCGCTGCCTCCGCCCTCCGCCGCTAGGCAAGCCGCCGCCCCATACATCCCCCACCCTCATTCCTGTGCTCGTCACAGGAATCCAGCCACGGCGCGTCTGCGCCGTGAAAAAACACTTGACCGTCCGCCACAAGCCCTCCCGCGCCCAAGGACTTGGGCGCACTGGATTCCTGTGACAAGCACAGGAATGAGGGAAACCGTGGCAACCTCCCGCCCTCCCGCAAAAGCCAGACTGGCGGAGACAGTGGAAGCAGAGGCAGCAGAGGCAGCAGAGGCAGCAGAGGCAGCAGAGGCAGCATCATTGCAAGCGCCTATCCCACTAAGGCAAGCCATCGGAAGCGCCACTTCCCTCCCTCATTCCTGTGCACGTCACAGGAATCCAGCCACGGTACGTCCGCGCCGTGAAGGGACGTCTCTGGGCTCGTCATATACCCTCCCGGCCTCGACGAGCGGGCCCCATCCTCCAACCACTCTTTGCGGGACAACGGCATGAGCAGCCATGACTACATAATCGTTGGCAGCGGCATCAATGCGCTGGTTGCGGCGGCCATGCTGGGCAAGAAGGGTCGCAAGGTTCTGATCCTCGAGCGCAACGAGCGTATCGGCGGATGCCTGCGCACCGAGGAGATTACCGAGCCCGGCTTCGTCCACGACGTCATGGCGACAACGATGGTGCTGTTTCTGACCTCGCCGGCCTACGGGGCGCTCGGTAAGGATCTGGAGGCGCGCGGCCTTGCTTTCTCGCATGCCGACCTGCCAACCGGCGTGCTGCGTCCGGACGGATCGAACGTCATCTTTTCCAGGGATCGCCAGCGCAACATAGCCACATTCGAAGCCCTCTCGGCAGGCGACGGCAAGACTTTCTCCGACGAAATGGACAGGCTCGGAGCGGATGCGCCGTTCTTGTTCTCCCTGCTCGGCGGCGCTCTCTGGTCGGGCAATATCTTGAAGACTGTGTCCCGGCAGGCCTGGGGCCGAGGCCTTCGCAACCTTGCTGCCTGGTTCGGTAGCGCGCTGACGCCCGCGCGCGGCTACCTGCAAACGGCCTACGGCTCGGACCTTGCCCGCGCACTTTGGGCGCCCTGGGTGCTGCATTGCGGGCTCAGCCCGGAAGATGCCTATTCCGCAGAAATGCTGAAGGTCATCGGATTTGCCATCGAACTTGCGGGCTGCCCGGTAGCGACAGGGGGCGCCGGCACCCTGGTCACTGCTTTCGAACGGCTGATTGCGGACCAGGGCGGCACCATCCGTACGGGTGCCGATGTCGCAAGCATCCTGCCCGGCCCCGGCAACGTCGCCGGCGGCGTTCGCCTTGTGAGTGGTGAAACCCTCACCGCCACCGGCGGCGTCATCTGCTCGACGACCCCGAACCAGCTTTATGAGCGCCTGATGGCCGACTGGCCCGGGCCGCTGCCGGCACAGATCCGCAAGGATGTCTCCCAATATCGCTATGGCAAGGGCAACATGCAGATCCACTACGCGCTGTCCGCCCCGCCCCGCTGGAAACATAACCCTGAGCTCGGCCAGGTCGCGTTGCTGCACCTGACCCCCGGCCTCGACGGTGTCTCGCGCGCCTGCAACGAATGCGAACGCGGTCTACTGCCGGCGGAACCCACCGTTTGCGTCGGCCAGCCGGTATCCTTCGACCCCAGCCGGGCGCCCGAGGGCAAGTCCATCCTCTGGCTACAATTGCCGGAAGCGCCGCGCCTGCTGAGAGGCGATGCCGCGGCCAAGATCGAGACGCCGGCGGATGGCCGCTGGACGGAGACGGTGCGCGAACAGTATGCGGATCGCATCGAGGCGCTGCTGGCGAGCCACATCGAAAACTTCGCCGAAATCAGGCTTGCCCGCCGCGCCTATTCTCCGGCCGATCTCGAGACGATGAACATGAACCTCGTCGGCGGCGACCCCTATGGGGGCCATTGTGGCCTCGACCAGTTTTTTCTCTGGCGGCCCTTCAAGTCTTCGGTTAATCACCGCACCCACATCAAGGGCCTGTACCACATCGGTGCGTCGTCCCACCCGGGCCCTGGCCTCGGCGGCGGTTCGGGTTTCCTGCTCGCATCCTCGCTGAAATAACAGGAAGACGAGGAGGCGTGTGTACATGGAAGAACGGTTTTCAGGTGTCGTGCTCAGGCGCAAGGACGATGGCTACGATGCCCGCCCGACCATGGGCGAGATCGGCCTGAACCATTTCGCGCCCTATCTGATGAACCGACTGATGTCCCGCTGGAACGCCAACATGGCCGACGAGCTGAAGGAGCTGGACATCTCGACCGCCAAGATGCGGGCGCTGGCGGTGCTCAGCGTCTCGACGTCAGTGACCATCAACGAGCTATCGATCTTCGCCGTAACCGAGCAGTCGACAATGAGCCGGACGCTGGATTCACTGGAAACCCAAGGCTATATCCGCCGGCAACCGCGCGCCGAAGACATGCGTATCCGCGACGTCTCGATCACCGAGGAAGGCCGCGCCGCCTTCGAGAAAGTCTGGCCGACGATGTACGACCTGCTGCTGCAGATGTTCGACGGCGTCGAGGAAGCCGAATACCGCGCCTTCATCGGAACGCTGCACAAGGTGCTGCATAATATCCGCAAGCACGAGATTTGAGGACATTGGAGTGGCCGCGCTGCGTGGTGACAAAATCTGAGGGAGTTGGTACTATCGGACCATGGACCGGAAAGAAGTCATTACCCGCCTGATAGCCACCGAGCCGCAGATACGCGCGCTGGGTGTTGATGCTCTCTATCTGTACGGCTCATATGCCAGCGACAGCGCGCGCAGTGATAGCGATATTGATGTCTTGGTCGATTTCGGTCCGGAGAGCGGCAAGGGCCTAACAGCTTTCATGATGCCTTACCAACTTTTGGAAGACCAGTTCCCAGGCGTCGAAATTAGTTACGGTACGCGGGAGTCAATTTCGCCTGCCTATCGCGCCTCTGTAGAGCAAAGCGCGATCCGAGTATTCTGATGACCTCAGCGAAGAGTGCGCATGTCCGCTTGCTGCACATTCTTGAAAACATCGATGGCATTCTGTCTGCCACAAAGGATGTGAAGCCGGATGCGATCGCCGACGATTTTTTGGTCCTGTGAGCCATCGAGCGCTGCATTCAGATTATATCCGAGGCAGCGAAGGAATTGCCCTCCGAAATGCGTGCGAGCGAACCCGATATTCCCTGGCGTGCCATTATTGGCATCGGCAATCTGCTGAGACATGAATATTACCGCATTCGGCCGGGCGACCTGTGGGACATTATCCACGTCCACTTGCCCAAACTGCGACCAGCCATTGCAAGGCTTCTGTCAGAGGCAGAACAATGACTGCTACGCCAGTCAGTCCAGCAAATTATCACGCCTTAGATCCCAGCCCCAAAAGCATGGGGCCAGAGTGTTGAGGTAGCCGCTACACATGTCCGGTTCGAACGCTGGCGTGCTATTGGGTCTGGGTAGTGACCGCCGGCTGCGGGCTGGATGCATCGGGGGCGTTGGCCTTTCCGACGAAATACATTCCGCCCACAAAGATCACACAGGCAACCACCGTGATCGCTGCCAGCTTGGCAATCGATCCCACGCTGGTCCGTTCCGTACCAAAACCCATCTCTTCTGAAGTCATCGTTTAAAAACTCCTCCGTTGATGCGAGCGCTTCTCCTCTT
Source organism: Rhizobium sp. B230/85 (assembly GCF_019355735.1). Lineage (NCBI taxonomy): Bacteria > Pseudomonadati > Pseudomonadota > Alphaproteobacteria > Hyphomicrobiales > Rhizobiaceae > Rhizobium > Rhizobium sp. B230/85. The sequence continues at coordinate 3,197,394 of NZ_CP072156.1, forward strand.
CGCTCGCATTTGGGAAGGGTAACACAGCTTTCCCCCGGTTACAGCCCCTAAGATGTAACCAGGCATATCTACACGTATTGCGGTGCAACATGCAGTGGCCGGAGAACTGGCGCAGTGCAACATCGACCGGTTTCGGACCGCACGTTAGACTGCTGGTTTGTTGGGGATCAGCGCGGTTGCGCCGGCTGCAATTGCCGCGATGATTGCGAAGATGTAGAAATTTCACTCGGGCGCAACCGCGATGCTGGCGATATAGCCGCCGATCAACGGCCCCAGCAACGCTCCGATCCGCGCGAAGCTCAGAGCCCAACCGGTGCCGGCAGCGCGGACAGAGGGCTTGAGATAGTGGGCGAGACAGCCGGTCAGGATAAGCGATGCCGACACCGTGCCGAAACCCGCCACGGCCACGACCGCGTAGTTCAGCAGGATCGAACCCTTGAAGGCGAGTGCGGCGATACCGATCGCGCCGAGCAGGTACGACAGGGTGACCGTCAGCTTCACGCCGAACCTATCCGCCCATTGCCCGAGCACGATACCACCGATCGCCGACGTAAAGGAAAAGACGGCAAGGAAGAGCAGGCTGTCGCCAAGATCGTACCCGCTCTTGCGCATGATCTGCGGCAGCCATTGCGCCAGCCCGTAGACCAGCAGCAGCCCCATGAACAGCGCCACCCAGAAGCATATCGTCGCAAAGGCGTTCTTCGGTGAGAAGATTTCGCCGAGTGCAGTTCGCCAGCCGACCATCTCCCTGGTGTGGGAAGGTTCCACCGGGACCGGCAGACGGAGCCGCGTGGCCAGCTTCGCAGCCGCTTCGTTGCGCTTGCGGGAGACAAGATAGTCCAGCGATTCTGGCAGCAACCAGGCTATGAGGGGTACGCATAGCAAGGGGAGTGCCCCGATGAGCACCACCGGTCGCCAACCGTAATCCGCAAGCAGCCCCCGACCGACCAAGGCCGCCGCAAACAGCCCGAGCGAATAGCCGGAATACATTATGCCGTAGTTCAGGCTCTTCTTGCTGGCCGGGGAATACTCGATGGTCAACGCGGCGGCGATGGGGATTATGCCGCCGAGACCGAGCCCCGCCACGAAACGGCTGAGGGCAAAGACGGTGGGTGTCGGCGCTGCCGAGGTGACGATCATGCAGACCGCGAACAGCGACAGGCAGCACAGAAACATCGGCTTGCGTCCGTAGAGATCGCTCAGCGTACCGATCAGGATACCACCGACCAGCATGCCGAAAATGGTGTAGCTGCCCATGGCGCCAAGCTGCATCGGCGTCAGACCCCAGGCGCTGTCGGTCGAGAGCGCCGGCAGGATGGCACCGAGCACGCCAACGTCATAGCCCTCAGCAAAAATGGCAAACCAGCACAGGAACACCACCATCAAACCGGTTTTCTGGCGTCTGACAGAGGTCCCCGCGTCGACCCGGGATGCTTGAAGATCGTCCATCCAGTTCCCCTTTATTTGCAACCGTTCCGTCCTCACCCTCATCGCTGTGCTTGTCACAGCAATCCAGCCACGGTGCGCCCTTGGGAAAAGACGTCTCGCCCAACGAATTAGGCACCTGACAACGGTGACGGGCACTAGAACGAGACAAAAGCGCCTCTCCCGCATGCGATGGCCTTCGCCCCAAAGCGTCGGCAATCCCTCCACCCTCTAAAGCGTTGCCACCGTCTTTAGCGCGCCATCGAGCGCGATACCGCTTTCGTCGAGCAGGGCTGCCTGGCGCAGGCGCTTCATCCAGGCGGCACCGTCTTCGCGATCTCGCAACAGCGGCAGCGCCGACATGACCCGGTCGAATTTCGACAGGCCACGGGCGTGGGTGTCGGAGTAGCCCTTGACGAGGCGCCTGTTGTTGAGCACCTCGACGGCCAGATCGTAGTTTGCAGCGAGCAGGCCGGTGGCCATTGCGAGCCAGGCGTCACGATGTGCCATCTCGCGGGAGTGGCGCAATGTTCCCCGGCGTGTGCCGCGCAAGGCCGAGACGGCATAAAGGCTGAGGAACCAGAACAGCGTGCCGGTCTGCACCCTCCGTCCCTTGTTGACGAAGCGATCGAGCCGGGCAAACAGCTTCGGCCGGTTCTCGATCCACATCCCCAGCCGCTTCGGAAGAGTGCCGCAGATCTCCTCCATGCGCGGATGCATATACTCTGTCATGTAGACGATCTGGTCGGCCTTTGCCCCGACCTCCTTGCGAACCCGGTCGAAGCGGGATGAGCGCACCTTGAGGTCGGCAACGCGGATGACATCGTCATAAGCCATAGAGATCGCGACGTATTTCGCTGCCTGAACGGTGAACGCGAAGCCTTTTGCCGCGCCGCCATATCTGCGGTCGAGTTCAAGCAGACTTGCCACGCGGCTCAGATATTCGTCGCCATAGGCCGGATCCTGGAAATCCGTCAGCTTCCTGGCACCGGCGTAGAGCAGTGGATGGGCCTCTTCCGGAAACTCGGCGCGGATGCGGTGGACGATTCTGTCGAGAGAGGGATGGCCTGCCGTCTCGGGCAGCGCCTCGAAATGCTTGTGCGGCGTCGCCGAGACGACATCGTTGGTCCTCGCTGTTGCCCGCTCGAAGGCTGCATTGAAAGCCTTCAGGCTCGGCTCGATGCCTTTTCCGCCGCCGCGAATGGTCGTCTCGAATGCCTCCCTGGAAAAGGGCAGCACACCGGCGGCGGCCAGCGCCCCGAACATGGACGCGGAAATGACGCTGCCGTTTTTGGCCGCCAGCGTATCCATGTCGAAGGCGATAATCCGCTTGGCGGCAAAATCCGTGGCTTCGACGACAACTTCGGGATTGCCGATGCCATCACCCGGCTTCTCCTTCTCGCCGACCGCCAGCGCGCGGTGCGTCGAGGCAATCAGCGTCGTGCGATCCGGCGTCACCAGCCCGCGCAGCACCGAACGGCCCGCTTCCATCAGTTCGGCGGCGAGCACAATATCGACGTCGCCCGGCGTCGGCATCAGCGCGAAGATCGGATGGCGGCCCTCGCGGGCGGGCAACAGTTCGAGATAGTAGATAGTGGCGCCGGTACGCTGGGCAACGCCGGGAACAGACGTCGTCTGTGCCATCCAGCCTTGGCTTTCCGCCAGCCCAACGATCCAGTCGGCAAGCACCCCGCCGCCCTGGCCGCCCATGGCGAGAATGGCAATCGAGATCGGCTTGTCCGTCGACAGGCGAATGGCGCCGACGGCCGTTGTAGCAACATGCTCGTTCATGGCGATCCCCTCAATCTGCAAAGACGATGCGGCTTGCCTTGCGGCGGGCCTGCATCCAGCCGATGACGGCACCGCGCATCCGGGCGAGAAAGCGGTCCCAGCCGGTCGGGTTGTGGATAATATCGGCGCGGTAGAACGACGGACAGAGGATGGCGGCCTCCGCCACCTCGCCGCAATTGCCGCAGCCGACGCAGCTGTTGTCGATGGCAGCGACCGGATCGTCCTTCAGCGGGTCGTCAGTATGTTTCACCGACAGCGACGGGCAGCCGGAAAGACGGATGCAGGCGTGGTCGCCGGTGCAGATGTCTTCGTCGACGCCGAACCGCTCCTTGACCATGCGCTTGCCGTCCTTGACCGCCTTGTTGAAGAGCGGCTTGATCCGGCGCTGCTTGTTGAGCATGCATTCCGACGAGGCAACGATGATCTTCGGGCCGGGCTCCTTGGTCGTCAGCGCCTCGCGAAACGTGTCGCGCATCTTGGCGACATCATAGGTCCGGTCGATCTGGCGCACCCAGGTGGCGCCGATGCCCTTGACGGCATTGACGATCGAGTTGTTGGTCTTGCGCCGCGGATTGTCCGCACGCGACGACAGGATATCCTGGCCGCCAGTGGCTGCCGAATAGAAATTGTCGACGACGAGGATGACGCCGTCCTGCTTGTTGAACACCGCATTGCCGACTGAGGTCGCCAGCCCGTTGTGCCAGAAGCCACCGTCGCCCATGACCGAGATCGAGCGCTTGTCGGCCTCGACATTGAAGGCCGAGGCCGAGGCGGGTCCGAGACCATAACCCATCGTCGTGCCGCCGATGTTGAAAGGCGGCAGGATCGAGAACAGGTGACAGCCGATATCGGCGGCGACATGATGCTCGCCCAGCTCCTGTTCGACCAGCTTCATTGCCGCAAAGATCGGCCGCTCCGGACAGCCGATGCAAAAGCCGGCCGGGCGCGGCGGCACGACTTCGGCGAGCGCCCTGACCTTGGGGTCGTTGAGAACGGGCGACGGATCCGGCAGCGGCGGCTGGTTGCCGAGCAGCACGCGGGCATGGGTCTCGAGGAAGGTCTTGATGCCCTTCATCAGCACCTGCGTCGTATATTCGCCACCCATCGGCAGCGTGTCCTTGCCGGCGATCCGCGTCTGGATGTCGCGGCGGCGCAGGATCGTGTTCAGCGACTGCTCGATATATTCCGGCGCGCCTTCCTCGACCATCAAAACGGCCTTTTTGCTGGCGCAGAATTCGGCCAGCTGGTCATCGATCAGCGGATAGGCGACGTTGAGCACGTACAGAGGCACGGAACAGTTGCCATAGACATCGGCAAGGCCAAGCTGCTGCAACGAGCGCATGACGCCATTATACATGCCGCCCAACAGGATGATGCCGACATCGCCTTCGCTGGGACCGAAATATTCGTTGAGCTTGCGGCGCTTGATAAACTCCACGGCGGCCGGCCAGCGCTGCTCCAGCTTCTGCTTCTCATGGACAAAGGTTGCCGGCGGCAGGACGATGCGGTTGACGTCGCGGACCGGATTTTCCAGCGCCTGGCGCAGCGTGAACTCCGGCCGCTTGTTGTTCTTTGCTTCGAACTGGCCGTGCACATGGCAGCTGCGGATGCCGACCTGCAGCATCACGGGTGTATTGGACGCTTCGGAAAGCTCGAAGCCGGTTTCGACAGCATCGACGATCGACGGCAGGTTGGGGCGCGGATTGAGCAACCACATCTGCGACTTCATCGCATAGGCATGGCTGCGCTCCTGCATGATCGACGATCCCTCGCCGTAATCCTCGCCAATGATGATCAGCGCGCCGCCGGTCACCCCGCCCGACGACAGGTTGGAGAGTGCGTCCGAGGCAACATTGGTGCCGGCCGTTGACTTCCATGTGACGGCGCCGCGCACCGGGTACATCACCGAGGCGGACAGCATCGCCGCCGCTGCTGCCTCCGAGGCCGATGTCTCGAAATGGATGCCGAGATCCTCCATGACATCCTTGGCGTCGGCCAGCACGTCCATCAGATGCGAGATCGGCGAGCCTTGGTAGCCGCCGACATAGGAGACGCCGGACTGCAGCAACGCCTTGGTAATCGCGAGAATTCCCTCGCCGCGGAAGGTGTCGCCCTCCCCCAGCTTCAGGTCCTCGACTTCGCGGGCAAAAGACCGTTCAGCCATTTCAGTTCCCCTTCGCCCTTGTCAGGCGTTTTCTTCAATCATTTGCAAAAGCATATTTTGCGCTTCGACCGGCTGTCAATCAGCAAATGGCCTGAAGCCATCAACATGCGTTACCGCACGCCCGTTTGATCGAAGTAAAAGCAACCTGAGCCGAATAAATATGCAAAAGCATACATTATGCTCAACTTGATCTTGCGCGGTCTCTGGCTGATTCCGGGAAATGGAGACCGACACTGCTATTTTTCTACAACGCCAGAGAATCCGCTTGCGCTTCCCAATGGTTATTTTAAGATTAAAACATTCCGATAATAAATCGCCAGCGGCAGGCCGGCCACAGGTCATCTACCGCTGAACAGGGGAACGGAGTGACCATGGACCATCTGACACGGCGCCAGGCGTTGAGCCTAGGCGCGGCTACTTTCATCACGGGCATTCTCGCTGGCCGGACGGTCGTCGAGGCGGCCGATGTGAATACGCTAACGATCGCATTCAACGTCAACCTGCCGGCCTTCGACCCGACGACAGGCCCCTCGGCCGTCAATCCGACGATCCAGGCGATCTACCGCTCGGTCTTCGACCAGTTCATCGGCCAGGGCCCGGACCTGAAGTTCCAGCCTGGCCTTTTGACGAAATGGGGCTGGAACGACGACAAGACCAAAGTCTGGATGGACGTCCGCGAAGGCGTTACCTGGCACGATGGATCCAAATTCACCCCGGAGGATGTCGTCTGGTCGCTGAACCGCGCCGGCGACCAGAAGGGCGGCAACCCCATCTCCTTCATCTGGTCGACTGCCACCAACTACAAGATCGAGGGCAACCGGATTACCGGGGACGTCGTTCGCTACGAGCCGACCTATTTCATGTGGATGGCCTTCCTGACAGGCTATGTCCTGCCGAAGGATTATTACACCAAGGTCGGCGCAGAGGGCTTCGAGAAGAAGCCGATCGGCACGGGCCCGTATATGGTCGATGCCTACGAGGGCAATTCCTTCCTGCGCCTCAAGGCAAACCCGAACTATTTCGGCGGCAAGCCAGCCTTCGAGACGGTCATTTACAAATTCGTCCCGGATACGACAAGCCGCGTCGCCGAGATCGAATCCGGCTCCTCCGACGTGACACTGGAAGTGCCCTACGAGGATTTCGACCGTCTCAAGAAGAAGAAGGGCCTCGACGGCGTCGCCACGCCTGTCTCCGACATCGGCATGATCTTCATCTCGAATGTCGGCCCTATGCTCGACAAGAACGTCCGCCTCGCCGCCAACATGGCAATCGACAAGGAAGCCATCATCAAGCGTCTGTTGCGCGGCTACGGCAAACCGCTCTCGACGCTCGAGGCCCCAGAATACTCGGCTTACGATGCTGGGATCAAGACGCCTTACGATCCGGAAGGTGCCAAGAAGCTTCTGGCGGCCAGCGGCTTCTCGCCAGAAAAGCCGGTGAAGTTTGCCATCAAGACCACCCGCGGCTTCAAGCCGAAGGACTACGAGATGATCCAGGCAATCGTCGGCATGTGGCGCAAGGTCGGCATCGAAGCGGAAATAGAAGTCTACGAGATCGCCAAGCACTATGAGCTTCGCGCCGCCCACCAGCTCGGTCCTGCCGCCTTCTACAACTGGGGCAATGCCATCGGCGATCCAACGACCTCGACCGGCTTTGCAATGTACAGCAAATCGCCGCATTCGGGCTGGAAGACGGACGATGTCGACAACCTGATCAACCCGCTCTGGGGCGAAAAGGACGAAGCCAAGCGCATCGCGGGCTGGAAGGCGGTCGATAAGTATATTGCCGAAGAGGGATACGTCATCCCGCTGCTGCAATATGCCCAGCCGATCCTCTACAAATCGAGCGTCAAGGTCACCCCGAACGTCTCGGGCGCCCTGCAAGCAGCACAGGTAGCGAAGGCCTGATAGAGGTTTGGACGCAAGCCACGGGCTAATCTCCCCCGTTGTGGGGGAGATGTCGGCCAAGCTGACAGAGGGGGTTGGTCGCCACGCACTTCCACAGTGACGAGCGACACCTGTGCCTTGTCCCGAACATCCGTAGGCGCCCACTCATCAGTCGTTCGGTCATCTTCCCGCCGGCGGGGAGATGAATTCCTCTTCATTGGCCAATTCAGCCTTATTCGATCGAACGGGCACCGACATGAGCCTATGGCGGCACCAGACCATCCTCCCTCACTCCTGTGCTCGTCACAGGAATACAGTGCGCCCAAGTCCTTGGGCGCGGGAGATATCACGGCTAGACGCATCGAGTTCTCTAACGGTGCCCCTATTGCGACGATCAACAGGTGGCAGGATGCCCAGGGCTGATGCCGCCGTGACTTTCACCAGGAAGCGGCCGAGAATTGGCTTATGCCACTGCCTGAGGGCCGGAAGCCATAATCCATGATAGCCATTGCCATTCTCAATCGCCTGCTCATGGCCCTTGTCACGCTGTTCGGTGTGGCGCTGATCGTCTTCGTGCTTTTGCGCGTTGTCCCCGGCGATCCGATTGCCATGATGATCTCGCCAGGCGCGACACCGGCCGACATCGCCGCGATGCGCGCCCATTACGGGCTCGACGCCAGCCTTCCGGTGCAGTTTGGCCTGTGGCTGAAGGCTGTCGCGATCGGTGATTTCGGCACCTCGATCTCGCTGAAGCGCAGCGTCCTCGGCCTGCTCGGCGACCGGCTTCCGGCTACCCTCGAGCTGGCCTTTGCCGCCCTGGTGCTGGCAGTCCTGCTCGGTGGTCTTGTGGCGATTGTTGGCACACTGGTACGCCGTACCATCCTCGAGCCGATCATCGACAGCCTCAATGGGCTTTTCCTCGCCGTCCCCGATTTCGTCTGGGCGCTGGCCCTTGTGCTGGTCCTCGGCGTTGCCTTTCCGCTGTTTCCGCTGTCGGGCCGCATCGATCCTAGTATCGACGCGCAGTTCCACACACCCTTCTACCTGATCGAGAGCTTTGTGACCCTGCGCTTTCAGATCTTTGCCGACGTTGCCGCCCATATGTTGATGCCCGTGCTGGCTCTAGGCCTGCCGCTTGCCGCCATCGTCGCCCGGGTGCTGAAAGCAACGCTTTCGGAGGCGATGCTGCAGGACTACATCCTGCTTGCAAGGCTGAAGGGCATGTCCAACCTGCGGCTGGTGCTGCAGGAGGCGCTGCGCAATGCCGTCGGACCGACCATTGCGCTGACCGGCGTGCAGTTCACCTTCCTCATCGGCGGCACCGTCATCGTCGAGCGCATCTTTGCCTATCCGGGCATCGGCAACATGGCGATCGACGCCGTCATTAATCGCGACCTGCCGCTGATCCAGGGGCTGGTGCTGGTCTTCGGCCTGCTGTTCATCGTCATCAACCTGCTGGTCGACGCGCTCGTCGCGGCCTTCAATCCGAGGCTGGCTCATGGCTGAGATCGTTGCATCCACTGCGCCGAGAACGCCGTCACGCTCCGCAAGACGCCTGCTGGCCCTGCTTCGCGAGCCGAAAGTCCTACTGGGCGGCGGCTTTATCCTTTTGCTGGTCATCCTTGCCGTCTTCGCACCCCTCATTGCCCCGAAGGACCCGCTCGAGCAGGACCTGATGTCCGGCACCCTGCCCCCCGCTTGGATGGATGGCGGCGACCATAACTTCCTTCTCGGCACCGACGATCTCGGCCGCGACGTGCTGTCGCGCATGATATTCGGCACCCGTATCGCCCTGACCGTTGCCTTCGTGGCCGCCGGGCTTTCCGCACTGATCGGCACCTTGCTCGGCCTGTTTGCCGGCTGGTACGGCGGGTGGCCGGACCGTATCATCTCGCGGCTGGTCGATATCTGGATGGCATTCCCGCCGGTGCTGCTGTCGATCCTTCTGGTCGCCGTGTTCGGCTCGGGCGTCCATTCGGTCATTGCCGCCATCGTCATCATCGACTGGACCCGCTTCTGCCGCGTCGTACGCTCGGAAACCCAGGCGCAGGCGCAGATGGACTACGTCACCGCCGCCCGCACCATCGGCTTCTCCAGGCTGCGCATCCTGTTCTCGGAAATTTTGCCGAATGTGGCGCCCGTCCTCATCGCGCTTGTCAGCCTCGAAATGGGCATTGCGGTCATCGTCGAAGCCATCTTGTCCTTTGTCGGCCTTTCCGTCTCCTCGGACACGCCAACCTGGGGCGGCATGATCGCCGAGGGCCGGCAGATTATCCATGACGGCTGGTGGGTATTGGTGGCGCCGCTGCTGGCGCTATTTGCGACTGTGCTGGCCTTCAACCAACTCGGCGATGGCCTGCGCCGCGCCCTCGACCCGGTGATGCGCCGATGACCCAGCCGCTTCTCTCGATAACCGGCCTCAGCGCCGTCTCCGACCGCGACGGCGGCGCGCCGATCCTGCGCGATGTCGGGCTGACGCTGGAGCGCGGCGAGGTTCGGGGCCTCGTTGGCGAAAGTGGCGCCGGAAAATCGACCATCGCCAAGGCGCTGCTCGGCATCCTTCCGCGCACTGTCCGCGTCGTCGGCGGCTTTATCAATTTCGAGGGCCGTGACTTGCTACGGTTGCCGCAGAAGGAACTGCGCTCGATCATGGGCAGCGAGATCTCGCTGATTCCACAGGATCCGCAGACGGCCCTTAATCCGGGACGCCGCATCGAGGCACAACTGACCGACGGTCTTCGCCTGAAGCGCGGCCTGTCGTCGAAGGAGGCCGCTCAGCGGGCGCTAAAACTGCTGGAAGAAGTTCATATCCACGATCCCGAAAGGGTACTGCGCTGCTACCCGCACGAACTTTCCGGCGGCATGCGCCAGCGCGTTCTGATTGCCGCCGCCTTCGCGCTGGAGCCTAAACTTGTCGTCGCCGACGAGCCGACGACGGCCCTCGACGTGACCGTGCAGAAGCAGATCCTGCGGCTGATCCGCCGCCTGCAGGAGGCGCACGGCACCGCCGTCATCTTCGTCACCCACGACCTCGGCGTCGTCGCCCAGATCTGCGACAGCGTCACCCTGCTCTACGCTGGCAAGGTCATCGAGGAAGGTCGTACCGCCGAGGTGCTGTCGACCCCGCGCCACATTTACACGCAAGCCCTGATCGCAGCCGGGCCACGCTACGACCGTCCAAACGCCGGCCTGACGCCGGTGCCGCCCGAAATCTTCGAAGAACTCCGCCGCGAGATTGGCCTTCACGACGGGAGCCGCAGCCATGTCTGAGCCCCTACTCACGGCCACTGGCCTCGAGGTCACCTATGGCGGGCGGCGCACATTGGCCGGCCGTCATGTCGATGGCGTCAAAGTGCTGCACGGCATCGATATCGCCGTCCAGCGTGGCGAGACCATTGGCATCGTCGGCGAGAGCGGTTCGGGCAAGACGACGCTCGGGCGGGCCCTGTTGCGGCTGGTCGACACCTCGGCCGGCGAGATCCGCTTCGACGGGACGGATATCACACGTCTGCCGGATGCCAGGATGCGGCCGTTGCGGCGCCGCATGCAGATGATCTTCCAGGATCCGATGGCCTCGCTCAATCCGCGCCACTCGATCCGTCGCATCCTCGTCGAGCCGCTGCTGCTGCACGGCGTCGCCAGGGATCGGCGTGAAGCCGAGCGCAAGGTCGCTGCGATCCTCGATCGGGTGACGCTGCCGCAGGCCTGCCTCGACCGCAATCCGCACGAACTCTCCGGCGGCCAGCGCCAGCGGATCGGCATTGCAAGGGCGGCGCTGCTGGAACCGGATTTCGTGCTTGCCGACGAGATCGTCTCGGGCCTCGACGTCTCTACGCAGGCTCAGGTACTCAACCTGCTGAAAGAGCTTTCGACGGATCTTGGCCTATCGATGGCTTTCATCAGCCACGATCTCTCCGTCATCCGCGCCATCTGCGACCGCGTCTACGTGATGCGGCAGGGCCGCGTCGTCGAGGAAGGGCCCTGTGAGCGCGTCTTCGCCGCGCCCGCCTCCCAATATACGCGCCTGCTACTCGACGCCATTCCACTGCCCGAGGTCGACCCGGACTGGCTCTGGCGCGTCAGCGAAAACGAGGACTCGGCCTGACCTTAGGCCGAGCAGTATGTGCTTGCCATAGCCATGAGATACGCACCGGGGCCGCGGGCCTTCGGGGCGGAGGAAGACTGGTGCCTTCCGGAAAACGCCCGCCAAACAGGGGAACGTAGAAATGAAGAAGCATATCACGGCCTTCGCATTTGCCATGACCACTGCCCTCTCCAGCGCTGGTATCGCGTATGCCGACGGCATACCCGGCATGCGCGGTCACGACCACACCGGCATCACCGTGCCCGACATGAAGCAGGCGCTTGACTTCTTCGTCGGCGTCGTCGGCTGCGAAAAAGCCATGTCCTTCGGCCCGATCTCCGACGACAAGGGCACGCTGATGACCGACCTCGTCGGCGTCGATGCCAAGGCCAAGATCGACCAGGTGACGCTGGTGCGCTGCGGCTACGGCTCCAACATCGAGATCTTCCAGTACGAGGCCCCCGACCAGCGCGACCTCAAGGCCCGCAACAGCGATATCGGCGCCTTCCACATCGCCCTCTATGTCGACGATGTCGGAGCCGCCAAAAAATATCTCGACGGCAAGGGCATCGCCACCCGCATGGGGCCTGTGCCGATGAACGACGGCCCGATTGCCGGGCAGACGATCATGTATTTCCAGGCCCCCTGGGGCCTGCAACTCGAAGCCATCAGCTATCCCAAAGGCATGGCCTACGAGAAGGAGTCCAAGGTGATCCTGTGGTCACCCAAGGACCCCGCGAAATAGGGCTGCGACACTTTGGCTGCCTGGTTTCGCTGGAAATCGGGCGGCCGGCGGTCACTTCCCGCAATTGCGACTTGACGCCCAGAGGCTGCGTTTATATTTTAAACTTCAAATAACTTGCGACGCGCAGCGACCTGCAACATGACAGGGAAGGATTCACGATGAAAATCGTTTGTATCGGCGGCGGCCCGGCCGGGCTTTATTTCGGGCTGCTGATGAAGAAGCTGCATCCCGGCCATTCCATCCGCATCGTCGAGCGCAACAAGCCCTACGACACCTTCGGCTGGGGCGTGGTGTTTTCCGACGCGACGATGGAATCGATGAAGGTCTGGGATCCGGAGAGTGCCGCCGAGATACAGGACGCCTTCAATCACTGGGACGATATCGAAGTCTGGTTCAAGGGCACGAAACAGCGCACCTCCGGCCATGGCTTTGTCGGCATCGGCCGCAAGAAGCTCCTCAACATCCTGCAGCGCCGCTGCGAGGCGCTGGGCGTCGAGCTCATCTTCGAGACCGACGCAACATCCGACCTCGATTACCCCGACGCCGATCTCGTCATCGGCTCCGACGGGCTGAACTCCAAGATCCGCAACCATTATCCGGAGATCTTCCAGCCGGACATGATCACCCGGCCGAACCGCTATATCTGGCTCGGCACCAACAAGCTGTTCGATGCCTTCACCTTCGATTTCCGCAAGACGGATCACGGCTGGTTCCAGGCGCATATCTACAAGTTCGACGAGAACACATCGACCTTCATCATCGAGACGACGGAAGAGGCCTATCGGGCCCACGATCTCGACACCATGGAACAGCAGGCCTCGATCGACTTCTGTCAGGACCTGTTTGCCGAAGCGCTGGACGGCGCGCCGCTGATGACCAATGCCCGCCACATGCGCGGCAGCGCCTGGCTGAATTTCAACCGGCTGATCTGCGGCAAGTGGAGCCATTTCAACGGCAATTCGCACGTGGTGCTGATGGGCGATGCCGCCCACACGGCACATTTCGCCATCGGCTCCGGCACAAAGCTTGCCATCGACGACGCCATCGAGCTAGCCCGCCAGTTCGAGATCCACGAGCACAGCGCCGACAAGATCCCGGCCGTTCTGCATGCCTACGAGGAGATCCGCCGGGTCGACGTCGCCCGCATCCAGAACGCCGCGCGCAACGCGATGGAATGGTTCGAAGTCGTCGGCACCCGCTATGCCGACGCGCTGGAGCCGGAACAATTCATGTATTCGATGCTGACCCGTTCGCAGCGCATCAGCCACGAGAACCTGCGGCTGCGCGACAGGCACTGGCTGGAAGGCTATGAGCGCTGGTTTGCCGAGAAATCCGGGCTGACGGTGGGCAACGGCCGCTGCCTGCCGCCGATGTTCACGCCCTTCACCCTGCGCAACATTACCCTGCCGAACCGCCTCGTCGTGTCGCCGATGGCGATGTATTCGGCAAAGGACGGCTTGATTAACGACTTTCACCTGGTTCACCTCGGCGCTCGCGCTCTGGGCGGTGCCGGGCTGATCTTTGCCGAAATGACCTGCGTCTCTCCGGATGCGCGCATCACGCCCGGCTGCCTCGGTCTCTGGAACGAGGAACAGGCCGCCGGCTGGCGCCGAGTCGTCGATTTCATCCACGGCAATGGCGATGCCAAGGTCGGGATCCAGATCGGCCATGCCGGCCGCAAGGGTTCGACCAAGCTCGCCTGGGACGGCATCGACCAGCCGCTCACCGACGGCAACTGGCCGCTGATCTCGGCCTCCGCCATTCCCTACCTGAAAAACAGCCAGGTGCCGAAGGCGATGGACCGCGCCGACATGGACCGCGTCAAGGCCGACCACGTCCGCTCGGTGCAGCTTGCCGTCACCACCGGCGCCGATTGGCTGGAGCTGCACTGCGCCCACGGCTACCTGCTGTCGAGCTTCCTGTCGCCACTGACCAACCAGCGCACCGACGAATACGGCGGCAGCCACGAAAACCGCGCCCGCTATCCCCTGGAGATCTTTGCCGCCATCCGTGCCGTCTGGCCGGACGACAAGCCGATTTCCGTGCGTCTCTCCTGCAACGACTGGGCCGACGGCGGCAACACGCCTGAAGACGCAGCCATCTTTGCGCAGATGTTCAAGGATGCCGGCGCCGACCTGATCGACTGCTCCTCGGGACAGGTATCGAAGGAGGAGAAGCCGGTCTATGGCCGCCTGTTCCAGACGCCGTTTTCCGACAAGATCCGCAACGAGATCGGCATTCCGACGATCGCCGTCGGCGCCATCTCGGAGGCCGATCATGCCAATTCCATCATCTCGGCCGGTCGCGCCGATCTCTGCGCCATCGCCCGGCCGCATCTCGCCGATGCCGCCTGGTCATTGCATGAGGCCGCAAAAATCGGCATCACTTCCATTCCCTGGCCAAAACAGTACCAGTCGGCCAAATCGCAGTATGAAAACAATCTCGCCCGTGCGGTTCCCGCCGCGCCGGCCAAGTGAGAGCCTGACATGACCCATTCGGGCAGACTTGGCGGCCGCCATGCGCTCGTCACCGGAGCCGGAAGCGGCATCGGTGCGGCGATTGCTCGTGCTCTGTCCGCCGAGGGTGCCAACGTGACGCTCGCCGGCCGGCGGCTGGAGCCGCTGCAGGCGCTGGCCTCCGAACTTGGCGTGGCGACCTTCGTTGCGGACGGCTTCGACGTCACCAGCGCAGACGCCATCGCCGCAGGCTTTGCAGCCGCGAAGGCTAAATTCGGTCCGGTCGATATCCTGGTCAACAATGCCGGCGAGGCCCCGAGCGCGCCCTTCGAAAAGACCAGCCTCGAGATGTGGTCGCGGGTCATCGCTGTCGACCTGACTGGTGTATTCCTGGTGACGCAAGCGGCAATGACGGATTTGCGCGCCCATGGGCAAGGCGCCCGTATCATCAACATCGCCTCGACCGCCGGCCTCACCGGCTATGGCTATATTTCGGCCTACACCGCCGCCAAGCACGGCGTGATCGGGCTCACCCGATCGCTGGCGGTCGAGCTTGCCAGGACTGGCATCACCGTCAACGCGGTCTGCCCCGGCTTCACGGATACGCCGATCCTCGAGCAGTCAATCGAAAGGATCGTCGAGAAGACCGGCCGAACGCGCGAACAGGCGAAAGCGGAATTCACCAGATCCAATCCGCAGGGGCGGCTGGTGAGACCCGAGGAAGTTGCGGACACCGTGATATGGCTGGCCTTGCCCGGTAGCGCGTCTATCAACGGCCAGGCAATCGCCGTCGCAGGCGGGGAGGTTCTAACGGGATGAGCGAGCGCGACATGACGATGCAGGGCCATCTGCGCCCCTTCAGGGACTATCGGCCGAAGACCTTCCTCTGGGATGTCAGCGAAGACGGACGGGTGGCATTGCTGCGGCTGAATCGCCCGGAACGCAAGAACCCGCTGACCTTCGACAGCTACGCCGAGCTGCGCGATCTCTTTCGCGACCTCGCCTATGCCTCCGACGTCAGAACCATCGTCATCACAGGTGCCGGCGGCAATTTCTCCTCAGGCGGCGACGTGTTCGAGATCATCGAGCCGTTGACACGCATGGCCATGCCCGAGCTGCTGGCCTTCACACGCATGACCGGCGATCTCGTCAAGGCGATGCGCAAATGCCCGCAACAGATCATCGCCGCCGTCGATGGGATCTGCGCAGGTGCCGGCGCGATCCTCGCCATGGCGTCCGATTTGCGCGTGGCGACGCCGGAGGCCAAGACCGCCTTCCTGTTTACCCGCGTTGGGCTTGCCGGCGCCGACATGGGTGCCTGCGGAATGCTGCCGCGCATCATCGGCCAGGGCCGTGCCGCCGAATTGCTCTATACCGGCCGCTCCATGTCGTCGACGGAAGGCCATGCCTGGGGGTTCTACAATGCCCTTCATGCGAGCGCCGATCTTGAGACCGAAGCCACCAAGCTCGCCCGCTCGATCGCCGATGGCCCTTGGTTTGCGCATGGCATGACCAAGACCATGCTGAACCAGGAATGGGCGATGGGCATCGACGAGATGATCGATGCGGAAGCCCAGGCCCAGGCGATCTGCATGGCGACACAGGATTTCCGCCGCGCATTCGAGGCCTTCGCCGAAAAGCGCCGGCCGGAATTCAAGGGAGACTAGGCGATGCAGCCGGTAGCCGCCCTGAAAGGACCGACCCGCGACCATCTCGACTGGCCGTTCTTCGACGCCCGTCATCGGCAGTTCGCCGAACGGCTCGATGCCTTCGCCGCATCGACACCGATGGCTGCCATCGATCACACCGATGTCGACGGCGCCTGCCGCAAGCTGGTACGCGCACTTGGCGATGCCGGCCTACTGGAAGCCGCCGTCAGTGCGCCCGACGACCCGACGCCGATCGATTCCCGCAGCGTCTGCCTCGCCCGCGAAACGCTCGCCTGGCACGATGGACTGGCCGATTTCGCCTTCGCCATGCAAGGCCTCGGCACCGGCGCCATCGGCCTGTCCGGCTCCGGGGAATTGCGGTCGGCCGTATTACCGAAAGTCCGCTCCGGCGAATGGCTGGCGGCCTTCGCTTTGTCGGAAAAGGATGCCGGCTCCGATGTCGCCGCGATGGCCTGTGCCGCCCGCCTGGAAGGCGACCACTACATTCTCGATGGCGAGAAGACCTGGATTTCCAACGGTGGCATCGCCGATGTCTACACCGTTTTTGCCCGCACCGGCGAAGCACCGGGCACGCGCGGTATCTCTGCCTTCGTGGTCTTTGCCGACGACCCCGGCTTTTCGGTCACAGAACGTATCGAGGTGATCGCGCCGCATCCGCTGGCAACGATACGCTTCGACGCGTGCCGCATCCCGGCATCGCGACGCCTGGGCACACCCGGCGAAGGCTTCAAGATCGCCATGCGCACCCTCGATATCTTCCGCGCCTCGGTGGCAGCCGCCGCCCTCGGCTTTGCGCGCCGGGCCCTGGATGAAACGCTCGTTCATGTCCAGGAGCGCCCGATGTTCGGCGCCAGGCTTGCCGACCTCCAGTTGACGCAGGCAGCGCTCGGCGATATGGCGACCGGCATCGATGCGGCGGCTCTTCTGACCTACCGCGCCGCCTGGCGTCGTGACGTGCAGCAGCTGCCGACGACGCGCGAGGCGGCGATGGCCAAGATGACGGCAACGGAGACAGCGCAAGTCGTGATAGATCGCGCCGTCCAGCTGTTTGGCGGGCGCGGCGTGAAAACGGGCGAGATAACCGAGAAACTCTACCGCGAGATCCGCGCGCTGCGCATCTACGAAGGTGCGACCGAAGTGCAGAAGCTGATCGTCGCGCGCGAACTGCTGAAATCAAAGTGATGGGAGAGAAACCAATGGCGCATAGCCGCGAGATATTCGACTGGGCCGACCCTTTCCGTCTGCAGGACCAGCTGACCGACGACGAGCGCATGGTCCACGACACCGCACGTGCCTATGCGCAGGACAAGCTGGCGCCGCGCGTGCTGGAAGCATTTCGCCATGAAAAGACAGACCCGGCGATCTTCCGCGAAATGGGCGAACTCGGCCTGCTCGGCCCGACCATCGCACCCGAATACGGCGGCTCCGGCCTCGGCTATGTCGCGTACGGCCTGATCGCCCGCGAGGTCGAGCGCGTCGATAGCGGCTATCGCTCGATGATGTCGGTACAGTCCTCGCTGGTAATGGTGCCGATCGATGCTTTCGGCTCGGAAGACCAGAAGCAGAAGTACCTGCCGAAGCTTGCCACCGGCGAGTGGATCGGCTGCTTCGGCCTGACGGAACCGAACCACGGCTCCGACCCCGGCTCGATGGCCACCCGCGCGAAAAAGGTCGACGGCGGCTACCAGCTGACTGGATCGAAGATCTGGATTTCCAACTCGCCGATTGCCGACGTCTTCGTCGTCTGGGGCAAGACCGAGGACGGCGTCATCAGGGGCTTTATCCTCGAAAAGGGCTGGAAGGGTCTGACGGCACCGGCCATCCACGGCAAGGTCGGCCTGCGCGCCTCGATCACCGGCGAAATCGTCATGGACAACGTCTTCGTGCCGGAAGAAAACCTGTTGCCCAACGTCACCGGCCTCAAGGGCCCGTTCACCTGCCTGAACTCGGCCCGCTACGGCATCGCGTGGGGCACGCTCGGGGCTGCCGAGGATTGCTACGCCAGGGCACGCCAATACGTCCTCGACCGGCATCAGTTCGGCCGGCCGCTCGCCGCCAACCAGCTGATCCAGAAGAAACTCGCGGACATGACGACGGAGATCGCACTTGGCCTGCAAGGTTGCCTGCGGCTCGGCCGGATGAAGGAGGAAGGCCATCCGCCTGTCGAACTGACCTCGATCCTGAAGCGCAACTCCTGCGGCAAGGCGCTCGACATCGCCCGCAACGCCCGCGACATGCTCGGCGGCAACGGCATTTCCGACGAGTTCGGCATCATCCGCCACATGGTCAACCTCGAAGTGGTCAACACCTATGAGGGCACCCACGATATCCATGCCCTGATCCTCGGCCGTGCCATCACCGGCATTGCCGCCTTCGCGAACTGAGGCTGTCGTGGCATTCAAGACGACAAGACCGTTGCGCTTCGGCGATTGCGATCCCTCCGGGATTGCATATTTCCCGTCCTACCTGAACATCCTCGTCGGTGTTCTCGAGGACTATTTCGCAGCGCTCGGTTTTCCCTGGAAGACGATGATCGAAGAGCGGCGGATCGGTGTGCCGACCGTCCGCCTCGACCTGACCTTCTCGTCACCGGGTTTTCAGGGCGACGACCTGGAATTCGTCGTGATCGTCCGCCGCATCGGCCGCGCCTCCCTCGATCTCGAGCATCAGGTTTCGGCCAGGGGCAAGATCCTCTGGACCGCCACCCACCGCGTCGTTGCCACGAACCTCGACACACAGCAATCGCTTGCCTGGCCGGACGACATCAGGGCCGCGCTGGAACACCATCTGGAGAAGACCGATGCACACGATCCTGCAGCCTGAGGGCTGGGCCAAGCCGATCGGATACGCCAACGGTGTCGCCGCGACTGGTCGCACGGTATTCGTCGGCGGCCAGATCGGCTGGAATGCCGCTTGCGAGTTCGAAAGCGACGATTTCGTCGATCAGGTTCGCCAGACGCTTTCCAACATCGTCGCCATCCTCGCCGAAGGCGGTGCCGGGCCACAGCACATCACGTCCATGACCTGGTATTTCACGGACAAGGCCGAATACCTCGCCAACCTCAAGGGCGTTGGCCAAGCCTACCGCGACATCATCGGCCGGCATTTTCCGGCGATGGCTGCAGTGCAGGTCGTCGGCCTCGTCGAGGACCGCGCCAAGATCGAGATCCAGGCTACCGCCGTCGTTCCGGAATAGGAGAGCGGCGATGTCGGCAATCATCTTTTCGGAGAGCGTCTCGGGCGAGACATCGGACGCCGTGCTGGTTGTCACCCTCGACAACCCGCCGGTCAACGCCATGTCGAGCCACGTGCGCGCCGGCATCATGGCAGCGCTGGATCACGCAGCGGCGACGGCGTCGATTGGCGGCATCGTCGTCACCGGCGCCGGTCGCACATTCGTCGGCGGCGCCGATATCAGGGAGTTCGGCAAGCCATCGATCGAGCCCCATCTGCCAGATCTCATCAATCGCATCGAAGCTTTTGAAAAGCCTGTTGTTGCTGCCGTCAACGGCGCGGCACTGGGCGGCGGCTGCGAAATCGCCCTCGCCTGCCACGCCCGAATCGCTAACCCAAACGCCAGCTTCGGACTGCCGGAGGTCAAACTCGGCCTGGTGCCCGGCGCCGGCGGTACCCAGCGTCTTCCAAGGCTCATCGGCACGGTTGCGGCTCTCGAGCTCATCGGAACCGGGCGGGTGGTCAAGGCTGCGGAAGCAGCATCGCTCGGTCTTGCCGATGCCACCGATGCCGACGAGCGGTCAGCGGCGATTGCCATGGTACAAACGCTTGCCGGAACTGCGCTCCGGCGCACCGGTCAACTGGTCGTTCAGCAACAGGACATCGCAGCGATCGAAGCTGCAGCGGCGAAGGTCGTCGGAAAATCCCGCGGTCAGGCAGCACCCGTCGAAGCCGTGCGGCTTGTCAGGCTCGCCACCTCCGCAACCCTTGCCGATGGCCTGTCGGACGAACGCGCGACATTCCTTGGCTTGCGCGACTCCGAGCAATCGGCAGCCCTCCGCCATGTCTTCTTCGCCGAGCGCGCCGCCGGCAAGGTCGATGGGCTCGCAGGCCTAGCGCCCCGCAGCATCGAGACCGTCGGGATCGTCGGCACCGGCCTCATGGGCTCCGGCATTGCGGTGGCGACGCTTGGCGCCGGCTTCTGGGTCGTCGCCGTAGAGCAGACCGAAGACGCCGCTGACAAAGGTCGCGAGCGCATCGCAGCCACGCTGCAAAAGGCGGTGCAGACCGGCCGTCTCGACGCCAACGGCCTTGCCGATCAGCTGAGCCGCCTGACCGTCACCAGCGACATGACGGCGCTCGCCGATGCCGATCTTGTCATCGAGGCTGTGTTCGACGACATGGCGGTCAAGACGGCGCTGTTCCAGCGGCTCGATGGCATCGTCCGCGCAGATGCCATCCTTGCCACCAACACCAGTTATCTCGATCCCGACGCCATTGCCGCAGAAACGCTTCATCCACATCGAATCCTCGGCCTGCACTTCTTCTCCCCCGCCAATATCATGCGGCTGGTGGAAGTGGTGAATTGCGCGGAGACGGCACCGGATGCGCTGGCCAGTGCCCTGGCCTTTGCCAAGCGCCTCGGCAAGCTGCCGGTCGTCTGCGGCGTCACCGAAGGCTTCATCGGCAACAGCGTCTTTTCCGCCTACCGCCGGGAGGCCGAGTTCATGCTCGAGGATGGCGCGCTGCCCCACGAGATCGACGCAGCGCTCGAAGCCTACGGCTTTCCCATGGGGCTCTTTGCCGTCTACGACATGGCAGGCCTCGAAATCGCCTGGGCCCGCCGCAAGCGTCAGGCAGCAACGCGCAATGCGGATGAGCGCTACGTCCCCATTGCCGACCGGCTTTGCGAGGCCGGCCGATTTGGCCAGAAGTCCGGACGCGGCTGGTATGCCTACCCGGACGGCAAGCGGACCGTCGATCCCGAAGTGACAGCGTTGATCGAGCGGGTGCGGGCCGAAAAAAGCATCACCCCGCGCAGTTTTTCGTCGGACGAAATCGTCGCACGGCTATTGCGGGCGATGGCCGACGAAGGCAAAGCCTTGCTCGAACGTGGTGTTGCCGCCCGCCCGGGCGACATCGATCTGGTGATGATCAACGGCTACGGCTTCCCGCCTCACAAGGGCGGTCCGATGTTTGCCGCCGGCAAGCGCTGAAGCCGCTCAGGCAGCGTGCATCAGCGTGAACAGTTCCTGCGCCCGCTTTACGCCCCGCAACGCGTAGCGGCCGACGGAGACGAGATCGTTGCGCTGCGAGACCTCTGCCGCTGCAACGAAGTTCGACGACATCAGCACGTCGCGGTCGACGGAATGGCACATCGAGGCGATGCGGCTGACCTCGTTCACCGCCGGCCCGATGACGGTGAAATCAAGCCGGTCTTGGCTGCCGATATTTCCGTAGAACACCTCGCCGATATGCAGGCCGAGATAGATCTCCGTCACCGGCCTGCCCTCGACCTGCCGCTGGGCATTGAGATTGCGCAAACGCTCCCGCAGCAGCGATTCTGCCTTGAGGGCCGCCGCACAGGCATCGCGTTCGTCACGCGCCTTGAAGATCGCCAGCGTGCCGTCACCGATCAGCTTCAGCACGTTGCCGCCCGCCTCGTGGATCGACGAGATGACGGCGTCGGCGTAGTCGTTCAGCATCGGGATGATCTCGTCGGGCTCCGCCGTATCCGAGATGCGCGTATAGTTGGCGAGATCTGAAAACCAAAGGGCCGCCGAGATGCGCTCCGTCTTGCCGCGCGTGATCTTGCCGCCGAGCACATGCTGCGCCGCGTCTTCGCCGAGATAGACCTCGGCGATCGTGCGGGCAATCCGGTCGAGCGCGGTGCACTTGATCGCCAGCGCGAGCGCAGGCACCAGCCGGCGCAGTGTGGCGATATCGTCGTCCACGAAGCCATCCTTGTCGGCAGTGGCGAAATGCGCGAAGAAACAGTCCATGTCGCCGATCGTACCGGCGTCTTCGAATGGGTGGGCAAAGGCGATGAAGTCCGTAACGCCCGCCTCCTTCAAGACATCGAGCGTGTAAAAATCGACAGGATCGCCAAAGCCTATTCGGCGGCGAACTTCCGATGTCATGGTTTCCTGCAGATAGTAAAACGCCGATTTCAGCCAGTTTTCCGCAGCGATACCCTGGTTGGTGGAGCCATATTCGAACACAGGCTCGATGACCTCGGTGCTGTCCCAGCGAAACACGCGACCTTCGTAGACCGGATGCAACGTGTCCATCAGCGCCATGCCGCGACTAAGTTGCAGCCCGCTTCGGCGACAGGCCTCGCAGAAGCCGCTCAAAAGATCGATTTCAGTCGCGCCCTTCAGACCTCGCTGCATCAGCCATGCGGTAATATCTGCGATGTCTTTCTCATGCATGGATTGGTGTCCCCGAGGCTTGAAAGCTTGGTCTATTCCCAATTGGCCGCACGGAAAAGGCGAACAACCAAAAAAGATTGGTCACCTATGTATTTTCGACGCGCCACTTCTAGCTCCCGGCCGTTGATTGATACGAAGGCATCCCCATCTCAAGTCATGGTTTTGCTGCATCGCAGTCAAGCGGTGCCAAGAGAATTTGAAAAGGATCCCCTGATGTCCGGCCAGAAGCAAATGAAGCTCGGCGCTTTCATGCGTCCTGTCAGCCTGCACACCGGCGCCTGGCGCTACCCCGGAGCCTATCCGGATGCCAATTTCAACTTCAGGCACATCAAGAGTTTTGCCCGGAAACTCGAAGCCGCCAAGTTCGACGCCTTCTTCATGGCCGATCATCTGGCCGTCCTCAACATGCCCATCGAGGCCCTGAAGCGCAGCCATACGGTGACATCGTTCGAGCCGTTCACGCTGCTCTCGGCACTGGCTGCGGTCACCGAGAAGATCGGCCTTGTCGCCACCGCCTCCACCACCTTCGAGCAGCCCTATCATATCGCCCGGCGCTTCGCCTCGCTCGACCATATCAGCGGCGGACGCGCCGGCTGGAATATCGTCACCACGTCCAACCCCGATGCCGCCCTCAACTTCGGTCTCGAGGATCATGTCGAGCACGACGAGCGCTATCGCCGGGCGCGCGAATTCTATGACGTCGTCACCGGCCTTTGGGACAGCTTTGCCGACGACGCCTTCGTCCGTGACACCGAAACCGGCATCTTCTTCGACCCGGAAAAGATGCACGTGCTCGACCACAAGGGCGAAAGTCTCTCCGTGCGCGGCCCGCTCAACATTGCCCGGACGCCGCAGGGCTGGCCGGTCATCGTCCAGGCCGGCCAGTCGGAGCCCGGCAAGCAACTGGCAGCCGAGACCGCCGAGGTGGTATTTGCAGCACCCCGCGATCTCAAGACCGCAAAGTCGCTCTATGCCGATATAAAGGGCCGCATGCCTCGCGTCGGCCGCAACCGGGACCACCTGAAAATCCTGCCGGCCGCCTTTGTCGTCGTTGGCGACAGCGTCGAGGAGGCGCGCGCCAAGCGGGCCCGCCTCGACAGTCTGGTGCATTACGACAGCGCCATCGCCTCGCTGTCGATCTCGCTCGGCCACGACGCCTCGAAGTTCGACCCCGACGCCCCTCTGCCGCAAATACCCGAAACCAACGCCAGCAAGAGCGGCCGCGAACAAGCGATCCGTATGGCCGAGCAGGAAAACCTGACCGTCCGCCAGCTTGCCCAGCGGCTGGGCGGCTACGGCGGACTGGCCTTCGTCGGCACGCCCGAGACCATTGCCGACGAAATGGAAACATGGCTGTCGGAAGAGGGGTCGGACGGCTTCAACGTGGTTTTCCCCTTCCTGCCGCAGGGGCTCGACGATGTCGCCGACCGCCTGGTGCCGGAGTTGCAGCGGCGCGGTCTTTTCCGAAAGGAATACGAAGGCACCACCCTGCGCGACCATCTCGGCCTGCCACGCCCGGAAAATCGTTTCTTTCCGGCTGTTTCGGAAGCCGCGGAGTGACAGAGTTGCGGAAATCGGCAAAAAGAGTGCGATCCCTCCGAGAGCAGCACCGATGAGCCATCTGTCACACTTCGACTACGCCACAGCATCCGATAAGGCCCGCGCCGAGCATGACCGCGAGGTGATCCTTCGCGGCCGGATGACCAACATGAAGCGGACGCTGCTGCATTCGCCTGTGGCCCACCGCATCTATGCTGAATGGTTTACCCTCCGCGAAGAGCTGCGCCCCGATCTCGACGACCGCGCCGTATGGCTCTTCTGCCAGGCAATCGCCATCGAGTGCCGCTCCATCATCCCCGTCGGCTTTTTCCGTCGCGCGCTGATCAATGCCGGCCTGAAACCCGAGACGATAGAGCCAAGCCCAGATGAGGCCACGCTGATCGCCTTCGGCCAAGCAATGGTCGCGGACTCCAACGCCATTCCCGACGACCTCTGGGCCCGCCTCAAAGCCCGCTACGATGAGCCGACGCTGGTCAACCTCGTCGCCTTCGGGGGCATCATGATCGCCACGGCGATCTTCAACAACACCGTCAAGATCGACATCGATCCCGAACTTGGCCCCTTCCTTGAGGGTTTTGTGATGCCGCCCCGCTAATGGGCCTACCCAACCACCACCGTTGAAAATTCGGGATTGCCGCGGATGGTGTTGCTGACGGTGCAGATCTCGCCTTCGGCGGCGTGAGCGATGGCGTTACGGGTTTTGTCGTCGAAGTCGCCCTTAATGGTGAAGACGATGTGGAACGTCTCGACGCGCGACACGCCCGAGGCTGCCTTCTGCCCCGTTACCTCGGCCGTCACTTCGGATAGCTTGTCCAGCACGCCCATCTGTCCTGCGGCCATGCGGGCGCTGAGCGCGAGGCAGGCGGACAGCGATGCGTAGAGCAGGTCGAGCGGGTTGAAGCCGACCTGCGACGGCGCCGTCACCACGTTGATCTTGCCGCCGGTGACCGACGTCACCTGCGGAAATCCGGTACGACCAAGCACGGCCCTCGCGCCCGTCTGCCGTTCCTTGCCCTTCAACTCAACCATGTCGGAAACCCCTACCTGCAATTCACCTGTCGATGCGAAACAGATAGGCATTTCGCGTCAGGGAAACAATCGCCGTCCTTGCGTCCACCCCGCCGTTGAGGCTTGCAACGCGAGCGGTGTTGGTTCATGCCCGTGTTAACGACATCAGGCAGACAACCATGACCGTCACCGATCCCCGCGCCTTTCTCACAGCCCTGTTCGATGCGGCCGTCGCTGCGGCCGATCCACTGGCCGGCATCCGCCGCCATCTTCCACGGCAGCCGAAAGGCCGAACCATCGTCATCGGCGCAGGCAAGGGCTCGGCGCAGATGGCCGCAGCGCTGGAAAGCTGCTGGGACGGACCGCTGGAGGGGCTCGTCGTCACACGCTACGGCTTTGCCGTTGCCTGCGAGCGCATCGAAATCGTCGAAGCCTCGCACCCGGTCCCCGATCGATCAGGGCTCGATGCCGCAACGCGGCTGCTGCGTCTGGTGCAGGGGTTGAGTGCCGACGATCTGGTGATTGCGCTGATATCGGGAGGCGGGTCGGCGCTGCTGCCTTCTCCGGCCGGAGGGCTGACGCTTGACGACGAGATTGCCGTCAACCGCGCCCTCCTCGCATCCGGCGCGCCGATCTCCGTCATGAACACAATCCGCAAGCATATCTCGACCATCAAGGGCGGTCGGCTTGCCGTCGCCGCCTATCCCGCCAAGGTCGTCACCCTTGTCGTCTCCGATATCCCCGGCGATAACCCGGCGCTCGTGGCCTCCGGCCCGACGATTGCCGGTGCAGGCGACCGCGCCGACGCCCTGGACCTCATCCGGCAATATTCTCTCGCCCTTCCCGCCAATGTCCTCGCCCACATCGCCAGCCCGCAAGCGGATGCACCGGCGACCGACGATCCACGCTTTGCGCGCAACGAAGTCCACGTAATCGCCTCGGCCGGCGTATCGCTGGAAGCAGCCGCGAACGCATCCCGCGCCTTCGGCATCGAAGCAGCCATTCTGTCCGATGCGATAGAAGGCGAGGCCCGGGAGGCCGCCCGTGTGCATGCCGCCATTGCCCGCGAAATAGCAGCGCGCAATCGCCCGTTCGCAAAACCCGTCGTGCTTCTTTCAGGGGGCGAGACGACTGTGACGGTGGCCGGCGACGGCAAGGGTGGCCGAAACTCGGAATTCCTGCTGTCTCTCGCCATCGATATCGACGGTTTTCAGGGCATCGACGCCATGGCGGCCGATACGGATGGTATCGACGGCAGCGAGAATAATGCGGGAGCCTTTGCGGACGGCAGCAGCGCTGTCCGCATGCGCGCGGCTGGTATCGTGCCCGCAGATCACCTGCGCAACAACGATGCCTGGTCGGCTTTTCACGCTATCGGCGATCTCTTCGCCCCGGGTCCGACCGGCACCAACGTCAACGATTTCCGCGCCATCCTGATCCGCTAGCGCAGCACCCCTGCGAGGCTATTGATTTAGGATTTGGAGCAATCGTCGCATCGACCATAGGCAGCGGCGGTGGATGTCCAGCGGAAGAAATGGCTGTGGCAGCCAACGCATTCGATTTTGGTAACGGGACTTTTCTTGGCGGGACGCGCAAGAAATGGCAGGCGATTCTCGGTCTTCCACTGCTCAAGCCTGGTGACGATCATGTCGCCCTCCCGCAAACCGCGTTCTGTCTCGAAACAAGACTGCCCTAGTTTGGAAATTTTGCGAGAGCTGGGACTGTCCAGACACACTAAATTTTTTCAACAGCGTTAACCGATAGTAAAAATGCAATAAATAGCCCGTGAGAAATAACGTTTCTATTGTTGAAATCTGCCGACAAGCACCGCCATACAGCTTTTCACCAGCCGATTTTCAAGCGACTCACATCCCTGCGCCACAGGACGGTATCGCCATTACCTCCGATTCAATTATGACTGGACATATGGGGAAGGCAGCGCTCTTCTGGCGTTTATCCTGTTTCGGAGAACCGACGACATGCACCTGACTGCCAAGCGCTTGACCCTGACCGCCCTGATCCTGACGCTCGACCTGATAGCAGTGATGCCGGCCTTTGCAGCTTCCCCGCAACCGGTGAAGGCAGATCACGGCATGGTGGTCACGGCCCAGCACCTGGCGACGGATCTCGGCGTGGCAGTGTTGAAAAGCGGCGGCAACGCCATCGATGCCGCTGTCGCGGTTGGTTACGCTCTGGCGGTCGTCTATCCGACAGCTGGCAACATCGGCGGAGGCGGCTTCATGACCATCCGCCTGAAGGACGGCAGGACAACCTTCCTCGACTTCCGCGAGCGGGCGCCGCTCGCCGCCACCAAGACGATGTATCTCGATGACAAGGGCAACGTCGTCAAAGGCGCCAGCACCGAGGGCTACCTTGCCGTCGGCGTGCCGGGATCGGTCATGGGCCTCGAGACGGCGCGCGAAAAATACGGCACGAAATCGCGCGAGGAGCTGATGGGGCCGGCAATCCGCTATGCCCAGGAAGGCTTCACGCTCGACCAGGGCGATGTCGTCGAACTCGGCGGCGGCCAGAAGCGCCTGTCGCGCGACCCGGCTGCGGCTGCCATCTATGTCAAGCAAGATGGCAAGTCGTTTGCGGTCGGCGACCAGTTGCGCCAGCCGGACCTCGCCGCCACCTTGTCGCAGATTGCCGAGAACGGCCCGGATGGCTTCTACAAGGGCCGGACGGCAGATGCGATCGTCAAGGCGAGCCAGGACAAGGGCGGCGTCCTCGCCAAGGCAGACTTCGATCAGTACAAGGTCCGCGAACTCGCACCGGTCACCTGCAATTACCGGGGTTACGAGATCGTCTCTTCGCCCCCGCCCTCCTCCGGCGGCGTCATCATCTGCGAAATCCTCAACGTGCTGGAAGGCTATCCGCTGTCCTATCTCGGTTACGGCTCGGCGGAAACAGTACATCTGATGGTCGAGGCCATGCGCCACGCCTATGTCGACCGCAACGCGGCCCTTGGCGACCCCGACTTCGTCGATAACCCGGTCGCAAAGCTGCTCGACAAGGGCTACGCCAAGCAGATCCGCGACAGCATCGATCCCTACCGCGCTGGCGTCTCCAGGGACCTGATGCCGAAGGGTTTTGGCGAGAGCCACGAGACCACCCATTATTCGATTATAGACAATGACGGCAACGCCGTGGCCGTCACCTATACCCTGAACGGCTCGTTTGGCGCCGGCGTCGTTGCGCCCGGTACCGGCGTGCTGCTCAACAACGAGATGGACGATTTCACCTCCAAGCCCGGCGTGCCCAATCTCTATGGCCTAGTGCAGGGCGAGGCCAACGCCATCCAGCCGAAAAAGACGCCGCTGTCGTCGATGAGCCCGACCATCATCGCCAAGGACGGCAAGCCCTTCATGGTCATCGGCAGCCCCGGCGGTGCGCGCATCATCACCATCACGCTCGAGACGATCGTCAACGTCATCGATTTCGGCATGGATATCCGCCAGGCCATCGATGCCCCGCGCATCCATCACCAGTGGCTGCCGGACAAGGTCTTCACCGAGCCCTACGCGCTGTCACCCGACACGATGCGGCTGCTTGCCGCCATGGGCTACAACGTCGCGGTCGACAAGGACTGGCCGATCTGGGGCCAGGCAGCCGGCATCTTGGTCGGCGGCAAGAGCCTTGCCGAAATCGCGGCCGGCGGTGGTGCGCGATACAACGGCGCGATGGACAGCAGGGCCGGTTCCGGCACGGCGAGCGGCTACTAGCGCGGTATCTACCGGCAAAATCCGGCCGTCGCCCGCCAGATCCGGGCAAAACTGTTGCAGGTCTGCAAAATAAGTCTGCCTTTCTAGTTTTGCGGGGTTGATCTGCATAATTGCATATAGCAAAGCTGGAAAACGAGGCGTATACCGGCCCCGTTCAAATGCGGCTCTTGCGCCGTTACCAGATTTGCGGGTCTGCCCCCGGGCTCCCACCGCACCACCGAGAGCGATAACCGACGATGTCGGATCAGACCTATCCGTCCGCCTCCCGGCCGGCGGCACCAAATTTCCGTACGATTGCGCTGATCGTCGCCAGTTCGATGTTCATGGAACAACTCGACGCCACCGTGCTGGCAACGGCCCTGCCGACGATGGCGCGCGACTTCAACGTCAGCCCACCGGCAATGAGCATCGCGCTGACATCCTATCTGCTCAGCCTGGCGATTTTCATTCCCGCCAGCGGCAAGATCGCCGACCGCTTCGGCTCGCGCACCGTGTTTCGCAGCGCCATAGCCGTGTTCGTGTTCGGCTCCATCCTCTGCGCCCAGGCGCCGACATTGTCCTTCCTCGTAGTCGCCCGGCTGATCCAGGGCATCGGCGGCGCCATGATGATGCCGGTCGGCCGTCTCGTGCTGATGCGTAGCGTCGACCGCAAGGATCTGGTCTCGGCCATGTCCTGGCTTCTGGTGCCGGCGCTGATCGGCCCGATCGTCGGACCGCCGGTGGGCGGTATGTTCGTAACCTATCTCGACTGGCGCTGGATCTTCTACATCAACGTGCCCATCGGCATCCTCGGCTTCGTGCTCGTCAGTATCTTCATCGAGGACGTCAAGGGACCGGCAAACGGTCCGTTCGATCTCTCCGGCTTCATACTGTCCGGCATTTCGCTGGGCTCCCTGCTGTTCGGCTTCGAGATGTCGAGCCGATCCGGCGAAGGCTCCATGGCAATCATGCTGATTGCAATAGGCATGCTGTTCGGCATCGCCTATCTCAGACACGCCAGGAAGCACCCCTCGCCGATCATGGATTTCTCGCTGATGCGGGTGCCGAGCTTCGGCGCGTCCGTCATTGCCGGCTCGCTCACCCGCATTACCCAGGGAGCCCAACCGTTTCTCATCCCGCTGATGCTGCAGCTAGGTTTCGGCATGTCGGCAGCCGCTGCCGGCCGGATCGTCATCGCAACTGCCATCGGATCGATGGCCATGAAAGCCCTGCAGTCAAAGGTGCTGAAACGTTTCGGCTTCCGCAACAGCTTGATGGTTTTCGGCGTCATCGGCACGCTCGGCTACGGCACCTGCGCCGCCTTCCGTCCGGATTGGCCGATGCCGCTGATCTTCGTGATCCTGATGCTGTGCGGCTTCTTCATGTCGTTCCAGTTCACGGCCTACAACACCATCGCCTATGACGAGATCGACAGAGACCGGATGAGTGCTGCCACCAGCTTCTACACGACCTTCCAGCAACTGATGCTGTCGCTCGGCATCTGCGTCGCAGCCCTGGCGCTGCACGGCTCGATGTTCATCCAGGATCACCAGCAGGCCGAACTCAACGACTTTTCAGCCGCCTTCATCGTGGTCACGCTGATTTCGCTGAGCGCGACGATCTGGAACTCCCGCTTTTCGAAGACCGCCGGCGCCGAAATGAGCGGCTACAAGAGCAAGCGTCCGTCGCCGATCAGTGAACACTGAGGGCTCGCCGGGCGCATTGATGCCAACCCTCTTTCCGGTCTAGATGAGCTCAGGTCGCAAAGCGGGCAGAGCCCTGGAGCAGAGATGGTCGCCGGTATCCACCACATCACGCTGATTACCCGCAAAGTGCAGGCAAACGTCGATTTCTACGCGGGCTTCCTCGGGCTGCGGCTAGTTAAGCGTACTGGCGGTTTCGAGGATGCGACGCAACTGCACCTGTTTTACGGTGACGCCAGCGGCTCGCCAGGCTCGCTGGTAACCTTCCTCGTCTGGGAAGACGGGTCGCCCGGCCGCGCCGGCTACGGACAGACCGGCGAGATCTCGCTTGCCATTGATCCCCTCAGCATCGGCTTCTGGCTAACCCGATCCCTCACCTTCGGCCTGAAGGTGGAAGGGCCCATGGATGAATTCGGCGAACCGGTGCTGCGGCTGAAGGACCCGGATGGCATGATCGTCAAGCTGGTCGGGAACACCGGATTGCACGCCGGCACGCCATGGGCATCGGACGGCATTCCCGGGGAACACGCCATCCGCCGCCTGCGCGGCGCGACTCTGTTTACCGAGAAGCCCGGGGAGACGCAGTCTTTCCTCGAACGACATTTCGGCTACCGGCCGCAGGCGACCGCCGGCAACATCCGCCGCATGGTCTCGGAGCCCGGCGACATCATTGATGTCCGGGATGCCGCCGGCTTCTGGTCGAGCGCGCCGGGAACAGGCACCGTCAATCACGTCGCCTTCCGCGCCAGCGACGATGCAGAACTGCAGGCCGTTCTCGGCACTCTGCAGGATTCAAATTCGGGCACCGTCAACGTCCACGACCGAAAGTATTTCCGGTCGCTCTACGTCCGCGAGCCCGGCGGTATCCTGTTCGAACTCGCGACCGATACGCCCGGCATGCTGATTGACGAGGAGAGCAGTACACTTGGAACGAAACTGTTCCTCCCGGCCGGCAATGCCGAGCGGGAGCGCGAACTGACGTTGCTGATGCCGCAATTTGCAATGCCCGGCGAGCCGAGGGTGATCTATCGCGACCTGCCCTTCGTCCACCGCTTCTATACGCCCGAAGACGCCGACGGCAGCGTGATCGTGCTGCTGCACGGCTCCGGCGCTAGCGAAACCAGCCTTTTGCCGATGGCCAACAAAATCGCACCACGAGCCACACTGCTCGCCGTCCGCGGACGCGCCGAAGAGGATGGCTTGCCGCGCTGGTTCCTGCGCCTCACGCCCTTCACCTTCGTCCAGAGCGATATCGTCAGCGAGGCCGAAGCCTTCGCCGCCTTCATCGACGGCGCCATCACATCCTATGGCCTCGACCCTCACAGAACCGTCTACCTCGGCTATTCCAATGGCGCCAACCTCCTCAACGCAATGCTGTCGCTGCATCCGCACGTGATCCACCGTGCCGTACTGCTGCGTTCGATGCCGGTCCTCGACCAGCGTCCGCAGGCTGATATGAGTGATGTGGACGTGCTGATGATCTCGGGCGAATTCGACGACTACGGGCGATACGCTGAAACGCTGCGCACCGAACTTGCCACGGCCGGTGCCGACATCGAGCTCCGGATCGTGCCGCATGGGCACGGGTTGACCGATGACGATGTGGGGATCGTGCGGGCTTGGCTCGGTGGGGGTACAGAGTGACTCAGGTCGTTCCAGGCCAGACCCCTCTCTGTCACTTCGTGACATCTCCCCCACAAGGGGGGAGATAAACCGCAAGCTCCCCGGCCGCCTGACAAAAATACGCGCAGGCTTTGATGACGATACGATGCGCGGCTGGCGCTTCAGCTAATCGCCCCCCTTGTGGGGGAGATGTCGGCGACGCCGACAGAGGGGGGCCCTTGCACCGACGTTAAATCCAACCCCTCAGTTCTTCGTCACCGGCTTGGAGCGCATCCGCGATACCGTTTCGCGCTCGGCGCGCTTGCAGCGCATCGGCGGCAGGCCTCGGTCCATGAGGTCCATGTCCTCGATGACCATGTCGCCCATCTTCTTGAAGGCGCTATCCAGGGCGCCGGCACGGTGCGCGGAGCGGATGAAGCCCTTCAAACGGCGCACGGGATGATCCTTGCCCAGCGGCTCTTCCGGATAGACGTCACTGGCAGCGACGATGTGGCCCGAGGCGACGGCTGCCATCAGCGCGTCGAAATCGACGACGTCAGCGCGGCTGAGCAGGATGAAGGCCGCCCCCTTGCGCATGCCGGCAAAGGCCTCGGCGCCGAGAAAGCCCTTATTTTCGCTGGTGACGGACGCGACCACAAAGACGAAATCGCTACTCGCCAACACGTCGTCGAGGCTGGCAGGCTGCACGCCAAAATCCTCGAGAATGGAGCGCGGCATCCAGGGATCGTAGACCTTTATCTTCGCCCTGAAGCCACTGAGGACCCTGTTCAGCGCCTTACCGAGATCGCCGAAGCCGACGATGCCGATATCGGAGCCACTGAGCTGGCGGGCGCCGGCATTGCCATCGCCGCCCCAGAGTTCGTTGCCTTCGCGAAACGCGACGTCCGCATCGACGATACCGCGCGCCAGACTGAGAGCGAAACCGAGACCGATCTCGGCCACGGGCTCTGCAAAAACCTGACCGGTAGTCACAACATGGATGCCACGCTGGAACAGCACATCATAGGGCATGTTGTTCATCAGGTTGCTCTCGACATTGAGAATGCAGCGCAGCTGCGGCATCCGGTCGAGCGTTTCATGCGAAAGCGGCGGCTGGCCGATGATGTAGCGCGCCCGGCCAAGAATATCGTCGCCAAGCCCGGCGATGTTTTCAGGATCGGCCTCGACGATCTCGTAGGTCGCCCTCAGATGCGCAAGCGCCTCGGGCGTGAAGATCAGTTCGAGCGTGCGCGGCTCGGGCGCGCTGATGGCCAGCGGCCGGTCTGTGGTGGGCATATAATCTCCTGTCGTCTGACGCCACTCCCCGGGCGCGTTTCAGTGCAACATGGCGAGTAACGGAAAAAACGCAATGGCCGCGAACGCTCCTCTCGTCCGCGGCCCGCCGCAGGCCGGAAAGCGTTCAGCCGCGGAATGTGTATGTTTCGATCGATTGCGGCTTCATCTCGATCGAGAAGCCCGGCATGCTCGGCGGCATGTAGGCGGCGTCCTTGATCGTGCAGGGATCGAGGAAATGCTCGTGAAGATGATCGACATATTCGATCACGCGGCCATCTTTCGTGCCAGAAACCGCGATGTAGTCGATCATCGACAGGTGCTGCACATATTCGCAGAGACCGACCCCACCGGCGTGCGGCCAGACCGGCAGCTCGTATTTTGCCGCGACCAGCAGCACCGCCAGCACCTCGTTCAACCCGCCCATGCGGCACGAATCGATCTGCACGATATCGATCGCCCCCTCGGCGATGAACTGCTTGAACATGATGCGGTTCTGGCACATCTCCCCAGTCGCCACCTTCACCGGCGCCACGGCTTCGCGGATCTTGCGATGGCCGGCAATATCGTCCGGGCTGGTCGGCTCCTCGATAAAAAACGGTTTGACAAAGGCCAGTTGGTTCACCCAGTCGATGGCCTCGCCGACTTCCCAGACCTGATTGGCATCGATCATCAGATAGCGGTCGGGGCCGATGACCTCGCGGGCAATCGTGAGGCGACGGATATCGTCCTCGAGGTCGCGGCCGACTTTCATCTTGATATGATTGAAACCGGCATCGATCGCTTCCTGGCAAAGACGTCGCAGCTTGTCGTCGCTATAGCCGAGCCAGCCGGCCGACGTCGTGTAGCAGGCATAACCGTCCCGCTCGAGGGTGGCGATGCGCTCCGCCTTGCCGCTTTCGGCTTTTTTCAGAAGCGCCACCGCCTCGTCGCGCGTCAGCACGTCGGTCAGGTAGCGATAATCGACGATATCAGCGATCTGTTCGGCGTCCATCTCGCTGACCAGCCGCCAGACCGGCTTCCCCGCCTGCTTGGCGAGCAAATCCCAGACCGCGTTGACGACGGCGCCGGTTGCCAGATGCATGGCGCCCTTCTCCGGGCCGATCCAGCGAAGCTGGCTGTCGCTGGTCAGGTGCCGCCAGTATTTGCCGGGATTTTCAAGCACGGTCGCAAGGTCCGTGCCGACAACCAGATGCGCCATCGCCTTGATCGCCATGCAGCAGATCTCGTTGCCCCGGCCGATGGTGAATGTCAGGCCATGGCCGGAAAGGCCCGGCTGGTCGGTCTCGAGAATGACGTAGGCCGCCGAATAGTCCGGGTCGGGATTCATCGCATCGGATCCGTCAAGGCTGAGCGAGGTCGGGAAGCGGATGTCGAATACGCGGAGATCGGTGATACGCGTCATGGCGGCTGCTCCTTGGAATCAGCGACTGGGCGCTGGCGCTAACGGGCCGCAAAATCCAGCAGGCGCCCATGCGGATTGTTCTTATGTGAAGAATATTTTCACAGATGGGTCGCGCGTGCAAGATCGCCAAGCGCACAGAGAGGTCGGGAGCGCCCTTTTCACGACACTAAAAAGCCGCCGGTCTTTGCAAACCGGCGGCCTTTCAATCTATCCCGGACCGACCTAGCGGTCGGAAATATCTTCCGCCTGGCGCTCGGCCACTGCGGCAACCGGCACTGCGCTGTCATCGGCCAGAAGCCGCTTGCGCACCAGGACGCTCATTACGCGGGCGGCTGTCGAAAATGTCATCGTGTCGAGCGGGCCTTCGCCTTCCCAGGGTTTTGTGAGACGCTCGGTCACCGCGCCGAGCAGGTTGCTCGGCATGATGTCGGTGCAACCCCGCATCGCCTCGAAGGCAGCACTGATCGGAAAGATCCGGCCTTCAAAGGTGACCAGCGGCTCGGAGCTGTCGGCGCCCCATTCCTCGAAAGCATGGATAGCTTCGCGAAAAAGCTGCTGCAGGGTGATCGGTGCGTGCCCGTCATGGAGGGCTGGCAGTACATTGGTCATGGCTGTCTCCTTCTATGAAGGTCCGAGGACCTCCGGTAAGGCCGGCAACATGGGTAACGAAACGTATTCCCGTTGGCCAACTAACACGACCGAGTCTATAGATTAATCAGGATTAGGAAAGCCCCCAATGGGCAGTTCGTCGATTACGCTTCACTTTCAAGACCTTATTTAGAATATCATGCTGATGAAAGTTGATGCAGCGCACCGGCGGCGCGCCTCCGTGAGGGCAGTTGATGTCACGTCGCCGGGGTGATTTTAATATCATCGACACGATTGGAATAGAAAGCCATGAAGCCCTTTATGGCTGCAACTGCCTCGTGGGGCGTCTCGTAGGTCCATATCGCATTCTCCGAGCGCTCGCCGCCACCGGGTATGCTGTAGTAGGAACAGTCGCCCTTGTAGGGACAATGGGTGCTGTGATCGGTTCTCTGCAACTCCGTCATGTCGACGTCCTCGCGGGGTATGTAGAGCACCGGCGGATATGACGCCTCCCGCAAGCTGAGCGCGCGGCGCGTGTCGGCGATTGTCTTGCCTGCCACCGTAACGACGACATGATCGTTCGTTTGCTCGATCGAGATGGGGTGATCGGGTCCAGGGATCTTGATAGGGTTTTGCGGCATGTGCATTCCTCCACCGTGCCCGGCGCCTTGCCGGGCTATCTTCACGATATAGGGTGGCGCGGCGTCGACGCAATGTACGCCTCGGGCGTACCCTCTTCCCTTGTGGTTACGCGTTAAGGTTTACGGCGGAAGCGGCTGGAAGTAGCAATCGCGCTAGCATAGGGATGCCCGGTAAATAGCTGCAATGATTGCAGTCCACGCCGGGAGGCCCGATCCATGCTCATGACCTCGCGCGAAGCTGCAGATCTCGGTTTTCAGGTAATCCTGGCGATCGGCGCAGTCACCTGGGGCATGGCGGTGGCAGATGTCTCGCTCAGGGGCCGGCAAACGCCAGTGCACATCATAGACATCGGACGTCCCGTCCTCTGGGCAGCTGTGCCCATGCACATCGATCGACTTGATCAGGTGTTTGCCGTCAACGCAGCAACACCGATGGCAGCCCGGCCGGAAAACGGCATCTGTATCGACGCGATCGGGATGAGAATGGCGTGCAACCTCATCGCCCCACGTCCGCGTTCTTCGTAAGCCGTTCAACCCTCGAGCATGGTCCTGAGTTCGGCAGGGTCGCTGATGCCGAACTCGTACCAGTCGATCAGCGAACGTGCGGCCACCTGAGCATCGGCGCTGTGGATGTCGACAGACTTGTCCACGCACCAGGCGTCGAGCACCGCCTGCAGCATGCCGAGATCGCTGGATTGAATGCCTTCCTTGGGCCAGTCTGTCGTTGTCGTCATCTCGCCCTCGCTTTCAATCCCTGAAGCACAGACCTTACCCGCAATCGCCATATTTTCAACAAATTTGCTCAGCCTGCCGGGCTGTTAACTCGGACCCGTGGGAAATTTGCCGCATTCGGGCCAGCCACTAGGCGAGCTGGAACTTTTGCCATGAAATCAGGAACCAACTTTCCACTTGCTAGTTCTTGCAACGGTTGGTCGCGCCACATTTGCGGCAACTCAAGATAAATGCATAAGGCCAGTCATCTGGCAGGAGGTTATTATGGGTCGTGGTATTTTGCTTTGGTTGCTCGGCATTCCGATTCCGCTCATCATCATCATTCTCCTATTCGTTCGATAGGAGGTCGCAGTGACCATTCCAACAACCGGCTACGAGGCGGCTGCGCCAGTCGAATCGTCGGCCTCCGCCGTAAGCTGGGCACCGGTTATCGCCGGTGCTGTAGCCGCTACGGCGATCACCCTGATACTTCTGCTGGTGGGCTCCGGCCTTGGCCTGACGATGGTGTCTCCTTGGGCTAACGCAAGCTCGTCGGCGGCAACTGTCGGCGTCGCTGCCGCTGTATGGCTCATCGTCATCCAGTGGCTTTCGGCTGGCGTCGGTGGGTACCTGACCGGCCGGCTTCGCACGAAATGGACCGGCGTCCATACTTACGAGGTCTTCTTCCGTGACACTGCCCATGGGTTTCTGTCATGGGCACTGGCAATGATCGTCGTCGCCGGCCTGTTGAGCTCGGCTGTCAGCTCCGTCATCGGTGCCGGCGCGCAGGCAACGGCAGTTGTCGCCGGCGGTGCCGCAGCAACGGCTGGTTCCGCTGCTGCCTCGGGTGCTTCCCAGTCTACAAGCACCTTCTCGCCTGCCTACTACACCGATGCACTGCTGCGGCCTTCGCGTCCTCAGGCTGCTCCTGGCAGCGACAGCAACGAGAACGTCACAGCCGAAGTGTCGCGCATCCTGCTGACTGGCGCGGCCGACGGCGGTATTTCGCCTGACGACCGCACCTATCTGCAGCAGGTGGTCGCCTCGCGCGCCGGCCTTTCCGATGCTGACGCCAAGGCCCGCGTCGATACCGTCCTCAAGCGTATCGACGATGCCAAGGTTGCCACACAGCAGGCAGCCGACAAGGCTCGCAAGAGCGCATCGGTCGTCGCTCTTCTTGGAGCCCTGTCCCTGCTTGTCGGCGCCTTCATCGCCGGGGTTGCCGGCGCCGTCGGCGGCCGTCAGCGCGACGAGGACGAAGAACGCATGGCGCTCAACGCCTGAACCAACTTTGCAATTGATCCGGGAGGCGGCCTCAAGCGGGCCGCCTTTTTTATTTGCTCTGCAACCGGTGAGCGTCTTCGGAACAAACTGCGCCTTTTGAGGTTTGACCCCTGTCCCACTGAAAGGTTTCCTATGCAAAACCCATCCCCAACGCCGTCCGGCTTCACGGTGCCGGTCGTCCTCACCATCAATGGCGAAAAGCATGATCTTCAAGTGGCGCCCTGGACGACACTGGTTGATCTCCTCAGGGAAGATCTGCATCTGACCGGAACGAAGAAGGGCTGCGACCACGGCCAATGTGGCGCATGCACGGTGCTAATTGACGGTGTCCGCTTGAATTCGTGCCTCATCCTCGCCGTCACCCGTGACGGCGCTGAAATCACCACCATCGAAGGTGTCGGCGAACGCGACAATCTCCATCCGATGCAGCGCGCCTTCGTCGAAAACGACGCCCTGCAGTGCGGTTACTGCACCCCCGGCCAGATCTGTTCCGCCATCGGCCTCGTCAACGAGGGCAAGGCCAACAACCGGACAGAAATCCGCGAACTCATGAGTGGCAACATCTGTCGGTGCGGAGCGTACACCAACATCGCCGATGCGGTCGAAGACGTGCTATTTGAAGACCACCGGGAGGCAGCCGAATGAACCGGTTCGAATACATCAAGCCAGCCAACGTCAGCGAAGCGGTTGCCGCACTCGCATCGAATGCCGGTGCGCAGGTTATTGCCGGCGGCACCAACATCGTCGATCTGATGAAATACGACGTTGTCGCCCCTTCCGTGCTCGTCGATATCAATGGCCTCCAGCTGAAAGACATCGAAGCGCTGCCCGACGGCGGATACCGGATCGGAGCACTCGCATCCAACAGCGACATCGCCTACCACGAAGGTATCGAGCGGGACTATCCGCTGCTCTCCAGCGCCATTCTCGCCGGCGCTTCCCCGCAGCTCCGCAACGCAGCCACGGCGGGCGGAAACCTGCTGCAGCGGACGCGTTGCTATTATTTCTATGACCCGTCGACGCCGTGCAACAAGCGCGAGCCGGGCAGCGGCTGTTCCGCCATCGGCGGCCTCAACCGTATCCATGCCATTCTCGGCACAAGCGATAGCTGCATCGCAACCCACCCTTCCGACATGTGCGTCGGGCTGGCGGCGCTCGATGCCATTGTCGAGGTCACAGGCCCGGACGGTGAACGCACCATCGAATTCGCCGACTTCCACCGCCTTCCCGGCGATATGCCAGAAAAGGATAACACGCTGATGCACGGCGAAATCGTCACCGGCATCCGGATCGATGGCAAGCCGAGCACCACGCATCACACATACCTGAAACTGCGCGACCGTCTTTCCTACGCCTTCGCGCTGGTATCCGTGGCCGTATCGCTGGACATGGACGCGGGTGTCGTATCCGGCGCCCGTATCGCGCTCGGTGGCGTTGCCCACAAGCCATGGCGTGACAGGGAAGCCGAGGCCGCGCTCATCGGGCGCCAACCTTCGGAGGCCGATT
This sequence comes from Rhizobium sp. B230/85, assembly GCF_019355735.1. Classification (NCBI taxonomy): domain Bacteria; kingdom Pseudomonadati; phylum Pseudomonadota; class Alphaproteobacteria; order Hyphomicrobiales; family Rhizobiaceae; genus Rhizobium; species Rhizobium sp. B230/85. The sequence continues at coordinate 3,237,006 of NZ_CP072156.1, forward strand.
TCCGCGCCTTCGCCGCTACGCTGCTTGCCCCCGCAAAGGGCCAGGGCAGCAATGATTTCAAAATACCGCTGGCAGAGAAGGCCATCGTGCGTGCCCTGAGGCAGGCCGTTGCCGGAACCCCGCAGGTCCAGTCCGTAAAGGCGATCGCATGAAAGAGAGCCCCTTGAGCACTAATACACGCCATATCGGCCATCCCGTCCCGCGCGTCGACGCAGGGCTGAAAGTCACCGGCCAGGCGACGTATTCCGCGGAATATTCCGAACCTGGCCTGCTGCACGGCGCCGTCGTGCTGAGCACCATAGCTGTCGGCAAGATCGTCAGCATCGACACCACGGCCGCGAAGGCCTTTCCCGGTGTCGTGGAGGTCTTCACGCACGAAAACCGGATGGACGTCGCCACGTCGGACAAGAAGTGGCAAGACGATACCGCAGCCCCGGGCCATCCCTTCCGACCGCTCGATTCCGACAAGATCCTCTTCGACGGCCAGCCCGTCGCTTTCGTCGTCGCCGATCGATTCGAGACCGCCCGCGATGCGGCGGCGCTGGTGAAGGTACAATACGAGGCAGCCGAGGCGCATACCGACATCGAGGCGGAGCGCGGCAACAGCTACGTGCCGCCTACCAAGAGAAACGGCATAGCACCTCCCCCGAAGCCGCGCGGCAAGGCAGAAGAAGCCTATGCATCGGCGCCCTTCAAGGTATCGGCGGATTACGCGCTGGAAGGCGAACACCACAACCCAATGGAAATGTTTGCCACCACCGTTCTGTGGGAAAGTGACAAGCAGCTGACCATCTACGACAAGACACAGGGATCGCAGAACTCCCAAAAGTTCGTCTGCAATGTCTTCGGGCTGGAGCAGGACGACGTGCGGGTCATCAACGCCTATGTCGGTGGCGCCTTCGGTGCTGGCCTCCGCCCGCGCCACCAGCTTTTCCTCGCTGTCATGGCAAGCCTGCAGCTGAAGCGTTCGGTGCGCCTGGAACTGACGCGTCGCGAAATGTTCTATCTCAGTTTCCGCCCTCTGATGTTGCAGACAGTGTCGCTTGGCGCCGATGCCAACGGCCAGCTGCAATCCGTCATGCACGACGTGGTTTCCGGCACGTCGCAGTTCGAGGACTACCAGGAAGTCGTCGTCAACTGGTCGGGGCTGGCTTACCGCTGCGAAAACGTCAAGCTGGGCTACGAACTCACCAAGCTCGACACGATGACACCGGGCGACATGCGCGCGCCGGGCGCTGCATCAGGCCTTTTCGCGCTGGAATCCGCGATGGACGAACTCGCCTACGAGATCGACATCGATCCGCTCGAACTCAGGATCCGCAACTTCATCCATTTCGACCAGAACGATGACAAGCAGCTGACCAGCAAGGCGCTGCATGCCTGCTACCGGCAGGGTGCGGAACGCTTCGGCTGGTCCCGTCGTCAGATGCAGCCAGGCTCGATGCGCGACGGCAACGAACTGGTTGGCTGGGGCATGGCCACAGGCTTCTGGGACGCGATGCTCAGCCCCGCCGAGGCCAAGGTTCGCTACACCGGCAATGGCCAGATCGTCGTGGAAGCGGCAGCCAGCGATATCGGCACCGGCACCTACACGATCCTGACGCAGATCGCCGCCGAAGCCTTCGACGTTGCCATGGACCAGGTCGTCGTTCAGATCGGCGATTCCACCCTGCCGACGACCACGGTCGAGGGTGGTTCGTGGACAGCCGCCTCCACGGGTTCAGCCGTACAGGCCGGCTGTCAGGCTGTCATCCAGCAGATCCTGACGCTGGCACAGAAGACCAAGGGATCGCCACTCGACGACGCCAAGATAGGCGATGTCGTCATCCGCGAGTGCCGCCTGGTGCTGAAGACGGACGAAACCAAGGGAGCGGCCATCGCCGATCTCCTTGCCGCCGAGGGGCTGTCGTCTCTCGAGGGCGACGGCTCGGTGGCACCGGACAAGATGCAGATGATGAAGTTCATCAGCTACACCCATTCCGCAGTGTTTGCGGAGGTGCGTGTCGATGCGGAACTGGGTGTCGTTCGTGTCACTCGCATCGTCAGTGCGATCGCTGCCGGCAAGATCCTCAACCCGAAAACGGCACGCAGCCAGATTCTCGGCGGCGTCGTCATGGGGATTGGGATGACATTGCATGAAGAAGGCATGTGGGACCACCGTAGCGGCCGGATCATGAACCACAACCTTGCCGAATATCACGTGCCGGCCCATGCCGACATCGACGATATCGATGTGATCTTTGTCGAGGAATTCGACGACAAGGCAAGCCCCATCGGCATCAAGGGCCTCGGCGAAATCGGTCTCGTCGGCGTCAGCGCGGCGATTGCCAACGCGATCTTCCACGCCACGGGCAAGCGCCAGCGAAACCTGCCCGTGACCATCGACAAGATCATCGACCAAACGATGCCAGCCTGAGGACGACCCCATGACAAAGACCCCACCGCACAATCCGCAAGCCTACCGCGACGATCTGGAAACCGTCGAAAAGGACGAACCGGAGACCGCCCGCGCACTGGCGGAGACCATGCTGTCGATCTCGCACAAGACTTACCGCGACGGGGGCCATGCCATCCGCAGCGTCCATGCCAAGAGCCATGGTCTGCTGGAAGGCGAGTTCCGGGTCATGGACGGCCTGCCGCCCGAACTGGCGCAGGGCCTGTTTGCAAAGCCTGCCAGCTACAAGGCTTTCGTGCGGCTATCGACGACGCCCGGAGACATTCTCCATGACAGCGTCTCGACACCGCGCGGTCTGGCGTTGAAAATCGTCGATGTCGAAGGCCCGAGGCTTGACCCGGAAGACGACAGCGCATCCCAGGATTTCCTGATGGTCAACGGCAAGCAGTTCAACGCGTCGAGTGCCAAGGCCTTTCTCCTCAACCTCAAGGCACTGGCGGCAACCACCGACCATGCCGACGGCCTAAAGGAAGTTGCCTCGAAGGTGCTGCGTGGCATCGAAAGCGTTATCGAGGCTGTAGGAGCAAAAAGCGCCTCGATCATCTCGCTTGGCGGCCACCCCGAGACCAATATCCTCGGCGAAAGTTTCTTTGCACAGCTTCCCCTTCGCTACGGCGATTATGTCGCCAAGTTCGCGCTCGTTCCACAATCCGAAGAGCTGAAAGCGTTGACCGGCCAGGAGCTGGACCTCAACCACAATCCAGACGGGCTGCGCGAGGCCGTGTCCGACTATTTCCGCAGCAACAAGGCGGTTTGGGAGTTCCAGGTGCAGCTCTGTTCGAGTGCGGAAGAGATGTCAATCGAGGATGCCGCTGCTGTCTGGGACGAGGAAAAAAGCCCGTTCATCACGGTCGCCACCCTGACGGTCGAGCCGCAGCCATCCTGGACAACGGAGCGCGACCGCGAGATCAACGACGGCATGTCCTTCCGCCCCTGGAACGGCCTTGCCGCTCACCGTCCGCTTGGCAGCATCATGCGGATGCGCAAGCTTGCCTACGCCCGCTCCGCAGCCTTCCGCTCGGAACGCAACCAGACCCCGGTCGAAGAGCCTACCGAGAAGGCCCTGACCGCCTAGCTAAGATCAGCCTTGCGGCGGCCGCTTTCAGCATCCCTAATTTCAACACTGTCTTCGGCTGATTCCCAGCCGAAGACGCTCCGGCCGCCCCACTCCGCCGAGCGGCGGAATTCGCCGGCGACGATCTCCTTCAGATCGGGGCCGGTAACGTAGCGCTCCAGCTGGCGTGTCTGGTCGTCGAGCCGTTTCAGCGCCTGCATCTCCTCGTCACGACCGAGGCGCCCTTTGCGCACCGCCGATTTCATCACGTTGATCGTCTCGTCATAGACCTTTAGCGGCACCGGAAACGGATGCCTATCCTTGCCGCCATGGGCGAGCGAGAAACGCGCCGGGTCGGAAAACCGGCAGGGCGCGCCGTGCACCACTTCCGCCACCATGGCCAGCGCCCGCACCGTGCGCGCGCCGACACCGGGCACCAGCAGCAATTGCGAAAAGTCCTTCGGACCACGATCGGCCGCAGCAGCTATCGCGCCATGCAGCCGTCGCATGTTGACATCCTCCTGCCGAACATCGTGATGGGCGGGCATTATCAGATGCGGCAGCGTCATTTGATCGGATAGTTTGCGCGGTTTTCCGGCAGCCTCGAGATCGATGACTTCGCGCAGGATGCGGTCGGGACCGAGGGAGGCCAGCAGATCCAGCTGGCCGGAGCGCGATTGGTCCGCTCGCCGGTCTGCAAGATTGACGATCTCGCCGAGGCTATGACCTTCGATAGCGGCGTGCGGCGAATCGAGGAAGCTTTCGAGCCCGGCCGATTGCCAATGGTAGCGCCGCGCCTGCCTCGCCTCGCCGTTCATGCCCTGCTGCACCACCACCCACTTGCCGTCGTCGGTGACGATGAAGCCGTGCAGATAGAGATCGAAGCCGTCCTGCAGCGCTGCACTGTCCACCTTGGCGACGAGCCGGCTGGTCGTCGCCAGTGCTGCGCCATCGATGCCGACACGCCGCCCAATGGCCATCAGCTCGTCCGGCGTCTTGCGCGATTGCGCGCCTCGACCGCCGCAGACATGGATGCCCAGTTCACCGGCCATCGGCGCCAGCCCGCGCTTCAGCGCTCCGATGACGCTCGTGGTGATACCGGACGAATGCCAGTCCATCCCCATCACCGAGCCAAAGGATTGAAACCAGAAGGGATGAGCAAGTCGGCTGAGAAACTCGTCGCGACCGTAATGCTGGACGATGGCCTCGGTGATCAGCGCACCCAGCCGTGTCATGCGCTGCCCCAGCCACGGCGGCACACGACCACCATGCAGCGGCAGATCCGCGCTTCCCGCCCTTTTCGTCACGAACCCATTCCTCTCAGCCGATTACCCCCAAATCACAGGCGACGATGGTTGTCAGCCATCCCAAGCCGTCGCACCGATAAAGATCGCCGCCATCGCTTCGATGCCGGCCTGATCGACACGGTCGAAACGGCCCGGCAGCGGGCTGTCGAGATCGAGCACCCCGAACACCTGGCCATCGCGGATCAACGGCACGACCAGCTCCGAGCGCGAAGCGGCATCGCAGGCGATATGGCCGGGAAAGGCATGGACATCCTCGACCAGCATGGTCTGCGCCTTCTCCACCGCCGTCCCGCACACACCACGGCCCACGGCGATCCGCACGCAGGCAGGCTTGCCCTGAAAAGGCCCGAGCAGCAATTCGTCCTCCGACTGGAGAAAATAGAAGCCGGCCCAATTGATATCGGGCAGCATCTGGAAGATCAGCGCCGAGGTATTGGCAGCATTGGCAATCGCATCCGTCTCGCCGGCAAGCAGGCCGCCCAGCTGCGCCTGCAGCGCATGGTAGAACTCCGCCTTGTCGGCATGTACAATCATGGTTTCCTGGAACATCGCCTATCCCCCGTATTTCTGTCCTGCCGATGGCCGGGGATGCCTTATCCCCATGCCCGCACATGTCGTCTTGCCCTTTTATCGTCCCGGACCGTTTATAGGCCAATTCGCATCACGCTGACAGGGACTGTCGCGGCCGGCCCAACCGCCATAGCCAGCGGAAAATACGATACCCCGCAAATACCGCTGCCAGCACCCACATCAGCCCCGCCAAAAGCCAGCCGGATACGGTTGCAAGAAGGCCTGCCGTGGTCAAAGCGGCGCCGCCGACCAGCACCAGCGCGCCACGGAACCGCGTGCCGAAGCTATCGGCGAGCCGCCGGAAACGCGAGATATCGGCGGGACTGTCCGCAAGCTTCAGCACATCGTGCGTGGCACGGTAGCCCGCGCCCTTCGCGAGGGCGCCGAGTTCGGTCGCGGTGGTCGTTAGCGCCGCCAGCGGTTTCGCCCGCACCGAACGGGAGAGCGCCAACCGGGCCGCGCCAAGATTGCCGGCGGAGGCAAGATCGACCGTTTCCCGCACAGCGTTCGTGTCGATAAGGTCAGTCGCCGCCGAGGTCATCGCGCGGCGGAATGGCGGCCGCAGCAAATCCGCCTTGTCGGCGGCCTTCAGCGCCGTGACGCCGACCCGCGCTGGCGACGCCATGCCGAAACTGGCGATCGTCACGCCTGTAATCACCAGCCCAGCAGCGGCAAGCCCCATCGTCAGCGGACTGTAGACCTCGCCATTGATATAGGAGCGGCCTTCGTGCACGAGGTCGCGGGCGTCGCTGATGCCGGTGAGATCTGCTGTCACGGCACCCGCCAGCGCCTCGGGGCTCCTGGCGTCACCGCCGGCAAGCCCGCTCCAGGCATCCCGCAGGCTGCGTCCGGCATCAAAACCCTGTGCCGCCGCGACACGCTGCCGAAGATCGGCTGGAATGATGACATCACGGCTATCGGCGAGTGCCAACAGGCTTGCAGCCAGATCCGGATCGTCATCGCCAAGCGCCTTGCCGATCGCATCCTGGTAGGCAGTGGCCGGAACCCCGCGCAGGCGATAAGCGACAATCTCCGCCTCGCTCGCCCCCGGCCGCAACACCGCAACCCCCTCCACCGCCTCCGGCACGATGACAACCCCCGCAACCAGCCCGCAAGCAAGGATCACAGAGAGCGCAAAGCGGGATACGGAAGAAAGCAAAACCACGAAAACCTCGCTGGCTCGAAGGCTTCGGCCGTGCGCAGGATATAGGGAGCGTAGGGGAAACGGCAAATTCGGTGGGGAGGTCTGGGCAAGGGTGACCAACACCGTTTGCGCTTTCGCAGACCGCCAGCCGCGATCTTCAGAGCGCGCCCTGACTTGCACTTTGTGACTGAGTGAGCAGGATTTGAAACTTTGCTGTCGTGATCTTGTCCCATAAGCTGCTTGTAGCCACCGACTCGCAGGCCCTGCGCTCTCGAGGGAAATGCTGACGATGATGACCACGAGAATTATAAAACTCGCATCCATCCTGTTGGGCCTGCTTGGCTTCGGTCTATCCTCAGCCGTTGCGCAGGATGTAGCAGCACCGCTCTCGGCGGGATTTGAGGACCTGTGTGTCGCTGATAGCGCCCATCCACCGAAGCTCTGGAAGATCAGCGGCAAACTCGACCCCAATGCATGGAGATCGCGTATTGTCTGCGACCTCTCGTCGCCTGCGCGGCCTGTCTTGCATATCACGGTGCATCCCGGCGACGCGCCTGACCAGAGCGTCGGTGACGCACCGATAGAGCGCGTCGAAATCCAGATCAGGAAGCAGGTCATCAAGTTCGACAAGCCGACCTGGTATCACTTCACCTTCAGGCTCGACGCGCCATGGGCAGGCATCGGCAATCGTACTGTCATCCATCAGGTAAAGCAGAATATCCCGACAGAAGAGACGAAGCCTCTCGGTTCTTGCCAGTCAGCCAACCCGCTGTTCAAGATCGAGGCAATCCCCTCCAAGACCGGCGCAGATTTCGTTGCAAAGGTGAGAGGAACATCGGACTGCAATGCCGGTACGTCCCAGATCGTCTGCGGACCCTGGCCCCTCGAGATCGGCGAATGGACCGATGTCAACGTCATGCTGAAGCCAAGCCTGCAGGAAGGCGCAAGCGCCCTGCAAGTCGCCCTCAACGGACGCGCATGCGCAATTTCCTACACCGGACGCCTCGGCTATCTCGATCACGGCATGCGCGACGAAGACGGACACCCGTACATAGACGTCCAGCCACGCTTTGGCATCTACAGGGACACCCTGCCCGATCTCATCCAATCCATCGACTTCGCCGATATCAAATTCTGGTCCACCGACCCTACCGGCAATCCCGCCTGGTCGAAACAGGCAGGATCCGGCAGGTAAGGAGAGCCGCCGCGAAAGCATTCTTGCTTCACGCTCAGAATGCTCTTGTGGAATTCCTCCTGACTTGATCCACGACCATAGTCGCCAGAGGTGGCACCGATGGTCTCACGCTGGGGGATGTCAAATCGGACGGGAGGTCGGCATTCGGAGCTACGGGAAATAGTGTTTATCGGGTCATCCCCTTAGTTCGGATCTGCCAACTTCAATTTGGCCAGCGCGCTCTTCAGTCCTTTGGGATAGAGTTCAGGGTAGCCATCGCGATCGAGCTCGTCCGGGTGGTACCAGCGCGCGACGTTGGGGGTGCCGTCGCTTTCATGAAAGACGATGTGATCGCCTGTCATGGATTCTTTGAGAGGGAATTTGACCTCGAAGACGAAAATCACTTCATGACCGGGCACGCCGCCAAACGTGTAGAGGTTTTCAAAGACCTGCGGTCCACCGACAATTTCGATCTCGACACCCAGTTCTTCCAGGAACTCACGCTTCAGTGCGACTTCGGAAAGTTCGCCGAACTCGATACTGCCACCCAGCGGACGAACGCCTGCAACGCGACCTTGGCCGTCTGGAACCTCGGCTGCAAGAAGGCGCCCTTGGTGCCAGACCAGGCCTATTGCCTTCACGCTGATTGGCGTCATTGGATGCGATGTGCTCATCGTCGATACAATTAGAAGAGTAAATTAACGGCCGCAAGTCGTCGAAACGCGCTGCGGCGGCAGGTAAAAGACAACCTCCGCCGTTTCCCCGAACCCACTATCTCGCTCATCCCGTTTTGCCGCAGATTTTACTGCTCTTTCTCTGCGGCTTGTGATGTAGTCCCCGCAGGCCGCAATCAGCGAGAGACATCATGGCATCCGACCTCGACCGTAGTTTCCAGACATCCCGTCGCGAAGATCTTGGCCTTACGACGATCGGCAATCCGGCCGGTCTTTCGGTATCGGCGCTTGCCAATGGCGCGCTGTTTGCCATCGAGCACAGCGACGCCGCAGGCGTGCAGGTGATGATCAATCAGGTGCAGGGCTCGCCTATCTATGGCGGCATCGGCCGGCTTTATCTAAGGACCGGCGGCTCCGGGCCAGCAGTGGCCGAGATCGTTGGTCCCCGCGCAGACGTTCGCTTCGCCAGCAGCGACAGCGCCTTTTCTTGGACCGGCGAAACCGGCGGCATCCGTCATCGCGTCCGCCTCGAGTTGCACCCGGCCGAGCCGATCTGGCTTTGGCGCGTCTCGCTGGAAAACACCCGCTCTGAACCCGTCGATGCCGACGTCGTGCTGCTCCAGGATATCGGGCTCGGCGACCGCGGGTTTTTGATGAATAGCGAAGCCTACGCCTCGCAATATATCGACCACCACATCGCGACGCACGAGCGCTTCGGCCCGGTAATCATGAACCGCCAGAACCTCAAGCAGGGCGGCGGCCACATACCATGGCTGGCACAGGGTTGCCTCGAAGGAGCCGCGGCCTTTGCCACCGATGCGATCCAGCTCGTCGATAGCGGCAGGCCGGACGGACAGCTCGTGGCCGCCTTTGGGGTGGCCCTGCCGAGCGAACGGCGCCAGCACGAAGTCGCCTGCCCGGCACTTCAATCGCCATCGATGTCGCTTGCGCCCGCAGCCTCGGGCAGTGCCACCTTTTTCGGCCTGTTTGTTGCCGATCATCCGGAGGCATCGAGCGATGCCGATCTCGCACTCCTGGCACCGCTGGCGGATCTGCCGACCGCCACCACCGGTGCGCTCATCGAAACGCCCCCCGTGCACGGCCTGGTGCAGGATGCGCCGCTGCTGGCGGCGGCGGCCCTCGACGACGCAGCCGTTGCCGATCTCTACCCAAACCGCGAGCTGGAGGAACGTGTGGATGGCAAGCTGCTATCGTTCTTCGTGCCCGGCGGCTTTCAGAACCGCCACGTGGTTTTGCTCGAAAAGGAGCTCCGTGTCGCGCGTCGCCATGGTGCTATCCTGCGCAGCGGACAGAGCATGCTGCCGGACGACAACACGCTGGCGGCAACATGCTGGATGCAGGGCATCTTTGCCGCCCAGCTGACCATCGGCAACACCTCCTTCCACAAGCTGTTTTCCATCTCGCGCGATCCCTACAATCTCACCCGCAACAGCGGGTTGCGGATCATGATCGATACAGGCTCCGGCTGGCAGCTGCTCGGCGTCCCCTCGGCATTCGACATGGGCCTCAGCGACTGCCGCTGGATCTACCGGCTGGCCGACCGCACCATCACTGTCTCGGCAGTTGCTGCCGGCGACGATCCCGCCATGCAGTGGAGCATCGCCGTTGAAGGCCCGGCCTGCCGCTTCCTCGCCTACGGCCAGGTGACGCTTGGCGAGCGCGAATACGAGACACACGGGCGGATCACCATCGATGCCGAAGCCAAACAGATCACGCTGCAGCCGGATCCGAACTGGCTCTGGGGGCAGCGCTACCCCGATGCCAGCTACCGGCTGGTGTCATCGACGAAAGACGCCGTCGATGTCGTCGGCGGAGATGAATTGCTCTATATCGACGGTGTCGCGCGGAACGGACCTTTCATCGCCCTCAGGTCGCATGCGACGCAATCGCTGACCTTCGCCGTCGTTGGTTCGATGGTAGATGCCACTGAGGCCGAAAGCCTTACCAGCCGCTACCAGGCCGGCGTCTCCGAAGCCGCCATGCTCGACCCTGCAGACCGCTTCTGGAAACACGCGACACGCGGCCTCCAAATCACCGGCACCGGCCCGGATCTCGCAGCCCATACAGCGATCCTGCCCTGGATGGCCCATGATGCCATCGTCCATATGAGCGTCCCGCACGGTCTGGAGCAATATACCGGCGCCGCCTGGGGTACGCGCGATGCCTGCCAGGGGCCTATCGAGTTCCTGCTGTCCTACGAGCATGACGCGGAGGCCAAGCAGGTCCTGAAGATCATATTTGGCGAACAGTTCCGCGACCGGGGCGACTGGCCGCAATGGTTTATGTTCGAGCCCTATGCCAATATCCGCTCGAGCGAGGCCCATGGCGACATCGTCGTCTGGCCGCTGAAGGCGCTCTGCGACTATATCGAAGCCACTGGCGATCTCGGCTTCCTCAACGAGACCACGGCCTGGCGCGACGACGGCAGCATGGAGCGGACGTCCGAGAAGGCATCGATCGCCGACCATGTCGAAAAGCTGCTGGCGACGATCCGCACCCGCTTCATCCCCGGCACCAGCCTGATCCGCTATGGCGAAGGCGACTGGAACGACTCGCTCCAGCCGGCCGATCCGCACCTGCGCGACTGGATGGTCAGCAGCTGGACCGTGGCCCTGCTCTACGAGCAGATTGTCCGCTACGGCGCGATCATGGAAAGCATCGGCAAGATCGCCGAGGCAAGGCGGCTGCGCGCCAGTGCGGCGGCGATGCGCAGCGATTTCAACCGCCTGCTGATCCGCGATGGCATCGTCGCGGGCTATGCCATCTTCGATCCTGCCCATGACGGCGTCGAACTGCTGCTGCATCCGGAAGACCAGCGCACTGGCCTGCACTATTCGCTGATCTCCATGACCCAGCCGATGCTCGGCGGCCTGTTCACCGCAGACCAGCGCCACGATCACAAGGCTCTCATCCGCGACCACCTGCTGTTTCCGGACGGGACGCGCCTGATGGAAAAGCCCGCCACCTATTCCGGCGGTCCCGAGACGCTCTTCCGCCGCGCCGAATCGTCGTCCTTCTTCGGACGCGAAATCGGCCTGATGTATGTGCACGCCCATCTGCGCTACTGCGAAACACTGGTGCTCGACGAAGATGCCGATGGTCTCTGGCAGGCTCTGGCGCTCGCCAACCCGATTGCCGTCACCGACCGCCTGGCGCACGCATCCCTGCGCCAGCGCAACACCTATTTCAGCAGCAGCGATGCCGCCTTCCATGACCGCTACAGCGCCGCACGCGAATGGGATGAGGTAAAGGCAGGCTCCATTGCCGTCGATGGCGGCTGGCGCATCTATTCGAGCGGCCCGGGCCTCTACACCAAAGGCCTGCTGCAAAACGTCTTCGGCTTTCAAAGGAAAGCGGGCAAGCGTCTGGCGAAGCCGTTGATCTCGTCATCGATCAACGTCTCCCGTATGACCCAGGACGATATATCATCGGAGAATGCCGGTTAGGGTATCGAGACCTCAAAGCCGATATAATGAAAAAAGGGCCCGCCGGGAGAACTCGGCGGGCCCTTGGTCTGAAACGTCAAGCGGCAGTCCGAACGTTTGAAATCACGCCGATCAGGTCATTGACGATGCGCTCGACCTGAACGCGGTCGTCGCCCTCGGCCATCACCCGGATCAGCGGTTCGGTTCCTGACGGGCGGATGACGAGGCGACCGTTGCGGGAAAGCTCGCTCTCCGCATCGGCGATCGCCTGCTTGACCTCGATATTTTCCAACGGCCGGCCGCCGGTGATGCGCACGTTGCGCAGCAGCTGCGGCACGGGTTCGAAGCGGCGGCAGACTTCGCTGACGGGCTTGCCGGAACGCTTGGCACAGGCAAGGATCTGCAGAGCCGCGACCAGGCCATCGCCCGTCGTGCCATAATCCGACAGCACGATATGGCCCGACTGCTCGCCGCCGACGTTGAAGTCGTGCTGGCGCATGTGCTCGACGACATAGCGGTCGCCGACCTGCGTGCGGGCCAGCTCAAGACCCTTGTCGCCAAGGAAGCGCTCGAGCCCGAGGTTGGACATGACGGTGGCGACGATGCCTTTGCCGCGCAGGCGCTGGGTATCGGCCCAGCTCTCGGCAATGACAGCCATCAGCTGGTCGCCGTCGATGACCGAACCGTTCTCGTCGACGATGATGACGCGGTCGGCATCGCCATCGAGGGCAATGCCGATATCGGCACGCACCTCGTCCACCTTCTTCTGCAGCGCCATCGGGCTGGTGGATCCGCAATTGAGGTTGATATTGATGCCATCGGGCTCGTTGCCGATCGTCACGACCTCGGCGCCAAGCTCCCAGAGCACGGCCGGCGCTACCTTGTAGGCGGCACCGTTGGCGCAATCGATGGCGATGCGCAGGCCCTGCAGCGTCACGTCGCGCGGCAGGGTGCGCTTGGCGTTCTCGATATAGCGGTCATGGACGCCGTCGATGCGCTTGGCGCGGCCGATGTCGTCCGATTTCGCCAGCTGCAGGCTCAGGTCCTGGTCGAGCAGGTCCTCGATCTGCATTTCGATATCGTCGGAGAGCTTGTAGCCATCGGGGCCGAACAGCTTGATGCCGTTGTCCTTGTAGGGATTGTGGGAGGCGGAGATCATCACGCCGATATCGGCGCGCAGCGAGCGTGTCAGCATGGCGACGGCAGGCGTCGGGATCGGGCCGAGCACGAAGGCATCGATACCGGCAGCCGTGAAGCCCGCCACGAGCGCGTTTTCCAGCATGTAGCCGGACAGCCGAGTATCCTTGCCGATCACGACGCGATGGCGATGATTGCCACGGCGGAAGATCGTGCCGACCGCGATGCCGACCCGCATCGCGAGATCGGGCGTCATGGGGAAGACGTTGGACTGCCCACGGATTCCGTCCGTGCCGAAATAGCGACGCTTCATAGTGTCTCCCGCAAATTTAAGCGCCTCCCCCACGGAGGCGCGTCCCGACTTGGTTGATGTCCGGGTCATCGAATGCGACGCTCATGCCACAGATCGCCGTCTTCATCACGTCAATTAACGCAAAGAACTATCACATGTCGTGACCGACGAAAAAGGCCGGCTCCCGCATGACGGGAACCGGCCTGATGTTATGAACGCTATTTTGAGATCAGCGCGGCTGCGGCTCGAGACCGCCTTCGGCTTCGTCGCCCTTGGCACCGATGGAACCGTCCTTCTTCGTGCCAGTCTTCGGCACGGCGGAGCCACGGCTTGGCGGCGTATCGTCGCCCATATCGCGCGCCGGCTTTTCGCCACGGATCAGCGCCTTGATCTCCTCGCCGCTCAGCGTCTCGTATTCCAGCAGCCCTTCGGCCACGATGATGAACGCGTCGTGCTGTTCGGTAAGGATGGTACGGGCCTGAGTGTAGGCTTCGTCGATCAGGCGACGGACTTCGTTGTCGATCTTCTGGGCCGTCGCTTCGGAAACGTTCTTCGACTGCGACACGGAGTGCCCAAGGAAAACCTCCTGCTGGTTTTCGCCATAGGCGACTTGGCCGAGCTGGTCGGAGAAGCCCCACTGCGTCACCATGGCGCGGGCAAGCTTGGTGGCCTGCTCGATATCCGAGGATGCACCGGAGGTAATGTTTTCCTTGCCGAAGGTGAGTTCTTCCGCGACGCGGCCGCCCATCATGATGCACAGACGCGAAATCATCCACGTGTAGCTCATGGAGTAGCGGTCGCCTTCCGGCAGCTGCATGACCATGCCGAGCGCACGACCGCGCGGAATGATCGTCGCCTTGTGGAGCGGATCGGCGACAGCGACGTACAGTGCTGTCATCGCATGGCCCGCTTCGTGATAGGCCGTCAGCTTCTTTTCCGCCTCGGTCATGGCCGACGAGCGACGCTCGGCACCCATCATGATCTTGTCCTTGGCGTCTTCGAATTCGGCCATCGTGACCATGCGCTTGTTGCGCCGCGCCGCCATCAACGCTGCCTCGTTGACGAGGTTCATCAAATCGGCGCCCGAGAAGCCCGGAGTACCGCGAGCAAGAACCTTGAGATCGACATTCGGTGCCAGCGGAACGTTACGGGCGTGCACCTTGAGGATACGCTCGCGACCGATGATGTCTGGATTAGGCACCACGACCTGGCGGTCGAAGCGGCCCGGACGCAGAAGCGCTGGGTCAAGAACGTCGGGACGGTTGGTGGCGGCGATCAGGATGATGCCTTCGTTGGCTTCGAAGCCGTCCATCTCGACCAGCAGCTGGTTCAGCGTCTGTTCGCGTTCGTCGTTACCGCCACCGAGACCGGCGCCACGATGGCGACCGACGGCGTCGATTTCGTCGATGAAGATGATGCAAGGTGCGTTCTTCTTCGCCTGCTCGAACATGTCGCGCACGCGGCTTGCGCCGACGCCGACGAACATTTCAACGAAGTCCGAACCGGAGATCGTGAAGAACGGCACATTGGCTTCACCGGCGATAGCACGGGCGAGAAGCGTCTTACCGGTACCGGGAGGGCCGACCAGCAGCACGCCGCGTGGAATACGGCCGCCAAGACGCTGGAATTTCTGCGGATCGCGCAGGAATTCGACGATTTCCTCGAGATCCTGTTTGGCTTCGTCGACGCCGGCGACATCCTCGAACGTGACGCGACCATGAGCCTCTGTCAGAAGCTTCGCCTTCGACTTGCCGAAGCCCATGGCGCCGCGCGACCCGCCCTGCATCTGGCGCATGAAGAACAGCCAGACACCAAGGATCAGCAGCATCGGCAACAGCGTGCCGAGATAGCTGAGGAAGCTAGACGAACCATCCGACTCCGGACGAGCCGACACGACGACGTTCTTCGCCTGGAGCTTGTCGAGCAGGCCGCTGTCTATGACTGGAGAGTAGGTCTGGAAGGCAGCGCCATTCTCGACATAAGTGCCGACGACGCGGTTGCCGGTGATCACGGCATCGCGGACGCGACCGGAATCAACTTCGCGAAGGAACTGCGAATACGGGATATCCCGCGAACTCGTCTGTGAGGGCGAGGTCTGGAACATGCTGAACAAAGCGATCAGCAACAAAGCGATAATCGCCCAGAGAGCGAAATTACGAAAATTAGGGTTCATTGAACTCCCCAGGGACTGAAACAGCCCGGCCTTTTGGCGACTGCATTACTTGGCTGCTAACATAGGGTTACGCTGGGCCCTTGCCAAGGCAGTCAGCGCAACCACATGCGATTTCCGTCAATAACTCTTAAAACGGAGGTGACACATAGGCTGACCGTCCGAAAGCATCCGCCAGCCGATCAGCGAGACTGAGATCGAATCGTGTCAAAAAGCGGTCGAATGGCGCCAAATACGGTGCAAAACGGACCGGATAATGCTCGTAACGCGGGTCTTCATCGTCGAAACGGATTGTTGGCGCCGACGCCGCTGCGCGCATCGCCGCACCTTTTGGGGTCCCTGCAGCGAAAGCCATCCGCGAAGTTGCGCCGGCTGCGACAATTTGCACCCCGCCATGGCCGTCATTGAAAACCTCGAAACGGCCATCCCAGATGCCCCTCGCCCCCGGGGCAAGATGCAGAGCGTCGATGTTGCGGCTTTCGCGCATCAGGAAGAGACCGTTGCGCCTGAGGTCGAAGACTACTCCGCCCGCCGTTCGCCGACCGGGCTCGTCGGTGTCGATAAATCCAAGGACACGCTCCATCCTTTCCTGCCCAAGGCCATAAGGCTGGCCGCCGAAGATGGCTGCAAGGCAGGAGAGCCCGTAGGCAAACTCGGGCGCTGCAGCATCGATGCCCTCGGGGGAGATGCGGCAGAGCAAACCGCCTTCTATCACGACAGACTGTTCCACCCAGCGCGCCGCTGCCGATGACAGATCGGCCTTAGCGCTCCCGCCGCCATCCGATGCCATGAGGTTGCCGGTGGCGAGACCCGCCCGGACACGGACGCGCTCGTAGTGAAGGTCGAGATTGCTCGGGTCGTCGATCCAGCCGATATTTCGTTCGGTGAGAAAAGCCCGAATGTCATTGCGCAGGCACGACAGAAGCGGGCGTACCACCCAGATGCGCCGATCGAACAGCACCGCATCGGCAATACCGGTCGCAGAAACCCGCCCTGCCCGCACACGCGCAGTGCGCATCGCCAGCGTCTCCTGCTGGTCGTCAAGCGTATGGCCGGTGACGATCAGGTCTGCCTGGACCTCGGCAGCCACGTCGGCCAGGAGGCTGTAACGGGCCTCCCGCGCGGCGGCCATGATGCCGGTCGCAGGCTTCTCACCAAGCCAGCGACGCGTGCTGTGGGCGATGCCCAGTTTCCGGCAGACATTGGCCACAGATTTCGCCTCGTCGGCCGAACCGGGGCGCAGGTCGTGATCGACGGTGGCAGCGGAAAGCCGGTGCGAAGGGTGGCTGTCACGGATCGCATCGGCAAGAGCTATCAACAGCCCGGTCGAATCGCTGCCGCCAGAGATAGCGACGAGGATGTGCGAGGGCTGGCGAAGCGATGCCAGCAGGCGGGCTGCAGCGGCCTGGGGTGAAGAGACCGGACCGCCGGCCATGGCCTTGCCGCTCAGCAGGCGAGACGTTTTTCTTCGCTGGCGACCTTGGCCACGACGGGCTTGGAAGCCTTTGGATATTTCTTGGTCACTTCATGCAGCGTCGCGCAGGCTGTGTCCTTCTTGTCGAGGGCCGCGAGCGACATGCCGAGCTTCAGCAACATTTCCGGCGCTTTCTCGGAGGTGCCGTATTTCTTGTAGGCATTGACGAAAGTCGTCGCCGCATCGTTGTATTTACCCTGCGAGTACAAGGCTTCGCCTAGCCAGAAATTGGCATCCGGCGAGCGTGCGCTTTCCGGATAGGTGCCGAGATACTGGCGGAATTCCTTCTCGGCGATGGAATAATCTCCCGACAGCACATGGCCATAGGCAGCCTTGTAGGTGTCGCCCTCGTTGCCGAGCGACGCAGTCTTGTCGCCGACGGCTGGCGCGGGGCCGGAGCCTACATCATTCGTATTGACGTTGCCGCCGACAGGCTGGCCGTTCTGGTCGAACTGGATCGAGCCGAGCTGTGCAGGCGGTGGCGCGAGAGTGCTGCCCTGCGCAGCGCGGTTGGCATCGGCACCCTGGGGTGTCTCGATCACCTTGGCGACATCGTCGGATTGACCTGTGCCGGACGTGTCTGCCTCGCTCTTCTTGATCGGCGCGCCCGCTGCCGGTGCGGCACCCGTGGCGCCACCCTTCTTTTCCAGCATCTGGAAGCGAATTTCGTTGTCGGCCTGCGCCTTGCGGATGGTCTCCTGCATCTGCAGAAGCTGATAGCTCATTTCCTCAATGCGACCATTCAGCTGCCGCATCTGGTCTTCCGCCTGCTGGAGGCGGATTTCCGCGTCGCCGCTCTGAACCATGATCGGCTGCTGCGGCTGCTCGCGCTGCTGCGAGAGCGGTGCCGGCGGAACCTGGTCGGACGAATTGCGGTCGCCGAGGTGAAGGCCGAACAGGTTCATCGAATAAGCTTCACGTTCCGTGCCGGACAAGGCCACCAGACAAACCATGCCTGCGACGACGAGTTTTCTCATAGGTTCGATCCCGTCTCTTTTTGATTCTTGTGCCCAACGGCACCAGCCGGGGATTTTTAACAATTGCCGTCAAAAAGCAACGGAGTTCGGCCAAAGTGTGGTTGAAAATACAAACCCGCGTTGAAAACGAAGAAGGCGACCTCTCGGCCGCCTTCAAAATCAAGTGATATCGAAGATATCAGGAGCCGGCGCCGTTGAGAACGGTAACTGCGCGGCGGTTCTGCGACCAGCACGAGATGTCGTCGCAAACGGCGACCGGACGTTCCTTGCCGTAGGAAATCGTCTTCATGCGACGTGCGGGCACGCCCTTGGAAATCAGATAGTCCTTCGTCGAGGCGGCGCGGCGCGCACCGAGAGCCAGGTTGTATTCGCGGGTGCCGCGTTCGTCGGCATGGCCTTCGACGGTGATTGCGTAGTTCGGATAGCGGGCAAGCCACTGTGCCTGACGATCGAGCGTCTGGGCAGCATCGGCGCGGATCGACGTCGAATCGGTGTCGAAGAAGATGCGGTCGCCGACGTTGACGGTGAAGTCCTGAGCCGAACCCGGGGTTGCCGAGCCGCCATTGGCACCGTTGAGGCCAAGATCGCCTGCATTGTTCGGCAGGTTCTTCTTGGATGCGCAGCCCGCCAGGGACAGGCCCAGGAAGAGGGCAAGCATCATCGGGTTGCGGGCGAAGCTCTGCATGCGGCTTGTGGCCGAATTGTCAATACGGCTCATGGCCGGTCTCTCCTTACGACATTATCACGGTTGCCAGACTGTAACCGCACGCGGTTAATGCTGTTTCAACGGTTATGGTTAATTTTTTCTTATAGCGTCCCGCCGCATGAAGTCACAGAACTTTTTGCGGCGGGAAGTTGCAGGCGTATTTACGAACTATTCCATCAGCGGCGACCAGGCCGGGTCTGAGGCGAAGGACGGGGTCTTGATCTTCTGCTCGTTATAGCCGGTCAGGTCGATCGAGTAGAGTTGCGGGCCGCTCGATCCGGCCGGCTCGCGGAAGAACATGATGACACGGCCGTTCGGTGCCCATGTCGGGCCTTCATTGTGGAAGCCGGACGTCAGCAGGCGGTCGCCCGAACCATCCGGCTTCATGACGCCGATACCGAAAGTTCCGCCCGACTGCTTCGTGTAGGCAATCAGGTCGCCGCGTGGCGACCAGACCGGCGTCGAATAGGCACCGTCGCCGAAGGAGATGCGGTGCTGGTTGGAGCCATCTGCATTCATCACGTAGATCTGCTGCTTGCCGCCGCGGTCGCTTTCGAAGGCGATCTGGGTGCCATCCGGCGAATAGGACGGCGACGTGTCGATGGCAGCCGTCGAGGTCAGCCGGGTCGTCGTGCGCGAGCGCAGGTCCATCGTATAGATGTTGGCATTGCCTTCCTGCTGCAGCGACAGCACAACGCGCTGGCCATCCGGCGAGAAGCGCGGCGCAAAGGTCATGCCCGGAAAATTACCGACAACCTCGCGCTGACCGGTGGCAATGTTGAGGAGGTAGACCCGCGGCTGCTGGTTGGCAAACGACATGTAGGTCACTTCCTGCTTGTTCGGCGAGAAGCGCGGTGTCAGCACGAGGTCGCTGCCGTCTGTCAGCATGCGAGCGTTGAAGCCGTCCTGGTCCATAATGGCCAGTTGGTTCTTGCGGGCAGTCTTTGGTCCGCTTTCGGACACGAACACGACGCGCGTGTCGAAATAGCCCTTTTCGCCGGTGATCTTCTCGTAGATCGCATCGGCAATGATGTGCGCAACGCGGCGCCAGTTCTCCGGCTGGGTGTAGAACTGCTGGCCGGTCATCTGCGTGCCGGCAAACGAGTCCCAGAGGCGGAACTCGGCGCGCAGGCGGCCGTCGGGCTGCTGCGTGACGCGGCCGGTGACCAGCGCCTGGGCATTGATCGACTTCCAGGACGCGAACTGCGGCGCTGCATCAGGATTGGTGATCTTCTCGATGAACGCGGCCTTGTCGATCGGCGCGAAAAGCCCCGAACGCTTCAGGTCGGCGGCGATAACGCCGGAGATCTGGGCTCCGAGGTCGCCGTTCGAGATGAAATCGGTGATGGCAATCGGCAGGGGCTGAACATTGCCCTTGTTGATGTTGATTTCCACCAGGGCGTAGGCCGGCGAGATGTAGGTCGCCATCAGGCCACCCATCACCAGCATCAGACGAACGAGAGAACGCATTTTCATGTGTACACAGCCTTTCAGCATTTATAGTCCCAGGTCACTGGGGTCGAAATTGACGATAACTTCGTTCCAGGCGTCGTATTTGTCGCGCGGTAGGTTCTTGAAGGGCGAGGACATCATCACCGCCCGAGTGGCACTGCCTGACAGGGCCTGTTGAGCCGACTCGGAGCCGCCCGTCACCTGCACGTCCGGCATTCCGACGATGGTGCCGGATTCGTCGAGCTTCATGTGTACCCGGATCACCATGCCCTCGACGCCCGACATGCCTGCCGGAACATTCCAGTTGTTCTGGATCTGGCTGCGCAGGGCATCGATCTCGCTCTGGCTCAGCTTTGCGCCGTTCGCGGGCTTGTCGGTACCGAGGGCTGCCTGCTGCTGCTGGCGCTTGGCGCCGCCGCCGGTGGCCTGCTGCTTGTTCAACAACGCTGAGATTTCGTCGGCGTCGAAGTCGCTATCCTTGGAGGACGCGGCCTTGGCCATCTCGCGCTTCTTGTCGTCCTTTTTCTTGTCGGTATCGGACGACTTGTCCGCCGTCTGCACAGGCTTTTCGGCCGGCTTTGTTTCCGGCTTCTTCTCCGGCGGCTTTTCAACCGGCTTTTCGGCAACCTTCGGCGGCGCCGGCGGCTGCGGCTTGATTTGCGGCACGGGAACGTTGTCGGGCGTCGCCTGGTCGCTGGGCGCCAGTTCGGCCTTGTCCTGCGTCGGCACGGGCGTTGGCGGCGGTGGAGTCGGGATTGGGGGCGGTGTGGGGGTTGGCACCGGTGTCGGCGTCGGCGTCGGCGGCTTCGGAGCCTCCGTCGGGGTCGGCGGCGGCGGCGCGACGTCGGTCTCTTCCTTTTCGACGGACTTCACGTCGTTCGGGGTCGGATCGACCTTCGGCGTCGGCGCCTCGACTTTTTTCGGCGCACCGGTCGACTGGTTTTCGGTAGGTTTGGGAACCGGCTTCGGCGCCGATTTCAGGTCGACGTCGTTCTCGCCGGCATTCTGCGCGTTGGCAATTTCGGTCTGCTTTGTCGTCGGCTTCGGCGCCGCCTTGTCCTTCTGCGGAGCCTTCTTGTCACCGGTCTGCGTCATCGACACATCAGTCACGATCTCGACCGGCGTCGATTCGTCAGGCTGTACCTCGAAGGATTTGGGAGCGCCAATAGTCACCAGCGCCCAGACGAGGACCAGGCCGTGAACAACCGCCGATGTGACAATGCTGGCCTTCATTGAATGGGTTTACTTCGTCTTTTCTTGCTGGGTTACCAGACCGATGTTCTTAAAGCCTGCAGACGATATCCGCGCCATCACCTTCATGACGGTGCCATAGCCGGCGGCACTGTCGCCGCGCACATATATCCGCTCGTTGTAGCCGGTCTTGGCGATGGCCTGCAGCTTCGGCACGATGTCATCGAGCGCGATCGGGCTCTCCTGCATGAAGATGTCGCCGGCCGGATTGACCGAAACGGTGATCGGCTGCGTGTCCGAATTCATTTCCTTGGCCGCCGTTTCCGGCAGGTCGATCGGCACGCCGACCGTCAGCATCGGTGCCGCGACCATGAAGATGATCAACAGCACGAGCATCACGTCGACCAGCGGCGTCACGTTGATTTCCGAGATAGGTCCACTGCGGCCATGACCGCCACGACGGCTGCCGCGACGACCACCGCCGCCACCGCCACCGCCTCCACCTGACATTCCCATAAGCTTGCTCCGGTTCCGTCTTTACTG
Source organism: Rhizobium sp. B230/85 (assembly GCF_019355735.1). NCBI lineage: Bacteria > Pseudomonadati > Pseudomonadota > Alphaproteobacteria > Hyphomicrobiales > Rhizobiaceae > Rhizobium > Rhizobium sp. B230/85. The sequence continues at coordinate 3,258,772 of NZ_CP072156.1, forward strand.
CGCGGCCGCGCGGGGCTGCAGCTTCTCATCGATCTGGCGCGAAAGAATGGCGGAGAACTCATCCGCAAAACCTTCCATGCGGCCAGACAGCTTGCCGGCATCTGCGGAGAACTTGTTGTAGGCGATAACCGCAGGAATAGCCGCGACAAGGCCAATGGCTGTCGCCAGCAGCGCTTCGGCGATACCGGGAGCAACGACCGCAAGGTTGGTGGACTTCGATCCGGCGATAGCCTGGAACGAGGTCATGATACCGACGACCGTGCCGAACAGGCCGATGAACGGGCCGGCCGAACCGATGGTCGCAAGCGAACCGAGACGGGCACCGAGATGTTCCGTTTCCCGCGCCAGCGTCACGTCCATGGCCCGGTCGATACGCATCTGCAGGCCGATCGGCGAGCGCGCGCCGCGCTCGAAAGACTTTTTCCATTCGCGCATGGCCGAGACGAAAATCGCCGCCAGCCCGGTATTGGTGCGCTCGGAAAGCGTCCGGTAAAGCTCTTCCAGCGACTGGCCGGACCAGAAAACCTGCTCGAACTGGTCGAACTGCCGGCGAGCCCGGCTGAAGCTCAGATATTTGTCGATGACGATTGCCCAGGTCCACACGGATGCCGCTATCAGTCCGAGCATCACCAGCTTGACGACGAGGCCAGCCTCCATGAAGAGAGACAGAAGCGTCACGTCACTTGTCGCTGCAGCCAATCCAACTTGTTCCATTTGATCCAAATTCCCCGAATCCAAACGCCCGGTGCAGGACCGGGCGGCAAAAAAATGATCGCACAAGAAATGTCTGGCAGCTGCCGCTGAACGCCGTCGTCAGGCTTCCAAGTCTACATCTGCCTTCTTGCCGTCAAATTTGGTCAAAGGAAGGCGTGCACCGCACAATCTCTGACCATAATATTAAGACACTATTATGGTTAAGAGATCGTTAGTGTCCGCGCGATCGGTAATTTTTCTTGGCACGCGGATATACGTTGTAGAGGAACACGAAGCGTAGGCAGCAGCGAACGAGAACCTCCCGCGCACCGCGGGAATTCCTTCTCATGCCAGTCATGTTTTAGCAAGACGCGTTTTCAGGCACCTGCCCCGCGTTTCAGGCAACCGCATCTGATGCATCGACCGACCCTGAAGCCTGCAGCAGCTGTGCCGCCAACGCTTCCGGCAACCGCCGGGGACGGCCGCTGGCGTTGATGACGGCGATGATCACCCTGGCAGCGATCAGCAGAGCGCCGTCGCGGCGGATCTCCTGCGTCAGCACCATTTTGGCACCGCCGGCCTTCTCGGTCACCGTCTGAATGGTGAGCACATCGTCCATGCGCGCCGGCCCCTTGAAGTCGATCTCCATTCGATGGACGACGAACACCAGACCTTCCTCATCGGCGGTAATGAGCTCACGCTGCTCCACGCCGAGGCAGCGCAGATAATCTGTGCGGCCGCGTTCGAGGAAATGCAGGTAGCGGGCGTGATAGACCAGCCCTGAAAAATCCGTATCTTCGTAATAGACACGCTGCAGCAGCCGGTGGCTGCCTTCGATCAGTTCCCCGGCAATCAAAAAGGGACCATTCGTCATCAAAAGCTCCAAAACCTGTGGAGAGCCTGTTTGGCCGAAGTCGGTTTGGCAGGCAAGTATTGAACAATTGTCATACTGCCTAATTATTTGAAAACAAGCGGTCGGCGACCGGCCAACAAGGAGACGATGTGATGAAGATTGCGATCATGGGCGGCGATGGATTTATCGGATGGCCAACATCGCTGCATCTGTCCGATGCCGGTCACGACGTTCACATCCTCGATAACCTGTCCCGCCGCTGGATCGATACCGAGCTTGGCGTGCAGTCCCTGACGCCGATGGACAGCATCCAGGAACGCACCCGGATCTGGCATGCCGAGACAGGTCGCCGCATTCACTTCAACCTGATCGACCTTGCCAAGGACTACGAGCTCCTGAAGAACTGGCTCGCCGAGCACCGCCCGGATGCCATCGTGCATTTCGCCGAGCAGCGTGCCGCCCCCTACTCGATGAAGAGCGACCGGCACAAGAACTACACCGTCAACAACAATGTCAGCGCCACCCACAATCTCCTGAACGCGCTGACGGAGCTGAACCTCGACACCCACCTCGTGCACTTGGGCACGATGGGAGTCTACGGCTATTCAACGGTCGGCGCCGCTATTCCGGAAGGCTACCTGCCGGTCGGCATCGAGACGGTCGACGGCCGCACCGTCAGCCAGGAAATTCTCTATCCGGCCAATCCGGGCTCCATCTACCACATGACAAAGTGCCTGGATCAGCTGCTGTTCCAGTTCTACGCGAAGAACGACGGACTGAGGATCACCGACCTCCACCAGGGCATCGTCTGGGGCACCCACACGGAGCAGACACGGCGGCACGAGCAGCTGATCAACCGCTTCGACTATGACGGCGACTACGGCACCGTGCTCAACCGCTTCCTCATCCAGGCGGCGATCGGCTACCCCCTGACGGTGCACGGCACCGGAGGCCAGACGCGCGCCTTCATCCACATTCAGGATTCGGTCCGCTGCATCGAGATCGCCTTGAAAAACCCGCCGTCGCGCAATTCCAAGGTAGAGATCTTCAACCAGATGACCGAGACGCACCGTGTCCGCGACCTCGCCGAGATGATTGCCGGCATGACCGGGGCCGAGATCGCCTGGCTGCCCAATCCGCGCAAGGAAGCGCCTGAGAACGACCTCGTCGTCAGAAACGAGAAATTCCTCAGTCTCGGCCTCGAGCCGACGACGCTGAAGACCGGCCTGCTTGGCGAGATCGTCGATGTTGCCCGCAAATACGCCTACCGCGTCGACCGCGCGCGTGTGCCCGCCGTGTCCGCCTGGACAAAAGACCTTGCCGCCAAGCTCAACCACGATCCGGAAGGCAAGCGGCTGAAGTCGGTTTCGTGAGCGCCTCCCCCCGGACGACGAGAGCCTACGTCACGCTCGTTACCAATGCCGATTACGCCCTGGGCGCGGCGGCACTCGTCCGCTCCATAAGGCGAACCGGCACGAAAGCCGACATCGTCGTGCTGCACACCGCCGGAGCAACCGTCGACGATCTCTCGCCGCTGGCGTCGCTCGGATGCCGGCTGATGCCCGTGGACCATCTGCCGCTCTCCGATGACTTCAACGCACGCCATGGCCGCACCGCCCTGCATTCGGCCGCTCCCTTTACCAAGGGTCGCAAGCCGTCCTTCCACTCACCGCTCGACAATTTCTGCAAGCTGCGGCTTTGGCAGCTGGTGGAATACGAAGCTTGCGTCTTCATCGATGCCGACGCCCTGGTGCTGAAGCCGATCGACAAGCTGTTCGATTACCCGGAATTCTCGGCTGCGCCGAATGTCTATGAGGGCCTGGCAGATTTTCAAAGGCTGAATTCGGGCGTCTTCGTTGCCAGGCCGTCGCTGCAAACCTTCGATGCGATGATCGATAGTCTCGACCAGCCGGAGGTCTTCTGGAAGCGCACCGACCAGACCTTCCTGGAGACCTTTTTCCCGGATTGGCACGGCCTGCCCGTTTATATGAACATGCTGCAATATGTGTGGTTTACCATGCCCTTGCTTTGGGACTGGAAGAGTATTTCGATCCTGCACTACCAATATGAAAAGCCATGGGAGACGAATCATCCCAAGGCTGACAGACTGGCACCGCTGATCGATCTCTGGCAGCGATTCCATCAGGATCTGGACATTCCGGACATTGCTGCGCTGGCAAACCCGAAAGTGACGACATGAAAGTTTTGGTATCGGGTGGGACGGGCCTCGTCGGTCGCTATATCGTCGAGGATCTTCTTTCCCATGGCTATTCGGTCGCTGTCGGCGGCCGGCATCAGCCGGAGCCCGGCCTATTTTCAAAGCCCGTCAGCTTCGTTCCGCTGCGGCTCGATCCGAACGCAGACCAGGGTCACGCCTTCGACGACGCCTATTTCTTCGTCCACGCCGGCTTCCATCATGTCGCTGACCGTTATCGTGGTGGTGAAGGCGACGACCCCGCAGCCTTCCAGAGGCTCAATCTCGATGGAAGCGTCAAACTGTTCGAGACCGCCCAGCGCGCCGGCATCCGCCGCTGTGTCTTCCTGTCGACGCGCGCCGTCTATGGCGATCGCTCCTCCAGCGAGGTGCTTTTTGAAACCTCGGAGGCCAACCCGAATACGCTCTATGGCCGCGTCAAGCTGGACGCCGAGCGCGCGCTCTCCGCGATCAACGCCCCCGGCTTTGGCGCCGCAAGCCTTCGTCTGACCGGCGTCTACGGCGATCTCCGACCGAACAAATGGACCGACATCTTCGGCAATTACCTTGCCGGCAAGCCCGTCCCATCGCGCGCCGGCACCGAGGTTCACGGACGCGACGTCGGACAGGCTGTCCGTCTCATGCTCGAAACCGACACCGCCCGCATTGCCAATGAAGTCTTCAATGTCTCCGACGTCCTGACGGAAACCCACGAGATCCTCGCCATTCTCCAGCGCGTCACCGGCAGCCCTCACCCTTTGCCAGCCCGCGCACCCGGCAACATCATCAGCAAGATGGACACATCCAAGATCGCAGCACTCGGATGGCGCGGCGGCGGCAGGGCCCTGCTGGAAAAGACGGTTGCCTCGCTGGCGCAGGGACTGCCGCATGCCACCGAGGCAGTTCCGGCCACGGTGTCCAAGCGGGGATAGTCGTTTCGTCAGCGGCGCAGGCTTGTAGCCGTCCGATCTCAGGAGGCAGCCTTGATTTCGGAGTGGCTTTTCAGGACACGCCCGCCGTCTTCCTGTTCGATGAGATAAGCTGGCTCTTCGGCGCTGGCCTTGCGCTTGATCACCGACCCCTCGATAGTTTTCTCCACATCGTCGGTGAAACTCTCCGTCACCTTGCCGGTGCCCGTTCCCTTGCCCCACTTCCACTCGACCTTGGACCCCACGCGAAATTTGTGCATTGCGATGCTCCTCTCGAAGCCTCCCAAATGCAGATGCCGGGCTCGTTGTTCCCTGAACGGGCGCTCACTCCTCTTCCTGGAACAGCCGGAACTGCGCCGCTTCCAGGTCTTTCGGCGGCTGCAGATCCAGATGCCGCCAGGCGGTCGGTGTCAGCACGCGGCCACGGGGCGTGCGCTGGATGAAACCCTGCTGGATCATGTAGGGCTCAATGATATCCTCGATCGCATCGCGCGGCTCGGACAAGCCGGCAGCGATGGTCTCGATACCCACCGGTCCGCCACCGAAGTTAACGGCGATCATGTTGAGATAGCGCTTGTCGAGCTGATCGAGCCCGAGATTGTCGACCAGCAGCCGAGTCAGCGCCTCGTCGGCAATCTGCCGCGTAACGGATTCCGCCCGCGCCACCTCGGCGAAGTCGCGAACCCGGCGCAAAAGCCGGCCGGCGATCCGCGGCGTCCCACGCGCACGGCGGGCAATCTCCCGCGCCCCGTCATCGGCAATCGGCAGCCCCATCAGCCTTGCACCACGCCGGACAATAAGTTCCAGTTCCTCAACCGTGTAGAAGTTCAGCCGCACGGGGATGCCGAACCGGTCGCGCAACGGTGTCGTCAGCAGACCGAGCCGGGTCGTGGCGGCGACCAGCGTGAATTTCGCCAGGTCGATTTTCACGGAGCGCGCCGCAGGCCCCTCGCCGATGATCAGATCCAGCTGGAAATCCTCCATCGCCGGGTAGAGAATTTCCTCGACCGCCGGGCTCAGCCGGTGGATTTCGTCGATGAACAGGACATCGCGGTCCTCGAGATTGGTCAGAAGTGCTGCCAGGTCGCCGGCCTTGGCGATCACCGGTCCTGAGGTCGAGCGGAAATTGACGCCCAGTTCCTTGGCCATGATCTGCGCCAGAGTCGTCTTGCCGAGACCGGGCGGACCGACAAAGAGCACGTGATCCAGCGCCTCGCCCCGGTTCTTCGCCGCCTCGATGAACACTTTGAGGTTGGCGCGGGCATCGGCCTGGCCGGTGAACTCGTCGAGCGACTGCGGCCGCAGTGTCGTATCCAAGTCTTCGCCACGCTTCTCGGGCGTGATCAGGCGGGCGGGTTCGGTCATGCGAGCAGTTCCATTCCCTCGATCGTCTTGGCGGCGCGCTCGTCGAATGTGAAGGTTGCGCTACACCCGGCATTGCGATTGCGGACGGCAATGAACGCGTCTGCAAATTCAGCCTGCGAGCGGCTCATTACGTCAAGAACCGCTTCGACAGCTTCTTCGTCTTCCAGAATTATGTCTTCCGAATCCAGCAGATCCGCAATTCCGTCAGCGATCTGCTCTCTCGTGAGCTTGATACGCTGTCGCAAAAACCAAGCGAATTCCATGAGCGTGATACAGCTTATATACCCGGGACCTATTTCACCGAGACGCGCAAACAGTTCAGCGACCTTAGCGCTTTGCGCCACATCGTCTTTCAAGAAGACGCGCAGCAAGATGTTTGTATCCAGACCGATCATTGCGTTCCAACAATATGGTCGAAAATAGCCTCGCCAACGGCACGTTTCATTTCGTCCACGGGGATCGGAAGCCGATCCGGGTCGTAGAACTTGCCCAGAAGATCGACAGCACGTTTGTTTTTAGCCTTGATAAAGATTTTGCCATCCTGGTGGACATAGCGAATTTTGTCCCCGGGCTTCAAACTCAGTATGTCACGAACTTCTGATGGCACGGTAGTTTGCCCCTTTGATGTTATCGTTCCATAGTAAATCTTCATTGGCAGCATCTCCTTACTTTCCAGCGATAGCAAGGAGTTTTGGGAGCGGCAAGGAATTCTCACTTCGACAGTTCCCTCAGCCCCAGCCTGATGAGCTTGGCGCTGTCGGCACCCTCGCCCGCCGTCTTCATGGCGGCGGCAACGGCGTTGGCGGCTTGGTCACGCGAGTAACCGAGATTGGTAAGGGCCGACACGGCATCCGACACCGGCGCTGCGGCAACGCCCTCGCCGATCTCCTGCTTGAGGCCCATGTTCAGCGCTTCGCCTGCAAACGCCGGAGCCTTGTTCTTCAATTCCAGTACCATGCGCATCGCAACCTTGGGGCCGACACCGGGTGCTCGGGAAATGACGGTCTTGTCCTGCAGGGCAATGGCGTTGGCAAGCTCCGAGGTCGTCAGCGTCGACAGCACCGCCAGCGCCACCTTCGCCCCGACGCCCTGGACGCTCTGCAGCAGAATGAACCACTCCCGCTCCAGCACGGTGAGGAAGCCGAACAGCTTCAGCTGGTCCTCGCGCACATAGGTTTCGATGAACAGCACGCAGGCCTCGCCGACGCCGCCTAATCTTGCCAGCGTCCGGCTGGAGCAATAGGCGACATAGCAAACGCCGTGGACATCGACGAGCGCATAGTCCTCGCCGATTTCCTCGATGGTGCCTTTGAGTTTGCCGATCATGGGATATCCGTCAGGTTCTGGTAGTGGTGACGTATCAAAACGCTATCCGGCGGCCAGCAAGGCCTGTCGCATGCGGTTGCCACCACGATTATGGGCATGACATATGGCGATCGCCAGCGCATCGGCGGCATCGTTGCCCTTGAACTCCGCCTTCGGCATCAGGATCTTCAGCATCATGTGGATCTGCTGCTTTTCGCCGTGGCCGACGCCGATGACCGCTTTCTTGACCGCGTTCGGAGCATATTCGGCGACCGCGAGCCCCGCCCTTGCCGGCACCAGCATGGCGATGCCGCGTGCCTGGCCGAGCTTGAGCGTTGCGACAGCATCCTTGTTGACGAAAGTCTGCTCCACCGCCGCCTCATGGGGCTGATGGGTGTGCACCACATCTGACAGCCCGTCGTGCAGCTGGCAGAGCCTCGACGCCAGATCCATGTCGCCATCCGAAAGCACGGTGCCCGAGGCGACGAACCGCAGGGAGTTTCCGAGCACGTCGATGATGCCCCAGCCCATGCGGCGCAGGCCTGGATCTATGCCGATGATACGAATCGTGTTCTGCATGGTCGTCAACCTACCGTTCATGGCAACCATGTGCCAGAAAAATGTGAACAAAGCAAAAACATCACGATAATTCATCACGCGTCTTTACGTGCGATTAAGCCATTTTGCCGACTCTTCCCCGATATTGCCTACGCAGGTGGTTCGGCAGCGGCCGCACCCCAGTTTAACAACTTTTTCGCTGCACATCGTTTCGCGCTATGGACGAGACGAGAGTCTAGAGGTTACGCCATGTCTCGCCGGTTCCAGTCGCTGTCCTTCAAGGTGATCGCCACCTTCCTGCTGCTGACGCTCCTCTCCGTCGCCGTTCTCGACGGCCTCGCCTACATCGCCAGCAACAGGCTTTCGGACGATCAGGCGCTCGAGGCAAAGAAGAGCGTGCTGGTTTTCCGCGGCGACATGCTGCAGGACCAGTTGCAGCAGATCGGCACGCAGGCGGATTCGATCGCCCGCATCGAGGCGGTACAGATGACGATCACCAGCCTTAGAAGCGGCTGGAAAACCATCGAGAAGACCTCCGGCGACGCCCGCGCGGAATTGCAGAAAGTATTCGTCAGCCAGAACCCCAATCCGGCGGACCAGCGTGAAAAGCTTCTGAAGCCCGGTGGTCCCAGCGGGTTCTATTACTCCAGCCACGAGACCGCCCAGGCAGAAATTGGCCGTGACCTCCAGGGCTCGCCTTTCAGCGACCTGCTGATTGCCGACATGGATGGCGCGGTGATCTATTCCTACAAGAAGGGTCCCGCCTTCGCAGAAAATCTCAAGAGCCCGGCCTGGGTCGCATCGAGCCTCGGGAAAACCTACGCAGATGCTGTCGCAAACGTCGCCAAGGCAACCAACGACACCGCCCCGAGCGCCTTTTCCGGCCTGCGTGTAGACCCCGCGACCCAGAAGGGCGCCGTCTACTTTGCCGTCCCCATCCTCAAGCTTGGCGCACCCAAGGGCGTGATGATTTTCCAGGTGCGCGACGATATCCTCGCCTCCATCCTGTCCAAGGGCAACCCGGCCACGAGCACGGCGAGGTCGGTCGTAGTTTCGGAAGACGGTTCGGTTATCGGCGTCGACGAAGCCGCACACCTCGTAGCTGTCGATGGCGCCGCCTATAGTTTTGCGGCTGAAGCATTGGCCGGCAACGATATCAGCGTCGCCGATCTCACACGTCCCGATGGTGAGGCACGCGCCTATGCCCGCCCGATCGTATTCGGCGGCAAGCATTTCCTGATCGTCGAGAGCCTGCTCAAGAGCGAACTGAATGCCGGCTCGATCGCGATTGCCAAGTTGCTGACACTCATCGGCTTCGGCGTACTCATCCTCGTGGCGCTGGCAACCGGCCTTGTGATGAAGCTTCTCTTTGCGCCGCTTGCCCGTCTGGCCGCTGTTACCCGCGATGTCGCGGATGGCAAGCTGGACAGCGAGATCGGCAGTCAGGATCGCAATGACGAGATCGGCACGATGGCGAAGGCCCTTGCACGCTTCCGCCAGTCGCTCATTGACCAGCGCCTGCTGGAGGCGGCCAGCGCCGAGGCTCATAAAAACGCGGAAGCCGAGCGCCAGGCAAGGCTCACGGAGCGCGAGGCGGAAGCCCGCGTGCTGCAGGATGTCGTCGAAAACCTGGACGAGGGTCTGCACCACCTGGCCGCCGGCGATCTCGCCTACCGCTTCGATACCGCCTTCCCCGCCGAACTCGAAGGCCTTCGGGTCAATTTCAACAAGGCCCTGGCAACGCTCAGCGACACCATGACGGCGATCGGCGGCAACTCCATGGCCGTCCATTCCGGCTCTGAGGAGATGCGCGGCGGTGCCACCGAACTTGCGGGCCGCACAGAACGCCAAGCGGCCTCGATCACCGAGACGGCAAGAGCGGTCGGCGCCATCACCGATGCCGTCCGTCTGCAGATCACCCGCGCGGAGCAAGCCGAGCGCATAGCACGCGACGCACAGGCCGAAACGCAAGGCTCGGGTCGCATCATGCGCGAGACGATCGCCGCCATGGAAGCCATCCAGGGCTCGTCGCGACAGATGAACCAGATCATCAGCGTCATCGATGGCATTGCCTTCCAGACTAATCTTCTGGCGCTCAATGCCGGCGTCGAAGCGGCCCGTGCGGGCGAAGCTGGCAAAGGCTTTGCAGTTGTCGCGCACGAAGTGCGGGAACTGGCACAGCGCTCGTCCAGCGCCGCCAAGGAGATTGCTGGACTGCTGGCGAAATCGACCGGGGAGGTCGAAAACGGCGTAGCGCTGGTCGAACGCGCCGGCGTCGCACTCGACGGCATCAGCACCCATGTCGAGAACATCAACGTTCAGATCCGCGAAATCATGCGCTCGACACACGAGGAAGCCGAGACACTTCGGCAGATCAACCTTGCCGTCACCGATCTCGACGCCATGACGCAGCAGAACGCCGCCATGGTGGAAGAGACGACCGCCGCAATCCATCGCCTCGCCTCAGAGGCGGGCGAGATGGACAACAGGCTCGGCAATTTCACGCTGACAGATCCGGTGCGACGCAAGACCGCCGAGATCCACTTCCTGCACCGTCGCCGCTGAGGCTTCGGGCATGGACGACGGTTTGGCCACTTCTCCAGCTTGCCACAACGGACCTGGCCTCAAAACACAAACACCCACCTTCCGCAGAAGCGGGTGGTGGGTGTATCAACTCGGTAGCCCGCTAAAACGTCAGGCCGACAGCTTGGCCATGACCTCGTCGGAAACCTCGAAGTTAGAATAGACGGACTGGACGTCATCGTCGTCCTCCAGGCTGTCGATAAGCTTCATCACCGACACTGCCTTTTCCTCGTCGACCGGCACTGTGTTCTGCGCCTTCCAGACGATCTTGACGGTTTCCGCCTCGCCCAGCGTTGCTTCCAGCGCCTTGGAGACTTCGTTCAGCGCTTCGAAGCCGCAGATGATGGTGTGGCCTTCTTCATCGGTAGTCACGTCGTCGGCACCCGCCTCGATTGCCGCTTCCATCACCTTGTCTGCATCGCCGACCGCGAGCTTGTAGGTGATTTCGCCAACGTGGTCGAAGGAGAAGGAGACCGAGCCTGTTTCGCCAAGCGTACCGCCGGCCTTGGTGAAGGTCGAGCGGACGTTCGAGGCGGTGCGGTTGCGGTTGTCGGTCAGCGCTTCGACGATCACGGCAGTGCCGCCGGGGCCGTAACCTTCATAGCGGATCTGCTCGTAGTTTTCGCCTTCGCTACCCGATGCCTTCTTGATCGCACGGTCGATGTTGTCCTTCGGCATCGACTGCGCCTTGGCGTTCTGGATAGCGAGACGCAGGGCGGCGTTCATCGTCGGGTCGGGCAGTCCGGCCTTGGCGGCGACGGTGATTTCGCGCGCCAGCTTGGAGAACATTTTCGACCGCACGGAATCCTGACGACCCTTGCGATGCATGATGTTTTTAAACTGTGAATGGCCAGCCATGGCACCCCTGCTCAGTCTTCTGATATGAATGGCGCCTTATAGGTGCGAAGCCACAGGCATTCAAGCGAAAAGCCCTGCCACGCCGGAGGTTGACTGAAGGAACAAAGGTGGCCCACCTCACGTTTCAGGACGCATTATCAAATCGAAAGGATTGGCCATGGCCAGCTTCAGCGAAGCACAGGAACATCCGGCAAAGCAGTTGTGGGAGCAGATCGATGCGGTGCACGCCGGCATGCTGGGTATCGACGGCATCGACATGCACATGCAGCCAATGGCGCCGCACGCCGATCCGACGACAAACACCATCTGGTTCTACACCAAGACCGATGCAGACATCGTCAAGAGCATCAAGACCGGCGCCCGAGCCCGCTTCTGCGTGGTCGGCAAGGATCACGACTATCACGCCAGCCTCGCCGGCAAGATCGAGGTCCGCGCCGACCAGGCAAAGATCGACGAGTACTGGAGTTCGGTGACCGCCGCCTGGTATCACGACGGCAAGAAGGACCCGACCCTGACGATGCTTGCGATGCATGTCGAAGATGCAGAACTATGGATCTCAACCGGCAGCAAGCTGAAATTCGGCTGGGAGATCGCCAAGGCCAATCTCGACGACGACAAGATGCCGGACGTCGGCGTCAAGCGTCATCTGACGTTTGCCTGAACGAGAATAGCCCGGGCCGTCAACGGACAGCCCGGGCTAGCTCATAAGTTAATCATCGGTCAGTTCCAGAACGAGGGAACGGTCTCAGCGAGTCTAGGCCCGATCCGCAGCGGCGCTATCTTTTCCGCCAACCCGGTCGAATCGGAGATTTCCACGCCGACCCCACATATCGTCGCCGGCCCGGATGCCGCCTCGAAGCGGCCTTTCGGCATCTTCGAAATGAACCGGTTGAGCGGTTCTTCCTTTTCCATGCCCAACGAAGAGTCGTAGTCGCCACACATGCCGGCATCGGACATATAGGCTGTTCCGCCGTTGAGGATCTGTGCATCGGCCGTCGGCACATGGGTGTGGGTCCCGACGACAAAGCTGGCGCGGCCATCGACGAAATGTCCGAAGCACTGCTTTTCGCTGGTAGCCTCCGCATGAAAGTCGAAAACGATCGCATCGGCCTGCTCCTTCAGGGGGCAGGCAGCGAGAATGGCCTCGGCCGACTTGAAGGGATCGTCGAGTTCGGGATGCATGAACACGCGGCCCATGATGTTGGCGACCAGCACGCGGGCGCCGTTGCGCGCATAATAGAGGCCGGAGCCGCGTCCGGGCGTTCCGGCCGGATAATTGGCCGGGCGCAAAAACTGGTCGTGCCGGCCGGCAAAGGAAACCGCTTCCTTCTGGTCCCATACATGGTTGCCCGTCGTCACCACGTCGGCGCCGGCATTGATGGTTTCCAGGAAGATTTCTTCGGTGATGCCGAAACCGCCGGCCGCATTCTCGCCGTTGACGATGACAAAATCGAGCTTGAGATCGGACACCAGCCCCGGCAGGCGGTTCCAGACGCTCACGCGCCCGGTCTTGCCAACCATGTCACCCAGAAATAGCAGTCTCATTCCACGTCGGTCTCCGGTCAGAAAATGCGAAGGCCGCTTTCGGTCAGAATGGCGTCAAGGGGAACGTCGTGCGGCTCGGCGGGTACTGATGGCACTTCTTGGCAATCGAATGCAATGCCGATCAGGCGCCGCGCGAGGCCTTTCCGTCGTAAAAGCGCAATCGCCCTGTCATAATAGCCGCCACCGTAGCCAATCCGCCGTCCGGCAGCGTCGAAGGCCGATAGCGGCACCAGCAGGATATCGGGTTCGAGCAAAGCTGCGGTCTCGTCAGGGCCGAGCGTACCGAAGGCACCGGGAACAAGCGAACGGGCATCTGCCAGTTCGCGAAAGACGATTGTTTCCCTGTCGACAACTACAGGAAGACAGACCCGCGCGCCCCGCGATCGCAACAGATCGAGCAGCGGCCGGATGTCCGCCTCGGAGCGGATGGGCAGGAAGCCGGCAATAACCGCTCCCGGCTCGAAGCGAATTTCCGCATCACCACACCGCACCATGGTGGCGCTTTTTTGCGCCCGCAAATCCGCCGGCAGCGCGTCGCGAGCCGCCAGCCGTTCCTTGCGAAGCTGTGCTTTCATCTCACTCGAAGCCATGTCGTCCATCCCGTAAGCCAACGCCCCGGGCGTGGCTGCACCCCTCAGGCGCGCACCACCGACAGTTTTCCGTTGGCGCCGATACGGGCGCTGACGTTATCATAATTGAGGATCGTCGTGTGCGGTGTCTGCATCGGGTGGCTATGCGTCGCGGTGATAACCATGACGTCGGCGCCTGCCGCCTCGCCAGCCTTGATACCAGCCGGCACGTCCTCGAACACCAAGCATTCGGTGACGCTCACGCCCAGCCGTTCGGCACCCAGAATGTAGCACTGCGGATTGGGCTTGCCGACCTTGACGTCCTCGGCAGTCACGATGAAACGCGGCATCGGGATTCCCGCTTCCGCCAGCCGCGCCTTGGCAAGCGCAATCGGCGACGAGGTAACGATGGCCCAGCGGTCGGCAGGCAGCGAGGCAAGGAAATCGATGGCACCGGAAATCGGCACGACGCCGGCGACATCGGCGATCTCGTCCCTCTCGATTGCAGCGGCTTCGACAGCAGGATCTACGCCGGGAAGATTGAGGTTGCGGATCGTATCGATACCGCGGGCGCCGTGCATGGTGGGCATGAATTTCTCGACATCCAGGCCCTGGCGCGCAGCCCAGGCGCCCCAGACCCGTTCTGCGGAGGCGATTGAGTTCATGATCGTCCCGTCCATGTCGAACAGGAAGGCGGCGTAGCTTTTATCGAAGACGGAAACGTTATCAGCGGACAAGGAGTATCTCTTTCGGTTGGCGGATGATCGACCGGGCCGACGCAGGCGTCGCAGGTCGAAGATTGCCCCAGATACCGTCAGCCGCAGTCAGATGCAAAGCTAGATAGTCTCGCCGGGGCACTGCGACAAGCAATGTCCCGGCCGGATGTTCCCTACTCGCCGAGGCGGCTTTTAACGCCGGCGATGATCGTCTTCGACAATGTCTCGTAATCGTCGTCGAAATGGTGACCGCCGGCCATGGCGACGACTTCGGCGCCGGTGCCCTTCAGATCAGGGCAGGCAACGTCCTCGTCGTCATCCGTGCCATACACGCACTGGACGATCTTCGGGTTGATCTTCTTAAGGTCCTTGAGCGGATCGCCGCCCTTGCCCTCGCTGGAAGCGCCGAGCCAGCCCATTACCGAGATGACATAGTCCACCTTGCGCGACAGCGACAGCAGCGACATCTGCACCACCTGGCTGCGTTCCTTCGGCTTCAGCAGATTGTAGCTGGCCGGGATGACGTCGGCACCGAACGAGTAACCGATCAGCACCACGTGCTGCACATTGAAGTGCTTGGTGTAGTAATCGATGATGCGGCCCAGGTCGTCTGCAGTTTCCTGTGGCTTACGCTCCGACCAGAAATAATGCAGCGTATCGACGCCGACCACCGGAATGCCCTGATCCTGGAGATAGGAGCCGACTTCCTTGTCGATGTCGCGCCATCCGCCGTCGCCAGAATAGATGATCGCCAGCGTGTCCTCGGTCGGCTTGGTTTCAAGCACGTTGATGGGCAGGCCAAGCGGTGATTTTTCGGCGCTCAGCGACTTCACCAGGTCGACCAGCGTGTTGCTGAGGGTCGTCATGGCGTCGTCCGTGGAATCGCGGATTTCGATTTCCGGATGATCCTTCTGCATCGCCTCGACATGGTCGCGGCCATCCTTGGGCGCTGCCGGGGTGAAGCTGGCAATGATCGGGTTTGGCAGCACGCCGTCCATCAGTCCGATGACGACGTTGTCGCCGGTCTTGACCTTTTCGGCGGGCGTGCAGAGATCCTTGGTGAGGGCGATGCCTGCGGCAGGATCGACGGCCAGTGTCTGTGACACAGTGGCGTCCGGTGTCTGCGCGGCAATTGCCAGCGCCATGGTGCCACCAGCGCCAACGCCGGCGATGATCGGCAGCTCGTAGGCGCTGTCGGCGACAGACCGCTGTACCTGCTGGCTCAGCGACTCGATGTCGGAAACCATATAGATGCAGCCATCGTTCTGGCTGACATCGTAATTGTTGAGTGCCTTCAGGAAGGAAGGATAGTCGATCCCGATGACCATCGAGCCCTTCGCCAGCAGCGTCTGTGCAACGGCGTTTTCCTTGTCGCCCCAGCCACCGATATCCGAGATCAGCACGACTTCGCCGACCACCTTGCCCGTCGGCACAAGGATGTGCGGCGACGGGATGATGCCGGTGTCGTATTTCTTATTGACCTCGTCCGCGTGGGCGACACCCAGCATGAGCAAGGCCGCCATTGCGAAGGAAGCTGCGTATTTCAAGATCATTTCCTGACGACTCCTCTTAGTCCGCCGCCGATCAGGAACGTCGCGTCCATCAGCGCAATCATCGGACTGACCCCGCCTGAAACCGCGAGATAGCGCGGCTGCCAGTCGGGATGAAATTTTGCTTTGAAGGCTCTTAGCCCTTTGAAGTTATAAAACCGTTCACCGTGTTCGAAAACCGTGCCGCCGATCCGGTCCCAGACCGGCGCCGATTCACGCTTCGACATTCCGGATAGAGGTGCCATCCCGAGGTTAAAGCGCTGAAATCCGGCATTCCTAAGATGCTCGAGGATCTGGACGAAGAGAAAGTCCATGGAACCCTTCGGTGCGTCAGGCGAAAAGCGCATTAGGTCGATCGAGCCCTCTTCGTGGGTCGACGTCACGAGTATGTTTGCAAACGCAACGATGCGGCCGTCCTTCCTGAGAACGCCGACCGGCTGCGATAGGATATAGTCGGGATCGAAGGCGCCGAGAGAGAAGCCCTTTTCCTTGGCGTTGTGGTCTTCCAGCCAGGCGTTCGAGACTGCCGCGAGTTCGTCCAGCACCTCGCCCACGTTCTGCGGCTCGATGACCGAGAATTCAAGCCCGTCGCGCACCGCACGGCTTGCCGTCTGGCGGAGATTGGCCCACTTGCCGCCCTTCAGCTCGAATGTGTTGAGATTGACGACGGCGAGTTCGCCGAGCTTGTAGGCCCGCATGCCGGCATCGGCGCAGTGCGAAAGGAGCCCCGGCGAGATCTGGTAGAACACCGACCGACAGCCCGCCGTACGGGCGGATTCGACAAAGCGCCAGACGAGATCGGCCAGCGCGTGCCGCGGCCCGATCGGATCGAACAGAGCGATCCAGGAGCGACCGCGCTTGCCGTACATGATGAAGGCATCGCCCTTCTCGGAGAACATGATGCTCTTGTCGCGCATCCGAACCAGATTGGCGTCGGCGATGCCGTGCGCTTCGACAATGGCAACGGCCCGCTCGACATCGTCGTCCGAGACCGGCAGCAGCCGCGAGGTCGCCGGACGGAGCAGGCTGAACGCGGCAATACCGGAGGCAACGATGCAAAGGCCGAGCACGGCACGCAGGCCACGCGGCGCCTCGTCGGCAAACTCGAACTGCCACCAGAGCTGGTTGCTGTAGGCGACGTCGCGATAGACGAAGAACAGGATGACGATGGCGCAGATACAGATGACCGCTATCGCCATCAGCCAACCGGCTGTCAGCGCCTGGTTGACGAGCGAAGCCGGGCGATTGAACAGCTTGCGGCTGACGAACAGTCCGAAGATGAAGAACAGCAGGAACGACGCCTCGACGAGCGCGATTGCCTTTAGCAGCGACAGAGTTACCGCTGCAACCGCGCAGCCCACCGAAACCCACCAGGCGCCATCGAGGCGCTGGCCCAGCCCACGGGCTGCGACGACCATGGCAAGGCCGACGAGGCTCGACAGGAAGTGGGCTCCTTCGACCACAGGCAGGGCCAGGTAATCCGACAGGAACTCGAGGTTTTCATCCGGCGTCGGCGTGACGCTCGAAAAGATTAGCATGACGCCCAGCAACAGCGCGAAGGTCGACAGCAACTGCGGCATAAGCCGCCCGCCGACACGCCGCACGCTGGAAGCAGCGGGATGGTCGACGAAGCGGCGCAGTTCGGTCGCCGCAACGACCATGATCGCAAGCAGCAGCGGGATCACATGGTAGATCACCCGGTAGAGCACCAGCGAGCCCAGCACGGCATCGACGTTGACGGCGCTGCCGAGCGAAGCGACAATCACGGTCTCGAACACGCCAAGGCCGGCCGGGACATGGCTGAGGACGCCGAGGCCGACGGCGATGGCATAGACCGCGAGGAATGTCGGCCAGCCGATCGACGATTCCGGCAGCAGCACGTAGAGAACGGTCGCTGACGCCGCGATATCGAAGGCGGTGACCAGGAACTGGCGCGACCAGGTGCGCGAATCCGGCAGACGCAGCGTGAAGCTGCCGATGGAAATCACCCGCCCGCCGCGGCCCATGTAGAGCAAGACCGCCAGTAGCCCCAGGATGACACCGGCGACGCCGCGCAGCACGAGGCTGTCGACATTGATCAACGGCCCCATTTCATCGGCAATGATCATCAGCGCAATCGAACCGACAGCGGCAAGGCCGAGACCGAACGACAGCGTCACGAAGGCGACGATGCGGCCGATGTCTTCCGGCGTCAGCCCCATGCGCGAATAGGCGCGGTAACGGATCGCGCCTGCGCTCAATGCGCCAAAACCGGCAGTGTTGCCGACGGCGTAGGCACTGAATGCCGTCAGCGCCACATGCGGAAACGGCACCTTCTTGTCGATGAATTCGAGCGCGTTGGTATCGTAGAATATCAGCGCGAAGAAACTCAGGCCGGTAAACAGCAGCGCAAGCAGGATCGCACGGGCGGAGGTGTCGCTCAATGCCAGCACGATATCGTCGTAACGGACTTCCGTCGTCAGATGGAAAATCGCATAAGCGACCATCCCGAAGACGACGACGCTGCCCAGCGCCAGCAACTGCGTGCGATAGCGGCGCAACATCGTGACCAGCCAGCCGCGCTCCTCGAGGTCGTCTTCGGCTGGTTCCAGATCGATCGGGCTCGACATACTTTACCTGTTTGAATGGGTCACTTCTGCGCCCCGCTTAGCAGATGTACGTCAACGCGAATATTTCTATTCGGCGGTTGTACGCAGATTCTTTCAAGGCGACGACATGTCGCCGTCACATCTCTCTGAATTCAGGCATTTTTGGCGCAGCGCCTTGATGGGCGACAATATTCTCTTCAAAAAAGGAAGATTATAGTGGGCGCGACGGGCGCGGAGACAGAAGTCGCAAGGCAAATTGCGTAAAACCCGCCCGAAGGCGAAAAGTGCGATCCACGACGACCGGTGGTTTTTTACGATCCTGGGTGCCTACAAACGTAGGTGGGCGCCATATGTCCAAGCCCACGGGCCTGGCCAGGGACAGCTCCCTTTGGATCGAGTATGGCCCCAGGGATTGTGGTACCTGCCGGGAAGCGCAGACCGCAAGTCGACATATAATGCGCTTTGCGTTTGCGCACCAGTGCCATCGGTCGAGAATTAACGCTCGGCGACGTCATCGACGACGCTACCCTCCACGGATTTGCCGTTCAGGGTTTTATCGCCGTCATGTTCAGATGCCAGGGTTCGCAATCGATGCCGGAAAGCTGGCGCGCAATCTGCCGATAGCCGAATTCCGAAAGCAGCACGGTCATCGTCCGCTCCGTATATCCCCATCGATGTGCGTCTTCGCGATTTCCACCACGGCTCTCGTCGCGCCATCCGAAGAACCCGGCAAAGGCGTGCGCCTGTTGATCGGCAAACGTGCTGAAGCTGGAGCCCAGCAACTGACGGCAATGAAATTCCAGATCGGGGACGACGATGTTGAGCGTTCCTCCCGAGCGCAGCGCCTGAAACCAGCGCGCCAGCGTCCGCCGGGCATCGTTCGGATCCAAGTGCTCCAGCATGTGCCGCGTATAGATTTCGTCGACACTGCCGTCGTCGATCGTTTCGAGACCCCAGGCATCGGACACGATGTCAGGCTTGGCATCGGCCCGCACGTCCACGCTCAAAAAGCCTTCACGGCGCGTAGAACCTGCACCTATATTCAGTTTCATCGGCAACCTCCAAAGGGTAGGACCTGGACACTGGGGCGAACAAAGAACCTGGGCCAGGGAGGCACCCTTATATCAACGGCATCAAGTACGGTAACAATGGTGAGTGTGGTGGGCTAAACGCACCGTTATCCGACCTCAGTGCGCTTCCGCGCCCGGCTTGGCGACCAGTTTTTCGGTGATGCCGCGAATGCTGCTGGCGACTTCGTCCAGAACGCCGGCCAGCGCCTCTTCCGTCTGTGCACTGGCGGCGAGCGCGGTGTCGCGATTACCGCGCAAGGCGTCAAGTTCGGCCTCCAGCCCGGTCACCTTGCGCGTCAGGTCGGCCACTTCATCCATGATCATGATGCCGGCCATGACGGTCACCCGGAGATCGCCGATCTCGCCGAACTGCTCCTTCAGGTGGCTGACATAGCGATCGAAGCGGGTGGCGAGATCCGTCAGGTGATCTTCCTGCCCCTCCTCGCAGGCCATGCGATAGGCCTTGCCGTCGATCGTTACCGTTACCTGCGCCATGCGATATTCCGTCCTGTCTTGCCCGATGCGGCAAAGGTTGTCTGCAACGCTGCGTCAGCGATCGAGTACGGCCCTGATCGTTTCCATGGCGGTGACCAGCCGGCGGGAAACCTCGCGGTTTACCTCCTCCAGCCGGTTGGCGCGAAATTCCGCCTGGTCGAGTTCCTGTGCCAGCCTTGAACGGTCGGCGTGGGTCCGGCGAACCTCAGCGTCGATCTCGCTTCGCTCGCGCTCCCGTTCGAAACGCACGTCGACCGCATTATCCAGCGCTGCCAGCGCCTGACGCAGTGACGTGATGGCGGCGTCCACTGTCTTGCCTGTGGGCATCATGTCTTCCCGGTTCCACGCACAATGCTCCGAATCGCCATGGTGGCGCATTGCCCTGATCTGTCACAGTATTCAACTCGGCAACTGGCCGTCAATAAAGGCCTGCATGCGGCAAGGCCGCTAAACTGTGGATGACATGCGACTTTCCTCAGTTCCGGCAGCCTATCAGGCTCATGTCGTCTTTTGTACAAGACAAAAGGCAAATGTTAAATATTTGCGACGGAGGCCGGGTTTGGCCGCCGGATTTATTGACTTGCTCGCCCCAACTGCTATGTCTCAGCCGCCTGAGGCAGACTGCGATCCAGGGTTCCAAGCATCCCTCCCTCGCTGTGCCTTCCAACCGGTGGTCCATCCCTCTCGAGACCGAGACCATCCCAAACCTTGCGGAACGACCATGATCTCTCGCGAAAAACACGACCGGATGGCAAACGCGATCCGTTTCCTTGCCATGGATGCCGTTGAGAAGGCCAATTCCGGCCATCCCGGCCTGCCGATGGGCATGGCTGACGTCGCCACCGTACTCTTTTCCAAATACCTGAAATTCGATCCGAAATCGCCCCATTGGGCAAACCGCGACCGCTTCGTGCTGTCGGCCGGCCACGGCTCGATGCTGCTATACTCGCTTCTGTATCTGACCGGCTATGAAGACATGTCGATCGAGGATCTGAAGAACTTCCGCCAGCTCGGCTCAAAGACTGCCGGCCATCCGGAATACGGTCACGCCACCGGCATCGAAACAACGACCGGTCCGCTCGGCCAAGGTATTGCCAACGCCGTCGGCATGGCGATTGCTGAACGCAAGCTCGCCGTCGAGTTCGGCTCAGAACTGCAGGATCACCACACCTACGTGATGTGCGGCGACGGCTGCCTGATGGAAGGCATCAGCCACGAGGCAATCGCGCTCGCAGGCCACCTGAAGCTCAACAAGCTCATCCTGTTCTGGGACAACAACTCGATCACCATCGACGGCGCCGTTTCGCTGTCGGACTCGACCGATCAGATTGCCCGCTTCAAGGCTGTTCACTGGAACACGATCGAAGTCGACGGCCATGAGCCTGACCAGATCTCTGCCGCGATCGAGGCAGCCCAGAAATCAGACCGTCCGACCCTGATCGCCTGCAAGACGATCATCGGCTTCGGCGCTCCGCACAAGCAGGGCACCCACAAGGTCCACGGTTCGCCGCTCGGCGCCGAGGAAATTGCGGCTACCCGCAAGGCTCTCAACTGGGATGCCGAGCCCTTCGTCATTCCGGCCGACGTGCTCGACGCCTGGCGCGAAGCCGGCAAGCGTGCCGTTCCCGATATGAAGGACTGGCAGTCGCGTCTCGCTGCAGCCGATGAAGCCAAGAAGGCCGAGTTCAACCGCCGCTTCGCCGGCGACCTGCCGGCTGGCTTCGACGCCGCCATCAGCGACTACAAGAAGAAGCTGGCCGAGACCAAGCCGACCGTTGCGACCCGCAAGGCGTCGGAAGACGTGCTCGAGGTCGTCAACGGCTTCCTGCCTGAAACGCTCGGCGGCTCCGCCGACCTGACGCCATCGAACAACACCAAGACCAGCCAGATGGTCTCGATCACGCCGTCGGATTTTGCCGGCCGCTACATGCACTGGGGCATACGCGAACACGGCATGGCGTCTGCCATGAACGGTATCGCTCTGCACGGGGGCCTGATCCCTTACGGCGGCGGCTTCATGATCTTCTCGGACTATTGCCGTCCGCCGATCCGCCTGGCGTCGCTGATGGGCATTCGCGTCATCCACGTTTTGACGCATGACTCGATCGGCGTCGGCGAAGACGGCCCGACCCACCAGCCGGTGGAACAGATGGCCTCGCTGCGCGCCATCCCGAACCTGATGATGTTCCGCCCGGCCGATGCCACGGAAACGGCCGAGTGCTGGCAGATCGCGCTGAAGACCAAGGACCGTCCGTCGGGTCTGGCCCTCACCCGCCAGAACATGGTCGCAGCCCGCCTGGAATACAGCGAGAAGAACCTCTGCGAACTCGGCGCCTACAATCTGGCCGGTTCTGCCGATGCCAAGGTGACGATCTTCGCTTCGGGCTCCGAAGTCGAAATCGCCGTTGCCGCCCGCACTGCGCTTGAAGCCAAGGGCATCACTGTCCGCGTCGTCTCGGTTCCCTCGACGGAATTGTTCTTCGAGCAGCCCGAAGCCTACAAGGCGGAAATCCTCGGCAACTCGCCAGTCAAGATCGCCGTCGAAGCCGGCGTCCGCGAAGGCTGGGATGCCTTCATAGGACCGGAAGGCACGTTCATCGGCATGAAGGGCTTTGGGGCTTCCGGCCCGGCCAAGGAAGTCTACAAGCATTTTGGTATCACGGCGGAAGCCGTCGTTGCCGCTGCGGAAGCCAAGCTTTCCTGATCCCAATACAGGGCGCCACGGCGCCCTGCTTCCATCAAATAGAAAAGTCCTGTCCGATTTGGGAGTGTCCACCATGACTGTTAAAGTTGCCATCAACGGCTTCGGCCGCATCGGCCGCAACATCCTGCGCGCCATCGTCGAATCCGGCCGCACCGACATCGAAGTCGTTGCCATCAACGACCTCGGCCCGGTCGAAACCAATGCCCATCTGCTGCGCTACGATTCCATCCACGGTAAGTTCCCTGCCTCGGTCAAGGTCGAAGGCGACACGATCATCGTCGGCAACGGCAAGCCGATCAAGGTCACCGCGATCAAGGATCCGGCAGCCCTGCCGCATGGCGAACTCGGCGTCGATATCGCCATGGAATGCACCGGCATCTTCACATCGCGTGAAAAGGCCGCCCTGCATCTGACCGCCGGCGCCAAGCGCGTCATCGTCTCGGCCCCTGCCGACGGTGCCGACCTCACCGTCGTCTTCGGCGTCAACGACGACCAGCTGACCAAGGAACACTTGGTCATCTCCAACGCGTCGTGCACCACCAACTGCCTGGTTCCCGTCGTCAAGGTCCTGAACGATGCCATCGGCATCGACCACGGCTTCATGACCACCATCCACTCCTACACCGGCGACCAGCCGACGCTGGACACGATGCACAAGGACCTGTACCGCGCCCGCGCCGCAGCCCTGTCCATGATCCCGACCTCGACCGGCGCTGCAAAGGCCGTCGGCCTCGTGCTGCCGGAACTGAAGGGCAAGCTGGACGGCACGTCGATCCGCGTTCCGACACCGAACGTCTCCGTCGTCGACTTCAAGTTCGTCGCCAAGCGCAATACTACCGTTGAAGAGATCAACCAGGCGATCAAGTCTGCCTCCGACGGCAAGCTGAAGGGCATCCTCGGCTACACCGACGAGCCGCTGGTCTCGCGCGACTTCAACCACGACAGCCACTCGTCGATCTTCGCCTTCGACCAGACCAAGGTCCTTGAGGGCAATTTCGTCCGCGTGCTCTCCTGGTACGACAACGAATGGGGCTTCTCCAGCCGCATGTCCGACACAGCCGTCGCCTTCGCCAAGACCATCTGAGCGACTGCACGGCCACGTTAGAAAAACGGCTCGGGAAACCGGGCCGTTTTTTGTTTAGACACTTGATATTCCACATTTCGCCCAGCTATCGACCAGATTGATCATTAAGCCTTTGAGAGCAAATCTGGATGGCCTACAATCGGCGGGCAATCATTTGCGCGGGGGATTCGGGCGCCGGGGACGGGAGCGCAGGGAGGGCTCGACCGTCGAGCAACGGGCTGCAGTGGGGCGTTCGGTATCTGCCGGATGCGAGAAAAGGGAAGTGTCCGTGGAAGCATTTTATGTCGTCGTCCTGGTCTGCACCGTCCTGATCCTCATTGCCGCCTTTTCCAGCCTTCTCGCCTTCCGCTTCGGCGCCCCCCTGCTGCTGCTGTTTCTCGTCATCGGCCTGCTGGCCGGTCAGGATGGGCTCGGCATCGCCTTCAGCAACAATTACCTCGCCTATATCCTCGGCTCGATCGCGCTCGCCGTCATTCTTTTCGATTCCGGCTTCGGCACCTCGCTCTCCTCCTTCAAGGCGGCCGCCGTCCCGGCTCTGACGATAGCCTCGCTCGGGGTCATCATTACAGCCTCCATTTTCGGGCTGGCCGCATCCTGGCTTCTCGGTTTCAGCTGGATGGAAGGCCTGCTTCTCGGCTCGATCGTCGCCTCGACGGATGCCGCCGCCGTCTTCTTCCTGCTGCGCATCGGCGGCATCAACATCCGCGACAAGGTGCGCTCGACGCTGGAAGTCGAATCCGGCACCAACGACCCGATGGCGATCTTCCTGACCATTGCGCTGGTACAGGCGATCGGCAGCGGCGAAGGCGTCGGCGGCGTCAACATCGCCATGCTCGCGATGTTCGTCCAGCAGATGGGCCTCGGCGTCATCCTCGGCCTGCTCGGCGGCATGATGATCGTGCTGGTCGCGGGCAAGCTCGAAACCGACCGCGGCCTGACGCCGATCTTCGTGCTGGCGCTGGCGCTGCTGGTGTTCTCGTTCACCGGCGCCGTCGGCGGCAGCGGCTTTCTTGCGGTCTATGTCGCGGGCATCTACGCCGGCAACCACAAGATGCCGGCCTCTGCGACCATCAAGCGCTTCCAGGATGGCATGACCTGGCTCGCCCAGATCATCATGTTCCTGGTGCTCGGCCTGCTCGCCTCGCCGTCGGAGTTTCCAGCCATCGCCGTGCCGGCCGTACTGCTGGCGCTGGTGCTGATCTTCGTCGCCCGACCGGTTGCCGTCTGGCTCTGTCTGCTGCCGTTCGACTATACCCAGCGCGAGACAGGCTTCCTCGCCTGGGTCGGTCTGCGCGGCGCCGTCTCCATACTGCTTGCCATCATGCCGATCCTCGGCAATCTCGATTTCGGCCAGACCTACTTCAACGTCGCCTTCATCATCGTGCTCGTCTCGCTGATGCTGCAGGGCTGGACGATCAAGCCGGTGGCAAAGAAGCTCGGGCTCATCATTCCGCCGCGCATCGGCGCCGTCCACAAGGTCGAGGTCGACCTGCCCGGCGCTGCAAACCACGAGCTTCTCTCCTACCGCGTCGTCAAGGACAGCCCTGTGCTGCTGGGAGAGCGTATCCCGCGCTGGGCCATGCCATCGCTGGTGGTGCGCGACGGCAAGTCTATGCGCTATCAATATGCCGGACGGCTGCGGGAAAACGATCTGGTATACCTGTTCATCGCGCCAAGCTTTTCGCGGCTGCTCGACAGGCTTTTCGCCACCCGCGCACCGGTCGATCCGGAAGATACCGAGTTCTTCGGCGCCTTCTCCATTTCGCCGCAGCGGCAGGCAGCGGATCTCGATGCCGCCTATGGCCCGGGCCTCCTGCACGAAAACGAGAAGAACCTGACGATCGCCGAACTGATGCGCCAGCGCTTAGGCGGCAAGGCGGACTATGCGGACCGGGTGCGTCTCGGATCGCTCATATTGATCGTTCGCGACCTCGATGAGAACGACCATATCAAGGCTGTCGGCATGTCGCTCGAAGTGGTCGATTCCACCGATGCGCTGCCGCTGTTTATCAACATGCGCGAGATCGCCCATCGCATTCGCGATGCCCTCAGGCGACGCCGCGCAAGGGCTGCGAAGGCGAATTCAAACGATTCGAGTAGCGACTAAAACCCGGGCTGACAGCCTTGCGTCTCCGACCATCCGTAGTATGGTCGGCGCATCTTCCGACCATATCAATTTGCGGATCTTTCCCATGCCAAGCTTCAAGACCCTCGACGATCTCACCGAAATTGCCGGCAAGCGCGTGCTTGTCCGCGTCGATCTCAACGTGCCGATGAAGGACGGAAAGGTCAGCGACACCACCCGCATCGAGCGCGTTTCCCCGACCATCCTGGAACTGTCGGCCAAGGGCGCCAAGGTCATTCTGATGGCACATTTCGGTCGCCCCAAGGACGGCCCGACACCGGAATTTTCGCTGTCGCAGATCGTCTCCTCGGTGAAGTCGGTGCTCGGCCACGACGTCCTTTTCGCCTCCGATGCCATCGGCGCACCCGCCACGGAAGCGATCGCCAAGATGAAGGACGGCGATATCCTGCTTCTCGAAAACACGCGTTTCCACAAGGGTGAGGAAAAGAACGATCCTGCCTTCATCCAATCGCTGGCAGACAATGGAGACATCTATATCAACGACGCCTTCTCGGCTGCCCATCGCGCCCATGCCTCGACCGAAGGTCTGGCAAAGCTGTTGCCGGCCTACGCCGGGCGGACGATGCAGGCTGAACTTGAAGCCCTCGAAAAAGGCCTGGGCAATCCCGTCCGCCCGGTAGTTGCCATCGTCGGTGGCGCCAAGGTGTCGAGCAAGATCGATCTGCTGATGAACCTCGTCAAGAAGGTCGATGCACTGGTGATCGGTGGCGGCATGGCCAACACCTTCATCGCCGCCCGTGGCACCGAAGTCGGCAAGTCGCTCTGCGAACATGACCTTGCCGATACGGCACGCCAGATCATGCTTGAGGCAGCCCAGTCCGGCTGCACCATCGTGCTGCCGGAAGACGGCGTGGTCGCCCGCGAATTCAAGGCCGGCGCTGCGAACGAAGTCGTCATCATCGACAGCATTCCAGCCGACGCCATGGTCCTCGATGTCGGCCCGAAGACGGTCGAGCAGATCAAGGCCTGGGTCGGTCGCGCCGAAACGCTGGTCTGGAACGGCCCGCTCGGCGCCTTCGAGATCACGCCTTTCGATGCAGCAACCGTGGCGGTCGCAAAGTTTGCCGCCGAATGCACCAAGTCGGGCAAGCTGACATCGGTCGCCGGCGGTGGCGACACGGTTTCGGCGCTCAACCACGCCGGCGTTTCCGACGACTTTACCTACGTTTCGACCGCCGGCGGCGCGTTCTTGGAATGGATGGAAGGCAAGGTCCTGCCGGGCGTTGCAGCGCTGGAAGCTCAAGCCAAGGCATGAGCTGCATGATGGCGGTTCGCCCGTCTAGTTGAAGTTTTGATGACCGTGAAAGCGAAAGCTTTCGCGGTCTTTTCGTTGGTGCTAGTGTAGCCGCAGACATTACAAACGATTGAATTCATTTCAATCGTTTCAGTAGCTTAACCTAGGATTTTCCTTTTAAAATTCTTCTGGTATCGCAGGTCCGGCAGTGTTGGGAGAGCATGAAAGGACCGAACGTCTTGGAGATGCAGATCCATTAGTTTGATCGATAGAGGCGTTGCCGGTCGGTCGTGAAATGAAACAACATCCGTGCGTGCGCAATGCGCCGCTTCGAGGGATAGGGAGTGAACTATGGTAGACGCGAAGATGTTGGACAAGATGAGCTCTGCACCGGGATTCATTGCGGCGCTGGACCAGAGCGGTGGTTCGACGCCCGGTGCGTTGCGTCTCTACGGCATTTCCGAGACCGACTACCAGGGCGACGATGAAATGTATCGCCTGATGCACGCCATGCGCGTCCGCATCATGAGCGCGCCTGCCTTTACCGGTGACAAGATTATAGCCGCCATCCTTTTCGAGCGGACCATGGACGGCGACGTCGACGGCCAGCCAGTTCCCTCATTTCTTTGGGAAAAGCGCGGCGTCGTGCCTCTCCTGAAGGTCGACAAGGGATTGCTTGCTGAAGAAAATGGCGTCCAGTTGATGAAGCCGATGCCGGAGTTGGACGCCCTCCTGAAGCGCGGCCGCGAAAAGGGAATTTTCGGCACCAAGATGCGCTCGGTGATCGGCAATGCCGACAAGGCCGGGATTGCCGCCGTCGTCAAGCAGCAGTTCGAGGTTGCCCGCCAGATCATCAGTCACGGCCTGATGCCGATCATCGAGCCTGAAGTCTCCATCAAAAGCGCAACGAAGACAGAGGCCGAAGCCATTCTTCGCGACGAAATCGCAAAGCAGCTCGATCTGCTGCCTGCATCCGAAACCGTGATGCTGAAGCTGACGATCCCCACGGTCGCCGATTTCTACGCTCCGCTCATCTCTCACAAGTCGGTCGTCCGGGTCGTAGCCCTTTCCGGTGGCTACAGCCGCACGGACGCCTGCGAGAAGCTCAGCCATAACCATGGCATGATCGCCAGTTTCTCGCGCGCGCTGACGGAAAACCTGCGCGTCACGATGAGCGACGCTGAATTCGACGCCAACCTGGCCGAAACGATCGATGAGATCTACTCAGCCAGCGTCAACAAGGCCTGATACTGTCCAGACGCGGCAAGCACTTGAAGGTTGTCTGACCGAATGCTCGTAGACTCCATGGCCCGGCTAGCCACAGCCGGGCCATTTCTATTGCTACATCAGCATCAGAGCGCTTCGCGAAACACCAGCGCGAACGTCCAGATAGCGAAGGCTAAAATCGCGATTTTCCAGAAGTCCGCGCGCCGCCGCAGCCCGGGCAAGCCGAGCGGCCGGATCAGATGCACCACCATCGCCAGAAGCAGCAGCAAGCCTATGAGTTTGGACATAAAATTCTCTGTTGTCTGGTCACGGCCACAGACAGGACATTTTTCTCCTCGAAAAACTGCCCTGAACTGGCCGACCGATGCCTGTCCCCGCCGTCTTATCTGATTTTTAAGCCTGATCAGCGGACAATAGGATATGAAAAGAAATATTCTGCCCGTCCTCGCGCTCCTGTTCGGAACCCTGTTCCTGTTCATGGGCAACGGCCTTCACAGCCTGCTGTTACCCGTTCGCGGCACCGCCGAGGGCTATGCAACGACGACGCTCGGCCTGCTCGGAACGACATGGGCAACAGGCTTCGTGCTGGGTTGCCTGACGGCGCCCAAGCTCGTCCGCCGGGTCGGCCATGTCCGCGCCTTTTCCGGCTTTATCGCCGTCATCGCCATCATCGCCCTGCTGACCGGCCTGATCGTCGATTCCGCCTGGTGGGTGGCGCTGCGGGCCGTCACCGGCTTCTGCACCGCCGGCACTTCGATGATCATCGAGAGCTGGCTGAACGAGCGCGCCACCAACGAAAGCCGGGGGGCGATCTTTTCGCTGTACATCGGCATCACCCTGATAGGCGCCGTCGGCGGCCAGATGATGATCCCCTTTGGCGACATCCATACGCCGATGCTCTTCATGGTCTGCGGCATCTGCTACTGCGTTGCCATGCTTCCCACGACGCTGTCCAACGCCGCCTCGCCGCAGCCCCTGAAGGCCATCAAGCTCGACCTCCCGGCCATCTACAGAAACTCACCCGTCTCGTGCATCGGCATCCTGCTCGTCGGCATCGCCAACGGTGCCTATGGGACGCTTGGTGCTGTCTTCGGCGCCCGTGCCGGCCTTGACGAAGGCAACATTGCCATCATGATGAGTTCGACCATTTTTGCCGGCGCGATGATGCAACTGCCGGCGGGCCGGCTCTCCGACCGCATCGACCGCCGCTACGTGCTGGCCATCATGGCCGCGATTGCTGCCGTCGATGGGCTGCTGTTGTTTATCTTCCAGCCCAGCACGCCCTATCTGCTGATCAGCCTTGTCATCGTCTACGGCGCTGCGGCCAACACGCTCTATCCGATCACCGTCGCCCATGCGAACGACTTCGCCTCGCCGGAGGAATATGTGAAGGTATCGGGCGGCCTGCTGCTGCTCTATGGGATAGGCACCATCATCGGACCGACCATGAGCGGCCCGATCATGTCTGCCATTGGCCCCTACTCACTGTTCCTCATCACCGCGATAGCCCATCTGGCGATCAGCGGTTATTCCATCTTCCGCAGCCGCCAGCGCGCCGCCATTCCAGCCGGGGAGCGCGATGCCTATACGAACATGCCGTCTGCGAATACGCAGATGATCACACCGGAAAGCATGTCGATGGCCAACCCCATGGACACGCCGACCGAAACGGACGATCCTGCCGTCAAATACGGATGAAGGAGAAACCGCGATGAGCCTGTTTGACGACGACCGGCCGAAAAAGCCGGGTATCCACGAGATCGGTAGCGATATCACTCTGCTGTCGGTCGATGAACTGAAGAAACGTATCTCTCTTCTTCAGGAGGAAATCGCCCGTCTCGAACTTGCCTGCAACGAAAAGGCCTCCGGTCGGAAGGCAGCCGAGAGCCTTTTCCGTTCCTGAAATTTACCCGCCGCCTCGGCAATCTGCATAGCAGCAAGTACAATTTCGGGGCGTCTTTAACTAAAAATTAAGCTTTATCATTCATTACTGTGAACATCCGGATTTTGTCTGGACTCAGACAGTTTTTCACCATTTGGCGAATTGGTCTGATTTTTCTCCCTGTTTCACCTTCAGAGCCGCTTTTTGCGGCTCTTTTTTTGTCTTTGCCTGCCGGCGCAGGCCAAGGAAACTGTGGAGATTAACCTTCTATTAAGAATCGACTTGCAGATCTGGGGTAAAACTACCATCTTGAAGCCAATCAGCGCCGCCTAATCGAAACCTTTTGCGACCTGCCGGCGTTACATAAGCAAAACTGACTGTCTGCAACAGGGACTACTCTGATGTCTGAACTTGGATTAAACACCGTTAGCTTTGCAGGTCGTGCCGCCTCGTCGTCGCAATTCAAGGCGCTGTATGCTGAGGGTATGTCCCTCGTGGAAGAAACAGCGGCTTACCTCGATGGTAACGGTCGTGCTGCCTCCAAGGTCCTGCCGCGCATGGCATCGGTGCTTTACGCAGCGGAATCCATGCGCCTTACCACACGTCTCATGCAGATGGCTTCTTGGCTCCTGCTGCAGCGTGCCGTCAACAACGGCGAGATGTCGCGCGACCAGGTCCTCACCGAAAAGAATAAGGTCCGCCTGGACGGTTTCAACGTCGACAAGACGGCGCCTGGCTGGGGTGATCTTCCGGAATCTTTCCGCGACCTCGTCGAGCGCTCTCTTCGTTTGCAGAACCGCGTAGCAATTCTCGATCGCGAGATCTATCGCCCTTCAGAGACTATCGTTCCGGACAACCAGAATAGCGTCAAGGCGCAGCTGAGCCTGCTCCAGACCGCTTTCGGCATGAACTGATCTGATCAGACCTCTCTTTCTTGGAAAGCCGGCCCGCTCATCGCGCGGCCGGTTTTTTGTTGTCAACCGCCTGGCGGCAGGACAAAGAAAAGCCCGGCAAAACCGGGCTCCTCAGAAACATAACGATAAAGCGGCGTATTAAACGCCGAGACCGCCGAAACGCTTGTTGAACTTCGAGATACGGCCACCGCGGTCCATCATCTGCTGATTGCCGCCGGTCCATGCCGGGTGCGACTTCGAGTCGATTTCGAGGTTCATCGTGGCGCCTTCAGAACCCCAGGTGGAGCGGGTTTCATATTCGGTGCCATCGGTCATGACGACCTTGATGGTGTGGTATTCGGGATGGATGTTTGCCTTCATAACAATATTCCTGCCATGCCAGGGTCCATTTGTCGCAAGCCATTGCAGCGACCGACCCGATTGAATAAATGAAGCCGCAGCAGATGGCGGCCACGGCTTCCAATTACGATGCGGTGCCTATACAGCAAGGCCACGCAGATAACAAGGGCCGATCAAGGCCCAAAGCCTGGCTTTACAGGGATAGGAGACGACGTGTCAGAAACGGGAGAGGCAGGCGCCAAGCCACGCAAATCCATTCGACCGCTCGGACGCCTGCTGCCCTATCTGCAGCGCTACCGTCGCATGGTTACGGGCGCCGTCATCGCTCTCGCGCTCGCAGCCATCACCTCGCTGGCCCTGCCGCTTGCAGTCCGCCGGCTGATCGACCACGGGTTTGCACAGAGCGACGGAACCTTCATCAACAGCTACTTCGTCATGCTGATGGTGATGGCCGTCGTTCTCGCCATGTCGAGTGCGCTGCGCTACTATTTCGTCATCACGCTGGGCGAACGCATCGTCTCCGACCTGCGCCGCGAGGTCTTCGACCATGTGACGCGCCTGTCCCCATCCTTCTTCGATATCAACCAGTCCGGCGAGATCATGTCGCGGCTGACCGCCGACACCACGCAGATCAAGTCGGCCGTCGGCGCTACCGCGTCTGTCGCCCTGCGCAACGTCATCCTCTGTTTCGGCGCCATGGGCATGATGATCTTCACCAGCCCGAAACTGTCAAGCATCGTGCTGATCGCCATTCCGCTGGTGGTGTTCCCACTGGTCGCGTTCGGCCGCAACGTCCGCAAGCGCTCGCGCGCCGCCCAGGACATGCTGGCGGACGCCTCTGCCTATGCCAACGAGACGATCGGCGCTACCCGCACCATCCAGGCCTTTAATGGCGAGAGCGCCGCTGCTGCCCGCTATGGCGGCGCCGTCGAGAACGCCTACGAGGCCGCTCGCTCGGCCGTCAAATCCCGCGCCCTGCTGACGGGCTTTGCCATCACCATGATTTTCGGCAGCGTGGTTGCCGTCCTCTGGGTCGGTGCCCAGAATGTTCTGTCAGGAACCATGTCGCCGGGAACGCTGAGCCAGTTCCTGCTTTACTCCGTCATATCGGCCGGATCGCTAGGCGCACTTTCGGAAGTCTGGGGCGAGCTTTCCCAGGCCGCCGGCGCCGCAGACAGAATCGGCGAACTGCTGACAGAACGCTCGGCCATCGCAGAGCCGGAATATCCCCTCCCCCTGCCGACGCCCCGCGTTGGCCGTGTCGAGTTCTCGGATGTGCATTTCGCCTATCCGTCGCGCCCCGGCAAGGCAGCCCTTCATGGCCTGTCCCTCGGCGTCCGGCCCGGCGAGACAGTCGCCATCGTCGGACCGTCCGGTGCCGGCAAGAGCACCATATTCTCGCTGATTCTGCGTTTCTACGACCCGCAGAGCGGCACCGTCTCTGTCGACGGTATCGATACCCGCCAGTTATCTCTCGATGCCCTGCGCTCGCAGATCGCCATCGTGCCCCAGGATGTAACGATCTTTGCGGCCTCTATCCATGACAACATCGCCTTCAGCCGCCCTGGAGCGACGCGCGAGGAGGTCCGTGCGGCCGCCATTGCGGCACAGGCGGATGAATTCATCAGCCGCCTCGACGAAGGCTATGACACGCCCACCGGCGAACGCGGCATCACGCTCTCTGGCGGCCAGCGCCAGCGCATTGCGATTGCCCGCGCCGTGCTCAAAAACGCCCCGATCCTGCTGCTCGACGAAGCAACGTCGGCGCTCGATGCCGAGAGCGAGATGCTCGTGCAGAAAGCACTCGACGACCTCATGGAAACCCGCACTACCATCGTCATCGCCCACCGGCTGGCGACTGTGCTGAAAGCAGACCGCATCCTCGTGCTCGATCATGGCCGCATCGTCGAGGAAGGCACCCATCAGAGCCTCGTCCAACACGGCGGGATCTACGCCAAGCTGGCCCGGCTGCAATTCGACACCGGCATCGAGCAGCGCCTGACCATGGTGAACTGACACCCCGGGCGACTGCGCGGAGGCTGAACCCTCTTCGCAAGGCTGCTCTCGCTTCGTGGCTTGCATTTTGCCGCCCGCTCCATCTTGACAGACCTGCATCTTTCAGGCGGCATTGCTAGGCGCTGCAAGCAGCCGAAAGACGAACGTCCAGACAGGGAGACGAGCATCATGTACAAATTTGAAGTCTACAAGGACAAAGCCGGCGAATTTCGTTTCCGGTTCAAGGCATCGAACGGCGAAACGATGTTCTCGTCGGAAGGCTACAAGGCAAAGGCCTCGGCCATGCATGCTATCGAATCGATCAAGAAGAACACACCCGGCGCCGACATCGACGACCAGACGAGCGCCACTGTCTGAGGCTGACGGTAGCCTTCCCGGAACAGCAAAGCCGGCGCCCGCGCGCCGGCTTTGCTTGATCATGTGTGTCGGTCAGGGAACCAGATCGCGCCGATTACTTCTCGGTCAACTTGAGCTCGATGCGCCGGTTGGTGGCGCGAGCCTCCGGCGTATCCCCCGGCGCAATCGGCTGGAATTCGCCAAAACCTGCCGCTACCAGCCGGTCCGCAGGAACACCTTGCGAGATCAGATATTTGACGACCGCGATGGCGCGCGCTGACGACAGGGCCCAGTTGTCGGCATACTTGCCGGTCCCGGACAGCGGCACATTGTCGGTATGACCGTCGACACGCAGCACCCAGTTGATCTCCGGCGGGATTTCCTTGGCAACGTCGATCAGTGCCTTTGCGAGCTTGGTCATTTCGGTCAAGCCCTGCGGGTTGAGATCTGCCCCGCCTGACGGAAACAGGACTTCCGACTGGAAGACGAAGCGGTCGCCGACAATGCGGATATTGTCGCGGTCGGACAGGATTTCGCGCAGGCGCCCGAAAAAGTCCGAACGGTAGCGGTTGAGCTCCTGAACCTTCTGGGCGAGAGCGACATTCAGCCGCCGACCGAGATCGGCAATCTTCACCTGCGAGGAATCGTCCTTGGCTTCCGATGCCTGCAGGGCAGCCTCGACCGCCGCGATCTGGTTGCGCAGCGCGGCAATCTGCTGGTTCAGCAGGTCGACCTGGCTGAGCGCTCGGCTGCTCGCCTGCTTCTGGTCGTCGAGCTGCTGCGTCAGGCTGCCAATCCTCGCCTGCGAGGCCTCAGTGCTGCCGGATCCGGCAGCCAGCAACGTCTGCAGCCGGGACTTCTCGCTTTGCGCCGAGGCCAGCGACGCCTGCAGGTTCGCAACGGAATCCTCGAGATCCTGCTTGCCGCTCTTTTCCAGCGCCAGCAGTTGCGTCAGCTCGTTGATCTGGCCGTTCAGCCGGGCAAGTACCTCGTCGCGACCGCTGAGCTGGCGGCTGAGGATGAACTGGCCGATGACGAATACCGTCAGCAGGAACATGATCGCCATCAGCAGCGTCGACAGCGCGTCGACGAAGCCGGGCCAATAGTCGATGGTTCGCTGGGTCCGGCGGTTGCGCGAGAGCGCCATGGCTACTTGCTCCCGGTCTTCTCAATGCTACCGATACGATCCGACAGCCGGTCCAGCGTCCGGCGCATCGACTTCGCCTCTTCCTGCTGCGCTTCGATCCAGTCCCGCAGCATCTGCTGCTCGTTGCGCATGTTCTTGACCAATCCCTGGATGCCATCGGCAAGGTTAGCCATGGCCGCGACCGATCGCTGGCCGCTGCCGCCTTCTTCAGCGATCTGGCGCATCTGTTCAGACAAGGCGCGGACATCATCCGCAGAGGCTCCATTGGTAGCGTCGGTCACGGACGACATGTCGGAACCTACATCGGTGACCGATGACAGCCAGTTTTCCAGTTCCGTGTAGAAACGGCTCTGCGCCCGCCCGGCCTGCAGGTCGAGGAAACCGAGGATCAGCGACCCGGAAAGACCGAGCAGCGAAGACGAAAACGCCGTACCCATGCCGACCAGCGGCGCGGCGAGACTTTCCTTCAGCGTGCCCAGGATGTCGCCACCCTCGGCCACATCGAGCGACTGGATGACCTTATTGATCGATCCGATTGTGCCGATCAGGCCCCAGAAGGTACCGAGAAGGCCGAGGAACACCAGCAGGCCGATCAGATAGCGCGAAATATCCCGGGATTCATCGAGCCGCGAGGCAATCGAATCGAGGATGGAGCGCAACGTTGCAGTCGAAAGCGACATCGACTTGCGGCTGCCGAGAAGCGCCCGCATCGGTGCCAGCAGTTTCGGGTTGAGGTCGACCTTGTCGGCATCGCCGACGACGCGGAACGAATTGAACCAGCGGACTTCCGGTCTGAGGGAAAGCACATGGTTGAAAACAAGGATGATGCCGACGACGAGAACGCCGAGGATCAGGCCGTTCAGGCCCGGATTGTGCATGAAGGCTTCCTGCCCCTGGCGGAACAGGATGGCGGCAATGAAGCCGACGATGATGAGAAAAAGGATCATCGTCCAGAAGAAGGCCATCGGGCTCGATAGCCTGTACGCGCGGCTCTGCATCGGATCGTCAGTCGACCCAAGATCCGATAATTTCACATTTTTCATGAATACCTCAGCCACCGCAGATTTTCCGCCTGCGAAGACTAGAGCATCATTGCGCCGAATTGAAGAGTATCGCCCCACAAAACATGTGCGTTGCGGTAGGCTATCCGACCGTCCTAAGCTGCGTGTTTTCTTGGCTTAACGGGTCGGGATCGGCCGTTTGACGACTTCCGACAGCGCCTTCTGGATGTACTCGTTGCCGCAGATGATCGAGCCTTTGGCAAGCATCTCGGTGCCGCCGTCGAAATCGGAAAGGAAGCCGCCGGCTTCGCGGATCAGGAGCACGCCGGCAGCGATATCCCAGGCGTTCAGCCCGGTTTCCCACATGCCGTCGAAGCGACCGGCTGCCACATAGGCCAGATCGAGCGCCGCAGAGCCCAGACGGCGAACACCGGAGACTTCACCCATGACATGGCGCAACTCGACGAGGAACTTGCCGTGACTGCCGCGACCCAGATGCGGTACGCCGCAGGTGATGACGCAATCCGACAGCACACGGCGGCCGGCAACACGCAGGCGACGATCGTTGAGGAAGGCACCGCCGCCACGCTCGGAGGTGTAGAGTTCATCCGTCGCCGGATTGAAGATGACGCCGGCGACGATCTCGCCGTTGCGTTCCAGGCCGATCGAAACCGCAAACAGCGGAATGCCGTGCAGGAAGTTCGTCGTGCCATCGAGCGGATCGACGATCCAGCGATGGGCACCGTCGGTGCCGATGATTTCCTGGCTTTCCTCACCGAGGAAGCCGTAGGTAGGCCGCGCCTTCATCAGCTCTTCGCGGATGATTTTTTCAGCCTTGAAATCCGCCTGCGAGACGAAATCGCCGGGGCCCTTGACAGAGACCTGCAGGTTCTGCACCTCGCCGAAATCGCGGCTCAGGGACTTGCCAGCCTTGAGGGCGGCCTGGACCATGACATTGAGAAGAGCAGAGCGAGCCATATGGCAATTCCTTGAAACACGAAAGACGCCATCCGGACCCGGATCAGGGTCCCGGCGGAGCGGGATCGGCGGCGCGATAAAGATTGGCGGCCTCAAGACCACAAAATCGTGCGCATTTCAAGGGCACAGCCGCATAGCTGCGTTGCGCCGCTCAAGGATCGTTAATTTAACGAGCCCGGATCCCGCCGCTAGAGGCGATTGCCAAATGCGGATGTCGCCGACGCGGGAAGCAGCGCGAGGCGCCAACCACGGTCTCTGCCCCTAGAACTTCTGCTGCGCAATCAGGATTTCGCGGGCCAGCTGGTCAAGCGGCAGGATACGGTCAACGCCACCATGGGCGATGGCTTCCTTCGGCATGCCGAAAACCACGCAACTCGCCTCGTCCTGGGCAACCGTATAGGCGCCGGCCTGCTTCATCTCAAGCATGCCGCGCGCACCGTCGTCGCCCATGCCGGTCATGATGATCCCCATGGCATTCGAGCCGGCAGCCCGTGCGGCCGACCGAAACAGCACGTCGACCGAAGGCCGGTGGCGGGAGACAAGCGGCCCCGGCTTTACAGACACCGAGTATCGGGCACCATGGCGTTCCAGAAGCATGTGCCGGTCGCCGGGCGCAATCAGCACGTGGCCCCGCAGGACAGGATCGCCGTCGACAGCTTCCTTGACCTCGACCTCGCAGAGGCCATTCAGCCGCTTTGCGAAGGCTGCAGTGAATTTCTCCGGCATGTGCTGGACGATGACCATGCCCGGCGCGTTCGCAGGCAGTGCCTCGAGCAGCGCACGCAGCGCCTCCGTCCCGCCCGTCGAAGCTCCAACGCAAACCACCATTTCCGTGGTCTTTGCCATCGCCCTGCCGGTTGGCGGTGGCAGCATGACGTCGGCCGTCAGCTTTGCTGCGGGAGCGCCAGCCCGTGCAGCAATTCCCTCGGCCGCCCGCTTGCTGCCCGGAATTCGAGCATGCGACGCGGCCTTGACGACCTCGCGGATCCGCATCGCTTCGTCGGCCAGATAGTCTGCAGCGCCGATCCGGGGCTTGAGGATGATATCGACGGCGCCCGCTTCAAGCGCCTGCAGCAAGGTCTCCGAGCCCGCCTCCGTCAGCGACGAGCACATGACGACCGGGATCGGCCGCTGCAGCATCAGCTTGCGCAAAAAGGTAATGCCGTCCATCCGCGGCATCTCGACATCGAGGGTGATGACATCCGGGATTTCCTCCTGGATCTTGCGTGCCGCCGCAAACGGGTCGGCAGCCACTCCCATGACTTCGATTTCAGGATCGTCGGACAGGATCGCGGTCAAGGTCTGCCGGACACTGGCGGAGTCATCGATAATCAGAACTCGAATTTTCTTTGGCATACCTTTTCCATGCATTTAGAGGCGCTGAAAGACCGTGTTTGACACCTGCTTCAAGGGCAGGTCGATGCCGGCAAGCGATTCCGAGTGGCCGATAAACAGATAGCCGCCCGGAAGCAGGCAGTCGCAGAGGCGGCCGATGACATCTGCCTGGGTGGGTTTGTCGAAATAGATGAGAACGTTGCGGCAGAAGATAATGTGCATGGGACCACCGACACCGTAGGACTTGTCCATCAGGTTCATCCGGCCAAAACCGACATGCGACCGCAAACGCGGCGCGATGCGCACCTCCCGCCGTTGCTGCTGCTTCGAGCTCATCACATATTTCCGGCGAAGATCGGCCGGCACCGGCTCGACGAGGCTGTCGGCGTAAATCCCGATACGGGCCGCCTCCAGCACGTCGGTGCTCAAATCTGTCGCAAGCACCGAATAGTCGACCCCGGGGACGCGTTCGGCAAACTCTGACAGCACCATCGCCATCGTGTATGGCTCGGCGCCTGTCGAGCAGGCAGAACTCCACGCCCGCAGCCGCCGTTCCCCGCGTTTGACGAGATCGGGCAAGGCCACGGCTTCCATGTATTCGAAGTGCTTCGGCTCGCGAAAGAAGTCGGTCTTGTTGGTGGTGACGGCATCGATCAGGTGCACCGTCTCGGTTTCCAGCCCCTCGCCGTTGAACAGGAAATCGCAATAGTCGTCGAAGGAAGTGATCCCCGTTGCCCGAAGGCGCCGGCGCAGGCGGCCCTCGAGCATCGTCAGTTTCGTTGTCGGCATCTTGATGCCGCTATACTCGTAGATGAACTGGGCAAGCTTTTCGAAATTACGCTTGCTGATATGATCGCCGAAAGCCTGGCTTTCCTGTTGGGCCACTCTCATCCGCTGCCCGCTCACGCTGCTTGGCCGGTGCGCGGGGAAAGCATCGCGGTGTCCTCGCGCGACAGCAATTGCGCCAGGTCGACGATGACGACGAAACCGTTCTCGCGGCGGACGACGCCGGCGATGTAGTCGGAACGCCAGCGAATGCCGATATCCGGAGCCGCTTCGATCTGGTCACGCAAGAACGGCGTTACCTCGAAAACCCTGTCTGCAACGAGGCCAAGCGTCAGGGTTTTCGGACCGATTGGAATGTCGAGAACCAGCACGCGGGTATGCGGTGTCGGGATGGTCTTCGACAGACCGAGCTTCAGCCTGAGATCGATGGTGGGTACCCCCTGCCCGCGCACATCGCGCAGGCCGAGAAGGTAATCCGGACCGTTGGGGATCTTGAAAGCCTCGGCATAATCGAGAATTTCGCGAACCACTTCGACCGGCACGGCGAAGACTTCCTCGCCGAGGCTGAAGGTGACGAATTGCGATTCGAGAGGTGCTGTGGCCATGATTATGCGCTTTCCTTGAAGTCCATGTCGCCATCGTCCGGGCCGCCCATGGAGAGATCGAGTGCGTAGCCCTTCAGCCGTGCCTGCTGGCCTGCGACCGTATTGCTTGCCTTCGAGCCCGGAGACTTGCGGGCGGAAGTGACCGGTGTCCGGGCGGTGGTCCGCACGGCAGGGGCACGGGTAGTTTTCTTCGAACCCTGGTCGACCTTGAAGAAGGCGATCGACGTCTGCAGTTCTTCGGCCTGGGCCGCGAGTTCTTCCGACGTTGCCGACATCTGCTCGGAGGCACCGGCATTCTGCTGGGTCACCTTGTCGAGCTGCTGGATCGCTTCGTTGATCTGCGAGGCACCGATATCCTGCTCGCGGCAGGCGGCACTGATTTCCGAGATCAGCTCGGCGGTCTTGCGGATATCCGGAACCAGGCGGCTCAGCATGTCGCCGGCTTCAGCGGCTGCCTTCACCGTATCGCTGGACATCGAGCCGATTTCGGCGGCAGCCGACTGGCTGCGTTCGGCAAGCTTGCGGACTTCCGAGGCGACGACTGCAAAGCCCTTGCCATGTTCGCCGGCACGGGCCGCTTCGACGGCTGCGTTCAGGGCCAGCAAATCGGTCTGGCGAGCGATTTCCTGGACGATGCCGATCTTCTCGGCGATGGTCCGCATGGCGCTGACGGCGCGGGTGACGGCTTCGCCGGACGCTTCCGCATCCTTGGCCGACTGGCGGGCGATCTTTTCCGTCTGCGCGGCATTGTCGGCGTTCTGCTTGATGTTCGAGGCCATCTCTTCCATCGCAGCCGAGGCTTCTTCGGCAGAGGCTGCCTGTTCGGTTGCGCCCTGGGAAACCTGCTCGGAGCTGGCCGAGAGTTCCTGGCTACCGGAGGAAACGTTATCGGAAGCGGACAGGGCATCGGCAACGACCCCACGAAGGCGGTCGACCATCTGCTCCAGTGCCATGCCGAGCGTATCCTTGTCCGACAGCGGCTTCGGCGCAACCGTAAGGTCGCCGTCCGAGATCTGCGATGCGATCGTCGCTGTGTTGCGAAGGTTCGCCGTCATCCGGCTCATAGAGGTCACCAGATCGCGGATTTCGTCGTTGCTTTTGTGTTCGATCTCCTGATCGAGATCGCCAATGCTGACTGCATCGGCAAGGCTTACCGCGCGCTTCAGGCCGCGCGAGATATTGAGCAATATCCAGAGCGCGGAAATGGACGCCACGATGATCAGTCCAATGGTCATCGAGACCAGAAGATTGCGCGAGGTGGCATACTGGTCGTTGGTGGCCGAATCCGTTTCGGCGACGTTGCCGGTGACGGTGCTGCTCAGCTTCGACAGGACCTGCAGAAGCTGGACGGTGATCTGCTGGCCTTCGCCCATCGAGATGGTGCCAGCCTGGCTGTTGGATTCGGTGGTATTTTCCTTTGCGAGGACGATGACGCGATCCTGCAACGGTAGCCATTTGCCATAGAGATCAGCAAACTGGGTTATGCCGTTGCGGACATCAGGGTCAGGCGATGTGGAAAGACGTTGCACCAGAGTTTTGACCAGTTCGCGCTGCTGCGTGACCTCGTCGACATAACCATTGATCTTGGATGGATCGGTGTTGATGATGGCGTCCTTTTCCGAGCGGATAGAGCGCAGGACGGCATCCGAAAGCTCTCCGGAATCGCGCAGGTTGGCAACGGGGCCTGCAACCATTTCAGAAATGTCGTTGTTGAGCGAGGACAGGTTGTAGATCGACAACCCGGCCATGGCGCAGGTGAGGAGGACGATGAAACCGAACACTAGGCTCAGCTTTAATTTGATCGTGAAACGCATGAGAAGGCTCCAAGCGGGTGGTGTTGTTCGGGACAAGCCTATGACCGGCGGCCACCAAGGCACGCCGGAAGTTGTTGATTAACTGAAGAGCTTGACATCTACTCCCGCGTCGAACGGCTCGAAGCCTTTCACGCATCCAACGGCCACATCCGTTGGCTCAGGCACTTTCGGGGCCGCGTGGACCCCGTA
This sequence comes from Rhizobium sp. B230/85, assembly GCF_019355735.1. Lineage (NCBI taxonomy): Bacteria > Pseudomonadati > Pseudomonadota > Alphaproteobacteria > Hyphomicrobiales > Rhizobiaceae > Rhizobium > Rhizobium sp. B230/85. The sequence continues at coordinate 3,300,380 of NZ_CP072156.1, forward strand.
TCGGGTTAGCCTCTCGGCTCAGGCGCTTTCGCGGAAGTCGTCGTCTTCTGCGTCAGGTCCGCCCATGGACATATCCAGTGCAAAACCCTTGGCACGAGCCTGCTGCGCGGCAATGCTCTGCGAGGACTTGCCGTAGGACGGTGCGATGGACTTTCGTGCCTGGGTGGGGGCGGAGACGACCTTCGTCGAAGCCCTCACCGGTGTCTTCTTCGAGGCCGAAGCCCTCGAGTTAGACGTCTCGACCTTGAAGAAGGCGATCGACGTCTGCAGCTCTTCGGCCTGGGCAGCCAGTTCTTCCGACGTTGCCGACATCTGCTCCGAGGCACCGGCGTTCTGCTGGGTCACCTTGTCGAGCTGCTGGATCGCTTCGTTGATCTGCGAGGCACCGATATCCTGCTCGCGGCAGGCGGCACTGATTTCCGAGATCAGCTCGGCGGTCTTGCGGATATCCGGCACCAGGCGACCGAGCATCTCACCGGCTTCGGCAGCTGCCTTCACCGTATCGCTCGACATCGAGCCGATTTCGGCGGCAGCCGACTGGCTGCGTTCGGCAAGCTTGCGGACTTCGGAGGCAACGACTGCAAAGCCCTTGCCATGTTCGCCGGCACGGGCGGCTTCGACGGCTGCATTCAGGGCCAGCAAATCGGTCTGGCGGGCGATTTCCTGGACGATGCCGATCTTCTCGGCAATGGTCCGCATGGCGCTGACAGCGCGTGTTACCGCTTCGCCGGAGGCTTCCGCATCCTTGGCCGACTGGCGGGCGATCTTTTCCGTTTGGGCGGCGTTGTCGGCGTTCTGCTTGATGTTGGAGGCCATCTCTTCCATTGCAGCCGAGGCTTCCTCGGCAGAGGCTGCCTGTTCGGTTGCGCCCTGGGAGACCTGCTCGGAGCTGGCGGACAGTTCCTGGCTACCGGCAGACACGTTGTCTGCTGCAGAGATCGCGTCGGCAACGACGCCGCGCAGGCGTTCCACCATCTGCTGCAGCGCGATACCGAGCGTATCTCTCTCCGACAGCGGCTTTGGCGAAACAGTCAGGTCGCCTTCCGCAATCTGGCCGGCGACATCAGACGTCGTCCGCAGGTTGGTGATCATGCTCTGCATGGCAAAGCCCAGCACGTCCTTGTCGGACAACGGCTGCGCCATGACCGACAGGTCACCCTCGGCGATCTTGCTGGCCATAGCCGCCGTGCCGCGCAGGTTGACAGCCATCCGGCTCATCGAATCGACGAGATCGCGGATTTCGTCATTGCTCTTGTGCTGGATCTCCTGGTTGAGATCGCCAAGGCTGACGGCATCGGCAAGGTTCACCGCGCGCTTCAGGCCACGGGAGATGTTGAGCAGTATCCAGAGCGCCGAAGCCAACGCGATGACGATCAATCCGGCGGTCATCGCCACGAGCAGATTGCGCGAGCTGGCATACTGTTCGTTCGTCGCTGTATCTGTTTCAGTCACGTTGCCCGTGACCGTGTCGCTGAGCTTCGCCAGCACCTGCAGAAGCTGCACCGTGATCTGCTGGCCCTCGCCCATGGAGATGGACCCGGCCTGGCTGTTGGATTCCGTAGTATTCTGCTTGGCAAGCCCGGTGACACGATCCTGCAACTGCACCCATTTGCCATAAAGATCGGTGAACTGGGTCATGCCGTTGCGGATATCCGGATCCGGCGAGGCGGAAAGACGTTGCACCAGCGACTTGATCTGATCGCGTTGCTGCGCGATTTCGTCGATGTAGCCGCCAATCTTCGTCGGATCTGTGTTGATGATGGCATCTTTTTCCGACCGGATAGAACGCATGACCGCATCCGAGAGTTCACCCGATTCCCGCAGGTTGACGACGGGGCCGGCCACCATTTCGGAGATATCGCCGTTGAGCGAAGACAGATTGTAAATCGATAGGCCGGCCATCGCGCAGGTGAGCAGGACGATGAAACCGAATACGAGGCTCAGCTTTAACTTGATCGTGAAACGCATGAGGAGACTCCAAGCGGGTGGCATTGATCGGGACAAGTCCTGTGACCAAAAGCCACTCAGGATCGCCAATTTTAGATCGGAGGTAAGAGCTTGACATCTACTCTCGCGTCGAACGGCTCTCGGCCCTTCGCGCATCCAACGGCCACATCCGTTGGCTAAGACATTTCAGGACAAGGTAATTTCCTGAATAAAAACGAGCGCATAAATACGTTGGGTCAGTGCGCCGGCGGCCTTAGTGGCCGCCGGTAACATTCGGTCCGATCAAGCGCTTTCGCGAAAATCGTCGTCGTGTGCATCCGGTCCGCCCATCGACAGGTCGAGTGCGAAACCCTTGGCACGGGCCTGCTGGGCGGCAACGCTGTTCGGCTTGTTGGCGACAGCAGGCCGGCGGGCATTTGCTGCAGCCATTGGCGCCTTGGCGAACGCCCGTACGGCGATCTTCTTGGCGGCAGGCTTGTGAGCGATGCTGTCGACCTTGAAGAAGGCGATGGATGCCTGCAGCTCTTCGGCCTGGGCCGCAAGTTCTTCTGACGTCGCAGACATCTGTTCCGAGGCGCCGGCATTCTGCTGGGTCACCTTGTCGAGCTGCTGGATCGCTTCGTTGATCTGCGAAGCGCCGATATCCTGCTCGCGGCAGGCCGCGCTGATTTCCGAGACCAGCTCGGCAGTCTTGCGGATATCCGGCACCAGGCGACCGAGCATTTCACCGGCTTCGGCCGCTGCCTTGACGGTATCGCTCGACATCGCGCCGATTTCAGCGGCAGCCGACTGGCTGCGTTCGGCAAGCTTGCGGACTTCCGAGGCGACGACTGCAAAGCCCTTGCCATGTTCACCGGCACGGGCCGCTTCGACGGCTGCATTCAGAGCCAGAAGGTCGGTCTGGCGGGCGATTTCCTGGACGATGCCAATCTTCTCGGCAATAGTCCGCATGGCGCTGACGGCGCGGGTAACGGCTTCGCCAGAGGCTTCCGCATCCTTGGCCGACTGACGGGCGATCTTTTCCGTCTGGGCGGCGTTGTCGGCGTTCTGCTTGATATTGGAAGCCATTTCTTCCATCGAAGCCGAAGCCTCTTCGGCGGAGGCAGCCTGTTCGGTGGCACCCTGCGATACCTGCTCGGAGCTGGCCGAGAGTTCCTGGCTACCGGACGAGACGTTGTCGGAAGCGGACAGCGCATCGCCGACCACGCCGCGCAGGCGTTCGATCATGACGTTGACGTTTCCGAGCATCTCGCCGATTTCGTCGCGGTTGGTGATTTCAGCGGTCTTTGTGAGGTCGCCTTCTGCAACATCGCGGACCACGGCGTTGGCACGGGCAAGACCCTTGCCGATCGTGCTGGCGATCCAGTAGGCGGTGATGGCAGCAATCAGCAGCGCCGCGCCGGCGACTGCCAGCATCATCATACGGATATGGGCATACTGAACGTCCGCATCGTCGTCCGCAAACTTCATCTTGACCTTTTCGTCCTCGAGCTTGTCGTTGAGGCTGGCTCCGATGGAGTTGGCGGTCTTGCGAGCTTCGCCGACAGAAACGGCATAGGCGCCTTCCTTGTCGCCGGCATTCAGCAGGTCGCGGATCTGGTCGTCGGCGCGGACGAACATTTGCGCCATCTTCTCGGTTTCGCCCCACGCTGCGCGGCTATCCGGCGACAGGATCTTGTTGAGCGACGCAAAATCGTCTGTCAGGGCCTTGCGGGCTACATCACCGGCAGCAATCGCCGCCTTGCTGTCTTCTGCTGTACGCGCTGCCAGCAGGTTCTTCTGCTGACGGATGATCTGCAGCTGATCGATATTGATCTGCTGTGTCAGCTCAAGCCGTGCGGCCGGTCCCTCGAGGACGTCGCTGATGGTGTCGTTGAAATTGCTTAGGCTCATGATGGCGTAACCGGAGGTGCCGATCAGCATGAGTATGATAAAGGCGAAGGCCCCCACCAGTTTGGCCTTGATCGTGAATCGCATAATATTGTCCCCTATATTTCGTCTCATGGCTGCCTTGGTCAGGCAGCCAGCGCGTGATCCCGTCGCGTCGCGAAAATGGCCTGCAGGTTTGGAAGGATGATGAATTCGCCGCCTCGCTTGACGAGGCAGCTGATGTAGTCCGGCCGCCAGCGCATGCCGACGCTCGGAGGCGCTTCGCTGGAGGCTTTCGCCAGCGTGGTGACTTCATTCACCTTGTCCGTTCGCAAACCGACCAGTGTCGGTTCGTCCTGGATCGTCAGGGAGATGACGACGATGCGGCTGTCGATGGTCGCTGCTGCCGCTTCCATGCCGAAGGCAAGGCGCAGATCGGCGAGCGGAATGACTTTGCCGCGAAAGTTGATGACGCTGGCAACGAAAGGCTGGCTTCCCGGCACCGCAGTTTCCGGCAAGAGATCGAGGATTTCCTGAACCATTGCCGCCTCGAGCGCAAATGTCTCGCCGTTCAGATCAAACGTCAGCACCTCGAGTTCGTCAGTGTCGTTCCAGTGATTATCGTTCTGAAGGGACTGGTTCATCCTGCTGCACGCAACTGCGCCTCCTGTTGCTGACCGGCGGCGACCAGGTGGACGACGTCGAGAATAAGCGCGACATTGCCGTCGCCGAGAATGGTGGCACCGGAGAATGTCGAGACATCCTGATGCAGCTTGGACATCGACTTGATGACCGTCTGGTGGTCGCCGATGATCTGGTCGACGACGAGACCAACCCGTTCCGTGCCGGTCGAGATGACCACCACCTTCTGATGCACATCCGGCTTGGTGCCGGTGCGGAACAGCTCGCGCAACCTGAGGAAAGGCACGAGGCTGTCTCGCAGCGAGATGAAGCTGCGACCGCGCGAGCGCAGATCCTCCTCCAGCGACAGTTCGAGGCATTCCTCGACCGCCGAAAGCGGAATGACATAGCGACCGGTGCCGACCCGCACGAGCAGGCCGTCGATGATCGCCAGCGTCAGCGGGATGCGCAAGGACACTTCCGAGCCCTGCCCGTCATGGCTGGTAACGTCGATGGCGCCGCGCAATGCCTCGACTGTCTTCTTGACTACATCCATCCCGACGCCACGGCCGGAAAGATTGGTGATCTGCGCCGCAGTGGAAAATCCCGGCGCGAAAATAAGCTGCAGCAGGTCGCTGTCGGACAGCACCTGGCCCGGCTGGATAAGCCCCGAGCTTTCAGCCTTGGCACGGACTCGCTGGCGATTGATGCCACGGCCGTCATCCTTGATCGAGATGATAACCTCGCCACCCGATTGCCGCGCCGACAGCGTGACTGTGCCGCCCTCGGATTTGCCGGCGGACAGGCGCTCGGCCGGCGGCTCGAGGCCGTGGTCGATCGAATTGCGCACCAGATGCACCAGCGGATCGGCGAGGCGTTCGATGACCGTCTTGTCGACTTCCGTGGTTTCGCCTTCCGTGATCAGCTCGATGACCTTGCCGGTCTCGCGGGCGAGATCATGCGTCAGGCGGCGGAAGCGGCTGAACAACGTTGCGACCGGCACCATGCGCAGTACCATCATCGTGTCGCGCAACTCGCCGGACAACCGTTCGATTTCTTCCGATACGGAGCGCAGTGCGAGATCGGAACTGGAATTGGCCAGTTGGCGCAGGCGTGACTGGGCGATGACGAGTTCGCCGACCCGATCCATCAGCTCGTCGAGCCGTTCGGCCGGAACGCGCACACTTTCGGATGCCTTGGCCTGCCGGGCATCGGTCGGAGCCGGCGATAGCGTCTCAGGCTTGGCGGGAACGAGCTCGGCAGCGGCCGGTGCTGGTGTAGCGACAGGCAACGACACCACCACGGCAGGCTGTTCGACAACCGCGACGACCGGAGCCGGGGCCGGCGCTGGCGTCTCGCTCAGCGTCTCGACCTCGAGCTGCATGTCGTCCATGACGAAAATGAACACGTCGTCGATGGCGGAGCGCGGCTGGTCGGAGGTCAGAAGCACCTCCCAGGAGAGGTGCAGTTCCGTCGGCACCAGCACGTCGAGCGGCGGAATTCCGGCGGTATCGGCAACGATCCGGCATTCGCCGAGATCGCGCAATTCATCGAGCAGACCGAGCGGGTTGGTGCCGTTGATCATCGCATTGTGCGGCAGGCTGAAGCGGATTCGCCAACGGTTCAATGGTTCCTTTGCAGCAGCCGCGACCGGCTCTGCGGATTTGCCATCGACGGCAGCGCGCAGCAGTTCCAGCAGGCGATCGCCGGCGGCCTGGTGATCGCCGTTCGGCGTCTCGACCAGGGCCCGCATGTGATCCTGCGCCGCCAGCACGGCGGCAACCAGTTCGGCAGTTGCCGGCACTTCGCCCTTGCGGACACGGTCGAAGGCGGTTTCGCAATGATGGGTAAACGCGGCCAGCGCGTCGAAGCCGAACATCGACCCGGAGCCCTTCAGCGTATGCAGTCCGCGGAACACCGCGTCGATCTGCGCCTTGTCGTCGAGCCTGTGGGTAAGGTCGAGGAGGCCGCTTTCGATCTGTTCGAAAACCTCGGCAGCTTCAATGCGGAAGACGGCAACCGGATCGAGCGTGTTCATCGGCCGAGTACCTTACGGGTTATCTTGATCAGGTTTTCAGGATCGAAAGGCTTCGTCAGCCAGCCGGTGGCACCGGCAGCCTTGGCGCGGGCCTTCAGGTCGGCATCCGATTCCGTCGTCAGGAAGATGATCGGCACGCCCATGTGCTCGGGCAGCTTGCGCAACTCCTCGATCATCGTCAGGCCGTCCATGACAGGCATGTTGAGATCGGTAATGATGAGATCGAATGCGCCGCCCTTGGCCTTGGCCAGTCCGTCCGAACCATCCACCGCCTCGGTCACGGTATAGCCGGCATTGGAAAGGGAGATCTTTGTCGTCATTCGAATGCTGGCGGAATCGTCGACCGTTAAAATGTTCGCAGTCATACTCGTACCTCTTGATGTAACCAGAATTGCGCGTCTTCCGCCGACTGGGCGTCGGTGAAACCACCGCGCTTCAATACCTTCAGCACCGACCCTGTCGCAGGAGCCGCCAGCCGCATCGTCTTGCCAGCGGCGCGGGCATCCATGCGGGCGGATTCAACCAGTTGGACAAAGCTAAGATCAGCCTCGGCATCCCCAGGGATCTCAAGCGTAATTTCCGGACTTTCCGTCAGGCGCATATGAATAATTCCATGCACTTCCGCGATATTCTTTATAACCAAAGAATTCGGAAGCTGCACAACGTCCTTATACTTACGATCCGCTGTCAAAATTGCCTCCTGAGTGGACAGATGCATAACCTCTGATAGAGGAATCTCATGACAGCCTTAACAGGCAGTAAACCCGGGTTGCACCGAAGCACAATTACAGCGAGTCCCCATGGTGCGATTTATTACCTGAAATAAATTGGGATTTAGTTTAAGCATTTCAGTAAAATTGAACAATTTCCGTTACTTATGGGATATTGCAATAAAGCTTAGTATAACTGATGAGTGATTGTTAACGATGCTTCGAGATCGATGCCGATACAACGTCTGCGAGTCACCGCAATTTACCGGAACTTTCCATCCTTGAGTCTAGTATTGAGCCACAGAAGACGAGATTCAAGTAAAGGAAGAACAATGACAAGTGGAACAGCTCTGGCGCATCGCCCTTTACAGATGCCGGTCGCCGACGTCCGCGACACATTGGAGTCGGCCCGCAATCAGGTCGAGAAGCGCTTCCTGGACGGCGGCGCAGTGCTGGTTTCGGTGATGGAGGTCATCAACGAGCTGCTTGCATCCCTCGATCGTCTGACGAAATCACTGGACAGCGATGGCACGAGCGACACGGCGGCGGATCTGCTGCAGACCGTGACGACGCTGGTCGACCTGCCCGACCTCGAAGCCAGGCGCCAGGAGAATTTTGCGGTCCTGTCAGCGGCCGGCGCCGTGCTGAGCACCCATGTCATGGATATGCAGGAAACCATGCGCTACCTGCGCACTTTTGCGATTACCGTGAAGATTACCGGCGCCGGCATTGCCGAATTCGGCGGCTTCGCGCAGGAGATACTCGAGCGGATCCAGTCCGGCACCAACGAGGTCAACAGTTTCGCCGACCAGCTGACCACGCTGGAGCGAGACCTCAAGGTTGCGATGAATGTTGGGGCAACAACGACCAAGGACTATGGCCACACCATTCCGAAAGTCGTCGATGCTCTTGAGAAGGACGTAAAAACCATCGCCAGCCACCGCAAGGATCTTGCAGCGATTGCCGGCCAGGTCGGCGCTATCGCCCGCGGGGTCCAGGGCAAGGTCGCCTCCACCCTGTCTGCGCTACAGATCGGCGACATCACCCGCCAGCGTATCGAACACGTACAGAGCGCCTTCACCTTTCTCGAGGAATTCCTTGAAACCGAGGAAGGCCGCGCACTCGACAACGATGCACGCTACCGCCTCGAAAACCTCATTCACCACCTGACGGCGGCGCAAATGCGCGACATGGTCGAAGACTTCCAGCGAGAATCCCGCAATGTCGTCCAGACGATCACCAGCTTCAGCCACGATACCCAGGAAATCCTGAAACTGCGCGATGACATGAAGGGCAGCGGCGAGGAAACCGGCGGCAATTTCATGCGCACGCTGGAAGACAGCGTCTCCACCGCCCTTGGCATCGTCAAGCAGGTGGAAACGGCGCGCACGCAGACAAACCGGATCAGCCAGTCCACCCTCGACACCACATCCAACCTTTTGAAAAGCATCGCCAACATCCGCGCGGTCAAGACCGACATCCACTATATGGCGCTGAATACCAACCTGCGCTGCAGCCGCATGGGCGAAGAAGGCCGTTCGATCAACGTCATCACCGCCGAACTGCGCATCTTCGCAGCCAAGCTCGACGATTCAGCAGACTCCCTCGTGACAGGCCTTTGCGATCTGGAGACTGCCGGCAATGGCGTCGCCTCGACCCATGAGGCCAACGCCCGCCGCCTCGACGAACGGCTTGGCGGCGCTGTCGGCAATATCCGCGCCGGCGCCGACGTCATGGAGAAGGAACTGGCTATCCTGTCCGAGCACGGGCGCGAAGTCGCTACCAAGATCAGCCTGTCGCTCAGCAAGCTCGACTTCCAGAACGACCTCGGAGAGATCCTCGCCACCTGCGCCGATACACTGAGCGATCTGGCAGGCCCGCAGCAGCCCGACGTCAGCGACCTTGCCGACAGCCTGGGGCCGGTCGCAGCCCGGATCCTGAAGGTCTACACCATGGCGCAGGAACGCAATGTCCACCACGACATCGTCCCGGCCCAGAGCGGCGCCATCCTGCATGTCGTTGAAACAGCGTCCGCCACGAACGACGAGGACCTGTTCGAAGACGCGCTTTTCTAGGGCAAGGCCGGCTATAAAATGACGACGTGGGGTATCGAACGCGCGTCTCACCCAGTGTGAACGCTTTGGGCGAACTCAGCGCGCGCTGCGGAATTTGTTGGCCGCGTTGATCGCGGCCTTCTGCTGGTCGTCCTCGATCCCGAGATAGAAATCCTCGAGTTCGGGATCCTTCAGTCCGGCGCGGCGCGAAATGACGTACCATTTGGCAGCCTCGACCGCATCCTGGGGCGTTCCGAGCCCGTTGATATAGAGGTGAGCCAGCTTGTTCTGCGCCACCACGTTGCCGCGATAGGCCGCGACCTTCATCCACTTGAAACCTTCTTCGAGCTCGGTCTTGCCACCGACGCCGTTGATCAGCCAGACCCCCATGTCCAGCTGCGCCGTGTCGAAGCCGGCATTCGCCGCCCGCGCCAGCCACATGCGCGCCTGTGCCTTCTTCTCCGGCGGTACGCTTTCAAGCGACATATAGAGTTGCGAAACGGCGTATTGTGCATCCGCGATGCCCTGGGCGGCAGACTTTTCGTAATAGGGCAATGCCAGCTCGAGGCCCTTGATACCAGCGTTGTCGGCAGTCAGACTCTGTGCCCAGTTAAACTGCGCCGTCGGCTCGCCGGCATCGGCTGCTTTTTTCATCCACTGATCGGCCGACTTGCGGTCACGCGGGACATCGCGGCCTTCCATCTGCGCCAGGGCAAATTTGAACATCGCCGTAGGATTTCCGCCTTCCGCTGCCTTGCCATACCAGAAGGCGGCGTTCTTGCTGTCGCGCCGGACGCCCAGTCCCTGCGACAGCAATTCGGCGATCAGCGTCTGTGCCGCCGGATCGCCGAGTTGGGCGCGCGGCAGGGCTTTCTGGAATGCCGTGAGATAGTAGCCACGCTGAAAGGCACCATAGGCCTCGTCGACCACGCCCGTATAAGGCTTTTCCGGCGGAAGCGCCGGCAGGCCTACGCCCATGCGATCGAGGACGCCGATGCCACCCGAAGGCTTGGTTGCCTTGGGATCGGCAGGCACAGGTGCTGCCTCGCCGCCTTTCTTGAAAGGCTGTGGCTTCGGCTCGTTCGAGGGTAAAATGTGCTCGGTCGGAAAAGCCCCGACATTAGGGGAATTCGAGACCCCGTCCGCAGCAGACTGCGCTCTTGCCATAGGGGGAAGAACAGCAAACCCGGTGAGGAGCGCCAGAAACAGCAAGGGCGGATGATAGCGGTGCGAGATCGACATGAACTGCTATCAATCTTCAAACCGTGGCGCTTTTTCGTCCAGCAAGGCATTCACGGCAGAAACAACAGACGATGCCTGTGCTGCATCGGCAAACACAGCGGATCTCAACGCCACGAACTCCACGCCGGCGAGCGCCACATCGAGCGCGGAGTTCGGGTCGGTGCCGCCCATGACGATGCAGGGGATCTCGATCATCGATGCCCACCATTCGCCGAGATCGACGTTTTTCGGATGTGCCTCGGGCTTGAAGTCGCCGTCGAACTTGCCGAAGAAGATATAGTCCGGCCTCAGTTCACCGATTTCCAGCGCGGTATGCCGATCCTTGGCCGTTCCGCCGCCGACCATGAAGCTTGCCGTCTGCTTTTCCATCGCCTCGGTGAACTCGGCAATATCGGCAGCGATATGCAGCCCATCCGCCTTGGCGCGCGCCGCGACGCGGCTGTCGCCGGCAATGAGGGCTGCGGCACCGGCGGCCTGAACGATCGGAACCAGCTTTTCCGCCGATTTCTGGAAATCGAATTCGTTAAGCCCGTATTGCGGAATGATGACAGAGGCGACGTCGCCGCCCTCCAGCGCCTTTGCCACGAGTGCATGCTGTTCTGCGATGTCGGTCATCTCGGGCACGATGAGAACCAGACGGCAGCGGCTTGGGGGCAAGATCATGCAGGCTTCCTATTCGGCGCATCCGGCCGGAACACGAAGTCCGGCATTCCGGTCTGTGAGTAAATCCGTTGGGACCTGCTGACAAGGGGAGCGTCGCGGAAAACCGCAAGGCCCCTATTGCCCGGGAACGCGAGCGGAGCTGCAATAAGCGCCGTGCCCGCCGCTCTGTCCGTACCGCTGGCCGCAAGGCACGGAAGCTTTCAGCTACCTCACACAAACAGTTGCGCCAACCCCTGCGTTAAAGGAAGTTGGCGCAAAATTTCGTCAATTCAGTGCAAAGTCCGCATTTCAGACGCGACGGAGCAGACTGCCCGATCCGGCCGCAACGCGGCTACGGCATCAGTGTACCGATGTGGCAATACGCTGGATCTGGTCCTTGATTTTCAGCTTCATTCGCTTGATGTCCGCGATTTCACGGTCATCCACTGAGGGGGAGGTCATCGCGGAGTGCAATTTCTCTTCGAGGGCGACATGCTTTTTCTGGAGCGATTCAAGATGAGCCTGAACTGTCATTTGACCTTCCTTCTGCTTGCCTTCCCCAGCCATCCATCGCTGGAGTTCTAGGCTTTAACGACAATAGTGTGACATACTAATTCTTCAATGTCGAAGGCCAAAAAGTGACTTGAACAGGGCAAATTCATGATCACGGATAACTTCCCGTTACCGTTATTTGGTGATAGGAGCTTGCGAAATTAAACCGCTGGATCCAAAGGGTTCCGCGTGACGACGACTGGGGACGAACACCATGCCCGATCAGGATCAAGCCGACGTGAGACTCATCATGGCGCGCCTGCGCCAGGAACATGAGGATTTCGACGTCGCTATCAATGCGATGATCGAAACCGGCTGCGATCAACTCCGTGTTCAGCGCATGAAAAAGAAGAAGCTGGTCATCAAGGACAAGCTGACCAAGCTCGAAGACCAGATCATTCCGGACATTACCGCTTGAGGGGACGCGTCGCCATGACCGAAAGACCGCCTGTCGCCATTATCATGGGCAGTCAGTCCGACTGGGAAACCATGAAGAATGCGGCCGATACCTTGGAAGCCCTTGATATCACATATGACGCCCGCATTATCTCGGCACACCGCACGCCCGATCGGCTGGTACGCTTTGCAAAGGGCGCGCGCGACGAAGGCTTCAAGATTATCATCGCCGGCGCCGGCGGCGCAGCCCACCTCCCCGGCATGGCTGCATCGATGACATCGCTGCCGGTGTTCGGCGTGCCAGTCCAGTCGAAAGCCATGTCAGGCCAGGACAGCCTTCTCTCCATCGTCCAGATGCCGGCCGGCATTCCAGTCGGCACGCTTGCCATCGGCCGGGCCGGCGCCATAAATGCAGCTCTGCTCGCCGCCGCCGTGCTGGCGCTCAATGACGAGGATATCGCCGACCGGCTGGATGCATGGCGGGCGGCCCAGAGTGCTGCAGTCGCTGAATACCCGATGGATGACCTATGACGACACAGACGATCGGCATCATCGGCGGCGGCCAGCTTGGCCGCATGCTCGCCATGGCCGCAGCCCGACTGAACTTCCGCACCATCATCCTCGAGCCGCAGGCCGATTGTCCGGCAGCCCAGGTCGCCAGCCGCCAGATCGTCGCCGCCTATGACGATCCCGCAGCGCTGGCGGAACTTGCAGCAGCATCGGATGTCGTGACCTACGAATTTGAAAACGTGCCCGTCTTTGCCGCACAATCTCTATCCCTGAGCGTGCCCGTCTATCCGCCGCCGAAGGCACTGGCCATGGCGCAGGACCGCCTGACGGAAAAGCAGTTCCTCAACGGGTGCGGCGTCGCCACAGCGCGCTTCCATGCCGTCGACAGCCAGGCCGACCTCGAGGCGGCACTTGCCGATTTCGGCGGACAGGGCGTGCTGAAGACGCGCCGGCTCGGCTACGACGGCAAGGGGCAGCGTGTCTATCGCTCGCTCAATGACAGTCCGGAAGGCGGCTATGCCGCGCTCGGAAACGTCCCCCTGATTCTCGAAAGCTTCGTAGCGTTCGAGCGAGAGATCTCCGTGATCGCGGCCCGCAACCCGGAAGGCACGATCGAAAGCTACGATCCGGCCGAAAATGCTCACCGCGACGGCATTCTGCACACCTCGACGCTGCCAGCCCGGCTCTCGCCGGAAACCGCGTCGACCGCCGCTGCTGCTGCCAAAACGATTCTCACGGCGCTCGATTACGTCGGCGTCATCGGCATCGAGTTCTTCGTGTTGGCCGATGGGCAATTGATTGCCAATGAAATGGCGCCACGCGTGCACAATTCCGGTCACTGGACGGAAGCTGCCTGTGTCGTCTCGCAGTTCGAGCAGCACATCCGCGCTGTTGCCGGCCTGCCGCTCGGCAATCCGGTCCGCCACGCCGATTGCGTCATGCAGAACCTGATCGGCGACGACATCCTCGCTGTTCCGGACTGGCTGGCGCGCGACAACACGCTCGTGCATCTCTACGGCAAGACCGAAGCCCGGCCCGGCCGCAAGATGGGGCATGTCACGACACTTCTTTAGTCTGTGCATGACCTGCAGCATCGGGAAAAAGCCCGGATAGTCGGTTGACAGGGCGAAAGCGACACGGTATCTGCTCCCCACCCTAAAAGAGCGCGCCAAGAGCGCGCTTTTGATTGTTTAAAGATACGGGCGAATGTGACATTCCCCCTAAAACCTCGCGGATCGAAAAAATGAAGATCAAGAATTCGCTCAAGTCGCTCAAGGCTCGTCACCGCGACAACCGCCTCGTTCGTCGCAAGGGCCGCGTTTACATCATCAACAAGCTGAACCCGCGCTTCAAGGCTCGTCAGGGCTGATTTGCGGATGCCGTTTGGTTGTCGGTCGTCCCGCGCCGCGTGTGCGGGCACATCGACGACCAGGTTTCTGACGGCATGACGTTCAATCGAATTTGTTTTGATCTTCTGCGGTGGCGGGCTAACATGCCCGCCATGTTTGTTCGTGCCCTGTTGCTCCCCACCCTGCTGCTGCCGGTCTTGCTTGCTGCTTCTGCCCCGCAGATGGCAGTCGCCGATGACGCGCGGATCGTAGAGCAGCAAACCGAGAGCGTCTCTCCGAAACAGCGCCTCGACGATCTCTTCACGGCACTTAGACGCCAGCACGATCCGGATCAGGCCGCAGGCATTGCCAACCAGATCAAAGTGGAATGGTTGCAATCCGGCAGTGCCACCGTCGATTTGCTGATGCAGTGGGCGGCCAAGGCCATTGCCGAAAAGCGCAACGCCGCCGCTTTCGATTTTCTCGATCAGGTCATCGCCCTGAAGCCACGCTATGTCGAAGGCTGGAACCAGCGCGCGACGCTGAACTACGCGCTTGGCGACTACAACAAATCCATGGCTGATATCGAACAGGTCCTGCGGCTGGAGCCACGCCATTTCGGCGCGCTCGCCGGCATGGCAGCGATTCTCACCGAAAATGGCAAGGACCAGCAGACGCTGGAAATCTGGCAGCGGTTCCTTGCTATCTATCCCGCAAACCGCGCGGCCCAGCAACAGGCCGACCAACTCAGCGAAAAACTTGCGGGCAGCCGTACCTGACTGTGCAACCGGATGCCGCGCTCGACCGTATAGAATCACGAGGCTCGGCGACCGCGTTCCGGGCATTTTTGCGAGTTGCCTGTCGATGCTGAGTTTTCTGGTTCTGGTTGCCCTGCTGCTCGCAGCGGCGTTTGCCTACACCACCTTCAAGAGCCGGGCCATCACCGAGGCCAATCCGAACATCAGCAACCTCATCGACATCGGCGGCTACAGTATCAATGCTCTCCACCTGAAGCGCCCTGACGGCGCGGACCTGCCGCCTCTCGTCTTCATTCATGGCGCCAGCGGCAATCTGCGCGACCAGATGCAGGCCTTCGCCAGCCCTCTCGAAGGCCGCGCCGAAATGCTCTTCGTTGACCGCCCGGGCCACGGCTATTCCGAACGCGGCGGGCCAGACAATGCCTTTCCGTCCGGACAGGCCGATGCCATCGCAAAGTTGATGGATAAACTGCAAATCGGCCCCGCCATAATAGTAGGCCACTCCTTCGGCGGCGCAATTGCCGCAGCCTTTGCGGTTCGCCATCCCCAAATGACCGCTGGCCTGCTGTTTCTGGCACCGGCCACCCATCCCTGGCCCGGCGGTGTCGACTGGTACTACCGGCTGGCGTCTGCGCCCGTCCTCGGCTGGATCTTCGCGCACACGCTGGTCATTCCCGCCGGCCTCCGCAAGCTCGACCAGGGCACCATCGGCGTCTTCAGCCCCAACCCGCGGCCGCACGACTATATCGAAAAGACGGCGCCAGCTCTGGTCTTGCGGCCAGATGTCTTCCGCAACAACGCCCGGGACGTCGTCAACCTGCTTGGCTATGTGACGCGCGAATCGCAGAGATACCGGGAGATCAAGGCGCCCACCGTCATCATCACCGGCGATTCGGACGACGTGGTGCTGGCCGAACTCCATTCCATCGGCCTCGAGCGCGACATCGTCGGCTCCGAACTGATCACCATCCGCAACCTCGGCCACAAGCCCGATTACATCGCCAACGACGTCGCCATTGCCGCCATCGAATATCTCGCCGGTGCGCCACGTGACCTGCAGCAGGTGGCCCGCCTCGCGGAAATACGAATTGCCGCCGAGATCAGTTCGGACCCGTCTCCAGCGACCCGTGCCTGAATGCTGCAAGTGACGGACGCAACGCTTCCAGAATAATGGCAGCGAGGCGCTGGGTGGCGGGACTTTGCTCCGCCGAAGCACGGTGCAGCACGAGGTCTAGCTTCGGCAACGACGGCAGCCCAAGCTCTCCGTCAAACAGCGGCCGCAGCATGCCGGGCAAACCGAGCGGCGTGCGCACCGTTATCCCGAGACCGGCCGCTGTCGCTGCCCACAGGCCGCCGAGACTGGGGCTGACGAAAGCGACCCGCCAGCCGAGGCCAACACTATCCATCGCCTTTGTCGCGGCGGTCCTGAGCAGGCAAGGCGCATCGAGCGTGGCGAGCGGCATCGGTTCGCCGCTATCGGCCATCCAGTCGATCCGGCCGTCCATCGGCCCCACCCAGCACATCGGCACCTCGCCGACAAGCTCGCAATGCGCGGTCCGCTCGCCATTGCTCCACGCCAGTGCCAGATCGAGCCGGCCGGACCGGACCCGCTCCATCAGCTCGACGTTGCGTACCACCCGAGCCTCGATGCGCACTTTCGGATGAGCGCGGGCAAAGCGACCGAGAACTTCGGGAAGCAGCGCCTCGCCAAAATCCTCCTGCAGGCCGAGCCGGACCCAGCCTTCGAGTTCCATCCCCTGCACCGCCGTAACCGCTTCATCGTTGAGGTCGAGCAGCCGGTGCGCATAGCCGAGCAGCGTTTCGCCGGCTTCGGTCAGCGCCAGCCCACGGCCGGCCTTGCGAAAGATCGGCCTCCCCGCCTGCTCCTCGAGCTTCTTGATCTGCGCACTGACGGCTGATGTTGAGCGCCCGACGCGCTCCGCCGCCTTCGCAAAGGTACCGAGCTCGATGCCCGCGACGAAGCTTCTTAGAATATCGAGATCGAAGATAGGCTTGCTCACATCATTGTCCAGTTTATCGGGATCATAAATCTATATATATCTGATTATCCGGACGGATAAAGGGTGCAATAGAAGTTGCGTCAACTTGTTTCAGCCGAGAGAACCCTCATGCCAATTACCCGAATTTCCCTGATGCGCGGCAAATCGCCAGAATATCTCGCGATGCTGTCCGACACGTTTCACCGCGCAATGGTCGAGACTTTCGATGTCCCTTCCGCCGACCGGTTTCATGTCATCCACCAGTGCTCGCCCGGCGAACTGGTCTTCGACCGCGACTACCTCGCCGGACCGCGCTCGGACGACTACCTGTTTTTCGACGTCACCATCGGCAAGCCCCGGACCGCCGAGGTTAAGCAGGCATTCTATCGCCGAGTAACGGAACTGCTCGGCGATACAATGGGTATCCGTGCGGCGGACGTGATGATCGTCATCACCACCACCGGGCGCGAGGACTGGTCGTTCGGCAACGGCCGCGCCCAGATGATAGAGGCGGCATAACGTCATGCCCCAAAACAAATTGGACCGCGTCCATAGAGCCGGCGAGGCTCGGCAGCAGGCACCCGAGGGGATATCCAGCCAGCCATTTTTGCTGGAGACGCTCATCCCGGCGTCTGAGAATGGGCTCGGCGCCATGATCGCCATGCTCAAGCCTGGAACGCTGACCCACTGGCACAGCCATCCGCACGGCCAGATCCTCTACGTGCTCTCCGGCATCGCCTTGGTCCAGTGTGACGGCGGACCGGTCGAGGAACTGCATGCCGGAGACTCCATCCGTTTCGAGCCAGGCGAGCGCCACTGGCACGGATCCGGCGCGACGACGAGTTTGGCTTATCTGAGCGTCCAGGCCGCACACGAAGGCAGCGCCGTCGCCTGGTTCGAGCCCGTTACCGAAGGAGACCGACAGTGATCGCCATGCAATACAGTTTCGTGCTCCCCGCCGACTACGACATGGACATCGTCGACCGGAGAATTCGCGATAAAGGCCCCCTGCTGGACAACTTTCCGAACCTCGTCTTCAAGGCCTATCTCACTGCCCGCAAGGGCGACGCGACCACGGGGTCAAGAGACAATCTCTATGCGCCGCTCTATGTCTGGAACGGTGTCGAGGGACTGAACGATTTTCTCTGCGGCCCGGGCTTTGCGGGCGTCAGCGCGGCGTTTGGCCGGCCGCAGGTGAACACCTGGATACTTTGGAAAACCGCGATTGCAGCAGACGTCCGAAAGGCCCGCTTCGCCACCCGCGAGATTTCCGACATCGGCCTGGATGCCGATCTCGGCAAGATGCGTGCAGCAGGCAGCGCGGATGCGCTAGCCGACATCGAAACGGGTGCAGCACTCGCCTCGGTTTCGGCCTTCGATCCCGATGGCTGGAAACGCCTTCGCTTCCGGCTTTGGCGGGAGATGCCACAGGCGCCGTTGCCGACCGACACTCTTGCCTATCGCCTCGGCCATCTCTCGTTGCCCGAGCGCGCCTGCCCCCTCGACGCCGACCAAAATGCTGTCACCGGGACAATGTCCCTGTTCCATCGGGGCTGACGAGATCCTATGCAAGGGACGCCGCTACCTTTTCGAGATGGAGCTTTTTCTTGGTCGATATTGCAATGATCGAAGCAGCCCGGGTGCGCCTTTCCGGCAAGGTACGGCGCACGCCGCTGCTGTCTTCGCCCTTTCTCGACGAAATCGCCGGGCGGCGCCTGTTCGTCAAGGCTGAGTGCCTGCAGCATACCGGCTCCTTTAAATTCCGTGGCGGTTGGTCGGCTATCTCGGCGCTGTCGCCCGACATTCGCGCGCGCGGCGTCATCGCCTTTTCCTCCGGCAACCATGCTCAGGGCGTGGCCCTGGCGGCCCGCATGCATGGTATTCCCTCGGTCATCATCATGCCGTCGAATGCACCGAAGATGAAGATCGACAATACCCGCGCCTTCGGCGCAGAAGTGGTGCTCTACGACCGGGCCACGGAAGATCGCGACGAGATCGGCGCCCGGCTGTCGAGGGAACGCGGCCTGACGCTGATCCGGCCCTATGACGAACCGATGGTCATCGCCGGACAGGCAACGACGGGGCTCGAGATCGCCGAGCAGGCGCTTGAAAACGATATCGGCGCGGCCGAAGTGCTGGTGCCATGCGGCGGCGGCGGTCTGACGTCGGGGATCGCACTGGCGCTGGAAGCCCGAGCGCCGAAAATGAAGGTGCGTCCCTGCGAGCCAGAGGGCTTCGACGACGCAACACGGTCGCTGGCGTCTGGCCGGATCGAACGCAACTCCTCGCTTTCGGGCTCGATCTGCGACGCCATCATCACGCCGCAGCCGGGCGAGATTACCTTCCCAATCATGCGGCGGCTCTGTGGCACCGGCCTCGTCGTGACGGACGCCGAAGCCCTTGCCGCCATGGCGCTGGCATTTACCCGACTGAAACTGGTGGTCGAACCCGGCGGCGCCGTCGCCTTGGCCGCCGCCCTCTTCCACGGCAACGAACTCGCCGGCGACACGGTGATTGCCGTCACTTCAGGCGGCAACGTCGACAACGACGTCTTCCTGAAATCCCTCGGCCACTAACGGGGAGACTACCTCTCTGGAACAGATGAGCCTTCAGACGAAAAAGCCCGGCGCTGAGACATCAGCGCCGGGCTTTGTTTTACAAGTAGTGCGGCCGCGCCTACTTGGCGGAGACGCGCCAGACTGTGTTGCCGGCGTCGTCGGCAATCAGCAGGCCACCGGTTTTATCAACGGCAAGGCCGACTGGCCGGCCACGGGTCTTGTTGTCCGCACCCATGAAGCCGGTAACGATATCCTGCGGCTTGCCATTCGGGCGACCATCGGCAAACGGGACGAAGACGACCTTATAACCGTTGAAGGTCTTGCGGTTCCAGCTACCGTGCTCGCCGACAAACGCACCGCCCTGATAGGCCGCCGGCAGGTTTGTGCCCGTATAGAACGCCATGCCGAGCGGCGCGACGTGCGAGCTGAGCGCATAGTCCGGAACGACAGCCTTCTCGACCAGATCAGGCCGCTGCGGCATGACACGCGGATCGACGTGCTGGCCGTAATAGCTGTAAGGCCAGCCGTAGAACGCGCCATCCTTCACCGACGTCATGTAATCCGGCACCAGATTGGGGCCGAGTTCATCGCGCTCGTTGATGACAGCCCAGAGCGCATGGCTCTTTGGCTCGAAGCTCAGCCCATTCGGGTTGCGCAGGCCGGTTGCAAACAGCCGCGAGCGACCCGTTTCCCTGTCGACTTCCCAGATCGCAGCACGGTCCTTCTCGGCACCGATACCATTTTCGGTGATGTTGCTGTTCGACCCGACGCCGACATACAACAGCTTGCCGTCATCGCTGTCGACCAGGCTCTTCGTCCAGTGATGGTCGATAGGGCCGCCCGGCAGGTCGACAAGCTTGACACCCGGCTCGGTTATCTTGGTAGCGCCCGGTGTATAGGGAAACCGCATGATCGCATCGGTGTTGGCAACATAGAGATCGTTGCCAACAAGGGTTACTCCGAACGGGGAATTCAGGTGATCGAGAAAGACGTCGTGAACTTCGGCAACCCCGTCCCCATCGGCATCGCGCAGCAGCGTGATGCGATTGCTTGCCTGCTGTGGCGGGCTTCCGGTCGCAAAAGATTGAACCCAGCCCATGATCAGGTCCTTGGGACGTGTGATAGCGGCTGCAGGCGGCGCGACGGATTCGACCACCAGAACGTCGCCGTTCGGCAACGCGTAAAGCGAGCGAGGGTGAACAAGCCCGGAGGCCAGCGCCTTGATCTGCATGCCCTCGGGCACGGTCGGCGTCTCGTCCTTCTGCCAGCCGACCACGGGGGCGACATGCATTGGCGGTACCAGATATTGCGATTGTTCCGGTAGCGTCGGATTTGCACCGATTTCGCTCGTCGGATCCGGATCGCTGCCACCGCAGCCGGCAAGAGCGAACATCGAGGTGCAAGCGAGCGCGACAGCGAGCGAGCGGCGGATGGTTCTCGGGGAAATCACTGTGCGCATCACTCGACTACTCCTAGGTCTTGGCGATAGACCGGCGTGCGGCCGAGCAAACCACCGAGAATCAATACGATCAGCGTGGCTGCGGAGAGGACCAGGCCCATCGGGACAACCGAGGTCCAGGCATCGCGGCTATGGATCAGGGCATTGAAAATGGCGAGCACCAGGGCGATACCGTTACCGAGCACATAGATGGCCGAGAGACGGTTGACGCCGACAAGGCGGCCAACGAAGAAATCAACGAGGCAGACCAGTGCTGCTACCGCGCCGACCATCAGGCCGGCCGTCAGCAACCACGCCGAAAAATTGGCCCACATCATTTCGGCAGTTCGCCAATAGGTGATGTCGGTAATCATCGTGCCGATGAAACAGGCAACGGCGAAATGCCACAGAATGGGAAATAGTGGAGGTTTAACGATCCTTACGGGATAGATAATGGGGTTTGTCATGGGGTTTTCTTCCAATGCCGCCAAATTGCGTCGTTGGCAAACCAGTTAGCCAGCCTTTCGTTCCGACATTTTATAGCCGCTATCTATAGCCGCTGCGTGGGGCACTTGCCGGGCCCTGAAACGAAAAAAGCTCCCGCGAAGGGAGCTTTTGAATGTCTGCCAGAAAACCTCAGCCGCGACGCGCGAGCGAGAACTGGGCGCCGCTGTCGGACGTGCAGTTCAGCTGGTTCGAGTTGACCAGCGCGCAATTGACCTTCGAAGTCGTCTTGCGAAGCATTGACGTCATGTTGATCTCGACAAGGCCGGGCGCAGTGTTGACATAGGTGCCGGAGGCGAGCAGCTGGTTGCTGTCGGTGGTGCGGGTGGAGAAGCCGCCGCCCTGGAATGTCGAGATGATGCCGTTCGGATCGGCCCAGGTGCCGTCTACCGTTTGCGGTGCCTGGCGGGTCGCGACCTGCATCGGCATCTGCCGCGGACCCTGATCCATACAGGAGGCGAGCGACAAGGCCGAGACAAGGAGGGCAAGGCTTGCTTTGATCTTCATGGTTCTTCCCCGAAATTCAGAATCGGCATCTGCCGCACACTTTGCGAAAAGATGGAGCGGCACCCCCCTGAAAGCAAGGCTCGGACCGCCGATCCGCATATTTATCCTTGAGGCGTAACAAAAATGCCCGCACCAACGATGCGGGCATTCCAAGTGCTAATCAGCCAGTCTTATCAACGAACGAGAACGTTCTTGAACTGCCAAGGGTCCTTGGTGTCGATATCTTCCGGGAACAGGCCGGGACGACCGGTCAGCGGCGTCCAGTCCGTATAATGGCCTTCGACCGGACCGAGATAAGGCATCTGCACTTCGAGGCAGCGCTTGTAATCGATCTCGTCGGCCTCGACGATACCGGCTTTTGGGTTCTCGAGAGCCCAGACCATGCCGGCGAGAACGGCCGAGGTGACCTGCAGGCCGGTGGCGTTCTGGTACGGCGCAATGCGGCGCGTTTCTTCGAGCGAAAGGCGCGAACCAAACCAGTAGGCGTTCTTGTCGTGGCCATAAAGCAGCACGCCGAGTTCGTCGACACCCTCGACCAGTTCGTTCTCGTCGAGAACATGCATGACCGGCTGGGCGTTGCCACCATTTCCGAACATTTCATGCAGCGACAGGACGGCATCGTTGGCAGGATGGTAGGCGTAGTGGCAGGTGGGACGGTAGGAGACGTCGCCGTCCTTGTCAGTCACCGTGAAATAATCGGAGATCGAGATCGACTCGTTGTGGGTGACGAGAAAGCCGTATTGCGCACCGGGTGTCGGGCACCAGGTACGAACGCGTGTGTTGGCGCCGGGCTGCTCTAGATAGATCGCCGCCTGGCAACCCTTCTTGTGCTTCTTGGCATTCTTCGGCATCCACTCTTCGTGGGTACCCCAGCCGAGTTCGGCAGGCTGCAGGCCTTCCGAAATGAAGCCTTCGACCGACCATGTGTTCCAGAACACGTTGAGCGGCTTCGGGTTCTTGGTCAGCTGCGTGTCGCGTTCGGCAATATGGATACCCTTGACGCCGACCTTCTTCATCAGCTTGGCCCAGCCTTCGCGATCATGCTGGTCCGGCTCGTCGAATTTGATGTCGAGATCGCGGGCAAGATTGACGAGGCCCTGCTTGACGAACCACGAGACCATGCCCGGGTTTGCGCCGCAGGTGGAAACGGCCGTCGTGCCGCCCGGGTTCTTCTTCTTCTCATGGCGCACGGTTTCGCGCAGCGCATAGTTGGTGCGGTCGGCGTTCTTCATGGTCTTGTCGAAATAGAAACCGAGCCATGGCTCGATGACGGTATCGATGTAGAGAACGTCGAGCTTGCGGCAAAGCTTCATCAGATCGAGCGAGCCGGTGTCGACAGAAAGGTTGACGCAGAAGCCCTGGCCTTCGCCTTCGGTCAGAAGCGGCTTCAGCAGCTCCTTATAGTTATCCTTGGTGACATATTCCTTGATATGGCGGATGCCATGCTCGGCAAGAATAGCCATGTCGCCTTCGTTTTCACGCGGGTCGATGACAACCATCCGGCTCTTGTCGAATTTGAAATGGCGCTCGATCAGGGGCAGCGTGCCGCGGCCGATGGAGCCAAAGCCGATCATCACGATCGGGCCGGTTATTTCGGCATATACCGGGTAGTTTTCCTGCTTCATTCTTTTCTCCTTCAAAGAGCGGAGGCTCTTTGGTGTCTATCGATTCATCAGCAAACGCTTGACGATGGGTGAAGGGCTCTAATCACAAAATCCTGTCACAATAAAGGGTGGATGACCACCTCGCCGAGCGTAACTATAGCCTATCCGTCAAAGTCCCCTGGTGGAAAACCATAAGCCAGCGCCCGTCTTCTTCCTGCCGCCAGATCGAACTGCGCAGGGAATGGACCGCATGGCCCTCCATGGTCTTCCGGATCGATCCGTAAGTCACCAGCGCAACATGCTCCGACAGCATGACTAGCCGCGGATTGTGCAAGGCACGTGACATCACCGGCTCTTCCGTCAGCAAGGCCGAAATGATGTCGTCGAAGCCGAACATACGCCCGGAACTGCCAATCTCCCGGAATTCCGGCGACAGAAGCTCCTCAAGCGTCGCTCTCGACGAACGCACAGCCGGATCGAACAGCCTTTCCTCAAGCTGGCGAAGATATTCGAGCAATCCATCCATGGCTTTATCCCCTCAACAAATCCAGCCCATCCACCTTTGTACGACAAATGCATAAGCGAGCCATGGACGACTATATGCAGGGCAATTCCGCCGACATTTTCGACCGTAGCGTTTCGCACTGAAAGCGGGAGACCAGAAAAGCCCCGACTTGTTGCCGGATGATCCACGCTTTGTTAGACTTAGGACATCGAAGGTGTGGAAAGCGTTTCATGGCTGACAATAAGCTATTCGTGGATCTTTCGGATGACACGAAACAGCGACTGGATCGCCTTTCCAAGGCAACAGATCGCTCCGCGACATCCATTACCGCTGAGGCCCTGGAGCTTTATCTGGCTCAACAGGAATGGCAGATCTCTGCCGTAGACGAAGCCGTTCGCCGTGCAGATCGTGGAGGCTTCGTGTCCCACGAGGCAATAACGTCCTGGCTTGGCTCTTGGGGAACCTCGGGAGAGCTTCCTGCACCGAAGCCGCTCGGCCGTAAGACGGCGCAGTGAACATCATTTGGGCTGAGGCCGCGGTTGCCGATCTGGTGGCCATTCGCGCATTCATAGCCGACCACAATCCTCAGGCGGCAAATAAAATAGCGGCAAAATCCTGCACGCGGCCAACCTCCTCAAAGATAAGCCACGCCTCGGACTTGGCACACATGTCGCAGATGTTCGGAGGTTGATTGTGCACCAGTCGCCGTATTCCATCATCTATCGGATAGTTGGAACGGACCTGCAGATCCTGGAGATCTTCGACGGACGGCGATCGGCACCTCGCACCGATGTGAGAGGCTGATCTTTATCCCCTCAACAACTCCAGCCCCTCCACCGTCCTCGTCAACGCTATCTCGGTGATCTCGTAGCTTGCGATGCCATGCAGCGTAAACGGGTCGGCGGCGACATAGGCTTCCAGATCGGCGCGCTCACCCTTTGCAAAAATCACGCCGCCGGTGCGCGGTACCTTGCGGCCGGACGCGAGAAACCACCCCCGACTGTAGCCTTCCGCTACCCACTCTATATGTGGCTCCATGAACAGATCGGCATCTTCGTTGCTTTTCAGATAGGTAAGCGAGAGAATGAACATGGGCGACCCCTGGGATTGCGATGCCGCGATGTGACACAGATCGAATAGGTTAAGAACCCCGGCCGTTCACATTCTTTTTAGACGTCAACATGATATCAGCATCCTATTGGAAACAGGAAGACCGGAATGGACCTCATGTCTGAACGGTTTGCTGCGCTTCTGTCGACGAGCGCGGCACTGATTGCCGTCTATGACGAAGACGATCGGCTACGCTTTGCCAACGATGCCTTTCGGTCGGCATTCGCGCTGACTGCGGAGGAAACGCCGCTCTGGTCGGAGTTGATGCGCCGCAATACGCTGGCCGGCCTCGGTACCGTCATCCGCTCTCCCGATTTCGAATCATGGCTGGTCTCGGCACAGTCGCGCCGCGGCAAGATCCCGTTCCGCAGCTTCGAAACGGATCTCGTCGACGGTCGCTGGCTGTGGATGAACGAGACTGTCGAGGAAAATGGCTGGATGCTCTGCGTCGCCTCCGATATCACCCATATCAGAACCAGCGAGCGCAACCTCCGCCAGGACCGTGATTTCGCCTTGCGTGCGTCGCAAACGGACGAACTGACGAGCATTTCCAACCGGCGCTTCATGATGGCGGCACTCGACGAACTTGTCCGCCGCCAGGCTGGCGCCCGGCCGATGATGAGTTGCGCCTGCATCATCGATCTCGATTTCTTCAAATGCATCAACGACCGTTTCGGCCACCAGACCGGCGACGACGTCCTCATCGATTTCGCACGCCGCGTCCACATGCTGGTGCGACGGCACGACAGTTTTGGCCGCATCGGCGGCGAGGAATTCATGCTGTTGATGCCCGATACCGATCTTGCCGAAGGCGAGGCGATTATCGGTCGTGTCTTGCAAACCGCGCGTCAGGCCCGACCGATCGTCTCCGATCCGTCCTTTTCCTACACCTGCTCGGCGGGCCTTGTGCAACTTCGCGCCGGTGAAACGACGCGCGAAATCTATTCACGGGCAGATGCGGCACTTTACGTCGCCAAGCGGGCCGGCCGCGACCAGCTGAAAAGCGTGGCCTAGCTAGTCCGACACCAGCACCGCAGGGATAAGCCCGCGCAAAGAATTGCCAACGAAGAGTTTGCCTCTGTCGACATCGGCGAGGGTGAGCCGAGAGGTCCGGGCTTTGCGCGTGCAGATCAGTTCGCTGCGCAACACGCCGGCCAGTAGGCCGCAGGCAATCGGCGGCGTCAGCAGCATGCCGGAGCCGTCTTCGATGAAAACCGAGGTAATGGTGCCTTCGCAAACGTCGCCCTTCTCGTTGAGCAACAGAACTTCATCGGCCTCGTCTGGGCTGAATTCGGCACGGGCGCGGTCATAGACCCCGCGTCGCGTGGTTTTCGCCCTAAGCAGCTTGTTGCTGGAATCG
This sequence comes from Rhizobium sp. B230/85, assembly GCF_019355735.1. Classification (NCBI taxonomy): domain Bacteria; kingdom Pseudomonadati; phylum Pseudomonadota; class Alphaproteobacteria; order Hyphomicrobiales; family Rhizobiaceae; genus Rhizobium; species Rhizobium sp. B230/85. The sequence continues at coordinate 3,326,633 of NZ_CP072156.1, forward strand.
AGACGTGTGGCGGCGATGCGGACCCGCCATGTCACATCGGCAGCCAAAGGCACAAAACCGGCCGTGGTGACCGTAACACTGCCGGTACGGTTCATCGTCAGGCGGACACGCTGCGGGCTGGGGGCGTCGCAAACGGCCGCGTCAAGCGCCGCTTCCACCTGCTCCGGTGCCGCAAAACCAAGGCGTCGGGCAGAACGCTGCAGCCGCGCCAGGTGCAGCTTCAACCTGAGGAAGCCGAGGCCCGGCTCGTAGCGCAGGGTTTCGATCAGCGAGAACTCATCTACCGGGCGATCCACGCGTCCCCCACGGCAAACCGCGCCTTCAGCAGGCATTCCGCGTACTCCGCCTCGGCAGTCGAATCGAAGACGATACCGCCGCCGACATTGAAGACGGCCCTGAAATCGTCGAACAGCGTGATCGTCCGGATGGCTACGGAAAAGCGCATGGCACCATCGGGCGCAATCATCCCGATAGCACCGCAATAGGCGTCGCGCGGACCGACCTCCAGCCCATGGAGGATCTCCATCGCCCACATTTTTGGCGCGCCGGTGACCGAACCGCACGGAAAAAGCGCGGCCAAGATATCCCGGATCGACAGGTCAGGAAGGAGCTTTGCCTGGACGGAACTGACCATCTGATGGACGGTCGGATAGCTCTCGATATCGAAAAGTCTCGGCACCTCGACGCTGCCTGTCTCTGAGATCAGCGAAATATCGTTGCGCAGGAGATCGACGATCATCCGGTTTTCGGCCTGGGTCTTGCCGTCCTGGCGCATCGCCTCGACGATGGCTGCGTCTTCGTCTGGCGTTGGTCCGCGCGGCGCCGTCCCCTTCATCGGACGCGTTTCGATCCAGCCCTCGGCGTCGACCCGGAAAAACAGTTCCGGCGAGCGCGACAGGATGACCGGGCCGGCGAGATCGACAAGCGCTCCATACTTGACCGGCTGTCGTTCGATCAGCGACCAGAAGGCGGCGCGCGGATCGCCATTCCAGCGCGCCTCGATCGGCATCGTCAGATTGCCCTGATAGCAGTCACCGTTCCGGATGTGGCGGTGAAGCTGGTCGAAGCTCTTCTGATAGGCGGCAAAATCCCATGCGGCCTTCGGATCCGTCAGAAAGGCTTCGTTTTCAAGACGACGCTGCGGCTGCGAGAGCGGATGGTCCGCAGCTGCCGGTCCGTCGAACACCCCGAAAACCATCAGCGGCGTCTGGCGTCCCTCCGCGATCAGCGGCGCAAGCTTGTCCTCGACGACGAAGCCCGCCTCATAGGCCATGTAGCCGGCCAGCCAACGACCGGCCGCCTTCTCCCGCTGCATCCGCGCCAGACCGGCCAGCACCTCGGCACCTGTATGGGCAACGATCACATCCAGGGGTTCGGCAAACAGCATCACCTGGCCGGTAGTATCGTCTCGGAAAAGGACTGATGCGGTGCTGGCCATGTGTGCGGCGTGTCTGTCCTGCGTTTACGCTTCGTTGTTTTATGACTCGTCCAGTGCCTCGAGTTCGTCGATAAGCCCCTCGATCATCGAAAGCCCCCTCGCCCAGAACGACGGATCGGTGGCATCGAGGCCGAACGGCTTCAGAAGTTCGGAATGATGTTTTGTGCCGCCGGCCTTCAGAAGCTCGAAATACTTGTCCTGGAACCCTGGCTCTGCCTTCTGGTAGACGGCATAGAGCGAATTGACCAGGCAATCGCCGAAGGCATAGGCATAGACGTAGAAGGGCGAATGGATGAAGTGCGGAATATACGTCCAGTAGGTCTCGTAGCCGTCGGAGATGCGGATCGCCGGCCCGAGGCTTTCCTCCTGCACGGATAGCCAGAGCGCCCCGATATCCTCCGACGTCAGCTCGCCGGCCTTGCGCGCCGTGTGCAGCTTGCGCTCGAATTCGTAGAAGGCGATCTGGCGCACGACCGTGTTGATCATGTCCTCGACCTTCTGGGCGAGCATCGCCTTGCGCTCGCGCTTGTCAGTGGTCTTTTCCAGAAGAGCCCGGAAGGTCAGCATCTCGCCGAAGACCGAAGCGGTTTCGGCCAGCGTCAGCGGCGTCTGGCACATCAATGCGCCCTGCCCGCCGGCCAGTACCTGATGCACGCCGTGGCCGAGCTCATGGGCAAGGGTCATCACGTCGCGCGGCTTGCCGAGGTAGTTGACCAGCACATACGGATGGGCGGAAGGCACTGTCGGATGGGCAAATGCGCCCGGCGCCTTGCCGGGCCGCACCGGCGCATCGATCCACTGCTCGTCGAAGAAGCGGCGGGCGATTGCGGCCATCTCAGGTGCAAAGTCATTGTAGGCCGACAGCACCGTCTCCTTGGCGTCGCCCCAGGGAATCAGCACATTCGAGGTTTCCGGCAACGGCGCGTTGCGGTCCCAGAAGTCCATCTGCTCCATGCCGAGCCATTTGGCCTTCATCTTGTAATAGCGGTGCGACAGGCGCGGATAGGCATCGCGCACCGCAGCGGCCAGCGCATCGACGACCTCGCGCTCGACCCGGTTGGCAAGATGCCGGCTGTCGGCGATGTCCTTGAAACCACGCCAGCGGTCGGAAATGTCCTTGTCCTTGGCGAGCGTGTTTGTAATCAGCGTGAAGACCCGCAGATTGGCCTTGAAGGTGGCGGCCAGCGCCATGGCGGCTTTCTTGCGGACTGCCGTGTCGGGATCCTGCAGCAGGTTGAGCGTCATCTCCAGCGGCAACATCTCGCCGTCGATCTCGAAGCGCAGCTCGGCCATGGTCTCGTCGAACAGACGATTGAAGGCGGCTGCCGACGTCATCGACTTTTCGAGGAACAGTTGCTCGATCTTGTCCTCGAGCTGGTACGGCTTGTCCTGGCGCAGGTCGACCAGCCAAGGACGATAGTGGCCGGCTTCAGGATCGTTCTGCATGCAGGCATCGATCAGCACGTCATCGAGCCTGTTAAGCTCCAGCGCGAAGAACAGCAGGTGCGAACTGGCTTCGGTAATCTTCGCCTGTACATCACCGTAGAGCTTACCGTTGGCCGGATTACTGGTGTCAGAGAAATAAGTCAGGCCGGCGAAGGAGGCGATCCGGCCCATGAGGTCGTCAAGCGCCTCGTATTCGCGCAGCGCCGCACCGATACCGGCATCGCCCGTGCTCATCGCCGCAGTGCCGAGCTTGCCCTTCCACTTTTCCGCGAACGCAACCGACGCTGAAGCAGCCTTTTCCATGTCGGCGAGAAACGCCGGAGACGTTGCCGAGGGATAGAGATCCGCGAGCTTCCAGACGGGCAGATCGCCCAGCGCTGCATCTGCAGGTGCTTTGACGGCAATGTCGCCCGAAAGGTTAAGAAAGGCGTGGAGCGAATGGCGGCTCATGGGCAGTTATCCTCTGCTTTCCTGGTCTGGCACGGTCACCTGTCGTGTCTAATTGGCCCTAACGATGGCGGCAAGCCGATTTTCGCGGCGAAATCACTGCCTCGGGCCAAAGTTGTGCTGATCGTGCATTGATTAAAATGCCGTTATTTCTCAGAACTGGATGTTCAATCCTGTCTGCCAAAATCACCTCAAGTTTCGCATGAGGTGAGGCACCAATGACCATACATAATGACGCCAAGGTCGGCGCGCAAATTCTCATCGTTGAGGATGATCCGGTCCAGCGCCGGCTTCTGAAGAATGCTGTCGAGCGGCATGGCTATGCGACGCTGCTAGCCGAGAACGGGCGGCTCGGGCTGCAGGTCCTCAAAGAGAACAGTGGCCGCGTCAATGTCATCGTGCTCGATCTGATGATGCCGGAAATGGGCGGGCTGGAATTTCTGGCCGCCCTTCACGAGATGGGCACCGACATACCGGTCATAGTCCAGACGGGCCAGGGCGGCATTGAAACGGTGGTGCAGGCAATGCGCGCCGGGGCTTTCGATTTCGTCGTCAAGCCGGTTTCGCCCGAACGCATCGCAAGCGCCATTCACGGCGCCCTGAGGCTCGACCAGCGCGAAGCCAAAGCGCGGGCCGGCCGCAAGACGCGCTCCGGCAGTATCAGCTTCGACGACATCATCTCCGCCAGTCCGGCGATGATCCGCATCACCGACCTCGCCCAGCGGGCAGCGCTTTCGAACATCCCCGTGGTGCTCGAGGGCGAATCCGGCGTCGGCAAGGAACTGGTGGCACGTGCCATCCAATCGGCCAGCGACCGTGCCAACAAGCCTTTCATCACCGTCAACTGTGGCGCCATACCCCACAACCTCGTCGAGAGCATTCTCTTCGGCCACGAAAAGGGTGCGTTCACCGGCGCCACAGAGCGCCATGTCGGCAAGTTCATGGAAGCCGATGGCGGCACGCTGTTCCTCGACGAAGTCGGCGACCTGCCGGTCGAGGTGCAGGTGAAGCTGCTGCGCGCCGTACAGCAGGGCGAAATCGAGACGATCGGCGCCCGCACGACGCAGAAGGTCAATGTCAGGCTGATCTCGGCCACCAACAAGGACCTGATCGAGGAAGTGAAGGCAGGGCGTTTCCGCGAGGATCTCTATTACCGCCTCAACGTCTTTCCGATCACAATGCCGGCGCTGCGCCGGCGCAAGGAAGATATCCCGCATCTGGTGCGCGTCTTCGTCGAGCGCTTTTCCGCCGAGCAGAAGATCGGCCACACGCTCGGTATCAGCGCCGGCGCCATGGCGCTGCTGACTGCCTACGACTGGCCCGGCAATATCCGCCAGCTCGAAAACGCCATCTTCCGCGCCGTCGTCCTGGCGCAGGGCTCCGATCTGGTCGAAGCGGATTTTCCGCAGATCGCCGCTCAACTGCCGGGCTACCTCACCTCGGAACAGATGGCTGCCGGCGGCATCTCCAGGCGTGCCATGGGCGAAGGCGGTCTTTCGCTCGTGGGCGGGCGCGAATCGGACCACGTCGAGAGCGTCACCAACGAATCACCGGCTCCCCAACCGGCTGAAACAGCCGATGTTTCAGTTCCCGACAATCAGATCGCCAGCACCGGCCCGTCCGGCGAAGTGCGGAAACTGGCCGACGTAGAGGAGGAATTGATTCGTTTTGCACTGAAATTTTACCGCGGCCAGATGAGCCAGGTAGCCCGAAAACTAGGCATTGGCCGCTCTACCCTCTACCGCAAATTGAAGGATTACGGTATAGATCCGGACGACCCGCAGAAAAACGCTGCCTGATCGCTTTCTTAACGTTCGGGCAAGCATATTCCGTTACTGGTCGTAAAGCTCTTGTTAGTGGATCGTTCACTATGTAAGAAGTGGTTGAACATGTGTGGCATTTTTGCCATCGTGTGACCGCAATTGACAGACATTTGGAACGTTATGCGGCATTTGCTGTCGGACGGGGATCGACTTGCAGAAACTGAATGGGAATTCCAAGCGTAATGGCTTGAACTGGCGCACCGTATGTTCGGATATTTGCGTGAAGACGGCCAAGGCGCTTGCCATTGGTGCGGTCGCCATCGCAGTTTCGACGCCGGTATTCGTGGGTTCACCTTCACAGGCGGAAGGCGAGACGCGCAGCCTTAAGATCTATTATGTCCATACGGGTGAAAAGGCAGTCATCACCTACAAGCGCAATGGCAAGTTCGACCCGCGTGGTCTTGAACAGCTCAACCGCATCCTGCGCGACTGGCGCAAGAACCAGCCGACAAAGATGAACCCCCGGCTTTTCGACCTGATCTGGGAAGTTTATCGCGAGAGCGGTTCCCATGAATTCATCAACGTTGTCTGCGGCTTCCGCTCGCCCGATACCAACGAGATGCTGCGCACCCGCAATGCCCACACCGGCGTCGCGAAGAAGAGCCAGCACATGCTCGGCAACGCGATGGATTTCTACATTCCCGACGTCAAGCTCGCCAAGCTGCGCGAACTCGGCATGAAATTGCAGACCGGCGGCGTCGGCTACTATCCGACATCGGGCTCGCCTTTCGTTCACATGGACGTCGGCGGCGTTCGCGCCTGGCCGCGCATGGATCGCCAGGACCTTGTCCGCCTGTTCCCGAACGGCAAGACGATGCACATCCCGGCCGACGGCAAGCCGCTTCCGGGCTACGACCAGGCAGTCGCCGACTACAAGCGCCGCATGTCTTCAGACGATATACAGGTTGCCAGCGTTTCGCCCACCAAGCATCGCGGTTTCTTCGCGACGCTGTTTGGCGGCGGTGGGGCTGACGAGGCCGAAGACAATTCCGATGCCGAATCCACGCCGACCAAGGCAGTGGCGACGACAACGTCCACGCCGCGCCAGCAGGCACCGGCAGTCGTCCAGCCAACGGATGACGAAGAAGCACCTCGGACCGCCGTGGCGAGCCTCAATGCACCGATCCCGGCCGTCCGGCCTTCGTTCGGTAACCTTGCCGGCGGCAGCGACGTCGCTTCTGCGCTGGTCTCGCCAAACCATAGTGCCGCCCAGGATGCGCTCTCCGTAGCCCTGCCGGCAAACGGCTCCTCCTCCCTGCCACAGTATACGGACCTGAGCTCGTTCAGCGTGCCCGTGCCATCGCTGCTTGGCCAGAGACGCGCACCGGGCGATGCCGAAACGCAGACGGCGTCTGCCGATCCGCTTAATTCGCAGGCCGACTCGCAGCTGTCGTCCGTCCCGGTTCCGGTGGAGCGTCCTGCCGTGGCTGAAAACCTTCTGGCTTCGGCGCAATCGGATACCGATGCCGAGGAAGACAATGCGGATGAAAATGCGCTTTCGCCTTCGGTCGTTGCCGCGCTCGAGCAGCATCGCAAGGACGAGGAAGTGTTGAATGCGCTCGCAGCAACGCCGATGCCGCCGGCAGCCCAGGCAATCGCCTCGGTGACACCGCAGGTGGTTCCGACACAGCGGCCGGCCCAGCAGCGCCCGACGACGTCGGTACCGATGCAGATGGCGGCACTGGCTCCACAGACGAAGATCGCCCCGTCGGCCAATAATGTCCGCTTCTACGATGCCTTCGATGCGCCGACCGCCGATGACAGCAATATCGCCGCAGGTATCCCGACAAAAGGCGGACGCCCCAGCAAGAAGGACGCCGTTGTCGCAACGGCAGGCCGCGCCACCCTTCGCACCGAACCGAAGCTCACCGAGAAGATGGTCGAGCATTGGGCTCTGAGCAACGCACGGCTCGAAACCGCGAGCCGCCCGGTAAAAGCTCCGCGTTTCGTCAGCCAGCAGCTGCGCGCCCAGCCAACAACCGTCTACACCGAAGGTTTCAAGCAGCAGACCGCAGCCATCGACCCCGAACGCTTCAACGGCTCCGCTGTCAACTTCCTGCCGGTCAAGAAGTTCGACACGCTGCAATAGCCAATACCCAAGCTCATAAAGAAACCCGCCGGATCGCTCCGGCGGGTTTTCTGTTTGAGTGCTGAAGTGCTTTCTGGAGAAAAGCCCCGAGTGGGCTATTCCATGCCGAGTGCGGCCATGTAGGTCTGCAGGATGGTTTCTTCTTCCATGCGCTCGTTGGCGTCTTTCTTGCGCAGGCGGATGATGGTGCGGATGGCCTTGGTGTCGTAACCGCGGCCCTTGGCTTCGCCCATGACATCCTTGATATCGCCGCTGATCGCTGCTTTTTCTTCTTCCAGACGCTCGATGCGTTCGATGAACTGCTTCAGTTCGGCGGCCGCGACCGGCTCTGCGCCCATTACTTCACTCATGGATTTCTTTCCTCGCTAGACAGATGATGCGGGCCGTTAAACGCAAGCAGCTGGCCGACAGCCGTGTCGACGGCAGGCGCCGCGTGTGGGACGGACGGGTGGCTTGATCGCGGGATGACGTGCCGCGAACGGCGCTGGAGGTCAAGCCGATTTGCTAAAGGTTGACCTATTCTTTTGGCTTGCTGGTTTCAAAAGCGGCTTTTTGCACAGGCGTCGCTTCTATCTGGTGGAGGCTCTGCCACTCTCCGTAGGGCATGCCATATATGATTTCGCGCGACTCTTCCTTGCTGAGCGGCACGCCGCGCTCATTGGCCGCCTCGCCATACCAGCGCGACAGGCAGTTGCGGCAGAAACCGGCAAGGTTCATCAGGTCGATGTTCTGGACGTCGCTGCGCTCGGCGAGATGAGCGACCAGCCTGCGAAAGGCGGCAGCTTCGAACTCGGTCTGCTGTTCCTTGCTGAGTTCGGTCATTTTGTCTCCTTAAACCGTTGGATAGGGGCCTGTGCGTGACGGAAACACCTTGTACTCGTGCAAGGCAGGATCGGCATTCATGGCCGCAAAGATCGGTGCCAGCCGATCGGCCCAGGCTGCAACGCCTTCGGCATCGCCGATCAGGTCCTGGCGCACCTCCAGCAGAGTGTGCGGAATGCCGGTCACCATGCAGTGCCGATAGAGCGTATCGCCGCGCAGCGCACCGTCATAGGGTTCGTTGTCTCCGACAACCAGACCTCCGGCGCGGAGCATGGACAACAGCGGCAGGACGGCGCGATCGTCGGTGTCCCAGAGGACCGCCGCATGCCAAGGCCGCGGCACGCCCTTCCAGGCGGGCGTATAGGAATGAAGCGACAACACCAGCGGTGCCTTCCCGCTTTCAGCCGCCACACTGGCGATCACCTCTGCCACGGCATCGTGATAGGGACGGTGATAGGTGGCAATGCGGTTCATCCATTCGGCGTCCGAAATCGGGTGGTTGCCGGGGATGATCGCGCCATCTGAGATTTTCATGATCAGCGTCGGATCGTCTTCGCCGCGATTGGGATCGATCAGCAATCGCGAAAAACCGCTGAGCACGGCGGGCACGCCTAGCATGCGCGACAGCCTCCGGCACAAATCCTCTACGCCGATGTCATAGGCGATATGCCGCTCGAAAGCAGCGGCCGGCAATCCGAGCTGATTATAATGTGGCGGCAGCCTGTTCATGGCGTGATCGCCGAGGATCACCATGCCCCTGTCACGATTGCCGTCTAGGATTTCGAAAGCGTCGAAGTCATGCATGCGCGGGTGCTGCCAGCCTCATTTCGGTCCGCTGCTTGATCGCATGCACGACGCCGAGGTGCAAGGTTTGCATGATATAGTGGCGGGTTTGGGGTTGCCGATGACAATGGCGTGAACGAATATAATCGATTAGCATTGCGTTGACATTCCGGGGATGGCAGCGCAAGAAGACGGGAGAACGAATAATCATGGAGCCCATTGGAAGCAGTGTCCAGCCAAGTCGCGCCCAGTTTCGTTAAGCGGTCAAATCCGCTCGTCAAGCTCGCCCTTTTTGCCCTGGCCGCAGCCTCGCCGTTTATCCTGCCGAATGTTGCACTTGCGGATTTCCGCGTCTGCAACGGCACGCAAAACCTGGTCGGCGTAGCCATCGGCTACCGTGCAAAGCAGGGTTGGGTGACGGAAGGATGGTGGCAGGTCCCAGCCACCACATGCGCCACTCTGATCGAAGGTCCGTTGCAGTCACGTTATTATTATCTCTACGCCGAGGACGCTGCCCGTGGTGGCCGCTGGACTGGCGATGTGGAAATGTGCGTGGCTGAAAACGAGTTCAAGATCGAGGGCGTCAAGGACTGCTACGCACGCGGTCACCAGAAAATGGGATTCAAGGAATACGACACGGGGAGGCAGGCGAGCTGGATGGTTCAGTTGTCCGACACCCCGGGAAGCCAAGAAAGCCAGAATTGATGAAACGCAATAGAAACGTCAAAATCCTCGCCACACTCGGTCCCGCTTCTTCTGACGAAGCGATGATCCAGAAGCTCCATGAAGCAGGCGCCGATCTGTTCCGCATCAACATGAGCCATTCCAGCCATGAGATGATGCGCACGCTGGTGTCTCGCATCCGCGCCGTCGAAGCCCGCTGTGGCCGGCCGATCGGCATTCTCGCCGACTTGCAGGGACCAAAGCTGCGCGTCGGAAAATTCGCCGACACCAAGGTCACGCTCGTCCCAGGCCAGACCTTCACGCTCGACGGCAACGATACGCCCGGCGACAACAAGCGCGTCTTCCTGCCGCATCCGGAAATTCTGGAATCGGTGAAGGCCGGAGACCGCCTGCTGATCGACGATGGTAAGTTGCACCTGCGCGCTGAAACATGCGATGGCAAGACGATCGTCACCAAGGTCATTTCCGGCACCACCATTTCCGACCGCAAGGGCGTCAGCCTTCCCGATACCCTGCTGACGGCAGGCGTGCTTACCGACAAGGACCGCGCCGATCTCGACGCCGTTCTCGCAGTCAACGACGTCGACTGGGTTGCCCTGTCGTTCATCCAGCGCCCGGAAGACCTCACGGAAGTCCGCGAGATCGCCCAGGGCCGCGTTGGCCTGATGTCGAAGATCGAAAAGCCGCAGGCCATGGAGCGGATCGACGAGATCATCGAACTCTCCGACGCCCTGATGGTTGCCCGCGGCGACCTTGGCGTCGAAATGCCGCTCGAAGCCGTTCCCGGTATCCAGAAGCAGCTCATCCGCGCCTGCCGCAAGGCCGGCAAGCCGGTCGTCGTCGCCACGCAGATGCTGGAATCGATGATTTCGGCTCCTGTCCCGACCCGCGCCGAAGTGTCGGACGTTGCCACCGCCGTCTTTGAAGGCGCCGATGCCGTCATGCTGTCGGCCGAATCTGCCTCCGGCGATTATCCCATCGAAGCCGTCGCCACCATGGCGTCGATTGCCCGCACCATCGAGCGCGAGCCTCATTATCCTGGCATCATTTACGCCCAGCGCCCTCAGCCTGAGGCAACAGGCGCCGACGCCATATCACTGGCCGCCCGCCAGATTGCGGAAACGCTGAAGCTGACAGCCATCGTCTGCTACACATCGTCCGGCGGCACAGGTCTGCGCACCTCGCGCGAGCGCCCGAACGTGCCGATCCTGGCGCTCTCGCCGAGCGTCCAGACAGCCCGCCGCCTCTCCGTCGTCTGGGGCCTGCATTGCGTCGTCACCCACGATGCGACCGACCTCGACGACATGGTCAACCGCGCATGCCGCATCGTCGTTGCTGAAGATTTCGGCAAGCCCGGCGACCGCGTGATCATCTCGGCCGGCGTTCCGCTCGGAACACCGGGCGCCACCAACATGCTGCGTCTGGCCTATATCGGCTCGGACGGTCAGGGCGGCATCTGATCGATAGCCTCCGATAATGACGAGCCCGCTGCCTTGCAAAAAGGCGGCGGGCTTTTTTTATGGCTGCGCCCCGCCGACTTTCAAGGCTGCACCGGAGCCGTCACGGGTTGCACCGAAGCCAGAACACCATCATTGTACGACTGCCACGAAGAGGCTCTAGGAGAGACGGCGGGGGCTGCGCCGCAGCGCGACTTTGCCAAACAGGAGAGAGAGATGAGGAAAACCGCCAGGTTCGGTCTTTTGACCATTGCGGTAGTGGCGCTCAGCGCCGGCACGGCCTTTGCCGACTATCAGCTCAATATTCTGCACATCAACGACTTCCACTCCCGCGACGAGTCGATCAACAAATTCGACGCCACCTGCTCGGCAGATGAAGAGAGCAAGAACGAATGCTTCGGCGGCGCAGCCCGGCTGAAGACGGAAATCGACCTGCGCCGCAAGGCGCTCGAAGGCCAGAACGTCATCCTTCTCGATGCCGGCGACAATTTCCAGGGCTCGCTTTTCTACACGACCTACAAGGGCCAGGCAGAGGTGGAACTGCTGAATGCCATGAAGTTCGACGCGATGACCGTCGGCAACCATGAATTCGACGATGGCGAAAGCGCACTGGCGCCGTTCCTCGACAAGGTCCAGTTCCCGGTACTCGGCGCCAACGTGCTAACCGATTCGGAATCGAAACTCGGCGAGCGCATCAAGAAATCAATCGTGCTGGATGTCGGCGGACAGAAGATCGGCATCGTCGGCGTCGTCACCACGGATACGCCTGCCCTTGCCTCGCCCGGGCCGCACGTCAAGATCACCGATGACGCCCAGGCGATCAACGCCGAAGTCGACCTATTGAAGTCGCAGGGCGTCAACAAGATCGTCGCGCTCACCCATGTCGGCTACCACAGGGACCTGGACGCGATTGCCAAGATCCCCGGCGTCGACGTCGTCGTCGGTGGCCATTCGCACACGCTGCTGTCGAACATCGACCCGAAGGCGGAAGGCCCCTACCCGACCATGGTCGACAATCCCGGCGGCTACAAGGTCCCGGTCGTCACCGCCGCCTCCTACAGCCGATATCTCGGCGACATCGTCATCACCTTCGATGACAACGGCGTCGTCAAGGAAGCCAAGGGCGACCCCATCCTGCTCGATTCCTCGGTGACCCCTGATCCGGCCATGCTGGCCCGGGTCCAGGAGTTGGCAAAGCCGATCGCCGAGGTGCGCAAGAAGGTCATTGGCAAGTCCGAAGGCCCGATCGAGGGCGCTCGCGAAGTCTGCCGGGCGCAGGAATGCTCGATGGGCAATCTCGTCGCCGATGCGATGCTCGACCGCACCAAGGCGCAAGGAATGAGCATCGCCATCCAGAACGGCGGTGGCCTCCGGGCCTCCATGCCTTCGGGCAATCTGACCATGGGCGATGTCCTCACCGTGCTGCCCTTCCAGAACACTGTCGCCACATTCCAGCTGACAGGCGCGGACGTTGTCGCAGCACTGGAAAACGGCCTTAGCCAGATCGCCGACGGGGCCGGCCGCTTTCCGCAGGTGTCGGGCATCAAATACACCTTCGACAAGACCAAGCCCCCGGGCAGCCGCGTCGTGTCGGTCGAAGTCATGGAGGGCGATCGCTACGTGCTGCTCGATCCGAAGAAGACCTACGGCGTCGTCTCCAACAACTACATGCGCTCCGGCGGTGACGGCTACACGGTGTTCTCGACAAAGGGCCAGAATGCCTACGACTTCGGTCCCGATCTCGAGCAGGTCGTTGCCGACTACCTGGCGGCCCATAATCCCTACAAGCCTTACCTCGACGGCCGCGTTACGCAGGTGGCCGCCGCCTCGCCCAGCGCCCAGCCGGACGTGGTCAAGCCGACAGACACTCAGATCGCTCCCTCTGGCGAGAAGCCGGCTGAAAAGCCGACGGTGGCAACCACGCCGACACCCGCGCCGATCACTCCGCCGCCTGCAGTGTCGACCACCACAGCGGCTTCACCGACACCGCCAGCTCCGGCTCCGGCACCGGCACCGGCGCCGGCTGCGAACCCGCCGGTTGCTGCAGAGCCAAGCGCCAAACCGAAGCTTCCGACGACCCACGTGATTGCCGCCGGCGATACGCTCTGGGATCTGGCCCAGACGTTTTACGGCGATGGCGCCGACTGGAAAAAGCTCGCCGCCGCAAACCGCCATGCGAGCCCGCGTCGCCTCTTGGTCGGCCGCGAACTGCAGGTTCCGGCCAAATAATGCATCAGGCCATCGCCAACTACCGGTCCGGATTTTCCGGACCGGTTTGTTTCTACGACGTTTGAACCGATCCGCCGGCACTGCGTAGAACGGGTAACAATTTTTGAAATGAACGGACATTTGCCATGACGATAGACGTTTCCGCCCTCCCGCCAGGCCACCCGCCAGTATCGATCGGCAAGGTCGGCGTCCTGATTGTCAACCTCGGCACACCCGATGGCACCGATTACAAATCGATGCGCCGTTATCTGCGCGAGTTCTTGAGCGACAAGCGCGTCATCGAATGGTCGCGCTTCCTCTGGTATCCCATCCTCTACGGCATCGTTCTCAACACGCGCCCCGGCAAGGTCGGCAAGGCCTACGAGCAGATCTGGAACAAGGATCTGAACGAGAGCTACCTGCGCACCTACACACGCAACCAGGCAACCCGCCTCACCGAAGCGCTGAAGGACTTGCCCAACGTCACCGTCGACTGGGGAATGCGCTATGGCCAGCCATCGATCGCATCCCGCATCGACGCACTGAAAGCTGCCGGCTGCGACCGCATCCTGCTTTTTCCGCTCTATCCGCAATACGCCGCGGCAACGACGGCGACCGTCAATGACAAGGCTTTCGAGACGCTGCTGAAGATGCGCTGGCAGCCGGCACTGCGCACCGTGCCGCCCTACCACGATGACCCCGCCTATATCGAGGCTCTGGCCAATTCGGTGACCAACCATCTGGCGACGCTCGACTGGGAGCCGGAGATCATCATTACGTCGTTCCACGGCATCCCTATGTCTTATTTCAAAAAGGGCGATCCCTACCACTGCGCCTGCATGAAGACCGCCCGGTTGCTGCGCGAACGGCTCGGATTCTCCAAGGAAAAGCTGATGATCACCTTCCAGTCGCGCTTCGGTCCGGAGGAATGGCTGCAGCCCTATACCGACAAGACCGTCGAGCGGCTGGCTAAGGAAGGCGTCAAGCGCATTGCCGTCATGAACCCAGGCTTCGTCTCGGATTGTCTGGAGACACTGGAAGAAATCGCCGGAGAGGCAATGGAGATATTCCATCACGCCGGCGGCGAAAAATTCTCCCACATTCCATGCCTGAACGACAGCCCAGGCGGCGTCGCCGTGCTGGAAAAGGTCATCCGTCGTGAACTGCAGGGCTGGGCCTGAGGCTCGCAAGAGGCCAAGTCCATGCTCAGGAGACGCCCTGTCGGTCCATCTTATTGCTGTGGATCGGCAGGCGTTGGCTCGATGACTAGCTACACCGCCTGAAATCTTCGACCAACTCGTTGAGCAACCATCTCGCCGCATTGCCGAGTGGTCGGTTTCGATTGCGGACAGCATAGATCGGGATTGAAACAGGAAGAACGCTGGAATCCTTGACATCGAGCCGGACGAGAGAGCCGTCCTGCAAATGATGTTCGACCAGATGCAGCGGCATCGAGCACCACCCAAAGCCTGCCAAAAGAAACTCCAGTCGGCGAAGCATGTCCACGAACCGCCAGAAACGGGCGCTGACGACGCCATGGCTCGGCCCATCCGGCGCGTGCGGATCGGTCAGGATGAGTTGTACGTAGTCGGCCAGGGTCTCCCGGGTTATCTCCCTACTTTCCGTTGCAAGCGGGTGCGATGGAGCGACGACGGGAACGAGGGTGATCTTCGTCAGGACGTGCGCCTCGAGATCCTGTCCGGCTGTCGGAAAAAGCCCACACAGCGAAATCATCGCCGACCCATCCCGCACGCGTCGTTCTGCCGCCCAGATACTTTCGGTGAAGAGCGTCACGGGAAGATCGGGAAATGTCGACTGCAGCTTCGACAGGGTCCGCAGCACAGGGCCGGTAGGCGTCATGCTGTCGATGGCGATCGTCAGTTCCGGCTCAAGACCCCCGGCAATGGCGCCTGCCGTTCTTTCGAACAGCTCCGCCTGTCGCAGAACCTGCCGCGCCTGCGCAACCAGCACACGCCCCGCTTCCGTCAACCGGGGCGAACGGCCGGATCGGTCGAACAGGAGCACCTGCTGTGTGGTTTCCAGCGTCCGGACCGTATTGCTGATCGCAGACTGGACGCGTCGCAGCTTCCTTCCAGCCGAGGAGAAGCTCCCCGTATCCGCGATCGTCACAAGCACAGTCAACTGGTCGAGCGTCAGGGACCCAATCATCATCTATCTCCGTTAGAGATAGTTCGTATCATCAATCCATCGCTTCTCATACAGTCAGAAGCGTTTACGGTGGGCGCCAATCTCATCTGGAGCAGATAATATGAACACCACCACTCTAAACTCACCTCGAATCCTGACGATCTCGATCTGGGTCTTGCGCGTCCTCGTGGCGTTGATGTTCCTCGCGGCAGCAACGATGAAGCTGACATCGCAGCCGATGATGGTTGCGGAATTCGAACAGGTCGGCCTCGGCCAGTGGTTTCGCTTCCTGACAGGCGGCCTCGAACTGATCGGCGCCATCGCCGTGCTCGTTCCCCGCACATCCATCCTGGGAGCCCTGCTGCTTTTGCTCGTCGATGCCGGCGCTTTCGTCGCGCAGATCGCGGTCCTGCACATGGACTGGGTCCACACGATCGTCATCGGCGCAGTCATCGCCCTGCTGATCTACCTGCAGCGCCGGACCACTGCCTAAGCTCTACCCGCGCGGCAACTAGACGCCGCGCCGGTTTCCCCAGAGGGTGACGTGCAACTGCGGCAAGACGCGGGCGGCAAACCAGCCGTCCTCGGTCACCCGGTCGATAAGCCACAGCATCCTGTCGGTAATGCCGTCGAGATCGATGACGGCATTTTCCTCGGTTCCCTTCGGAGGCGTATGATTGCCGGGCTGAAGGTAGACCGGCAGATGCGGATGTTGCGCTGCCGCATCCCGGGCATAGGCATAGTCCGCGTCGTCGAAGACAACGAATTTCAGCACCGTCTCAGGCCGACCGCCGGCTGCATCCAGACAGTGCTGCAAGGCATCCCAATCCGTATCCATGCCGCTCGAGGGTGGCTTCGGGCTGAGCACCAGCACGTCGAGATCGCTGAACCAGGGCCTGGCGATCGATCCCTGGGTCTCCAGTGCGAAGCGATAGCCTTCGCCATGTCCACGAACGATCAGCGGCGCCAGCGGCTGGATGGCGGGATTGCCGCCCGACAGCGACACGGTGAGCGGGCGATGTCCGGACAGTCGCGTCACCTCCTGCCAGATTTCATCCACGGACATCGGCGCCCACGTGTCGCGAAAGGCGCTGTCCACCGCATGCAGGCTGTCGCACCACGTACAGCGATAATCGCAGCCGCCGGTGCGCACGAAGACGGTGGGCAGGCCGATCAGCACGCCCTCCCCTTGGATCGTCGGCCCGAAGATCTCGCTGATGCGGATGGGTGTCTCGGTTTCCGGTCTCATGGCCGGTATTCCGCCCAGGTCTTCGGCGTCTCACTCACCCTGACTGCCGATGTTTCCGGCAAGACCGCCCGGCACCAGTCAAAGAAGTGCTTCGCCAGATATTCAGATGTGACCGCGTCATGGCCCAGCACATCGTTGAGATGCCGATGGTCAAAGGTCTCGTCGATGTAGCGCTTGAGCGGGGCCAGTTCATGATAATCGCGCACGAAACCGTCTTCGTTGAGATCGGGCGACGAGAGCTCGACGACGACGATATAGTTGTGGCCATGCAGGCGCGCACATTGGTGATCGGCAGGCAGCCGCGTCAGTTGATGCGATGCCGAGAAATGAAATTCCTTGGTAATGCGAAACACGGCTACACCTCCGTCGCCCGGAAGGAGCCCGTGGCGGCAACCCAGAAGTCTGCATCCTCGTAATCGGTTGGATCGACGACGCCGGCGATGGAAAAGGCTTCGCGCCGCTCGACGCAGGTGCCGCAACGACCGCAATGGCGCTCGCCGCCCTTGTAGCACGACCATGTTTCGACGAACGGCGTGCCATGCTTCACGCCATCTATGACGATATCGGCCTTGGACACCGTGACGTAGGGCGCCAGCAGCGCCACGTCTGCATAGCCGTCGAGCGCCTCCGCCTGCATCCGCTGGAAACTGTCGATGAAGCCCGGCCGGCAATCCGGATAGATGAAGTGATCGCCGCCATGGACGGCGACCGCGACTGCATCGGCCTTGCGGGCTGCGGCGACGCCGAAGGCAATCGCCAGCATGATGGCATTGCGATTGGGAACGATGGTGGATTTCATCGTTTCCTCGGCATAATGGCCGTCCGGCACCGCGATATTGTCGGTGAGAGCCGAGCCAGTGAGGTGGCGGCCGATGCCGCTGATGTCGATGATTTCATGCCAGACGCCGAGGCGCTGGGCGCAGGCGGCGGCAAAATCGAGTTCCTTGCGGTGTCTTTGACCGTAGTCGAAGGATAGCAGTCCGAGGAGCGATCCCTCTGCGGCTGTTCTGTAGGCAAGCGAAACGGAATCCAGTCCGCCGGAGCAGACGACGATGGTTTTCATAACAGGTGTCCTTGTTTTTACCGGGTAGGCTGCGACCGGTTAGTTCAATGGGCGTTCTCTAGGGCAAACATCCGCAGCTGGAAACGGCTTTTTTGCGACCTGCGACAAATCGTTTGTCGCAACTTCGTCGGCAACGGGTGTGCTTCCACCATCGGCTGGGCTATGCTGCCGTGGAACAGGGATGGGAAAAATAATGCTGGGTGGATTTGATATCGTTGTAATTGCGATCGTGGTGCTTGTCGTGCTGGTTCTGTTTGCCGGCATCAAGACGGTGCCGCAGGGCTATCGCTACACCATCGAGCGGTTCGGCCGCTACACGCGCACGCTGGAGCCGGGGTTGAACCTGATCCTGCCGTTTATCGAGCGCATCGGCACCCGGATGAATGTCATGGAGCAGGTGCTGGCCGTACCGACGCAGGAGGTCATCACCAAGGACAATGCCAGCGTCTCAGCCGATGCCGTATGCTTCTACCAGGTGCTGAATGCCGCCCAGGCCGCCTACCAGGTGTCCAACCTCGAAAACGCCATTCTCAACCTGACGATGACCAACATCCGCTCTGTCATGGGCTCGATGGACCTCGACGAACTGCTGTCCAACCGCGAGATCATCAACGACAAGCTGCTGCGCGTCGTCGACGAGGCCGTCGGCCCCTGGGGCATCAAGGTAACCCGCGTCGAGATCAAGGATATCCAGCCACCCCGTGATCTCGTCGACGCCATGGGCCGGCAGATGAAGGCCGAGCGCGAAAAGCGTGCCCAGGTGCTGGAGGCCGAAGGCTCGCGAAACGCCCAGATCCTGCGCGCCGAAGGCGCCAAGCAGGCCGCCATCCTGCAAGCGGAGGGCCAGCGCGAGGCCGCCTATCGCAATGCCGAGGCCCGGGAACGCCTGGCCGAGGCCGAAGCCAAGGCGACGCTTGTCGTCTCGCAGGCGATCGCTGCCGGCGACGTGCAGGCGATCAACTACTTCGTCGCCCAGAAATACACCGAGGCCCTGACGGCAATCGGCTCTGCCTCGAATTCGAAGATCGTGCTGATGCCGATGGAGGCATCCTCCATTCTGGGCTCGCTCGGCGGTATCGGCGCTATCGCCCGCGAAGTGTTCGGCGGCGAAGCACCGAGCAGCCGACCCGCTGTCGAGCAAGCGCCTCGACCGCGCTCCACGCCGGCACGCACCACGCCGCTGGTCAATCCTCTGAACCCGCCGCGGGAGACCTGACGCATGCTGAGCGATCTGGTCGTCCAGCTCGGACCCTGGAGCTGGTGGGTGCTCGGGCTGGCGCTACTGGCGGCGGAGCTTCTCGTTCCCGGCGTGTTTCTCGTCTGGATCGGACTTGCCGCAATCGTTGTCGGCGCCCTGTCGCTTGGCCTGTGGGAGGAGCGCATCTGGAGCTGGCAGCTGCAGATGCTGCTGTTTGCTGCTCTCGCAGTCGGCGCAGCGCTACTCGGACGACGGTATGTCTATCGCAACAGGCATGAAACCGATGAGCCGTTTCTCAACCAGCGCAGCGCCGGTCTTGTCGGCCGCACCACGGTCCTCAACGAACCCATCGTCGAAGGGCGCGGACGCGTTAATCTCGACGATACCTACTGGAAGGTCATCGGCCCCGACCTGCCCGCAGGAACCCGCGTCAAGGTCATCGGCAGCGACGGCCGGCAGTTGACGGTGGAGCCTGCCTGATCAGGCAACCCCGATCCGCAACAGATCGTGGAAATGCACCAGCCCGATAGGCCGGCGGTCTTCGTCGACGACCAGCAATGCCGAGATATTGTTGTTGTTGAGAACTGCCATCGCGCCTGTCGCGAGCGTCGTTGCCCGCACCGTCTTCGGGTCGATGGTCATGATATCATCGACATTGAGCTCGGCGAGGCTCCGGCCCAGATTGCGCGCGATGTCGCCGTCTGTGACGATACCGCAGAGCCGTCCGTCAGCATCGAGAACGCCTACGCAACCGAAGCGCATCTTTGACAGCGTGCTGATCGCCTGGGGCAGCGGCGTACCTTGCGGCACGAGCGGCACACGCTCGCCGGTGTGCATGATATCGGCAACGTGGGTCAGGCTTGCACCCAGCTTGCCACCGGGATGGAAGACGTGAAAGTCGCTGGCGGTAAAGCCCCGCGCTTCCATCAGAGCCACAGCCAGGGCATCGCCTATGGCTAGTTGCAGCAACGTCGATGTCGTCGGCGCCAGGCCATGTGGGCAGGCCTCCTGCTCCTTCGGCAGCAGCAGCACCACATCGGCTTCACGGCCGAGCGAGGACGTGGCGCCGGAGGTGATGGCGATCAACGGCACCGAAAAGCGACGGCAATAGTTGAGGATGCCCTTGAGCTCGGCGGTCTCGCCGCCCCACGACATGGCAATGATCACATCGTCATGGGCAATCATGCCGAGATCGCCGTGATTGGCTTCGGCAGAATGCACAAAAAAGGCCGGTGTCCCCGTCGAGGCCAGCGTCGCCGCCAGCTTGACACCGACATGCCCGCTCTTGCCGACACCGGTAACGATGACACGGCCGGTGATATCGCCGATCAGCGCCACGGCGCGTGAGAACGGCTCCGCCAGTCCATCGGCCAAGGCACGCTCCAGCGCCTCGAGGCCCCGTCTTTCGGTTTCGATCGTCCGCATCGCCGATTGGATTGCGCCGTTCTCGACCGGATTGAAAGCTCGCTTGTTCATGGCTACGGGTTAGCGCTTTTTGCCAAATCTGTCCATGCGAGAAAGCTGGCTAAGACCCGGTGCCGACACCGATGCCGGCCTTTCGCAACGAAGCGTTAACCACATGCCTTTACGGTGGGTTAACGACTTCGAGCTTCCGGGCACGGGATAGCATGGCAATTGGCAAAGACAAGGCGGCTGACCACTCGCGCAGCGTGACGGCATATGCCGTCACGGCGGTGCTCGGTTGCGGCCTGTTGATGGCGCCGATGCAGTCAGCCGCGCAGGCCGTGAACCAGCCTGCCACCGCCACGACGCCGGTTGCTGTCGATCCGAATGCGCCCGTTACCCCAACGACGGATACGGCCGGCACCGCAACAGCAACCGCAACGGCTACGACACCGGACGCCAGGACGACCGACGCCGATGCCCGGCCCAATCCCAGGCTGGTCTTCGACGCTCCCGACATACTCAGGACGGGGTCGATCCTCGACGACGACATCGGCCGCGTGAACATGCGCGGCAGCGACCTGAATAGCCTGCGCTCCAAGGCAAGACCAACCGACGACCAGCAACTCGGCATAAAGCTCGGCACCTTCACGCTCCGACCGTCGGTGAACCAGTCCTACAATGTTGAGACCAACAAGGGCGGCGGCACCAACGATCACCGAACCTACCTGCAGTCGGACTTCGAGAACACGCTGACATCGGACTGGGATCGCCACCAGCTGACGATCACCGGCAACGGCATCTGGCAGCGCAATGTCAGCGGCACCGGCGAGGAGCAGCCAAGCATCAATCTCGGCGCCGACCTGCGCCTCGATCTTGCCGAGCAGACCACGGCCCACCTGACAGGCGGATACAAGTTCTTCCGGGAAGACACTGACGATCCGAACGCACTCAGCGGCGCGACAAAGCAATCCAACGTCAACGAGTACGATCTCGGCGCGTCGATAGAGCGTGATTTCGGCCTGCTGCGCGGCACGACCGCAGTGACCCTCGCCCGCACCGTCTATTCGGATGCTACTCTGGCGGATGGCACGCTGGTGTCGCTCAGCGATCGCAACCAGACGGCTGGCACATGGCGCGGTCGGATCGGCTATGAGCTGTCTCCGGCCCTCATCCCGTTTCTCGAGGTCCAGGTTGGCAAGGCGCTCTATGACGACGAGCGCGACAGCGCCGGCTATGAACGCTCGAACAGCAGCTATGGCGCAAAGGCTGGCGTACAGCTCGATCTTGGCGAAAAGCTGAGGGGCGAACTCGGGATAGGCTACCAGCATACCGGCTTCGACGACGCGCGGCTTGCGTCAATCGATTCGCCGACCGTGGATGGCAACATCGCCTGGTCGCCGCAACGAGGCACGGATGTCAGCCTTGGCTTTGCGACAACGGTGCAGCCTTCGACCACCGCCGGCGAGAGCGGCTATGTCGCCTATCAGCTAACCAGCACGGTAGCCCATCAGATCCGCGACACTGTCACCGGCAAGATTACCGGCGGAACTACGTGGCGCAATTATACGGATGGCAGCACCACCAGGGACCAGCAGGTCTACGATGCCGCCCTGGGCTTGACGTGGGGAATAAATCGCTACCTCGATATGACCAGCAATATCGGCTACGAACTGACGACCCAGAACTCTGGCGACGATACGCGTCAATTCCGCGCGGGCCTGGGTCTGACGGTAAAGCGTTAGAAACGCTCGGAAAAGGGAGCCGCCCGCCCCGAAAGGCGAGCAGCGCTTGGTCGTTACTTCAGGGCTGCGAGCAGCGCCTTGAAACCGTCTTCCACAGTCGGACGGATATCGGCACGCGACAGGGCGAAGGCGACGTTGGCGAGGATGAAGCCATCCTTGGCGCCGCAGTCGTAGGTTTCACCCTTGAAGTGGTAGCCAGCGAAATCCTGCTGCTTGGCAAGCTTCAGCATACCGTCGGTCAGCTGGATCTCGTTGCCGGAGCCGCGCTCCTGATGCTCGAGGATGTGGAAAATCTCAGGCTGGAGGATGTATCGGCCGTTGATGAAGAAGTTCGACGGGGCAGAACCCTGCGGCGGCTTCTCGACCATTTCGGTCACCCGGAAGCCGTTGCCGATGCTTTCGCCGACGCCGACGATGCCGTATTTATGGGTCTGGTCCGGCGCGCATTCCTCGACGCCGATGACGTTGCCGCCGCTCTGCTCGTAGAGTTCGATCATGCTTTTCATGCAGCCGACATCGGATTGCATGACCATGTCAGGCAGCAACAGCGCAAACGGCTCGTCGCCGACGATTTCACGCGCACACCAGACCGCGTGACCGAGGCCGAGCGGCTCCTGCTGGCGGGTAAAGCTGGCCGTGCCGGCAATCGGCAGAAGGTTGTTGAGCAGCGTCAACTCGGCCTTCTTGTTACGCTGGCGCAGCGTCTGCTCGAGTTCGAACTGGATGTCGAAATAGTCTTCAATGACGTGCTTGCTGCGTCCGGTGACGAAGACAAAATGCTCGATGCCGGCTTCCATCGCCTCGTCTACGACGTACTGGATGACCGGCTTGTCGACGACCGTCAGCATTTCCTTCGGTACTGCCTTTGTTGCCGGCAGAAACCGCGTTCCAAGGCCAGCGACCGGAAACACAGCCTTACGTACTTTCTTATGCAGTCCCACACGTACCTCCTGGGCGATCCGCCCGTAGTTGATCAGGCAAACGAAGCCATCGCTAATTTAAAATTGCTACGATTTGGCGAAAGATGACCGCGGCCTCGTTGCATGGTAAAGATTTTGTTGACTTTGTTTGTCTAAACTTAAGCTTGGCCTATGCGGCGCAGTGCCGTTACGAGCCATCATGATGACGGACACGGCTTCTATGACCCAAGCTCGCAAACACTCCTTTTCTAGTCTCTCCCTCGCGGTTGCGCTTGGCGTTTTTGCGGGGCTAGCGCCCCATAACGCCTTTGCAGACACAGGGTTCCGGAAGTGGATTACCGGCTTTTACGACACAGCCGAGAAAAGCGGCATCAGCAAGGCGACCTATCAGAGGGCCTTCGCCGGTGTGAACGACCCGGATCCGACCGTGCTGGAAAAAGCCGGCTCTCAAGCCGAGTTCACGACGCAAATTTGGGACTATATGGACTCCCGCGTCAACCCCTATACCGTTGAGGTCGGTCGAAAAATGGCGTCCAAATACGGGACGACGTTGCGCACGATCGAAAAGCAATATGGCGTAGACCGAAACATTCTCCTCGCCATCTGGTCGATGGAATCCAATTACGGCGCAGTTCTGGAGAAGGATGAGCGGCTGCATTACGTGCCCCGCGCCCTGGCGACCCTTGCCTACGCCGACCGCAAGCGGGCCAAATATGCCCGCACGCAGCTGATTGCCGCGCTGAAGATCCTGCAGAGGGGCGAAGTATCGCCGGATAACCTGACGGGCTCCTGGGCCGGTGCCATGGGTCACACGCAGTTCATTCCGACGAGCTACCTTCTCTACGCCGTCGACGAAGACGGCAACGGCCGCCGAGACATCTGGCATTCCGTCCCCGACGCCCTCGCGACATCGGCAAACCTGCTGATGAAGAATGGCTGGCAGACGGGCAAGACATGGGGCTACGAGGTCGTCGTTCCCAAGGGCGGCAGCGCCCAGGCCGGCAAGACCCATACGCTGAAGGAATGGGCGGCGCTCGGTTTCACAAGGCCGGACGGCAAGGCGTTTCGCCTCGCGACCGATCGTGCCCAGCTGAAAATGCCGGGCGGCGCCAACGGTCCGGGCTTCCTGATGACCAACAACTTCTTCACCATCAAGCGCTACAACGCCGCCGACAGCTACGCCATCGCCGTTGGCATGCTGGCTGACGAGATCGCCGGCTATGGCGGCATGCGCCAATCCTGGCCCCGGCCATCCGGCGCCCTCGACGTCAAGGAGAAGTTCGAACTCCAGACGCGGCTGAAATCGCTCGGTTATTACGATGGTATCGTCGACGGCAATTTCGGTTCCGGTTCGAAGGCAGCCATCGCGGCAGTCCAAGGCCGGCTGGGGCTCGGCGCCGATGGCGAACCGTCGATGGAATTGTTGAAGGCATTGCGCCGATAGCACCCGCCGTGCCGTTCGGCCAATGTCGGCCAATATCCCGGAGACGAGCAGGATGCGATCCCGGATGATTCAATCGCTGAAGACGGCCGGAAAAGCCGCGAGGCTGCTTGTTGCGGCGTTCGCGGCGGGCTGCCTTGTGCTTGTCACGGTTATTCCGGCAGGCGCCCAGCAACGCTATGAGCGCCGTACGCTCATGGATTTGCTCTTTGGCCGGCAAGCTCCGCCAGAACGCCAGCCCCGGTATGACGAGTATCCCTCACCACCCCGCCGCCAGCCTCGGCCGCCGAAAAGGACCGCAGCGCCAGTCACGAAAGCAACGACCGCAAAGCCCGACACACCGCAGCCGACCGCCAAGCTCGACTCCGCAAAGACCGTGCTCGTGGTCGGCGACTTTCTTGCCACGGGCCTCGGCGACGGCCTACGGGACGCATTTTCCGCCTCCCCTGGCGTGGCCATCCAGACACGCGGCAATATCGCCTCCGGCCTGGTGCGTACCGATTACTACGATTGGCAGGCGCAACTGCCCAAGATGCTGGATGCCTTGAAGCCGGCCGTCGTCGTCGTCACCATCGGCGCAAACGATCGCCAGCAGATGATTGCCCCTGGCCTCAACGAGAAATTCGGCAGCGATACCTGGTTGCTGGCCTATGAGGAACGGGTGCAGGCCTTTGCAAAGCTCGTTGCCACGCGGCATATCCCGCTCATCTGGGTTGGCCTGCCACCTTTTGGTTCCGACGACATGACCGCCGATGTCGTCAGGCTTAACCAGATCTACCAGAGCCAGGTGGAAAGCACAGGCGGCGAGTTCGTCGATCTCTGGGGTGGTTTTACCGATGAAGACGGCAAGTTCATCGTCACCGGCTCCGACATCAACGGCCAGCAGGTGCGCCTGCGCACTGCCGATGGCGTCAATATGACCGATGCCGGCCGGCGCAAGATGGCCTTCTACGCCGAAAAGCCGATCCGCAGGCTGCTCGGAGATCAGGCAAGCCCCGATATCGTGCGCCTCGACACCGATACGACGATCAATCCGGCTACGATGCCCGAGAAGGAAACGGCTGCGCCGGAAACCCGCACCCCTCCCATCAGCCTTTCCGATCCCGAGCTCGATGGCGGATCGGTGCTTCTCGGAAATGCGGGCCCGTCCACATCTGGCCCGCCATCGCCCCGCGACCTGCTCGTCGAGAAAGGCGAAATCGCCCCCGCGCCTGCAGGCCGCGTCGACGATTACAGGTTGCCGGACGCGACAAAGCCCTGACTCCGTCGAAGTTTACGTTTTGGAGCGTCCGGCCAGCGCCACGAGACACGCCTCGAAGGCTGTGAGGTCCGAGTAGAGCCGGCCAGCATCGGCTGCATGCACGGCAATGTGTCCCCCGCGACGCTCGATGCCACCATGCAGCATCAGGTTTTCGATCATCTCGAAATCCTCCAGAGACATCCCGTCCGGGCCGCGCTTGCGTCCATCGGCCCCTTCGCTGACGGCACCGCCATAGTAATCGCTGGTTCTGGCAAAGTGGTTGGCGGTCATATTTGTATAGGCGGCAACCAGCTTTCCCTGCGCACACATGTAGCCGAGTTCGAAGGCCGTGCCGACATCGGCGGCAATGCCGCGAAACGGCGTCAGGTTGGCAATCACACCATCCGCACGGTTCATCATGTCCTCGTCGACAGCGCTGATCTTCAGGCCGAATTCATGGCGGGTCGGCGCCGGCTCGATCGAGATATCGCCGGGGCAGATCGGTTCGAAACCGTACGTGCGGGTCATCTCCGCCTTGGCATCGAGGATTTCGCGGGCGTTGGGAAGGAAAACCTCCGGCCCCGCAAGGTAGAGTTTCAAAGCCATGGCCGGGTTTCCGCTAAAGGGCTGACAAAAGAAAAACAGCCCGGCGAACCGGGCTGCCAGGGAGGCGATGTATCAGGCCGGAAGCACCGTGCTTCCCATCAGCGCCTCGTCGATGGCGCGTGCCGCCTGGCGGCCTTCGCGGATGGCCCAGACGACCAGCGACTGGCCGCGGCGCACGTCGCCGGCCGTCCAGAGCTTGTCGACCGAGGTCCGGTAGTCCTTATCGTTGGCAACGACGTTGGTCGATCCGCGACGGTCGGTGTTGACCGTCATCTTGCCTTCCATCTCCTTCAGCACTCCGTCCGCGAACGGACCCCGGAAACCGATGGCGATAAAGGCGAGATCGGCGCGGATCACGAATTCAGTTCCGGCGATCGGCTTACGCTTGTCATCGACTTCGCAGCACTTGACGCCGGTGAGAACACCGTCCTCGCCGATGAATTCCAGTGTCGCCACCTGGAACTCGCGAACCGCACCCTCTGCCTGCGAAGATGACGTACGCATTTTGGTAGCCCAGAACGGCCAGACGGCGAGCTTGTCTTCCTTTTCCGGCGGCTGCGGGCGGATGTCGAGTTGGGTAACGCGGACCGCGCCCTGGCGAAAGGCCGTGCCGACGCAATCCGATGCTGTATCGCCGCCACCGACGACGACGACATGCTTGCCGCCGGCAAGGATCGGATCGGATGGCCAGCCGACGCTGTCGATGTTTTCGCGGCCGATGCGGCGGTTCTGCTGCACCAGATACGGCATGGCATCGTGGACGCCGAACAATTCCGTGCCGGGCACGCCGCTTTCGCGCGGCGTTTCAGAGCCACCACAATAGAGCACGGCATCATGCTCGGCGAGCAACTGCTCGACCGGCAGGTCGACGCCGACATTGGCCCCGTAGTGGAAGGTCACACCTTCGCCGGTCATCTGCTCGACGCGGCGGTCGATGAAGTTCTTCTCCATCTTGAAGTCCGGAATGCCGTAGCGCAGCAGGCCGCCGGCCTTGGATTCCCGCTCATAGACATGGACGTCATGGCCAGCACGACCCAGCTGCTGGGCGGCAGCAAGGCCAGCCGGGCCCGATCCGATGATCGCGACCTTCTTGCCGGTATGGACCGTGGCCGGCTGCGGCCGGATGAAGCCGAGCTCATAGGCTTTGTCGGCAATCGCCTGTTCGACCGTCTTGATGGCGACCGGCGCATCTTCCAGATTGAGCGTGCAGGCTTCCTCGCAAGGCGCGGGGCAGACGCGGCCGGTGAACTCCGGGAAGTTGTTGGTCGAATGCAGGTTGCGGATCGCCTCTTCCCAGTTGTTGTTATAGACGAGGTCGTTCCAGTCGGGGATCTGGTTGTGCACCGGGCAACCGGTCGGGCCGTGGCAATAGGGGATGCCACAGTCCATGCACCGGGCGGCCTGTTTCTGGACCTCGGGATCCGACATCGGGATTGTGAATTCGCGGAAATGACGAATACGATCGGACGCCGGCTGGTACTTGCCAACCTGCCGGTCAATTTCCATAAAT
The DNA here is from genome assembly GCF_019355735.1 of Rhizobium sp. B230/85. Taxonomy (NCBI): domain Bacteria; kingdom Pseudomonadati; phylum Pseudomonadota; class Alphaproteobacteria; order Hyphomicrobiales; family Rhizobiaceae; genus Rhizobium; species Rhizobium sp. B230/85. Next base: position 3,354,354 of record NZ_CP072156.1, read on the forward strand.
CCTGTAACCTTACCCATACCCTAGTCTTCCCTTGCCCTCATGACTGCGTTCAGAGCAGCCAGTTTTCAACCTTTAATCCCGGAACGCGGGAAAATTCTCTTTCGTTGTTCGTCACCAGCACCGCATCTAGCGCCAGGGCGTGGGCCGCGATCCAAAGATCGTTATGCCCGATGTTTTTTCCTTGTCGCAAGGCCAGTCTCACCTCAGCATAGCGCTTGTCGCACGGCATGCTCAGTGACGCGACATAGAGCCGCCGCGTGATCGCAAAGACCGTTTTTGACAGCAGTTCAGAACCGCTTTTTTGTACGCCGTAACAGATCTCACCGTAGCTGATGATACTGATGAGCACGTTCTCCTCGCCCACCTCGATCATCTTTTCCAGCACCTTCCCCCGGGGATCACGTACCATCGCCGAAACGATGTTCGTATCGAGCATGAAGCTTGTCAAAGATCCACCTCTCGCAGCGGTCCCTCATCGTCGTGGCCGATGAGGAAGTCCTCGCCATCCCATGCCTCAGCTTGCTGCAGATAGTTGATCAGCCCAGCCGTAACCGCCGTCCTCATCAGGATGGAACCGTCCGGCTGGCGGACTAATATCGCTCGATCTCCCTCGAACTCAAATTCCTTCGGTATGCGCACAGCGCGACTGCGGCCGTTCTTGAAGATGCTGACCGTGACGCCAACGCCCTCGTCTGGCTCATTTACACGTTCGTTCATGTCAACCTCCATCGCCGCCATATGCCAACAGCATATCACGGCGATGAAGTTCGGTAAATCACTCCGCCGCGACGCCCATCCGGCTGCGCTCCATCTCCTCCAGCGCCCGGCGATATTCGACCGGCATCACCTTGCGGAACTTCGGACGATATTCCGTCCAGTTGTCGAGGATCAGCTTGGCGCGGGTGGAGCCGGTGTAGTGCAGGTGGTTGGAGATCAGCTGATAGAGCCGCTCCTCGTCGTGGCGGGTCATATCGCCGGAGACGTCGACGCGGCCCTTATGCATGAGGTCGCCACCGTGATGGTGCAGCTTCTCCAGCATGTCGTCTTCTTCCGGCACCGGCTCGAGCTCGACCATCGCCATGTTGCAGCGCTTGGCGAAATCGCCGGTCTGGTCGAGCACGTAGGCGACACCGCCCGACATGCCGGCAGCAAAGTTGCGGCCGGTTTCGCCAAGCACGACGACGACGCCGCCGGTCATGTACTCGCAGCCGTGGTCGCCGACGCCTTCGACGACGGCAATCGCGCCTGAGTTACGCACGGCAAAGCGTTCGCCGGCGATGCCGCGGAAGTAGCACTCGCCTTCGGTGGCGCCGTAAAGCACCGTGTTGCCGACGATGATCGATTCCTCGGCGATGATCTGCGAGTTTTCCGGCGGACGGATGATGATGCGACCGCCCGACAGCCCCTTGCCGACATAGTCGTTGCCGTCACCGATGAGGTTGAAGGTCACGCCATGCGCGAGGAACGCGCCGAAGGACTGGCCGGCCGTGCCGCGCAGCGTGACGCTGATCGTGTCGTCCTTGAGCCCCTTGTGGCGATAGCGCTTGGCAACTTCACCGGACAGCATCGCGCCGGCCGAGCGGTCGACGTTCTTGATGCCGACTTCGAAGGCGACAGGCGTCTTCGACGTCAGCGCCGGCATGGCCTGCTCGATCAGCTTGCGGTCGAGGATATCGTCGATCGGGTGCTTCTGCCGGGCTGTCCAGTAGGTGTCCTCCTTCGGCGCGTCGACCTTGTGGAAGATGCGCGAGAAATCGAGACCCTCGGCCTTCCAGTGCGCCAGCATCTGGTTCTTCTCGAGCAACTCCGAAGCGCCGATGATCTCGTCGAGCTTGGAGACGCCAAGCGAGGCGAGGATTTCACGCACTTCTTCGGCCACGAAGAAGAAGTAGTTGATGACATGCTCCGGCGCACCCTTGAAGCGCTTGCGCAGAACCGGGTCCTGCGTGGCGACGCCCACCGGACAGGTGTTGAGATGGCACTTGCGCATCATGATGCAGCCGGCGGCAATCAACGGCGCGGTGGCAAAGCCGAACTCGTCGGCCCCGAGCAACGCACCGACGATGACATCGCGGCCGGTCTTCAGCCCGCCATCGACCTGCAGGGCGATGCGCGAACGCAGGCCGTTCAGCACCAGCGTCTGCTGGGTTTCGGCAAGGCCGATTTCCCATGGCGAACCCGCATGCTTCAGCGAGGTCAGCGGCGACGCACCGGTGCCGCCGTCGAAGCCGGAGATGGTGATGTGGTCGGCGCGCGCCTTGGCAACACCGGCGGCAACCGTGCCGACGCCGACTTCCGAGACCAGCTTGACCGAAACATCGGCTTCCGGGTTGACGTTCTTCAGGTCGTAGATCAACTGCGCCAGATCTTCGATCGAATAGATATCATGGTGCGGCGGCGGCGAGATCAGGCCGACGCCGGGGGTGGAGTGCCGGGTCTTGGCAACCGTTGCATCAACCTTGTGGCCGGGCAACTGGCCGCCCTCGCCGGGCTTGGCGCCCTGCGCTACCTTGATCTGCAGCATGTCGGCATTGACCAGATACTCCGCCGTGACGCCGAAGCGGCCGGAGGCGATCTGCTTGATGGCCGAGCGTTCCGGGTTCGGTGAACCGTCACGCAGCGGGAAGTAGCGATCGGACTCTTCGCCGCCTTCGCCGGTGTTCGACTTTCCGCCGATCCGGTTCATGGCGATGGCAAGCGTCGTATGCGCCTCGCGCGAAATCGAGCCGAACGACATGGCACCGGTCGAGAAACGCTTGACGATATCGATGGCCGGCTCGACCTCGTCGATAGAGATCGGCTCGCGGCCGAGCGCTTCGGCACCCTTGATGGTGAACAGGCCACGGATGGTGTTCATCCTAAGGTCGGACTGGTTGACCATTTCCGCAAACTCGCGGTAGCGATCCTGCGCATTGCCGCGCACAGCGTGCTGCAGCGAGGCAATCGCATCCGGCGACCAGGCATGCGCTTCGCCGCGCATCCGGTAAGCATACTCGCCGCCGATATCCAGCGTCGTGGCGAGGATCGGATCCTTGCCGAAGGCTGCGCGGTGGCGGGAAACGGTTTCCTCGGCGATGGCATCGAGGCCGACGCCCTCGATCATAGTGGCGGTGCCGAAGAAGTACTTATCCACCAGTTCCTGCTGCAGGCCGATGGCATCGAAGATCTGCCCGCCGCAATAGGACTGGTAGGTTGAGATACCCATCTTCGACATGACCTTTAGGATGCCCTTGCCGACAGCCTTGATGAAGCGGGTGACGATTTCGCTGGCGTCGACTTCCTTCGGGAACTCGCCCTTGGCATGCATGTCGAGCAGTGTGTCGAAAGCGAGATAGGGGTTGATCGCCTCGGCGCCGTAGCCGGCGAGCAGGCAGAAGTGATGGATCTCGCGCGGCTCGCCGGTTTCGACGACGAGACCAACCGAGGTGCGCAGACCCTTGCGGATCAGATGATGGTGGACGGCCGCCGTTGCCAGCAGCGCCGGGATAGCGATGCGGTCCGGGCCCATCTGCCGGTCGGAGAGCACGATGATGTTGTAGCCGCCCTTGACCGCAGCTTCGGCCCGTTCGCATAGACGCTCGAGCATCTCCTCCATACCGCCGGCGCCGCGCTCGACGTCATAGGTGAAGTCGAGAGTCTTGGTGTCGAAACGGTCTTCCGTATGCCCGATAGAGCGGATCTTCTCGAGATCGCCATTGGTGAGGATCGGCTGGCGAACTTCCAGCCGCTTCGCCTTGGCAGCACCCTCGTGATCCAGCAAATTCGGACGCGGCCCGATGAAGGAGACGAGGCTCATCACCAGCTCTTCGCGGATCGGATCGATCGGCGGGTTGGTGACCTGGGCGAAGTTCTGCTTGAAATAGGTGTAAAGCAGCTTCGACTTCGACGACATCGCCGAGATAGGCGTGTCCGTGCCCATCGAGCCGATTGCTTCCTGGCCCGTTGTTGCCATCGGCGACATCAGGATCTTGGTGTCTTCCAGCGTGTAGCCGAACGCCTGCTGGCGATCGAGCAGCGAAACGTCGCGGCGCAGCGCACGGGGTTCTACCGTGTTCAACTCCTCGAGGATCAGCTGGGTGCGATCCAGCCACTTGCGATAGGGGTGCTTGGTCGCAAGCTCCGACTTCACTTCGTCGTCGGAGACGATGCGACCCTTGTCCATGTCGATCAGCAGCATCTTGCCCGGCTGCAGGCGCCACTTCTGGATGATGTTTTCTTCCGGCACCGGCAGCACGCCGGCCTCCGACGCCATGATGACACGGTCGTCGTTGGTGACGAGATAGCGTGCCGGACGAAGGCCGTTGCGGTCGAGCGTCGCGCCGATCTGCGTGCCATCGGTGAAGGCAACCGCAGCGGGGCCGTCCCATGGCTCCATCAGGGCGGCATGATATTCGTAGAATGCCTTGCGATCCGGCGCCATCGACTGGTTGCCGGCCCAGGCCTCCGGGATCAGCATCATCACGGCATGGGCCATGGAATAGCCGCCGCGAACGAGGAACTCGAGCGCGTTGTCGAAGCAGGCCGTATCGGACTGGCCCTCATAGGAGATCGGCCACAGCTTGGAGATGTCCTCGCCGAACAGCGGCGACGACACGGACGCCTGGCGGGCGGCCATCCAGTTGACGTTGGAGCGCAGAGTGTTGATCTCGCCGTTATGGGCGACCATGCGATAGGGATGGGCGAGCTTCCACGACGGAAACGTGTTGGTCGAGAAACGCTGGTGTACGAGGGCAACAGCCGATTCGAAACGCGGATCTGTCAGGTCCTTGTAATAGGCACCGACCTGATAGGCGAGGAACATGCCCTTGTAGACGATAGTCTTCGACGACAGCGACACAGGATAGAAGCCGCTCTCCTCGCCGTCATATTCGGCATAGATACGGTTGGAGATGACCTTGCGGAGCGTGAACAGCCGGCGCTCGAACTCGTCATGGCTGGCTGCATCGCGGCCGATGCCGATGAACACCTGCACATGGTGCGGTTCCGTGGCGGCAATATGCTCGGCCTTCGACAGCGAAGAGTTGTCGACCGGCACATCGCGGAAACCGAGCAGCACCTGGCCTTCCTCGGCGATGACATCCTCGACGGTCTTCTTGAAATGGGCGATCAGCATCTCGTCCTGCGGCAGGAAGAAGTGACCGACGCCATAATCGCCGATGGCAGGCAGAGTGACGCCCTGCAGTGCCATTTCCTCGCGGAAGAAGCGATCGGGTATCTGCACGAGAATGCCCGCACCGTCGCCCATCAGCGGATCGGCGCCGACGGCACCGCGATGAGTCAAGTTCTCGAGGATGAACAGGCCGTCCTGGACGATCTGGTGCGACTTCTGCCCCTTCATATGGGCGACGAAGCCGACACCGCAGGCATCGTGTTCGTTACGGGGATCGTAGAGGCCCTGTTTGCGCGGAAGAGCGGACATGGAATGGCGCGCCTTGACCGATGCATCCGTCTCGACGGCTGCGGCCAGGCTCAATGTCGTGGATGGCGTTACGTTCGTCATCGTCTTTCCTCCTGCAAACCCCGCGCCGCGGGCGTCCCTTCGTCCCGCGCGCCCAGTATAGGGGCGACACGCGACAGCGCTGTTGCATGTTTAAAGATCCGGCCGCAGACATCGCGTTGGGGGCGATAGATCGGCTTTCCCACCAGTCACAGTTTCGGATGCGCCATCTGGAAGGACGGGCATCGCAAAAACTATAACGTGAAATCCCAGCTCCGCTAGGATTTTTGGCGGGGTGCGGCGTCAAAGACCAAAATAGGACAGCAGCACTGTCCTAATTCATCAGTTCTATGCCAGAAAGCGGAAAGGTTAGCAAGAGCTGAAAACGAAAATATCGACGTAAGATTGCCGCAGCTTCGAATTTCGCGAAAGATAATTTCCTTTAAAGGTAAGAATTATTGCCTTGATTGCGTAGTGCGCCAGATCCACCGTGCGATGTGGCGCCGCAATTGATCCCCTCAGCCAATCCCCTACTCTGCGACGACACCCTTGCATCCCCTCCCTTCAATACGCGGTAGATCTCACATGTTCTTTGCTTCCGATAACTGGGCCGGCGCCCACCCCTCCATCAACGAACGCCTCTCGAAGGAATCGACCCGTTTTGCCGCTGCCTATGGCACCAGTAAACTCGACAAGGCGATCGAAACCCGTTTCAACGAGGTATTCGAGCGCGAGGTCGCGGTCTTCTTCGTTGCCACGGGCACGGCCGCAAACTCGCTGTCGCTGGCCAGCATCGCCCGTCCCGGCGGCCTGACGTTCTGCCACACGGAAGCCCATGTGATCGAAGACGAATGCGGCGCCCCCGATTTTTTCTCGGGCATGCGCATGGTCGGCGTCGATGGCCCCGAGGGCAAGATGCTGCCGGATAACCTGGTGGAGCGCATTGGCCGGTACCCGCAGGACGCCATCCACCACGGCCGCGCCGCTGCCGTGACCATGACCCAGGCGACCGAGGTCGGCACCATCTACAGCCTCGACGAGATCGATACCATTTCGAAGATCGCCAAGAAAAATGGCCTGCCACTGCACATGGACGGCGCCCGTTTTGCCAATGCCCTGGTATCGCTCGGCTGCTCACCGGCCGAAATGACCTGGAAGCGCGGCGTCGACGTACTCTCCTTCGGCGGCACCAAGAACGGATGCTGGTGCGCCGAGGCGATCGTCTTCTTCGACCCCGATCTCGCCAAGGACTTTGCCTTCCTGCGCAAGCGCACCGCCCAGCTGTTCTCAAAATCCCGCTTCATCGCCGCACAGTTCGAGGCCTACCTGCAGGACGACCTCTGGCTCGACCTTGCCCGCCACGCCAATGCCATGGCGGACAGGATGCGAGCCGGCATCGAGCATACCGACAGCGCAAAGCTCGCCTGGTCGACCACTTCGAACGAGATCTTCGCCGTCGTCAAGAAAACCGCCATCGACAACGCGCGGGACAAGGGCGCCCAGTTCTACGACTGGCCGATCTCCGACAGTGCCAAACACCTCGTCGGCCCCGACGAAGGCCTGATCCGCCTCGTCACCAGCTTCGCCACCAGCGACGCCGACGTCGCCGATTTCCTCGCATGCCTCGGCTGATTGGAAACTACAGGGGAAGGCACCATGCGTGATGAGAAGATCCGGATCGGGCTGGTGCTCTTCCCAAATCTCACTCAGTTGGACCTGACCGGACCCGCCGAGGTGTTTGGCTTCATGCCAGGCGCCGAGGTCGTCTACCTCTGGAAGACGCTCGATCCTGTTTCCGCCGCACGCGGCATGAAGATCATGCCGTCGGAGACGTTCGACGACTGCCAACAGCTCGATGTCATCTGTGTTCCCGGCGGTCCCGGGCAGATCGAATTGATGGACGATGAGGCAACCCTGCAGTTCCTGCGTCGAATTGCACCCGCATGTCGGTTGGTAACCTCGGTCTGCACCGGCTCGCTGGTGCTTGCGGCGGCGGGACTGCTTGAAGGTTACCGCGCAACGTCTCACTGGTCGTCGCTGGACCAACTTGCTCTGCTTGGCGCCGAGCCAGTCGCCGCCCGCGTCGTCCGCGATCGCAACCGCATCACGGGCGCAGGCGTGACGTCGGGCATAGACTTTGCACTCGAGGTCGTGGCCGAGCTCTTTGGCCCTGTCGTCGCGCAGGAAATCCAGTTGCAGATGGAGTACGATCCTGAGCCGCCCTTTCAGTCCGGCTCTCCGCGCTCCGCGCCGCCAGAGGTAGTATCTGCTGTGAAGGCCAGGAACGCGGAGTTCATCGAACGAAGACGACAGGCAACAATGCAGGCCGCTGGCGCGCTGGCAAAATCAAAACTCGCCTCCTGAACATGGCTACCGCCCTCTACCCACCCCGCAAATTCCGAACCTTGGAGAGGATGTCGTCGGATAGTGCCTTGACCAGCATCTGGTCGGCGCCCTTGCGGGGGACGAGCACGAATTCGACATCCTCCAGCACGGGCAACCAGCCCGGCGTGATTTCCGTGAGGCCGGATGGTGCCATGCTGCGCGGCTGGACGAGGACGCCCATGCCGGCCCGGGCCGCCGCCGTCAGGCCGCTGAGGCTGCCGCAGGTGCAGACGATTCGCCACGGTATCTGCTGGCGACGCAGCGCCTCCAGCGCCACGGCCCGGGTGACGCTCGGGGCCGGAAAGGCGATCAGCGGCAGCGGCGCGCTGGACGCCCTGATGCGTTCAGGGTCGCGTGCCAGCCAGATTAGCGGCTCGCGGTAGACCAGCGTCCCGCGCGTGTCGCCAAGGCGGCGCTTGGCAAGCACCAGATCCAGCGCCCCGTTGTCCTGCATTTCGTAGAGCGCGCCGCTGAGCGCCACCGTCAGTTCCAGATCGACGGACGGGTGCAGTCGGACGAACTCCTCCAGCACATCAGGCAACTGGCTTGTGACAAAATCTTCAGACACGCCGAGCCGCAGGCTGCCCCGCAGGCTGTTATCGGCAAACAGCGAGCGCATCTCGCCCTCTATCGACAGCAAGGTGCGGGCATGGCCGATCAGCGCTTCCCCATCCCCGGTCAGCACGACGCGGTGGGTATCGCGGGCAAGGAGCTTTCGCCCGACCGACATCTCGAGCCGCTGGATGTGCTGGCTGACCGTCGATTGCCCGAGCCCCAGCCGCTCGGCGGCAAGCGTAAAGCTGCCCATCTGCCCGACGGTAACGAAACTCTGCAACTGCACCAGATCCAGCATTGCGATCATCCCGATTTACGATAACTGTTATTCCTTGCATCGCATATCGCAATAAGGCAATGCTTGCCCGACATATAATTGCTAGGAAGGGCCCGATGCGCCGCTTTTTGCCAGACACCTTTACCATGCTGCTCGTGTTGACCGTGCTGACGGCATCCGTGTTTCCCGTCCATGGCGCAGCTGCCGGCTATTTCAGCATTGCCACCGATATCGCCATCGCCCTGCTGTTCTTCCTGCACGGAGCCCGCCTGTCGCGCGACGTGGTGATTGCCGGCGCCCTGCACTGGCGGCTGCACTTGGCCATCCTGCTCACCAGCTTCGTCATCTTCCCGGTTCTGGGCCTGCTGATGGGCTTTCTGGTACCGACCATCCTGCCGCAGACGCTTTACATAGGCATCCTCTTCCTCACCGTGCTGCCATCGACAGTGCAGTCGTCGATCGCCTTCACCTCGATTGCCGGCGGTAATGTGCCGGCCGCCATCTGCGCCGCCTCCGCTTCCAATATCTTCGGAATGTTCCTGACACCGCTGCTGGTCGGACTGCTGTTTACAGTCGGTGGCCACGGCGGCGGCGGCTTCTCCTGGACCGTGCTGGAGCAGATCGCCCTACAACTGCTGGCGCCCTTCGTCGTCGGTCAGATCCTGCAGCCATGGATCGGCAACTGGATCCGCGCCAAGAAGAAAATCCTCATGCCGGTCGACCGTGGCTCGATCCTGATGGTCGTCTACTCCGCCTTCAGCGCCGCTGTCATCGAAGGCCTGTGGCACACGTTTTCACTCGGCGACATCATCACCGTCATCATTGCGGACATGCTGCTCCTCGCGGTGGTTATCTGCATCACCATGTTCGGCAGCCGGGCACTCGGCTTCTCGCGCGCCGACGAGATCACCATCACCTTCTGCGGCTCGAAGAAGAGTTTGGCCAGCGGCGTGCCGATGGCCAGCGTCATCTTCGCTGGCTCGCCGATCGGCGCCATCGTCCTGCCACTGATGCTATTCCACCAGATCCAGCTCATGGCCTGCGCCGTGATCGCCCAGAAATATGCCGATGCCGCTAGCCGCGCTACCGCACGCAAGGAAGAAGAGGCGCGGCGCCTGCAGGACACTGCCGACGCAACGACACCAGCCTGATCCGATCAAGCGGCGACAAAACACAGAAAAGGCGGCGCCCACCCGGACGCCGCCTTTGTCGTGTGGATGTGAACTCGTTTAGTTGACGTGTGCCTCGATCGACTTCGGTGCATCGACGGGTTCTGCGGCGATGGCGATCTTACGCGGCTTCATCGCTTCCGGGATGTTGCGCAGAAGATCGATATGCAGCAGGCCGTTCTTCAGCGAAGCCGCCTGGACCTCGACATGGTCGGCAAGCTGGAAGCGGCGCTCGAAGGCGCGCTTGGCGATACCGCGGTAGAGATATTCGCTACCCTCGGCAGCATCATCGCTCTTCTCGCCCTTGACGGTCAGCACATGGGCATGCGCCTCAAGGCTGAGCTCGGTTTCGTCGAAGCCGGCCACCGCCATGGTGATGCGGTAAGTTGCCTCGCCGGTGCGCTCGATGTTGTAGGGCGGGTAGGTTTGTGCCTGATCGGGCTGCGACAAGGTGTCGAGCATGGTGAACAGGCGGTCGAAACCGACGGTAGAGCGATAGAGTGGGGAAAAATCAACGTGACGCATTGGTGTCCTCCTGTGAGCGACGATTGCGGTTCATATGCCCCGGGGGCCCCGTTCTGGCAGCCTTGGGACGGTTTTACAGACCCTCTCGGCGTCCGTGAAAAGGAGATGGGAATGGCCTTTGGCGACTTCAAGAGCCCGCAACGCCCCGCGATAATTTTCCGTGAACCGCCGATGAACAGCCGGTTCGGCTGGGGTTCAGCGCCGCGCTGATACAACTCACACATCGGATGACTGTCCGTGACTGGAGTGTATCGTCCCTTCGTCTTCAGTCAGCTCGGCCGGCCTGCGGCCATCTCGATTCCCGTCAGGCCGGCCTTTTTTCCGCTCGCAGTTATACTTATGCGACAATCCATGCGTTATGTTTGGCGGCTTGAGCGAGGCCCTTTCAGCTGTGACGGAATCAATTCTCTTTTCGACCCCCGACAACCCTGTTCCAGACAACAGGACCGAGGGCTATTTCACCACCCATGACGGCCACAAGCTGCGCTATGCCATTTTCCGCAGCAGTCATGCCGTGGCCAAGGGTACGGTCATCCTGCTGCATGGCCGCAACGAGTTTATCGAGAAATATTTCGAAACCATCCGCGAGCTGACGGATCGCGGCCTTTGGGTCGCAACTTTCGACCTGCGCGGCCAGGGTGGCTCCGGTCGGCTGATAAAGCATCCAAGCCGCGGCCATGTGCGGCGCTTCTCGGATTATGAGCACGACCTTGAGGACTTCATGGAGCACGTGGTGCTTCCGGACACGCGCCTGCCGTTCTATCTCGTCGCCCACTCGACCGGCGCACTGATCGCACTTTCCGCAGCACCGCGACTGACGGGCCGCATCGAGCGCATGGTGCTAAGCGCACCTTTTGTCGGCCTCACCGGCCAGAGCGCATCGCCGCGCGTGATCCGGTTCATGGCGAGCGCCGCCTGCGCGGTCGGCCTCGGCAGCATCCCGCTCAATCGAAAATCCAAGGAAAGGCCCTTTGCCACAAACCTGCTGACATCGGACGAGCAACGTTACGACCGCAACAGCGCCATTGCAGCGGCCCGCCCCGACCTCGTGCTCGGTCCACCCTCCGCACGCTGGCTACAGCAGGCCTTTCAAACGATAGACCGTGTCTCGCAGCCCGAGCACCTGTTCTCTATAGCCATCCCGACTTTGCTGCTGGCACCCACCCGCGACGGCATCATCCCCTATGCCGAACAGGAACGGCTCTCGCGCTCCTTCCGCGCAGCCCAGCTAGTGCCGATCGCAGGCGCAAGGCACGAGGTATTCCAAGAAAAAGATGTCTACCGCGCCGCCGCAATGGCAGCGATCCACGCCTTCATCCCAGGAAGCGACGCCGAAGCTAACACCGACCCGGTTGGCTCGGGGCTTTGAAGTTTGATCAGGGCGCCAGTATCCTCAACGCCTCTTCGTGGACCGCTCGGCTGCCGGCTGCGATGATCGAGCCGCCCTGTTCGGGGCGACCGCCTTCCCAGGTGGTGATGATGCCGCCTGCCTGCTCGATGACGGGAATGATGCCGCCGACGTCGTAGGGCTTGAGGACATTCTCGACCACCAGGTCGACATGGCCGGCCGCCAGCAGCGCATAGGCGTAGCAGTCGGTGCCGTAGCGGAACAGTCGCACCTGCTGCTCGATCTCGCGGTATTTTTCCATCTCGATACCGGCGAAAAGGTGCGGCGAGGTCGTGAACAGGATCGCTTTCGACAGACTGCCGCAATCACGGACCTGCAATTGCCTGTCGCCGCCCGGGCCGGTGTAGCTCGACCGGCTGCCGTCTGCAAAATAACGCTCGCCGGTAAAGGGCTGGTCGACAAGCCCCATGATAGCGCGGCCATTGCGGTAAAGTCCGATCAGCGTTCCCCATACGGGCACACCGGAGATGAAGGCGCGGGTCCCGTCGATGGGATCGATGACCCACACATGCTCGCGGTCGAGGCCGACATTGCCGTATTCCTCGCCGAGAATCCCATGGTCGGGAAACCTGTCCGTGATCAGCGCACGGATCGCCAGTTCGGCTGCTCGGTCGCCTTCGGTTACCGGATCGAATCCGACGGCTTCCTTGTTGACGACATCGATGCCGGCGCGAAAGCGGGGAAGTGTCTCTGCCTTGGCAGCGTCGGCGAGCTCGAAAAAGAAGGCGCGGTCAGGGAGCATGGCAAATATCCGATCGATGCGAGAGGCTTTTCATAGACATTAAATTTGACGATGCAAACGCGTCCCGTCCAACTATCGCCTCGCCTTTAAAATAGGCACTTCAAAATATGCTTGACAATTGTGCATCGCAATATTAGACAGGATCTACAGTCTTCTGACTGTAAATACCCTCCTTGGGTGTTTCCTCCCTAGACTTAGCCGCCTTCGGGCGGTTTTTTTTGCTTGAATTTCAGAGCGTTAGCGATTTTGAGGCTTTCTGTTGTCCGATATCCGTCAAATTTTATGGCTTTTGACGGATGTGGGGACTTTAGTATTTTCGCTACTTCTACCACAGGACTATCTTGACCGCCCTTCGTCACAATGATGATCATGAACACGTCATACAAAGGGGGAGCCGTGACGTGGTGCATGTAATTGAACGGAAAAATCTAAATCACCTGTTCCACGAGCTTCGGGATGAATGGCATCACTTCAGAACGCTACCAGAACCGACGATAGCGGAAACAATCGATTACCTTACTAAAATGAGTGACGGAGTCGGCAGGTTGATACCGCTTCTCAACGATGCGCCACCAGCTGCCAACATTTTGAAAGCTTCGGGTACTGGTGATCACATGTCGATTCTCGAAACGAAGTACGCTCAATATCATCGCCAATATGTACAACCAGACACATTGGACCAAATGACGCTAGGTGAACTGAAATTGGCGTCTCATGACATCACAAGTATGCTTGAAACCGCCTCCAAGATGATCCACTCAAGCCTCGCCTAAATTTAAGTGTTCCGGTCGGCAATGCCTCCCACGGCGTGGTACATTCTTGTCCACACAGACAGGATCAAAGCTTCATGGGTTACTTTGCCGAACTATTCAAAAATCAGCGCGCCGCATTGGTTCCGCAAGGCGTCATCGCTGTATCACCATCCGACACCGCCGATCTGACGAAACCGATCCGTGGGTTCATGGTCACATCTGCCGGGAACGTCTCTGTGGTCATGTCCGTAGGTTCTGCGGCTGTCATGCCGGGATGCCTCGTAGGTATCCAGTACATGGGCGCGATTTCCCGCATCAAAGCCACAGGTACGACAGCAACAGGGATTGTCGGGTTTATTTGACCGCCTGGCACTTCCGAAACTCGGCATCCCAGTCAATCGTCGCGGATGCCGTGCGCCGATGTTCGGAACGAAACTCGCGCGCCATGGTCGCAACGTTTGGCACCGGAACAGAGAATCTCTCGCTGATCGCCGTATATTCATATCCTGCGTCATAAAGTTTGAGGAACGTAAGCTTTTGCTGTTCCGTCAACCGCTCTTCTGTTCTTTGCATGCCAGCCAATGGCTGTTCTCCTTATATAGATAGGCCCGCCGCGACAGGGCGACGCAGCGGGCCGTTTGCACGCTGGGAGGACTGGCTGTCTGACGACCATTCTCAGCGCTGCAACTTTAATTAGTGGGACAGGCCGATCTGCCTTGCTTGGACTGCCTGCTTTGCAGCATCTTCCTGATCGTACAATTCCGCAAATTTCTTGTTGTCCATCAGCTTGCGGAAGCTCTGCGTCTCGGTCAGGTCGTGCTTTTCCATATGCAGACGAAGCATATCGTCGGTGGTCTTTGGTGTTTCGCTCATGTTGCGATCCTCACTTTTTCTGAGTTGTTCGGCCATGTATTCATTGGCCCGTCGCCTGACATCGGGCGAGATTTTCATAATTTCTTCGCTGACCTGAGCAGCGGACTTGGTCAGCGCCACGCGAGCATCGACGTTCGCGCCGATGTTGACGAGCGAAAGTTCAGTGATTTCAAGATTTTTCAAAGCCGTTGGTTCGCCAGACTTCATGATGGTCACAAGGGCATTGCTCTGAGCAGGCCTGTCAACACCACTGATTTCGGCGATACGCAAAGAGCGGACGATGCTGCGTTTCATTTGCGCCCCGCCTTCGCTGTCAAATCGCCGAACATATTTAAACGTGCCAAGTCATGCGCCTGCAGCTTCATTGCACCTCTCAACGGTGCGCGAGTAAAGTGACCAACACCACTAGCGGTAATCGCCGAAACAATAACATTAGAATGTTCGAATGCATTTCCGAACCCAATGCGCTCTGGAATGAGTCGCTGAATGTCGCGAGCTAAGTTTCGACGTGTCGCCAGGCGTTCACTGCATTCCAAAAGCAATCGATCAATCGAAGCAGACTCAGCGACCAGCATGCGCGCCATTTCGGTCGCTTCGTCCATCCGCTTGCCGCGATCCGCATCGTCGGCGGCAAGCTTCTGCTCTGCAGATATCCGATCAGCCTGAGCGACCTGTTCAGCAAGCTTGCGTCTGGCCTGTTCATAGAATGCATCGAGCTTCAGCAACTCTTCATGCGGATCGGGGTCGGCGATGGCCTGCTTCGTCATGTACTGTGGTTGCCCTTAAAATCAATATCCACAGTAAATACTTATTTTATAATTGATTGCAAGCGATAAATACGTTGTCACGTGTCAACTATACTTACCATCATGGTGATATATGTCGACATAGTTGACCGGTTCATCCGACCAGCTGCCATATGCGTCCACAAATGAGGGCGGTGCGAAGGTGACGGTGGAGCGATCTGGCTTCATGACCAGTTGAATACAGCCACAGAGGGCGTTGGCAGCGTCGTCCGTACCGTTCTTGGGATGGTCTACGCTTTCACGGCCTGAATTCGCCATGCGACGCTCTAAGTTCTTTAACTCCCGAACTGTTGGCGCTGTGGAGCTATCGGCCATTTCAACACGCCGCTGCATGAACAGTGGCAACGCCTCCAGGTACAGCTGCGACCGGTTCTTCGCTGCCTTGTGATATGTCAGGCCAGCTTTTGTGAAAGCACCTGACACCCATGAACCCGCGAAATTGTCGCCTGTGACTTCGTGAAGATTATATTCTTTACATAGCGCCACAAATTCCAGCGCAACCGAGTTCGGGTCGTGAGGTGCAGGTCGCCAGTAGACCGCATCAGTGATGAATTTTTTGTCGGTCTCATGGCCGATACACAGAACCGACGCGTCATGACGACCAGCGCTCATGTCCACGAACGCGTGGTACTTTCTTACAGTCTTATCGAAGGGCAACACTTCCGGTCGACTGTTGATGATGGCTGCTTCGATGATGTCGTCAGGGAACAACGTTGAAAGGTCGGTTCGCCATGCGGAGAGGTATTCTGACCGTCCAGCTTCAGGGTCGTCAGCTATTGCGGCATCAATGTCACCCTGATCAATGGTCAGATTAAGGTCCGTCGTTTCGGCTTGGATAACGAGGTCAGTCGCCGAATCTTGGCCGTAGTACGATTTCCATCGATCAAACATGAGGCCTGATTTCCGACCTGCCGAACTGATGGCGATCCACAGCCCCTTCGTCGTCAGTGTCGCGGGTGTGATCGCCCTGTACAGTTCAGTATCGTTCGTGTCGCGGAGGAAGCACGATTCATCGATCAATGCGGCGAGCAGTGACTTTGAGCGCACTGTGCGCGGGTCAGCGGCTTGGACGATGATTGCAGTATTGCCCTTCAGCTTG
Organism: Rhizobium sp. B230/85; assembly: GCF_019355735.1. Classification (NCBI taxonomy): domain Bacteria; kingdom Pseudomonadati; phylum Pseudomonadota; class Alphaproteobacteria; order Hyphomicrobiales; family Rhizobiaceae; genus Rhizobium; species Rhizobium sp. B230/85. The sequence goes on from NZ_CP072156.1 coordinate 3,370,382, forward strand.
ATTTCGTTCGCCGTGACGTTTTCAATTTGCTGTTTGAGGATCGGCGACGATTCGAGGAACGCCAGTGCATAATCGAAGATCGCCGCGCCCTGTTCCTTCGTCGGCGCTAGGATCATGACGTATCCCGTTTCACCAGGCGCAAGCTTGGAACGGTCGGCATAGAGGGCAAGCGCAACACCCACTGCCGCTGACTGACGTGACTTGCCAGAACGTCTGCCGCTCAAGATGTGAAGGCGACGAACCGGCTCGGTCGGAAGGCTGCGGTTGCCCGACACCTTGCGAAAGAACGCGATCTCCTGAGGAAGCAACGTTGAACCAAGACCAAGTGCCGCTTTCCAAACGATGTTCCAATGCCGCCAGTCTTCCAGGTTACCAAGCGCCGCACCGATTAGATGCTTGTCGGTGAGGGCACGAATGATATTCGCCTGTGCTGTCATGGCTGCCCACCGTTGCCGTAGGTCGATCGCATGTAGGCATCCAGGTCGAGGGTCTTGGTCATTTTTGTCATCCCGCCACACATCGCAGCTGTACGATTGCGGGTGTTGGTAAGCGTCGACAGGTCCGACAACTGAACGTGGGGATCACCGGACAATAGGCGAGCGTGCAAGTCGTTGAGCAAGGCGGTCTGGACGGCAACCGTGGCGATCAGTTCGAGCTTCAATGCCGACAGCGTTTCAGCGCCTCCAGCATCCGCAATGATAGCGTCGCGCAAGGCATAGGCGGCGCGTGCGGCGTTCGTCCTGCCGTCCAGATCATCCAGCCCCATCAGTCGCAGCTTGCCGCCTGTGGGACGCTGTGTGGTGACGGGACTCGATGTCACATCAATCGACGCGCGGATGGGCGATGAAACGATAGTATCGGTGCGGCAAACGCCTGGTAAATCCACTATATTTTCTCATTCGTTTGATGATCACAGAGAGCATATCATGACGACGATAAAATAGATAGATATATCAATATGTTAAATCGTATCAAAGCGCATCAAAAAACGCCTAACATGGGCGTTTCATCACTACGGCACGCCAAGGCGTAGAAAAATGTCTTCTGGTCGGCCTGTCCGTAGGTTCACGTTTCAAACGTCAAAAGCTGTCAATGATGACCACAATCCCCAACCGTCACGAACTGCTGTCGCTATGAACAGTGTTTGTCGTCATGATCACAGGGGGAATCTCCCTCACTCCCTCACTCCCTCACGTTTTCCACGACCCTCCGCCTTTGTCTGCCGCCCACTACCTACAAATTATAACTACCCTACAAACTTACCTACTTTATGGGGGAATGAGGGATATAATTCTTAAAAACCTATAATGATCAATAGTTTACATCATACCCTCAAGGCTTTTCCGATGAGGGAGGTTGAGGGAGTGAGGGAACGAAAAACCCCGCCGAAGCGGGGTGATTTATCATAACGTTGTTCCCGGCAATCCAGGTGGGGGAAACATGCGTTCGAAGACGACAGCATCGTTCCGTTTCACCTCCGTCAGCAACCCGTCTCGCTCTTTCCAATATGCAGCGGCTTGCTGAGTCTTAGCGTAGACCGCCACCTTCTTCTTGTTGCCATGTGCAATAGACCAGTTCTTGCCGTCGCGGACGCCGACGCGATGAGCAACGTTTTGAACGACCTTCCGGCACACTCCTTGCCATTCCTCCGGCAAGCGCCAATCATGCGACGGTGCGGCATCTGCAATCAATGCCACAACCTGGGCGGCAGTGAAAACATTCGACGGCATTTCCTCCAGTATCTCCGCAACGGCCCGATCAACGTCAGAAAGCGCGGCGTCCGCCATGTCGAGCTTTGCATCAGTGAGAGGCGGATCGACGTATGGTGAGTAGTCGCCGATATCGAGCGCGCGAAGGTGTTGAGCGAACGCGGCGATATTTGCCGGATCGGAAACCCACTGATGGAATTCAAATCGCAACGCCTGTGGCATTCGGTCACCATTTTGTAGAATGGCAAATCGTCGATCATCTGCAGGGATAGCAATAGCGTCGCGGTGGTTGGTGCAGATGACGTAGCTCGCAAAGGTCCAGGCCGCGCCATTCGAGCCGAACTTGCGCTTCACCCTGATTTGTCGCGCTGCCGGTTCTACAAGCGATTTTAGGGCGTCGTAGGCTTTGCGACGTTGGGAGTAACGCGGCGATGTCCCGTCGTCCGAAGCTTCATCGACTGTCACGATCAGCGAGTCGGCGGCAAAATCGTTGAATTGCGATTGGCCGTCGCGGCCCGTTAGGTCGGATAATTCGACTTTCGACACGTACCGCGATCCAAATAGCGCAGGAAAAAGCTGGTTTGTCAGCGATCCGCGACCTGTGCCGTGAACACCGTGAGCCACCATGATCACACCGACACCCGGAATTGAAGGCTGAAGGAACTTGTGGGCAAGCCACTTTAGAAACCACGTCCGCTCCGCATGGTTCGGCAGCAAGTGTTCGAAAAACCGAAGGGATACGTCAATCGTACCGCCGTTGTCGGTATGGGCGGGCGGGTAATATGTGTTGATGAATGATTTGCCGCCCTCCATGAAGGTTGGGACAGGACGATCAGGGCGCATCATCAACCCGTCCACCGTTAGGCGGTCGCGCCGATATTGCCAAACGTGCGCCGGATTGACGGGCTTGCCGTGATCGTCCGATGTGCAATATTTCATCATATCGCGCTTGAAGTTGTCGAACCCCATACCGGCATTCGCGTCGTCGGTATGCACAGGGACAACGCCTCGCGCTGACGCGGGAAAGTAGGCATATTGCTCGACAAGGTCGTCTACCGTCACAGATTTGGACGAATGGCGATACTTCGGATTAGAATAGACAGTGGTAGTGCGCGCAATCACCTTGGATATGGTTTGCAGGCGATATGTGTCGCGGTCCCACTTCTCCGCCCGGAAGAGCGCTGACTGACGGAAAAGTCTATCGATACGGGCAGCATCGTTACCAGTGTACCACGCGAGCTTCGCAACTAATCCGGCATCTGCTTCCGAGCGATTGAAGGTGTCGCCACTGTCGGATGGAAAGCGAAGGGCGAGTGCCGCCTCGTTACCATCCCACATATCACGGGTGGTCGCGCTGAAGGCACCTTTGATCGACGGATTCTCCGCCCGCATTATTGCGATGAGTTCGGCGTCATCTTCAGGTCCGCACCAATCAGCGATGGGGCCGCTGGAATGTTGAGGCGTGTTGGATGTGACCAATTCATCGGCGGGGAACCTGCTGAGGATATCCTGTGCGGTGGTCACAACGCCACTGAAAGGAACAAGTAGGCTGGCGAGCGAGGGGACATATCCGGCTTGGCGCTTCTTAATAGAGCCATGATTTGTTAAGCCAACGAGTCGGAGAAGACGGTCGCAGTTCCATGTGTGGTCGCCACGGAACGCTGTGCGAAGTCCTTGGTTTGCCTGTTCGGTGACATCCTTGTCGGTGGCCAACGTTGTCAGCCAGATCGCCTGTACGCCACGACCTGAGTCAATGATATATGACGGCGCGAAACGGGTGTGAAGATCGGACAAGACCGCAGTTTTGTCGAATGTTCCACCGTCTTTCGGCGGATCGATATCGACGTGAAACCCACGAATGCCAACGATATCGGCCTTTGTTGGCTTCTGGTTCAGACCAGGCATGACCTTGTTAAATGTGAAGTAGACGTTTCGCCGCACGTTCTGTGCCAACGCCCATGCCGCTGCTGCCTGCCAGTCATCACCGAACCACTTTCCAGTGATGCTCGCTGGTTCTACATCCGCTTCAATCGAAACAAGGTGAATACCGCCTGTCTGTGCGAGGTAGTCACGTAAAAAGATAACGAGGTCATGCGGTATCGGAGACGCGCCGACTTGAAGGTCAGCGCCATTGCTGTTATGTATAGACATATGCACCCTGCATGTTTAGGCCCGCTTTGCGTCTCCGGTCGCTTGCGGGCTATTTTTTTAATTAAGATTTGACCTGAGAGGTCACGACCTTGACGACAATATCGTTCAACGCTTCGCGAACCGCGTGACCCGACTCTTGCCCGACGACATAAACAAAGACCAAATCTAATGTCGGGTTGTAGTCGACCATGGTCACAAAGGCGGGATTGACGTAAAAAATCGACCCGTCATTCGAATTGGTGAGACGGATCATCGTGCTGCACTCCGCGAAACGGTGTCAGTTTTCGATGCAGCAAGCCACGCGTCGACATCGGTTCGTTCGAAAAGCGTCTTTCCGCCAATTTTGGTGATCTTCGGTGCGGCGTGACGATTGATCAGATTATAAACTGTCTGTGGAGTAGCTCGGATGGTCTTCGCCAATTCGGCAATAGTTATAAACTCTGGCATCATTTTTATCCCGATTGTTGAACTCGGGTTGAATGTGACGGCCTTGGATAAATTTCACTAGTTACAGAAAATAGGAGCGTTTTACTTGAGCTTCGATTTTGACCGTTGAATCAACGTACTAGCGCCCATCATATGAGCGTGGGCAACCTCATCGCCTGACTGTGTCTCAGCATCTTCTACCGCCATTCCCATCGCCTTAAGCTCGCTCTTTCGCTGCCGAAACTGCTCCTTGGCCAATTCATGAAATCGCGCCGTTCGCCACGTCTTGCGCGGTCGTCCTTTGCCAACCATTGGGGGCTTCAGCCACATATCGACCGACTCCTCCAAAGTCTGCGAGGCGTGAACGAGATGATGATGTATACGCTGAACAACTGGATGTGGAATTTTGAGGACTTTCTCACCCACCAAAAAGGCTTCCAATTGCTGCAATTCTAACGCCTCGCGAATATCAAGCAACGTCAGCCCGTCAACTGACCCAAGTTCCGACCAGATCGATTCCGGACGCCGCGTCATGCGGCAACCATGAAAACGTCTTCATCCCGTTCGGGGAACGCTTCTTCGATGAATCTTGCATAATGCTGCTCAATCATCTCGACGCCAGTGTCGTGACGCTTCGCAACTAACAGGGTAGGAATACGCATTTCGATGGCGCGGCAAATCGAAGAGTGGCGCAAGGCGTAGGGTGTGACATTTGATGGCAACTGCGCACGATCTCTAATGGAAATCCATGGCTTCGATAGGTCCACAGACTGCCATGGCCCTCGCCCAACTTCGATCCACTCCCACCCCTGCTTCACCATTCGACGCCGCTCAAGCAGCGTAGCGTTACGGGAACGGGAAAGAATTGGCTGCAGGGCAGCGGTAACGTGAGGATCGACACGGCGCTTGGTCGCATCGTCAGCCCGCGTTTCGGATTTGTTGCCCTTGCGCGAGCCGGGGATATTTAAACGATTGGCTGAAATATCCACATCGGACACCCGCATTCTCGCGATCTGTGAAAGCCGCATCCCCGTTACGGCGAGCAACAACACCATTCGGTAGAGGTCGCCACCCTCACCCCTCTCGATGTCGATTTCAAGCGCGGCGGCAATCACCCGTTTGACTTGTTCATCGGTGAGAATTTGATGTCGAATGTCATCGGTTTCCGCGTCGTCCGTGTTCGGCTTTTTGACGATCGCAGGCAGCGTGCCTTTCTTGATCTCAAGACCGATTTGGACGACGCTTGCGAAATTCGATGGCAGTTTGTCGGACCAGCGTTTTCCAGCGGCGTTCAAGGCAGCTTTCATATCATTACGCACTCTCCTGATTGTCGCTGGCGAGATATTTCCGACCATACCTTGCACCCATTCGGACAAGTCCCGATTGGTTAGGCTGAACAGCGGCACAGCGGCGATGGGGGCCGAAAGAACATGATTACTCATGTTCCCGTTGAATCCCGACTTCACGTCATCACGGCCACGCAGTTCGCGTGTTTGATTGTCCCGCCTAGCGCCGTATTCTCGAATAGCATCGGCTACCGACAATGGCGCACCATCAGCGACCATCTTCAGTTTCGAAAGCTCCGAACTACCGATTTCTTCAGCCTGCGCTTTTGCGCTGCTGAAATCCTCCTGATCGGGCTTTGTATCATCAACCAATCCGAATACGCGTTGCTTATATTTACGGTCACCAACGTACCAACGTACCAGCCATGAATCCCCCCGCCGAGACTGTCGATAGCCGAGATGGATGTCCGCCCTGACCTGGTACCAATGCGGCCCCGGACCATCTAACTTGCACAGGGATGAACGCTGTGTTGCGGTCTTGATTTTCGCGTCTGCAAGCGTCTTTGCCATCGAGCAATCCATCGAACGATCTGATATCCGTCAAATAATAGGCCGTTTGATGGGCTTTTACAAGGGTTGAGAGATTTTGACATTAGTCTTTATATATCAATGACTTGATATGGAGAAATATTGACAAATTTGGAAAATGTTGCGGTCGCCGAACGCCGACAGATATACCCTCCTTGGGTGTTTCCTCCCTAGACTTAGCCGCCTTCGGGCGGTTTTTTTTGACCTGATTGTTAACGAGCGGGACTACTCGGCCGCCAGCGCGCGGTCGTTGCCATATCGTGCAACGTGCTCCGCCATCTGCCTGATGAAGGCCGTGATAGCACCCGTCATCAGGCCGAAATCGCTGCGCTTTTCCAGGGTCATCTCATCGACGTACAGCGCCCGGTTGACCTCGACCTGGAGCGCATGCAGACCACGCGAAGGCCGGCCGTAGTGCTCGGTGATAAACCCGCCGGCGTACGGCTTGTTGCGCACCGCATGAAACCCGAGGCCATCGAGAATATCCATCGCCGCATGGGAGAGATCGGCAGACGCACTCGTTCCGTAGCGATCGCCGATGATGAAATCTGGACGCGCGTGGCTGCCGGCGACACGAATATTGCCGGGCATCGAGTGGCAGTCGACCAGCACACCGAAGCCGAATTCCAGGTGGGTGCGGGCCATCAGGCGGCGCAGGGCCGCGTGGTAAGGCTTGTAGATCGTCTCGATCCGGTGGAGCGCATCGGCCACCGGCACCCGGCTCGCATAGATTTCCATGTTTTCGGCAACGATTCGCGGAATGGTTCCGAGCCCGCCGGCAACCCGAACCGAATTGATATTGGCATAGGACGGCAGCGCACCCTCGAACATGCGCGGGTCGAGCTCGTAAGGTTCGCGATTGACGTCGATATAGGCGCGGGGAAAATTGGCTATCAACAGCGGCGCACCGAGTGCGCTTGCGGCCGAGAAAAGCTCGTCGACATAGTGGTCCTCCGAGCGCCGGATGGCAACACCCTGTAGTCGTGATTGCGCAATGAACTCAGGAGGATAGATGCGACCACTATGGGGCGACGAGTAGACAAAGGGGATGGTCTGCGACACCGGTTCGAGTATCTCGAAAATCTCGAAACTTCCTACGTCTGCGGGCATCCACGTCTTTACCATGTCAAGAACTTTTCGCAGGTGTATGTTGCCAGTTGCGCACCACCAAGTCCATAGTATGTATGAACTTCAATGTGACCGTCGGCGCCGCATTCATCGCTTGTTTACGGACCGCGACTAACGTGAACGGCTTATTAGCCGCGAGAGAAGATAGTGATTGACGGTCCAATAATGACTCAGAAGATTTTGCTTGCCGAAGACGACAACGACATGCGTCGTTTCCTGGTGAAGGCCCTTGAAAAGGCCGGCTACAAGGTATCGTCCTTTGACAATGGCGCCAGCGCCTACGATCGGCTGCGCGAGGAACCATTTTCGTTGCTGCTGACCGATATTGTCATGCCGGAAATGGACGGAATCGAACTGGCGCGCCGCGCCACCGAACTCGATCCGGACCTCAAGGTGATGTTCATCACCGGCTTTGCCGCAGTCGCCCTCAACCCCGATTCGAAAGCGCCAAAGGATGCCAAGGTGCTTTCCAAGCCTTTCCACCTGCGCGAACTGGTGGATGAGGTCAACAAACTGCTTGCCGCATAGGCAATCTCGGCGGCTGGATCAGAAAACTTAAAAAAGGCCATTGACGGCCCCCAGGTTTTTTGATCTATGCGCCGCCATCGGATGGGCGTATAGCTCAGCGGGAGAGCACTACGTTGACATCGTAGGGGTCACAGGTTCAATCCCTGTTACGCCCACCATCCTTTTTCAAGGGCTTAGCGAGAGATCGCTGAGCCCTTTGTCGTTGGGCCATAGGCTGCATGGCCCCTGCCTCCCCGGCCCCCTTCGCCTCGCATCTCCCCGGTTCAGTTTCGCGCGTGGCCTTCTCAAAGCCTGATGCCGCTCGTCATTTATTGAAAAGAGATATGCTTAACAAAACAGCTACTCAGGGATGTATTGCAGATCAGGATCGGAAAAATCATCGCACACTAACCATCTCCAAGTATAAGAATAAACTCTATGCTTTCTCCGAGTTAAGATTGTAATTGACTAATTTCAATTATAGAGATTTAGAGCGAATCAATAGCGCATTTGAAAGTGCTAAAGCCGGGTTATTCCGGCCGTTAAATGAAAATTTACAAGTTCTCCAATACATAGTTGTATATCGCGGCACTGCTAATGAAGAATCAGTGCCTTCGATTGTGTGAAAACAGATTCCGGATTGGCACTGCTGCTATTGCGTAGTGTTTTATTCCGTGGCGTGGGGATCAGAGCTGTAACGGCTTTTGACGCATGATGCTCTCCTAACGTGTTGGCTTATACGAGCCATGTTCTGCGTAACATCTATTTCTCCTGACGAATCCCGATGGCTGATGCTCATGACGGCAATCACGCCTGTTAGACGGTGGGAGAACGATGTCTTGCATTCCGTTAACCCGAGGGGCACGTTTCCATGACTTCCATCATTTCTTCCTTGTCAGCCACGCAGATCCAGAATCTTTCCACAGCCACGATAGCGAGCCTGAAAACCGCCGACATCGCAGCGCTGAACTCGACCCAGATCAAGGCCTTGAGCTCCACCCAGCTCGGCGCCATCACCACAGACGACATGCAGGCCTTCAGCTCGACGCAGCTGGGCAGCATTTCGGCAGCTGCCGTCGTCGGCCTTAGCGCCGCCCAGCTCGGCATTCTCTCCTCCGTGCAGGAAGCCGGACTGAGCTCGACCGCGATCGCCGCGCTGACAACCCAGCAGGTCGCCGATCTAACCACCAGCAACGCCGTCGCGCTGACCTACGGGCAGATTGCGGCACTCGGCACGAAGATCTCGGCTCTGACCACCGATGACGTCGCTCTGCTCTCGACCGGCCAGATCAGCGCAATGACGACCGCCCAGGTCGGCGCCCTCACCTCCGACCAGCTTGGTGCCCTGACGACGACCGAAGTCGCCGCGCTGAGCACAAAGCAGATCGCAGCCCTCGAATCGAATGACATCGCAGCACTCTCGTCGGATAACATCCTGGCCCTCTCCAGCGGCGCACTTGCTGCCATCACCACCAAGGCTCTCGCCGGCCTGTCCAGCGCCAATCTCGCCCTGCTCAGCTCCGACAAGATCGGTGCCCTGACGAGCGGCCAGATGGCAGCCCTAAGCACCGACCAGATCGCTGCCCTGACCACCGACCAGACCCCTGGCCTGAAGAGCTCGCAAATCGCCGCTCTCTCCACCAAGCAGATCGTCGCACTCTCCACCGGTGATATCGCTCTCCTCACCACCAGCCAGATCGGCGCGCTCACCACAGCCCAGGTTGGCGCTCTGACCTCCGACCAGCTCGCCGCCCTGACGACAACGGAAGTTTCCGCCCTCAGCAGCAAGCAGATCGCCGCCCTGGACTCCAGCGACATCGCGGCCCTCTCTTCCGACGATATCCTCGCCCTCTCGACTGGCTCTCTCGCTGCTATCACCACCAAGGCCATTGCCGGTCTTGCCAGCGCCAACCTCGCTCTCCTGAGCTCCGACAAGATCGGTGCCCTGACGAGCGGTCAGATGGCGGCCCTCAGCACCGACCAGATCGCAGCGCTGACCACCGACCAGACGCCGGGCCTGAAGAGCTCGCAGATCGCAGCCCTCTCGACCAAGCAGATCGTCGCACTCTCCACCGGTGACATCGCTCTCCTGACAACCAGCCAGATCGGTGCCCTGACATCGGCTCAGGTCGGCGCCCTCACCTCCGACCAGCTTGGTGCCCTGACGACGACAGAAGTCGCCGCCCTAAGCAGCAAACAGGTCGCAGCGCTGGAATCGAACGACGTCGCAGCCCTCTCCTCTGACAACATCCTTGCCCTTTCCAGTGGCGCACTTGCTGCCATCACTACCAAGGCCATTTCCGGTCTTGCCAGCGCCAACCTCGCCCTGCTCAGCTCCGACAAAATCGGTGCCCTGACGAGCGGCCAGATGGCAGCCCTAAGCACCGACCAGATCGCTGCCCTGACCACCGACCAGACCCCTGGCCTGAAGAGCTCGCAAATCGCCGCTCTCTCCACCAAGCAGATCGTCGCACTCTCCACCGGTGATATCGCTCTCCTCACCACCAGCCAGATCGGCGCGCTCACCACAGCCCAGGTTGGCGCCCTGACCTCCGACCAGCTCGCCGCCCTCACGACGACGGAAGTTTCCGCCCTCAGCAGCAAGCAGATCGCCGCCCTGGACTCCAGCGACATCGCGGCCCTCTCCTCGGACGATATCCTCTCCCTGTCGACCGGTGCCCTGGCTTCGATCACCACCAAGGCCATTGCCGGTCTTGCCAGCGCCAACCTCGCCCTGCTCAGCTCCGACAAGATCGGTGCCCTGACGAGCGGTCAGATGGCAGCCCTCAGCACAGACCAGATCGCTGCCCTGACCACCGACCAGACCCCTGGCCTGAAGAGCTCGCAGATCGCAGCCCTCTCGACCAAGCAGATCGTCGCACTTTCCACCGGTGATATCGCTCTCCTCACCACCAGCCAGATCGGTGCCCTGACCTCGGCTCAGGTCGGCGCCCTCACCTCCGACCAGCTTGGTGCCCTGACGACGACAGAAGTCGCCGCCCTCAGCAGCAAACAGGTCGCAGCTCTGGAATCGAACGACGTCGCAGCCCTCTCCTCGGATAACATCCTTGCCCTCTCCAGCGGCGCACTTGCTGCCATCACCACCAAGGCCATTGCCGGTCTTGCCAGCGGCAACCTCGCCCTGCTCAGCTCCGACAAGATCGGTGCCCTGACGAGCGGCCAGATGGCAGCCCTCAGCACCGACCAGATCGCAGCGCTCACCACCGACCAGACCCCTGGCCTGAAGAGCTCGCAGATCGCAGCCCTCTCGACCAAGCAGATCGTCGCACTTTCCACCGGTGATATCGCCCTGCTGACGACCAGCCAGATCGGCGCGCTCACCACAGCCCAGGTTGGCGCTCTGACCTCCGACCAGCTCGCCGCCCTGACAACGACGGAAGTTTCCGCCCTCAGCAGCAAGCAGATCGCCGCCCTGGAATCGAACGACATCGCAGCCCTCTCCTCGGACGATATCCTCTCCCTGTCGACCGGTGCCCTGGCTTCGATCACAACCAAGGCCATTGCTGGCCTTTCCAGCGAGAACCTTGCCCTGCTCAGCTCCGACAAAATCGGTGCCCTGACGAGCGGTCAGATGGCAGCCCTCAGCACCGACCAGATCGCAGCGCTGACCACCGACCAGACGCCGGGCCTGAAGAGCTCGCAGATCGCAGCCCTTTCGACCAAGCAGATCGTTGCCCTTTCCACCGGTGACATCGCTCTCCTCACCACCAGCCAGATCGGTGCCCTGACCTCGGCTCAGGTCGGCGCCCTCACCTCCGACCAGCTTGGTGCCCTGACGACGACAGAAGTCGCCGCCCTCAGCAGCAAACAGGTCGCAGCGCTGGAATCGAACGACGTCGCCGCCCTCTCCTCGGATAACATCCTGGCTCTGACCAGCGGCGCCCTGGCTGCTATCAGCACCAAGGCTATCGCCGGTCTCTCCAGCGGCAATCTCGCCCTCCTCAGCTCCGACAAGATCGGTTCGCTGACGAGCAGCCAGGTCGCTGCCCTCAGCACAGACCAGATCGCAGCGCTGACCACCGACCAAACCCCTGGCCTGAAGAGCACGCAGATCGCCGCTCTCTCGACCAAGCAGATCGTCGCACTTTCTACCGGTGATATCGCTCTTCTGACGACCAGCCAGATCGGCGCGCTCACCACAGCCCAGGTTGGCGCCCTGACCTCCGACCAGCTCGCTGCCCTCACGACGACAGAAGTCGCCGCCCTCAGCAGCAAGCAGATCGCAGCGCTGGAATCGAACGATATCGCAGCCCTCTCCTCGGACGATATCCTCGCCCTCTCGACCGGTTCGCTGGCCGCCATCACCGCTAAGGCGATCACCGGTCTTGCCAGCGAAAATCTTGCCCTCCTCAGCTCCGACAAGATCGGTGCCCTGACGAGTGGCCAGATTGCAGCCCTCGGCACCGACCAGATCGCTGCCTTGACGACAGATCAGACGCTTGGCCTGAAGAGCACGCAGATCGCGGCTTTGACGACCAAGCAGATCGCGGCCCTCTCAACCGCAGACATCGCTCTGCTCAACAGCACTCAGCTCGGCGCCCTGAGCTCCACTCAGATCGCCGCCCTGACAACCGAACAAGTCGAAGCACTGACCTCAACGGAAGTCTCGCAGCTCAGCAGCAAGCAGATCGCGGCCTTCGGCTCTGAAGACATCGCAGTGATGTCGACGGACGACATCGCAGCCCTGACAAGCTCTGGACTGGCGGCCATCAGCACCAAGGCGCTGGCCGGCCTGTCGACGGACGACATCGCGGCGCTGAGCTCCGCCAAGCTGTCCGCCCTCACCACGGCTCAGGTCCAGTCGCTGACCACCACGCAGGTTGACGCGGTCATCGCCGCCTACAACGCAGTGTAATCCAAACGGCGCGGCGCAGGCCGCCCCGACAAGACCAGGACGCCGCGCAAGAAATTGCGCGGCGTCTTCTTTTGTAATGTCGGCTGCAAATTCCCTTCAAGGCTCCGGCAAAGGCGAGCGCCAGCCCGACGCAAGCTAGTCTAGGTAGCAAGACGAAAGCGCCTTGTGCGCCGGCTCAAACGATGGCCGCCAGGCCGCATCTTCGTAGGATCGTCATGACCATCAATGTCGCATCGGCCACGGCTCAGCTCCCCCTGCTCACTAATGCGCTCGAGAAGGCGCGGCAACGACAGCTTGCTCTCGGCGATCTGTTCAACATCGCAACTATCCTTAGCAACGGCGGGCACCAGTCCCAGGCCGTCGAACTCTACAAGGGCTGGATCGCCTATAACGACGGCAATCCGCTGCTGCATCTCGCCTATTTCAACTATGCGGTCGCGGCGAACGTGATGGGCGATCGGGCGGGCGCAATCAATGCCTTTCGCGCCTGCCTCAAGCTCGATCCGCAGTTCGGCCCGGCGCATATCAACCTTGGCCGCGTCCTCGAGGACAGCGGACTGATAAACCCTGCCGTCGAGCAGTGGCGTTCCTACGCCGAGATCACTTCCGATATCACGGCCGACCGTCTCGGCCATCGGCTGATGACCCTCAAGCACATCGGCCGCGTGCTGGAAGGTGCCGGCAGGATGGAGGAAGCGGAAAAGGTTCTGTGGCAGGCCATGGAGCTTCAGCCCGAAAAGACCGACGCAGGCCAGCATTGGACATCGCTACGTCAGCGCCAATGCAAGTGGCCGGTGCTGGTCCCTTCGGAGCATGTCTCGCTTCGCCAGTTGCTGGATGCCGTCTCCCCCCTGACGCTCGGCTGCTACGCCGACGACCCGCTGTTCCAGCTTGCCAAGGCGCATCGCTACAACAAGTCGCTGATCGGGCAGCCCGATCTCGACGAGGCCACTGCCAACACCGTTCCGCGCCACAAAACAGGAACCGGCCAGCGTCTGCGCGTCGGCTATGTCTCGTCGGACCTGCGCGACCACGCAGTCGGCTTTGCCCTCAGAGAAGTGCTGGAGTTGCATGACAAGAGCAGCGTCGAGGTCTTCGCCTACTATTGCGGCGACCGGCGCACCAACGATGCAACGCAGGAGCGCATCAGGAACGCTGTCGATTGCTGGCGCGATATCGCCGAAATGAGCGACGCAGATGCCGCAAAGCTCATCGCCAAGGACAAGATCGACATCTTGATCGACGTCAACGGCTACACCAAGCTCGCACGCACCAAGATTTTCGCCTATCGCCCGGCCCCGGTCGTCGTCAATTTCTGCGGCTATCCCGGCTCGCTGGCCAGCCCGTTCCACCAGTATATCATCGCCGACGAGCACATCATTCCGCCCGCGAACGAGATCTACTATACGGAAAAAGTGCTGCGTATCGCCTGCAACCAGCCTATCGACCGAAAGCGCCAGATCGACGCGCGCCCGACCCGCGCAGAGGCCGGCCTGCCCGAGGATGCCTTCGTCTATGCCTGCTTCAACGGCATGCAGAAGATCACCGCCAACTGTTTCGACCGCTGGATGACGATACTGTCGGAAACGCCCGGCAGCGTGCTTTGGCTGCTTGCCGACGACGACACGGTCAACCAGCGGCTTCGCGAAATAGCCGCGAAAAGAGGCGTCGATGCCGACCGCATCATCTTCGCAGCAAAAGCGCCCAATCCCAAGCACCTCGCGCGTATCGGACTGGCGGACCTGTTCCTCGATACCTTCCCTTACGGTGCCCATTCTACAGCAGCCGATGCCATTACCGTCGGACTGCCGATCCTCACCGTCTCAGGCAAGACATTTGCCTCGCGCTTCTGCGGCAGCATCGTCGCCGCAGCCGGGTTGCCCGAACTGATCTGCGGCGGCCCGGACGAGTATGTCCGCCAGGCGATAGCCTTCGCGCATGATCGGAAAAGCCTGCAGGATGTCAGGGACAGGCTGCAGAGCCAGCGCGAAACGAGCGTGCTGCGCGACATCCCCGGCCTTGCACGCCGTCTCGAGCAATTGTTCTGGGAGATGCAGGACGAAGCCGAACGCGGCGAAACTCCCGTGCCGGATATGCGCAACCTCGAAATCTACTACGAGATCGGCGCCGACATTGTCCTGACCGACGTCGAGTTCGAGGACGAGATCGCCTACCGCAACCGATACCTCGAAAAGCTCGGCCAGTTGAACGCGAACACACCCATTCCGTTCGATCGCCGTTTGTGGACCGAGCCCGCCGAGTAGCAACTATCAGGAGAGGCGCACCGCCGGCCCCCCTCCCTCGACACCTGGCGCCCCGTCATTGAACTACACTCTCGTCCAGAGCGCGTGATCGAGAGGCTTAGAGGAGGCATCGCTCGTGAATTCCGTGATTTTGGCACGATACAACGAATCCCTCGACTGGATTCATCAAATCCCGGATGATTTCGACATCATCATCTACAACAAGGGCGAGAAGATCGTCGCGCCCGAGGTGCTCGATCGCGCCTTCCGCATCATCGATCGACCGAATGTCGGTCGCGAATCGGAGACCTACCTTCATCACATGATGACGCAGGTGGGCAACGACCAGGACTTCACCGTCTATGCGCAGGCGGACCCGCACGCCCATAGCCCCGACTTCATCGAGCTTCTAAAGAACTGGCGCGACTGGGATGATGTGCAGCCCTTGTCGTGGTGCTGGATCGCCGAGAACAATATTCCGCCGATAGCCCTGCTGGACGACTATCAGGCCCAGCTTGGTGGACGGTTGCGCGTACGGCCGGAGCGTTTTTCACTAACGGCCTGGGGCGCTCCCGAATTCGTCGATGCGGGCGCCAATGGCATGGGCATGGTCTATCGCATCCTCCACGGCCTTCCGGACGGCGGCAATATCGCAGCCCACTTCCTCAGGCATTGCAAACTCGATCACATCGCCGAAAAAGCCGACCGCCACTCGCTCGGCGTCTTTTCCTATGGCGCCATCTTCGCTGCCCGGAATGCGCGCGTGGCGGCTATTCCGCCGATCTCGCTGAGACTGGCAATCGATTTCTCAACTGCGGGCGTCGTTGCCCACGGCTACATTCTCGAGCGGATGTGGCTGCATATGCTGGGCGTAGATTTCATCCTGCCGAAAAACCAGCCGTCGAAAATATAATAATCTGGACTGCAAAGTCGGCGCAAAACGCGCCGCCGCCGGCTCTGGCTGGCGACGCGTTTGGAGGTCCGGTTACTCGACAAATGTAACGCATGCGCTTGACGATCGTCACCAGGTCGCCAAATAGCTGTTACATCAGATCGAGGAATAATATGACAGCTGACCTGGACCAGGCCATGACCGAATTCGTCCGCACGGCCGCAATGCACGTGCTTGAGATCGATGCGGAAGATCGGGACGACTATATCAACGGTCTACACGAAAGCTGGGTCAGCATCGGTCTGCAGTCGGGCATGGACGACGCTGCAGCCCATGAAAACGCCGATCTCCTGGCCGACAGCACCCGTGAAATGGTATCCGCGATCGAAAAGAGCGGAGGCGCAGGCGGTGGCACCGCCTGAACCAGGTTGACGTTGTAGCCACTCTCATCGCTTTATCGAGCGGCGCACAGCTTATCTATCGATGAAGTGGTCCAGCCCGAGCGTGATCGGCAGTGCGGAATAGACACCGCGGTCGATGAAATTGTAACGGGCAAGGCAATTCCGCATGGCGACCGTATGGATGTAGCTGTGCACATCGCTGGAGCCGCGGTCGGGCCGGCTGGCTTCAACTGCGCAATAGTCCGACGCCCTGTCGAATTTTGCCGCAAGGGTTGGGGTCTGGTCGACGGGACCGCCAAAATAGTACTGATATTCGCCCGGGCTTGCAGCGGCCGAAACGCAAGCAAGACTTAAGGCAAGTCCCAATCCAAGCATAATCTTCATGATGGCTCTCTCTGTCACGACCGAACGGCACGATTGCCCGGTTCGGAATGCTGACCGCGCTCTTTTGTTCCATTGCAGGCGGCCGGCGCCTGATGTTACTAAGCCGGGGTTAAGGAGTTGTCCATGTCACGCGCCATCGTCTTTTCCGTCATCATCATCATGGCTCTGCTGTCGATCGCCGGCAGCCTCATAGGGTCCGCGCGTCTAATGGGCTGGTTCTAAAACGCCAACCGAGCACCGTTTTCGACGAAATATTTGAAGCCTGTGTGACAACGGAACATCCGCCCGTACCGACGCGTTGCCCTTGCAGTGACTGCCGCTGTCATAATCGAGCCGCGTACGCGAGGAAA
Source organism: Rhizobium sp. B230/85 (assembly GCF_019355735.1). NCBI lineage: Bacteria > Pseudomonadati > Pseudomonadota > Alphaproteobacteria > Hyphomicrobiales > Rhizobiaceae > Rhizobium > Rhizobium sp. B230/85. The sequence goes on from NZ_CP072156.1 coordinate 3,387,323, forward strand.
GCCAATGCCGGGATTTCGCAAGATGATCGTCGTGACAGCCTTTGACCGCGATGCGGATGGCAGGCTCGAACCAGCCTTCGGCCCGCGACAGATGGAAACGGAAGAATCAGCTGTCTACGCTGCACAGACGCTCATCAACGATCACGCAGGCGTGGTGGCATGGAGCCGCGAGGCAAACCCTGCCGTTGGCGAGGAAGGCCCGACGATCATCCTCTACCAGCATGGCCAGATCCCGGAATTCGATTGAGAGACGCCGCGATGACCACTTTGCCCAAAGATATCGACGAGGCCCTTGCGCGGTATATGGCAGACCATGGGCTAGGTCGTGATGCAGCCGTCTCGAAAATACTCGCTGAATGGCTCGGCGCCCATGATTACATTGGCGACGACGGGACGGCACAACCCGAAGACACGCAGCAAACTGTGCAGTACCCGGAATTTATGGATGACGCGTCAGGCGGCGCAGGCGGCTAGAACCGCAGTCGTGCCAAAACGGCATGCGCGCCTTGGAGCGCACATGCCGGAAAAACATCAATCGAGGCTTGGGCACCCGCGCACGTTGCCGAAAACCATCTCGTCCGGCCCGCGACGGGTGAAGCCATCTACCGTTATCCGACGCGGAGAGACGTCAACGACGTGGGCGTGCCGAAGCCCGTTGCGACTGGCCATGGCGACGGCCTGACGAGGATCGCATCCGCGCCTTCCATAGTCGCGCGGCGGAGGACGATCATAGTCAGGGCGCGGACGATGGTAGCCATATTCCGGCTGCGGAGCATCCTCGTCGTCCTGCTGGTAATCCGGCGGTGGGGGACGGTGGCGTCCGATTTCAAACTGGACGTCCTGCGCTGCGGCCACCGGCGGCAAGGAAACAACTGTGCCCCCCATCAGCATTGCGGCCAAAATGGCCGTCGAAATTCTCGTTTTCATGGTCCCCTCCTCATTGATCCCGACCCGCGGCGAACCGCGTCGAGCGATGATACCCTTTAATCTGAGCGGAATGAACGGGTCTGGAGCAACGCCTTCATTTTCCATTCATGTGCCTGCCTTTAAAGAAACTGCCCTTGCACCATATGGCTGGGCGTATGCATCGTGGTCGGCCTGATGCCGGACGACGCTACAAGTTGAAAATCGGAGACTTTTGAATGCGGACGACAAGCCTGGCACTGGTAACGACCCTGATCGCTCTTACGGCAGGCGCTGCCTCGGCGCAGACCTTTCCCGGCGGGCCCGGCGCCATCGTGCTTAAAGGCAAATGTGCCAAGCTGGTGGTCGGCAAGCTCGACGCTACGAAGAAGTGCAAGAACGAGCTTGCAAGCGTCACCGCCCCTAACGGCACCGTGACCTTCATCTTCACATCCGAGGGCAAGATGCTGGGCTTCGCCGGCGATGGCAAGACGATCAAGGCCGCATCGAACGGCAACGTCCGCCTGGCGCTGAACATGGTCGTTTCCGGCGCCGGCACGACCATGACCGGCCAGGTCAAGGCCGCGGGAACATGCACCTTCGGAAATCCTTACAGCGGTAAGGAAGTGGCGATCGAATGCTCGGCGGAATCGAAGGACTCGAAGTTCACTGGCGGCTTCCGCACCGGTGGCGACACACCTGCAAAGAAGTAGCTTTCGCGGCGCCGGTTAGCCGGCGCCAGTGGGCCAGTTATCGAGAAACGCTGCTTTAGCCTTGCCGGTCGATCCGCTTCGACATCACGGCACCGCTTATCGTTGCCGGCACGCGGAGATCGTCGCGCGGCGCCGACGACAGGGTGAGGTCCACTTGGTGTGGCGGCAGGACCTGAGCCTTCCGCAAGGCGTTGGGTCGGCCGAATTTTCGTGGCTGCACCGCGTCGAATTTCGTTCCTGTCTGTTGAGTGATATGCTCCATGACTGCCTCCTCCGCAATCCGGTTGCGGGATGCAACCTGAGGTTCAACGTCGACCTGTTGATTTGGTTCCCGCTCCGCTCTTGACCACGACGGCAATCTCCTTACCTATGAGGCTCTGCGGATCAAGGACATCTGCCGCGGATAACACTGGTGCCGGGCCCCTCTGGCGAGAGTTTTTACGGCGCTCTCGTGATGTCGGTACCGCCTGCAGACAAGCCGGCGGATTTATCCCCATGAACAAGCTGACCATGCTTTTCTCGCATGCCGTCGAAGGCACGCGACGTCTACCCGCATTTCGCCTTCCCGCGTCCCCTGCCCCACAGGTGCGCCCATGACGCGCCCAACATCAGGCTCAGGGACTGGCCAGGGATCGGGCATGCCGGTCCTGTCCTATTTCAGATGGGCCATTATCGTTACCGTCGTCGGGTTGATCGGCGGCGGATTTCTCGGCTGGAAAATGACGGGAACGCTGGGTGGCATGGCCACCGTGTTTTTCATCTGCGTCGTGCTTGCCGTCCTGGAAATCTCGCTCTCCTTCGACAATGCCATCGTCAATGCCAACAAGCTGAAACAGATGACGCCTGTCTGGCAGCAGCGGTTCCTGACATGGGGCATCCTGATTGCCGTCTTCGGCATGCGGATCGTCTTCCCGCTGGCGATCGTTGCCGTCGCCGGCGAGATCGGCCCATGGGAAGCGCTGCGCATGGCGGCGGTCGAACCCGAACAATATGCCAGCATCATGAAGACAGCCCATCTGCCGATCGCAGCCTTCGGCGGCAGCTTCCTGATGATGGTCGGACTGACCTATTTCTTCAACAACGAGAAAGACGTCCACTGGATCGCTTTTCTTGAAAAGGCCATGGCGCGGTTTGCCACCATCAAGGGCGTCGAGATCTCGATCGTGCTGATCACGATGCTGGGTTTTGCCGCGCTTCTCGATGGCGACGATGCCACTCGCTTCCTCTACGCAGCCATCTACGGCCTGCTGACATTCCTGCTCGTCGAAGTGCTCGGCGGCCTGCTCGATGCATCGCAGCGGACCATGAGCGAGGCTGCCCGAGGCGGCGTCGGCGCCTTCATCTACCTCGAGGTGCTCGATGCCAGCTTCTCCTTCGACGGCGTCATCGGCGCATTCGCACTGACCCAGAACCTGTTCGTCATCGCCATCGGCCTCGGCATCGGCGCGATGTACGTCCGCTCCATGACCATCATGCTGGTCGAGAAAGGCACACTTGCCGAATACCGGTACCTCGAACACGGTGCCTTCTATGCCATCCTCATCCTGGCGGTCATTATGTTCGTCCAGACGTTGGTTCACATCCCTGAGGTAGTGACCGGCCTCGGCGGCGCGGCCCTGATCGGCCTCTCTTTCTGGTCTTCGGTGCGCTATAACAAGCGTCACGAGAATAGCGCACACTCGACGAGCCTGCGTCCAGACGAAACGCCCTGAGACGGATCGAAGCAAGGTTTTGCGCAGGTCGGACTATGCCGAGATCGCAAACTGCCTTAACCTTGCCTTTGATTTAATGACATATTTCAAAACGAACGGTTGGAGAAACAGAAATACCCGGTAGAATCACGCTGCTTTTGGCGGCTAAAAAGGGCCGCAGAGATTTGCGTTAGACGACCTTGCAGGAGTTTTGCAGGGCGGCCAGGGCGGCCTCGCCTGCAGAAATTCATCGACGACAAGTTTTAAAGAGGATCGAATTCATGGCAGCAAAAATCGTCCCGGTCATCATGGCCGGTGGCAAGGGAACTCGATTGTGGCCGCTGTCGCGCGCCACGGCGCCAAAGCAGTTTATCCAGTTCGTGGGAGACCAGACACTGTTTCAGAACACCCTGTCGCGCGTTTCCGACAGGGACCTTTACGAAGCGGCCATCGTCGTCACCAATGAGGAGTTCCGTTTCCTCGTGGCCGAGCAGGCCCGCGAACTCGGCATCGAACTTGCAGCCGTGTTGCTCGAACCGGTTGCCCGCAACACAGCCCCCGCCGTCGCCGCCGCCGCAACGCTCGCCAACGATCTTTTCGGCAACGACACCATCATCCAGGTTCTGGCCTCCGACCACGAGATCACGGCAGACGCCACCTATTTCGATTGCATCCGCATCGCCCGTGCCACGGCGGCGGAAGGCAAGCTGGTCACCTTCGGCATCACCCCGACCGAGCCTGCCACCGGCTACGGTTATATCGAAGTCGGAAAGTCGCTGGCCTCTGGCGCCCATGCGGTCAAACGCTTCATCGAGAAGCCACCCGCCGACAAGGCCGAAGCGATGCTCGCTGCCGGCGGCTTTTACTGGAATTCCGGCATCTTCGTTTTTCCGGTGACGCCGCTGCTGGCGGAGCTGACCGAATTTGCACCGGCCGTGGTCAAGGCGGCCAAGGAAGCCCTTGCCAAGGGCGTTCGCGATCTCGACTTTACCCGTCTGGACAGCGAGGCCTTTTCCAAGAGCCCCGACATATCCATCGACTATGCCGTCATGGAAAAGACGTCGAACGCCGCCGTTGTCCCCTCGTCCTTCCTGTGGTCGGACCTCGGCAGCTGGGATTCGGTTTGGAAGGTCGGCAAGCAGGACGAGAACGGCAACGTGTCGGCCGGCAACACGACGCTGGTCAACACCAAAAACTCTCTCGTCATGACCCACGGTACTCATCTTGCCGTGCAGGGTCTCGAGAACGTCGCCGTCATCGCATCCGAAGATGCCGTCTATGTCGGACATCTGAAGGACAGCCAGGACGTCGGCAAGCTGGTCAAGCTGCTGGCCGGCCACAAGAAGACCGCGACACTCACCGAAACCCATCCCACGTCCTATCGCCCCTGGGGCGGCTACACGTCGCTGATCAAGAGCGACCGCTTCCAGGTGAAGCGCATCTTCGTGACGCCCGGCAAGAAGCTGTCGCTGCAGAAACACCATCACCGCTCCGAGCACTGGATCGTCGTCAAGGGAACGGCCGAAGTCACCATCGGCGACAAGGTGCAGGTCGTGCGCGAGAACGAGTCCGTCTACATCCCGCTCGGCGAAGTCCACCGCATGGCCAATCCGGGCAAGATCCTGCTGGAGCTCATCGAGGTGCAGACCGGCTCCTATTTCGGCGAGGACGACATCATCCGCCTCAACGACGAATTCGGCCGCACCTGAGGCATACGTCTGCAACGGACCAGCGGCGGGCGACAGCCCGCCGTCAGACTACTGCAAATTCCCGAGTGACCTGTAACCGGTTGCCAAACTCTCCTCCCATCCTCCTCGCCCTCACTCCCCCTCTTCCTCGCCCTTGTGGCGGGGATCCAGTCAGCTCAAGTCCTTGAGCTGAAGGAGTCTTTGACCCGACAGACGTCGTATCTCTGGCCACCCGCCACAAGGGCGAGGATCACGGCGAGTGGGGTATCGCCCTCGTCAAACAAAGCTTCTTGAAGTTTGGCAGCCGTCTGACGGCGGGCAAAGGCCCGCTATTGGCGCTTTAGCGCCAGGATGTGGACACGGTCGGTAAAGCGCCTTGCTTTCTGTCGTTGCATTGCACACTATCCCCTCGGGAATAGCTGGCAAAAGAAAAAAATATGTCCATCAAAGCAAGTATCTACCACCTGACGCACTACAAGTATGACACGCCGGTCCGGCTCGGGCCGCAGATCATAAGGCTGAAACCGGCCTCGCATTCGAAGACCCGCGTCATCAGCCATTCGCTGAAGATTTCGCCGGAAAATCACTTCGTCAACCTGCAGCAGGACCCTTACGGCAACTACCTGGCGCGCTACGTCTTTCCCGATCCTGTTACCGAATTCAAGATCGAGGTCGATCTCGTCGCCGACATGACGGTCTATAATCCGTTCGATTTCTTCGTCGAGGAATCGGCGCAGATGTGGCCCTTCGACTATCCGGAGGATCTGCGCGACGACTTGAAGATCTACATGCAGCCGGAACCCATGAGCGACGCGTTGGCGGCCTTCATGGCGACCATCGACCGCTCCCCGACCGGCACCACGAATTTCGTCGTCGACCTGAATGCCCGCCTGCAGCGCGACATCAACTACGTGATCCGCATGGAGCCCGGCGTCCAGACGCCGGAGGAAACGCTGCTGGCAGCGCTTGGCTCCTGCCGCGACACCAGCTGGCTGTTGGTCGAAGTGCTGCGCAACCTCGGCTTTGCCGCCCGTTTCGTTTCCGGCTACCTGATCCAGCTGGCTCCTGACCTGAAGGCGCTCGACGGCCCCTCCGGCACGGAAGTCGATTTCACCGACCTGCACGCTTGGTGCGAAGTCTACCTGCCCGGTGCAGGCTGGATCGGCCTCGACCCGACCTCCGGCCTCCTGACCGGCGAAAGCCACATCCCGCTGGCCGCCACCCCGCACTATCGCAATGCCGCGCCGATCTCCGGCGCCATCTTCGGCCAGGCCAACACCGAATTCGATTTCGCCATGAACGTGACCCGCGTCGCCGAGCATCCGCGGATCACCAAGCCGTTTTCAGAGGAGTCCTGGCAAGCGCTGAACGCCCTCGGCGAGGCCGTCGACAAGGTTCTGGTCGACCAAGATGTCCGCCTGACCATGGGCGGCGAACCGACCTTTGTGTCGATAGACGACCTGCAGGGCGAGGAATGGAACACTGCTGCCGTCGGCCCGACGAAGCGCGATCTCGCCGACAAGCTTATCCGCAAGCTGCGCGAACGCTTTGCACCCGGCGGCTTCCTGCATTACGGCCAGGGCAAATGGTATCCGGGCGAAAGCCTGCCGCGCTGGACCTTCTCACTTTATTGGCGCAAGGACGGCAAGCCGATCTGGCAGAACCCCGCCCTCATTGCCGCCGAAGGCGCCGACACCGGCGTCAAGGCCGAGGATGCCGGTAAACTCCTCACCGCCATCGCCAGGGAGCTGGCCATCGAGCCCGACATGGTGCTGCCGGCCTATGAAGATCCGGCCGAATGGATCATCAAGGAAGGCAGCCTGCCCGAAAATGTCGATCCGTCGAATTCGAAGCTCAAGGACCCCGAGGAGCGCAACCGCATCGCTCGCGTTTTCGAGCGCGGCCTGACGGTTGCGACCGGCTACATCCTGCCGGTGCAGGCGTGGAACGCCAAGGCCAGCGGCCAGCGCTGGATCAGCGAAAAATGGAAGACCCGCCGCGGCAAGATCTTCCTCGTGCCCGGCGACAGCCCCGTCGGCTATCGCCTGCCGCTCGGCACCCTGCCCTACGTGCCGCCTTCGAGCTATCCCTACATCCACGAGGCAGATCCCTCGATCCCCCGCGTACCGCTGCCTGATGTCGTGGTGCCGGCCGGCCGCGCCATGCCGGAAGCCTCCTTCCAGACCGACGACAGCGGCCAATCGCGGGTCGAGCAGACCATCGGTGAAATCGGTGGCGCGGTGCGCACGGCCATGTCTGTGGAGCCGCGCGATGGCCGCCTCTGCGTGTTCATGCCGCCGGTCGAGCGCATCGAGGACTACCTCGAGCTGATCGCTGCCGCTGAAAACGCAGCCGCCGAGCTCAACCTTCCGATCCATATCGAAGGCTATCCGCCGCCCCACGACGAGCGCATCAACGTCATCCGCGTCGCGCCCGACCCCGGCGTCATCGAGGTCAACATCCACCCGGCCGCCAGCTGGCAGGAATGTGTCGCCATCACCACGACCGTCTATGAAGAGGCGCGCCAGACCCGTCTCGGCACCGACAAGTTCCTGATCGACGGTCGGCACACCGGCACCGGCGGCGGTAACCACGTCGTCGTCGGCGGCAAAAACCCCGCCGACAGCCCGTTCCTGCGCCGCCCGGATCTACTGAAGAGCCTGGTTCTGCACTGGCAGCGCCATCCCTCGATGTCCTATCTGTTCTCCGGCCTGTTCATCGGCCCGACCAGCCAGGCGCCGCGCTTCGACGAAGCCCGTCACGACAGCCTCTACGAGCTGGAAATAGCCATGGCGCAGGTCCCCGCGCCGGGAATGGGCGAGCCGCCGCTTCCGTGGCTAGTGGACCGGCTGTTCCGCAACGTGCTGATCGACGTCACCGGCAACACCCACCGCTCGGAAATCTGCATCGACAAGCTGTTTTCCCCGGATGGCCCGACGGGCCGCCTCGGCCTCGTCGAATTCCGTGGCTTCGAAATGCCGCCGAATGCCCGCATGAGTCTTGCCCAGCAATTGCTGGTCCGCGCGCTCATCGCACGCTTCTGGAAGGAGCCGATCGACGGCCGTCTTGTCCGCTGGGGAACGTCGCTGCACGACCGCTTCATGCTACCGCACTATATCTGGCAGGATTTCCTCGACGTGCTGGCCGATCTCAAGGCCCACGGCTTTGACCTCAGGCCGGAGTGGTTCCAGGCACAGCTCGAATTCCGTTTCCCGTTCTCGGGCGAAGTCGAATACGAAGGCAACAAGCTGGAACTTCGCCAGGCACTCGAACCATGGCATGTCATGGGCGAGGAAGGGGCAATCGGCGGAACTGTTCGCTTCGTCGATTCATCGGTCGAGAGGCTGCAGGTCCGGCTGGAGAGCAATAACCCGTCTCGCTACACGGTCGCCTGCAACGGTCGCGCCGTGCCGTTGACACCGACCGGCGTCGCCGGCGTCTCGGTGGCCGGCGTGCGTTTCAAGGCCTGGCATCCGGCCTCCGGGCTGCACCCGGTACTGCCCGTCAACACGCCGCTGACCTTCGATATCTACGATACGTGGTCGCAGCGGTCGATCGGCGGCTGCATCTACCATGTTGCGCATCCCGGCGGTCGCAACTATGAGACTTTCCCGGTGAACAACAACGAGGCGGAAGCTCGCCGCCTTGCCCGCTTCGAACCGTGGGGCCACACTGCTGGCGCCTATCCCCTGCGGCCAGAACTGACATCCCCGGAATTTCCGCTGACCCTGGATCTCAGGCGTCCGACCGGAATTTGAACTGAGAACGCGATGTCCAAGAAACCGGCAACTGTAGGCACGGAAAAGGCAACGGCTGACATCGGCATCGATCCGGCCTTTGCCTATGCCGCCATGCCCGGCGTCGCCGACGAGATGGTCGACAAATCCGGCGCCGTGCGTCCCGTCTGGCAGAAGTTTCTGGCGGGCCTCAGCCGCATGCCGGAAAAGGAGCTGCACGAGCGCTTTGCCCGCGCCGACCGTTATCTCCGCGATGCCGGCGTCTTCTACCGCGACTACGGCACCAAGGGTGTCACTGAACGCAACTGGCCGATATCGCATATTCCAGTGCTTATCGACGAGCGTGAATGGCAGACCCTGTCGGAAGGCCTGGTGCAGCGCGCGAACCTGCTGGAAAAGGTCATCGCCGACATCTACGGCGACAACACCCTGGTCAAGGAAGGCTATCTCCCACCGGCTTTAGTGGGCTCCAACCCGGAATTCCTGAGACCGCTGGTCGGCGTGAAACCGGCGGGCGGCCACTATCTGCATTTCCTGGCTTTCGAGATCGGCCGTGGGCCAGATGGCAACTGGTGGGTGCTGGCCGACAGGACGCAGGCCCCGTCAGGAGCGGGCTTCGCGCTTGAAACCCGCGTTGCCACGACCCGTGCCTTTTCCGATCTCTATGCCGATGCCAGCGTGCATCGGCTCGCCTCGTTCTTCGGCGCCTTCCGCGATACGTTGCAGGCCATGAAGCAGGGCGGTGACGGCAGGATCGCGGTTCTCTCGCCCGGCCCCGCAAACGAAACCTATTACGAGCACGCGTACATCGCTCGCTACCTCGGCTTCATGCTGCTCGAGGGCGAAGACCTGACCGTCGTCAATAACCAGGTGATGGTACGCACCGTCGCCGGACTGAAGCCGATCAGCGTCCTCTGGCGTCGCCTGGACTCAAACTATGCCGACCCCCTGGAACTCGCGCAGCACTCCCATATCGGCACGCCCGGCCTTGTCGAGGCGTTGCGCTCGCAATCGGTGACCATCGTCAATGCGCTCGGCTCCGGTGTGCTCGAGACGCGGGCGCTGCTGGCCTTCATGCCAACGATATCGCGCCACCTGCTGGGCGAAGAGCTGAAACTGCCCTCGATCGCCACCTGGTGGTGCGGCCAGAAGGCCGAGCGCGCCCAGGTCGCCCGCAACATCGAGAAGATGGTGATCGGGCCGGCCTATTCCCGACTTCCCTTCTTCGACGACAACGGACAATCCGTGCTCGGCTCGACCCTGCGCGCCACGGCAAAGGAATCGATTGCCGACTGGCTGAAGAGCGACGGTCGCAAGCTGGTCGGACAGGAGGTCGTCACCCTGTCGACCACTCCGGCCTGGATAAACGGCAAGCTGCAGCCGCGGCCGATGAGCCTGCGTGTCTTTGCCGCCCGCACCGAGAACGGCTGGAAGATCATGCCCGGCGGCTTTGCCCGCATCGGCAGCGGCGACGATGTGGCAGCCATCGCCATGCAGTCGGGCGGATCGGCTGCCGACGTCTGGATCGTCAGCGACAAGCCCGTCGAGCGCCGCACGCTGTTGCCGACGGAGGAAACTTTCACGCGCAACATGCCGGGAAGCCTGCCGAGCCGCGCTGCCGACAACCTGTTCTGGCTGGGCCGCTACATCGAGCGGGCCGAAGGCGCGCTGCGCATCCTTCGCGCCTGGCATGGCCGTTTCGCAGAATCCGCCGATCCCAACCAGCCGCTGCTGGCAGACGTCAGCGACTATCTCGGCATCGTCGACATCGACACCAAGGAGGCTGTGCCGGAAACCCTGCTGCGCAATATCGAGAGCGCCGTCTATTCCGCCAGCAACATTCGCGACCGCTTTTCCCCCGACGGCTGGCTGGCCCTAAACGATCTCGCCAAGACCGCCCGACGTTTCAAGGACCACGTGAAAGCCGGCGACGACGCCAGCCATGCGATGACGATCCTTTTGCGCAAGCTTGCAGGCTTTGCCGGTCTGGTGCACGAAAACATGTACCGCTTCACCGGTTGGCGCTTCCTGTCTCTCGGTCGCTACATCGAGCGTGGCCTGTTCATGACCCGTGTACTCGGCCATATGTCAGGCCCGGATGCGCCGGACGGATCGCTCGACATGCTGCTCGAAATCGGCGACAGCGTCATGACCCACCGTCGGCGCTACAACGTCAATACCGCGCGGCTGACGGTCACCGACCTCCTGGCCCTTGACCCGCTCAATCCGCGCTCGATCCTGTTCCAGCTGAACGAGATCCACCGCGAGGTGGCGCAACTTCCCGGCGCCACAGTCAATGGCCAGATGTCGCCCTTCTGTCGCGAGGCACTCAGGCTACAATCGGGCCTGGCAGTGTTGACGCCTGAAACCATGACGGCCGACGCCTACCAACGGCTTGAGCGCGAACTCGAACATCTGTCGGACCTTCTGGCTCACACCTATCTGGGATAGATCATGCAATACGACCTGTCCCTGAAAATGGGCTATACCTACCAGATCCCGGCCTCCAACGCCCGTCACATGCTGCGGTTGCTGCCCCTGTCGCTGCCGGGCCGCCAGCGGCTGGTAGCGGGTTCCCTGACGATCTCGCCTGTCCCGGAAGAGCAGAGGCTGTTTACCGACTTCTTCCTGCATCCGACGACCTCGCTCCTGGTGCGCAAGCCCCATGAAAAGCTCGAGATCCGGATGAAGGCCCGTGTACACGTAGAAAGCCTCGCAACCACGGCAGATTTCTCGCCGCTTCTGCCGGACCTAGCAGACGAGATCGCCGATTGCTGGTCTGTCGATGCCTTGTCTCCGCACCATTTCCTGAGCGCCAGTCCGCGCCTCTCTGAAAGCACCGAGATCGCCGACTACGCCCGCCAGTGGGCATCGAGCCCGCTCACCGTGATGCAGATCGCCCGCGCCATGTGCTCGAAGATCTACGAGGACTTCACCTATGACGGCAAGGCGACGAATGTCGACACCACGCCGGACCAGGCTTTCAAGCTGAAACGCGGCGTCTGCCAGGACTTCTCCCACATCATGATTATCGCGCTGCGCAGCCTCGGCATCCCCGCCGGCTACGTCAGCGGCTTCCTCCGCACCATCCCGCCACCCGGCAAGACGCGGCTCGAAGGCGCCGATGCAATGCACGCCTGGGTGCGCGCATGGTGCGGTGAAACCGTCGGCTGGATAGAGCTAGATCCGACTAACGATATACCGGCGAGCACAGACCACATCGTCGTCGCCTACGGCCGTGACTATTCCGATGTCGCACCGGTCATTGGCGTGCTGAAGAGCTACGGCAGCCAGAAGATCGACCAGGCAGTCGACGTCATTCCTCTCGGCTAGATTCCCAAAACTGGAATATGCAGCCGGATCGCTCAATTCGTACCTAAGTTGTCAATGCAATGAAAAGGATTACCCGACTAGGGTACCCAGAGTTGTGGGGCAATACCTTAGGTGAACATGATGAGCACCAGTTTCAGATCCGGTTTCGGCTTGCGCCGTTTTTTCAGCGACCGGAGCGGCAATTTCGGCATTCTGACGGCGCTAGCGGTGCCCGTCGTATTTGCCGGCGCCGGAGTGGCAGTAGACGTCTCCAACATGGTGTTGTCGAAGAACCAGCTGCAGAATGCGACCGATGCCGCAGCACTGGCGACGGCCAGCGCATTGGCCGACGGAACGACCACCACGACGAATGCACAAGCCTTCGGCAAGGACTTCGTCTCCGGCCAGATGGCAAATTATCTCGGGTCCGACGCGACCACTCTTGCGGCCCTGAAATCGGGCACCAAGGTCAATGTCACACCCACGACCGATGCTACCACCGGCAGCAAAAGCTATGCCGTGTCGATAAACGGCAGCTTTCCGCAGCAAGTCAACGGCATGACCAAACTGTTGGGATGGAATCAGGTCACGATTGCAACGTCCAGTTCGACTTCCAGCAACAGCGCGACCGCGGCCACCTCGACCGGTCAGGCGCTTTCCATGTTTCTCGCTCTCGACAAGTCCGGTTCAATGGCCTGGGTCACTAGTACGAAGGACACAAGCCAATTGGCTTGCTGGAACTACACGGAATCGTCTTGGCCATACGCCTATTACACAGCGCCTTGCTACGTAAGCAAGATAGCTGCACTCAAACAGGCCGCTGGCGTGCTGTTTGACCAGTTGGACAAGAGCGACCCGACGAAAGTTCTCGTTCGCCTCGGGGGGCTAACCTACACAGACACCACTGACACGGGCAAGCCCGAGCCGCAAACCTGGGGAAGTTCCTCGATGCGCAGCTACGTCAACAGGATTGATGACGTGCCAACAGGAGGCACAGATGCGAGCGGCCCCATGGCCCAAGCATATAGCGCGCTGACGGCAAACGCCGAAGCATCAGCGCAACTGCTGAAGGGTAACAAGACGTTTGCAAAATACATAGTGCTGATGACGGACGGTGAAAACACAGGCCACAGCAGCGTCTGGAACCCGTCGCTGGACACAGCGACCTTGAACAGCTGCAAAAGCGCCCGCGATGCCGGCATAACAATTTACACCGTGGCGTTTATGGCGCCTACTAACGGCCAGAACATGCTCAAATCCTGCGCTGGCAACATCTCCAACTATTACCAGGCAAATGACATGATCAGCTTGGTCGCAGCGTTCAAGTCAATCGGCCAGAAGGCTGCCGACCAAACGGTCCGGATGACCCAGTAAGCCCAGATGGGTCCGATACATCTCACCCAACCACCCCACCCGCTCCACCCCTCGGAGCGGGTTTTCTTTCGCGTTCAGGGTGTCGCTTGCTGCCGAAATCAGCCCTTTGGCGCGCGCAATTGACGTGCCGCACCAACCTCTCCGGCTATTTTCCGCTTTCGCGATATTCCTTTGTTGCAACTGCTCTATATCGGTGCATAAACTGGAGGCAGAGACGCGTTCGGAAAACGATTTATTCAGATTTAACACTCTGATTACAAATCATAAATGGCGAGACCAACCATGAATACGATTTCAAGGGCCTCACTCCCCGCGCCCGCGCCCCGCAGTTCCCGTCCTGAGATTCTGGCCGAAGAAATCATCGAGCGCCTGACCTACCGTATCGGCAAGGATGCCAAGGTCGCCAAGCCGCACGACTGGCTCACCGCAACCATCCTCGTCATCCGGGACCGGATCATCGACCGCTGGATGGAATCCACCCGCAAGACCTACGCATCCGGCGCCAAACGCGTCTATTACCTGTCTCTGGAATTCCTCATCGGTCGCCTCATGCGCGATGCAATTTCCAATCTTGAACTTATGGAAGAGATCACCGAGGCCCTCACCTCGCTCGGTGTCGACGTAAACGTCATCGCCAGCCTCGAGCCTGATGCAGCGCTTGGCAACGGCGGCCTCGGCCGCCTCGCCGCCTGCTTCATGGAGTCGATGGCCACGGTCGACGTGCCGGCTTATGGCTACGGCATCCGCTACGTGCACGGCCTGTTCCGCCAGCAGATGGCAGATGGCTGGCAGGTCGAACTGCCGGAGACCTGGCTGGCGCACGGCAACCCTTGGGAATTCGAGCGCCGCGAGAGTGCATACGAGGTTGGCTACGGCGGTGCCGTGGAAATCGTCGCCGGCAACGAGGATACGCCGCGCTATGTCTGGAAGCCCGCAGAGCGAGTGATTGCCGCGGCCTTCGATACACCCGTCGTCGGCTGGCGCGGCAAGCGCGTCAACACACTGCGCCTGTGGGCAGCCCAGCCGATCGATCCGATCCTGCTCGACGCCTTCAATGCGGGCGATCATATCGGCGCGCTGCGCGAGAGCAACAAGGCTGAGAGCCTGACCCGCGTCCTCTACCCGGCAGACGGCACGCCGGCCGGCCAGGAACTGCGCCTTCGTCAGGAGTTCTTCTTCTGCTCTGCCTCGCTGCAGGACATTATCCGCCGCCACCTGCAGCAGTATGACGACCTGACATCGCTGCCGGACAAGGTCGCTATCCAGCTGAACGACACCCATCCGGCCGTCTCCGTTCCGGAACTGATGCGCCTGCTGGTCGACGTCCACGGCTTCGAATTCGACGCCGCCTGGGACATCACCCGCAAGACGTTTTCCTACACAAACCACACGCTGCTGCCGGAAGCGCTGGAAAGCTGGCCGATCCCCTTGTTCGAACGGCTGCTGCCGCGCCACATGCAGATCGTCTACGCGATCAACACCACAGTGCTGCTCGAAGCGCGCAAGGTGCATAACTTCACCGACGCCGAAATCCGCAGCGTTTCCATGATCGACGAGAGCGGCGAACGTCGCCTGCGGATGGGCAACCTCGCCTTCATCGGCTCGCATTCCATCAACGGCGTGTCTGCTTTGCACACCGAGTTGATGAAGGACACGGTCTTTGCCGACCTGAACAAGCTTTATCCCGACCGCATCAACAACAAGACCAACGGCATCACGCCGCGCCGCTGGCTGATGCAGTGCAATCCGGGGCTGACAAGCCTGATCCGCGAAACCATCGGCGACGCCTTCATGGACGATGCCGAGAAGCTGAAGCCGCTCGACGCCTTCGCCGGCGATGCCGCCTTCCAGGAAAAATTCGCCAAGATCAAGCGCGACAACAAGGCTCGCCTTTCCAATCTGGTCGCCGGCCGCATGGGCATCAAGCTGGATCCGAATGCCATGTTCGACATCCAGATCAAGCGCATCCACGAATACAAGCGCCAGCTCCTCAATATCGTCGAGACCGTGGCCCTCTACGACCAGATCCGATCGCATCCCGAACTCGACTGGCAGCCGCGCGTCAAACTGTTCGCCGGCAAGGCGGCGCCGAGCTATCACAACGCAAAGCTGATCATCAAGCTGATCAACGATGTCGCCAAGGTCATCAACAACGACCCGTCGGTGCGCGGTCTCCTGAAGGTCGTATTCATTCCGAACTATAACGTCTCGCTTGCCGAAGTGATGGTGCCCGCTGCCGACCTGTCGGAGCAGATCTCGACCGCCGGCATGGAAGCGTCCGGCACCGGCAACATGAAATTCGGCCTCAACGGCGCGCTCACCATCGGCACGCTGGACGGCGCGAATGTCGAGATGCGCGACAATGTCGGCGCCGACAACATCGTCATCTTCGGTCTTACCGCCGAGCAGGTTGCCAAGGTCAGGACCGACGGGCACAACCCGCGCCAGGTGATCGAGCAGTCTCGCGAACTGGCACAGGCGCTGGCCGCCATCTCCTCGGGCGTCTTTTCGCCGGACGACCGCAATCGCTACACCGACCTGATCGAAGGTATCTATGCCCATGACTGGTTCATGGTTGCTGCCGATTTCGACAGCTACGCCGCCGCCCAGCGCGACGTCGACCTTCTCTGGGCTGATAAGGCGACCTGGTACAACAAGACCATCTGCAATACGGCGCGCATGGGCTGGTTCTCATCCGACCGGACCATCCGCCAGTATGCGGATGAGATCTGGAGAGCTTGATGAAGAAACGAAAAGCCGGCGCTGAAGGCACGGCCGCAAAGAACGTCTCCGCCGAGACGATCGCAGCGATACTGAACGCAGAGCATACCGACCCGTTTTCGGTCCTCGGGGTGCAGAAGACGGACGAAGGCTTTGTCGTCCGATGCTTCGTTCCCGGTGCCGAGGCAGTCAGCGCGACCACCATCGACGGTACGTTGATCGGCGAACTCGAGATGCTCGATCCAGCCGGATTTTTCGCAGGTCCGGTAACTCTTTCGAAGCTGCAACCGGTGCGCTACCGCGCCCGCCGCGACGATGCGGAATGGGCCGTCACGGATCCCTATTCCTTCGGCCCCGTGCTCGGCCCGATGGACGATTATTACGCTCGCGAAGGCTCCGATCTTCGCCTGTTCGACAAGATGGGCGCCCACCCGCTAAAGCATGAAGGCGTCCACGGCTTCCATTTCGCTGTCTGGGCCCCCAATGCGCGCCGGGTTTCCGTCGTCGGCGAATTCAACGGCTGGGACGGCCGCCGCCACGTCATGCGGCTGCGCAGCGACAGCGGCATCTGGGAAATCTTTGCCCCGGACGTCCGGACCGGCGTCACCTACAAGTACGAGATCATCGGCAAGGACGGCGATCTGCAGCCCCTCAAGGCCGATCCCTATGCACGACGCGGCGAGATGCGTCCAAAGAACGCATCGGTGACGACACCGGAACTGGTGCAGGACTGGGAAGACGACGCCCACAGAAAGCATTGGTCGGATGTCGACCACCGTCGCCAGCCGATTTCCATCTACGAAGTGCATGCCGGTTCCTGGCAGCGCAACGACGATGGCACGATGCTGTCCTGGGACGAGATGGCCTCACGGCTGATCCCCTACGTCGTCGACATGGGCTTTACCCATATCGAATTCCTGCCGATCACCGAGCACCCCTATGATCCCTCCTGGGGCTACCAGACCACCGGTCTCTACGCCCCAACGGCCCGTTTCGGAGAGCCCGAAGGCTTTGCCCGCTTCGTCAACGGCGCCCATAAAGTTGGCGTAAGCGTCATCCTGGACTGGGTGCCGGCGCACTTTCCGACCGACGCCCACGGCCTCAGGCATTTCGACGGCACAGCCCTTTACGAGCATGCCGACCCACGCCAGGGCTTTCATCCTGACTGGAATACCGCGATCTACAATTTCGGTCGCACCGAGGTCGTCTCCTACCTGCTCAACAACGCCGTATATTGGGCCGAGAAATTCCATCTGGACGGCTTGCGCGTCGATGCCGTCGCCTCGATGCTCTACCTCGACTATTCGCGCAAGCACGGCGAATGGGTGCCCAACGAGTATGGTGGCAACGAAAACCTCGAGGCCGTTCGTTTCCTCCAGGAGATGAACAAGCGGCTCTACGGCAGCCACCCCGGCGTCATGTCGATCGCCGAGGAGTCCACCTCGTGGCCCAAGGTTTCGGCGCCCGTGCACGAAGGCGGACTGGGATTCGGCTTCAAGTGGAACATGGGCTTCATGCACGACACGCTGAGCTATCTTGCCCGTGAGCCCGTGCATCGCAAGCACCACCACAGCGAACTGACCTTCGGCCTGATCTACGCCTATTCCGAAAATTTCGTTCTGCCGATTTCCCACGACGAAGTGGTGCACGGCAAGGGCTCGATGATCGCCAAGATGGCCGGCGACGACTGGCAGAAATTCGCCAACCTGCGCGCTTTCTATGGCTTCATGTGGGGTTATCCCGGCAAGAAGCTGTTGTTCATGGGCCAGGAGTTTGCCCAGTGGAGTGAATGGAGCGAGGAGCGAGCGCTCGACTGGAACTTGCTGCAATACCGCATGCACGAGGGCATGCGCAGGCTGGTACGCGACCTCAACTTCACCTACCGCAGCAAGCCGTCGCTGCATGCGCGCGACTGCGAGGGCGAAGGCTTCGAGTGGCTCGTCGTGGATGACGACACCAACTCGGTCTATGCCTGGCTGCGCAAGGCACCGGGTGAAAAGCCGATTGCCGTGATCACCAATTTCACGCCTGTCTATCGGGAGAACTATGCGCTTCCACTGCCAGCGGAGGGGCGCTGGCGGGAGATCCTGAATACCGATGCCGACATCTATGGCGGCAGCGGCAAAGGGAACGGAGGACGGGTGCAGGCCGTTAATGCCGGGGGAAGCATCATGGCCAACATCACCCTGCCGCCGCTGGCGACCATTCTGCTGGAACCGGAATTTTAAGAATCGATTGGGAGGATAAAATGGTAGAGAAACGTATTCAGCCCCTGGCGCGCGACGCTATGGCCTATGTCCTCGCAGGTGGCCGAGGAAGCCGCCTGAAGGAACTGACCGACCGCCGCGCAAAGCCTGCGGTGTACTTCGGCGGCAAGGCACGCATTATCGATTTCGCGCTGTCTAACGCGCTGAACTCCGGTATCCGTCGCATCGGCGTTGCGACGCAGTACAAGGCGCACTCGCTGATCCGCCACATGCAGCGCGGCTGGAACTTTTTCCGTCCCGAGCGTAACGAAAGCTTCGACATCCTCCCGGCCAGCCAGCGCGTTTCCGAAACGCAGTGGTACGAGGGCACCGCCGACGCCGTCTTCCAGAACATCGACATCATCCAGGACTACGGCGTCGAA
Organism: Rhizobium sp. B230/85; assembly: GCF_019355735.1. Classification (NCBI taxonomy): domain Bacteria; kingdom Pseudomonadati; phylum Pseudomonadota; class Alphaproteobacteria; order Hyphomicrobiales; family Rhizobiaceae; genus Rhizobium; species Rhizobium sp. B230/85. The sequence continues at coordinate 3,406,091 of NZ_CP072156.1, forward strand.
TACATGGTCATCCTGGCCGGCGACCACGTCTACAAGATGGACTACGAATACATGCTGCAGCAGCATGTCGACTCAGGCGCTGACGTCACCATCGGCTGCCTGGAAGTGCCACGCATGGAGGCTGTCGGCTTCGGCGTGGTGCACGTCGACGAGCATGACCGCATCATCGATTTCGTCGAGAAGCCCGCCGATCCACCCGCAATCCCGGGCAAGCCGGAAAGCTCCTTCGCGTCGATGGGCATCTATGTCTTCCGCACCAAGTTCCTGATCGAGGAGCTGCGCCGCGATGCGGCCGATCCAAATTCCAGCCGCGACTTCGGCAAGGATATCATTCCCTACATCGTCAAGAACGGCAAAGCCGTCGCCCACCGCTTCGCCCAGTCCTGCGTTCGCTCCGACTTCGAGAACGAGCCCTACTGGCGCGACGTCGGCACCATCGACGCCTACTGGCAGGCCAATGTCGATCTGACGGCCATCGTCCCCGAACTCGATATCTACGACAAGAGCTGGCCGATCTGGACCTATGCCGAAATCAACCCGCCGGCGAAATTCGTCCATGACGACGAAGACCGCCGCGGCTCGGCCGTATCCTCGCTGGTCGCGGGCGACTGCATCATATCGGGCGCGACACTGTCGAACAGCCTGCTGTTCACCGGCGTCAGGGCGAACTCATATTCGCGCCTCGAAGGTGCCGTCGTGCTGCCGAGCGTCAAGATCGGGCGCCGGGCGCAGCTGAAGAACGTCGTTATCGACCACGGCGTCACCATTCCGGAGGGTCTGGTTGTCGGTGAGGACATCGAGCTCGACGCCAAGCGCTTCCGCCGAAGCGAAGGCGGTATCTGCCTGATCACCCAATCGATGATCGATAAACTGGATATTTGATAATATGAAAGTCCTGTCGGTCGCGTCCGAAGTCTTCCCATTGATCAAGACAGGGGGCCTGGCCGACGTTGTCGGAGCCCTGCCCGGAGCGCTTAAGAGCCACGGCATCGACACCAAAACCCTGCTGCCCGGCTACCGGGCAGTGATGAGCGTCATAAGATCACCCGTCGTCGTACATGTCTTCAGCGACTTGCTCGGCGCCCCCGCCACCCTGCTCGAGGTCGACCATCACGGCATGTCGGTGCTGGTTCTCGACGCCCCCGCCTATTTCGACCGGGCCGGCGGCCCCTATGTCGATGAACGCGGCAGGGACCACCCCGACAACTGGCATCGCTTTGCCGCGCTGTCGCTCGCCGGAGCCGAGATTGCGGCGGGAGTGATTCCGGACTGGAAGCCGGACATCGTCCATGTCCACGACTGGCAGGCCGCCATGGTGCCGGTCTACATGCGCTATAGCGAGACACCGGAAATCCCGAGTGTCGTCACCATCCACAACATCGCCTTCCAGGGCCAGTTCGGCAACGATATCTTCCCGAAGCTGAAGCTGCCGCGCCATGCCCTCTCCATGGAAGGCGTCGAATACTACGGCGACGTCTGCTACTTGAAGGGTGGCCTGCAGGCAGCCCATGCGATCACCACCGTCAGCCCCTCCTACGCCGAAGAAATCCTCACCCCCGAGTTCGGCATGGGGCTGGAAGGCGTCATTGCCAGCCGCCAGAGAGACCTCCACGGCATCGTCAACGGCATCGATTCAGACGTCTGGAACCCGGACACCGATGCGATGATCAGCCAGAACTTCAGCCTCTCGAAGCTCACAAAGAGGGACGAGAACCGGCTGGCGATCATCGACCATTTTCATCTCGACAACGACGATGCGCCGATCTTCTGCATCATCAGCCGCCTGACCTGGCAGAAGGGTATGGACCTCGTCGCCACCACGATCGACGAGATTGTCGGCATGGGTGCCAAGCTCGCTATCCTCGGCGCCGGCGACGCAGCACTCGAGGGTGCATTGCTCGCAGCAACCGCTGCCCATCCCGGCCGCGTCGGCATGGCCGTCGGCTATAACGAACCGATGTCGCACCTGATGCAGGCAGGCTGCGACGGCATCATCATTCCCTCCCGTTTCGAGCCTTGCGGGCTGACCCAGCTCTACGGCCTACGCTACGGCTGCGTGCCGATCGTGGCACGCACCGGTGGGCTGAACGACACCGTCATCGACGCCAATCACGCTGCTCTACAGGCAAAAGTAGCCACCGGTGTGCAGTTTGCACCGGTCACGGTAGACGGTCTTTTGCAGGCAGTACGCCGCGCCATCCGGCTGTTTCAGGATCGAAAACTCTGGACGCAGATGCAAAAGCAGGGCATGAAATCCGACGTATCCTGGGGAAAGAGCGCAGAGCGCTACGCCGCCCTTTATTCCAGCCTCGTCTCGAAAGGCAACTAACCCGATGATCAAAGCGGTTCCGACAACACCCTATCTTGACCAGAAACCCGGCACTTCCGGCCTGCGCAAGAAAGTCCCGGAATTTCAGCAGCCGAACTATGCCGAGAACTTTATCCAGTCGATATTCGATTCGCTGGAAGGCTTTCAGGGCAAGATATTGGTCATCGGCGGCGACGGTCGCTACTACAATCGCGATGTCATCCAGAAGGCCATCAAAATGGCCGCAGCCAATGGCTTCGGCAAGGTAATGGTCGGCAAGGCCGGCATCCTGTCGACCCCGGCCGCCTCCCATGTCATCCGCAAATACAAGGCCTTCGGCGGCATCATCCTCTCGGCAAGCCACAATCCCGGCGGCCCGACCGAAGACTTCGGCATCAAATACAACACCGGAAACGGCGGCCCTGCTCCTGAAAAGATCACCGACGCGATCTTTGAACGCACCAAGGTCATCGACAGCTACAAGATCGCCGACTTCCCTGACGTCAATCTCGACCGCATCGGCAAGGAAGAAATGCCGGGCGGCATGATCGTCTCGGTCATCGATTCTGTCGAGGACTACGCAGCGCTTATGGAAGAGCTGTTCGACTTCGGCGCCATCCGCAACCTGATCAGCCTCGGCTTTCGCATCTGTTTCGATGCGATGAGCGCAGTCACCGGCCCCTATGCCAAGGAAATCCTCGAAAATCGCCTCGGCGCGCCTTCGGGATCTGTCCGCAACTTCAAGCCGCTTCCCGACTTCGGTGGCCACCATCCGGACCCGAACCTCGCCAATTGCCATGAACTCTACGAGGAGATGATGAGCGACGATGCCCCCGATTTCGGTGCGGCATCCGATGGCGACGGCGACCGTAACCTGATCATCGGCAAGGGCGCCTACGTGACCCCGTCCGACAGCCTCGCCATTCTTGCCGCCAATGCGAACCTGGCACCCGGCTATTCGCACGGCATCGTCGGCATCGCCCGCTCCATGCCGACTTCGGGCGCCGCCGACCGTGTCGCCGAGAAGCGCGGCATCGGCATGTATGAAACCCCGACCGGCTGGAAATTCTTCGGCAACCTGCTCGATGCCGGCATGGCGACGATCTGCGGCGAGGAAAGCTCCGGCACCGGCTCGAACCACGTTCGCGAAAAGGACGGCCTCTGGGCGGTGCTGCTCTGGCTCAACATCCTGGCGGTGCGCGGCGAAAGCGTTGCCGACATCATGGGCCAGCATTGGGCGACCTACGGCCGCAACTACTATTCGCGCCACGACTATGAAGGCGTCGACACGGAAGCCGCCAACGGCCTTATCGACGCGCTGCGCGAAAAGCTGCCGACCCTGCCGGGCACCAAGATCGGCAACCTGACGGTGACGTCCGCCGACGACTTCTCTTACCACGACCCGGTCGACAAGTCGGTCAGCAACAACCAGGGGATCCGCATCCTGTTCGAAGGCGGTTCGCGCATCGTCTTCCGGCTTTCCGGCACCGGCACATCCGGCGCCACGCTGCGCCTCTACATCGAGCGTTACGAGCCCGACTCGACCCGCCACAACATCGAAACGCAGGCAGCACTTGCAGATCTGATCGCAGCGGCCCAGTCGGTTGCAGACATCAGCGGCCGAACCGGTCGCCCTGCACCGACCGTCATCACCTGATCCGGCAGATGGCAAAAAAGCTGCAGCAGGGCGGCGTCGTCCTCACAACCGACGGCGCCGAATTTGCGGTATGGTCAAGCCACGCCACCCTGCTCGAGCTCTGCATCTTTGATAAAGCAGGCACCGAAACCGCACGCCTGCCGATGACGCGGGATGGCGATGTTCACCGTGTCATCGTGCCGGGATTGAAAGAGGGTGCGCGCTACGGCTACCGGGCGCACGGTCCCTACGATCCCGACAACGGCCTATGGTTCGATCCGGCAAAACTCCTCGCCGACCCCTATGCCAGGATCTTCGACCGTCCCTTCGTCTACCACAGCCGGCTCGGAATTTTCGGCGAGGATACGGCAGCGCTGATGCCGAAGGCGGTCGTGACAGCCGACATCGCCGCGAGGCGCGAGGCGCCCCGCTTCGCGCCCGGCGGTCTGATCTACGAAGTCGCCGTCAAGCCTTTCACAATCCTCAATACCGATGTCCCCGAGGCCCGGCGCGGCACGGTCGGCGCCCTCGCCCATCCCGCAGTTATCCGCCATTTGAAGCGGATCGGCGTCGATGCCATCGAGCTGATGCCGATCACCGCCTGGATCGACGAGCGACATCTGCCACCGCTCGGGCTGACCAACGGTTGGGGATACAATCCGGTGTCGTTCATGGCGCTCGACCCCCGGCTGGTCCCAGGTGGCATGACGGAGCTTCGCGACACTGTCGCAGCACTGCATGCAGAAGGCATTGCCGTCATTCTCGATCTGGTCTTCAACCACACCGGCGAGAGCGACCGAGAGGGCAGCACCCTGTCTCTGCGCGGCCTCGACAACCTGTCTTTCTACCGTCATGTCGAAGGTAGCCCCGGCGAACTCGTCAACGACACGGGCACCGGTAACACGGTGGCCTGCGACCATCCCTATATCCGCCAGCTGATCATAGACAGTCTGCGTCATTTCGTGCTGCAGGCAGGCATAGACGGTTTCCGCTTCGATCTGGCGCCGATCATCGGCCGTACCGCCGAAGGTTTCCAGCCCCACGGCGAAACCCTCAGCGCCATGCTGGCCGATGACGTACTGGCCGACAGGGTCATGATCGCCGAACCCTGGGATATCGGTCCCGGCGGCTACCAGCTCGGCAATTTCCCGGCGCCGTTTCTCGAGTGGAACGACCGCGCCCGCGACGACACGCGCCGCTACTGGCGCGGCGACCAAGGCATGACCGGCGATCTTGCGACACTGCTCGCCGGCTCGGCACCATCGTTCGAGCGCGACGGCCGCAAGCAGACCCGCAGCGTCAGCTTCCTTGCCGCCCATGACGGGTTCACGCTGATGGACCTCGTCTCCAACACCCAGAAGCACAATGAGGCCAACGGCGAAAACAACCGCGACGGCCATAGCGACAATCTCTCCTGGAACAACGGTGTCGAGGGTGAAACCGACGACAGCGAGATCATCACGAGACGTCGCACTGATGTCATGGCGATGCTGTCGACCTTGTTTGCCACGCGCGGCTCGATCATGCTGACAGCCGGCGACGAGGCTGGACGTTCGCAGCGCGGAAACAACAATGCCTATTGCCAGGACAACGCCATCACCTGGGTGGACTGGGCGGCGTTCGACGACGAACTGGTCAGCCATACCTCGTTTCTTGCAGACGTCCGCAAGCGCTTCGCCATTTTTTCGCAGACCGGCTTCCTGACTGACGAGGACGTCGCCTGGCTCTCGCCCTCGGCAGCGCCGATGACGGTCGAGCAATGGCAGACACCCGATCTATCCACGCTGACGATGGTGTTGAACACGGTCGACCGTCTCGATCGGAAACCGGCGCGTCTCGCCGTCGTGATCAACCGGACGCATGCGGAGCAAGCGTTCGCGCTTCCGGGGTCGGGCTCCAACCCCTGGCGTCTTCTCTCCGCCAGCAGTGAGGCGGAGGTTGCCGGGCATATTTCGGTCCCCTCACGCACCGTCCGTTTCTTGGTCCAGAGGCGATAAACCTAAAGAATTCATATCGCTTTCATCGCCTGAGCGATGTACGTCTTGGTCATCGATACCGATCGAAGGAGAGACAATGCCACGCGAGATTTCACTATCGGACGTCCAGCATATCGTCGGCACGGAAGTCGGACTGTCTGCCTGGATGCTCGTCGACCAGACGATGATCGACGCATTTGCCGATGCCACCCACGACCATCAGTTCATTCATGTCGATCCGGAACGTGCCCGCGCCGAGACCCCGTTCGGCGGCACGATTGCCCACGGTTTCCTGACATTGTCGCTGCTGTCGGCCATGAACTACGATTGCCTGCCGAAAATCCGCGAGCAGACGATGGGTATTAATTACGGCTTTGAAAAAGTCCGCTTCATGTCTCCGGTGAAGCCCGGCAATCGCATCCGTGGCCATTTCATCCTCACCGAAGCCCGCTTCCGCGGCGCCGGCATGATCATGCTCACCTACGAGGTGACGGTCGAGATCGAGGACGAACGCAAGCCCGCCCTCACCGCCACCTGGATCACCATCACCCAGTTCGATCCGAAGGACAGGCCGGAGGACCATGAGTAAATTCATGGACACGGCGCTGTCGCCTCGGCGTAGGCGAAATCACCGAGCCGGGGGCTGAAGGCGATTTTCCAGGAAGGTGCGGATCAACGCGGCGATCTCCGATGCATGCGTCTCAAGCGCGAAGTGGCCGGTGTCCAGCAAGTGCACCTCCGCATCCGGAAGATCACGCTTGTAGGCCTCGGCGCCGGGCGGAATGAAGGCCGGGTCATGCCTGCCCCAGACGGCAAGCAATGGCGGCTGATGCTTTCGGAAGTAGGCCTGAAACTCAGGATATCTCGCAACGTTGGAGCGATAGTCCAGAATGAGATCGAGCTGGATCTCATCGGCACCGTGGCGCGCCATGTAAGCGATGTCGAGCGTGTAGCCATCGGGCGACACCCGCTGCGGCGGGGTTCCTGTGAGATATTGCCAGTCGCGGATGGCTTCGGGGGTCAGCGACGCCCTACAGGCTTCCCGGTTCTCCGGCGTCGGTTCACGCCAATAGGACTGCCAAGGGCCCCACTGGTCGCTAAATCCATCCATGTAGGCATTGCCGTTCTGGCTGATAATGGCCGTGACCCGCTCGGGATGAGCGACGGCGATCCGGTAGCCGGTGGGCGCGCCGTAGTCGAAGACATAGAGCGCATATGATGTCAGGCCGAGAGCTTCGGTAAAGCCGTCGATCGTCTTTGCCAGGTTGTCGAATGTATAGTCGAACGTTCCACGCGGCGGGGCTTTTGTTTGCCCGAACCCCGGCAGGTCGGGAGCGACGAGGCGATAGCGGTCGGAAAGCAGCGGAATAAGATCGCGGAACATATGGCTTGATGTCGGGAACCCATGCAGCAGCAGAATCACGGGCGCATCGGTCGGCCCGGCTTCCCGGTACGCCACTTCGACGTCACCCACCTGTATCGTTCGATAGTTGATGTTCATTCTCGACCTCATGGGTGCTTAAGGAAATTGCGTCACACGCGCTTATCGTTGGCCGGGATCGGCCGGGGCCACACGCAAAAGCCCTTCCACGTCAAATACTACCGAACGGTCGGTTTTATCAAGTGGCTATTTCGTTTATTTCGTGCGAGGAAGATCCGTCGACAATCGGGACCGGAAACCAAAAATGAAAGTGCTGCGAAAAGACATCGTCGCTGCCGCCCGCGAGCTGTTTCGCGACAAGGGATATGCCGGCGCCTCGATGCAGGACCTTGCTGACGTGGTCGGATTGCGCAAGGCGTCGCTCTACGTCCGGTTTCCGAACAAGGAAGCGCTCGTTGCCGACGTCATCGCCATGACACTCGATGAGACGTTTGCCGCCATCGGCGATGATCAAAAGAATGGCAAAGCAGCCTATGAAGCCGTGCTTCGTGCGATTGCCACGACGTTCGCCGACAGAAAGCGATGCGTTGCGCTGCATCTGGCTTACGGCACGGGAGAGGAAACACCGCTGGCAAAGGCATCCGTGCGATCCTTTTTCGCGGGATCCCGGGATCGCCTGGCAGAAACTATCGCCGGCAAGGTAGGCCTGCAGCGAGCCCGCGATCTGGCGACCGACGCACTGGCCCGCCTGGAGGGGGCAACGATTTGGCTGGTGACGGAAGACGATCCCGCACCGCTCGAGCGGGCGCTGACCGCCTCAATCAAAGAACTTGATGCGGCACTCGAGCCGTGAACCGGGGAATGCTGGCGGGGTATCGCCGCAACCGTTGAGCAAAGCCCAACGAAAAATCCCCGCACGAGGCGGGGACAATGGCTTCAGCGAAATGTTTCCTCAGTGCGCGGCGTCTTCCGAGGCTTCGGCCAGAAGCCCGAAAACATACTCCGAAAACGACCGCCAGCACTCGACCTTGAAAGTCTCCGCATCCAGCCGCACCAGCACGATCTCTACCTTTCCGAACAGCGTGCGCGAGCAGGCGCCGACCGGAAAGACGGCGAGCGACAGGTCCTGCGGGCAGCCGGCCGAAAGGCAGGCTTCGGCATCGGGCCCCGACACGACAATGCCGGCGTTGCGGTGGGACACATCGGCTGCCGAATGCAGCACGCCCGAGCCGCCCGCAATGGCAACCAGATCGACTTCGCCGTCGTCAATGACCAGCCATTCGTCCGGCCCAAGCCACAGCGCCATCCGGTTTCCCGTCTGGGCCGACGTCTTCGGGCTTGTCGGCAGGGCCAGGCCGAGCGCGGATGACAGGGCTGCAACGGAGGCATCGGGGGCGCGCAGCGATATTCGGCTGGCGGGCTTGGCCGGTGTCAGGCGAACGCCGGCGGAGCCGCCGTGGCGCCCGGCGAGCGGCGATGTGCGAATTGCCTGATCAACCATGGATCCGGCCTCCTTCCTTGTCAAAGAACACCATGTCGGTCACCTCGACGGCGATTGTCTTGTCGGGCATCGGCACATAGAGCGTTTTGCCGATGCGCTCGCGGCCACCGGCCACCAGCGCGAAAGCGATGGACCGACCGCAATTTTCCGACCAGTAGGCCGACGTCACGTGGCCAAGCATAGTCATCGGCTTAGGCTCGTTCGGATCGGCAACGATCTGGGCGCCCTCCTCCAGAACGACGTTCGGATCCTTGGTAATCAGCCCGACCAGCTGCTTGCGGCCCGGCTTGACGAGATCCGGCCGCTTCAGGCCACGGATTCCGACGAAATCCGTCTTCTTCTTTGAAACCGCCCAGTTGAGGCCGGCATCATCTGGGGTAACGGTGCCGTCGGTATCCTGGCCAACGATGATGTAACCCTTCTCGGCGCGCAGCACGTGCATGGTCTCGGTGCCATAGGCGCAGGCACCGAGTTTCTCCGCACGGGCCCAGACAGCTTCGAGCACCGACTGTCCATAATCCGCCGGCACGTTGATCTCGTAGCCGACATCGCCGGTAAACGAGACGCGGAACAGCCGTGTCGGGACGCCACAGAACTTGCCTTCTGCAACACTCATGTGCGGAAATGCCTCGTTGGACAGGTCGATGCCCTCGACGAATGGCTCGATGATCTCGCGGGCCTTCGGCCCCTGGACAGCGATGACCGCCCATTGCTCGGTCGTCGATGTCAGCCACACCTTCAGATGCGGAAATTCCGTCTGAAGGTAGTCTTCCATATGGTGCATCACGCGCGGCGCACCGCCTGTCGTCGTCGTCACGTGGAAGCGGTCCTCGGCCAGCCGCCCGACGACGCCGTCGTCATAGACGAAGCCGTCTTCACGCAGCATGATGCCGTATCGGCAGCGGCCGGGCTTCAGCGTATCCCAGGCATTGGTATAGATGAGGTTGAGGAATTCCGCCGCATCGGGGCCGACCACCTCGATCTTGCCGAGCGTCGAGGCATCGAAGATGCCCGCAACTGCACGCACGGTGCGGCACTCGCGGTTGACCGCCTGGTGCATCGTCTCGCCGGCGCGCGGATAGAACCAGGCGCGCTTCCAGTTGCCGACATCCTCGAAGATCGCTCCGTGCGCCTCTTCCCAGGCGTGCAGCGGCGTCTTGCGAGCGGGATCGAAGTGATCGCCACGCGAATGGCCGACCAGCGTGCCGTAGGTGACCGGCGTATAGGGGGAGCGGAAGGTCGTCAGGCCCACCTGGGGAATGGGGCGGTCCAGCACTTCTGCGGCAATCGCCAGCCCGTGCATGTTCGACAGCTTGCCCTGGTCGGATGCCATGCCGTTGGTCGTGAAGCGCTTGATATGCTCGATGGAGTGCATGCCCTCGCGCACTGCGAGCCGTATATCCTTGGCGCAGACATCGTGCTGGAAATCGACGAAGGCCTTGGCAGAGGTATCCGGGCCGGCACCTTCGGCAGCGCCGACCATGCCGCCGGTCCACTCGAAGGCCTGTTCGCCGGTCAGCAGGATGTTGCCGTCACCGGTAGCACCTGTTGCCCGCGCCATCAGTTCGCCTGCAGCCAGCGATTCTTCGATGGTCTGCTGCAGGCCGTCGGTACCGTTGCAGGCGCCGATGGACAGGCAATCCTGCGCATAGGTGCCGGGCAGGAAGCGCTGCCCCTCTGCATCGAACCTCAGTTTTCCCCGAGACTGCGAGAACATATGAACCGACGGCGTCCAGCCAGCCGACATAAGCAACGCATCGACGGCAATCTTGCGCTTGGCGCCGCCGCCGTTGCGTGCAACTGTCATCGACGATACCCGAAGCCGGCCCGAGGTATCGATGACCGAATGGCCTGCGAGAACTTCGATGCCGAGACGGCGGGCTTCCGCCAGCACCGCCTCGCCGGGCCGGGTCCGGCAATCGACGATGGCAGACACAGACACGCCGGCCTTTTTGAGGTCGAAGGCGGCTTCATAGGCCGAATCATGGGCCGTGTAGACGCCGATCCTGGCGCCGACAGCGACGCCGTAATGGTTGAGATACTCGCGCGCGGCCGATGCCAGCATAATGCCCGGGCGGTCGTTGTTGGCAAACACCATGTGCCGCTCGATGGCGCCGGTGGCGAGGATGACACGCCGGGCGCGAACCTGGATCAGCCGTTCGCGCGGCAGCTTGCGGTCAGGGCGGGCCATATGGTCGGTGACGCGTTCGGCCAACGCCGCGAAATTGTGGTTGTAGTAGCCAAAAGCCGTGGTGCGTGTCAGCACTTCGACATTCGGCATGGCCTTCAACCGTGCCGCGACGGACTGCGCCCAGTCATAGCCATCGACGCCGTCAATCCGAACGCTGGCATCGAAATGCAGCGCGCCACCGACAGTCGCCTGCTCGTCGCAGAGCATGACCTTGGCACCGGCTTCGGCAGCAGCGAGCGCTGCCGACAGGCCGGCAATGCCGCCGCCGACCACCAGCACGTCGCAATGGGCAAATCGGCTGGCATAGTGGTCCGGATCGGCCTCGGTAGGCGCCACGCCGAGACCCGCAGCACGGCGGATGATCGGCTCATAGAGGTTCTTCCAGGCAGCCTTCGGCCACATAAAGGTCTTGTAGTAAAAACCGGCGGCAAAGAACGGTGACAGGAAATTGTTGATGCCGCCGATGTCGAAGCCGAGCGACGGAAAGCGGTTCTGCGAAAGCACCTTCATGCCATCGAACACTTCCTGCACGCTGGCCCGCACATTCGGCTGGCGTCGTGCCGAATCTCGCGAAATGTCGAGCAGCGCGTTCGGCTCCTCGGCACCCGACGACAGGATGCCGCGCGGCCGGTGATATTTGAACGAGCGGCCGACCAGGTGGACGCCGTTTGCGAGCAGCGCCGACGCGGCAGTATCGCCCTCGAGCGCGGTGTAGGTCTTGCCGTCAAAGGTGAAGCGGGCGGTCTTGGCGGGCGTCAGGCGGCCGGCACCGGGGATACGATTGGCGCCGCTCATCGGGCGTCTCCTTCCGTCGCTTCATAGGTTTCGACGGGCGCGTTTGTGACTGCGGTGGCGTCGATATCGGGCTTCGGTTCGCCGGCCTTGTAGGTCTGCAAGAACTTGTCGCTGACAGTATCGCGGGCCGCGTTGAAGAACCGGCCGCAGCCGTGCATATGCCGCCAGCGCTCGAAAATCAGGCCCTTTGGATTATCGCGCAGGAAGAAGAACTCCTCGAATTCTTCGTCCGAGATCGCGGCAATATCGGCCGGGCGCACGATATGGGCATCGCCGCAGTTGCGGAACTCGAGTTCCGAACGTTCTTCCCGACAGTAGGGGCAGTAGATCAGCAGCATGGGGAACTCCCGGCCCGGTGGGTATGACTTATGTGATATTCGGCGGCAGGATGGAGAGTGGCCCGCATGTGGCGGCCTACCCCCCTCTGTCCCTTCGGGACATCTCGCCCACAAGGGGGGAGATCATTCATTTCCCTTCTGAAAACCAGCGTCGATGGTGATCTCCCCCCTTGTGGGGGAGATGTCACCGACGGTGACAGAGGGGAGTGGCTCCGAACTCGAGACATCAATGCGCCACCGCCGCAGCTGCCGCTTCGTCGATCAACCGGCCGGACCGGAAGCGGTCCAGCGCCAGGCCGGCGGAAAACTTGTGCGGTTCGTCGCGGGCGATCAGGTGGGCAAACAGATGGGCCGAGCCCGGCGTTGCCTTGAAGCCGCCCGTGCCCCAGCCGCAATTGACGTAAAGCCCCGGCACCGGCGTCCTCGACTGGATGGCCGAGCGATCCGGCGTATTGTCGACGATACCGCCCCAGGAGCGCATCATCTTGACGCGCCGGAACATCGGGAAAAGTTCGCAGATCGCATCGAGCGTATGGGTGATGATCTGCAGGCCGCCGGTCTGGGAGTAGGAATTGTACTGGTCGGTACCGGCCCCAATTACCAGCTCGCCCTTGTCGGACTGCGAAATATAGGCATGCACGGTGTTCGACATGACGACGCAGGGGAAAATCGGCTTCAGCGGCTCGGACACCAGCGCCTGCAGCGGCGTCGACTGCAGTGGCACGCGGACATCGGCCATCTTCATCACGGTCGTCGTGTGGCCGGCAGCGGAAACGCCGATCTTCTTCGTGCCGATCAGGCCGCGCGTCGTATCGACGCCGGTGACCTCGCCGTTCGGCCCGCGCCGGATGCCGGTGACTTCGCAATTCTGGATGATGTGCACGCCACGGTCGGCCGCAGCGCGGGCATAGCCCCAGGCGACGGCATCGTGACGCGCAGTACCGCCACGGCGCTGCAGGGCTGCACCGTTGATCGGATAGCGGGCGCTGGCCGAGATATCGAGCGGCGGACAGAAAGCCTTTGCTTGCTCTGGCGTCATCCACTCGTTGTCTATGCCGTAGAGCCGGTTGGCATGGATATGGCGCTTGAACGACTGCTGGTCGTGGACGTTGTGCGACAGCATCATCACGCCGCGCGGCGAATACATGACGTTGTAGTTAAGCTCCTGGCTCAGCCCTTCCCAAAGCTTCAGCGAGTGCTCGTAGATGTGCATGCTCTCTTCGTAGAGATAGTTCGAGCGGATGATGGTGGTGTTGCGGCCGGTATTGCCGCCGCCGAGCCAGCCCTTCTCGATGACAGCGACATTGGTTATGCCGTGCTCCTTGGCCAGATAATAGGCCGCCCCAAGCCCGTGGCCCCCGGCGCCGATGATGACGACATCGTATTCCTTGCGCGGCTCGGGCGAGGTCCACTGGGCGTCCCAGCCTTTGTGTCCACGTAACGCCTCGCGAGCCACGGCAAAAACCGAGTATTTCCGCATTTGCACTTACTCCTTGGGGAAGAGCTCTTCCAATGGGCCATACAAATCGCAAATCGAAAACCGACACAACGGTTCTTTTGCGACGCATTTGACGCAGGTGTCGACACGGCGGAAAATGGGGAAGAATTGCGGGGATTTTTGGGGAGCAGGATGTGCGGCTGGCGGCAGTCTGGCTGAAGAGGAAGGAAATGCAGCCTTCGGTATGCGTGGACAGGTGAGCATACCGGCTTCCCGAACCGCGTGACGCCTATACCCGCAGCGCGCCGGGGGTCAGGCCATCTTCCCGGCGCATGATGGCCGTGAGATGGCTTTGGCTGGAGAAGCCGCAGTTGAGCGCGATCTCGGCCAGCGGCAGCCGTCCATTGACGATCAGTGCGCGGGCCTGATCGAGGCGCAGGCGGGTGAAATACTGGTGCGGGCTCGTCCCCGTCCGGCGCCGGAAGGAGCGCAGCATCTGGCTTGACGAGAGCTCGACCAGCGCGGCCAGGGCATCGAGCCGGACGCCCTCTGTAAGATGCGCCTGCATGTGGTCGCGCACCTGGCGGAACTGCCGGTCCGACAGGCCGCCCAGATCCTTCTGAGGCCGAGCCACGCCATATTGCCGGATAAGGTGGATGCCGAGCAGGTTGAGGAGCGAATCAAGCTCGAGGCTCGCCATTGTCCCGTGCGTGCCCGAACGCAGCTCGTCTCGCAGCATGCCGCCGAGCAGCCCGACACGGCGGTCGACGACCGGCAAGGCGTCCGCGACGACGGTGGCGGCCGGCAGATCGAGGTCGGACTGCGCCAGATCATCGAGCCATGGCTGCGACAGAGAGAACGCCGCCACCTCCTTCGGCTCATGCCAGCGTGCCCAGTAGTCCGCGCCTGCCGGCACGATCTCGCAGCACCCGCTGGCAGCCGAAGCGGTGCGGATCCGCGTGCCGCCGAGGCGCGACTCGCGGTTGCTGAAGGGCTTGAAGGACAAAAGCACGAGATGATGGGGGATCGACTGGCTGATCTCGCCGGCGTTCCGCCGGTTCCACGCAGCCGTCCCGAAATCCGAACGGACGAGCCGGCCCCAGTTCGGCACCGGCGTATCGGCAGTGGCGACATGGGGTGCTTCGGGCGAAATGGCATCTGACATGTCTGTTCTCCGTCCGGCGTGCGGATTTACTAACAACGATGCGCGTATCCTGAAAGCCGCACCACTCCATGTCGCCTACTTCTTGGTCATCAACAAGGAGAAAGACAATGACGACCAACGACACGATCAAAAACATCGATGGCAAGGTTGCAGTGGTTATGGGTGCAACGCGCAACCAGGGCCGGGCCTATGCCGTCATGCTTGCGCGCAACGGCTGCCGCGGCGTGGCGGTCCACTATCACGGCGAAGCATCCCGGGGCGAAGCGGAAGAGACCGCCGCGGAGATCAAGCATTACGGTGCCGAGGCGCTTCTGTTCAGCGCCGACCTGACAAAGGTCGCCGACGTCGTGAAGTTGTTCGACGCGGTCGACGAGACGTTCGGCCAACTCGACATCGTGGTGAACACAGTCGGCAAGGTGGTCAAGAAGCCCTTCGTGGAAATCACCGAGGCCGAGTTCGACCAGAGCTTCGCCATCAACAGCAAGGCGGCGTTCTTCTGCATGCAGGAGGCAGCCAAGCGTATCGCCGACAACGGCCGGATCATCAACATCGGCACGACTCTGCAGGCGGCAACGACCGGGCTCTACGCAATCTACGCCGGCTCAAAAGCACCGCTCGAACACTTCACACGCGCCCTTGCCAAGGAAATTGGCCACCGGGGCGTCACGGTCAATACCGTAGCACCTGGCCCGCTCAACACCTCGTTCTTCTATCCAGTGGAGACGGACGATTCGAAAGCGTTTCTCTCCGGCATGAGCCCCCAGAACCGCCTCGGCGAGATCGACGAAATCACGCCACTGATCGAGTTCCTGGTCGGCCCGGGCGGCGGCTGGGTGACAGCCCAGACCCTCTTCATCAATGGCGGCTTCATCGCCCGCTAAGCCAATGACCAACCGGCGTTCGCCGCAAGCGGGCGCCGACCCCACCTCGAAAAGCGCCGATGAACCATTCGACCGGGCCATAGGCTGCCTCGATTTCGAGCAGCACCGGACAGAGGCAGCACCTCGGCCTTGTCGCTCTTCGGCAACCACGAACCGGCCGCGCGCAGCGCCTCCGACCAGTTCGTCCGGGCGCCCATGTGGCCCCTCACCCTATGACCATATGCGTCCCGCCGATAGAGAGCCGCTTTCGCATTCCGTCGTGCGATCTCCATTGCCTTGACCAGGCCCTGTCCCGGCGCCGAAGCGTACGACATAAAACGGGCATGTCCGTCGCGAGCTATGGCGCCCCGCACTTCCCTTTTTCCCGGCCTGCCCCGTCCCCTCATCTAGACTTCCACCCCCCAATCTGCTATCGCCCACGACCAATCGCCCGGTCTCTGGCTGGGCTAGCGACACAATTTTGCCTTCAGGGTCGGCGACTCGGACCGGCTGGTTGGCGGGGTGCAATCGAACCGGGGAACGGTGTTCTCGTGCAGGTACTTGTCCGCGACAACAAGGTCGACCAAGCGCTCCGCGCGCTCAAGAAGAAGATGCAGCGCGAAGGAAAGATCGGATAGTCGTTATTTCGACGTTTTCGAATGTATCTGTGGCGGGGCGAATCATTCGCCGCCGCCATCTTAGTTTATGAACAAATCTCTCGGCACAGCCCGATCTGACCGCATGGAAAGCGAAATCCGGAATGGCATTTATGACGCATGAACAGTCCCGAACCCCGATCCGGTCCGCTTCTGTTTGCAGGGCCGGCAAGTCAGCATTGCCGCTTCTGGCGCTCGTCGCCGCGATTGGCCTTGCCGGATGCCAGACGAACTCCACGGACGCGGTCATCCGCATCGACAAGGCGCAGGGATCGCAGGAAAACATCTCTTCGCTGAGCTCCGTCATCGCCGCCAATCCATCCGATCCGGAGGGTTACAACGTGCGTGGATCGGCCTATGGCCGCGCCGGCGAATTCTCCAAGTCGCTCGCCGACTTCAACCAGGCGATCCAGCTCAATCCGAAATTCTACCAGGCCTACGCCAACCGCGCGCTGGTCTACCGCAACATGGGCAAGCAGGCGGAAGCCGCCGCCGATTATTCCTCGGCGCTGCAGATCAACCCGAACTACGATGTCGCCTATATCGGTCGCGGTAATATCTACCGCCTCGCCGGACAGGACGACCAGGCCTTCAACGATTTCTCCAAGGCGATCCAGCTCGGCACGACGGACGGCCGCGCATATCACGGGCGCGGCTTGATCTTCCAGAAGCGCGGCCAGCAGGAGAAGGCAATCGACGATTTCTCCAAGGCGATCTCGCTATCTCCGAATTCACCGGAGCCCTACAACGGTCGCGGCATCTCCTACATTGCCAACAAGGATCTCGACAACGCCTTTGCCGACTTCAACCACGCCATCGACCTCGACAACAAGGTGGCGGAATCCTGGTCGAACCAGGCGCTGGTCTACGAACAGCGCGGTGACAAGGCGAAGGCACAGAAGTCCTACCAGCACGCCCTCAATCTCGACCCGCGCTTCCAGCCGGCCAAGGATGGCCTCGCCCGTCTTCGCGGCTGATCGAACGATACCCCCGGCGCAACCAGCGCCGGGCATCCCGAGATCTTGCGATAGGCGTCGCTTCGCAATGCCTGCCTGAGTGACGCACTTTTTATAAAGACGAGACGCCACTGACATGCGAGGCACCGCTTGGCCCAGTCTATATCCGCGTCCCCCAAAATCATTGTCATCGGCGCCGGCATCGTCGGCGCATCCATCGCCTGGCATCTGGCAATGCGCGGCGCCTCCGTTACCGTCGTCGCCACGAAGACCGGTGGCGACGCGACGCCGAATTCCTTTGCCTGGATAAATGCCAGCTGGGGCAACCCGGAATTCTATTTTCGGCTACGGCTGCGCGCGATGCAGGAATGGAAGCGAATGGCCGAAGACCTGCCAACGCTGCCGCTGCAGTGGACCGGCGGCCTGTGCTTCGACTTGTCCGTTGGCCAGCTGGAAGCTTATGCCGTCGAGCATGGTGGCGGGGGCTACGATCTGCGCTCCGTCACCCGCGATGAAATCCGCGCCATCGAACCGCACCTGACTAACCCGCCGGAATTTGCTCTTTTTGCGGCCGAGGAAGGCTCCGTCGAGCCCGAAATCGCTGCTCGCTGCATGCTCGGCGATGCCTTTCGCCTGGGAACGACATTCCTGCCAAATCTCGTCGTTGAAGCGCTCATCGAGAAAGACGGTCGCATCGTTGGCGTCAGAACGGCCGATGGCCCGCTCATGGCCGATCATGTCGTGCTGGCTGCCGGCACGGGATCGGCCGCAATTGCTGCTTCCATCGGCATCCACCTGCCGGTTACATCGCCGCCCGGCCTCATCGTTCATTCGAAGCCATACGCAAAACGCTTGAACGGCCTCGTCATCGCCCCGCATCTGCATATGCGCCAGACAACAGAGGGCCGCATCATCGCCGGCGGCGATTTTGGCGGCAGCGATCCCGGCAGCGATCCTCAGGGCGTCGCCGACCGCCTGTTTGCCGAGGTACGGACGATGCTGGACAATGCTGCGGATCTGGAGCTCGAACAATACACCGTCGGCTATCGCCCGACGCCCGTCGATGGCTTCCCGATCATCGGCGATACCGGGCAAGCGCCCGGCCTATACCTTGCGGTGATGCATTCCGGCGTTACCCTGGCGCCACTGGTCGGCCTGCTGGCTGCCAACGAAATCATCGGCGGCACGCCAGACGCCTCCCTGGCGCCGTTGCGTTTCGGGCGCTTCACGTCCGGTACGCCTCTGAACAAGCACGGCCGCTGACGCGCGCCGGCGAATCGGCACTCAGCGCGTCATGATATATCCGACGACGGCGACAACCACGAAGATGAGCACGCCACCCACCAGTCCCGCGTGGCCGAAAAACCCGCCGGCCATGGCAATCAGCAGTGCCGCCACGAACACGCTCAGCAGCTTGGCGCCGTTCAAGAACAGGGAATAGGTCTTCTCGTGCTCGTTATAGTCCATCGGAGCGCCGGTTTCGGATGGACCGGTCGGATGTTCTGCCATGGTGATTTCCTCCTCTTGCGCGCCAATCGACCTACGCCCTTGCACCAAGGCACGGTCGATGGCTCTCCCGCATCGATGCTCTCATAAAGCGAGACAAGAGGCAATGCGTGACGCCTGCGCGGCAGGAGATGAGGCTCAGGCCTGCCGCAACGCTCCGGCACGGTTGGCGGCAGCAAAGCGGGCCGTCGGCAGAATGGTCAGCGGCGTCGAGCCCATGGCTTCCGAACGCTGGAACATCATGCGACGCTCGTAGGGCTCGGAGATGAAAAAGGGGAAGCGTTCGTAGAGAGCGGTTCGCACCTCCCGCGTCCGCGTCGCCATCAGGGTCAGCGGTATATTGTATTTTCCAACGCCCGTTTGCGCCGGAACCACCGTATCGGCGGAAAATACCCGTTTGTAGAACGGCGCATGTTGCGGACTGACCAGTTGCAGCACCCTGTCGGCATCGAAGTAATCGGCTGCCATCGAAGCGATCCGCAGGGTAAGATACGGCAAGGCCGGCATTTCACCGATGATCTCGGGGGCGGCGGCGAAACGGACGGGATCGATCAGCGTCATGCCGCTGTCGAGAAAAGCATCGATTTCCTTCGGGTACATATCGCGGGTGATGCTGATGCGGTGGTCCGGCGTGACGTGGTGAATACGCACCGTACTGATCAGCCGTTCGTCGAAATAGACGCCGAAGACATAGGCATGATCGTCGAAATCGACGGCATCTATAAGCTTGGCGCCATCGAGTGTCAGGATGTTGGCGAGCTTGTAGGCGCGGTATCGCATCCTTGCCACCTCTTCCATGTCTTCCTGTGTCTCGACGCGGCGGTATTCGATGTGATCCAGAACTTCGAGAAGCTTGTTTGAAAAACTGCTTTGAACAACTTCGTTACGCATGACGCCAACGCCCTGAATTCCTAATAGGAGATTAATGCGTGAGCGCGATCCATCTCGCAATGAGCGATTAAAAATTAATTAAGATACATTTTATTAGGGTTAACGTCTTCCAATAACGCAAATAAAATCAATGACATAGAAACTTCAGTGTATGAAAATGTGATTTTTTAGCGAAATTCGATATCTTTTTACGCGACATATTCTACGACCGTGGTGGCACGTTTTGCATCGAGAACGGCCACCATCGACAGCAGCGTAGCGTTCGAAACTGGCTTCGAAAACACGTAGCCCTGCACAAAATCTGCACAGTAATACTGGTTGATGAGGTGGAGCTGGTCCTGCGTTTCGACGCCCTCGACGACGATCTGAAGGCCCAGTTCGCGGCAGAGATTGACAGTACCGCGCAGCAGCTTGAGCCGCCTTTCGTCCTCGGTGATGTTGCGCACGAACGAGCGGTCGATTTTGACCACATCGATCGGCAGCGAGTCGAGATAGGACAGGCTGGAAAAACCGGTGCCAAAGTCATCGATGGCAATGGTTATACCCATGCTGCGCAGCTCGGTCAGGATGGCCCCCACCGTCGCAAGCTCATCCATAAGGCAGCTTTCCGTCACCTCGAGATGCAGGCGCGCTGGTGGCAGGCCCGATGCCGCCAGCGCCTTGCGCACCACGGAGACGATAGCATTGCTGCGCAGGTCCTGGACGGAAAGGTTGACGGACACAGAAATCGTTTCGGGCCAGGCCATGCAATCGTGGCAGGCAAGGTTGAGGATATGGTGGGTTATGCCGGAAACGATACCCATGTCTTCAGCAATCTGCACGAACGTGTCAGGCGGCACCATGCCCCGTTCGGGATGGTGCCAGCGGGACAACGCTTCGCAACAATCGATGCGGCTGCCGTCGGGCAGGAACATAGGTTGGTAGGCGACCTGCAATTGGCCCTGCTCTATGGCCTCGCGCAGCTCTTCCTTGAGCTTCTGACGCTCTATGTAGCGCTCGTCCATCTCCTCCTCGAACTCCGAGCAGCTTCCCTTGGCGCGGGATTTCGCCTCGAATAGCGCAAGGTCGGCCTTGATCTGCCATTCTTCCGGGCGGAATTCCTGGCTGCCGATGATCACGTAGCCCGCACTGACAGAGATCCGGAAGGTGGTGTCGTCGACCTCGTAGTTGCCGCCGATGGCCGCATGCAGGATGCGTATGCGATGGCCGAGATCTGCGACATCGTCCTCGTTGGGAAAGAAAACCACGAATTGGTCGCCCATCAGCCGCGCTACCAGCGCGACATCTTTCGCCTCCCGTTTCAGACGGGCTGCGATCTCGGCCAGCAGGTGGTCGCCGACGATATGTCCCTTGATATCGTTGACATGCTTGAACTCGTCGATGTCGAGAACGGCAAAGCCAATCGTTCCAGGTTTCGCACGCGCGACAAGGCTTTCCTTGACGCGATCGATGAAATATTCGCGGTTGGGCAGGCCCGTCAGTGCGTCGTAGCGCACCATATGCAGGATCTTGCGCTCAGCGCGGATGCGGGAGGTCACATCCTCGAAGATCAGGATGACGACGCCATCGCCACGACGGCTGGCAGAAAATTCGAGGAACAGGTTTTCGCTGAACTGGATCAGCGTCCGCGACAGCGAACCGTCGACAAGCTGCGCCAGCTGCCGCTGGATCAAGCTAGGTAGCGAGCCGTCGATGAAGGAATTGCGCACGCCGTAGCGCAGCACCACGTCGAGTTCGCAATCCTTCAGCTGCTCCTGGTTTGTTAGATGCAGCAGTTCGCAGGCTTTGCGGTTGACGACCAGAATGCGATTGTTCGCATCCAGCATGAACAGGCCGTGCGTCATGTTATTGAGCGCCGTGTCGAAGCGATCGTTGATCAGCGAGATCTCGCGCGCCGCGAGCACGTTCTTGTAGAGAAACTCCCGCACCCCTGTGGCCATCGACCGCGTCGTCAGCACGAAGGGGATGAGGGTCACCGACAACAGCTGCATATAGGGATCGCGCAAAAGCAGGAAGCCGAGGCTGATCGGCAGCGATGCGGAGATCGTCTGGAGGTTGACCGCCTTCGAAGATCCGTAATTGCGTCCGACAACCGCCACCATCGAGGCAAGCGTGACCGCCACACAGGCAATCTCGGCGAACATGTCCTGCAGGACAAACACGGCAAAGCCGCTGCCGATACCAAGGAGCGTGGTGGTGGAGACGCCCCCGTACAGATAGCGGCGCTCCCACAGCGCAATATCCTCACGGCTCATCGCCGACTTGTCGGCCGTATCGAAGCGATGAAACCAATAGATGCGATAGGCGCAGACGGCGATGAAAACAGCTGTGAGGTAGAGATAGAAGTGCGACCCGGATTTTGAAAAGACGGCAGCATAGGTCATGATCTGCACGATCATGCCCGTGAAAAGCGTGCTGCGATTTCCAAACAGTGAACTTACGAATGACAGGTAGACATCTGTCGGAACGCCGTTCGGGTCTTGAGGCTTCATCCACAGTCCCCCTGATACGCGGCGGACAATAGGTCAAACCCCTTAAAAAATAATTGCCCATTCGCCTGACATTGGACAGGCATTAACGATTGCAACGTCTATCGAACACCGGCGACAGTATTAAAACTTCGCTTTTACCGCGACTTTTTAATGTGCGATCTCGACCTGCCTATAGGCCAGGAACATGGCTCAAAGCTTGCCCGCACGTTGCTGGATCATCATGAATGTGTCGAATGTGTACTCGGAAAGCTGCATCCAGAGATAGGCATCCTTTTTAAAAGCAACCTGATCGTCATAGATCTTCTTGAAATATGGATTTGCCTTTGAAAGATCAGCGTAGATCGCCGCGGCTGCCTGAAAGCAGGCTTCCATAATTTCCTGGCTGAACGGCCGCAGCGTTACGCCTTGGCTGACGACCGCCTTCAGAGCCTGAGGGTTTTTCACATCGTATTTTGCCAGCATGTTGGAGTTGGCAAAGGCGCAGGCGTCGGCAAGGACGGTCTGGTATGACTTCGGAAGCGCATTCCATTTTTCGAGGTTGAAGAGCGCGTGGATGACCGCGCCACCCTCCCACCAGCCTGGATAATAATAGAACTTCGCAACCTTCTGGAATCCAAGCTTCAGGTCGTCATAGGGACCGACCCACTCGCACGCGTCGATCGTGCCCTTTTCCAGCGCCGAATAGATATCGCCAACAGCAAGCTCCTGCTGCGGGACGACGCCCACCTTCGAAATCACCTTGCCGGCCAGCCCCGAGATGCGCATCTTGAGCCCGCGCAGGTCGTCGAGCGTATTGATCTCCTTGCGGAACCAGCCGCCCATCTGCACGCCGGTATTGCCGGCCGGAAGACCGTAGAGCCCCTGCGTCGCATAAAACTCGTTCATCAGCGCATTGCCGTTTCCCTGGTAGTACCAGGCGTTCGTCAGTCGCGCATTGAGACCGAACGGCAGCGTCGTACCGATGGCGTAAGTGGGATCCTTGTTCCAGAAATAATAGGAGCAGGTGTGGGCGGCGTCGACAGTGCCCGCGCTCACCGCATCAGCAGCCTGCAGGCCCGGAACGATCTCGCCGGCTTCGAACGTCTGGATGGTGAAATTGCCGTCAGTGGCATCCGAAACCCGGCTGGCAATGTCATCGATGCCGCCATAGATCGTGTCGAGGCTTTTCGGAAAGGACGAGGTCATACGCCAAGTGACCTTCGGCGTCTGCTGTGCAAGCGCGGGCGCGGCCAGCGCCGTCGAAGCGGTGGCAGAAGCCCCCATCAAACCCGCTTTCCTGATGAAGGAACGACGATCCATCACAATTCTCCCCCGTGGACAAACCGGCAGGGCGTCCACCCGTGCCGGTCTCGGTACGGCCGGTTCGAACTAAACATTTCAACCCCCGCGTTTCAACCCTCAGTATCCCCGCAGACAGCGCGGAATCTTGACTTCGATAGCATTCTACGTTCCTAACGATCTTATAAATCGGGCATTTTTACCGGAGCCTTGCATGTCCAAGCCAATCATCGCCATTCCTGCCGACTTCCGGACGATGGAGGGCGGCGGATGGCACGCGGTCCAGCATCAGTATATCCGCGCCGCTCTCAATGCCGCAGGCCTGATGGCGCTGATCGTGCCCGCCATGGAAGAGGGCTACGACACCGACGCCATACTCGACCGCGTCGACGGCGTGCTGGTGTCCGGCGCCGCGAGCAATGTCCACCCGTCGCTCTATGGCACGGAGCCGACCGAGGAACACGGGCCCTTCGACCCGGCCCGTGACGCGACCTCGCTGCCTATGATCCGCCATGCCATCGATCGCGGCATGCCGCTGCTCGCCATCTGTCGCGGCATCCAGGAACTGAACGTCGCACTCGGGGGCACGCTCGACAGCGAAATCCAGGAGAAGCCCGGCCGCGACGATCATCGTAAACCGCCGGTACCCGAGCGCGACGCCATGTATGCCATCCGCCAGACCGTGCGGATCAGCGAAGGCTCCTGCATCGCCCGCTATCTCGGCAGCGACGATATTCTCGTCAATTCGCTGCATCGCCAGGCCATCGCCACCCCGGCTCCCCGCCTGCAGGTGGAGGCGACGGCACCGGACGGAACGGTCGAGGCCGTCTCGGTGATCGATGCCAATGGCTTCGCCGTCGGTGTCCAGTGGCATCCGGAATACTGGGCCGAAACCGATACGCCGTCGCGGCAGTTGTTCGAAGCCTATGGGGACGCGGTACGCGCCTATGTGGTGGCCCGCACTCCCCGATAGGACAAGCCCCGGATCAGCGCTTGAGTGGTGTTTCCGGGACGGGCGTTACCGCATGACCGTTTTCCAGCCATGAGATGATATTGCCGGCAACGAGGTCCGCCATCGCATTGCGGGTCTGCACCGTCGCGGAACCGAGATGCGGAAGCAAGGTCGCATTCGGCAGGGCCAGCAGCGCTTCGGGAACATGAGGCTCGTTGTAAAAGACGTCCAGGCCGGCTGCACCGAGCGTTCCGTTGCCAAGTGCGGCAGCCAGCGCATCCTCATCCACTGACCAGCCTCGGCCGACATTGATCAGCACGCCCTTCGGCCCAAGCGCCGACATGATTTCGGCATCGATAACCTTGTGGGTCGCGGCCGTCTTGGGAACGATGGCAATCAGCGTGTCGACCGCCTCGGCCATCTCCTTCAACGTCGGATAATAATCGTATTCGACGTCAGGATAGCGGGTGCGCGTATGGTAGCCGATCTTCACCTTGAATGGCGCCAGCCGATGGGCGATCTCCTTGCCGATGCGTCCAAGCCCGAAAATACCGACATGGCGTCCTGTCAGCGAGAACGGGGCCAGCGGATAGGCGCCGTTTTTCCAGTTCCCCTGGCGAAGCCACTGTTCGGCCGTGGGGAATTGCCGAAGCGTGTTCAGCAGCAGGCCGATCGTGGTATCGGCAACCTCGTCGTTCAGCACATCCGGCGTATTGGTGACGACGACGCGCCGCGCCACGGCATGCGCAACGTCGACGCCGTCATAACCGACCCCGAAACTCGCAATCAGTTGCAGGTTTGGCAGCTGGTCCATCCAGGCGGACTCGAACGTGCCTGACGAGGCGACGGTGTGGATCCGCTCGGCAACCGCCGGCTCGATCGCCAGTCGCTGGCTGCGCCCGACGACCAGGACATCGAAACGCTCCTTGAGTTTTTCAGCAACACGAGGATGAACGTCGGAAAGAACGAGGACGGTGGGACGCGTATCTGGCATGGACTTCTCTCGGTGATGGTTCAGGAGCGCGGGCGATAGGGCTCCGTGGATTGGCGGATGCGCATCTCGGGCTTTATGAGATGGATGCCGTCCGGTTCGTGGCTGCCGGCCAGCCTATCCAAAAGCGCGCGCGCTGCAAGCCTGCCGACCTCTGCCTGGCCGTTCCAGACCGTCGTCAGAGCAGGCGTGGCGATGGCCGCTTCCTCCAGATCGTCGTATCCTGTAACGGAAATGTCCTTGCCGGGGACCAGTCCGGCACGGGCGATACCGTTCATCAACCCGATTGCCACCAGATCGTTCCAGCATACGGCGGCGGTCGGCTTTTGCGGCAGGGAGAGAAAGTGGACGGCGGCCTCGAAGCCGCCCTGCTTGGAGCGGGGCCCCGGAATGCGCAGGTCCGGATCGACCTCGATGCCGGCCTTTCGCAGCGCGTTGACATAGCCATGATAGCGATCGCGGCCGGTCGAGGTCTGGTCGGTGCCGCCGATCATGGCGATGGAGCGATGGCCGAGGCTGATCAGGTGATTGGTCGCCAGCGAAATACCGTAGCTGTCGTCGCCCCGGAACGTCGGCAGACCGAGCGCCTCCATCGAACGAGCCACGAGGATGGCCGGCATGCCGTTTTCCTCGGCCAGCGCCAGATCTTCCGGCGGTGTGCCGATGGCAGGCGACATGATGACGCCGTCGCCGCCGAGCTGCAGCAGCGTCTCGATGAAGGTCCGCTGCTTCTCGACCGAATCGTAGTGGTTGGACAGGATGAAGGTATGGCGGCTGCGGTCGAGTTCGGTCTCGATAGCCTTCAGGATCTCGCCGTAGAATGGGTTCATGATGTCGTGCACGACGACACCGATGATGCCTGAGCGCGAGGTTCGCAGGCTGGCGGCGCGGCGATTGTAGATGTAGCCGAGCGCCCGCGCCTGGTCCTTGATGCGCTCCCGCGTGGTAGCCGCGACAAGTGGGCTGTCGCGCAATGCTAGGGATACGGTCGCCGTTGAAATTCCCAGCGTTCCGGCAATCGTCGATAGTTTTATTTTTTGTACCACATCATCTCCCCGGCACGCCGTCATTCGCGCCACCGGGATTTAAAATATTTAGTTCACGATTAAAATCAACGTTATTTTGACGATATATTTGAAATCAGTCCTCGGCTTCGATCTGCTCCTCGCCCTCCCCGGCCAGCAGATTATTGTCTATCGCTTTCAGCAGGCGCACCGCGGTCCTGATTTCCTTTTCGGAAAACCCGCGCGTTGCCAGCGCGTCGCAGGCTTGCGCCGAGGCATTGATCTGCGCCACGGTGTTGCGGCCGCTGTCGGTGAGATAGACCTTCGTCAACCGCGCATCGTCAGCATCGGCGCGGCGTTCGACGAAGCCCTGCGCCTCCATCCGGCCGATGGTCCGGGTGATCGTCGGCGCCTTGACACCGAGCTTGTGGGCGAGGCTGCCCGCCGGCAGGCCGTCTTCCTCGGCAAGCGCCAGGATGACACCGTCCTGCCCGGCATAGAGACCGCTATCGCCGAGATTGCGGGTGATGGCCGTGCGCATCGACCGGGCCGCCTGGGTCAGCGCCGGCGACAGATCGGCCAGCGTGTACTCAGCCTGGTCCTTTTTCTTGGCCGACTTGGTTTTCTTGCTGTCCTTGTTCTTCTTCGCCATTGTGTGTCCGCCGTCTTTCCGCTCTTGCCTCACCGGGATATGACATCGCAAACGACGTTGACATAAACAAGGGGCACGTTCGCACATGACGCGACCGTCATTTCGCTTCGCAGACAATAATACCGACCTGCAGCCGCGGGAACGCGCCGGCTGGATCGCCATCCTGCCACTCGGCGCCCACGAACAACACGGCCCGCACCTGCCGTTCGAGACCGATACGCTGATCGCCGCAGGCATCGTCGATCGCCTCGAGCAACGCTTGCCTAGTGACCTGCCCGTCACGGTGCTGCCGGTGGAACCGGTCGGCTACTCCCCGGAGCATCTGCATGTCGCCGGCACCCGGTCCCTCGCCTATCAGGATGCCATCGAACGCTGGCTCGTCATCGCCGCCGACCTGCATCGCCTGGGCATCCGCAAACTCGTCCTGCTCAACGCCCACGGCGGCAACGCGCCGCTGATGACCATCGTCGCCACCGAGGCTCGCATCCGCTTCGACATGCTGGTCGTCGCCACAAGCTGGACGCGCTTTGGCGTGCCCGATGGCGCGATCTCTCCGGAGAACAAGGCGATCGATATCCACGCCGGCGATATCGAGACGTCGGTCATGCTGGCGCTTCATCCAGACGCCGTAGACATGACCCAGACCGCGGATTTCCCCTCCCGCCAGTCGGGTTTTGCAGGGCGCTTCCGCCACCTTCGCGCCTACGGCCCGCACGCATTCGGCTGGAAAATGTCCGACCTCAACGAACAAGGAGCCGCCGGCAACGCGGCGGCAGCCACAGCGGAAAAAGGCGAGGCGCTGATCGCGCATGCAATTGGCGGACTGATAGAACTGCTGCAGGATGTAGATGCTTTCGAGGTCGCTGAGCTGCGCTAGCCAAAACTTGCGCTGCTGCCATAGATCGCCCATATTGCCTTAGGCTGTATCGCCGAACAGGAGGCGGATATGCGCATTTCCATCGCCGAGGCAGAAGGGCAACTCACCGAGCTGGTGCGTCTTGCGGCACAGGGCGAAGAGGTCGTCCTGACCCAGGCCGGAGGCCCTGCCGTGAAGCTTGAGTTGGTGCCGGAGGTGAGGGTATCGATTACGCCCGAGAAAAAATCGGAATTGATTGCTCGTCTCCAGGCAGAAGTTCGCCGCAAAAATCTTCCGCCGGGACCGGATGCGGCCCGCAGCCAAGACTTTCTCTATGATGAATTCGGTCTGCCGATATGATCGTTATCGACACTTCGGCTCCTGTCGCAATGCTGCTGCTTGAGCCGCAGGCATCGGTATGCAGTGAGGTCTTCAATCGCGAAACCGAAATCTTGATATCTGCAGGAACAGTATTAGAGGCATTGATTGTCGCCAGACGTCGCAACATCTCTAAACAGATGACAGAATTATTAGCATCGCCTTTCATCACGATCGTGGATGTCGATAGGGATCGCGCGCGACTGGCCGGCGAAGCATTTAACCGCTGGGGGAAGAGTATCAACGGCGCCGCCCTCAACTTCGGCGATTGCTTCTCCTACGCCACGGCCCGGGAATTCGGCTGCCCCCTGCTCTTCATCGGCGATGATTTTGCCCGCACCGATATCGTCCCCGCCATCGCGCCGTGACGGGAATGTGATTCTATTACAATAAAAGCCTTTGAACTGCCGGAACCGTATCCTTATATGGTGACCGACCCCATTTCCGCCCTTGCGGCCCCCTCCAGTTCTCGAGGCTCCCATGACCGAACCAGTCGCTCTTAAGCCAATCCCCGTCACCGTGTTGACCGGCTATCTCGGCGCCGGCAAGACGACGCTGCTGAACCGCATCCTGTCGGAAAGCCATGGCAAGAAATACGCCGTCATCGTCAACGAGTTCGGTGAAATCGGGATCGACAACGATCTGATCGTCGAATCCGACGAAGAAATTTATGAAATGAATAACGGCTGCGTCTGCTGCACTGTGCGCGGCGACCTCATCCGCGTCGTTGAGGGCCTGATGCGCCGCCCCGGCCGCTTCGATGGCATTATCGTCGAGACCACCGGCCTTGCAGATCCCGTACCGGTTGCCCAGACCTTCTTCATGGACGACGACGTCCGCACCAAGACCGAACTCGATGCCGTCGTCACATTGGTCGATGCCAAGCACCTTCCGCTGCGCCTCAAGGACAGCCGCGAGGCAGAGGACCAGATCGCCTTCGCCGATGTCGTCATCATTAACAAGACCGATCTTGTCTCGCCGGCCGAGCTTGCCCAGATCGAGGATGTGGTGTGCGCCATCAACCCGGCCGCCCGCGTCTACAAGACCAGCCGCTCCGGAGTCGATCTCGCCCACGTGCTCAACCAGGGTGCCTTCAACCTGGAGCGGGCGCTGGAAAACGACCCGCATTTCCTGACTGCCGGTGACGAGCACGTCTGCGGCCCGGATTGCGACCACGACCACAGTCACGATCATCACGATCACGACCACCATGATCACGGGCACGATCACCATGGACATGATCATCACGGCCACGACCATCATAACCACGGCCCCTCGCCGATCCACGACGTCACTGTCCAGTCTGTGTCCCTGCGCGGCGGCGAGATGATTGCCGACCGCTTCTTCCCGTGGATCCAGAAGATTACCCAGACCGAGGGCCCGAACATTCTGCGCCTGAAGGGCATCATCGCTTTCAAGGGCGATGCCGAGCGCTATGTCATACAGGGTGTTCACATGATCATCGAGGGTGACCACCAGCGCCCTTGGAAGGACGACGAAATCCACGAAAGCCGCCTCGTCTTCATCGGTCGCGAACTTGACCGCGAGAAGCTGGAAGCCAGCTTCAAGGCCTGCCAGGCGGCCGCCTGATGCCGACAGTTGCGCCGATTGATATCGACGGCCATGTCCTGGCCGTCGAGTTCCTGAACGATGTTCCCTATTTCATTGCGGCCGACGGCACGGTTCGCAGGTTCGAGGGTGGCGAAAAAGTGACCGAAGCCCATCAGGGCCTTCTCACCTGCGTCCGCGACACCCATAGCGAAAGCCTGATCGTCGGTGGAGAAAGCGGCAAGGTGCAGCGTATCTCCTCCGATGGCGGCATAACGCAGATTGCCGAAGCACCACGAAAGTGGATCACCCAAGTGGCGGCGGGTCCCCAGGGCGCCATCGCCTATGCACACGGCAAGACGACCTATGTCGTGCTTGCCGACGGGAGCACACGCGAATTTGCCGAGGAGCGCACCGTCGAAGGCATCGCCTTTGCACCGAAAGGCCTGCGGATCGCCGTGGCGCGCTACAACGGCGTGACGCTGCACTGGGTCGGCACGTCGGGTGCCTCAGTCGATCTCGAATGGAAAGGCGCCCATAACGGCGTTACCTTTTCGCCGGACGGCCAGTTTGTCGTCACGACCATGCAGGAAAATGCGCTGCATGGCTGGAAGCTCGACCCCAAGGCAGGCTCGGATGCCCGCCACATGCGCATGACAGGCTATCCCGCCAAGGTAAAGTCGCTGTCCTGGTCCGCGAAGGGAAAGTGGCTCGCTTCATCAGGCGCTCCCGCCGCCATTGTCTGGCCGTTCCAGGGCAAGGACGGGCCGATGGGCAAGGCTCCGCTGGAGCTTGGTACCCGCGCCAACATCATGGCGACCTGCGTGCGCTTCCATCCGGCCGAGGACATCGTCGCCATCGGTTTCATCGACGGCATGATTCTGGCCGTGCGGGTAGCCGACGGCAAGGAGGCGCTTTTGCGCCGCCCGGGTAACGGAGCGATTACCTCGATGAGCTGGAGCAAATCCGGCAAGACGATGGCCTTTGCATCGGCTGCCGGCGATTGCGGTGTCGTCGACATAGCGGCATAGCTGCCAAACGTATCAGTTGGACGCTCTGTCGAGCGTCCAGACTATGGCACGGAAGCCTTATGGTCTTCCTGCGGCAATTCGAAGGTCGTCCCCTTCTTCTCATAGCCGAAGCCGGCGAGTAGAGCCACGGCCGCAGCCACGATGACGGCCACAAGCAGCAGCGCATAGGCGTAATTGCCGTTCCAGTGGCTGGCGAGGCCCGCCTGCAGCGTGGCGTTGCCGGAGGCGAGCAGGTTGCCAAGCTGATAGGCGAAGCCCGGAAAGGTGCCGCGTACCTCTGACGGCGATAGCTCGTTCAGGTGTGCCGGCACGACACCCCATGCGCCCTGTACGAAAAACTGCATGAGGAAGGCGCCCGCCGCCAGCATCACCGGTGTCTGCGCCAGCGTCCATAGCGGCGCGATCGGAATAGCAATCAATGCAGCGATGACGATTGCCTTGCGACGGCCGATCCGCTGCGAAAGGCTGCCGAAGAACAACCCGCCAAGGATCGCGCCTATATTGTAGACGATGGCGATTGCGCCGACTGTGTGGGTGGAATAGCCGCGCTGGGTTTCGAGGAAAGTCGGGTAGAGATCCTGCGTCCCGTGACTGAAGAAATTGAACGCGGTCATCAGCACGACAGACCATATGAACAGGGGAGTGTTTTCGCGCAGAACAGTGAGGAAAGGTCGCCGCGCCCGATCCTTGTTCTTAAGGAATGACGGCGATTCCTCGACATTACGGCGGATATAGAGAACCAGCAGCGCCGGAAATGCGCCGATGATGAACATCCCACGCCAGCCGATCACCGGGAACAGGAAGAAGAACACAAGCGACGCAATGAGATAGCCGCATGGGTAACCCGCCTGCAGCACGCCCGAGACGACGCCGCGCGCCTTCTCCGGGATCGTTTCCATGACGAGCGATGCACCGACGCCCCACTCGCCACCCATGGCGATGCCGTAGAAGACGCGAAAGACGATGAGCATCGTGAGGCTGGTCGAAAAGCCCGACGCCAGCTCGAACACAGAATAAAGCAGCACGTCGACCATGAGCGTCGCCCGCCGGCCGAACTTGTCGGCAGCAAAGCCAAAAATCAGGGCGCCGACCGGCCGCATTGCCAAAGTCAGAAAGAGGGCGACGGAGACCGCCGAAATATCCGTCTTGAACTCCTCGGCAATCGACTTCAGGACGAAGACGAGAATGAAGAAGTCAAAGGCATCGAGCGTCCAGCCGAGAAAGCTGGCGATGACAGTGTTGCGCTGTTGTGGGGTAAGCGAGCGGATATCATCTATGGCGGACATGGGGCCTCCGGTCCGAAGATGGCGGCAAGGCGGGCACTGTCCGGAAGCCGTCTGGTGAGTGAACGGGCCCGTATGACATCCACTGTCGGCGGCTGTCTTGCGCGATCCCCGCAGAAGCCAACGGCACGTCGATACCAAACGCGCTACCGCAGCTCAAACATCGAGGATGGAAGAAAGGTTCCGCCGAACGCGAGATTGACGCGATTGTGTAGCCGCGAACGAGGCGGGTAGTACACGCGCAATAACATGCGGGAGCTGGGACGACGCTGTCCATGCAGCGTCGTCAGTCCGAGATCAGGCCGCGCGGCGCGATTTGGCCTGCGTGAGCCTGCGGCCGCTGGCAACCAGCATGCCTGCAGCACCTTCCAGCCATGCGTCCTTCAGTTCCAGCGCCAGGAAACGATGACGCTCGAATGGGCCGGGCATGACGAGATGGCACGCTTTTTCGGCAAAGAAGCCGAAGCGTTCGTAATAGGCGGGATCGCCGACCAGCAGGATGGCACCATGGCCGCGCTGCTTCGCCTCGAGAATGGCAGCCCGCATCAGGGCCGCACCGATGCCCTTGCCCTCGTGGTCCGAATCGACGGCGAGAGGCCCGAGCAACAGGGCATCGACGGCCTGTGTTTCGCGGTTCACACCGGCCTCGATGTTCCAGAGGCGCACGGTCCCGATAACATGGCCGCTGCGGTCGCGGGCAACAAGTGCCAGGCCTTCGGCCGGAATGCAGCCGCGACGCAGCTTTTCCGAGGATTTCCGTGTGCGACCGGCACCCATGGCGCGGTTCAGCAGGTTCTCGCGGGCAACGACGTCGCCTGCGTTTTCGTGATCGATTGCGAAAGTGGACGGCGCAAAGAGTGCGCGTACAGAATCAAGAACAGCGGCCATGTCGGCCTCCCGTACCCAATACCGTTATGAGCGGCTGTGAATGAAAATTGTGAAGGTGCCGCCCCGGTCTTTCCCGGGGCCGGCGAAGTCGACCTAGATGACGTAGGACTTCAGCGGGTCGAACCCGTTGAACGCCACAGCCGAATAGGTCGTCGTATAGGCGCCGGTGCCTTCGATGAACACCTCGTCGCCGATCGTCAGAGACAATGGCAGCGGATAGAGGTTCTTCTCGTAGAGCACGTCGGCCGAATCGCAGGTCGGGCCGGCAATGATGCAAGGCTCCATTTCGTCGCCGTCGCGCTCGGTGCGGATCGGGTAGCGAATGGCTTCGTCCATCGTCTCGGCGAGACCGCCGAACTTGCCGATGTCGAGGAAAACCCAGCGGGCTTCGTCATTGTCCGACTTCTTCGAGATCAGCACGACTTCCGCCTTGATGACGCCGGCGTTGCCGACCATGCCGCGACCTGGCTCGATGATCGTCTTCGGGATCTGATTGCCGAAGTGATCGCGCAGGCTCTGGTTGATGGCCTTGCCATAGGCTTCGGCAGCAGGAACGTCGCGCAGGTACTTGGTCGGAAATCCACCGCCCATGTTGACCATCTGCAGGTGGATGCCCTGCTTGCCCAGCGAAACGAACACGCGCTTGGCATCGGCAAGAGCCGAGTCCCAGGCATCGACCTTGGTCATCTGCGAGCCGACGTGGAACGACACGCCATAGGATTCAAGGCCGAGCTGATGTGCATAGACGAGGACGTCGACAGCCATCTGCGGAACGCAGCCGAACTTACGCGACAGAGGCCATTCGGCACCTTCGCCATCCGTTAGCACACGGCAGAATACGCGGGCGCCAGGAGCGGCACGGGCCATCTTCTCGACTTCTTCATGGCTGTCCACGGCAAAAAGGCTTACACCGAGTGCATGCGCACGAGCGATGTCGCGCTCCTTCTTGATTGTGTTGCCGAAAGAGATGCGAGCAGGCGTTGCGCCAGCGTCGAGCGCCATTTCGACTTCGGCGACAGACGCGCAATCGAAGTTGGAGCCCATGCCGGCCAGAAGCTTCAACACTTCAGGAGCCGGGTTTGCCTTGACGGCATAATAGATCGAGCTGTCCGGCATGGCGTGGCGGAAAGCGTGAAAATTGTCGCGGACCACGTCGAGATCCAGCACGAGGCAAGGGCCGTCGGGACGTCGGGTTGCGAGAAAGTCGCGGATGCGCTGAGTGGTCATGTTAGTCCCTTCAATACAGGCTCCGGCGGTCAGACCGGAGGACAAAGGGCATACGCGAATCCACGCTAGGACCCAGCCGGTGGAGACCCCGGATCCTTGGCGAACGCACGATGCTCGATCAGTGAACCAACGCCACAGGATGGCATAGGTTCGGCTTTGTCTGCCTTGGATTGGAGGTTTCCCTACCGCA
Organism: Rhizobium sp. B230/85; assembly: GCF_019355735.1. Lineage (NCBI taxonomy): Bacteria > Pseudomonadati > Pseudomonadota > Alphaproteobacteria > Hyphomicrobiales > Rhizobiaceae > Rhizobium > Rhizobium sp. B230/85. The sequence continues at coordinate 3,440,459 of NZ_CP072156.1, forward strand.
CTTCCGGCAATGATGGTGTGCCTCTTCAGTAACCCCGGCTGATGGAAAGCCGGAAGAGAACAAAAAGGCCCGCACCGTCGTTGCTTCAGATGTCCTCGCATTTCTCGGAAGGCCGAGATAGCGACTGGAGGGGTTAATTCCAGGTACCTTACCGTATCCTCACCAATTAGAGGACCAGCGGACACCCATGGGCACGTGCGACTTTGGGCTGACCGGGAGATAAGAACATTCGTTGTAACAATCAAGAATTTTCTTGGCTGAAGTCAAAAAAAATTGCGCGGCGTCAACTGGATGCCGAAAATCGTTAGCGACGAAGGCGAAAAGCCACCCGAATGATGTAGCAGGACACTGGCTCGAAGACCGTCATGCTGGCCTGATGGCATATGGTAAAACTTGACACGATCCCGGGATTCGTCATGGGTCTATCCCGTTGAAGAACAGGATTACCGCGAAAAATGGATACCCTCACCCGCATACGCGCCTTCATCGATGTCGTCGAAGCCGAGGGTTTTTCGGCCGCCGCTCGCAAGACCGGGCGCTCGAAGGCGCTGCTGTCGAAATATGTGCGGGAACTCGAAGACGAGCTCGGCGCGCTGCTGCTCAACCGGACCACCCGGCAATTCTCCATGACGGAAGCTGGCCACACCTATTTTCGCACCGCCTCCGATATCCTGAAAGAGATCGACAATCTCGCCGACCTCGTGCGTGAAAACAATGTCCAGCTCAAAGGCCGGCTGAAAGTTTCGGTGCCGCGCACCTTCATGGATGCGGATGTCGGCCAGTCGCTGATCGACTTTGCCAAGGAAAACCCGGATCTTTCCCTGGAGATCGCTGCAGAGGACCGCTTCGTCGACCTGATCGAGGAAGGCTTCGATGTCGCCGTGCGCGTTACCAAACTCGAGGATTCCGGCATGATCGCCCGGAAAATCTCGGATTTTCGCGTGCATATCTGCGCCACGCAGGAGTTTCTCGACCGCCATCAGCCCCTCGATCATCCGAGCGACCTTTCCCGCATCCCCTTCATCATCGACACCAACAATCGTGCGCAGGGCAGCATCCGATTCTGCAACCCCGACAGCACCTGGTTCAATGTCCCCATCACTGGCCCGATGGAGGTCAACAGCCCGCATGCGACATTACGCGCCGCGCTGGCCGGCATCGGTTTTGCCATCGTACCGGACTTTATCGCCCGCAAGAGCATCGAGAGCGGCGCACTGGTGACATTGTTCAACGACTACATACCGACAGATCGCGGCATCTACGCCGTCTACCCGCATCGGCGCTACCTGCCGGCAAAGGTGCGCATCTTCGTCGACTACCTGCACAACTGGTTTCGCAAGAACGGCTAGGCTCCCTGCCCCACTTGGACCGGTCCCAATTCCGTCTCATTTTTTCACGAAGTTGCACCATGAACGATGACCTGCGATGCGCCGAGGGCTCATGAAGAAAACAACCCTCCTGCTCGCCGCAATGCTGTTGCTGGCGCCCGCCGCAGCATTTGCCCACCCGCATATTTTCGTGCAGGCGCGGCTTGAGGTGGTGGCCGGCGATGATGGCAACGTCAAGGAGCTTCAGAATGTCTGGCGGTTCGACGAGGTATTCTCGTCTTCGGTGCTGATGGATTTCGACAAGAACGCCAACTTGAAGCTCGACCCGGACGAACTGACCGCAGTCGGCGCCACCGTGCGCGATTCGCTTGCCGACTACGATTACTACGTGAACATGTCGTTGAACGGAAAGGCGATTAAGGTGAACAAGCCTGATGTCATTCACGTCGACTACAAGGACGGACAGCTGTTGATGTTCTTCAAGGTCTCGCCGGCGGAGCCGATGCCGATGAAGGGTAACCGACTTTCCTTCGGCATCTACGACCCGACGCTCTACACCTCGATCGACTTCCCGACAGACGGCGACCTCGTGACCATCGGAAGCACCTTCAAATCCTGCACCACGAAGGTCGTGCGCCCCGACCCGGACGAGGTCATCGCCGAGAACAAGTCATCGCTGACCGACGCTTTCTTCAACGACCCGACCGGGACGACCATGTCGAAACTGTTTGCAACACGGATCGATGCTCAATGCTGAACCGCCGCCTTGCCTTTGCGTCGCTTGCAGTTACGCTCCTCCTCGCCGCGACCGGCCTCGCGCACGCCACCGGGTCGCCTCTCGGCATCGGTACCGCCGAACCGAGCTTCCAACCAATCGGCGGCCCTCTTGCGCCGATCTTCCTTTACGTCAACGACCAGCAACAGGCGTTTTATCGCGCCCTGACCCAATCGATCGGCGCCATGCGCAAGGATCCTTGGCAGCTCTCGACATTGATCGGATTATCCTTCGCCTACGGAATTTTCCACGCGGCCGGTCCCGGCCACGGCAAGGCGGTGATCTCGTCCTACATGGTTGCCAACGAGATTCAGTTGAAACGCGGCATCGCGATTTCCTTCGTGTCCGCCTTCGTCCAGGGCGTGGTTGCCGTTGCCGTAGTTGGTGCCGCCTATTTCGTGCTGCGTGGCAGCGGCATCACCATGACCGAAGCGACCAACGCCATGGAGATCTCCTCCTTCGTGATGGTCATATTGTTCGGCTGCTGGCTGCTGTTTCGCAAATTGCGCTCGATGATGCGCGCTATGCCCGAGCGCCGCATGGAAATGGCGACCCTTGCCGGCCCTGTCAGCGTCGCGCTGTTCGACAGCGGTGCCTTCGCCCGCAACGACGCCACCGTGGCGTCTGCCGGCCAGTTCAACTGCGATGCCCCGACCCTTGGAACGGCCGGGGTGGTCTGCGAGGATTGCGGACGTGCGCACCTGCCCGATCCCTTGCTTCTGAAAGCGGAGCATTTCAGCGCGCGTGAAGCCTGGTCGGCCATTGTCGCCGTCGGCCTTCGCCCCTGCTCCGGCGCCCTGCTGGTCATGACCTTCGCAATGCTCAATGGCCTGCTGCTCGGCGGCGTGCTGTCGGTGTTCGCCATGTCGCTCGGCACCGCCATCACTGTGTCGATGCTGGCGATCATGGCAGTCACTGCAAAGGGGCTCGCGATGCGCCTCGCCGGGCCGGGATCGGCAAAGTCCACCTGGGTGGGCAACGGCATAGAGCTTCTCGGCGCCGTCTTCGTGATTGTAACCGGTATCGTCCTGCTGGGCGCGTCGTTGCAGACCTAGAGATCAGGACCGGTTGCGTCGCTGATATCTAGCCCGCAGCCAGAAGATCAGAAAAAAGCAGAGAATGACGGCAGCGCCGAAACCCGTCGCCAGCCAGGGTGAAAATTGACCGATCCACAACACGGCATCCGGCATCAGGTACAGCACCGTACCAGCGCCGAGCAGGATGATCGCTGCAGCGATTGCTGACGATCGGTTTTCCGACTTTTTATCGGTCAAGCAGCTTACCCCTTGAAGCGCCGATGGCGCCACTGCGCTTCGGGAGCGGATCGATGACGAACTGCCGGTCCGATACGGGCCGGCAGTCTCGAACGCGTATCAGCCGCGCAGTGCCGCAGCTTCCGCCGCAAGCTTGGTGATTCCCGCCCAGTCGCCCGAAGCGATAAGCTCCTTTGGCGCCACCCAGGACCCGCCAACGCAGATGACGTTCGGCAACGACAGATAATCGCGGGCATTCTTCAGAGATACGCCGCCCGTCGGGCAGAACATCGTTCCGGCCAGCGGCGACGAAAGCGCCTTGAGATAGCCTGCACCGCCGGCCTGCTCGGCGGGGAAGAACTTCAGCACCTGATAGCCCTCTTCGCGCAGCGCCATGACTTCGCTCGCGGTCGCCGCACCCGGTAGCAAGGGAACGCTCGACTGTCGCGCGACATCGAGCAACTCCTGCGTCGTGCCAGGGCTGACGATGAATTTCGAACCGGCTTCGACGGCCGCTTCCCAATGGGCAACGTTGAGGATCGTACCGGCGCCAACCTCGGCGCCTTCGACTTCGTCGGCCACGGCACGCACCGCATCCAGCGCTGCCGCCGTACGCATGGTGATCTCGATCGCCTTCAGTCCACCGGCGACCAGGGCCCGGGCAAGCAGGACTGCCGACTTCACGTCGTCGACGATCAGCACCGGCACGACCGGTGCATATTGCAGGATGGCTAGCAGCTTTTCGGTTTTTTCACCCATCGCCGACACTCCAGAAAACGATTGAATTTCAGACTTCGATAACCCTCCTGAACATCCTTGTCGAGACAAAAGCGGGCAACTGCCCGCCCGGGTAGGAAATGCCGCAGACATCGGTTAGCCTGCCTGAAACAGGACGAGGCCGGGGGAGGCTGACACCATTGGCAAAAGAGATTGAACGCAAATTCCTGGTCCGGCACGACGGATGGCGGGATCTGGTGGCCGAAACGATCGGACTGCAACAGGCCTACATCGCCTCGATGGAGGATCGATCCGTCCGTATCAGGCTTGCCAACGGGACGCAGGCGACGCTGACAGTCAAGATCGGCAAGCGCATGACCCGCGACGAATTCGAGTATCCCATTCCCCTGGCCGATGCGGAGGAGTTGATGACGAAGGCCGTTGGCGTACCGATTATCAAGACCCGCCACAAGGTGCCGTACAAAGGGTTTACCTGGGAAATCGACGTGTTCGACGGTGTGCATGCGGGCTTGCAGATCGCCGAGGTCGAGATGGGGCACGAGGATGATAATCCCGAGCTGCCGGATTGGCTTGGCGAAGAAGTCACCGGCCAGCACCGCTATTCCAACCAGGCACTGGCGATGCGCTCCGAAGTCTAGGATGCCTGCCCTCGACCACTGTCGAGCCAGCTTTGCCACAGGGGTCGCAAATCGACATTGCGTCAAAGGCCTCAAGGCTGTATTTCGACCACATGACCGACATCACCTCGTCCACGCCCTCAGGCGTCAGCCCCTTTCTGGTGGCAGCGCTCTATCATTTCGCCGATTTCTCGCGGTTTGCCTCCATGCGCGACCCGCTGCAGAGGCTTTGCGAGGAACAGCGCGTCAAGGGCACGCTGCTGCTCGCCCATGAGGGGATCAACGGCACCATCGCCGGCACGGACGCTGGTGTATCGACGGTCCTTGCTTTCCTGCGCGCCCTGCCGGAATTTTCCGCGCTGGAGCACAAGGAGAGCCGGGCGTCGAAGATGCCTTTCGTGCGCATGAAGGTGAAGCTCAAGAAGGAAATCGTCACCATGGGCGTCGAGGACATCGACCCCAACAGCATCGTCGGCACCTACGTCGCGCCGAAAGACTGGAACAGCCTGATTTCCGACCCCGATACCATCCTGATCGACACCCGCAACGACTACGAGACGGCCATCGGCGTCTTCAAGGGCGCCCTCGATCCGAAGACCAAGACTTTTCGGGAGTTTCCGGAGTGGGTTCGGCAGAACACCGGGCTGCACAACAAGCCCAAAATCGCCATGTACTGCACCGGCGGCATCCGTTGCGAAAAGGCGACGGCCTTCATGAAGCAGCAAGGCTTTGACGAGGTCTATCACCTCAAAGGCGGCATTCTCAAATATCTCGAGGAAGTGCCCGAAGAAGAGTCTCTCTGGGAGGGCGCCTGCTTCGTCTTCGACGAACGCGTCTCTGTCGAACACGGGCTGAAGGAAGGCGAGCACAAGCTTTGCCATGCCTGCCGCACGCCGATCACCGCCGAAGAGGTCACCTCGCCCTACTACGAGGCCGGAGTTTCCTGCAGCCAGTGCTACGATGTCAGAAGCGAAAGCGACCGGGAAAGGTTCCGCGAACGCCAGCGCCAGATCGAGCTTGCCCGCAAGACCGGCCGCGCCCACAGAGGCTAGAGTTTCCAGCAAAAGTGCGCAAATGCGCCAGGCCGGATATCAGCCCGAAATGGCGACCCGTTGCCCGTTTTCCTCGGCATCGCGAAGCTCGGCCTGATAGCGCTTGGTAATGTCGGCGGCCGTCATCGGCTTGCCGTGGAAATATCCCTGCAACTCGTCGCAGCCGAATAGCCGCACCGCGATCCCCTGCTCCTCGGTCTCGATCCCCTCGGCGGTCACCGGGATATCCAGCGATCGGGCAAGCGCCACCGTTGCCTGCAGCATGTCGCGGGCGCTCTTGCCTTCCAGCACGCCCATGGTCAGCGATTTGTCGATCTTGATGCGGTCGAAGCCGAACTGGCGGAGATAGCCGATCGACGAGAAGCCCGATCCGAAATCGTCGAGCGCCACCTTGACGCCGAGCGCCTTCAGACGCTCGATGGCCACGCGTATCCGCTTTGGGTTCTGGATGATGTAGCCTTCGGTGATCTCCAGCGTCACGCGCTCGGGATCGATCTCCGTCTGCTTTAGTACATAGCGCACATAGTCGGCGAAGGCCGGATTGCGGAACTGGCTCGGCGAAACGTTGACCGCGATACGCATGCCTGGCCAGGCGACGGCCGCCTCGCAGGCCCGCCGAAGAACCAGCAGCCCCAGCCCCTCGATCAGGCCGCTGGTTTCGGCCACCGGGATAAAAACTTCAGGGGATATCGGCCCGTAGCCGGGGCGATCCCAGCGCACCAGCGCTTCGACCCCGATCATCGCATGCGTCGCCGCATCGACCAGCGGCTGGTAGACCACACCGAGGGTTTCCCCTTCGATCGCAGCACGCAGATCGAGCTCCATGGCATTGCGACCTTCTCGATCGGTGTCCATGTCACTGTCGTAGCACATCATGCGGGAGCGGCCTGCTTCCTTGGCCTTGTACATCGCGAGATCGGCGCGGCGCACCATTTCTTCACGACCGACGCGGCCTTCGGGAGACATGGCGATGCCGATGCTGGCGCCGACCACGATGACGCGGCGACCAATTTCGAGCGGTTCCGAGAGAAAATCGAGCACCTGTTCGGCAAGGCCGAGGGCTGGGCCGTCATTCAGGTCTTCGCCGGGGAAGGCAACGGCAAATTCATCGCCGCCCAGCCGCGCAAGAATGGCGTTTTCCGGCACCAGGACCTTAAGCCCGGCAGCGATGGCGCGGATAAGCTGGTCGCCGGTACCATGGCCGTAGGAATCGTTGATCTCCTTGAAGCCGTCGAGATCGAGATAGAGGAGCAGCACGTTGCTGCGATCAAGCGATGCCTGCTCGATCATCTGGTCGACATGAACCCGCATGCCTTCCCGGTTGAGCAGCCCGGACAGCCGGTCCTGCAGGGCCGCCTCGCGCGCCGCCGCTTCCTCTGCCCGCAAACGTTTGTTGGCAAGCGATCCAAGCATCAGAAGCACGACGAAGAACATGCCGACCAACCCGAGAGCGCCGGCCACCAGAGGACGAGCCTGCTGGTAGCTCATGTCGCCGGGAATGCTCGACTGCCAGACCATCTTTCCGAGCGTCTTGCCGAGCGGATCGACGACCGGCACCGCAATCGCCGATGCCGTGTCCGCTGAAACCAGATGCAGGCCGTTGATGACATAGTTATCTGCCATCGCCTTGATTTGATCGGCGTCGAGGTGGCGAATGAAAACGAGATAGCGCCGCTGGCCTACGGGCACCGGGACGGTCCCCGATTTCTGCCGGACCAGCGCCACGCCGGCAACCGCCACGCCGTTGCTGGTGTGGATAAAGCCGGCCGCTTCCGGCATTGCTCCCGCGGGCGCTGAACGGGCCGTGTCGAGCAAAGACCAGATCGCAGGGTCGAGCATGCTCTTCATAGGTTCGGTGCTGGGCTTGCCGTTCTGGTACGTGAGGACAGGCTTTCCGCCCTCATCGACAACGATCACACCGTCGAAAAGCGGGTTGTTCGCAGACATCCCCCCGAAGTTGCTTGCCACCCAATCCATTCCATCGGGCGCATAGACGAATTTCGCCGCATCGTCCCACGCCGCATAGTCGTTGAGCGTTGCTTTCAGCTGGGTCTGGAATGTCTTCAGCGCGCCAGTCGTTGTCTGGAAGGAGCGCTTCTCATCGAGCCTGTTGGAGTAATCTGCCACCCGGGCGACGGCCGTCAGAACCATCAGGGTCACGACAGCGACCACGAGCGCAAACGAAAACAGCACGGCCATCACGATCGAATGACGATCGCGTCCAATATCCCGCTGAAACAACTTCGAAAACGCGCCCATACGGCACTCCTTGAGCGCGGAATATGCAGAACAGGTCTTCAAGAACCGTTAAGGAAATTGAGAACGCGCGTAAAGACACAGGAATAATACAACCTTTTGCTGCATTTCCCCGCGCCTCTACCCTAGGACCAAGGGGTTAGCACCCCTTGGCGTCGGTGATCATGTCGCGGTATGGTTGCCTTTTGGAAACAGTGCCGCCAGTTCGGAATACCATTTTCCGCTGTTCTTGACGGTGCGCACCTGCGTCTCATAATCGACATGGACCAGGCCGAAGCGCATGCGATAGCCCTCCGCCCATTCGAAGTTATCCATCAGGCTCCAGGCGAAGTAGCCACGCATCGGATATCCGTCCTTGATGAGATCAGCGACGATATTGAGATGGTCGATGTAATAGTCGAGCCGCGGCTGATCGTCGATCACACCGTCCACGACGCCCATGTTATAGGCGGCCCCGTTCTCGGTGATGTAGCATTCCGGCATCTCGTAGCGCCGATAGAGATCCTCGATCAGCAGCTTCAGGCCGGGCGCATAGACTTCCCAGCCGATATCGGTCTTGACGTCGCTGACCGGCGGCGCCTCCTTCGTCCATGGAAAGTCGCCCGATTTTTCCGCATCGTCGAAGACACGATCCGGCTTGTAGTAGTTGATGCCGACCCAATCGAGCTTCTGGTTGATCAGCGCCATGTCGCCATCGGCGACCTCGGGCATGCGATCGCCCAGCGCTGCCAGGAAGGACTCCGGATACTGGCCCTTGAAGACCGGATCGAAGAAAGCGCCATTGTGAAACTCGTGCGCCCGCTCTACAGCCGCATGATCGATCGCGGTGTCCGAGCCTGAAATGATCGACGCAGCGTTGAGCACCAACCCGACCGGCACCTTCGGCGCCTCAGAGCGGATCGCCTCGACACCGAGCCCATGGGCGAGATTGATATGGTGCATGGCCGCAAGCGCCGCTTCCATGTTTCGTTCGCCCGGCGCATGGATACCCCAGAGATGGCTGAGCCAGACGATGCACCAGGGCTCGTTGAATGTAGCGACCGAATCAAGCCGGTCTCCCAGTCGTGCCATGACCGTCTTCGCATAGCGCTGGTATGCATAGGCCGTCGAGCGCGCCGTCCAGCCGCCGTCACCCATCAGCGAAAGCGGCAGATCCCAGTGATATAGCGTCGCGAAGGTCTTGATGCCGCGTGCCTTGCAGCCATCGACAAGCCGGTCGTAGAAATCCAGCCCCTTCTCGTTGATCGGCCCGGTGCCTTCCGGCACGATGCGCGGCCAGGCGATCGAGAAGCGATAGGCCTCAACGCCCATCTCCTTGATAAGATCGAGATCCTCGTCCAGCCGGTTGTAGTGATCGCAGGCGACATCGCCGTTGTCGCGCTGGAAAACTCTGCCCGGCATGTTGCAGAACGCGTCCCAGATCGACGCCTTGCGTCCATCGGTCCTGGTGGCACCCTCGATCTGGAAGGCGGCCGTTGCCACGCCGAAGGTAAAGTCACCGGGAAACCTCGCGGCCATCGTTTTTGGATCGATCATGGAATTTCTCGTTTCTTGAACTTCTGGTGGACGATTTAGACCGGCAACTGCCCGGTTGTACAGATGATGAATGTCAAAACTGCAACGTTGCAGACAAGCCCACCCCGGCCACCTGAAATCGGGCCCTCCATGACCGCATCGATTCGCGACTGGTATCGCACCCCTCACTTGATGTCGGTCAATCCGAACCCGGCAACGGTGGGTTACCTTGACGCCTCTTGAGCTGACCGGGCCTGGAGGGATCGAGGCCTGAAACTGCGGTTCTGAGCCTCCACGGGAGCGAGAGATGTCCATGACCGCTGAGAGAACAGACCGTTTGAAGACCACGCTTCTCCTCGTGGCCATGTTCACACTTGCACTCGGGCTGCTTCTTTACGTCTTGGATCAACCGGATGCTGCAAGGCTTGCATGGCAGGTCGGCGTCGTCCCGGTTCTGGCGGCATTGATCTTCGAAATCGCGCGCAGCGTCTGGCGTGGCGAAGTGGGCCTCGACATCGTGGCCGCATTGTCCATGACCGCAGCGCTTCTCTTCGGCGAGACGCTCGCCGCAGCGGTGGTTGCCGTGATGTATTCCGGCGGCACATTTCTGGAAAGCTTCGCGGAAGGCCGTGCCCGGCGTGAAATGAGCGCGTTGCTAGCCCGTGTCCCCAGAACCGCGACGCGTTATGCCAAGGGTGGTCTGGAAGACGTTGCGCTGGAGATCATCGAACCCGGCGACCTGCTTTTGATCCACCAGGGCGGGATCGTGCCTGCGGATGGCGATATCGAAAGCCCACAGGCGATCCTCGACAAATCGGCCCTGACAGGAGAGTCGATGCCGGCGCGTCTGGACAAGGGTCAGGAGGCGATGAGCGGATCGACCAATGCCGGTGAAGCCTTCGACCTGCGCGTGCGGCATCGCGCCGCCGACAGTACCTATGCCGGCATCGTGCGCCTCGTGGAGGCCGCGCAGGCATCCAAGGCACCGATGGCGAGGCTGGCCGACCGCTATTCGCTATGGTTCCTGTTGGTTACGATCGCGATGTCGGCAGCCGCATGGTGGTTCACCGGCGATCCCATTCGTGCAGTGGCTGTCCTTGTCGTGGCGACACCCTGTCCGCTTATCCTTGCCGTTCCGGTGGCTCTGGTGGCCGGTCTTTCCCGTGCGGCGCATTTCGGCGTTCTCATCAAGGGCGCAAAGCCGCTGGAAGCCCTGGCGCGGATCAGCACCTTGATTCTCGACAAGACCGGAACCCTGACGGACGGGCGCCCGCAGATCGTTTCGATCGAAGCGCACAACGGGATGTCGGACGGTGAGATCCTGTATTTCGCGGCCGCACTCGAGCAGGCCTCGAAACACCCCATGGCACAGGCCATCGTGGCAGCGGCGCGTCGCCAGGGTGTGGTGCTGCCATTGCCGGAAAACGTCATCGAGCGCCCCGGTGAAGGCGTCATCGGAGTGATCTCCGGCCGCCAGGTATCCGTGGGAGGCATCGCGTTCGTCAGCAAACAGGTCGGCGTCCTGTCCGCAGCCAGCCCGATCATGGATGTCGGGACGGTCGTTGTCGCTCTTTCCGTCGACAACAGGATCGCGGGCTACATCACCATGGCGGATGCATTGCGCACGGGAACCGTCGAACTCGTTGCCAACCTGCGCCTGCTTGGCATCAAGCGGATTTTGCTGGCCACCGGAGATCGGCGTGCGGTGGCGGAAACAGTGACCAGGGGCCTAGCCCTCGATGCCGTCAGATCAGACCTGACGCCCGACCAGAAAGTCCTTCTGGTGCTGACCGAGCGCAAGAATGGTTCGGTGATGATGGTGGGTGATGGGGTCAACGATGCCCCGGCATTGGCCGCCGCCGACATCGGCGTTGCCATGGGCGCCCGCGGAGCCGCTGCCTCGGCTGAAGCCGCCGATATCGTGCTTCTTGTCGATCACCTGGATCGCCTGCTGCCCGGCATCGAAATTGCCAAAAGCTCCCGGCGTATCGCCATGGAAAGCGTCATCGCGGGCATCGCCATGTCGATTATCGGAATGATTGCTGCGGCACTGGGTTACTTGACACCGGTGCAGGGAGCCGTACTCCAGGAACTCATCGATGTCGCCGTGATCCTGAACTCTCTCAGAGCCCTGCGGATCACCCCCAGGATCGCGCCCGTCACGGCAGAGGATTGATTACAGGCTGCGCCGCCGGACTATCCTTTTCGGGCACGGACGGACGGCCTGCGAGCTTCTCATGCTTGTCAAACCTGACCTACTTACCCAATCCGAGGATCGGGTATAGCGAGGCTACGAGCAAGAGAGCCATGACTATGTTGAATGCCCTCAGGCGCGCGGAGTTCGACAACCATTGCCTGATCACCGTTCCGAGCCATGCCCATACCGATATCGCCGGAAAGCAGACGAAGGCGATTGCCACGACAAAAACCGAAACCAGGGAGCGTTCCGGAGCGTACAGCGTGATCGCCGAGAGCCCCATGGCCCATGCCTTCGGGTTTACCCACTGAAAGCCAGCGGCTTGAAGAAATGTCATCGGGCGGCTCTTGGAAGCACGCTGTTCGACGGATGCAGAAGTCGCTATCTTGTATGCCAGCCACAACAAATAGGCGATCGACACGACCTTGAGCGCGCCGTACATCATCGGTACGATGTCGAAAAGCGCCATCAGGCCGATGCCCAGCAGAAGCGTCATGATCGAGACGCCTGCCACAATTCCGAGCATGTGAGGCAGCGTTCGGCGAAATCCAAAATTTGCCCCCGACGCCATCAGCATGAGGTTGTTTGGGCCCGGCGTTACCGTTGTGACGAAGGCAAAGCCCAGCAAGGCGACGATCACCGTGAAATTCATCCAATTGCCTCCTCTGATTTTCCTTCGCAATAATAAGGGGAGACGACCGCAATTAATCGTCTAATATGCGTCTAGTATCAACTTCAACGCAATGAATGATGACGATGGATCAGATAGACGACAGTATATTGCGAGAACTGCGACGGGATGGACGCATCACAAACGTCCAGCTTGCGGAACGCGTTAACCTCTCCCCTTCGGCCTGCCTGCGTCGCGTCCAAGAGCTTGAGCGGACGGGCGTCATCCGGGGCTACCGCGCGGTCACGGATCCTGTGCGTCTGGGTCGCGGCTTCACGGTCTATGTCATGGTGGGCTTGTCATCGCACACCAAGGCGGCACTTGAAGGCTTTGAGCGCGCCATGTCGATCGCACCCGAGGTCGTTGAATGCCACAATATAGCTGGCGCATTCGAATATCTGCTGCGCGTGGAAACCGGGGATCTTGCCGACTTCAAACGATTTCACACGGATGTCCTGGGGACGAGATCGTACCTCAGCTCCATCACTTCCCTGATTGTCATGGACTCACCGAAGGACGAGCGCGCAGTCTGACATCGTGACGCGTGACTGAGCCTTCGGATCGCTCGCGGAAAGCGCTCGGTTTTCGCTCCGGGGGAACAGCTGCCGCAAGTCCGGCACTAGGGGGAAGCTACCCGTCTAGACGGCCTGCGCCAGAACGGTTTTGGAAAGGGCACGCTGCAGGGCTTCGATGCAAATCGGATCGTGCGATTGCCCTGCGCCTTCCCAGAGGATCGACATCGCCTTTGTAACGGACATCGCGGGCCTGTATGGCCGATCTGCGGTCAGCGCATCGAACACGTCAGCCGTCGAGACGATCCGGACTTCCATGGGGATATCCTCTGCGTGCAAGCCACGGGGATAGCCCTTTCCGTCCAGTCTTTCATGATGCGCGCCACCGACGACCGCCGCCGCCGAAAAGGCACCGATGTTCGAGAGGATTTTCTCGGACAGCTCGGCGTGGCGCTTCATCTGCTTCCATTCCTTTTCATCCAGCTTGCCGGGCTTGTCGAGGACGCTGTTGCTGACGCCGAGCTTGCCGATATCGTGAAGCAAGGCGGCTCGTTTCAGCAACCGGCGTCCGACGAGATCGAGGCCCATCTCTTCGGCAATCAGATCTGTAAACAACGCGACGCGATCGCTATGGCCCGACGTGAAGGGGCTCTTGGCGTCGATCACCCTGGCGAAGCCGGCTGCGATATCATCCAGATAGTCCTCGTCTGCCATGATCATCTGCTGGCCGGGTTCCAACGCCAGAACGAATTCCTCGACGTCGTCGGCGTTCAGGGCCTCCCAGAAGCCTTCTGTCTGGGCGACGCGGGAGAATGCGTCGATCAACGATGGATCGAACCAGCGGCCTTTGCGCAGGCGAATTTCCTTCAACGCATTCTGTGGTCCACCGCTGCGCTGGAAGACATCGATCACTTGGGCCAGCAAGGCGATGCGAGAGAAGAGCGGGATGTCCTCGCCGGCCAGGCCCTCCGGTTTGCCGCCACCGTTCCAGTGCTCGTCGAGCCCCATGATGCCGTGTGCAACGCTCTCCGAGAAGCGCATCTGCCGGGCAATTTCGGCCCCACGCTGGCAGCGGGTTTGGATGAGTTCGGTGGAAAAGTCCCCGCCGTTCTGAAGGACATGGACAATACTGCGAAAGCGTTCCGCAAGACCCGCCTGCATGCCGGTGTGACCGATGACGAAACGCAGCATCTGGCCGAGACTGCTGTCCACCAGTTTGAAGTCGCGCTTGAAGCTCAGGTCATCGGCGAGATAAAGCTCGCATATCCGGGCCGCATTGCTGCTGCAGCCGAGATCTTTCAGGAGCAGCGTATAGTAGAGATCCTGGAGCTCGCTGTCGCCCAGACCAATTTCGCGGCCTATCAGAGTGCCTATGTAGCAGCAGCGGATGCAGTGCCCCGGAGGCTGTCCTTCCGTCATATCGAGCGCCTGGCTGAGAGCCTCTATAATTTCTGCCAAACGAATGTTGATGCCGACCATCGGATCAGTCTCCTCCGGGCCACAGATTAGCAAAGGAAAATTGACAAAAATTGAACCCGGCGCCAGCGCCATGTGTTGCGGCACTCTCCCGCTCCTACCTGCACGTCACGGGGCAAGGGTGATCTTCGTTTCGTTCGCTGGTTTCAGTTTGCGATCCGCGTCGGGTTGCAGCATGTCGGTAATACGGTCGGCCGCCAATGCTCCGCTGACGAAGAACCCCTGGCCGCTATCGCATTGGATCGAGCGCAGGAATTCCAGCTGATCTTCTGTTTCGATGCCCTCTGCCACCACTTTCATTCCGAGAGTGTGTCCAAGCTCGACGATGGCGTTGACGATTGCGGTGTTCTGCAGCTTCTTGCCTAGCCCCGCGACAAACGATTGGTCGATTTTCAAAGTGTCGATGGGAAAATCGCGGAGATGGGTCAGCGAAGCATAACCAGTGCCGAAGTCATCGAGCGACACGTGCACTCCGGCTTCGCGCAACTCGGTCAGCAGGCGCCCTACCAGCTTCGGGTCGTCCCCCCAGAAGACCGTCTCCGTCACCTCCACCTCGAAGCTTGACCGGGGAATTTTCATTCCGTCGATTTTTCTGATCAGGGAGCTCGCAAAATCGGGATCCTGAAAACTGTATTCACAGGCGTTGAAGCTGATCGTGCCGGGATCGATCCCCATGGCCCGCCATCGGAGGATGTCGCTGACGATGCCATCCAGTATGTGCCTGGTGATCGTCTTGGAACTGGTCGGATCCGCAAAGGCCGGCCAGAAATCCGAGGGACCGCTGATCGTTCCATCCTCATTCTCGATACGAGCCAGCGCTTCGAAGCCATAGACGGACAGATCGTCGAGCCGGAATTTTGGCTGGTAGTAGGGCACAATGCGGTTCGCAGCAGCCGCGCTGCGCACCTTCTCCAATGCCATGCGACGTGTGTCGAAGATCGTCGCGATTTCCGGGCCGAAGAAGCCGATGCTGCCACGGCCGGAGCGCTTGATCTTGTAGAGCGCCATATCCGCACATCTCAGCAATTGGTCCGGTGTGTTCGCGTCGTCCGGAAAGCAGGCAATACCGATCGACGCGGAGACGTGGATCGCTTCGCTCTGAAACCGGATCGGCGATTTCACCTGGGACATGACCTCTTCTGCCAGCGTACGCAGGTCGTCCGTCGCGATCGGTCGTTCCAGGACCAGCGCGAATTCGTCACCGCCGAGCCGGGCAACGAAAGAGCTCTCGCCCGCCACCAACTGCAGCCGCTTTGCGATCCTGGCAATGACCTCGTCTCCCGCCTGGTGGCCGAGCGTGTCGTTGACTTCCTTGAAGCTATCGAGATCGATCAGCAGAAGCCCGACTTTCTGGCTTTCATGCCGGGCCTTCGTCAGCCGCTCGGCCAGGTCTTTTTGAAACCAGTGCCGGTTTGCAAGGCCGCTCAGGTGATCGACGTGGGCACTATGCCAAAGCGTCCGCTCTGCATCGTGCCGTTCGGTGATATCCTGAAAGATGCCGATGATATGGGCCGGCACCCCGTTTTCCATCTCGACATCGCCGCTGCAGCGAATGCGGCGCTTGCGACCGCGCGCAGTTATGAAATTTGCCTCGACCGCAAAGGCACTGCCCAGCTTTACCGCCTCTTCGACTGCGTGCCTGACACGTGTGCGGTCCGGCTCGGGATAAAACTTGAGCCCGTCTTCGAGCGTCACCGTCTCGCCGTCCTCGAGTTCATGGAGAATACGGATCTGATCGGACCAGATGACGGCGTTCGTCGCTATATCGATGCGCCATGCGCCGATGGCAGCCATTCTCTCGACCTGCGTCAGCAGCGCTTCGCGGCGACTTGCCTCCCTGGATTGACGATGGGCTTCGGCGGTCGCCGCCTGGGACGTAACAAGATGACGGTGCGCCAGTAAGAGGCCTTCGACAGCACGCCCCAGACGCACAAGCTGCTGGATTTGCTGTTCGCTCGGCTCCCTGGGGTCCTTGTCGATAACGCAGAGCGCCCCGAGACAAAGTTCGCCATCGAGCGAGAGAGGCACACCGGCGTAGAACCGGATATGATTGTCGCCCGTGACCAGCGGGTTGTCTTTGAAACGAAGGTCCTTCGACGCGTCGTGAACGACAAGCGGCGCATTCTCTTTGATCGTGTAGTCGCAGAACGCGATGCTGCGGGACGTGCCATCGAAGTCGATGCCACATTTCGCCTTGAACCATTGGCGGTCCTCCGCCATCAGCGATATCACCGAAGTCGCACAGCCGAAGATAGTCGCTGCGACTTCGACAATCGCGTCGAACGCTGCGGTTGGTGCCGTCCCGATGATCTGCAGATCCTGAAGGGCCGCTATGCGCCTGGTTTCTTCCACTATGCTTCGCTGAACCATCGCGACGCTCCTCATTCGATAGTCCTTCGGATCAATATTGGGGGTCTGGATGTATTTGCAGGCGCAGTAACGGCATCCCTGCCATCATATGCAGTATCTCTAAAAAATTCATTTCGAAGGCCCCTAAGTCAAAATAGGCATTTTCGATGTATTTTGACAGGGATTTTGAAGACGAATGCGACCTTCGTCCCTACAGATATTTCCTGCGTGGCTAATGACCGGTTTCTTTTGGAGCTTAGTTGATGATTGTCGCGACACTGAATTGGTAGGAGCACTCTAGAAACTGTCTTCGGAAAATCCAAAATTTAATAATTAAAACAACATTCGCTTGCTTGAAATTGAGTTGTATATCGGGGTTGGACATTCATTGGAATTTGGGCTGCTTAAAGCGGCACTGAAATAAAATACCGCAGTCTGGCAACCCAAGAATCTCCACCGTATTTCCCGCAGACTTGCATAAGAAGAATTTAACCTTCTTTCGCGGCGGGTCAAAAACCTGGCATCCGGCGTTACTGGCAAACCACCGCTGTTTCTGTCCAAAAGGTCACAAGCCGAGGCCCTGCCGGCGTGGGCCGACACACCGATCACGCCTGATCCGATTGCCATTTCCCGGCGTACCGCAACCTAGGAAATTGAGTAAGGAAATCTGTCTTGGCCGCCGCTGGAGCATCAATGAATGAGCTGCCGTTTCCGCTGACGCGCACTGCCGCGTTGCAGCGCCTGCGCGAATTTGTACCCGATGCCGGTGCAAGCTACGCCCGCCTGAGAAATTTCGACCACGGGCCAGGTGGCCACGTGAATGTCTCGCGCCTTTCAGCCGCGCTTCGGCGACGCCTGATCGGCGAGGACGAGGTCGTCCGCGCCGTCTTGGCAATGCATGGACCCACAACATCAGAGAAGTTTATCAGCGAAGTCTTCTGGCGAACCTACTGGAAGGGATGGCTGGAGCAGCGGCCGACCGTCTGGACCGGTTACCTGCAATCGCTGGACCGGGCGCGCGAGCACCTCGATGCCGATACGGCCAGGTCGCGGCGCTACGCCGATGCCTGCGCCGGCCACACCGGAATAGACTGTTTCGACGCCTGGGCAGCAGAGCTGGATGCCACCGGCTATCTCCACAACTGGGCGCGGATGCAGTTCGCATCGATCTGGATCTTTACCCTCGGCCTGCCATGGGAACTCGGAGCAGCCTTCATGCTGGACCGCCTGATCGATGCAGATCCGGCATCGAATACCCTGTCGTGGCGTTGGGTGGCGGGACTTCATACCGCAGGAAAAGCCTATCTGGCCGATGCCGAAAGAATCCGCACAATGACCAGCGGCCGGTTCGCGCCCCGCGGGCTCGCCCAACACGCCAGGATAACTGCCGACACCGTCTCGGTTCCGCCCGCCTCGCAGCCCAGAACTTCGCAAACGCCCGACGACACCTCACCCGCCCTGCTGCTGGTCACCATCGAGGATCTGTCGCTCGAAACCTTGCCAGCCTTCGACACCCTCAACGTCAAGGCCATCGCCTTTCTGTCGGAGGACAAGGCTGCCGATCGCACGTCGCTGGAAGATGCCTTCGCGCGCCTCAGGTCGCGCTGGCCCGACGCGGTCGTGCTGGGAGCACTCGGTCCCACTGCGTTTCACGACGCGAAAGCATCGGGATGCCGTCAGGTTGCGACCGGGTTTGCGCCCGTCGGCCCGACAGCCGATCGGTTGCAACGTCTTCGCAGGCAAGCCTTAGACGACGGGCTTCCGTTTGCCGAAAATCTCCGCCCCTGGGATCGTCGCGCCTGGCCGCATTGTCGCCAGGGCTTCTTCGGGTTGAAAGAAAAGATCCCCGAACTCCTCAAAGCCGCAGGCCACCAAGCATGACACGACAGCGTAGCGTCACAGTGCTCAGTTTACGGAGACATTTCCGATGAAAGACCGTTTTCGCCCCGTACCACAGAGCCGTCTTGGCCGTCTGGCGGCCCTTGGCCAGATCGCCGGCGGCGTCGCCACGGGGATGCTGGGCGAAGGCTTGCGCCGTCTGGCAGACGGCGAGCGACCGCATCTGAGCGACCTGCTTTTGACCCCCTCAAACGCCTTGAAGGTTACTGAGCAGCTGTCGCGCATGCGCGGTGCAGCGATGAAGCTCGGCCAGATGTTGTCGCTCGATGCGGGAGACATGCTTCCCCCGGAATTGACCGCGATCCTCGCCCAATTGCGCAACGACGCACACTTCATGCCAACATACCAATTGGAACGCGCACTCTCGGCAGCCTGGGGACCGGGCTGGCGACGTCACTTCGCGGAGTTCGACACGAAGCCCGTCGCCGCCGCCTCCATCGGCCAGGTCCATCGCGCCCGTCTGGTCTCGGGGCGCGAACTCGCGGTCAAGGTCCAGTATCCCGGCATCGCCAGAAGCATCGACGGTGACATCGACAATGTCGCCACCCTTTTGAGGATTTCTGGCCTCGTGCCGGTCGGTCTCGACATCGCACCTCTGCTTGCCGAAGCCAGGCGGCAATTGCACGAGGAGGCCGATTACCTGCGCGAAGCGGCACAGATGCGCCGCTATGGCGAACATCTCAAGGGAGACGGTAGATTTGCGCTGCCGAGCCGTTCGAAGAGCTTCTGAGACCCAACGTCCTGCCAATGGATTTTGTGGCAGGCATCCCGATTGAAAGCTTGGCAAATGCCTCCCAGATGCAGCGCAACGCCGCCAGCGAAGCGCTGCTCGATCTTCTTCTGAAGGAACTGTTCTCGTTCGGGCTCATGCAGACCGACCCGAACTTCGCCAACTATCGCTGGCAGCCCGATAGCGATCGGATCGTCCTCCTCGACTTTGGCGCCACGCGCATCGTCGAGCCGGAAACCGCCGGGGCCTACCGCGATATACTGCGCGCAGGCATAGCAGGCGACGTGGACCATGTCCGCAATGCGCTGGTCGCGATTGGATTCGTGTCGGAGGCGCAGATAGCCCGTCACCGCGTAGCGATCAATGCGATGATCGCTATCGGCTTGGAGCACGCGCATACGAGTAGGGACGGCCTTTTCGATTTCGCCGATCGGCAGTTTGTCGCAGTGATAAGGGATCTGGCTGCACCCGTGATTGACGATAGCGCCAGCTGGCGCCTGCCACCGCCGGACAAGCTCTTCCTGCAACGAAAGATCAGCGGCATGGTTCTGCTGTTCACTCGGCTGCAGGCGCGCCTGCCGCTGCTGGAAAAACTCGGCGCCTACACCTGATCGGAAGCCTAGTCACGCACTACCGCGGATCTAAACGTGCTCCATCCCATTGCTTCGCCCATCAATATACATTATAATTAAATGTATATTGATGGGCGAAGGATGCCGTGATGGCAATGACAAGGGTTACCGAGAAGCTTTCAGTGATGCCGCAACCTGACCTGGGGGACTTCAAGCTCTTCGCAGATCAGGGATTTACGACGCTGGTCAATGCCCGGCCGGATGGGGAGGAGCCATCGCAACCGGGAACGGCGGCCGAAGAAGATGCCGCTCAGCGAGCGTATCTGAAATACGCATTCGTACCCGTTACCGTTTCGACGATCACGGAAGCTGATGTTCGGGCATTTCAGCGGGTCATGGATCAATCGCCTGGCCCCGTCGTCGCCCATTGCAAATCGGGCACCCGCGCATTGCTGCTTTACGTTATCGGTGAGGCCCTGGACGGCCGGATGGCAGTTGCAGATGTCACCGCGTTCGGACAGACGCATGGCATCGACACGTCGGCGGCAGCCAGATGGCTGACCACGCACATCGCGCGGCGTCCCGTGGTCACGGGCTTCTTCGACGAGCGCACCTCCAGCATACAGTATGTGCTGTCGGACCCTGAGACGGGCAAGTGCGCCATTATCGATCCGGTGCGCGATTTCGACGAAAAGGCCGGTTCGACGGGAACCGCCAATGCCGACATCATTCTCGATTATGTCAGGCAGAACCGACTTGAGGTCGAGTGGATCCTCGACACCCATCCCCACGCCGATCACTTTTCCGCAGCTCAATACCTGAAGGAAAAAACCGGCGCTCCGACCGCCATCGGCGAAAAGGTCGTCGACGTCCAAAAGCTCTGGAAATCGATCTACAACTGGCCGGCTCTGGCGACCGACGGCTCCCAGTGGGACAGGCTTTTCGCGCACGGAGAAACATTCCGCGTCGGCTCGATTGACGCGAGGGTCATGTTCTCTCCCGGCCATACCCTTGCATCCGTTACCTACGTGATCGGCGACGCTGCCTTCGTGCACGACACATTGTTCATGCCCGACAGCGGCACGGCGCGGGCCGACTTTCCGGGCGGCGACCCGCATATGCTGTGGCGCTCGATCGGCGACATTCTGGCGCTTCCCGACGAGACGCGGATTTTCACAGGCCACGACTACCAGCCCAACGGCCGCGCCCCCCGTTGGGAAAGTACCGTGGGTGAGCAGAAGCGAGCCAACTTCCACATTGCCGGCGTATCGCAGGAGGCGTTCGTCAAACTGCGCAGGGAGCGCGATGCGACACTCCCCATGCCGAAGCTCATCCTGCACGCCCTGCAGGTCAACATTGTCGGCGGAAGGTTGCCGGAGCCGGAGGCGAACGGCATGCGCTACCTGAAATTTCCGCTGGACGCTCTCGAAAGGACGGTAGCCTGATGACCGCAGATCCAGATAAATCAGCAGCACCGGCACTGACGCCTCAGGATATGGCAGCCCGCGCAGCCACCGTTGCAGGCCTTATGAAGACCCTCGCGCACCCCGCCCGGCTAATGATCGTCTGCACCCTGGTGGAAGGCGAGCGCTCGGTCGGCGAACTCGAGGTGATGCTCGATCTCCATCAGCCGCATCTCTCCCAGCAGCTGACTGTGCTGCGTGAGGCGGAGATTGTGGCGACCCGCCGCGAGGGGAAGCAGATTTTCTACAGCCTGACCGAGGAAAAGGCCGCCCAGCTCGTGGGCGCTCTCTACGAGATATTCTGCAAGCCGGAGGCCGGGCAATGACAACCTACATTCCGTCGCTCATCGGTGGCATGCTCATAGGCCTTTCGGCCGTCATGCTGCTGCTGCTCAATGGCCGCATCGCCGGCATCAGTGGAATTGTCGGTCGCCTAGTGCAAGGAACGGGCATTGCCACGAACATCGCTTTCGTTGTCGGCCTATTCCTCGGCCCTGTCGCCTATTTCGCTTTCGCCGGGCATTGGCCCGCTGTCGAGATTTCAGCCGGCTGGCCGCTTCTGAGCCTCGCCGGCCTCCTCGTCGGCTTCGGATCGCGGATGGGGTCCGGCTGCACCAGTGGCCATGGCGTTCTCGGTCTCGCGCGTCTCTCGCCCCGCTCGATGATTGCCGTTACCACATTCCTGGTGGCCGGTGTCATCGCGACGACGGTGCTTCGAGGGCTCGGACAATGAACCGCACCCTCCTCCGTATCCTCGCGTCTCTGGCGTCAGGCATCGTTTTCGGTTCCGGCCTCGCCCTTTCAGGCATGCTGAACCCGGCGCGCGTGCAGGGGTTCCTTGATGTCTTCGGCGCCTGGGACCCCAGCCTTGCCTTCGTGCTCGGCGGCGCCGTCCTCGTCGCGTTTATCGGCGTGCGCATCATGAAGCGCATGAAACGTCCCGTACTCGACGACAGCTTCCGCCTGCCATCCAGCACAGCGATCGACTCGCCGCTGATTGCCGGTGCTGCGTTGTTCGGCATCGGCTGGGGGCTCGGCGGCTTTTGTCCCGGCCCGGCGATGGCCTCCCTGACGGTCGGCTTCTCCGGGTCTTTTGTCTTTGTGATCGCCATGCTCGTCGGCATGGCGTTGCACGACCGGGTGTGGAGCAAACCGGCGTGACCTATTCAATCGTGTCCGCGGTCGGTTCGGGCAGCCTCGTCGGCTTCATGCTCGGGCTGCTTGGAGGAGGAGGTTCGATCCTCGCCACGCCGCTGCTGCTTTATGTCGTCGGCGTTGCCGAGCCGCATGTTGCCATCGGGACCGGAGCACTGGCTGTTTCGGTCAATGCCTTCGCAAACTTCGGCATACATGCTGCCAGGCGCCATGTCTGGTGGCGCTGCGCCATCGTCTTCTCGGCGCTGGGCATGGTCGGCGCCCTCGCCGGATCGACGCTCGGCAAGTCCATCGACGGGGACAGACTGATGCTGCTTTTTGGCGGCGTTATGGTGGTGATCGGTGCACTGATGCTCAGGCCCAGGAAGCTGAACACGGAGACGCCGCGACCTGTCGATGCCAGGATGTGCCTGATGACGGCAGGCGTGGCCTTGGTCTCGGGGCTGGCATCCGGCTTCTTCGGGATCGGCGGTGGTTTCCTGATCGTTCCCGGGCTTATGCTCGCCACAGGCATGCCGATGATCAATGCGGTCGGATCATCGCTTCTGTCGGTAGGCGCCTTCGGACTGGCGACAGCCATCAACTACGCGGCATCCGGCCTGGTCGACTGGAGGCTTGCATCCGAATTTGTCGGCGGCGGAGTAATCGGCGGCGTCTTCGGCATGCTGCTATCGACGCGGCTCAGCGTTTACAAAAGCTTGCTCAACCGTATGTTCGCTCTGCTGATCTTCGTCGTCGCCGGCTGCGTGCTGTATCGGAGCACGCTGGGGCTGGCGAGCCGATAGCACCGGCCGGCGCCGACGTGGTATCCGATACGCTGATCCTCACGTCCAAAGAAGCGCCCATTGGCGAACACTTGCATCAGCCACCATTCCGCAGGAAAACCGTTTGCATGAGCGTTCCGACAACTTACCCCTTCGACTTCGACCCTACCTACGGCATGCTTGTCGACGACCTGCTGGCGATCAGGCCACCGCCATCGCCGCCAGGTTTCGACGCGTTCTGGAAAGCCCGCTATCGCCGCGCCATCGCTGCCGATCCAAAACCGATATTGCGGCGGAGCAAGGCAGCGCATCGGGACTGGCATGTCCTCGATATCAGCTACACCTCGACTGGTGGCTTTCCGATCGGCGGCTGGCTGCTGTTGCCTCGGACCGGGCCGGTTCGCCGTGGCCTTGTCGTCGGCCACGGATATGGCGGGCGCGACCAGCCGGACTACGACCTTCCGGTCGAGGACACCGCCCTGTTGTTTCCCTGCTTTCGCGGCCTTTCGCGGAGTTCCCGGGCTCCCATTCCAAGCGACGCTGCGGGCCATGTGCTCTACGATATCGACCACCCGGATCACTACATCATCGGCGGCTGCGTCGACGATCTGTGGCTGGGGGTCTCGGCCCTGCTGGCCCTCTACCCGTGGCTTGCGGGCCATATCGGCTATAGCGGCATCAGCTTCGGCGGCGGCATCGGCGCGCTCGCGATCCCTTTCGATACGCGCATCGCCCGTGGTCATCTGGTGGTGCCGACATTCGGCGACAGGCGGGCATGGCTGACACTTCCGACCGTCGGCAGCGCCCATTCTTTGCAGGCTTACGCAACCAGCCATCCGCATGTGCTGGAAACGCTGACCGTCTTCGATGCAGCCGTGGCAGCCTCCAGGATCACCGTGCCGATGCTGACAGCCGTCGCGCTTTTCGACCCGGCGGTGGCTCCGCCCTGCCAGTTTGCAATCGCCAATGCGCTGCCAAAATATAATGAAACTTTCATCCTCGATGCTGGCCATTTCGACTATGATGGCAGCGAGGCTCAGGAAGCCGTCCTGCGCGATAAGGTGAGACAGTTCTTCAAGGACCTATGAACCGCGAATATTTGCGCTGGTATAGCCCGCGCCTGCATCGAGACATGGAGTTGCTGGTGTTCGGGCACGCCGGCGCCAAGGTCCTGATGTTTCCAACGCGCGACGGACGGTTCTGGGAATACGAAGCGCTTGGGCTCGTTGCCAGCCTTGCGGACAAGCTCGAGGCCGGACAGTTGCAGCTTTACTGCATCGAGGGGCTCGCGAGCGAAAGCTTCTACAACGCCCACCGACGTCCAGCCGAGCGCATCGGCCGCCACGCCGCCTTCGAAGACTATATCCTGCATGAAGTGCTGCCACTGATGGCCGCGAAAAATCAGGATGGCTGCACCATCGTCCACGGCTGCAGCCTCGGCGCCTTCCAGGCAGCCAACCTCGTCTTCCGCCACCCGCACCTGTTCCGCAAGCTCGTCGCCTTCTCGGGCCGCTACGATCTCACCATGAAAGTCGATTACTTCGGCGATCTGCTGGACGGCTATTATGACGACCGGGTCTACTTCAACACGCCGCTGCACTTTCTTCCCGGGATGACCAACGACTGGCGGCTGGACAAGCTACGCCAGGTCGAGATCGTGCTGACGATCGGCAAGGATGATCCGTTCCTCGACAACAACCGTCTGCTCAGCCACGTTCTGGCAGACAAGCAGGTCGGCCACCAGCTTCACCTCTGGGATGGCCGCGCCCACCGGGGAAGCGCCTGGAGAAAGATGGCGGCGCTCTATATCTGAGCGACAATCGGCGCCTCTACAGCAATCAATCCGCGCGCGGAAGCGCATTTCTGCGCCACCGCACCGGTAACGACATCGCCGCCCTGTTCAACCTCTGAGCTAGCCTCAGAGCTTGACCCAGGCGCCGTTTCGCTTCGACGAGGCAACGCAGGCGTCGACGAAGGCAACGCCTTTTACACCGTCATCGACGTTTGGATAGACGACATCCTTGTCGACAGTCTTGCCGGCCTTCGCGGCATTGATGGCGTGGGCAGCCTCGGTGTAGATCGTCGCGAAGGCTTCGAGATAGCCCTCGGGATGGCCGGCCGGAATGCGCGAGACGCGGGCGGCGGCCGGACCGGAGCCGGCACCGTTGCGGGTGATCAGCCGCTTGGGCTCGCCGAACGGCGTGAACCAGAGATAGTTCGGATCGGCCTGCACCCATTCCAGCCCGCCCTTGGTGCCGTAGACCCGGATCTTCAGCCCATTCTCATGGCCCGGCGCCACCTGGCTGCACCACAGCATGCCCTTGGCCGGCTTTTCCGTGCCCTTGGCCTTGAAGCGCAGCATGACATGGGCGTTGTCGTCGAGCGGACGGCCGTCGACGAAGCTGTCGAGATCGGCAGCCAGGCTGTCGAGCTCCAGCCCCGAGACGAAGCAGGCGAGATTGTAGGCGTGTGTGCCGATATCGCCGGTCGAGCCACCGGCCCCGGACTGTGCCGGGTCGGTGCGCCAGACGGCCTGCTTTGCCCCGGTCTGCTCGACCGCCTCGGTCAGCCAGTCCTGCGGATATTCGGCCTGTACGACGCGGATATCGCCGAGCTCGCCATTCGCCACCATTTCCCGGGCCTGGCGGACCATCGGATAGCCGGTGTAGTTGTGGGTGAGCACGAACAACGCACCGCTCTCGTCGGCAATTTTCTTCAGCTTCTTTGCGTCGGCAAGATTGGAGGTCAGCGGCTTGTCGCAGATGACGTGAATGCCGCGCCGCAGGAATTCCTTGGCGGCGTCATAATGGACATGGTTGGGTGTCACGATCGACACCGCCTCGATGCCGTTCTTCAGCTTCGCCTCGCGGATCGCCATCTCGCGGTAGCTGCCATAAGTCCGGGATGGCTCAAGACCGAGATCGAGCCCGGAGGCCATCGCCTTTTCCGGCGTCGACGACAGGGCGCCGGCCACCAGTTCGAACTGGTCGTCGATGCGGGCCGCGATCCGGTGAACCGCGCCGATGAACGCCCCCGCCCCGCCGCCGACCATGCCGAGCCGGATGCGCGGTGCACGGGCCTGTTGCTTTGAACCTTCGATTGCCATGGGTTTCTCCTGGAAAATATCTGTTTTCTCTTCTCCCCAGCGGGGAGAAGATGTCCGAAGGACAGATGAGGGGGTGGGCGACGCGAACGCCTCGTGCGCCCTCATCCGGCTCTGCGGGCCACCTTCTCCCCGCTGGGGAGAAGGGGAAATGGACTAAAGCC
This sequence comes from Rhizobium sp. B230/85, assembly GCF_019355735.1. Classification (NCBI taxonomy): domain Bacteria; kingdom Pseudomonadati; phylum Pseudomonadota; class Alphaproteobacteria; order Hyphomicrobiales; family Rhizobiaceae; genus Rhizobium; species Rhizobium sp. B230/85. Next base: position 3,467,047 of record NZ_CP072156.1, read on the forward strand.
CCAGCATCCGCCGGTTTGCCGCATCGTCGGTGCCCCCGGCGGCGAAATCGTCGAAGGCATGCTCGGTGACGCGGATGATATGCGCCTTGACGAACTCGGCACCTTCGCGCGCGCCGTCTTCGGGGTGCTTCAGCGCGCATTCCCATTCGACGACAGCCCAGCCGTCGAAATCATTGGCGGTCATCTTGGAAAACACCGCGCCGAAATCCACCTGCCCGTCGCCCGGCGAGCGGAAGCGGCCGGCCCGGTCCACCCAGCTCTGGTAGCCGCCATAGACGCCTTGGCGGCCTGTCGGGTTGAACTCGGCATCCTTGACGTGGAACATCTTGATGCGGTCTTTGTAGATGTCGATATTGTCGAGATAATCCAGGCACTGCAGGATATAGTGCGACGGATCGTAGAGCATGTTGGCGCGCGGATGGTTCTTTACCCGCTCGAGGAACATCTCGAAGGTGACGCCGTCATGCAGGTCTTCGCCCGGATGGATCTCATAGCAGACATCGACGCCGTTTTCCTCGGCATGGTCGAGGATCGGCGTCCAGCGCTTGGCCAGCTCCTCGAAAGCCGTCTCGACGAGACCCGCCGGCCGCTGCGGCCATGGATACATATAGGGCCAGGCCAGAGCCCCGGAAAAGGTTGCATGCGCCGAGATGCCGAGGTGCTTCGACGCTGTCAGCGCCATCTTTACCTGCTCGACCGCCCACTCCTGGCGTGCCTTCGGATTGCCGCGCACCTCCGGCGCCGCAAATCCGTCGAAAGCCTCGTCATAGGCAGGATGCACCGCCACCAGCTGGCCCTGCAGATGCGTCGAGAGCTCCGTCACCTCAACGCCATTCTGGCGCGCCACGCCAGCAAATTCGTCGCAATAATCCTTCGAGCTGGCAGCCTTCTTGAGGTCGATCAGTTGTCCGGCCCAGGTCGGCACCTGCACACCGACATAGCCCACATCGGCCGCCCACTTGGTAATCGAATCCCACGAATTGAAAGGTGCAGCGTCGCCTGCGAACTGGCCGAGAAAGAGGCCAGGCCCCTTGATGGTCTTCATGTCAGATTCCTCCCTGAACAGATACCGTAAACGTTTCCAATGCGGTCCTGCTGCGCCCGGGGGCACGCAGAGGGCTCCTCAACCCACCGCAGAGACTCCAGCCTGATGGCCAGAAGTCAACGTGCAGCGAACTAATCACGGGCGTCCGACATGCGCAAGAGGTACGTACCGCATTTATGGATGCACGACTGTGGGTACGTGGGAATTTTGACCGTGCCGCTTACAACGTCGATCACTCTCGGGCTTCTGGCTAACCACTCAAGAACAGGAGGCAATCACGAAATCGCAAAAGCTGCATTAAATAATTTTAAAGCCTATAGATGTAATTCAGAAAACGTGTTTATATGCCTTGTCGCAACCTTAGGTAATAATCATGCAACTCAACACAACATCCGTTAACTTAATGTCTGCTTCAAAGACCCCCGAAGATGCCGCGAAATTTTTTCTTGGCGCGGTTAGTCAGGGCCTCGCCGCCGTCGTGGCGGACGCGCTTTCCAAAGCAGTGTCGAATACGGTATCGATTTCCACAAAAAACGCATCAATTGTCGGCTGGGAAAGCCTGATTGGCGGGCTCGTAATGGAATTGGCTTGGGCTACGCCACTTGTTGTCGATGCGAAACCCATGGCGAGAGTGACAGGCTATGCACCATGCGTGCCCGCAGGAACCGTGTCGTCGCTCGGCATCAGCGTCGGCATTGGGGTTAGCATCTCAGCAACATTCTAAACACAATGGTAGTGACGATACCTGTCGCCACTACCATCCTCCCAATCGCCCGCTGGGTCCCCGTTGTTCACCAGACCCATCGAGCATCGTCAGCACCTACAGGTCATCAACGCGGCTTTTCCACCAAACCTGATGGAACATGCCCGCAAAAACGGGAGCGTTGTTCACATCTGTGCCGCGTCCCATCCTCTCGCAATAGCGCCCTCCAGGCTTGGCTTCCGTCGATCTAGGTTGCTCGCGGCTATGGCTGTACGCGACTGGCCAAGGCAATTTGCACGACACTTGACAAGTCTCCTGTGCTCCTTAGGGCTACGGTCTGAATTTCGCTTTCAGGAGACCACGGAAATGGCGCACGAACTCAATATCCCGCACGGTACACCGACCATCCTGCGGAACGCGTCGCTGGACACGCCGGAAATCTGGGAGGCTCGCGTCGATCTCGCTGCTTGCCTCAGGAGCGCTGCGCGGCTGGGCCTCGAAGAGGGCATCTGCAACCATTTCTCGGCGCTCGTTCCCGGCCATTCGGACCTGTTTCTTGTCAACCGGCTGGGCTGGGCTTTCCAGGAAGCAACGGCCTCTTCGCTGCTGATCTGCGATTTCGATGGTCACGTGGTCGCCGGGGACGGTGTGCCGGAGGCGACGGCCTTCTTCATCCACGCCCGCCTGCACAAGATGCTGCCGCGCGTCGGCGCTGCCTTCCACACCCATATGCCGAATGCCACTGCGCTCAGCATGGTCGAAGGCGAACCGCTGGTCTGGGCAGGCCAGACCTCGCTGAAATTCTATGGCCGAACCGGCGTCGACGAGCACTATAACGGCCTGGCGCTCGACGAGCGTGAAGGCGACCGGATTGCTGCCACGCTCGGCACCAACGATATCCTGTTCATGAAGAACCATGGCGTCATGGTCTGCGGCCCGAACATCGCCGAAGCCTGGGACGATCTCTATTATCTGGAGCGTGCCGCCGAAGTGCAGCTCAAAGCCATGAGCACCGGCCGCCGTCTGCTCGCCGTTCCAGCCGAAATCGCGTCCGCCGCCGCCCGCCAGATGCGAGAGGGCGACCCCGAAAGCGCCCGGATGCATCTCGAGAGTATCAGGCGGGTGCTGGACAGGCAGGAGCCGGAATATCGGAGTTAGTAACCGCGCTGCTATGGTGCGGCCCCCTCATCCGGCCCTTCGGACCACCTTCTCCCCGAGGGGAGAAGGGGAGACCTGCGCAGATCGCGTATATTGCGGTTAGCCACCGGCTGACTAAATGGCAACCTGGTTCCGAGAGAAAAATTGCCTTACCCTTCTCCCCCTCGGGGAGAAGGTGCCCGGAGGGCGGATGAGGGGGTCTCCCCCCTCAATGCTCACTTGTAGACAATGACCTCAGAACGGCGAATCCGGGAAATAGAAGTCTTTGGCGTTGTCCTTCGTAACCAGCGTCGCATCGACCAGATAGGTGCCGCGCACCGGAACCTGCCCGTAGAAATTGGCGACCGTCAACTCAAGCGCCGTTCCGACCATGGCCGGCGGATAGAGCACGTCGACGGGGATCATCTTGTCGCCGTCCATGACCTTCTTGATCATATCCTTCGAGCCGGCACCGGCGATCACGTATTTGATATCCGTGCGCTTGGCCTGATCGATGGCCTGCAGCACGCCGACAGCCATGTCGTCGTCCTGGCACCAGACCACGTCGATCTTCTTGTACTTGGTCAGGAAGTCCTGCATCACCTTGAAGGCGTCGTCGCGGTTCCAGTTGCCGTACTGGCGATCGAGCACCTTGACCTTGGAGCCGGCAATGCCCTTGTCGAAGCCATCCTGGCGCTGCTGGTCGATCGGGATCGGCAGGCCCCTGATGACGACGACCTCGGCATCCGGCGTGTTGGCCTTGATATATTCGCCGGCGGTCTGGCCGAGCGCCGGATTGTTGCCGGCAACATAGAGATCGCGGATCGTATGGTCGTTGACGCTCGGCGCGCGATCGACGATGGCGACGAACTTGCCCTTGTCCTTGACCTCCTGCATGGCGTTGACCAGCGGATCCGGATCCGATGGCAGGATGACGAGGGCATCGATGCCCTGCGTCGACAGGTCCTGCACCGCATTGGCCTGGCTCGCCGGATCAGCCGAGGTCTTGACGATGATGTTGAGGCCCGGATGTTGGGCCATCAGCAGCTTGGCGACACGGTTGGCATGGAATACCACGCCGGACGTCCAGCCATGGTCGGCGGCCGGGATAGACACGCCGATGGTGACTTTCTTGTCTTCCGCATGGGCAGCGCCCACCAGCGCGGCAAGGGCGACAGTCGTAGCCAACAGGATTTTACGCATATCTGTTCTCCTCCCAGAGAGTATCGGGGTCGATATCGCAGAAGACCGGGCGACCCCACCACCCGGTCCTTTTTCACGACTTGCGTATCAGCGACCGCTGAACGAGCATCGCAATGATGATGATCGCGCCCTGGATGGCGCCGATCAGGTATTCGCTGACGAAATTGGACAACAGCATGATGTTGCCGACGATTTCGAGAATGAAGGCGCCGCAAATTGTAGCCCAAATACGGCCGACACCTCCGCGCAACGCCGTGCCACCGACGACGACAGCGGTGATCGCCTGCAACTCCCACATCATACCAGTCGTGGCTGAAGTTGACCCCAGCCGCGGCACATAGAGCAGCACGGCAACAGCGACGCAGATCCCCTGGATAACATAGGCCATTGTACGCACCCGGTTGACCGAAATTCCGGAATAACGCGCCACATCTTCGTTCGAGCCAACGGCGGCGACATGCCGTCCGTAGCGCGTTCGGTAAAGGATGAAGGCGCCTATGGCAGCCACAGCGAAGATGACGATCACGGGCACGGGCACGCCGAGCACCTGGCCGAAATAGGCCGGCCGGTACATCTTGACAATCTCCGGGTTGCGCAAGGTGATGGCGCCGCCCTGTGACAGGGAGGTGGTAAGTCCACGAAAGATCCCCATCGTGCCGAGCGTCGCAATAAACGGCTCTATACCACCCACAGTCGTTATGAGGCCATTGGCGAGCCCGCAGGCACCGCCGAGAGCGATGGCGAGCAGCATGGCGACAATGAGCATGCCGGCGGGATCGGCGATGACGCCGCTGTTGATGAACAGGATCATCAGGCTCGCAACGAACGCTACCATCGAGCCGACCGAAAGATCGATCCCACCCGCCGAGATGACGAACGTCGCGCCGATGGCAATGATTGCGATGAATGCACTGCGGGTGATGACGTTCAGCAGATTGTCGATGCTGATGAAATTCGGATTGGCGAAGGCGCCGAGCACCAGCAGCAAGGCCAGCGCCACGAAGGGAGCCACAGCGCGTAGATCTATATCCTTCCACGAACGTTGCATTTTGACGGATTCGGTTGTTGTCACATTGCTCATGGTTGCTCCGCTCAGGCGGCCTCTCCGGCACTGGCATCGGTGGCCAGCACGACGATTTCGTTTTCGGTCATCATTTCGCCGGCCACCTCGCCGACGATCCGCCCGCCGCGCATCACCAATATCCGGTCGCAGATGCCGATGAGTTCGGGCATTTCCGAAGAGACGACGATGATCGAGCGGCCCTGTTCGGCAAGGGCTGCGATGAATTTGTAGATCTGTTCCTTGGTGCCGATGTCGATGCCGCGCGTCGGCTCGTCGATGATGACGATATCGGGATCGAGCAGCATCATCTTGGCGAGCAAAAGCTTCTGCTGGTTACCGCCCGACAACTGGCCTGCCAGCATGTCCTTGTCTCCAACCCGGATGTCGAACTCCTTGATGGCGGCATCGAGTGCGGCGCGCTCCTTTGCCCGGTCCACCTGGAAGCGGCGGGCAAACTGGCCGAGCGCAGCAAGCGTCAGGTTGACTCGGAGATCCTTGGTGAGCAGCAGCCCCTTGCCCTTGCGATCTTCGCTGAGATAGACGATCCCGGCCTTGAGGCTGGCATGCACGTCGGCAAAGTGCACCGGTTTGCCGTTGAGCTTCACAGCTCCATGCCCGGTGCGAAGCCCGACTACGCCCTCCATCAGTTCCGTCCGGCCGGCGCCGATCAGCCCGGCAAAACCGAGGATCTCGCCACGATGAAGGGTGAAGGACGCGCGCTCGGCATAGCCCGGCACCGAAAAATTACCGACCTCCAGCACAGTTTCACGAACCGCAGCCGCATGCCGGTCTGGATAGAGCTTTGCCACATCGCGACCGACCATCAACCGCGCCATATCGGCAGGCTCGAGATCGGCAGCCAGATGCGTGGCGACCAGCCGTCCGTCGCGAAGAATAGTCACCCGGTCGGCAATCTCCTTCACCTCCTGCAGCCGGTGCGAAATATAGAGGACCGCCACCCCCTTGGCGCTGATATCACGGATGACCTTGAGAAGCGCCCTGGTCTCGGTTGGCGTCAGCGACGCAGTTGGCTCGTCGAAGATCACGAGCCGGTGCGGCACCAGCAGCACGCGGGCGATCTGAACCAGCTGCCGCTGGGCAATCGACAGACGCCCGACCACCACAGTGGGTTCGATATCGGCGCCAAGATTGCGGATGGCGCTGCGCGCGCCGTCGTTCATGGCGCGGTCGTCGACGATGAAGCTGCGACGCAGTTCACGGCCGAGATAGAGGTTTTGTGCCACTGTCAGATCGGGAGCGAGCAGGATTTCCTGGTGCACGAGCACGATGCCGCGCGCTTCCGCATCGACCGGCCCGGACAGGTGCGCAGGCTCGCCATCGACCCGTACCTCGCCGCGCGTCGGCTGAAGATGCCCCGAAAGAAGCCGCATCAGCGTCGACTTGCCCGCGCCGTTCTCGCCGATGATCGCATGGACTTCACCTGGCATCACGGAAAGGTCGATGTCGCGCAGGACCTCGACAGGCCCGAATGATTTCGAGAGGCCGACGGCTTGCAGAAGCGGCGTAGAAACATCGAGGCGCGGGTTCATTGCGGCGCATCCTCTGCTGCCGCTTCCCGCCCTTTCGCGCATAAACCTTCGGCCCCACAAAGGCCGACAAGGCTCACGCCATCGTCCTCAAGAACTCTCTCCACCCCTGCACTCCTCCAAGCAAGAGGCTAGCGTATATGATGAGGTACGTAAAGCAGTGGGCGAATGTTTTTTATGGATTACAAACAGGACGTGCATGATGAGACGGGCGATGCCGGCTTGATGACTTCTCGCGCCAACTGCTTTATACTTATCCTATGAGCGAAGGCACTCGGACAAATTTCGTACCAGATCGCAGCGATATGGCTCTCGATGCACTGGTGCTTGGGACCGTCAACGCTCCTTATCGACGCTCTGTGTCCTCCACCGAATTGGTTTCAGTTCTTGCCACCGGCAAAATAGACAGCTGGCTCGTGCACATCTCGACGTTTTTCACCGACGTTCGCCCGGATCTGGTGATCGACTTCGCTGATGCCCACGGCATCGGGCATTCCCAACTGCAATTGATGTACGCCCTCGTTAAAGGTGCGACTGGGGAAGCGAGCAAGGAGATGGAGGAAGCCCTTGTCGAACTGGCACAGCCTGCTTGATCGTGCCATCCGTGGACTTGAATCCCTACCGCAAATAACGGTTACTCAGGAGGATTGGACGCTCGGCGGAGGCACCGCCCTGATGCTTCAACTACAACACCGGCTGTCCAAAGACATCGACATCTTCTTCCACGATGCCCAGTATCTGACATTCCTTTCACCCCGCGTCGGAGGCGAAGAAATTTGGGGAGCCGATGCCTATGACGAAGCGGCGCACTATGTGAAATTGATCTACGCGGAAGGCGAGATCGACTTCATCATATCCTCAAATATTACCAACATTTTACCGCACAGGATGAGCGTGGAGGGCGACATAAACGCCGGAATTGCGGCCTACGTTATTCCCATCGAGCATCCCGTAGAGATCGCCCTCAAGAAGCTGTGGCATAGGGGACCGGAACTTAAAATCAGGGACGTTTTCGATATCGCTGTCGTCGCAGAACATCATGAGGCGCTCCTGGTTGCCAATCTTCACCATGTCAAATCGAAAAAGAATGCGATTGTCAGCCGCTTGAGCAATATCGACGGCAATTTCTTTCGCGCATCCATGGAAGAGTTGGACATTCTGCCTGCCTACGCCAGCACTGCGAAATCAGCATTGGCAACAGTGCGCACGATTTTGGATCGTATTTAACGAGCGTCTCCCCGCAACCAGCGGAGAGACGCTCCCAGCCATCAAACGTAACGATTGACGATGTTTTCCAGCAGTTCCTGCTTGCCTGAACGAGGCTGCGGGTTGATATCGTTGCCTTCCACCCACTTGGCGATGTCGTCGAGCGCGTATTCGCCGCGCAGCAGCTTCTGGGGCTCGGCGGCGTTCCAGCCGGCGTAGCGGTCGTCGAGCGGCTTGGACAAAGCCTTGTCCTCGATCATCTTGGCTGCCGCCTTCAGGCCGCGCGCGCAGCAATCCATGCCGCCGATATGGCCGATCAGCAGGTCTTCCGCGTCCAGCGACTGGCGACGCAGCTTGGAATCGAAGTTCGTGCCGCCAGTGGTAAAGCCGCCGCCGGACAGAACCTGATAATAGGCCAGCGTCATTTCCGGCACGTTGTTCGGGAACTGGTCGGTGTCCCAGCCGGACTGGTAGTCATTGCGGTTCATGTCGATGGAGCCGAAAACGCCGAGTGCGTTGGCAAGCGCCAGTTCGTGCTCGAAGGAATGACCGGCGAGGATGGCGTGGCCCTGCTCGATGTTGAGCTTCACCTCATTCTCGAGGCCGTATCTCTTGAGGAAGCCATAGACCGTTGCGACGTCGTAGTCGTACTGGTGCTTGGTCGGCTCCTGCGGCTTCGGCTCGATGAGGATGGTGCCCTTGTAGCCGATCTTGTGCTTGTACTCGACGACGAGGTTGAGGAAGCGGCCCATCTGGTCAAGCTCGCGCTTGAGGTCGGTGTTAAGAAGCGTCTCGTAGCCCTCGCGACCGCCCCACAGGACGTAGTTCTCGCCGCCGAGCTTCTGCGTCGCGTCGAGGCAGGTCTTCACCGTGGCCGCAGCAAAAGCGAAGACGTCCGGATCGGGATTGGTTGCGGCGCCGCTCATGTAGCGGCGGTGGGAGAACATGTTGGCCGTGCCCCAGAGAAGCTTGACGCCAGTGTCGGCCTGCTTCTGCGCAAAGTAGTCGACGATCTCGTGGAGGTTCTTGGTGTTCTCGGCGAAGTTATTGCCTTCCGGCCGGACGTCGGCGTCGTGGAAGCAATAATAGGGCGCGCCGAGCAGGGTGAAGAATTCGAAGGCGACGTCGGCCTTCAGCTTGGCTGCTTCCATCGTGTCGCTGAACCATGGGCGCAAAAACGTCTGGCCGCCGAAGGGATCGCCGCCTGGCCAGGTGAACGTGTGCCAGTAGGCAACGGCAAAGCGGAGATGGTCCTCCATCCGCTTGCCCAGCAGCATCTCGTCCTTGTTGTAATGCCGGAAGGCCAGCGGATTGGTGCTGTCGGGGCCCTCGTATTTTACCTTCTGGATATCTCCGAAAAATCCTGTGGTCATGGGTATTTCCTCCTTGGTTGGTCTGGTGTTGGTTCTGTGGCTCCCCCTCATCCGGCCCTTCGGGCCACCTTCTCCCCGAGGGGAGAAGGAAAGACGAGGCCTCCGCAGTTTCCCCCTCTCCCCTCGGGGAGAGGGTAGGGTGAGGGGGTTTTGTTGCTAATGCGCCAGCGACTTGATCGCCGGATAGAGCGCCCGGTAACGCTCGTAAGCCTCCTCGTAGGCACCGGCGAAGGCGGATACGGGCTCGATCGTCCCGGCCGTCGCCGGCGGCGTGCAGACGGCGACGGGATCAGCGCCGGTGGCAGCGATCAGTCCCAGCCGGGCGGCGCCGAAAGCAGCTCCGAAATCGCCATCGGCCGGCAGGTCGACGGGTACTCCGAGCGCCGTAGCGATCGATGCGAGCCAGTAGCGCGAGCGCGAGCCGCCGCCGATAGCGGTGACGCGGGAGATCTGGGTGCCGGCAGAACGCAACGCCTCGAGGCTGTCACGAATGGCAAAGGACACCCCTTCGAGCACGGCCTGGGTCAGCACGACGCGGCTGCTCTCGTGGCCAAGGCCGATGAAGGCGCCACGGATCGCGGCATCGTTATGCGGCGTGCGCTCGCCGGAAAGATACGGGAGAAATGTTACGCCCGACGGCGCCTTCAGCGTATCGCCGAGTTCGCCGGTGAGGTCAGCCGGCGACTTACCGGTGATCTCGGAATGCCAGTTGAGCGCATCGGTGGCCGACAGGATGACGCCCATTTGGTGCCAGGTGTTGGGAAGCGCATGGCAGAAGGCATGCACGGCGCTCTCCGGCTTCGGCAGATAGGAGCCGTTGGCGGCAAACAGCACGCCGGACGTTCCGAGCGACACAAAGGCCGCGCCATCGCTGACCGTGCCCATGCCGCAGGCCGAAGCCGCATTGTCGCCGGCGCCGCCCGCCAGAACGACCTTGTCGCCCATGCCCCACTTGGCGGCAAGTTCACCGCGCAGGATGCCGGCAACCTCCGTGCCCTCGACCAGGGTTGGCATCTGCGCCTCAGTCAGGCCGGTGGCATCAAGCAGCTCTGACGACCATTTGCGCTTGCCGGTGTCCAGCCAAGACGTGCCGGCCGAATCCGACATTTCGGACATGTGCTCGCCGGTCAGCCAAAGCCGCAGATAGTCCTTCGGCAGCAGCACATGCGCGACCTTGGCGAAAATCTCCGGCTCGTGCCGTGCGACCCAGGCGAGCTTCGGCGCGGTGAAGCCCGGGAAGACGATGTTACCTGTCAGTGCGCGAAAACGCGGATCGGCGTCGAGCGCGGCCGCCTCGACATGGCTGCGCGTGTCGTTCCAGAGGATGCAGGGGCGCAGCACCTTGTCGGCAGCGTCCAGCAGCGTCGCGCCATGCATCTGACCGGAAAGGCCGATACCGCGCACCGCAGAAAGCTCGTTCGGATGAGAAGCCTTGAGGCCCGCAATCGCCTCCTCCGTGGCACGCACCCAATGCGCCGGATCCTGCTCTGACCAGCCGGGATGCGGCCGCGAAACGTCAAGCGCGCCATTGGCGGAGCCGACGATCTTCTGATCGCCGTCGATCAGCATGGCTTTGACGCCGGAAGTGCCGAGATCGAGACCGAGATACATGTGGTTTACTCCTGTTGCCGCCCCTCAGGGCAGATTGTCTTTCAAGAAAATGTCGAGCCGGATGCGCTCCTGGGCCGCGATGACAGCCAGCCCGTCGGCCTTCGCCTTGAGCACTCGGACAGCGCTGCGAACCTCATGGCCTGCATCCTGGTTAAGCACCACGTCGATCAGCCCATCCTGCAGGGCCTCGCGGGTGTAATCGGTCAACTCGTGCGCAACGACTGTCAGAGCCTTGCCTGCAGCCCGCGCCCGCAAGGCTCTGATCAGGCCGCGGTTGCCGGCGCCAATACTATAGATGCCGATCACGTATGGATTGTCCGCCAGTGCTTTCGTGACAAGCCCGTTCACCGTCTCCGGATCGTCGAGCCCCTCCAGTACCGGCAGCAGCGTCAGCGTGGAAAACTCCTGCTCCATCATCGCCGAAAAGCCCTCGAGCCGTTCGCGATGGTCCCGCACCAGCAGGGAACCTGCGAGCACGAGGACTTCCCCCTTCCGTCCGCCGAGAAACCGGCCGAGCAAGCGCGCCGCCGTCCGCCCCGCTGCGATGTTGTCGATGCCGGCGTAATGATGACGTGCGGAACCGGTCAGATCGGAAACCAGCGTCACCACGGGAATTTTCGCTTGTACCAGCCTTTCAACGGCATCCCGGACTTCGGGCGCATCGACGGCAACGAGCGCCACGCCGGCAATATCGGCGCCGGCAAGGCTGTCCAGCGCCGCCACCAACGCTGCGGGGTCGAAAGCCTTGACCTCGATGATGCGGATAGAGCACCGCTCCGATCCGGCGCGTGAAATTGCCTGCCGCGCCTCGGCGTGCAAGCTGTGCATGAAGGAATTATCGCTGGCCGGAAGGATGAAGACGAGCGGGTAGAGACGGCCCTTGGCCAGATTGGCGGCCGCCATGTCGCGCACGTAGCCGATATCGTTGATGACCGCTTCGACCCGCTGCCGGGTCACGCTGCGCACGCCGGCACGCTGGTTCAGCACCCGGTCCACGGTCGCAAGGCTGACGCCCGCTGCAGCGGCGATATCGTGAACGGTTGGCCTCATGTCTCCTCCTTCGAAGACACTTAGCGCCAAATCTGACGTACGTAAATCAGATTTTTCAAGGCGAAGGCTTTCGACGCAAGCTTGCCGCCGAAAGACCGGGCTCAGACGTTATTTTTCGCGGTCGTTGGCGATCCCCGCCTCGACCCGCCGGGCGATAGCCGAGAGATCGCGCTTCTCGCCGCCGAGGGTCTCGATAGCACCCACCGCGACGTCGCTCGCCACGTAGTCGGATTTGTGACCCATATTGTGGATCGAGATCAGTCGGGCGCCGCGTATGGCTTTTGCCAGTTGTCCTGCGTGGATTGTGGGCGAGACGACACTGTCGGTATCGCCCGTTATGATGATGGTGGGCTTTTCTATCTCGGGGTAGCGCGGCGATGTCTTGGCGGTCCAGTTCTTGAGATTGGCAACATCGACGGCGTTGTTGTGAAAAGAACCGGGACGGATCGCCATCAGCGCGTGGGTTTTCGCCACATAGTCCGCAGGCGCGACGTTCGGCGCAAAAACGCCCTTCACGGCACTGTCGATCATCACCACGCCGGCAGGCGGTGCGATGAAGGTCGAAAACAGCCAGCCCGTCACGGGCGTCGATGCCGCACGATAGTACCAGGCGATACCGCCCGGCCAGGGATAGACGGCGGGCGAAAGGAAGACCAAACCGATGACCTTGTCGGGGTGACGCAGCGCAAAGCTGGCAACAACGGCACCACCGAAGGAATGGCCGACGATGATCGCCTTCCTTATCCCGCGCTTATCCATGACAGCGGCTATCGCATCCGCCTGACCATCAGGATAGGCGTTTTCCGCGCCGCCACGGTCCGAGCGTCCGTAGCCGGGGCGATCGACGAACAGCAGATCCGCCCGGCCCTCCAGCTTGCCACGAAACGACAGCATCGGGTCGAACAGGTTGGCGCTGGCACCATGGACGAAGACGACCGGCGGCAGGTCGGGATGACTGGCGCGCAAGTAGACGCTGTTCATCCTGTAGCCACCGACATCGATCAACTCCTGCGGCACGGAATCTGCAGTCGCCGAGGTCGCGCAGGAGGCTCCGAAAGCGAACAGTGCCAGGAGCACGAGTGCACGCCTGACGGTGCAGAAAGTCGTTTTGAACATCGAGACGGGGTCCGGCATGGAGGAACGATGAGAATTTCGATACGTCGCCGACGGCGCGCCGGTTCACCGGCGGGCACGAAAACGCCGCCAGACAGATACGTCGTGGCGGCGAAAAGGTTTCGGTCGAAGTTGCTAGTGGCCGCCGGCCGGCGCACCCTTGGGTGGCGGCTTAGGCTTGCTGATCATCGCAACGCCGATCAGCATCAGCGTGAACAGCACCGTCAGGATCATGAACACGTCGCTGAACGACATCACCATCGCCTGCTGGGTCGTCAGGTTGACCATCGTGCGTACGGCGACATTCGAACCGTCCATCCCGTGAGCATTGTAGTTCGCGGCCATGCTGTTCAGCTGGTCGACGGCAACCGGATTACCCCAGTTGATATTTTCGCGCAGGCGCATGTAGTGCAGGTCCTGCCGGGTGGTCAGCACCGTATTTATGATCGCAAGGCCAACGGCACCGCCCAGATTTCTCGTCAGGTTGAACAGGCCCGAAGCGCCGCGCATGCGCTCCGGAGCCATCGTCCCCAGCGCGATATTGTTGATCGGCACCATGCACAGCATCAGGCCTACACCGCGCAGGATTTGCGGGATAAGCAACTCCCAGAAATCCCAGTCAGTGGTAATCGACGTCATGATCCATGTGCCGGCCGCAAAGAAAATAAACCCGGCCGCCATGATAATCCGCGGATCGAGCTTGCTCGACAGCATGCCGGCGACCGGCGCCGTACAGAACATCGCGAGGCCGGAGACAAACATGGTCTCGCCGATCATCAGCGAATCGTAGCCGCGTATGCGACCGAGATAGAGCGGATAGACGTAGGTCAGGCCATATAGCCCGATGCCCATGACAAAGGAAAATACCGAGCCGAAGGAGAAGTTCTTGTTGGCGAAAGCCTTCAGATCGACAATCGGAAAGGAGGCTGTAAAGGCCCGGAAAAAGAAGATCACCCCGCCTATCGCCGAAGCGATGGCGGCGATGACGATATAGCCGTCGTTGAACCAGTCGTTGGTGTTGCCTTCCTCGAGCACATATTCCAGTGCACCGAGAAACACGGCCATGCCCAACAAGCCCCACCAGTCGAACTTCTTCATCAGCGACAGCTCAGGCTTGTCGAAGTCGATGAAGTTCCATGTGACGAGCGTCACGAGAATACCGGGGCCGATATTGATCAGAAACAGCCAGTGCCAGGAGAAGGCATCGCTGAGATAGCCGCCGACCGTCGGTCCGATGGTCGGCGCCAACGTGGCGATCAAGCCGATGATCGGCGATATGACATTGCGCTTCGATGGCGGAAAGATGGTGAAGGCGGCAGCAAACACGGACGGGATCATGCCCCCGCCGATAAAGCCCTGCATCGCCCGATAAACGATCATCTGGTCGATATTGGTCGCAGTGGCGCAGAGAGCGCTGGATGCAGTAAAGCCAGCAGCGCAGATGGCGAAGAGATAACGGGTGGAGATGATCCGGGCCAGCGTGCCCGACAGCGGGATCATGATGACTTCGGCTATCAGGTAGGCAGTCTGCACCCAGGCGATTTCATCGGAACCTGCACTGAGGCCGGCCTGGATTTCAGCGAGCGATGCCGACACCACCTGGATGTCGAGGATCGACATGAACATGCCGAGCACCATCGCGATGAATGCGATCATCCGGCGCGGATCTACGCGCTCCGAATCGGGAGCGGCAGAACCGGCAGCCGGTCCTGCAGTGGGTGTTGCGGCAGCCATGGATGCTCTCCGAGCGTTACTTGTTCGACTGCGGCGCAGTGCGCGTATCGACGTCGACGACGACGCTGAGGCCGGCACGCAGGCGACCGCTGTCGAGTGCTTCCTGCGGCAGGGCGATGCGGACCGGCACGCGCTGGATCACCTTGGTAAAGTTGCCCGTCGCATTTTCCGGCGGCAGCAGCGAGAAGACCGAGCCGGATGCCGGCGCGATAGACTCGACGGTACCGACAATCGGCTCGTCGCTGTAGGCATCCACATGCACCTCGACCTTGGAGCCCGGAACGACGTGCTGGAGTTGGGTCTCCTTGAAGTTGGCGTCGATGTAGAGCTTGCGGGTCGGGACGATGGACATAAGGCGCGTTGTCGAGGACACGTAATCGCCTTCCTGGACCGAGCGGTTACCCACGATACCATCATAGGGTGCCTTGAGGACCGTGAAGCTCAGGTCGCGGGCGGCCTTGTCCCGCGAGATTTCGAGTGTCCGGACCGTCCCTTCAGCCTGCCTGCGCTGCGCCTGCAGCAAGGCAATATTCGCCTGTGCCGAGGCAATATTGGCGTCGCCGGCGACGAGGTTGGCGTTGGCCTGGTCGAGCGCGATATTGGCGGAATCGACGTTGGCGGCGGTGCCAGCAGACTTCGATTCCAGCTGGGTCGCGCGGCTCTGGGTGATCTGCGCGCCACGCACCGTTGCCTGCAGTGCCACCTTCTGGGCCTGCGCCTGGGCAAGCGAGGCCTGTGCCCCTACGATTTGCGCGTCGATGGTCTGCAATGCAAGTTTCTCTGTATCAACCTGCGCCTGAGCCTGGTCGAGTGCGTTCTGGTAATCGCCGTCGTCCAGTGTCAGCAATACGTCGCCAGCCTTGACCTGCTGGTTGGCAACCACGTCGACCTTGGCCACATAGCCGGCAACCTTGGGCGAGATGACCGCCATGTCACCGCCGATATAGGCATCGTCGGTCGACACCATGAAACGTCCGGTCGTCCACCAGTTATACCCGTACCAGCCGCCGCCGATCAGCGCGATCACGACGATGGTCGGCAGAACGAAGCTGCGGCGCTTTTTGCCGGCTTTTGGCGGATCGACTGTCGTTGTAGCCGAGGGCTCAGCTGGCGCAGGGTTGCTGCGAGCTTCGGCCGCTGCCGGCTCCGCTTGCATAGCCGAGTCAGACTGGGCAGAATTGGCGTCTGCGGGTTCGCTTACAATGCGTGCAACATTGTTCTTTTGAATGGACGACATGTAGAGAGCACCAGATTTTTACGGAATTTGTCGAACCGAACGGTTCGGTTCAGTTGACATAGAGCGTTTAACACATCATATCAAGTCATACCGAACCAATCGGTTCGATTTGGTTAAAGAATCTTCGTTGAATGACAGTGTCTGACAATATAACGGTCAAAAACAATTTGGCGCCTGAGGATAACTCTTCTTCGGCAGGCGGTCGCTGGGCGGCTGGCGAAGATCCGACGAAGCGCGAGCAGATCCTGGATGGCGCCCATCGCGTCTTTATGCGGCTTGGCTTCGACGCCTCGAGCATGAACGATGTAACGCGCGAAGCTGGCGTTTCAAAGGGCACGCTCTACGTTTATTTTGCCAACAAGGAAGAGCTGTTCACCGCAATCATCGAGCGGCAGCGTGCTACATTCATCGCCACGATGCGCATGGCTCTGGCGGAGCATGACGATCTCGAAGGGGGCCTCTACGACTTCGGCGTCACGTTCGTGCGGCATATGACCGACGAAAAGGTCATCACAGCGATGCGCACGGTGCTGGGTGTCCGCGAAAGAATGCCTGTCCTCTGCAAGCGGTTCTTCAAGGGACCAGAAAATCTGCGCACTGTCCTGCAGGACTTTCTGCTGCGGCACATGGCGGATGGCAAGCTGGAGATAGACGATCTCGACCTCGCGGCCGGGCAGTTTCTCGATCTTTCCAGCGGCACTTTCTTCAAACTTCGCCTGTTCGGAAGCATGGATGAGCCCCCTGAACAAGCGGAAATCGAGCGTGTGATCAATGGCGCGGTGAAAACCTTCCTCGCCGCCTATGGAAAGTCTTCAAAGCCTTCGTAAACCAAGGCGCCCTCGCGGCGCTTGCGCTCGAACTTCCAGTTCCTACATTAGCCCGGGTATTTTTCGCCGGTTAGTCAATGTGGGGAACACGATCGATGCAGACACTGATGCCATTGCTACAGGATCCAAGCGCCTGGGTGGCGCTCGTCACACTCGTAGTGATGGAGGTGGTTCTCGGCATCGACAACCTGATCTTCATCTCGATCCTCACCAACAAGCTGCCACCTGAAAACCGCGACAAGGCCCGCAAGATCGGTATCGGCCTGGCTTTAATCATGCGCCTTGCGCTGCTGGGCACGGTCGCCTGGATCGTGCGCCTGACGGAGCCGGTCTTCGACATCATGGGCCATGGCTTTTCTTGGAAGGACATCATCCTGATTGCCGGTGGCCTGTTCCTCCTGTGGAAGGCCACGAAGGAAATCCATCACAGCGTTGATCCCGTCGATCAGAACGGCGATTTCATCGCCAAGTCGACCACGACGGGCTTTGCCGCTGCCATCGGCCAGATCCTTCTGCTCGACCTTGTCTTCTCCGTGGACAGCATCATCACCGCCGTCGGCATGACGCCGCATATTCCGATCATGTTCGTGGCCGTCATCACCGCCGTCCTGGTCATGCTGCTGGCTGCAGCGCCGCTTGCCAACTTCATCGAGAAGAACCCCTCGATCGTCATGCTGGCGCTCGCCTTCCTGCTGATGATCGGCACCACGCTGATCGCCGACGGCATGGGCTTCCATGTGCCGAAGGGCTACATCTACACCGCGATGGCATTTTCTGCCCTGGTGGAGATTCTCAACATGATGGTGCGCAACCGCAGGGGAAAATCCAAGACCCGGCACTGAGCCTACGGACCTTCCCGCAATAGGCCGGATCGGCGCTCGAAAGACTGCCGATCCGGCAGGCCAGCATGCCGCCCTGGCGCACCGTGAATCGGCGGTTTTTCTTGACCTCGACGGTTGAATATGTCCTAAGGCCAGCCAGACGGAAAATGGCTGGCCTGGCAGTGTTTTTGGCGCTGTTTTGAGGCTGTTTCCGAAACTCCGATCCTTGGCGCCGGCCAGTGCCCCGTCTGGATCTCCCGCACGTCATTACGGATAGACATCATGACCACTTCAGGCGTCCGCGTCCGCATCGCACCCTCCCCGACCGGCGAGCCCCATGTCGGCACGGCCTACATTGCGCTGTTCAACTATCTCTTTGCCAAGAAACACGGCGGCGAGTTCATCCTGCGCATCGAGGATACCGACGCTACCCGTTCGACGCCGGAATTCGAGACGAAGGTTCTGGATGCGTTGAAGTGGTGCGGGCTGGAATGGTCGGAAGGCCCTGACGTCGGCGGACCCTATGGGCCTTACCGCCAGAGCGACCGCAAGGACATGTACCAGCCCTACGCCGAGGAGCTTTTGCGCAAGGGCCACGCATTCCGCTGCTTCTGCACGCCGGAGCGCCTGACGGCGATGCGCGAAGCCCAGCGCGCAGCCGGCAAGCCGCCGAAATATGACGGTCACTGCCTTAACCTGTCCGCCGAGGAAGTAACCTCGCGCGTTGCATCAGGCGAAGCCTCCGTGGTGCGGATGAAAATCCCGACGGAAGGCTCCTGCGACTTCCACGACGGCGTCTATGGCGATGTCAGCATTCCGTGGGACAGTGTCGACATGCAGGTGCTGATGAAGGCCGACAACATGCCGACCTATCATATGGCAAACGTCATCGACGACCATCTGATGAAGATCACCCACGTCGCCCGCGGCGAGGAATGGTTGGCGTCCGTGCCGAAACACATACTGCTCTACCGCTATTTCGAGTGGGACCAGCCGGTATTCATGCATCTCTCCCTGATGAGGAATGCCGACAAGTCGAAGCTGTCGAAGCGCAAGAACCCCACCTCGATTTCCTACTACACGGCGCTCGGCTATATCCCGGAAGCGTTGATGAACTTTCTCGGCCTGTTCTTTATGCAGATCGGCGAAGGCGAGGAACTGCTCGATATCGAACAACTGGCTGCCAACTTCGATCCTGAGAACCTGTCCAAGGCCGGCGCGATCTTCGACATCCAGAAGCTGGACTGGCTGAACGGCCGCTGGCTGCGCGAGAAAATGTCGGAAGAGGAATTCGGCCGGCGCGTGCTCACCTGGGCGATGGAAAACAACCGCCTGCAGGACGGCCTGAAGCTGTCGCAGTCGCGCATCACCAAGCTCGGCGAGCTGCCGGACCTGATGGGCTTCCTGTTGAAATCGGATCTGCACCTTGATGCATTGGCCTTCGCCAAGATCAAATCGACGCCTGAAGAGCTGCTGGAAATCTTCAACACGGTGCAGCCGGATCTCGAAAAGATCCTCGAATGGAACGTCGAGTCCATCGAGGCCGAGCTGCGCGCCATCGCCGATCGCATGGGCAAGAAGCTGAAGGTCATCCTGGCGCCGCTCTTCGTTGCCATGTCCGGCTCGTCACGCTCGCTGCCGCTGTTCGACAGCATGTCGATCCTCGGCCGCTCCGTCGTGCGCCAGCGCCTGAAGCTCGCAGCCACTGTGGTGGCGACGATGGCCGGCAGCGGGAAATAGAGGCGGCAGGTCCCTCATCCGGCCCTTCGGGCCACCTTCTCCCCGAGGGGAGAAGGGACTTGCCTCGGGGCACGCCTTCCAGTCCCCTCTCCCCTCGGGGAGAGGGTAGGGTGAGGGGGCGCTGCGGTCACAGTTCTATCTATCTGCGGCAATGCCGCCAAAGAGGTCAAACAATGTCCGACAACAAGACCGAAACTGCCCTGTCCTCCGATGCGACCGAAGTGCGCGCCCAGAAGCTGAAGCTGCTGCGCGAACAGGTAGGCGATGTCTATCCGGCCCATTTCCACCGGACCATGACGAACACCGAGCTGGCGGAGAAGTACAAGGACCTGGAGATCGACGTCGAAACGACCGACACGGTCACGGTCGCCGGTCGCGTCTACTCCTCCCGCAATTCCGGCATGTTCATGGACATCCATGACGCCGGCGGCAAGATCCAGATTTTCAGCCACAAGGACACCACGCCGGAAGAGGCGCGCGCCCTGCTGCCGATGATCGATATCGGCGATATCATCGGCGTGACCGGCGTCGTGCGCCGTACCAAGCGCGGCGAGCTGACGATCTCGGCCCGCGAGATCACCATGCTGACCAAGTCGCTGCTGCCGATGCCGGAAAAGTGGCATGGCCTGTCCGACATCGAGACCCGCTATCGCAAGCGCCATCTCGACATCATGACCAACGAGGACTCCAAGCTGCGCTTCCAGCAGCGCTCGAAGATCGTCTCCGGCATCCGCCGCTTCATGGAAAATGACGGCTTCATGGAAGTCGAGACGCCGATGCTGCATTCGGTCTATGGCGGCGCCACGGCCGAGCCCTTCAAGACCCACCACAACACGCTGAAGCTCGACATGTACCTGCGCATCGCGCCGGAACTGTTCCTGAAGCGCACGCTGGTTTCAGGCCTGACCGACAAGGTCTTCGAGATTAATCGCAACTTCCGCAACGAAGGCGTCTCTACCCGGCACAATCCGGAATTCACGATGATGGAGTGCTATTGGGCCTATGCCGACTACGAGGACATCATGGACCTCGTCGAGCGGCTGTTCGAGACACTCGCCCTGTCCATCCACGGGACGACCGAGTTTGCCTTCGGCGACAAGCAGATCTCCTTCAAGGGCCCGTTCAAGCGCGTGCCCATGCCGGACGCCGTCAAGGAAGCGACTGGCATCGACTTCCTCGCCATGAAGACCGACGAGGAAGCCCGCAGCGCCGCCAAGGCTGCCGGCTTCGCCGTCGAGAAGGACTGGACCTGGGGCGAGTGCCTGGCTTTCATCTTCGAGGAGAAGGTCGAGGGCACGCTGATACAGCCAAGCCACGTCACCCATTTCCCGAAGGACATCTCGCCCTTCGCCAAGGAAGTGCCGGGCGAGCCGCGCCTTGTCGAGCGTTTCGAGACCTATTGCAACGCCTGGGAACTCGGCAACGCCTTCTCGGAACTCAACGATCCGGAAGAGCAGCGCAAGCGCATGGTCGAGCAGCTCGAGCAGGCCCATGCCCGCGGCGAAAAGGACAAACAACTGGACGACGAGTTCCTGGACGCAATCGACCAGGGCATGCCTCCGGCCGGTGGCCTCGGCATCGGCGTCGACCGCCTGATCATGCTTTTGACCAACGCCCCGTCGATCCGCGACATCATCCTCTTCCCGGCTCGCCGCGCCAAGGCTGACTAGATAACGCATATGTCGAAGCGCAGGGGGGGCGACCCCTGCGCCAACAGTCTATCGGCTTGTGCCTGTCACCTGCGGATCGGCCGGCAGGGTGGCCGCAACGGCTTCGCTCGTTGCGGGCAAGGCAGCGTTTACCTGCAGCGACGTGGGTATGATCTTCGGCTCGACCTTCACACCTATGAAACTGCCGGTACTGCCATGCTCCGGCTTGACGTCGGCTGCTGCAGGCGGATGCTCGGCTGGCGGTGCAACAGCCTCCGGTGATTTTTTCTCGCTGCTCTCGCTCTTCGCAGCGCCCTCGGCTGTCGGCGGGGTCTTCGGATGCTTGCCGCCTTCTGGCACCTTGGCAGCTCCCGTGGTGACCGGGTCGGTACAGTCGCTGTGGTCTTTCAGGGAGGCCATCACGCCGTCGATATCCGTGCTCGTCATATCGACCCGGTCTCCGAAGAACAGGCCTTCGTCGCTGGCCCCGCCATTGTAGTAGCGCGCTGTTATCGGCACCTCGACCGAGCCATCGGCAATCTTCTCAGGGTGGGGAATATAGACCACCGTGGCGCCAAGGGCGCGGCCGTGAATGTCGGACTGCAGTGTCGGTCCCTTCTTGTCGAGCACCACGACCTGAACCAGGTCCGGCTTCTGCGCATCATAGACGGCCTTTGCCACGCGCAATGCTGTCTTGACGCGCGTCAGACCGTCAGTCGCATCGGAGGTGATGTACTTGCGCAGCCAGACACGGTGATTCTTGCGGATCGTCACGAGATTGAGGTCGGTGCACTGCATGCCGTTGACGGATGTAGCGGAGGGGCCAAGCAGTCTGTCGCGACCGATATAGAGTGCGAATGCGCCGGAGGAGCCCATCAACAAGGCCACTCCGCCGACAATCATAACCAGCTTCCGGGGTCGCCGGAAAATGCGCAGTAAGGCCTTCAAGCCAACTGCTCCACCATAAAGCACTCCAACACCGCGATAGACACTCGCAAAGCTAGAGATATGACGTTTCAGAATACTTAAGGAGAGCGTAAAACGCCCCTCCATACAGCCACATTTCGATAAAACAGTCGCCGGAATTTCAGAAACGAAACCAATAGCTTCAAGTTTGTGCCGGATAGACGCATCCACCTGAGGCTGCTTCATTTTGAGGCGATTTACAACCTTATGATGCGTCGATAGCTCGCTTGCATTCGTTGATAGGTGACGCTGCGCCCTCCATCGCTCGTTGTACCGCGATCAGGCCGACCGACATCATCATACCGGCGCTGTTCTCAACCGCGCAGGTCCCGACGGATAACGCGGTGCTGGTCACTTTGCTGTCGAATGTGGCATCCTAATATTCTTGACCCCAGGCGACGGCCAGATCGCCGACGGCGGCAACCAATGAAAAGGGAGAACGTCATGGACACTGCAATGCTGATCGGGTCACGCTTCGAGGCCGGCACGGAAAATGAAGAACACGTTCTCAACCCGAAGACCGGCGAGACCGTGCTCGACCTCCCCGAAGCCTCGCTCAGTCAGGTCGACAAAGCCGTCGATGCTGCAGAAGCCGCCTTCAGGACATGGTCGCAGACCACGCCGGCCCAGCGTTCGGCTTACCTGCTGCGGATCGCTGACGCGATAGAGAGGGATGCCGAGGGCTTTGCAGCACTCGAGGCGCTGAATTGCGGCAAACCGATCAACGCAGTCCTCAATGACGAAATACCGGCGATCGTCGATTGCTACCGATTCTTTGCCGGTGCCGTGCGCAACCTGCACGGACCTGTGGCGGGTGAATATCTGCCCGGGCACACCTCGATGATCCGCCGCGACCCGGTCGGTATCGTCGGCTCCATCGCGCCCTGGAACTATCCCCTGATGATGATGGCATGGAAGCTGGCACCGGCGCTGGCCGGCGGCAACACGGTTGTGTTCAAGCCATCTGAACAGACACCGTTATCCGCCCTGAAGATGGCGAAGCTGTTCGCCGAGATTTTGCCCGAGGGCGTGGTCAACGTCATCGTTGGACGCGGGGAGACGGTCGGCAGCGCGCTGATCAACCATCCGAAGATCGGCATGGTGTCGATCACCGGCGACATCGGCACCGGCAAGAAGGTTTTGGAAGCGGCCGCCAAGACGGTCAAGCGGACCCATCTCGAACTCGGCGGCAAGGCGCCAGTCATCATCTTCGACGATGCCGACATCGAGGCAGTGGTGTCGGGCATTCGGACCTTCGGCTACTACAACGCCGGCCAGGACTGCACTGCGGCCTGCCGCATCTACGCCGACGCCAAAATATACGATAGGTTCGTTGCCGACCTGACCTCGGCCGTTTCCTCCATCAAGTTCAACCTTGCCGACGACACCGAGAACGAGATCGGACCTCTGATCTCGAAACGCCAGCGCGACAGGGTGGAAAGCTTTGTCGACCGTGCCGCGGAACATAAGCACATCGAGATCACAACCGGGGGCAAGGTATCGGGCGACAGGGGCTTCTTCTACACGCCAACCGTTATAGCCGGCGCGACGCAGGCGGACGAGATCGTCCGCCGCGAGGTATTCGGGCCTGTTGTCTCCGTCACCCGCTTCAGCGAGGTCGACGACGCGGTCGCCTGGGCTAACGACAGCGACTATGGCCTCGCTTCATCCGTCTGGACAAAGGACATCGGTCGCGGAATGCAGACGGCGGCACGCCTGCAATACGGCTGCACCTGGATCAACACCCACTTCATGCTGACAAACGAGATGCCGCATGGCGGAATGAAACAATCGGGCTATGGCAAGGACATGTCGATCTACGCGCTGGAAGACTACACCACGGTCCGCCATGTGATGATAAACCACGGATGAAGCGGCGATCTCGGCGCACTCCACCTCGGGTGCGCCGGTTGAATTCAGCGACAGTTGGAACTTTTCTTTCGCTGGCGCGTATCCCTGCGACAATTGGCGCAGAGGAAATTTTTCATGCTGAAATGGGCTCTTATATTCTTCGTTGTTTCGGTTATTGCCGGCTTCTTCGGTTTCTCCGGCGTGTCAGCAGCGACCGCAACCATTGCACGCGTGCTGTTCGGCATCGCCCTGATCGTGTTCCTGATCTTTGTCGTTCTGGCCATCATGGCCGGCAACGCAATAGTCTAACGACCTGACTTTGCTCCGCCCCCAATTGGTCGGGCGGAGCATCCGACCTTCAAGGCAGGCAAGCGTCGAAGGTCAGCGTGAACCGCGTTTCTTCCGCGGAAGAGGCAACGGTCAACTCACCGCAATGAGCGCGCGCTATCTCGGATGCAATATAGAGCCCGAGACCCAGCCCCTGGTGGCTGGAATTTGCCGAAGCCCGCACAAAGGGCTTAAACAAGTGCTCGGCGATTTCGCCGAGTATGGGATCTCCGGGGTTCGCGACGGTAAGCTCGAACCGGCCACCCTCGACACGCGCGCCCACGAAAATTTCCCCATCCTCCGACCCGTGCGTCAAAGCATTCGCAAGCAGGTTCGACAACAGCTGGCCTATGCGCGCCGGATCGCAGCGGACGCTGACGTCACTTATGTCCGCCCGGATAATCCGGTCGGGATGAGTGGACGCAAGCTCGCTTATGACCTGCTCGATCATCGGCCGCACTGGCACCACGTGCATGTTGTCCACCAGCAGACCGCTGCCGAGACGTCCGCGTGCAAAGTCCAGTACGTCGTCGATCAGTCCGGACATGCGGCTGACACTCGCCTGCATCAGTTTCAGGATCGAACGCGACTTGTCATCGAGAGGCGAGCGCTGCAGGATTTTCGCACCGGCTTCGATTGAGGCCAGCGGGTTACGAAGATCGTGCCCGAGGACAGCGATGAATTCCTCTCGAAGTGCCGTATTTTCCTGCTCTGTCCGCAGCCTGTCCTCGCTGTCGAGAAGGCGCTGGTTGGCATCGAGATGCAGCGCGATCAGGTCGGCGAACAGCCGGAACATGCTGACCGTCGATTGCGTGCTCAGTGTTCTCGGCACCCGGTCGATAGCGCAGAGCGTCCCAAAAAACGTGCCGTCGGGCAGGATGATCGGCATCGAGATATAGCTCTGCAGCCCGTACATCTGCGGCGTATGGTGCGTGGAAAACATCGGGTCTCTGGCAACGTCGTCGATAACCACCGGCTGGCGGTTCTCACGGATGTCGTGGCAGATCGTTGTCTCGACCTTCAATTCGCCGCCCGGCTCCAGGCCAAAGGCAATGTCGTCCCGCACCCCGCAGGCAATCCAGCGATCTTCTGTGACCCTGGCGACTGCCGCAAATCCCATGCCGGTGGTCTTGCAGACAACTTCGAGAATGGTGGGAACGGCATCGATCCGCGAGATGGCCCGGACTGAGGAGGTCGATAGCTCGTCTGACATTCCACGCTCACTCGCCACGCTTGAACAAGGCGCCTCCCCTTACGCTGCGGGAAGACAAACCAAATTTGACCTACACAGAACATTGGCCCTTGGATAGTAGTCAAGCCCGACAAATTGTTTGCCGGTACAGGGTCAGGCAAGTCTAGCGTTGCATTGCTGAAGTCGCTGCCAAAACAAGCCTAGATGAGGCTGGCACCGACATTGATCGCTAAAGCCAATATCGTGGTATTGAACAGGAACGACAATACGGAATGCAGCAGCGCAGTCTTGCGCATCGATGTCGTGGCAATAGCGACATCGGCAGTCTGCGATGCAACGCCGATCGTGAAGGTGAAATACAGGAAATCCCAATAATTGGGCTCCTTGATATCGTCGGGAAAGCGGATCGGCGGCTTGCCGCTGCTGTCTGCATAGAAACGGTGGGCATAGTGGGTGGTGAACAGCGTGTGCAGGAAGATCCAGGAAATCAGGATCGTCAAAAACGCCGTCCCGGCATTCTCCAGAGCCTGCTCAGGCGAGGCATTCTTGACGCCGCTGAGTTCGATGCCGATACCCCCGATGCTCGCCACTGCGGCTGCGATCGACAGGCAAAGCACCAACACGTCGGAAAAGTCGCAGTCGGCCGATCGCTGCCGGATGCGGCTGACGTTGGAGCGCAGCATGCGATACCAGGTGAAGGCGATATAGACGACAGCACCCCAGTTCCAGCTTGCCAGAAAGTTGCTGGCATTGAACTGCCGGGACGTCGTCAGCGCAAAGACGACCAGGCTGGTCAGGACAGCGAGTACGACGTTCAGATGCTTGCGCACCAGCATCACGACGGGCGATCGCGCCGCCCTTCGCTTCACACTCTGCTGCATGCCGGCGCTCCGTTCCTGGTCACATCGTCCTGATATACAGTGGCGGGGCAATCTGACAAGCCATCCGGCTCAAGCCACCGCACCGGCAAACATGTGCTGTAATCTGCAACTTCAGGGTCTAGATCGGCCGCCTACTGTCAGCCGGTCCAGCCGCCGTCCACAACCAGCGCCTGGCCCGTCGTGAAGCCCGATTCATCCCCGGCGAGATATGTCACCAAGGCAGCAATCTCTTCCGGCGTGGCGATGCGCCCCATCGGTTGGCGGGCAATGAAATCGGTCATGGCCTTGTCGTAGTCGCCGGTGGCCCGAAGGCGCTCGTGAAGCGACGGGCTATCTACCGTGCCGGGGCAAATGGCGTTGGCACGAATGCCCTTGGCCACGAAATCGGCGGCAATAGACTTGGTCAGGCCGATCACGGCAGCTTTGGAGGCACAGTAGGCAAAGCGGTTCGGCACGCCCTTAACGCTTGAGGCGACCGATGCCATGTTGACGATGACACCCTTGCCCTTCTCCAGCATGCCCGGCAAGAATGTACGGCATGTTGTGTACATGGCCTTGGCATTGAGGTTGAAGGAGAAGTCCCAGTCTTTCTCCTCGCAGTCGAGGATGCTGCCCGCGTGTACGAAGCCGGCACAATTGAACAGCACGTCGATGGTGCCGATCTTGCTGGCAAATTCCTTGACGCGATCGCTGTCGAGCACATTGAGGACGTGGGTTTCGGCTCCCTCGAGGCTCGCCAGCGCCGCCTCGTTGATATCGGTCGCAATGACCCGGGCGCCAAGCCCGAGGAAGCGTTCGGCCGATGCGCGGCCGATGCCCTGCGCCGCCGCTGTGATCACGACGGTCTTGCCTTCCAGTCCGTGTCCCATATCGAATTTCCCTGTCCTAAGATCTGCCGGAACGCCTGGCATCAAGCCGGGATCGTTTACACAATGAACGACTTGAGCCAGCCAGTTCGAACTTTATGCCCGCTGACGCGACAGCGTCCAGAGACATTCACACGCCCGCTCAACAGCGATAATATCCACATATGCATGCTTGATTTATCTGTAAACGCCACATTGTCCAGCGTCAAGGTAGCAGCGCATCGCTTGCAAACGTCCTCCATTCATATATGAAAGTTTTCAGTCAAAATTGTAGTGACAGGGACGAGATGGCCAGCGCTGACGAGGAAGGTGACCGGTACAGAGCCCCGGCGCTCGACAAGGGTCTCGATATTCTGGAGCTTCTGGCGCGCATCGACGGCGGCCTGACACAGGCGGAGATCGCCAAGCATCTCGGCAAGAGCCCCAACGAATTCTACCGGATGCTCGACCGGCTCGTGCGGCGCGGCTATGTCCAGCGACAGGAAGGCGACCGCTTTTTACTGACGCTGAAGCTGTTCGGGCTGGCACATTTTCATGCGCCCGTGCGCCGGCTTGTGTCGTTCTCGACGCCGCTGATGCGCGAATTTGCCAACCGCGCCGAACAGGCCTGCCATCTGGCGGTCTTTGATCGCGGTTCCGTCGCCATTATCGCCCAGCAGGATTCGCCGACCTATTGGGGGATCTCGATCCGGGTCGGCGCCCAGATCAGCTTGTTCAACACCGGTTCCGGCCATGTGCTGCTCGCTTTCCGCGACGAAAAGCAGCGACAGATGATGATCGACGAGCAGCAGCGCCGCGACGATGATGTCGCCATGCCCGGCGATCTCATCGGGCGGCTGCAGGTCATCAGGGAGCGCGGCTTCGAGACCATGGACAGCCTGCAGACGACAGGCGTCCGCAACATTTCCGCGCCCATATTGGCGCGAGATGGTAACGCGCTGGCCGCTCTTACCTGTCCCTATATCCAGCCGGTAAGCGACAAGGCACCCAGCTTCGACCAAGTCAAAGCGTTTGTACGCGCCGCAGCAGCGGAGATTTCCGAGACGGTTGCCGGAATGGTGGACGACGCAGGTTGATAACTCTTATATGAATACCCTATTCTTCCGTGAAAAGCCTGACGGCATATCCGGAGGAAACCATGCTGTTCGATAGCCATCTTCATATCGTCG
Organism: Rhizobium sp. B230/85; assembly: GCF_019355735.1. NCBI lineage: Bacteria > Pseudomonadati > Pseudomonadota > Alphaproteobacteria > Hyphomicrobiales > Rhizobiaceae > Rhizobium > Rhizobium sp. B230/85. The sequence goes on from NZ_CP072156.1 coordinate 3,495,358, forward strand.
ACCGGACAAGGCTGAACTACCCCTGGCTCGCCGGCTCAGGCGCGCTCAACCGTGACAGTCTCTACGACGATTATGCCCTCGAAGCAAAACGGTGCGGCATCACCGGCGTCCTGCACATGGAGGTCGACGTCGATCCATCCGACATTGAGCCGGAAACAGAGTATGTGCGCGAGCTCGGCGCTCGGTCGGACAGTCTCATCCGCGGCGCGATTGCAGCTTGCCGCCCGGAGGATGCGGACTTTCCGGGCTACCTCGAGCGCGTGCTCGCAGATCCTTTCGTCAAAGGCCTGCGCCGCGTCCTGCATGTCGTCCCCGACGAACTGTCCACCCTCCCGCTCTTTCGCGAAAACCTCAGCCTCATGGCGGGGACTAGGCTGACCTTCGACCTCTGCGTCCTGCCGCATCAGATCGAGCATGCGATCGCCCTCATCGACCTCAACACCGAGGTCCGCTTCATCCTCGATCATTGTGGAGTTCCGGCCATTAAGGACGGCCCGAGCGAGGTCTGGCAAAACGGCATTCGGGAAATCGCACGCCGTCAGAATGTCAGCGTGAAGATTTCCGGCGTCGTTGCCTACGCCGATCCACAAAGCTGGACGGTGGAGACTTTGAGGCCATTCATCGAGCACTCGATCGCAAGCTTCGGATGGGATCGTGTCATCTGGGGAAGCGACTGGCCAGTCTGCACCCTCGGCGGCGGGCTATCGACCTGGGTGGCTGCAACCCACGCCCTCATCGCCGGCTGCAGCGAAAGCGAGCGGGCACGGCTCTATCGGCAGAATGCCCAACGGCTCTGGAACCTGTGAACCGACCGCAAAGAAACAGGCCTGGCTGCGTGCTGCGACCAGGCCTTCGAGATCATAGTTCAGTCGTGACGCTTAAGCGGCCTTCAGTTCCTTGGAGACCATTTCACGCAGTGTCACCAGATCCTTGCCGAACTGGCGAATGCCTTCGGCAAGCTTTTCAGTGGCCATGGCGTCTTCGTTCATCATCCAGCGGAAAGTCTTTTCATCGACGTTTAACTTCGGCGTTGCCTTCTTGACATCCGGCGAGAGCTTGCGCTCGAGCTTGCCTTCGTCCTTTGCGAGTTCGTCGAGCAGGTTCGGGCTGATCGTCAGGCGGTCGCAGCCGGCAAGTGCCGCCACTTCCTCGGCGCTGCGGAACGAAGCGCCCATGACGATCGTGTTGATGTCGTTGGCCTTGTAGTAGTTGTAGATTTCACGAACCGAGATGACGCCTGGATCTTCTTCCGAGGTGTAGTCCTTGCCGGTCGACTTCTTGTACCAGTCGAGAATACGGCCGACGAACGGCGAGATCAGGAACACCTTCGCATCGGCGCAGGCAGCAGCCTGGGCCATGCTGAACAGCAGCGTCAGATTGCAGTCGATGCCTTCCTTCTGCAGGACTTCGGCAGCCCGGATGCCTTCCCATGTGGACGCCAGCTTGATCAGGATACGATCCTTCTCGATACCGCGTTCCTTATAGCCGGCAACGATGGCATGCGCCTTCTCGATCGAGGCCTTGGTGTCGAACGAAAGGTCGGCGTTGACTTCGGTAGAAACGCGGCCGGGTACCAGCTTCGACAGCGCGGCGCCGACGGAAACCGCCAAGCGGTCGGCAACAGCTTCTGCAACGGCCTCGGAAGAACCCGACTGCTTCTTGCCCCAGGCAACGGCTTCCTTGATATCGTCGGCAAACATCGGCGTGCCGAGTGCCTTCAGGACGATCGATGGGTTTGTCGTGCAATCCACTGGCTTCAGGCGCGCGACGGCCTCGATGTCGCCAGTATCGGCGACGACGGTCGTCATTTCGCGAAGTTGGTCAAGCTTGGAAGTCATGATGAATATCCTTGTTGATTTCGAACTGAGGGCCGGCGCCGTCTTGCGTGGCGAACGGTAAGGTTGGCAGGCCCTCCCGGACGCAAGTAAACGAGAGGGCAGTGACGATGTTCCGGCGGACGCAAGGGTTCCGCAGATGTATGGCGCGGGCTTTAGGATATGCCGGGGGAGCCATGCGGTGCAAGCGCGGAACTATGTTCCCGGCATCGCCGCTCCAGCACGCAATCATAACAGCTGCCCGCAGATTGCCCTCCTCGCTGGACAAGAGACTCGGTTTTCCAAGGTGGATATCACCGCTCCACCAATGAAAAGTCAAGGACATTTGTGCATTTCAATTGACATAAGTCTCACGCCGCCCAATATCAACCCTGAAAAGCCGGGGTAGCGGCGAACAACATGCACGCGACGTCCGCCAATGTCATCGTGGCGGCAAATTCTCGGCGGCCTTGTTGCCGGAGGACATATGGCCAAGCTCAGACGTGGAACCCACATCGCCTATTCGGAAACGGCATCGCTGCGCCTGAGGGCTGCCTGGCTGTACTACAACCAGAGCCTGACGCAGAAGGACGTAGCCGAGCAGCTCGGCATCAGCCGCACCACCGTCATCCGCCTGCTCGACGAGGCGCGACGGCGCAGCGAGGTGCAGATCTGGATCAACGACGGCATCGACGATTGCGTCGAGCTGTCCATCAAGCTGGAACGTGCTTTCGGGCTGGACGAAGCGATTGTCGTGCCGACGCCCGCAGGCGGCGGCGTCGATGCCCAGGCAAAGTGCGTCGGCCTGGCGCTCGGACAGTTCCTGACCGAAGCCATCCCCGACGATTATACCATCGGTGTCGGCTGGGGCCGGACGATGACGGCATCGCTCGGCAGTTTCCGCCCACCACGCCGCGACAATTGCAAGGTGGTCTCGCTGCTCGGCGGCATCGTTGCCGTCCAGCAGACCAATCCGATCGACTATACGTGGCGACTGGCAAGCCAGCTCGGCGCCGAATGCTACATGTTTCTAGCACCGCTGCTGGTCGACTCGATCGAGACGAAGAGAAACTTGATCGAAAAATGCGGCCTCGAAGCTATCTACCGGCTGGCGGAAAACCTAGATCTGGCCATCGTCAGCTGCGGCGATATCGGCCCGCACTCCACATCGCTCTCGGAAGGCTTCATATCCACGGCCGAACTCGATGAGCTCATCGCTGCCGGCTGCGTCTGCGACACCATGTTCAATTTCCTCGATGCCGACGGAAACTCCGTCGACCACACCATTAACAGCCGGGTGATGTCCGTCGATCTCGATACCCTGAAGAAAGCAAAGCACATCGTTCTCGCCTGCGGCGGCGCGCACCGGGCGACGGCCATCCATGCCACGATCAGGCGTATCGGCTGCAACACGCTCATCACCGACGAAAGTGCAGCGCGAGAGCTGCTCGGCCGCATGGAGCCGGTTGCCGCCTGACCTCAGGCCTTGCCGGCTTCCCAGCCGAGCATCGCACGTTTGCGCGTCAGCCCCCAATGGTAACCGGTCAGCGCCCCGCCCTTGCCCAGCGCGCGATGGCAGGGAACGACGAACGAAATCGGATTTCGGCCGATTGCCCCACCGACTGCCCGCATCGCTGTCGGCTGGCCGATATCCCGGGCGATGTCCGAGTAGGTCATTGCCTTGCCGAAGGGAATTTTCAAAAGACTTTCCCAGACGCGCACCTGAAAATCGGACCCGATCAATACGACACGCAGCGGCTGGTCCGCAGACCACTGGCCCGGCTCGAAAATACGCCTGGCAAAGGGCGCCGTTGCCTGACTATCCTCGACATACCCGGCGTTCGGCCAGCGGCAGGTCATGTCTTCGAGACAGGCGGCCTCGCTGCCGGTATCGCTGAATGCCAGGCCGGCCAGACCTCGATCGGTGACCATGACCAGCGCCATGCCGAACGGGCTGGCATGGAAGCCGTAGCGGATGGTCAGACCACCGCCCTTCGCCTTCCATTCCCCCGGCGACATCGCCTCGTGGGTGACGAACAGGTCGTGCAGCCGGCTCGGGCCGGAAAGTCCGACCTCGATCGACGCTTCCAGCAAAGGCAGTGCCTCCTGCCTCAGCAGCCGCTTGGCGTGATCCAGCGTCACCGCCTGCAGGAAGGCCTTGGGCGACAGCCCGGCCCAGCGGGTGAATGTCTTCTGCAACTGTGTCGGCGACTGCCCCAGCCGCGCGGAGAGATCTTCCAGGGATGGCTGGTCGCGGTAGTCCTCGGTGATCAGTTCGATGACGCTGCGCACGACCTCGTAGTCGGATCCTTCCGGGGTAATGTCTTTCGTAAGCAGCGGCGCCATGTTCATCATCGGTCTCCTTGCGGCCATGATGATGGTTCGCCACCCGTCTCGCCACCCGTTTCTTGCGCCGACGCTAAATTCGCCGCTTCACTGTCGCAAGTGCTGCCCGGAATGCCTTGGCAAAGCTTTCGCGATCCTCCGGGTTGAGAAACGACCCCACATCCGCCCGCCGCCCCTCGCCCGACACATGCATGGAACGGATACCGATGCCGGGTTCCCGCCGGACGAGGAAGCGCAGCCAGAACGGGTTGAAACGATGCTCGACGGAACGGCCGGAGGCCAGCACCTTGCGGATGGAGACATCGGTGCGGGACACCCTGACCTCCTCGCGGACACGACCCGCCCGATAGTTCAGCCAGAAGGCGCCATAGAGAAGCAGGAAATCCGCACCGAGGAAAAAGCCGATCGGCCAAGCGCCGCTGGCAACGAACAGGCCACCATAGAAGAGGCTGAGAAAGCCGGCCATTGCGAGCATGACCTTGAAACCCTTGCGGCCGAGCGAGCGATGCGGAAAAAGCTCCGCAGAAAAAACCAGCTTTTCTTCCGGCGCCCCGCCGTTGCCATCGGTCATTGTCCGCGATTATAGGTCTTTGATGGCAAATCCCAAGATCAAATCCGGCCTTCCGGCCCCGAAAAAGGCCCTTGCGACAGCACGCCGCAAGCCCTCGTTCCGCAGCATCTACCCAAAGTCGGAAGTCGACGAGATCTTCCGCCGCTTCTCGATCCAGCGGCCTGAGCCAAAGGGCGAACTGGAGCACGTCAATCCCTTCACGCTGCTCGTTGCTGTGGCCTTGTCAGCGCAGGCGACAGATGTCGGTGTCAACAAGGCGACGCGCGCCCTGTTTGCCGTCGCCGATACGCCACAGAAGATGCTCGACCTCGGCGAGGATCGTATCCGGGAGTATATCCGCACGATCGGCCTCTATCGTAACAAGGCGAAAAACGTCGTAGCCCTTTCGGCAAAGCTGATCAGCGATTTCGGCGGCGAGGTGCCGCAGACCCGCGAAGAGCTGGTGACACTGCCGGGCGTCGGCCGCAAGACCGCCAATGTCTTGCTATCCATGGCCTTCGGCCATTCCACGATGGCCGTCGACACGCATATCTTCCGTATCGGCAACCGCATCCGGCTCGCACCCGGCAAGACGCCGGACGAGGTCGAGCAGCGGCTGATGAAGGTCATTCCGGACCACTATCTCTACCACGCCCATCACTGGCTGATCCTGCACGGGCGCTACGTCTGCAAGGCCCGGCGGCCGGAATGCGAACATTGCATCATTGCCGACCTCTGTCGCGCGCCGGAAAAAAGCTGCGACATCCCGGCACCGCTGGTCCCCCTACCGCCGCAATTCGTCGGAGAATGAGGGATCGCGGAGGGTCAGCCGCTTGTGCAGATGCACGATCATGGCGCCGGCAAACAGCGGCGTCAGCAGGTTGACGAACGGGATGGCCAGAAACGCGGCAATCACCAGCCCGGCCAGGAAAACCGTGGATGCGTTCTTCTTTCGGAAATTCCGGGCCTGCTGCGGTGAGCGAAAGCGGCTGGCGGCAAATTCGAAAAACTCGCGGCCGAGTAAGTAGCCGTTAACCAGGAAGAAGGCGACGAGATTGACGCCCGGCACGATCAGCAGAATAAGCGCTATGCCGTTGCCGACGATGAGCACGCCGAGGAACTTGATCGAACTGACCATGGCAGGGCCGAAGGGCATCGCTTTGCCGGGGACATCGAGCGGATAGTCCTGGCGTTCGACGACGGCAGCAACGTCATCCAGGAACAGCCCGGCGACCAGCCCCGTCACCGGCGCCAGCAGGAAGGCCGCGCCAAGGCCCACGACTGCCGCCAGCGCCACGGCCAGCCAGTCGACCCAGGCAGGCAGTCCTGAGAAAAAGTAGTGCAGTAAAGACACCCCGTAGGTGGCGACAACCGCCTGCAAAGCCAGCCAGAAGCAGATCAGGACGGCGATGGAGAGGCCGAGTACTTTCCAGACCAGCCGGCGCATGTCCGGTGCCAGCAGATTGGCAACCGCCAGGCGTGCAGATTCTATGATCATGGATGACATTCTCGCGTAAAAGGCTTTTGATCTATGTAAGGGAGGCCAGGCACTCCGACAAGAACTCGGTGTGTACAAGCAACGCCAACATTGTAATAAAGGCTGCACTAATATAAAATGAATGATATTACACGAGACAAACCTTACTTTTGACGAACCTGAAAATTAGGCATTGACGCGCACAGATTGTTTTGTTTGGACAGTGATGGCGCAATAACATTGCGAGGCAGAATGGACGACCTCAGCCAGAAGCTAAAACAATATATCAAATCCGGCACGCCCGCCGAACGACGGATTGCGCGGTACTTTTCAGACCATATGAGCGAACTGCCATACGAGACTGCATCGTCCGTTGCCGACAGGCTGGAACTCAGCCCGATGACCGTCGGCCGCTTCCTGCGTGCGCTCGGCTACCAGGGGCTGGATGGCTTCAAGGTTCACCTGCGCGAAACGGTTCCGCCGACCGCGCTGCAGAAGAACCCGACGACCGTCGAGCAGCTCCACCAGGATGCCGCCGCAGGCCTGCCGCTGGCAGCGTTGATGGCAGAGCAACTGGACATGCTGCACCATGTCTACAATCTCTCCTCCCAGCCGCAATGGGCCGACGCGGTCTCTTCCATCCTCGGTGCAAGCGACGTGTTTGTCGCGTGCCATCTGACCTGCCCTATCGGCCAGTATTTTTGCGATCGCCTCAGCTTTGCCCGCGACAACGTGCGGATGGCCGGCAACGGCAATGCCACCTACATGGAGCTTCTGGCACCATCCACGACGAATTCGCTGCTCATCATCATCGACTCGCACCGCTTCGCGAAATCGCGACTGCTGGCCCGCTCCGCCCGTCGCTCCGGCCTGAAGGTCCTGCTGGTCACCAGCCAGTACACCGACTGGGCCCACGAATTCGCCAACACCACGCTGTCCGTCCCGCCGCCCCGGGTCGGGCCACGCGATAATCTGACTGCGATGTCCGCACTACTGGAGTTCCTGGCAACAGCCGTCATCCACGCGGCCGGCCAGGACGCAGAAGTCCGCGCACGGCGGCTGGCAGAACTCGAGAACATGTTTGCCGAAGCACCGATGCGGTAATCCAAGAGGCGGGTGGAGCGGTTACAGCGAGGCTGCGTATCGACCGCGTCTGGAAGTGAACGAAAACAAAGTGATAGAACATTTCAGCAGCCCATGAGATGCTGAAATGCTCTAATCCAGCATGTCGAGTTCGGCCCTATGGCGGATCATCGCCAGGAACCGTCTGTACTCCCGGTCATAGCCGGCCTTCCTGCTGGCATCGGGCACGCGCTCGTTGCCGCCCGGATACATCGCCGCTCCGGCCGTCGCCAGTGTCTGGTGCATGCCACAGGCGACCGATGCCGCAATGGCGGTGCCGAGCAGCACGGCTTCGTTCATTTTCGGCACGATCACGGTGCAGCCGGTGACGTCTGCGTAGAGTTCCATCAGCACGGCATTCTTCACATGCCCACCAGCAACATGCAGGGTGTCCGGAACGTGCCCGTGTTCCCGCATCTTGTCGAGGATATGGCGAATACCGAGGGCAATCCCGAGGCTCGTGCGCCAGTAGAGCCGGCATAATCCGTCGAACGATGTGTCGAGCGTCAGGCCGCTGATGACCCCGACCGCATGCGGGTCGGCAAGCGGCGACCGGTTGCCGTGGAAATCAGGCAGCACGTGAATGCGGGCACCGAAAGCGGCACCTTCCTTATCGCGCAACTCCGCAATCCGAGCAACGATCTCGGCATGCAGGGCAGCGGTCGGCGCGCCACCGGCAGCGTGCATCCGGACGATATGGTCCAGCAGCCCGCCGGTTGCCGACTGGCCTGCCTCGACCAGCCACCAGTCGGGATAGACGACGTCGAAATATGGGCCCCACATTCCGGTGCTGGCCGGCATTTCGCGGGAAAAGGCGACGACGCAGCTCGACGTTCCCGCGATCAGCGCGAGTTGTCGCTGCAGTTCCCCCGGCTTGCCGACATGGCCGGCAAGCGCCCCCAATGCGCCCGCATAGGCATCGATGACCCCGGCGGAGACATGGCAACTCCTGTCGAGCCCGAGCGCTTCCGCCGCCTCCGCGCTCAACATGCCAATGCTCGAGCCGACCGGCGCCGTGTCCTCCGGCAGGTGTCCACGCTCGAGGAGGTCGGAGAGACCGATCTGGTCGAGAAAGTCGTGCTGCCAACCGGGGCTGCGATGCGCCAGGTAGTTCCATTTCGCCGTCAACGTGCAACGCGAGCGAGCCAGCGATCCGGTCGCCTTGTAGGTCATGAAATCCGCCAGATCGAAGAAGTAGGCGCTCCGGGCCCAGCTCTCCGGCAGGTTCTTCTTCAGCCACATCAGCTTCGGTATCTGCATTTCCGGCGACATTACATGGCCGGAATGGGCAATGACCCGGTGCTGCGTTGCGGTGCAGAGGTCCGCTTCCGCCAGCGCCCGGTGGTCGAGCCAGACGATGGTGTCGAAGCGCGCCTCGCCTCCGGTCGATACCGTCAGCGGCTGGCCATCGCGGTCGCGCACCACCAGCGAGCAGGTGGCATCGAAGCCGATGCCGGCAATCGCTTCTGCCGCCACGCCGGAGGCAGAGCGTGCAGCCCGGACGGCGGCACAGACTGCCGACCAGATATCCTCCGAGCTATGTTCCGCGTGATTTTCCTGCGGCCGGTTCATGAGGATCGGATGCTCGCCCTTGCCCAACATCCGCCCATGCGAATCGAACACGCCGGCGCGCGCGCTGCTCGTGCCGATATCGACCGCAATCACATGATTACGCATTAAGTCCCGGTCCCGTCCGTCCTGTGTTTTTGGACAAGGTGTATCAAATCCGGCATCGCGTCAAACACCACTTCTGGTGCAAGCCGGTCCAGTTCGGCACGGTAGTGGGCCGAGGTGGCATGCGCTCCGCCGGTGAAGGCAAAGACCGTCATCCCAGCGGCCCGTGCAGCGACGATGCCCGCAGGACTATCCTCGACGACGATGCAGTTTTCCGGTGGGACGCCCATCTGCTTCGCCGCATAGAGAAACAGGTCCGGCGCCGGCTTTCCGCGCTTGACCATGCTGGCGCTGAAAATATGCGGCTCAAGCCGATCGAGAAGGCCCGTCAGGCCGAGCGACAGCTTGATCCGCTCCAGCTGGCTGGACGAGGCCACGCAGCGCCTGATGTCGAGACTGTCGAGGGTTTCGCCGATGCCGGCAATCGGCTGCAGTTCGCTGCGAAACCGGGCATAGAGGTCTTCGCGGATACGATCGAGAAAAGCCTGGTCGGCCTGAACGTTAAATTCCGTATCCAATGTGTCGATCAGGGTTGCAAGGCTTTTGCCGAGAAAGCGCTGGTATGCACCTTCAGCATCGATTTCGATACCGCTGTCCCGCATCGCCTGGACGACAACGGCGATGGAGAGCGGTTCGCTGTCGACGAGAACGCCATCGCAGTCGAAGATGACAAGCCCGTTTTCCGCGTCAATCATTGCCGGTCCACCTTCATCCACAGGGATGCCGGCGCCTCTCGGGACGCCGGCCGATGTTTAATCAGCCAGATTGTTGTCGAGGTAAAGCTGCAGCGTTTCGCGCGTACCCTTTTCCCACAGCGTCTTCAGTGCATGCGCAAAACGCTTTCGGAAAAGCTGGGACTTGGCGACCTCGCCGAAAATGTCGTCGAAAACGAGGAAAGCCGCCGGATCTGTCTTCGCCTTCAGTGCTGCTGCATGCAGTCGATCCGAACTGGCATCGTTGAAGACGATTTCCTTGCCGCTGTCCGTCGTGCCGGCGAAATAACGGCACCACAGAGCGGAGACCAGCGACAAGCCGACGATGTCCCTGCCCTGCGCCAGATTATCGAGCGTCGATGGCAGGATGAATTTCGGCTGGCGATTGGAGCCGTCCTGCGCGAGGCGCGGAATGGTATCGGCAATCTTCGGGTTCAGGAGCCGGTGCTCGATCAGCGCGAAATAGTCCTTCAAGTCGGTGTTTGGCACAGGCGGGATGATGGGAATGATTTCTTCGTTCTCGAGCTTGGCGAGAAAAGCCCGGATCAGTGGATCTTCCATCGAATCATGGACGAAATGGATGTCCATCAGTGCCGCCGGATAGGCGATCGCTGCGTGGCCGCCATTGAGGATGCGGATCTTCATGTGCTCGTAGGGCGTGACATCGGGCACGAAGGTGACGCCGACCTTTTCGAGCGCCGGGCGGCCGGCCGTGAACTTGTCCTCGAGCACCCATTGTTTGAACTCTTCGCAATAGACCGGCCAATTGTCCTCGATGCTGAAAACATCTTTCAGCAGGTCGATCTCGCGCTGCCCGGTCGCCGGCGTGATGCGGTCGACCATGGCGTTCGGGAAGGCAACGTTGGCCTTGATCCAGTCGGCAAGGTCAGGGTCCGAAAGCCGCGCAGTGCCAACGACGGCGTTGGTCGCCACCACGCCATTGTGCGGAATGTTGTCGCAGGACATGACGGTGAACGGGACGAGGCCCTTGTCCTTGCGCGCCTTCAGCCCGGCAACGATCAGGCCGAAGACCGTCTTCGGTTCGCCAGGATTCTGGCCGTCGGCGATGATGGCCGGGTGGGCCGGATTGAACTTGCCCGAGGCATCGATGAAATAGCCGCCCTCGGTAATGGTCATGGACACGATACGGATGGCCGGGTCGGCGAGCTTTGCAATGATCGCCGCGGAATCGCCGACTGGCAGGATGTCGATCATCGGACCTGTGACGCGCGCCGACGTCGAGTTGTTGTCCTGCTCGACAACGGTCGTCAGAAAATCCTGCGCCGCAAGCTTTTCACGCATGCTGGCGTCGGACGGCAACATGCCCGCACCGACGATTGCCCAGTCATGATCATGGCCCGCAGTGAACAGGTCGTCCAGATAGACCGCCTGATGGGCACGGTGGAAATTGCCGACGCCGAAATGGACGATACCGGCCGACAGCTGAGATCGGTCGTAGGCCGGGATGGCGGCCGTCTCCGAAATGGCTTTCAGGGTTGCCAGCGAGAGTTTGGTCATTGTCGAAAGTCCTTCCGAAAGGTCCTGATGGTCCATATTGTCGTTGCGCCCGTCGGCCACTGCGCTTCCCGGCTCACTCGCCGGGACATGCGTCATCGCTCCTCGCGGGTGCGGCGTGGCCAGCCTAGGAGGCGATGGCCAGGCCCTTGTCGTCGAACTTGTGGATGCGGGTGCGGTCCGGGGTCATGTAGACGATCTCGCCTGCCTTGACCGGGAATTCGCCGGTACCACGCGCCGTGATGTGGCCGATGCCTTCGACATCGACGTGCAGGAACGTATCGGAGCCGAGATGCTCGGCAACGGTGACCTTGCCCTGCCAAACGCCGCTTTCGGTCGACAGCACGATATGCTCGGGCCGAACGCCAACCGTCGGCGCGCCAAATGGTTCCGCATAGACGCCGGTGACGAAATTCATCCTCGGCGAACCGATGAAGCCGGCGACGAAGAGGTTTGCCGGGTTCTTGTAGAGCTCCATCGGCGAGCCGACCTGCTCGATGTTGCCGCGGTTGAGAACGACGATCTTGTCTGCCATGGTCATGGCTTCGACCTGGTCGTGGGTCACGTAGACCATGGTGGTCTTCAGCTGCTGGTGCAATTCGCTGATCTCGAGACGCATGTTGACGCGCAACGATGCATCGAGGTTTGAAAGCGGCTCGTCGAAGAGGAAGGCCGATGGCTGGCGCACGATGGCACGGCCGATGGCGACGCGTTGGCGCTGGCCGCCGGACAGCATGCGCGGTTTGCGGTCGAGATAATCGGTGAGGTTCAGCACGCGAGCGGCTTCGCTCACCTTGCGGTCGATCTCGTCCTTCGACATGCCGGCCATCTTGAGCGGGAAGGCGATATTGCTGCGCACGCTCATATGCGGATAGAGCGCATAGGACTGGAACACCATGGCAAGCCCGCGCTCGGAGGGTCCGAGGCTCGTGCCGTCCTTGCCGTCGATGATGATCTTGCCGCCGGACACATCTTCCAGCCCGGCGATCAGCCGCAACAGCGTCGATTTTCCGCAACCGGACGGCCCGACGAAAACGACGAACTCGCCGTCCTTGATTTCAAGGTCGATGGAGGGGATGACCTTGGCTTCGCCAAAGACCTTCGAAACCTTCTGAAGGGTAATGCTGCCCATGTCTCTCTCCCAGATATCTTATTTGACCGCGCCAAAAGTCAGGCCGCGAACGAGTTGCTTTTGGCTGAACCAGCCGAGGATCAGGATCGGCGCAATCGCCATGGTCGAGGCGGCCGAAAGTTTTGCATAGAACAGACCTTCGGGGCTCGAGTAGGAGGCAATGAAGGCCGTCAGCGGCGCCGCCTTGGAAGCGGTGAGATTGAGCGTCCAGAACGCCTCGTTCCAGGCGAGGATGACGTTCAGCAGCAATGTCGAGGCGATGCCCGGTATTGCCATCGGCGTCAGCACGTAGATGATTTCCTTCATCAGCGAGGCGCCGTCCATGCGGGCTGCTTCTAGGATCTCGCCCGGAATTTCCTTGAAGTAAGTATAGAGCATCCAGACGATGATCGGCAGGTTGATGAGCGTCAGCACGCCGACGAGACCAATGCGGCTGTCGAGCAGGCCGGTGGCCTGGAAGAGAAGATAGATCGGAATGAGGGCGCCGACCGGCGGCATCATCTTGGTGGAGAGCATCCACATCAGGATGTCCTTGGTCCGCTTGGTCGGCGAAAAAGCCATTGCCCAGGCGGCAGGAACCGCGATGATCAGCCCGATGATGGTCGACCCGACGGCGATGATGACCGAGTTCGAGAAGTGCAGGAAATAGTCCGAGCGCGACTGCACCTCGACATAGTTCTCGGTCGTCCAGTGGAAGAACAGGAACAGCGGTGGCGAGGCAACGGCATCGCCTTCCGACTTGAAGCTGGTGAGGAAGGTCCAGAGGATCGGGAAGAAGATCAGCAGCCCGAGCGCCCAGGCGACGACCGAGACGATGACCTTGTGGCGGGTGGAAACGCTGCGAGCCATCTCAAGCCTCCAGATTCTTGCCGACGATGCGGACGAGGAAGATAGCGACGATGTTGGCAAGCACGACGGCAACGATACCGCCCGCCGATGCACCACCGATGTCGAATTGCAGCAGCGCCTGCGAATAGACGAGATAGGTCAGGTTCGTGCTGTCCGTGCCTGGCCCGCCATTGGTGGTGACCAGGATTTCGGCAAACACCGACAGCATGAAGATCGTCTCGATCAGGATGACCACAGTGATGGCGCGCGCCATGTGCGGCAGGATGATGTAGATGAATTTCGATATCACGCCGGCACCGTCCATCTCGGCGGCTTCCTTCTGCTCTTCGTCGAGCGACTGGAGTGCTGTCAGCATGATGAGCGTCGCAAAAGGCAGCCACTGCCAGGCGACGATGACGATCACCGAGGCCAGGGGGGCGTTGGCCAGAAAGTCGTAAGGCTGTAGCCCGATGGCCTTTGCTGCATAGGCAAATAGGCCGTTCACCGGGTTCATGAACATGTTCTTCCAGATCAACGCCGCGACGGTCGGCATGACGAAGAACGGCGCGATGACGAGGATGCGGACGATCCCCTGGCCGAACATCGGCTGGTCCAGCAGCAGCGCGAAGGCAATACCGCCGACAATGGTGATGAGCAGCGCGCCGCCAACCAGCAGCAGCGTGTTCATCAGCGCCTGTAGGAAGGCCGGATCGGTGAGGAAGTACGCGTAATTGCTAAAGCCGATGAATGGATGATCGCCCGGCATCAGCAGATTGTAGTTCAGCGTCGAGAAATAGATCGTCATTGCCAGCGGCACGATCATCCACGCGAACAGCAGGATCACGGAGGGCGCCATCATCAGGCGGGCAGCGGAACGGGTCTGTAAGGTCGCCATGGAAAGGACCAATCTTGTCTTGAAGCGGGGAGAGTGGCCGCAACAGCGGAATTTTTAAAAGGCCACCAAGTCACGCTTGGGGCGATCGCCGGCGAACAGGAGGGAGGCGCGCAAGGCGCCCCCGCTCCCTAGCCCAGCCGATATCTTACTTGGGATAACCGGCCTTCTTCATCTCGCGGGTCGTCAGTGCCTGGGCACTCTTGAGAGCCTGGTCAACAGTGACCTGGCCGGCAAGCGCTGCAGAGAACTGCTGGCCAACTGCAGTGCCGATACCCTGGAATTCAGGAATAGCGACGAACTGAACGCCGACATAGGGAACCGGCTTGACAGTCGGCTTCGTCGGATCGGCGGAGTTGATGCTGTCCAGCGTCATCTTGGCGAAAGGAGCAGCCTTCTGGTAGTCGGCGTTCGCATAGAGCGAAGCGCGGGTACCGGGAGGTGCGTTCAGCCAGCCGTCTTTCTGAGCAACAAGGTTGGTGTATTCCTTGCTGGTTGCCCAGGCGACGAACTTCTCGGCAGCTTCAATCTTCTTGGAACCGGCCGGGATGGCGAGATTCCAGGCCCAGAGCCAGTTGCCGCGCTTGCCGAGACCGTTGTCAGGAGCAAGTGCGAAACCGACCTTGTCGGCAACCTTGGACTGCTTCGGATCGGAAACGAAGGAAGCAGCAACCGTGGCGTCGATCCACATACCGCATTTGCCGGTCTGGAACAGGGCGAGGTTTTCGTTGAAGCCATTCGAAGAAGCACCTGGAGGTCCGTCTTCCTTCAGCATCTTCACGTAGAAGTCGAGTGTCTTCTTCCACTCAGGCTGATCGAACTGTGCAGTCCACTTTTCGTCGAACCAGCGTGCGCCGAAGGAGTTGGACATGGCTGTCAGGAAAGCCATGTTCTCGCCCCAGCCGGCCTTGCCGCGAAGGCAGATGCCGTAGACTTCGTCCTTCTTGTCGGTGATCTTCTTGGCTGCGTCTGCGATGAAGTCCCAGGTCGGGGCATCAGGCATCTTCAGGCCGGCCTTGTCGAAAAGGTCCTTGCGATACATGACCATCGAGCTTTCGCCGTAGAATGGCGCAGCATAGAGCTTTCCATCCGTGGTCAGGCCGCTGCGGATGGCCGGAAGAAGGTCATTCACATCATAGCTCGCGCCGAGATTGTCGAGCGGCTGCAGCCAGCCTTGCTTGGCCCAGATCGGAACTTCATAGGTACCGATCGTCAGAACGTCGTACTGACCGCCTTTGGTGGCAATGTCGGTCGTGACCTTCTGGCGGAGGATGTTTTCTTCGAGCGTCACCCACTGCAGGTCGATGCCCGGGTTCTTGGTCTTGAAATCATCGGTAAGTTTCTGCATGCGGACCATGTCGCCGTTGTTGACGGTAGCAATGGTTAGCGTCTCTGCAGACGCCATTCCGGCAAGCATCATCACTGAGCAGGCGCTCAGGAGTAGAGTCTTCAATTTCATAATCTTCCTCCCAGAAGAGAAAATATGAGCATTCGCTTAGCTCGAGGGCAATTACTCATAACATGCGACAAGTTGTCAATGCTTAATCGTTGCTGCGACGCCGAACGAAAAAATAAGTCGTTGAAGAAAATGGGTTAAATTTGTTTCAGTCGTCGATCAAGAATGCGGCAGTCGCCTCATCCGTAATCAGGCCGTTGATCAACCGGCCTGTCAGCGCCGCTCTGATAGCCTCAAGTTTGCGTTGCCCCTTGGCAATTCCGATCACGGTCGATGTTTCGCGGCTGGGTATCGGCGCGCTGGCGACACGCTCGTTGACGGCGTTTTCGAGCAATTTGCCCGCCCCGTCGAAGATCCAGCCGCAGATTTCCCCGGTTGCGCCTTTGGCGACAAGCCCGACCATTTCTTCCCGGCCGAGAAAGCCGTCGACGCAGAGTGGCGCGTCGACGCCCATCTCGCCGATCCCGACAAAGGTCACATCGGCAACGGCGCTGATATCGAGCGTCGAGCGCACCAGCGCCTGCGCGTGCAACAACTCACGCTCAGAAGCAGCCGATACAAGAACCGGCAACGGCATGGGATAGTGACGGGCCTTGATCGCGTCCGCCATGCTGAAGATGACGTTGTAATAGGCAGCAGAACCGTCCGGACCGATGTTGCCGGTGAGTGAAACGATCCGATGCTGCGTGCAATCAATGGAGGGCAACTGATCGACGGCAGCCTTCAGCGTACGCCCGGTGCCGATGGCAAGCACGATGGGCTCCGGTCGCTTGAGCCAGCGTTCGATCTCGGCGGCGGCGGCCTCCGCGATGCCGACAGTCGTCGACGTCGATCCGGGATCGCTCGGCACCACCTCGACATGGGAGAGGCTGAATTTCCGGCGCAGATCCTCGGCCAGCTGCAGGCAGGCGGCGATCGGATGGTCGAGACGGACCTTGATCAGCCTTTCGGCAACCGCGAGCGACACAAGCCTCTGTGCCGATTGCCGCGAAATCCCCATGGCCCCGGCGATCTCGTCCTGGGTCCGGCCGGCGACATAGTACAACCACCCGGCTCTTGCCGCATCATCGAGCCTGCCCTGGGTTTCCGACTTCCTGGCCATCCTGTCCCTTCTGTGGCGCTGGCCGCAGCATCCCCGACATCGGGTCGAACATCGCTGCAGCCAGAGGCACGATTGTGACGACGCGAACCTTACGCTGCGTCGGGCGGAATGACGCCCTTGGTCAGGGTGAAGCAGCCGTAAAACCGGCGCTCGCCTGTCTGGATGACGCAATAGGCGCTCTTCGCACGCTCATAGAACGCAAAACGCTCGACCGGCACAAGCGGCCAGTGCTTGCCTTCGGCGCGATCAATCTCTGCCTGCATCTCGACCTGAACAGCCGGCAGTTCATCCGGGGAGCCGACCACTTCCATGCGGGTGGCTGCGTCGTCGATGAACGTATCGAGCGGCATCAGCGACAGGATGGCGGCAGCAGCCTGTGGAGAGGTGACGTTGTCGATCCGCAGCAGATGGCCAAGGCTCGTTTCGAGCGCCACCGACTCAGCCGGGAAGTTGGTATCGACGATGACAAGCATGTCGCCATGGCCCATGGAGGCCAGCGCGTGGAGCACGTCGGCATTGAGAGCAGGTGAAATTCCCTTGAGCATGATAAAGCCTCCTCCAGGCACTTCTTTCAGAATTCGCATTGGTGGCGGGAGACCCCGCACTTTGCGCAGCAGACAAGTAAACGCGACGCCGCAGTCTGTCCAGAGACGCCATGGATGCGCGTTGGCAAGCAAGGCGCCGACGCCAGCTTGATACACGGCTTATTTAAGCCCCGATTGACCGCATAGCTCCCGCCATATTAGGACAGACATCCCCGAGCGTTGCGAGGCAATTGTGAGAATTCTCCTGGTCGAAGACGACGACACCCTCGGCAGCGCTGTACGCGACCACATTGCCGCGAGCGTCCATGCCGTCGACTGGGTGAGAAACCTAGGAGATGCCGAAAGCGCGGCGAACTCGGTTCACTACGGCCTCATACTTCTCGATCTGCAATTGCCGGATGGCACTGGCATCGATTTTCTGAAGAGACTCCGCAAGAATGCCAAGGAAACACCGGTCATCATCCTGACGGCGCGTGACCAGATTTCAGACCGGATCGAGGGTTTGAACAGCGGCGCCGACGACTATCTGGTCAAGCCCTTCAATCTGGGCGAGCTCTCCGCCCGCATCATGGCGGTTGCCCGGCGTTACTCCGGCAGTCCGCAGCCGATGCTCAAGATCGGCGACCTCGAAGTCGACCAGACGCAGCGCCGCCTTATCGTATCGGGCAAGGACGTCGTGCTGACCGGCCGCGAATGGGCCGTTCTCGACCTGCTGGTAGCCCGTCCAGGCGCCATGGTCTCCAAGGACCAGGTGGAAGAAGCGCTCTATGCCTTCGGCTCCGAAATCGAGAGCAACACTGTCGAGGTCTATGTCAGCCGACTGCGCAAGAAGATCGGCCGGGACCGCATCCGCACGGCGCGCGGCGTCGGCTACTCGCTCGGAGAACGATAATGCCGGAGACACTCGGCCGCCTCAGCCGCATCAGCATCACCCGTCGGCTGATCACCACGCTCACAGGGCTCGTCGTGCTCTTCTGGCTGATCGCGGTGGGCCTGGGCGCCTATGTGATGAACCGGGAATTTGCCGAAATCTTCGACGGAACGCTGCAGGAAACAGCGGAAAGACTGATGCCGCTCGTGCTCGACGACCTCGCCCAGCGCGACGGCGCCACCGATCCCCAGGCTTTGCAGGCCGTGCAGCAGGGCCTGAACAAGGAATATCTCACCTATCAGGTCATCGATTCCAGTGGCAAGGTCATCATCCACTCACAGGAAGCGCCGGCCACGCCCTATGACGTACCCCTGAAGGTCGGTTTTCACGACACGCCGAAGCACAAGATCTACACAGAATCGGCGCTCAACGGCACCTTGTTCCTGCATGTAGCCGATGCCTTCCGAAACCGTCGCGAGGCCCTGCGCGAAGGCACCGTGGCGCTGCTCTGGCCGCTGCTGCTGCTGATACCGACGAGCATACTGCTGATCCAGTTCATCGTCAGCCGCTCGCTGGCGCCCATCGACCGGCTGCGCGACGAGATTGCCACCAAGGACAGCGGCAATATGGCAGCGGTAGAAGGCGATACACTCCCCCGCGAACTGCGGCCGATTGCCCGTTCCGTCAACCTGCTGCTCGGAAGGCTGCGGTCGGCACTGGAGGCCGAACGGGAATTTACAGCCAACAGCGCCCACGAGCTGCGCACGCCGATCGCCGGTGCCCTGGCGCAGACACAACGGCTGATCGCCGAACTGCCCGAGGGTCCCCTGACCGTCAGGGCCGGACGCATCGAGACAGCGCTCGCCAATCTCGGACGCCTTGCAGAAAAGCTTCTGCAGCTGGCGCGTGCCGAAGCCGGGATCGGCGCATCCGACAAGCCGCTGGATCTGACGCGCATCGTTGACGCTGTCGTCGGCGACTACGACCGGGACAGCCGCACCGCCGGTCGCGTCACGCGGGACTATGCTGCCGGGGTTACCCTTGCGCGCTGCGTCGACATCGACGCCTTTGCCATCGTCGTCCGCAACCTGATCGAGAACGCACTCGTCCACGGACCGCACGATGGGGTCGTCACCATCTCAGTCACCGGAGATGCCGTCAGCGTCGTGAACGGCGGCCATGTCGTCGCGGCCGAAGAGCTTGCCGGCCTCAAGCGACGGTTCCGTCGCGGGGAAACAAGCGCCGCCGGCTCAGGCCTCGGCCTCGCGATTGCCGACAAGATCGTCACACAGATGGGCGGCCGACTGGACCTGCTGTCGCCGGCCCCAGGTCAGCCAGATGGCTTCGAGGCCCGCATCGTCCTCACACCGCCGCCCGGAAGCTGATCTCTTGCAATGGCTGGAAAAGGATGCGAGCAACGTCGTCTCAATGCCATAGCGAGTGACGGATGATCGTTTCTTTTGACATCGGCGGGTCCGCCATCAAGGGCGGTTTTGCCCGCTCCCAATCCGATATCACGACGCTGCCGCGCCGGGTTACGCCCGGCCATGATTTCGAGGCCTTCGTCACGGTGCTCCGCGAGATTATTGCCGAGGCCCCGGAAAAGCCTGATGGCATCGCCGTCTCCATCGCCGGCGTCGTCGATCCGGACACTCAGACGCTGACCTGCGCCAATATTCCCTGCCTCCACGGTCGCAGGCTTGGCAGCGACCTGGAGACGGCGCTCGGCTATCCGGTGCTGATCGCCAACGACGCCGATTGCTTTGCCATGGCCGAGGCCTTTTCCGGCGCGGGTCGCGGTCACCGCATTGTCTTCGGCGCCATCCTCGGCACTGGGGTCGGTGGTGGACTGGTCGCCGACGGGCGGCTGGTCAATGCATCCGGCGGCTTTGCCGGCGAATGGGGCCACGGACCGATCGTTGCGGCCTTTGCCGGCACACCCCCTGTCGCCATTCCCGCCTACCCTTGCGGCTGCGGCCAAACCGGATGCGTCGACACCATCGGTGGCGCGCGCGGCATGGAACGCCTGTACGCGCTACTCCATGGCACCAGTGTTTCCAGCGAGGAAATCATCGGCCTTTGGCTCGGGGGCGACGATAAGGCGAGTGCAACGCTCGACGTCTACATCGATCTCGTCGCGCCGCCCCTGGCCCTGACCGTCAACATTACCGGCGCAACCATCGTGCCCGTGGCAGGCGGTTTGTCGAATGTCGAGCCGCTGCTGGAGCGCCTGGATGTCGCCGTGCGCCAGCGCATCCTGCGGAAATTCGATCGCCCCCTCGTAGTGCGTAGCCAGTGCCGCATCGAGCCCGGCCTGATCGGCGCCGCCATTCTCGGACTGCGAGATGTCGAGGATCGCCGCCATGTTGCTTGAGGTCTGCATCGAGGACAGCGCCGGCCTTGCAGCCGCCATCGACGGCGGTGCAGATCGCATCGAACTGTGCAGTGCGCTTGCCATCGGCGGCCTGACGCCGAGCGCCGGCCTGATGCGCGAAGCCGGCCAGCGTCAACTGCCTTGCTATGCCATGATACGTCCACGCGCCGGCAACTTCGTCTGGTCCGCGGAGGACATGGAGGTGATGTACGGCGATATCGACATCGCACGCAGCGCTGGATTGGCCGGCGTCGTACTCGGTGCCTCCCTGCCCGATGGCCGGCTGGATCGCGAAAGCCTCGACAAACTCGTCCGCCACGCCGAAGGTCTCGGCCTGACGCTGCATCGTGCCTTCGACCTCGTGCCCGACTGGCGCGACGCCATCGAAATCGCAGTCGATCTCGGTTTCGAGCGGATTTTGACCTCGGGTGGAAAAGTGACGGCTCCTGATGGGATCGAGGCGTTGGAAACACTGGTAGCACTCGCAGCCGGCCGGATATCCATCATGCCTGGCTCCGGCATCAATCCGCAAACCGTGAGCACCTTGATCCCGAGATTGGAGATCACCGACATCCACGCCTCCTGTTCTTCCAGCGCAGCATCGAGCGACCCGCGGCTTGTCTCCCTCGGCTTTGCGCCTGCGCTCGAGCGACGTACGGACGGCGCGGTGGTTCGCGCCCTGAAGGCGCTGGTCACCTAAGACGGGCTGCGTTGCCGACATGGCAAGCCCGATTGCCAGTGGGCTACAAAGAGGGCATGAATGCATCTGTTGCGTAAAAGCGTCCCTTCCGGACAGTCGGGAACTGCTGCTGCGCGAAAACAATGCTTTCACGGCTTGAGTCTCGACAGTGATTTCGCAGAGAGCATGAAATGACGGTTTCACCCCCGCGACGGAAAAGCCGCATCGTTTTCTGGCTGGCCGCGATCCTCATCCTGACGGGCATCGTCGCCACCGCGCTGCTTGCCAACGACCGGCGGAACTTGCGGTTTCTGGCTTACCGCTACCATATCGGATGGCTCGGATATGAAACCGTTATGCCGCCGAAGAAGCTACCGCAAGCCAAACAAGGCCCGCGGCCGGTTGCGCCACCGCCAAGCCCGCCTGCAGTGGTAAAACCGGTCGCGACGCGGCTTTTTACCAACCTGAATTCCGCGCCCAGCTTTTTCCTACGCCGCTGGAAAATCGCCGGCGAGAAGGCCTGCAATGCAATCTCACGAGCGGGCTTCCCCGTCGGCCCTTGGCATCAGGGCGCCATCGACAATTCGACATTCGAATGCAGCTACCAGACGCCGGTGTCGGAGACAGCAGCGGAAGAACAACCTTCGCTCTTCGTCATCGTCCGCGGCACGCCGAAAGGCGAGGTCAGCAGTATCCGGGTCAAGGCGATCCTGCCCGAGACCCCCGCCGGGCAGGAGCTACAGGCAAAATTCCAGGGCCTGGTCCACGCCATCGTCCAGGCTGTCGGCTGGAGCGACCTCAGCGATGCCACGGACCGCATTGGAAGGCTCGAGAACGTCACACAGTCGAGCTTCGGCGCAAGGATTGCATTCTCTCACGAATTCGCCGATCCGCGCCGTTTCAACCTCATTCTCGACATCGACAGGCCCACCGGCGACCGCATCGTCGCGGCCAATTTTTTCGACACGTCCAAGTGGTTGCCGCTGCCCGAAATTACCGCGCGCAAGTGAACCGAATTGGTACAGCAGCGGAGTGCAAACAAGGACAACGCAATTGCTGCGTTGCAACATACTGCCATTGCACTAAGATGGCATCGTTCTACATGTTCGTTTCACCGTTCATTCCGTAGGGGATTTCGATGAGGTAGCAGGCTTGAAGCCAGCCGGTAAAGCTCTGGCATCATTCATGAAACTGATGACATATCAGTTTATCTGTTTCTTGAGCGATTACGCAGGAGCCGGAAATCTGGCCACGTCAGCAACTTCAAATCGACCAACAGAACGCGTTTGCGTTGTCTGAAAAAGAGGAAAATCGATGCGTATCACGATGATCGGGTCTGGTTATGTGGGTTTGGTGTCAGGCGTCTGCTTTGCGGATTTCGGCCATGACATCATCTGCGTCGACAAGGACGAGAAGAAGATTGCAGCCTTGCGGGCCGGCGAGATCCCGATCTTCGAGCCGGGGCTCGAAAGTCTCGTGGCGGAAAATGTCCGCTCCGGCCGCCTGTCGTTTTCGACGGAAGTGGCAGAAAGCGTCGCCGCCAGCGATGTCGTCTTCATCGCCGTCGGCACCCCGTCGCGCCGTGGCGATGGTCATGCCGACCTGTCCTACGTCTATGCAGCCGCCCGCGAAATCGCCACCCACGTCAAGGGCTTCACCGTCATCGTCACCAAGTCGACTGTTCCTGTCGGCACCGGCGATGAAGTGGAGCGGATCATGCGCGACACCAACCCGGACGCAGACATCGCCGTCGTGTCCAACCCCGAATTCCTGCGCGAAGGCGCCGCCATCGAGGACTTCAAGCGGCCGGACCGCATCGTCATCGGCCTCGACGACGATCGTGCCCGGGCCGTGATGACCGAAGTCTACCGGCCGCTCTACCTCAACCAGGCGCCGCTGCTGTTCACCTCGCGCCGCACGTCGGAACTGATCAAATACGCCGCAAACGCCTTTCTCGCCATGAAGATTACCTTCATCAACGAGATGGCCGATCTCTGCGAAAAAGTCGGCGCCAATGTCCAGGAAGTCTCCCGCGGCATCGGGCTCGATGGCCGTATCGGCGCCAAATTCCTGCACGCGGGCCCAGGCTATGGCGGCTCGTGCTTTCCGAAGGATACGCTGGCTCTGGCAAAGACCGCCCAGGATCACGACAGCCCGGTGCGCCTCATCGAAACGACCATCTCGATCAACGATAACCGCAAGCGCGCCATGGGTCGCAAGGTGATCGCGGCTGTTGGTGGCGACGTTCGCGGCAAGAGCGTCGCGGTCCTCGGTCTGACCTTCAAGCCGAACACCGACGACATGCGCGACAGCCCTGCGATCTCGATCATCCAGACCTTGCAGGATGCCGGCGCCAAGGTGGTCGGTTACGATCCCGAGGGCATGGACAACGCACGCGGCCTGATCGAGGGCATGACGTTCGCAGCCGATGCCTACACGGCCGCCGAGGGCGCAGACGCTCTCGTCATCGTCACCGAATGGAACCAGTTCCGCGCACTCGATTTTGCGCGCCTGAAGCGGGTCATGGCCGCACCTGTGCTCGTCGACCTCAGGAATATCTACCGCCGCGACGAAATCACAAAGCACGGCTTCGAATATTCGAGCATCGGACGGCCGAACCAGACCAACGATCAACACTGATCGTCGTCAGCAATCAAAAAAAGGGGGCATAGCTTGGCGCTATGCCCCCTTTTTTATGCGTTACCCAAGCAGCATTGGAAACAACGCCAGCAGGTCTACTGCTTATCTCACACTCACATAAGGTTTGGATTCGCGTATGTGGTGGCGATAGTAGGAGCCCGGAGAATCGGCCGAGATCAGATTGCGGTAAATCTGTTCCGGCACGTTGCTGTAGGGCTCAACTTTGCCATTGTGAAACTCGATTTCCATGCGCGACGATTTCAGATCGTACGCAACAGCCGTAATGAGGCGCGATTTTATTTGAATGCGTTCCATTCCAAAATTCCCTTAGTTGCAAGAAATCAAAAACCAGAGCATGGGCACTGCTTCTACATCCCAGTCAGACGAACTTAGTATCTTTTAACGCTTATATTAAGTATTTAATAATAATAGCAATTCACAAATAATCAACGATGTTTACAGTTGCACTTCGCGGATAACGATTAACAACCTTGGGATGCGAAATGTCTCCGACTATCGAGATGAGTGCTCAGGCTACAGGAAACAGATCCTGCAATCAGCCTCCCCAACTCGCTTATGAAGAGCCCGACAGACCGTATTTCTCGCTATGCTGGGGCAATTTTACGGCAAACGAAGTGCTCGCCAAGAGTTGATCGGTCGCGCCCCTGCGTTGCAGGGTTTTACTTGCCCCGCGTGCGCGCAGTGGTGATATTCACCCTTCCTCCTTGTGCATCATCGCCGACGCCGAAAATGCGGAGCCAAGCCGCGACGGAAAGCCTGAATCAACAGCATGACACAGACTGAAAACGCCCCCTCGGACCCAGGTTTCGCCACCGAGCGCGATCCGCGACTGCGCTTCATCATCCCGGCCGTCGTTGCCGTCGCCTTCCTGATGGAGCAGCTGGATTCGACGATCATCGTCACAGCTATTCCCGCCATGTCCCACAGTCTTGCCGTGACGCCACTCGCCATGAACCTTGCGGTCACGGCCTATATACTGACGCTTGCGATGTTCATTCCGGTCAGCGGCTGGTTCGCAGATCGATTCGGTGCGCGCCGCATCTTTGCGCTGTCACTGCTGATCTTCACCATCGGCTCGGTACTCTGCGGGCTCGCAGTGAATTTCCCGATGCTGATCGCGACGCGTGCCTTGCAGGGCTTCGGCGGGGCAATGATGACGCCAGTCGGCCGGCTCATCCTCATTCGCAGCTTTCCGCGCAGCCAGCTCGTGACCGCCATGACCTACATGACCTTGCCAGCCATCCTCGGGCCATTGGTCGGCCCCATCCTCGGCGGCGTCCTGACGACCTATCTATCCTGGCGATGGATCTTTTACGTCAACGTGCCCTTCGGTATCGTCGGCATCGTCATGGCACTGCGTTACGTCGAGGATACCCGCGCCGACACGTCAAAACGGTTCGACGTTCCGGGCTTCCTGATGGTCGGCTCCGGACTGGTGCTGCTGCAATACGGCATCGAAAATATCGGCCGGCCGGCCATTCCCGTCCCGGCCATCGTTGCCGTCCTTTTCGCCGCATTGCTGCTGCTCGTCTTTTTCGTTCGATATGCGCGAGCCGTGCCGGCGCCGGCCGTCGACCTGACCCTGTTTCGGCTGCGCACCTTTCGTGTCGGGACGCTTGCCGGAGGCCTCTGTCGTGTCGGATTGAACGGCGTGCCCTTTCTGCTGCCGCTGATGCTGCAGATCGGCTTTGGCGTCAGCCCCATCGTCTCGGGCTCGCTGACCTTTGCCAGCGCCTTCAGCGCACTCGTGGTCCGGCCGATCTCGCAACGGCTGCTGCGGGCTTTCGGCTTCGACCGGGTGCTGACGTGGAGCGCCGTCGCCGGCTCGCTGACAGTCGCAGGCTTTTCACTGATGACGCCTCAGACACCCTATTGGCTGATTATCGTCTGGGTGTTTGTCTTCGGCCTTACGCGAGCCGCACAGTTTATGACGTCGAACACGCTCTCCTACTCGGACACGCCGGCAGCGCAGCTCAGCAGCGCCACGAGCCTCGGGGGCGTGCTGCAGCAGCTGAGCGTCAGCTTCGGCGTATCGATCGCCGCCATGCTGCTCGGTCTCGTCACAGCGGGCAGTGGCGCCCTGACGCTCGGCAGCTTTCATATCGTCTTTCTGGTCATGGCTATCATTCCGCTGCTTGGCCTGCCCGGCTTCCTGCAGCTGAAACCTGAAGACGGCCAGCAGGTCAGCGGCCATGTGCGAAGAATAGCCACGGACTAGGCGGATCTTCAGGGTATTCAGGCTGCCACGGCAACCTTGCGGGGACTGACCAGGTGATCCTTCAGCACGATACCCGCCCTGTCGATCTCCTGCAGCACGACATCGTAGCTCCAGAGATCCGCCAGATGCTGCAGCACCTTCCGGGTGTCGCCCTCCTCCAGCAGACTGCCGTTCATAACGGTGTGCCGCAGGATCAGCCGTCGGTCGCCGGGCAAGTCTACATCCACCACCTCGATATGCGGATCGATCCAGCCGATATCGTACTGCCGAGACAGTTCGCGGCGGACGCGCCGATAGCCGCGCTCGTCGTGGATTGCAGCCACCCGCATTCCCTCCTCCTCAGCCGGATCGTCGGTCAGGTGGAACAGCCGCAGCTTGCGCATAAGGTTGGGGCTGAGAAACTGGGCAATGAAGCTCTCGTCGCGATAGTTGGCCCAGAGATCGCGCAGGACCGCCATGGCATCGCCGGTTCCGGCAATCTCCGGGAACCATTCGCGATCCTCCTGCTCCGGCTTGGTGACGATACGTTCGATGTCCTGCATCATCGCAAAGCCGATGGCATAGGGATTGAGGCCGGAATAACGCTGGTCATCGAACTGCGGCTGGAACACCACATTGGTGTGGGATTTCAGAAACTCAAGAAAATCACCGTCGCCGATACCGCCGCGCTCGTGCAGGCGTGTCATGATCTCATAGTGCACATAGGTGGCCGTGCCCTCGTTCATGACCTTCGTCTGACCCTGCGGGTAGAAATACTGAGCTACATGGCGGACTATACGCAGGATTTCCCGTTGCCACGGCTGCAGGCGGGGCGCTGTCTTTTCGAGGAAATAGAGGATATTTTCCTGCGGCAGCCCGGTGATTGCCTGCCGGCGTTCGAGGCTGAGATCCGGTGCGCTCTTGCCGGCCTTGGTCGGCACGGTGCGCCAGAGATCGTTGAAGATGCTTTCGTCATGCGCCCGCCGCTCCTGCAGCCGGACTTCCTCCATCCGCAGGTCGAGCTTCTTCTTGCCGGCATAGCGGTGCACGCCGTGCGACATCAGCGCATGGGCGGAATCTAGCGTCCGCTCCACGGCCGCATGCCCGTAGCGTTCCTCGCAATTGGCAATATAGCCCTTGGCGAAATTCAGGTAATCGAGGATGCCGTCGGCGTCTGTCCACAGCTTGAACAGGTAGTTGTTCTTGAAGAAATGGTTGTGGCCGAAGGCGGCATGCGCAATCACCAGCGCCTGCATCGTCGCGGTGTTCTCCTCCATCAGGTATGAAATGCAAGGGGAGCTGTTGATGACGATCTCGTAGGCCAGCCCACGCAGGCCCTTGCGATAAAATGCCTCGTGATGGGCGAAATGCTTGCCGAACGACCAGTGCTTGTAGAACAGCGGCATGCCGATCGAGGAATAGACATCGAGCATCTGCTCGGCGGTGATGATCTCGATCTGGTTAGGATAGACATCCAGCCCAAGCTCGTTGACGGCGATGTCCTGGCAGGCATCGTGGATGCGCTGCAACGCGGCGAAATCCCAGTCGGCACCGTCGTAGAGACGCTTCATTGCCTTTGCCATTATCAGCCAGCCCTTGTCTCCGCAGCGCGGCGTTGAAAGAGATCATGGAATACCGGATAGATCTGGCTGCGGTCGCTGACTTTGCGCATCGATAGCACCGGCCAGCCGGCCGAAATCCGCTCATAGAGCTGCCAGACCGCCGAGCCGGACGAAATGGCGCCGCTGCGTCCTTCGCCGACTTCGAGATAGGCGAAATATTGCGTCGCCGGCAGAATCCAGTCCTGCATGAGAGCTGCTGTCGTCGTGCTGTCGGAGTAGGCGTTGTCGCCATCGGACGCCTGTGCGGCATAGATGTTCCAGTCGGAAGGTGGAAAACGCTCGGTCATGATCCGTCGCATCGCATCCAGCGCGCTCGATACCTGCGTACCGCCCGTGGCGGGGCTGCGGAAGAATGTCTCCTCGTCGACCTCCTCGGCCGTATCGGTATGGCGGATGAAGACGATCTCGACGCGCTTGTACTGCCTCGTCAGGAAGATATAGAGCAGCATGTAGAAGCGCTTGGCGAGATCCTTCATGTGCTCGGACATCGAGCCGGAGACGTCCATCAGGCAGAACATCACCGCCTGGGCGACCGGCCTCGGCTCGTTTTCGAAACGCCGGTAGCGAATGTCGATCGGATCGATATACGGAATGCGCCGCACCCGTGATTCCAGCGCCGACACTTCAGCCTCCAGTGCCAGCCGCTGATCTTCGTCGACACAATCGGCGATCTCGGCGTGCAGCATGGCCACCGCCTCCGCCTTCGGCCGGTTGAGCGCAACGCGGCGCATCATGGCCCGCTTCATGGTCCGGTTGATGGCGAGATTGGAGGGAGAGCCGTTTACGGAATAGCCTGCCCGCACCGGGTTTGGCTGTTCGGATGTGGCGAGCTTTTTCTTGGCCAGATCCGGAAGCTCGAGGTCGTCGAGGAAGATGTCGAGGAACTCGTCGCGGGTCAGCACGAAGCGAAAGGCATCCTCGCCGTTGCCATCGCCACCGTCGCGCGGCTTGCCTTTTCCGCCCGGCGGGCGGGAGAGAATATCGCCTTCGATGAAGGTCTTATTGCCCGGCAGGATGTGTTCGTGGATGCCGGCCGGGCCTTTCCGGAAGTGCGGCTCCTCAGTACCCCCAAGGGGAATGCTGATCTCGCCGCCTTTGAGAACGTCTTGAATACCGCGGCTTTGCGAGGTCTCGTAGACCGCCTTCTGTACCAGCGCCTTTGCTCGTCGCAGGAAGCGCTGGCGATTTTCGAGACTCTTGCCGCCTGGATTCAGGCGCCGGTCAACAATGTGCATTCCTACTCCTGTGTTGGGACTAGTCTAGCCTGCCTGTTTGACGCGCATGTACCACTCTACCAACCGGCGAACCTGGCGCTCCGTATAGCCGCGCGAAGTCATGCGCTCGACGAATTGCCCATGCTTCTTCTCCGTGTCGCCGTCCTTCTTCGAGCCGAAGGAAATCACCGGCAACAGGTCTTCCACCTGGCTGAACATCCGCTTTTCGATGACTTCGCGGATTTTCTCGTAACTCGTCCAGGATGGATTCTTGCCGCCGTTGCTCGCTCGCGACCGCAGGCAGAATTTTACCACCTCGTTGCGGAAGTCTTTCGGGTTGGCAATTCCTGCCGGCTTTTCGATCTTGGTCAGTTCCTGGTTGAGCAGGTCCCTATCCAGCATCTGGCCGGTATCCGGATCCTTGAAATCGACATCCTCGATCCAGGCATCGGCATAGTCCACATAGCGGTCGAAAAGGTTCTGGCCGTAGTCGCCATAGGATTCGAGATAGGCCTTCTGGATCTCGTGGCCGATGAATTCCGCGTAGCGCGGCGCCAGTTCCCCCTTGATATACTCCATATACTGCTTCTCGATCTCGGCCGGCAGTTGCTCCCGCCGGATCGACTGTTCGATGACATACATCAGATGCACCGGATCGGCCGCGATCTCTGTCGTGTCGTGGTTGAAGGTCGCAGCCAGAACCTTGAAGGCAAAGCGCGTCGAGACGCCGTCCATGCCCTCGTCGACGCCGGCTGTGTCGCGATATTCCTGCACGCTGCGGGCCCGGGGGTCCGTTTCCTTGACGCTCTCGCCATCGTAGACGCGAAGCTTGGAAAACGGCGTCGAGTTTTCATGCCGCGTCAGCCGCGACAGAACCGTGAAGCGCGCCAGGGTTTCCAGCGTCGACGGCGCGCACGGCGCCTGGCTAAGCTCGGACTCCTCGATCAGCTTCTCGTAGATCTTCTGCTCTTCCGTCACCCGCAGGCAATAGGGCACCTTGACGACGCAGATACGATCGATGAAGGCCTCGTTGTTCTTGTTGGCCTTGAAGGTCTGCCACTCCGCCTCGTTGGAGTGGGCCAGAATGACGCCTGAGAACGGGATGGCGCCGATATTCTCGGTGCCGATGTAATTGCCCTCCTGCGTCGCCGTCAGCAGCGGATGCAGCATCTTGATCGGCGCCTTGAACATTTCAACAAATTCAAGCACGCCCTGGTTGGCGCGGTTGAGACCGCCGGAATAGCTGTAGGCGTCGGCATCGCTCTGGGCGAGGCTCTCGAGCTTGCGGATATCGACCTTGCCGACCAGCGAGGAGATATCCTGGTTGTTCTCGTCGCCGGGCTCGGTCTTGGCGATGGCGATCTGGCGGAGCCGCGACGGCTGCATCTTCACCACCTTGAAGCGCGAGATATCGCCGCCGAATTCTTCCAGCCGCTTCAGGCACCAGGGGCTCATCAGCCCTGTCAGCCTTCGCTTCGGAATACCGTAGCGCTCCTGCAGCATGTCGCCCATCGCGGCCGGATCGAACAGGCTGAGCGGGCTTTCGAAAACTGGGCTGAGTTCGTTGCCGGCCTTCAGCACGTAAATCGGATGGACCTCCATCAGCGCCTTCAACCGTTCGGCCAGCGACGACTTGCCGCCACCGACAGGGCCGAGCAGGTATAGGATCTGCTTGCGCTCTTCCAACCCCTGCGCCGCATGGCGGAAGAAGGCGACGATTCGCTCGATCGTCTCTTCCATCCCGTAGAAGCCCTCGAAGGCGGGATAGGTCCGGATGGTCCTGTTGAGAAAGATACGTCCAAGGCGGGAGTCCCTCGACGTGTCTACAAACTGTGGCTCACCCATCGCGGCAAGTAGTCGCTCTGCCGCATTGGCATACATCAGTGGTTCGCCCTTGCAGGCTTCCAGGTATTCAGAGAAAGACATCTCGACTTCGCGCCGCGCTTCAAAGGAACGGGCGAAGGTGTTGAATAGTACATCCGTGTTGTACATGGCGCCTCATCGAGGTTGCTATTGCAAATACGCCTGATCAGCTGGATAACAATCCGCTGTATTCATATTTCGGTGACGTTTCTATGAAAGTGAAATGTGACCGTGAATCAAATGCTACGCTTGATTCGGCAATGCAGCAATATCCGAGGCAATCCCAAGTCACCGATTTAATGATAAAGATGCTCAGGGTTGCGCAATATTGAATGCGAATATACCTGAAGTGGCGAACGCGAGTGTGTGGTATTCAAGCGATATGCGCCATAAAACCGGTACCAAGCCATTGATTTCATAACAATCAATGCGAGTGGCACCGATAGAGGACGGCAAAATTGCCACATGCCGTCCGATTTTTTCCACAGAGCCTGTTTGTTATCAGGCGTTCATCTGGGAGATGAGGCGCGTTTCCAGATAGGAATCCACCGCCTCTGAGCCGCCTTCCGTGCCGTAGCCGGAATCCTTCATGCCGCCGAACGGTACTTCTGGAATAGAGAGACCGTTGTGGTTGATGGTCAGCATGCCTGCTTCCATCCGCTGTCCCAGCGCATGCGCCGTGTTGACTGACGTGGTGAAAGCATACGAGGCAAGCCCGAACGGCAGGCGGTTTGCCTCAGTGATCGCATCGTCGACAGTCGCGAAACGATTGATGATGGCGACGGGACCGAAGGGCTCCTCGTTCATGATGCGCGCATGGGTGGGCACGTCGGTGATGACGGTCGGCTCGAAGAAATTGCCTTCGTTGCCGATCCTGCGGCCGCCGGTGCGCAGCGTCGCGCCCTGCGACACGGCATCGTTGATCAGCGCTTCCAGCGCCGGGATCCGGCGCTCGTTGGCCAGCGGCCCCATCTGCACGTCTGCCTCGAGCCCGTTGCCGACCTTGATGGCCTTGGCGGCCGCGACAAACCCATCGGTGAACTGGTCCATGACGCCGTTCTGCACGAGGAAGCGCGTCGGCGCGACGCAGACCTGGCCGGCATTGCGGAACTTCGCCAGCGACGACACTTCGATGGCCTTGGCGATATCGGAGTCATCGAAGACGATTGCCGGCGCGTGCCCGCCGAGTTCCATCGTCGCCCGCTTCATGTGCAGGCCGGCAAGCGAGGCCAGCTGCTTGCCGATGGGGGTGGAGCCGGTAAACGAGATCTTGCGGATGACGGGGTGCGGGATGAGATATTCGGAGATCTCCGCCGGCACGCCATAGACGAGGTTGACGACCCCGGCCGGCATGCCCGCGTCGGCAAAGGCGCGAATCAACTCGGCCGGCGACGCCGGCGTCTCCTCGGGCGCCTTGATGATGATCGAGCAACCGGTCGCAACCGCTGCCGACAGTTTACGGACGATCTGGTTGATGGGGAAATTCCAGGGCGTGAAGGCCGCGACAGGGCCGACTGGCTGCTTGATCGTCATCTGCAGCACGCCGGTGTGGCGCGCCGGGATGATCTGGCCATAAGTGCGGCGCGCCTCTTCGGCAAACCAGTCGATGGTATCGGCAGCCCCGAGCGTTTCCGCCAGCGACTGCGCCAACGGCTTGCCCTGTTCACGCGTCATCACCCAGGCGATCATGTCCTTGCGCTCGCGCAGGAGATCGGCCGCACGACGCATGATCTTCGAGCGCTCGAAGGCGGACGTATCGCGCCAGACCTTGAAGCCCTTGTCGGCCGCAGCCAGCGCAAGATCCAGATCGCCCCGCTCCGCATAGGCGATCTGCCCGATGGTCTGGCCGGTCGCGGGGTCGCTGACAGGGATCGTCTTCTTCGAAAGCGCATCGCGCCATTCGCCATCGATGAAGAGTTTGACGTCGGGATAGGTATGCATGGAGAACCTCTTTGGATGATCAGGGCCGGCTTTCAGCAGATGCCGCAGGAAGCGGCGGTGCGACAAGCCTCCAACCGACCGTCGTCGATCGATAATGCTTTTATGGGAGCGCTGTACATGGTGTCAACGACGGCACAATTCCAGCCACTGGTCCAGCCACAGGTCCTGCCACTGGCGGCACCGGCCGAGGATCACGAAAACGCGAACAACTCTGGATTTCATTAGAAGAAGCGCCATATTCGTCTCACAAAAGGAGCGAGAACATGAAAAGACTAGCAATTATCGCGGTGTCGCTGATGACGGCATTCACCGCCATCACGCCTGCCGAAGCATTCCCCGTATCCGCTGCGCCGGTAGCCACGATCCAGAATTCGGATGTCGTGAACGTGCAATACAGCGAGTACAGGCACCATGGACGCCGAAACGGCGATCGGCGCAATTACTATCGCGGACGCGGCCACGATCGCCACTATGACCGCGGCTATCGTCGCCACAACAATACGGGTGCAATCATCGGCGGCCTAGCAGCCGGCGCAATCATCGGCGGCATCGTTGCCGGCTCCCGCTCGAACGGCAGCTCCCACGCCCAGTCCTGCGCCAACCGCTACAGAACATACCGCGCTTCGGACAACACGTATCAGCCGAATAATGGACCACGGGTGCAGTGCCGGTAAGCTATCGGTTTGAATGAGTTTGTGTGATGTTAGGCCGCCCGTGACGAGAGTTGCGGGCGGTTCTTTGTGTTTGCAGCCGCGCGAGACCTGCGCTTTTAAAGTCACGTAGTTTATAAAGATCGTCTAACCCCAAGGAGACGATGATAACAGACAAGGCATCCGGGTCCTACCCTGCGGGCACTATACGCCGAGCTAGCGGTCGACCCAAAGAAGACGCGATGCTGTTCGCGATCCGCAGAAATATCCAGAACTAGCTAAGCCGCAGTCGCGTTCGCCTTGACAATTGGTGAGGGTCTGGTGACGAAGAAGGGCGGAGAACTATTTACCGAAGGACTTGTCTAGAATCGGAAGAAGAGCCCGGCCTTTGCTAGGCAGCGCTGTTTTAAGTCAAGAGCTTTTGAGAGCCTATCATGTCTCCAACCGCTTTTGCAGGCGGTTGGTATTTTCCGGGATGACTACTACCGAATACAAGCCTTGGCAGTCGACTTATTAAACAATGCTGACCGCCCAAACGTAGGAATAGTTTGAAAGCGTTTGATGGATGAGGAAGTATCACTGCCAAGAGGAGCGTGGTGATATGGAAAAACAAGAATCGCAAAGGCGGATGAATATTGTCGTGGAGGAGTGGGACGGCATATTACCGTATTTCGAGGCTTTCTACCTTCACTCGATCATGTATGCAGCAGGTCAAGCTGCGATAGCGTTTGAGGGGTACGAGGGAGCCGTTAAAGAAAATCGATCAGCAGCTATCATATTCTCTGAGGTACAGGAGGGGCTTGCCTATTCCGCAGCGTTGTCAAGATTTTTTTGGCCAGTAAAAAAAAGGGAAATACTCTCTCAGATGCTCGTGGCGCTAAGCTGCGCGTGGCATTCGGATTGAATAATCTTTCGCCACTGAAAAGCCGTGAACTTCGAAATGCATTCGAACACTTCGATGAGGACTTGGACCGGTTCTTGCTGGAGAATGATGTGGGCTATTTCTTTCCCGCACCCATGGTCGACGACCATACGCTCGCGAACGAGGCTTCGGGAAAAATATTTAAGCTTGTTGACCCTGCCCACCACATATGTGTGCTTCTAGGTCGAAAATTCGATTTCAAATCCATTCGCACCGAGGTGACGAAGGTGTTGAACCAAGCTATTGCAAAGGACAATGCAGGTTCAAGACTGACAGACCCGAGAAAACGATAGCGCGAGCAGGCCGCACTTGAACGGTTACAAGATCGCCCCTCGGCAGTCGATAGCCTCTTGCCCCGCGACTAGCCGTGTCGCAAAAAACGACCTCTCTATACCTGTGGGCATGAGCGGCCAAAAACCTTTAGATTTATACACCTACAACTATCTGAAGATAGGCAATAACAAATCGGCTGCCCCCTGAGTTTCATCGCTAGGGTTGTGTTTAATGCATTGATAGCGAACGCTTTAGATCAAACATGGGTATTTTCGTTACGGCCTACGACAAAGAACAGTGCTGGATTTGCGGATCAAAGGACAATCTTACTCGGGAGCATAAGTTCAAAGCCTCTGATATCCGTCGCCACTACGGTCGGCAAAACATGTATGTCGCCCGAGAGGTAGAAGATGGCTTTCAAAGCCTTCATGCCCAAGGGCCGAATTCTAAACATCTTAAATTTGGAAGCGTGATTTGCCATCACTGCAACTCTACGCTGACGCAGGCGTCAGACCGCGCGTACGATCAGTTCGCTCACGTTGTCGGAAGCGAGAGTCATGCGGAAATAGCATGTCTACGCGCCTACGAATATCTAGATAAGATTAGGGAGAGCGAGGAATACCTCAATCTTTTTAGATATTTTGCAAAGCTCCTTGGCTGCCATCTAGCGGATCTCGGCGCTCCGATCCCAACACATTTATCCAAATTCGTGGCACGGGAGATCGATAGAAACTGTATTTGGCTTGGGGTGCAGCCAGATCATGGCTACACCGATATGGTATCCCGCGTGGGTAGCCACGGTCCTTACGTTGCACATGGAGGGCTTATCGTGATCACCAAGAAGCCGAAATTGTTGCCATCGAGATTTCATTCGACCTCTACGGTTGGTCCAATTCAATTCGTGTATTATTACAATCTAACTCTACGCGAGCTATTCGAGATGCGAGTAAGACATCCAAGCTTCATCAAATGGTGTGCTGAATACGCAAACGCGGCAATCGTTAACCCAATACTGGAGGAAAAGCTAAAGCATCTAGGCTTCTGACGGAAATCTAATTGTCCGACTGACACTTAGACCAATCATTGATCTGTCGTGTCATCGCCCGCCGCATCGGCCGCGCTTTTTCTGCGGACAATCACCGGCAACGGTCTCAATCACATTTCAAATTCTTCCATCCGCACCGTAAGATTTTGACCGGTGCCGGAAAACCGGTTTTCCCGAATCTGCGTGTCAAATTATGGGACTTGGGCGTCCGGTTACGCGCCTTTGGCTTCGGAAGCCACATCAGGCACACGCACCACAAAACATTGATTTTGCGAAATAAGAGTGGTGCCCGGAGGCGGATTTGAACCACCGACACGCGGATTTTCAATCCGCTGCTCTACCAACTGAGCTATCCGGGCATACCTGCTTCATCCCGAAGGATTTGCCTCGCTTGAAGGCTTGGGGAGCTTGGTTTTCCCCGGAAGCGTGGGCGTTATAACATCTTGTTCGGCCATGTCCAGCATCAATCGCTACTTTTTCGACAGGAAATGCAAGATCGGCAATTGTTGAACGCCATCAATGCCTTGCCGTTCGTTTCCGACAGGTTTGTGACTATTCCTCGTCCTCGTAGTCGGCCTTCGTCTCGTCGTCGGCAACCGGAATGGCATAGGAACCGCTTAGCCAGCGCGACAGGTCCATCTCTCGGCAGCGGTCCGAACAGAAGGGATAATGTTCGCGCATCGAGGGCCGGCCGCATTCGGCGCAGGCGCGCGGCTTGCGCAGGGGCTCGACCTTGGCGCCGAGCTTAATCTCGTTTTCCGACATGGATCATCCTTCCTGCCAATGGGCGTGAACGTCGAATCCCTCGCCTGAAAGCAGCAGCATGGTCTCGTAGAGCGGCAGCCCGACGACATTCGTGTAGGAGCCGACCAGTTTCTGGACGAAACCGCCAGCCAGCCCCTGAATGGCATAGGCGCCTGCCTTGCCGCGCCATTGACCGGAGGCGAGATAAAATTCCATGTCGTTGCCGGAAAGCCGCTTGAAACGGACCTTCGTCTCGACGACCTTCTGGCGCATCTTGCGATCCGGCGTAATCAGGCAGATCCCGGTATAGACGGTGTGGCTCCGACCCGAGAGCAGGTGCAGCGCCGCCGATGCTTCCTCGACGAATTCGGCCTTCGGCAAAATGCGCCGCCCGACGGCAACCACGGTGTCGGCCGATAGAAGATAGCTGCCCTGCCAGGCGACGTCGCCCTTCAGCGCCGCATAGGCCGCCTCGCCCTTCTCGGCCGAGAGACGACGGGCCAGCGAGCGCGGATGCTCGGCCTTTTTCGGGGTCTCGTCGATATCCATCGGCATGAGGCGCGCGGGTTCGATACCCGCCTGGTGCAGGAGATCAACGCGGCGCGGCGAACCGGAAGCCAGTATCAACGAATGTTTCAGCGCCATAAAACCTCGACGTCAGCGGGAAGACGGGGGAGCCGGCGTCAGAACCCGCCGGACTACTTGAAGCGGTAGGTGATGCGGCCCTTGGTCAGATCGTAGGGAGTCATTTCCACCAGAACCTTGTCGCCAGCCAGAACGCGGATACGGTTCTTGCGCATGCGGCCCGCCGTGTGGGCGATGATTTCGTGTTCGTTTTCGAGCTTGACGCGGAACGTTGCGTTCGGCAGCAATTCGGTCACGACACCGGGAAATTCGAGGACTTCTTCTTTAGGCATGTAAGACGGTTCTTCCTGTCGTTTGACGCCGGGGCTGATGCCGCCGGAAAATTTGCGCGGAAACTACACAATCGACGCGGTCTTGTGAACCTCGTTGATCAGGCTTTCTGCATTTGTTTCATGCCGATTGCGCGGCAATTCCATTTCGCCGGGCCAGCCGGCTGTCGATCAGCCCGTACAGATGGTCGCGCACGCCACGATAGGCTTCGACGATCTGTTCGCGCGTTCCGGATATAACCGTTGGATCGAAGGTTGGCCAGTAGATGACCTCGACCGCCTGCGACCGCGTCAGTTCTAGCGCCGTGTGGTGGGCTTCCGGCGAGAGCGTGATGATCAGATCGAAGAAGTCGTCTTCCAGCTGCTCCAGCGTTTGCGGCTGGTGGCGACCAAGATCGAGGCCTATTTCGTCGAGCACCGCATCCACGAAGGCATTCCGCTCGCCGGCCCTAACGCCAGCCGACATGATATAGGTGCCCGATGGCAGAATGCTACGGGCGATGGCTTCCGCCATGGGCGAGCGGAT
Organism: Rhizobium sp. B230/85; assembly: GCF_019355735.1. Lineage (NCBI taxonomy): Bacteria > Pseudomonadati > Pseudomonadota > Alphaproteobacteria > Hyphomicrobiales > Rhizobiaceae > Rhizobium > Rhizobium sp. B230/85. The sequence continues at coordinate 3,533,020 of NZ_CP072156.1, forward strand.
CGAGTTCATCCCGCACATGAACAGCACGGCCTTGGGCGTGTGGCTTGGCGTCGGAAAGCGATCCTGCGTTTCCATGGCGCTTAACCCCGCCAGTAGAGAACGCAGACGAGCGTGAAAAGCCGTCGCGATGTGTTGAAGTCGATGTCGATCTTGCCTTTCAAGCGGTCGCTCAGCGTCTGCGACCCTTCGTTGTGGATACTGCGGCGACCCATGTCGATGGCCTCGATACGGCTCGGCGTCGCCGACCGGATCGCCTCGTAGTAGCTCTCGCAGACCAGGAAGTAGTCCTTGACGATACGCCGGAATGGCGTCAGCGACAGGATATGCGTGGCAACCTGGGGCTCGCCTTCGGCACTGATATCCAGCACCAGCTTGGAATCCAGCAACGACAGTTTCAGGCTGTAGGGCCCACCGGCATGACCGATGGGCTGGAAGAAATTTTCCTCGACGAGGTCGAAGATGGCAACGGCGCGCTCGTGTTCGACGTCAGGGCTAGCGCGGCCGATCGTATCGTCGAGGACCACATCGGTCAGCCGGAAGTCGCCCGCCGCCATCGCCTAGCCTTCGAGGTTGAGCCGGATCGCCACCGAGCGGGCATGAGCATCGAGACCTTCGGAATTGGCAAGCGCGATGGCCGCCGGCCCGAGCGCCCGCAGCTGTTCGGCCCCGAGCTTCAGCACCGAGGTGCGCTTCATGAAGTCAAGCACCGAAAGGCCGGATGAAAAGCGCGCCGAGCGGGCAGTCGGCAGCACGTGGTTGGAGCCACCGACATAATCGCCGATAACCTCAGGCGTGTGCTTCCCGATAAAGATGGCGCCGGCGTTGCGGATGCCGAGCATCAGCGCGTCGGGATCGTCGACCGCAAGCTCCAGATGTTCGGCAGCGATGCGGTTGGCGAGCGGGATCGCGTCTGCGAGGCTCTCGACGATGATGATGGCGCCGAAATCCCGCCAGCTCGCCGCTGCGGTCTCGGCGCGGCCAAGCGACTTCAGCTGCCGCTCGACAGCCTGTTCGACGGACTTGGCAAGCAGAGGATTATCGGTAATCAGGATCGACTGGGCACCCCGGTCGTGTTCCGCCTGGGCAAGAAGGTCGGCCGCGATCCAGTCGGGATTGTTATCCTTGTCGGCAATGACCAGCACTTCGGAAGGACCGGCGATCATGTCGATGCCGACGGTACCGAACACATGGCGCTTGGCGGCCGCCACATAGGCGTTGCCCGGCCCGGTGATTTTGGCGACCGGCGCAATCGTCTCCGTGCCATAGGCGAGTGCCGCGACTGCCTGCGCGCCGCCGACGCGGTAGATTTCCTCGACACCGGCCATGCGGGCAGCAGCCAGCACGGCGGGATTGACCACGCCCTCCTTCGCCGGCACCACCATGACGACACGCTCGACACCGGCGACCTTGGCCGGGATGGCATTCATCAGCACCGAGCTCGGGTAGCTTGCCGTGCCACCGGGCACGTAAATGCCGACCGCCTCGATCGCCGTCCAGCGCGAGCCGAGCACGACACCGAGTTCGTCTTCATAGCTGTCATCGCGCGGCAGTTGGCGGCGATGGTGCGACTCGATGCGTACGGCGGCAACCTTCAGCGCGCCCAGCACTTCCGATGGCACCTCTGCGATCGCAGCATCGATTTCCTCCGAAGTCACCCGCATCGGCGTCGCATCGAAATCGATACCGTCGAAGCGGACGGAATATTCCATCAACGCAACATCGCCACGCGCCCGAACGTCGGCGATGATGTCGCGGACGACGGCGTTCACATCCTCGGACACTTCCCGCTTCGTGGTCAGGAATGCCGCGAACTGCGCCTCGAAACCTTCCGCCGCCTGCTCAAGCCAGATCGCCAATGCCGATATCCTTTGCTTTCAAAAACCGCCGCAGCGGCAAGAACCAGTCTCTGCCACTCAGGCAGCGTCGTCGGGATGCGTCGGTTTCTTGGCCGTTTCCCATGCGCCGCCGATATCGGCCAGCTGCACTTCGATGCATTCCACGTCGAGCGCCAACGTGGCGTTGCCGGCAAGCGTCAGTTCGATCGTGCCATCCGGCCCCTCGCCCTTCTGCTCGAAGCGAATGGCCAGAAGCGAAAGCACCGTCTCGCGCCTACGGCGGTCGATGCCCAGCGTCCGCACGGCCAGCACCCGCTTGAACACGAGCGCCGCGCGATGGCGCTGATAGCCCTTGGCCTTGCCATCTGCCTTTTCCCAGTCGAAGCGGTTTGCCGTCAGGGAAAACTGCAGGCCGCGCGGCTCATAGGCCATGTCGCCGACCTTGAAGACGGCGTCCTGCATATGGGCAGAAACAACCGCCAGGTCTTCGCCATCGAGCGCCACAAGCTTCAGATCTGCCATGCCTTAGTTCCCCACATCGTCAGCCGCCACATCCAGCGGCCCGTTCCACCCCGAGATAGGGTGCCTGGGGCTTGGACGCAACGGCAGATGCGGCTCCCGGCAACGCTTTCAGGGCCTATTCGCTGAGCCGTTCGACGATGGCGCCGCAGCGCGTAAGCTTCTCTTCCAGCCGCTCGAAGCCACGGTCGAGATGGTAGACGCGCGAAACGACGGTTTCGCCTTCTGCGGCAAGCCCGGCAATCACCAGCGACACGGAGGCACGAAGGTCCGTCGCCATGACAGGCGCACCGCGCAGCCGCTCGACACCCTCGATCTTCGCCGTTTGGCCGGACAGCGAGATCCTTGCGCCGAGACGGGCAAGCTCCTGAACGTGCATGAATCGGTTTTCGAAAATCGTCTCCGTGATGTGCGCCGTGCCGGATGCCCGCGTCATCAGCGCCATGAACTGCGCCTGCAGATCTGTCGGGAAGCCCGGGAACGGGTCGGTGACGATATCGACCGGCCGGATGCCGCCGCCGTTGCGGCGCACGCGCATGCCGTTGTTGGTCGGCGTGATCTCGGCGCCGGCGCGACGCAAGGTTTCGAGCGCCGTCTCGAGCAGCGACATGTCGGTATTTTCAAGCGTGACGTCGCCGCCGGCCATCGCAACCGCCATGGCATAGGTGCCGGTCTCGATACGGTCTGGCAGCACGCGGTGGCGGGCGCCAGAGAGGGATGTGACGCCATCGATGGTGATGGTCGAGGTGCCGGCGCCGGAAATCTTGGCGCCCATGGCGATAAGGCAGTTGGCGAGATCGACGACCTCAGGCTCGCGGGCGGCATTGCCGATGACCGTGGTGCCGCGCGCAAGCGTTGCCGCCATCATCATCACATGAGTAGCGCCGACGGATACCTTCGGGAACGTGTACTTGGCACCGATCAGGCCGCCCTTCGGGGCGGTAGCGTTGATGTAACCGGCATCGATATCCATGTTGGCGCCGAGCGCCTGCAGGGATTCGATGAACAGGTCGACCGGCCGCGTGCCGATGGTGCAGCCGCCCGGCAGCGATACGCGTGCCTGGCCTTCGCGGGCGAGCAGCGGCCCGAGCACCCAGAAGCTGGCGCGCATCTTCGAGACCAGCTCGTAGTGCGCCGTGGTATCGACGATCGTCCGGCAGGTGAAATGGATCGTGCGGGAATAGGCGACGTCCTGACGCTCGCGCCGGCCGTTGACCGAGACGTCGACGCCGTGGTTGCCGAGAATGCGCAGCAGCAGTTCGACATCGGCCAGGTGAGGCACGTTTTCGAGCGTCAGTGTGTCGCTCGTCAGGAGCGACGCAATCATCAGCGGCAATGCGGCATTCTTGGCGCCGGAAATCGGAATGACGCCATTGAGCTCATTGCCGCCGACAATCCTGATACGATCCATGTGCGATTACGGGCGAACCCGCCTTTCTGAAATCTTGATGCCTTGCAGAGGAAGGCGGTGTTTAAAGGAAATCGGTCGCCGCTTCAATTCGTTTGCGGCGTGTAAGACCTAATCATTACAATTCGTCCATTTTTGCGGCAGGCAGGCCATCCGTCTCGTCAGCCTCGCCGGCGCGCCGTGCGCGCACCTGCTGCTTGCGGCGAGAAAGATTCTCCTTCAGCTTGGCAGCCGCCCTCGCCCGCCGCCGATCCGCTTCGCTGAGCAAGGGCTGCTGCGGTTTAAGCAAGGGGCCATCTGCGACCGTGGCACTCGTGCCGCCACCACTACTTTGTTCGTCTTCGTTCATGTCTGCCTTGATAGCGCAGATGACGATATTTCAAAAGCCACGCCGACGTTTTCCCGTGCTTGTTTCAAGAAGATGGATTTTGCGGCTTGCGCTTGCCGATCAGCTATGGCAATAGCCGCTTCGCCCGATACGGCGCATCCGCTGCGCCACGATGCTGCTATAGCTCAGGGGTAGAGCACTCCCTTGGTAAGGGAGAGGCCTGGGGTTCAAATCCCCATAGCAGCACCATTTTCCCAAACGATATTGCCGCCTCATCCATCACAGATAGACACATTGCGTCGATCGGCCGCGTGAAAGCGCCTAACTATCTGCCTGCGTCGGCACCGCAGCGGATTGGTACCAGCGCGTCTGCGCCCTGGATCGAGGGACGAGCACGTAGGCGAGGCGCCGGAAGAAATCGACGGTGCGGAAAAGATGGGCCGGAAGGCGCTTCCAGGCAGACAGCTTGGCCGCGCGGTAGTCCCGGCGACGGCCGATCATCGTTTCGCGTTGTGATTTGTTGAAGCCGACGAGATTGGTCTTGCTGGAAAAAACCGAAATATCCATATCCCACCCTCGCTCGATGGCGACGTCCCATGGCAAGGACATGACCGCGAGCGACTGGGCTATTTTCTCTGCACCGCGCCGCGTCACCAGATAGCAAGCCGTGGACCCCTGGGGTCCGAACAGGCAGCGGCCGATAGTGTCACCACGTTCGCTGCGGGCGTGGAAACGGAAGCCTTTCCAGCGGTGATTGACGAGCTTGATCATGTCGGCGCCGGGCACAGCACGGCTGGCGGCCAATGCCCTCGCAATGAATTCACCATCAAGCGCAATATCGTCCTCGATGATCACGGCCGCCTCGTTGCCGCTTGCGATAAACTGGCGTAGCGCCAGCAGGTGGCTTCGGTAGCAGCCGTACTCGCCCGGAAGAATACGCCTGCCATGACGGTTACCGAAGCGCTTCTGGTCGACGTCGACCCATTGCGCCTCTGGCACCAACAACCCGTCGACGCCCTCCACAAGCTCTATGGCGATGCCGAGTTCACGGCCGCGAGAGCAAACTTCCTGCAGTCTCTCCTTCGCCCGAGCGATATTGATGAGATAAACCGGAAGAGGCTGCAGGGTGGACATAAATGGCCTCGGTACGCGTAAATGAAGGTGGACAGAACCGGATGCGCTCAGATCACGCAACCATCCTACGAATCGATCAGGCGGGCTTAGTGCAGGGCACAGTTAAGAACTCGGCCGCTCCATAACAAGCTGGCGGCGAGACCGCCACCCTCACACTTTGTTGTTCAAAGCCACTGAATTTTGTTATCCCGGCAAGGTCGCTGTCAGCACAGATTGCAAAACCCAAACGCCCGTTTGAACAAACCGCTTTCCCTTTCTATAGTCGCCTCGAACGGACATTCCAATGTCGTCCCTTCCGCTACCCTGGCGGCAGAAGCGACGACCCTATCGACAACGGAGGAGAAGACGATGACGAAGATGCGTGCGCTGGTTCTCGAGCGCCAGCACGAACTGGCCTTACGCGACATAGACCTGCCGCAGGAAGTCGGCGCCGGACAGGTGAAGATCAAGATCCACACGGTCGGTGTCTGCGGCTCCGATGTCCACTACTACACCCATGGTCGGATTGGCGGCTTCATCGTCAATGCACCGATGGTGCTGGGACACGAGGCAGCCGGCACGGTGGTCGAGATCGGCGCCGGCGTGACCCACCTCAAGATCGGCGATCGCGTCTGCATGGAACCGGGTATCCCCGATGCCAATTCCCGCGCCAGCCGGCTTGGCATGTATAATGTCGATCCCGCCGTCGTCTTCTGGGCGACCCCGCCGGTCCATGGCGTTCTGACGCCCTATGTGGTTCACCCGGCCAATTATACCTTCAAGCTGCCTGACAATGTCTCGTTTGCCGAAGGCGCCATGGTCGAACCATTCGCCGTCGGCATGCAGGCGGCAAGCAAGGCGCGCATCGCGCCTGGCGATACCGCAGTCGTGCTCGGCGCCGGCCCCATCGGGACAATGGTGGCAATTGCAGCGCTTGCCGGCGGCTGCTCGCGCGTCATCGTCGCCGATCTCGCCCAGCCGAAGCTCGACATCGCCGCGCAATATCAGGGGATCATTCCCGTCAACATCCGCGAGACGAAGCTGCTCGACGAATTGAACAGGTTGACGGACGGCTGGGGAGCGGATGTCGTGTTCGAATGCTCGGGCTCACCAAAGGCCTGGGAGACGATCATGGAACTGCCACGTCCTGGAGGCGCAATCGTTGCCGTCGGCCTGCCGGTTGCACCTGTTGCCATCGACGTCTCGATCGCTACCACCAAGGAGGTGCGGATCGAGACGGTGTTCCGCTATGCGCACCAGTATGACCGTGCCATCGCCCTGATCGGCTCCGGCCGCGTAGACCTGAAGCCTCTGATTTCCGAGACTTTCGGCTTCGAACAATCCATTCAGGCGTTCGAGCGCGCCGCAGAAGGCCGGCCCAGCGACGTCAAGCTGCAGATTGTCATGGACCAATAGGAGAAAGCCAAAATGCCCGCACGACATCCGTGCGGGCATTTGCAGAGAGGCGCTTAAAAGCCTGCTATTCGGCGGCCGCTTTGACGCCGCTGGCGTGTCGACCCATCGTCAGCTGTGCAAGCAGGAATGCAGTGACTGCAGCGCAGGCGATGGCTACCGTCATCGGCACGGCTGTTCCGTTGGCAAACAGGCTGGCCAGCACCATCGCAATCGCGCCGGTGGTGAACTGCAGCGTGCCCATCAGCGCCGAGGCCGTGCCGGCGATGGCACCATGCTCCTCGAGTGCGAGCACCGCCGTCGTCGGGATGACAAGACCGAGAAATCCAAATCCGACGAACAGAAGGACAACCAGCACCGGAAGTTGCTCGAAGCCGAGGCTCATCGCTGCGACCAGAGCCACCATCGACGCAGCAAAGCCCGTAACGGCGAAGCGCATGACACGCACAAGCCCATAACGCTGGCCAAGCCGGCCCGTCAGTTGCGACACCGCAAAGAACGACACCGCGTTGACGGAGAAGGCAAAGCTGTATTCGGTCGGTGTCAGCCCATAGTGGTTGATCAGCACGAAGGGCGAGTTGGCGAGATAGACCAGGAAGCTGGAAATGCCGAAACTGCCGATGAGGGACAGCGTCATGAACGTCCGATCTCCGAGCAGATAGACATAGGCCGCCATCGCGCTGCGGAAACTGCTGCCGGCGCGGTCTTCTCTGGAGCGGGTTTCGGAAAGCTGCGTCGAGAGCAGGACCAGGCCAATGAAGGCAGCGATGGTCACAGCCCAGAAGACACCGCGCCAGCCGAAGAAGGCAATGACCGCGCTGCCGGTCAGGGGCGCCAGGATTGGCGATATGCTGAACACCAGCATCAGCAGCGACATAAGCCGCGCCGCCTGCACACCGACATGCATGTCGCGGACAACCGCCCGTGGCACCACCATGCCGGCGGCACCGCCGATGCCCTGAAGGAAGCGGAAGGCGATCAGCATTTCGATACTGGTAGCCAGAGCGCAGCCGATGCTGGCGACGGCAAACAGACCGATGCCGATATAAAGTGGTGCCTTACGGCCGTACATGTCGGCCAGCGGACCGTAGAGCAGTTGAAATGCAGCGAAGGGAATGAAGAAGGCAAGCAGGCTCATCTGAACCAGATTGTCCGGCGCACCGAGGTCATGGCCAATGGATGGCAGCGCCGGCAGGTACATGTCGATGGCAAAAGGCCCGATTGCTGACAAAAGGCCAAGAATCAGCGCGATGCGAAAGAAGGGTGTCATGGGGCGAATACTCTCGAAAATTGGATATGGGCCGATTTCGCTGGAAGCGCGGTAACGGATGCCGGATGCAGTATAGCCCGGTCACATTTTGGACACTGGTGTCAAATTAGACAGACTTGTCTAAAACGTCAATGCGACTTACTCTCCGATCATGACAAATGCGCGAACTGCACCACCGCAAACCATTTCAGACGTCCGGCGTGGGCTTTCGACCAAGCGGGTCTCCGTTCTCACGGCTGCAACAGAGGTTTTCTGCCGCGAAGGTTTTTCCGGAGCCTGCATTGATGAAATCGCCGAGCAGGCCGGTGTGTCGCGCCAGACGATCTACAACCACTACCGCGATAAGGAAGCACTCTTTGTCGCCATCGTCGAAGACATCACGGCGCGCACCGGAGAGGCGCTTTCATCGACGATCGCCACCTTTCCAGACATGCCAGCCGACATAGAGACGGAAATGACAGCGTTGGTGTCCCTGCTGGTGCGCAACTGCCTCTGCAACCGCGATGGTCGCTTTATGCGCAAGCTGCTGCAATCCGAGGGCGAGCGGTATCCGCAGTTGTTCGCGACGTGGCGCCAAAAGGGCTCGGGCTTGCCGGCCGAGGCGGTCTCTGGCCTTTTCACGCGCATCGCCAAAGCGGGTCTACTGGATATCGACGATGCAGACCTAGCGGCCCGGCAATTTCTGGCGCTCATCCATGCAGACTTGCAGACGACCACCTTGTTCGGCGGCATTCCCGAAGATGAGGATGTGGCGCGAGCAGCCCGCAACGCCGTGCGTACATTTCTCCGCGCCTACTCCGTACCGGCATAAGGCCGCAGTCCGGCTTGAGGTAGGGTAGAAAATAAGGCGCCCATATCGTCGTCACATCGACGAGGATACATCAGGCGCCTGAAAGCATCAGGCGTCCGGCAAGTCGATTTTCAGGGCAGATGCAATTCGCTTGATTTTGAGCGGATCAGTGTCGGTGCCGGCCTCTATGGCGACGATTTCGTCAACTGTCAGTCCAACTGTCTCGGCCAGATCGTCGACGCTGTAGCCGAATGAGCCGCGCGTAATGCGAATTCGCGTTCCGACATCGGCGAGCTGGGCGGACGGTGTGTCATGGATGGGGTTGGACATGGAGTTCTCCTTCGCCGCCGGTGATCGTACTCGACCGCTGGCGACATCGTTTACCAATGCCGACCCTCTTTATTGCCGCAATATCGAATCGGCAAGCAGAATTGCTGCAGAGCACAAAAGGATTGCCCGCCGGTTAACCGGGCCGCCATCGTCCCCAATGTCACCCCGGTTCACCGAATGACGAGGAAAACAACGCCTCTAGACGCTGTTAAAACCAGGCGAAGCCTACTCCGCAGCCATTGCCGGCGGCATCGGTTGTTGCTGTTCGTCCACCGTCCCGGCCTCGTTCTTGCCGGCCTTTAATTTCGGCTCCTTGCCGAAGAACAGGGCATAGGCGGCGGGCAAGACGATGATCGTCAGGACAGTAGCCACCAGGATACCGCCCATCATCGCATAGGCGAGCGGCCCCCAGAACACGCCGCGCGAGATCGGGATCAGAGCCAGAACGGCGGTGAGCGCGGTTAGCATGATCGGCCGGAAGCGACGCACGGCTGAGCCGATGATCGCCTCCTGACGCTCCATGCCAGCAGCGATATCCTGATCGATCTGGTCGATGAGGATGATCGAGTTGCGGATGATGATACCGAGCAGCGCGATGACACCGAGGATGGCAACGAACCCGAACGGCGCACCGCTGATCAGGAGCGCAGCCGCAGCGCCGATGATGCCGAGCGGTCCAGTCGCCAGCACCAGCATCGCCTTGCCGAAGTGCTGCAGCTGGATCATCAGGAGCACGACGATAACGAGCAGCATGATCGGTGCCTTGGCGGCAATGGAGGCCTGACTTTCCGCCGCATCCTCGGTACCGCCCTGCACCTCGATCTGATAGCCGGGCGGTAGGCTGTCGCGGAGCGGCTTCAGGTCGGCGTAGAGTTTTGTCGTCACGTCGTTTGCCTGCACATCGTCGGGCAGCGTAGCCCGCACCGTGATCGTCGGTAGGCGGTCGCGGCGCCATTCCAGTCCCAGTGTCATGGTCGGCACGACCTTTGCCACCTGCGACAGCGGCACGAAACCGCCGGCATCGCTCGGCACGGAGATGGAATTGACCGCCGACAGCAGATGCCGATTGGCTTCCGGCTCGCGTGCCACGATCGACACGGTCTCTTCGCCTTCGCGGAAGTCGCCGAGCGAGGCCCCCGTGACGGCAGCGGCCAGCACCTGGCGAATGCGCTGCGACGTGACGCCGAGGGCCCGTGCCCGATCCTGATCGATCACCAGGCGCATTTCGGGCACCGGCTCGAGCCAGTCGTCGTGGATCGCACCCATGCGGGGATCGGCGGCGAAACGCTGCTTCACCTGGTCGGCGATACGACGAACCTGGAGACGGTCGGGGCCAAGCACCCGCATCTGCACGGGCCAGCCAGTCGGCGGACCGAGGAACAGCCGGTCGACCTTGGCGCGGATGTCAGGGAAGTCGGCGGCGAGAATGCCGCGCAGCTTGACGATCAGCCGCTCGCGAGCGGGTTCATCGTTGGCAAGCACAAGCAATTGCGCGAAATTCGGATTGATAAGCTGCTGGTCGAGCGGCAGGAAAAAGCGCGGCGCGCCCTCGCCGATATAGCTGGCAACAAACCGCTTGTCCTTGTCGTCGGCAATCCGGGCCTCCAGCGCCGCCGCCTGCTTTTCAACCTCGGTGATGCTGGTACCCTCGGGAAGCCAGAGGTCGACAAGGATCTCAGGCCGCGACGATTGCGGGAAGAAATTCTGCGGAATGAACTGGAAGGCCCAGAGACTGGTGCCGAAGGTCAGCAGCATCAACGCCAGCACGATGATCCGATGCCGCACGGCCCAGCCGACAGTGCCGCGCAGGCGACGGTAGAAGCGGGTATCGAAGACGTCGTGATGGCTGCCCGCATGATGCCGCTGCTTGAGGATCATGTAGCCGAGCCACGGTGTGAAATAGACGGCGACGAACCAGGACGTCACCAGCGCGATGCCGACCACATAGAACAGGGTGCGGACATACTCGCCGGCGGTAGACGCTGCAAAGCCGACCGGGATGAAACCTGCCGTGGTGATCAGCGTTCCTGTCAGCATCGGGAATGCGGTTGATGTATAGGCAAAGCTGGCGGCGTCGAGCTTGACCATGCCCTCCTCCAGCTTGCGCTCCATCAACTCGACGACGATCATGGCATCGTCGACCAGAAGGCCCAGCGCGATGATGAGGGCACCCAGCGAAATGCGCTGCAGGTCGATGCCGAATTCGTACATGATGGCAAAGGTCGCGGCCAGCACCAGCGGAATGGCGATGGCAATCACCAGACCCGAGCGCCAGCCGATAGACACGAAGGAGACGATCAGCACGATGACAAGCGCCTCACCCAGCGCATGCATGAACTCGCTGACCGCGTCGGTGACGACATCGGGCTGGTTGGCGATCTGGTCGACGGCAACACCGAGGGGCAGCGACGATTCGAACCGCTGGTAGACGGCATCGACGGAATGACCGACGTCGGTGACCTTATAGCCTTTGGCCATGACCACGCCGACCTGTACGCTCTCATGGCCGTTATATTTGAATTTGGCCGTGTAGGGGTCCTGCAGCCCCGCATAGACGGTGGCAATGTCGCCGAGACGCGTCACCTGGTTTCCGGCCTTCAACCTCAACTCACGGATATCTTCGATCTTCCTGACATCGCCCTCGACGGAAATACGCACCGACCTCAAGCCGGTATCGACGGAGCCGGCCGAATCGACGCTGTTCTGGCCCGTGACGGCAGCACGAAGGGTATCGAGCGTTAGTCCGCGCTCGGCCAGCGCCTTCGACGAGACGTCGATGTAGATTCTCTCCGGCTGGTCGCCGATGATCACCGCTTTTTCGACGCCCGGCACGGTCAGCAGCATGTCCCGCGCCTGGATGGCGAACTTCTTCAGCTCCGGATAGCTGTAGCCGGTGCCGCTGATCGAATGGAGCGTGATGAAGGTGTCGCCGAATTCATCGTTGAAATAGGGTCCGAGGAGGCCCGACGGCAGCTCGCTCTGGATATCGCCGACCTTCTTGCGCACCTGATAGAAAGCGTCGTTCACCTCGGCCGCGTTGGTGTCGCCCTTGACCTGGACAGTGATGATGGCGCTGCCGGCGCGGGTGTAGGATTTTACCCAGTCGAGATGCGGCGTCTCCTGCAGCTTGCGCTCGATCTTGTTGACCACCTGGTCTTCCATCTCGTCGATCGACGCACCGGGCCAGACGGCCTGCACCACCATGACGCGGAAGGTAAAGTCGGGATCTTCCTTCTGGCCCATGTGGGTCAGGCCGAGGGCTCCGGCGATGATGATCAGCCCGAACAGGAAGCGGGCGATACTCGGATGGCCGATTGCCCAGCGCGAGAGATTGAATGGCTGCTTGGGTTCAGTGGGTGTGGTCATCATCTTCATCCGCTTTCGAGTGCGATCAGCGCATGACGGCCGCAGACGCAGCAGCGTCTACAGGCTCTGCGGCGGCGGCCTGCTGCCCACTGCCATCGGGTAGCTTGACCTGCATGTTTTCGGCCATGAACTGCGTGCCTGCGGCGACGACGAGATCGCCGGCTTTCAGGCCATCGGAGACCCGGACGCCGACCCCGGTAAACTCGGCAAGCCTGACGTCCTGCGCATGCACGGTGGCCGTTGTCCTGTCGACCAGCCAGACGACCTTGCGACCGTCCTTCTCGGCAAGCGCACTGAGCGGTATGGACACGAAAGGCACGGCGTTTTCCGCTGTCGCCTCGACGGTAGAAGTCATCCCGAGAAGCACGCGCGGGTCGTTCGGCAGGCTGACCCGGACTGAGAACGTGCGCGATTGGGTATCGGCGCTGCCGGAAACCTCGCGCACCTTGCCATCGAATACGAGGCCGTCGTTCGCCCAGAAACGCGCCTTGACCGTCTTGCCGACGCTGAACTGGCCAACATCGGTTTCCGGCACGGCAATAGCGACTTCCTTCTCTCCGTCGACCGCAACGGTGATCACCGGCGTGCCAGTGCTGACCACCTGGCCGACATCGGCATTGACGGCGGTGACGATGCCATTGAGATCCGATGCGAGACTGGCATAGGCGACCTGGTTCTTGGCCTCATCGAGCGACGAGATGGCCGAATCGCGCGTTGCGACGGCCTGGTCGTAAGCCAGCTGTGCCTGCTCGAGTTGCGACTTCGAGGAGACGTTCTTATCGAACAGCTGCTGGGCGCGATCGCGAGAAAGCGTTGCGGTCTGGACCTGCTTCTCGGCGGAAAGACGATCCGCCTCTGCACGCTTGACCGCCAATGCGTAGTCCGTGGCATCGATTTTCGCCAGCACGTCGCCCGGCTTGACACGCTGACCGATATCGACACGACGCTCGACGATCTTGCCGCTGACGCGAAAGCCGAGATTCATCTCGGTGCGGGCCCGCACGGAGCCGGAATAATCCAGTGTCCGCGTTGTTTCCGCCTTGGCAATCTCGACGACCTTGACGGGGCGGATGACCGGCTTGGTCTCGGCCTGCTTCTCGTTGCAGCCGGAAATGACAGCCGCAGCCACGAGGAGGACAAAGGCGGATGAAAGGCGCAGTTTGATTGGCGAAATCATGATCGCACTCCTCGGGTCGACGGCGGATGGACGGGCAGCAGGCAAATTATCTCAAGGCACGAATGGCGTATTCCACGAGATCGTCGGGCATCGCCCGGTTCTCCTTGGCAAGACACTGCGCCACCATCTGCGGGTGACAGAGGGTAACCGTCGCCGCGCCAAGACACTTCGACGCGATATGGGGGTCCTGTGCGGCAAACTCGCCCGCAGCGATTCCTTCGGAAATGATCCCGGCCATGACGTCGTGGATGCGATCGATATGCTTTTCGATCACATGCCAGTCACGCTCGATGGCGACGACGACCATCTCATGGACTTTCTCCTCATCGAGCATGGTATCGAGGGTGAGCTTGTACTGGCCATGGACGAGCGCACGCAGCCGGTCCGCGGCACTCGCCTGCTTCCGCGCTGCGCCGAGGGCAAGCTCATAACCGGTATCGAGCATCCGCCCGCAGAGCGCCTGGTGGATTTCGATCTTGGAGCCAAAGAAGCGATAGATGTTTGCCGTCGACATGCCGAGATCCTTGGCGATGTCGGCTACCGTTGTCTTGGCATAGCCGTAGTGGCGGAAAAGACGCTCGGCACAATCGAGGATGCGCGCAACATTCTCCTGGCGGTTGACCTCTGAGGAATCGGCGATGGCGTTCATAAGGCACTTTCGATTTACGACTGACGAAATTCTATTTTCGTCATTCGTAAATCGAAAGTCATACTTTGTCAACGCACTACCAGTCACCTGGCGCGGGTTTCACTGTGCGGGAGTTGATAGCCGAGGCGTGCGGGGCTCGGAGTCCACGCTGCATTAAAAAAATGCCGGACCATCGGCTGGTCCGGCATGTCAGGCAGCAGTTTTTCTTAGGAGAACTGCACGTCGAGCGTCATTGGCACGGCGGCAAGCGCCTTGGATACCGGGCAACCGGCCTTCGCCTGTTCAGCCAGTTCCTTGAACTTGGCCTCGTCGGTGCCGGGCACGCTGGCAACCAGGGTCAGGGCGATACCGGTGATGCCGAAGCCGCCTTCGACGCTCTCGAGGGTGACCTTGGCAGTTGTCTGCATGCTCGTTGCCTTCAGGCCAGCGCCATCGAGGATGCCGGAAAGAGCCATCGTGAAGCAACCGGCATGGGCAGCGCCAATGAGTTCTTCCGGATTGGTGCCGGCAACGCCTTCGAAACGGCTGGCATATCCGTAAGGATGCTCCTTCAGAGCGCCGCTCTGGGTGCTGATCTCGCCTTTTCCATCCTTGATTCCGCCAGCCCAGTGGGCCGAGCCCGTGCGTGTGATCTTCATGTGGTGCTCCTTATGATTGGTTGTCGGGAGACGGCGGCTGCCGCTCCAGGGCAATCGATCGGAAAAACCTCAAAAGGCTCCCCCATCGGCAATATAAGGTTTTCCCCGCAAAAGACGACCGCGGCAGCATGAAACTTCAAAAACGGCCAAGGCTTCTTTTCCAAGGCATGAAAAGCCCCGCGATCCGTCGGGATCGCAGGGCTCTTCGAAGACCGTGCTAGACTATGGCTAGTTCCGCCCAGCCTTACTTGTTGAGCGTCGCCTGCAGCTTGTTGACGTCGTCCGTCGACATCTCACCATCGGTGGCGACCTTGCCGTCGGCAATCTTCCAGAGACGGAACGGGCCGGTGATATCCCCGTATTTGTCGAAGGCGACGGGACCGATGACGCCTTCGTAGCGGATCGGTTTGCCATCCTTGATCAGGCCGAGTGCCTTGGTGAACTCTTCCTTGCCGGCATAGATTGGCGTGCCCGAGGGATCGACGGTCTTGTAGATCGCATCCTTGATCTTGGCCGGATCTTCCGAGCCGGCAATGGCGATGGCAAGCCCCGCAATTGCGCCGGCATCATAGGAGCGGTCGGCAGCCGGATTGGAAGGCTCGATGCCGGAGAATGCCTTGTAGTTCTTCATGAAATAATCGGTCGAGGCCGTCGGGCTGGTGCCGGAAGACGTGCCGTAGGCTTCCTTCAGGTAATCGGCGCCGACAGACTCGATGAAGTCAGGGCTGTTCATGCCGTCGTTGAGCAGGAATTTCTGCACCCCGCCCTGCGACACCCAGGTACGGGCAATCGTCGCACCGTCGACCGGGGTGCTGATCAGGTAGAGGCCATCCGGGGTGCCGGACATGGCAGCGGTGACCTCGGAGGCATAGCTCGACTGCTTTTCGTTGTACGGCGTGTCGGAGATGATCGTGCCGCCGAGCGCCTTGTAGGCGCGCGAGAATTCGGCCGACATGTTGACGCCGAAGTCGCTGTTGACGTGGATGATGGCGAGCTTCTTGAAACCCTTGTCGACTGCGTATTTGGCAGCGGCAACGCCCTGCAGCGCATCGGACGTGATCGTTCGGAAGAAGATGCCGTTGGTCTTGCCATCGCGGCCGAGCGCCGTCAGCGTCGGGGACGAGGAGGCAGGCGAGATCTGCACGACTTTGGCAGGCGCCGTCACCGAAGTCAGGATCGGAATCGACACCGACGAGATGATACCGCCGATGATCACAGGCACCTTCTTGACCTGAACGAGCTGGGTTGCCGCATCGACGGCGACGTTGCCCTGGCTCTGGCTGTCGCGGGTATCGGTGACGAGGTCGCAGCCGCGCACGCCGCCGGCAGCATTGAGGTCGCGGAAGGCCATTTCGACCGACTTGGCGCCGGCCTGGCCGTATTCTCCGGCAGGACCGGTCAGTTCCATGACGAGGCCAACAGTAATCTTGCAATCGGCAGCATTGGCAATGCCCGCGGCCGCGATCAGGCCGAGCGCTGTGGTTACGGAAAGAAGCGTCTTTTTCATGATTGTTCCCCTTGTTAGGTACGACTTCTATTTTTACGCAGTAATCCTGTCAGGTCTCCGGTGTCTGCAACCAGGTTTCTTGCAGATGCCGCCATTGGACGCCCGATGGCGCCGATGAACTCGCGGTAAAAAGGGCACTCGCCTGCCGACGGGACCGGACGCCCCTGCGGCACTGCACCTCGACATAGGTGACGACGACAGTATCGTCGGTCTGGAAGCCCGCGCGGATGTCCTCGATGTCGATCGAGAAATCGCCATGGAAGGTGGCGCGATTGGCCCGGATCAGATCAATGGTCGCCGCCCTGTCGAAAACGCGGCCGGTCGGCGGTATCATCTGGAAGCCGTCTCCGAACGCCTGCTCACAGCGTCCGAAATCCGTCAGGTCAGCCGTCGCCGCATCGTACCAGCCGACGAAGAATTCGTGGAAGGCGATGACCTCGGCGCGGGCACACTCGAAGAGTGACTGATCCTGGCTCATACTTTCCCCGCGTTGAGATTGTAGTGCATGATGGAGCCATGCCTGCCGTTTCGGTCGCGCTCCAGCGTGTAGACGTCACCGAGGGGGCCCTTGCTTTCAGCGATGATCGCTTCGATCTGCGCGATGTCGCCTGCCGAAAGCACGACATCCATGATGCCGGCATTGGCCAGCGCATGCGCCTGGTTGCGGGCGCCGACGATGACCGCAGCCACCTGCGGCTGACGCAGCACCCAGGCGCTGGCGACAGTGGCGATATCGACGCCATGTCGGTCGCCAATGACTTTCAATGTCGAAAGCAGCGATTGAAATAGATCCCAGCCGCCGAAATCGTCGATGATCAGCTTGTATTTGACCAGCGACCGGTTCTCCAGCGGCATCTCCGGCTCCGGCTGGCCCAGCCACTTGTCGCTGAGGAAGCCGCCGGCAACAGAACCATAGCACAGGAATTTCACATCATTCGCAGCAGCCAGCGTAGTCAGGCTGTTGGCCGGTCGCTGGTCGAGGACGGAATATTGCAGCTGCTGGCTGACCAGCGGGATGCCCGCCTTCAGGATCTCGGCAACATGCGGGGTGTCGAAATTCGTAGTGCCCACATTGCGGACCTTGCCCTCCCCGTGCAATTCGTTGAGCCAGCCCAGCGCATCGAGATAGCCGTCGAGCGAGTAATCCCACCAGTGAAACTGCACCAGATCCAGGCGCTCCGTGCGCAACCGCCGCAGCGACTGCTCGACGATGCCACGAATATAATCGCGGTTCATGTTGCCGAGCTTCTCGAGATCGGGCACCAGCTTGGTGTGCACCTTCATCTCGGCCGCCGCCTCGCTCCCGCGCTCATGGCGCAGGCGGTCCCGGGCAGCGCCGATCAGTTCCTCGACGCCGGTATAGATGTCGGCACAGTCGTAGGTCCTGATGCCGGCATCGTAGGCGGCGATCAGGTCGGTCACCGCCTGGTCGCGATCGATCGCCCCATGGCCACCGGCCAGCTGCCAGCCACCGCGAATGACGCGGGAAATGGCATAGCCGGGGCGAAGTTCGAAGGTTTTCGTCATGTCATGCAGCTTTCAAATTGGTAGAACTGTGGAGCGCATATTGCTCCCCCTCATCTGCCCTCTGGGCATCTTCTCCCCACGGGGAGAAGAAAGATATCGCTCCTGCGCCGCGCGCCTTCGTTCAGGCCTCGTCACCCGGCAGCGGCACCGCCGTCGTCTCGGCATGGCTGAAGCGACGCTTGCCCGTGCGCACGATCCTTAGCCGGCTAGCGCAGCTCGGGTCGGGACAGGCGATCTCGGCATCCGAGGTCATCCAGTCGTTCCGGTGCGTCGGCCGCTGCTTTGCAGCCAGGAGCGGCAGCACGGCGGAAATCGAATAGATGGAAAATCCCTGGCCTGCAGGCATCGACAGCATCTCGCCTTTCAGTTCGAAATAATCACCCTCGCTGGCACCACAATAGATCGGCTTGCCCTCGGGGATCACCGCCTCGACACGCAGGTCGTAAAGCTCGAAACTGTCGTCGATTTCGCTCACCTCAAACCTCCGTCAGCGCGAAGGTGACGTCGCAGCCGCCGTTGCGGCGGATGATGCCGCAGGCGGCAGCGAAATGCTCGCGCTCCTCCGGCCGCACCTGCGCCATGACGCTGCCGGCCAGCCAGCCGATCGGGAACAGCAACCGCGCACCCTGCCCGTAGAACAGGCCGATGTCGAAAATGGCGTTGGGGCTGCCGCCCCACATGCGCGCCGGCACGTAACTCAGCACAATATCGCCAGGCTGCGGCGTCACCGTAGCGTTCTCGGCCGGCAGCGCGGTTGCATAGGCGGCGCCCTCGAGATGAGCCACCGGTATAGGGCAGGAGATTTCCGGGCCGGTCCACATCGCATGGATGCCGGGCACGATGCGCGGCTCGGAGAGATATTGCATGAAGAAGGCAACGTTCTCCGGCGCCTTGCCGGCCAGCAGCGGCGCGATCACGGACAGTCCGGAACGGGGCTCGGTGATGTGGATCGCATTCTGGCTCATGATCGGTCTCAAATCCTGGCTGCGTCTGTCTGCAGCTTGTTGCGCAAGAAGGTGAAGGGCCGGCTGATATCGGCTACCAGCGCGGCCCGTGCCGCGTCGGCATCCTGGGCGGCCAATGCCGCGACGATGCTGCGATGGTAATGGGCGGTATCGACCTCGCCGGCTTCGGAGAAGGCATAGATCGCCACCCGGATACACGGGCCCGATTGCAGCCACAGGCTTTCGATCATGGGGATGAGCACAGCCGAGCCGCAGGCCCGGTAGATCTCGAAATGGAATGTCTGGTTGAGCGTGACCTCGCGGTCGACGTCCTTCTTCTGCTTCAGGGCGCGCATCTCGTCCCATTCGTGCAGCATGGCCTCGATGACCGTGATATCTTTCGGGCCCATGCGTTTTGCGGCCAGCGCGATGGCTTCGCCCTCTATCAGCATACGGGCGCGCAGGAGATCGTCGATACGCTCCAGCGTGATCGGCGGGACACGTACCGAACGGTTGGGCAGTGCCTCCAGCGCCTTTTCGGTGATCAGCCGCCCGAGCGCCTCGCGCACCGGCATGGTGCTGGTAACAAGCGCATCGGCAAGTCCGCGGATCGTCAGCACCTGGCTCGGCTCGAAAAGCCCGCCGATGAGCGCCCTGCGAAGCTCGGAATAGACACGGTCCTGAACGGTTTCGCGGCCAACCGGGGCCAGTTGGGCGGCAATCAAATCATTGCTTTTTTCGGCTGCGGCCTTTTGCATTGCGATCCCGTTTTTGACTTGCAGAACGGATTAAAGCTGAATAGCGTGATCAATGCAAGTGTGATCACAAATCAAAAATCAGGGTGCGACAACGATCGTTCCCGGCCAGAGGGATCCATGAGTTTACCATCTGAACGGCAGGGTGAGGATACCCGGGAGCCTGTTCTGAGTGCGAAGAATATCGTCCGCCGGTTCGGCGGCATCGCCGCCGTCAACGACGTATCCTTCGAAGTGCGGCACGGCGAAATCCTTGGCCTGATCGGCCCTAACGGCGCCGGCAAGACGACGATGTTCGATCTCCTCTCCGGCAGCGTCCTGCCGACGAGCGGTGAAATCCGACTGAACGGCACAGTCGTTTCCGGCGAATCCGCACACCGGCGCATCGGTCGCGGTCTCGGCCGCACCTTCCAGATCCCCCGCCCGCTGCCCAACATGACGCTGATCGAAAACGTCATGCTGGCCGCCCAGCACCAGACCGGCGAAAAATTGTTTGCGAACTTCCTGGTGCCATGGCGTGTTGCCGCCGAGGAGAAGAGTGCCCGCGATAAAGCGATGGAGTTGCTCGATCTCGTCCTGCTGACGCGGCTGGCCCACGAGCCGGCCCGCGTACTCTCCGGCGGCCAGCGCAAGCTTCTGGAACTCGCCCGGGTGATGATGGCAGATCCCGCGATTATCCTGCTCGACGAGCCGGCGGCCGGCGTCAACGCCACGCTGCTGGAAGTCATCATCGACCGCATCCGCGATATCAACGCCCGCGGCATCACATTCCTGCTGATCGAGCACAATATCGACATGGTCACCAGGCTCTGCAATCGCGTGCTTGTCATGGCTGGCGGCCAGCTGCTCTGCCAGGGAACGGCGGAAGAAGTGGCGCGCGACCCCCGTGTCATCGAAGCCTATCTCGGAGGTGCGGCATGAGCGAACCCGTTCTCCTCGTGCGCGATCTCGTCGCCGGCTACGAGCCCGGCGTGCCGATTGTCCGTGGCGCCTCGATTACCGTCAACAAGGGCGAGATCGTCGTCGTGCTCGGCCCCAACGGTGCCGGCAAATCGAGCTTCATCAAGGCTGTCGCCGGCCTCGTGCCGATCTCCGCCGGCACCGTGCTGCTCGACGGCAGGGATATCACTGCGGCACCGGCCCACATGATGGTTCGCCTCGGCCTTGCCTTCGTGCCGCAGACGGAAAATATCTTTCCGCAGATGTCGGTGGACGACAACCTGAAGGTCGCCTGCGGCATCCTGAAGCCGAATGACGTCCCGTCCCGCATAGAGGCGATGTACACCGCCTTTCCGGACCTTGCCCGCCATCGCAAGATCGCGGCAGGAAATCTTTCCGGCGGACAGCGGCAGATGCTCGCCGTTGCCCGCGCGCTGGTCGTCGACCCCAAGGTGCTCGTCCTCGACGAGCCATCGGCTGGTCTGTCGCCGAAATTCGTGTCGATGGTGTTCCAGATGCTGACCGAGATCCGCAAATCCGGCGTCACAATCCTGCTGGTCGAGCAGAATGCCAAGGCGGCGCTAGCGATCGGCGACCGCGCCTATGTGCTGGTCGAAGGCAAGGACCACCATGAAGGCATCGCCTCCGAGCTTTGGAACGATCCCGTCGTGGCCGAACTCTATCTGGGCCAGCGCCCGAGCCAGCCTGCCAGACCGACCGAGACCGGAGGTGCCGCATGAACCTGCAATTCATTGTCGACGGATTGCTGACAGGCTCGATGGTCGGCCTCGGCGCCATCGGCGTCACGCTGACCTATTCGATCCTGCGCTTCTCAAACTTTGCCCATGGTGACTTCATGGCCTGGGGCACCTACGCCACCCTCACCGCCGTCAGCGCCATCGGCGCTATGTTCGGCAAGATCGCTCCGATCGGTCCATTTTCCTTCGGCTGGGCGCTGATCGTTGCCGTCGTCATCGGCATGGCTTTTACCGGGCTGATGGCGCTGCTGCTCGACAAGATCCTGTTTGCGCGGCTGCGGGCAAAGGGCCAGACGATCATCGTCGTGATGGCCAGTTTCGGCGCCTCGATGGCGCTGCGCAGCCTGCTGGAGTTCATCTTCACCTCGCGTCCGGCCTATTTCAGCCGCTCGATCCAGATCGCCATGCCGGTCGGGTTCGGCATCCGCATTACGCCCGACCAGATCGTGCTGCTGCTGATGACGGCTTTTCTGGTGCTGGCCGTCCACCTACTGATGACGCGCACCCAGATCGGCCGCTCGATGCAGGCCGTCAGTCAGAACCCGGCGCTCGCCCGCGTCGTCGGTATCGACGTCGCCAAGGTAGTGCGCGTGACATGGTTGGTCGGCGGGGCGCTTGCCTGCATGGCCGGCGTCATGATCGGCATCCTCGTGCAGATCCGGCCGCTGATGGGCTTCGACATGATGCTGCCGATGTTTGCCGCAGCCATTCTCGGCGGTATCGGCAGCGTGCCCGGCGCTGTGCTCGGCGGTCTGATCATCGGCCTGACGGAAGCCGGCGCCGTCCAGTTGATCGGCGCAGAATGGCGCGCGGCGGTCTCCTTCGTCATCCTGATGGCGGTGCTGCTGGTCCGGCCGATCGGCCTCTTCGGAGTGAGAGAGAGATGATGGACATTCTTGGCTATGGCGCCTTCTTCCTGACGACGGCGCTGATCTTCTCGCTGATCACCCTCGGCCTCAATCTGCAATGGGGGCTGACGGGCCTTTTCAACGTCGGCCTCGCCGGTTTTGTCGCCATCGGCGCCTATACCTCGGCGCTGCTGACGACACCCGATACCGTCGGCCGCTTCGGCGGCTTCGACATGCCGATTGTAGTTGGCTGGCTCGGTGCGATGATCGTCACGGCTCTGGCTGCCGCCATCACTGGCGTAGCCACGTTGCGGCTGAAATCCGACTACCTTGCCATCACCACCTTCGGCGTCGCCGTGGTCGTGCAACTGGTAGCTCTGAATGCGCAGAAACTGACTGGCGGCCCGTTCGGCATCGGCTTCATCCCGCGCCCCTTCGCAGCACTTGCAGAAACGCCCGTGCTCTTCAACTTCTCCAACCTCGCTGTCGTCGCCGTCGTCACGCTCGTTACCTATCTGGCTCTGGAGCACCTTGCCCGCAGCCCATGGGGGCGCGTGCTGAAGGCCCTGCGCGAAGACGAGCGGGCCGCCATCTCGCTCGGCAAGAGCGCCCGCTTCTACCGGGTCCAGGCCTTTGCCGTCGGCGGCGCGATCATGGGACTGGCCGGCGCGGTGCAGGCGCATTTCATCGGCTTCATCGCGCCAGACAACTACATGCCGACGCTGACTTTCCAGGTCTGGACCATGCTGATCGTCGGTGGTTCCGGCAGCAACAAAGGCGCCATCCTCGGCAGCGTCCTCGTCTGGGCGATCTGGGCGGGCTCCGGCGCGCTGACCAGCGCAGCCTTCCCGACCGACCAGCAGGCCCGCGCCGCCTCGCTGCAGATCGTCGCCATCGGCGTCATGCTCTGCGTCATCCTGCTGGTGCGCCCTAACGGCATCCTCGGCAACATGCCGCGCCGCTTGCGCTGGTTCGGCAAGAAGCAGCCGCCGGCCATGCCCGACCAGAATGGTGCCGCCTCGTGAGCAAAGCAGACACCGCATCGCCGGACGCGCCGTCCCTCTGGCACGTCGTCGGCCGCAACCGGCGGCACCGGCCGCAACTCCAAGGCCCGCTCGATTCTGACCTCGTAATCGTCGGCGGCGGCTTCTCCGGCCTGTCGACTGCGTTGCATGCGGCAGAAAAAGGTCTCTCCGTGATACTGCTGGAGGCCGGGATCATCGCCTGGGGTGCCACCGGTCGCAACGCCGGCTTCGTGGTTCCAAACTTTGCCAAGGTGGACCCGGATAACGTCATCCAGCAACTGGGCCCCGAGCGCGGAAAGCGGCTTGTAGATTTGGCAGCCGGCAGCGGCGACCTGGTCTTCGAGCTGATCCGCCGCCACGCGATCGAGTGCGCCGCGCAGCAGAGCGGCTGGATCCAGCCGGCCCATTCCGCTACCGCCCTCGAAAAAGTACAGTCCCGCGCCTCGCAATGGCAGGCCCGCGGACGCCCGGCGGAAGTCATGGACCGACAGACGATCCGCGACGTGATCGGTGCAGACGGCTATTTCGGCGGCTGGACCGACAAATCCGGGGGCGTGCTCAATCCCGTCGAATATGCGCGCGGCCTTGCCGACGCTGCGGAAGCGGCTGGCGCCCGTATCTTCGAGCGCTCGCCCGTATCAGCCATTGGCCGCGCAGCGGACGGCTGGCTGCTGCAGACGCCGACGGGCAGCCTGCGCGCCGGCAAGGTCGTGGTCGCGACGAATGCCTACGGCGGAAGGCTCAATCCGGAACTCGCCCGCACCTATTTTCCATTGAAGGTATTCCAGGTCGCCACACACCCGCTGCCGGTCGCAATCCGCCAGCGGCTACTGCCGGCAAATCAGTGTGTTTCCGATACCAGGCGCAACCTCTTCACCTTCCGCTTCGATGCCGACAATCGGCTGATTTCGGGCGGTATGCACATCTTCGGCCCCGGCGCCGACGCCCGCGTGCCAGCAACAATCCATCGACGCATGGCCGAAATGCTCGGGCTCCCCGACCTACCGCCGCTGGAATTCAGCTGGTCTGGCCTTGCCGCTGTCGAACCGGATTTCCTGCCGCATCTGGTCGATCTCGGACCCGGACTGATCGCCGGCTTTGCCTGCAACGGACGCGGCATCGCCATGACGACGGCGATGGGCAGGGAGCTTGCCGCCTGGTCTACCGGGGTAGATGCCCGCGATCTCGCGATCCCCTTCGGACCGCCGGCACCGATACCGTTCCATGCTCTCCTGAAGCACGCGCCCAATGCGCTGCTGCCGTGGAGCATGATGCAGGACCGGCTGGACGAGCGAGGCTAACTCCCAAACGCAATGCGCCCGCCGATCCCATGACAGATCGACGGGCGCCCGCTCACTCCTGGCCCCACCAGGAGGAGCTGTTACTCGCGGTCGCCCGTAAAGTTGAGCAACAGCTGGAAGATGTTGACGAAGTTCAGGTAGAGCGACAGGGCGCCCATCACAGCCATTTTCTGCTGCGATTCCTGGTCATAGTTCTCGGCATACTGTTCCTTGATGTTCTGCGTATCCCAGGCGGTCAGGCCGACGAAGACGGCGATACCGATCACGGACACGGCAAACTGCAGGACAGTCGAGCCGAGGAAGATGTTGACGACGCTGGCGATCACGACGCCAATCAGGCCCATCATCAGGAACGAGCCGAAATTGGCGAGATCCCGCTTCGTCGTGTAGCCATAGAGACTTGTCGCGCCGAACATGGTGGCTGCGATGAAGAAGGTACGCGCGATGCTGGCGCCGGTAAACACCAGGAACACCGAGGCGAGCGATAGTCCCATGACTGCGCAGAAGGCCCAGAACATCGCCTGCGCGCCGCTGGCGGACATCGACTGGATCTTGAACGAGAAAAACAGCACGAAGCCGATCGGTGCCAGCATGACGACCCACTTGAGAGGCGACGAGAAGATCGGCACATAGAGCGCCGGCGTCGTGCCGACGACGAAGGCAACGAGCCCCGTCACGACCAGACCGATAGCCATATAGTTGTAGATGCGCAGCATATGCTTGCGCAGTCCTTCGTCGAACAGAGCCTGGGTGCCGGCGTTAACGCCGAAACCGGAGCGGGGATTGATCGGGTTCATGATCTGTCTCCTTGATTGCGTTAATAGAGTGTCCGGGAAAGCCGCTCGGCCTCCCCGTCGAGATTGTTGGCGGCGGCATCGGCAACCAGCGCGTAGGCGACATCGCCGATCTGCCAGTAGGATGCCTGCACGCCGTCGAGGGCGATGTGGTCGACCTTGGCGACGGCAAAACTGCCGGGCCGGACTGCAAACAGCGATAGCCGCTTGCCATTGGCATCGACGGTGACTTCGATGCTGGGTCCGAAAGCCGACGGATAGATTTCGGCATCGGCCACCTTCCAGTCCGCAGGCAACGTCGGCATGACGATCGCCGTGGCTGCCCGGATATCGTCCGGGTTGTAGCTTGCCGACTTCGGCTGCGATGCGACCTGCGCCCTCAATGCCGAGGTCCGGAAAGCCGCAACCGCATCGTCGACGAAAGCCGGCGGCGGCACGGATGCCGAGACCTCGGTGGCCGAGAAAGCGCCGAACGAATTGTGTGCCACCCAGCCCGATGCCACCAGAACGGCAACGGCAGCAATGCGCTGCAATGACTGGAATACGCGACCGTAGGCGAGCCCTCGCTCCAGACGACGGGCGGCCTCGCGGGTCTGCACGCCGCCGGTTACGGCCTCGGTCGCCAGTGCCAGCCGCAATTCGCCGCGCAGGCTCAAGTCGGCCATGACCTTGGCAGCCGTAGCCGGATGCTCCGAAAGGTAGGATTCCACCGCGATGCGCCGCGATACATCCAGTTCGCCGTCGACATAGGCATCGAGATCGGCGTCGATGATCGGATCAACTGACGTCATGATCGTTCCCTCCGATAACACGCAGATGCGACGCGGCAGGCGCCTTGTCCTCGAAATCCCTCAACTGGGCGCGCGCCCGCGAAATCCGCGACATCAGCGTGCCGACCGGAATGCCGAGGGTCGCTGCGGCCTCATTGTAGGACATGTCCTCGATGGCAACGAGATGCAGCGCCGCGCGCTGTTCTTCCGGAAGCCTGAAGAAGGCGTCGCGCACCTGCGACAGCCGGACGGCATGCTCCTGGCCGGCCGCCAGCGACTGCTCCATCTCGACCGCCGCGCCATCATGGCGCCGCGCCATCGACCGGTCCCGACGCAGGCGGTCGATATGGGCGTTGTGGACGATGGAGAGAAGCCAGGAGCGCAGGTTTGCGCCGCGACGAAAAGTCGACTTGCGCTCATAGGCCCGCAGCAAGGCATCATGCACGAGGTCTTCCGCATCGTCGGCGTTGCGCACCAGCGAACGGGCGTAGCGTCTCAGGGATGAGAGCTGTGCCAAGACATCGAATGTGCGTCCGTTGCGTTCCATGACCCAGTATACGGACACCGATGCGAACTTATTCCCGGCACGATCAAAAAAATCGCAATGCGGCCTACATCAGGACGAAATTGGTGGGCGTCGGCAGCGGGGGCAGATCCGTCTCGCCCATGGCTTCGCGCAGATTATGCTCGATAGCATCGGCAAGCGCACCGATAGGCAAAGCATTTGCCTCCTTGCTGAACGGATTTTCGAGCTCGTCACCGAGCGCATCCAGACCGAAGAAGGTGTAGGCGATGACCGCCGCCGCAAACGGCGTTCCCCAGCCGAGCACGTCGACCGAACCGAACGGCATGAGGAAGCAGAACAGATAGGCCGTGCGATGAACCAGCAGCGTGTAGGCAAACGGCAACGGCGTGTTTCGGATGCGCTCGCAGGTCGCCGGCACGATTGCCATGTCGGTGATTGTCCTGTCGAGCATCTGGTACTGGATATCTGTTATCCGGTCGCTCGCCCGCATTCTTGCCAGATCGGCCGACATCAGCCGCATCAGCATTTCAGGCCTGTTCGATGCAGCGTGATAGAGGGGCTGGACATCGTCCGGCAATAGCCGCTCGACCTTGCTCTGGTCGCCGTCCGGCCGAAGATGCTGGACAAGCGCATGCGGCATGGCCATGGCCAGCGTCAGCAGGCTGCGCCTGACCTGCCGCCCCTCCTCGCCGTGCATAGCTTCCAGCAGCATGGTCTGGCGCGAAAACGTCCTTGCCGCGTAGACCAGTTGTCCCCAGCTGTGTCGGGCCTCCCACCAGCGCTGGTAGCAGGCATTGTTGCGGAAAGACAGAAACACCGAAAGCGCCGTGCCGAGCACGGCGAAGGGCACACCGCTGACCGACAGGATCATGCCCGGGCGCTCGTGATGGCCCCAGGTGATGAGGCAGGACATAACGAAAATCACGATGATCTGCGGCAGAATGCGGGGAACGATCGATCCGCGCATGATGAAGAATAGCGGGAGTAGCCCCGGGCGCTCGCGGACGATCATGCTGGATGCTCTGTTGTATCTGCCTGTGGCACCACCCTTACCGGATAACGATAGGCTGCCTAACTGATATTGGCACAAACGATGCACTGGGGGCATGCGCCCATTTGTCGCCTCGCACCAGAGGGACGCCGACCGAGTGAGATATCGGATATACGCTATGCCTCGGATAAATATCCGCCGCCCTTGCGCCAGACCTCAGGAGTGCCAACCGCTCCGTCAGGTCGCGCCTGACGGAGCGGTAGTCGTCGATCAGTTGCTGGCGGTCACGAGTACCGGTTCGGCGCGATAATCCTTGGGGAATAGGCGCTTCAGGTCGTCGATTTTCGGCATGTCGTTAATCGCGATATAGGGATAGGTCGGATGGGTCGTCAGGAAATTCTGATGATAGGTCTCGGCCGGATAGAAGCTCTTCCCAGGCTCTATCTTCGTGACGACAGCCTCGCCGAAGACGTGCGCCTTGTTCAGTTGCTCGATATAGGCCTTGGCGACTCGCGCCTGTTCAGGCGTGGTCGGAAAGATTGCCGAACGGTATTGGGTGCCGCTGTCCGGCCCTTGGCGGTTCAATTCCGTGGGATCGTGTGCGACGGAGAAGTAGATCTGCAGCAGATGGCCAAGGCTGATCTTGTGTGGATCGAACACCACCTTCACGGTCTCGGCATGGCCCGTGCTGCCGGTGCTGACAGTCTCGTATTCAGCAGTATTCTTCGCGCCGCCGGCATAGCCGGACACAGCGCTGACCACGCCGTCGACATGCTGGAAGACGCCCTGCACGCCCCAGAAACAACCCCCGGCAAGCGCGATTGTCTCGGTGCCGGAACCCGGCGCCTCGTCGACAGTGGCTTTCGGAATCTCGCGGGCTTCGCCGGCCTGGGAAGGTGTGAAATGCAGCACAGTGCCGCCGACCAGAAGGACCGCAACAGCGGTGCCGGCCCGTCGGCCATAGTGGGACAAGGCTTCGCGCATGGAATATTTCAAAGGCATGGTCATGGAAGATCTCCCGTCAACCGGAGGTGAATGCGTAGGTCTGAAGTCTAAGCCCAAATGCTGGGCAGAATTGGCGTTTCAGCAGGTGCGTCACGCAGATGACGCCTGGAACGTCATGGCCATGCCGTTCATACAGTAGCGAAGGCCGGTCGGCTTGGGCCCGTCGTTGAAGACATGGCCGATATGGCTGCCGCAACGGGCACAATGCACGGCGTTGCGAACCATGCCGTAGGACGTATCCTTGACAGTCCCGACGGCCTTCGGCAGCGGCTGCCAGAAACTCGGCCAGCCCGTGCCGCTCTCGAACTTGGTTTCCGAGGAAAACAGCGGCGATGCGCAGCCGGCACAGGCGAACCGTCCCTTGCGGTGTTCTTCGAGCAGCGGGCTGGTAAACGGGCGTTCCGTACCCTCGTTGCGCAGAACCTCGTATTGGTCTGCGGTCAAAAGCTTGTGCCATTCCGCATCGGTATGGGTCAGGGGAAACGTCGCGGCAGCCGCAGTTGCCGGCGATCCGTTCCAGTTGCGCGCGGAAAACACCGCCGCACCGGTCGCCACAGTCATCAGCAATGCGCGTCTCGTCTGCATTCCGGTCCTCCCGGTTTTATTCATCATACAGCAGATACGAACGCGGCCGTCGTTTTGTTACACAAAGCCGCGTGAGACACAGAAATGTTACCGCTATCCAGGCGCGGCCCCGGCAATACGGGGATCAGTAGTGCGGCGGTTTTGCGTTGGCCGGTGCGTCGGCAGTTTCTTCCTCGAGCGTCATGAAACGCTCGACCAGACGTTCGAGCTTGTAGCGGGTTTCCTCGACCACCTTCCACTGCGCCGTCAGCTGGTCGGAGAGTTCGTCGATGGTTTTTGCCTGATAGGCGACAACTTCCTCAAGCTGGGTAATGCGGCTTTCCTGGTCGGACATCTCGGCTTCCTTTCGATCGTGCCATTGTCGCGACACACCAGCTTTCGGCCCGGTTGGCAAGAGCAGCTCAAATCTTGCGCGGGAGGCCCGCCACCTCGGTGGAACTGATCGCCTCGAGGCAAGTTACGAAACGCGGCCTTGTGCAAGCGGGAGACGATAATGTCCGACACTCCGAAAATCGAACAGAACGATGCTCCGGCCGGCGGGTGGGGATCAGTCAGATCGCTGGCCCATCAGGCGCGGGAAAACGGCCAGCCGCTCAGCGTCGTCGCCGGTCTCGCCAAGCAGAACAAAACCGATGGCTTTGCCTGCGTCAGCTGCGCCTGGGCAAAGCCCGCCAAGCCGCACACGGCCGAGTTCTGCGAGAACGGCGCCAAGGCGACATTCTGGGAACTGGCCGCCGCGCGCGCCGACGCGGATTTCTTCGCGCAGCACACGGTTACCGAACTGCGCGACTGGAGCGACTACGATCTCGAAAATGCCGGCCGGCTGATGCAGCCGATGCGCTACGATGCCGCGAGCGACCGCTATGTTCCCGTCTCATGGGACGACGCCTTTGAGGCGATCGGCCGCGAACTGAAGGCAATCCGTGCAGTCGACCCCAACAAGGTCGTGTTCTACGCCTCCGGCCGGGCCTCGCTGGAAACGTCTTACATGTATCAGCTCATGGCCCGGGTCTACGGCACAAACAACCTGCCTGACAGCTCCAATATGTGCCACGAATCCACCTCTGTCGCACTTCCTGAGAGCATCGGGATTCCCGTCGGGACGGTGCGGCTGGACGACTTCGAGACGGCGGAAGCGTTCTTTTTCTTCGGCCACAACACCGGCTCCAATGCGCCGCGCATGCTGCACCAGCTGCAGGAAGCAGTAAAGCGCGGCGCCGAGATCGTCACCTTCAATCCGCTGAAGGAACGTGGCCTCGAGCGGTTCGTCAATCCGCAAAGCCCGCTCCAGATGGCCACCAACCATGCCACTGAGATCAGCAGCCAGTATCACCAGGTCAAGGCCGGTGGGGACATTGCCGCTATAGCCGGCATCTGCAAGGCACTGCTGGCAACCGACGACGCCGACCTCGCATCCGGCGGTAACGGCGTCCTCGACCGCGAATTTCTGGCAGAACACACCCACGGCGCCGAAGAGTTCATCGATTATGTCAGGTCTCAGGACTGGGACGTCCTCGTTCGGGAATCAGGCCTGCCGATTGCCGCAATGGTCCAGGCGGCGGATACCTATAGTCGCGCCAAATCCGTGATCGGCATCTATGGCATGGGACTGACCCAGCACAAGCTCGGCGTCCAGGCGGTCCAGATGCTGGTCAACCTGCTTCTGCTGCGCGGCAATATCGGCCGGCCCGGCGCCGGCATCTGCCCCGTGCGCGGCCACTCGAATGTTCAGGGCCAGCGCACGGTCGGCATTTCGGAAAAGACCAAGCTGGTTCCGCTGGACAGGCTGAAGGAACTCTACCACTTTGAGCCGCCTTACGAGGATGGCCTGACAACCGTTGATGCTTGCCAGGCAATCATCAAGGGCGATGTCGAAGGCTTCATCGGGCTCGGTGGTAATTTCCTTCGCGCCGTGCCGGAACGGGAATTGATGGAGGAGCGCTGGCCGGCCATGCGCCTGACAGTGCAGATCGCCACACGGCTCAACCGTGGCCAGCTGTTCAACGGCAGCGTCTCCTACCTCCTGCCGTGCCTCGGCAGAACCGAAATCGACGAGCAGGCAAGCGGTCCGCAGGCCGTCAGCGTCGAGGACAGCACGTCTTGCATCCACGGCTCCAGAGGTTTTCACGCTCCCGCAGGCCCCGGGCTTTATTCCGAGACGAAAATCGTTGCCGGGATTGCCAAGGCCACCCTTCCCGAAAATCCAGACATCCCATGGGACGCCTGGGTCGATGATTACGGCAAGGTGCGCGACGCAATAGAGGCGACCTACCCGAAGATATTCAAGGATTTCAACAAGCGGCTGTTTACCCCCGGCGGCTTTGAAAAACCGCTCGCCGCCCGCGAGCGCGACTGGCAGACGGACACGGGCAAGGCAAATTTCAAGGTGCCGACCGCACTGTCGGCAAGTTTCGCGGAAGACCACGCCGACATCTTCCGGCTCATGACGCTACGCAGCAACGACCAGTTCAACACCACCGTCTATGGCTATAGCGATCGCTTTCGCGGGGTCGAGGGCACACGCATGGTAGTCTTCCTCAACACAGCGGACATGCAGAGGTTCGGCATCGCCAAGGACGACAGTGTGTCGTTGGTCACCGCTACCGATGACAATATCGTCCGCCGGCTGGATGGCCTGCGCGCCGTCCCATACAGCATCCCTGAAGGGTGCTGCGGCGCGTATTATCCTGAGTGCAACTCCTTGATACCGCTTTGGCAACATGCCGAAAAGAGCAAGGTGCCCGCCGCCAAATCCGTCCCGGTGTACATCGTGAAGGACGGAAGCAAGCTCGCGCCGATGCCAGTTTACAGCCGGATTGATGCCAGTCAGCCGGTCGGCATCGAGACCTGACAGCGAGCGATCCGAGCTTCCCGAAACGCGATCCGGGAGCCACTCGCACGACATTTCGCGACAACCCGGCGAAACTTTAAATGGCCGTGCGGCTGTTATTCAACTGACATGAGCGAGCACTAGAGAGAGCGGCAAGAAGCGCCGGCCTCCTCTGGAGCGCCGCTCACCGAAGGCGCTTCCATCTTTATTTCGGAGACGCCGCATGAAAATCATCCAGATTACCGACACCCATGTCAGCCCCGGAAAGCCGCATTTCAACGGCAACTGGGAACCACTGGCACGCTGGATCAACGACAGCGGCGCCGATCTCGTCATCCACACCGGCGACCTCAGCGTCGACGGCGCCGACAAGGACGAGGACCTCGTCTTCTCGATGGATCTGATGCGGCAGGTCGCCGTGCCGATGCTGATTGTCCCCGGCAATCATGATGTCGGCCATCTCCCTGGTTCGGCCCAGCCCGTCAATGCCGAGCGGCTGGCCCGCTGGCGGCGCCTCGTCGGCCCCGACCGCTGGGTTGAAGATCGAGGCAATTGGCGTCTGATCGGCCTCAACAGCCAGTTGATGGGCTTTGAGGATGGCGAGGACGAAGCCCAGTTCGAATGGCTGCAAACAACGCTTGCCAGCCGGGGCGACCGCCGCGTCGCGATCTTCGCCCACAAGCCGCTCTTCGTCGACACGCCGGACGAGGGCGACACCGGCTACTGGAGCGTCCGGCCGACCCCGCGTCAGCGCCTCTACGATCTGATTGCCGCCCATGATGTTGCGCTGTTTGGCAGCGGTCACCTGCACTGGGCCTGGAAGGGCGGCTTCAGCACTACCGCCACCGTCTGGGCACCGCCCGCCGCCTTCATCCTCGACAAGATGGAACGGGAAATGCCTGGCGAACGCTTTGTCGGCGCCGCTATCCACACGTTTGCCGATGACGTCACCACCGAGCTTGTCGCGGTTCCCGGCATGACCGCCTATTTCCTCGACGATGTCGTCGAGGAGGTTTATCCCCAGGCAGCCCACAAGGTCGTCCGGGATGCGGCCCAATGAGCGCGCTCTCCCTTTCTGGCATAACCAAATCCTTCGGTGACACCGCCATTCTCAAGGGCGTCAGCCTCGAGGTCGAGCCGGGCGAGTTCATCGCGCTGGTAGGCCCTTCCGGCTGCGGCAAGAGTACGCTGCTGCGCATCCTCGCAGGCCTCGATCATGCCGATAGCGGCGAGATCGTCATCGGCGGCAAGGAAATGTCCGGGACGGCGGCGGCCGACCGCAACATTGCGATGGTCTTCCAGTCCTACGCCCTCTATCCGCACCTGACCGCTGGCCAGAACATCGCGGTGCCGCTCGCCATGCGCCGGCTGTCTCGCAGCCAGCGCCTGCCCCTCATCGGCAACTTGATGCCCGGCCAGCGCAGCACCCGCAAGACGATCCAGGGCGACGTCGCCGAAATGGCGCGTTCGCTGAAGATCGACCACCTGCTCGATCGCAAGCCCGGCCAGATGTCCGGCGGCCAAAGGCAACGCGTCGCGCTGGCCCGTGCCATGGTCCGCCAGCCGAGCGTCTTCCTGATGGATGAGCCGCTGTCCAACCTCGACGCCAACCTGCGCGTCCATGCCCGCGGCGAGATCGTCGATCTCCACCGTCGCGCCGGTGTGCCGACGGTCTACGTCACCCACGACCAGGCCGAGGCCCTGTCTATGGCCGACCGCGTCGCCGTCATGATCGGCGGCAACTTGCTGCAGCTTGCCACGCCGCAGGTCATCTATGACGACCCGGCCCATGTCGATGTTGCCCGCTTCGTCGGCCAGCCACGCATCAACCTGGTTCCGGCGCTGGCCGAGAACGGCATCGTCTCGTTCGGCGGCATCCGCATGACGCTCGCCGACAGCCACGTCGATGGCACCGACGTCACCATCGGCATTCGCCCCGAGTTCGTGCGCCTGTCGGACGTCGGCAAGGATGCGCTTTCCGCCCGTGTCGAGCGCGTCGAATTCCTCGGCTCCGAGGTCATCGTCTACTGCAAGCTCGACGCCATCGGTGAAATCATGATCGCCAAGCTGACGCCGGCCGAAGCATCCGGCATTGCCGTCGGCAAGCCGGTGGGAATGATCCTCTCACCCGACCGGGCAATGGTCTTTGCTGCTAATGGAAAACGCCTCGCCGCCGCTCACGTCAGCGTCGACGCAGTGCGGGAGCACGCCCATGGCTAGCATCGCCTTCGACGCCGTTCCCGCAAAGAGGACGGCCGACATTCACGCCCGCAGCGAAGCGCGCACCGCCTGGCTGCTCGCCTCGCCGGCCATCGTCTTGATGGTAGTCTTCGTGCTCTTGCCGGTGATTGCCGTCATCGGTCTCGGCTTTACCAATTTCGAACTCGGCATCGACAAGTTCCGCTTCGTCGGCCTGGACAACTACGCCCACCTCTTCAGCGACCGTACCTTCAAGAAGTCGTTGTGGAATACGACGGTCTACACGGCCATCGTCGCGCCGGTCTCCATCATCCTCGGCCTTGGCGTAGCGCTACTGATCGAGAGCGAGACGACGGCGCGCAGTTTCTTCCGCACCGCCTATTTCCTGCCGGTCGCCTCGCTGATCGTCGCCATGGCGACCGTCTGGCAATATCTGTTCCACCCGACCATCGGCCCCATCAACGCCATGCTGGCCATGGTCGGCCTTCCCGGCCCGAACTGGCTGGGCTCTGCCGGCACCGTGCTCTACAGCCTGTCGATCATCGGGGTCTGGCAATCGGTCGGCTTCAACATGGTGCTGTTCCTAGCTGGTCTCACCGCCATCCCGCGCGAGCTCTATGCCGCTGCCGAAGTCGACGGCGCACGCTCGGCGATCGATCGGTTCCGGCTTGTCACCTGGCCGATGCTGGCGCCGACGACGCTGTTCGTCACCACCATCAGCATCATCAATGCCGTCAAGGTGTTCGAGACGGTCCAGACGTTGACAGAAGGCGGCCCAAACCGGGCGTCGGAAGTCCTGCTCTTCACCATCTATCACGAAGGTTTCGTCTACCTGCATGTCGGCTATGCGTCGGCAATGACCGTCGTCTTCCTCGTCATCCTGATGGTGCTCACCTTCCTGCAGTACAACGTCCTCGACAAGCGGGTGCAATACTCATGAGCACAGCCACCTTTTCAACGGGCCGCGCCATCCGCCTGACCGTGCTGTCGCTCGGTGCGCTGGTCTTCCTATCTCCCTACATCTTCATGCTGTCGGCGGCCGGCAAGACGCAGAGCGAGATCTTCACCTCGGCGCTGTCGTTGATACCGCAGACCTTCTATTACGTCGCCAACTTCACCAAGGCGTTCAGCCGGGTGCCGATGGGCACGCTGTTGTGGAACGGCGTTCTCGTCTGCGGCCTGATCTTCTTTTTCCAGGTCATCGTCGCAATCCCCTGCGCCTACGCCATGGCCAAACTCAAGTTCCGCGCTGCAAAACTGATGATGGCGATGGTCATGCTCGGGCTGCTGGTGCCAATCCACGCGACGGCACTGCCGCTCTACGTCGCCTTCGACAGCGCCTCGCTGCTCAACAGCTACACCGCGCTCGTGGCGCCGTTCTCGATCTCGGTCTTTGCGATCTTCATGTTCCTGCAATTCTTCCGCGCCATGCCGGACGACCTGATCCATGCGGCCCGCCTCGACGGCATGTCGGAAATCGGCATCGTCGCCCGCGTCATCGTGCCGAATGCCTGGCCTGCCGTCACCGCCTTCGCGATCTTCTCGGTGGTTGCCCACTGGAACGATCTCTACTGGCCGCTGATCGTCATCAGCAAGCAGGGCTTTGCCACGCCGCCGCTCGGGCTGATGTATTTCCGCGCCGCCGAAGCCGGCGACGACTACGGCGCGCTGATGGCCGCCACCATGGTCATAACCCTTCCCCTCGTTGCCGCCTTCCTGCTCGCGCAAAAGCGCTTCGTCGAGGGAATTACCATGACCGGTCTCAAAGGCTGACCGGTCGTCAAACAGGAGAACGCTCGATGAAATATTTCACCAAGCTCGTTGCCGCCGCTGCCATCGCGATGGCCGTGTCGGTGCCGGCCTATGCCGAAACCACGCTGACGGTGCATTACCCGATGCCCGGCTTCTTCAAGGACGTGATGGACACGATCTCGAAGAAGTTCATGGAAGAAAACCCTGATATCAAGATCCAGTTTGCCAGCCCGTCGGCCACCTACGAAGACGGCATCCAGACGATCCTGCGCCAGGCCGGTACTGACGCCATGCCCGATGTCACCTTCATCGGCCTCAACAGGCTCCGGATGATCTCCGAGCGCAACGTTGCCCTCGACCTCGGACCGCTGATCAAGAAGGACGGCAACATGGCCGAGGAAGGCTTCTCGGACACGATCCTGAAGCTCGCCCAGGTCAACGGCAAACAGCTCGGTCTCGCCTTCGCCACCTCAACCCCGATCATGTACTACAATGCCGATCTGGTGAAGGCTGCCGGCGGTAATCCCGACGTCCCGCCGACCACCTGGGACGAAGTCATTGCTCTCGGCGGCAAGATCAAGGCGCTCGGCAACGGCGTCGATGGTATCGATTTCCGCTGGCAGGGCGACGACTGGATGTTCTCCGCACTGCTGTTCGGCAACGGCGGCACGATGCTGAATGCCGACGAGACCAAGGTCGCATTCAACGGTCCTGAAGGCCTGAAGGCTGCCGAAACCCTGCAGCGCATGGTCAAGGAAGGCGGCCTCCCCGTCTTCACCAAGTCCGCCGGAGAACAGGCCTTCGCCGCTGGCAAGGTCGGCTTCGAGTTCCAGACGACAGGCGCTCTGCGCAATACTATCAAGAATGTCGGCACCAAGTTCGACCTGCGTACCGCCAAGCTGCCTTTGCTCGATCCGGCCAAGGGCCACCTGCCGACCGGCGGCAACGCTGTTGTCATTCTTGCCAAGGACCCGGTCAAGCAGGAAGCCGCCTGGAAGTTCGCCAAGTTCGCCGCCGGCCCCTATGGCGCCTCGGTCGTCGTCCCCGGTACCGGCTATGTCCCGAACAACGAACTCGCCGCCAAGTCCGACAAGTATCTCGGCCAGTTCTACAAGCAGAACCCGCTGTTCCAGGCCGGCCTCAACCAGATGTCGTTGATGATCCCATGGTACGCCTTCCCCGGCTCCAACGGCGTCAAGGTCACCCAGACCATCGTCGATAACCTGTCGCGCATCGTCGACGGTTCGGCCGAACCCAAGGAAGCCCTCGACGACGCAGCCGCCGACGTCGAAGGCATGCTGCCTCGCAGCTAAGCCAGACAGGCTATGGCATGATTAGCGCCGTCTTCCGAAAGGGAGGCGGCGTTTTGCTGGGACCAAGCTGGCTTCGGAGACTGCTGCCTCTACCCGCGGCGCTCCCATCTCTCAAACGGTATGAGACCGCAAAGCACAAGAGACAGAGCCGGCACGAGCGGCAGAATTCATGACGTCGACGAACCGGACGTTGGTATCTTATTTGCGAGCTGTGTAGCTGACCGACAAGAGATCACCGGTCTGGCTGAGTTCGACAACATCCCCCGCTCGCTCCCAGTCGGCGATTAGACCGAGCTCGAATTTGTCGAGCTTGGAGGGCTTGCCGAAATGGGAAAAAAAGGCGCTGAGCAGCGCTGCTCCGTCACCTGGTGCATAAAGCGAGCACGTTCGGGTTGAAACCGGTCCTGTCGAAGTCCAGAACGAGAGGAGGCCGTCGCTATCTTTTGCGCCGCGCCGCCAACCGACAACGTCGACCGATCCGCCGTTGTAGTTCTCGAAGCTCTTCTTCCAAGCCTTGTCCTCCACCGGTTGCCATCCCAACACATCACCTTTCTTCGAGGCCTCGACAACAGTTGAGGATTCGCAGATGTCGATGAGCTGATCGGAAGTGAGAGGCGTGGGTTGCTGTGCGGCCGAAACCGTTGCGGCGACAGCGACTATGAACGAAAGGGTTCTAAGCACACGAAACTCCGGACGGGACCATCTCGCAACGCACCTAGTGCAGACGCGCATCATGTCATAGACAGACAGAAAAATCAGATGGTCTCCTAAACAATGACCCGAGGTAGACCCGCCACGGTTTTGCGCAGGGAGGGACGCCGGCGCTCGTGACAAAAAAGCCCATTCACCGTGAGCCCAAGCGCTCACTACCGATGCGGACGCCGTCCAATGGATGCGGCGCCCCCCTCTGTCGACCTGGCCGACATCTCCCCCACAAGGGGGGAGATCAAGTCGCCGCGCCGGCTATCCGAAACAGTGACCTCAGGAATTCTGCGATGTCGAAGCCAGTGAGACAGGCAATGGCGCTCCAGCCAATCTCCCCCTTTGTGGGGGAGATGCCCGACATGGCAGAGGGGGGTGAAGCCCCAGAGACGATCTCGCCCGCAACCAGCCAAGCCCCAGAACAAAAAAGCCGCCGTCCTTTCAGACAGCGGCTTCATATTAACAGTGAGCCCAAGGTTACTTCCCGGCGCGCACGCCGTCGAGAAGGTGCGGCAGCGTCTTCACGCCGTCGTTGCTGAGTTCCGGCGGCAGCAGGCCGTCCGGGAGGTCCTGGTAGGAGACCGGGCGCAGGTAGCGGCGGATGGCCATGGTGCCGACCGAGGTGGTGCGGCTGTCCGAGGTGGCCGGGAACGGGCCGCCATGCACCATGGCATGGCTGACTTCGACGCCCGTTGGCCATCCATTGGCGAGAATGCGACCAACCTTGCGTTCGAGCACCGGCAGCAGCTTGCGCGCATCGTCATGGTCGGCGGGGTCGAGATGCAGCGTTGCCGTCAGCTGGCCTTCCAGCTTCTCGGCAATCGCCACCATCTGCGCCACGTCCTTGCAATGGACAAGCAGGCTGGCGGCACCGAAAACTTCGTTGCCGAGGCTTTCGTCTGCCATGAAGTGCTCGGCGTCGGTCTCGAAGAAGATCGCCGGGCTGCGGTTGGCGCCTTCGGCAGGCTTGCCCTGGGCGACCGTCTTGACGGCCTCGTTGCCGGCAAAGGCAGCGACGCCCTTGTCATAAGCAGCGTGGATGCCGGGGGTCAGCATCGGGGCAGGTACGCTTTCGGTAAGCGTACCGGTGGCAGCAGCGATGAAGGTGTCGAGGTCGGGGCCGTCGACCGCAAACATCAGGCCCGGGTTGGTGCAGAACTGGCCGGCACCCATGGTCAATGAGCCGACGAAAGCCTTGCCGAGCGCTTCAGCGCGGGCGGCAAGCGCTGCCGGGAACAGATAGACCGGGTTGACGCTGCTCATTTCGGCATAGACCGGGATAGGCTCGGGACGGGCAGCGGCAATGGCTGCAAGCGCCAGGCCACCGGCACGCGAACCGGTAAAGCCGACTGCCTTGATGTGCGGGTTCTTCACGAGCGCAGCACCGGTTTCATTGGCACCGGTGACCAGCGAGAACACGCCCTCCGGCAGGCCGCAGGAGGCAACGGCAGCGCGGATGGCGCGGCCGACCAGTTCGCCGGTACCGGGGTGGGCAAGGTGGCCCTTGACGACAACGGGGCAACCGGCGGCAAGCGCCGACGCCGTGTCACCGCCGGCGACCGAGAAGGCGAGCGGAAAGTTGCTGGCGCCGAATACGGCGACCGGGCCGAGCGGGATCTGGCGCAGGCGCAGGTCCGGGCGCGGCAACGGCTGGCGCTCAGGCAGGGCCGGATCGACGCGCAGGTCGAGCCACTCGCCGGCACGCACGACAGACGCGAAGAGACGCAGCTGGCCGACGGTGCGGCCACGCTCGCCGGTGAGGCGGGCGAGCGGCAGGCCGGTTTCGGCATGCGCACGCTCGAGCAGCTGGTCACCGATCTCGAGGATATTGGCGGCGATGGTTTCGAGGAAGACGGCGCGGGCCTCAAGGCTCACGGCGCGGTAGGCGTCGAGAGCCGCCGCTGCCAGATCGCAGGCACGATCGACATCGGCAACACTGGCGACGGCGAAGGCCGGTTCCAAGTTTTCGCCGGTGGCAGGATTGATGGCGCGCACGGTTCTATTGTCGCCGGTGGAATCGGCGCCGATCAGAAGGTCGCCCTTGATGTCGAATGCCTGGGTCATGAAATTTCCTCGAGTGTTTGGAGGACGCCGCGAAATGCGCCCGGAAGCCGGATATCAATATCGGATGACAGCTATAAGATGATGGCCCGCGCTGCAAGTTCAAGTCGCGCATCGGGGTAAGTCATCGTCAACGATCGCGTGGCGTCAGGGATGGAACTGTGCCGGCGTTCGTGCGACTGTAACGCCAGCTCAGCCTCGGCCGCGCACCTCGTTTCTTTCCGCGTAGACGATTGGTCCCTCATGACGTTCGAAGATATCGCCAATCCGGTCGTCCAGTTCTGTTTCGTCATGATCGTCGGTTTTGTTGTCAGCCGTATCCTGCTGCGCCGCCGGCAGGTCTGGCGTCTGGTTGCGCAGATCGCACTGTTCATCCTGCTGACAGTGGTGCTGCTCCACAACGACATCGTTCCCTATGAGAAAGCCGGACTGGAAACCTCGGTAACGCTGCGCATCTTTACGACCTTCGCCAAGATCGTCTGGTGGATCAATGGTGCCTGGACGCTGGTTGCCTTTGTCCGCGTGTTCCTGATCTTCGAGCGAAAGCCACGCGAGGGCCGGCTGCTGCAGGACCTCGTCGTCGGCGTCATCTATATGAGCGCCGGCCTTTCCATCGTCGCCGACGTCTTCGGTGTCCCCGTCGGCACGCTGCTCGCCACGTCGGGCGTATTTGCCATCATCCTCGGCCTCGCACTGCAGAGCACGCTGAACGACCTGTTTTCAGGCATCGCTCTCAACCTCGGCCGGCCCTATTCGGTCGGTGACTGGGTGGTGCTCGACGACGGGATGCAGGGAAAGGTGATCGAGACCAACTGGCGGGCCACCTATCTGTTGAACGGCACCAACGGCCTGATCGTCATTCCGAACAGCGCGCTGGCCAAGGCGCGGCTGACAAACCTGTCAAGCCCGGATGAACAGCACGGCGTCAC
This sequence comes from Rhizobium sp. B230/85, assembly GCF_019355735.1. Lineage (NCBI taxonomy): Bacteria > Pseudomonadati > Pseudomonadota > Alphaproteobacteria > Hyphomicrobiales > Rhizobiaceae > Rhizobium > Rhizobium sp. B230/85. The sequence goes on from NZ_CP072156.1 coordinate 3,573,917, forward strand.
CATCACAGTTCGCCTGGTGCCGACGACGGCCCCCAAGTTCATGGCAGAGGTCATGCGGAATGTCCTGCTCAGCAGCAATTCGATCCTCGCAAACCCGGCACCGTCGGTTTCCATAGATGCCCTGGACAGTCAGGCCGTACAGCTCGGCCTCTCCTTCAGCGTCAAGAACATCGCCATGACGACAACGGCCAAGAACGAGATCTTCGACCTGATCTACCGCCACGTCAAATCCTCCGGCTACAGGATGGCGCCGCCGGTGGGCAGCGGCATCTACGGCGATGCGGAGGCCTTGGCGGATACGGACAAAGTCCGCAAGATTAGCACTCCGCTCAGCCTGCTCAGCAATATCCCGCTGTTTGCGCCGTTGACATCGGAGGAAAAGGAGGCCCTTGCAGGCCAGATGACCCGGCGGACCTATCGCAAGGACACTGTCATCGCCGCCCAGGACAGCCAGCTTACGGCATTGATGATCGTGCGCACCGGCGTCGTCAGCATCACGCGCAGCGAGGACGGTCGCGAGATCGAGCTGACCCGGCTCGCGCCTGGCGACTGCTTCGGCGAAGGTGGCGTGCTGATGGGGGCAAACGAAGTCGGCAGCATCCGGGCGCTGACTTTCGTGGTCATCTACGAACTCGGCCAGGAACAACTGTCGCCCCTGCTGAAGGACAGGCCGATGATTGCCGAGGAGCTCGGCCAGATCATGTCGCAACGCATCGATGCTGAAAAACACCTGTTCGCCGGCAGCGGCGCCATCGGCAATGCACAGGGCGGTTCGCTCGCAACCCGCATCCGCAACCTGTTCCAGCTTCCGCACGATTGAAGCTTACGGAAGCAGCGCTGCCATCCAGTAGTTTGATGACGCGGAGACCTGTTAAAGAACAACGGAAAGATCTGCCTTACAGCCCTCTCAACGCAAACGCCCGGCTTCGTTGCCGGGCGCGCATATGTTTTACGGTAATCGGGAAGCGGCCAATCGCCGGCCGCCCGGATGCCCCTGATCAGTTTTGGCCGCGGGTAGCCTCGAACAGGAACCAGGCACGACGCTCGGCAAAATCCGTCCAGGTGTCGATGACGCCGCTGGTGGCGTTGTCCTTGGCGTCGTCGGCAAGTTCCTTGGCCTGGCGCAGCGCCTCGACCAGCGAGAGATTGTCGGCATGTAGCTCCTTCAGCATCGCAACCGGCCCAACGAACTCGGCATCGTTGTCCGATATCGACTGGTGACGCGCGATGTCGCCGACAGAACGTAGCGTGGTGGCGCCGATCTTGCGGACGCGCTCTGCGATGTCGTCGGTCGTGCCGATGATCTGGGCGGCCTGCTCGTCGAGCATCAGGTGATAATCGCGGAAATGCGGGCCCGACATATGCCAGTGGAAATTCTTGGTCTTCATATACAGCGCGAAGGTGTCCGCGAGGATACCGTTCAGCGCATCGGCGACCTTCGTCCTGTCGTTACGGCCGAGATCGGTGGGGGTTGCGAGAGCTGCTGAGGATGCACTGTTCTTGGTCATGATCTTCCTCTGATATTTTGGCGCGGACCATCGCCCGCATCGGTAAATCTGTCATGTTCTCATTCCCGGATATCTGTCGGCGGATTGCGCGAGGGCAAGTGCCGCCATGCCGCTTCTCATTCCGGGTGGACACGCCGATAAGCACGCGACGCGGCAAAAGGTTCCTTGACCTCGAGGCTATATCGTCTTGACCTCTGCCGCAACAATGCCAGCTTTACAACGCATGCCATGCAGGCGCCGGAAAGGCCTTGCAGGCCATTGACGAAACGATCACAACGAAACCGCCACCTCCGATTTCCAATCCCCAAGGAACTGCCGATGTCTGCAACTGCGCCCGAGATACTGGCCGCCAAGGCCGATGACACACGCACCACACCCGCGCCGGCTGATCCCTGCGCTATGGTCCTGTTCGGAGCCGGTGGCGACCTGACCCGCCGCCTGGTCATTCCGGCGCTCTATAACCTGCTGCTGTCGAAGACCCTACCGGACAAATTTGCCCTGATCGGCGTCGACCTCGCCGATGGCAACGTCGAGAGCTGGGCCAAACGCCTGCGCGAAATGCTCGAGACTTTCATAGGCAACCGCTCTTCCGACTTCGACATAACCGCCATCGACGAGGCCGCCTGGACGACGCTGGTGTCGAAAATGGTCTATATCCAGGGTGACCTGACCAAGCCGGACCTTTATGCCGAGATTGGCAAGGCGCTGGAAGCCGCCAAGTCCGGTCATGACACCCAAGGCAACGCCATCTTCTATCTGGCAGTCGCCGGCCAGTTTTTCGGAACCGTCATCGATCAGCTGGGTGCGGCCGGTCTCGTGACCCAATCTGACGGATCGGATGGCGGGGCGAAGTTCTGGAGACGGGTCGTCATCGAAAAGCCCTTCGGCCACGATCTCGCCTCTTCGCAGGCCCTGAACGCGCAGATTCTGAAGGTCCTGAAGGAGGATCAGATCTACCGCATCGACCATTTCCTCGGAAAGGAAACGGTGCAGAACATCATGGCCTTCCGCTTTGCCAATGGCTTCTTCGAGCGCATCTGGAACCGCGATGCCATCGAGCAGGTGCAAATCACCGTGACGGAGACAGTCGGGGTCGAAACGCGCGGCAAATTCTACGAAAACACCGGCGCCCTGCGCGACATGGTCCCGAACCATCTCTTTACCTTGCTGTCGATGGTGGCAATGGAGCCGCCGACCTCCTTCGACGCCGCCTCCATCCGTTCGAAAAAGGCGGAAGTGGTCGAAGCCATCCGTCCGTGCCAGCCATCGGAAGCCGTGCGCGGCCAGTATGACGCCGGTTCGGTGCTCGGCAAGACCGCAGTTCCGTACCGATCCGAGGCCAATGTCGATCCGGCTTCGCGCATCGAGACCTACGTCGCCATGCAGTTGTCCATCGACAATCCGCGCTGGGAAGGTGTGCCTTTCTATGTGCGCACCGGCAAGCACCTGACCGAACGGCGGACCGAGATCGCCATCTCCTTCAAGGCAGCCCCCGGCCAGCCGTTCCACAAGGAAGGCGAGGCCCCGCAGCCAAACTGGCTGGTGCTGCGCACAGCACCCGACGAAGGCATATTTCTTTCCCTGCAGGTCAAGCAGCCCGGCCCGGAAATGGCGCTTGCCAATGTCGGCATGCTGTTTCGCTACGACGACTGGTTCGCCGATTTCCCGAATGTCGGCTACGAAACGCTGATCTATGATGTGATGGTCGGCGACGCCACACTGTTCATGCGCGCCGACATGGTCGAGCAGGCCTGGCGGGTTGTCCAGCCGTTGCAGGACGCCTGGGCGAAGGAAGAACCGTCCTTCCCGAACTACGCCTCGGGCAGCGCCGGTCCGCAGGCATCCGACGATCTCCTCGCCCGCGCCGGCCACGCCTGGCGGACGCTAAAACCCTACGCTCCCAAGACCTGAACCAATCACCCGTAAACAAACCCGGGAGGCCGTACCGGCCTCCCCACGCCTACTCCATGAAACGATAATGCCCTCGAGGGAACGTTCCCTGCGGCAATCCGTTGTCCCGCAATTGGAAGGATGTGGCCATGGAATCCCGGTTTGCACAACGCCTGATGATGACCC